>JAMZEJ010000001.1 GCA_024508355.1 Rhizosaccharibacter radicis
CCGGATGGGGTGTGCCCCGTCGGTGGAGCGGCTTTTACGGTGATGACCGATCGGTGTCAACGAGATGACGACGACGCGATCAACGCCTTCAAAATCCAGCGCCAGAGCGGCTTTTCAGGTCACGACCGCCCGATCTTCGAGATCGGGAGGCAACGGCATTCAGTTATGCGATTTCTGCATAGCTTGCTGCCGTCGCCCCCGGTCGATCACGCGGCTTCTGCCGGCACACCGTTGAAGGTCAGGCCATCCACGCCTGCTCCGACATGCACCACATCACCATCATGGATGCCGCCCTCCAGGATGCGGCTCGCCATGGGATTCTGGAGCTCGCGCTGGATCACCCGCTTCAACGGCCTGGCACCATAGATCGGGTCGTAGCCTTCGTTTGCCAGCCAGTCCCGGGCGGTCGCGTCGAGCTCCAGCCTGATCTTGCGGTCCGCCAGCAGGCTCCGCAGCCGGCCCAGCTGGATGTCCACGATCCGAGCCATGTCCGTCCGCTGCAGCCGCGAGAACAGGATCACCTCGTCCAACCGGTTGAGGAATTCGGGCCTGAAATGATCGCGGACCACCCGCATCACCTGAGCCTGCACCAGTGCCGTGCTTTCCCCGTCGGGCTGCTGCGCCAGCAGATCGGAGCCGAGGTTGCTGGTCAGCACGATGATGGTGTTGCGGAAATCCACCGTCCGGCCCTGCCCGTCGGTCAGACGCCCGTCATCGAGCACCTGCAGCAGCACGTTGAAGATGTCCTCGTGCGCCTTTTCCACCTCGTCGAACAGGATCACCTGGTAAGGCCGCCGCCGCACCGCCTCGGTCAGCACCCCGCCCTCGTCGTAGCCGACGTAGCCTGGAGGCGCGCCGATCAGCCGGCTGACGGCGTGCTTCTCCATGAACTCGCTCATGTCGATCCGCAGCAGGGCCTTCTCGTCGTCGAACAGGAACTCCGCCAGCGCCTTGGTCAGCTCGGTCTTGCCCACCCCGGTCGGCCCCAGGAACAGGAACGAGCCGATCGGCCGGTTCGGATCCTGTAGGCCGGCGCGCGCGCGGCGCACGGCGTTGGACACCGCCACCAGCGCGTCCTCCTGACCGACCACCCGGTCGCGCAGCTTGTCCTCCATCCGCAGCAGCTTGGCACGCTCGCCTTCCAGCATCCGGTCCACCGGCACCCCGGTCCAGCGCGACACCACCGACGCCACCGCTTCCTCGGTGACGGCTTCGCTGACCAGCTGCGAACCGTCGTCGGAAGCCTCCTGCTTCAAGGCGATCTCGCTTTCCAGGGCCGGGATCACCCCGTACATCAGCTCCGACGCCCGCTGCAGATCGCCGCGGCGCTGCGCCACCTCGACCTCCGAACGCGCGTGATCCAGCCGCTCCTTGAGCTTCTGTGTATCTGTCACCCGCTCCTTCTCGGCCTTCCAGGTCGCCGTCAGGCTATCCGACCGTTCCTGGAGATCGGCGACCTCGCCTTCCAGGCGCGACAAGCGGTCGCGGCTGGCGGAGTCGTCCTCGCGCCGCAGGGCCTCGCGTTCGATCTTGAGCTGGATCAGCCGGCGATCGAGCTCGTCGAGCGCTTCCGGCTTGCTGTCCACCTGCATGCGCAACCGCGACGCCGCCTCGTCCACGAGGTCGATCGCCTTGTCGGGCAGGAAGCGGTCGGTGATGTAGCGGTTGCTGAGCGTCGCCGCCGCCACCAGGGCACCGTCGGTGATGCGCACCCCGTGATGCAGCTCGTACTTCTCCTTGATCCCGCGCAGGATGGAGATGGTGTCGGCAACGCTCGGCTCGCCCACGAACACCGGCTGGAAACGCCGGGCCAGTGCGGCATCCTTCTCGATATACTTGCGGTACTCGTCCAGGGTGGTGGCGCCGATGCAGTGCAAGGTGCCGCGCGCCAGCTCCGGCTTGATCAGGTTGGACGCGTCCATGGCCCCGTCGGCCCGGCCGGCTCCCACCAGCGTGTGCATCTCGTCGATGAACAGCACGACCTCGCCGGCAGCCGTCTCGACCTCCTTCAGCACAGCCTTGAGACGCTCCTCGAACTCGCCGCGGAACTTGGCACCGGCGACCAGGGCGCCCAGATCGAGCGAAAGCAGCCGCTTGTTCTTGAGTGCCTCGGGCACGTCGCCATTGACGATGCGCAACGCCAGCCCCTCGACGATCGCGGTCTTGCCGACGCCGGGCTCGCCGATCAACACCGGATTGTTCTTGGTGCGGCGGGCAAGTACCTGGATGGCACGGCGGATCTCCTCGTCCCGGCCGATCACCGGGTCGAGCTTGCCTTCCCGCGCCACGGCGGTGACGTCGCGGGCGTATTTCTTCAGCGCGTCGAAACCCGCCTCGGCGTTCTCGCCGGTGACCTTGCGGCCCTTGCGGAGCTCCGTGACGGCCTTTTCCAGCGCCTGACGCGACGCGCCGGCAGACTGCAGGGCCCGCCCGGCCGGGGTATCGGAGCCGGCGATCGCCACCAGCAGGCGATCCTGCGCCACGAAGCTGTCGCCCGCGCGCTGCGCCTCGCTCTGGGCAGCATCCAGCAGCCGCACCAGCTCCGGTGTCGCCTGCGGATGGCCGGCGCCCCCGCCCTGCACCCTGGGGAGCCGGGCGATCTCGGCCTCGTTGGCCTGCCGGGCGCGGGCCGGATCGCCCCCGGCCGCGCGGATCAGGCCGGCGGCCGCTCCTTCCTCGTCATCCAGCAAAGCCTTGAGCAGGTGCTGGGGCGTCAGCTGCTGGTGGAATTCCCGCAGCGCGATCGTCTGGGCAGCCTGCAGGAAGCCGCGCGACCGCTCGGTGAACTTCTCGATTTCCATTCCATGTCCCTTTCAAGGAGGCGACCGGGTCGTGTCCGCACGCTATCGGATACCCCTCAGGAGGCGATATCCAGCGGACGGCAATCGGAACATCAGGTGGGGCTGCGCCGCTGAAGCCTCAAGTCCCCGGCCGCGTCGGGCCGGGATGCCACGGGAGCCCTGCCGATGACCGCCACCATCGTTGATGACGCCTGTCTCTGGGACGGCCATGTCGCCCTGCGGCGGATCGAGGTCGCCGCAGCAGGACACGACACGGACCAGACGCTGAAGCGGGAAGTGGTGACGCCGCCGGACAGCGTGGCCGTGCTGCTGAGGCGCAGCGACGACGGCAGGGTGGTGCTGACCCGCCAGCTGCGGGTGCCGGTGCTGTGGCGCAAGGAACCGGCGATGCTGCTGGAAGCCTGCGCGGGCAATCTGGAAGGCGTCGCCGGGCTGTCGCTCGCGGATCAGGCCGAGGAAGCCGAGCGCAGCGCCCGCCGCGAGGCGGAAGAAGAGACCGGCTGGCGGATCGACCGTCTCCGGCGGCTGTTCACCCTGTATCCCAGCCCCGGGGTGAGCAGCGAGGCGATCCACCTGTTCCTGGCCGACTGCACCGAGCGGCTCGGTGCCGGCGGCGGTCTTGCGGAGGAAGGAGAGCATATCGAGACCGTGGAACTTACGCTGCACGAGGCGATGGCCATGGTCGGGGATGGACGGATCCAGGACATGAAGACGGCCCTGCTGATCCAGCACGCCGTCTTGCTGGACGCCGGCTGGACGACGCCCGGAACGCAGATCGGTTGAAGTCTCGGCGAACCGCCTCGTGGCCGGGCCGGCGGGAAAGGCGTGCGGAGGAAGCTGAGGATGGTCAGTCCACCCCGGGCAATCGACCAGGCAGCCCCGTCACGCGACGTTGTGGCACCGCCTGATGTCTGCCATCGATGAACGGCGTTTGCGCAGAACGCCATCGGACCGGGTCCCGATGTGCAGTTGCAGAGCGAGCGACATCCTGGGAGCCGACCTCCATCCTCGACCGCCCGGTGGAGGAGGGTGCAAGATCGCGGGGAGAAAGGTGGATGCCGGCCCGGTCAGCAGCCTTCATCTGGTCCGTCAAAGGAGAGGCCGCGATGGGTCGGGGCGGCCAGCGTGGTGGTCTTCGATAGGACCGGACGCGGATCGACACCCGCCATCTTGAGGCGCGAACCGCTGGCCACCGAGCTGGTAGAGCGACAAGGAAGAGGGGCGATATTTTGCCGGACTGCCCGCAGCGGCGGCCTCGTCAAGACACACCAGCCCATGCTTGGCATGCCGGCAGAAGAGGTTCAGCGGAAATGAATCGCGGGATCATCGGAGCCTGAACGACCTGGCGGCCGATCACGCGGCGGTGTTTGTCCCTGCCGCGTCGGCGACGTCTTTCTTGTTGGCCTGCTTCAGCTTCGCGGCGGCATCGTCGTAGACGAATGGTAGGCATGCCAGCCGACGACCGGCAGTGACCGGGGTCACGGCGTGCATCAGACCGCAGGAGAACACAATCGCACCGCCGGCCGGGGGTCGAAAGGTCCGCCGGCCGAACTCCGGGAACATCAGCTCGCCGCCCTCGAACTCCTGGTTGAGGTTGATGGACACGGCGAAGCGGCGATGTTCCGTCGCCTTGACCGTGTTGTCCCGATGCGGCCCGAAACAACCGCGGTCGGAGGCGTCATAGCTGGCCAGGATCAGCCGATCGAGCTGGGTGGCCTCGAACTGGAACACCTTGCGGATCTCGGGCACCACCCGCCGGATGATCCGCGCCTGCACCTGCTGCACCAGCGCACGATCACGCAGGACGCAATCGCGCCGCCGCTTGAAGCTATTGTCCAGAACGGCGCGCGAGGTGCCCGTCGGATCTTCCGTATAGATGCCGGACGGGACGCTGCTGGAAGCCTCGTAGTAACGGATCAGCCGCTGAGAGAACTCAGGTTCGAACACGTCCGGGAGCATCAGGGCCGGAATGGGCAGATCGGGATCATCCAGCGGCGGCAACTGTTCTACCGCCGAGAGCAGCTTGTCGGCCAGGCCCGGGACATCCTGATAGACCCCCCTCACTCGCAACATGGGATCGATCAGGTACCAGAGACCGGTATCCGCAGGGGCCGACGCGGAAAGGCCGCGGCTGCCATACAGCCGCCCGACGAGCCCATCGCCGTCCCACAGGAACCGGATGCCAGGCTGCTCCGGCTGGAGTCTCATCTCGTCGCCGGCATCGGCGCTGACGCCGAAGAAGGTCAGATGCTGCCCGTCGAACAGCGCGCGATGCCGGCGCACCGCGTTCAGCGCAGCTTCCGTCCGAGGATCCGCGCCGGAGCGAAACAGGAACATCAGCACGTAGCGCCCCGCGACCATATCGAAGCTGTATTGACCCTGTGGGGTCGTGCAACGCTGGCGAAACCACGGGGCCGGGTCGCCGACATGGAGGGAGGCGAAGTCGCTCATCGTCATGGACGCAACCGCTGGGCTGATCTCCTGCGGTCTTAGCCATCCCCGCAACCCCGCGACAAGAGGGTTCCGGCCGGAGAGGTGGCAGGGAACAGGGCCACCACCACCCAACCAGACGATCGACTGCCATGCGCGATGGCTCCTACGGGACCGCAGACACCGGGCCGCTTGGCTGAGACCAGTCCTCGCCACTCCCGATAACTCGATTGAGGGTCCGCCGCTCCCCCCTTCGTTCGACGCCGAGGCCCGGAAGGGCCGATGGAGCGCCGATCAACAGGGACCGCAGCCCGTTCCGACGCATCACCACGCCCGAGGCAGCGAAGGTAGATGGCTGCCGCTCCCCGCCATACCGCTGGATAGCCGTCAGGACGAGGGTCCTCGAACCCGGCGGAAACCCGCAGCATTTTGGTTCGAGGGCGCGCACGTGAGTGGCAACGGAAACGTTAAACGGCCGTCCCTGCCGGTCGGAACGACCCCAGGTAGATGTTCAGCCCGCCAACTTCAACGCCGGCGCATGAAGGACTGCGTCGCGCTGGTCGCTCCGCAGGGCAGCGATCATGTCCTGATTGATCGCCCGCAACGGACCCAGTTCACGATCGTCACCCATGGCGGCGATGCTGTAGCGCATGGACCATACGCCGAGAAAGAGCAGATCCTGCTTCAGCACGGGCGGAAGCCGGTTGTTGTCCATCCCGACGTCCTTCATCAGCATCGACCACAACTCGTGGTTACGACCGAGAGCGCGCATACGCTGAGCGGCATCCGATTCGGCGCCCTGCAACAGCCGGTCGACGAACACGAATGCCGCCGCCTCCGCCTCCCGGGGCGACAAGGTCGTGCCGGCGGCACGCCGATACTGGTTGACCGCATAGCTCATGGCAGGCTCCGCTCATACAGCCGAGGGGGGAGACTCGGTGATCGAGATCGAGATACGTCCCGGGACGAGATGGTCTTCTCGTCCCGAGCCGGAAGGATCAGCCGCGGAACAGCGACATGATGGACTGAGACTGCGAGTTGGCGATCGACAGGGACTGGATGGCCAACTGCTGCTTCGTCTGCAGCGACGTCAGTTTGGCACTCGCCGCGGAAAGATCGGCATCGGTCAGTGCGCCAACACCGGTGGTCAGGGCGTCGCTGAGATCGCTGGTGAAGCTCTGGAGGCCCGTGATCTGCTGCGTCGAGGCGCCGAGGGTGCTGCTGATGCTGGTCATCTTGTTGATGGCCGACTGGATGGTCGTCACGACCGCCTGGCTCGAGGTCAGGTTCGCACCCTTGGTGACGTTTCCGATGCTGGAAGTTACGTCGTTGACGCCGTTGCCGACGACATCGATCGATCCATCGGTCTGCAACGCGGCCGTGTAGCCGTTGGCGTTCATCGAGTCGACGAGCTTGCCCATGATGGTGTTGGCCGATTGCGAGGTCGGGTCGATGGTCACCGCCACGGTATGGTTTGCGGTCGGGCCCGTGGTGTCGGCGGTGGTCGTCGCCGTGCCGGAGGTCACGAACTCGAACGTGGTGGTGGTGCCGTCTTTGTTGGTGAGCTGGATGGTGGAGTTGTTGGCGAAGTCGGTCGACTGCAGGGCATTTCCTGTCGTGATGCTGACGCCATTGACGTCCTGACCGGCGCCGGCGGTGCCAATCACCTGCTGATTGGCGGCCGTGGCCGTCCCGCCTGCCGTCAGGTTGCTCAAGCCGAGAGCGTTGGTCAGGACGGCGTTGCTGGCGTTGTTGATCGCTACCGCCTGGTTCCCGATCGTCATCTGGGTGCCGGAAACGCCCGTGACGATTGTTGCCTGGTTCAGCGTGGCCGTGCCCCCGGTATCCTGGGTGGAGGTCAGCAGGTTGACACCGTTGAAGGTGGAGTTGCGGGCATACGAGTTGATCGCGTTGATCGCGTCCGCTACCTGCTTCTTCATGGTGTCGGTGTCGATGCTGTTGTTGCCAGCCTGAGTCACCGACTGCTGCAGGGTTTGCAGGGTCGAGATGATGTCGCTCGACGCCTTGCTGGCGGTGTTCACCACCTGCGCCCCGAGGGAAAGGCTGTCGGAGACCGCCGACAGACCGGCGATGTTGCCGTTCATCGACTGCGCGATGGCGTAGATGGCGGGGTTGTCGGCGGCGGAGTCCACCTTCTTGCCGGTGGAAACCTGGTTCTGGACGTCGTTCAGCGCCTTGGTGGTCTTCGACAGCGATTCGAGCGCGGCCATCGAGGCCGTGTTGGTGTTGATGGAAAGCGTCACGATGGTTGCTCCGAGGGTTTGTGGTGACCCTCACAGCACATCATGAAGAGGTTAACGCTCCCTCTACATGCACGGAATTCGCGGTTCTATTCGAGGATTCTTCCTTAATCATGTAGTTTTTCAGAGCTTTCAGGGCCTTGTAGAAATCCCCCGCCTCGAAGGCGTTGCTCACCAAGTCAATCCCGGTGCGGTCGGCCGTCCTTTTCTGCCCGACCTGCGTCAACAGCGTTCGTGCCTGATGTCCCGCATGTTCCCGCTCCTCAGGCGCGCCGGCATAGGCGGTCTGCAGCGCATGGTAGAGTTCCTGCTCCAGGCCGGTGGCGTCTTCCGGCTGCATGACCTGCTTGCCGAACAGGAATCGGGCCTGCGACACGAGTTCGACCCGGCACCGGTTGCGAAACCGCATGGTGGCGCCGTTGACGATCATCGTATCGCCCTGACGGAGTTCCAGAACCAGATGAGACATAGCCGCGCCGTATCCTCCCCGTGACGGGCATGTCACGGGCATGAGGATGACTATGACGGCGCCCTGCTTAACGATCGCTGAACGGTGCCGCCGCTCTCTGATACCCTTCCGAGACGAGCCGCTTCACAGGAATGATGCGAGCGACAACGTCTTCATCTGCGCGATCAGGGAATACGACTCCTGGAGGGATGTCTGCGTCGCCACCAGCTGAGTCGATATCGCGGCGGGATCCACGCCCTTGGCTGTATCGAGCTGGCTGTTCAGGGCATCCCCCAGGGATGACAGGCCATCCCCCCGGCTGTCCAGCTCCTGCTGTGTCATGCCGACGGCCGACTGCATGCCAATCAGGCCATCCTGGATGCTGCCCATGTCGACGCCGAGATTCTTCACCAGATCCGCGAAGCCGGCGGAACTGCTGTCCGCCTGGTCGAGGCCGGCGACGGAAGCCAGCACCCGCACCAGATCGCGTATCACCGAGCCGGTGGACGTGGCACTTGCCGCTCCACCGGCCGTGACGACCACGCCGGCAGGGATGGTCTGGTTCGCTCCCACGGAAAGCGTCCGTCCAAGCTTGGCCGCGTCGGCAGGCGGAACGGAAAGGGCTGCCGAGAAGATCGTCGTGCCCTGCTGGTTGCTCGCAGCCAGGGCCACAGTATCTCCCTCCACCGCGGCAGCCCCCGCCGTGCCTACGACGGCCACCTGTGCCGCGATCGCCTGAGCTAGTGGGCTGTCGCTCAGGGCTCCGTCGCCAGGTACCGGCGGCTGGTCGGACGCGGTTCCTGCGAACACGTATCGCCCCGCTGCCTGGGTGTTGAGCACGCTGCCGAGCTGATCGAGCCAGCCCCGCGCCTGGGTGGCCACCGCACCGACGGCTGCCGCGGATGGTGACGTCAACCCCGACAGAGCCGTCCGCAGCGACCCCGCGATGGTCGAGATCTGCGTCAACGCGGTCGTGGTGACCTGCTGCACTCCCTGCTCGGCAGTGATGTTGGCCTGCCACGCCGCGACGGCCGTGATCTGCGGTTGCAGCGACAGGGCCGTCACCGCGTCCGGCCCCAACCCGGCATAGTCCGGCGCGCGGACCCCGCTCGACAGCTGTCCCTGCAGCGCATTCTGCCGGGCATTCAACCGGTCCAGGGCGGCCGAAAGACCCGGCATGCCAGGAAATCCGCTGTTCAGGGCGCCGACGCTCATGGTTCGTCTTCCTCGGGAGCCGGTCGATCGCGGTCTAGTTGATCGCGCTCAGCAGCGCGCTGAACATCGTCTGCACGGTGCTGATCACCTTGGCGTTCGCGCTGTAGGCGTTCTGCAACGCGACGACGTTGGCCATCTCCTTGTCGACCGATACGTCCGACACCGCGGAAACGCGGCTCCTCAGAGCGGTCTGCATGTCGGTGGCACCCGACAATCCGCTCGCCGCAGCTCCGATCGTCGAGGCCTGTGCCGCAGCCAGAAGCGAGGCTAGGTTCGCCACGTCGCCCGTGGCGGCCGAAGGCCACGATAGGGTGCCGCTGAGCCCGAGACCGCTGCTCGCCACTGAGGGTTGAGTTACCCCGGCCTGCACCTGCGCGCCCATTGCGTAGTTCACCAGCCTGTTCAGCAGCGTGGTGCTGTCGGCGGTCGTGTAACCGGGAGTGAAGGCAGTGGCGCCCTGCGCGCTTCCGGCCACGGTCACGTTGCCGTCTCTGAGCAAAGCCGGATTCTGCTTCACATCAGGGTCGACCTGGATGGTGGCGGCGAAGCCGACCTGGCCGTTCGGCGCCAGAACGGTCGGGTCCGTGCCCGCAGGCGCACCGGCGGCACCGGTGAACAACGTCAGCCCCTGCGCGGCGAAGCGGCTGGACATCGTGCTGGCGAACGAATCCAGCTCCGCCTGCATGGTGGGCAGCGTCTGATCGCGGAGGACAAGCTGTGCGCCGAGACCGCCGCCGGCGAGCGAGCCGGTGACGTCGCGACCGTTGAGAATGACGCCCGGGATCGTCCCCGGATGCGTGTCCCCGATGCCGACCACGGCGTTCGAGGTGTCGAGCTCGCCCTGCGCGGGGCGCGTCGGCAGCACCAGGCCGTCATCGGTCGACACGAGCATGTCGCCGGTCGAGGTTTCGGTGAAATGGACCGACAGGTCGCCCGACAGCGTGTCCATCGCAGCGGCTCGCTGATTCTCGAGGTCGGCGCTCGACAACCCGCGGGAACGGATCGCCATGATCTGGTCCGACAGCGTGCCGATCAGCTGCAACCCCTTGTTCACGGAATCCACGCCGGCCACCACCGCGTCCTGCGCCGACTGCCGCGCGGTCTGGTAGGCGGAAGACGTGGCCTGGATCTTGTCCGCAAGGCTGTCGGCGGCCGCGACCGTGGTGGCCTGCTGGATCGCGCTCGACGGCGACGCCTGCAACGCGATCAGGGCCGTCTTGAGGTTGCCGGCGAGATCGGCCAGGGTGCCGCTGCCGCCCGCATCCGCGCTGGTCGATCCCTGCAACGCGCCGATCGGTGCCAGGGCGTTCTGCGTCGCGGTGAAGGATGCCACCTGCGCGTTCTGCGAATACAGGCTCTGCTGCAGCGCGTTGTCCACGACGCGGCTCGTCAGGCCAGTGACCACGCCGCTGGACTGGCCCGAGGCGGTTCGGGACGATACCGCCGCGGTCTCGGCAACATAGCCGGCCGTGCTCGCGTTGGCGATGTTCTGCGATGCGACCGAGAGCTGATACTGGACGGCACCAAGACCGCTCGATGCGATCGACAACGCGCTGTTGAGGCTCACGGCGCGGCTCTTTCTTCAGGGGGCGGGAACGCTGGTGGCCGTCACTGCTTCATCGACAGCACGGTTTGCAGCATGTCGTTCGCCGTGGTCACGACCTTGGCGTTGGCGCCGTAAGCCTGCTGCGCGGTGATCAGGCGCGTCAGGTCGGTGTCGAGGCTGGTGGTTGAATTTTCCACCGAGCTGGTTTCCAGCGCGCCGGCACCGTTCTGCCCGACGAAATTCATCGCCGCCTGCCCCGATGCCGCGGTCGCCGTATAGGCTTGGCCGTCATGTGCCAGAAGCGAGTCGGCATCCGCGAAGGTCGCGAGGGGGATCTTGGCGATCATCTGCGTCTGGTTGTTATCGAAGGTCGCCATCACGTTGCCGTTGCTGGTCATCGTGACACCGGTGAAGTTGCCCGACGTGATGCTGTCGGACTGCACGCTCGCGGCGGCGCCGGGAGCCGAGGCCGCAATGCCCATGGTGGTGCCCGCCGGGGAGCCCAGCTTGCCCAGGTTGAGCGCGATCGGCTGGGAAACGCCGTCGAACACCGCCGGGATCGATACGCTTGCCTGAGCGCCCGCTACCGCGTTGGTGACGCCGTTCGCATCCGTGATCGAACTCATGGTGCCGGTGGTGGCGTCGAACGTCACGGTGGCGATCTGCGCCGGTGTGGCCGCGCCGTCCAGCGTCGTCGAGACCGTCCAGCTGTTGGGAGCGGAGCCCCGCGCCCAGTCGACGGAAAGCGTGTGCGCGGCACCGGTCGCGTCGTAGACATTGCTCACGCTGTGCGTCGGTGTCTGCGCGGTCGATGTCGGTGCGGACGGGGTCACAGTCGCTGATCCACCGGGCAAGGAGCCTGCGAAGGTGATCGTGTTGCTCTGCGTCGGGCGGAACGTCACGTTGCTGACGTTGATGGGCGCCATCGTCTTGGTGTTCAGGTTGCCGCTTGCGTCCACCATGTAGCCGTCGAGATACTCGTTGGACGAGTTCACGAGATAGCCCAGGTTGTTCTGCGAGAAGTTACCGTTGCGGGTGTAGTATTGTTGTGCCTGAAACACCTTGTTGTTCGTGGTGGAATCCCCGCTCTCCTCGTTCACCGCGAAGAAGCCGTTGCCCGAGATCGCCAGTGCCAGCGCGTTGGAGCTCGAAGTGATGGTGCCCTGTGCCTGGTTGCGCCAGGCGGTGGTGGCGATCACCGTGCCCGACGTGCCCTGGCTGGCACCCGAGGTCAGCACATAGTCCGAGAAGTCGGTTTCCGTGGCCTTGTAGCCGATGGTCTGGCTGTTGGAGATGTTGTTGGAGATGTCGGTGAAGGAATGGGCCTGGGCGGACAGCCCGCTCACCGCGGTGTTCAGCGCGCCGAAGATCGACATGAAACGAAGCTCCCTTCCCGACGCGCCAACCGCATCGCGATCGTTCCCCCAGCAGCAGCAACCGTGCCACTTGCGTTTTATGTTCTAAAACAGCCACTTAGACACGGATAGGCTGCCCAACTCGGATCGGCGTCTCGTGCCGCCCGGCATGTTCTGCCGGGCAGAAGATGCCGCTGCTCCGGCATAATCCCGGACTTCGCTCGCTTCCGGAGCCATTCCCGGTTCTGGCCCGAGCCTTGCAGAACCTGTCGCGCCGGGCCGTCTTCCGGCACAGGCTCCAGAGCGCGAAAGACGATGTTCATCCTCACGCCATCCGCTTCATCCAGCCCCGCTTCCTCCGGCAAGGGCATCGTGCCGGCGCCAGAGGCCGTGCCGGGGCCGCGCATGTCGTCGGCTGTGGACCGCGGCGATCCCAAGTCGAGCTTTTCCGCCGTCTTGTCCGAGCAACTGCCGGACCACGAAAAAGCCTTCGTCCCCCAAGCGACCGACTCGCTCGCGCGTCCCGACATGGATGGTACGGCACGGGAGCGATCGCTTGCTGATCCAGCCCTTCCCCTGGACCTCGCCGCACGCCGCTTCCTGGAGCCCGCGGATCCCGTGAACGCTTCCTTCACTTCCGGGGGCGATATTGGGCAGACCATGCCGGCGGACCCGGATGCCCTCCTTATGTCACCGACACCGGGTGCCCGGATCGATGCTCGTCCGGCCGATGATGCGGGATCCCGAACCATGCCCGAACGCGATCAGGACAGGCTGCCCCGGGCGACACGCACTCCCGCGGCGATGTCATCGCCGCCGTCCCCGGGGACGCCGATCGGCGATGCCGCCCCCCGGGGCACCGAAGACCGGACGATCGCGGCCATCGCGGTGAACCAAGACGATGCGGACGCGCACGATCGCGAACCGGACCCGGGGACGTCGCAGATCATGGGCCGCGGAGCGCCCTCCGTACGGCGTTTGCCAGCGGTGTCTCACGCTCTGGCGACACGATCGGCATCGCGCGATCCTGCGGACAACGATGCGCATCCGGTCAAGGCCGATCTCTCCTTGGAACCGGCTCCGCCAGCGGCTGTTGGATCAGCACCCCTTCTTCAACCGCATCCCGCCGACGCCACCGTGGCGCGACGCGACGCCCGCTCTGCCAGCGATACGCGGGATTCCGATCGGGTCGGAAGAGGCGGCGCTCACGCCAGGAGCGACGGCCCGCGGCAAATCAGCGACGGTTCTGCCGGCGGCCTCATGACGAAAGCCGCGCACGGTTCCCAACCGGAGCAAAACGGCTCGGGGTGGGGGGCTGAGCCTGCGCTTCTTCCGGAACCGGCTCCAACCGGGGACGCGATCCGCCCTGAACTTCTGGTTGCGACGCCGCCTGTCGGCGTGCCTCAGCCCGTCCCGACGACCGATATCGCCCCGGCCGTCGCGCTTCCAGGCGCGGGCACCGCTTTCCCCTTCCTGCCCACGACCGGCACGGACGCCGCGCCTTCCGTTCCAGCATCCCGGCAGATCGAACCGATGCTGTTGTCGTTCGGGCAGAGCCCGAACGGAAACAGCTCAATGTCGCTGGAACTCGCGCCGGAAAAGCTTGGCCGTGTCAGCGTCACCCTCGATCGAGCCGTCGGCGGCCGGGTGAGCATCACGGTGGGCGCCACCGACCCCACGACGCTGCGGGAACTGGAAGCCGACCACGCGCATCTGCACGCGCTGCTCGATCAGGCCGCGGTGCCCAAGCACGACCGGCAGCTCGGGTTCGAACTGATACCGGTGTCCCCGGTCGTTCAGGAGCCACCCGCCACGCCGCCCGCTTCCGGTAATGGCGACTCCGGCACGGCGCCCGCCTCCGGCGGGGGCGGCGGTAACGGCTCCGGCGATGGCCGCGGCGCAGCCCACGATCGCCAGGACGGCCAGACCTCCCGTTTCCCGGGTTCGGGCGCCGGGCAGGACGCTGCTCCCGCCATCATCGCTTCCTCCGTCCAGCGCTGGCGCTTCGCCGGCATCGACATCACGGCCTGAAGGACCGCGCTCCATGACCACCACGACGGCCACGAGCACCCCTGGCCTGAGCAGGGACCCGCTGGAAGCGGCCCGCAATGCCGCGAAGACGGCCGCCAGCAGCAACGTCAGCAAAGCGAGCGGCACCGGCGCCTCCGATGCCACCAGCGGCACCGGCAGCAGTGCCCTCTCCTCGCTCACCAGTAACTTCAACCAGTTCCTGACGCTGCTGACCGCGCAGCTTCAGCACCAGGATCCCACCTCGCCGATGGACAACAGTTCCTTCACCAGCGAGCTGGCGCAATTTGCGGGCGTGCAGCAGCAGGTCCAGTCCAACACGAACCTCCAGCAGCTGATCTCGCTCAGCCAGGACAACCAGGTCACCAGCGGAACCGACCTCGTCGGACGTCAGGCCCTGGCCTCCACCAGCATCCTGCCCTTGCAGAATGGATCGGCCACCCTCCGCTTCGATGCCTCCGCCGCCGAGCCGATCGCCGTGGCAGTCACCGATGCCACGGGCAAGGTGGTGAAGACCGACAGCTTCACAGCCACGGCCGGCACCAACAGCTGGCACTGGGACGGCAAGGGCGATGACGGTTCCGCCCTGGCGGACGGCGCCTACAACGTGTCGGTGATGACGGGCGACGGCGCCAGCAGCAGCACCGCAGTGCCGTTCAGCGTGCTGGGCACGATCACCGGCGTGAACAAGACCGCCGGGGGCGGGGTCGGCGCGCTGATGGGCGGCGCTACGATCGACATGAACGACATCACCTCGCTGCTTTCTGGAGCCACGGCGGCCAGCGCGGCGGACACCACCGCCTGATCTTCCTTCCGCGCCGACCCGGCAGGATTTGCCGGGTCGTTAAGGTCTCGGAAAGGAAAGCGGACGCATGCTGAAGGGGTCGGCAAGAGGCCGACCTTCCGGATCGAGCCGATGCGCCAGCCTTTCCTTCTTTCCACCCCGGCCCGCGACGCATGAAGCCGCTGCTGGCCGGATTCCGGACCCTCGGCCCCGCCAGGTTGGCGGCCATGGGCGCGGTGGCGCTGGGCATGCTGGCGATGCTGGCCGTGCTGGCCCTCCATGGCGGCGGCCATGCCCGGATGGCGCTTCTCTATGGCGATCTCGATCTCCGCGAAGCGGGGCAGATCGCGGAAGCGCTCGACAAGGCCCACATCCCCCACGAGCTCGGCGGCTCGGACGACCGCATCATGGTGCCCGCGGACCAGGTCGCCTCGGCGCGTCTCCTGCTGGCCAAGAGCGGGCTGCCCTCCGGCGGCTCCGTCGGCTACGAGATCTTCGATCGCGGCGACGGCCTCACCGCCACCCAGTTCGAACAGAACGTCAACGAGACCCGTGCCCTCGAGGGGGAATTGTCGCGATCCATCCGCCTCATCAGCGGCGTGCGCGCGGCGCGGGTGCACCTGGTGCTGCCGCATCGTGAACCCTTCGCCAGCGAGCAGCAGCCTGCCCAGGCCAGCGTGCTGTTGTCCATGAACGGTGCCGCGCGGCTGGACGCCGAGGGGGTCCAGGCCCTGGTCAACCTCGTGGCGGCCGCGGTGCCCGGCCTCAAGCCGCAGAACATCGCCATCATCGACAACCGCGGCAACGTCCTGGCGCGGGCAGGCACGCCGGTCGGAGGCGCCAACGGCGCGCAAAGCGTGGACGAGATGCGCCAGGCCACCGAATTGCGTCTGTCGCGCGCGGTTGAAGCGATGCTGGAGCCCACCCTGGGCGCCGATCATGTCAGGGCGGAAACCGCCGTCACCATGAACCTCGACCAGCTGCGCGAAACACAGGAAAGCTTCAACCCGGACCAGCAGGTGCTGCGTTCGCAGCAGACCTCCTCCGACAAGTCCCGTTCCAGCGAAGGCCAGACCAACACCTCGGTGCAGAACAACCTGCCCAACGCGAATGCCGGTCAGAACCAGAACGGTAGCCAGGAAGACAAGCAGGAGGAAACCAACAACTACGAGATCGGCAAGACGGTGCGCACCCTGGTGCAGGATCAGCCGCGCATCGCCCGCATCACCGTCGCCGTGATGGTGGACGGCACCGTGACCACCGTTGCTGGGAAACCCAGCTGGCAGCCGCGATCCAAGGAAGAACTCGATCGCATCTCGACCCTGGTCAAGAGCGCGATCGGCTTCGACGCCAAGCGCGGCGACGCGGTGAGCGTGGTCTCCATGCCCTTCACGGCCCGTGAGCTTCCCGCGCCCGCACCCGAGCGCGGCCTGCTCGGCCTGCCCATCGGACGCGACGATGCCATACGCATCGGCCAGAGTCTGATGCTCGGCCTGTTCACGCTGCTGGGGCTGATGTTCGTGGTGCGGCCGATGGTCAACCGGCTCGTGGCCGCCCCCGCCCTGGCGGTGCCCGGCACACCCGGCGCAATGCTCGCCGCCGCCGGCGGCGCGGCACTGCCGGGGGCGCCTGGCCTGCAGCCGGCCATCGCCGGCCCCGGCGCGACGGCATTGCCGTCGCCCGGGAGCGACGAAGCGGACGAGCAGATGATCGACATCGCCCACATCGACGGCCGCATGCGCGCATCCTCCATCAAGCAGGTGATCGACCTGGTGGGCGCGCATCCGGAAGAAACCCTGAACATCGTGCGCGGCTGGCTCGCGCAGGAGAGCACGCCATGAGCCCGCGCCCCCGCACGGCGGTCGACACCATGTCCGGATCGCAGCGCGCCGCCATCCTGATGCTGGCGCTTGGCGAGGATCATTGCGCCAGAATCTTCTCGATGATGCACGAGGAGGAGATCAAGGAAATCTCCGTCGCGATGTCGCAGCTGGGCAGCGTTCCCGCCGAGATCGTCGAGGAGCTGTGCAACAGCTTCTCGCGTTCCATCGGCTCGGCCGGAATGCTGGTCGGCTCGTTCGACAGCACCGAACGTCTGCTGCAGAAGACCCTCTCGCGTGAACGCGCCGCCCAGATCATGGAAGAGATTCGTGGTCCCGCCGGCCGCACGATGTGGGACAAGCTCGGCAACGTCAACGAGGCGGTGCTCGCGAACTATCTCAAGAACGAATACCCCCAGACGGTGGCCGTCGTGCTGGGCAAGGTGAAGCCCGACCACGCGGCCCGCGTACTCGGTTTGTTGCCCGAGGGCTTCGCGCTCGAGGTGGTGATGCGCATGCTGCGCATGGAAAGCGTGCAGAAGGACGTGCTCGACAGCGTGGAGAAGACGCTTCGATCGGAGTTCATGTCCAACCTCGCCCGCTCCACCCGCCGCGACAGCCACGAGGTCATCGCAGACATCTTCAACAATCTCGACCGTCAGATCGAGGCGCGCTTCATGAACGCGCTCGAGGACCGCAACAAGGACGCCGCCGACCGGGTGAAGTCGCTGATGTTCACCTTCGACGATCTCGGACGTCTCACGCCGGACGGGGTGGGCAAGCTGATGCGGGCGGTCGAACGCGACAAGCTGCCGATCGCGCTGAAGGGAGCTTCCGAACAAGTGCGCAGCCTGTTTCTCGGCTGCCTCAGCGAGCGCGCCGGCAAGCTGCTGCGCGACGACATCGCCGCCCTCGGTCCGGTGCGGTTGCGCGACGTCGACGAAGCTCAGACATCCATCGTCGCCCTCGCCAAGGATCTCGCCTCCCAGGGAGAAATCGAGATCAATGAACGCCAGGACGAGCAGATGGTGTTGTGACCATGCGTGCCTCCTCTGTCGCCGGCGTGCTCTATGCCGAGGATTTCGACGAACCGGACGCCGACCTCGTCCAGCGGAACCGGCTTACCTCCCGGGGTGCCAGCCCGGCCGAGATTGCTCCGCCTCCTGCTCCCGTCGTGGCCATCGAGCCGACCTTCAGCCTGTCGGAGCTGCAGATGGCGGCCGAGCGTGGCCGCGAGGAAGGTCGGGTTCTCCAGCGACAGGAAGCCGAGGCCGCGCAGGATCGGAGGCGGATCGCGCTGCTGGAACAGCTGAACGAGGCGGTCCAGGCCTCGCGCGACGGGGCACGGCGTTTGGTCGAGGCCCGGGCGGCAGCGGCGACCGACGCCGTGTTGACGATGCTCGCCGCCGCTCTTCCGGCCGCCTGCGCCCATCATGGCCTCGCGGAGAACCGGGCGGTGCTGGAAGCCATCCTGCCCGGCCTGCGGGGCGAGCCCGAGATCGTCGTCCGGGTGCATCCCTCTTCGGCCGAGGAGATGCGGGCACTGCTTGATGACCTCGCGGAGGAGCTGGAAACGGGCACCCTCTCCGTGTCCCCCAGTCCTCGTCTGCTCCCCGGCGACCTCCGCGTTTCCTGGCGTCAGGGTCAGGCCGTCCGCGACACCGCCGCCATCTGCCGCGCCGTGCACGAGGCGCTGACGCTTCTTCCGCCCCCTATCCCAGCCGACCCCGAGGACGACCACCATGAGTCATGATGTCGATCTGGCCGAACTCGGCGAGCCGATGGCGGTGCCCGAGCCCTCGATGCCGCGCAGCGCCCAAGACCTGGAGGCGGTGTACGACATCCCCGTCACCGTCAGTGCGGTGCTCGGCAAATCCACCATGCCCGTCAGCCAGCTCCTGAAGCTCGGGCGGGGCGCCGTGGTGGAACTCGACCGCAAGATCGGCGAGGCGGTCGACATCTACGTCAACAACAGGCTGGTGGCGCGCGGCGAGGTCGTGATGGTCGACGACAATCGTCTGGGTGTCACGATGACCGAGATCATCAAGACCGATCGCGGCCTCTGACCGCCCGCGTTCCGCTCGTTGCAAGGATCGGCCCATGCGCGTCCTCATCATCGGCTCCCTCGGCGGCGAGCTCGGCACCGCGGCCGGAATCGCCGGCCGGCGCGGTGCCCGTCTCGAGCACACGGACGATATCGGCGGAGCCCTCCAGCGGCTGCGATCGGACGGGCGCGTCAACCTCGTGCTGTGCGAACTGGGACAACCCATCGCCGAGCTGGTGAGGGCGCTCACCCACGAGCGCATCGCGGTGCCGGTGATCGCCTGCGGCCCGGAAGACGATCCCGATGCGGCGGCCCGCGCAGTACGCGACGGCGCCCAGGACTTCCTGCCGCTTCCGCCGGACCCCGAATTGATCGCCGCCTTCCTGGAATCGGCCTCCGGCGAGACCCATGCGCTGATGGCGCGCGATCCGCTGATGCTCGACACGGTGCAACGCGCCGAGCAGGTCGCGCGATCCGAGGCGTCCGTACTCATCACCGGCGAAAGCGGCACGGGCAAGGAGGTGCTCGCGCGCCACATCCACCGCCGGTCGCGGCGTGCCGACGCACCGTTCATCGCCCTGAACTGCGCCGCCATCCCGGAGCACCTTCTGGAATCCGAGCTGTTCGGTCATGAGAAGGGCGCCTTCAGCGGCGCTGTGGCCCGGCGCATCGGCAAATTCGAGGCCGCGCACGGAGGCACCCTCCTGCTCGACGAGATCAGCGAGATGGACGTGCGGCTGCAGGCCAAGTTGCTGCGCGCCATCCAGGAGCGCGAGATCGACCGTCTCGGCGGCAGCGCGCCCGTCAAGATCGACGTCCGCATCCTGGCGACCAGCAACCGCGACCTGGCCGCCGAGGCCGCGGCCGGTCGTTTCCGCGAAGACCTGTATTTCCGCCTCAACGTGGTCGGCCTCCCGATCCCGCCCCTGCGCGCCCGGCCGGGCGACATTTCCCTCCTGTCCGCTCATTTCGTCCGCCACTACGCACAGGTGAACGGGCTCCCGCCGCGTCCCCTGAGCGAGGCGGCGATGCGGCTGCTGCTGCGCCACCAGTGGCGCGGCAACGTCCGCGAGCTCGAGAACGCGATGCACCGCGCGGTGCTGATGGCGTCCGGCCCCCAGATCGACGTCGATGCGGTGATGTTGCCCGGGATGGGTCCCGCGCCCGCAAACCGCCCGGCGTCCGAGCTGGCCGCCCCGATCGGCGCGGTGTTTCCGTCCTGCGGCGTGATCGAGGACCCGCCATATCACCAGGTGGAAGAAGCCAATCCCATCTCCGGGCTGGTAGGTCGGCGCATGGACGAGGTGGAACAGGCGCTCATTCTCGGCACCCTGCACAGCACCTCCGGCAACCGCACCCATGCCGCCACCATCCTCGGCATCTCGATTCGGGCGCTGCGCAACAAGCTCCGCGACTATGCGAGCCAGGGCGTGTCCGTGCCCCCGCCCGCTGCCGGCGTCGCAGCGTGATGGCCATCCAGGCACCGCCGGCCATGCGGGCTTAACGGTTTCGTCATCAGGACCCGGGCATCATCCCCCCCACAAGTGGCGGAGGAGCAGCCGATGGTCCCGCAGAGCAGCTTCACCCGAACCGCTCCCTCGCCTCGTGCCGGAAGACCGCCCCTCTGGTCCGGCGCGCCCCGACGCTCCGGCGCGACCGGACCCGCCGTCGCAGGGCGCCGCTCGGCATCGTTCCTCGGCCGACATCATCTCGGTTCCTGCGCCTCCATGCTCTCGCCCTCCGGGGCCGCGGGGAAGGCGAGACCCTCCCAGCCATGAGCGATACCGCCCTTCTGACTGCCGGCAGCGCTTCTTCTGCCCCTGGCGCCGTTACCCGGCGCCTCGTCCTGCCGCCCGGGATGGCCGTCCTGTTGCAGCGCTACCGGCCGTTCCTGCCCGGCACCGATGTGGGCCTCGCCCTCGCCGTCGTGGCGTTGCTGTCCATCCTGATCCTGCCCCTGCCGACCGTGATTCTCGATCTCGGTCTGGCCCTGTCCGTCACCTCGTCGGTGCTGGTTCTGATGGTGGCGCTGTTTCTGCGCAGGCCGCTCGATTTCACGTCCTTCCCGACCCTGCTGCTGCTCACCACGCTGCTGCGCCTGTCGCTGGAGGTAGCGACCACCCGGCTCATCCTCAGCCACGGCAACGAGGGTCCGCTGGCCGCCGGCCACGTGGTGGCTGCTTTCGGCGGCTTCCTGATGGGCGGTGACGTGGTGATCGGCCTGATCCTGTTCACCATCCTGCTGGTGGTGAACTTCATGGTGATCACCAAGGGCTCCGGTCGCATCGCCGAAGTGGCGGCGCGTTTCAGCCTGGACGCCATGCCCGGCAAGCAGATGGCCATCGACGCCGAACTGAACGCCGGCGCCATCACCGACAAGGTCGCGCGACTTCGGCGACGCGAGCTCGAAGAAGAAAGCGGATTCTACGGGGCGATGGACGGCGCGGCGAAGTTCGTGCGCGGCGACGCGATCGCCTCGCTGCTGATCACCGCGATCAACATCCTGGGTGGCCTCGCGATCGGGCTGATCCGTCACGGGATGGCCTTTTCCGATGCGGCGGCCACCTTCACCACCCTCACCGTCGGCGACGGTCTGGTGTCCCAGATCCCCGCACTGCTGGTGTCCACCGCCGCCGGCATCGTGGTCACCAAGGGCGGCACGGAAGGCGCCGCCGACGTCGCCTTGGTGCGCCAGCTCGGTGGCAACCCCAAGCCTCTGGCGCTTGCCGCTGGTGCCGCCGCCGTTCTGGCCCTGATGCCGGGGCTGCCAGCCTTGCCGTTCCTGGTGCTGGGCGGCCTGGCGGGCGGCGGCGCGTTTCTGCGCCATCGCAACCCGCCCAGACCTCCTGCCACCGAGGAAGAAGAGGCCGCCGTGGTGTCGGCGGCTCCGGCCGAACCGCCGGTGGCGGATGCCATGCGCATCGACACCATCCGGCTCGAGCTGGGCTATGGCCTGCTGCCCCTTGCCGGAGGCGACCAGCCCAAGCTCACCGAACAGATCAGGGCGCTCCGCCGCACCATCGCCGTGGAGATGGGCTTCGTGCTGCCGCCGGTGCGCATCCAGGACAACATGCAGCTCGGCGCCGACAGCTACTCGATCCGCATCAAGGAGATCGAGGCCGGCCGTGGCGAGGTACGTCCCACCCGCTTCCTCGCCATGGACCCTCGCGGCGGCCTGCCCGACCTGCCGGGGGAACGCACCACGGAACCCGCTTTCGGTCTTCCGGCGCTGTGGATCGACGCCGCTGCGCGGGAAGAAGCCACGGTGCGGGGCTGCACCGTGGTCGACCCTGCCAGCGTGCTCACCACGCACCTGACCGAGATCCTGCGCGAGACCATGTCGGAGCTGCTGTCCTTCAGCGAAACGCAGAAGCTGCTCGATGATCTGCCGCGCGAGCAACAGAAGCTGGTGGCGGATCTGATCCCATCCCAGATCTCCACGGGCGCGGTGCAACGCGTGCTGCAGGCTCTGCTCGCGGAGCGCGTGTCCATCCGCGACCTTCCCACCATCCTGGAGGGTGTCCAGGAAGCCTGCGGCAGCGGCCTGCGCGGCGTCGCCCCGATCGTGCAACACGTTCGCAACCGGCTCGCACGCCAGATCAGCGATGCCCACACCGGTCCCGGTGGCTACATCCCGCTGATCTCCCTGTCGCCGGAATGGGAGGGCGCCTTCCTCGAGTCCCTGGTCGGGCCGCCGGAAGACCGACAGCTCGCGATGGCGCCTACCAGACTTAACGATTTCATCACCAGACTGCGCCATGCTTTGGACAGCGCGGCACAGAACGGGGAGCAGCCGGTGATCCTGACCAGCAGCGGCATACGCGCTCCGGTGCGCGCCATCGTCGAACGGCTTCGTCCGGCGACTCCGGTGTTGGCCCAGTCCGAAATCTTCGCGCGGGCGCGCATCCGCACGGTCGGTTCGGTATCTTGATGCTGCACCTCCATCTTCCACCTGCCGCTGCTGACGCCGTCTGATGCGGATCAAGGTCTTCCGTGGCAGAACAGTCGCCGAAGCCATGCGGCAGGTGCGCGACGTCCTCGGTGACGACGCGCTGATCCTCAACACCGCCACCAGCGGCGGCCAAGCGGAGGTCACCGCCACCGGGCCCGATGATGGTGACGAGCCCGAACCGCTTCCTCGCTTCACCGAATCCGCGGACGATGGTGCCGATCCGGGGGCGTTCGGCGTCCCACGGGATACGCTCGCTCGGCTCGCCTCGCCCGGCGAGGGTTTCGCATCCGCCGCCTCGCTCGCCTGGCATGGCGTTCCCGCCCGGCTCCTGACCGAACAGGACGATCTGCTCGATCGCTGCCGGCGGTTGTTCCGCTTCGGCCGATTGCCATTGGAGTCCGGAAGTGCCCCGCTGCTGCTCGCCGGTCCCCCGGGCGCGGGCAAGACGCTCGCGACCGCCCGATTGGCGGCGCGGCTGGTGATGGAAGGCCGTCCACCCCTGGTGGTGACCGCCGATGAGGCTCGAGCCGGAGCGGTGGAACAGCTCGCCGCGTTCACCCGGCTGCTCGGCCTCACCCTGGTGGCCGCGGGCCGACCGCAAACGCTGCGTCGCGTGCTGGGCCGCCGCGATACGGACCTGCCCGTGCTGGTCGACATGCCGGGCCTCGATCCCGCCGATGTCCAGGACGAGGAGATGCTTCGCGAGCTGCTCGGTGTCGCCGAGTGCCAAGGGGTGCTGGTGATGCCGACCGGTCTCGATCCCGGGGAGGCTGGTGATCTGGCTTGCCGTCACGCAAGGCTCGGCATCCGCTATCTGATGCCGACCCGCCTGGAAGCTGGGCGGCGGCTCGGCGGCCTGCTGAGTGCTGCCGAGGCGGCTCGTCTCGTGCTGGTGGAAGGAGGCCATGGCCGCGGAGTCGCGGATGGACTGGTGACGGTCACCCCGCAGTTGCTCGCGTCCAGGCTCGCCCACGCCAGCTCGGTGGCAGCGCTGCCGCCTTTGCTGCCGAAAAGCCGTCCCGAGGCAGAACCTGAGACGGCCGAACGACCCTTCGGGTCAGGCACGATATTCGCCGAGAGCAGCCACACCCTCTCCGCCCACACGGACCGGCCGGGAGCCCGAAGGCCCCCAACGCACTCCGTTCTGTCTCTGCACATCGCGGCGCAACGCCGTACCGCCTCCGAGGACGTGCCATGACCGTGATGCTGCCGATCCGGGCCGAGCCAACGGGCCCGACGACCGCCGGGCGGCTCGTCGCCGTCGCATCCGGCAAGGGTGGCGTCGGCAAGACTTGGCTGTCCATCACCCTGGCTCAAGCGATGGCCCAACGCGGTCGACGCGTACTGCTCGTGGATGCCGACCTGGGGCTGGCCAATGTGGACATCCAGCTCGGCCTCACCCCGCGACGGGACCTTGCAGCCGTCATCGCGGGCCGCGCTACCCTCGAACAGATCGTGATCCGCTATACACCCGAAAACGACAGCGGCGCCTTCGACGTGCTGCCGGGCAGGTCCGGCGCCGCGTCGCTCGCGACGCTCGACCTCGCGCTCTTGGACAGGATGCTCACGGCGGTCCGCCGCCTGCCTGGCTACGACACGGTGCTGCTGGACCTCGGCGCGGGCATCGATCCCGCCATGCGTTTCATGGCGGCTTCAGCAGACACGCTGCTGGTGATCACTACGGATGAGCCCACCGCCCTCACCGACGCCTACGCGGTCTTGAAGCTGTATGCCCGCGATCGTGGCGCCGGTGATGCAGACGCCCGGGTGGTGGTCAACCAAGCCAGCAGCCAGGCCAGTGGCCGGCGTACCCATGCCACCTTGGCCAGGGCCTGCGAGACCTTTCTCAACAACCGGCCACCGCTCGCGGGCCTGATTCGTCGTGATCCCCGCGTGCCTGACGCCCTTCGAAAGCAGATGCCGTTGCTGGTGCGTCATCCCCACTGCACTGCCGCCGAAGACATTGGGCGCCTGGCCACCACGCTGGCCGGGCGGCCCTGCCAACGTCCAACCACTTCGGCGTAGCTTTCGGGCCACAATCTCAGCGTGCTTCTGGCGTGCGCCCCATCAGATGCAACCCCAAGGCCCGTTGTGACGCTCCAACATCATGATGGCCGTTTTCCAATCCCGGAATGATGCTGCTCCATCTACGTCCCGGACGCCCCGGGGGGAGTCCGCGATGTTCGAGACATGGTTGCAGGCCAGCCTCCAGCGCTTGTATGACCCTATGTTAGGCGAACCCATTCCCGACGAGCTGGCGCAATTGCTGCCACCTGATCCGGAAGGGGAAACGACGCACTAAGCTAGGTTTTCGGGGCGTCCCTGTGCGGGGGCGTTGGTCGAAAAGCCCGATCCATAGGAGAGACCGGTTGCGCGTCAGCGTCATTCAGATGTCGCCAGGCAGCCGGAAATCCGACAACCTCGATCAGGCCGAGCGGTTGATCGGACAGGCCGTTGAGGCTGATCGGCCTGATCTGGTGATCCTCCCCGAGATGTGGAGTTGTCTCGGCGGCACCGCTGACGACAAGAACCTCGCTGCCGAGTTCATTCCGGTTGAAGACATCGAAGGTCAAGCTGCTCACGAGTTCTTGCGCCAAACCGCCCGCCGGCACGGCATTCATGTTCATGGTGGATCCATCGGCGAGCGGAGCGGTGATAGGCTGCTGAACACCAGCTTGCTGTTCGGTCCGAGTGGCCGACGACTGGGCATCTATCGCAAGATCCACCTGTTCGACGTCATCACCCCTGGTGGCGAGGGTTACAAGGAAAGCGATACTTATCGTCCTGGAGACGAGGTGGTCACCGTCTCCCTGGAGGGCCCTTTGTCGAGTCAAAGGCTGGGCATGGCCATCTGCTATGATTTGCGGTTTGCCGAGCTTTTTCGCCGGCTCCGAGAGGAAGGTGCCGATATCGTCGCCCTGCCTGCGGCTTTCACCACTGAAACCGGCGCCGCGCATTGGGAAGTTCTGCTACGGGCTCGAGCGATCGAGTTCCAGTTTTGGGTTGCCGCGTCGGGCACAACCGGGCGTCATCGAAATGCGGCCGGTGCTGATAGGATGACCTACGGCAATTCTCTGGTTGTCGATCCCTGGGGCACCGTTGTGGCTCGCGCCGCCGACGGGCAGGGCTGGGCAAGCGCCCGCATCGATCCGGAACGAAGTCACCAGGTCAGGATTGGGATGCCGGTGATGGAGCATCGACGCCTGTCATGAGGCGATGGTTGTGACAAGCACCACGCGCCACCAGGAGAGCGGGCGAACCAACCTTTGGGCATCCGACAGGGTGCTGACCCGTCTGTGTTTCGTGGCGGCGCCGACGGAGGTGGCACAGCATACCCGCGACAGGCTGATCATGCTCTACGGGGATTGCCCGATGGACCAGGCCGAGGTGGTGGTCTGCCTCGGGGGCGATGGTTTTATGCTGGAAACCCTCCACAGGGTCCTGCTGTCGGGCCCCCCCGTCTATGGCATCAACTGCGGCTCGGTGGGCTTTCTGATGAACCCCCTTGTCGAGGACGATCTCCCGGCACGCCTCGTACGAACGCAAGCCGCGGTGCTGCACCCCCTACGCATGCATGTCGTCACCCAAGGGGGTTTGGTCGAGGAGGCGCTCGCGCTCAACGATGTGTTCCTGTTTCGTCAGACCCGACAGGCGGGCAAGATCCGCATCATGGTGGATGGCCGTGTTCGTCTACCGGAGTTGGTCTGCGACGGGATCCTGGTGTCCACCCCGGCAGGATCCACGGCCTATAACTTGTCGGCCCACGGTCCGATCGTCCCGCTGGAATCCGATCTGCTGCCGCTCACGCCTATCAGCGCCTTCCGCCCCCGGCGTTGGCGCGGAGCCCTGCTGCCCAGCTCCGCGGACGTCGAGTTTCAGGTGCTCGAGGCTGAGAAACGACCGGTAGCTGCTGTTGCCGACTTCACCGAAGTCCGTGACGTGGTGTCCGTCGCGGTCAGCGAGGATCGGAACCTGCGCACGATTGTATTGTTCGATCCCGATCAAAGCTTGTCCGAACGGATCATCGTCGAACAATTTACCGTTTGATGTCAGCTACCTAGATCCAAAACAAGAAATCGATAGGCAGGCGTGGCCGGCGCGACGGATCGAGCGCCGCGTCGGCCAGCCCCATCGGCGCGAGGAAGCACGCGTCGTCACCGACAGCCACTACGTAGGCACCAAAACCAGTAACGGCAAGTCCAGAGTCCGGACCATCGCGCCAGCCGATCAAGGGCCATGTTCCCGTTATCGAGCGGGGCCTGGCCTCTCGCACCGGCGGGATGGGAACCCTGACGATATTCGGATCAGGCCGCCGTCATGATATCCAGGGAGGCGATGATCGCGCCCGGTAGGATACCGGAAGGCGCCGCCCGATGCATAGGCGCCCTGATATCGGCTTCCTCACGCAGCATGTATCCACGCCCCCACACGGTGCTGATCAGATTGCCGGCGCCTGCCCCCTGCAGCTTCTTGCGCAGCTTGCAGATGAAGACGTCGATGATCTTGATCTCCGGTTCGTCCATGCCGCCGTAGAGGTGATTCAGGAAGGCGTCCTTGGTCAGGACCATCCCCTTCCGCAGCACCAGAAGCTCGAGAATCGCATATTCCTTGCCCGTGAGATGCAAGATCTGCTCGTCAACCTTGACGCTGCGACTGTCGAGATTGAGCTGCAGATTACCGACCCGCACGATCGGGGACGCGTAGCCCTTGCTACGCCGGAGGATCGCCTGCAGGCGTGCCACCAGTTCCGCTTCGTCATATGGCTTGGCCAGCACATCATCCGCGCCGGCGGCGAAAGCACGGAGCCGGGCTGAGGCTGACTCGCCGCTAAGTGCGAGCACCGGGACGTCGACGCGGGCGGACCGCATCCGACGGATCATCTCCGCACCGTCCATGTCCGGGAGCATGAGGTCGCTCACCACGATGTCGTAATCGTAGTGGCGGATCATCTCCAGTGCTTCCTCCCCCAGATCGGTCTGATCGATGACCGCCCCCACCTTGTGCAGGATCTTGCTTAGGCCACCGGCACTGCAGAGGTCGCCGTCGACGAGAAGAACCCTCATGGTCACAACCCTAGGTTAAGTTCGCACTTTGATACTACCTAGAGATGCATAAGCACAACCTTAAATTGCGTCCTCGCGGAAAATTTTCGCCGTGCACGGTTTCTTAATCCCTTCCCTTGTAAAGCTCAGAGACATCGGCACAGCGACCGGACCCAACCGCCTTGCAAGATCGCCTCCTATCGCTTCAAGCACAGCTTAAGCAGATCTATCCGGCAATATCAGAAGGTTGTGTCTCAGGTGTGAGCGGTCTCGGTTTGCGCATCGACGGGTTTGCAGGTCTCGCGTCCATCGGCGATCGGGTTACCCTGCGCAACCGGATGGGAGAGGATGTCCCGGCTGAAATCATTAGCTTCCACAACCATAACGTGCAGGCGATGGTCTATGGTCCGACGGAAGGATTCGGCGCGGGAGCCCGCGCTTACATGCCACTCCGGCTCAGCACGGGAACGAGGCACCTGCCGGGCAACAGCTTGCATCCCACCGACGAATGGTTGGGGCGGGTCATCGATTCTTTGGGTCGACCGTTGGACGGCAAGGGTGCACTCCCGTTCGGCGACGCCGCCCGCCCCTTGAGGGCCACGCCACCGAATGCCACTTGCCGCGACCGTTTGGGAACCCGGCTCGACCTCGGCATCCGGGTCCTCAACACCTTCACCACCTGCCGCAAGGGCCAACGGCTCGGCCTGTTTGCCGGCTCCGGCGTCGGGAAGTCGACCCTGCTCTCGATGCTGGCCAAGCGCACAGACTGCGACGTGGCCGTGATCGCCCTCGTCGGGGAGCGGGGACGCGAGGTACGGGAGTTTCTGGAGGACGATCTCGGAGCGGAAGGCTTGGCCCGGTCCGTCGTGGTGATCGCCACGTCCGATACACCTCCCGTGATGCGGCGGGATGCGGCCTATGCCGCGATGTCCGTGGCCGAGCATTTCCGCGATCAGGGCAAGTCCGTGCTGCTGTTGATGGACAGCGTGACCCGGTTCTGTCTGGCGCTGCGGGAGATCGGGCTATCGGTTGGAGAGCCGCCCGCAACCCGCGGATATCCGCCCAGCGTCTTCGCCGAACTACCCCGCCTCCTGGAGCGAGCGGGACCGGGCCCATTGCTGGCGGATCGGCCTGCCGGTCAGATCACCGCCCTGTTCACGGTGCTCGTTGAAGGCGACGACCACAACGAGCCGGTGGCAGATGCCGTACGAGGCATTCTGGATGGCCACGTGGTGATGGATCGTCGTATCGGCGAGACGGGCCGTTACCCGGCGGTGGACGTGCTTCGGTCCCTTTCGCGGGCCGTGCCAGGATGCAACAGCGCTCAAGAGAACGATCTCACGCGGCGAGCACGTGCGATATTGGCGTTGTACGCCGACATGGCCGACATGATCCGGCTGGGCGCTTACCGGGCCGGGAGCGACCCGGCCGTGGATCAGGCAGTCCGGTTGGCGCCGCGCATCGAAGCGGTCCTGAAGCAGACCAGGGAAGAACATACCAGCCTGGAGGACAGCTTCCGACAACTGGCAGACGCTCTCGATGATAGCCATCCGGCCGGATCGCGTCATGAGACCTGATCCTTTGCAGAGCCTGCTGAGGGTCCGTCAGATGAGCCTCGACGAGGCTCAGCAGGACGTCGCTGCCTGCCACGTCCGGGAGCGCGAGGCGGCACGCGCGATGGACGCGGCCGGGGAAGCGCTTACCCGGGAGATGCAGGCGGCGATGGACCTTACGTCGGGGGATGACGCCGTGGAACGTTTCGCCCGGTGGCTGCCCCATGGGCGAACAGCGTTGCAACGCGCGCAGGCCGAGCATCGCGCTGCCACCATCGATCTCGACCGATCGCGCACCGTCCTCAATCTCGCCCGCGCCGGGGTCCGATCGGTGGAGTTGGCGATTGAGGCCCGGAGCGCAGAACGATCGCGCCTGGATGCAAAGAAGGAAGAGCAAGCGCTGCAAGACGTGTCGGCGGAGCGCCGCATGCCCGCGAATGAGCTGCTTTGACGCGAGGGGCGACGTAGCTGAATGACCGCAAATGGTCGTCAGAGACATTTTGCCCGCTCCCCCGCAACGCAAGGGTCGCCGATAACAAGCCCTCGCGGCGGTGGCTACGCGGAGCACCTATAGCCTTATCAGCTGAATCTGTCGTCTGCATCTGGGAGAAGGGCCTGGGCCTCCACGACTGGTCTCGCGACGAAGCTCACCCTAGCGGGCTGTGGATCGGCTCGGAGCCGTCCCCAACTGGGTTGGAACTGACCCGGCCTGGTGCCGCCACGGGCAATCCGACGGAAAGAAATGCGCACTGGAGAGAGCCCGTCCAGAGCTTCGGCAGGTTGATCACCCGCTTCATTGAAACGCCGGCACGTAGCCTTCGCCCGCCGAAGCAAAAGGAGCGATTCACGGCTTCGGCAGACCAAGCCGCGACGTCGAGAAGGACCCGGCGCCAATCACGCAGACGATGCGATCATCATTGCCCGGACGCCAACCGCTCCCGCTGCCGACACGACCTATCGCCGCCGCCGACGACCGCCGGGCAACATTTTGCGCACCAGCCCCCAGGCCGTGCGCCCCGCCATTCGACCGACAGGACCCGCCACCGTCGTGGTGACGGCAGTCAAGGCCGCCGCACTCCGCATTTCGGCCAAAGAACGGTCGCGCGTGATGCGGGCTTCGATCTCGACCGCATCCGCCCCCTTGCCCCGTCCGAGCAGCACCAGCACGATCGCCACCACCGCGTCGAAACCCAGAAGGACGAAGGAAGAACCCACGTTGCCGAGGTTCCACGGTCCGTCACAGAGCGCGAACAGCACCACGTGCAACGAGATCAGCGCAAACAGCCCGAACAGGGCGGCCAGCACCAGGAACGCTGCCTGGCGGCCCAGCCGCATGCCCATCCGCCGCAGCCTGAGCGCTTCGGCCGAGGCAGCGACCTTGCCGAGTTCGACGACCCGCATCTGGCGCGCTCAGCGCGCCACGCGGCCGAGGAGATAGCCCACGGCCGTGGCGATACCGATCGCGACGATGGGCTGGCTGCGCACCTGTGCCGAGACGCTCTCGACGCGGGCATTGGTGATCCCGCGCGCGCTATGCACGGCCGTCTCGGCGCGCCCCGCCGCCTCGGCCAGAACCGGCGTCACCTTCTCGTTCAGGAGCTGCTCGACCTGGGCCCGCAGGGTCTGCAGCTGTTCCTGCGTGTCCTGGGCCGCGTCCTTCACCTTGTCCGAGACCTTCGCCGAAACGCCCATGACCCTGAACTCCTCCACTTGAGGGCAGAAACGTGACGGCCGACCGACAAGTTGCACCATGCCAATGATCCACGCTTCCCCCCGTCTGGTCGCGCGCGGGCTCGGCGCCCTGCGCCCCTTTCCCCGCCGCTCCCGCGCCGGCGACACCGCCTTCCTGCTGCGCGACGTGACGATGGCGCTCCCCGCCGGGCAGTGCTTGTCGCTGCTGGAAGGCGAGGCCGGGCTCGGGGAATTGATGGTCGACACGCTCCTGGGCCACGTCCGGACGTCCGCCGGCACCTTGCTCCTGGACGGCCAGTCCATACAGGATCTCCGCCCCGGGCGGCGCGGTCTCGCGGTCGTGTCTTCTCGCGATCCCCTGCTCGACCACCTGTCCGTCGGCGCCAACATCCGGCTCGCCGCGGAAGCCCGCGGCCTTGGCTTCGCGGAAGCCACCCGGCAGGCGGCGGAGGCCGCCGCGCTCGCGGGGATGGAAGGGCTGCGGGAGGCCCCCATCGCCACGCTGTCGCCCGGCGAACGCGTGCGCGCCTCCCTCGCCCGCGCGCTGGCGGGGGCGCCGGCCGCGATCATCCTCCACGACCCTTTCGCGGGGCTGCCCTCCGCCGAACGCCATGCCCTGCAGCGCCTGTGCCGGCGGCTGGTGCGCGCCCGCGAGCTGTCCTTGCTCGTGGTGTCGGCCGATCCGGAGGAAACGCTGGTTCTGGGCGATGTCGTGGGCGTGCTGGCCAACGGCACGATCGAGCAATCCGGCTCTCCGACCGAGCTTCTGGACCGTCCCCGCAGCGTCGCGGTGGCCACCCTGCTCGGTGGCGCCAACCGGATGTCCGGCCACGTCATCTCGGTGGACGATGATCTCGCCCTGGTGCGGCTCGCCTGCGGAGCCACCATGGAGGTGGGAGCCGATCCGGATACCGCGCCCGGCACCGTGTGCAGCATCTGCATCCGTCCCGAACGGGTGGCGGTGGCCTTTCTCCGCCGCGCGGAAACCGAGCCGGTATCGGACGCGGTGCCCGCCACGCTGAGCGAGGTCGTGCAGATGGGCGATCATCTGCGCCTCCGCTTCCGCCTGTCCGACGGGACGGAGATGCTGGCCAAGCGGCCCGCGGCCCAGCCCCTGGGCGAACTCCGCCCCGACAGGCCCGCCCTGCTCGCCTGGCAGCCGCAGCACGCGTCCCTCCTGCCGCTCGGCGATCCGATGCCCGACAGGCGCCCCGCACGGCATCCCGGACGCGGGGGGCTGTTCCGGCGACGCGCGTATTGATGCTACCGTCGCGATCCCGCGCCGTCCTGGCGACCCGTGCCCCCTTTCTTCCGGCCGCTCCCCCTTGGGCGTCCCTGCCAGAGCCTGATCCCTGACCGACTTCTCTGCCGCCGCCCGACGAGATTCGACGCGTTTCCGCTCCGTCATCTCCCCCGCGACCTCGCGTCCCGCCACGGGACACGCGCCCGGCACCCGCGTCCGCACCCTCCGATCGCAGGCGGCATCCCGCGATGCAGGTTCGGGCCGTTGAAGAGTTGCCGCCCTTCAATTCGAGCGCGCGCCGCGCGGCCGCATTCGCCCAGCCCCGCCGGTAACGGGCGCGCCGGTGGCGCCGGAGGCTGCCGTCGCCGCTTCCTGCACCTCCTGGCGCTGCCCGCCTTCCTGGCGACCACCGCATCGCCCTCGCGGGCCGCGTCCGTGCATCGCACCGCGGACAAGGCGCCGAACGCGCTGGCGGTGATGTCGCTGGGCGGCGCGCTACAGGACGCCCAGAAGCAAACCCTGTTCGCTCCCTTCACCGCCCAGACCGGCATGTCCGTGCGGCTCCGGGGCTGGGACGGCACCCTCGCCACCCTGCAGAAGCGCGCCGCGACCGGCATGGACCGCACCGACCCGTGGAACCTGGTGCTGCTGGAAAACAGCTCGATCCGGCTGGGGTGCCGGGAGGGACTGCTGCTGCCGTTGCCCACCCTGCCCCCCGACGTGCTGGACGGCCTGGACTCCGACGCATCGAGCCGCTGCGGCATCGGCGCCCTCCGGCTGAACATCGTCCTGGCCTGGGACAAGAGCCGGATCGACACGCAGCCGACCTGGGCCGATTTCTGGGACGTCGCGCGCCGCCCGGGCCGGCGGGGGCTGCGCCGCGATCCGCGCGGCACCCTGGAGATCGCGCTTCTGGCCGACGGGGTGGCACCCGGGGACGTGTACCGGGTGCTCGCCACCAGCGACGGCGTCGACCGGGCTTTCCGCAAGCTCGATCAGCTCAGGCCCTACCTCATCTGGTGGGACACGCCGGCCGAGGCCGTGCAGATCATCGAAGGGGGCGCGGTGCTGATGACCAGCGCGCCCAACGGCGAGGTGGCAGCGGCCAACCTGGTGGGGCACCGGGATTTCGGCATCCAGTGGCAGCAGAGCCTCAGCATGCTGCTGGGCTGGAGCATTCCGGGCCGCCCGCCGGTCTGGCCGACATCCCCCGTCCCCGGCGCAGGTCCCGGCTCCGCGCGGTCCGGCGGTGCGGCCGCCGCGACAGCCATCGCGGACGAACCGCCCAAGACGCGAGCCGGCACCACCGATGCCCGGCCGCCGCCCGGAGAAGGCGCGCACGCGTCCGAACAAACGCCCGCCGCCCGTCCCGACGACGCCGGCCGCCATGGCAGCACCGGGGCCAGGACCGGCGCCACGGCCAGGACCGGCGCCACGGGCGGGATCGCCGGCACGGATACACAACCGGCTCCGACGACCGGAACGGCCAGGGCGAGCGGGCCCCCGGCGGATCATCCCGCGCCCAAGGGCGCCTCCCCGGCATCGGGCGCGCCGGATGCCGCGCCCGCCAACCGCGCGGATACCGACGCCGACCGCATGGACCGCCTGCTCGGCTTCATCCTGGCGCCAGCCCGCGAAGCGGCTTTCCTGCGCGCCTATCCCGCCGTGGGCGTCCATCGGCATCCGCAGGGCGACGCCAGCACGCTTGCCGACGACTCTCCCGCCACCCCGGATCATCTCCGCGACGCGCTGCGCATGGATGACGAGTTTTGGGAACAGCATCTCGACGAGCTGCAGGCCCGGTTCCGCGTCTGGCTGGCGGCCGGGGACTCCGCCCGGCCGTCCCGCTGAGCCGGCCGGCGGAGTTCCCCCGTGCCGTCCCTCATTTCGCCATGGTTTCTGGTGCCGGCGGCGATCGCCATCACGCTCGCAGGCGGGGCGCTGGCCCTGATGCTCCGCTTCCGGACCCCGCCCGCCTTCCGCGAGGGCGCGCGCATCGTGCTGCTGCTGCTGGCCGTGCCGACGCTCCTGCTGCCGTTCGGGCGCGCCATGCTGCCGCCCGGCGCCCCGATCCCCCTGCACCTGCTCGCCGATCACCGCCTCGGCTGGATGGTGTCGCTGTTGCCGGTGTCGGTGCTGCTGCTGGTCCAGCCGCTGCGCGGATGGGGCGCCCATCAGAGCCGCAGCCTGCGCGGGCTCGGGGTGGGACCCTGGCTCGCCTTGCGCCGGGTATGGCTGCCTCTCCTGGCGCCGGCCCTGTTGGCCTCGGTGCTGGCCTGCGCTGCCCTGCTGCTGGCGATGGGGGTGTGGAGCCGGCCGCCGTCCCCCTGATCGCGCTTCGCGCCGGAGGCGGGATGGGCTAGCATCCGGCCCCATGCGCGCCGTGCCGTTCTGGAAGCAGAAGCGCCTCGAGGACATGACCGACGCGGAGTGGGAATCGCTTTGCGACGGTTGTGGCCGTTGCTGCCTGCACAAGCTCCGCGACGAGGACACCGACGAGATCCTGTTCACCGACGTCGCGTGCCGGCTGCTCGACACCGACAGCTGCCGTTGTTCCGATTATCCCCGCCGCCAGCGCCGGGTGCCGGATTGCGTCCGCCTGACCCCGGCCGCGCTGGCCGGGATCGACTGGCTGCCCCCTTCCTGCGGCTACCGGCTGGTGGCGGAAGGGCGCGACCTCCCCTGGTGGCACCCGCTGCTGTCCGGCCGGCCCGACAGCGTGCATGAGGGCGGCGCATCGGTGCGGGGACGGGTGATCGGGGAACGGGACGCGGGACCGCTGGAACATCACGTCGTGGACTGGCCCGGCCGCCGTCCCCGCGCCGCGCCCCGCATCCGCCGCCACGCGGCGCCGCCCTCGGACCCGACATCGGAACCGGAAACTACCGGGCGGATCGCCGTTGCCGCCACTGCTGCCGGAAACGCATCCGCGTCCGCGCCCGCACCGACCGCGACAACGGTCCCGGATGCCGCCGCGGTTCCGGTCTCCAGGCCAGACGCGCCCTCCTCGACCGGGGGAACGGCCGCACCGGCCGCCGGCATCCCCGTCGCACCGGGCACCCGGGCGGCCGCTCCGCGCAAGCCGCCCGGCCAGAAGGCGTCCACCCGACGGGCCGCCGCGGACGCGTCGGCTCCGGACGCCACTCCCGCCCCCGCGCCCGTATCGCAACCGCCACCCCGCTCGACCGCCCCGGCCATCCGGTCCGGCCGGATCAAGGCGGGCTGATGGCCACCTCCCGGCCCGCCACCCGCAAGCCGGTACTGCGGAAGGCGCTGCGGTCGGCGCTCGAGCGGCCCCTGCCGCCGGGCACCGACGGGATGGAGCGGCTGTGCCTTCCCCTGGCCGGCGAGGTGTCGGTGCGCTGGCGCCGCAACGGCCGGGCGCGCCGCGTGTCGCTGCGCATCGACCTGCGGGCCGGTGCGGTGGCGGTGACGCTGCCGCCGCGTGCCGGACGGGAGGCCGGGCTGGCCCTGCTTCGGGAACATGACGGCTGGGTGGCGGCCCGGCTCGCCGCCCTGCCCGCCGCCATCGGCTTCGCGGAAGGCGCGCTGGTGCCGGTGGAAGGCGTGCCGCACCGCATCCGCCACGTCCCCGACGGGCGGCGCGGCGTGTGGATCGAGGCGGACGAGATCAGGGTGAGCGGCGATCCCTGCTTCCTCGGCCGCCGCGTCGCCGACTATCTGCGGCGGGAAGCCAGGACGCGCCTGCTGGGCAGGGTGCAGTCGGCGGTGCGCGGCAGCGGCGCCCCGGCACCGAGGCGGCTCGCGATCAAGGACACCTCGTCCCGCTGGGGATCCTGCTCGTCCGACGGCACGGTGATGCTGAGCTGGCGGCTGCTGATGGCCCCGCCGGCGGTGCAGGACTACGTGGTGGCGCACGAGCTGGCGCATCTGCGTCATCTCGACCACGGAACGGCCTTCTGGCGCCTGGTGGAGCAGCTCACGCCCCACCGCGCCCATGCGGAAGCGTGGCTGAAACGCTTCGGTCCGGAGCTTCTGCGCACCGGCTGACGCTTAAAGCGGGGGAAAAACCCCGGAATCACTGGTTTTCCGCGGCCGGCCGCTGTTCACGCCCCCCGTCCCATGCGCTACGGTCACGCACGTCCGATGCCCGCCTGGCGGAATGGTAGACGCAGCGGACTTAAAATCCGCAGCCCGATGGCGTGCCGGTTCGAGTCCGGCGGCGGGCACCAGCGTCGCCTTTTCCGGTGCCTTCGGGCGGCGGGACGCGCATCGGTTGCAGGTTCGCAACCATCGCGACGCGGAACGTTTAGTGATCTGGATTTTTGGGAGGATGTTGCGGTGAATCAAGCCGATCTGGTCGCGAAGGTGGCGACAGGTGCAGAACTGACCAAGGAAAGCGCGACCAAGGCCGTGGACGCCATCGTCCAGGCGGTCGCAGAGGCGCTCAAGGCGGGCGAAGAGGTCCGGCTATCGGGCCTCGGGATCTTCGACGTGTCGTCGCGTGCGGCGCGCCAGGGCCGCAACCCGCAGACCGGCGAGTCCATCGAGATCGCCGCCAGCAAGGCGGTGCGCTTCCGGGCCGGCAAGGCCCTCAAGGACTCGGTGAACAGCGCCCCGGCGCCGAAGGCGGCTCCCGCGAAGGCGGCCGCCAAGCCGGCGCCGAAGGCCGCGCCAAAGAAGAAGTAAGGTCGAAAAACCAAAGGCGGCCCCCGGCCCCGCGGCCGGGTGCCGCCTTTGGGATCGGGCTCCGGTGCCGGAACGGGGATGCCCCCACTTTCCGTTTCCGGCGGCCGTCGCGCGTCCAGCGTTCTTTCGCCATGCCGGCCGTGTCCGCGAGGGCTGCCGGGTTCCGCTGCCGGCCCGCCGAGCGCCTCCTGATGCGCCCGTTCCGCTTACGGAAGCGGTCCGGCCGATGCGGGTCGCCCGCCCTCGATGACCGTCGAGGCCCGCAGGCCGCCTCAGCCCATCGCGCCGGCGTGCTCCCCCCCGTTCAGGTGGCGTAGCGCGGCGTCGACCCCCGCCCCCGGCGGCGCGTTCCATCCTTCCGCCCGCAGCACCGCTTCCAGCGCGGCCAGCGTCACCAGCACGGTATCCTTGCGGCAATTATAGCCCATGGTGCCGATCCGCCAGATCTTGCCCACCAGCGGCCCGAACGACGAACCGATCTCGATCTCCCAGTCGAGGCGCATCCGCGCCCGCACCCGCTCGCCGTCGACCCCCGGCGGGATCTCGATGCCCACCACGTTGTGCATCTTGTGGCGCTGGTCGCCGAACAGGGTCAGCCCCATCGCCCGCAGACCGGCGGCCATCGCGGCGCCCACCCGCCGATGCCGCTCGATCCGCGCCGCCAGCCCTTCCTCGAGAACCAGCCGGGCACATTCCCGGGCCGCATAGAGCATGCTCGCCGCCTCCGTGTGGTGGTTCAGCCGGCGCTCGCCCCAGTAATCCATGATCATGGCGAGATCGAAATAGTTGGACCGGATGCGCTCGCCCCGGCCCGCCGCGTCGCCTGCCGCCGCGATTCCCTTCTCCACGTGACGGCGCCGATCGATCCGCGCGGCTGCCCGGTCGGACAGGGTGATCGGCGCCGAGCCGGACGGGCCGCCCAGGCATTTCTGCAGCCCGGCCGTCACCACATCCGCGCCCCAGCGGTCCACCGCCACGTCCATGCCGGCCAGCGTCGCGGTGGCGTCCACGTAGAGCAGCGCATCGTGCTCCCGGCAGAGGTGGCCGATCTCCTCCATCGGCTGCGCGATCGTGGTGGAGGTGTCGCCATACACCGCCGCGACCACCCGCGGCCGCACCCGGCGTACCGCGTCGCGCACCGCGTCCGGGTCGATCACCGTGCCCCAGGGCGCGTCCACCACCGTCACGGCGGCGCCCGCCCGCTCGGCGATCTCGCGCAGCAGCAGCCCGAACCGGCCGGCGCTCAGCACCACCACCGGGTCCCCCGGCTCCAGCAGCGACACCAGAGCCGCCTCGATCCCCGCGCGCGCCGTGCCGTTCACCAGAAAGGTCCAGCGGTTCTCCGTCTGGAACACGTCCCGGTACAGCGCCATGCAATCGTTCATGTATCCGGTGAATTCCGGATCGAACTGACCCAGCAGCGACACCGACATCGCGCGCAGCACCCTTGGATGGGCGTTGATCGGCCCCGGCCCCATCAGCAGCCGCGCCGGCGGATCCAGTTCAGCGGCGATGCCGGTCCGGGGGGCGAAGGGCGACACATCCATGGCGGCACTTTCGTGATCGGGGCAGAGGTGCTGGCGGCCGAACCGCCTCGCCCCCAGCCTACAACCCCGGCCGTCCCCGGCAAGGAACGGTCACGCTCGGCACCTTGCAGATCCGAACCGGGGCGGCATCCCGAAGATCGGTTTGCTGCACGCGGACAGGCTCCACGGCCGAAACATGGTCATGAACCTCCGCCGGCCGCTCCCACGTGGGCACGCGGTTGCCGCCGGAAGGCGAAGACCGGTGCCCGGACGATCCCACCGCGTCGCGGTCATCGCCGCCCTCGCCTCCTCATCGGCGATCCCGTGGCCCGCGTGCGCGAGGAGCTTCCGGCATGGGCGGCGCCGGCGCCGCCACGGCGCCCGATATATCGCATCCGCTCGGCCCGCGGCGTCACCGGGATCGGCATCCACGTGCAGGTCGCGGCCACGGCGGACGGGCAATCATCCAATCCCGACGGTTTCTGCACCCGACATACGCCCTTTTCCGGCCGCCCGCATCGTGGACCATGGCGGGCTTCCTTCGTCCTTGTCGCCAGCGCCGTCACGTCGGGAAACCCGGCGGAGGAAGCACCGACCGCTACGACACTCGATCGGATCAACGGCCACCCGTATCCTCGGCGGGACGGCCCTATCGTCGAGGGCGGACGGTGCGCGGGAGATGCATTCCCCTTCCGACCGCGACGGCCGCCAGAACCCGCCGCGGCCGAACCGCGCCACGGACACGCACCCGGTTGCAGACCGTCCGCACCTGTTTCAAACACGGCGGGTAGGTTTCCCGTCGCGGGCGACGCCGCGGACCATCCAGGAGCATCGGCATGGACATCCAGCACGGCACCCCGACCGACGCCGGCACTGACGCCCCCGGAATTGGAGGACGCCGCGCCCTCCTGCTCGACCGGCTGGCGGAAACGGCCGTGCGCACCGGGCTCAACCTGCGGCACGGGCAGGAGCTGGTGATCACCGCGCCGCTGGACGCGGTGCCGCTGGTGCGCCGCATCACCGAGCACGCCTACAAGGCCGGCGCCTCGCTGGTGACCACCTTCTTCGCCGACGAGGAAAGCCGCCTCGCCCGGTTCCGCTTCGCGCCGGACGCGGCGTTCGACTACGCGCCGGCCTGGATGGCGGACGGCATCGCCGCCGCCTTCCGTTCGGGCGCGGCACGCATGGCGATCACCGGCGACGATCCCGCCCTGCTCGCCGAACAGGATCCCGAGAAGGTGGCGCGCGCCAACCGGGCCAATGCCCGCGTCAACCGCCCGGCGCTGGAACTGATCACCTCCTTCGCGGTGAACTGGAACATCGTCGCCTGCGCCACCCCGTCCTGGGCCCGCACCATGTTCCCGGGCCTGCCGCAGGCCGAGGCGCTCGACCGGCTGTGGGACGCGATCTTCAGCGCGTCGCGCATCGAGGGCGACGATCCGGTGGCGGACTGGAACGCGCACAACGCCCACCTGCACGCCCGTGCCGCCCTGCTCAACAACAAGCAGTACGCCGCCCTGCGCTTCGCCGGCCCCGGCACCGACCTCAGCGTGGGGCTGGCGGACGGCCATCTCTGGGCGGGCGGGTCCGAGCAGGCGGCCAACGGCGTGGTGTGCAACCCCAACATCCCGACCGAGGAAGTGTTCACCACGCCGCACCGGCTGCGGGTGGAGGGCACGGTGCGCTCCACCAAGCCGCTTTCCTACCAGGGCACCCTGATCGACGACATCCAGGTGCGCTTCCAGGGCGGCCGCATCGTGGACGCCACCGCCGCGCGCGGGGCGGAGGTGCTCAATCGCGTGCTCGCCACCGACGAGGGGTCGTCCCGCCTGGGCGAGGTGGCGCTGGTGCCGCATTCCTCGCCGATTTCTCGTTCCGGCCTCCTGTTCCAGAACACCCTGTTCGACGAGAACGCCGCCAGCCACATCGCGCTGGGCCAGGCCTACACCAAATGCCTCAGCGACACCGACGGCCAGGACCGGGCGGCCCTGACCGCCCGCGGCGCCAACGAGAGCCTGATCCACATCGACTGGATGATCGGCTCCGGGCAGATCGACGTGGACGGCGTCACCGCGGCCGGCGACGCCGAGCCGCTGATGCGCAGCGGCGAGTGGGTGGCGGCCTGACCCACAGCCGGCACCCGTCCGGGCCCGCGGCCGGGAGATAACGGCCTCGCCCGGGCTCCGGCCGGATGGCATCGGGCATGTACCGGTTTCCCGCCACGCCGCGGCCGGACGGGCCCACCGGGGCCGGTTCCGGCCGCAGCCCGAACCGGAAAGCCTATGCTGGCGGACGCTGCCGAAGGACCGCTTCCCCCAACGGCCGCCCCGTCCAGGGCATCGACGACCCGAACCGGGCGACTGGGGGGACGCCGCGCCGTCCACGGCCGTTCCGGACATCCCGGCCGGAACCTCAGGCCGAGCACCCGGTCGCGCCGGGCGGCGACCTCGAACCGGTGCAGCACGCGCCGCCGGCTCGGCCGCTTCACGCTGCAGCAGAGCCACCGCCCGTGCGGCGATCCCGTCAGGGTGGACAAGTTCAGGGTGGGCAAGGTCGGGATGGACAGCACGCCGGCCGCCATGAAGCGGGTCAGCAACCGGGGCGTTCCGTTCTTATCGGCCGGGCGCACCGCCCGCTGCCCGGCCCCTTCCTTCCGGGTGACGAACGCCAGCATCGCACGGTCCGGCGACGGGCTCGGGTGGTCCTCGTGCCGGTCCGTCCGGATCGCGCGTCAGGTCGGCGGCGGCTTGGCGGTCGCGCGGCACCCGGAACAGGTGGCCTTCTCCGGAACCGCCCCATTTTTCCGATCAAGACGGCGGTAGTTCCCGCCGCCGTCCGGCACTCCGCCGCGAACCGGCGACCATCCGCGGGGACGTGCCGCCGGTATGTCGTCATGGCCTGGTTCCAGCGGCCGGCAGCGTCATCCGGCTATGGCCAGCAGCCTCGTGCCGCCGGATCAGCGCGCCGTTTCGGACATCCGCCGCTCCAGCAGCGCCACCGTCCGCGCCGCCACCGCCGCTTCCTCGAACCGATCCAGCGCGCGCTGCCGCCCCGCCTCGCCGAGGCGCCGGCGCAACCCCGGGTCCACGCACAGCCGCCGCAGCGCGTCGCGCAGCGGTTCGACCGTAGCGGGCGGCACCAGCAACCCGGTTTCCCCGTCCACCACCTGTTCGCGCGGACCGCGGATCGCGGTCGCCACCACCGGCAGGCCGCACAGCATGGCCTCGATCACCGACATCGGCAGCCCCTCGAAATGGCTCGGCAGCGCGAACACGTCGGCCGCTGCCAGCAGGGCCGGGATGTCCGTGCGATAGCCGAGCCGGCGCAGGCGCGTGCCCAGCCGGTCCGGGCGCGCGGCCTCGGCGAAACAGGGTTCGAGGTCGGCGCCGTGGTCGGACGGCAGCCGCTCGCCCACCACCCACAGTTCCGCGTCCGGAACCTCGGCCATCGCCGCCAGCAGTTCCGGATGTCCCTTGTGCCGCACCAGCCGCGACACGATCACCACCACCGGCCGATCGTCGGGAACCCCGAGCGCCGCGCGCACCCGCCGCCGCGCGTCAGGATCGGGATGGAAGATCGCGGGCGACCGCCCATTGCCGACCGCCACCGCATCGCGGTGGATGCCGAGCCGTCTCGCGTCGGCCGCTTCCTCGGTCGAGACCGTGAGGAACCGGTCGGTGAGCCGGCCGCCGAGCCATTCGATCGCCAGCGACAGCGCGCGGCGCTTGCGCGAGCCAGGCTGGTTGAACAGGAAGCCGTGGCAGGTATAGGCCACCACCGGCACCCCCGACAGCCGCGCCGCCAGCCGCGCCAGGAAGCCGCTGATCGGCATGTGGGCGTGCACCAGGTCGGGCTTCTCCCGCCGGATCAGCGCGAGCAGCGCCCGGAACGCCCGCCACTGCGCACCCGGCCGGAGCGACCGCGCCAGCGGCAGCGCTTCCACCCGGAAACCTTCCGCCCGCACCGGCTCGATCAGCGGCCCATCCGCGCAGGCACCCACCACCTCGTGGCCGCGCTCGCGAAGGGCCCGCATCAGCGGCAGCAGGAAATGCCGCAGCGAGAAATCGACGTTCGCGATCTCGAGAATCTTCACGGCGCACGCCGGGGCGCCCGGCACGCCGCCTCCGATCCCGCCCCGCGATCCCGTCCCATGCCCGGGTGCCCGTCAGCTCGACAGGCGGGTGATCGCCCAGCGTACCACCAGGGGGCCGGGAATGGCGGACGGTTCCGCCACCGGTCCCGCCACCGGTTCCGGGCGCTCCGGCGCCCCGCCGGCGTTCCCCCCGGTGGCGACGGCCGCGGCGCGGATGGTCCCGCCCCCCGGCCGGGCGGCGTCGCCACCCTTGTCGGACCCGGTCGTGGCCTTCGCGGCGCCGGCACCGGCCTTGTCCGCCGCGACCGGGGGAGCCGTTTCCCCCTCGCCCCGCGACGCTTCCCCGGCCAGCGTGTCGGCGAGCTTGTCGGGGGGCGCCGCGGCCGGCACCGGCGCCCGCATCTGCACCACGATCTGCCGGCACCGCACGGGCGTGCCGTTGCCGGCATAGATGCTGTCTTCGAGCGTGATGCGGCCCACGTCGGCGCGGAACCGCCAGCGCCCGCCGCCCGGCAGGCTCAGCAGGGCGCCCCCGTGCTCCTCGTCGCGCTCCACCACCACGGCCGGATGCAGGTGGAAGCGCAGCACGAAGCCTGGCGACACGTCGGCGGCTTCCAGCAGATCCTCGCCGCGCAGATCGTCGCCCGCTTCCGCGAGATAAAGCCGCCGGCGATGCACCGCACCGAAGGCCGGGCGGTAGCCGTCATGCGAGAATTCGAGCCAGTGGGCGCCGCCGGCGGTGCGATGGTCGGCTTCCACGCGGCCGGGACGGGCCAGCAGCCCGCCCTCGCGCAGTCCGGACGACGACACGCCGTCGCCCAGCACCAGGGTGGAATGGGCGGCGGTGGCCCGCAGCGCCTCGCGCCAGTCGGGGTCGGTCGCCGAGCCGCAATTCACGATCAGCCGGTCGCGCCCCACCGACATCTCGAACGACAGGGTGCCGGCATGGGCCCCGCGATCCAGCCCGGGCGGCGGCGGCGGCCCGGCATCGACGATCAGCACCGTGCGTCCGGCCACGATGCGCCGGAAGCCGCCCTCGGGCAGCTCGTTCTGCACGGCGCGGCCCCGGGTGCTCTGGCTGAGCACCAGGTCGATGAAGACCGGGTTGCCCTCCGTGCTGCCGTTGAACAGCGCGAGGCCGCCATCGGCGTGACGCAGCGCCCGCAGAACCGGGCTCATGCGGTCGAGCGAGGCGGCGAGCGCCAGCGGCGGCGCGATCTGGGCCGCCTGCATGATCGCCCGCATCTCCGCCAGCTCGCGCAGCACCTCGAATTGCGCCTGCGGGCTGCGCTCGGGCTGGGATCCGTCGCCCAGCACCTGGCGGCCCAGCTCGGGCGGCAGGAAGCGCATGAAGCGCGACAGCAGCGACCCGTTCTCGGGCAGCGCCACCCCCACGGCCAGCAGCCCCTTCAGGCAGGCGAACACCGACCGGTCGTGCCCGGGCAAGGGCAGAAGCGCGGACAGCGACCTTCCGTCCATCACGATCCGGGCCATCAGCCGGCCCCGGAACCCGTCATCGGCGGTCGCGGCGAAGAAATCGAAATGGTACAGCCACGCCGTCAGGCGCGCCGCCATCACGTGCGGCTCCCGCGCCACCGAGTCCGCCGGCGGCCGCAGCAGCCAGTCCGCCACCAAGGCCCGCGCCCGCAGCCGTCCCGCATCCGTGCCCAGCGCCCGCAGGTCGCGCAGCCAGCCGAAGCCGTTCAGGTGCTCGCGCAGGAGCGGCGCCACCTCGCCGCCCACCGCGAACGCCCCCGGCGGCGCGGGCTGCCCCGGTACCACGGATGCCGGCACCAGCCGGATCGTGGCGCCGCCGGACACCAGCTCGCCCTTCATCAGGCGGCTGCCGCGCGCGGTGTCGCCGGGCCAGGGGTCGCGCAGCGCCTGCGCCGGCTGTTCCGGAACCCGCCCGAGCCCCAGCGAGGACGGCAGCCTCGCCAGCGACAGCTTCGCATCCCGCGACCAGCGCCGAACGTCCATCAGGCGTGCGCCCCCCGCCGGGGGGCGCCCACGCAGGAACCAGCTCTTCCGGATGCCGCCGCCTCGCCAGGCGCTGGGACGGGGGCCAGGGGCCGACATCCGGAAGAGGTCGTTCCGGCCCGGCACCGCGCGAACAGGCGGCCGTCGGGCGACCCGGCCGAACGCCGGCACCCACCGGACGAACCGCGGCCACCCGGGAAGACGCCGTGTACCGGCCGGCCAGTCTCCGCTCGCTCCGCCGCAGCCGGCGGGGAGCCCGCGACGACGCATCGCAACGCGCGGTCGCCGAAAGAAACGAAGCGCGAGAAACCGAAGGTGCGGGCGCCCGACGACCGCCCGCGGGAAACCGGGCGGTCCGCCGGCGCCCACAGAAGCGGGAACGACAATTCCGCGCGGCGCCCGGGCGGTGCCTGTCCGGACCGAGCGGCCCGCGCCGCCGATGCGCCGCCGTCGGTCATCCGCCGGCGGCGATGCCGGCCGGGGCGCGCAGGGCGTCGATCGCGGCGCGGTAGTCCTGCTTGCCGAACACGGACGTGCCCGCCACCAGCGTGTCGGCCCCAGCCCGGACGCAGTCGGCGCCGGTGGTCGCGTCGATGCCGCCATCCACCAGGATCGGGATGTCGCGGCCGGTGGCGTCCGCCATGCGACGGAGCCGCTCGATCTTGTTCAGCTGGCTCGTGATGAAGCGCTGGCCGCCGAAGCCGGGATTGACCGTCATCACCAGGATCAGGTCGGCCACGTCCATCACCTCGGCCACCGCGTCGGCGGGGGTCGCCGGGTTGAGGGCGATGCCGGCCTTCACCCCGTGCGCCTTGATGGTCTGCAACGAACGATGGGCGTGCGGCCCGGCCTCGATATGGATGTGGATGTGCTGGGCGCCGGCCTCCGCGAAGGCGGCGATGAACGGATCCACCGGCGCGATCATCAGGTGGACGTCGAACGGCAGGCCGGTCAGCGGACGGCAGGCCGCGATCAGCTGGGGCCCGAACGACAGGTTGGGCACGAAATGCCCGTCCATCACGTCCAGATGCAGCCAGTCCGCTCCCGCCTGCTCCACGGCCGCCACTTCGGCGCCCACACGGGCGAAATCGGCGGCCAACAGGCTGGGAGCGACACGAACGGTTCGGGCGCGGCCAGGGCCGCCGGCGGAGAAGGACATGGATCGTTGCTTAGCAGGAACCCATCCGCGCCAGAAGGGACCGTGGCGCGGCATGGGAAACCTCCGGCCCAGCCCCCGCTGGCCGCCGCCACCGCGGACCGACGGTTCTCCGACGGTCATGCCGCCCCCTGGGAGCAGAAGCCGGCGCCTCGGGCACGACGGGCCCGTTCCGGTAGGCGCCGCCAGGACTGCCGGGCGGCACGGCGGCGACGGTTCGGTTGAACCCGGCGCCCCTGGCGAACTCTGTCCCGGGTGCGCCGGAGCGGTGTTTCCAGCCGACACCGATGTCGCGGCACCGCCCCTCTGCAGGCAGCCGTCCGGCGCCCCGGACGTGGTCGTTTCCGCCAGACGCGCTTCCCTGGAGACACCTCCCCCCGGAAAACCGTGCCGGAAACCGGCCGGGGAGCGGTGGGTGCGGGGGAGGAAATAGCCCTGCCCCCTGGCCGTCGCCGCTCGCACCGTGCCGCCTGGGCGGCACCACCCCGCCTTCCGCCCCGCTCTCGCGGGTCCGAAGCGCGGCCGCCTAGTTCCGCACGAACCGCGCCGCGAAGAACCCGTCCATCCCGCCCCGGTCGGCCCACAGGCCCGGATGGGTGCGCAGATGACCGTCGGGGGTCAGCGCTTCCGGAAGCGCGGCCAGCTCCTCGGGCGTGAACGGCGCCGGGCGCAGCCCGAACCTGGCGGCGCCGGCGGCACGTTCCGGCCCTTCCTCCGGTTGCAGGGAGCAGACCGCGTAGACAAGGCGGCCGCCGGGCCGCAGCATGCGCGCCGCCGCTTCCAGCAGGCGATCCTGTTCCGCCGCCAGCGCCGGCAGGTCGGCGGCCCGCCGGAGATGCAGCAGCTCGGGATGGCGCCGGGCGGTGCCGGTGGCCGAACAGGGCGCATCCAGCAGCACCGCGTCCAGCGGCTCCGGCGGGGTCCAGCCGGTGGCATCGGCCTGCACCACCGACACCTCGGGCAGCCGCAGCCGCGCCAGGTTCTCGTGCAGGCGCCGCAGCCGGTGCGCGTCGCGCTCCACCGCCCACACGGCGGCCCCGGTGCGGGCGAGCTGCGCGGTCTTGCCGCCGGGCGCCGCGCACAGATCGGCCACCTTCTCCCCCGGCCGCGCGTCCAGCAGGGACGCGGGCAGCGCCGCCGCCGCGTCCTGCACCCAGAACGAGCCTTCCGCGAAACCGGGCAGCGCGCCCACCCGGGTGCCGGCCGGCAGGCGCAGCGAGCCGGTGGGCAGCGGAACGGCGTCCGGCCCGAACGCGGCCGGATCGGCGCCGGGCGCCAGGGTCAGGTCGAGCGGCGCTTCCCGCGCCAGCCCTTCGGCGATGCGCCGCGCGTCCGCCCCCCAGGAGGCCCACAGCCACGGCGGCACGTCCAGGCGCGCGCCGTCGACCCCGTCCAGCGCGGCGCCCCCGGCGGCCGCCACCCGGCGCAGCACCGCGTTCACCAGCCCGCTGAACGGATGCAGCCCTTCGGCGCGGGCCAGATCCACCACCGTGCCCACCGCGGCGTGCGGCGGGGTGTCGAGCAACAGGAGCTGGGCCGCCCCCATCCGCAGCAGCAAGCGCACCCGGGAAGGCGGCGCCTTGTTGAGAAACGGTTCCAGCACCGCGTCCAGCGTGCCCGCCCGCCGCAGCACGGCCGCCGCCAGCCGGTGGGCCGCCGCCCGGTCGCGCGGGGGGGCCGCGTGGCCGGGATCGGCCGCGTCCAGCGCGTCCTCGATCGTGCGCCGTTTCTCCGTCACCGCCACCAGCACGGCGAAGGCGAGGGAGCGGGTGGGATCGGCCGGCGCCATGGCGACGGGGCGGTTCGAGCCGCCGCGCGCCGATGCGCCCCGGCCGGGGACGGGCGTTCTCATGCGCGGCGAAGCGGGAAGGGGCGGGAAACCATGCGGCCAGATGGCATGACGGCGCGTGCGGCGCCAGTTGCCCATGCCTGTTGCCCACGCCGTTTGTCCGCGCCGGTCGCCCGCCCGCGTCTGTGACCTGCGCTCGCGGCCGACGTTCGGAGCATGGTCCCGGTGCGCCGTTCGCGGGGAAGCGGTGATCCCCGCCGCTGCTTCCTTGCGGCCCCGACTCCCGCCCCCCGCCGGGCGGGGGCCTGCCCCGTGGTTCCGGCGCTTGACCCGGGCCGGGCGCCGCGACAGCCTTGGCCGCATCATGTCGCACCCGCTGACCGTTGCCGCCCGACGCTGATCGCTCGCCCGCGGCCGCGCCCGACCACCGGCTCCGCGACGGGTTCGGACGCATCCGCGCGCGCATGGACGCCGCCCTCCGGGCGGCAGGGCGCCCGGCCGGGTCCGCGACCCTGGTCGCCGTGTCCAAGTTCCATCCCGCCGCGGCGGTGGAAGCGGCGGTGGCGCTCGGCCAGCGCTGCTTCGGCGAGAACCGGGTGCAGGAAGCGGCCGCCAAGTTCCCTCCCTTGCGGGACCGGGTGCCCGACCTGCGGCTGCATCTCATCGGCGCCCTGCAGACCAACAAGGCCGAGGACGCGGTGCGGCTGTTCGACACCATCGAGGTGCTGGACCGTGCCCGGCTGTCGGACGCCATCGCCCGCGCCGCCGACCGGGTGGGGCGGCTGCCGGCACTGCTGGTGCAGGTGAATATCGGCGACGAACCGCAGAAGGCGGGGATCGCCACGGCGGAGGCGGACCGGTTCCTCCGTACCCAGAAGGAGCGGTTCGGCGACGCGCTGCGCGGCGTGATGTGCATCCCGCCGGCGGACGGGGACCCGATACCGTTCTTCCGCCGGATGGCCGCCCTTGCGTCCGCGCATGGGCTGCCCGATCTGTCCATGGGCATGTCGGACGATTTCGAGCGCGCGATCGGGGAAGGAGCCACCCATGTCCGGGTCGGCACCGCCCTGTTCGGCGCGCGGCCCGACACGGCATCCCCGTCCGACACCGGCACTGGCACCGACGCTGGCACCGACGCTGGCACCGACATCGGCACCGGTGCCGGCCTCGATCATCCCGGCGCTGTTGCCGGAGCCTGAGCCCCCGATGGAACGTTGCATCGCCCACGCCCGGCCATTCCGGCCGGCGTTTCGCTTCCGTTCCGGAGCTTCCACCATGAACGGCCGATCATGAGCGACCTTTCCGGTCCGTCCGGGGCCACGGCCGCCGGTGTCTCCCTCGCCACCAGGCCGGGGCTCGATCCCGATGCCGAACCGGCGCCGGGATCGGGCCACGGCCAGACGCGCTTCCGCACGGTGGGTGCCGCCTCGCTGCTCGGCGTGCTGGGCGTGGTGTACGGGGATATCGGCACCAGCCCGCTCTACGCGGTGAAATCCACCATCCAGATCCTGAGCGCGCGCGATCCGTCGCCCTGGGAGATCCTGGGCATCGAGAGCCTGATCTTCTGGTCGCTGATCCTGGTGGTCACGGTGAAGTACGTGACGCTGGTGATGCGCGCCGACAACAACGGCGAGGGCGGCATCCTGTCGCTGGCCGCGCTGGCGCAGCGCGTGTCCCCCGGCAAGAGGCTGCGGCGGATCATGGCGTTGGTGGGCGTGATCGGCGCCTGCCTGTTCTTCGGCGACGGCACCATCACCCCGGCCATCTCCGTGCTTTCGGCGGTGGAAGGGCTGGAGGTGGCGCTGCCGCAGGCCACCGAGTTCGTGCTGCCGATCGCGGTGGTGGTGATCGTGGCGCTGTTCGCCCTGCAATGGCGGGGCACCGGCAGCGTCGGGCGCATCTTCGGGCCGGTGATGCTGCTGTGGTTCCTGGCGATCGGGCTGCTCGGGCTGGTGGAAACCGTCCGTGCGCCCTACGTGCTGCAGGCGCTGCTGCCGCACCACGCGGTGCTGTTCATCCTGCATCACGGTTGGATCGCCTTCATCGCGCTGGGCGCGGTGGTGCTGTCGGTCACGGGGGCGGAGGCCCTTTACGCCGACATGGGCCATTTCGGTCGCAAGCCGATCCGGGTCGCCTGGCTGTTCTGCGTGCTGCCCTGCCTGATGCTCAACTATCTGGGACAGGGCGCGCTGATCATCGCCGATCCGCGCGCCGCCCAGAACCCGTTCTACCTGCTGGCCCCCCCGGCGCTGCGGCTGCCGCTGGTGGTGCTGGCCACCATGGCCAGCGTGATCGCCTCGCAGGCCATGATCACCGGCGCCTTCTCCATCGCCCGGCAGACCATCCAGCTCGGCTATTTCCCGCGCATGCGGGTGCTGCACACCAATGCCGACGAGGAAGGCCAGATCTACGTGCCGCAGATCAACCGCGCCCTGATGGTGGGCGTGCTGCTGCTGGTGCTGGCGTTCCGTTCCTCCGACAACCTGGCCGCCGCCTACGGCATCGCCGTCACCGGCACCTTCATGTGCACCTGCATCCTGGCGACCGTGGTGTTCCGGCGGGTGTACGGCTGGTCGCGCTTCGCCGCCGTGGGCGTGTTCGGCGGCTTCTTCCTGATCGACACGGTGTTCTTCGCCGCCAACGCGCTCAAGATCCCGCAAGGGGGATGGGTGCCGGTGCTGCTGGGCATCGTGCTCACCACGCTGATGACCACCTGGAAGAACGGCCGCGGGCTGGTGCTGGCGCGCTGGCGCCAGGACAGCATGCCGCTCGCCTCGTTCCTGGCCCGGCTGCCGCAGTCGCGCACGCTCCGGGTGCCGGGCATCGCCATCTTCCTCACCGCCAACGCCGAGTACGTGCCGGCCTGCCTGCTGCACAACCTCAAGCACAACAAGGTGCTGCACGAGCGCCTGCTGTTCGTGACCCTGCAGAACCTCGACCAGCCCGAGGCCGACCCGGACGGGCGCATGATGGTGGAGGAGCTCGGCCCCGGCATCCACCGCGTCACGCTCCGCTACGGCTTCATGGAAAGCCCCAACGTGCCGCGCGCGCTGGACGGGCTGAAGGCGCAGGGCGTCCAGTTCGACGCCATGCAGGCCTCCTACTTCGTGAACCGGGAGGTGTTCGTGCGCGCCACCATCCCCAAGATGCCGTTGTGGCGCATGTCGCTGTTCCTGGTGATGGCGCGCAACGCGGTGCCGGCGATCGAATTCTTCCGGATCCCGTCCGACCGCGTGGTGGAGCTGGGCGTCCGGGTCGCCATCTGAACCCCACCATGCTTCCGGACCCGGACGACATCGCGGCCGCCGGCGCCCCGGAGCCGATCGCGCTCTATCTGCACTGGCCGTTCTGCCTGGCCAAATGCCCGTATTGCGACTTCAACAGCCATGTGCGCGAGCGCATCCCCGCCGGGCGCTTCGTGGCCGCGCTGCGCCGCGAGCTCCGGCACGAGGCGGCGCGCATCGGACGCCGGCCGCTCGCCTCGATCTTCTTCGGCGGCGGCACGCCGAGCCTGATGCCCCCCGAGGGCGTGGCGGCGCTGATCGCGGACGCCCGCGGCCTGTTCGAGCCGCGGCCCGACCTCGAGATCACGCTGGAGGCCAATCCCACCAGCGTCGAGACCGGACGGCTGCGGGCGTTCCGCGAGGCTGGCGTCAACCGGGTGTCGATGGGCATCCAGAGCCTGGACGACGACGCGCTGCGCCGGCTGGGGCGCGAGCACTCGGCGGCGGACGCCGTCCGGGCGCTGGAACAAGCGCGGGCGATCTTTCCCCGGCTGTCGTTCGACCTGATCTATGCCCGCCCGGGCCAGACGCTCGCCGGCTGGCGGGCCGAGCTGGACCGGGCGCTCGCCCTCGCGGCCGACCATCTGTCGCTCTACCAGCTCACGGTGGAACCCGGCACCCGCTTCGAGGCCGAGCACCGAGCCGGGCGGCTCCTGCTGCCGCCCGACGAGCTGGGAGCCGCGCTCTATACCGAGACCGCGGCGGTCGCCGCCCGGCATGGGCTCGAAGCCTACGAGGTGTCGAACTATGCCCGTCCCGGCGCGGAAAGCCGGCACAACCTCGCCTATTGGCGCTATGGCGACTACGCGGGCATCGGCCCCGGGGCGCATGGCCGGCTGTCCCTGGCGGACGCGGACGGCATCCGCCGCCTGTTCGCCACCCGCCGGCACCGGGCGCCGGAACCCTGGGCCGAGCGGGTGGAACGGGACGGCACCGGGCTCAGGAGCCAGGAGCGGCTGGACGCACCGGATCCCGCGCGCGAGATGCTGCTGATGGGGCTGCGGCTGCGCGAGGGGATCGACAGCCGGCGCTTCCGGGCCCGCACCGGCACCGCGCTGCTGGACGCGGTCGATCCCGCTATGCTCGAGGCATGCCTGGAGGAAGGCTATCTGCGCTGGCAGCCCCGGTCCGGCGCGTCGGCCGGCGGCGGATTGGTCGGCGGCGGACCGGCCTTGGGCCGCAACGACTGGCACGATCATTGCCTTGCCGCCACGGATGAGGGACGGCTGAGGCTGGACGCGCTGCTGCCGGTTCTCGTGCGCTGACGCCTCCGGGCCGATCCCATCCCCATCGTTCCGCCCTCCGACACAGGACCCGATCACCCGCATGACGCTTCTTCCGCGCTTCCTGGCCCGTACCGTCGCAGCACCGGAGTGCGTTGGCCGGGCGCAGCCCGGCACCGCCTCCTTCCGCCGCCGGCTGCTCGCGGTGGCGGCCGCCGCGCCGATGCTGCTCGCGGGGACCGCCGCCGCCCGGGCCCAGGACGGGGCCCGCGCGGCGCCGGCGGCGGACGCCGGGGGCGCTCCGATGCTGGTGATCGAGGACAACGATTTCCTGGGTCCGGGCGGCTCCGACATCCAGTCCGCGATCCCGCTGCTGGCGAACCCGAAGGTGAAGGTGCTGGGCTTCACCGTGGCCACGGGGGACGGCTGGGAAAACGCCGAAGCCGCGCACCTGCTGCGCTTCCTGGAGATCGCCAAACGCACGGACGTCCCGGTGGCGGATGGCGCGGTGTATCCGCTGATCAACAGCGTCGAGCGCATGAAGCTGTGGGAAAAGCAGTACGGCACCATCCCCTGGAAGGGCGCCTGGGGCGCGCTCGGCTCCATCGACGACGTGCCGCACGAGCAGCCGCCCCTGCCGGACCTGCCCGAAGGCCGGCCCTCGACCCGCACCGCCCGCGAAAACGCGGCGGCCTTCCTGATCCGGGAAGTGCACGCCCACCCGCACCAGGTCACGATCGTCGAGACCGGGCCGATGACCAACCTGGCGCTCGCCATCCGCACCGATCCCACCTTCGCCGCCGACGCCCGGCAGCTGGTGTTCATGGGCGGCCTGCTGGACCGCAACATGATGGCGGTCACCGGCAACGCCGACTGGGCGTCGGACTTCAACTTCATCTTCGATCCGGAAGCCGCGCACATCGCGCTCACGGCGCCCTGGCCGCGCATCGTGTCGCTGGGCAACGTGGCCGACGCGGTGATGATGGACGACGCCCTGATGAACCGCATCCACGCGGTGAAGACCCCCGTCACCGACTATCTCAAGCGGTTCCAGGCGCCCCTGCCGCTGTGGGACGAGATGGCCACGGCCGTGGCGGTGGATCCCGGGCTGATCCGCAACAGCACGGAAGCCTTCATGGACGTGGACATCGCCGACGGCCCCGACTACGGCCGCGCCCACGTGTGGAAGAAGGAGCTGGCGCCCCGGAACATGGGGCTGCAACCGGTGATCGTGGTGGACCGTATCGACGAGAAGCGCTTCGTGGACGGCTTCGTGCGCGACGCCCAGCGCCTCGGCACGCCGGGGGGCGCCGCGCCAGGCACCGATCGTTCCGCCGAGCATCCCCCCGGTCGCTGAACGGCGTTCGGGTCCGCTTCCTTCCCGTTCCATCCCGGAGCAACGCTTGTCTGCATCCGTTCCGCGCTCCGGTTCCCCCGTCCGCGCGTCCATCGTGCTGGTGATCGGCGCCGCGCGCGGGCTGGGGCTCGCGATGGCGCGGTGCTGGCTCGATCGGGGCGCGGAGGTGATCGCCACCGTGCGCGATCCGGCGAGCCCGGGCGACGGGCTGCTCGCGCTGAGGGCGCAGCACGGCGCCCGCCTGGTGATCGAGGACGTCGACGTGATGCACGAGGAACGCATCGACGCCCTGCGCGACCGGGTGGCCCAGCGCCTCCGCGGCCGCCGGCTGGACGTGCTGCTGGTGAATGCCGGCATGACCAGCCTGCCGGGCCGCCCGGTGGACCGGATCGCCACCGCCGATTTCAACTGGGTGATGAACAGCAACGCCCTCGGGCCGATGCGGGCGGTGGTCCGGCTGGCACCGTTGTTGTCGGTCCCGGCGAGCGCGGCCGGCATCGCGACCGACATGCCGAGCCCGGCGTCGGACCGGGGCGCGGTGGCGGTGATGTCGGCCGATCCGGGCACCGGGAACGGTGGGGGCGGCGCCGAGATCTTCCTCGCCAGCAAGGCGGCGTTGAACGCTCTGCTGCGGGGATATGCCGCCCGCCAGTCCCCGGCCGGCCCGGCGATCCTGGCGCTGTCGCCTGGGGATTGCGGCCAGGGGGATTGCGGCGCCGGCCCGGAAGGCACCGACGACCCGCCGGACGCCGCACGCCGTGCGGAAGCGCTCGTCGCCGCCATCGAGGCGCGCCGCGCCGACGCCGCGCCGCAGGAGCCATCCGCCGGAAGCCGGGCGCTGCTCATCGACGCCGACAACAGGATCGTGCCGTGGTAGGCCGCCTCCGCACCGGCCACCGTCCGGGACGAGGGGCCGAGCCATGCTGCATCTGATCAAGCTGGCGGTCGGCGCCACCGGTCCCGAGGATCTGGCCGAGCGCCAGGCGGTCCGGGCCCGCGAGGTGCCGTTCCATGAGGGGCTGCCCTTCTTCCGCACCCGCTCCTTCCCCCGGCGGCATGCGGAGATCCTGGCCGGCGGCTCGATCTTCTGGGTGATCGGCGGCCTGCTGCTGTGCCGGCAGGAGATCGCCGCCATCGTGGAAGACAAGCGCGACGACGGCACGCCCTGCACCGGCGTTCGTCTCCATCCCCCCGTGATCCCGGTGACGCCGCGCGCGGTCCGGCCGTTCCAGGGCTGGCGCTACCTCACGGTGGCGGATGCGCCGTCCGATCTCGCCCGGGGAAATGCCGCCCGCGGCGACGAGGTCCTGCCGCCGCGGCTCCGTCGCGAGCTTGTGGCGCTGTGCCTGTTGTGAGGGCTCCCGCCCGCGGCGTTTCTTCCTGCCCGCCATCCACCGGGGTCGGGACGCCCCGGCATCCCCGCCCCCTCGGCCGACGCAGTCGCTGCCATCGTTCTCCGACAGCCGGTGCTCCGGGGACGATGAACGCCTTGCCGAGCCGCACGGGAGCCTTGTGCCGCCCGCCCCCGATCGAGGACCTCCGGTGGACGACACCTTCCGGTGGCGGGAGGCCGCGATCCGTCGATCCAGGCGCCCCGCCGTGGATCGTCCGGTCGCTGTCCGACACCCCCGGATCCGGTCCCGGCGCGGGCGATCCTGGGCACGACAAGGGCGAGGGAGCAGCGGCGGCGCCTGCCTCGCAGCGATCCGGATGCCGAGCGGCGAGAAAACCGCGATCGTCCCTGCCGCGCCGCTCCCGGCCCGTCGGGCGCCGCCGCCGGTGAGCGCTCGCGATCCGGCCGGCCCGGGAATCGCTCCCGACAGCCCGCTGGCCCGGCTGCTCGACGCGCCGATGCGGCCGGGGCGGCTCTGCTGGATCGGGCTGCGCACCGCCCGGCGTGGCGCCGTCGCGCAGGCGGATCGAGCGGTTCTCGATCCGGCCACCGGCCTGGAGGGCGACCGCTGGGCCGGGCGGCCGGGCGGCGCGAGGCAGGTGACGATCCTGGCGCGGGAGTCGCTCGCGGCGATCGCGGCGCATCTGGGCCGGGCCGCACTCGATCCCGCGCTGCTCCGGCGCAACCTGCTGGTGGAAGGCATCAACCTGATGGCCCTGCGCGGCCGGGCGGTCCGCATCGGCGGCGCGGTGCTGGCCGTCACGGGGGATTGTCATCCGTGTTCGCGCATGGAGGAGGTGCTGGGACCGGGCGGCTACAACGCGGTGCGCGGCCATGGCGGCCTCACCGCGCGGGTGGTGCTGGGCGGCGTCATCAGGCTCGGCGATCCGGTCTGCCGCCTGTTGTCCGACCCCGGAGATCCGGGGACGACCGCCGGTCCGCACGCGCCGCCACCCCGGACCGCTGTGGCAGATCGGCACGAGGCGGACGCAAAACCGCATTGGAACAGCCCGCGTCCTTCAACCTCCGATTGATCCGGCCGCGCGGCCGCCGCACCATGAAGCGGCCATGCATCCCGCCCTTCCGCGGCGAAGCCGGGCGTCCGGGCCCGCGCTCCGGCGCCTCCTGCCGCTCCTGCCGCTGCTCTGCGTGCTGGCCGCCTGCGGCGGCGGGCGCGGAAGCCGGACGGCCTCCTACGATCCTTCGGGCCGCATCTATCCGGAACCGGGTCCCCCCGGCGATCCGTGGCGCCCCTATATCGCCGCCGCCGCCAGCCGGTTCAGCGTGCCGCAGCAATGGATCCGCGCGGTGATGCACCAGGAATCCGGCGGCCACGAATATCAGAACGGCCAGCCCATCACGTCCGGCGCCGGCGCCATGGGGCTGATGCAGCTGATGCCCGCGACCTATGCCGAGCTGCAGGACCAGTACGGCCTCGGGTCGGACCCGTACGAGCCGCACGACAACATCATGGCCGGCACCGCCTACATCAACCAGATGTACCGCAAATACGGCGCCCCGGCCTTCCTGGCGGCCTACAATGCCGGGCCGCAAAGGCTGGAAGACTACCTGGCCGGGCGGTCGCGCCTGCCCAACGAGACCGTGAACTACGTCGCCTCCATCGCGCCCAATCTCGGCACGGAGATCGCGATGACCGGGCCGCTCGCCGCCTATGCCACCGGCGGGGGGGCGCCGGACTATGCCGCGCCGTCCTACACGACCCCGAGCGGCGCCCCGATCCGGCTCGCCAGCGCCCGCGTCCGCCGCCGTGGCGGGGGCGGGGGCGCCTGCTGGCACGATCCGGACGCGGCCTATGATCCGGATGCGCCCTGCCAGACGCCTCCCGTGCCGTCCTACGCGGCACCATCCCCTGCGCCCGCCTACGCGGCCGGCGGCACGACGGCGGCGGTGCAGCTCGTATCCGCCCGGATGCCGGTGCGACAGGCCGCGAATTGCTGGCACGATCCGGATGCGGCGTTCGATCCGGACGCGCCCTGCCAGGCGCCCCCACCCGTCGCACCTCCGCCCGCGTCGTTGCCGGCTGGCTCCGGCGCGCCGGCCGCCGTCGCGGCGGCGGCACCCGAGCTGGACGGCGACGGCATGCCGGTGGCGACCGCGCCACCGATCGGCACCGCCCTGGCCGTCGCCCCCCCGCCCGCTTCCCGTCCGGCGGCGTTCATCGGCCCCGCCCCGTATCGCGTGGCGTCCACCCGTCCGGTCTATGCCCCCGTGCGCCCCGTGTCGGCCGCGGTTCCGGTGGCTGCTTCTCCCATGGCCGCTTCCCGGGGGGTGACCAGCGGACCGTGGTCGATCCAGGTGGGGGCTTTCAACTCGGTCAGCCAGGCGCGCTTCGCCACCACCATGGCCCGGCAGGCCGCGTTCCGGCAGCTCGCCGGCACCCAGAGCGTGGTGCAGCCCACAGCGCCGTTCGGCGGTGCCGTTCTGTATCGCGCCCGCCTCGCCGGACTGGCACGCGCGGACGCCGGACAGGCCTGCGCCGCCCTGCGCGGCCAGTCCATCCCCTGCATGGTGGTGTCGCCCGGCGGCTAGCGGGGAACCGGACGCCCGGCCCCGCCGCGGCAGGCTGCCTCCACCGCAGGTCCCACCGGCGGGACCTTGTTTCGCCACCGGCTGCGAACCCGACATCCGTCCGGCCCCGATGTCGCCCGGCCCGTTGCCCTCCGGTTCGACACCGACCGGCCGCCGTGTCCGAGGCGGCCCGGCTGCTGGTTCCACGCGCTTGCTTCCGGCCGCACGACATGGCGGCGGAGAAATCCGGACGCCCCCGCCGTCTCCCGCCCGGCGCCGCAGGAGGCGGTGCCTCGACGGCCCGGCAGCCCCCAGACCCGTTGCCGGAAGGGGCGCCGGTTCTTCGGTGACGGTCCGGCGGCGACGGACCCGTGGCGATGGACGCGTGGCAATGGACCCGCGGCGGCGAACCGTTCGGCCCCGCGCGCCGTTGCGTCGGCCAGCAGGACCGTAAGGATGCCGTTCCATGACCCAGATCCGGATGCTCGAACCCCATGACCCGCTGCCGGACGCGCCGGCCGTGGTGCTGATGCGCCGCTTCGAGGAGGACGATCCCAGGCAGGCGATGATCGAGCTGATCGTGCTGGAGCCGGGCGGCAGGGAGCATAACCGCCGGCTGCTGGCGGGCGACGGCTCGCCGATGCCCTGGGACGCGGCCAACCGCGAGGCCGCCGCCGCCGCGCAGGAAGAAGGGCTGGACGCCGTCTACCACGTCGACCGCACCCGCGGCCCGCGCGAGAGCGAGATCCTGGGCCATGGCGGCGACCACAGCGTCGGCATGGACAAGCTCGTGGACGACGACCTGGAAGATGGCGAGCACGGGCCGGACATGCGCGACGAGGCGCTGCACCACACCGCTCCCCGCCGGTTCTAACCGTCCCGGCCGACCGGCGCCGTCACGGCGGCCCGCGTCGGGGCTTCCCGGCACATCCGGGCACCAGCGGGCCGGCATCACGACGGGGTGCCGGCCGGCTCCGGCTCCCGGGGCGGATCGGCGCGTCCGTTCCGCAGACCGTCGTCCGCCAGAGCCGGCCGGCATGACCTGAAGCGTCGTCCGGCCGGCTCGCGCGGCCCGCCGCGCCTGCGCCGGACCCGGGGGCGAGCGCAGCAGCCTGGTTTTCCTGTTCTGCGCGGCCCGAGCCGGGTCGCCCACGGCGCGTGCGATCCCGGTGAAGATCAACGAGTTCTAGCCCCGGAGCTTGCCAGCCGACACACGGCGATCGCTCGCCGTCCGGCGCTGCCGCGTGGTCTGCGGTTCCCACGCGGTGGATGCTCGTGCGCGGCCCGCGGCGGGAGAACCGGCGGCTCCTCGGCCCACAAAAAAGCCGGACGTTTGGTTCCCCCCGCGGCCCGCTTGGTTATGATCGTTACGGTGTTATGATCCCGTCGCCGTTGCCACGGCACCTAGCAGCGCGTCGCATTGATGTTTCCGGGTCCGAAAGGAAATCCGATGTCGGGTTCCGCCGCATCCTCCGCTCTTCCCCCGGGCGAAGGAGCCGCTGCCTATCAGAACGGCGTCCGGCCGGGGCTGCCGCGGCCCGACGCGGTGCTGCTGAGGCTGCAGCTGATCGGCCGCATGCAGGCCACCACGCTCGCCAACGAGAGCGTGCTGCCGCTCGGCCGCAAGACCCGGGGACTGCTGGCCATCCTGGCCCAGTCCGGCCGCAAGCCGGTGCTGCGCTCCAAGCTGGCGGAACTGTTGTGGTCGCGCCGCTCGGACGAACAGGCGCGCGCCTCGCTGCGGCAGGAGATCCATCGCCTGCTGGACGCTCTCGGGCCGCTCGGCGTGGACGTGATCTCGGTGGAACGGCACATGCTGGCCTTGAAGCCCGCGCTGTCGTCCGTGGACACGGAGCGAATCCTCCACGCCACCCCCAACCAGGTGGAAAGCCTGCCGCCGATGAACGGCGTGCTGCTGGAAGAACTGTCCGGCACCGACCCGGCATTCGACCGGTGGCTGGATGCCGAACGGCTGCGGCTGCGCGAGCATGCGTTGTCCTTGTTCGAGGGCGTGCTGCGGCGCCAGCGCGAAGGCAGCGGCGCGATGGCGGCGGCCCGGCAGCTGCTGCTGCTCGACAAGCTGCACGACGATGCGTGGGCGACCCTGATCCGCGGGCAGCTCCAGCTCGGCGAGCGCGCCCTGGCGCTGGATACCGCCGATCGCTGCCTGCGGGCCTTCGACGATCATCCCGGGGCTGGCCCCACGCCCGAAACCGGCCGGTTGATCGCCGAGCTTCGGGCGCGGCACCGGGAACGGGCGCAGGAAGCGCTGGTCCCCGCAAGGGAGGGAGACGTCCTGCCGCCGATCCTGTCGCGCGGCGACGGAGCCGGCGATCCCGGCCCGGCGACCGACGCCGGCGCCCGTTCGCCGGCCGCGCGGCACGCGGCGAACCACCATCACCCCGGCTACCGTCCGGCCGGGGAGACCAGCATCTCGCGTCTCGCGGTGCTGCCGCTGGTCGACCTGGACAACGACGCCGGCGGCGCCCTGTTGTCCGAGGCGCTGGTGGAGGAGATCGTGTGCAGCCTCGACACCGCGCTGGCGCTCGAGGTGGTCAGCGGCAGCGAGCTGCAGCTCAGCCTGAAGCAGGGCCGCGACGACGAGCTGCTGCACCGCACGCTGGGCATCGGCTTCGTGCTGGACGGCACCCTGCAGCGCGGCGGCCCCCACCGAACGCCGGATCCGCGCGCGGCGGCTTCGGGAACGGTCGCGACCGCCGCCGGGGGAACGGCGCCCACGACCACCCGGGTGATCCTGCGGCTCACCGACATCCGCAACGGCGGTCAGCTCGTGTGGGCGCACCGGCTCGACAGCAGCTGCGCGGACCGGCTGGGGCTGCAGGACGAGGTGCGCGCCCTGGTACGGGCGAGGCTGCCCTGGGAAGTGATGCGCGCCGAAGGACGCCGGGTGGCCAGGCTGCCGCTGGCCGAGCTGAGCGGCCACTGCCTCGCCTTGCGTGCCCTTCCCAAGCTGCTGCGGTTCGACAGGACCCAGAACAACAAGGCGGTGGAGCTGCTGGCACGGGCCGCCGGGCTGCAGACCGATCGCGACGAGGAGGCGGCGCTGCCGCACGCGATCCGGGCGCTGTGTCATGTGATCCGGCTGCGCCAGGGCTGGGGCGAACCCGACCGCGAGCGCGAGGCGGCGCGGGAAGCGGCGCGGGAAGGCCTGGCGACGGACAGCAACGACGCACTGCTGCTGGCGATGGCCGCCCTGGCCCGCGACGAAGCGGACGACGCGCCGGACGAGGCGCTGGCGCTGCTGGAACGCGGGCTGGCCGGGGCGCCGAACTCGGCGATGCTGCTGGGGATGTCGGCTCGCCCGCTGCTGCGGCTGGGAGAGCTGGCCGAGGCCACGCGCCGCTTCGAGCGCTACAAGGCGCTGCACCCGACCCATCCGCTGGAGGTGCTGCTGGACGGCGTCGGGGTCTGGCTGTCGTTCCTGAACGGCGACGCTCCCGCCGCGGCCGATCGCGGCCGGACGCTGTGCGAACTCCAGCCGGCGGTGCCCGACAACGCGCTGCCCTATCTCGCGGCGCTGGGCACCCTGCGCCGCGATGCGGAAGCCGCGCGCATGCGCGACCGGCTGGCGGCGGCGCAGGCGCCCGGCGCCGCGATGGCCGATCCCCTGTCCCGGCTGGGGCTGCGGCACCCGGAGCATCGCGCCCGCGCGGCGGAAGGGCTGAGGCTGGCCGGCATGTCCGTCGGACACCCGGCGGCGAGCTGACGGGCCGGCGAACCACGGCCGGCCCGGCCGCCGCGGCAGGGGATCGCGCAACACGGTCCGTGGCCGCCGCGTCGGCGCGGGCGCGCTTCCCCGGCGCGCGCCGCGCGGCGGCGCTTGGCGCGGGGCGGCACGCGGGATAGACAGGACCACGCCGCGTCGGGGTCCATGGCCATCGGGACACCCGGCAGCCCCTGCCCGAGGTGCCGCTTCGCCGCCATGACCCGTCGCACGAGCCTTTCTTCCGATCGTTTCCAGGCCCGATCGATCGCCGCCCTGCCCCTGCCCGCGCGGGCAGGCTCGGTTCGTCGGCACGTCCTCCCGGTCGCCGGGGCATGGGCGCTGGCACCCCTTCTGCTGCTCGCCGGCTGCGGCGGCGGCGGCAAGGGCGAAAGCCAGCCCCTGGCCGCCAGCGCCAGCGCCCTGTCGGCCGGCAAGCCGCACGACAACCACCTGCTGGGCGAGGACCGCTCGGCCACCGGAGGCGACCAGACCGCGGGCGGCGTCAACGCCTTCCTGTGGCGCGGCGCCATCGACACGCTGGCCTTCATGCCGTTCGCCTCGGCCGAGCCGCAGGGCGGCGTCATCATCACCGACTGGTACAGCCCGCCCACCACCAGCGGCGAACGCTTCAAGATCACCGCCTACATCCTGGGCACCCAGCTCCGCTCCGACGCCATCCGGGTGTCGGTGTTCCGGCAGGTGCAGCAGAACGGCGAGTGGGTCGACAGCCCGGCGGCGCCCAACACGGCAGCCGACATCACCAGCAAGATCCTTGCGCGCGCGCGGCAGCTGCGCGCCACCAACGGCGGCCCGGGCTGACAAACACGGGGGAACGGCACCGTTACCCCGCGCCGGCCGGCCGAAACAAAACGAACCCGATGAACGCACCGATCCCCGACGCCCGGCCCGCTTCCCGGTCCGAGGCCGACCCCCACGACGCGGCGGCCGCCGGGCGCTACGAGTTCGCGGCCGCGGAGCCGCGCTGGCAGCACCGCTGGGCGGAAGCGGACTGCTTCTCCGTCCCGGACGTGCCGCCTGCGGACCGGCCCAAATACTACGTGCTGGAGATGTTCCCCTATCCATCGGGGCAGCTCCACATGGGCCACGTGCGCAACTACACGCTGGGCGACGTGGTGGCGCGCTTCAAGCGGGCGCGCGGCTTCTCCGTGCTGCATCCGATGGGCTGGGACGCGTTCGGGCTGCCGGCGGAGAACGCGGCGCGCGAGCGCGGCGCCAACCCGGCCGAATGGACGCTGCGCAACATCGAGATCATGCGCGGCACCCTGCAAAGCCTCGGGCTGTCGCTGAACTGGGACCGCGAGTTCGCCACCTGCCTGCCGGACTATTACGGCCACCAGCAGAAGCTGTTCCTCGACTTCCTCCGCGCCGGGCTGGTGGAACGTCGCGAAGCCTTCGTGAACTGGGACCCGGTGGACCACACCGTGCTCGCCAACGAGCAGGTGGTGGACGGCCGTGGCTGGCGATCCGGCGCGCTGATCGAGAAGAAGCGCCTGAGCCAGTGGTTCCTGCGCATCACCGACTTCGCCCCCGACCTGCTGGACGCCCTGGACGAGCTGCCCGACTGGCCGGAACGGGTGCGCACCATGCAGGCGCACTGGATCGGCCGCTCCGAAGGGGCGCGGGTGCGCTTCGCGCTGGACGAACCGGCGCCGGGCGGCATCGGCGAGGTGGAAGTCTACACCACCCGCCCCGACACGCTGTTCGGCATGTCGTTCCTGGCGATCGCCCCGGAACATCCGCTGGCGGCCCAGGTCGCGGCCACGAACCCGGGGGCCGCCGGGTTCGTGGCGGAATGCCGCCGCCTCGGCACCAGCGAGGCCACCATCGAAGCAGCCGAGAAGCGCGGCTTCGATACCGGCCTGCGGGTGCGCCATCCCTTCATCGAGGGTGAAAGCTTTCCGGTCTGGATCGCCAATTTCGTGCTGATGGAATACGGCACCGGCGCCATCTTCGGCTGCCCGTGCGGCGACCAGCGCGACCTCGACTTCGCCCGCAAGTACGACCTGCCGGTGCCGGTGGTGGTGTTGCCGCCCGGGCAGGACGAGGCGTCGTTCACCATCGGTCGCACCACCCATGAGGGCGATGGCACCCTGGTGCGCTCGGGCTTCCTGAACGGCATGAGCACCGCCGAGGGCAAGCGCGCGGCCATCCGCCGCCTGGAAGAGATCGGCGCCGGCGAGGGCGTCACCAACTGGCGGCTGAGGGACTGGGGCATCTCGCGCCAGCGCTACTGGGGCTGCCCGATCCCGGTGGTGCATTGCGCGTCCTGCGGCATCGTGCCGGTGCCGGCCGAGCAGCTTCCCGTGGTGCTGCCGTCCGACCCGGATTTCTCGCGTCCGGGCAACGCGCTCGACCACCATCCGACCTGGAAGCACACCACCTGCCCCGCCTGCGGCGGCAAGGCCGAGCGCGAAACCGACACCTGCGACACCTTCGTCGACAGTTCATGGTATTTCGCCCGCTTCACCGCGCCCCGCGCCGGAACGCCCACCGACCGGGCGGCGGCCGATGGCTGGCTGCCGGTGGACCAGTATATCGGCGGCATCGAGCACGCGATCCTGCACCTGCTCTACGCGCGCTTCTTCACCCGCGCCTTGCACAAGACCGGCCATGTCGGGCTGTCGGAGCCGTTCAAGCGCCTGTTCACCCAGGGCATGGTGAACCACGAAAGCTTCCGCGACCCGGCCGACGGCTCCTGGCTGTATCCGGAGGAGGTCGAGCGCACCGCCACCGGCGCCACCCGGCGCGACAACGGCGCGCCGGTCACGGTGGGCCGCGTCGAGAAGATGTCCAAGTCCAAGCGCAACACGGTGTCGCCGGAGGCGATCATCGCGCGCTTCGGGGCCGACACGGCGCGCTGGTTCGTGCTGAGCGACAACCCGCCCGAGCGCGACATGGAATGGACCGAGGCGGGCGTGTCGGGCGCGGCGCGCTTCGGCCAGCGCCTGTTCCGCGTGGTGCGTGCGGTGGCCGAGGGCACGGTGCCGGCCGGTGCGCCGGGCACGGCCGAGGGCGCGGTTGGCGAGCTGCGCCGGGCGACCCACCGCACGATCGCCGCGGTGACCGAAGCGCTGGAAGGCTTCAGCTTCAACGTCGCCGTGGCGCGCCTGCACGAGCTCACCTCGGCGCTGGCCGATGCGGAGAAGGCGGGGGCGGAGAAGGCCGAGGAGACCCCCGAATGGGACGCCGCTCGCCGCGAGGCCGCGCTGGCGCTGTGCCTGCTGGTGTCGCCGATGATGCCGCACCTGGCCGAGGAGATGCTGGCGGCCCTGGAACCGGACGGCGCGATGGCGGTGCAGCGTTCCTGGCCGGTCGCCGATCCCGCGCTGCTGGCCGCCACGCGGGTCACCATCGCGGTGCAGATCATGGGCAAGCTGCGCGGCACCATCGAGGCCGAGCCGGACGCCGAGCCCGCCGCGGTGATCGCCGCCGCCGAGAACGAGCCCAACGTCGCGCGGCTGCTGGAAGGCAAGCGCGTCGTGAAGCGCATCCACGTGCCCAACCGCATCGTCAACCTCGTGGTGGCGGGATGAGCCGCCGGTTCGGACGGTCGCACGTGGGCGACGCGTTGGCGGGGTCCCGGATCGTCGGGGCGGCCGCGCGCCGTCCTGCCAGTGACCATCGCGGTGTCCCGTCCCCCAGCACTGGCACCGGCACGCGCATGAGCCGGAGCCGCGCGATCATCGGCCCCGCGGGCGCCCTGTTGCCGCTCGCCGGGCTGCTGCTGCTGGCGGGCTGCGGCTTCCGGCCCCTCTACGGCAAGAACGAGCCGGCGGCCGCGGAACGCCAGCTTCCGGCGATCTATGTGGAATCGATCCCGGAGCGCGGCGGCCAGCTGCTGCGCCAGGCCCTGCAGCAGCGCCTGGCCGGCGCGGCAGAGTCCCGCCCGCAGATCTACACCCTGACGGTCGGACTCGGCGGCTCGTCCGAGGCGGTGGGCATCCATTCGGACAACACCAGCGGCCGGACCCGCGTCACCGGCTCGGCGCACTGGGTGCTGATGACCACCTATCCCGCGCCGATGGCGCTGGCCCAGGGCGACGCGCGCACGGTGGACGGCTTCAACGTCATCAACGAGCAGTATTTCGCGTCCACCATCGCCGGGGAAACCACCCAGGCCCGCGTGGCGGCCAATCTCGCCGACACCATCACCACCCAGGTAGCGAGCTGGTTCGACACCCACGTGAAGCCGGCGCAGGCGCAGCAGGCCCCGGCCGCGGCCACCTATCTCACGCCGGGCGGCGTTCCCGGCGACACGGTCTCCACCTCGCCCACCACCGCAGCACAGCCCGACGGCCTGCCCGCCAGCGCCACCGGCCGCCAGTCGCTCGATCACCAGTTCTGAGCGAAGGCGGGCGGCGCCGACCCGCCCCGGGACCCGGATCCGGCGCCGATGCCGGACCCCGGAGCCGCGACCGGGGTAGTCCCCGGCCCGTGACGCGAAGACCCGCCACGGCAGGAGCGAGGACGGGGGCACGTCCGCCGAGATCCGCCCGGCGCGCCGCCGACCGGCCGGTCGTTGACCGGGTGCGGGGGAACGGCCGCCATCGCCCCGGCCCGGGACGGCGGAACGCGGGAGCGGTTCCGGCCCGATCCGGACGGTCCCGACCGCTGCCCGGCTTTCCTTTTCGGTGGCCTGCTTTCATGGTCGCGCCGCCGCGCCGCGAGGAAGGAGCCGGGCCCATGAAGATCGACGCGCGGCAGGCGAACCGGGTGCTGGCGGCGCCGGGCGCGATGCGGGCGCTGTTGTTGTTCGGCGAGGACGCGGGCCTGATCCGCGAACGCGCGCTGCTGGCGACCCGCGCGGTGGCCGGCAGCCTGGACGACCCGTTCCGCGTGGCGACGCTGGGGCGCGACGCGCACGACCGGCTGGAAGAGGAGATCGGCGCCCTGTCGCTCACCGGCGGCCGGCGTGTCGTGTGGGTGCGCGAGGCGACGGACACCGTGACGGCGCCGCTGCAACGGGCGCTGGGCCGGCCGAACACCGACTGCCTGGTGGTGCTGGAGGCGCCCGGCCTCGCATCGCGCTCCAAGCTGCGCGCGCTGGTGGAGGCCATGCCGGATGGCGGTGCGCTCGGCTGTTATCCCGAGGAGGGGCGCGCGCTGGAATCCTCGCTGAGCGCGATGCTGGCCGAGCAGAAGGTGCGGATCGACGCGGACGCGCTGGGCTGGCTGGCGGCACGGCTCGGCGCCGATCGTGCCGCGGCGCGCGGCGAGGTGGAGAAGCTGGTGCTGTATGCCGGCGAGGAAGGCCGGCTGACGCTGGACGACGTGCGGGACTGCACGGGCGACGCGGCCGGTGCCTCGCTGGAGGATGCCGCCTTCGCCGCCACGGCCGGCGACCGGGCGGCGACCGACCTCGCCATCGAGCGGGCGCTGGCCGACGGCAGCAGCCCGGTGGCGGTGGCGAGGGTGCTGCTGGGCCATCTGCACCGGCTGCGACAGGCCCGGCTGCTGATGGAGGACGGCATGGCGCCGGCCGACGCGATGCGCACGCTGCGGCCACCCGTGTTCTTCAAGCGGACCGCCGATTTCAGCCGGGCGCTGTCGTTGTGGAGCGCGCAAGCGCTGGCGCGCGCCACGGATTCTGCCCTGGCGCTGGAAAAGAGCTGCAAGCAGGGAGGCGCCCCGGAACTGCTGTGCCGGCGCCACCTTGCCGTGCTCGCCGCCACGGCCCGCGCGGCGGCGAGCCGAACCGGGCGGCGCGACGGGCGCTGAGCAGGTCCGCAGGCTCGACGGCGGGCGGCCCGGCGGTGCCCGAGGCGCCGGCAGTCGTGCCCGGAGGTGGCGCCGACGGTCGCCCCGGGGCCGATCCGGCGCGCAGCGCTCCTTCCGGCCTTGCTGCGGCATCGCCGTCCTGTTCTCGGTCGGAGAAACCTGGACATCCTCCGCGTCCGCCCTCGCCCTTGCCCCTCCCCGCCGGGGCGGCTAGGCTTCGACACGGCTGTCCGCGTAGCTCAGCCGGATAGAGCACAGGATTCCTGGTTACCGAAATTGGGCGTCGCGACGGGAAACCGCGCGGCGGATCCGCTCAAAGTCGGGGAACGCTCTGGTGCCGTCGCACCGTGCCGATCCCGAGCCAAGCCCGCCCTTCCCGGGGCGGGAAGGTGTAGAGACTGGATGGGCGGCACCTAAGGGGCTCCACCGGGCCCGATGGTGAAGGGACAGTCCAGACCACGAACGCCGGCCGGAAGGCCGACGGCGGCGAAAGCCGAAGTGGGATGAATCCTGGGGCCGTGGGTTCGAATCCCGCCGCGGACACCGTTTCCTGTTTTGTGAGCGAAGGCAGGAGGTCAGGGGCAGCTGACGCTCCTTCGATGTAGCAGCTTGCTACATCATTCCCTCCCTCCTCCGGCCGAGCGCTCCATCTTCCAGCGCGCGCACCGGTGGCCCGTCTGGGCGAGCTTCCCCAGGTATCGGTGGGCCGACATGGCGCGCGCGATGGAAGCCGCGAACGGCATCAAGCGGGACATCCTCCGGACCCTGGAGGCCACGGCGGCAGTCCGAGGGGATCGGACGCGGCGCCGGAGCGTCCGAGGCTGAAACGTCCGACCGATCGAACGGCCGACTGGATGGTGCAGGCGGTCAGGCATCGACAGGTGCTTCGTGACGCCGGGGACGGCGAACGCGCGGTCAGCGGCATCATCCACGCCATGCGCAACGGGCGGGGTCGGCATGACGCTCCGGCCCCGTAAGGCCCGCACAAGACGCCAAACAACCGCTTCGTGCGCTGGAGCCGCCTGGGCGTGTTCAGCCGCATCTTCGCCGGGGCCCGCCGGGAAGACGGGCGGACCGGACCGGCTGATGATCGAGGCCACCCACCTCAAAACGCACCGTCGGGCGGCGAGCCTGTTCGAAAACGACCGCTCCCCATCGTGTCGGGCGCACGAAGGGCGGCCTGAAGACCGGCTGCATGCTGTGCGTGAGGGCAAGGGCCGACCGGTGGTCCCGCTGCTGTCGCAAGGGTACATGAGCGACCACAAGGGTGCTGCACTCGTGCTGCCATCGGCGACCGGTGCCCGTGACCTCATCGGCGACGGCGGCTACGACAGCAGCCGGTTCCGCATGGCCTCGCTCGCCAAGGGCATCGCACCCTGCATCCGGCCGCGCCGGAACCGCGGTGAGGCAGCCCTCCGGCTGGATGCGCCACCGCCAGCGCCGCCGGATCGAGAACATGGTGGCCATGCTGGAGGACTACCGAGGCATCGCCACCCGCCACGACCGCTGTGCGCGCACCTTCATGTCCGCCGTCGCACCTGCCGCCACCATGATCTTCTGGATAAACAAGTCTCGGCCACGGGACCCGCCCCCGGAAGCAGTCGCGAAGCGTTACCTCCTTCGCAGATCTTGCACGAGATCAACCAGATGTTCCTGCATACGTGACCGACCCCGGCGTTGCCGACCACTTCCGTCGTGACCTCCTACAGACAGCACCACCCCGCCCGGCATCCGCAGGCGGTGGATCGTCCGGGCACCTTCCAACTCTGGAGCGATGGCGACCATGAGCGATCAGAAGCACGACGAACCGCACGAGATCCTGCGCGACCTGTCCGAGAAGCACGAGGACCAGCCCGGCGATCTCGGCAAGACGAAGACCGACGCCCCACCCAGGTCGCTCGAAACCCCGTCCGAAGGCGACAAGCCCGGCGACGGCAGGCACGCATAGGAGGTCCTCATGGCAGACTTGGAGAACATCAAGGCCGGTACCCAGATCTTGTCCTCGGACGGACAGCTGCTGGGCTTCGTCGACGATGTCGAGGGTGGGGAGCGCCTCCGGATGAGTTCGGCAGGAGGGGCCGACACGACCACATCGGATTTCATCCCGTCATCCTGGGTGGAGCACGTCACAGATGGCATCGTCCGCCTGAACCGGTCGGAGACGGACGTGCGATCCGGGCTCAACGAGGACATCCCCGCCGGGGACGAGACGAGCTGACCATCACCGGCGCGATCGAGGCGCTGGATGAGACGGGTGGCTTTCCGCCTCATCCGGGGACCACGAGCGGAGATGCCAGGCCGGGAGGTTGCCCTACAGGCTGGCAGGGCGCGCAACAGACGGGAATGTCGGTGGCGCGAACGGCAGCGATGCCGCCGCTTAGACGCTCCTGCGTTCTATCTCTTGCAACACTTCCCGGGGATCGAAGGGTTTGCCCACGAAGGCGGCCCGGGCCGGAAGCGTTACATCCCGTGGCGTCACCCTACCGGAAGCCACGATGAGCAGCGTAGGGGGCCAACGTTCCCGGATGTGATGAGCCAGCATCAACCCATCCATCGCACCGGGCATCTGGATGTCGGTGAACACGATCCGGATCGTGTCGTCGGCTTCAAGCAGCGCGATCGCTTCTTCGGCGTCTCCTGCACCGAAAACGCGGAAACCGCGGTCCTCGAAAAAGTCCATCAGATCGAAGCGGACGAAGGGTTCGTCCTCGACGATCAGGATTGCCCTGGCAGGAACGGCCTGGCCCACGATCAAACTCTGCCGGACCGGGCGACGGCCGGCAGGGGCGCGTCGATCCTGAATTCGATGCCGGCCGGATCATAGACCAGCTCGGTCATCCCCTGGAAATAGGCCCTGAGCGATCTTTCGATCATGCGTGAACCAAACCCCTGGCGGGTCGGAGGTTGCACAGGAGGGCCGCCTTGCTCCTTCCACAAGAAGGTGAACCTGCCGTCGTCCGTGGCCGCCCATCGAATGGCGAGCGTGCCTGCATCGACGCTGAGCGACCCATACTTGATCGCGTTGGTGGTCAGCTCGTGGACGGCCAGGGTGAGTGCCAAAGCGGCCTGGGCTTCCAGGATCAGCCTCGGGCCCTCGACGCTGATGCGCTCCTTCAGGGCGGAGGCGGCCGCCAGACCGCTTTCCAACACCGCGTGAAGCTCGGCGGTCTGCCAGGCCGTCGCGGTGAGGATGTCGGTCGCCCTGCCCAGGGACGCGAGCCGGGACGAGAAGGCGGCGGAGGCCTCTTCCAGGCTGCCCGCATCGCGGAGGGTCTGGTAGGCGATGGACTGCACCAGCGACAGGACGTTCTTGAGCCGGTGGCCGAGTTCGTTGTTGAGAAGGCGCTGCTGTTCCCGCGCTTCCACCATCGCGGTCTGGTCACGCGACACCGACAGGATGCGGGCCACCTGTCCGTCCGGCCCGCGGATCGGGGAAACCGACACGGACCAATGTTTCGGCGTGCCGATGAAGGTGTTCGCCTGAGCCTCGAAATGGAACGACCGGCCCTGCCTCGCCTCGGCCAGAGCTTCCTGGGCCAGTGGAACATCCTTGTCCTTCATGAAGTCGGGCCAGGGGCATCCACGCACGGCGTTGAAATCGCTGATGTCCATGACGAGCATCCCCCCCTCGCTCATGAAGGACAGGGTGCCGTCCAGTTCCAGCACCTTGATGCAGTCCGTGGACGCGGCCAGGACGCTCGACAGAAACGCTTCCCGATCTGCGAGATAGCGCTCGCGCTGCACCAACTCGACGTTGAGAGCGCGCGCCTTGCTCATGGTCTGGCGCAGCGAAGCGGTCAGGGACACGAACGCGATCATCACCAGGAAGAACAGGACGGCGCCCGTTCCCTGGGGGGCCGTGAGCCAGGTCGGGTTTCCGGGATCGCCTATGGTCGCCACCCCCGCGGCAGTCGCCACCGCCGCCGCCAGCAGGCCCGCCCGTCGCCCGGTGACGAGCGACACCCCGAGGATCACCGGGATGAACAGCAGCCAGGGCAGGCTGTCGGGAACCAGCAGGGCCCGGAAGGCGCCTACCAGGACGATCGCCACCGTGGCAAGCGTATATTGCGCAACGGCCGGGAGCGGATGGCTGAGCGAGCGCAACACCAGCCGGCTGAAAAGGTCGCTGGGGTCTGTCCTGTTCATCACGTCGTCCGCGCGAGCTCACGCTACCGGTAGCTCGTGCCGGGATCATAACGGAGACGTGAGCCGTCACACCAGACGCGGCTGCGCCGCAGGGTCGGGCGTCGGCTGAGACCGGTTGCAGCCCGCCCCACCCGATCGTCACATGCCGAGAGGCCGGACCGGCAGGTTGCCCTAGAAGCCAGGCGAGAGGGACGTCAGGCGGTCTGGACAGGGCGGTGCAACGACATCAGCCAATTCCTCTGGCAGCCGGACGGCAGCCTCGTGAAGCACAAGGTCCACTTCCTGGATCAGGCGCGACGCCCCTTGTTCATCCTTGCAGATGTCTTTGCGGTCCTGAGATCGACGATCCGTCCCTGGCCGCGAGCCCGCTGGACGAGAAGGCTGACCTCGGAATTGCCGATGCCAGCTCCCTCGGGGTCACGCAGAGCCGCTCGGTCCGCATCATCTCCGGGTCCGGTCTGTGATCCCTGGTGCTGACACCTCCCGCAAGCCCGAGGCCAAGGCGTTCAAGCGGTGGATCACCGGAACGGTCATTCCACCGGTCCGGAAGACCGGATCTGACGTGGGGGGTAAGGAGAGGGTGGCCGAGACGGGGTGATGGCGGTCGGAGTTGGGGCGGTCTAACTGGGCAGGCTCTTCGATATGGGCTCCTGGTCGAGATGATCGCAGAAATGTTCTAGTTGCGCGATCAGCTCCCGAGCCTGCTGCACCGACATGCAAACCTGCGTTGAAGCCACCTTGGCCGGATCGTCCGCATCCGATCCCAGGTAATGGAGCCTTACAACCAGGGCTCCCACCTGAAGCGCGGTCGTGGTGATATCAGTCAGGTTGTTGAGCGCGATAAAACCACGGCAATCCAGCTCGAAATGGCGAGCGATAGTCTCGTCCGTGCTCGGGAGGTGTCTGCCTCCGAACGATCGCACATCATCTTGCATGCCGGGTCTATCGCCCTCGCCTGTCCATGAGCCGCCAGGGCTCTTCAGGTGAAGCACCACCCACCTGAACCGTTCAGTCCAGCAGACAGTGCGGGCAGCTGAGGTGTCAAGTTCATACGACAAGGCCAAAGCAGCTCCCCCGACTCATCGAACAGGCCCTGAGGGTGGCCTCTCACGACGTTCACAGGGCCGGCGCCGGGCTCATCAACGTCCACAAGCTCACTTCGACACCTGCCATTCCAACAGTTGGTGGACCACACCATCGATCCGGCTGCCTCCGCCAAGCGTCATCGGGCGGGCCCCAGCGTTCTCAACATCCTGGCGGTGGCACGCGATCTGCTGAGGAAGCTCTGTCGAGCACCATCAGCCGCAAGAGACCGCCTTCATGTTCATTCCCCGCTTCTGCCTCGTCACGGCAGCCCTGACCCTGACCACCTGGCAGGCGCCCCATGCCGCCGAGCCGGGACCGGGCACAAGGAACGTCATCCGCATCGAGGGCGGCGACGACAGCCCGATGACCATCATCACGGGGGACGACAAGGGCGTGTGGGAGCGCACCGATACCCGCGAGGTGCTGACCTACCGGGATGCCGACGGGCAGCCGGTGCACGTGTATTCGGACCACCCCGTCGCGCGCGCCCGGGTCGAGGCGATCATCCTGCACGGCAAGGAAACAGAAGCGGCCGCCATGAAGGCCAGAAACCGTGCGCTGTCGGATGCCAGGGCCGCACGAGCGGCCGCAGCGGACGCAGAAACAAAGGCGATGCGAGCCGACCGGAAGGCGGCATCGACGGAGCGGCAAGCGGCGGAAGCAGACAAGGCAGGACGGGAAGCGGATCAGCGCACAAATGGACAGAAGGAGGGAGACTAAGGCGGGAGTGTCGTGGAGGGGGTCCACAGGCAGGGGACCCCTGAGGGCGCATACAGGGCCCTGGCGAAGGCACCCAGGCCAACTTCGTTTGACGTGAACTTCTATCCTGTGTTGGCGAGCCAGTTGCGGCATTCACCTCGGCCGAAGCGCTTGAGGAGTTCGCCGATGGTGGTCCGAAGCGCCCCTCGGTGCGGGTCGCGGCGCCACGCAACCGGGCCCTCGGTATGCGGCGATGCTCGGCCACGTCCGGCCGGTCCTGCTCGGCCGCCCTCAGGACGTTGTTCTATGCGACAGCGCAAGGCGGCGCAGGGTGGACCAGATCGTCGTCAGGCAGCCCGCCTCGACGGCCCGCACCAGGGGGCGACGCAGATCAGGCGGCAACGGTGCGGCCATCCCGTCCCCCGCTGCTCAACCAGCAGCGCCAAACAAGAACCAGCATGCCCGCACGACCTCACAATGCTCCAGGCGTTCTCCGCGCTCGGGCCGCCGGTATCCCGGGCCACCGCGGCACCACTCCACGGCACCATGGAGTCGTCAGCACCATGGGCCGTGCACCGTGCCGGCCGCGCCGCCGACGCGCTCGCTCGCCTCGCGCCTTTTCGCCGCCGCCTTCGTGACCCCGTAGGGGTTTGGACCAGACCGTTTGAAAAAGCCGGCGTCGTTGTCGTCGTAGGTCGGGCGCTGCCGAACGGAGAGCCGGCCGTAGATTTCCGGCCCTGAGGCGGAGCGACCGGGAAGGGGGCGATGCTCCTCGCCAACCCTCACCTGACCTCGTCGGAACCGGTCGCAGGGTCCTACCCGGATCCGCCCCACCAGCAACGCTGCCCCGTGCCCCTTTGACCAGGAAGCCAATCGCGGCCTACCGTCCCCGCTTGCTGTAGCAGGCCGCGGTTGAGGTCTTGCTCCAACGTGGCCGTACCTAGTTGATTGTTTTGTATGGCTGTTCTGCTGGCTTGCGGAACATGGCTGCCGCGGACACCGTACGTCCGGCAATCGGGGCAAGCGAAGCGGAACCGTGGCGTTTCGGCTCGTCCGCCCGTTTTCGAAGGAGAAGGGGATGCCCTCCATCGGTCGCCTCGGTGGCAGCGACCTCGAAGGTCTCGGCTCGGCGCCCCGGGCGCTGGGCCATGGGGACGTCGGCGTGCGCAACACCCATCCCGGCGATGTCGCGCGTTTCGAGCAGGCGCTCGGAACCCATCACGACGCCGCAACCCGACACTACAGCGTGCCCATGCCCACTTCCGGGCCGGGCCGGTTGAACTACCACATCACGCCGGTTGCTCCGGATCAGGCGCATGTGGTCACCAGCCGCGACGACGGCCACACCGTCTTCATCGAGCCGTCCCACCGCCTCCTGGCGCGCGGTGCCGGGCTTTCCCCGGTGGAAACCCATTCCGGCCCGCATCTGATCGGCCGCGATCAGATGTCACCTACCCTGTCGGGCGAGGTCTTCTCGCCGGGGAGCGCCGCCCGGCCCGGCCGCACGACCGCGCACGCCCCGTTCCGGCAAGAGGTTGTTCCCGCAAGCCCCACGGGGTCGGAACGCTCGGACAGCTCCGACTCCAGCCTCGACTCTGCCGCGCCGCCGCACGAAGACGACATCGAGGAGTACCGGGCGCTGGAACAGAGCCATTCGGACCTGTTCAACGATCCCGGCATCAGCCCCCTAAAATCGGCGAGCGAACTCCCCCCGATGCCGATCACGCACGTCCGCAACGGGCACAGCGACACCCTCGTGATCCCGCCGGGTGGCAACGGAAGTCTCGGCACGGTGGGCCTCGCCACCTGCATCGGCATCGGCGCCCGCGGCCAGGACCGGCAGGGCAACACGGTGCTCGGGTTGCACCACTACACCGAGGCCGACAAGGATGGGCGGTACCAGACGCCCGCGGAGGCGATGGCCCTCATGGACGCCAGCATGCGGGCCGCAGGGTCGGTTTCGACGCAATATCACCTGGCCGGCGGCCAGGTGGCGGCCCGGCACAGCCAGAGCAACACGCTGGACATTGAATCCGCGTTCCTCGCCCAGCGGAACAACTACAACATCCAGTCCGTGAGGCTGCACCCGTCCCAACAGAACTGGGGCCAGGAAGGCGTGCCGCCTATGGGATCGGCCATCGACATGGTGGTGGCCCCGCAGGGAACGTTCATCTCGAGCGCCCATCTCTACGAGCCGCCCTGACGTCCGGATCCCGAGCCGTAAGGCCCGGAACCCGTGGCCGAACGTTTAAGCGGCACCGACCCCCGACGGATGAGGGGCGGCCGGCGCCGCGTCGGGTCGTCATGGCGTCGCGACGGCACGGCGGGCCCGAAGATCGATCCGCACCTCCACCGTCGCGGCCACCGAGTCGGTGCCCGCCCATTGCCCCTGCCCGACGCCGAAGGTGCGACGGTCGATCGGCAGCGTGCCGGTCACATGCGCGACCCCGTCCGCCACCGCCAGGGTGAACACGAGCGTGACGGGCCGGCTCGTGCCGCGGATGGCCAGCATGCCTTCCGCCTCGAACCGGCCGCCACCCAGGGCGCGGGCGCCTTCGAAGCCGAACGACGCGTCCGGAAACGTGGCGCGATCGAACCAGTCGGACGTGGGCAGCATCTGGTCGCGCGTGTCGTCGCCCGTGCGCGCCGAGCCGGGGTCGATGCGGACCATCACCCGGGCCGCGTCCGGATGGTCGGGGTCGAAGCGGATCCGGGCATCCCAGCGATCGAAGCGTCCGGACACGCTCTCGTTGTTGACCGTGGCCACGAAGCCCAGCCGGGACGACGCCTGATCCAGCACCCAGTCCGGCGCGAACGTCCCGGCAGCATCGCGGGGCGTGGTGGCCGCGACACCCGTCACAGGCGCTCCGGTTTCCGGACCCACCAGGGCCTGCCCGGCCAGCAGCGCCACCGCGAGAGCGGCCAGAGGGACGGCCAGCAGAAAGGCGCCCGGCCGCCGGATGTGGGCATCGCGGGGATGGAACAGCATCCGCGGCAACACCGCGCCCTCGGGCGCGAACTGGTGCTTCAACGCCCCGCCCACATGCAGCGCCGCCAGCGCCACCATGCCCCAGGCGAGCCAGTAATGCGTGCTCCCGGCGAGCAGGGTGGCGCGGTGCTGCGCCGCGCCGGCCATGCCGTGCAAGCCCGGCAGGAACGGCCATGGGATGACGCCGTACAGCAGGGTCGGGATCGTGTGGGGCCGGACGGACACCAGCGCCCAGCCGCTCAACGGCATCAGGATCATCAACCCGTAGAACAGCCAGTGCACGGCATGGGCGGCGGCGGCCTCGACCGCCGGCGTGGCGGCCGGCAGGGGCGGCGGCCTGTGCCCGAGCCGCCAGCCGAGGCGCAGCAGGCTGAGCAGCAGCACGGTGATGCCGAAGGATTTGTGCAGCTGGAACAACCGGAACTGCGCCGCGCCGTGGACCGTCCCCATGCGCCAGCCGAGCAGCAGGTTGCCCAGGATCAGGAGAGCGATCAGCCAGTGCAGCAGCTGCGCCACCGCGCCATAGCGATCGGGCGCGGTCCCCTCGCCGGGAGAAGAAGCGGGTCGGGACATGGGATGGGGGGAACCTCGGCGGGAGCGGAGCCCATACCATGCCGTGCGGACACGCCTGGAACTATCGCCTGCCTCGAAATCATGCGTTTCCGGCGGCGCACATCGGCTGCGTGCAGGGCCATCGGGTCCGGCTCGCGGGGCGAAACGGAACCGGCTCCCGGGCGGCGTCGTTCTGCCGCAGCCATTTCCCGGAGTGCCGACGCCATGATCCGCCCCGCCCGGTCGCTGACGCTGCTGATCCTGCTCGCCGCGTCGGGATGCGGCGCGGTGGGCGACATCGATACCGGCGCCATGCAGACCACCAACCGCCTGGTCGGCGCACCTCCCAACGGGCCGGCCAACCCGCCGCCCCCGCCGCCGCAATCCGGGATGTAGGCGGGGCCTTTCCCGCAGCGGACGCGGGCACCCCAACTCCCCGCTTGGCGGAGGACGGCCGGCGGATTACGTGAACGGTGAACGCCGTCCGTCGCGGGGAGTGCGCGCCATGTCCGATACGCCCAGGTTCAAGCCCAACCATCATCCGGGCGGCGGCTGGGGGGCGCTCAACGCCACCGCCAGGATCCTGCGCGAGCAGAGCGTGGTGGCGCAATCGACCCGCACCCTGCTCAAGATGAACAAGCCGGACGGCTTCAAGTGCTCGTCCTGCGCCTGGCCGAATCCGTCCCGCCAGAAGACCTTCGAGTTCTGCGAGAACGGCGCCAAGGCCCTGGCCTTCGAGACCACCCGCAAGCGGGTGACCCGGGAGTTCTTCGCCACCCACACGGTGGCCGAGCTGCGCGGCTGGACCGACTACGCCCTGGAACAGGAAGGCCGGCTCGAGGAGCCGATGCGCTACGACGCGTCCACCGACCGCTATGTCCCCTGCTCGTGGGAGGACGCGTTCGCCGATATCGCCGCGGAGCTGGCGGCCCTGGGCGATCCGAACGAGGCCGAGTTCTACACCTCGGGCCGCACCTCCAACGAGGCGGCGTTCCTGTATTCGGTGTTCGTGCGGGCGTTCGGGACCAACAACTTCCCGGACTGCTCCAACATGTGCCACGAGCCGACCAGCCGCGGCCTGCCCAAGTCGATCGGCATCGGCAAGGGCACCATCACCATCGACGATTTCGCGGCCGCCGAGGCGATCTTCATCGTCGGACAGAACACCGGCACCAACAGCCCGCGCATGATGACCAACCTCGTGGAAGCGCGCCATCGCGGCGTGCCGATCGTGGTGATCAACCCGATGCCCGAGCGTGCCCATGTGCGCTTCACCGAGCCGCAGGACGCGGTGCAGATGGCGACCGGCGGCTCCACCAAGATCGCCACCGAGTTCGTGCAGGTCCGCATCAGCGGCGACATCGCGGTGCTCAAGGGCATCATGAAGGCGCTGGTGGAGATGGAGGACGAGGCGGTCGCCACCGGCGGCGAGCCCGTGCTCGACCGGGATTTCATCGCCGCCCACACCCACGGTATCGAGGCGCTGCTGGTGGATCTGCGCGCCGTGGAATGGGCCGAGATCGAGCGCATCTCGGGCATCGGCGAAGACCAGATCCGCCGGGTGGCCGCGATCTACGCGCGCTCCCGCGCCACCATCCTGTGCTACGGCATGGGCATCACCCAGCACCAGTTCGGCTCCAACGCCGTGCAGCAGCTCGCCAACCTGGCGCTCCTGCGCGGCAATATCGGCAAGCCCGGCGCGGGGATCGCCCCGGTGCGCGGCCATTCCAACGTGCAGGGGGACCGCACGGTGGGCATCGACGAGAAGCCGACCGAGGCCTATCTCGACCAGTTCGCCAAGGTGTGGAACTTCGAGCCGCCGCGCGCCCACGGTCACGACACGGTGGAATCCGTGGAAGCGATGATCTCCGGCGCGGCCAAGGTCTTCATCGCCATGGGCGGCAACTTCGTCCATGCCATCCCGGACACCCCCATCGCCTACGAGGCGATGAGCCGTCTGCGGATGACGGTGGCGGTGAGCACCAAGCTCAATCGCGGCCACGTGGTGCACGGGCGCAAGAGCTACATCCTGCCCTGCATCGCCCGCGCCGAGATCGACCGGCAGGCGACCGGGCCGCAGCGCGTCACCATCGAGGACGCGACCTCCATGGTCGGTTCCTCTGGCGGCATCCTGGAGCCCGCCTCGCCGCACCTGCTGAGCGAGATCTCCATCGTCTGCCGCATGGCCAAGGAAACGCTCCGTCGCGTGCGGCCCGACATCACCACCATCGACTGGGATGCGATGGAAGCGGACTACGCGCTGATCCGCGACAAGATCGCCGCGGTGTATCCCACGCTGTACGAGAACATGAACGAGCGGCTGAAGCAGCCGATGTTCCATCTGCGCAACTCGGCGCGCGAGCGGGAATGGAACACCCCCACGGGGCGGGCGAACTTCCTGGTGTTCGACGGCATGGACATGGACAAGCGGATCGGCGGCTCCGACATGCTGCGGCTCGCCACCATCCGCTCGCACGACCAGTTCAACACCACGCTGTATTCCAACAGCGACCGCTACCGAGGCGTCTACAACGACCGCATGGTGGTGTTCATGAACGAGCACGACATGCGCGCGCGCGGCATCGAGCATCTGGGGCCGTGCGAGATGGAAACCGTCTCGGAGGACGGCAAGCGCCGCGTGCTGGGCGGGCTCCGGGCGCTGCGCTACTCGATCCCGCCGGGATCGGTCGCGGCGTACTATCCCGAGACCAACGGCCTGCTGCCGCTCTACCACCACGACGAGCTGAGCAAGACGCCGGCGGCGAAATCGATCCCGGTGCTGGTGCGCGCGGCGTCGGAGGCCGACGCCGGGCCGGCGATCCGCGCCGCCTGACCTCCCGGAACGAGGCGAGGCGCCGGACCCCGGGGTCCGGCGCCTCGCCGACAGGCCGCTACGGACGCCGCGGCTCAGCCGTGGCAGGTGCAGCCGGCATGGTGGCAGCCGGCCCCGTCCTCGTGGTGCCCGGCGCAGGCATCGTCGCAACAGATGCGGCCGACCTGCCGGATGCCCCTGGAGATGTCCACGATGCCCACGCGGTCGGGGCAAGCGCACTTCGCCTGTTCCACCGCCACGCTTATCACGCGCTTCCTTCCGGCATCGGTTCCGCGGGACGCGGCTCCGTCATGTGCTCGATCATGTTCAGAAGCGTGTCGCGGACGCGGCCGTCCGGGATGGCGTAGAACGCCCGCTTGCCGTCCCGCCCCGCTTGCCGTCTCGCCTCGCCTGCAGCAGCCGGGCCGCGCGCAACAGGCGCAGATGATGCGACACCAGCGCCTGGCTGATGCCGGACGCCTCGGCGAGCTCGCTGGCGCTGCGGGCACCGCCGAGACAGCCCACCACCAGCATCAGCCGGTCCGGCTCGCCGAGCGGCCGGAACGTCTCGGCCAGTCCGGCTCCCTGGTCCGAGCTCAGCATGATCCATTACATGTGAACACGTATGCATGTGCATGTGGATCGGGCGCCGCTCCGCCAGCCTTTTCCGTCATCCGATCCCGATGATCGCGCCGCCTTCCGCGTTTCCGATGTGCCGGCGGCGGCCGCCCCGATCGGCCTCAGGCCGGCCCGGCGGGTGGCGCCGTGGCCACGCCGCGCCCGAGGCGGAAATTCTCCTCGATCTGTTCGAGGCTGTAGCCGCGCGTTTCCGGCACGAAGCGCACGGCGAAGCCCACGCCCAGCACGCTGAACGCCGCGAACAGTCCGAACGTGCCGGCACTCCCGAGCGCTGCGCTCACGCTGGGGAACAGCAGGCCCACGGCGAAATTCACCAGCCACAAGCAGAGCGCGGCGATGCCGTTGCCGATGCCGCGGATGCGCAGCGGGAAGATCTCCGCCAGGATCACCCATGCCACCGGCGCCACGAACCCCTGCATGAACAGAAGAAACAGCATGGTCGCCGCGAGGATGGCGACCCCGCGGAAGGGGGACGCGGCGAACAACAGCGACACCAGGGCCGCGAAGGCGAGCGCGCTCGCGGTGCCGGTCAGGCCGGCGGTCAGCATGAAGCGTCGCCCGGTGCGCGTCAGGATCCACAGCCCCAGCAGGGTGGCGGCCACCGAGGCGACGCCGTTGCCGATGTTGGCCAGCAGCGCCTGCCGCTCGGTGAAGCCCGCGCCGGTCAGCAGCTGGGTGCCGTAGTACATCACCGAGCTGACCCCGGTGGCCTGCATGGAACAGGCGACCCCGATGCCGATCAGGAAGATGCGGCGTATCCAGGGCGCGCGCAGGTCGGCCAGCAGGTCGCGCGGCGCGGCGCGCAGGGTGTCGAGCTGCTCCTGTTCCGCCAGATGCTCCACCTCGTGCAGCTCCGCGTCCAGCCGCCCGGCGGCGCGCATCCGGGCCAGCACCTCCCGGGCTTCCTCGCGCCGCCCGTGCGCCATCAGCCAGCGGGGGCTTTCGGGCATCGCCAGCATGCCGAGCCAGAGCGCCGCCGCCGGCACGACGGACACCACCAGCATCCAGCGCCAGATCCCCGGCTCGTGCCCCCAGCGATGCGCGAGAACCGCGTTGCAGCAGAAGGCCAGGAGCTGTCCGCCCACGATCATCAGCTCGTTGAACGTGACCACCCGTCCGCGCACCGAGGCGGGTGCGATCTCGGCCAGATAGGTCGGCACCAGCACCGAGGCGCCCCCCACGGCCACCCCCAGCACCAGCCGCGCCAGCACCAGCCCGCGGAAACCCGGCGCCTGGCTGGCGGCGAGCGCGCCCACGAAGAACAGCATCGCCAGGCACAGCAGCCCCCGCCGCCGCCCGATCCGGTCCGAGACTTGGCCGCCCGACACCGCGCCCAGCGCCGCGCCGACCAGCAGGGAGCTGATCACCATCCCTTCCCGCAGCGGCCCCAGATGCAGATCCAGCCGGATATAGAGCAGCGCACCGTTGATCACCCCGGTGTCGTAGCCGAACAGCAGCCCTCCCAGGGTGCAGGTCGCGGTGATCATGCCCAACACCCGGTTCGGGAAGGTGCCGTCCACCGTGCGTTCGGCCTGTGCTTCCGAGGCTCCGGACCGAACCGATTCTTTCGCGGTCGCTGTCATGGAGCTGCTTCCGATCCCGATGATGGTGGCCCGACAGCGCGCGGGCATCCCGCCGCCGGCCGCGCCGGGCGATCTTGGGCCACATCATAGCAGGCAGCCCGCGCCCCAGCGAACGCGCGCCCGCGAAAGCGCTTCCACGAACCCACCGCCGGGAACGGCCGACGCTGGCGGCCACGAGAAGCCGGCAGGCACCGGAGCCGGTCGCGGACGACCGCCGCACGGCCGGGCACCGACGTCACCGGGGCATGATGCAGATCCCCCACCGGCCGCCGCGGACCCTGGGCCGGACAGGCGGGCCCGAAGCCGGGAGCCTCCGGTGAAGCCGCCCCCACGGGCTCCGGACCGCTGCCTAGCCTTCGCGCAGCATGTCGATGAATGCGCGCAGGGGTGCCGGGACCTGCCGACGACCCGGGTAGTACAGATGGAAACGCGGCCTGGGCGGGCACCAGGACTCCAGCACCCGGATCAAGGTTCCGGCCGCGACATGTTCCGCGACGAGCTCCTCGAACAGGAAGGCCAGGCCCACGCCATCCAGTGCGGCCCGGATCATCAGCGCGGTATCGTCCACCACCAGCGGCCCTTCGACACCGAACTCCAGGGTTTCGCCCTCGCGCTCGAACTCCCACGCATAGCGCGAGCCGCTCGGAAAGCGGCGCACGATGCAGCGATGCTCGCGCAGATCGGCCGGCTCGCGCGGAACCGCACGGCCGGCGAAGTAGGCGGGAGCGGCGACCACCGCGAAGCGGCGCGGCGCGCCGATCGGCAGGGACACCATGCCCGGCGACAGCCGGCGGTCCCGGCGGATCCCGGCGTCGAAGCCGTCGGCCACGATGTCCACCAGGCCGTCGAAGGTCACGACCTCGAGCGTGATGGCGGGATAGCGGGACAGAAAGCGTCCCACCATCGGCGCGATGATCAGGTCGTTGGCGATGCGCGGCACGTTCAGGCGCAGCGATCCCGACGGGACGAGCGCGGACGCCCTCGCCGCCTCGAACGCGCCGGACAGCTCGTCGAGCGCCGGCCCGACCCGCCGGAGCAGGGCCGCCCCGGCTTCGGTCAGGCGGACGCTGCGGCTGGTGCGGTGGAACAGCCGCACGTCGAGGCACTGCTCCAGGTCGCGGACGACGTGGCTGAAGGCCGACGGGTCGACGCCGCGCCCGATCGCGGCCTGGCGGAAGCTGCCATGCCGCGCGACCGCCACGAACGCCCGCAGCGACGACAGGCTCGGCTCGGCCAAGGATGAGCAGGATCTCATGCATCCATTGAGCCGAAGGACTTTCTTCTCAGCAAGCGATCCTGGTCCCAGTTCCTGCCACGAGCGCACGGACGCATCGGCATCGTGGGAGAACAAGGATGGCCAGAACTCTTCGCGTGGGTTTGATCGGAGCGAACCCGCACGGCGGCTGGGCCCGGGAGTCGCATATTCCAGCCCTGTCCGCCCTGCCCGGGCTGGAGCTCGCCGCGGTGGCGGGCCGCAATCAGGGGGTGGCCGACGAAGCGGCACGGGCGTTCGGGGTCCCGAAGGCCTATGGGGACGTGGGAGCGCTGTGCCGCGATCCAGACATCGACGTGATCACGATCGCCGCGACGCTGCCGTCGCACCGGGAGCTGCTGCTGCCGGCGCTGCGATCCGGCAAGCATGTGTATTGCGAATATCCGCTCGGGCTCGATGCCGCCGAAAGCGGATCGTTGGCGGCCGAAACGCGGACGGCCGGCGTGACCGCGGCGATCGGGCTGCAGGCCCGGGCGAACCCCGCGGCGCGCAAGGCGGCGGAGCTGCTGGCGTCCGGCGCGATCGGGCGGGTGCTGGCGGCGCGCATCCTGTCCACCACGGCCGGGTTCGGGCCGCTCGTGGCGCCCCCCTTCGCCTACACGGAGGATCCGGAGAAAGGCGTGACCGTGGTCAGCATCCAGGCGGCACACACGATCGATCTGGCGCTAGCACTTCTGGGCGGCCTCGAAAGCTTCGATGCCCTGGCGAGCAGGCAGTTTCCCGAGATCCGCATCGGCGACGGTGCGCCTCAGGCTCGCAAGACCCATGACCATCTCCTGCTGCAAGGCCGCGTGGCCGGCGGCGGCGCGCTGACGATCGAGGTGGCCGGCGGCTGGCCGGCGGACGCAACGCCGTTCCGGTTCGAGATCTCCGGCGACTCCGGGCGGCTGAGCCTGGAAGGGGGCGCCGCGCGAGGCTTCCAGTCCGGACGGCTGCGCTTGTTCCTGAACGGAGCCGAACAGGCGGTGGAGGAAGGCGAGCTGGCCGACCTGCCGGATGCGGCGCTGAACGTGGCCGGCACCTATGCCGCGCTACGCGACAGCATCAACGGGGGCGTCCCGGCGGTGCCCGGCTTCGACCATGCCGTTCGGCTGGCGCGGCTGATCGAGGATGCGGTGGCCGCGTCGCGCACCGGGCGGCGGGCGACCGGCGGCGACTGGCCGGTGGCGTGACGGCGGCCGCGATCAATCTGGGTCCGCAACCCGGAAGTCCCGTTTCCTGATCCTGCCCGCGGGATGATCCCGGCGAAGGCGGCGCGATGCGGAACGGCCGGACCGGCCGGACCGGCACCTCGCGCGGAGCGGCGTCCCCGTTCCTCCCGGACGCCGCCAGGCGATCCGGGCGGCCCGCCAGGACATGGTCGCCACCGCATGGTGGAGCGGCACGCGGGCCATCCGGGCCGCGTCGAACTGCCATGGACGGCTGTCCGGGGCGGAAGCGCGGCGGTCGCGCGCACCGTCCACCGGGTCGGTCGCGGCGGAGCGGCCGGGAAACCTCCGTCGCGCTCCGCCGCCGACGGCGGACGATCACCGGAGCCGCGATCCTGAACGGCGGCGGCGGCGACATCCCCGCCGTCGTTCGAGGGGCGCCGTGTCCGGCACCCCTGGCACGGCTTTTCTTCTACCCCAGCGTCGGCATCACGAAGTCCGCGCCGGCGCGGATGCCGGTGGGCCAGCGGGTGGTCACGGTCTTGAAGCGGGTGAAGAAGCGCACCCCTTCCGGCCCGTGCATGTGATGGTCGCCGAACAAGGATGCTTTCCAGCCGCCGAAGGAATGGAACGCCATCGGCACCGGGATCGGCACGTTCACGCCGACCATGCCGGCCTGGACGCCGTGCACGAAGGCGCGCGCGCTGTCGCCGTCGCGGGTGAACACCGCGGCGCCGTTGCCGAACTCGTGCTCGTTCACCAGCCGCAGCGCCGAGTCGAAGTCCGGCGCGCGCACGATGCCGAGCACGGGGCCGAAGATCTCCTCCTTGTAGATGCGCATGGACGGCGTCACGTCGTCGAACAGGGTGCCGCCGATGAAGTGGCCGTTCTCGTAGCCCTGCAGCTTGAGCCCGCGCCCGTCCACCACGAGCCGGGCGCCTTCCTGCTCGCCGATATCGACGTAGCCGCTCACCTTCTCCAGGTGCGCCTTCGTCACCAGCGGCCCCATCTCGACATCCGGCTCGGTGCCGGCGCCGATCCTGAGGGCGCGCACCCGCGGCGCCAGCGTGTCCACCAGCCGGTCGGCCACGTCGCCCACCGCGACCGCGATCGAGATCGCCATGCAGCGCTCGCCGGCCGAGCCGTAGGCGGCACCCATCAGCGCGTCGGCGGTCTTGTCGAGATCGCAGTCGGGCATCACCACGGCGTGGTTCTTGGCGCCGCCCAGCGCCTGCACCCGCTTGCCGTTGGCGATGCCGGTCTGGTGGATGTAGCGCGCGATCGGGGTGGAGCCGACGAAGCTCACCGCCTGGATGTCCGGATGGTGCAGGATGGCGTCCACCACCTCCTTGTCGCCGTGCACCACCTGGAACACGCCGTCCGGCAGCCCCGCCTGCTTGAGCAGGTCGGCCAGCGCCAGCGAGGCGGACGGGTCGCGCTCGGAAGGCTTCAGGATGAAGCAGTTGCCGGTGGCGATCGCCATCGGCGCCATCCACAGCGGCACCATCACCGGGAAGTTGAACGGCGTGATGCCGGCCACCACGCCGAGCGGCTGGCGCATCGAGTAGGCGTCGATGTTGCGGCCGGCCTGCTCGGTGAAGTCGCCCTTCAACAGTTCCGGCGCGGCGGTGGCGTATTCCACCACCTCCATGCCGCGCGTCACCTCGCCCAGCGCGTCGCTCAGCACCTTGCCGTGCTCGGAGGTGACGATGGCGGCGAGCTTCTTGCCGTTCTGTTCCAGCAGGTCGCGGAACCGGAACATCACCCGCGCGCGCGCCAGCGGCGTGGTGGCGGCCCAGCCCGGCCACGCCTGCTTCGCCACCCGCACCGCCTCGTCCAGGTCGGCCACGCTGCCCAGCGCCACCTGGCGCTGCACCGCGCCGGTGGCCGGGTCGAACACGTCGGCGCGGCGGGTACCGCGCCCCTCGGTGCGGGCACCCCCGATGAAGTGCTGGATGAGGTCGGTCATGATGCGGTTCCGTCCGGTGGGCGTGGAGAAGAAAGGAGATGGCAACTCAAAGGTCGAACACGCGGCGATACAGCGCGGCGATCTCGGACGCGTCCGGCACGCGCGGATTGTTGCCGGGCGATCCCGACGCCAGCGCCTGTTCCGCCATCACCGGCAACGCCGCCTCCCAGCGCGCGGGCTCGATGCCGAAGCGCCGGGGCGACGGCACCTCCAGCTCGGCCGCGCGGGCGCGCAGGGCGTCCACCAGCGCGGCGCTCGCCTCGTCGTCCGGCGTTCCGGGCGCAACGACCCCCATGGCGCGGGCGCAGTCGGCATAACGGCCGGTGGCGGCCGGCACCGACCAGGCGGTGATCTCGGCCAGCAGCATGGCGTTGGACAGACCGTGCGCCACATGGAAATGCGCGCCGATCGGCCGGCTCATCCCGTGCACCAGGGCGACCGAGCTGTTGGAGAACGCCATGCCGGCCTGCAGCGCGCCCAGCATCATCGCCTCGCGCGCGGCGCGGTCGTCCGGCTCGAAACAAACACGCGGCAGGTTCGGCCAGATCGCCCGCATGGCGCCGAGCGCCAGCGTGTCAGTGAAGGGGCTGGCCTGACGCGACACATAGGCCTCGATGGCGTGGGTCAACGCATCCAGCCCGGTATCGGCGGTCAGGCGGAACGGCTTGCGCAGCGTCAGCTCGAAATCGACGATGGCGATGCGCGGCAGGAACGCCTGGCCGGCGCACAGCATCTTCTCCTGCGTGTCCTCGTCCGTGATCACCGTGACCCGGGTGGCTTCCGACCCGGTGCCGGCGGTGGTGGGGATCGCCACGATCGGCAGCCCCGGCTCGTCCTGCAGGTGGGGCACCTTGAGCGCCCTCGGCGTCGTGTCGTGCCGGGCGAGCACGGCGATCATCTTGGCGCTGTCGATCGGGCTGCCGCCGCCCAGGCCGATCACGCAGTCATGCCGACCTCCGCGCAGGGTTTCCAGACCCGCGAGCACGGAAGCCACGGTCGGATCCGGCACCACGCCGTCGAACACGCGCGCCTGGATCCCGGCCTCGTGCAGCACCCGTTGCAGGCGCTCCAGCATGCCGCCCGTGGCCATGAAGCGGTCGGTCACCACCAGCGGCGAGGACAGGCCCGCCTGCCGCAGGGCGTCCGGCAGGGCGCCCAGCGCACCGGCGCCGATTCTCAGGATCGCCGGCAGGGAGATGCTTTTCATGAACGATATCCTCCGTGGCGGAGGACGCTAGGCCGATCGGGCTGCCGAAAGAATACGGAGATACCGCCCAGGTCCTGTGCGAAAACGCACGGAGAAACGCGGTGCCCGCCAACGCCGCGAGGGAGGATGCCGTGCACGGGATGGACTGGAGCCACCTGCAGTTCTTCGCCGAGGTCGCCCGTACCGGCACCCTGTCGGAAGCGGCGCGGCGGCTGCGCGCGGACCACGCCACGGTGGGCCGGCGCATCGACGCGCTGGAACAACAGCTCGGCGTCAAGCTGTTCGAGCGGCAGCCGCGCGGCTACGGCCTCACCCGCCACGGAGAAAGGCTGCTGGCGGTGGCGGACGCGATGGCGCGCGAGGCCGCCCGCGCCGACGAGGCGTTCGGCGGCGCCGGCGGTCCGGGGCTGCGCGGCGTGGTGCGGCTCAGCACGCTGGAAGGGTTCGGCAACTTCTTCCTGGTGCCGCGTCTGGAGCCGCTGATCGGGGCCAACCCGGCGCTGGAGATCGAATGGCTCACCATCCAGCAGATCGTCGCCCTGTCGCGCCGCGAGGCCGACATCGCGGTGACGCTGCTGCCGCCACCCTCCGGACGCTACCAGAGCGAGCGCCTCACCGACTACCGGCTGATGGTGTACGGCGCGCGCCGCTACCTGGACGCCCATGCGCCGATCCGTGGGGTGGAGGACCTGCGCCACCACCGCTTCAGCGGCTATATCGACGACCTCGTGTTCACCCGCGGGCTGGACTATCTGGACGAGCTGGCGGGCGGCACCATCCGCGCCACGCTGCAGAACTCGAGCCTCGCGGCCCAGCTCTCGGCGACGCTGGCCGGGCTGTGCCTGTGCGTGCTGCCGCTCTATGTCGCGGCGTCGCATCCCGACCTGGTGCCGGTGCTGCCGGACAGGCTGTTCCTCACCCGCACCTACTGGATGACGGTGGCGGGCGGGGTGGCCGACACCGCCCGCATCCGCCACGTGCGCGATTTCATCCGCGACACCGTGTCCGCCCACCGGCCGCTCTTCACCGGATGACATGGATCGCTCCCCGGCCGCCGGATCAGTACGGCAGGTGGGCCTGGTCGGGATCCATGCTGAACCGCCATTGCCGCACGGGACCGGCCATCACGTTGAGGTAGTAGAGATCGAAGCCGTGCGGCGCGCCCACGGGGTGATAGCCCTTCGGCACCAGCACCACGTCGCGGTCGGCGATCGCCATCGCCTCGTCGAGCGATCCGTCCTTGGTGTAGACGCGCTGCAGGGCGAAGCCGGAGCCGCGCCGCAGGCGGTGGTAGTAGGTTTCCTCCAGATAAGTTTCCTGCGGGAAGTCGTCCGTGTCGTGCTTGTGCGGCGGATAGCTCGACCAATGGCCCCCGGGCGTGATCACCTCGACCACCAGCAGCGTTTCCGCGTCCGCGGTGTCCGGCAGGATGTTGCGCACGTGACGGGTATTGGTGCCGGTGCCGCGCACCAGCTCCCTCACGTCCGCCGGCGCGATCAGCCGGGCGGGGAAGCGTCCCTCCGCCGGCGAGGAGCAGATCGCCAGCTCCAGCGGCCCCTGCGCTTCCACCGTCACCGGCACGCGCGGCGGCACGTAAACGGAATAAGGCGAACCCTCGAACGGCGAGTTCCGGCCGCCGATCACGCCGAAATCGGTGTCGCCCGCCACCACCCGCGCGGACCCGGTCACCAGCACGAGGCACAGCTCGTTGCGCTCGTCGGTGCGGTGCAGACGCCGCCCGGGTTCGAGATCGATCGCATCGAAGCCCACGAAACGCCAGCCGGCGCTGTCCGGGGTGATCCGCTGCACGACGCCGTCCGGGGCGCCGCTCCGCGGGCGAACGAGAAGGGGAGAGCTCATCGCAGGCCGGCCTCCCCGAGGAAGCGCACCATGTTGCGGTGGCCCAGCGTGGCATAGTCGAGCGGGTTCGCCACCGCCGGATCCTGTTCGGCTTCCACCACCACCCAGCCCTCGTAGCCGGGCAGCGCGCGGAACACCGAGGCGAAGTCGATATGGCCGTCGCCAGGCACCGTGTACACGCCGTTCAGGACCGAGCGGAGGAAGCTCCAATCCTCCCGGTCGGCCTGCGCGCGCTTTTCCGGCCGGATGTCCTTGCCGTGCACGTGCGCGATGCGCTCGCGATGCCGCCGCGCCAGCGCGGCCGGATCGGCGCCTCCCCAGGTGGCGTGCCCGGTGTCGAGCAGCAGATGCACCGCAGGGCCGGTTTCGCGCATCAGCCGGTCGATCTCGGCCTCGGTCTGCACCACCGTGCCCATGTGGTGATGATAGGCGAGCGTCAGCCCTTCGGCGGCCAGCAGCTCCGCGAACGCCGTGAGGCGCGCGGCGAAGCGCGGCCATTCGGCATCCGGCAGCACCGGCCGGGTGGACAAGGGCGCGTCCATGGTGCCGTGGACCGTGTTGGAGCACTCGCAGGCGATCAGCACCCGGCAGCCCATGCCCTTGAGCAGCCGGACGTGGTCGGCGGCATGGCGGAACTCCTCGGCGGCGTCGCGCTGCAGCAGCGCCGTGGAGTACCAGCCCGACACGAAATCGAGCTCGAACGGCTCCAGCGCCGCGCGCAGCGCGTCGGGCTCGGTCGGGAACTTGTTGCCCTTTTCCAGCCCGTCATAGCCGGCCTGTTTGGCTTCGCGCAGGCAGGTTTCCAGCGGCGTGTCGCCGCCGAGCGCCGGCATGTCGTCGTTGCTCCAGGTGATCGGGTTGATGCCGATGCGGATCATGAACGCCTTCCTTGCCCCCTTCGATGATGGCCAGCCGGCAGGAGCTTTTTCCGGAGCGGGACGGCCGTCCCCGCTTCTTGTTTCATCGCCGCGCGTGGCGGTCACGCCCCGCGCCGCCGGGATCGCGGATCGCGCCGGCCGGGCACGGTCCGTTTCCGCGACCGGTTTCCGCCCTCAGTTTCCCAGGCGCTGGTGCTGGCGCGCCGCCTCGTAGCGGTCGCGCGAGGCGCGCACTTCCGGACGCACCGACACTTCGGGCACCGTCACGTCCCACCAGGCGCCGCCGGCCTGGGTGGTGGCCATCGGATCGGTGTCGATCACGATCACGCTGGACCTGTCCGCCCTTCGCGCCCGGCGCAGGGCGTCTTCCAGCTCGGACAGGCCCGCGACCTTCTCCGCATGCGCGCCCACCGCCCGGGCATGCAGCGCGAAATCGATGGAAGGGTACTCCTTCTGGTGCAGGGAATCGCGCCAGAGATTGTTGAACGCCGCCCCGCCGCAGGCCGCCTGCAGCCGGTTGATGCAGCCGAAGCCGTTGTTGTCGAGCAGCACCACGATGATCTTGTGGCCCAGCATCACGCTGGTCTGCAGCTCGCTGTTGAGCATCATGAAGGAGCCGTCGCCCACCATCACGATCACCTCGCGATCGGGATGCGCCATCTTGGCGCCGAGGCCGCCGGCCACCTCGTAGCCCATGCAGGAGAAGCCGTACTCCATGTGGTAGCCGCCCGGCCGGTCGGTGCGCCAATGCTTGTGCAGCTCCGCCGGCAGGCCGCCGGCCGCGCACACCACCACGTCCGAGGGCTCGGCGGTCCGCAGCACCGCGCCGATCACCTGCGCGTCCGACGGCGCGGCGTTCTGCTCGGCGCCCGGCAGGGCGGTGTAGGCTGCCGCTTCTTCCCGCCATCCGGCCCGGACCCGCTCGGCCTCGCCGGTCCAGCCGGCGGGCGCGCGCCAGTCGCCGAGCGCCTGGTCCAGGGCCTCCAGGCCGGCCAGCGCATCGGCCACCAGCGGCAGCGCGCGATGCTTGGCGGCGTCGAAGGGCTGGGCGTTCAGGCCGATCATCCGCATCCCCTGATCGCGGAACAGCGCCCAGGAGCCGGTGGTGAAATCCTGCAGCTTGGTGCCCACGGCCAGCACGAGGTCGGCCTTCGCCGCCAGCTCGTTGGACGCGGAACTGCCGCTGACGCCGATGCCGCCCATGTTCATCGGCTCGGAATCGGGGATGCTGGACTTGCCGGCCTGGGTTTCGCCCACCGGCAGGCCGCGCGCGGCGCAGAAGCGGGCCAGCGCGTCCTCGGCCCCGGAAAACAGCGTGCCGCCGCCCGCGATCACCATCGGCCGCCGCGCCGACCGGAGCGCCGCCACCGCGTCCGCCAGTTCCCGGGCGTCCGGCCCCTGCCGGCGCGGGCGATGAGGGCGCTCGGCGAAGAAGCTTTCCGGGTAGTCGAACGCCTGGGCCTGCACGTCCTGGCAGAGCGACAGGGTGACCGGGCCGCATTCCGCCGGATCGGTCAGCACCGCCATGGCGCGGTTGAACGCCGGGATCAGCTGTTCCGGCCGGGTGAGGCGGTCGAAATAGCGCGACACCGGCCGGAAACAGTCCGACGCGCTGGCGGTGCCGTCGCCCCAGTTCTCGACCTGCTGGAGCACCGGATCGGGCAGGCGGTTCGCGAACACGTCGCCGGGCAGCAGCAGCACCGGCAGGCGGTTGACGTGCGCGACGCCGGCGCCCGTCACCATGTTGAGCGCGCCGGGCCCGATGGAAGAAGTGCAGGCCATGAAACGGCGGCGGCGCATCTGCTTGGCATAGGCCACGGCGGCATGGACCATACCCTGCTCGTTGTGGCCCCGGAAGGTCGGCAGGGCGTCGCGCACGCCGTGCAGCGCCTCGCCGAGCCCCGCCACGTTGCCGTGGCCGAAGATGCCCCACACGCCGCCGAAGATCGGCAGCACCTCGCCGTCGATCTCGCATTTCTGAGCGGCCATGGCGCGCACCAGCGCCTGGGCCATGGTGAGACGGATGGTGCTCATCGCCGCGTTCCTCCCGTCAGGCCGCGCGGTCGCGGCCGGCGACCGCCGGGGACGAGTCGATCTGCGACGCGGATCCCGTGGGCGCGGATCCTGGGCGCACCCGCTCCCAGGCGGCCACCAGCTCGCCGAACCGCGCGGCCATCACCTCCACCGCCTCGGCATCGGTGATGCGCCCGCTCATCCAGTCGCGCGCCGGATCGATGAAAATGGTGCGGCCGATGGCGAAGCCCTTCACCAGCGGCACGGCGGCGGCCACCGCGAACGCTTCCACCAGCTCCGCCGCCGGCGCCTCGAGCCCCAGCAGCACGATGCCGCGGCACAGCGGGTCGCGCCCGGCCACCACCGCGGCGGTTCTCGCCCAGGCCGCGGCATCGCGCTGCGGTTCCAGCTTCCACCAGTCCGGCTTCAGCCCGATGTCGTAGAGGCGCGACAGGATGGTCGACACCGTGTCGGCTTCCAGCGCGCCGTGCTTGCCGGCGATGATCTCCACCAGCAGGTCGCGGCCCAGACGGCGGCAGGCATCCTGGGCGCGCAGGAGCTCGCGCTCCTGTTTCAGCCGGAGCTCCTCCGCGTCGTCCGGACGGTAGAAGCACAGGCACTTGATCACCTGGTCGGTCGGCCATTCCACCAGGGCGGCGCCGAGGCTGCCGGGCTGCCGCCCGTCGGGACCGCCCTCGAACTCCAGTGGGCGCGAGCCGGTGCGCTCCACCGGGCGCGCGGTCCACAGCCCGGCGTGCGAAGCGCGGAACAACGCCTCGCGACCATAACGCCCGTCCAGGAACATGCCGAAGCCCGGCCGCCCGGCGGCCACGCGCGCGGCGGCCTCCACCGCCAGCACCTTGAACGGCGCGATGCGGTCGAACGACGCTCCCGCCTCGGTCGCCACCGCTTCCAGCTGCATCCGGTGGTCGCAGGCCAGCGCCATGATGGCGTGCGGCGTCGGCGACCGGTTGGCGGTGGCCCAGTGCAGGTGGTTCAGCCCGTCGTCGTGGCGCAGGGCCCGCAGCGGCGAGCCCTGGCGGAGAAAGAACTCCAGCTCGGCGAAGCTCGGGATCTCGGGCGAGCACAGCAGGCGCGACACCGCGAACGCGCCGCTCGCATTGGCATAGGCGCAGCAGGTTTCCAGCGGCTCGTCGCGCAGCCAGCCGCGCAGGAAGCCCGACATGAAGGCATCGCCGGCGCCCAGCGTGTTGTACACCTCCACCGGGAAGCCCGGACCCTTCACGCCGTCTTCCAGGCTGTCCGGGATCGGACCCGCGAACACCACGCAGCCCATCGGACCGCGCTTGCACACGACCGTGGCGCCCGGCGCCAGCGCGCGGATGCGGCGGATCGCGTCCAGCGTGTTCTCCGAGCCGCCGGCGATGTGCAGCTCTTCCTCGGTGCCCACGATCAGGTCGCATTCGGGCAGGAACTCGGCCAGCCTGTCCGTCACGCTGTCGGAGCGGATGTAGCGGCTTTCCCCGGCGCCGTGCCCGGCCAGGCCCCACAGGTTCGGCCGGTAGTCGATGTCGAACACCACGCGGCCACCCGCCTCGTGCGCCAGACGCATCGCCTTGCGCTGGGCGGCGGCGTTGTGCGGACGGGAGAAGTGGGTGCCCGTCACCACCACGGCGCGGGCCGACCGGATGAAGTCCTCGTCGATGTCGCTCTCGTCCAGGGCGGCGTCCGCGCAATCGGTGCGGTAGAAGATCAGGGGAAAGCTGTCGCTGTCGCGCACGCCCAGGATGGCCAGCGCGGTGAGGCGGTCCGGATCGGTGTGGATGCCGTCCGTGCTCACCCCTTCGCGTGCCATGCGTTCGCGGATGAAGCGGCCGAAATGCTCGTCGCCGACGCGGGTGACGATGCCCGATCGCAGTCCCAGCCGCGCGGTGCCGATGGCGATGTTGGCCGGACAACCGCCCACCGCCTTGCTGAAGGACCCCATGTCCTCGAGACGGCCGCCGATCTGCTGGCCATAGAGGTCGACGGAGGAGCGTCCGATCGTGATCAGATCCAGCGTCCGGCTCATGGCATTCTCCTTCGACGCTGCGAGATATGCCCGTTCCATCTGACGCGTCAACATGGAACGTATTGTCCAACAGAACTTGTGCGTCGCAAAATAACGAGGGGTTGCCGGCGGAATTTTCCGAACGCCTTGACAACCTTCCGGAACGGATGGAACAGCTATTCCATCAAGAGGCAAAAGCCCGAGCGGATGCCGTATCGGACGGCACATCCGATCTGGAGGTAAACACCATGTCGCCGCACATGGCCCACCGATGCCGCGACCGGAGCCGCGGTCACGGCGTCCCCGTGCCCGCGTCCCCCCTCGCCGCCGCCCGCTGCCCGGCCGTCAGGGAGCGAACCCCTTGAGCGGCGTCCAAATCGCCGACACCTCCCGGAATGTTTCGCCGCGCGAGGCTCCCGGCGCGGCGGGACAGCCTTCCGGTCCGGCGCACGGCGCGGGCGACGAGCGGCTCCGGCGGTCCTCCCTGCTGGTGAAGCTGATGCGCCGGCCCGAGCTCGGCGCCATCGGCGGCCTCGCGGTGGTGCTGACCTTCTTCGCCTTCACCGCCAACGGCTCCATGTTCACCCTGAACGGGCTGATGACGGTGCTCAACCCGTCCGCCCAGCTCGGCATCATGGGCGTGGCGGCCGCGTTGCTGATGATCGGCGGCGAGTTCGACCTGTCCATCGGTTCGATGGTGGCGTTCGCGGGCCTGGTGCTGGGCGTGCTGCTGCTGGTGCTGCACCTGCCGCTGCTGGTCGCGGTGATCGGAACGCTGGTGATCGCGGGCGGCATCGGCGCGCTGAACGGCCAGCTGGTGATCCGCACCCGGCTGCCATCCTTCATCGTGACCCTGGCGTTCCTGTTCATCCTGCGCGGGCTGTCCCTGGTGGGCCTCAAGATCGCCACCGGAGGCAGCACGCAGATGCGCGGCTTCCGCGCCGTGGTGGATGGCAGCGTCCTGGCGCCGTTCTTCTCGGGCAACGCCTTCGGCGGGCTGTTCCGCGCGCTCGCGGCGCACGGGGTGATCGAGGCGCTTCCCGACGGCAGCCCGGCCGCGCCGGGCGTGCCCATCGCCGTGGTGTGGTTCGTGCTCATCACCGCGATCGCCACCTGGGTGCTGCTGCGCACCAAGCTCGGCAACTGGATCTTCGCCAGCGGCGGCGACGCCAACGCCGCCCGCAATTCCGGCGTCCCCGTCGACATGGTCAAGACCGGGCTGTTCACCCTGACCGCCTGTTCCGCGGCGCTGGTGGCGGTGCTCACCGTGTTCGATGCCGGCTCCACCGACGCGATGCGCGGGCTGCAGAAGGAGTTCCAGGCGGTGATCGCGGCCGTGATCGGCGGCTGCCTGCTCACCGGCGGCTACGGCTCGGCGATCGGCGCCTTCTTCGGCTCCATCATCTTCGGCATCGTGTCGATCGGCCTCACCTATACCGGCTTCGACAGCGACTGGTTCCAGGTGTTCCTGGGCGCGATGCTGCTGATCGCGGTGATCTTCAACAACGGTCTGCGCCGCAAGGTGACGGGCGAGCGGTAGAACGGGAAGCGCCGACATGGACCAGGTTCCGCTCGATCTGCATCCGCCGCACGATCCGCAGCTGCCGCCGCCCGGCACGCCGCTGATCGAGATCCGCGACGTGCGCAAGGAATTCGGCCACGTGATCGCGCTGGCCGGCGTGTCGCTCACCGTGCGCGCGGGCGAGGTGCTGTGCCTGCTGGGCGACAACGGCGCCGGCAAGTCCACGCTGATCAAGACGCTGTCCGGCGTGCACCGCCCCAGCAGCGGCACCTTCCTCGTGGAAGGAAAGGTCGCCAGTTTCGGTGGCCCGCGCGACGCGCTCAATGCCGGCATCGCCACCGTGTTCCAGGATCTGGCGATGATCCCGCTGATGTCGGTCACGCGGAACTTCTTCATGGGCCGCGAGCCGACGCAGGGCGTGTGGCCGTTCCGCCGCGTCGACTTCAAGCAGTGCCGCAACGTCACCCACGCCGAGATGCGCCGCATCGGCATCGACGTGCGCGATCCCGACCAGGCCGTGGGCACGCTGTCGGGCGGCGAGCGGCAATGCGTCGCCATCGCGCGCGCGGTGTACTTTGGCGCCAAGGTGCTGATCCTCGACGAGCCCACCTCGGCGCTCGGCGTGGCGCAGACCTCCATGGTGCTGAAATACATCAACCTGGTGAAGAGCCGCGGTCTCGGCGTGATCTTCATCACCCACAACGTGCGCCACGCCTATGCGGTGGGCGACAGCTTCACCGTGCTCAACCGAGGCCGGACGCTGGGCACCTACGCCAAGAACGAGATCGCGATGGACGCGCTGCAGAACCTGATGGCCGGCGGCAAGGAGCTCCAGGAACTGTCGTCCGAACTCGGCGGCACCGTCTAGTCGCCCCGGGCGCCCCCGTCCACCCAGCGCTGCGAGCGGTCATGGCGGAACCACGATCCTTCTCCCTGGCGGTGTGCACCGAGATGGTGTTCAGGCACCTCCCGGTGGTGGAGCGCGTCCGGCGCATCCATGCCCTGGGCTTCGCCGTGGAGATCTGGGACTGGACCCGGCACGACATCGCCGCGCTGCGCGATACCGGCGCCCGCTTCTCGTCCATGACCGGCTACGTGTCCGGCCGGCTCGCCGATCCCGAAGGCGCCGAGGAGCTGCTGCGTACCGCGGAACGTTCCATCCCCGTGGCGCACCGGCTCGGCATCCCGCGCCTGAACCTGCACGGCACCGGGCTCGGCGCCGACGGGCTGCCCGTGCGGCCGAGCCACCATGTGTCCGGCGCGATGTGGCTGCAGGCGCGCCGCACCCTGGACCGGCTCGCCGCCCTCGGCGAGCGCGAAGGCGTCACCTTCGTGCTGGAGAACCTCAACGCCCCGGTGGACCATCCCGGGGTGCCGTTCAACAGCGCGGCCGACTGCCTGGCCCTGGTGCGCGACGTGGACCGCCCCGGGTTGAGGCTGATGCTCGACCTGTACCACGCGCAGATCGGCGAAGGGAACCTGATCGCGCTGCTGCGGGAGGCGCTGCCATTCATCGGCGAGATCCAGGTGGCCGACGTGCCCGGGCGCTGCGAGCCCGGCACGGGCGAGATCAACTATCCCGCCATCGCGCGCGAATTGAGGCGCCTGGGCTACGCGGGCACCATCGGCCTGGAGGCCTGGGCGTCGGGCGACGACGAGCTGGCGCTGCGCCGGTTCCGCGACGCCTTCACCCTGCCGGCGGACGCGTCGTGATCCGCCCTTCGCCCATCCGCCGGACGGCCGACCCTTCCGGACGGTCCTTTCCCGATACACAGGAAGAACGAGCATGATCTCGGTAGCTCTGCTGGGCGCCGGCCGCATCGGCGCGCTGCACGCCCGCAACCTCGCGGCACATCCGAAGGCACATTTCGCGGCACTCGCCGACGCGGTGCCGGCCACCGCGGAGAAGCTCGGGCAGGAGCTCGGCGTTCCGGTGCGCGGCGTGGACGAGATCCTGGCCGATCCCGGCATCCAGGCGGTGATGGTGTGCACCTCCACCGACACCCATGCCGAGCTGATCGAGCGGGCCGCCGCCGCGAACAAGGCGGTGTTCTGCGAGAAGCCGGTGGATCTCAGCTCCGAACGCATCCGCGCGTGCCTGGACCGCGTGTCCACCAGCGGGGCGCCGCTGATGATCGGCTTCAACCGCCGCTTCGACCCGCATCTTTCCGAGCTGCAGCGCCGCCTGCGCGAGGGCGAGGCGGGCGAGATCGAGATGGTCACCATCCTGTCGCGCGATCCCGCGCCGCCGCCCGTCTCCTATATCGAGCGGTCGGGCGGCCTGTTCCGCGACATGATGATCCACGATTTCGACATGGCGCGCTTCCTGCTGGGCGAGGAGCCGGTAGAAGTGCATGCCGTGGGCTCGTCGCTGGTGGACCCCGCGATCGGCCGGGCCGGCGACGTGGACACGGCGGCGGTGCTGCTCAAGACCGCCGCCGGCCGCATCTGCCAGATCTCCTGCTCGCGCCGCTCTCCCTACGGCTACGACCAGCGCATCGAGGTGCACGGCTCCAAGGGGATGCTGCGGGCCCACAACATCCACACCTCCACGGTGGAGCTCGCCGATGCCGGCGGATTCCGCACCGCGCCGGTGATGGATTTCTTTCTGGAACGCTACACCCCGGCCTACCGGCGCGAGCTCGACCATTTCCTGTACTGCGTGGCGTCCGGCGCCCCGCCGCGGCCCACGGGCGAGGACGGTTTGCGCGCGCAGATGCTGGCTGACGCCGCGACCGTCGCGCACCAGACCGGGCAGCCCCAGCGGATCCCCGAGTAGGCTGAGGATCGCCGGCCGGAGCGTCGGCCGAGATCGCACGGTCTGGCCTTCCGGCCCGGTAAGAGCGGCCGATACGAGCGGTCGGGGCGAACGGCTGGGGCGAACGGCCGGCGCCCGGAACATCATCGGCCGGCGGGTGCTTCCCGCCGGAACGACCAAGAAAACAACCTCCAGGGTGGCACATCATGAAGCAGACCAGAACCACGACGCGCGGAACGACGCTTCTCGCGGCGACGCTCGCCGCCGGCCTCGCGACGGCCGCCGCCGCTTCGGCGCAGGCGGCCCCGGCCGACACCAAGCCGGTGACCATCATCCTGGTGGATCACGGCCAGGCAGCCGATCCGTTCCACAACGTCATCAAGCGCGGCGCGCAGGATGCCGCCAAGCAGCTCGGCGTGCATCTGGAGATCCGCCAGCCAGACAATTTCGACATGACGCAGATGGCCAACCTGATCACCGCCGCGGCCAACCAGAAGCCGGACGGGCTGGTCACGACCGTGCCGGACGCCGAAGCCCTGTCGGGGCCGATCAAGCGCGCGATCGCCCAGGGCATCCCGGTGATCGCCACCAACGATGCGCCGGCGAACGGGCACAAGGTCGGCGCGCTGTTGAACGTCGGCCAGGACGAAACGGCCGCCGGACGCGCCGCCGGCAAGGCGATGGCGGCGGCGGGCGCCAAGAAGGCGATCTGCGTCAACCAGGAGGTCGGCAACGTGGCGCTGGACGAGCGCTGCTCGGGCTTCGCCGAAGGGTTCGGCGGCAACTCGAAGGTGCTGCCGGTGGAAACCGACCCGTCGGTCACCAAGTCGAAGATCGAGGCGGCGCTGCGGTCCGATCCGTCCATCGACGCCATCATCGGGCTCAATGCGAGCCTAGTGGGCGAGCCCGCGGTGCAGGCGGTGCAGGAGCTCGGGCGGACCGGCAAGGTGAAGGTCGCCTCGTTCGACCTTTCGGCCGGGATGCTCCGCAACGTGGCGGACGGCAAGGCGGTGTTCGTGGTGGATCAGCAGCCTTACCTGCAAGGCTACCTGCCGGTGCTGTTCCTGACGCAGCGGGCACGCTACGGCCTGCTGCCGAGCGGCGACGTCGCTTCCGGTCCCAACCTGATCACCAAGGACCAGGCGGCGAAGGTCATCGATCTGTCGAGCGCCGCGATCCGCTAGCGCCGGTATCCGTCCAGGCCTGACCGGCGGAGGAGCCTTCCGGTCGGACAATCCCTAATCGGGCCCGCTTCGGGCGCGCCGGCTCCGCGATCAGCGGGCGGGCGCGTCCTTCGGGCGGGCGGGCAAGCCGTTCAGCCGACGTGGCGAGCGACGATGCCCTCGATGTCGGCGCGGCTCAGGCCCATGTCGGCCAGCTCGCGGTCCGAGTAGGTGTTCAGCTCGGTGCGCAGACGGGCGCGCTCGCGGCGGACGGCAAGGTTGAACCGCACCTGCTCGACCGTCCTGCGGAACAGGCCCGGCAGGTCGGCATGGGAAGCGGTGACAGCGGAAACATAAGCCATGGGAGGTGAACCCCGTTCGTTTTGTGCAACGCACCATATGGCGTCCCCACCCCGAAGCGCAATCCTCTTTTGTGCATCGCACAATGACTTCCTGCAGGGGAGCCATGCAGTTTTCCCATGGAGCGGTTGACCCTTTCTTAAGGGTCGAGAAATTCGCAGCATTCCGAGCGACGATGGCCCGCGATGCCGCCGAATGCGTGACGACCATCCACCCCGCCATCGCATGACTGGAAGCCGGCGGGGCGCGCGGCACCGGGGGATCGTCCGCCCGATCGGATGCATCCGCGCCTCTTCGGATCGACGACCGGCCTCGAACCAGGGGGCCTCGACCCGCCGACCTCGACCACGGACGGTCCGCCACCCGTGACCAGGGGCAGGATCGGGGCCAGGATGCGGGTGACCATGCCAGCGATCCCGACACCGCCCGACCCGCACTCCTCCGGCCCGGCCGACACCGGGGCCCTGGCCGGACCGGCGCCCGGCCGGCGGCGGCTGCCGATCGCCGACGCCGTGCGCGCATCCTGCGGCAACACCCTCGAGATGTACGACTTCATGGTGTTCGGCTACTATGCCGCGGCCATCGGACGGGCGTTCTTTCCCGCGTCCGGGGGCGCCGCCACCTCCCTGCTGCTGAGCTTCGCCACCTTCGGCGCGGGCTTCCTGATGCGGCCGCTGGGGGCGGTGGTGCTCGGCAGCTACGTGGACCGCATCGGCGTGCGGCGCGGCCTGATGCTCACCCTGTCGCTGATGGCGGTGGGCACCCTCGTGCTGGCCCTGATGCCCGGCTACGCCACCCTCGGGCTGGTGTCCCCCGTGCTGGTGCTGGCCGCGCGGCTGCTGCAGGGCTTCTCTGCCGGCGTGGAGCTCGGTTCCACCTCCGTGTATCTCGGCGCCATCGCCCCGCCCGGCCGGAAGGGGCTGTTCGTGTCGTTCCAGTCCGCGTCCCAGCAGCTGGCGGTGATGGCCGCGGCCGCGCTGGGCGGGCTGGTGTCGGCGCTGCTGACGCCCGCGCAGATGGCCGCGTGGGGCTGGCGGGTGCCGCTGCTGGCCGGATGCGCCATCGTGCCGTTGTTGTTCGTGCTGCGCCGGTCCCTCGGCGAGGCGGACGCGGCGCCGGCCCGCCACGCCACCGCCGGGGCGGTGCTGCGCGACCTGCTGCGCCATCGCGGCATCGCCGCGCGCGGCGCGGCGCTGGTGTGCATGACCACCGTGTCGTTCTACCTGATCACCGCCTACACCCCGTCCTTCGGGCGGGCCGAGCTGCATCTGTCCGCCGGCACCTCGCTGCTGGTGACGTTCTGCGTCGGGCTTTCCAACCTGGTGTGGCTGCCGGTGTCGGGCGCGCTGTCGGACCGGGTGGGGCGCCGGCCGATCATGCTGGCGACCGCGCTGCTGATGGCGCTGACCGCGTTTCCCCTGATGGAATGGCTGGCGGCGGCCCCGTCGTTCGGGCGGCTGCTCGCGGCGCTGCTGTGGCTGTCCGCGCTGTATGGCTTCTACAACGGCGCGATGATCGTGTTCCTCACCGAATACGTTCCCCGCGAGGTGCGCACCTCCGGGTTCTCGGTCGCCTACAGCCTCGCCACCTGCGTGGGCGGCTTCACGCCCGCGATCTGCACCCTGCTGATCCGGCGCACCGGCGACGTCGCCATGCCGGGCGCGTGGCTCACCGCGGCCGCCCTGGTCAGCCTGGCCGGCATCCTCGCCGCTCGCGGGCCGCATCCGGCCGCGACGGCGAACCCGGCCGCTCCCTGAGCGGCGTTCCGGTCACCCGCGACCGGAAACCGGCCCCGGGACGGCCGACATGCCCCCGGGGCCGCCGAGCCCAGACGCGCCGTCCGCACGGTTCAGGCGGCCCCGACGCCCTCCGCCACGAACGGCACCGGATCGTCCTCCGTCCCGCAGGATCAAGGCCGTGGGTTTCGCGTCCGCGCGGCGGCTTTTTCCCGCCGGACCATCGGTGCGGAGAAACATGTCGACCCCGCGCGGAGCCGATCCAGGCGCGCGAAATCGGGGCGCGTGAAGATGGTTGAACCCCGGGCAACGTCATCCGGCCCGCGACGACCGGGCGGACGGGCGGCCGAACCGTTGTTTCGGGCCGCCGTCGCGAGGTGGATCCCCCCGGCCGCTCAGGCGTCCGCGATCTCGGCCAGCGCGACCCAGCGTCCGTCGTCCGACGACCGTCTCGCCGCTTCCATCACCCGCGTCACCGCCAGCGCGTCCCGGAACCCGGCATCGGCGTCGCGGCCGGCCGCCACCGCGTCGAGCAGCCGGCGCACCTCGACGGTCTTGAGGTCGTTGAAGCCGATCTGGTGACCGGGTGCCGGGCAGAACGCCGCGTAGTCGCCGTGCGCCGGGCCCGCGTTGAGGGTGGTGAAGCCGCGTCGCCCCGCCGGTCCGCCGCGGAACAGCTTGAGCTCGTTGAACCGCTCCTGCGTGAAGCTCAGCGCCCCCTTGGTGCCGCTCAGCTCGAAGGCCAGCTGCATGTCGCGCCCGCTGGCCAGCCAGCTGGCCGACACCGTGGCGGTGAAGGGACGGTCGCGGAAGCGCAGCAGCAGGTTGGCCTGGTCGTCCACCCGTACCTCGCGCCGGCCGCCATCCGGAGCCGGCCGCGTGCTGTGGATGGTGTCGAGACGCCCGCACACCGCGTCCACCTCGCCCAACAGGAAGCGCGCCACCGCGATGGCGTGGCTGCCGATGTCGGCCAGCGCGCCGCCCGCTTCTTCCGGTAGGCAGCGCCAGGAGAAGGGGGCGTCGGGGTCGGCCATGAAATCCTCGGCATGGATGCCGCGATAGCCGGTGATCTCGCCGATCTCGCCCGACCGGACGATCTCGCGCGCGGTCTCCAGCATCGGGTTCTTGAGGTAGTTGAAGCCCACCATGGTGGTGACGCCCGCCGCTTCCGCCGCGCGCGTCATGGCGATGGCGTCGGCGAGCGTGGTGGCCAGCGGCTTCTCGCAGTAGACGTGCTTGCCCGCCTCGATCGCCGCCAGCGCCATGGGGGCGTGGAACCGGTTGGGGGTGGCGATGGCGACGATGTCCACCGCCGGATCGGCCGCCAGCGCGCGCCAGTCCGCGGTGGCGCGATGGAAGCCGAGCGACGCGGCGGCGGTCCGCGCCTGCTCGATCGTGGCGTCGGCCAGCACCTCCAGCACCGGCCGGGCGGCCAGGGGGAACACCCCGCCCGCGGCCCGGAACGCGAGCGCGTGCGCCCGCCCCATGAAGCCGCTGCCGATCAGTCCGATGCCCACCGTGGCGTCCGGCCCGTCCACCGTCGCGGCGCGCGGCGCCACCATCTCGTTCATCGCGTTCCACCCCTGGTTCCGCCCTCGGAGGGGCGGTCATCCGAGGATAGGATTTTCCATCGGAGCCCGGAAGTGGAATTGAAGTTCCCTTCCCGGCGGGATGCCGCTCAGGCGCCGGCTTCCCGCCGTTCCGCCACGGACACGGCGAGCATGGTGGCCAGGGCGAAGGTGGCCGACAGGGCGCGGAAGCCGGCATGGTCGGTTTCCGCCACCTCCAGCCAGCAGCTCGCCACCTGGGTCAGGGGGGAGAACGGGCTGTCGGTGATGGCGACCACGTCGACGCCGCGCCGCGCCGCCAGCGTGGACAGGTCCAGCGTCTCGGCGGCATAGGGCGTGAAGCTGACCGCAAGCACCACGTCGCCCGCCCCCAGCAGCTCGGTCTGCCGCTGCGCCAGGCCGCCCGCGTTGTCCAGCAGCTCGGTGCGGATGCCGAGCTTTCTCAGGGCGTAGAGCAGGTAGAGCATCACGGGATAGACCCGCCGCGTGCCGGCGAGGCACAGCGTGCGGGCGCCGGCGAGAATGCGCACCGCCTGTTCCAGCGCCGCGCCGTCGATGGTCTGCTCCAGATGGTCGAGCGACACCCGCGAGGCGTGGACGAAGCCGTGCAGCATCCGCAACGGATCGTGGCCGCCGGGCGCCCGTTCCTCGTCCGGCTCGCTCAGCGTGTGCAACCGTTCCCGGTAGTCCGGCCAGCGCTGGCGGGCATGGGCCCGGAACACCGCCTGGAGGTCGGAGAAGCCCGAATAGCCGAGGGTCTGGGCGAAGCGCACCAGCGTGGACGGCTGCACGCCCGCCTGCGTGGCCAGATCCGCCACGCGGGCGAAGGCGATCTCCTGCGGATGGTCCACCGCGAAATCGGCCACCTGCAGCAGCCGCTTGGGCAGCATGGGGCGCCGGGCCACGATCAGGGCGCGCAGGCTCTTGAAGTCGCGCGGGATGTCGGCGGCGCCCGAACCCGCCTCGTCGCCGGACAACAGGAAGCGTTGTTCGCCGGGTTCCTGCTCATCCATCGCGTCGCACCATCCGGCCCTCCCCGCCATCCCGCCGGAACAGGCGTTCCAGCCCGGAATGGATAGCACGGACCGGTCGGCCCGTCCCGCCCGGCACCGAAGCGGATGGGATGGGCGCGAGGGCTACCCGGAAAGGCGAGCCGGGGATGACGAAAAAGCCGGACCCGGCGTCCCCGTCATCCCCGGAACGGCTGGAGAAAGCCTACTGGGCTGCCGGCGTCCCGCCGCTGCCCTGCTCGTGCAGGGCGCGTGCCTGCTCGTGCAGCGACACCAGCTTCGCATGGATCTGCGCGGCCTGGGACAGCTGCGCCGGGGTGAGCACGTCGCGGATCGACAGCTGCGCCGAGAGATGGGCGCTGGCCAGCTGCTGCATCAGGCCGGCTTCCTGCTGCTGCAGCGGGGCGAGCTGGGCCGCCGACACCGGCTCGCTGCCCAGCAGCGCGTTCTCGATCTGGTCGTGCAGGCCGTGCAGCTGCTTGCGCTGCGCGGCGGTCGCGTCGTGTTCCTGCTTCACGATCGCCGCGACCTTGCTCTTCTGGGCGTCGGACAGCGTGACGCCGTCCAGCAGCGCGCCGGCGGAACCGTGCCAATGGCCGTGGCCGCCGAAGCCCGGACCGAAGGCCGGCTGCGCCATTGCCGCGCCGGCGGTGCCGGCCACGATCAGCGAGGCGGCGAGGATGGTCCTGATGGTCATGAAGGAAAGCTCCCGATCGAAAGGTCGGCGACGGAGCCGCCGGGTTCGGAAGGCAGGATGCCCAAGCGGTGTAACGCGGCACTTGGCGATGCGCGACAGAATGTGACGGGCCCGGGGAGGAGCGAGTTCGGGGTGCAAGGACGCCCGGGGTGTGGCGATCCCGGCGGGGCGTGGCACCCACCGGGAATGGCGGCTCCGGGGCCGGGGCACGCCCGCCGTGCTGGCGGCCAATGCTGGCGGCCAATGTTGGCGACCAGTGCCGGCGACCGGTGCCGCCCCCGTCCGCGCGGTCCCGCCTTGTGCCGCTCGTCGCCTTTTTCGGAACCGCTCCGCCCTCCCGGCCGACGGGGACGGCCCGTCGTGCCATGCCGTCAGCGGGATCGTCGCCCGACGCGGGTGCGACTTGCGCCGCCCGATCATTGTGTCATCACCAGGGGCGGTCGCGTTGGACGCAGCATCAGAACGGACGCGCGCCGGGCCTCCTGCGACACGGACCCGGCGTGACAAGGAGCGAGGATGGACGACAACTTCCGCCGGGCGGCCCTCGATTATCACCGCCTGCCCCGTCCCGGAAAGCTCACCATCGAGCCCACCAAGCGCATGGCCACCCAGCGCGACCTGGCGCTGGCCTATTCGCCGGGCGTCGCCGCCGCCTGCGAGGAGATCGAGCGCGATGCCGACAAGGCCCGCGACTACACCGCGCGCGGCAACCTGGTCGCGGTGATCTCCAACGGCACCGCGGTGCTGGGGCTGGGCAATATCGGCCCGCTGGCCTCCAAGCCGGTGATGGAGGGCAAGGCCGTCCTGTTCAAGAAGTTCGCCGACGTGGACGTGTTCGACATCGAGGTGGCGGAGTCCGATCCGGACCGCTTCATCGAGGTGGTGGCGTCGCTGGAGCCGACCTTCGGGGCCATCAACCTCGAGGACATCAAGGCCCCGGAATGCTTCCGCATCGAGCAGGCGCTGCGCCAGCGCATGCGCATCCCGGTGTTCCACGACGACCAGCACGGCACCGCCATCGTGGCCGCCGCCGCCATCACCAACGGCCTGCGGCTCCAGGACAAGCGGCTGGACGAGGTGCGGCTGGTCACCTCCGGCGCCGGCGCCGCGGCGCTCGCCTGCGTGGACCTGCTGGTGGCGATGGGGCTGAAGCCCGGGAACGTCACCCTCACCGACATCAAGGGCGTGGTGTACGCCGGACGCGATCCCGACATGGCGCCCAACATGGCCCGCTACGCCCGCGACACGCCCAAGCGCCGCCTTGAGGAGGTGCTGGACGGGGTGGACGTGTTTCTGGGGCTGTCGGCGCCCCGGGTGCTCAAGGCGGAATGGCTGCCCTGCATGGCGCCCAAGCCGTTCATCCTGGCGCTGGCCAACCCCGAGCCGGAGATCCTGCCCGAACTCGCGCGCGAAGCCTGTCCCGACGCCATCATCGCCACGGGCCGGTCGGACTTCCCCAACCAGGTCAACAACGTCCTGTGCTTCCCGTTCATCTTCCGCGGCGCGCTCGACGTGGGTGCGCGCGAGATCAACGAGGCCATGAAGCTCGCGGCGGTGGAAGCCATCGCCTCGCTCGCCCGGCTGGAAGCCAGCGAGGTGGTGGCCTCGGCCTATGGCGGCCACGCCCCGGTGTTCGGCCCCGACTACATCATCCCCAAGCCGTTCGACCCGCGCCTGATCCTGCATGTCGCTCCCGCGGTGGCGAAGGCGGCGATGGAGAGCGGCGTGGCCGAACGGCCGATCGCCGACTTCCAGCGCTATCGCGAGGACCTGGACGCGGTGGTCTACCGCTCCGGCCAGGTGATGCGACCCTTGTTCGAGGCCGCCCGCAAGGCGCCCAAGCGCATCGTCTACGCCGAGGGCGCGGACGAGCGCACGCTGCGCGCCGCCCAGGCGGTGGTGGACGACGCCATCGCCCGGCCGATCCTGCTCGGACGGCGCGACCTGATCGAGAAGCAGCTCCACATCATGGGGCTGCGGCTCGACCTGGACCGCGACGCCGAGGTGATCGATCCGGAAACCTCGCCCATCATCGACGCGCTGGAAGCCGAGTACCGGCTGCTGGTCGGGCGCCGGGGCGTGCCGCTCGCCGCCGCCGACCGCGAGCTGCGCCGACGGCCCACGGTCGCCGCCTCCATGCTGGTGCGCGCCGGGCACGCCGATGCCGCCGTGGTGGGCGGCCTCGGTTCCTGGTGGCGGCAGATCCGCTACGTGCTGCCGGTGATCGAGCCCGTCACCTCCATCAACCGCATCTACGCGCTCACCGCCCTGATCCAGGGCAACGGCGTGCTGTTCTTCTGCGACACCCACATGATCGTCGACCCGACGGCCGAGCAGATCTGCGAGATGACCCTCCTCGCCGCCGAGACCGTGCGCATGTTCGGCCTGGCCCCGCGCGCGGCCCTGCTGAGCCATTCCAACTTCGGCTCCTCCGACAGCCAGTCGGCGCGCAAGATGCGCAAGGCGCTCAAGCTGATCCGCGCCGCCGCCCCCGAGCTGGAGGTGGACGGCGAGATGCAGGGCGACACCGCGCTCAGCGAGTCGCTGCGCGCGCGCACCGTCGCCGACAGCCGGCTGTCCGGTTCGGCCAACCTCCTGATCATGCCCTCGCTGGACGCGGCCAACATCTCCTTCTCCCTGCTCAAGGCGGCGGCGGAAGGCCTGCAGGTCGGCCCGATCCTGCTCGGCCTCAGCAAGCCGGTGCACGTGCTGACCCAGAGCACCACCGCGCGCGGCATCGCCAATCTTTCCGCGCTGATCAGCGCCCAGCAGACATGCCCCGACCCCGGCCGGGACCCGTCGGACGTGGCGCCGGTCTCTTCGGAGATGGCGATCCAGGCCGCGGAATGACCGACGGTTCGGGCCCCGCCGGCGCGGCCGCCGCACCGTTCCGGCTGCTGCTGACGGCGTTCGAACCGTTTGGCGGCGAGGCGGTCAACGCGTCCGAGCGCGTCGTGCGGGCCGTCCGCGCGCTCGCGGACGCGGGCGGCCTTCGCGGCGTGCGGCTCGACACCCTGATCCTGCCCACCTGCTTCCATCGCAGCCTCGCCGTGCTGGACGGCCGCCTTGCCGTCGAACCGTTCGACGCCGTGCTGGCTCTGGGCCAGGCCAGCGGGCGCGCCGGGATCACGGTGGAGCGGGTGGCGCTCAACCTCGACGACGCGCGCATTCCCGACAATGACGGCCAGCAGCCCGTGGACCGCCCGGTGGTGCCCGGCGCGCCGCTGGCCTATCTCAGCGGGCTGCCGGTGAAGGCCATGGTGGCGGCCATCCGCGCGTCCGGCATCGAGGCGTCGGTGTCGCAGACCGCCGGCACCTTCGTGTGCAACCACCTGTTCTTCGGCGTCCGCCACCTGGCCGAAACCCGGTATCCCGCCCTGCGCGCCGGCTTCGCGCACGTGCCGCTGCTGCCCGAGCAGGCGGCGCTGGCGCCCCGCCCCGGCGAGCCGGAGCCGCCCTGCCTGCCGGCCGACGCCGTGGCGCGCGGCCTCGCCGCGGCGATCGCCGCCATCGCCGCCGGTGCCGCCGAGCCCGCCGTGCCGGAAGGCGCCATCAGCTGACGCCGCCCGCCAGCGCCACCGGCATTGCCACGACGGGGTCCGCCGCCGCTCCGGCCGCTACCGGTTCCGCCGCCAGCGCCGCCATCGGCCCCTTCACCGATCCCGCCGGGCGTCCCCCGCCGGACCTCCTGCGGACCAAGCGATGACCGTTCCAACCCAGCCCGAGCCCGTTCCGTCCGTCCCCGCGCCGCCCGATCCCGCCGGGTTCGTGCGCGCCCACACCCAGATCGCCAGCCCGCCCTTGGTGCCGGAGATCCGGCTGCATCTCGCCACCGAGATCACCCCGATCTGGCAGGCCTCGGAGGAATGGCTCGCGCGCCGCAACGTCGAGCCGCCGTTCTGGGCGTTCGCCTGGCCCGGCGGACAGGCCACCGCGCGCGAGCTGCTGGACCGCCCGGCGCAGGTGCACGGCCGCCGGGTGCTGGATTTCGCGGCCGGCGGCGGCATCGCGGCCATCGCCGCCGCGCTCGGCGGTGCCGCCAGCGTGGACGCGGCCGAGATCGACCCGATGGCCATCGCCGCGATCGAACTCAACGCGGCGCTCAACGGGGTGTCCGTGCACCCGCTGGCCGCCGACGTGGTGGGGCAGCCTTGCCGCTGGGACCTGATCCTGTGCGGCGACGTCTGCTACGAGGCCCCCATGACCCGCCACATCCTCCCCTGGCTGCGCCGCTGCGCCGCCGAGGCCGAGGCCGAGGTCTGGGTCGCCGATCCCGGCCGCGCCTACCTGCCGACAAACGGGCTCGACGAGATCGGCCGGCACACGGTGCCGACGTCGCTGGAGCTGGAGGACCGGGAGGTAAGGGAGACGAGGTTGTTCCGGTTGCGGGGGTAGGATCCACAGGCTGGCAGTCATGCCAAATCGAAGGCACGATCTGCCTTGCTACGGGTTCAAGGCCGCGCTGCTTCATGACAACTTCGGGCTTCACATCCTGGCCGAGTGGCGATCCCGGAAGGATATCGACATCCTTCCGCCATCGTGCGGTCCGACCATGTTCAGGGGGAAGTCATTGCCGACCTTGCGTTCGTCGAAGCCGCTCATTCCCCTTGTCGAGATCATCACCGAGATCCGGGAGTGGATCGAAGCTTGCCTGGACACCGTATCCGACGATCTGGCTGAACGGACCATCGCGACCTGCCCGGTGATCGGCGCCAAGGTGGTGCGGAACGACCCGGGGTTCGTTTCGATAACGGAACAGCTTCTCGCCATACCGTCCCGCTCGCGTGCCTGCCCAGCCTATCTGCGCGCAGCGTTCGTCCGCGAGCAACTGATCCTGCTACGCGAAGCGGTCATCCGCCACTCGATGCCCGAACCGGCACCACCGCCGGACCGAGTGCGAGGCAAACGTTCCCGGTTACGTCCTGCCGACCGTCTGCTGCCAGGAGAATGGATCACCCTTGGTGTCCGGTTCACCGAGCTCGCGCACAGGGGCGTCTATACGGTGAGAACCCTGATCGAGGTCTGGCTCGTGCCTGCTGATTCCACGCCGGAGCATCCTCAAAGACCCCTGCTGTTGTCGGAGGTGCAGAACACGAGCCGAGACGCTTGTCCGGATCCGGTCCGGATCCCGGGCGAGAGATTCATCGGCACGATCGGTTTCCGCACCGCCCAGGGTAACGAAGGCGCGTTCCTTTTGTCCTCGGAAGCGATCACCGATCGCACAGCCCTGCCGCCCGTAAATTCGACGATCGAGAGCGTTGACCGGCAACTACGAGAAGCCCGCTTTATCGATCCCACGATGACAGAAATCTGCGTCACCCTGGACGCCGCGGTGATTGGCGTGGTCGGCGGCCTGCCCGTTCTTAGCCGGCATCTGGGGCAAGGAACGGTTCTGCCTTTATTCAGCGACCAGTTGGGCGTCATGAGTCCGCTGCGGGACCAGGAACTGTCGCGGACGACCATCACCTGGAACGGCTTCTACGCGGTGCTCCTGTCAACTGCCACCCGAGCAGGGTGGTTCTTCGACACCCCCACCATCCGGACCTTCCGCTACGATTCGGAGAACTGGCCGCCGCTTTCGCTGCCAGAAACGGCGGCCCGGCCGCCGTTCACTGGAACCACCGGCCAGATCCCAAGCTTGCAGCACTACACCCTGGACAGGCCATACTTACCCTTGTCGGCCCGACTAGCGCTCTACCGCCTTTGCAGGTTGCCCTGGTCCTCGCGGTCCGACTTGTCGCTGCTATTCTCGGCCGTTTCCCGTCACGCGTACTGGGTCGGCTTCCACACTCATGTGGACGACCTGAGGAACGGCTCGGTTGACCACGACAAGATAGACGTGGACATCGTCGAGCGCTACCCGAGGATCGTGGATGATCCGGAAACTTGGCCGTTCACTTGGCGCTGGCACGGATCCCGCCACGCTTATGAGAAACAGACGGTGCTTCGTTCCCTTCGTGAACTGCGTGAGCGCGATCCCGGAGCTGGTCGTGATGAAGTCGTCCGGATCGTTCGGGAGCGCAAGGATATCGCCAGGAATGAGGCTATCGCGGCTCTTCGTGTAAACTTGTCAGTCGAAGACATTCCTGCCCTACAAAAGCTTCTTCCCTACTCCTTCCCAACGCGCACATCGTCTCCACCGACGGATGAGGCGTACCGGATTATGCGCGTTTGCCCTGGCACCAAACTCTACGAGAAAAGGCTCGCTCTCGCACGGCGGGATCTGCAGATCATCCGGACCATGAAGCCTGCCGAAGCGGATCCCGCCGGAACTATACCGCCCTTCGCAGACAGCAAGATGGTCGAATTCCTCGACGGCTTCGACATCGATGCCTTAATGGACGGCAATCCTCCTGACGACTTGGATCCGCAATGGATCGCGCGTCATTATCCCTATGCCTTGCGAGCATTGGCAGGTGCGGCATTACGTGGTGGACGTGTTCCGCTGGCCGTTCGACTGGTTCGCGCTCTTCCGAGGCCGGATTGGCCGCAAAACGCAATCTCGGCCCTGCCGGCCGACGTGGAACGATACAGACCATCTTGGCGAGGCTCGTCCCCGCATCCATGCCACTTTTTCATCGAGAGTTGCTTCGATCCGGACGGCACGCTGTTTGGTTCGCTGCCAGCGAATATCGGATATCTGGCCGGATTTATCGCTCCCACCTTCTCGGCGGTATTCGTGAAGAAACTCACCGCATCCAGCGCCTTCAAGGATTTCAAGACACGGATCACAGCTCGTAACAACGATAACAATCGCAACTGGTATGCCGACTCGCACCTGTTCGGCTTGGCGGTATGCTGCGGCGAGCCGTTCGAGGAGGAGCTGTCATATCTTCCGTTGGAGCACCGCCGCCTATCCACGTCGTTCTTTGATTTCCTCCGGTGTCTGCGCCATCATGCGCCAGCTGGTGACGCACATCGAGTTTCATGACCCCAATGAAGCCGATGTCACGGGGAGAGTCATGATAGGCGCTTCCACCGGACGAAACGACCATGTCGTCGGCATCGGCCATCACCTCCGAACTCAAACCTGTCCCGATGGCGACGTTCTGCTTCTGCGCCAGCCTCCCGCTTGCGGCGCGCAAGAAGAATATGCGAGGCGGCGCGTCTCCAGAAAGAGATTGCGCGCCGAAGCGCCATGTCGCTTGATCCCATCGTCCTGAGTCCGCCATCCAGAACGAAGAGCGCTGACGTCAGCGCCCCCTGTCCCGGAGGGCCCCATGTCCACCCGTCGCTTCCTTCTCCCCCTCCTCGCGGCCGCGGCCCTCGCCGCCTCCCCTGCCGTCGCCAAGAGCGCCAAGCGGGGCGTGGCCTACGACTTCACCGATCCGGCGGACGTGCAGGCGCTGTCGCCAGGGGTGAGCTGGTACTATGACTGGGCGGGGCTGCCGGAGAAGCCGATCACCGCCGACGTGCTGATCAAGGCGGGCATGGATTTCTATCCCATGCTGTGGAACGGCTCGTTCGACCCGAACCAGGTGACGACGCTGCTGCTGCAGAACCCGTTCGTGCACTACCTGCTGGTGCTCAACGAGCCCAACCTCACGGGGCAGGCCAACATGACGCCGCAGCAGGCTGCACAGCTCTGGCCGACCTTCGAGGCGATCTCGGCCAGGACGGGCGTGAAGATCGTGGGGCCGCAGATGACCTGGGGCACCATGGCGAACTACGGGGATCCGGTGGCGTGGCTGGACGCGTTCTACGCCGCCTACGAATCGGACCATGGCGGACGGGCGCCGCAGATCGATTACCTGGGCTTCCACTGGTACGATTACGGGCTGGCGGGGCAGCTCGACCGGCTGAAGAAATACGGCAAGCCGTTCTGGGTCACAGAGTTCGCCAACTGGCACAGCCAGAAGGACGGCGCGCAGATCGACACGCTCGCAAAGCAGGAAGCGCAGATGAAGGACATGGTCGCCACCCTGGAAGGGCGCGCGGACGTGTTCCGCTACGCCTGGTTCACCGGCCGCTGGTCGCCGGACCCGCATTTCACCAGCCTGCTGGGCGCGTCGGGCAAGCTGACGGCGCTGGGGCAGTACTATCTGTCGCTGCCCTACTGAGCGTCTCCGCCGGTCCCGGCGGTTCCGGCGGTTCCGTGTCGGGACCGCCCGCGAGGGCAATCCGGCGGGAACGATCCACCGGGATCGGCCGCCCTTCGGTCGCGGCGGTGTCGGGCATCGCGCGTGCCGCCGTCCCCGGTCGGTGTCCGGCCCGGCGGGATGTCACGGCCGGGAGCGGCCAACGGCGCCACGGCCCGATATCGCCCCGGCCAGTATTGCCACGACCAGTATCGCCACGACCGGTATCCCTCGGACCGGTTTGCGGAAGCCGTTGCGCTCCTCTACCGTTCCGGCCGTGCCGTTCGGTTCGACGGGGGCAGCCGGGTGTCCGGCCCGAGCGTTCCAAACGCGCATGATCCGCTCACGCCGCGCCCGCGCGGCCGTTCCAGCAGGTTATCGATCCGATGCCGCAACCACCGCCTTCTTCCCGTTCCGCCATAGGGTCGCTTCTCGTGATCGCCGGCGTGGTGGGCGTGAGTGCCGCCGCCTTCGCCTACACGGCCGGCTGGCTGTCGCCGCACCGGCTGACGCCCACCCGGATGGTGGACGGTTTCGGTCCCACCACGCCCGAGAAGCTCGGCCACCGCCGCAACCATGCCAAGGGCATCTGCTTCACCGGCGTGTTCGACGCGAACGGCGCCGGTTCGGCGTTGTCGAAGGCGCGGGTGTTCGCGGCCGGCTCCTATCCGGTGATCGGCCGCTTCAACCTCGGCACGCCCAACCCACAGGCCACCGACGCCAGCGTGCGGGTGCGCGGTTTGTCGATCGACATCCACACGCCGGACGGCGGGGAATGGCGGTCGGGCATGATTTCGGTGCCGTTCTTTCCCGTGTCGAACCCGCAGGCCTTCTACGCCCTGCTGGAAGCCTCGGGCTCCAAGGACCCGAACGCCATGGGGCAGTTCGCGGCGGCGCATCCGGAGATCAAGCCGTTCGGCGCCTGGGCCAAGACCGCGCCCTGGACCGGGTCCTACGCCGAGGAACGCTATAACGGGGTGAACGCCTTCCTGTTCACCGACGACGCCGGCAACACCCGCGCGGTGCGCTGGACCATGGAGCCCGCGGCCCAGCCGGTGCCCGTGTCGCCGGACGAGCTCGCCAAGCAGGGTCCGGACGTCCTGGAAAAGGAGATCACCGAGCGTATCGCCAAGGAGCCGGCGCGCTGGACGCTGCGGCTGCAGGTGGCGAACGACGGCGATCCCACCGCCGACCCGTCCAAGGCGTGGCCGGCCGACCGCCGGACGGTCGATGCCGGCACGCTGGTGGTGCAGAAGATCGAGCCTGAGTCCGACGGACCCTGCCGCGACATCAACTACGACCCGACGGTGCTGCCGGCCGGCGTCAGCACCTCCGACGACCCCTTCCCGGCGGCGCGTTCGGCCGCCTACGCGAAATCCTACGATCTGCGCTCGGCGGAAGCGGCGCATTATCCGCGCAACGACGGCAAGCCGGAGGGAGCGACCCCATGAGCACCAGCCTCGGCACCCCCGGCACGGCGCGCGACATCGTGCGCACCCGCTTCACCGCGACCCAGCGCACCCTGCACTGGCTGATGGCGGCGGCGATCCTCGCCATGCTGTTCATCGGCGTGGGGATGAAATCCACCATCACCCCGAAATACCTGACGCTGGTGTCCATCCATAAGCCGCTGGGCATCGCGATCCTCGTGCTGGCGCTGCTGCGCCTGGGCGTGCGGCTGCGCTTCGGCACGCCGCCGCTGCCGGCGGACCTGCCGGCGCCGATGCGGCTGGGCGCCGTGCTGTCGCACTGGGCGCTCTACGCGCTGATGATCGTCATGCCGCTGCTGGGCTGGGCGATGCTGTCGGCGGCCGGCTACCCGATCCGGCTGGGCGCGGGCATCACGCTGCCGCCGATCCTGGCGCAGGACGACCATCTGCACGCGGTGCTGTGGTCGCTGCATTCCAACCTCGCCTTCGTGTTCTTCGCGCTGATCCTGCTGCATCTGGCGGCCGGGTTGTTCCACGCGCTGGTGCGCCGCGACGGGGTGTTCGAGGCGATGGCGCCGGTGTCCGACAACAGCGTGCCCGGCCACCGCACCCCGACCGCCGCCGAATAGCGTCGCGCCGGGGGCGGGCGGAACGCGCTGGCGTTTCTGCCTGCTTCCGTGCCATTCCGGCTGCTGGCGCATCGGAGGATCGCCGCCGTCCGCCCTGGCGGCGGACGGTCGGACCGTGGGCGGTGGGCCGCCTGAGTAAGGCCGACGGGCGAGGCCGATTGGGCGAGGCGGGCTTCCGGGGCGCGTCCGTCTCCTGCCGCCGGTGCGGCGGGAAGTGCCGTCGCGGCGGCGGCTGCCGCAGCTGCATCCGAAAGGGCCCTGGGTGCCGCCGTCGCTTCGGCGTCGAGGATCGGGGGGGACGGAACGCGAAGCGGTGTCGCGACGTTTCCGCGGTCCCGTATGATCGCGCCGGGTGGCACGGCACGGCAACATTCCCACGGATCAGCAGGCATGACCCACCATCGGATGGCAGCTTCTTCTTCACGAACCGTTCTTTCGCGCGGCCGCTGCCTGCTCGCCTCCGCGGCGCTGCTGTGCGGATTGGCGCCCGCCCTGCCGGCGGCGGCCGAACCGGGCGGCTGCCTGAAATACGGCGCAGCCGGCGCGGTGGGCGGCCATCTGGCGCATCACGGCGTGCTGGGCGCGGCGGGCGGCTGTGCCACGGGCATGTATGTGCGCCACCGCTACCGCAAGCAGCAGCGCCAGGACGCCAAGGATGCGGCCGCTTATCGCCGCGGCGAAACCAACCCGAACGCCGCGCCGGACGCCAACATGCCGGCGGCGACCGACGCGCCGCACTGACCAGAAGCGAAACGCGGGCGAGGCGGGGGCAACCCCCGCCTCAGCCGACGTCGCGGAGAAACGAACCGCTCGCGATCGACGGGGGGATTCGTCTTCCTGACCCGGAAGCACGCCGCTGCGGAACGGCAGCACGGAGCCGCGCGCGACAAGGCTCCGCTCAGAGCCTGACAACCGGAGTGGGTGGGTGGCCTCGCGCGTGGAGCCCCGTCGCGAGCCGGTTCAGCCGCCGTCGGCGCGCTTCTGCAGTCTGGGGATGCTGATGTCGCCCGGACCGTCGTGGATGATGCGGCCGGCGCGGACCGCGGCCTGCACCGAGATGTCCCCCGAGCCGCTTCCGGTCGCGGTCAGCTGCTCGATCGTGCCGCCGCGGATGGAGATGTCGCCGGCGCCCGTGCTTTCCAGCATGGCGGCCTCGGCCTGCACGGAGGCAAACACCACGTCGCCGCTGCCACGGGTGGTGGCGGAGAAGCCGCTGCCCGAGAACATGCTGCCGACGACGTCGCCGGAAGATTCGGTGAGGATGGAGGCCTGGCCGGTGGTGCGGGCGTGGTTCATCCGCACGTCGCCGCTGGAATGGAGGCGCAGCCGGAGATCGCGGATCTCGCCGCCATTGATCGACAAGTCGCCGCTGCTGCGGATGTCGGCGTCGAGGGTGCCTTCCAGGCTGCCGACCGACAGCCCGCCGCTGCTCTCCATGTCCGCGTCGAGCGGACCCTGGACGCTTCCCACCGACATGTCGCCGCTCGAACGCTGCTGCACGACGAGGGGGCCGGTTCGCTCGATGCTCACGCTGCCATAGCCGTTCCCGCTGAGCCGCACCGGTCCGGAAAAGGCACCGGCCCGGATGTCGGTGCTGCCCCATTGCGCGATCGTCAGGGGCCGCTCCGGGGCGACGCGCAGGATGAAGTCGGCGTCCTCCTGGTGGGCCTGGTGGTCGCAGCTGTTGCCGCCGCTGCCGATCCGGCCGGTCTGCTCGTTCAGGGCGACGGCCTGCAGCGCGTCCGCCTGGTCCGGCCGCGCCGACAGGATCGCCTGGTCCTCCGCCATGCCCGGCACGGCGAGCAGGGTGATCGAACTGGCGCAGCCGATGTCGATGTCGAGGCCGCCGCTCGCGACGAGGGTCCGGCTCGGGTCGTTCGCGCCGGGCTGCGGCAGGCCGCGCCGGCGGGAGGAATGGGTGGCGTGATCGATATGGTCCAGCAGCACCGGCAGGCGGTCGATCGTCGCCAGGGCGCGCTGCAGGCTCTCGTCAGTTTCCCGGCCCGCCCGGTCGTTTCGGTGGGAAGGGCCCGCCAGCATCCAGCCCCCGAGCACGATGCCGCCGAGCAGCAGCCCCGCGCGGCGGCGGCGCATGCGGATGTCGCCGGCACGGCCGGTATCGGTGATGGGGAACAACGGCATCTCAGTCGCCCATGCGGCGGAAATCGCGGTGCAGCTCGAAATCGCGCGAGGTGACGAAGGCCTCGATGTTGCCGAGACGCGGTTCCAGCATCGCGAAGCGCTGGCGCAGCAGGGCGAGGTCCTGGCGCATCACCGCGGAGCCGTCCGCCCGGTCCGCACCCCGCGGGGCAGCGGCCGCCTGCGCGCCGTCGCCGCGGAACGACGCCGTCCGCCAGCGTCCATCGGCGAACCCCTGGCGCAGGCCTGCCGCCGCGAGGGGACGCCGGCGCAGGATCAGGGCCAGCGCCAGATAGGCGAGGCCGGTCGGCAGCACGAGAAACAGCACCGCCACCGTGCGCACCAGCGGCAGCGGCAGGTCGAGATCCTCCGCCAGCCCGGCGCACACGCCGGCCATCATCGCGTTGCCGTCCTGCCGCCACACCCGGCCGGATGCCTCGGCGGGCGCGAACTGGCCGGCGTCGTGGCGCGAGCTGCCGGGTCGGAATGAACTGCCGCTCATGCGCGGGGCGCTCCTGCCGGAAGGGGTCGCGGTGAAGAAGGAACGGTGGCCCGGCGCGCCGCTCGCGAAGCCGCTTCCGTACTCGATCACAGCGGCACCCGGCTGCGCCAGCCCGACAGCTCGTTGTCGAGGATGCGCTCGAGGTTCTCGACCCGCTGCTCCATGCGGCGGGCGATCTCGCCCATCTCCGCCATCGTCCGCTGCTCGGCCTCGCTCAGCCCCTGGGCGCTGAGACCTCGGATGTGGCGGTCGTGCTTGAGCTTCACGATCCAGGCGACGAGCAGGATGCCGCCCAGCGGCACCACGTAGGGCGACAGGAGCGCGACGATGCCGGTGATGTCCATGGCGTATTGCTTCCCGCGGCGGGGTCAGGATTGCGCGTCTTCCGGGCTGGCGAGGCTTCTGCCGCCGCCGGAAGCGTTCCCGGAGGCGGGATCGCCGCCGGCGCGCTGGCGCAGCTTGCGCTTGAGCGCGTCGAGATCGCTGTCCACCGTGGCATCGGCTTCGAGCCCTGCCAACTCATCTTCCAGCGTGCGGCGGCCGAGATCGAACGAATCCGCCCGGCCTTCGAGCTCGTCCAGGTTGCGTTCCACCTGTTCGAAGCGGGAGAACGCGTCGTTCATGCGCTCGTCGTAGATGCGCTCGCGCAGGCGGACGCGGCTGCTGGCGATGTTGGTCCGCGACACCAGCGCCTTTTCGCGCGACTTCGCGTCGGCCAGCTTGTTCTGGAGCTTGGCGATGTCGTCGTTCTGCTGCGCCAGACCACGATTGATCTCGGACAGCTGGTCTTCCAGCGTGCCGCGCATCTTCGCGGCATGGGCGCGGGCCTGCAGCGCGCCGCGCGCCAGGTCCTCGCGGTCGCGCGACAGGGCGAGCTCGGCCTTGCGCTCCCATTCGCTCTCGTCGCGCAGCGCCGCCGCCACCCGGCGCTCGATCTCCCGCCGCTCCGCCAGCGTTTGCACGGCGGAGGAACGCACCTCGACCAGCGTGTCTTCCATCTCCTGGATGATCAGCCGGATGATCTTCCGCGGATCCTCCGCCCGCGCCAGGATCGCGTTGATGTTGGCGTTCACGATGTCGGACAGGCGGGAAAAGATGCTCATGGCGGGCCCCGTTCGGTGTCGGTCATGGTTCAACCGGATCGCACCTTCCGTGCCAACCCACGATGCGCGCGGCGCTTGCTGCGTAATCCCTTGAAAATGCACGACTAATTCTCGGGGCTTGCGTTCCGATCACGCTCCGGAGAGCATCCGGCCGGCGCCACGCTTGGCGCGGAGGACCATCCCTTGGTGCGATCGGCCACACCGACCGGCGAGCCTGCCACCCCGATCGGCGAATCCGCCGCGTTCCGCGACATGCTGGCGCACGTCTCGCTCGCCGCCCCCCTCAACCGCCCGGTGCTGGTGATCGGCGAGCGCGGCACCGGCAAGGAGCTGGTGGCGAGCCGCCTTGCCTTCCTGTCGCCGCGCTGGGACCGTCCCTTCATCACGCTGAACTGCGCCGTGCTCGGCGACGCGCTGCTGGACAGCGAGCTGTTCGGCCACGAGGCCGGCTCCTTCACCGGGGCCGCGCGCCGCCGGCCGGGCCGGTTCGAGCTGGCCGATGGCGGCACCCTGTTCCTGGACGAGATCGCCACCGCCTCCATGGCCGTGCAGGAGAAGCTGCTGCGGGTGATCGAGTACGGCACCTTCGAGCGCGTGGGCGGCAACGAGGCGCTGCGGGTGGATGTGCGGGTGGTCGCCGCCACCCATGCCGATCTTCCGGCGCTGGTGCGCGCGGGCCGTTTCCGCGCCGACCTGCTGGACCGTCTGGCCTTCGACGTGGTGCCGGTGCCCGCGCTGCGCGAGAGGGCGGACGACATCCCGCTGTTGGCCGGCCATTTCGCCATCAGGATGACGCGCGAACTGGGCCGGGATGCCTTCGCGGGCTTCGCGCCCGCGGCCATGCAGGCCCTGCGGGCCCATCCCTGGCCTGGCAATGTCCGCGAACTGCGCAACGTGGTGGAACGGAGCGTGTATCGCGCCGAAGCACCGCACAAGCCGCTGTCGCGGGTGGTGTTCGATCCCTTTCCCACGCTGCCCCCGGCCCCGGGGCACCCCATGGACGCGCCCGTCTCGGCCGTGATGGCGCGGAATGGCGCGATCGCGGGACCGCAGGACGCCGCATCCGCCGCCCCGTCCGCCCCCTCGGGGGCCGTGCCGGAAGCCGAGCTGGTGGGCGACTTCCCGTCCCGCACCAAGGCCTTCGAGAACCGGCTGCTGCGCGAGGCGCTGGAAGGCCACCGCTTCAACCAGCGCAGCGCCGCCCGCGCGCTGGGCCTCACCTACTACCAGTTCCGCCACCACCTGAAGATCCACGGGCTGCTCGCCCGTCAGGCGGAGGAAGACCGCGAAACGGCGGACGCGGGCGGCAGCTGAGCCCGGCCTGAACGCGGAGCGCCGGATCGCCGCCGCCCCGCCCGCCCGGATCCGCGTCAGGGAACGAACACCACCCGGCGCCCGTCCTTCTGCACCGACCACGCGCCTTCCACCCCGTCCAGCGGCACGGGCGCGGCCGGGATGACCAGCCCGGCCGCGGGGGCCGCCGCCAGCAGCGCGCCGATCACGCCGATCAACCGCTCGTCGGTGATGCTGCCGAGCCCGCTGCCCATCAGCGCGATGGGTGCCGACCGCAGCAGGGCCGCAGACAACGGAAGCGTGTCCCCCGTGGCGGCCCCGATCTGCACCATGCGCAGCGGACGATCGCCACCGAGGCTCCTGGCCGCCGCACGCAGCAACTGGGCGGCGCTTGGTCCCCACAGATAATCGAGCACCACGTCCACCCCGGCAGCGAAAGCCTCGCGGAACCGGTCCGCCTGCGCCGCCTCGTCGCCGTCGAGCGGGATCGCGATGTCCGCGTCCAGGGCGTCCAGCACCGTGCGGTTGCGCCCCGTGGCCACCACCCGCCCCGCCCCCATGTGGCGGGCGATACGCACCGCCAGGCGCCCCGACATGCCGGTGGCGCCGTTCACCAGCACCGTTTCGCCCGGCCGCAGCCGGGCTCGCTCGGTCAGCGCCCCCCAGGACGACATGGCGGGATTGACCAGTGCCGCCGCCGCCACGTCGTCCAGCGCGTCCGGCACCGGCACGCAGTGCGCGGCCCGCACGAGCGCGCGCTCCGCCATGCTGCCGAACGGCGCCTCGGGCAGCACGAAGAACACCCGCCGCCCGTCGGGCAGCCGCCCCACCCCGTCCACGCCGGGCACGAAAGGAAAACGGCCGGCGCTGCTGTAATGGGTGCCGGCGGCGCGGTTGAAGGTGAGATGGCTCATGGAGGCGGCCGCCACGCGCACGATCCCGGTGCCCCCGCTGGCCACGGGGTCGGTGAATTCGCCCAGCCGCGGCGGCTCTCCGGCGGCATGCACGATCGCTGCTTTCATCCGATCCTCCTGGTCCGGTCCGTATTAATGTGCATGATGCACATAACTCGGGGAGGGATCGTGGCGTCAAGCAAAAGAGTGCAACATGCACACATTTCGGCGCAGCTGCGTGCGCTGCACGGAACGGTGCTCGAGGTGGTCGCGGCCATGAACCGGCCGCAGCAGGACGAGGTGCTGATCCGCGCCGCGGGCATCCGCCTGGACCGGGCGCTGTTTCCCCTGCTCGTCGGCATCGGCCGGTTGCAGCCGGTGGGGGTGGTGGACCTCGCCGACCGGGTGGGGCGCGACTACACCACCGTCAGCCGGCAGGTGGCGAAGCTCGCGTCGCTCGGGCTGGTGGCGCGACGGCCGTCGGATGCCGATCGGCGGGTGCGGCAGGCGACGATCACGGCCGAGGGAGCCGCGATGATCGCCGCCATCGACCGGGCGCGCGACCGGATCGGCCACGCCATCTTCCGGGACTGGCGCGGGGAAGACATCGACGCGCTGGTGGCGCTGATGCGCCGGTTCGCCGACGCGCTGGCCGAGCTCCCGGCCGAGGCGCCCGCGCGCTGACGAAAGGCGGCGTGGGGGAGGCCCGCCGGGTCTGGCGCGGGTATCCATGGGCGCACCGGGTTCCGCAGCAGCAGGATCTGAGATGATTGCGGTCGAACGCGTGGTCGATGTCGGCGCAAGACTGCAATCCCCCGGGGTGCCGGCAGCGCGTGACCGGGAACGTGGCGCACGACGACATCCGCCCGCTGGCCCTGCGTCACCCCCGAGACCGATCGCGGCACCGCCAGACCTCCGGGATGAACGTCCCGGTCCTGGTCCCGGTCGCGGTTTCCTTGGGCACGATCCCGGGGCGCACGCCGCGCGCCTCCCGATGTTCCTCCCCGCGTCCACCGTCGATATCCGCGCTGGCCGCACGTATCGTGGCCATGGCCCAGCGAAGGGGACTGCCGCGGCGGGCGGCGTGTTGCCCGTCGTCATCGTGCCGCCGGTATCCGCCGCCCCGGCCAGTCCGCTTTTCGGCTCCGCCGCCGCCATCGTGGCCCCCGGGAGCGTGGCGGTCGGAACCGGGGTGACAGGCCTCGACGGACGGCTCCGGCGCCCGCATCGCGGATCGTCCGGGCGATTCCGATCTGGCGGGTAGCCGCTCCCGGTCTCTGTTGCACGGAAATCCCGGTCGCGGTTCGGCGCCCAAATCCCCCGGTCTCCCTCGCGGTCGACACGCCACCGGAACCGCGGCCGCTTCAACCTGTTGGACCGGATGGATTTCCGCGCCGGAGCGAGCCGCATGACCACGCCCGATATTCGCTGCGTGCTGGCGGCCCGCTCCCTCAACGGCGAACGGCCCTGCTGGGACGCCGATCGGCGGCGGTTGTTCTGGATCGACGTGCGCGAGCCGGCGCTGCACTGCTTCGACCCGGCCACCGGGGAAGACCGGCACTGGGAGATGCCGAGCTGGATCGGGCCCTACGGCCTCACCGACGACGGGGCGTTCGTGGCGCTCCGCACCGGGCTGCACCGGCTCCGCTTCGCCGACGGGGCGCTCGACTTCGTAGCACCCCCGCCGTTCGATCCCCGCCGCTTCATCTTCAACGAAGGCGATTGCGACCGGCAGGGCCGCTTCTGGGCCGGCCCGATGTTCGTGCCGCTGAAGCCGGAAGGAGCCGACGGCAAAGGTCCGGAGGCGCTGCCGTTCTGGCGCTGGGACGGCGGCGCCACGCGCGACAGCTGGCGCCCCGGCACCATCCCGGTGAAGACGGCCAACAGCCTGGCCTGGAGCGCCGACGGCACCCGGATGTTCCACAGCGACACCGACCGCAAGCAGCTCTGGGTGGCGCGCTACGATCCCGACCGGGGAACGGCCTCCGATCCCGCCCTGTTCGCCGACCTGTCGGACGAGGAAGGCGGCCCGGACGGCGTGGCGGTCGACGCGGACGGCTTCCTGTGGATCGCGCTGTATGGCGGCGGCAAGCTGTTGCGGCTGGACCCCGACGGCCGCACCGAACGCACGATCCCGATGCCGGTGCAGTACCCCACCATGCCGGCCTTCGGCGGCGACGACCTGCGCACCTTGTTCGTCACCTCGGCCTGCTGGTCGATCCCCGAAGCGGAACGGGACGGGCGGCCGCTGGAAGGCAACCTGTTCGCGCTCGATGCGCCGGTGGCGGGCATCCCTTCGGTGCGGATGCGGGTGCCGTCCGGCTGATCGCCCGGCCGGCGCGGAACACACGGAGGCGGAGCGAGGGTGTGCACCCCGGCGGGACGCTTCCGCCCACGCGACCCCGCCCCGAGTTCGTCCGGCCCTTCACCATCGCGAGCTCACGCACGTCCTGCCGCTCCCTTCTCCGAGCGACCGGTCGCGGCGATAGGGGCGGAATGCCGTAACGCCCGTCGCAGCGCACGCCATGCGATCAGCGCACGTTCCGCATCGGCATAATCGCGCAGAACCGGCCAGACCGTGTGCCGACGCCGCTCGCCGCTGCCGACCTGGCGGGAAAGCCGGAGCATCCAGACCGCGGCGGACGGCATGCCGGGGCGATCCGCGCCCGACCGGCTCCTCGATGCAGTCAAAAGCCGGTTTCGCGGCCGGAACCCCTTCGGCACCGCTGGACCCATCACCGGTCCTGGCCGCGCGGGTGGGCGGCGCGACGACGACCACCCGCTGCCGGGGCGACACCCGCCGGTAAATCCTCGCCCCCGCCCCCTTCTTAGAAGGACAGGCCGGCGGCGAAGCCGCGAAGATCGGCGATTAGCGGTTCGGGATCCTCGAAGAACGGGAAATGCCCGCCCCGCGGCATGACCGTGTGCCGGACCACGCGATGGGCTCGTTCGAGGACGCCGCGGGGCGGCATGGGAAACACCGGATCGGGATAGGCGGCGAAGGCGGTCGGCACGTCGATCCGCTGTCCTGGCTCCAGGGTCTGGTAGTTCTCGATCGCCTCCGCGACATAGATCCAGCTGGCCGGATTGGCCGCGTCGGTGACCAGATAGAGCATGATCTCGTCGAGCAGCATGTCCGGCGGAATCGCCTGCCCGAATGGGCGGTCGCGAAGATCGGACCAGGCGTGGAAGGCTTCCGCGATCCACGCGGCGACGCCCACGGGGCTGTCGGCCATGGCGTAGCCGAGCTTGAGCGGTCTGGTCTGCATGATGCGCGCGTAGGCGCTTTCCTCGTGCCACAGCTCCGCTTCTCGGGCGGCGAACACCCGCTCCTCCGCCGAAGCATCCTCGGGCACGCGGTTCGAGCGCGGCGGCGCCCCATGGTGGCGGACGCTGGACATGGTGAGGTGCAGGCCGGACACGCTGTCGGCATGGTGCAGGCCGAGCATGGCGGCGGTGGCGCTGCCCCAGTCTCCCCCATGCACCAGATAGCGTCCGACCGAAAGGATATCGGTCATCAGTCGGTCGAGCAGTCCGGCGATGCGCCGAGGGCCCACGGGCAGGGCGGGAGGCGGCGAGAAATCGTATCCCGGCAGGGACGGGACCACGACCGTGAACGCGTCCTCCACGCGGCCGCCGAACCGTTCGGGATGGGCCAGACGCTCGACCAGGCCGGTGTAGGAGTGGAACGAGTACGGCCAGCCATGCAACAGCAGCAGCGGTCTGGGCGACGACCCGGACCCGCGCTCCAGCACCAGGTGCAGCGTCTGGCCATCGACCTCGGTGGTGAAGTGAGGCACGGCGTTCATCGCCCGCTCCCGGGCACGCCAGTCGTAGGTCCCGGTCCAGCGGGTGCAGAGCGCGCGCATGAACGCGCGTGGCGGCCCGTGGCGCCAGTCGTCGGCGTCAACCGGCTCGACGAACGCATCCCATCGGAAAGCGGTGACGCGGTCTCGGATGCGCGACAGGGTGGCGTCGGGAACGGCGATGCGGAACGGGGTCATGCCCAGCGATCTAGAACGGATGCGGCCGCCGCGCATGACGGATTTCCGTCAGGAGCGGCGACCGGCGCCGGACCGCCAGCCGGGCCAAGTGCGCCGCGCGGCCGCAGAGCCGGCCGACGGGACCGTCGCCGCCGCGGTGGTGGTGGAGGCCGCGCGACGGCTGCGGGCGAGCGGGCACCTTTATTTCGAGCTGGAGCTGGTGGAATCGGCCGGGATCGCGGTCACCGTGCGTCACCATCGCCCCGAGGATGTGGTTCTCGGCGAGTATGGCGAACGGTTCTATACCGAAGATCCTCTGACCGAGACGTTCCGGGAGCGATTGTGCCGGAACGGGGCGTCCGTGCACGGCCCGGTGACGGTGTCGCTCGGCGAGCTGCCGTGGCTCGCGCGTGCCTCCTACGAGAACCGGTTCCTCCGCCGCGCCGGGATCGCCGACGTGCTGGGTCTCGGTGTGCCCGCATCGATCGATGGCCGCACGCGCATGCTCTGCTTCGGCTTCCATCGGGGCGAGACCGATCCGGGCTTCACCACGGCGGAACGGCGCTTGTTGTCGCGACTCGCCGACGGGCTGGGGCTGCGCGCGGAGAACCTGGCCCTGCGTCAGGCACTGGCATCGCGGCCGCCTGCCGGACCGTCCATGACGGCGTTCACGGCCGCGGCGGCGGGACTGACCGAACGGGAGCGACAGGTCGCCGGTTTGATGATGGCCGGGCATGGCAACGGGCGTCTGGCCCATGAACTCGGCCTGACGATCAACACGGTCGAGAACCACCTCCGCTCGATCTACGCCAAGCTCGGCGTGCGAAGCCGGGGGCAGGCGGGGGCAAGGATGCTCGGCAACGGCGCGGAACCCTAGCCGGGTCGCCGGCGCCGGATGCGCGGGCAGTCCCGACGACGACCCGCGCGGGAACTGGCGCGGCCTGATGCCGAACTACCCGTTTCCCCACCCGAGCCTTTCCATCCCACCGTAACGATATCAGAACCAAAGCTCCCGGCCTGCGCCCGATCGCATGCGTGAACATCGCGGCTTGCGCGCGATGACGGGCAGGACGACTTCCGGCGGCCTGTCCGGCATGGATGCCAGTGGGGCGAAGCCGTTCATGGCCAGGTTGCACCCCCGTTCCCGGCACGGTGTCTCGACACCGTGTCCCCGTGCGGCCAGCACATCCCCGTCAGGGGGGATTCCATCGAGGCGCCCACCGATGCAGGGTGCGCCGCATGGGCGACGTGCCCTTCCGCCCGACGATGAAGGAGCTTCGTGCCCATGGATGTCCGCGCCGCCGTCGCCTTCGAGGCCGGCCAGCCGCTCAGCATCGAGACCGTGCAGCTCGAAGGCCCCCGCGCCGGCGAGGTGCTGGTGGAGATCAAGGCCACCGGCCTGTGCCACACGGACAAGTACACGCTCAGCGGCGCAGATCCGGAGGGGATGTTTCCGGCCATCCTGGGCCACGAGGGCGCGGGCGTGGTGGTGGAGGTGGGCGAGGGCGTGTCCACGCTGAAGCCCGGCGACCACGTGATCCCGCTGTACACCCCCGAATGCCGGCAGTGCAAAAGCTGCCTGTCGCGCAAGACCAACCTGTGCACGGCCATTCGTTCGACGCAGGGCAAGGGGGTGATGCCCGACGGCTCCTCGCGCTTCTCGTTCAAGGGGCGCCCGGTGCTGCACTACATGGGCTGCTCGACCTTCGCGAACTACACGGTGCTGCCCGAGATCGCGCTGGCCAAGGTCCGCGCCGACGCGCCGTTCGACAAGATCTGCTACATCGGCTGCGGCGTCACCACGGGGATCGGCGCGGTGCTGTTCACCGCCAAGGTGGAGCCCGGCTCCACCGTCACCGTGTTCGGGCTGGGCGGCATCGGCCTCAACGTGATCCAGGGCGCCAGGATGGTGGGCGCCGGCCGCATCATCGGCGTGGACATCAATCCCGCGCGCGAGGCGATGGCCCGGCGGTTCGGCATGACCGATTTCGTGAACCCCAGGGATCTGGGGCCCGACGGCGACGTGGTGGGCCACATCGTGGAGCTGACCGGCGGCGGGGCCGATTTCTCGTTCGAATGCGTCGGCAACCCGACCCTGATGCGCCAGGCGCTCGAATCGAGCCATCGCGGCTGGGGCGTGTCCACCATCATCGGCGTGGCGGCGGCCGGGCAGGAAATCTCCACCCGCCCGTTCCAGCTGGTCACCGGGCGGCGCTGGATCGGTTCCGCGTTCGGCGGCGCGCGCGGCCGCACCGACGTGCCGACCATCGTGGACTGGTACATGGACGGCAAGATCAACATCGACGACCTGATCACCCACCACCTGCCGCTCGATCGCATCAACGAGGGCTTCGACCTGATGGCGCGCGGCGAAAGCATCCGCTCGGTAGTGGTGTACTGAGCATGGCCGACATCGCCACCCGCTCGGAGCATCGCTGCTGCGGGGGCACGCTCGGCTTCCACGAGCACGAGTCCGAGGCGCTGGGGCTGCCCGCCCGCTTCGCCCTGTTCCGGCCGGGCACCGCCCGGGGCGCCAGCCGGCCCCCGGCGCTGTTCTGCCTGGCCGGCCTGACCTGCGACGAGACGACGTTCGCCACCAAGGGCAACGCCCTGCGCTTCGCCGCCGCGCACGGGCTGATGCTGGTGTTTCCCGACACCAGCCCGCGCCGGGCCGGCGTGCCGGGGGAAGACGAGGACTGGGATCTGGGCACCGGCGCCGGCTTCTATCTGGATGCCACCGCCGAGCCCTGGCGCACGCACTACCGCATGGGCTCCTACGTGAACGACGAGCTGCCGGCGCTGGTGGAAGCGCGTTTCGGCGCAGCACCCGGCCGGCGCGGCATCATGGGCCATTCCATGGGCGGGCACGGCGCCCTGGTGCTGGCGCTGCGCGATCCGGAACGCTGGCACAGCGTGTCGGCGCTGGCCCCGATCGCCCACCCGGCGGCGGTGCCGTGGGGGCACAAGGCGTTCGGCGCCTATCTCGGGCCGGACCGGGACGGATGGGCGGCCCACGACGCCACCCTGCTGCTCCGCGCCGGCCACACCCACCCGACCCCGATCCTGGTGGACCAGGGCGATGCCGACCAGTTCCTGAGCGAGCAGCTCCGTCCGGACGCGCTCGCGGAAGCGGCCGAGGCGGCCGGGCAGAAGCTGCGGCTCCGGCGCCACGCCGGCTACGACCATTCCTACTGGTTCATCCAGAGCGTGATCGAGGACCATGTGGCGCACCACGCCCGGCTGCTGCGAGGCTGAGCCGCCGCGTCCGGACGGAAGGCGCGGGTATCCCGTCCCGGGCGACAACAGGCCCGTTGCCTCCAGACGCGCCCGGACGCGCATGACGGTCGCGGCCCGGCCGAAGACGAGGGTCTCGGCCCGGACATGATCCAGGGTGCAGGACCGCCCGGCGCGCCCGCGAATAACCGCGCCGAGCCGCTCTGCCCCGCCGATCGCGACGGAGGCCGGGAGCGAGGCGACCCTGCGACTCTTCCATGTGTGCGCGCCGTGGCCGCCGCGGCGGCCGTCACCGAACACATCGGGGCAGGACCAGAACCGCGACCCCCCTTCGTTTGCGCCGACGGCGACGGAGCCGGTCGAGCCCGCACCGGGAGCGATATTGCCGGGACAGGCCGGACCGGCGCGAAGCCTGCCGGTGATGGGGGGATGCCGCCGGACCGGCGACGCGCACCCCGTTACCCCGAGGCCGACATCTCCCGGTCGCGAGCCGCCCGCTCTTCGTCCGTCGTGCGATGCGGCCCCGTCGCGGTCGATCCCGCCGGCGCGGGCGGCGGCGCCCGGGATCACCGGCCCGGGCTTCCGGGAACCGGAGCCTGCCTGATCCATTGGGCTGCCTCAGCTTTCGCGGAACCGGACGACCATGCTGCGCAGCATCCTGATGGGCCTGGCCGGCGGCCAGCGCGCCATGACCCCCCTCGCCGCCGTGGCGGTGGCCGCCGCCACCGGCCGGCTCCCGCCCGGCAACGGTGCGCCCCGGCTGCTGGCGCATCCGCTGGTCGCCGCCGGTGCGGTGGTGCTGGCGATGGGCGAGATGGCCGGCGACAAGCAGCCCACCGCCCCCGACCGCATCGTGCCCATCGGCCTGGTGGCCCGCTTCTCCACCTCGGCGCTGGCCGGGGCGGTGCTGGCACGGCGGCGGCACCGCGTATCCGCCGCCCTTCTCGGCGGCCTCACGGCGGTGCTGGCCTCCTATCCGGGCTGGCGCGTCCGCATGGCGGCGATCCCGCGCCTTGGCCGATGTTCCAGCGGGCTGATCGAGGACGCGATCGTGGCCGCGTCGGCGACGGCGATCGCCGGCATCGCCCGGCGGTGAAGTCGCCCGTCAGCGCCGCAGCGTGCGCCCGAACAGGTCCAGCATCAGTCCGGTGCATTCGCGGAACAGCGCCGGGTCGTAGCGCGGGCCTTCGTCGCGCAGAAAGGCGTGCTGGCCGTTGACCTCGTGCCAGAGATAGGACGCCCCCACCTCCTCCAGCCGCGCCCGGATGCGTTCCCGCCCCGCGAAGGGGACGTGCGGGTCCTGCCGTCCCCACACGAACAGGGTTTCCGCCTTCAGCTCCGCCATGCGGGCGAGGCTGTCGTCGTTCTTGTTCTCGCCGAGCGTCCCGGAATGGATGTCGGTGGCATAGAAGCATGCCGCCGCCAGGGCGCGCGGGTCGAGCGCCGCCCGGAACGCGAGGTGGCCGCCGAGGCAGACGCCGAACGCGCCCAGGCGGCCGTTGCAGGCCGCATGCGCCTCGAGCGCATCGAAGGTGGCGGCGGCATCCGCGTCATAGGCGCGGACGGGCTTGGCGAACTTGAGCTCGTTGCCGCGATCGGTGCCGGGCTGGTCGTAGCGCAGCACCGTGCCGGGCGCCTCGTACTCGTGATAAACCTCCGGCACCGCCACCACGAACCCGTGCCCGGCCACGTAGGCGGCGAACCGACGGATCGGCGCGGTCACCTGGTAGATCTCGGAAAAGAAGGCGAGGCCCGGGAAGCGCCCTTCCCCCGCCGGACGGAACAGGTGCAGCCGCATGGCGCCGGTGCCAGTGCCAGTGCCCATGGGCACATCGAGATGCTCGTCGCTTCGGATGATCATGACGCCGATCAGACATGGGCGCGCGGCGGCCGGCAAGCACCCCTCGGCGCCCGAGCGCGGTGCCGATCACGTAAGCGGCGCCGGTGGCAACCGGAGCGCTGCCCGGGCGTGGCCGTTCCTCGACCGGATCGCATCGCGAGGATCAACGCGCCATGAAGCTGTACTGGGCTCCCCACACCTGTGCGATCGGCATCCACGTGCTGCTGGAAGAGATCGGCCAGCCGTACGAGACCGAGAAGCGGTCGGTCGAGGCACTGCAGCAGAACGAGTTCAAGGCGATCAACCCGAAGGGCAAGGTGCCGGTCCTGCGACGCGACGACGGATCGCTGCTGACCGAGTACGGGGTGATCGCCTACTGGCTCGCCAACACCCATCCGGCGGCCGGGCTCACCCCGGACGACACCGAGGCGGTGACGCGCATGTCCGAGATGATGGACTACGCGGTGGGCACCGTGCACGGCCAGGGCTTCGGCCGCATCTTCATGACGCCCCGCTTCGAGCCCCAGGACGCGGTGCACCAGACCACGGGGCTGGGCTCGGGCAGCGTGAAGAAGCAGGGCCGCGCGCTATGGTGGAGGAAGGCTTCCGCATCCTGTCGGACCAGCTGGGCGACCATCGCTGGTGCGGCGGCGGCGACCGCTTCTCCATCGGCGACAGTGCCCTGTTCTACGTCGAGCGCTGGGCACCCCAGGCCGGCATTGAACTGCCCACCAACCTGCGGCAGCATCTCGCACGCTGCAAGGCGCGCCCGGCGGTGCGGCGGGTGCTGGAGATCTGGGAGGAGCCGCTGGACTGACGCGACCCTTCAACCGGGCCGAGAGGGCGGCGGGCGAAGGAACGGTCCTGGCTCGGGCGTCATTCCAGTGTCCCTCAGCAACGCGCCCCGGGGCCGGCGAAGCCGGTCCCCGCGGTCAGCGGGCGACGGCGCCGGGCGGCAGCTTCAAGGCGGGAAGCGGGGGCACCTCGACCGCCCTACCGAGCCTGAGGCTGTCCAGGCTCGCATCCATGATCGCCCGTCCGCGGGCCTGCGGCATCGGCGCGTCCGGAGCCGGGTCCGAGGCGCTGTCGCCGTAGCGGAACCGGTCCACCGCCACGCAGCGGCCATCCACCACCGCACGCAGATCGGTGGCCTCGATCCGCTGGCTCATGCCGGCATCGGCGGCGTGCCAGGAGCGGAAGCGGACCCCGTTGATGGTCCGGTCCGGATCGCGATGCACCGCCGGGCCGCCCAGCCCGTCGGTGAAGCAGCGCGACACGGCCCCGGCATCGGCGCTCGCCCCCACCTGAAGCACCTCGCTGGCCCGGCGGAGCGGCGCATCGGGCGTCACCGGCAGCACCAGGCGGATGATCATCGTGCCGGCGGCGGCACCGGCGCGGCTCGCGGAGCCGTCCCAGTCCAGGCGCCAGCCGGGCGACATCAGCGAGCCCAGCGGCCGGTCGGACGCGGTGGCGGGCACCATCGCCGGACGCAGCAGCGCCACCCGGCCGTCCGCGCTGCGCCAGGGCTGCATCGGGGCCGTGAAGCGGCTGGGAGGCGCGGCCCCCATGCCGGCGGCGAGCGCGGCGAGAACGAGGATCCGGTGGCGCGTCTGCATGGGGGAACGATGGGCCGGCACCTCGCGGGCGGCAACCATGCGCCGCCGCGACTTTCCGGGCGGGTCCACTGGACCGTTTCCCCCAGCCGGGCCCCCGGAGAGTCGGAGCCAGAGGTCCGGACGAAGTTCGAGCACCATCCTCCGGTGCGATGGAACAGTGCCGCGACGACCCCTCCCGGCCACTCGCAACGATCCAGGCCGTCACGGGGGTCGTCATGGCGAACCCGGGTGCCGTACGTCCGGGCCACACCGGCATGGACGGGGACCGGTCCGCACGGATCGTCCTTTTCCGCCGGACCCCGTATCCGCCGCCGGTTTCTGCAATGACGGGCTTCCCCTTGCCGCGCGTGCCGGCGCGTCGGGGTCTCAGGCCGCCGTTCCGAACCCGGCGCCGGACGCCACGGCCCGGACGATCGCGCGGCGCTGGTTCATGACGACTTCCATGTCGGCGCGCACGACGTGGAGGATCTCCGGCCGCGCGAGCTCGGGACGGCCGCGGTCGAACGGGGGCTGGGGCGCGTATTCGAGCATGAGCTGGACCCGCTCGGCCTGATCCTGGCCCACCAGCAGCGCCACCAGGGCCAGACCGAAATCGATCCCGGCGGTGACGCCGCCCCCGGTCAACAGGTTGCCGTCGTGCTCCACCCGCGCGTCCGACGGAACCGCGCCGAACAGAAGCAACATGTCCCGCCAAGCCCAGTGGCAGGCGGCACGTTGATCGCGGATCAGTCCCGCCGCCCCCAGCAGCGATCCGGTGCACACGGAAGCCAGGAAGGACGCATCGCTCCCCAAACGGCGGAGCTGGGCGATGAGGCGGTCCGGGGCCTGAGGCCCTGCCCGGAGAAGGCAGGACCTCGGGCCGTCGGGCGAGCCGCTACCGGCCGATGTCGCGCAGGCGGCGGCCGGCCATCAGCTTCTGCTCAATGGATTCCAGCGTGACGCCCTTGGTTTCCGGCACCAGCAGCAGGGTGAAGGGGATGAACAGGGCGTTGAAGATCGCCAGCATCCAGAAGGTCTGGCTCTGTCCCATCGTGGTGAGCAGGGTCAGGAAGGTGTTGCCCACCAGCCAGTTCGCCGCCCAGTTGATGAAGGTGGACACCGCGATGCCGAAATCGCGGCCCTGGAGCGGCTGGATCTCGGAACACAACGTCCAGACCAGGGGTCCGGGTGCTGCGGCGAAACCGACCACGAACAACAGCACCATCGCCACGAGGCCGTAGCGCGCCGCATCGGATTGCACGCCCATGGCGAGCAGGACGCCGACCACGGCCATGCCGATCGCCATCACCACGAAAGAGCTGATCAGCATCGGACGGCGGCCGAGCCGGTCGGCGAGGCCGATCGCCAGCAGGGTGGCCAGCACGTTCACCAGCCCGGTGACCGCGGTGGCCCAGGAGGCGGCGGACGCGCCGAAGCCTGCCATGCCGAAGATCTTGGGCGCGTAGTACATGATGACGTTCATGCCGGTGAGCTGCTGCACCACCTGCAGGCCGGCCCCCAGCAGCACCGAGCGGCGGAAGTTGGGATTGCCGCGGAACAGGGCCCAGCCCTTCTGCGGCACGCGGAGCTGCTCGTGGGTGTCGGCGACCTCGCGGTCCACCTCGGCCCGGTCGCCGCGCAGGCGCATCAGCACCGCGCGCGCCTCGCTCTCGCGGCCGCGCAGCAGCAGCCAGCGCGGGCTTTCCGGCACCGCGAACAGCCCGAACAGGAACAGGATCCCGGGCACCACGATGACGCCGAGCATCAGCCGCCAGTTGCCGCTGGGCGTCAGCAGGCTGTCGGACACGAAGGCCAGGAAGATGCCGATGGTGATCATCAGCTGGTAGAGCGACACCATGGCGCCGCGCCACCGTTCGGGCGCGATCTCGGCGATGAACAGTGGGCCGGCGAAGGCGACCAGCCCGATGGCGAGCCCCAGCACCACGCGCCCGACGATCAGGGAGGTCACGCCCGGCGCGAAGGCGCACAGCACGGAGCCGACCACGAACAGGATCGCGCCGATGAACAGCGACTTCTTGCGGCCGAGGCTGGCGGACACCCCGCCGCCGGCGAGCGAGCCGATCGCGGCGCCGATCATCATGGAGCTGACGATCCATTCCTGGGACCGCTGGTCAGCGTTGAACGCCTTGCCGATGAAGTCCAGCGCGCCCGAGATCACGCCGATATCGAGGCCGAACATCAGGCCGGCGAGCGAGGCGATGGTGCAGGCAAGAGCGGCGCTGGGCCGCGGTGCGTCCGGTGAAGCGATGCTTCCCGGGCGGCTCGGATGTCCTCCGACGATGGCGACCATGATGCCCGCCTCCCCTTCAGTTGGTTCGTGACCGGTCGGTCATAACGCTTCCGGGCGGCTTCGGCTTCCCCCCGCCGGCGGCGAGGTCATGCACGGTGCATTAACGACACGCATGGCACAGCGGAGGCTCCCTGTTCCGTGGAGCCGCTTCCATGCCCGACCCCTTCCCCGCCACCGTGCCGGACGGCCCCGAGGGTGCGTGGCACCGGCTGGAGCCCGGCGAACAGATGGCGCTGGCCCGGCAGGCTCTTCAACAGGCCCGGCGGCGCCTCGGGCTGCTGGCCGAGCGTTTGGCGGAGGAGATCGAGTTCGGCCACCTGCCCGAGCTGGGCGGCGTGGGGGCCCTGCGCCTGTTCCGTCGCCTGGTGGATGCCGACGACGATCCCGCCCCGGCCGAGGAGGCCGGCGGCGATTTCCCCGCGGCGGTGGCGGGGCACGCCTAACCGGCCCGTTCCCGCGCGACGTCCGGCCGGCCACGGAGCGGCAGGGGAGCGCGGGTGGAATCGAGCACGGAAGGAACCGGACGCGGAAAGGAGCCGGGCGCGAACGCCCGGCCGGTTGCGGATGCCGGCGCGGGGGGAAAACCCTCGCGCCGGCGGCGGACGCTTCAGCCCTGCTGGTCGTTGTTGTCGCCGCTGCTGTCGCCGCCGGAGCCGCTGTCGTCGTTATTGCCGGAATCGTCGCCGGAACCCGATCCGCCGTCCCCGGGCGACACCGCCACGAACAGCATCTGGCCGTCCCGCACGATGCGCAGCGCGACGTCGCCCTTGCTCAGGGCCGCGTGCACGGCATCCACCGTTTCGCGCGGGTTGGCCACCATGCGGTTGCCCACGCCGACGATCACGTCGCCGCGCCGGATGCCGGCTCCTTCGGCCGCCGAACCCGGACGCACCTGGGTCACCACCGCGCCGCGCACGTTGTCGTCGACGCCGAGCTGCTGGCGCATGTCCGGCGTCAGCGCCGACAGCCCGACGCCGAGCGAGCCGTTGTTGCCGCCACCGCCACCGCTCTTGCCGCCGGCATCGGCCTTGCCGAGATTGGCGATGGTGGCGTTGAGCGTCTGGGTGGACCCGTTGCGCAGCACCTTCAGCGTGATCTTGCTGTCGGGCGTGACGCCGGCCACCTTGATCGCCAGGTCGCGGGGGCTGTCGACCTTCTGGCCGTTCAGTTCCGTGATCACGTCGCCCGGCTTCACGCCCGCCTTGTCGGCCGGACTGTCCGGATTGACGCTGGCGACCAGGGCGCCACCGGCGGGGTTGGTGCCCTGCATGGGCAGGTTCATCGCCTTGGCCATGGTCGGCGTGATCTGCTGCGCGGACACGCCCAGATAGCCGCGGGTGACGTGGCCGGTCTTGCGCAGCTGCGACACCACGTCGCGCACCGTGTCCGACGGGATGGCGAAGCCGATGCCCACCGAGCCGCCGGATTCCGACAGGATGGCGGTGTTCACCCCGACCACCTTGCCGTCCTGGGTGAAGAGCGGGCCGCCCGAGTTGCCGCGGTTGATGGGCGCGTCCACCTGGATGAAGGAGTCGTAGGGTCCTTCGCCGATGTCGCGCCCCCGCGCCGACACGATGCCGGCCGTGACCGTGCCGCCCAGGCCATAGGGGTTGCCCACCGCGATCACCCATTGCCCGACCTGGACGTCGTTGCTTTCGCCGAGCTCGATGAAGGGCAGCTTGGTCTTGCTGCTCACCTTGAGCAGGGCGAGGTCGGTCTTGGGATCGTGGCCGACCACCTTGGCCTTCAGGGTGGTGCCGTCGTCCAGGGTGATGGACACGGCGGTGGCGCCCTTCACCACGTGGTTGTTGGTGACGATGTAGCCGTCGGCCGAGATGATGAAGCCCGATCCGCGCGCTTCCACCGTCCGGTGCTGCCGGTTCTGCGGCATCATCTGGAACGGGAACGGGAAGGGGAACGGCATCTGCTGCCCCTGCATCCCGCCACCGCCGCCGCCGCCATTGTCGTCCTCGGCCTCGTCCGCCTTGATGGTGGAGGTGATGGACACCACCGCGGGCTTCACCTGCCGGACGAGCTGGGTGAAGTCGGGCAGGCGCTGCGCCGGCCCGGTGGGCTGGATCGCGCCGGACGCGGTGGTGCCGGCGCCGGCCGCGCCCGGCGAGGTCTGCGCCACGGCGTTGGCGTCGTGCAGCCAGATGCTGCCGGCCGCGAACCCGCCCAGGGTGGTGGTGGCGAGCAGGGCTACCGCGCCGCCGCGGCCGAGCCGGCTGCGCAGCCGGCTCGGCCGGGAGGACGGGTGCCGGGGGTGCGGGGGGAAGAAGGACATGGCGTTCCTGTTGCTTGCGGACCGGCTTGAAGCGCCGGGCCGGATAGGGGGTTCGATCCTGCGCCGGAACATGCGGCATCCCGGCCCACAGGGCTCCTACGCGCCGATGAAACAACCGTTAGACGCGTTCTTCGGGATTCCGGGATCGCCCGAGCGCCCCAGCCGGGACGACGGCGCCCGCGACGACACGTCCCGGCAACAAGGCCGCCGGTTTCCGCCGCCTTGGTCCGCCGCCCTGCAGGCATCCCTCTCCGGCGAGGACCCGCCGGCTCAAGGAGAAGGGGGGCGCCGCAGCGCGCGGAAGAACCTCGTCAGGAGGTCGGCCGCTTCCCGTTCCCGCACGCCCCCCACCACGTCCGGCCGGTGGAGGGCGCCCGCCCGGTCGAACAAGCGCGGCCCGTGGTCGATCCCGCCGCCCTTGGGATCGTAGGCAGCAAACTGGATGGTGCCGATCCGGAAATGCGCCGCCGCCGCTGCACACATCGGGCAGGGCTCGAGCGTCACCGCCAGGAGGCAGCCTTCCAGCCTCGGCCGCCCCAGCCGGCGTGCCGCGGCCCGCATCGCCAGCAGCTCGGCGTGGGCCGAAGCGTCGCAGCGGGCTTCCACCTCGTTGCCGGCCTCGGCCAGCAGGGTGCCGTCGGCACCGAACACCGCAGCACCCACCGGCACCTCGCCGCGCGCGCCGGCCATCCTCGCGGCGCGCATCGCCACCGCCATCGGCGCCTGGTCTGCCGGATCGTCCGGTAGCGGTGTCCCAGGAGCCAGGGGCGCCGCCGGCGCGTCCACGGGAGCGTTCATCGGGGGCTCCGCCGGTTCGGCGGCCGATCCGAGGGCCGATTCGGGGGTCGATTCGGGGGCCGGAACCGCTCGCGGGGCGTCTTCCGCCGTTTCGAGGGACCGCCCGGCGAGCGGTGCTTTCGCCAATCCGGAGGCCGGGGCCGGCGGCACCGGCATCGTCCCGCCGTCCGGTTCGTCGGACATCGCCGCCATGGTGCAAGCCTCCTCGCCGCGGGCTTCCGGCCGCGGGAAGCGTTCCGGACCGTGCGGGCCGCATCTTTATCCCGCCAAGCGATTTCGCCCGGGCGGATGATGTTCTACGGATCGGCGCATGACCCAATCCCGTCCCGTCATCGGCGTGACCCTGGACAGCGAGCCCGGCGCCGCGCCCGATCGCGCGTCCTATTCGCTCTATCCCTGGTACGCGCTGCGCGCCAACTACGCCGACAGCCTGGTGGAAGCGGGCGGCCTGCCGCTGGCGCTGCCGCACCATGCGGAGCTGGCCGAGGCGATGCTGGACCGGATCGACGCGCTGGTGGTGACCGGGGGGGCGTTCGACGTCGACCCGGCGCTCTATGGCGACGAGCCGCTCCATCCCAGCGTCACGCTCAAGCAGGGGCGCACGGCGGCCGAGCTGGCGTTGCTCCGCGGCGCGCTGAAGCGCGACATGCCGGTGCTGGGCATCTGCGGTGGCCAGCAGCTGCTGGCGGTGGCGCTGGGCGGCACGCTGATCCAGCACATTCCCGACAGCGTCGCGGACCCGCTGCCGCACGAGCAGCCGAACCCCCGCCACGAGGCCGGCCATCCGGTGACCTTGGTCGCCGACAGCCTGCTGGCCCGCATCGTCGGCGCGCAGACCATGCAGGTGAACTCGTCCCACCATCAGGCGGTGGCGACTCCCGGCCGCGCGGTGGTGAATGCCCGGGCGCCGGACGGGGTGGTGGAAGGCATCGAGGACCCGACGCGCTTCTTCTGCATCGGCGTGCAATGGCACCCGGAGTTCGGGATCGACAACGGCGACCGCCGGTTGTTCGAGGCGCTGGTGCTGGCGGCCGCCCGGCGCCGCGACGGGGGCACGCACTCATGAGCTCCAGGGAGGATCGCGACGGAGGAAACGATGCGGCGGCGGACCGAACGGCTGCCGCGACGGGCGCGTCCGCGGTGCGCGCCGAGGATCTGGTGCCCAGAGACGCGACATCAGGTGAGGCGACATCAGGGGACGCGACGCCGGAGGATGCGACGCCTGAACCTGGCGCCGCTCGATCCGGTCCTCCGCAAGCCGGACACGACCCGCTCGAACACGGGGCGGCGGACGGCGGGCTGGGAGAAAGCGGGACGGCCGGCGACGGCGCGACGGCGGACACGGCGCCCGCGGGGCCGGTGGCGGGCCGGCGGACGGCGGCCGGAAAGGGCGCCGGGCCTGCCGGAGCGGGCGACGCGGAGCGGGGAGAGCGCATCGCCAAGTGGCTGGCCCGCGCCGGCGTCGCCAGCCGCCGCGATGCCGAGGCGCTGGTGGCCGAAGGCAAGGTGCGTCTCAACAACCGGCCGGTGCGCCATCCCGCCACCTTCGTGCAGCCGGGCGACACCGTGCTGGTGGCCGGCCGTCCGGTGGATGCGCCGGATCGCACCAGGCTGTGGCGCTACCACAAGCCGGACGGGCTGGTGACGACCCACAAGGATCCGCAGGACCGGCCGACCGTGTTCCGTTCGCTGCCGCCCGGCCTGCCGCGCGTGGTGTCGGTGGGACGGCTCGACCTGAACAGCGAGGGGCTGCTGCTGCTCACCAACGACGGCGAGCTGGCGCGGCGGCTGGAACTGCCTTCCAACGGCTGGGTGCGCCGGTACCGCGTGCGGATCTTCGGCGCGGTGGACGAGAAGCGCCTGGCCTCGCTCGCGGACGGGGTCACGGTGGACGGGGTGCGCTACGGGCCGATCGAGGCGGGGCTCGACAGCCGCAAGGGCGACAATGCCTGGCTCACCGTGGCGCTGCGCGAAGGACGCAACCGGGAGATCAGGCGGGTGATGATGTCGCTCGGCTTCCACGTGTCGCGGCTGATCCGCACCTCCTACGGCCCGTTCCAGCTCGGCACCCTCAAGCGCACGGAGCTGGAAGAAGTGCCGGGCAAGGTGCTGCGCGACCAGATCCCGCGCGCCTGAGCCGGCGCCCGATGCGCATCGTGGCCGGCGCCTTCCGGGGACGCGCCCTGTCCGCCCCGCCGGGCACCGGCACCCGGCCCACCGCGGACCGGGTGCGGCAGGCCTTGTTCGACATGCTGCGCCACGCGGACTGGGCGGCCGACGCGCGCGGGGCGGCCTTGGAGGGTCCGGTGCTGGACGGCTTCGCCGGCACGGGCGCGCTGGGGCTGGAGGCCTTGTCGCGCGGGGCGTCGCGCGCGGTGTTCATGGAGCGCGACCGGACGGCGCTGGCGGCGCTCGGCACCAACATCCGCGCCTGCCGCTGCGAGGAACGCGCGCTGGTGATGGCCGCGGACATGTCGCGTCCCCCCCCTGCCCGGGCCGGCTGGAACGGGATCCGGCTCCTGTTTCTCGATCCGCCCTACAACCGGGGGCTGGTGGCCCCGGCGATCGCGGCGTTGCGCGAGGGCGGCTGGCTCGATCCGGCCGTGCTGGTGGTGGCGGAGGTGGGTGCCGCCGAGCCGCCTCCCACGGAAGCGCCGCTGCTGATGGACCGCGCCCACGGCGCCGCCCGGCTGTGCGCCTGGCGGCCGACCGCCTGAGCGCCTCGGCCGGGACCGGCACAGTGATCGCGGCCCGGGGACGAGGGCCGGCAACGTTCGACCGCGGCGTTAAGGAGCCGTTCACCGCTGCCGTGCTTGGGTTGTAACAGTTCCCCAGGCATCGATCGGCGAGCCCTTGCCCGACCCTATCCTGCTCATCAGCGACAGCCACCGACCGAGCGAGCCGCTCGCCCGCACGCTCGCGCTGCTGGGCTCGGTCACGACCCTGTCGCTGGCGGACGGCGCCCCGGACGGCGGAAGCCACCGGCCCGCGGAGGGTCCGGACGGCCGCTTCTCGACGGTGGTGGCCGATATCGACCTGCGCGACGCGCGCAGCGTGTCCAGCCTGCGTCGCTGCCTGATGCCCGGGGGACGGGCGGCGCCGCCGACCCTGTGCCTGCTCGATGGCAGCGGCCACGACGAAACGGTGCAGGCCTGGGCGATCGGCGCCAGCGCGGTGATGCCCGTCGCCGCGGGGCGCGAACAATTGCTGGCGGCGGTGCTGTCGCTGGCGCCACCGCCGGCGACGGTGACGCCCCGGGTGTCGCGCGCCGTGCCGGGCGTGGGCGCCGCCCTGGCCGACCTGCTGGAAGGCGCCGCCTCCGGCACGGCGATCCGGCCGGCGGTGGTGGCGGATGCTTCCGTGCTGATGCTGGACGCCATCGGAGACGACGGCATCGGCGCCTGGCTGGACGTGGTGCGCACCATCGACGACATCACCTACCAACACTGCCTGTCCACCGCCGGGTTCGTGGCCGCCTTCGCCCTGAGGCTCGGCTTCTCCCGGCGCGACGGGGAGGCGCTGTGCCGGGCGGCGCTGGTGCACGACATCGGCAAGGGGCGCGTGCCGCTGGAGATCCTGGGCAAGCAGGGCGGCCTGTCTCCCGGCGAGCGGGCGGTGATGCGCGAGCACGCGGCGCTCGGGCACGAGCTGCTGGTCATGCAGGGCGGCTTCGACAGCATGTCGCTGGAGATCGCCCGTCACCATCACGAATTCCTGGACGGCAGCGGCTATCCGGACGGGCTCGCGGGGGCCGCGATCCCCGACCACGTCCGGATCATGACCATCTGCGACATCTTCGGCGCGCTGACCGAACGCAGGCCCTACAAGCCGGCGATGGCCCCGGCGGACGCCATGCGGATCATGGGCGGCATGGACAACCAGCTGGACGGAGATCTGCTGCACAGCTTCCGCGACTGCTTCCGCGACCTCGACTGACCCGTTCCAGCCCGGAGGGGGCGCTTGTTGCTCGGAACGTGTCCGGAACGAGCGGGCCGCGCTGCAGCTTGAGGTTCCTGGATCAAGGGCTTCCGGGGTATGCTTCGCACGATCCGCGAACAGCAGCCCGGAGTTCGCCTTTTCCGATGAGAGATTTCTTGGTGCCGAGAGCGCAAGCCGGTCGCACGGCCACCAGATCGGCGCGGGCCGGCAGGACCGCCCCCGGCCAAACCCCTGGCCACGCCGCCGGCGCCCGCATGGCGACATCGCGGGCGATCCCGGACGTGGCCCGACGCGCTGTTCCTGCCCCCCGCCGGCCCGGCGGGACACCGCCTGTGGTTCGCTCGATCGGGATGGCCGCGCGGTGAGCGGCACCATGTCCGAACGGCTGGCCTCGCCGCAGCTCCAGGCGCTGCTGCGCCGGCGCCTCGCCGAACTCGGCGGGCTGGCGCTGGCGGCGCTGGCCTGCGCCATGCTGGTGGCGCTGCTGAGCTACAATCCGGGCGACCCGTCGCCGGACACCGCCACGGTCGCGCATTCCAGCAATTTCGCCGGACCGGTGGGTGCTGCCTTCGCGGACCTGATGCTGCAATATTTCGGGCTGGCCGGCGTGCTGCCCGCGCTGGCGCTGCTGGCCTGGGCGTGGCGGGTCGTGTCGCACGGCGGGCTGGGCAGCCTGACGCTGCGGGTGGTGTGCCTGGTGTGCGCGATGCCGGCCGCCGCGGCGGCGCTGGGCGGGGCGGCGATCCTGCTGGGCCGTTCGCCGGCGTGGCCATCCCGTTCCGGCCCGGGCGGCGGGCTCGGGAGCGGCCTGGCGCAGGCGGCGATCGAGGCCGGGCGTTCGGCGGCGGGCCCATTCGGCGGCGTGCTGATCTGGGGGCTCATCCTGGCGCTGGTGCTGATGCTGGTGCCGTTGTGTCTCGGCCTGTCCTGGTCGGAATGGCGGGCGTTCGGGCGCGGGGCGCGCCGGGCCGGCAGCCTGCCGCTGGCGATGGGCCGACGGAGCCGCGCCGGCGGAAAGAGCCGCGCGGCGATGGCCGGCCGGCGCAAGGCCGGACGGCGCGTGCCGGATCCGGCCGACCCGGCCGACGACGAGGATTTCGATCACGTGCTGCCGGGGCTGTCGCCGTTCGGAGCGCAGATGCGCGCGGCCGGCCTGCGCACCGGGATCGGGACCGCGGGCGAAGTCGCCCCGCCGGGGACTTCCGGTGGGCTGGGCGCGCTGGTGCCGCGAGCGGCGGAAGAAGAAGCGCCGTCCCGCCGGAGCCGGGCGCGCAAGGCGGCCGAACGCCAGGAACCGAGCCTGCGCGGCGGCCGGCGGGACGAGCCGGCCGTGTCCCGGCCGCGCCTGACGGGGATCACCGGCTGGGTGATGCCTCCGGGACAGAACGAGGAACAGGAAGATCTTCCGGCGCTGCCGATGCGCTCGCAAAGCGCCCTGCGCGCCGCGCGGGTGGCACCGGAGGACGCGGCGCTGCATCGCACCCACGCGGGCGACGCCCCGCCGGACGTGCCGGCGCGGACCGGCCCCGCCGCGACGGAAACGGCGCCCCGCACCGGCAGCGCGTTGTTGTCCATCGGCCGGCTACTGGGCGGCGGCCGCGGCGGGGACGATGGCGGCGCGCGGCGGGAGGATCGCGCGACGGACACCCCCGCGCCGCGCCGGCGCGAGGTGCCGCATCACGAGGCGCATGGCTGGCAGTTGCCGCCCTTGTCGCTGCTGAAGATGGCTCCGCCCCGCTCGGCCACCGGGCCGTCGGAGGAAAGCCTGAATGCCAATGCCCGGCTGCTGGAAACCGTGCTGTCGGATTACGGCGTGCAGGGCGCGATCGGCGCCATCCACACGGGACCGGTGGTGACGCTCTACGAGCTGGAACCGGCGCCGGGCATCCGTTCCGCCCGCGTGATCGGGCTCGCGGACGACATCGCGCGTTCGTTGTCGGTGACGGCCGTGCGCATCGCCACCGTGCCGGGCCGCAACGTGATCGGCATCGAGGTGCCCAACGCACGGCGCGAAACCGTGTTCTATTCGGAGCTGCTGGACAGCGAGGCCTGGCACGAGCATCCGTCCCGGCTGTGCCTGGCGCTGGGCAAGGACATCTCCGGCGCCCCGGTGTTCGCCGATCTCGCGCGCATGCCGCACCTGCTGATCGCCGGCACCACCGGGTCGGGCAAGTCGGTCGGCATCAACTCCATGATCCTGAGCCTGCTCTACCGGCTGAGCCCGGACGAGTGCCGGCTGATCATGATCGATCCGAAGATGCTGGAACTGTCGATCTATGACGGCATCCCGCACCTGATGGCGCCGGTGGTGACGGAACCGGCCAAGGCCGTCACCGCGCTGAAATGGACCGTGCGCGAGATGGAACGGCGCTACCGGGCCATGAGCCAGCTCGGGGTGCGCAACGTGGGCGGCTACAACGAGCGCCTGGCGATGGCGCGGGCCAGCGGCGAAAGCATGAACCGCCGGGTGCAGACCGGCTTCGATCCGGAAACCGGCAAGCCGATCTTCGAGGAACAGCCGCTGTCGCTGGAACCGCTGCCCTATATCGTGGTGGTGATCGACGAGATGGCCGACCTGATGATGGTGGCCGGCAAGGAGATCGAGGCGGCGGTGCAGCGGCTGGCGCAGATGGCGCGCGCGGCGGGCATCCACGTCATCATGGCGACGCAGCGCCCCTCGGTGGACGTGATCACCGGCACCATCAAGGCGAACTTCCCCACCCGCATCTCCTTCCAGGTGATCTCCAAGTTCGACAGCCGCACCATCCTGGGCGAGCAGGGCGCCGAACAGCTGCTCGGCCAGGGCGACATGCTCTACATGGCGGGCGGCGGCCGCATCACCCGCGTGCACGGCCCGTTCGTCGCCGACAACGAGGTCGAGGAGGTGGTGAAGTATCTCCGCTCGCAGGGCGAGCCGGTTTATGTGGACGAGGTGACGGCGGCCTCGGACGAGGAAGGCGGCGGCGCCGCGACCGGCAACGGCCTGAACGGCGGCGGCGTGGATGCCGACACCTCGCTGTTCGACCAGGCGGTGTCGCTGGTGGCCCGGGAAGGCAAGGCGTCCACCTCCTTCATCCAGCGCCACCTGAGCATCGGCTACAACCGGGCGGCCAAGCTGATCGAGCAGATGGAGAAGGAAGGCATCGTCGGACCGGCCAACCATGTCGGCAAGCGCGAGGTGCTGGTGCGGCGGACGGGCGACGAGGACTAGGGTCCGCGTCCGCGATCGCCGGCCGGATCAGCCGCCGGCCGGCTCCGGACCCTTCCCTGCCCGGCTCGTTCCCAGCTTGTCGGCCAGGAACTCCACCAGGCACCGCGTAGCCGCCGGCAGCAGGCCACGATGGGGCAGCAGCACATGCAGCGGCAGGGTGCGGGCGTTCCAGTCCGGCAACAGCCGCACCAGCCGGTTGTCGGCCAGGGGGGGCGCCACGGCGAAGGAGGGCGCCAACAGCACCCCCCGGCCTGAGAGCGCCAGTTCCAGCAGGAAGCCGACGTCGGACGCGCCGACGCGGCCTTCCACCTCGACCGTTCGCCGGGCGCCGTTTCCGTCCGAAAAGGCCCATCGCCGCGGCGTGGCGGTTTCGGTGTAGATCAGCGCCTCGTGGCGGCCGAGCTCGTCCGGGGCCGCCGGCGTGCCCTGGCGCGCGAGATAGGCCGGCGCCGCCACCGGCAGCAGCGGAAAGGCGGCGATGCGGCGCGCGATCAAGGCCGAATCCGGCAGCGCGCCGAGGCGGAGCGCCAGGTCGAAGGCGCCCCCCGACACGTCCACCAGCGCCTCCCCCAGTGTCAGTTCGAGCGACACGAGCGGCCAGCGATCGAGAAAACCCTCCACCACCGGCGCCAGCACGGTGCGCCCGAACAACAGCGGCGCCGCGACGCGTAGCCGTCCCCGCGGCTCCCGCCCGCGAGCGCCCGCTTCCGCCTCGGCGTCCGCGATCTCGTCCAGGATCCCCGCGCACCGGGCGAGATAGGCGCGTCCCGCTTCCGTCGGGGCCAGCCGGCGGGTCGAGCGGTTGAGCAGCCTCACCCCGATCCTTCCCTCCAGCGCGCGCAGGTGGCGCCCGGCCATCTCCGGCGACAACCCGTGGGCGCGCGCGCTGGCCGCGAGACTGCCGAGTTCCGCCGCCTGCCGGAACACGCTCATGCCCAGCAGCACGTCCAGCGCCATCATCCACTTCCCGTTCGGACTGAGCGCATCATAGCGCGGATTATCCTGCTCCGGGCGTCGGACCAGGATGAGGCGGTGCTGAAGGAGAAGCCGCCATGCATCGTGTTTTCGAGACAAGGGGCGCCCGGATCGCCGCCATCAGCGAGGGTCGCGAGACGGAAGACGTCGCCGTCCTGTTTCTGCATTTCTGGGGCGGCAGCGGCGACAGCTGGCGGTTCGTGACCCCGCTGCTGCGCGATCGGGCCTTGTGCATGTGTCCGGACCTGCGCGGCTGGGGCGGATCGGTCGCCACCGATGGCCGGCACGATCTGGACGCGCTGGCGGACGACGTGGCCGAGATCGCCGCCACCCTGAACAACCGGCGCATCCTGCTGGTCGGGCATTCGATGGGCGGCAAGATCGCGCAGATGCTCGTCGCCCGGCGGGTGCCGGGCCTGGCCGGGCTGGTGCTGGTCGCTCCGGCGCCCCCGACCCCGATGCCGGTTCCGCTCGAGGTCCGGCGCGAGATGTGCCGGAGCTACGCGACCGGCGCGGGCGCGCGGCAGGCCCTGGCGATCCTGGGCGGGGACGGGCTGCCGGCCCCGGTGGCCGAAACGGTGATGCGCGACATGCTGCGCGGTCATCCGGACGCGAAGCGGGCCTGGACGGAAGCCGCCATGATCCAGGACCTGGGCGACATGTCGGCGCTGCGCGGTCTGCCGGTGTCCATCGTCGCCGGCGCCGAGGACAGGGTGGAGGATGCGTCGCGACTGCGCGCGCTGTATGCGGCGCTGGCGCCGGATGCGGCGTTCCAGGTCGTGGACGCAGTCGCCCACCTGCTGCCGCTCCAGGCGCCGGGTGCGGTGGCGGCGGCGGTGGCCGGGCTGATCGAGCGCCTGCCAGGTGCGAAGGGCATGCCCGGCGGGGCGTGAGGACGCATCGCCCCCCTCTCCCCCGGGCCGCGCCGCCGTGGCGGGCGTCCGGGACACGGCCGCCCATCGCGCGGAACCGCGTGCCCGAACGCCGTCCCGGAATGCGGCTCCACCGGTCCGGGCAGGGGCGGCCGCGATCTCCCGTTGTTCCACGCAACGGCCGGACGGGCCATGATCGGTCGTCCCGTCCGGAACCTTCCATGCTGCTCAGCCTGTTCTGCCTGCTCGCCACGTCCGTGCTTCTGGTCGCCCTTTCCCGCCGGTTGGGGCTGGGCAGCATCCTCGGCTATCTGGTGGCGGGGGTGCTGATCGGGCCGGCCGGGCTGCGGCTGGTGACGAACGTGGACACCATCGCCGGCGTGTCCGAGTTCGGCGTGCTGATGCTGTTGTTCACCATCGGACTCGAGCTGCGGCCGCAGCGCTTGTGGGTGATGCGCCACGCGGTGCTGGGGCTCGGCGTGCCGCAGCTGTTGCTGGCGGGCGGGGTGCTGGCGCTGCTGGCCCATGCGTGCGGACTGGACTGGACGGAAGCGGCGGTGGTGGGCACCGGCCTCGCGCTGTCTTCCACCGCGATCGTGCTGCCTTTGCTGGGCGAGCGCGACCTGCTGGGCGCCCCGGTGGGACGGGAAGCCTTCGCGCTGCTTCTGTTCCAGGACGTGGCGTCCATTCCCTTGATCGCCATCCTGCCGCTGCTGACCGGGCATGCCGCGTCCGCCGGCTCCCTGGGGCCGGCCATCGGACGCGCCGTGCTGTGCCTGGCCCTGATCCTGGTCGGTGGCAGGCTGGTGGTGCAGTGGCTGTTCCGCTTCGCCGGCAACCGCAATCCCGAACTGTTCACCGCCATCGCCCTGCTGGTGGTGGCGGCCGGGGGTGGCCTGGCGGAGCTGGCGCATCTGCCCTTGTCGATCGGCGCCTTCGCCGCCGGGGTGGTGCTGTCAGAATCCGGCTACCGGCACGAGCTCAAGGCGGACATCGAGCCGTTCGAGGGATTGCTGCTGGGATTCTTCTTCGTGTCGGTCGGCATGTCGGCCAACCTTTCCTTGTTGTGGCGCGAGCCGGGCATCGTGCTGTTCGGAACCGCGCTGCTGCTGGCGACGAAGCTGCTGGTGACCTATGGGCTGGGGCGGCTGCGGGGCCTCAACCACGTGGGGTCTGTGCGCCTCGCCGCGGCGCTGCCTCAGGGCAGCGAATTCGCCTTCGTGCTGTTCGGCGCGGCGCTGGCCGCCGGTGCGATGGGCCGGGCGGATGCCGATCGGGCGACCCTGGTGGTGGCGTTGAGCATGCTGGCGAGCCCGCTGCTGTTCGCGGGCGCCGAGCGCTGGATCGTTCCCCGGCTGGGCGACGGCCGTCGGCGGCCGGACGACGTGATCACCGATGCCCCGTCGGTGCCGGTGATCATCTGCGGCTTCGGCAGGTTCGGGCAGATCGTCGGCCGCACCCTGTCGGCACGCGGCATCGAGTTCACGGCGCTGGACGGGGACGCGGGCAATGTGGAGGTGGTGCGCCGCTTCGGCCACCGGGCGTTCTTCGGCGACCCCACGCGGCTGGAGCTGCTGCGCGACGTGGGCGCGGGCGAGGCGCGCATCCTGGTGGCGGCCCTGGGAGATCCGGCGGAGAATCTCCGGCTGGTGACGCTGGCGAGGCAGGAATTCCCGCATCTGCAGATCTTCGCCCGCGCGCGCAACCGCCAGCACGCGCACCTGCTGATGGAACAGGAGGTGGACGGCATCGTGCGCGAAACCCTGTTCTCCTCGCTGCATCTGACCGAAAAGCTGTTGGTGGCGCTGGGATTGTCGCGGCCGGAAGCGCAGCGCACCGTGCGTGTGTTCCGGGACCGCGACGAACAGGCGCTGCGCGAGCAGTTCCGCTCGCCCAAGGACGAGCGCCACCTGATCCAGACCGCGGCGCAAACGGCGGCGGAGCTTCGTTCCTTGTTCGAGGAGGACCAGCAGGCGCCTCCCCTGCGGCTGGTGCCGGATGCGGGAGGGGAAAGGGAGGAGCCGGAAGAGCCAGCGATGTCCGCACCCGCTCGGGCCCGTCGCGCGCGCCGTGCCGACGGGGATCGGTGAGCATGCTGCCGCCCATCCTGTTCCGGGACGAGCGTTTCGTGGTGCTGAACAAGCCGGCCGGGCTGCCGGTGCATGCCGGCCCCCGAGGAGGGATTTCGGTGGAGGACGCGTTTCCTCAGCTCAGCCGCCGACGCGACGGCCCCTGGCTCGCGCACCGGCTGGACACGGACACGGCGGGATGCCTGCTGGTGGCGCTGCGCCGCGCGGCACTGCACGAGGCCCAGCGCTGTTTCGCGGAGGGCCGTGCCGGCAAGCGCTACTGGGCGGTGTCGCGCGGCGGCCCCGACGGGGACGCAGGGGAGATTGACCGGCCGCTTTCCAAGCGCAGCGACCGCGCCGGGTGGCGGATGGTCGTGGATCCGGCGGGCCAGGCGGCGCGTACGCGGTGGCAGGTGCTGGGCCGGAGCGGCGGGCTTTGCTGGCTCGAGCTGACGCTGCTGACCGGACGCACGCACCAGGCGCGGGTGCATCTGAGCGCGATGGGATGGCCGATCCTGGGCGACCCGGTATACGGCCCGCCGCCGGACGGGGGCGACCGGCTGCATCTGCTGGCGCGGGCGCTGAGCCTGCCGTTGCAGCCTCCGGTGGACGCCGTGGCACCGCCGCCGCCGCATATGCTCGAAGCGCTCGCCGCCTGCGGCCACGCCTGATCCGCGCAGGACGAGGATCAGAAACGCTGGACGGCCCAGTCGACGAAGGCGCGCAGTTTCGGCGTCCGGGCGCGATGGGACGGAAACAACAGCCGCATCGGCCGGCTCGGCCCGTGCCAGCCCGGCAGGAGGCGCACCAGCCGTCCGGCATCGAGATGGTCGCGCAGCATCACCTCGGCCGCCATCACCACGCCCAAGCCCGCCAGGGCGGCATCCAGCAACGCGCGTCCGTCATCGACGCGGAGCCGGCTGGCCGGCTCCACCCGTTCCTGCCGCGCGCCGCGATGGAACAGCCACAATGGCGGGGCGGGATGCGACGAGAAGCCGTATTCGAGACACTCATGCTGCGCCAGCTCCGCCGGAATGCGCGGCGAGCCGCGCCGGGCCAGATATGCGGGGGCGGCGCAGGGAACGACGCGGTAGGGCGTCAGGCCGCGCGAGATCAGGGCGGAATCCGCCTGCTCTCCGATGCGGATCGCGAGATCGAACCCTTCTTCCACCAGCCCGACCCGCCTGTCCGACAGCGCGATCTCCAGCCGCACGGCGGGGTGGGCCTCGACGAAATCCGGCAACGCCGGCATCAGCCGCACCGACCCGAAGGCGGTGGGTACGGAGATCCTGAGCGTGCCGGAGGGCGTGACGGCCTGCATGGCCATGCGCGCCTCGACGGCCTCGGCTTCCGCCAGCATCCGCCGGCAGCCCCCCAGGAAGATGTGCCCGGCTTCCGTGAGGCTCTGACGCCGGGTGGTCCGGTTGAGGAGCGCGACCCCGAGCCGCCTTTCGAGCGCCGCGAGCTGTCGGCCGACCGCTTGCGGCGACAAGCGCAGGGCTCTGCCGGCGGCTGCGAACGAGCCGGCCTCCGCGACGCGGACGAACAGCTCCATTCCGTCGAATCGATCCTGCATTCGTGCACACGGCGTTCGGATGTCGTGTCGTCGATAGCGCTTATCGGGGCGCCGTCCGACTCCCATCCTGTTGTTGGTCGGATGGGGAGGCGGATCATGAGTGTCGGAATCGTCGCTGCTGCACAGCGGGCGCTCCGAGCAGGGCTGATGCGCGGAGCCGGCCGCGACAGGGTCGGAAGCTCCCGTCGCGTCGGGCGCTCGACGGCGTGGGCGGGCGGGGAACGCGGGCGCCGGATCGCCCCGCTGCCCATCCCGGCCCCGGAACCGATCTGGGCGGCGGCGTGCGGCCGGTCGGCGATCGGCACGGTGGACGATCATCCGGAACATGGCGCCGGCATGCCGGCGATGGACGACCGGCGCCGCGGCAGGAGCGGAGCCGTGACGATAGGTCCGGAGCAGGAGCGTTTCGGCGATGCGTTCCGTGCGCGCCTGGCGCTCGACCCGCCCGGTGAGGATCGCCCGACCGCGCCCGGCGGCAAGCCGGCGCTCCCGATCGGCGGTGCGAACGAGGGCGCGACGAGGCGCATGGTCGCGGGCCTATGCGCCCAGCCCGGTTTCAGGCGGCCGGATACGGGGGAGTTGGCGGGAAGTCGGTGGCTCGGCAGGGTAAAACCCGGCCGCCGGATCGCGATGAGCCGGACCGTCCTTGGCGCCACGAAACGCTCCGCGCGTCGGGATGAGGTGTGTCGCTGCGGACCCCAGCCAGGAGCCGGAGCACGCTGATGGAAAGCGCGGGCAAGAACGACGGCCAAGCCGTGGTCGAACGGGGAGAGTTGCTGGAACTCGTCACCCTGTCCTGCCCGCTGCTGGCGGTGGGCGAGATGGCGGCGCGGGTGCGGGGTTGGGCGGCCGGGGCCGAGGCCGGGGGCGAGACGCTGGGGCTATGGCGCAGCGAGATCGGCGTGCTGGGACGGCTGCTGATGCTGCGGCGCTTCGCCGATGCGGAAGCGATGGCCGCGGAACGCGAGCGTTGCCTGCGCAGCGGCGATCCCTTCCTGTCGGGCGGGGTCGGCACCGGCTGGCGCAGCGAAAGCTTCCGGACCTTCCCGTTCCTGCCGCCGATCCGGCTCGGGCAACGGGGGCCGTTGTTCGAGCTCCGACGCTATCGGCTCCGGCCCGGCGGTCTGCCACCCACCCTCGCGGGATGGCGGGAGGCCGTGCCGGCGGCCGAACATTACGCGCCGCATCTGGTGGTGGCGATGCACGCCCTGGAAGGCGAGCCGCGCATCGTGCACCTGTGGGGCTTCCGGGACTTCGAGCAGCGTTCGCAGCTGCGGAGGGCGGCCTACGGTGCCGGAACCTGGCCGCCGCGCGGGGGACCGGAAAACATCCTCCACGCCAGCGCGAGCCTGCTGTGGGCGGAGGACGGATCGCCGTTGCGGTGACGGGGCCGCCTCGTCGCGACGGCGGGGGCGCGCCGTCGGGGCGGCCCCGCCCGGCTACAGCCCGTGCTGGATGGCGGCTCCGCTGGCAGAATCGAACAGGTGCACGGCGTCGCGGGGGATGCTGACGGGCACGACGCTGCCGGCGGGCGGCGTGGCGTCGCGGTCGCCGACCGCGATCAGAAAGCAGCCGCCGACCGAAAGCCCGATATGGCTGTGGTCGCCCAGCCAGTGCGAGCTCAGCACCTCGCCCTGGACGGTTTCCGCGCCCGGCACGCCGCCGCCGACATGGATGCGGTGCGGGCGGATGCCGACATGGAGCCCGTCATGGGCCGACAGGCCGCCGGTGGCACCGGCGATGCCGAAGGCCGCCTCGCCGCGTTCGTTCAGCACCACCACGCCGTTCTCGGTGCGGGCACCGGGGAAGATGTTCATGGGCGGCTCGCCGATGAAGGAGGCGACGAACAGGTTGGCCGGCCGCTCGCGCAGGTCGTCGGGCGTGCCGAACTGCTGCAGCAGCCCCTTGTCCATCACCGCGACGCGGTCGCTGAGCGCGATCGCCTCGGTCTGGTCGTGGGTGACGATCACCGTGGTCATGCGGTGCGCCGTCATGTGGTCCTTGATGCGCGCACGCAGCAGGGCGCGGAGCTGGGGCTCGAGCTGCGACATCGGCTCGTCGAGCAGGAACGCGGACGCGTTTCGCACCATGGCGCGGGCGAGGCTGACGCGCTGCTGCTGGCCGCCGGACAGGGAGGGCGGATACTTGTCCAGCAGCGGCCCGATCTCGAGCATGTCGGACACGGCGCCGACGCGCTTGTCGATCTCGGCCCTGGGCGTGCGGTTCTTGAGCAGGGAGAAGGCGATGTTCTCGCGCACCCGGAGCGGCGGATACAGCGCGTAGCCCTCGAAGGCCATCGCCACGTCGCGCTCGCTTGGCTTGAGGTCGTTCACGACCTTGTCCCCGATGCGGATGGTGCCGGAGGTGACGTCCTCGAAGCCCGCGATCATGCGCAGCGTCGAGGTCTTGCCGCAGCCGGACGAGCCGAGCAGCGCGATGATCTCGCCGTCCTTGATGGACATGGACACGCCGTCGACCGAGCGGCGGGTGTCCTTGCCGTAGATCTTGGACACGTCGTCCAGGATGAGGGTGCTCATGGATCGGGGGCCCTCAGACGCGCGCGCCGGACGCGGTCTCGAAGAAATGGGAACGGCTGACGTCGAGGCGGGCCCAGGCGCGCGGACGCTCGCGGCCGGACGGGAGGCCGCCGGGAACCACGTGCGTTCCCTGGGGCTGGCTGGCGAAGATCTCCGTGCCGTCGTCGGCGCGCAGCAGCATCACCTGCCGGTCGTTGAGCGGCGTGACGGCGTCGATCTCCACCGGGATGGCGCCGCTCGCCTGTTCCAGCGACACGATGACGTCCTCGGGCCGCACGCCCATGGTGCATTCGGCCCGGTCGGGCGCGGCGCCATCGAGCGCGATCTCGCTGGAAGCGACGCGCAGCCCGGCGCCGCTGCGGACCGCCGGCAGCAGGTTGATGGGCGGGTCGCCGAACAGCCGGGCGATGCGGGCGCTGGCGGGAGCGTTGTAGACGCGCTCGGGCGTGTCGATCTGCTGGAAGCCGCCATCGGCCAGCACCGCGATGCGATCGCCGAGCGCCATCGCCTCCTTGTAGTCCTGGGTGACGTAAACCACCGTGGTGTCGCGCGCGCGCAGCAGCCGCGGCAGCTCGAGGCGCATCTCGTAGCGCACCTTGGCATCGACGTTGCGCAGCGGATCGTCGAGCAGCAGCAAGGACGGCTCGCTCACCAGCGAGCGGGCCAGCGCCGTGCGCTGCTTCTGGCCGTTGGAAAGCGCGCGCGGCAGATGGCCCAGAACGTGGTCGATGCGCAGCAGCTTCGCCGCTTCCTCCACCCGGCGCCGGCGTTCGGCCTCGCCCACCTTCGCGGCGCGGAGCGGCGAGCCGATATTGTCGAACGCCGACATGTGGGGATAGAGCGCGAAGTTCTGGAACGCCATCGCGATGTCGCGCTGTTCCGGATTGTCGTCGGTGATGTCGCTGCCCCCGAGCAGCACCCGGCCGCGGTCGGGGCGCACCATGCCCGCGATGAGGCGCAGCAGCACGGTCTTACCGGCGCCGGACGGGCCGAACACCACCAGGAACTCGCCGCGATCGACGGCAAAGGACAGGTCGCGGATGACCTCGTTCTTCCGGTACGACTTGGACAACCGGTCGATGGACAGGAAGGACATGATGGCGGCTCCCCTCAGCCCTTGATGGCGCCGAGGGAAAGACCCTCGACCAGGTATCGCTGGGTGAAGATGGCGAGGATCAGGGTGGGGATGACGCTCAGCACCAGGGCGGCGGCGATCTGGCCGTATTCGATGCCGGACGCGGTGATGAAGGCGAGCGCCCCCACCGTCACCGGCTGCACGGACGACGAGCCCAGGATCAGCGCGAAGATGAAGTTGTTCCACGCGAAGATGAAGGACAGCAGCCCGGCGGCGGCGATGCCGGGGCGGGCGAGCGGGATCGAGATGCGGAAGAAGGTCGACAGCCAGGAATGGCCGTCGAGGCGGTAGGCCAGCTCCAGATCCTCGGACACGTCCTCGAAATAGCCGCGGGTGATCCACAGCACGAGCGGCAGGGTGATGAGCTGGTAGACCCAGATCAGCCCGAAATAGGTGTCGTAGAGGCCGATGGCCTGGAAGTAGCCGAGCAGCGGCAGCAGCACCAGCAGCGGCGGCGCGAAGCGGAACGACAGGAGCGTGAAGGCCATGTCCTCGCCGCCGCGGAACTTGAAGCGCGCGAAGGCATAGGCCGCCGGCACGCCCAGGATCAGCGACACGATCACCGAGCAGGTGGACAGGATCACGCTATTGAGCAGGTTGTGCATGTAGTCGATCTGCACCTCGCCGGACGAGGTCGACAGATGGCCGGAGATGAGGGCGACGTAGTTGCGCAGGGTCGGCACGAAGAAGGGCGACGGCGGCGAGCGCAGGATGTCGACGTTGGTCATGAACGACATCAGCAGCACCCACACGATCGGAAACAGGAAGAAGATGCCGATCAGCAGCAGCAGCAGCGCGCGGACGACGCGGAAGGCGGGGGATTGCATGGCTCCGGTTCCTTCCGCGGCGTCAGGCGTGGCCGTGCGCGCGTTCGCGCAGGCGGGTCCAGTTCTTCATGAACACGGTGGTGAGCGCATAGGTGATGACCCACAGCACCATCAGGATCGCGGATGCCCGTCCGATGTCGGTGAAGGTGAAGGCCTGGAGATAGGACTGCACCTGGAACACCAGCAGCGTGTCGCCGGGACCGCCCTGGGTCATCGCGTAGATGATGTCGAACTGCTGGATGCTGTCGAGCATGCGGAACAGGCTCGCGGTGAGCAGATAGGGCAGCAGCATCGGCAGCAGGATGCGGAAGAACACGAAGGATGCCGGCACGCCGTCGAGCTCGGCCGCCTCGAAGGGCTGGCGCGGCAGCCCGCGCAGGCCGGCGAGCAGCAGGATGGCGATGAACGGCGTGTACACCCACACATCCACCAGCACCACGGTGAACAGCGCGGTGGAGGGCGAGGCGCCCCAGCGGAAATCGTGGATGCCGACGGCGTTCACGAGATACGACAGCACGCCGAAATTGGCGTTGGTCATCAGCTTCCACATGAGTGCCGCGATCGCGGGCGCCACCATGAGCGGCAGGATCAGCAGCACCGACAGCAGGTTGGTGAGCAGCGACCGGCGCCACAGCAGCAGCGCGATGCCGAGCCCGAGCAGCAGCTCCACCCCCACGGTCAGCACCGTGTAGGCGAGCGACACGTACACCGTGTGCCAGAAGCCGGCGGACGAGAACAGGTGGATGAAATTGCCGAACCACACGAAGCGCCGCGCCTGCGGGAAGGCGAGGTTGTAGCGCTCCAGCGAATAGATCACCGCGGTGATGAACGGGATCAGGATGCCGATGCAGGTGAGCAGCGCCGGCAGGCTGAGCAGGTAGGGGAGCACGCGCGCCGAGACGAGCGGGCGGCGCTTGCCGGCGCCGCCCCCTTTCTTCGAGACCGGCGCCGGGCGGGAAAGGGTCGCGTCCATGGTGCGCGTGTCCTGCCTGGGGTGGTGGATGATCAGTCGGTGATGCCGGCGTTCTCGAGCTGGGCGGTGATGTCGTGCGCCAGCTGGTCGAGCCCGTCATCGACGGAGACCTGCTTGGAATAGATCTTCTGCAGCGCCGCCGCCCAGGAGGTGGTGACGTTGAAGAACAGCGGCTGCGGCGTGAAGTAGATCTTGGCGCCGGGCGACGAGGCGGCGAACTGCTCCAGGTAGCCCGGATAGCCGTTCATGCGCGTCTTGAAGTCCTGGTTGTCCCAGACGACCTGGCGGGTCGGGTCGATCAGGTCGGCCTTGGTCGCGCCGAGGGTCAGCTGCTGGGTGGAGGTCGCCCACTGCATCAGCTTCCAGGCGGCCTGCTGGTGCTTGGAGAACGCGCTCATGGCCAGCGACCAGATCCACACGTTGGGCGTGGGCTGGTGCGCGTCGGGGTTGGGCGTGAAGGCGTGGTAGTGGATGTTGCCGGCTTCCTTGGTGCCCTTCTCCTGGAAGAAGGCCGCGGAATCGGCATCGTAGACCATCGCGGAGGTGCCGCCGCCCAGGTCGTTCGCCACCTCGTACCAGGTGTAGGTGGTCCAGTTCTTGGGACCGCCCTTCTGCAGCATCTCGACCCAGAGACGGGTGAAGTCCTTGGCCTGCTTGCTGTTCATCGTCGGCACCAGCTTGCCGCCGGAGGTGTCGAAATCCTTGGCGCCGTAGTTGGTGTAGGCCGACAGGTAGCCGGCATGGATGGTGGCCCAGGAGCGCGACCCGCGGGCGCCGATGCCATAGACGCCGGGAACGTCCTTCGAGATCTTGGCCGCCATCTCGATCAGGTCGGGCAGGTTCTTCGGCGGCTCCATGTGCGCGGCATCGAGGATGCGCTTGTTGTAGGCGATGGAGTTCAGCTCCCACGCCCAGGGCAGCGCCCACTGCTTGGCGCCGGGGCCGCCGAGGGCGTCGCCGGGCTTGCCGCTCCAGGCGGTGGCCGAACGGAGGTTCGGCAGGATGCCGTCCCAGTCGTAGTCGCCGCTGGTCTCGCTGGTGTCGTGGATGAACTTGTTCAGGTCCACGAGCCAGCCGGCCGGGCCATACTGCCAGGTCTGGTAGGCGCCCGACATGAACAGGTCGTAGGAGGACGAGCGCGACGACAGGGCGGCCGTCACCTTGTCGAAATACACGTCTTCCGGGAACACGTCATAGGTGACGTTGATGCCGGTGAGGCTTTTGAAGGCGTCGATGTTCTTGAGCAGCGCGTCCGTATAGGGATGCTTGTTCATCAGCAGCTTGATGGACTGGCCGCTCTGCGCCTTCCAGTCGTAGGAGCTGGCGGCCAGCGCCTGGCTCTGGGTGCGGTTCAGGAAGGTGGTCGCGGCAGCGGCGCCGAGACCGAGCTGGCTGGCGCGCGCGAGCAGCTCCCGGCGGCCGACGCGGCCTGCCAGGAAGGCTCCGAACAGGTCGGAGATCTTGTCACTCATTTGTTTCCACCTCGTTGCTACGGCGTCTCGCGGCCGTTTGCTGGATCTTGGGCTAGAAAAAAGCCCGCCACGACCGGAGATCGTGACGGGCCGCGCGACGCCTATCCCGCTGGAGAATCGAGCACACCGCGCAGACCGCAACTCAACAACCTGCGGCCGCCCGGGGCAACTGGAATCGCGATGGAAACGAGTCTCACTTGCTGAGCGTGAAGGGCGCCGTGTACTTGTCGGTGTTCGCCTTGGTGATCAGCACGCAGTTGAACAGCTGCTTCTCGCTCGCGGCACCGGTCTTGCCGGTCTTGAGGAAATGGTCGGCCTCGTCCACGGCCTTGGCGGAGAACACCGCCACGGGCTGCAGCACGGTGTATTGCAGCTCGCCCGCCTTCACGGCGGCGACCGCGTCGGGCGAGCCGTCGAAGCCACCGACCTTCACGCTGCTCAGCTTGCCGGCTTCCTTCAGCGCCGCGATGGCACCCAGCGCCATGTCGTCGTTGCCGCTGATCACGCCGATGATGTCCGGATGCGCCTGCAGCAGGTTCTGCATCTTGTCGTGACCCTGGGTGCGATCCCAGTTCGCCACCTGGGAGCCCACCTTCTTCAGGCCCGGATACTGGCTCAGCACGGTGTTGTAGCCGTTGGACCGGGTGGCGGCGTTGTTGTCCGACGGCGCGCCGAGCAGCTCCACGTAGTTGCCCTTCTGGCCGACGAGCTTCACCCAGCGGGTGGCGCCCAGTGCCGCGCCCTGGGCGTTGTTGGACACCAGCTGCGCCTTGGCGAGCCCCGCTTGGTTGATCTCCGCGTTCACCAGGAACACCGGGATGTTGGCCGCGATCGCCTTCTTCACCGCGCCGATCGATCCGTTGGCGTTCGCCGGATCGAGGATGATCGCCACCGAATGGTTGGTGATCGCGGTGTCGATCAGGTTGCTCTCGGTGTTGGTGTCGCCCTTGGACGCGCTGACGCTGGTCTTGTAGCCGAGCTTGCGCGCCTCGGCCTCGGCGATGTTGCCTTCGGCCAGCCAGTACGGGTTGGAAGGATCGTTGACGATGATGGTCATCAGGCCATCGGCGGCGGGCGCCGCATGGGCCGGCCCGGCCGCAGTGGCGGCGAGCGTGCCCATCGTGAGGGCGGTCACCGCCAGCATCGCAAGCTTCTTCATCGAGACGATTCCTTTGTTCTTCGGTTTGAGCGGCCGTTCTCAGGCGGGAACGGCGTTCTTCGGCAGCTTCTTGGGCCGCCGCTTGTACTGGACGGCGTTGAGCAGCACCGCGAGCACGATCACCGCGCCGGTGAACACCGTCTGCCAGTAGGAAGAGATGCCGACGATCACCAGACCGTCGGACAGGAAGCCGATCACGAACGCGCCCAGCATGGTGCCGCGCAACGTGCCGCGGCCGCCGGTCAGTGCGGCACCTCCGATCACCACCGCGGCGATCGCGGTCAGCTCGTAGGACAGCCCCGCGGTCGGGCCGGCCGAAGTCAGCTGGGAGGACAGGATCAGCCCCGCGATCGCGGCGCACAGGCCGGACAGCGCGTAGACCGAGACCTGCACCCGCTTCACCGGCACGCCGGCGAGCTCGGCGGCGCGCTCGTTGCCACCCGACGCGTAGAGCCAGCGGCCGAACGCGGTGCGCGCCAGCACGACGTTGGCCACGATCGCGATCACCGCCAGCACGATCACGCCGATGGGCACGCTGAACACGTGGTTGAAGCCGAGCCAGTCGAAGCCGGTGTTGCCGAGCGCCGGCTTGCCGCCCAGGTTGTTGTAGGTGAGGCCGTTGGTGATCAGCAGCGCGGCGCCGCGCGCCACATACATGACGCCGAGCGTCGCGACGAAGGCCGGCACCTTGAAGCGCGCGACCAGCACGCCGTTCACCAGCCCGATGAGGGCGCCGAACACGCAGGTCAGCACCGCCACCACCCAGACCGGGGGATACAACGTGTAGCCGCCGACGGTGACGCCCTGCATCAGGAAGCCCGCGACGACGCCGCACAGCCCGAGCGTGGACCCCACCGACAGGTCGATGCCGCCGTTGAGGATCACCAGCAGCATGCCCACCGCCAGGATGCCGAAGATGGCGACGTGCGAGGCCATGGTGAGGAAGTTGCCGAGGGTGAAGTAGTTCGGCGACAGGGCGGAGAACACCGCGACGATGACGATCAGCGCGAAGAACGCCCTGCCCTCCAGGAGCAGCCGGCCGATCTCGATGTTGCGCAGGCCGCCCGGAACCGGTCCCGCCTTGATGTTCTGCATGTTTGTCATGGGACGGACTCTGTTCGGGGTCGGTTCAGGTCAATGAACAACGGCTTCGCCGGAGGCGGCCATGATGTCCTCCTTGGAAACGTCGGGGCCGAACTCGGCGGTGATGCGGCCCTTGCTCATCACGATGATCCGGTGGGCGACGCTGAGGCATTCCTGAACTTCGGACGTGGAGTACACTACCGCCAGGCCTTGCGAGGCCTTCTCGGCCAGCAGCCTGAACACTTCCGCCTTGGCGCCGATGTCGATGCCACGGCTCGGCTCGTCGAGCAGGATCACCTTGGGCCCCGTCGCCAGCATCTTGCCGATCACCACCTTCTGCTGGTTGCCGCCGGACAGGGAACCGATCGCCGCCTTGCCGCCGGCCGTCTTGATGTGGACGTCGCGGATCGAATCCTGGACGATCGACTTCTCCTTGCCCGGCTGGGTGAGCAGGTTGCGCACGAAGCTCGCGATGCTGGCCAGCGTCAGGTTCTCGCCGACCGACATGGTCTGCACCAGGCCGTCGCGCTGCCTGTCCTCGGGCACCAGCACCAGCCCCCGGTCGATGCGCTGGGCGATGCTCAGCCCGTTCAGCGAGCGGTTCAGCAGACGCACGTCGCCACCGACCAGCGGCACCCGGCCGGCGATGGACTCCAGCAGCTCGGTGCGACCAGCGCCCATCAACCCGTAGATGCAGACGATTTCGCCCGCGCGGACATCCAGTGACAGGTTGTCGACCAGCAGGACGCCCTTGTTCTTGTCCTCCACCGACGCCCCCGACACGGACAGTGCCACGTCGCCGAAGGCGTAGCCGGTGGGCGGGGAGCCGCGATCGTAATGCTCGCCGACCATGTGGCGGACGATCCATTCGAGATCGATCGCGCTCCGGTCCGCGGTGGCGGTCATCGCGCCGTCACGCAGCACCACGGCGTAGTCGGTGATCTGCAGCGCCTCCTCGAGATGGTGCGAGATGTAGACGATCGACACGCCGCGGCTGGTGAGGTCGCGGATCACCTTGAACAGGACCTCGACCTCGCTGGCGCTCAGCGCCGAGGTCGGCTCGTCCATGATCAGGATCCGGGCGTTCACCGACAACGCACGGGCGATCTCGACGATCTGCTGCTGGCCGAGGCGAAGCTCTTCCACCGGGGTGGCGGGATCGATGTCCTCTTCCAGCTCGCGCATCAGCGCGGCGGCCTGCCTCGTTTCCTCGGCATAGTCCACGCCAGTGGCGGTCCGGATCTCGCGGCCGAGGAAGATGTTGTCCCGCACGCTCATGTTCGGTGCGAGACTGAGCTCCTGGTGGATGATGGACACGCCGCGGTCCCGGGCATCCACGGTGGAGGCGAACGTCACCGGCGTTCCGTCCAGCACGATCTCGCCGGAAGTGGGCGTGGTGACACCGGACAGGATCTTCATCAGCGTCGATTTGCCGGCGCCGTTCTCGCCGAACAGCGTCGTCACCTTGCCGCGGTGGATCTCGAAATTGACGCCCTTGAGGGCCCTGGTCGCCCCGTAGGTCTTGACGATGTCGCGCGCCGCCAGGACGACGCCGGGCTCGAACGCCTCGCTCATTTCACGTCCATCTGCACGGGCGTCACCACCCATTCGCTGTTGTCGGCCGGCTGGAAGACGCCCACCACCGACACGGTCTTGCCGGCCAGGGCCTTCGCGTCGATCTTGGACAGCACGGCGTCCTTCATCGCGGCGTTCAGGCCGGCGCCGGCATTCTGGTAGTCGATCTGGTTGGAGAACTGCCCGAACGTCACCAGGGGAGTGCCATCGCGCAGGTCGGTACCCGTGATGGCCGGACCGGTCTGCACGGCGATGTGCAGATCCGCGGGCGCGTTCTCGACCTTGACCGGCACGGCGCCGCTATCCTCGTCCCTCGCACCCGCGACCCCGGTGAAGCGGACCGAATATTCCGGTCCGGAATCCGACATCACGGCGTACTGCTTCTGTGCAGCGTCGGGGTCCTTGGCGATCGCCTCGGCGAGGGTGGCGGCATCCACGGCCTTGGCGACCACCGCGTCGCGGATCTTTGGGAAATGGGTCTTGCCATAGGTGGCGGCGGAGAAGGCACCGTCCGCCGCGTCGGTCTGAGACCCGACCCTGACGACCTTGGTGTCGAGCGCCATCGCCACCACGAGAACGACGGCGGCCCCTGCGAGAGCGAGGATGCGGGGCGAGAAGCTGCTGCGCGAATCGGTCATGCTGCCTGTCACGGCAGGAACGGGACGAACCCGTGCCTGCCGCGTTCCTTTCAGGTCGATCGTGGTGAACCGCTGCTCGTCAGTCGGGAATGAGCACGGTCTTGATCGACTTCTCGCCCTTCTTCATCAGATCCATCCCCTTCATGAACTCGGACAGGGGGAGCTTGTGCGTCACCACGCCTTCGGTCGGCAGGCGCCCATCGGCGATGGCGGCGATGGTGAAGGGGTAGCAGTACGGCCCGAGATGGGCGCCATAGATGTCGAGATGCTTGCGGTCGCCGATGATCGACCAGTCGGCGGTCACTTCCTCGCCGAACACGGAGAATTCCACGAAGCGGCCGAGCTTGCGGATCATGTTCAGGCCCTGGCGCACCGAGGCCGGATGGCCGGTCGCCTCGATGTAGACGTCGCAGCCATAGCCGTCGGTCAGCTTCTTGACCTCGGCCACCACGTCCACTTCCAGCGGGTTCATCACGATGTCCGCGCCGAACTTCTTGGCGAGCTCGAGCCGGTCCGCCTTGGTGTCGAGCACGATCAGCTTGCTCGGGTTCTTCAGGCGCGCGGCCCCCACCATGCCCAGGCCGAGCGTGCCGGCGCCGGCCAGTACCACCACGTCGTCGAGCTGGATCTTGCCGCGATTGACGGCATGTACCGAGCATGCATACGGCTCGATCATCGCCGCCTGCTCGATGGTCATGTCGTCGGGGACCTCGTAGTTGCGGCCTTCCTTGGGGAAGCGCATGTACTTGGCCATGGCGCCGTTGACGTTGTTCTGGAAGCCGTAGAGATCGTGCTTCTCGCACATCCAGTACTCGCCGCGGGTGCAGTAGCGGCACTTCTCGCAGGGCACGATCTGCTCGGAGATCACGCGCTGCCCGAGCTTGAAGCGGCCTTCCGCAACCTTGTTGGCGCCGAGCTCGACGACGCGGCCGAAGAACTCGTGCCCGGGGATCATCGGCGCCTTGACATATTGCGGCTGCCCCTTGTCGTCGCCCCAGAACGAGGGCGCACCGAGAAAGCACTTGATGTCGCCGGCGCAGATGCCGACCGCCTCGACCTCGATGATGATGTCGTCCGGCCCCGCGCGGGGCACGTCCACCTCTTCGAGGCGATAGTCGCCGGGGGCGTAGGCCACCACCGCCTGCATCTTCTCCGGCAGGTTCTGCACCACCTGCGAGCCTTCATGGGCGAGCGAGGCGGAATAGTTGGTGCTGAGCGTGTCCATGGACCGTTTCTCCTTCTTCGCTTTTGTCAGGCGGCGAGGCGGGCCAGCAGCCCGTCGGCCAGGGTTCGCAGGATCAGTTCGCAGGACGCGGCGCCGGCATCGAGCACGCCGCGGGAGCGTTCGCCGAGGCGGCTCGCCCGGCCGAGCTTGGCCACCATGTCGCGGGTGGATTCCAGACCCGCCGCCGCCGCATCGCGCATCGCGGTGAGCGCGCCGGCGAAGTCCTTGTTCTCGCCCACGGCCTTCTCGTACGCCTCGCGCGAAGGCGTCAGCACGTCGATCAGGGTCTTGTCGCCGACCTTCGCGGCACCGAGATCGACGATCGCGGCTTCGGCCGCCCGCAGCATGGCGGTGAAGCCGTCGCGGTCGATCGCCTCCTTGCCGTCCAGCGTGTCGGCCATCTCGGTGAACAGCGACCCGTAGAGCGGACCCATGGACCCGCCGATATCGCCGAGCAGCGTGTCGCCGATGGTGGCGAAGCCCTGGCGCAGGTCGAACGGCTTGCCGGACAGCCGGTCGATGGCCAGCTTGAACCCCTTGGCCATGTTGATGCCGTGATCGCCGTCGCCGGTGGCGGCGTCGATCTCGGACAGATGGTCGCGCGCGGCGACCACGGCCTTGGAGATGTCGATCGCGATCGGCGCGGCGTCCGCGAGAGTGATGGATTCGCTCATGGCGCGCGCCTTCAGGCCGGAAACACGGAAAGACCGATGGAGCGGGCGGGCGCCCGCAGCAGCCGGTCAAGCTCGCCGTCCACGCGGGTCAGGGTCACCGAAACGCCCATCATCTCGAGCGAGGTGAAGTAGTTGCCGACGAAGCGATGGCGCGGCGTGATGTTGTGGGCGCGCAGCATCTCGTCCACGTGACCGTAGAGCAGATAGAGCTCCATCAGCGGCGTGGCGCCGAGGCCGGAGATCAGCACGGACACGTCCTCGCCGCCGAAGGGCAGGTCGGCCAGGATCTTCTCCAGCATGATGCCGGCCATCTCCTTGGCCGGTGCCACGGGCAGCACAGCGATGCCGTGCTCGCCATGGTGGCCGATGCCGACCTCCATGGTGCCGTTGTCGATGGTGAAGTTCGGCTTGCCGTTGGCCGGAATGGTGCAGGCGGACAGGCCGATGCCGATGGACCGGGTGTTGTCGATCGCCTTCTGGGCGGAGGCGATCACCTCGTCGAGCGAGGCGCCCTCGGCGGCACGGGCACCGCCGGCCTTCCACATGATGATCTCGCCCGCCACGCCGCGGCGCTTGTCGGCCTCGTCGGGGGTGGCGGACGCGACGTCGTCGTTGGCCACCACGGTCTTCACCGTGACGTCGTCCTTGGCGGCGAGCTTCACCGCCATCTTCACGTTCATGTTGTCGCCGGCGTAGTTGCCGTAGAGGCAGGCGACGCCTTGGCCCTGGTCGGCCTCGCGGAACGCGGCGTGGAAGCTCTTGGCCGTGGGGGACGCGAACACCTCGCCCACCGCCACCGCGTCCACCAGGCCCGGACCGACATAGCCCAGGAACGCCGGCTCGTGGCCCGAGCCGCCGCCTGTGACGATGCCGACGCGCGGCGCCTCGCCCGAGGACGGGCGGCGCAGCACGCGCGGGTGGTCGGTGGCGACGAGCAGGTCGGGATGCGCGCGGACGACGCCCTGGAGGCTGTCTTCCGTCACCTGATCCGGATCGTTGATGACGCGGTTCATGCCGCTTCCTCCTGCTGTTCCATCGGGCGGCCCGGCGGCGGATGGCCCGGTTCCGTCGCGGCGGCACCATGCTCCGAGCGCCGAACATTTGTCAATCGCGCGATCACTTGCACAGTTTGGTGTGACGATGCTTATCTCAAGCGAGAGGGTGCCCATCTGCATCGAAGACCGCCGCTCGGGCCGATTCGACCCAGAATGCCGAACAAGCCCGGCGAGCTTATTGATCATTTGTTCACACGATGTCATATTGTGCGCTGCACAATAACGATGAGGAGCAGGACCATGGCGATCGCGATCGGATGCGACGAGGCGGCCTTCGAGCTGAAGGAAGCCGTGCGGCGGATGCTGGAAGCCGACGGCCATGCGGTGGAGGATTTCGGCACCTTCGAGAACAGGCCCGTGCTGTATCCCGGCATCGCCTACGCGGTGTCCCGGTCGATCGTAGACGGCCGGAACGACCGTGGCATCCTGTTCTGCGGCACCGGCATCGGCATGGCGATCAGCGCCAACAAGGTGCCGGGCATCCGCGCGGCCCAGGCGCACGACACCTATTCGGCCGAGCGCGCCCGCAAGAGCAACGATGCGCAGATCGTCACCATCGGCGCCCGCGTCGTGGGACCCGAGCTGGCCAAGAGCATCGTGCGCTCGTTCCTCAGCTCCGAGTTCGAGGCGGGCCGGTCGGTCGCCAAGGTCGAGGGCATGAAGGCGATCGAGCGCGGCGAGGTCCCCGCCGTGACCGAGGAAGCGGCCTGACGCATCCGGTCCGGCATCGCCGGCGGGGGGCGGAGTTCACCATGCAGAAGATCGTGGCCCCCCCGGCGCGCCGGGGAGAAGTCGACACGGAAACCCTGATCGAGATCGCCACCCTCTACTACTACGAGGACGTGACGCAGGAAGTGCTGTCCCAGCGCTTCAACATGTCCCGCGTCAAGGTCAGCCGCCTGCTCCGCCGCGCCCGGGAAGAAGGGCTGGTGGAGATCCGGGTGCATCAGCCCTCCTCCGTCGGGGCGGAGCTGGAACGGGAATTCATCGATCGCTTCGGGATCAGCCGGCTGCTCGTGTCGGTCGATCATCGCGACCCGGACGCGCAGCGCAACGCCGTCGCGCGCATGGTCGCCGGCCATCTGGAAAAGGCGCTGACACCCGGCGCCGTCGTGGCGGTCGGCATGGGGCGCAACGTCGCGGCGGTGGCCGACGTGATGGCGACCCCCGCGCGCGGACGGGGTGCCACCTTCGTGTGTGCCATCGGGGGCTCGCTTCGCGCCGGCGAATACATGAACGCCGACCATATCTGCCGGCGGCTGGCGGCGCGCTTCGGGGGCGAAAGCGAAACCCTCTATGCCCCGGCCCTCGTCACGAACGCCAGCCTGCGGGCCGAGCTGCTGCGCAACGATACCGTGAAGCTGACGCTGGACCGCGCGCGCCGCGCCGACATCGCCCTCGTGGGCATCGGCGACCTGTCGGAAGACAGCAACATGGTCCGCATGGGCTGGTTCACGCCGGCGGAGATCGCCGAAGCGCGTCTGGGCGGCACCATCGGCGACGTGTTCGGCTACGACTTCATCGACATCCACGGCCGCCCGGCCGACACCGGCATGCAAGGCCGGGTGATCGGGCTGAAGCGGGAGGATCTGGACCGCATCCCCGACGTGATCGCCATTGCGGCGGAGAACACCAAGGCCCCGGCCATCCTCGGCGCGCTGCGCACGGGCGCCATCAACACGCTGGCCACCTCCTTTTCCAACGTCCACACCATCCTGCAGCTGGACGACGCCACCAGGCGCGTCGCCTGAGGCGGCCACTCCGGGATGACGACGGGCGTCGCCCTGGGGATCGCACGAGGGACATCGACATCCGCCCCGTCGCGCCCGCGGCGACCCTTGATGGCCGCGGACCGCCGATGCGTGGCCCGTCGCCGGCAGCAGACACCGTTCGTCTCGCATCCTCCCGGTGCGCGCTCTCGCCAGAAGCGCCGCGTTGACGAAAGATGCGCTCGCCTCGCCGCGAGCGCGGGGTGTCGCGCCGCCGCCGGCGGTGGCCCGGATCGACCGGGCCGGATGCCGGGTGTATGCGCCACGAAAAACGAGGGGGGACGGATTCCTTGAGCACCCATCATCCAGCCGGACGGCGGATCCTGGTCACCGGCGCCGGCAAGGGCATCGGGCGTGCCACGGTGGAACGCCTGGTGGCGGACGGCGCCGAGGTGGTGGCGCTGAGCCGGACCGCCGCCGATCTCCGCGACCTGCACGAGGCGTTCGGCTGCGACACCATCGAGGCGGACCTGGCCGACCTGGAAGCCGCGGCCGACGCGGTGGCCCGGGCGCTTCCGTTCGACGGGCTCGTCAACAATGCCGGCATCACCGCGCTCGAGCCCGCGCTTTCGACAGGCATGGACACCATGCGCCGGGTGATGGAGGTCAACACCCTGGGCCCCCTGAGGCTGGCCCAGGTGATCGGCAACGACCTGGTGCGGCGCGGCGTGGGGGGAGCCATCGTCAACATCTCCTCCACCGCCGCCGATGTCGGGCTCGCGGATCACGCCGCTTATTGCGCTTCCAAGGCGGCGCTCAACGCCCTCACCCGCGTGCTGGCCAAGGAGCTCGGGCCGCACAACATCCGCGTCAACAGCATCAATCCCACCGTGACCCTGACGCCCATGGGCCAGTTCGCGTGGTCCGATCCGGCGAAGTCCGCACCGGTCCTGGCCCGGATCCCGCTGGGCCGGTTCCTGGAGCCGCCGGAGGTGGCGGGCGTGGTATCGTTCCTGCTCGGGAACGATGCCGCCATGATCAGCGGCGTGTGCCTCGCCGTGGATGGCGGCCTCGGCGTCGACTGACCGGCACCGGCCAGTTAGGGCGGGGCGGGGCGATCGCGTTCGGACAGATGCCAGTCGCGCAGGAACCGGGGGGCGGCGCCGATCGGGAATGCCGCCCGTCGGATCGGCAGTCGTGGGAACCGCGGCGGTGACGCCGGGCTCGGTCCATCCGGCCAACCTCCGTGCGCATCAGTTGCAGTTCGGAGAACAGACGGAGGAGCCCGGCCGGGGCGGCGATGCCGATCGGAACGCCGCCCGCCGGAACCGCTCGCGTTCGAACGCCCCTGCTCGGCCAGGATCGCGCGGGGCCGATCGGGGCGCGCCATCCGGAGCGGAAAATGTTCGGGAAGGGGAGAGGGCCGGACCTGGATCGGGTTCCGGCGCCGTGACCATTCCCCGAACCGCTGACCGGTACGACGGATCGCGTCGCCGGCGTCCGCGGTCCAGCGCTCCATACCGGTCCCGGCCGGCATCCCGGGGCGACCATCACCAAGCACTGGTCCCGGCCGCGCGCCGTGACGGAGAAGGAGGAAACCCATGGACGCGGTGATCGGCATCGATGTCGGATCGGGAAGTGCCCGGGCCGGGGTGTTCGCGGCGGACGGACGCATGCTGGGGCAGCATAGCCGGCCGATCCGGCAATGGCGCCCGCGACCGGGCTTCGTCCAGCAATCCTCGAGCGACATCTGGGGCGCGGTGTGCGCGGCGGTGCGGGAGGCGACCGCCCGTGCCGCCGCTGCCCTCGGCGAGGCGCCCGCGATCCGGGGGATCGGGTTCGACGCCACCTGCTCCCTGGTGCTGGTGGGCGAGAACGGAGAGCCGGTGTCGGTGGACCCGGACGACGCCCCGGACCAGGACGTGGTGATGTGGATGGATCATCGCGCGGACGCGGAAGCACGCGCGATCAACCAGGGTGATCATCCGGTGCTGCGCTTCGTGGGAGGGCGCATCTCGCTGGAGATGCAGACCCCGAAGCTGTGCTGGCTGAGACGCCACAAGCCCGAGGCCTGGCGCCGCACCGCGGCGTTCTTCGATCTGCCGGACTGGCTGACCTGGCGCGCCACCGGCAGCGACAGCCGCTCGCTCTGCTCGGTGGTGTGCAAATGGACGTATCTCGGTCACGAGAACCGGTGGGACGAGGATTATTTCCGCCGGATCGGGCTGGACGACCTCGCGAACGAGGGCTTCGAGCGGATCGGCACCGACGTGCGCGCGCTGGGCGCCACCGCGGGGACGCTGACGGCACGGGCGTCGGCGGAGCTCGGCCTCCCGGCGGGGATCCCGGTGGGGGTGTCGGCCATCGACGCCCATGCGGGCGGCATCGGCACGATCGGGGCGACGGTGGGCGGGGACATGGGCATCGGCGACGATGCGGCCGGCAACGAGGCGCTGTCGCGGCGTCTCGCGCTGGTGGGCGGCACCTCGAGCTGCCACATGGCGGTGTCGGCCGAAGCCCGGTTCGTGCCGGGGGTGTGGGGCCCCTATGCGGGAGCGATGCTGCCCGGGCTCTGGTTGAACGAGGGCGGGCAGTCCGCCACGGGCAGCCTGGTGGATCATGTGATCACCACGCATGCCGCCTACGCGGACCTCAAGCGCGACGCCGACGGCGAAGGGTGCAGCGTCTACGAGCTGCTGAACCGGGTTCTGGAAGAGATGGCTGCATCGGTCCCATTCCCGGCGCTTCTCACCCGCGAGCTGCACGTGATGCCGGACTTCCACGGCAACCGGTCGCCACGCGCGGACGCCAGCCTGCGCGGCATGATCTCCGGCCTGACGCTGCAGGCAGGGCGCCAGGATCTGGCGCGCCTGTATCTCGCCACCATCCAGGCGATCGCCTATGGCACGCGGCACATCATCGAGACCATGAACGAGCAGGGCTATCGCATCGACACGGTGCTGGCATCCGGCGGTGGCACGAAGAACCCGGTGTTTCTGCGCGAGCATGCCGATGCCACCGGTTGCCGTCTGGTGCTGCCACGCGAACCGGAAGCGGTGCTGCTGGGCGCGGCCATCCTGGGCGGGGTGGCCGGCGGCGTGCATCCGGGCATCCGCGAGGCGATGGCGGCGATGAGCCGGGCCGGCGACGTGATCGAACCGGCCACCGCGGCGGTGCGGGAGTACCACGACGCCAAATATGCCGTATTCCGCCGCATGTTCGACGACCAGATGGCGTATCGCGCCCTGATGCAAGCAGCCTCCGCAGGCTCCTGAGCCCGGTCGCTCCGGCGCGGCGGAGCCCGTCGTGAGCCCGCTCCGCCGGCTACCAGCTTGCTCGATCGTTCCCGGTCCGCCCCGGAGACGGCGAACCGCGGGCATGCCCCCAGAGGACTTGCCGCTCGGGAAGATCCTGGTTCAGCCCGCCTGCCGCAATCCGGCCAGAAAGCCGCTGACCTGGAGCGAGAGATGTTCGGCTCTCTGGGACAGCCCGGCGGCCGAGCCCAGCACCTGGGCGGCGGCGACGCCGGTATCGTTGGCGGCGCGGCTGACACCGGCGATGTTCTCGGTGACGGTCCCGGTGCTGCGCGCCGTCTGCTGGACGTTGCGGGCGATCTCGCGCGTGGCAGCCCCTTGTTGTTCCACCGCGGCGGCGATGGACGCGGCGATCTGATCCAGGTCGCCCACCATGCCGGTGATGGCGGAGATCGCCGTCACGGCATCCTCGATCTCGCGCCGGATGGTGTCGATCTGCGTGTTGATCTGTTCGGTCGCCCGGCTGCTCTGGTTGGCCAGCGACTTCACTTCGGATGCCACCACCGCGAAGCCCTTGCCGGACTCGCCCGCCCTCGCCGCCTCGATGGTCGCGTTTAGGGCCAGCAGGTTGGTCTGCGAGGCGACGCTGGCGATCAGTTCCACCACCTGGCCGACGCGCTGGGCGCTTTCGGCCAGCGCACGCACCGTGCTGTCCGTCCGGCGGGCATCCGCGGCCACCACGGACACGCGCTGCGCCGAGTGCGACACCTGCTGCCCGATCTCGGAGATGGAGGCGGTGAGCTGTTCCGCCGCCGCCGCCACGTCGCCCAGCGCGGTGCCCGCTTCGCGCGCGGCGTCCGCGACCGCCGTGGCCCGGTGGTCGGTTTCGGCGGCATTGCCGTTCATGGCGCGGGCCGTGGCTTCCAGCTCCGTCGAGGCTTCCGAGAGCTGGCGGGTCATGTCGCCGATCTGCTGCTCGAACCCGGTCACGAGGCCTGCCACCCGCGCGGCCTCCGCCCGCTCGGCCTGTTGCGCCGTGTCCTTTTCCGCGGCGAGACGCCGTGCGGTGCGTCCGTTGTCGCGGAACACTTCCACCGCGCGGGCCATGCGGCCGATCTCGTCTCCCCGGGCCACGAAGGGGATGTCGGTGGAAAGCTCGCCCCGCGCCAGGAACCCCATGGTTCCGGCGAGCCGCAGCAGCGGCCTGGACACGCCGAGGATCATGAACAGCCCGACCAGCACCGCCATGGCCAGCGCCGCCGCCATGGCGCCGGCGATCACCGGAAGCGCGGAGCTCGCCCCCTCGGCCGCGGCATCGGCGACGGACCGGGTTTCGTTGAGCTGCCGGTCGCGGGCGATGGCGATGGCGCGGCGCATGGCATCGGCCCGGCGCCCCAGCCCGACCTTGAACACCACCAGCGCGGTGGCCGGATCGTCGTTCACCGTTTGGGTGAAGCGTTCGGACGCCTGCCGGTAGATCTGCCAGCTCTTGAGCACCGGAGCGGTTCCCACCGGGTCCACGGTTTTGAAGCGTTCCAGCTCCGCATCGAGCCGGCGGCTCAGCTCCTGTTCCTCGGCCACCACGGCATCCTGCTGCGCCGGCGGGGCGGTGAGCAGCACGGCCGGCAGCCCGCGCAGACGCTCGAACAACGTGGACACGTCGGCGATGGCCACCGCCGCCGGGAGCGACCGCGAGGCGATCGCCCCGGTGGTCCGGTTCAGCACGGACACCGTGTGCAGGGCCATGACGCCCTGCACCAGTACCGCCGTCACGATCAACAGCACCGCGACCCCGAACTTGCGTCCAAGACTCCAGCCGGTGTTCGGAACCGCGCCGAGGACCGACGCATTCCCTGTGGACGCGCTCCCCCTGGAAACGCCACCTTCCGGAACGCCATCCATCCAGACGCCACTGCCGCGCGACCGGCGGAACCGCGCCGGCACGAGCCGGTTGATGCGCGAGGCGAACATGACGGGACGTTCCTTGCTGGTGGTTATGACCGCCAGCGTCGCACCCCTCGATTAGCGAACGGTTACCGTCCGCTCGCACGCGCCCCGCTATTGCGAATGATTATCATCTGAATTAGGTCTGGGCGGCTACCGAACAGGAATTCCGATGGCGTCGGCACCGATCCGATGGTTCTGGCCCGCGCGTGCCCGGCCGACCCGGCTTGCGACCATCGCGCCGGGCCGGGCCGTGTGGCGCCCTTCCCGGGACGCTGCGGGTCTTGGCCTGCGGCTGTTGCTGGGGCTGCCGGGTGCCTACGGCCTGGCGGCCCTGCTGGCCTATGACTGCGCCACGCTGCCGCCGCTCGCTGCCGTCGACGGGGTGAGCCTGGGCATGCTGCTCAGCTTCGCCGCCTGGAGCGCGGCCATCCTGTGGAGCTTCTGCGCCGCCACGTCGATACGCGCGCTTCTGGGCATGGCGGGCGCGGCGATCGTGCTGGGCGCCGCGAGCTGGGGCCTGCCGCATCAGCCGATCGTCGCCGGATGACACGGCCGGTCCCGAGCTCGCGACCCGCGGCCCGGACCGGGCGGGGATCGCGCGGGCCGGCGCCCGGCGACCGTCGGCAAGGCGGGGTCCGCGTGGCCATGGCGTGGCTGCATGGGTGGTCGGGCCTGCTGGTGGGCTGGATCCTGTTCGCGGTGTTCTGCACCGGCACGGCCGCCCTGTTGCGCCCGGAACTAAATCGCTGGGCACGTCCGGAGATCGCGGACACGGTTCCGGGGCCGGACGCGGTGCAGCGGATCGTGGACCGGATGCAGCGTCTGGCGCCGCATGCCCGGCTCTGGTTCGTGCCGGTGCCGACCCGGCGCGAGCCGGCCGTGCAGGTGTTCTGGATCGGGCCGTCGGCCGCGAGCGGGACGCGCACGCGCGGCGCGTTCGGCACCGCGCGCGTGGACGGCGCCACCGGCGCGCCGGCGGGAGGACGCGACACGCTGGGCGGCGAGTTCTTCTACCGGATGCATTTCCAGCTGATCGGGCTGCCCGTGCTGCTGGGCCGCTGGGTGGTCGGGCTGTGCACGATGGCGATGCTGGTGGCGATCCTGAGCGGGATCGTCACCCATCGCCGCATCTTCGCCGATTTCTTCACCTTCCGGCCGCGCAAGGGCCAGCGTTCCTGGCTGGACGGTCACGTGGTGGCCGCGGTGCTGTCGCTGCCGTTCCACCTGTTGATCACCTATAGCGGCCTGGTGCTGCTGATGACGATGCTGATGCCCTGGGGCGTGGGCGCCCGCTACGCGCATGCCCCGAGCTTTCGCGCCGAGGCGGAGAACCGCGGGCGCGGCCTGGCCAGGCCTTCCGGCCACGCCACGCCGCTGGCGCCGATCGGACCGATGCTGCGCGTCGCCGCCGAGCGCTGGGGCCCGGACGAGGTGCGGCGCCTGGAGATCGCGCTTCCGGACGATGCCGCCTCCCGCGTGACGCTGTTCCGCGGCGGCGAGGCAACGATCGGGATCAGCCGCGACGTGTTGCGCTTCGAGGGATCCACCGGGCGGCTGCTGGAACAACGCGGCAGCGACGCGGTGATGCGGGGCCGCGGGATGCTGGAAGGATTGCACGAGGCCGGTTTCGCCACGCCGCTGCTGCGCGGATTCTATGTCGCCTGGGGCCTGAGCGGCGCGGCGATGGTGGCGACCGGCTGCGTGATGTGGGTGGTCAAGCGCCGGCGCGCGGGCTCGCCGCCGCCGTTCGGGGTGCAGCTGGTGGACACGCTCAACATCCTCACCTTCACCGGGCTGCCGGTGGCGATGGCGTGCTTCCTGTGCGCCAACCGCCTGCTGCCGGTGGCGCTGCCGGACCGCGCGGATTGGGAAGTGCGCTGTTTCGGGCTGGGATGGCTCTGCTGCGCCGCATGGCTCGCCCTGGGGGCATCGTGGCGGCGCGTGCGCCGTTCGGGAAGCGAGGCGAACGCCGACGGGTCGATCGACCCCGCGTGGCAGCCCCTGCTGGGGCTGACCGCCTTGCTGTTCGCGGCCTTGCCGGTGCTGGACGCCCTGTGCACCGACCGGGGGCTGTCGCACGGCCTGCGGGCCGGAAACGGGCTGGTGCTGGGCTTCGATGCGGGCTTCGCGGGGCTGGCCGCGACGTTCGGGATCCTGAGCCGGTTGTGCCGGCCCCGGCCCCAGCCCTGGCCCCGGCCGCGTCCGGCGCGGGTGCGAGAAGAGCGCCGGCAGGCCGCCGCCGCCGGGCGCCCGGCCCTGATGGATGGTTCTTGAGCTTGTTCGCGGCCTTTTTGTGCGCGCTGTCGGGGTTCGCCAGCTTCAGCCTGTCCATGGCGCGTCATCACGGCCAGGTGCTGCGCCGGCCGGGGCCGGACCGGCGCATGGCGGCAGCGCTGCGCCTGCTGGGCGGGGGCTTCCTGCTGGTGGCCCTGGCGCTGTGCGCCCGGTGCCTCGGCACCGGGGTGGGAATCGTGTGTGCGCTGGCGTTCTGGAGCGTGGCCGCCGCCTGCGTGACTTTCGGGCTGTCGCTGCCGGTGTTCTCCGGCGGCAGCCGCCGGCCTTCCAAACGTTGAGGCCGTCGGTCGGGCGCCGCTAGAACCGGTCCTCTGACGACGAGCGGTCGCCCGCGGAGGGATCGCGGGTCACGACCGGGCCGCGGGCGGCACTCGCCACGGGCGCCACGCGGCGGACGACGCGGGCACCCGAGACCATGCGTGGGGCACGGGGCGCGCCGCCCACCACGTGCCCGATGGCCGCCAGACCGTCCACGTGGTCGCAGACGATCTTGAACACGGCGAGCAGCGGCACGCTGAGGAAGGCGCCGGGGATACCCCACAGCCAGTCCCAGAACAGCAGGGAGGCCATCACCAGCACCGGGTTGAGGGTGAAGCGCTTGGCCAGCAGCATGGGCGTGATGGTCTCGCCCTCGATCAGGTGGATGGCGAGATAGATCGCGGGCGGCGCGAGAGCCGGGAGCACGGACGGGAAGGTGAACAGCCCCACGAAGAAATACACCACGATGCCGGTGAACGGCCCGATGATCGGGATGTAGTTCAGCAGAAACGCCAGCACGCCCCACAGCAGCGGGTTCGGCAGCCCGAGCGCCCAGCATTGCGCGAGGTTGGCGATGCCGACCAGGAGGTTCATCACGGTGATGGTGGCCAGATAAAGCGACACGTTGTGCTGGATCTCGGTGGCGATCTGCACCGTGCGCCGCTTGTCGCGCAGGGTGGGCATCACCTCCACAACCCGGCGCAGCAGCGTGTCTCCCTCGTAGAGCAGGAAGAACAGCATCAGCAGCATGGTGAACACTTGGCCGAGAAAGGCCCGGGTGCCCAGCAGGATGGAGGAACCGACGCTGGCGAGGTTGGAGCCGCCCCCGTTCTGCACGGTCACCGTGGGGCCGTGGCGCGACGGGGCCGCGGCACCGCCCTGGTCCATCAGCTCCTGCATCTTGCGCGCGCCGTTCTCCAGGGCGCGGATCGGCGCCTGGAGGAAGGACAGCTTGTGCTGCAGGGCGGGCAGGCTCTGCGGGGCGCGGCTGATCCAGCCCGAGGCGGGCACGGAGATCGCGGCGCCCACGGCACCCACGGCGCCGAACAGCAGCGCGATCAGCAGCACCGCCGCCAGCGGCTTGGGCAGGCGCAGCCGCCCGTGCAGCAGCCGCATCGGCGCGGACAGAAGGAGGTTGAGCACCATCGCGAGCACGAACGGCAGCACGATCTCGCTGGTGAAGTAGAGGGTGTAGAACACCGCCAGAACGGTCAGCACCAGCAGGCACGCCGACAGGGTGCCGAGCCGCCGTCCCGGATCGTTTCCGGACGCGGCGAAACGCGCGGCGACCTCTTCCTGGGCGCGGCGCTGGTTGGCGGCCATGAAGCCGTCCTCGGCGACCGGACCGCCATCCGCTTCCGTCGCTGCCTGAACTGTCATGGCGGTGGTCCGTTGATCGAAGGGGTATGGAAGGCGGCCGCCGCGATCGGGCGATCGCGGCACCGGGGTGCCATACCATGATTGTCGCGCCACCGAGGCGGCTCGTCGCCGGGGCCCGACGCCGCACGGCAGCCGGGGGCGGAGCCGCGCATTCCACCGACCGCCAGGAGAGCTTTGGATGCCCGACGACACGATGCCGCGCGGCGACGTGCCCCAAGGCGAGGTGCCCCACGGCGAGGTGCCAACGATCCGGGATGCCGGATCGGCCGACCGTCCGGCCGTGCCCGCCAGGGGGGCCTGGTGGCGCTCGGCGGTGATCTACCAGATCTATCCGCGCTCCTTCGCCGACGCGAACAACGACGGCATGGGCGACCTGCCCGGCATCCGGGGCCGGCTGCCCTATCTGGCGGCCCTGGGGGTGGATGCGGTGTGGCTGTCGCCCTTCTTCCGGTCGCCGCAGGCCGACGCCGGCTACGACGTGGCGGACTATCGCGACGTGGACCCGCTGTTCGGCACCCTCGCCGATTTCGACACCATGCTGGCCGACGCGCATGCGCTCGGCCTGCGGGTGATCGTGGACCTGGTGCCCAACCACACCTCCGATGCGCATGAATGGTTCCGCGAGGCGCTGGCGTCCCCGCCCGGCAGCCCCGAGCGCCGGCGCTACATCTTCCGCGACGGGCGCGGCCCGGAAGGGGAGGAGCCGCCCAACAACTGGCAGAGCGTGTTCGGCGGCCCGGCCTGGACCAGGGCGCCCGACGGCGGGCGATGGGGCCCGAGCCAATGGTTCCTGCATCTGTTCGACGGCCGCCAGCCGGACCTGGACTGGCGGCAGCCGGAGGTGCGAGCCGAGTTCGAGGCGGTGCTGCGCTTCTGGCTCGACCGGGGCGTGGACGGGTTCCGGGTGGATGTGGCGCACGGTCTGATCAAGGCCGAAGGACTGCCGGACTGGGACGGGCAGGCCACCATGGTGGGCGAGGACGCGGACGCCGATCGCGCGGATGGCATCAATTACGGCCCGATGTGGGACCAGGACGAGGTGCACGCGATCTATCGCGACTGGCGCCGGGTGCTGGACCGTTACGAGGGCGATCGCATGATGGTGGCCGAGGCCTGGGTGCGGCCGTCGGAGCGGTTGATGCGCTACGTCCGGCCGGACGAGATGCACCAGGCCTTCAACTTCGATTTCCTTTTGGCGCGCTGGGACGGGGCGGCCATGCGGCAGGTGATCGACCATTCGCTGCGGGCGGCGGACGCGGTGGGCGCCCCGGCATCCTGGGTGCTCAGCAACCACGACACCGTGCGTCATACCGCCCGCTACGGCCTGGCGGTTCCGGGCGCGCGGCCCAAGGGGATCGACGCCGCTTCCGAACAACCGGACGAGGCGCTGGGGCTGCGACGGGCCCGGGCGATCCTGTTCCTGACGATGGCCTTGCCGGGCGCGCTGTACCTCTACCAGGGCGAGGAGCTGGGACTGCCGGAACACACCGCGCTGCCCGCGGCGGTTCGCCAGGACCCGGCCTTCCGACGCACCGGCGGCGCCGAGATCGGTCGCGACGGCTGCCGGGTGCCGCTGCCGTGGGACGCGGATGCGCCCACGCTCGGTTTCAACCAGGGTGCCGCGCCGTGGCTGCCGCAGCCCGACAGCTTCCGGCGCTACGCGGCGCGGCAGCAGGAGGGCGTCGCGGAGTCCACGCTGGAGCTGCACCGCGCCTTGTTGGGGCTGCGGCGCGAGCACGGCCTGGGGGCGGGTCGGCTGCGCTGGATATCGGCGCCGGAGGCCAGCATGCTGGTGCTGGAGAACGGCGCGATCCGGGCGGCGGTCAATCTGGGGCGGGAAGCGGCGGCCTTGCCCCCGGGCCGGGAATTGCTGCGAAGCGATGGAAGGAAAGCGGAGCCGGGATGGTTGCCGCCGGATACGGGCGTGTGGTTCCGGATCACTTGATGCCGCACAACGAGAACCGGGGGCGCCGCCCGGCGTTACAACCAGCCCGCTGCGATCCTTCGCTGGGGCGGCTTCCGCTCCTGGCGAACCGTTGAAGGTTGATCCGACCGTGTCCGATGCCCCGCCTGCCTCTCCGAAGCGAATCCTGGTCGTTGAAGACGATTTCCTGACGGTGGAGGCGCTGTCGGACGCGCTGCGGGCGGAGGGATTCGAGGTGATCGGGCCGGTGGGCAACGTGGAGAGGGCCCTGCAGCTGGTGGACGCGACGCCGGCGATCGACGGAGCGGTGGTGGACGTCAACCTGAGGGGCAAGATGAGCTTCACGGTGATCGACGCCCTGCAGGCGCGGCACGTGCCGGTGGCGCTGATGACGGGCTATGACCGTTCCGCGCTGCCGCCGCGCTACGCCGCCGTGCCGCGCTGCGAGAAACCGTTCAACATCTCGCAGGTGACCAGGGCACTGTTCCAGTCCTGATCCAGTCCTTTTCCAGGGTCCCGGACAGGATGCTCCGCTCCGTCAGAGATGGACGGACGTTTCGAGGTAGAACGAGCGCCCGCGCACGTCCATGGATATCGGATCCGGTGTTGATCGCGCCGGGCGGCGGGGCGATCCGTGTGCCGTCGTAGTCGATCGACATCGACAGGTTCGGGATCCGGCGCGGCGTCGGCACCGTGCCGATCATGCATGTCCGCGCCATCCACGACCGCAGGTTCGGGTTGACGCCCTGCAGCGTCTCGATCTGCGAGCCGCTCTGCTGGAACGTCGCCGGGCCGATGCCCTGGGCAAGGCAGTTAGTGGCGACCATGCCGGCGAGGGCATCGTCGGTGGCGGCGACGGCAAAGAGACCGTCGGCGCTATCGAAGTTGGGGGCGTGCCTGCCATGGAGCTCGTTGACTCCCGGCGGGGAGCGGTACCGAGATGGCGCGTGCGCGGACGTCGCGCACCGTCGTTCAGGACGAAACGATCCTGTATCATCATAAAAGCTCGTTGATTTTTAGGCCTCTCTTCCACTTCTCCCGCGCGCACCGGCACAAGAACATGAGCCGTTCTGTCGTTGCTTTTGGCCAACCCTCTGTTTCTGACCATCTCGGTTTCCACGGCATTATCGGTCCGGGTGGCGTCGCGGCTCGCGGCATGCCCCCGTCCCCCGTGGGCGTCTGTCAGCTCGTCCCGATCCGCCACTCCCGCGCGAAAGCAACGGCCGGGCTTTACAAAGAGCCGGCCTCGTCGTTTGACCGGCATCCCGCCCGGAAAGCGCGTCGAGGGAGAGTTCCATGGGCTTCATCCAGAGCTTCTCTTCCACGTCCTTCTTCGACACGCTGATCAGCTACGGCGGCGCGTTCCTGCTCGGCACGCTGATCGGGGCGGAACGGCAATACCGCCAGCGCACGGCGGGGCTCCGCACCAACGCGCTGGTGGCGCTGGGCGCCTCCGCGTTCGTCGATCTGGCGCAGCGCCTCACCGGCAATGACGGCGCGGTGCGGGTGCTGGCCTACGTGGTGTCGGGCATCGGCTTCCTGGGGGCCGGCGTCATCATGAAGGAGGGGATGAACGTGCGCGGCCTCAACACGGCGGCCACCCTGTGGTGCTCGGCCGCGGTGGGTGCCTGCGCCGGCACCGACATGGCGGCGGAAGCGGCGGCGCTCACCGTGTTCGTGGTGGCCGGCAACACGCTGCTGCGGCCGCTGGTGAACGCCATCAACCGGATCCCGCTGGGCGGCGGCGGCCTGGAGGCCACCTATTCGGTGATGGTGACCACCGCCGCCGACAAGGCGGACACGCTGCGCGACACCCTGGTGGATCACCTGGAGCTGATGCGCTACCCGAGCGCCGAGACCGAGATCCTGGAACGGCCCGACGACACCGTGGAGATCCGGGCGCGGCTGGTCAGCACCGGTGCGATCGACACCGACCTGGACGCCATTGTCGCGCATCTGGAGCGAGACCACGACGTCACGCATGCGAGCTGGGAAGTCCAGACCCAGGATTGATGGGGTATCGCTCCGCCGGCTGATCTCAGGCGCAGCACGGAGAAGTGCCTCGGGACTTGTCGGCGCGGGCCGTCCTTCCCCACCCGCCTCTTCCCCAGGGCGCGGCTTGGCACCTCGAGCGGACGTGCCGGAACGCCGTCTGACGTCGCCGCCGCTAGCCGCGGGGCCGATGGCAAGGCGAGCAGGATGCGATGCCCCCGGCGAACGGCGCGCCCGGCACGCCGGCCGCCCCGGGGACACGCCTATTCGTCACCCAGCTCGCGCATGAAGGCGGCCATGTCCTCGATGTGCCAGTTGTCGGTGATGCGGCCGTCCCGGACGCGCACGATGTCGGTGGCGACGAAATCCACCACCTGGCCCCGCCCGTGACGGCTGCCGAGCGTGCCGGTGAAATGGCCGGTGAAGCGCAGATGGCTTGCCACCCGGTCGCCGACCACCAGCTGTTGCCGCACCGTGAGCCGCAGGTCGGGCACCGCGGCGAGGAACTGCCGGCTGGCCGCCGCCGGCCCTTCCGGACCCTGCGGACGTCCGGGCGGCAGGGTGTGGTCGGTGAAGCGCGCATCGACCGCCTGATGCAGCAACACCTCGCTGCCGTTGCACCAGAAGCCGTAGAACGCGTCGACCGGTGCCAGCAGCGCGCGTATCCGGTCGGCGGACAGGCTGTGGTCGACGATGCGCTCCACGGGACGGGCGCATCGCAGGGCTTCCCGATCGTCGATCCGGGCCGCCCTCGCCATCGAGGAGGCGGCGGCGAAGGTCATGACCGCCATCACCGAAGCGGCCATCATAGCGCGCGATCCCTGGGGACGGGCCGGAGCTTTCCGGACATCCTCGGCCGCCTCCGTGCCGCCTCGGTCCGACGTACGGGCGGTTCCGGTCGCGCTCCCCACCGGCTCAGCCCGCGATGGTGCCGCCGCCATCCACCGTGACGGTGGTGCCGGTGGCATACGGGTTGGTGGCGACGAACAGGATCGCCTGGGCGATGTCCTCCGGCCTGCCCGTGCGGCGCGCGGGCAGACGCGCCGCGGCCGCCTCGAACACCGAACGCTTGCGGTCCTCGCCGAGGCCGTCATGCAGCCTGGTGTCGACGAGGCCGGGCGACACCGTGTTGACGCGCACCGGCGCCCGTTCCAGCGCGAGACCACGTCCCAGCGCTTCCAGCGCGGCGTTGATCGCCCCCTGCAACACGGAGGACGCGCTCGGCCGGTGCGACAGGAAGCCCGACAACAGGGTGATGGAGCCGCCGTCGCGCACCGGCACGGCGCGGGCGACGCGGTAGGCGCCGAAGAACTTGCTGTTCATCGCCGCCTGGGCGTCCGGCAGCCCGAGGGTGGCCGACGGACCCGTCCTGGTCTGCGCGGCCGCGATCACGACATGGTCGAACGGGTCGGCCGCCGCGAGATATCGCTCCACCGAGGCGTCGTCGGTGATGTCGAGCTCGCCGCGGCTCGGCGCGAGCAAGGTGGCGCCGGCCGCGGCGAAGCCCGAAGCGGTGGCGCCGCCGATGCCGCCGCTGGCACCGATCACGAGCACGCGGCTGCCTTGAAGATCCATGGTCATGACGAGGACCCTTTCCGGGAAGATCTGTTCGGGGGCGATCGGCGCCCTCAGGCGGCGGAACCGGGCAGCCCGGTCTCCGTGGGCGGCCCACGATGCACGACCGGCGTGTCGCCCCGGTGGGCGAGCGCCCAGGCGGCGATCTCGTCCTTGCGCGCGAACCACACCCCCGGCTTCGCCGCCGCATAGGACAGGAAGCGGTCGAGCGCGCGCACGCGGTTCGCATGGCCGGAGATGCGGTCGTGCAGGCTCACCACCATCATGCGGCGCCGCGTGGCGCCCTCGGCGTAGAGCTGGTCGAACTCGTCGCGCAGCGCCTGTTCATAGGCCGCCGGGTTCCAGCCCGCGAACGGGTAGGAGACGATGTCGTTCATGTGGAAGGTGTAGGGCACGGTGACGAAGTCGCCGCCCTTGAGCGGCAGGATGAAGGGCTCGTCGCGGCTCGGATCGTCGATATGATAGCGGAAGCCGAGCGACTGCAGGATGTCGAGCGTGCGGGGCGAGTTGCGCATCCAGTAGGCGTTCCAGCCCACCGGACGGGTGCCGGTGGCCGCCTCGATGGCGGACACGCTGTCGGCGATGAAGCGGCGCTCCTCGGCTTCAGGCAGCGCGTAGCTGTTCTCCCAGGTGCGGCCGTGCGCGGCCGCTTCGTGTCCGCGACGCACGATCTCCCGCGCCAGCTCCGGCGCCCGCCGCACCGCCTCCCCGATCATGAACGAGGACAGCTTCACCCCGTGGCGGTCCATCAGCGCCAGGATGCGCGGAATGCCTTCCTGCACGCCGTAATCGAAGAAGGCGTTGGTCGGCAGGTCGGGCAGACCGTGCGCGATCGGATCGGGGATCACGCCCCCCGCGCCTGAGATCGGCTGTCCGCCCGCCTCGAACATCAGGCTGAAGCTGACGGCGAGCCGCGCGCCGTTCGGCCAGAAGGATTGCTCAGCGGCCATGACTGGAACTCCCTTGCTTGTCACCGCGGCCGCCAGCAGGCCGGAGCCGGCCAGGAAGGAGCGTCGGTCGAGGGTGGCGGGCGTGGTGGATGACATGACCCTCCACATCGTCCCTTGCGCTCGGGTTGAGAACAGCCGCCAATGAAGAAGCTGTATCAACCCGGAGTTGAGATGCTGGACGATCTGCCCGAGCTGAGGACGCTGCAGCAGATCGCGGTTGCCGGTTCCCTGTCGGGCGCCGCGCGGCGGATGGGCCTCAGCCTCGCGGTGGTGAGCAAGCGGCTGGCCACGCTGGAGCGGCGGGTGGGCGTACGGCTGGTCAACCGCACCACCCGGCACCTGTCGATGACCGAGGAAGGTGTGCTGCTGATGGCCCGGGTGGAACGGGCGCTCGACGCGCTTCGCGAAGGCGAGGCGATGCTGCTCACCGGGCGCGACGAACCCGTCGGCACCTTGCGGGTGTCGGCGCCGATCTCGTTCGGCCGTCGGCACGTGGCGCCGGTGCTGGCCGCGATGGCCGGCCGTCATCCCCGGCTGTCGGTGTTTCTGTCCCTCGACGACCGCCTGGTGGATGTCGCCGGCGGCGAGGTGGACGTGGCGATTCGCATCGGCGCCGACACCGTGGACAGCAGCGCCGCCATGCACCGGCTCGCCGGCAACCGCCGCATCCTGGTGGCGGCACCCGGCTATCTCGACCGGCACGGCCGGCCGGACGATCCGGACGGGCTGTCGGCGCATGTCCTGCTGCGCTACGGCGATGCGGTGGGCCCTTGGCGGCTCTACGGCCCGGGGGATGGCGCGACGCTGGTGCCGGCCCCGGCGCGGCTGCGGGCGGACGATGGCGACACCGTGCAGGACTGGTGCGTGGCCGGGCACGGCATCGCCGCGAAATCGGAGCTCGACGTGAACGCCGAGCTGTCCGACGGGCGGCTGGAACGCGTGCTGCCGGACTGGCACGCCGGCGAACGCCCGGTCGCGGCGCTGTTTCCGGCCCGGGCCGGCATGCCGCGCAAGACGAGGATGTTCATCGAGGCGATGGACGCACACCTCGCATCGTCGCGGCGGCCCGGCGCCCGGGGCGGACCGGACGGTGTGGGCGCAACCGCGAACGACCCCGGCGGGAATGGGGCCGCCCGGTTCCATTCGCAGGCAAGGCGGGACTGACGCGCGTCCTGGCACAAACCGCGCCCGCGGATACCGGGCGCGAGTTCCGCAAGTCGCCCCGCGGAACTCCCCGGACGCCCTAGGGCTTGCGGAACTTCAGCACGAAATTATCGGCCTCGCCGATCAACTGGTACTTCGCGCGGTCCTTGTCGCCCAGCGCATAGGTGGGCGGCAGGGTCCAGACCCCGGCCGGCCAGTCGGCGGTGTCGCGCGGATTGGCGTCCATCTCCGAACTGCCCACGAGTTCGAAGCCCGCGGCCCTGGCGAGGCGGATCGCCTCGTCCTGCGCGACGTAGCCGCTGTTCGGCCGGGTATTGGCGTGGGCGCGATGATCCTCCATGCCGAGGATGCCGCCGGGCTTCAGCGCGCGGAAGAACGATGCCAGCATCTGCGGCGCGTTCCCCTGCTTGATCCAGTTGTGCAGGTTGCGGAAGGTCAGCACTGCGTCCACGCTGCCGGCGGGAGCGATGTCGCCGCCGGTGGCACGGGTGATCTTCACCTTGTCGTAGAGCGACGGTTTTGCCGCCAGCAGCGGCTTCAGTTCCGCGTCGTGCGAGCTGCCGCTGAGGGCGGCGTAGTAGGTGCCGTGGTCGCGCAGCATCGGCGCCAGGATCTCGGTCCAGTAGCCGCCGAACGGCCAGATCTCCACCACCGTCTGGTCCGGCCGGATGCCGAAGAAGGCGAGCTCCTGGGCCGGATGACGGCTCGGATCGCGCGCCACGAAGGCGGGCGATCGGGTGGAGCTCGCGACGGCTGCGGCGATTGCGGCGTCGGACGATCCATCCGCTGCCCGGGCCGGAGGCGCGATGCCGGAGGAAAGAAGAACACCCAGCGCCGCCGCGGCGGCGATCGCGCCCCCGAAGCCCGACCGGAAGCGTGCGGGCCGCCGCGGGCCGGAATGAACAGCAGCGCGGAGCGTCATGGTAAGGAACACCTGCGATCAGGAACGGGGCGCCAGCACAGCCTATCCGGCGGCATCCGTCCATGCCCCGGGACCGCTGCGGCTTGCGCCCCGGCCCCGGACGCGCCGCGCGTGCGACGACAGGACGCGCGGCGTCACGGATACGCGGACAGCGTTTCCTCCTGGCCGGACGTGCTGGCCGTCGCGCCGGCGTCGTCGACGATATGCGTGATCTGCCCGCTGCCGTTCAGCAGCACCGTGGCGGCATCGTGGATCTGCACGCCGCCGTTGCGCGGCACGGCGATTGCAGAATCCTCCACGATGGCGACGCCCTGGTTGAAATAGGAGTAAACGCCGAGGCCCCAGGCCTGGTGCGACGTCACGGACGGATCCACGGCGTAGGCGGCGTAGCCGTTGGCGGACCCGTTCATCCATGCGCCCTGGCTCGGCACGTCGTAAGGCAGCTCGCTCTGGAAGAACAATGTCTGGCCGTTATTGCCCTGCCAGAGCACCTGGTTCTTCTGGTAGTGCTCCACGGCAAGGCCGAGCGCGGTGACGTTGTTGCCACCGACCACCAGCCCGTGATCGGCGGTGTTGGTGTTCCATCCGATCCCGTTGCCATGATCGGCGCGCCAGGCCCAGATGTTGTCCATCACGACGTCGTTGCTGGTCACCAGCAGGCTGGTGGTGGCGCTCCCAGCGGTGGCACCGCCGACCCGGAAGAAGACATCGCTGAGCGACGACGGGTCGTTCGCGTGCGACGCACCGGGCGCGCTGCCACCGATCTGCACGAGCGCCGGCGAGCGCTGAGGTCCCGCATCCACCAGCAGGCCCGCGACCTGCACGCCGTCCACATCGTCCACCAGCAGCGCCGCGTTGCCGTTCTGCGGCACGAGCGTGGCGTAGCCCAACCCGAGTACGACGGTGTCCGCGTTGGTGACGTGGATCGGCTTGGAGAACTCGTAGAGGCCCGGGGTCAGGATCAGGTTGTAGCCGGCCCCGAGCGCCTGGTTGATGCTGTCGATGGATGTCGACGGCCTGGCGATCAGGAAGGTGCTGATCGGCAGCGTCCGTCCGGCCGGCGTGCCGTTGTTCCAGCTCGGACCAGTGCTGTTGCGGCGCGCGGCGGGGGCGAACACGTTCCAGTTGTCCGCGCTGTCCACGAACAGGAAGGGTTTCTCGCGGCTGACCGGCGTGGTGGCGAGCGTGGTGTAGGGCGGGTTCGGGAAGGACTGCGCCGGCGCGCCCGACACGCCGGAGAACACCATGTTCCAGACCGCGTTGGTCCAGCCGTTCAACACGCTGTTGCGGGTATACCATTGCTGCTGCGAATAGGGCCCGACCTGTCCGTCGAAGACGGAATCGGCGATGAAGCCGCCGCTCGCCCAGCCATATTTCGCCCCGGCGAGGCTGATGGCGCCCTTCAGGTGGATGCGCCGGAACGCGCAGCCCTGCGACACCGCCCAGCGCGTGGAGCCGCCGGTCGGGTTGATGGTGAGATTCTCCTCCGATCGCCAGAACACCTGCGTCGCGTTGTCGGTGTTGCCGCCCGGATCCAGTGGCGCTTCGGCGCGGAGACCCCCGTTGATCACCACGTCGTTCGGCGACAACCCTGCACCGGCCACGGATTCGTAGAAGCCGAGCTGCGTGTCGACGTTGTAGGTGCCTGGGCGGAACAGGATCGCGAAGCGGTTGCTGCTGAACTGCTGCTCACCGGATGCCGCGTTCAGCACGGACGCGATCTGGTCCGAGCTCATGGAGGGATCGAGGATCGACACGTTGGGGCCGAAGTCGGGCGTGGCCGCGCGGACCTGGCCGGTCACGCACGGCAAGCCAGCGAGCAGCGTCGCGGCGATCAGGGCACGGCGCATCGTGCGCGCGATGCGCGCATCGCATCGAGAAAGGGACATGGTCGTTTCCACCCGTTTATCACGGAGCCTTGCTGGCTCCTGTCATAACGTTATTGGCGCGAGTGGAAGCGGGTCAAAGCCAACGGCGGGGGAATAACGCGAGCGTGAAGGACGGAGCCGCGACCACGGCGCGCGCGACGAGAAGCGTCGCGAGAATCGAGACAGATCCTACCCACGCGCGGCATGTGCCGCGACACGCGCTAGTCGTTCTGGATGATCTTGATTTGACTCGCGGGCGCTTCCTCATGGGTTCCGAACTCTAGGCTCAGGAGCGCCAGCAGGAACGACAGCATCAGGGCGGCGGCGGCCAGCCCGATCACCAGAGGCACCATGCGCAGCAGCGTCGAACCGGTCCCGATCCCGTAGGCGCCGCGCAGATGCCGGAACGTCTGCACCGGCAGACACAGCAGAAGCAACGGCGATGCGACGCCGCTCAGAAGACCGCTCGTCAGCACCATCGCCGTGAACACGATGCAGGCGAAGCTCAGGGAGTGCAGCGCGAACACCGCGTGGTCGAACAACGAGAACGGACGGCGTATGAACAACACCCTCAGCAGCAGCGCGTAGATCGGCGGCATCAGCAGCGTGATGCGCTCGATCCATTCGCGCATCGCTTCCACCACTCCCTCGGGCCGATCCAGCGCCAGCATCAATCGGCCGCGGAACCAGGCGCTCAGCCAGGGAGCATGCGGAAACGCGATCTGTCCGATGACCTTGCCTGCCGCGGCCCGGTCCTGGGGAGCCATCTCCGCGAAATGCGGGGCATGGCTGAACAGCGCGTTCGTGCCGAACAGCACGAACAGCGTCACGAGAAACAAGCGCAGCGGCGGAATCTGTCCCGCGCGCCGCCCGTCCAGGAACTCGCGCGTCAACCTGCCCGGCGCGAACAGCAGGCCGCGCAGCGTGTGCCAGAGCCGGCTGTCGGCATGGGTGAGGGTTTCGCCGAGTTCCACCGCGAGGTGGCGGATCGAGCGGGAATGGTCGGCCTTTTGACCGCATCGCGAGCACCAGGGACCGTGCAGCGTCGCGCCGCAATTGAGGCACACGCCGCCATTGTCCATCCGAGGCTCTCCGAAGATCCTTGCCGGTCATCCTGCCGGATCGATCCGGCCATGCAAGCATGTTCCGGCCCCGAGTTCGGGTCCCGGAACGGCATGCGGGGAGAAAGGCACGGCTGAAGCGGCAGGCCGTCGGCAGCTACCGCAACCCGGTGCGGGCCCGGGGGCGGGACCCGGCCGCCCCGACCGTCGCCGCGGCCGGAAGGACGTGCGGACGCCCGGCCTCAGACGGCGCGTGGCAGCCGCACGACGAACCGTGCGCCGATCACCCGGCCTTCCGGATCGAGCCGGTTTTCGGCGCGGATCTGGCCGCGCAGCGCGTCCACGATCTGCCGGCTGATGCTGAGCCCGAGTCCGGAATGCTGGCCGAAATTCTCGCTGGCCGGGCGTTCGGAATAGAAACGGTCGAAGATGCTGTCGAGCTTGGCCGGCGGGATGCCCGGTCCCTCGTCGCTCACCGACACCTCGATCATGCCGCCGGATTCGGCGGCGCCCAGCACGATGCGTCCGTTGGGCGGCGAGAACGAGGCCGCGTTGCCCAGCAGGTTGCGCAGCACCTGCACCAGGCGGTCCTCCACGGCCTGCACGGCGAGCCCGCGCTGCCCCTTCTCGGCCGCCCGCTCGCCCAGGCCGGGCACGTCGAGCACCATGATCGGGTCGCCCTCCTTGCGCGTCGCCTGGTTGATCTCCGCCAGCACGGACAACATCGGCACCACCTCCACCGGCTCGGTGGTGGCGCGGGAGAGTTCGGCATCCACCCGGCTCGCGTCCGAGATGTCGGTGATCAGCCGGTCGAGCCGGCGCACGTCCTGGTGGATGATGGCGAGCAGCCGGCGCTGCTGGTTCAGGTCCTCGATGCGCGACAGCGTTTCGATCGCCGACCGGATGGACGACAGCGGGTTCTTGATCTCGTGGCTCACGTCGGCCGCGAAGCGCTCGATCGCGTCCATGCGCGCCCACAGCTCGCGCGCGCTGCCGTCCAGCGCCTCGGCCAGCTCGCCGATCTCGTCGCGGCGGCTCAGGAGGCGGGAGGGAACGCCGCCGGTCCGCCCGACCCCTTCGCGCATGGTATGGGCGGCGATCGCCAGCCGGAGCAGCGGCCGGGCGATGGTGAGCGACAGGTACCAGCTCAGCAGCACGGTGAGCAGCAGCGCGATGCCGAACAACAGGAGGATGGAGAAGCGCACCGCGAACAGCGAACGGTCCACGCCGCGCGCTTCGCGCGTGAGCTGGATGATGCCGACCGTGTGTCCGTCATGCGCCACCGGCTCGGCCACCGTCACCAGCAGCCGGCGGTCGCCGGTGCGGCGGATGAAGGGGGGCGTTTCCGAGCTGTCGGCCTCGCCGACCCGCAGCTGCTGGCGCACGTCGGGCTGCGCGTCTGGATCGGCGTTGGGACCGAGCGTGCTGACCTGCACCGCGCGCGGACGCGGCAGCAGGCTGAGCAGCCGGTCGTAGATCCGTTCCAGCACCACCCCGAACGACCGGTCGGGCAGAGACACGCGCGCGGGTTCGCCCGTTTCCGCGGCGGGAGCGGCCGCGCCACGGGACGACGAACCGGCGGGAGCCTTGCCGGGCGCGGCGCGGTCGGGCTTTGCGGGATCGTCCCGTGTCGCAGGCGCGTCCATCAGGCTGTCGGCGATCACCTGTCCATCGGGCGCGAACAGCTTGGCCTGGGCGCTCGGGCTCGGCTCGGTGAGGCGCAGCAGAAGCGGACGCGCCAGGGACGGCACCAGCGTGAAGGCATCCGCCTCCATCACCGCCGGCGTGCTGCCTCCGCCCGGGGTGGTGTCGCCGACGCCGTGGCGCGCCCTTCGGCCAGCCGCCCCCCCGGCACGATCCTCGGGAACGCTCGGGGAAGGCTGCACCGCCGCCTGGCCCAGGGCCCCGGCATAGATGCGCGCTTGCTCGCGCAGCGCGCTGACCTCCGCTTCCAGCAGGCTGTTCTGGAACTGGTTCAGGTAGAGCAGGGTCGCCACCAGCAGCACCAGCGGCACCACGTTCACCAGCAGCACGCGCCGGGTCATCGGCGGCACCCAGCGGCTGCGCGCCGTGCCGGTCACCGCGGATCTGGTCGCGGCGTCGGGAGCGCCGTGTCGGGATGCCCGGCCGCCCCGCCGGCCGCTTCCCCGGTCGTTCGGCGGAGCAGGCCCTCCGCCGGCCCCGGCGTGGCGGGAAGCGTCCTCAGGCGGGAGCGGCGGCATGCCACCGGATCCGTCCGGGGACGAGCCTTTCCCGGCATCCCCCGGCCTGTCGCCCGGCGCGCTCCCGGGACCATCCGCCGGCGCGTCTCGTCGCGCGCTTCCGGACAGGGCCGGAGGCGTGTCTCGGGCCGCCATCCGCGCGGCTCGCCGTTGCCGGACCGGTTCCCGGGTCCTCAATCCTCCTTGTAGCGGTAGCCGATGCCGTAGAGCGTCTCGATGTGGTTGAAGCTGTCGTCCACCTGCCGGAACTTCTTGCGGACGCGCTTGATGTGGCTGTCGATGGTGCGATCGTCCACGTAGATGTTCTCGCCATAGGCGGCGTCGATCAGCTGGTCGCGGGACTTCACCAGCCCCGGGCGGGACGCCAGCGCCTTCACCAGCAGGAACTCGGTCACGGTGAGCTGGATGTCGGCGCCGCGCCACAGGCACTGGTGCCGGGTCTCGTCGAGCGAAAGCTCGCCCCGGGTGAGGATGCCGGCCGGCACCGCGCCGGCCGCCTCGGCGCGCAGGGTCTCGTTGCGGCGGAGCAGGGCGCGGATGCGTTCCAGCAGCAGCCGCTGGCTGAACGGCTTGGTGATGTAGTCGTCCGCGCCGAGACGCAGTCCCATGAGCTGGTCCACCTCCTCGTCCTTGGAGGTGAGGAAAATCACCGGGAGCTGCGAGCGGACGCGCAGCCGCTGCAACAGCTCCATGCCGTCCATGCGCGGCATCTTGATGTCCAGCACCGCCAGGTCGGGCGGACGCGACGACAGGCCGGCCAGGGCGCTTTCGCCGTCCGTGTAGGTGCGCACCCCGAACCCTTCCGCTTCCAGGGTCATGGACACGGAGGTGAGGATGTTGCGGTCGTCGTCGACCAGCGCGATCGTGTGCTTCGTCGGCTCCATGTCGCGGCCTTTGCGTTTCGGGGTCGATCAACCGGCCGGCGTCCGGGCGGCGGAAGGAAATTTCTGCCGGATCGTGCGCGGGATGTCGGGTTCCCGACAATGCCCCACGGCCGGGCTGTCTCCAAATCGACACCCGGGGCCGGACGGGCATGGCCTGCGCGGGACCGGCACGCTCCGGTCGCGGGCGGCGGGCCGGGCGCTCCCGGACCCGATCCCGGTCGCCCGCGACCGGAGCGGACGCGGCCATCGGCGCGCCCGGCAGGGTCGTCCGGTGGCCGCGGGTCCGGCCGGTGCCCGGATGTCGCTCGATGATGCGGACGGAAACGAGGATGGCGGCCCCGCGACGCCCGCGGCGTGACGCGCGCAACGGTCCGAGCCGCAGGCACTCCGTCTTCCGGCCGCGAAGGTGCGAGACCGGTCGGGTCGCGCCCGACGGCCTCCGGTCGACGGACCCGACCGGAACCTCCGGAGGCGCGCCCGGTCGCACCGAACCGTCGCCGGAGCCATGGGCGGCCAGTCGTTTCCCATCCGGCCGCCGGTGCGCGGGAAGGTTCCCTTGTTGGGAACGGTGGCCTCGCCTACTTGGTGGCCCATGAACCCCGACCACGATCCCGTTCCGGACCCCATGACCAGTTCCGCCCATCCTTCCGACACCGACCGGTTCCCCTTCGGCGCGACCCGCGAGCACGCGGATGGCGGCGGCACGGCCGCTTCCGGCACGGAGCCGGATGCCGGCGCGGATACGGCCGCGAGCAGCGAGGCGGTGATGCAGGCGGCGGCCGAGCGCATCAAGACGCTGGAGGCCGAGCTGGCCGAGATGCGCGACAAGTGGATGCGCTCGGAAGCCGAAACACAGAACGTGCGCGCCCGCGGCCGGCGCGAGGCGGAGGATGCCCGGCAGTTCGCGGTCCAGAAGTTCGCCCGTGACGTGGTGGAAGCGGCCGAGAATCTCCGCCGGGGCCTGCAATCCTTGCCCGCCGCCGGCACGGACGACAGCCCGCTGCTCACCAAGCTGCGGGAGGGCTTCGAGGGGGTGGAGCGTTCCTTCACCGGCATCCTGGAACGCAACGGCATCTCCGGCGCCGATCCGACGGGAGCGCCGTTCGACGCCAACCTCCACCAGGCGATGGCGGAGCAGCCCACCGCCGATCATCCGCCCGGCACGGTGATCCAGAGCTGGAGCTCGGCCTGGACCCTGAATGGCCGCCTGTTGAAGCCGGCGATGGTGGTGGTGGCCAAGGCCCCGGATGTGCCCGCTTCATCTTCCGCCCCCGCGGCCCAGCCCGCTCCGGACGCCGGCGAAACGGCAGGCGCGGACGCGCCACGCGCGGCACCGAACTTCGACCGCACGGTCTGAGGCAGGCCTCCCCCGGCGGGGAGAGTGGCGGAATCCGCTTCCGGCGTGTCGGGACGGCACCGATCGCGCCCGCAGGGCTTGCCCGCTCCCCCCGTCCTTCATACATGGTCGCGGTGCAGTTTTCCGTTGCCGCGCCCCACGCTGCGCACGGCAAACGTTCCATAGGGCTTCGTCCGGTGCTTCGGGCCGCACGGAGCCGCTGACAAGGAGAAGAACATGAGCAAGGTCATCGGCATCGACCTCGGCACTACGAACTCGTGCGTGTCCATCCGCGAGGGCGACGAGAACCGGGTCATCGAGAACAGCGAAGGTGCCCGCACCACCCCCTCCATGGTGGCGTTCACCGAGAGCGGCGAGCGGCTGGTGGGCCAGAGCGCCAAGCGCCAGGCCGTCACCAATCCCACCAACACCCTGTACGCCGTGAAGCGCCTGATCGGGCGCCGCTTCGAGGACCCGACCGTCGAGAAGGATCGCGGCCTGGTGCCCTACGGCATCGTGCGCGGCGAGAACGGCGATGCCTGGGTCGAGGCCCGCGGCCAGAAGTACGCCCCCTCGCAGATCAGCGCCTTCGTGCTGGGCAAGATGAAGGAAACCGCCGAGACCTATCTCGGCGAGCCGGTGAGCCAGGCGGTGATCACCGTGCCGGCCTACTTCAACGACGCCCAGCGGCAGGCGACCAAGGATGCCGGCCGCATCGCCGGCCTCGAGGTGCTGCGCATCATCAACGAGCCGACGGCGGCAGCGCTCGCCTACGGCATGGACCGCAACAACAAGGACGGCACCATCGCGGTGTACGACCTGGGCGGCGGCACGTTCGACGTGTCCGTACTGGAGATCTCGGACGGCGTGGTGGAGGTGAAGTCCACCAACGGCGACACCTTCCTCGGCGGCGAGGATTTCGACGCGCGGGTGATCGATTATCTCGCGGACGAGTTCAAGCGCGAGCAGGGCATCGACCTGCGCGCCGACAAGCTCGCCCTGCAGCGGCTGAAGGAAGCGGCCGAGAAGGCCAAGATCGAGCTTTCCTCCTCGAAGGAAACCGAGATCAACCTGCCCTTCATCACCGCCGACGCCACCGGGCCGAAGCACCTCGTGCTCAAGCTCAGCCGCGCCAAGCTCGAGAGCCTGGTGGACGACCTGATCCAGCGCACGCTCGGGCCGTGCAAGGCGGCGCTGAAGGACGCGTCGGTGTCGGCCGGCGAGATCGACGAGGTGATCCTGGTGGGCGGCATGACCCGCATGCCCAAGGTCATCGAGACGGTGAAGCAGTTCTTCGGCAAGGAGCCGGCGCGCAACGTGAACCCCGACGAGGTGGTCGCCATCGGCGCCGCCGTGCAGGGCGCGGTGCTCAAGGGCGACGTCAAGGACGTGCTGCTGCTCGACGTGACGCCGCTGTCGCTCGGCATCGAGACGCTGGGCGGCGTGTTCACCCGGCTGATCGACCGCAACACCACCATCCCGACCAAGAAGAGCCAGACCTTCTCCACGGCCGACGACAACCAGAACGCCGTGACCATCAAGGTCAGCCAGGGCGAACGGGAGATGGCGGCGGACAACAAGCTGCTCGGCCAGTTCGACCTGATGGGCATCCCGCCGGCGCCGCGCGGCGTGCCGCAGATCGAGGTGACGTTCGACATCGATGCCAACGGCATCGTGTCGGTGTCCGCGAAGGACAAGGCCACCGGCAAGGAGCAGCAGATCCGCATCCAGGCCTCCGGCGGCCTGTCGGACGCCGACATCGACCGGATGGTGAAGGAGGCGGAAGCCAACGCCGCCGCCGACAAGGCCAAGCGCGAAGGCGTGGAAGCCCGCAACCAGGCCGAAAGCCTGGTGCACCAGACCGAGAAGAGCCTGGCCGAGAACGGCGACAAGGTGGGCCCGTCCGAGAAGGGCGAGGTCGAGATCGCGATCGCCGGGGTGAAGTCGGCGCTGGAAGGCACGGACATCGAAGCGGTGAAGGCGGCGACCGAGCGTCTGGCGCAGGCCTCCATGAAGATGGGCGAGGCGCTCTACAAGACCCAGGGCGCGGCCCCGGGCGGCGCGGAAGGCACGACGGCCCCCAACGCCGACGGCAGCGTCGATGCCGAGTTCGAGGACATCGACGACAAGAAGAAGTCGGCCTGAACCAGCAGCGCCGATTGATGCGAAACGCCCGCGGCACGGTGCCGCGGGCGTCATAAACCCCTGCCCGTGCCCGCGCTCGATGGAGGCGGATGCCGGGCGGCTTCGTCGACCGAACACCAAGACGGACGGGCGCGCCCAAGGATGGGGCGCCGACGGTCCGCCCACGGGAACAGCATGGCCAAGCAGGATTTCTACGCGACGCTGGGCGTCGCCCGGGATGCCTCGGCGGACGACCTGAAGAAGGCGTACCGCAAGCTCGCCATGAAGTACCACCCGGACCGCAATCCGGGCGACACAGCGGCCGAAGCCAAGTTCAAGGAACTGAACGAGGCGTACGACATCCTCAAGGACGATCAGAAGCGCGCGGCCTACGACCGCTTCGGCCATGCGGCCTTCGAGGGCGGCGGTCCGGGCGCCGGGGGGTTCGGCGGCTTCGAGGGCGGCCTCGGCGACATCTTCGACCAGATGTTCGGGGACATGATGGGCGGCGGCCGCCGCGGCGGCCGGCAGCGCACCGGGGCCGATGTCCGCGCCCAGGTGGAGATCAGCCTCCCCGAGGCCTTCAGCGGCACCAAGATCTCCTTGAAGGTGCCGAGCCGCATCGCGTGCGAGGCGTGCGACGGCACCGGTTCCCAGGACAAGACCCGGAGCGCCGATACCTGCCCGACATGCCACGGCGCCGGAAAGGTGCGCGCCCAGCAGGGGTTCTTCCTGGTGGAGCGCGCCTGCCCGACCTGCTCGGGCACCGGCAAGATCGTCCGCAACCCCTGCAAGGTCTGCCGGGGTGCCGGCACGGTGCAGCGCGAGCGCAACCTGTCCGTCGACATTCCCGCCGGCATCGAGGACGGCACCCGCCTGCGCGTCCCCGGGCAGGGCGAGGCCGGCGGCCAGGGCGTGCCCAACGGCGACCTCTACGTCCATGTCGGCGTCCGCCCGCACGAGATCTTCCACCGCGACGGCGCCACCGTGGTGTGCCGGATGCCGCTCAGCATGACGCGCGCGGCCCTCGGTGGCGAGGTGGAGGTGCCGGTGGTGGACGGCTCGCGCGCCACCATCACCGTGTCGCCCGGCACCCAGACCGGCGACCAGCAGCGCCTGCGCGGCAAGGGTTTTTCGGTGCTGCGCTCGGCGGCGCGCGGCGACATGTACGTGCAGTTCGCGGTGGAAACGCCGCGCAAGCTCAGCAGGCGGCAACGCGAGCTTCTGGAAGAATTCGAGCGCGAGGGCGGCGGCGAGACCAACGCCGCCCATCCGGAAACGGAAGGGTTCTTCGGCAAGGTGCGCGATTTCTTCGAAGGTCGCGGCTGATGATTGTCATGACAGTCAAGACAAGCTGAAGCGATAGAATCCGCGTGATGTTACGCTCCATCTTGACTGTTGACGTGGAACCACCGCCGGGATGGCCGGTTGTGGGGATGTCCGTGGTGACGTCCCCCCCCCACCCGTGCCACGGACACGTTTGTGCGGCGCGATCCCCTGGGTCGCGCCGCCGCGCGTTCCGGAGCCATGGCGGCCCGGTTGTCAAGGCGCCCCGAGGGGGACTTTCCTCGTGAGGATCGGCATCGCCGGGATCAACGGCCGCGTCGGGCGGCTCCTGGTGCAGGAAGTGGTCCGGGCTGGCGCGGTGCTGGTCGGCGGCACCTCCCGATCGGGCCTGCCCCTCGATGTGCCGGGCGCCCCGGCGGTGATGGATGTCCGTGCCCTCGCCGACGAGTGCGACGCGGTGATCGACTTCACCCATGCCGACACCGTCCGGGCCCATGCGGCGGCGATGGCCGATGCGCGCACCGTGTGGGTGCTCGGTACCACGGGGCTGTCCAACGCGGCCCAGGAGGCGGTTGAACGTGCCGCGCTGCGCGCGCCCGTGGTGCAGGCGGCCAATTTCTCCCCGGGCGTCTGCCTGATGAACAGCCTGGCCGCCCGGATGGCGGCAGCCCTTCCCCCTGCGACCTACGACGCCGAGATCCTGGAGATGCATCACCGCCAGAAGGTGGACGCGCCGTCCGGCACCGCGCTGGCGCTGGGGCGGGTGGTGGCGGAGGCACGCGGCGCCACCCTGCCCGAGCTCAGGGATTCCGGCCGCGACGGCCATACCGGCGCCCGGCGCCCGGGCGCGATCGGCTTCGCGGTGCTGCGCGGCGGCCAGGTGGTGGGAGAGCACGCGCTCAGCTTCACCTCCGATGCCGAGCAGATCACCTTGGAACACCGGGCGTTCGACCGGCGGGTGTTCGCCGCCGGCGCGGTCCGGGCGGCCCTCTGGTGCGCCGGCCGAGAGCCCGGGCTGTACGGCATGGAGGACGTGCTGGACCTCCGCTGATCGGCGGTCCGGCGCGTCGTCCGGCCGGCGCGCGAGGCGCAGGGGCTATTTCACGGCAAATGTCCGTATTATTCCGGGCCACTTCTTGACCCCACGCGAGCTTTCGGCCACATCCTGCCGCCGTTCGGCAGTATCAGGCGACCGCGTTCTCCCCCCGCGGCGCGATCCATGGGCGCCACGCGAGGAGCATTCTTGATGCGCAACAAAGGCGACTTCCTGTTCACCTCGGAATCCGTGTCCGAGGGCCATCCCGACAAGGTGGCGGACCGCATCAGCGACACGGTGCTCGACAGCTTCCTCGCAGCGGACCCCGAAGCGCGCGTGGCCTGCGAGACGCTGGTCACCACCAACCGCATCGTGCTGGCCGGCGAGGTCCGCGGACCGACCTCGGTCACGGAAGACCTGCTGGTGGAGCGCGCCCGTGCCGCCGTGCGCGACATCGGCTACGACCAGGAGGGTTTCTCCTGGAAGAACGCCGACGTGCATTATTATCTGCACGCCCAGTCCGCCGACATCGCGGTGGGCGTGGACAGCGCCGGCGACAAGGACGAGGGTGCCGGCGACCAGGGCATCATGTTCGGCTTCGCGACCCGCGAAACCGAGAGCCTGATGCCGGCGCCGATCTCGTACTCGCACGAGATCCTCCGCCGCATGGCGGACTACCGCAAGAACGGCAACCCGCTCGGCCACGGGCTGCAGCCCGACGCCAAGAGCCAGGTGACGCTGCGCTACGTCGACGGCAAGCCGGTCGGCGCCACCTCCGTCGTGATCTCGACCCAGCACGACGAGAACAAGCCGCAGAACGAGATCCGCGAGGCGTTGCGCCAGGTGGTGGCGGATGTGCTGCCCGAAGGCTGGACGGTGCCCGAGGACCAGTTCTACGTGAACCCGACCGGCATCTTCGTGATCGGCGGCCCGGACGGCGATTGCGGCCTGACCGGGCGCAAGATCATCGTGGACACCTATGGCGGCGCAGCACCCCATGGCGGCGGCGCCTTCTCGGGCAAGGACCCCACCAAGGTCGACCGGTCGGCCGCCTATGTGTGCCGCTACCTCGCCAAGAACGTGGTGGCCGCCGGGCTGGCGGATCGCTGCACCCTCCAGATCTCCTACGCGATCGGCGTGTCGCAGCCCCTATCGGTCTATGTGGATCTCGACGGCACCGGCCACGACGTGGACGAGGCGCGCCTGGAGCGCGTGCTGCGCGAAGCGGTGGACCTCACCCCGCGCGGCATCCGCCGTCATCTCCGCCTGAACCGGCCGATCTACGCCGCCACCTCCGCCTATGGCCATTTCGGCCGCACCCCGGACGAGGCGCTGGACAACTTCACCTGGGAGCGCACCGACCTGGTCGACACGCTGCGGAGCGCCTTCAACCGCTGATCGATGGCCCCAGGGCTGGCGCCGGTGCGTCGGCCCGGGCCCTGGATCCTTCACTCCCCGGGTCGGGGATGCCTCGCGCCGGTACGTCGAGCGTTTCCGATCCCGTGCGGGACGCGCGGCCGCCCCCGGGGGGTCCCGCGTGACCGCTCCGCCGCGCCGGGCGACCGGGATGGCTGCCCGGGATGCCGTCGCCGGGATGGCTCTTCTTTTTTAGGGCACCGCCCCATGAACACGCCCTCCCGACCCCTCGATCCGGCGCCTGCCGGAACCCCTGCGGACAGCATCGCGGTGAAGGCGTCGCCCGACCGGCTCTACGGCCGGCAGCGCTCGCACCCGTTGCGGCCGCGCCAGCAGCGCCTGCTCGACCTCACGCTGCCCCGCCTGCGCTTCGATCCGGTCCATGCGGCCGATCCAGCCCGGGCGTTCGGGCGCTCGCCGTCGGAATTGTGGTTGGAGGTGGGCTTCGGGGGCGGCGAGCATACGCTGGCCCAGCACGAGACCCATCCGGACGTCGGCATCGTCGCCTGCGAGGTGTTCGAGAACGGGTTGTGCTCGCTGCTGGGGCGGCTGGTGCCCGAAGACGGCGAGGCGGACGCGCCCGTGCCGGACATGTTGCGGGTATGGAGCGACGACGCGCGCACCCTGCTGCGCGGCTGGAAGCCGGCGTCGCTCCACCGCGCCTTCCTGTTGTTTCCCGATCCGTGGCCGAAGGCGCGCCACGCCAAGCGCCGCTTCGTCCATCCGCAAACGGTGCCGCTGATGGCCAGGGCGTTGCGCCCGGGCGGGGAATGGCGGATCGCCAGCGACGATCCGACCTACCAGGACTGGGTGCGGCAGGTGATGGGCGCCCAGTCCTTCTTCGCGCCCGCCGAACCGGCCACGGTGCGCCCGGAAGGCTGGCCTCCCACGCGCTACGAGCGCAAGGCGCTGCAGGCCGGCCGGCAGCCGCTGTACTGGTCGTTCCGCCGGTCGTCCTGATCGCCATCGTCCACGCCGGCGGGAGCCGGAACCGGAAGGGGGCGAACGATCCCGCTCCCCTGAGATGCGTCACAGGGCGCTCCGGCGTGGTCGAGAGCCGTGGCCGACATGCATCCCCTTCAACCGCCGCCGCGCTTGTTCTAGCCTCGCTGCCATGATCTCGCGCGACAGCCGGCGGTGCCGCCGTTCCCTGCTCATCCTCGGGATGGTGCTGATCCCGCTCGGCGCCTGCTCGTTCAGCAGCGGCGGCAGCGGCGGCTCCAGTCCCAGCAAGACCTACATCGTGATGCCGAACGGCGAGGCGGTGCCGGCGCAGACCATGAACAGGCCGCCCGGCTCCTGATACCGGCGGGACGGTCAGGGCCGTCCCTTGATGGCGCACAGACCGTCCGACAGGGGTGCCGCGCGACGCAGGGCCTGGGAGGCGAACACCACGCCCCCGCCGGACACCGGCAGCCCCGCCGCCCGCAGCGCATCCACCGACCAGCGATTGCAGGTGTCGAAGCCCGAATAGCCGCGGCGGGATGCGAAGAACACGCTGCCGGGAAAGAAGCCGGGACCGATCCGTACCGGCCGGTCGTCGCGCACCTCCAGCGTGTTCCACAGGAACTCCGACAGCGCGTCCGCCCCGCCCGGCGGCAACCGGATCGGTTCCATCGTGCCGTCGTCGTAGGCCACGTCCGGGGTCGCGGACAATCCCACCGCGAGCACGGTGCCGGATCCGGGAAACGGCCCCACGAGCAGGTCGCCCACGGTAGTGACCGGGGCCATCATGAAGGTGCGCTTGCCGAAGCCCAGCAGCAGCACCCGCATCCCGGGAAAGATGCTCCGGAACACCCGCATCCTGCCGCGCAGCAGCGACGCCGGGATCGCGAGGTCGGTGTGCCAGCCATGCGCCACCAGGAACACCCGATCGGGTGGCGGGGGCGGCAGCGCCGCACAATCTACGGGCAGCGGCCGGCCGGCGCAGGCGGCCAGCAGGGCGCACAGGCCGGCGGCCAGCGTCAGGCGCGCCGGACCGCGCCGGACCCGGTGGAAGTCCGGGCGACGGTCCGCATCCCCGGCGGTGCGCGCGGGAATGCTCATGCCGCCCCGCCCGATGCCCCGGGCGTCGCGGGAGCCGGCGCCCGGCGCGATCCGGCACGGGCACCGCACGGCGCGGCCGGTATCGCCGCGCCCATCGCGATGGCGCCCATCGTGATGGCCCGCCCGGACCCCGGACGCGACCGCCGGGTGCCGCCGCCGTCCGCGCCGGAACCGCCGGCCGCCTTCCCGATCAGGGCGCCGGGCGCGTGTAGAGAGCCGCCACGTCCTTGGCGAGTGCGGCGCGGCTGTCGGGCCTGGTGTAGAGCATGTGGCCGCCCGGATAGACCTTGAGCCGGATGCGATCGCGGCCCAGCGGCAGATGTTCCACCACGTAGCGCGAGGTGCTGAACGGGCAGGCGAGATCGAAGGCGCCGTTGGCGATGAACACCCGCAGGGACGGGTTGAGCGCCAGCAGCTTGCGCAGATCGGGGGTGGATCGCGCCACGAGGTCGCCGTCCTGCTTGAAGTTCCAGGCCGCGTTCACCCCGTAATCCAGCAGGTCGTATTTGAGGTCGGTGCGGAAGCCGAGCTGCTCGGCGAGATAGCCGGTGACGGCGTTGCCGTACGCGAGGCCGAAGCCGAACAGCACCGGGTCCGGGCTGTCGCCGTTGTCGATGCCCTCGGGATAGGGGTCGGCGATGCTCAGCGTGCCGTCGTAGAGGCTGTAAAGGCGTCCGTCGCGCGAGCGGACGTCGTGCGCCTGGACGCTCAGCATCCCGCGTTCCTTGGCGACCACCTCCTTCGGCAGCCCGGTCACGGACGCGACCTTGCCGTAGAACGCATCGGCCGCGTCGCCCTGCGGCGGGGCGTTGGCGAGGGTGGTGAGGTAGGAGCCGACCGCGTACCGGTAAAACTCGTCCAGCTTGGCCGGGCTGACCGGGCCGCTGGCCGCCGCGGCGGAGGCGGCGAGGCTCGGCAGCAGCAGCGCGTCGTCGATCGGATTGTCGCGATCGTCCAGCAGGCCCATCTCGATCGCCGGCGAGATCATCACCACCCCGGCCAGCGGCACGTTCTGCTCGGTCTGCAGGGCGTAGGCGGTCTTGATGGAGCGGATGCCGCCATAGCTTTCGCCCACCAGGTATTTCGGCGAACGGGTGCGGTTGTTGCGGCCGAGCCAGATGCGGATCGCCTCAGCGAAGGCCGAGCCGTCCTGCTTGACGCCGTAGAAGCGCTTGGCGGCGTCGTCCGGATGCTCGGGCAGGCTGTAGCCGGTGCCGACCGCGTCGATGAACACCATGTCGGTGAAGCGCAGCCAGCTGTCGGGATTGGCCGACAAGGTGGCGTTGGCGCCGTCCGTGGGGTTGCCGGCCGGGAAATTGAGCACCTGCGGACCGGCGGCCCCCAGATGCAGGAACGCCGACCCGGCGCCGGGGCCGCCATTGAAGAAGAACGAGACCGGCCGCTTTTCCGCCGCCTGCCCGTCCGCCACATAGGCCACATAGAACACCCGCGCCGCCGGCTCGCCCTTCTCGTCGCGCAGTTCCAGCGTGCCGGCGGTGGCGGTGTAGCCGATCCGATGCCCATCCAGCGTGATGTCGTGCCGGGTCACGCTGTCGGGAGGCAGCAGGCCGATCAGGGCGTTGGTGCTCTTGCCGTTGTCGAGCTTCGCCGGCGCGGCGGCCGGTTCCGGATGGGCCACCTTGCCGGGCGGCGCCTTCTGTTCGGCCTCCGGGGCGGCGGAAGCGGTGGTCGATGCGGCGGCCGAGATGGCCAGAGCGGCAGGCAGGACCAGCCCGCGCAACAGCGGATGCAGGGCGAAACGGAAGGGCATGGAAGCGGAACCGTGCAGGATGGAAGGGACGATCGCCTTCCGGTTTGGCCGGAAGCCGCCCGCGCGTCCAGCGGCACCATGCCGTGGCATCGTCCGGTCGACCCTTCCCGGGCTGCGCTCCGGACCGGGGCGGGGCGGCGGACGGGCGGGCAACCCGGACCGGCGCCGCACGATCGAACCGGGCGGGGTCGGGGCCGGTGGCGTGGCGGCGACGATCTCCCCATGGCGGAGGAGCAACGGGTGGCGATCGACGACGAGCGTTACATGCGACGGGCGCTGGCACTGGCGCTGTCCGCGGAAGGCAAGGCCGGCACGTCGCCGATCGGCTGCGTGATCGTGTGGAACGGCCGCGTGGTGGGCGAGGCCCACAACGAGGTGGGGATGCGGCACGATCCGAGCGCCCATGCGGAGATCGTGGCGATGCGGCGCGCCTGCGAGAGCCTGGAGCGGGACGATCTGCGCGGCGCCACGCTTTACTCGACGCTGCAGCCCTGCGGCATGTGCTCCATGGCCTCCATCTGGGCCAGCGTCACCCGCATCGTCTATGGCGCCCGGCGCGAGGACGTGCACCGGATGTATTTCGAGGACCGCCACCTGGACGTGGGCGACATCCTGCGCGACGCGTTCCGCGACGACAGCCGGGCGGAAGGCGGTCTGCTGGCGGCCGAGTGCGCGGCACCGTTGTGGAAGCCGGAGGACGAGCCCCCGGAAGACGCGCAGGCCAACATCTAGTCTTCGTGCCCGCCGCCATATCGGCCGCATGACACGCCCGGCGCGGCCGGAAGGGCCCTAGCGCCTCGCGGCGGACTTGTCGGAATGGTGGCGCTGGCTGGCGGCTTCTTCCCGGTCGGCGGCCTGCTGGGCCTCGGCGGTGAGGCGCTTCTCGTTCCGCTTCAGGAACACGAACGCCGCCAGCAGCACGACGGCCGCCACGCTTCCCACGGCGAGGCCGATCGGCCCGCTCAGCTTCTCCGCCTGGTTGCCGAGCAGATAGGCCGCCGTGGTGTAGCCGCCGGCCCAGCCGATGCCGCCCAGCGCGTTGTAGAACAGGAAGGAGTGCCATGGCATCCGGTTGGCGCCCGCCAGCAGCGCCGCGAAGGTGCGCAGGATGGCGATGAACCGGCCGAAGAACACCACCTTGCCGCCGTGGCGCCGGAACAGGAACCGGCCCAGCGTCAGCCGCTCGGGCGTCAGCCCCACGTGGCGGCCGTAGCGGGCCAGCACCCGGAAGCCCACCGACCGGCCGATCAGGTAGCCGAAATTGTCGCCCATGATGGCGCCGATCACCGCGGCCGTGACCACCCAGGCGATGTCGAGACGATGGGTGGTGGCGCAGTAGATCGCGGCGCCGATGATCAGGCTCTCGCCGGGCAGGGGGGCGCCCATCGATTCCAGCATCACGATCACGCCCACTAGGCCGTAGCCGTAATGCTGCAGAAGGTGATCGAGGTGATGCATCAGCATGGAAGCGACCGGCACCGGGAAGAAGCGTTTCGGATCCGGCGGCGACCGGTGGATGGCGGTTGCAGGAACGGCGCGCCGGCCGCCCTGTCAAGCGCCGGCATCTCCCGCGTCCTCCGGAGCCGTGGCCGGAGGGACCGCCACGCCCAGGCACCGCGCGGCGTCCTCCGCCGGCAGCCCTTCGGGCATCAGCAGCACCTGCCCGGGACGACTGCCCTGCAGCAAGGCCACCGCGCGCTTCGGGCATACGCCCAGGCAGCCCGATTCCACGATGCGGAGCGCCTGCCGCTGCCCGTTCTCGCGCAGAAACAGCCGCAGCATCCTGGACAGGCTGTGCTTGTTCTTCGGTCCGAAGCCGCCCTTCAGTTTCTTGCCGCATTTGCGGCACACCACCAGCGAATCCCGCCAGGGCTGGTTCAGCACCCGGAGCGTGCCTGGGGAAGCGGCGGATTTGGCGGACAAGGCTGGCCCTCGAGCAACAGGTCGGAACATGGCGGCGAACGGCCGGCGGCGGGGTGTGCAACGCCGACAGCTGCGGAAGGCTTCCGGCACATGGCTTGCTATAACGCCGCGCGGGGGCGTCCTGCCCTTTCCGGAGTGATGTTCTTGAAGCGCGCCAAGCTTTTCCTGTCCGCGGCGATGGTCGCGGCTCCCTTGTGCTCCACGGCCGGCACCGCCCGGGCCGATGAACCGTCGCCGCCGCCGCGTCCGCCGCACGAGGCGGGCAGCAGGCTGCCTTCCTTCCAGCCCGACCAGCAGGTCAGCGACGGCAGCGTGTCGGTGCGCGGCCAGCGCATCGACTACCAGGCGGTGGCGGGCACCCTGGTGGTGCATCCGAAGGGTTGGGACGACGCCGATCCCAACAATCCCCGCAACGGTGCTCCGGCGACGGACGAGAACCGGCCGAAGGACGACCATAATCCCACCGCGGAAGCGCGGATGTTCTATGTGGCGTACCTCAGGAAGGGGGCGAAACCGGAGAACCGGCCGATCACCTTCCTGTATAACGGCGGTCCCGGCTCTGCGACGGTGTGGCTGCACATGGGCGCGTTCGGTCCCCGGCGGGTCGTGACGCTGGACGACAGCCACGACGATGCCGCGCCCTACAAGCTGATCAACAACGACGACAGCCTGCTGGATGCGTCCGACCTGGTGTTCATCGATGCTCCCGGCACCGGCTTCGGACGCATCGCCGGCAAGGACAAGGAGAAGGCGTTCTACAATACCGACGGCGACGCCGACGCCTTCACGAGCTTCATCGCCCAGTTCCTGGCGCGCTTCGGCCGCTTCAACTCGCCGAAATATCTGTTCGGCGAGAGCTACGGCACCACGCGGTCGGCGATCGTGGTGAACAAGCTGCAATCGGAGAAGGGCATCGACTTCAACGGCGTGATGCTGTTGTCGCAGATCCTGAACTACAACTCGAGCGTCGACCGGCCGGAAAACAATCCGGGCATCGACCTGCCCTATGTTCTGGCGCTTCCCACCTACGCGGCCACCGCGTTCTATCACCACCGCCTGCCCCAGCAGCCGGCCGACCTGCGGAAGTTCCTGGACGAGGTGGAGCAGTTCGCGGTGTCGGACTACCAGGGAGCGCTGGATGCCGGCACCGCCCTGGACCCGGCGCGACGCGACGCGGTGGCGGAAAAGCTGCACGCTTATACCGGGCTGCCGGTGGAGTACATCCGCAAGGCCGAGCTGCGGGTCAATGGCGGGGAGTTCGAGAAGACGCTGCAGGGCGACCGGGACATCGACACCGGCCGGCTCGACACCCGTTTCTCCGGTCCGACCATGGATCCGCTTGGGCAACGCGCGGAGTACGATCCGCAATCGGCGGCGATCTCGTCGGCCTATATCTCGGCCTTCAACGACTACGCCCGCAAGCAGCTGCATTACGGCAGCCAGCCGAACCAGGGCGAGGACGGCTATCTCGAATACAAGATGAGCGCCAACAACATCCGCGACTGGGGCTTCACGCACCAGCTACCGGGGCAGAGCTATCCCGCGCGCGGCGTGCCCAACGTGCTGCCGGACCTCGGTATGGCGATGAAGTACAATCCGAAGCTGCGCATCCAGCTCGACCAGGGGTACTACGATCTGGCGACACCCTATTTCGAAGGGGTGTTCGAGATGCGTCACCTGCCGATCCCGCGCACCCTCGCCGGCAACGTGGAGATCAGGCAGTACCAGTCCGGGCACATGGTCTATGCCAACGAGGCGGCGTTGAAGCAGCTGCATGACAACGCGGCCGACTTCATCCGCCGCACCGACAACCTGAAGCCCGACACAATGCCTGCCGCCCACTGAAGGGCAGCCTCGACGGAAAGGGCGCCGGGATTGCTCCCGGCGCCCTCGGACCCGCTGACCGACGATGGCTGGATGGTTCAGCCGTCGCCGCCCGAAGGATCAGAACAGTTCGATGTGGCTCTTGAAGCCGATCACGGCCGCGTTGCCCACGTTGGCCAGCGCGTTCGGACGGATGAAGTACTGGAAGTCCGGCGCGAAGGTCACGCCGCGATAGACGTGGATCTGGTAGCCCAGTTCGAAGTTGTAGGTGTGGCTCTGCACGCCGCGGGCCGCCGCGTTGTAGAACTGGCCGCCGGTGCCGGTGATCGGCAGACCCAGCTCCTGCTGCAGCGCCTCGGTCTTGCCGACCTTGTCCGACACTTCCATGTACGAGAAGCCGGCGACGATGCCGTCCTGCGGACGAGCCTTCCAGAAGCCATGATCGACGAGCGCGATCGAGGCCTGGCTGGTGCGGGTCGAGGTGTTGTTGTCGTTGTGGTAGAGCGCGCCGAACGCGATCAGGCCGTTGGTGGTGCCTGGACCGTGACGCAGGATCATCTGGTCCGCCATCGCGTATTCGGCGGTCTGGCCCTTGCGGACCTTCGGCGGCAGTCCGCTCTCGACGAACGGCGCGCCGTTGGCGTCGATGTAGTTATCGTTGTGGTTGTTGCTGTCGTAGATGAAGCCCAGCGCGTAGTGGCCCGGCAGCTGGTCGGGACCGAAGCTCGGCTCCCAGCCGACCTGGACCGGGAAGGTCTGGCCGCTGATCTGCGACGAGTCGAACCTGAAGCCCGAGCGGTAGCCGTTGCCCGCTTGGTAGATGTTCTGCTCGGTGAAGTAGATGCCGCTCTGGATGTAGGTGGTGCGGGTCGGACGCACGCGCACCCGGAACGCCCAGTTCGCATCCGGATAGGACGACACGGCGAAGTTGTCGGAGGAAGCCTTGGGGTTACCGCAGAAGGCGTTGTTCATGAAGTTACAGAAAAGCGGGTTCGACGCGAAGTCGTTCAGCACCGGAATGCGGCCGGCGATCACGTCCACGCGGCCGTTGGCCAGCGTTTCCTCGCCGTAGGCATACACGAGATGGATCGCGACGTTGCCGCCGGCGCCGTAGATTTCCTGGCTAGGGTTCAGGTTGTCGCCGAAGATGCGGCTCGCCGGGATGCCGTAGCGGCCGACCATCACGGTGTGCGTCGAGAAGCCGGTCAGGCCGGCCAGACGCTCCCAGTCGATGTCGGTTTCCAGACCGTACTGGCCGGCGTTGGTGCTTCCCTTGTGGTCGCCCTTCACGATGCCGGAGAATTCGTCGACGTTGTCGAGCAGCACGGCGATGCCGTGATCACGCAGATAGGAGCCCACGCCGAAGATCCCGGGAAACAGCGCTTCCGGCGTCGGGAGCGGCGGCACGGAACTGACCGGGTTGATCGGCACGCCGGCGGGGGGCAGCGGCGTCGCGACGCGGACGCTGGGGTTCAGCGAGGTCTGCGCCATCGCCATGCGCGCGGTGCCGAGCGACGTGCCGCTGAGGGCCGCGAGGACGAACAGCCCGGTGGCGAGCTTGCTGGCGCGGCCGGCCGGCAGGATGTTTGCGTAAGTGAAGGACATTTTCTCCGCCATCTTTCTTTTGGGCTCGCAACGTCCTCGCCGGGCGGTGATGGATGCCGGCAGATGGGAACGAGGTGGCAACGACGATCCTATAAGGGTTGCGGCATCGTTGGACATGCTCTGCAAACGCGGTCCGGTGATATTACAAGAACTGTGGTATTTTTGATGCAGTGTGTTGTTGCATTGCAGCATTCACGATGAAGAACGACCGGATCATGGCCGTCCGGCTGCCGCGAATTCTTGCGTTGCAGCATAGAGGACTGCGTGTCGTTCCAGAGCCACAGGTACCGTGTTCCGTACGCGACAGTCCGCCCCCGCGCAGAAACCGGCACGCCCGGCCCCCGTTCGTGCCCAGGAACGGCGGGGATGCGCGATGAAGCTGCTGTTGATGTATGGCGTCGTCGTTCTGGCCGGCGTCCTGAACTCCATTCATTCCGGCACCAACGCGCAGCTCACCCGCAGCCTTTCCCAGCCCTGGTGGTGCGCGCTGATCGTGTGCGTGATCTCCGGCCTCGCCACTGCGGCCGGCATCCTGATCACGCGCGAACCGCCGCCCGTGCTATCGGCTTTCGCGGCGACGCCTTGGTGGGCGTGGGCCGGCACGGTGATCGCCGCCGTGCCGATCATCACCACCCTGTATTTCGCCGGGCCGATGGGGGCCGCGGCCTATAATGGTGTGGTGGTGACCTCCACCATCGTCTCGTCGCTGCTGCTCGACCATCTGGGGGCGATCGGGTTCACCCAGCATACGGCGGGGCTGTGGCGCATCCTGGGGGGCGCGCTGATGATCGGCGGCCTCACCTTGATCTGCCTGTTCTAGAACGCCGCGACCGTTCGGGTGCCACCCGACCGCTCCCGGCCACGGCTGCCGGGCGCCGCTCCTTGGCGGCCGGCCGGCCTGGTTTCGGTCGCCGACCCTGATCCCGGCGGAGCGCTTCGGTTTCGACATGACCATCGGATGTCGTCCGGCTGTCTTCGCTCCCCGGCCGCGGCGGCGTCGCGTCGGGTCGGCTGACCATCCGGGCTTGCGGGTGGCAGGCCTGCGCATCGAGACAGGTCAGGTCGAGCGGACACCGGCTGGACCCAAATCCACGCCATGCCACCAGTTCCGGGCGTCAGAAACGGGCCAAGATCAAATCGATGGCTGGTCGCCGCTCAAGAACGGTGGCGGCAACAGCGCCATGCTTTGCCGCGCGGCCGCTCCGCATCGAGCGGAACGGTGGTGGAGCCAAGGGGAGTCGAACCCCTGACCTCCTGAATGCCATTCAGGCGCTCTCCCAACTGAGCTATGGCCCCGGTTCACCGGTTTCGCGGAGATGGATCCGCGCTTGGGTGGCGGGCATATAGCCGGGGGTGGCAGCCCTGGCAAGCCCCGTCCGGCGGCACGGGGGCGACCCTAGCTCAGCAGCACCTCCTGCCGGCGCAGGAAGTCCAGCAGCGCGCGCATCGGCAGGCCGAGGATCGCGGCATGCTCGCCGTCGACGCGCTCGAACAACAGCTGGCCGCGCTTCTCCAGCCGGTAGGCACCGACGCTGCCCAGCAGGAATTCGCCTTCTGCGGCGAGATAACGCTTGATGAACGGTGCCGACAGGGTGCGCATCCGCAGCGACGGGGTTTCGAGATGCGTCCAATGAAGCCCGTCGCCGCCGCGCACCACCACCGCCGTATGCAGCCTGTGATCCCGCCCGCTGAGAAATCTCAGATGGTCGGCCGCCTCGGCGAGATCCGCCGGCTTGTCCAGCCAGCGGCCCTCGCATTCCAGCATCTGGTCGGCGCCGATCACCATCGGCGCGCCCGCCCCCGGCGGAAGGGCGGCGGTCGCGGCGGCGTCCGGTCCAGAGCCGGACAAGGACAAGGGCACGGCCGTCATCGCCGCCGATGCCTTGGCCTCGGCCAAGCGCAGTGCCGCCTGGCCGGCCGTGAGCCCGTCCGCCCGTGCGTCGCGTTTCAGTTCCGCCTCGTCCACCGGCACAGCGTGCACCCGGAACGCCAGCCCCGCGTCGCGCAGCAGGGTTTGCCGGGTGATGGAAGTGCTGGCCAGCACCAGTTCCCGAGTCGGATCCTGCAGCAACGAAGCGGCATCGGGGAGTACTGCCGGAGTCATGCGGGGGTCCGGGCGAGCGAAGTACTGGCGCGAGTACTGGGGTACATGTGGATTGATTCCGAGTCGCCGCAGGAGGGTACCGAGTACCGGGGATGGCCGGTACGGCAGCCCGGGGCGGTGGGTTGTACACAGCCCCGTGTTGGGGAAAAGGGGATAACCGCCGAAAGTCCAACCAGCTGAACCGGTTGCGAACTGTACACCTTGTTGGGAAAGCGGGGTACGTTTTCCCGGGAGCGGGTACCCCACGATCCACAAGGTTCAACAGACTCCCTCCGTTTTCTTCTTTCTCTTTCTTGATTAGAGGAAAGCGCATGCCGGTGATCCGATGTGTCGGGGAAGCCGGAATGACGGGCACCGTGCCGGCATGCGCCGGAAACCGCGCGGAAACGGGTTGTTTGGAGAGTCGATGTCCAGCACTGAGGTTTTTGCGCCCGACGACGACAAACCGGCCAAGAAGCTGCTGCGCGTGCTGCGCGGCGAGCCGTCCTGGCCACCGCCGATGTGGTTGATGCGACAGGCCGGGCGCTATCTGCCGGAGTTCCGCGCCATGCGGGCGCAGGCCGACTTCATCACCCGCTGCATGACGCCCGAGACCGCGGTGGAACTGACGCTGCAACCGATACGGCGCTACGCCATGGACGGCGCCATCCTGTTCAGCGACATCCTGATCCTGCCCTGGGCGATGGGGCAGCCGCTCGAGTTCCGGGAGTCGGTCGGACCCGTGCTGGAACCGATCCGCGACCGCGATGCCCTGCGGCGACTCGACCCGTCGCGGGTGGCGGAAGCGACCGCCCCGGTGGCGGAAGCGCTGCGCCGGCTGCGCGCGGCGCTGGACGGCCACGATCCCGCCGCCGATCTCGGTGCCGGCCGCCCCGGCGCCACGGCCCTGCTGGGATTCGCGGGGGCGCCCTTCACCGTCGCCTGCTACATGGTGGAAGGGCGGGGCTCGCGGGAGTTCGCGGAAACCCGCACCGCCGCGTATCGCGATCCCGCCTTCTTCGAGGCGCTGATCGAGCTGCTCGCCGAACAAACGGCCCTGACGCTGTGCCGTCAGATCGAGGCCGGCGCCGAGGCGGTGATGCTGTTCGACAGCTGGGCCGGCCTGCTGCCGCCGGGCGAGTTCCGCCGCCACGTGATCGGGCCTGCCGCCGCGATCGTGCGCGCGGTGCGGGCACGCCACCCCGGCGTGCCGGTGATCGGGTTTCCCCGGCTGGGCGGCCTGCTGGTCGGCGAGTACGCGGCCGAGACCGGGGTGGACGCGCTGGCGCTCGACACCGGGGCCGATCTCGAACAGGCGCGTCGTCTGGTGCCGGACCGGGTGGCGCTGCAGGGCAATCTCGATCCGCTGCGGTTGCTGGCCGGAGGCGACGGTCTGGTCGCGGAAGCGCAGGCGGTGTGCCGGGCGCTGCGCGGCCGGCCGCACGTGTTCAATCTCGGCCATGGCGTGTTGCCGCAAACGCCGCCGGAGCATGTGGGGATGCTGGTGGACGCGGTGCGGTCGGCATGAGCGGGCGGGTCCCGGCGGTCGGGCCGGTCCTGACGGAAGCGCCGCTCCGTCTGGTGATCTTCGACTGCGACGGCGTGCTGGTGGACAGCGAGGCCTTGTCGGCCAGGGTGGTGTCCGCCGCCTGCACCGCGCTCGGCTTTCCGCTGGATGCGGCCGAAGCCGAACGGCGCTATCTCGGCATGTCGCTCGGCGCGATCCGGACCGACATGGAGGCTTCCGGCCTGCGGGTGCCGGCGGACTGGGTGGCTGGGGTGCAGGCGGCCCTGGTGGTGGCGATGGCGGCGGAAGCCACCATGATCGACGGCGCGCAGGCCGCGCTGGACGCGGTGCTGGCGCTCGGGTTGAAGGTGCGGGTGGCTTCCAACTCCTCGCTCGCGGAGATGGACGCGAAATTCGCGCGTACCGGCCTGGACCGCCGCCTCGCCGGCCTCGTCCACAGCGGGCGCGCGGCGGGCATCCGTCCGAAACCGGCGCCGGACGTGTTTCTCGCCGCCGCCGCCGCGGAAGGCGTTCCGCCGGCCGCCTGTCTGGTGGTCGAGGATTCCGATACCGGCATGGCGGCGGCCCACGCGGCGGGAATGGCCTGCGTGGTGCTGCGGGCCGACGGCCATCCGTTCGCCGCGATCCCCGGCCATCGCTCGCGCCGGATCGCGCACCTGGACAGCCTGCCGGCGCTGCTGCGCGAGGCGATGGCTCCTCGCACGGGGGCACCCTCATGATCCCTGCCCTGGTGTGGCCGGCATTGGCGCCGTGGATCCAGTGGGAGAAGGCGGGCCATCTGGTGTCGGTGATCGCCTGGATGGCCGGGCTGTTCTATCTGCCGCGGTTGTTCGTCTACCATTGCGAGGCTCCGCCCGGATCGGCGCAGAGCGAGACCTTCAAGGTGATGGAGCGCCGCCTGCTCCGGGCGATCACCACGCCGGCGATGATCGCCGCCCTGTTCTTCGGGGTGCTGCTGGTGCTGACGCCGGGGGCAGTGGACTGGTACGCCGGCTGGTGGTGGAGCAAGCTCGGCGCCGTGGTGCTGATGCTGGGCTTCCACGGCTTCTGCGCCCGCTGGCGGCGCGACTTCGCGCTGGACCGCAACGCCCGGCCCCAACGCTTCTTCCGCATGGCGAACGAGATCCCCACCGTGCTGATGCTGGTGATCGTGATCGCGGTGATCGTGCAGCCGCATTTCTGAGGACCGCCCGGGTACCCGGACGGAGGTCGCCCGACCGCAGTTCCCCTGTTCCGTGTGCTCTCGACCCGGACGCCGCGCATCCGGGGCGGCGAGGACCGGCAATGGTGCGGCCGGTCCGGTGGCGGGCGGACGGCAGCGCGGTCGCCCCACGCCTGCTGGGTTTGTCCGGCGTGGCGGCACGACGATCTCGTGCTTGCCGTGCCCGCATGACGCGGCTCCGGCGATCGCGGCACAGGGCCGTCCGGCAGCCCTTGCAGACGGCACGGCGGGCGCCCCGCCGTTCCCGGCATCCGGTCCCGGGGGGACCGCGTCCGAGGTCCTTCGGACGAGCCTGCCCGGCAGGGTGTCGTCGGCGCGAGAACCGGCGGCCCTTCGGGCACACGGGGACCAAGAACGTCTGGAAACCGGCCTGACGCCGCGAGTTGAACGGCCGGCTGGGCAACCTCCGCGCTCCCGGGCCGTATGCCGTCCGCAGCCGCGACATCGCGGTTGCCACCGGATGTCCGTCCGTCGACCCTTCCCCACGAGGATCAGCCGCCCATGCACTACAGGACCCTTGGCCGTTCGGGGCTGCGCGTGTCGGCCTTGACGCTGGGCACCATGACCTTCGGCGGCGCCGGAAAGTTCGGCAAGGTCGGCAGCACCGACCTCGCGGGTGCCAGACGGCAGATCGATCTGTGCCTGGAGGCGGGCGTCAACCTGATCGACACCGCCGACGTGTACTCGGCCGGACTGTCGGAGGAGATCACCGCGGAAGCGATCGCAGGCAAGCGGGATAGCCTCCTGCTGGCCACCAAGGCGCGCTTCCCCATGGGCGAGGGTCCGAACGACGCGGGCTCCTCGCGCCACCACCTGATCCGGGCCTGCGAGGCGAGCCTGAAGCGGCTCCGCACCGACTACATCGATCTCTACCAGCTGCATGAGCGCGACGGCATCACGCCGCTGGAAGAAACCATGGCGGCGCTCGACCATCTCGTGAGCTCGGGCAAGGTCCGCTATGTCGGCGTGTCGAACTTCTCCGCCTGGCACCTGATGAAGGCGATGGGCATCGCGGATCGCCACGGGCTGGCGCGACCGGTCAGCCAGCAGATCCACTACACGCTGCAGGCGCGCGAGGCGGAGTACGAGCTGGTGCCGGCGTCGCTGGACCAGGGCGTCGGCATCATGGTGTGGAGCCCGCTGGCCGGCGGCCTGTTGTCCGGCAAGCACCGCCGCGGCCAGGCGACGCCCGAAGGAACCCGTCAGCTCGCGGAATGGAGCGAGCCGCCGGTGCGCGATACCGACGCGCTGTTCGACATCGTGGACGTGCTGGTGTCGGTCGGCGAGGCGCACGGCGTGTCGGCAGCACAGGTGGCGATCGCCTGGCTGCTGACCCGCCCGGCGGTCAGCACGGTGGTGGTGGGCGCCCGCACGGACGAGCAGCTGGTGGACAACCTGAAGGCCGCCGACCTGGTGCTGTCGGCGGAAGAGATCGCGCGGCTGGAGGAAGTGAGCCGGCCGCCGCTGCTGTATCCGTACTGGCACCAGGCGCAGACCGCTTCGGACCGGTTGTCGGAGGAGGACCTGACCCTGTTGCGCCCGCATATCGGCCGCTAGCGGCGGGAGCGTGGAGCGTCGGGAGTGATCGACCGGCTGGATCATCTGGTGCTGACCGTGCGCGACATCGAGCGTACGCGCCGTTTCTACCGAGACGGCCTCGGCATGGAAGAACAGGGTTTCGGCGAAGGGCGCGTCGCCTTCCGTTTCGGGGGGCAGAAGCTCAACATCCATCTGGTGGACGGCGATCCGATCCTGCCCCGGGCCGATCGGCCGACGCCGGGAAGTGCCGATCTGTGTTTCATCGCCGATCGCCCGCTGGACGAGGTGATGGTTCTGCTCCGTGAACGAGGGCTCGCCGTGGCGCAGGGGCCGGTGGCGCGCACGGGGGCGCGAGGATCGATCCGTTCGGTTTATCTGCGTGATCCGGACGAGAATCTGGTCGAGATTTCCGAATATTGCTGAAGCCGCTGGCTGTCGTCCGTGCCGGGACGACGAGCCGGCCGGACCTAACGGATCACCGCAGGGTGATCACGAGCCGGATCGGGAAGCAGCAACGGCGGAGAACATGATTTGCGGGAATGGAGCGCTTGGCGCGTCCGGTAGGGCAGCGATCCGTGTCAAGCTCGTGGCCGGTGCGAACAACGACACCAGGATCGGCGACGGGTCACCGGACTGATCGGCCGTGGTGGGCGCACAAGGACTCGAACCTTGGACCCGCTGATTAAGAGTCAGCTGCTCTACCAACTGAGCTATGCGCCCACGGCCCTCACGGGTGGCGGCCGTATAGCAGCGGGTCCGGCAGGCGCCAAGGGGTTTTCGCACCCGACGGTGCGGTGGATGGCTGTCATGTCCGGGGATGGCGGCGGCGACGGCCGGCGCGGTTCTAGCGCTTCAACAACCGCAGCACGTCGTCGAGCTGGTCCAGCGTGTCGTACTGGATGCGCAAGCTGCCGCCCTTGCCGCCGAACTGCACCTCGACCTTGAGGCCCAGCGACTCCCGCAGCTCCTTCTCGAGGCTGGCGATCTCCGGATCCTTGGCGTCGCGCGGCCTGGGGGTGGCCTTGGCGTCCGCCGTGAGGGCGGCATGGCGGCGCACCATCTCCTCGGTCTGGCGCACGTTGAGGCGCCCCGCCAGCACCGCCTGCAGCCCGATCGCCGGCTGCGGATGACCCAGCAGGGCACGGGCATGGCCGGCGCTGATCTGGTTGGCGGCGAGCGCCTGGCGCACCGCGTCGGGCACCTGCAGCAGCCGCACCGTGTTGGCCACGTGCGAGCGGGACTTGCCCACGGCGCCCGCCAGCTCCTCCTGGGTGAGGCCGTATTCCGACAGCAGGCGCTGCATGCCCTCGGCTTCTTCCAGCGCGTTCAGGTCCTGGCGCTGGAGGTTCTCCACCAGCGCCGCCGCCATGGCGTCCGCGTCGTCCAGCGGCAGCACGTGCACCGGCACCTCGTGCAGCCCGGCCATCTGCGCCGCGCGCCAGCGGCGCTCGCCGCCGATGATCTGGTGCCGGTCGCCGCCGTTTGGATGCGGCCGCGCCAGGATCGGCTGCAGAAGGCCCCGGGTGCGGATGGAAGCGGCCAGCTCCTCCAGCGCCCCCGGCTCGATCGCCTGCCGGGGCTGGAACGGTCCCGGCTCCAGCCACTCGATCGGCAGGGCGCGCAGCGCCGGCCCGGCGGGGGGGTTGCCAGACTCGCCGTCTCGCGGGGCGGTCTGGCGGACGAAGGACGGCGCGGTCTCGCCCAGCAGCGCCGCGAGGCCGCGTCCGAGGCGCGGGCCGCTGTCTTTCTTGCGGCTCATGCGCGGGCCGGTCCGGACGCCGTCCTGGCGCCGCCGGCGCCCAGACGCGCCATCAGCTCGGCCGCCAGCTTCTCGTAGGACAGGGCGCCGGAGGAACGCGCGTCGTAGAGGTTCACCGGCTTGCCGTGGCTCTGCGCCTCGGAGATGCGGATGTTGCGGGGGATCACCGTCTCGAACACCTGGTCGCCGAAGAAGGAGCGGGCATCGGCCGCCACCAGCTCCGACAGGTTGTTGCGCCGGTCGAACATGGTCAGCACCAGCCCTTCGAGCTTCAAGGCGCCGTTGAAGGCGCGGCGCACCCTGTCCACCGTGCGCACCAGCTGGCTCACCCCTTCCAGCGCGAAGAACTCGCATTGCAGCGGCACCAGCACCGCGTCGGCCGCCACCAGCGCGTTCAGCGTCAGCAGCCCGAGCGAGGGAGGGCAGTCGATCAGCACGAACTCGTACGCGCCGGCACCCTCCGTCTCGTGGTGCAGCGCCTCGCGCAGCCGGAACTCGCGGCGCTCCATCTCCACCAGCTCGATCTCGGCGCCGGCGAGGTTGGTGTCGGCCGGCACCGCGGACAGGTTCGGCACCAGCGTGGGCGCGGCCAGGGCGCCGAGCGTGCGGGCGTGGGTGATCAGGTCGTAGGACCCGGCATGGCGCTGGTTGTAGTCGATGCCGAGCCCGGTGGACGCGTTGCCCTGCGGATCGAGGTCGACCAGCAGCGACCGGTGCCCGAGCCCGGCCAGCGCGGTGGCGAGGTTGATCGCCGTGGTGGTCTTGCCGACACCGCCCTTCTGGTTGGCGAGCGCCAGCACCCGCGGCCGCTTGCGCCCGGCGGAAGAAGAAGGGGAACTAGCTTCGCCGGGGCCCGGCGTCGGATGTGGCACGCCTGATGTCGCTCAATCGGAGGATGACGCCGTCCGCGCTGGTCCGGCTGGGAATGCGGGTGGCCGCCATGTGCCATTCGGCGGCGGCGGCGGTCAATTCGTCCCCGGCCTGCCGGCCCTTGAGGAACAAGCAGATCCCCCCCGGCGCCAGCAGCGGTTCCGCCCAGCCGAGCAGCCTGCCGAGCGGCGCCAGCGCCCGGGCGGTCACCACCGGGGCCGGTGGCGGCCTCGCTTCCTCCAGCCGTTGCGGCAGCACGGAAACGCTGGCACCGCAGGTGCGCGCAGCTTCGCGCAGGAAGCTCGCCTTGCGCTGGTCGCTCTCGATCAGCGTCGCCGGCAGTCCGGTGGCGATCGCCAGGATCAGCCCGGGAAAGCCGGCGCCGGAGCCCATGTCGGTCAGGGTGGCGGCGTCCGGCGGCAGCAGCGGCACCAGCTGGAGGCAGTCGGCGACGTGTCGTTGTTCCAGCACCGGCAGGTCGGCCGGCGAGACCAGGTTGATGCGTGCGTTCCAGCGCCGCAGCAGCGCCGCGAACGCGACGAGCTTCTCCCGCACGGCCGGGGGCTGGTCGGGGAAGGGGGGGGTCATGGGACGGAACGGGCAGGAACAACCATCGCCGGTGCAATAAGCGGTCCGTCCCGGCGCGGGTCAAATCCCGGTCGCAGGGTGGAGGGGCGATGGCCACCGGCGCACCGGGAGGCGGCGGACCTCGAGCTTGCTTGACGGAAGATGAGAACCGCCATTTGGGCGCGAGTTCTGGAACCGCGGAACACGCCGTGAGGCTCAGGTGCCGCCGGCGGCAGCGTCCCGACCTTAATCCTCCGGGCGCGCTTCCATGCATGTCCGCACCGTGGATACGCGAGGCCAGTTTTCGCACTCAACACGCCACGTCGTTCCTACGATCCCAAGGGTCCAAGGGAGTGACGATCCCGAAGGTTTCGAACGGCGCAGGCCCTGGGGGGAGAAGATCGGGAACCGATGCCTGTCACCTGGGAAGGGGATGCCGGAGCCGATGCTTCCCTAAGAGATCCGGTGGCCGGACTGATGGTGCCCGGCCAACCCTTCCAGCAGTTCCTATACGGCTGTCTGGTGCGAGGCGCGGCCGGCTGTCTCGGCGGGAACTGGAGGAGGCAGGAGAACCTCATCCACAACAGCTACGCCGCGTCCCGGATCAGTGGAGGTTGGAATCAGGCTTCCTCCGCCGTCGGTTCGCTATATGTCGACACGCTTGCCAGATATTGTGCTGACCTTGAGCATCTCATACACGGCTTGGCCGATCTCTTGTACGGTATCTTCAGCGGACACTTCTTTCATCGCATCCTTGTTTTTGGGATCATTGACCAAAGCCTCTACGATGCCCGTCTTTTTTCGATTGGTGGCCAGCATCGTGATAGGACCTCCTATGCCTCTTTTCCAAGTCGCGATCACTTCGACGGCGTTGGTAAAAACCTGCTTCGGCGATCGATAATTGAATTCTGCGGCGATTGCCGTCTTCGTCTCCGAAAGTCGATGATCGCTCGCAGCTTTAAATTTTTCAAAAGCAGCTTGATCCCACTCGGTAGGATCAAACCTGTAATGGCTAGAGGAATCCAGGGATTTTAGTAGGTTTTCTCCAATCCAAGCTGGAGATGCATGTCCGGACGTATATTTATGCCATCCTGTTGGGGACATATATTTTCCATGATACCCGTCAACAGCTACACAAAATGTATACCTATGCGCAAACATTATAGATGCTCGCGCAACTGACTTTGTATCCATCATGATTATGACACTGAGTTTATGGTGATTGATAACGGCTTAGTGGATGATCCGTTATCAGTTGCCAACGTGGTTTTGGTAAATAATGTTGTGATTTGCTGGTATACTTGGCAGATAGCCTGCCACTGCGCATCTGTCGTCGTTCCCGGAACGGCTATCTGTAGCTGGAATTTATTGATGTCGTCTTGCGTAAATGGCGTTGTATTCGATGCAAAACCTTGGTCAGCGTAATTCAGCATCTTTTCGGCATACTTGACCATCGTGGTAGTGATACGACTTGGGGTATTGGAGTAACTTGAAGCTCCTGTATCAAGTGTTTTCACACTGACTGCAATCCAAGCTGATTGATTCCATTGATCGAATACAGGGAAGCTGCTTGCTGTCTGCTGATAGCCATCACCAAGTGCTTCAGTAACATAGTTCTCATATGGATAGCCTTGTTGTTGAAGCCTTTGAGCAAGGCCAACCCCGACATTTTGTGAATACCACTTGATGCCATCTTTGTAATCCAGGTTGGTGTTTGCCGCCCCGATCGTCGTATTTGCCAGCGGCGTCACGTGCTGAGCTTTGAATGAAGCAGGATCGCAGGGGTCGGGAGTTCCTAAGCTTTGCTGTTCGGCAACCGCATCGAGGCCCGTGGCCTGATCCACCGCGGCGCTGAGGAACGACAGGCCGCCCTGGCCCAGGACGCCCATCACCGCCACGTTGTCGTCGGCGCCGTCGATGTAGGAGGTGGTCAGCGCACTCGCGATCAGGGCGTTGGCCTGGGTCTGGTTGTCGAGCGACGCGATGTCCTGCTGGATCCAGTGCATGCCGGTGGGCGTGACATAACCGGCGGCGATCGTGGCGAGTTGATCCTGCGACTGCCCCGCCTCGGCCGCGTAGGCGAGGCTCAGGGTGTAGAGGTTTCCTTCGGCATCACTGATCTGCTGGGCCGTCGGACTGCCCTGCCCCCAATCGGCATAGAGGTTGGAGACGATCGTCAGCGCTTCGCTGGAATGCGCGGCGATGGCCCGCTGATCGGTCAAGGCCTGACCATTGGCGAGGTTGTTTTCTGCGTTGGCGAGCGTGTCGCTGTCCGCGCTGTGGCCGAACGCCTGGACATAGATGGCATCGATCGCCTTGGCGGCGTCTTGCGATGTCGCGATAGCCGAGCGGATGCTGGTAAGCGATGCGCCGCCAGCGAGCTTGTTCTCTCGATCGATGAGTTCGTCGGATGACGGGGAGCGCCCCAGCACCTGGCTGTAGATGTTGTTGATCTGATCCTGAGCGGACTGGCTGGAGGACTCTCATTGCCGGACCTGACTCAGGCTGCCGCCCGGGCTCGGATAGCCTTGTCCGTGGCCCAGGTCGGCCGAGAATGCCGCGTGGCCGTCGACCGGCAGGAAGATGCCGTTGGTCGGCTTCTGGGAACGAGAGAAACGTTGCCGCGCAAGGTGCCGTTCGCGAGGGCGCCGCTGCGAGGCCATCGTGCGTCGGAGCGCGGACGTGATCGGGTTTCTGCGCGCAGATGTTCTGGAACCGCACGCTAGCTGTTCAATCACCGCCGAGACGGCGAAGGAGGACGTCAGGCACTTCCCGCGACGATCTCTCCTGCTCCGATCGATCGTATCATCCGGACATGCCAATCCCGCTCGCGGCGGCGCCGGACGCGCCCGAGGCGGAGGGCGGGCGGGGGATGGGCGGCGACAACGTGTCGCGGTCCGGCCAGACGGCGCCGCCGGGCAGCGAGGGCACGATCGCCTGGCGGTTGCGCGGCAGGGCTTCCGGGCATTCGGCGATGATGCGGTCGAGCATCTTCTCGCGGATGTCGCAGCGCAGGTCCCAGCTTTGCAACGCCCCGGACGCGCCGGCGATGATGCGGATCTTCTTGGTGATGCCGTCGCTGTCCGCGACCTGGCAGGCCAGCACCTCGCGGTCCCAGAGCGGGCAGGTCTCGATCACCTCGTCCAGCATGGCGCGGATGCGCGACATGGGTGCCGCGTAGTCCAGCTGCAGGAACACCGTGCCGATCAGGGCGGCCGAGTTGTGGGTCCAGTTCTCGAACTGGTTCTCCAGAAAGAACGAGATCGGCACGATGTGGCGGCGCAGATCCCACACCCTGAGCACCACGTAGGTGCTGGTGATCTCCTCCACCCAGCACCAGTCGCCGTTGATGATCACCAGATCCTCGATGCGGATCGGCTGGGTGATGGCGATCTGGATGCCGGCCAGCAGGTTGGTCAGCAGCGGGCGGGCGGACAGGCCCACCACCAGCGAGGCGGCGCCGGCGGAGGCGAACAGCGATACGCCGTACTGACGCACGGAATCGAACGTCATCAGCGCCACGCCCACCGTGACCAGCCCGGCCAGGATCTCCAGCATCCGCCGCAGCACCCGCACCTGGGTCTGGTGCGAGCGGATGGCGATGTCGTCGGTGGCGTTGCGCGCGGCGATGCGGCCGAGATAGGCGTCGGTGAACACGTGCAGCGCCACGCGGATGCCGTTGCCGATCGCCAGGATCATCAGCACCGCCAGCCCCTTGGCCACCAGCGAGGTGGTCGCGTAGGTGAAGGAGGTGGCGGGAATGGTGGCGCCCACCACGATGATCACCAGCATGATCCGCGCCGTGGGCCGGATCTCGCGCATGAAGTTGCGCACGAAGGCGCCGCGACGCTGGCCCGGCAGGCGCAGGATCGCATCCATGATCAGCCGGTCCGCCAGCAGCGCCAGCCCGACCGCCAGCACCAGCAGCAGCACGGAGAACACCGGCCCGGGCAGCCAGTCCACCTGCTGCCGGAGGCGCGACAGGGTGATGAGGTAGTCGTTCCGCAAGCGTTCGTCCTTCGTCGCGATCGGGAGGGCGCGGCCAGGCGAGGACAGGCCCCCTCGGGAGGGAAGCCGCCGTCGAGATGCTGCATTGCAGCATGACGCGGCGCGGTGGCAAGCGCCCGGACGGGATAAGTGTTCCAGCCTTACCGGTCGACCGCCGATCCGCCCCGGCATCGGCCCCATGGTTCCAAGCGCGTCCTCCCGCGTCCGCTCCGGTCGCGATGGCTCGTTCGCACGGAGGCTCGACGCCGGGCAGATCCGCCGGGCCTTCCACGGCACGGGCGCCTCGGCCATCGCAAGGATCGGCCGGTCGTACGGCGCCATCTGCCCGCTGTCCCGGCGCGTCAGTCCGGATCCGGCTTCTCGATCCTCGGCCCGCTTCCCTGCCAGTCCGGTGGCCGAGGAGGTCGGGGCGACCTCCCCGGGCGGCCCTGCCATCCCGCCGTGCGCGAGGTGACCTCTCGATGCCCTTGCCGCCGGCTCAAACGACCCCGTCGGCTCGGGCGCCCCGCCGCGCGATCGGGAGCGGGCCGCGCCATGCCGCCCCGCGGGCGAGCCGCCCGCCGCGACCGGAACCGTGCGACGGACTCCCACCCCTCCCGCCGGGAGGCGGTCCTCCCCGCGATGGCGGCGTCAGGCCGCCGCGCGCAGGTGCGCCAGCAGCGCCATCAGGGCGGCGGGGGTGACGCCCGGCACGCGCTGCGCCTGCGAGAAGCTGGCGGGACGGGCACGGGCCAGCCGCTCGCGCATCTCGCTGCTCAGGCCGCCGATGCGGTCATAATCCAGCGCGGGCGGCAGTTCGAGACCGGTCTCGGCGCCGAGCTGGCGGATTTCCCGCTCCTGCCGGCCCAGATAGCCGCTGTAGCGCGCTTCCGTGTGCAGATGCTGCGCCACCCGCTCCGGCAGCGCGTCCAGCCACGGCGCCAGCGGCCGCAGCCAGGACGGGATCGCCCCCGCATCGGCGGGGCCGCCCGCGTCCGTCCCGCCGTCATCCGGACGATCCGCCACCGCGCCGGATGCGGTGCCGGAGCCGGCCGCCACCTCGTGCCGATCCGCCGGACGATCGCTCCCCCCGCCCGGCGCGCCACCGCTCAGCGCCCTCGGGTCCACCGCCAGCAGCTCCAGCACCGTGCGCCGCCGCCCGTCCGCCGCCCCCGTCAGCCCCGCCGCCAGCAGCGCCGCGTTCGGCACCGCCTCGCCGCGCGCCCGCGCCATCGCCGCGTCGATCGCCGCCCGGTCCTCCCGGAACAGCGCCGTCCGCCTCGCCCCGACCACGCCCCACGCCTCGCCCAGCGCGGTCAGCCGCAGGTCGGCGTTGTCCGCCCGCAGCGTCAGCCGGTACTCGGCGCGCGAGGTGAACATCCGGTACGGCTCCGACACCCCCTGGGTCGTGAGGTCGTCGATCATCACCCCCAGATAGCCGGTGCCCCGGTCCACCACGACCGGATCGCCGCCGCCCGCCCGCCGCGCGGCGTTCAGGCCCGCCAGCAAGCCCTGCGCCGCCGCTTCCTCGTAGCCGGTGGTGCCGTTCACCTGCCCGGCCAGGAACAGGCGCGGGATGCGCTTGAGCTCCAGCGTCGGCCACAGCGCGCGCGGATCCAGGTGATCGTATTCCACCGCATAGCCCGCGCGCACGATCTCCGCGCGCGCCAGGCCCGGCATCGAGCGCACCAGCAGCAGCTGCACGTCGGCCGGCAGGCTGGTGGAGATGCCGTTCGGATACACGAGATCGCCGCCCGGATGGCCCGGCAGCGCTTCGGGCTCCAGGAACACCTGGTGCCGCTCGCGCTCGGCGAAGCGCACCACCTTGTCCTCGATGCTCGGGCAGTAGCGCGGGCCGCGCCCGGAAATGGCACCGCCATACACCGCCGACAGATGCAGGTTGTCGCGGATGATTTGGTGCGTGTCCGGCGTGGTGCTGCTGATGCGGCAGGACACCAGCACGTTGTCCAGGCGGTCGGTCAGGCGGCTGAAAGGCTGCGGCACCGCGTCGCCCCGGTCCTCCGGCAGCGCGTCCCAGTCGATCGAGGACCGCAGGAGGCGGGGCGGCGTGCCGGTCTTGAGCCGCGCCATGGGGAGTTCCAGCGCCTGGAGCCGCGCGCCCAGCGCCGCCGCCGGCGCCTCGCCCACCCGGCCGGCCGGGGTGCTGTCGTGCCCCACATGGATCACGCCGCGCAGGAAGGTGCCGGCGGTGAGCACCACGGCACCCGCCGCGATCCGCCGCCCGTCCGCCGTCACCACGCCCGCCGCCGCCCCGGCCGCGTCGAGGATCAAATCGTCCACCGCCCCTTCGGCGATCGTGAGGTTCGGCGTGTCGCGCAGCAGGGCCTGGATCGCCGCCGCGTAGAGCGAGCGGTCCGCCTGGGCGCGCGGCCCGTGCACCGCCGGGCCTTTGGAGCGGTTCAGCAGCTTGAAATGGATGCCCGCCCGGTCGGCCGCGACCCCCATCAGCCCGTCCAGCGCGTCGATCTCGCGCACCAGATGGCCCTTGCCGATGCCCCCGATCGCCGGGTTGCAGCTCATGGCGCCGATCGTGTCGAGCCGGTGGGTCAGCAGCAGCGTCCGCGCGCCCGCGCGCGCCGCCGCCGCCGCGGCCTCGCACCCGGCATGGCCGCCGCCGATCACGAGGACGTCGGGGGGAAGGTTGGTGGGGGTGGGGGTCATGGTGGGTGGGGTTATAGCGGAGGATGGGTGGGGAGAAACGAGGAGAGGCTTATCGGCGGGTTTTGGCCGGAAGCGGAAGGTCCGCTCTGAGGCGGAACATGCGAAGGGTGGACGTTCTCTGTCTTTCGGTCTTCGGGTATATTTGCCCGTCACTCCTCCTGACCTAACTACTGAAGGCCAGTTCCTTGCGTCTCGAAAGTGTCACCGTCTCCGGCTTCCGCTGTTTCGGTTTCGACCCGCTCAAGGTTCTGCTGAGCCGTGAGGTTACTGCCGTCGTTGGCCCCAACGCCGCGGGCAAGACCGCGCTCCTTAAGGCGCTCTCCAAGCTTTTCGGGGTCAGCCGCGCCGAGCGCACCGTCCAGCGCTCCGATTTTCACCTCGCCGCCGACGCCGATACAGAGGATCGCACTGCCAAGGATCTGGTTATCGATGTTGTGATCGCGCTCCCCGAACTTGCCGATGGCACGGCGACGCCGGAGGCCGTCGCACCGTCCTTCCGCCACATGCTTATTACGCGCGAGGACAAGCCGCCTGTGTGCAGAATGCGGCTCGAAGCGCGCTGGGAAGATGACGGGACGGTTGAAGGCGAAGTGTCTCAGGATCTCTATTGGATCGACACATTGGACGACGTGCCCGCCAAGGATAAGAAGCATCCCGTACCGCCGGCAGACCGCGGCCTTATCCAACTCTACTACACGCCAGCCAGCCGCGACGCGGGCGTGCAGGTGCGGGCCACCACCGGCGCACTCGCGGCCCGGCTGCTGCGCGCCATCGAATGGTCGGACGACGCTCGCGGCAGCGTCGACGAGGCCGCCAAGGCGCTGACAGACACGTTCGAAGGGGAAGCCGCGGTCGCCGCCATAGGCAAGGCGCTACAGGCACGTTGGTCCTCGCTCCATGACGATGCCGTCGACACCAAACCGCGCCTCAGCCTGGTCAGCCGCCGCTTCGAGGAGGTAGTGAGCAAGATCGCCGTCATCTTCGAGCAAGGTCCTGACGGCCACGAGCGCGGGCTCGACGCGCTCAGCGACGGCCAGCAGTCACTGTTCTACTTCGCGCTCGTCGCCGCCGTGTTCGATATGGAGCGCCAAGTCGTCACCGGGAAGGTCGATGGCTTTCAGCAGGATCAACTGCGGATACCAGCTCTATCGATCTTTGCGTTGGAAGAACCGGAGAACCACCTCTCTCCCTATTTTCTGGCGCGCATCCTGCGCCAAGTCCGGTCCATGACCGCCGACGGTGGCGCACAGGCGCTGGTCACCAGTCACTCGCCCGCCGTGCTGAGCCGGGTCGCGCCCCGCGAGGTCCGCTACTGCCGCTGCGATCCCTCGACGCGTGTGTCTACAGTCAAGAAGATTAAGCTGCCGAACGGCGTTGGCGAGGAAGCCAAGTTCGTCCGCGGCGCAATGCTTGCCTTCCCCGAGCTCTATTTTGCGCGCTTCGTCCTACTCGTCGAAGGCGACTCCGAGCGCATCGTGTTTCCCCGTCTGGCCGAGGCGCTCGACCTTCTCATCGACCCGGCTTTCGTCGCAATCGTCCCGCTCGGCGGAAGGCATGTCCAGCACTTCTGGCGACTGCTTGCCCAACTCGACATCCCTTACGCAACGCTCCTCGACCTAGATCTCGGGCGGGAGGGCGCCGGGTTCGGTCGGATCAAGACCGCCATCGAAAACCTCATTGAGGTTGGCGTTCCAAAGGCAGACCTGCTCAAGCTCAAAACAGGCGTGCTCGCCGACGCAGACTTCGCGGAGATGCACACGTGGCAGGGTGCGGAGGATCGAGGGGCACTCCGCGGCTGGATCGACTTCCTCAAGAAGCACGGTGTCTTCTTCTCGGAGCCACTCGACCTCGACCTTGCCATGCTCGAGGCGTTTCCCGAAGCCTATGAAGCGGTCATTCCGGCCGGCGGTGGTCCCCGGATGGCGGCCGACGACGCGGCCAAGGCCGTGCTGGGAACGAAGGGTCCAGGGCTTACCCTCTACACCGGGCCCTACAAGGACTACCCCCCGCTCTTCCCGGCCTATCGCTACCATTTCCTGACCCAGAGCAAGCCCGCGACGCACCTGGCCGCCTTGACCCACATCAAGCGCGCCTCGCTCAAAGCCGACATGCCGAAGGTGCTCGCCGAGGTGCTGGTCCACATTGCCAAGAGCCTGCGGCGAGACTGACCATGGCCATTGTCGCGCGTCGCATGCGCCCGGACGAGTGGACCCCGAGCGGGGTCGAGGCTCTTGAGGCGAACGCGCTCATCGTCGTGAAGTCCGACGACCATCGTTCTGTCATCGCCGGGCCCGGAGCCGGGAAGACCGAGCTGCTCGCGCAGCGGGCGGCTTTCCTGCTTCAGACCGGCGCGACGCCGGTTCCCCAACGCATCCTGGCGATCAGCTATAAACGCGACGCAGCAATTAATCTCGCGACGAGGGTGCGCCAGCGCTGTCATCAAAATCACGCCTCACGTTTCGACTCGATGACCTTCGACGCCTTTGCCAAAGGTCTTGTCGACCGCTTCGGCCAGATCTTGCCCGAGCGGTGGCGACCTCGCCCCGACTACGAGATTATGTGGACTAACTACGATCTTTTCTCGGACTTCCTTCAGCGACAGGTCGGTTTGCCGCCGCCGGACATTGGCACCATGGCCGACATACAGGCGATCACGGTGAAGGCGTTCGAGCGACATCACCTAGTCGGGCGACCGCTTCCGGTGGACGGCTGGCGCAAGCCCACGCCGACGGAATGGGCGGCCGACCGTTTCTGGCAATCCTCGCTGCATGCGGGAGAGAAGACCAAACTGTCGTTCCCGATGATCGGTCGCCTCGCCGAACTCCTCCTGCGACTGAATCCGATGGCGCGTGACGCGCTGCGGCTCACCTACTCGCACCTGTTTATGGATGAATTCCAGGATACCACGCAGGTCCAGTATGACCTCGTCAAGACGATCTTCATGGGCACCAACACGGTGATAACCGCCGTCGGCGATAACAAACAGCAAATCATGCGCTGGGCGATGGCGATGGATGATCCGTTCGCCGCTTTCGACGCGAACTTCGGCGCCACACGGACGCCGCTTTACCACAACTATCGCTCCTCGCCCGAACTCGTTCGCATCCAGCACAGTCTCGCCCAGGCGCTCGATCCAACGTCGGTCGAACCTGTGTCGAAAGCCAAGCACGCGATCGACGGCGCCAGCTGCACGATTTGGGAGTTTTTGACGCCACAGATAGAGGCCGCGCGCTTGGCCGCGTTCATCGCGTCAGAGATGAAGTCGCTCGGGCTCGGTCCGCGCGATTTCGTCCTGCTTATCCGCCAGCGTCCCGACCGCTACGCGAATGTGCTCGAACCGGCTTTTCAGGCCGCCGGGCTGGCGCTCCGCAACGAAGCAAGCATGATCGGCGCCGTCACGTTGCAGGACCTCCTGCCCGACGAGGCTTCGCGCCTTGTCGTCGGGCTGATCCGACTGGCGATGACCCCGCGGGCGGGTCGGTACTGGTCGGAATGCCAGGAAGCACTGCGCACCCTCCGCGGGATCGGCGCTGAGGATAAAGCGGCTCAGGTCCGCTTTGCGCGCGAGCTCGACGCTTTTGCGATCAACCTTGCCAAACGCCACCCTGCGCCGCCCGCCGACCGCGTGCAGACCGTCGCCCTCGTACGCGAGGTCATTACCTTCATCGGCCCCGACCGCCTGCTCGCCGCCCACCCCGCCTATGCCCAAGGCAACTGGCTCGGCAAAATCTTACAGGCGACGATCCTTCACCTGACGGCCTCAGCGGCCGGCGCCCTCGATTGGGCTAAAGCGCTCGACACCTACGAGGGCGTCCACGCCGTGCCCTTGATGACGATCCACAAGAGCAAGGGGCTTGAGTATCATACAGTGATCTTTGTCGGGCTGGATGATGATGCTTGGCGTCGGAGCTTTATCGAAGACCGGATTGAAGCCGCTGCGGGGCTCTTTGTCGCCTTCACCCGCGCCAAGCAGCGGGTTCTCTTCACCTATTGCGCCCGTCGCGGAACGAGGGTGGTGATCGATAGCTTCTATCAGTTGATCTTGGGTTGCGGCGTGAAAATGCTATTCGTGCCGTAAGTCGATCGACCTGCTCCGCCAACGGCGAGCTCCACCGCAGCTATTCCGGACAGCCGAAGTGTAAGAGGCAGGCAAACTGCGCGAGACTTCAAGGCGGGCAAGAAGATCACGGGGCGCAAACGCTAGCCTTTTGACAAACACCAGCGGACGGGTGCCCACCATCAAAGCTCATCTCGCCTGCACCCAGGATTGGGATAGGGCCGCCTCGGCCCTCAAGGAAGGCCATCACGGTGCACTGTCCGCTTTCAGAAGGCTGCATCGGGGCCTCTGAGCGTCCGAGATGAGCGCTAAGTGCTCATTTGCCCAACCCCCGCACCACCTCCCCCACCCGCTCCACGATCCAGTCCGCCTCCGCCATCGTCAGCACCAGCGGCGGCGACAGCCGGATGGTGTGGACGTGGGTGTCCTTGCACAGCAGCCCCGCGTGCCGGAGCGCCTCGGTGTAGCGGCGGGCGCCGCCCAGGCGGGGGTCCAGTTCCACGGCCAGCATGAGCCCGCGCCCGCGCACCTCGCGCACGCCGGGGAGGTTGGCGGCGCGCAGGGCGCCCAGCAGGTGGCGGCCGACGCGGTCAGCGTTGCCGATCATGTCCTCCTCCACCAGCACGCGCAGCGCCGCGCGGGCGACGGCGCAGGCGAGCGGATTGCCGCCGAAGGTGCTGCCGTGTTCGCCGGGGCGCAGCGTGCCGAGTGCCGCGTTGTTGGAAAGCACGGCGCTCACCGGATAGAAGCCGCCGCTCAGCGCCTTGCCGACCAGGGTCATGTCGGCCACCACCCCCTCGTGTTCCTCGGCCAGCAGGCGGCCGGTGCGGCCGAGGCCGGTCTGGATCTCGTCGAGGATCATCAGCACGTCGTGCGCGTCGCACAGCCGGCGCACGTCGCGGAGATAGCCGTCGGGCGGGATGATGACGCCGGCCTCGCCCTGGATGGGTTCCAGCAGCACCGCGACGGTGTGCGGGCCGATCGCCGCTTCCATCGCGGCGGCGTCGCCGTACGGCACCACGCGGAAGCCGGGCGTGAAGGGGCCGAACTGGCGGCGGGAGTCGTCGTCGGTGCTGAAAGACACGATGCTGAGCGTGCGGCCGTGGAAGTTGTCGGCGCACACCACGATCTCGGCCCGGTCCTCGGGCACGCGCTTGTGGGTGTAGCCCCATTTGCGGGCCACCTTGAGCGCGCTTTCCACCGCCTCGGCGCCGGAATTCATCGGCAGCACGCGGTGCGAATGCGTGAGGCTGGCGATCTCCTCGTAGAACGGGCCGAGCTGGTCGTTGCGGAACGCGCGCCCGGTGAGGCACAGACGCCGGGCCTGTTCCACCAGGGCGGCCATGATGCGCGGATGGCAATGGCCCTGGTTCACCGCGGAATAGGCGGCGAGGCAGTCGAGATAGCGGTGTCCCTCCACGTCCCACACCCACACGCCCTCGCCGCGGGTGAGCACCACGTCGAGCGGCGCGTAGTTGCGGGCGCCGAAGCGTTCCTCCAGCGCGATCAGGGTGGCGGCGTCGGGGCGCGGGGCGGCGTTCGGCATGGAAGCGTTCCGGTGCGGGGTATGGCGGACGGGGCGCGGCGATGCGGGGTCAGGGGACGTTCGGGTGCGGCGGAACGGAGGCGGCTCCCGGCGCGATCGCGCACAGGCGCCGTTCCCGCCACGGTCAGGCGGGCAGCGCGGCGAGCCGGTCCCGCGCGGCGCCCTCGGTGGCGACCGCGCGGTCCAGCCGCAGCGTCATGCAGTAGGCCGCGCCCCCGGACAGGATGAAGGGGGCGAGATCGACCTCGCGGACCTCGTAGCCGGCCCCGGACAGGCGCCGGCGCAGCGGCTCCGGAGCGCGGGCCATCACCACGGTGCGGCCGACATTGACCGCGTTGACGCACAGGGCCTCGGCATCCTCGCGGGTCGCCTCGATGCGGTGCTCCGGGGCGACGTGGCGGCGGATGGTGTCGAGCCCTTCGGCGTCGAATGCGTCGGGATAGTACAGCACGTGGCCGTTCGACAGCGGGCAGAAGCAGGTGTCGAGATGGTAGAACGAGGGCGACACCAGCCGGAGCGTGCGTAGTTCCCGGCCGAAGAACCGGCCGACCGCCTCGGCGCCGGCGAGGTTGGAGCGCTGGCCGTGCCCGGCCCAGAAGAAGCCGCGGTTGGCGTCCCAGATCGCGTCGCCGGCACCCTCGTGCAGCGCGCCCGAGGGCATGGTGGCGACCTCGCGCACGAGCCCGCGCTCCTGCAACGCGGCGAAGGCGTCCAGGAACCGGGCTTCCTCGTCCGCGCGCTCGGGATGGGCGAAGCGGGCCACGATCACCCGTCCATCGAGCACCACGCCGGCATTGGCGGGAAACACCATGTCGGGCAGGCCGGGCGTGCCGGGAACGATCTCCAGCACGGCGCCGGCCCCGCGCAGCGCGTCGGCCAGCGCCCCGAACGAGCGGCGCGCGGCACGGCGGTTGTTGTCGGCGTCCGCCGCCCAGGCGCCGGGCTCCATCCAGGGGTTGATGCGGTAGCTCACCTCGAAATGGGCCGGATCGACGAGAAGGAAGCGGGGCTGGTCGGTCATGGAACGGCGGGCTCCGGGAAGGGTGGCCCGGAACGTGGCCGGCGGCGATGTCGGCCACAAGACGACAGTTGCGCATCCGGACGGATCGCGAAGCGCAGAATGCACGGCGGATGGCGCAGAATGCTCAATGACGGGTCGCGGTGGGCAGCGGGGCGAGGGCCTGCGTGTCCGGCACCGCCGATTCGGCCGCGCACCGGAATGGCGCTATCCTCCCGGGCCATGGACGATCTGGACCGGCGGCTGCTGGCCTTGCTGACCGAGGATGCGCGGCTGCCGGTGAAGACGCTGGCGGGGCAGCTCGGCGTCGCGCGCAACACGGTGGAAGCGCGTCTGCGCCGGCTGCGCGCCAACAAGGTCATCGACGGCTTCACCACCCGGCTGGGCGCCGGTGCCGCGGCCGAGCGGGTGCGCGCGGTGATGCTGGTGTCGGTGGGATCGCGCCGGCCGGAAGAGGTGATGGCGGCGCTGGCCCGGCTGGACGGGGTGCGGATGGTGCACACCACCAACGGCCGCTGGGACCTGGTGGCGGAGCTGAGCTGCGACGACCTGCGCGCCTTCGACCGGGTGCTGGACGCGGCCCGGAGGGTGGAAGGCGTGGCCGACACGGAAAGCTGCCTGCTGCTCGCCTCCCGCCCGGGCCGGGCGCCCCGTCCCCGCGGCGCCGACACGGAGGAAGCGGACGTTCCCGCCTGAGCCGGACGCGCGGCCGCCTATTTGCCGATGCAGAAGCGGTTGAACACCGTGTCCAGCAGGTCCTCCACCCCGATCCGGCCGGTCAGGCGGCCGAGCGCGTCCATCGCCAGTCGCAGCGCCTCGCCGCGCAGCTCGGGCAGCTCCTCGCGCGCGGCATCCTCCAGCCGGGCGGCGGCCTCGGCGATGCCGGCGCGGTGCCGGGCGCGGGTGGGCGGCGGGGCGGCACCGCTGGCGGTGAGGCGGCGCGCTTCGGCGGCCAGGACGTCGCGCAGCGTTTCCACGTTCTCGCCCGTCAATGCCGAGACCCCCAGCCAGCCCGGCGGGGCGGGCTGGAGATCGCACTTGTTCCACACCGGCAACGTGGTGGCGGCGCCCGACCTGGTGCCATCCGACCCGGTCTCATCGAGTCCGGTCGTGGCGGAAACCGGGCCGTCCGAGCCTCCGCCTGCCACCGCTCCCGGCGCGGCCGAGGCGTCGGCCCCGTCGGCCACGCGGATCACCACGTCGGCGGCGTCGGCGTGCGCGCGGGCCCGTCTCACGCCCTCGGCTTCCACCGGATCGTCCGTGTCGCGCAGCCCGGCGGTGTCCACCAGCGTCACCGGCACGTCGCCCAGCACCAGCCGCACTTCCAGCGCGTCGCGCGTGGTGCCGGCCCAGGGCGACACGATCGCGGCATCCCGGCCGCACAGGAGGTTCACCAGGGTGGACTTGCCGGCGTTGGGCGGCCCGGCCACCGCGAAGAACAACCCGGTCCGCAGCCGCTCGGCGCCGGCGCCGTCGCGCAGATGCGCGCGCATCGCCTCGCCCAGCATCCGGATCTCGGCGCGGATCAGCGCGTCCTCGTCCGGCGGCAGGTCCTCGTCGGGAAAATCGATCAGCGCTTCCGCGGCCGCCAGCATCACCCGCAGCCGGTCGGCCCAGCCGGCATAGAGCCGGCTGAGCGCCCCGTCCTGCTGCCGGAGGGCCTGGCGGCGCTGCGCCTGGGTTTCCGCCTCGATCAGGTCGGCGATCCCCTCGGCTTCCAGCAGGTCGAGCCGCCCGTTGCGGAAGGCGCGTCGCGTGAACTCGCCGGGTTCGGCCGGACGGGCGCCCAGCGCCACCAGCGCATCGCCCACCGCCTCCACCACCGCCGGTCCGGCATGGAGATGCAGCTCGGCCGCGTCCTCGCCCGTGTAGGAATGGGGGCCGGGAAACCACAGCACCAGCGCCCGGTCCAGCAGCTCCCCCGCGTCCGGGCCGAGCCCCGCGCCCGGATGCTCGTGCGGCCCTGCACCGGAACCGGTCGGGGCCCGCAGCGCCCTGAGCACGGCCCGGCGCGGCGGCGGGCGGGAATGTCCGCACAGGCAATCCAGGATCGCGCCCGTGGTGGCGCCGCTCAACCGGATCACGGCGATGGCGGCGCGTCCGGTGCCGGTGGCGCGGGCGAAGATGGTGGGTTCCGCGGCAGCAACGGATGGGTGGTGGGGAATCATGAACGGGATGTTCACCGGTCGACGGTTTCCGGTCGAGCCCGCGCCTGTTCCGGGGGAACGGCGGGGGTGCGGAAGCCGCGTCGGGCGGGAAGGGCAGCGTGTGGCGACGGGCGGCCGGGGCGTGCATGATCCCGTGCTCGCCACAGGAAGCGACGGCACATGTTCTCCATCCGGCAGGATCCGCTCGAAGCCGAGCCGGTGTTGGCGCTGCTGGCGGCGCATCTCGACGGCATGCACCGAAATTCACCGCCCGGAGCGGTGTTCGCGCTCGGCCTCGCCGGGTTGCGCCAGCCGGGGATCACCGTCTGGACCGCCTGGTCGGGCGATCGCCTGGCCGGCATCGGCGCCCTGCGGCTGCTCGGCGACGGGGTGGGCGAAGTGAAGTCGATGCGCACCCATCCGGCTTTTCTGCGCATGGGGGCGGCGTCGGCGCTGCTGGACGTGATCGTGGAGGCCGCCCGCGCGTCGGGGGTGCGGTCGTTGTGCCTGGAAACCGGCCGCGGCGAGGCGTTCGAGCCGGCGCTGGCCCTGTATCGCCGGCACGGCTTCAAGGACGGAGCGGCGTTCGGCGACTACCGGGAGAGCGCGTTCAACCGCTTTCTCCGGCGCGATCTTTCATTGTCCTGACGCGGCCGGGGTCCCGATGCCGCCGGCTGACGGCGCGCCGCTTGACAGCGGGTCCGGGGCGACGTTGCGTGTCGGCTCCGGCGCATGTTCCGACGGCGTCATCGCCGATCACGAAGGTCCCGTTCCGCCATGCCCCAGCTCTCCTTTCATTCCCCCCTGGGAGCGCTCACCCTGTCCGAGGAGGACGGTTCGCTGGTGGCGCTCGACTGGGGCTGGGCGCGCGACCAGGACCAGACCGACCTGCTGCGCCGCGCGCGCGACCAGCTGCAGGACTATTTCGACGGTTCGAGACGCCCCTTCTCGCTGCCGTTGAACCCGGCTGGCGGCACCCCTTATCGCCGTCGGGTGTGGGACGCGCTGCAGCGCATCCCGCTGGGGCAGGTGCGAAGCTACGGGGATATGGCGGTCGCGGTGGGGGGCTCGCCCCGCTCGATCGGCGGCGCGGTCGGCTTCAACCCGCTGCCGATCCTGATCCCCTGTCATCGCGTGGTGGCCGGCACCCATCTGGGGGGATTTTCCGCGGAAGGCGGTGTCGCCACCAAGCGATGGCTGCTGGAACTGGAGGAGGCGGCGATGCTGTGGGACCGGCCCGGCGTTCCCGGCATCGTGTCCGGCCGGGAGCTCGCCGCGTGAGCCGCGCGGTCCGCATCCACGAATATGGCGGCCCGGAAGTGTTGCGCTGGGAGGAGCTGCCCACCCCGGTGCCCGGCCCGGACGAGGTGCTGATCCTTCAGGACGCGGTGGGACTGAATTTCATCGACATCTACTACCGCACCGGGCTGTACAAGCTGCCATCCCTGCCGGCGGTGCTTGGCATGGAAGGCGCGGGGCGGATCAAGGCGGTCGGCGCCAACGTGCGCGATCTCCAGCCGGGCGATCGGGTGGCCTACCCGTCGGCGCTGGGAGCCTACGCGTTGAAGCGGGTGATCCCCGCCGACCGGGTGGTGCGGCTGCCGGACGCGGTCGACAGCCGGGTCGCCGCGGGGGTGATGCTGCGCGGCCTCACGGTGCAGGCGCTGCTCCGGCAGGTGTACGAGGTGAAGCCGGGCGATCCGATCCTGGTGCACGCGGCCGCGGGCGGCATCGGGCTGTTGATGTGCCAATGGGGCCGCCACCTGGGCGCGGAGGTGATCGGCGTGGTGTCCACCGAGGAGAAGGCGGAGCGCGCCCGGATGGCCGGCGCCGCCCATGTCGTGGTGGGGCTCGACAACCTTCCCGCCCGTGTCAAGCAGATCACGGACGGCGCCATGGTGCCGGTGGTCTATGACAGCACGGGCAAGGACGGCTTCCTGCCCAGCCTGGACTGCCTGCGGCCGCGCGGGGTGATGGTGAGCTTCGGCAACGCCTCGGGCGAGGTCACGGGGGTGGCGCTCAGCATGCTGGCGTCCCGCGGCAGCCTGTACGTGACGCGCCCGACGCTGGGCAGCTTCATCGGCAAGCGCGACCGGCTGGAAGCGGCTTCCGCCGAACTGTTCGCCCTGCTGTCGGACAACACGCTCAAGGTTGAGATCGGACAGGAATTTCCGCTGAGCCGGGTGGCTGAAGCGCACGAGGCGATGGCGGCGCGCCGCACCACCGGCAGCACGGTGCTGATCCCCGACCAGCCCTGACGTCCGCCATCCTCCCGGCGCACGAGAACCCCGGCGGAAGAGAACGCGGAAGACGCGCGAGGCGGCGCGTGCCATACCCTCGTGCTTCCCGATGAGGAACGTGCCTCAACCATCGGAAACGGCGCGCCGCCGATCGTGGCGACCACCGGAACATCATCCAGAACGAGGAAACATCCATGAGCGGACAATTCGCGACCTATCCCAGCCTCCGGGGGCGCAGGGTGCTGGTTTCCGGCGGCGCGTCGGGCATCGGCGCCAGCATCGTGCGCCATTTCGTGGAACAGGGTGCGCGGGTCGGCTTTCTCGATCGCGACGACGGCGCGGCGGCGGAACTGCTGGCGTCCCTTCCCGAAGGCGGCGAGGCGCTGTTCCAGTCGTGCGACCTGCGCGACATCGAGGCGCTGAGGTCGGCCGTGTCGGGCCTGGCGGATGCGCTGGGCGGACCGTTCACCGTGCTGGTGAACAACGCCGCCCGCGACGACCGTCACGCGATCGACGACGTGACGCCGGAATACTGGGACGACCGCATGAACACCAACCTGCGGCACCAGTTCTTCTGCGCGCAGGCGGTGAAGAACGGGATGATCGAGGCGGGCGGCGGCTCCATCATCAACATGAGCTCCATCTCCTTCGTGAAGGCGCAGGGCGGCATGCCGGCCTACACCTCCGCGAAGTCCGGGGTGATCGGCCTCACCCGCGGGCTCGCGCGCGATCTCGGCCCGCATCATATCCGGGTGAACACCGTGTATCCCGGCTGGATCATCACCCAGCGCCAGCTCGATCTGTGGATGACCGACGAGGCCGAAGCCGCGCGTGCCGCCGGCCAGTGCATCCCGGACCGCCTCTACGAGCCGGATGTCGCGCGCATGGTGCTGTGGCTCGCGGCCGACGACAGCCAGCTCGTGACGGCGCGCGAATTCTTCGTGGATGGCGGCTGGTTCTAGACCGGCATCCGGCCGGACGGGATCGTGCGGGAAGCGCGCATGGTCCCGCGGCCAACCGGGAACCGGCGGTGGCCGGGATGGAAACGATGATTCGGCTGCGACCGGGGAGGTATCGTCCCCGCTCCGCGAGGCAGCAGGGCCGTCCAGGGCCGGCCGGGGAGGACGGACGCTCTTTCGGGGGGTGATCTTGGAGGAGCAGTGATCCCGGTGCGGGGCCAGCGGCCCCGCACCCGCCGGATCAGGTATTCATCGCGTCGAAGAAGTCCTGGTTGGTCTTGCTGTATTTCAGCTTGTCCAGCAGGAAGTCCATCGCGTCCATGGTGCCCATCGGCGACAGGATGCGGCGCAGCACCCACATCTTGCTGAGCGATCCCTTCTCCACCAGCAGCTCTTCCTTGCGCGTGCCGCTCTTGGTGATGTCGATGGCGGGGAAGGTGCGCTTGTCGGCCAGTTTGCGGTCGAGGATCAGCTCCGAGTTGCCGGTGCCCTTGAACTCCTCGAAGATCACCTCGTCCATGCGCGAGCCGGTGTCGATCAGCGCGGTGGCGATGATGGTGAGCGAACCGCCTTCCTCGATGTTGCGCGCCGCGCCGAAGAAGCGCTTCGGGCGCTGCAGGGCGTTGGCGTCCACGCCGCCGGTCAGCACCTTGCCCGACGAGGGCACCACGGTGTTGTAGGCGCGCGCGAGGCGGGTGATGGAGTCCAGCAGGATCACCACGTCGCGCTTGTGCTCCACCAGGCGCTTGGCCTTTTCCAGCACCATCTCGGTGACCTGGACGTGGCGGGTCGCCGGCTCGTCGAAGGTCGACGACACGACCTCGCCCTTCACCGTGCGGATCATGTCCGTCACTTCCTCGGGCCGCTCGTCGATCAGCAGCACGATCAGGAACACGTCCGGGTGGTTGTGCGAGATCGCGGTGGCGATGCTCTGCAGCATCACGGTCTTGCCCGTGCGCGGCGGCGCCACGATCAGCGCGCGCTGACCCATGCCGATCGGCGACACCAGGTCGATCACCCGGGGGGTGAAATCCTTGGTCTGGGTCTTGCCGGTGGAGGTGGCCGGAATCCCCTCATGTTCCATCTTGAGCCGCCGCTCGGGATAGAGCGGGGTCAGGTTGTCGAAGTTGATCCGGTGGCGCACCGCCTCGGGCGGCTCGAAATTGATGGTGTTGACCTTGAGCAGGGCGAAATAGCGCTCGCCGTCGCGCGGCGCGCGGATCTGGCCTTCCACCGTGTCGCCGTTGCGCAGGCCGAAGCGGCGCACCTGGGTCGGCGACACGTAGATGTCGTCCGGGCCGGGCAGGAAGTTGGCTTCGGGCGAGCGGAGATAGCCGAATCCGTCGGACAGGATCTCGAGCGTGCCTTCCCCGTGGATCGCCTGGTCGTTGTCGGCCAGGTTCTTGAGGATGGCGAACATCATGTCCTGCTTGCGCAGGGACGACGCGTTCTCGATCTGGAGCGACTCCGCATAGGACAGCAGGTCGGACGGTGATTTTGCCTTGAGTTCGGCGAGGTGCATGGAGGCGTCCCGGAATGCAGGCGCGGCCTGCGGGTCTTATGCGGGGGAAAGGAACGGTTCAGGCCGGGGATACCGGCCCGCCTGTCGAGCGGCGTCCGCTGGATCGGGACGCCCGGAGGCTCGAAGACACGACGTTCCGCTGGGGAGGGATCCTGCCCGGCAGGCGCCGGACGTGGACGGACCGGATGTTAGCGGCCGCCCACGATCTCCGTCAACAACAACCCGCCCGGCCGGGACACTTCGGCCGGGACACGCCAGTCCGGGGGCGACCGCCGTCCGCTCGTCGCTCAGCCATCGATCTCCGTGCCCGGTCCCACCGGGCATACCCCCGCCGGCTGCCGGAACGGTACGTCGAACGAGGCGCGGTCCATCCAGGCCCAGCCATCCACCCGGCGATCATCCCACCAGCTGGCCACGCGGCGGATGAAGCCCGGACGACGCCCCTGGAGCGTCAACGGTCCGGAGATGGTGTCGGCCCGGCAGGTGCCGTCCAGCTCCGCCCGCTCCCCATCGGAGAACGCCATCGATACCCGGCAATCGCCCGCCGCGTTCACCGCCGCCTGCACCGTCCCGGTGGCGATCAGGCGCCGCGCGCCGTCCATCAGCAGCGCATCGCCGCTGGAGCGGCCGTCCGTTCCCACCGGACCCAGCGCGATCAATAGCCGCGACGGTGCCGGCAGCCGCGATCCGCGGTCCGGATCGGCCACGGTGTCGGGCAGCGTTCCCGCGACGTCGCCGCCGAAGCGGAACGGCTGGGCCGCCATGCGCGCCACCAGGGACGACAGGGCGGGGGTCGGCGCGCCCGCCGTGCAGTCCATGGCCGCGGGCTCCGTCGTCGGGGGATGCGCCGGACCGGAGCCGGCCGGCGGCATGGACGGCGCTACGGCCGCCGCCGGCGAGGCGGCCGGATAGCCGGTGACCGCCGTCGCCGCGGGCGCCGGACCCATCGGAGCCGGCATCGGGGCGGTGCCCGTCGCCGGCGGAGCGGCGTCCTGTGCCGCCGCCAGGGAGGCGGGCGCCATCGCGGCGCCCCAGCTCAGCCCACCGATCGCCAGCAGAAGCGGCAGCGCGCTTCCCCGACCGCCCGTCCTGCCCGGGCGATTCGCGGTGCCGCGGGTCGCGGCCCCGACCGCGCCGCGGCGGCCCGTCTTGCCCGAAGCTCCATCGGTGGATGCCGCCCCGCCCCGGGGCCGCGTTTCGCCTTGATCCGTCATGGTTCCCACCCCCGTATCCCGTCCCGTGCCGCCAACCGCTCAGCGCGATCCCAGCCACCCGCGCCGCCAGAACCACAGCAGCAGCGCCGACACCGAGGCCACCATCAGCCCCAGCGCCCAATAGTAGCCGTAGCGCCAGTCCAACTCCGGCATGTTCTTGAAGTTCATGCCGTAGATGCTGGCCACCAGCGTGGGCGGCACGCCGATGATGCTCACCACCGTGAGCACCCGGATGCCGTTGTTCTGTTCGATGTTGATGAAGCCAAGGGTCGCATCCAGCAGGAACTGCACCTTGTTGTTCATCTGGGCCACGTAGTCGTTGAGCGAGGCGATGTCCTTGCCCAGCGTGCGCAGCCGGGGGCCGATCCCCTGGCCGGCGGGCAGCAGCCGCAGCCCGTCGGTGCGGTTGCGGTCGCGCTGCGGATCGGCGCGCCCGTTCTCGGTTCGCGCCTCGTCCCGGTGAGCTTCTTCCCGGCGCCCCTGGTCCGAGCGGGGCGCATCGGCGGCCCCCGGCTCGGGTGCCCGGCCCGGATCCCGCCCGATCCGCTCGCTTCCGGCATCGCCCTTCGGGGCATCGGCCAGATACACCACGATCCGCTGCACGCCGAGCAGGCTGTCGCGCACGCTCGACACCATGTCGCCGGTTCTCCCCACGCGCCGCAACAGGGCGCGCAACTGCCGGTCCACGTCGGTTCGCGAGGGGGGATCGGCATGGAAGATGCGGCGCGACAATTGTTCCAGCTCGGCGCCGGTGTTCTCCAGCAGATCCGCCAGGCGGTCGATCATCGCTTCCAGCAGCAGGATGGTGGTGGACGCGGCGGCGGACGGTTCCGCCTGTTCCGCCAGCCGGCGGGACACGGTCTCGAACACGGTGAAGTCGGTGAAGCGCAACGTCACCAGCCGCTCGGAGCCCAGCACGAAGCCCACCGGCGACACGAAGCTGATCTCGTCCTTGCGCCGCACCATCGGGCTGCTGAGATAAAGCGCGCCGTTCTCCGTGAACACGCGGGACGAGGTCTCGATCTCTTCCAGCTCCTGCCGGGTGGGGATGCGCATGCCGGTCAGCCGGCCGGCGAGCGCGACCTCGTCGTCCGTGGGGTTGATCAGGTCGAGCCAGGCGGCGGTGGTGATGTCCTCGCTTGCGTGGACGGAACAGGCGGGTCGGCCGGGCGGATGGGCGAGAAACATCGGAACTCCCGGCGGGACGGAACGGCGCATCGTTCCTGGCTGACGCCCGATCATGTCAAACCATGACGGCGCCCCCCTAACGGGCGGCGCGGCGAATGGTGCCACCGGAAAACCACGTCGTCGCGTGGGGGGGGGGCGGACCGGTCGTGCAGGAGACCCGGCGCCGGGAAAGACGGCCCTCTCCGGGCGCTCCGGTCCGTGCGATCCATCGCCGGGAGGCCGGCCCGCGCCTCGCCCTCGATCATCGGCGTGCCGTCCCGGGCGATGGGACCCTGGTCTCTGCCGCGGGAAGCGGCCGAGCGGGCGTCCCGCGACGATATCGGCCCCGGGCCATGCCGGTGGGTACGCCGTCCTCCGAGGACCATGTTCGCCACCCTCGGAGGCCGGACCGGACGCGCCCGGCCGGTCGCGCTTCGTCTTGATGCGGACACGACAGACGCTTAGGGATGCGCGCCAGGAGTGTCCGTCCCGTGAGCCAGACCAGTTCCGCCCGGCCGATGCCGGCCGATCCCCGCACCACCTCCGCCATCCTCGCCGAGCGCAGCAACAGCCTGCGGCACGGGCCGGACGCGCGCGGCCGGTTCGGCATCTTCGGCGGCCGCTTCGTGGCCGAAACCCTGATGCCGCTGATCCTGGAGCTGGAAGCGGAATGGGAGAAGGCCAAGGCCGATCCCGCCTTCAAGGCCGAGCTGGACCTGTATTTCCGCGACTATGTCGGCCGTCCCAGCCCGTTGTGGCACGCCAGGCGACTGTCGGCCGAGCTCGGCGGCGCCAAGGTCTATTTCAAGCGCGAGGAGCTGAACCACACCGGCTCGCACAAGCTCAACAACGTGATGGGCCAGATCCTGCTGGCCCGCCGCATGGGCCGCACCCGGATCATCGCCGAGACCGGCGCCGGGCAGCACGGGGTCGCCACCGCCACCGTGTGCGCCCTGTTCGGCCTCAAATGCGTGATCTTCATGGGCGCCACCGACGTGGAGCGCCAGAAGCCCAACGTGTTCCGCATGCGCCTGCTGGGCGCCGAGGTGCGGGCGGTGAGCTCGGGCGCCGGCACGCTCAAGGACGCCATGAACGAGGCGCTGCGCGACTGGGTCGCCAACGTCCACGACACCTACTACCTGATCGGCACCGTGGCCGGCCCGCATCCCTATCCGGCCATGGTGCGCGACTTCCAGTGCGTGATCGGCGACGAGGCGCGCGACCAGATGATGCAGGCCGAGGGGCGGCTGCCGGACGCGGTGGTGGCGGCCGTGGGCGGCGGGTCCAACGCCATGGGCATCTTCCACCCGTTCCTGGACGAGCCCTCGGTGCGGCTTGTGGGGGTGGAAGCCGCCGGGCGCGGCCTGGATTCCGGGGAACAGGCGGCCAGCATCTCGCGCGGGCGCCCGGGGGTGCTGCACGGCAACCGCACCTACCTGCTGCAGGACGCGCACGGGCAGATCACGGAAGCGCATTCGATCTCCGCCGGGCTCGATTATCCCGGCATCGGCCCGGAACATTCCTGGCTGCACGAGATCGGCCGCGCCGAGTATGTCGGCATCACCGACGACGAGGCGCTGGCGGCCTTCACCCTGTGCACCCGCACCGAAGGCATCATCCCGGCGCTGGAATGCGCGCACGCCATCGCCCACGTGGCCAAGATGGCGCCGCGCATGAAGCCCGAGGACATCATCCTGATGAACCTGTCCGGGCGGGGCGACAAGGACGTGGCCACGGTGGCGGCGCATCTGGGGGTGGAGCTGTGAGCCGCATCGCCGCCCGGTTCGCGCGGCTGAAGCAGGAAGGCCGCGGCGCGCTGATCCCGTTCCTGGAAGCCGGCGATCCGGACCTCGAGACCTCCCAGAACATCCTTGACGGCATGCCCGCGGCTGGCGCCGACCTGATCGAGATCGGCGTTCCGTTCACCGATCCGATGGCCGACGGCCCGATCATCCAGGCCGCCTCACGGCGCGGACTGGTGGCCGGCGCCACCCTGGACCGGGTGTTCGACATGGTGCGCCGCTTCCGCACCCGCGACGACGATACCCCCGTGGTGCTGATGGGCTATCTCAATCCGATCGAGAGCTACGGCCCCGAACGGTTCTGCGCGGATGCCGCCCGGGCGGGGGTCGACGGACTGATCGTCGTGGATCTTCCGTCGGAAGAGGCCGACCTGCTGGAAGCCCATGCCCACGCGGGCGGCCTCGACATCATCCGGCTGGTGGCGCCCACCACCGACGCGCACCGCCTGCCCGTGGTGCTGAACGGGGCGTCGGGCTTCATCTACTACGTCAGCATCACCGGCGTGACCGGCACCCGCTCGGCATCCGAGGCCGATCTGGTCGCCGCCCTGCCGAGGCTGCGCGCCGCCAGCGACCTGCCGGTGGCGATCGGCTTCGGGGTGCGCACCCCCGAACAGGCCGCCGCCGCCGTGCGGGTGGCGGATGCCGCCGTGGTGGCGTCGGCGCTGATCGATACGCTGGCCGGCTCGCTCGCGGCGGACGGCGCGGCCAGACCGGACACGGCGCGGTTGGTGCTGGAACAGGTGGCGAAGCTTGCCGCCGGGGTGCGGGGCGCGCGGACGCTCGCCGCCGCCGATATCTGAACGGGAACGCGCGATGAGCTGGCTCACCTCCTATGTCCGCCCCAAGATCCGCACCCTGCTGGGCAAGCGGGAAGTGCCGGACGATCTCTGGACCCAGTGCGACAGCTGCAAGCAGATGATCTTCTCCAAGGAGCTGGAGAAGGAGCTGAACGTGTGCCCGCATTGCGGACACCACATGCGCGCGTCCGTGCCCGACCGGCTGCGCTGGACGTTCGACGACGGCCAGTTCACCCGGATCGAACTGCCCAAGGCGCCCGTCGATCCGCTCGGCTTCCGCGACCAGAAGCGCTACAGCGACCGCCTCAAGGAGAACCGCGCCAAGACGCATCTCGACGAGAGCCTGGTGGTGGCCCACGGCCGCGTGGGCGGCCAGAACGCGGTGGTCGCCGTGATGGCCTTCGAGTTCCTGGCCGGCACCATGGGCGCCGCGCTGGGCGAGGGGCTGGTGGCCGCGGCGCGGCTGGCGGTGCTGCAGGACGCGCCGCTGATCGTGTTCACCGCGTCCGGCGGCGCACGGATGCAGGAAGGCATGATCAGCCTGATGCAGATGCCGCGCACCACGCTCGCGGTGCAGATGGTGAAGGACGCGGGGCTTCCCTACATCGTTGTGATGACCAACCCCACCACGGGCGGCGTCACCGCGAGCTTCGCCATGCTGGGCGACATCCAGATCGCCGAGCCCAACGCCCTGATCGGCTTCGCCGGCCCGCGGGTGATCGAGCAGACCGTGCGCGAAACCCTGCCCGACGGGTTCCAGCGCTCCGAATACCTGCTGGAACACGGCATGCTCGACATGGTGGTCAAGCGTCCCGAGATGCGCGAACGGCTGGGGCAGCTGATCGGGCTGCTGCGCGAGCGGGACGCGGCCAAGGCGGCCTGACATGACGGGCGCCCGGGACGGGTCCGGCCCCGCGGAAGGGCACGTCCCGCCGGTTCCCGCCTCGCCTCCCTCCGGCAAGGCCGGTGGCCTGGGAACGGAGTTCACCGGACGGTCCGGCGTCGTGCTGGAAAGGCTGAACCGGCTGTATCCGGCGCTGATCGACCTCAGCCTGGGCCGCCTCGAGACGCTGCTGGCGCGGCTCGGTCACCCCGAACGGCACCTGCCCCCGGTGATCCATGTCGCCGGTACCAACGGCAAGGGCTCCACCTGCGCCAACCTCCGCGCGATCGGCGAGGCCGCCGGCTGGCGCGTGCACGTCACCACCTCGCCGCACCTGGTGGATGTGCGCGAGCGCTTCCGTCTCGCCGGAGAGCTGGTGTCCGAGCCACGGCTGCTGGACGCGCTGCACCGGATCGAGCGCGTCAATGACGGTGCGCCGATCACCGTGTTCGAGGTGCTGACCGCCTGCGCCTTTCTCCTGTTCAGCGAGGTGCCGGCCGACCTGGCGGTGGTGGAGGTGGGGCTCGGCGGACGGTTCGACGCCACCAACGTGTTGCCCCGTCCCGCCGCCTGCGCCATCGCGTCCGTGTCGATGGATCACGAGGCGTTTCTGGGCGACACCCTGGCCAGGATCGCCGCCGAGAAGGCCGGCATCGCCAAGGAAGGGGTGCCGCTGGTGTGCGGGCACCAGCATCCCGAGGCGCTGGCGGTGATCGAGCGGGAAGCGGCGCGCGCGGGTGCCCCGTTGCGGCTGCGCGGGCGCGACTGGGACGCGTTTGCGATCGCGCCCGGCGAGGCATCGGCCGGCGGGCTGCGCTTCGAGGATGCCGCCGGCATCCTGCGGCTCCCGGCCCCGGGGCTGATCGGCGCCCATCAGCACGACAACGCGGCGCTCGCCGTCGCCGCGCTGCGGGCCAGCGATCTGCCGGTGCCGGACGCGGCCTATGCCGGCATCGGCGCCGCGCGCTGGCCGGCCCGGTTGCAGCGCCTGCGCGGCGATCTCGCGGCATCGCTGCCGCCCGGATGGGAGCTCTGGCTCGATGGCGGCCACAATCCCGGCGCCGGCGAGGCCCTGGCGGCGTCGCTGACGTCCTGGCGCGACCGGCCGCTGCACCTGGTCGTGGGCATGAAGCAGACCAAGGACCCGACGGGCTTTCTCCGGCCGCTGCTGCCGCTCGCCGACACGGTGTGGGCGGTGCGCGAGCCGGACCAGCACATGGCGTTGCCGGTGGACGCCATCCTGCAGGCGGCAGGAGGCCGCGGCCATTCCGGGCCCACCGTGCGGGAAGCCCTGGCGCGGCTGCGCGACAGGCCCGAGCCGGCGCGCGTGCTGATCTGCGGCAGTCTTTATCTTGCGGGCGAAGTGCTGAAGCTGGATCGCAGCCTGCCGGACTGAATAGCCGGCGAACGACGCCGAACACGGCGACTGTGCTTGACAGTTTTCCGCTCGATCGGAAATCCTGAGAAAAAATCGGGAAACGTCAGATGCTGTCCAGAACTTTCGTTGCCGCTCTTGTGGCGGCGATCTCGCTCGCCTGCCCGGAGGCGCGAGCGGATACGGCGCCGTCCGGTCCCGCACCGGCGGGCACGCATTTCCTTCCTCACGCCACCCTGCTCGGCGCGGTGGACGATCCGAACTGGTTCCTCCGCAACATCCCGTTTCTGGAGGTGCCGGACGCGCAGATCCAGCAGGTCTATTATTATCGCTGGGAAACTTACAAGGAGCACCTCGCCTACACCGGATCGATCTACGGCTACCTGTCGACCGAGTTCCTGCAGCCCGTCTTCTACGGAGCGCCCTATGGCGGCGTGGTCGCGGCGGCCGGCCATCAGACGATCGAGGGCCGCTGGCTGCGCGACCAGCGCTACGTGAAGGACAACATCAACTACTGGCTGAACGGGCCAGGACGTTTCCCCAAACCGCAGGACGACTCCGTCAACGCCGACACGTCGGACTGGGCGCACGAATACAGCTTCTGGGCCGGCACCGCGGTCTGGCAGAGCTTTCTCGCCAGCGGCGACCGCAGCTTCGCGTTCCGTCAGCTGCCGAACCTGGTGCGGCAATATCGCGGCTGGGACAACCACTTCAATCCGGCGCTCGGCCTGTACTGGCAGGTGCCGGTATGGGATGCGACCGAGTTCACGCCGGCATCCTTCGAGACCAGCGATCCCTATCACGGTGGCGCCGGATACCGGCCGACCATCAACAGCTACCAGTACGGCGACGCGGTCGCGATCGCGAACCTGGCGCGTTTGTCCGGAGATGTTTCCTTGTCGGCGCAATACGCCACCTGGGCAGCGCTGCTGGCGAAGAACACCCACGACCATCTCTGGGACCCGGGCCGGCAGTTCTATTTCCACCGTCAGCGCGACAACAACCCCACCGGCGCGCTGCTCGACACGCGCGAGGAGGAAGGTTTCGTGCCGTGGATGTTCGGGCTGCCGCGTCCGTCCGATGCCCGCGCCATGGCGCAGCTTCTCGACCCGCAGGGCTTCGCGGCACCTTTCGGGCCGACCACCGCGGAACGTCGCAGCCGGTGGTTCAACTTCGAGGCGAAGGATTGCTGCCACTGGGACGGACCGTCCTGGCCGTACGAGACGTCCCAGACCCTCACCGGCGTCGCCAATCTGCTGCAGGACGGCGTTCCGCAGCGCTCCATCACCCGTGCGGACTATCTTGCCCTGCTGCACGGCTACGCAGCGACGCAGTTCCGCAACGGCTCGCCCTATGTCGCGGAAGCGCATGATCCGGACAGCAACGTCTGGATCTACGACTCCTACAACCACAGCGAGGACTACAACCATTCCACGTTCAACGACAATGTCATCTCCGGCCTGATCGGCCTGCGAGGACAGACGGACGACACGCTGCTGGTCGATCCCCTGGCGCCCGCCAGTTGGGATTACTTCGCGCTCGAGAACGCGCCCTATCACGGACATGATGTGTCGGTGCTGTGGGACCGCACCGGAGGGCGATACAACCAGGGCGCCGGGTTGCGGGTCTATGTGGACGGCCGGCTCGCAGGAGAGCGCCGCGGCTTGTCGCCCCTGCTGGTGCCGGTGGGACGGGCCAGGATCCAGGATACCGCTTGCGGTCCCGTGGATGTCGCCGCCAACAGCCAGAAGGTCGGCTACGGCCCCACGCCGTCGGCCAGCTACACCTCGCCCTACGACGATCCGTGGCGCGCGGTGGACGGCGTGATCTTCCGGTCGGAGGTTCCCGAGAACAGCCGCTGGACCTCGTACAACAGTTCCAACGGCACGGACTGGTTCCAGATCGATTTCGGGCGGAACGTCTCGATCGCCGGCGTCACCCTGTTCTTCTACGACGATGGCGGCGGCGTGCGGGTCCCGGCGTCCTATCGACTGCAATACTGGAACAACAACGACTGGGCCGACGTGCCCGGCCAGTCCCGGCACGATCCCGCGCCGGTCGCCAACGCGTCCAACGCGATCGACTTTCCGCTCCTGTCCACCAGCCGCCTGCGGGTGCTGGCGCCGAACGCCGGCGGCGGCACCGGCTGGGGCCTGCAGGAGATGCAGGCCTGGGGGCGCGCGGTGTTCCGGATGGTCAACCAGAACAGCCTGCTGCCCGTCGGCGTTCCCGACGGCAAGACCCGTCCGGGAGAAGCGCTGGCGCAGGAGGCCGACGACGGGGCGGCGAGCCATGCCTGGGAGTTCCTGCCCGAGGGCGACGGATGGTTCACGATCCGCAATCTCGGCACCGGCCTGCTGATGGGCGTGGGCGGCACGGCGAACAGCATCCCGGTGGTGCAGGGGGCGCCCGGCGGCGGCGATGCCCAGCTGTGGCGGTTCGCGGACGAGAAGGCGACCGGGCAGTTCAAGGTGATCAACAAGCGCAGCGGCAAGCTGCTGGGGATCGACACCATGTCCAAGGCCCCGGGGGGTGCCCTGGTGCAGTTCGAGGACAACGGCACCGCCGATCATCTCTGGCAGCTGCAGCCCACGGAAACCCCCGCGGGCGCGCCGCCAGCCCGTCCCTGCCGCGGATGAAGCCGCTTCCGGATCGGCGGTCGCCGCCGATCCGGTTGTTTCGCGGCCCGAGGCAGGCTTTGCTGGGCGCATCAAGCAGTTGGAGCCGCATTCCATGACCGTCCGCAAGGTGATCTTCGACACCGATCCCGGCGTGGACGACGCCATGGCGCTGATGTTCCTGGCGCGCCGGCCGGAGCTTGAGCTGATCGGCGTTTCCACCGTGCTGGGCAATGCCGGCATCGAGCAGGTGACGCGCAACGCCTTGTTTCTGCGCGACCGCATCGGCTTCGACGCTCCGGTGGCGCAGGGTTCCGGCGTGACGCTGGCGGGGATCTCCGGCAACGAGGCGCTGCACGTCCACGGCCGCAACGGCCTCGGCGACATCGCGGTGCCCGAGGGGGCGGCCGGTCCGCTGGACGAGCGGCGGGGGCACCGCATGATCATCGACCTCGTGCGCGCGCATCCGCACGAGGTGACGATCATCGCGGTGGGGCGCCTCACCAACCTTGCCCGCGCGCTCGAAAAGGATCCGGAAATCGCCCGCCTGGTGCGCGAGGTGGTGGTGATGGGCGGTGCGTTCGGCACCCACGGCCATACCGGCAACGTGTCGCCGGTGGCGGAAGCCAACCTGTTCGGCGATCCGGATGCCGCCGACATCGTGTTCACTGCGCCCTGGCCGGTGACGATCGTCGGCCTCGACGTGTCGCAGGAGGTGGTGATGGACGAGGGCTTCCTGCGCTGCCTCGGCGAAAGCGGCGGCGAGGACGGGCGCTTCCTGCGCGACGTGTCGCGCTTCTACCAGGAGTTCCACCGCCGGTCGCGCGGGCTGGACGGCATCTTCGCGCACGACAGCCTGGCCGTCGCCTTCGCCGTGCGTCCGGAGCTGTTCACGCTGCGTCGCGGTCCGGTGCGCGTGGTGAGCAACGGTCTCGCGGTGGGGCAATCGATCCAGAAGCCGGAAGGCGCGCCCTTTCCGCCCGGCGGCGCATGGGACGCCCATCCCGCCCAGTCCGTCGCGACCGGCATCGATACGTCCGGCTTCCTGCGTCTGTACGCGGAAACCTTCATCCGCTGAGCCGGCCGGAACGCCTCAGGGCTTCCTGATCCGGAACAACGCCGCGAAGCCGGCATCGTCGAGGGGGGAGAGCGTTCCCGGCATGAAGTGGTGCGGATCGGGGAGCGCCTCGGCGTCCAGCACGAGCAGCAGATCGAAGTCGCGCCGCCAGTGCGCCAGATAGGGCGCGTGCAACCGGTCCTGCTCGTCCAGGTGGTCGTGCGCCAAGGCCCGGAAATCCGGCGGCGCTTCCGCACCGACCGACAGCCGGGCGAACGGCGCCCTGACGCGGACCGGCTGCTGCGACTCCTCGCTGAACAGCAGCGGCCAGAAGGCGCGACGCTCGATCAACAGCAGCGCCGCCTCGTGGAATTCCGTGGTGGTGAGATGTTCCACCTGGCGCGCCCAGGGGCGTCCCGGCCGATGCCAGAACGCGTGATTGAGATGAGGCGAGGCGAACACCACCAGCACCCGGGCACCCGGCGGCACGGAAGCGATTGCGGCCCGCAGCTGGCGAAGATCGGAGGCGTGATGCGCCCAAACCAGGGCGAGAAGCGCTGTGCGCAGCACGAACAAGAGCGGCAGCGCGGTGGCCGCCATAGCTGCCTGTCGGCCGGATGACGGCCGGGGATCGGTTCCCGCGAACAACAGGAAGCCCGCCATCACCGGGAACCGCACGTCGAGCCACGCCGCGCGCTTGGCGCCATAGGGCGTGGCGGCGAACAACAGGGCGAGCATGCAGAAGGCGATCGTCGTGCGCGGCGGCACCCGCAGCCGGCCGGCCCTGAGCCAGCGCCCGACCAGGCCCAGCAGCAGCGCCGCGCTCACGAGGTCCAGCCACAGGCTGTAGTTCAACAGCGGCGCCAGGAGCAGCATCAGCTTGTCGAACGAGCCGTTCCAGCGCACCGCCGAGTGGGCACCTCCCAGCGGCGACCACGCCAGCAGAAGCACCGGCGGCGCCAGCACCGGCAGCAGCAACGGCGCCCGCCGCACGGCCGCGCCCATGACCGCGCGGGGACCGGCCTCGCCCAGCAGCGCCTCGCCTTCCTGCGACAGGATCAGCAGGTTCAGCAGCAGCACCCCCCACAGATGGCAGAAGAACACGGCGACGCTCCCCGCCATGCACAACGTCGCGGCCAGCGCGGGCCGCGGCTCCCGGAACCGCGCCCAGGCCGCCGCCACCGCGAACGCCAGCCCGATCGACAGGGAGAAATTGAGGAAGCCGAGCAGAAACAGGCCGTTGGCCGCCACCAGCACGGACAGGATCGGCCAGAACCGCCGCCTGCCGAAGGTGGCACGGTGGAACAACAGCACGCCCGCCACCGGGGCCAGCAGCGTCAGCCCCAGGAACAGCCGCCCCGCCACATGAACCGGCAGCACCCGCAGCAGCCCCGGCAGCAGCAGGTCCAGCCCGAGATTGGGCACGATCTTCCAGTCGGGCGCGTAGAAACGGGCGAGAACCGGATCGTGGTTGCCGCGGGCCAGCACCAGGGCGCGTGCCAGATGGTTCGGGTAGTCCAGCAGGGGGGGAACGTCGATCACCAGCAGCGGAGCCAGCAGCACCGTCCCGAGTGCGACCAGCACCGCCCACCACGGGCCCGGCGCCGGATCGCTCGCGGCCATTCGCCCGAACCGCGCGGCGGCGGTCCTCAGGACTTTCATCGACAGGCCGCTCCGCCGGGCAGATTGCCTGCCGAGGATGCGGGGTGCTTCCGCTCCTGGCTAGCCCGCTCCCCCGGCGATGCCCTGGTCGGACGCGAGATCGCGGCGGCAAGTGCGTCCGCTCCGGCCGAAAAACCGTCACGATTCCGGCACCGCCCACCGGGACGGTTCGTGCGGTTCCCCATGAAGCATCTCGGACCTTGGTTGGGGGCAGGGCGGTCGGTGGCGGTGCCGTTCCGGACGGAGCACCCCCAGCCTCGGCGGGTCCCGACCGGCGAGAGGGCGCCGCCCTTCGGGGACATGCCGGTCTCGTCATCCGGCGCATGCCGGGGCGTACCTGCGGGTCGCGGCGGCCCGGAGCGGAGGTTCGTGCCGCCTCGGTGGGAAGAAGCCGTTTGTCCCGATCCGGAACACAGGCCGGCCGTGCCCCTCAGGAAGCTCCGGCGCCGGTCAGCAGAAAGCAGGGGTGCCCCGCGGCCCGGGACGCGTCCGGATCCGGCTCCAGCATCTCCTCCACCGCGTAGCGCCGGACCCGCAGCACCTTCAGCTCCATGCCGCGGTGGCTCGACAGGTCGGCATCCTCCGCCAGCGCGGCCAGCCGGGACGGCACCGCCGGCCGCTCGCTCAGGACCGGGGGATCGATCCGGCTGACGGGCAGGCCGTCGCGCAGCAGCACGTGCGCGTCCATCCCGGTGGTCACCAGGTAGAGCCACGCATCCTGCCGGTCCGCCGCGCGGATGCCGCGCGGGTCCACCGCCTGCAGCATGATCTCCCGCGGATCGAGGCGGCTCTCGTCTGCGGCCGGGTGGTCCCGGTCGGGTCCCGTCACGGCGACCGGCCGGTTTCCGGCATCGTCCGGGCCAGGTGCGGAACCATCCCGCGCCATCGACCCGTTCGCGGCGTCGTCTGCGGCCGCATCGTTTCCGGCCGGGCGGTCCGGCATGTCGGGACGCCGGGCGACGGCATCAACCGCGCGCCGATCGCTCGCGGGAGCAGACGGGGTCGGACGGCCGCGACCGGCCGCGCGGTGCGGGGGCGATTCTTCGGAGCCGGCTGCGAGAGTGACCGATGGGGAACCCGCCGGTTCGGGCTCGCCGGAAAACAGGTCGGGCTGATCGGCGGGGGTGGCGGTGCGCCGGCTGCGCCCGGAAGACGCGGCCCGGCCCGGTGCGGACGCGGGCATGGCCGAGCCTTCCGCCAACGGCAGTTCCGGGGTTTCCAGCGCCTCGCGCGACCGCCTGGCCGAAGCGACGCGATGCGGCAACCCGCCCGGGGCGGGCTCCTCAGGCAACAACGACAACCAGTGCGGAGGGACATCGCGGGTGCGCCAGAACCGTGCCAGCGCGTCGGCGGCGTGGCTGGCGTTCCTGATCCGCCCGAGCACCTCGCCCGAAGCGTTCATGATTCGGAACGCGGCCGGGAGCGCGCCACGGTGGTCGAACACCGGCCGGGCCCGCAGCCGGGAGGTCGATGGCGCCGGTCGGCCGGGTGGCGGCAGCGGCGCGGAGATCGACGCGTCCGCCGCGTCGCCCGCCACCTCGCTCCCGATGGATCGATCCGGTCGGGAGCCATCGGAAGTCGCGGGGGCCGGCGGCCGGACCCGCCCGGCCCGAGCCGATGCGTCCTGATGCGGCGGACCCGGTTTCTGGGCGTCGCCCCGGCCGGATCGCCCTTGCGAGGCTCGCGCGCTTCCGGCCCGGTTCTCGCCGGACCGGCTCACGGCGCGCCGGCCATCCGGGGTCGCCGGACGGGAAGCGGGACATGCCGGCGAAGAAGAAGCGGATGCCGGTCATGGTCCGGCACGGGTCAGCCGTGGGCTCGCGCGGCGGGCCTCGCCGCCGTGGCGGCCGAGCAAAGGCTGCACAATCCTTCGGCTTCCACCGTGACCTTGTGCGGCTTGAACCCCGCCCTCCGGGCCGCGGCGGCCAGGGACGCGTGGATCGACGGATCGTCGATCTCGGTGGCGCTGCCGCATCCCGAACAGATCAGGAATTGCGCGGTGTGCGAGCCGGAATGGTCGTGGCCGCAGCCGTCATCCTCCTCGCACAGCTCGTGCAGGCATCCCACGAAGGCGCTGAGGCGCTCCACCTTGTGGACCAGCCCTTCCTCCAGCAGGAAATCGAGTGCCCGGTAGACCGTGGGGGGTGCGGCCGTCTTGTGGCCGGTGCGCAGCTTGTCCAGCAGGTCGTAGGCACCCACCGGCCGGCCGGCTTCCAGCACCAGCCCCAGCACCTGCCGGCGCAGATCGGTCAGGCGCGACCCGCGACGCAGGCAAACGGCGTCGGCGCGGTCCAGCATCCGGTCGGTCCGGGACGAAAAGCCTTGAACCGACATGATGGCGTGTTCTCCCGGTGGCAGCCGTCGTCCGCCGGGCCGCTCCAGGCCCGGCGCGAAATGGCGCTGGCTGCGAAGATAGGTGTTCGGCGGTCGGCCGCAACCGTCGCCGTCCGGTCCGTTCCCCCATGCGACCCTGCCCGTCGCGAACGGCGTCTATCCTTCGATGCTGATATAATATAACGATCGGCCATGCGTTTCAGCTTCCCGATCACCGCCGCGACATGGAGGGGCCCCGCCCAGGACGGGTCGCGGCCGATCCATCCGCCCGGCGCCGCCCGGCCCGCGACGGGTGTCCGGACGATGCCCAGGCGGGCGGCCGTCGCGCTGGCGGTTCTGGTTCTTGCCGCATTGCCGGCGCGGGCCACGAGCCTGGTGGCGGCCGAAGCGGTGTATGGCGACATCGCCCGTCAGATCGGCGGCGACGGTCTCGCGGTGCGCAGCGTGCTCAACAACGCCGACAGCGATCCGCACCTGTTCGAGCTGACGCCGGGGGTGGCGCGCGCGGTGTCGGCCGCCGACATCGTGGTGTTCAACGGCATCGGCTATGACCCCTGGATGACCGCCCTGCTGCGCACCGGGGGCGGCCACGAGGTGCTGTCGGTGTCCGCGCTGATGGCGCGCCACGCCGGGGACGATCCGCATCTCTGGTTCGACCCCGCGGCGGCGCCGACGCTCGCGCGCGCGCTGTGCGACCTGCTGGCGCGCCGCGACCCGGCGGGCGCCGGGTCGTACCGGACCCGGCGGGACGCGTTCCTGTCCTCTCTCCAACCCTTGCGCGCGCGCATCGCGGCCCTCCGGACCCGGACCGCGGGCGTGCCGGTGGCGGCCACCGAGCCGGTGTTCGACCCGATGATGCGCGCGCTGGACATGGATGTGCGCGACACGCCGTTCGCGCTCGCGACCATGAACGACACCGAGCCGTCGCCCGCCGCCGTGTCGGCGCTGGAGGAGGATCTCCGCCACCGCCGCGTGCGCTTGTTCGTGTTCAACAGCCAGGCCGGCAGCGCGGCTGCCCGGCGCATGGTGGAGATCGCCCGGCAGAGCGGCGTGCCCGTGCTGGGGGTGGGCGAGACCATGCCGGCCGGGCTGGATTATCAGCGCTGGATGATATCCGTGCTCGACGCTACCGAGCGGGCGCTGGCCACGCCTTGACCTCCCGCCCCGTCACGATCCGGTTCGCACCGTGATCGCGCCCAACCGGCCGGTGACCGTCCCGAACCGCGATGATCTCCTGCTTCCAGCCCTTCCATGATCCCGGCGCTTCCATGACATTGGCCTTTCCATGACCATGGCCTTCTCATGACTGTGGCCGCACCGTTTTCTTCCGCCTCGGCCCGGCCGGCCGAGGCCGTTTCCGGCGCCGCGGTGCCGGTGGCCACCCCTGCGCCGGCCGTCATGCTCGACCGGCTGTGCCTGCGGCTGGGCGGCCGGACGGTGCTGTCCGACGTGTCGCTGCGGTTCGACCGCGACGAGTTCGTGGGCGTGCTCGGCCCCAACGGCGCCGGCAAGACCACCCTGTTCCGGGCGATCCTGGGGCTGGTGAAGCCTGCCGCTGGGGGGATCGAGGTGTTCGGCCGTCCGGCCCGTCGCGGTCAGCCCTCGATCGGCTACATGCCGCAGCTGCGGGTCCTGCCGGCGGCCAACCTGTCCGGTCGCGCGACGGTGGCGAGCGGGCTGGACGGCGCCCGCTGGGGGGTGCGATGGCGGGACCGCGGCGCCCGCGCGGAGGTGGACAGGGTGCTGGAGCTGGTGGGCGCCGAAGCACTGGCCGACCGCAGGCTGCACGAGATGTCGGGGGGCGAGCGGCAGCGGCTGCTGCTGGCGCAGGCCCTGCTCGGCCAGCCCTCGCTGCTGCTGCTGGACGAGCCGCTGATCAGCCTCGATCCGAGCCGCCAGGACGGGGTGGTGGCGCTGGTGCGCCGCCTCCAGCGCGACCTCCGGCTGTGCGTGCTGTTCAGCGCGCACGAGCTGAACCCGCTGCTGGGGGCGATGGACCGCGTGCTGTATCTCGGCGGCGGCCACGCGGCACTGGGAACGGTCGCGGAGGTGGTGACCGGCCCGTCGCTGTCGCGCCTCTACGGTTCGCCGATCGACGTGGTGCGGCTCGGCGAGCGGATCTTCGTGATGTCCGGCTCGCGGGAGGTGGGGATCGATCCGCACGGCCCCTGCGCGCCGGGTCCCGGCATGCCCGGTTCCGGTTCCCCGGACCCCCGCCCGGCGGCCACCGGAGCGGCGGCGGCGAGGCCGCGCTGATGCTGGCGATGTTCGGCTACGGCTTCATGGTGAACGCGCTGCTGGCGGGCGGCGTGGTGGCGGCGACCTCCGCGCTGGTGGGGTTCATGCTGGTGCTGCGCGGCCAGAGCTTCGCGGGCCACGCCCTGTCCCACGTGGGCTTCACCGGCGCCACCGGCGCCGTGCTGCTGGGCCTGCCGCCGCTGGGCGGTCTCGTCGGCGCCAGCCTGCTGGCCGGGCTGCTGATGGGGCTGCTGGGCGAACGGACCGCCCGGCGGGACGTGGCGATCGGCCTGGTGCTGGCCACGGCGCTGGGGCTCGGGCTCTTGTTTCTGCATTTCTTCACCGCCTACGCGTCGCAGGCTACCGCGCTGCTGTTCGGCAACATCTTCGGCATCGACCGGCAGACCTTCTGGATGCTGCTGCTGGTGTGCCTGTGCAGCGCGGGGGGGCTGGCGCTGATCGGCCGCCCGCTCCTGTTCGCGAGCCTTCATCCGGAACTGGCGGAAGCGCGGGGGGTGTCGCCCCGGTTGTTCGGGACGCTTTTCCTGCTGGTGGTCGGGCTCGCCACCGCGGGCTGCGCGCAGGTGGTGGGCGTGCTGCTGGTGTTCAGCCTGATGGTGGGGCCGGCGGCGGCGGCGCTGCGCGTCTGCGCCACCCCCCGCCGGGCTCTTTGTGTCGCCGTGCTGTTCGGGGTGGCTCAGGCGTGGGGCGGGATCGTGCTCGCCTGGTTCACGGACTGGCCGGCCTCGTTCTGGATCACGTCGCTCAGCGCCGCGACGTTCCTGCTGTCCTGCCTGCCGTGGCGGCGGTGGCGGGCTTCTCGGCCGGCAGATCTTCTTCCAGCACGGTGATGTGCAGCGAATAGGACAGCTCGCCTTCATCCTCGTCGCGATGCACCGTGCCCACCACCTCGTCGTTCACGGTGAGCTCGATGGACATGCCCTTGCGGGGCGGCACCACCACCTGGATGCGGTCGGAGCCGAACAGCTTGCGCAGATAGGTCTGAAGTCGGGTGATTTCCGATGGGCTCATGGGACGAAACGGCTCCGGAAGGGAAACAAGGGCGTTCAAGGAACGAGGGGCGGCGGTGTCGCACACAAACGCTGCCGCGTTGAGGGGTTTTCCGCACGATCGGGCGAGCGGGACGTGTCCGGGCCGGTGCGGACGCCCGGCATGTCTTCCCCACACGGTATGGCTTGATCCGGTGGCCGATCGGGGCCAGGACCGGTATGGCCGGGCGGCACGCATCGGCCCGGACTCGTTCCGCCCGCGATCCCCATCGGAGCCGCCATGCCCCGCCTTCCGCTGATCTATCTCGCCGGCGATCTCGTGTTCCGGCCCGACGCGCTGCGGTTGTTCGAGCGGATGCGCGCGATCTGCGCTGGGCTCGGCCTGCAGGGGCTGGCGCCGTTCGACGGCCAGGAAGCGGTGCGGCACCTGCCGCCCGGGCCGGACACCACCCTCGCTATCGTGCGCGCCGACCGCGACCTGATGGACCGGTGCGACGCGGGGCTGTTCTGCCTCGATCCGTTTCGCCGCGGTGCCGACATGGATCCCGGCACGGCGGTGGAGATCGGCTACATGGCGGCCCGGAACAAGCAGCTCGAAGGCTACACCGTCGACGGGCGCGCCTATCCCGAGAAGGTGGCCGACTACATGCGCCGCCACTGGAACCAGGCGCTGCGCCCGCGGGACCGGGCGGACGACGCCGGGGCGGGCGGGGCGTCCGGGGCGCTGGAAGACCCGGACGGCATCCTCGCCCATTCGGACGGCCTCGTGCAGAACGGGATGACCGAAGGCTTCATCCGCTTGTCCGGGGGCGCCGTGCATGTCCGGGACGAGCTGCTGGACGCCTTCGCCGCTGCCGCCGCCGCCCTGAGGAAACGTCTCGCCTGAAGGGGGAGCGGCGGCGGACCGGTCGTCAATGACCGACGAGATGGTCCCGCAATAGCCCGTTGAAGGCCACCGGTGAAGGCCGCCGGCGCTTCCACCGGCGGCGCGTTGGGATCGTCTTCGCCGGCCACCACCAGGGTCGGACAATGGATGCGGGAAAGCCCGGCCTCGAGATCGAGCGAGGCGATCATGTCCCACATGGCGGCGTGAACCTCGCGATCGTGGCGCAACAGGCTCTTCCGCGCCCGGTCGACCAGGTCGGGACGCCGGTCGCGGAAGTTGTCCGGGAACCAGCGCCGTTCCGTCAGGGGAGCGATCGCCGCCATGCCCTCGGCCCTGGCGAGCGCCGCCCTGTCCTTCAGGGCCGCGCGTACCCCATCGGGAACGCTGCACAGCGTCGCCACCAGCCCGAGCGAGCGCACCAGCTCCGGGCGCGAGATGGCCACGGCCTGGGCGATCATGCCGCCCACCGAAACCCCGACCAGATGCGCCGGGCCGGCCCCGAGGGACGCGATCAGGTCGGCCACGACGACGGCCAGACCATCAAAATCCGGCGCCCGGCCGAGTGGCGGCGACAGGCCATGTCCCGGCAGATCGACCGCCACCGGATCGTGGTCGCCGCCCTGGACGTCGAACCGCGCGTCGAACCGGACGTCGAACTGGGCGCCCCACCCTCCGAGGTTGAGACCCACGGCGTGCAGCATCAGCACCGGAGGGCCCCCGCGGGGGCCGGTGCGCACCATGTGGAGCCTGGAGGACGCGCCGGGCGGCACGGGGATGAGGGCCGCAGGATTGCCGGATGGCGGGATACGCCGCATGCGGATGCTTCTGCAGGGGCCGCGTCACGCGACAGGGCGGACCCGACGGCCGGGACGGAGAACCTTCAGCGTGCCAGCGCCGCCGCGACGCTGCGCGACACCGCGTCGGGCGAGAAGCGCTCGGCGGCGAAGCGGGCCTGGGCTTCGGACTGCCGGCGCCAGGCATCCGGATCGCGCAGCAGCCGCAGCAGCGCGCCCGCGATGGCGCCGGCTTCCCGTTCCACCGGCACCACGGCGTCCAGGCCCGGGATGCCTTCCGCGCCGATGGGGGTGGTGACCAGGGGCAGCCCGTGCGCCAGCGCTTCCACCACCTTGCCCTTGACCCCCGCCCCGGCGCGCAACGGCACCACGGCGACGCTGGCTTCCGCATAGGCCGCCCCGAGCGCCTCCTCGTCCAGGCTGCCGGTGACGCTCACCACGTCGCTCGCCAGTGCCAGCACCGCCGGGCTCGGATGCGAGCCCGCCAGCACCAGCCGCACCTCAGGAATCCCGGCCCGCAGCAGGGGCAGGATGTCGTGCACGAGCCAGCGCGCCGCGTCGATGTTGGGCGGATGGGCGAACCCGGCTACGAACAGGACCGTGGGCCGGTCGGGCGGCACCGACCGGACGCGCGCCCCGTCCACCCTGAACGGCACGATCGCGTGCGCCCGCGCGCCCGGCACCGCCTCGCGCACCAGGGCGGCTTCCTCCTCGGAGGGATAGATCAGCACATCGCACAGCCGCCACAGGCGATGCTCCAGCACGCGCATCGCGGCGGCGGCGGCCAGGAGCGCCGCATCTCCGTCCAGCGCGGCCTGCCGCTCCATCCGGCGATGATGGATGTCCACCCCGTAGAAGCAGATGGGCGCCGCGCTGTGGCGGCAGAGCGGCCCCACGAAATCCGCCGCGACCTCCGGACGGATCAGCAGCACCCGGTCCAGGTCGGCGCCGTGTCGGGCGATCCAGCCGGGGAAGCTCTGGCCGTTGCGCCAGTCCATCACCTCCACCCCGCGCGCTTCCAGGAAGGTGCCGTAGGGGCTGGGGTGCCGGTTCTGCGGCCAGAACTTCACGATCCAGTTCTGCTCCAGCAGCGCGTCGACGATCGCCATCACCGAGCGCGAACCGGCGTCGCGGTCGGGCTCGGGAACATAATGGTCGACCAGCAGGATGGTGCGCCGACCCACACCGCGATCGGGCGCGCGCAGGGAGCCGGGGCCGGAGAAGCCGTGGCCCAGCACCTCCTGGCTCCACATGTCGCGCGACAGGCTGGCGGGCACCGGCGTGGCAATCAGGGGAGGAAAATGCCCGGACGACAGGGCCAGGGGCCACCGGGCGAGCATGGTCTGGCGGTTGAGCTCCTGGTGGCGCTTCACGCCCGCGGCGGGGTCCGTGCCGTGCGACATGCCCTCGTGGTGGATCACCCGCGCCGCCGGCTGCAGCAGTACCTTCAGCCCCAGGGCACGCACGCGGAAGGCGAGATCGGCATCCTCGTAATAGGCCGGCGCGAAGGCCGGATCGAAGCCGCCCAGCCGCTCGAACAGCTCCCGCGACAGCATGATGGCCGCACCGGACAGGTAGTCCACCTCGCGCACGTAGGAATATTGCGAACGGTCCGGATCGTCGTCGCGGCCGAAGTTCCAGCCGGTGCCGTCCCGCCAGATGATGCCGCCCGCTTCCTGCAGGCGCCCGTCGGGAAACACCAGCTTGGCGCCCACCAGCCCGGCATCGGGCCGTCCGGCGAGCAGCGAATGCAGCGCGTCGATGCTGCCCGGCATCGGTTCGGTGTCGTTGTTGAGGAACAGCAGGAAGCGACCGCGCGCCAGCAGGGCCGCCTCGTTGCAGTTGTGGAGGAAACCGAGGTTGCGCTCGTTGCGCACTAGCCGCAGCCCGGGAACGTCGCGGAGGCGCTCCACCTCCGGATCGCCGGACGCGTCCTCCGCCACGATCACCTCGAACGGCACGCGGGTGTCGCTGGCGGCCAGCGCCCGCAGGCAGCGCAGGGTCACCGGCACCTGGCCGAAGCTCGGCACGATCACCGACACCACGGGCGTGCCGCTTGTCGGCAACACCGGAACCGCCGCCGCTACCGGTGCCGCGGGTGCCGCCGCGGCCGGCGACGTCTCGGGCAGGCGCCCGTCGTCGCGCGCGGGCGGCTCGACGCGCGGTCCCCCCGCTTCGGCGTCCGGCGTCGCGCTCTCGTGACTCGCGGCCGGTGCGGACCTGTCCGCGTCCGGCAGCCCGTCCGGCGACGCGACCCGTCCGCCCGCCCCTGCGTCCCGCCGCGCGCGCACCCGGTCGGAAAGCTGGCCGCTCAGCAGCCACCAGCCGCCCTTCATCAGGCGTCGGACCCTCCGGCGGGCCGCGGGCATGCGGTCGAGGCTGCGGCGCAGCGGCCAGCTCGCCCGCCACACCGAGCTGCCTTCCAGGGTGCCGAGCTGGTGGCGCAGCGCCACGACCTCCCGGTCCGCCGCCGCGAGCCTCGACCGGAGCGCCTCGCCCGCCGCCACCGACCGGGCGGCGTCCGCCCCCGCGCGCCGGACGATGTCGTCATGCTGGGCGCGAAGCTGCTGCTCGATCCGCGTCAGGCTGGCCGCATGCTGGGCGGCGAGAACGGAAAGCTGCCGGGCATGCTCCGTGCGGAGCTGTTGCAGCTGGAGCTGCAGGGCAGTGACGGTTCTCCGGGCATCGAGAAGCTCGGCGACGAGGCGGGGATCCTCCGGCGCGCCGGGAACATCGGGAGATGTGCCGGTCGTCCCGCCTGACGCGGCCGCCATCCGATCCGGCGCCGTGGCCGGGGGAGCGAGGCCGGGGATGGCCGCACCGGCACCCTGCGCGGAGGTTTCCGGGCCGGACAGGGGGTGGCCGGTCGTCGCGCCTGCGTCCGGCGTCGGGCCGGCCGGGTCGGGCATGCCGGGACCGGAGCTTTCCGGACCGGTCATGTCGCGGCCGGCTCCGGGAAGCGAACCGGGAACGGGGTCGTAGGCACTCATCGGCATGGTGTGCGACGCGGTGGCCGGTGGCGGCAAGCGTCCGCGCAACGGTGAGACGATGGGGAGGAGGCCGGTCGCCGGCGGCGGGGCGCGGCTGTCGGGCGGCGGAAAGCTAGGCCCGGTGGTCGGCGTGGAGCTGGGGACGGGCGATCAGCTCGAGCTCGATCTTCACGTCGGGAACGTCGAAGTCGCATACCAGCCGGAGGGTCGCGGCCGGTCGGGCGTCGCCGAACGCATCGCGGAGCAACGGGAAGCACGCGGGAAACGCATCGGCGTCGCGCACCAGATACACCACCCGGACCACGTCCTGCATCGAGAGCCCGGCGGCGGCCAGCGAATCGGAGCCGTTCATCAGGGCCTGCCGACATTGCTCGGACAGGCGGGACGGAAAGCCGCCCCGGCGACGATCGAAGCCGGTGACCCGGCGGATGCGGACCTCGTTCTCCCGTCCGGCGACCGTGCGGCGCTCGAAATGGGGACGGTTCGCCAGGTCGGGATCGGAAACACGGTCCCGGGACGACCCGGTGGCGGTCACGGAGGCCAATGCGATGTCGGGAGCCGCCGACAAGGCCGAACCGTTTCCTTGAGCTGACATGCCGTCGTCCCGCTTGCGATCCTCATCACAAATGCGTCAGGTATTCCAGCGGTTCAACCCGCTATTTTTCATGGGATGGTCATGAAGCCGGCAGGTGCGGAGGCGGATGCACGCGGAAGATGCAGGCGACGGCACGACCTACACGCGGCCGGACGGGGTGATCCAGTTGCACGCCAGCTGCGCCGCGCGGGATGGAAGCGGAATTCTGCTGCTGGGGGCGCCCGGGGCGGGGAAGTCCGACCTGCTGCTGCGGCTGATCGATCGCGGCTTCACGCTGGTGTCGGACGATCGGACCTGGGTGGCGGATGGGGTGGCCTGGCCGCCACCGGCTCTGGAAGGGCTGCTGGAGGTGCGGGGGCTCGGGGTGCTGAGGCTGCCCTGGCGCGCCACTGCCATGGTACGGCTCGTGATCGCGCTGGACGAGGCCTCCGGCGCGGTGCTGGTGCCGCTGCAAGGAAATTCGGACGCGACCGCCGACCGCCGCTTGCCGTGGCCCATGCGTCATCCAGGGCTCGAACTGCCGGCCCTGCGGCTCGATCCCCGGCCAGCGTCGGCGCCCCTGGTGGCGGAACTGGCGCTGGACGTGGTGCTCGGGCGGCGGAAGCTGCTGGCCGGAGCTTTCGCGTCCTTCCCGGCCGGCGTCGTCGACGATCCCCGCGGGTGAGCGTTTCTCTCGGGGAACGGCTTTCGGCCATGGGCGCTGCAGGGCGTGGACGCGTCGAGACGTCGGGGACCATGGAACGACGGTGCTGGGTGGATGGCGACCGGCTGATGCCGATGGCTGAGCAACGATGACTGAGCAACGATGACCGGGCGTCCCGACAAGCGTCGCAGCATCGTGCTGGTCACCGGCCTGTCCGGCGCCGGCAAGTCGTCGATCCTGCGCATCCTGGAGGATCTGGAGCACGAGGCGGTGGACAATCCGCCCTTGTCCATGATCGAGCAGCTGGTGGCCCGGTCGGACCGGGCCCTGGCCATCGGGGTGGACGTGCGCACCAGCGGCTTCGACGCGGACGGGGTGCTGGGCGCCATCGAGCGCCTGAGGCTGAACCCGGACCTGCTGCCCGAGCTGGTCTATGCCACCGCCGACGAGGCGGTGCTGCTGCGCCGCTTCACGGCCACCCGTCGCCGGCATCCGCTGGCCATGCACGGCACCGTGCCGCAGGGCATCGAGAACGAGACGGTGGTGATGGCGCCGCTGCGCCGGGCCGCGGACTGGGTGGTGGACACCACGGACCTGCCGCCGCCGGAACTGCGCCGCCTGGTGGAAACGAGGTTCGCCGGGCAGGCGGGGACCGCGGCTCCGGGGCTTACCGTGTCGCTGGTCTCCTTTGCGTTTCCTGCAGGTCTGCCCCGCGAGGCGGACATGGTTTTCGACGTCAGATTCCTGCGCAACCCGTTCTACGACCCCACATTGTCCTCATCCACCGGGTTGGACCGGCCGGTAGCGGACTATGTCGCGGCGGACCCGGATTTCGAAGCTTTCCTGGACAGGACGAGCGCGTTGTTGCGATTGGTGCTTCCGCGCTTCATCGGCGAAGGCAAGAAATACGCGACGGTGGCGGTCGGATGTTCCGGCGGCCGGCACCGTTCGGTGAGCGTTGTCGAAAGCCTCGCGAAGCGGTTGCGGCCGGACGAGGCGGGGCGGGACGGCGCCGGAAACGTCTCCCCGGGCGGTGGGGCAAATTCGGACGAGGCCGGAAGCAAGGCGGCCGACGAGGGGTGGTCGATCATCGTGACGCATCGTGAACTTTCCAGGCTCGGCCGGGGCGCCCCCGCGGCGCGGGCCGAGACGGCGGTGGTCGAGCCCCCGGCGACCGGCGCGTCGGCGCCGATCGCGGCCGGACGGGAAAACGCTTCTCTATGATCGGCCTCGTTCTGGTGACCCATGGCGACATCGCCGGCACCCTGCGTGCCGCCACCGAGCACGTGGTGGGTTCCCAAACCCAGCTCGCGACCCTGCCCATCGGGCCGCACGACGACATCGCCCGGTGCCGCGAGGCCCTGGAAGCCTGCATCGCGCAGGTGGAGGACGGGGACGGCGTGCTGCTGCTGACCGACATGTTCGGCAGCACCCCGTCCAACCTCGCCATCTCGATGATGAACCGGCCGGGCATCGAGGTGATCGCCGGCGTGAACCTGCCCATGCTGGTGAAGCTGGCCAAGGTGCGCTGTTCGCGGACGCTGGACGAATGCACGGCCATCGCCGAGCTGGCGGGCCGCAAATACATCGCCGCCGCATCCAGCCTGCCGGCCACCTGCCTTGGCGGCGCCGCCTGCTGCGGCGGTTCGGCGGCGGCCCCGGAGCCGGCCGCCGAGCAACCCGCCCGTCCGGCCAGGATCCCGGACCCGGCGTTGGCGGGCTGATGCCGCGCCCCGCGAGGTCGCGACCGTCCGATCCGGCCTCGCCGGGCTCCGGGCGGGAGCCGGCCCGCGTCGTCGCCGCATCTTCCCGCTTTCCATATGCCCGTCCTCCGCGGGAGAGGCCGGCATGAGCGACGCTTCGCTTCCCGGAGCGGCCCTGGTGCGCGAGGTCACGGTGGTGAACCTCCGCGGGCTGCACGCCCGTGCCGCCGCCCGCTTCGTGGTCACCGCCGAGCGTTTCGATGCCGCCGTGGAGGTGGCGCGGGACGGCCAGGAAGTGTCCGCCCGGTCCATCATGGGCTTGATGATGCTGGGCGCCGGCCGTGGCGCGGTGATCACCCTGCGCGCGGAAGGCTGGGACGCCCGCGAGGCGCTGGACGCGCTGGCCGCGCTGGTGGAAAGCGGTTTCCATGAAGGCGAGTGAGGAAGGCGCCGCCGGGGGCGGTTCGGGAGAGGCCGAGCGTCGGCTCCGGGGCACGCCGATCAGCGGCGGCATCGCCATCGGGCCGATGTTCTTCATGGCCGAGGCGCCGGCGCCCATGGTGGCCGATCGCGCCCCGGCCGACGATCCGGAAGCGGAGATCGTCCGGCTCGCGGAAGCGGTATCGCGCTCGCTGCGGCAGATCGAGAAGCTGCGGAACCGCCTGGCGCTGCTGCCTCAGGACAGCCAGACCGAGATCGCGCCCCTGCTGGACGCGTATCGCCAGATGCTGGGGCCGTCCCGCCTGCTGCGCGAGATCGACCGGCTGATCCGCGACGAGCGGCTGGCGGCCGAAAGCGCCACGGCCGTGGCGGTGGACGCCCTGGCCGCGCTGCTGGCGCCCCCGGCCGGGGCGGCGGGCGGAGGCGGCATCGACGCCGAATTCGCCGCCGCCAGCCTGCGCCGGGCGGAGGAGGTGCGCGAGATCGGGCGGCGGCTGGTGCGCAACCTGGTGCGGGCGCCGTTCCGCTCCTTCGCGGCCCTGGCGCCGGGGTCGATCCTGGCGGTGGACCAGCTCCGCCCTTCCGATGCAGCACTGCTTGATCCGACCCGCATCGCGGCCGTGGTGACGGAGGATGGCGGCACCGCCGACCACAGCGCCATCATGCTGCGCGCGCTCGGCATTCCCTCCGTGATGGGGGTGCCGGGGCTGATGCGGGCCGCCCAGACGCAGGACGTTCCGGTGCGCGCGGTGGTGGACGGCTCGGCCGGGCTGGTGGCGCTGTTTCCGACCCCGGACACCCTCCGGGACGCGAAGAAGGGCGTGGTGGCTTACGCCCAGGAACAGCAGCGGCTGGGGCGGCTCCGGCGGCTTCCGGCCCAGCTGCTGGGCGGCGAGGCGGTGGAACTGCAGGCCAATCTCGAGCTGCCGGCCGAGCTGCCGTTGGTGGCGCAGGCCGGGGCGGCGGGCATCGGGCTGCTGCGCACCGAGTTCCTGTTCATCAATGCCGACATCATGCCCGACGAGGCGGCGCAGGCGGCGACCTATCGCGCGGTGGTCGATGCCATGGGCGGCGACTGCACCACCATCCGGCTGCTGGACTGGGGCGGCGAGAAGCAGAGCGAGGCGCTGGGCGCCGCCGGCTTCACCGCGGGCGGCGGCGATCTCAACCCGGCGCTCGGGCTGCGCGGCATCCGGCTGCTGCTTCAGCATCCGGCGGTGATGGAAACGCAGATCGCGGCCATCCTGCGAGCCGCCCTCGGCGGACCGGTGCGCATCCTGCTGCCGATGGTCACGACGGTGTCGGAGTTCCGGGAAGCCCGCGCGGTCTACGACCGGGTGGTGCGGCGGCTGCGGCGCAAGGGCATCCGGCTGCCCGATCCGCTGCCGCCGCTGGGCGCCATGGTGGAAACCCCGGCGGCGGCGATCGGGGCCGAGGCTCTGGCGCTGGAAGCCCAGTTCCTGGCGATCGGCACCAACGACCTCACCATGTACACCCTGGCGGTGGACCGGGCGGCGAGCGAGGTGTCGCGCCTGTTCGAGCCGCTGCATCCCGCGGTGCTGCGCCTGATCGGCATGACGACGGATGCCGCGCTGCGCTCCCGCCGGCCGGTGTCGGTGTGCGGGGAGATCGCCGGCAACCCGCTGGCGGTGCCGTTGCTGATGGGGATGGGGCTGCGCTCCTTCAGCATGAACGCGTCGGCCGTGCCGCGCGTGAAGCAGGCCGTGCGCGGGGTGTCGCTCGACGATTGCCGCCGCCTCGCGCGCCGGGTGCTGGACGAGGCCGACGCCGACGGCGTGTCCCGGCTGGTCACCGCGTTCGCCGCACGATAAGGAGCCGCGCATGAGCACAGAGCTGAGTTCGGGCGCGTCCGCATCCACCTCCCCGGAGACCGGCGGCGAGACCGCTCCGGCCTCCCAGGCGACCGACATCGTGCCGATCCGCCGCGCGCTGCTGTCGGTGTCGGACAAGACCGGGCTGGTGGAGCTGGGCCAGGCGCTGGTCGAGCACGGCGCGGAACTGCTGTCGACCGGCGGCTCTGCCAAGGCGCTGCGCGAGGCCGGTCTGCCCGTGCGCGAGGTGTCCGACCATTCCGGCTTCCCCGAGATCCTGGACGGGCGGGTCAAGACGCTGGTGCCGCAGATCCATGGCGGGATCCTGGGCCGGCGGGACCTGCCGGAGCACCTCGAGCAGATGGAGCAGCACGCGATCGCGCCGATCGATCTCGTGTGCGTCAATCTTTATCCCTTCGAGCGCACGGTGGCCGCCGGCGCCGACTGGGACGAGTGCATCGAGAACATCGACATCGGCGGTCCCGCGCTGATCCGCGCCGCCGCCAAGAACCACGACCATGTCTGCGTGCTCACCGATCCCGGCCAGTACGCCTCGCTGATCGAAGCCCTGCGGGCGCTGGGGGGCACCACCCGTTCCGAGCGCCGGGCCTGGGCCGGTGCCGCCTATGCGCGCACCAGCGCCTACGACGCGGCCATCGCGTCGTGGTTCGGCCGCGAGCGCGGCGACCTGTTTCCCCTGCGGCTGCATTTCGGCGGCATCCGCGCCGGCAAGCTGCGCTACGGCGAGAACCCGCACCAGGAAGGCGCCTTCTATCTGGACGGCTCCAACCGCCCCGGCGTCGCCACCGCCCGGCAGGTGCAGGGCAAGGCGGTGTCCTACAACAACATCAACGACACCGACGCCGCCTTCGAGGCGGTGGCCGAGTTCGCCCAGCCCGCGGTGGTGATCGTCAAGCACGCCAATCCGTGCGGGGTCGCGACGGCGCCCGATCTCGAGACCGCCTGGGACCGGGCGCTGCGCTGCGATCCGGTGTCGGCGTTCGGGGGCATCGTGGCGCTGAACCGCACACTGGACGAGGCGACCGCCGCGCGCATCGCGCAGATCTTCACCGAGGTCATCATCGCGCCCGACGCGACGCCGGAGGCCCAGGCGGTGCTGTCGGCCAAGAAGAACCTGCGCCTGCTGCTGACGGGCGGCACTCCCGATCCCTACGCGCCCGCGCTCACGGTGCGCAGCGTCGCCGGCGGCTTCCTGGTGCAGAACCGCGACAATGGCCGCATGACCGACCTCAAGGTGGTGACGCAGCGCGCGCCGACGGACGCCGAGCTGTCCGACCTCGCCATGGCGTTCCAGGTCGCCAAGCACGTGAAGTCCAACGCCATCGTTTACGTGAAGGATGGCGCCACGGTGGGGATCGGCGCCGGGCAGATGAGCCGGGTCGATTCCGCGCGCATCGCCGCGAGCAAGAGCCGCGACGCGGCCCGGGCGATGGGGCTGGACACCCCGCTCACCCAGAACAGCGTGGTGGCGTCCGACGCCTTCTTCCCGTTCGCGGACGGGCTGGAAGCCGCGATCGCGGCGGGTGCCACGGCGGTGATCCAGCCGGGCGGATCGGTGCGCGACGCCGAGGTGATCGCCGCCGCGGACAAGGCGGGCATCGCCATGGTGTTCACCGGCATCCGCCATTTCCGGCACTGAACCGCCGGCGGCGCGCGGGTTCAGTCCGGCGCATGGCCTGACAGCGCCAGGTCGGCCAGCAGTCCGGGTTGTTCCGGCAGCCAGCCGAGCCGCTCCCGCGTCAGTCGGCTGTCGACCGGATTGTCGGTGTCGATGAAGGGCGCCAGCCACCCGAAATGACCGGCCGCGCGCCGTGCGGGTACGCTGCGCGCGGGCACGCCGACCCGGGTCGCGATGGCTTCCGCGATGCTTCTGAAGGGGATGCCTCCTTCCGCGACGGCATGGTGGCAGGCGCCCGCTTCGGGTGTTTCCAGCGCCAGCCGGAACAGCCGGGCCGCATCCAGCTTGTGCACGGCCGGCCAGCGCGCCTCACCCTCGCCATGGAAGCCCGACATCTTCTTCTTCCGCGCGATCCGCTCCAGCTGCGCCGTGAGGCCCTTCTTGCCGGCGCCGTGCACGATGGGGGGCAGCCGCATCCGGACGGCGGTCACGCCCCGCGGCACCAGTTCCAGAACCTGATCTTCCAGTCTCGCGCGCATGAAGCCGGCGGAGCGGCGATCGGGCCGGTCGCCCTCCGTGGCCGGCACCGCCGCGGTCTGGCCGGGCGCCCCCAGGCCCATGGTGCCGAACGTTACGATCAAGGGCCGCCCGCTTCCGTGCAGCGCCGCGCCGAGAGCCTGGATCGCCTGTTGTTCGCTTCGGGTGATGATCTCCCCGAACCGTCCCACGATGCTACTCGGCAGGCCGCCTGCCAGCACCCGTAGCTTCTGCTTCCAGGTCATGCCGCCGAAACCGTGGATGAAGGCCAGGTGGATCACGCCGTCCGCGAGCGCTGCCGCCTCCCGCAGCGAGCCCGGATCGTCCAGGGTGGCGTGCCGTACGCCGGCCCCCGCGGCGCGGAGGCGGGCGGCTCCGGGCTCCGAGCGCGCGAGGCCCGTGACCGTATGGCCGGCGGCGATCAGCTCCGCCGTCACCGCCGAGCCGATGAACCCGGTCGCACCCGTGACCAGCACATGCATCGTCGAATACTCCCGCGCGTCGCCACCGATCAGGGCTGTTCGAGTGGCGGTGGTCGCTATCTGGTGCGACGAGGCGTGGCATGGGAATAATCCGAAGACCGTGATCCTTTATCGATCGTCCAATCCGGACCCGTTGTCGGGCATCGTGGAGCTTCTCGACCCGCGGACGCTCGGGTGGCGCGTGTTCGCCTGCGACGGAGGCTGGAGCATCCGCTTCCCCCGGGCGGATTTCGTCGTGTTCGGGCAGATGATCGAAGGGACCTGCCGGGTGGAGCGGCCCGGGAGCCCGCCGATCACCCTGAACCCCGGCGACTTCCTGCTCATGGCCGGGCCTCCGTCCTGGGTCGCCCATACCAACCCCGGGCTGGAGCCGATCGCCTTCGACACGCTGATCGCCCCGCCGGGCGCGGACGGCGAGCCGCCTCCGGTGTTGCACCGGGTGGGCCCGCGGGGGGCGGGGCCTCCCTCGCGTTTCATCGCCGGCGCGTTCGGCTTCGCGCGGCCTAACGCGGATCTCATGACGGCCCTGTTCCGTCCGCTTCTCCATCTCCGGGGCAGCGAGGTCGCGAGCGGTCATCTGGGCGGGTTGTTGACGATGCTGGGCCGCGAGGCGCTCGATCGCCGGCCGGGACGGCCGCTCGTCATGGACCGGCTGCTGGAGCTGGTGCTGGTCGAGGCGCTGCGGCACGGGCTGGCCGGCGAGGCGCCGATGCCGGCCGGTCTGCTCGCGGGGATCGCCGATCGGCGCAATCGCGCCGATCCTCCGGAAGATCCATGCCGAGCCGGGACGGAACTGGACGCTGGGAGCACTCGCGCGGGAGGCCGCGATGTCCCGGACCGCGTTCGCGACCCATTTCGCCGCCGTGCTGGGCGTGTCGCCGATCGGCTATCTGTTTCGCTGGCGCATGGCCCTGGCGCGGCAGGCGCTGGCGACGCCGGACGAGCCCATAGCGGCGATGGCCCGTCGCCTGGGATACGGATCGGCCAGCGCGTTCAGCACCGCGTTCAGCCGGTCGTGCGGCGATGCGCCCGCAAACTACCGGAGAACGATGCTGTTGAAAGAGGCCGGTCCCGTCGGCATCGCCGCATCTGCGGCGCCTCCCGGGATCGAGGAAAGGGGGACCGGGACGCCCCCGGGATGAGGGCGCGCCGTGCGGCGAGGCGCATGCGTCCGCCGCGACCGGGTTTCGCGTCGCGCGGGCGTCGGCAAAGCGTCTTCTGTTCCGGTGCCGCGCGGCTCGGCGGCGTGCCGGCGGTGACCTTGCCGTGTCCGACAGGCTGCGGGAGATCGACATGGATCGCGCGCGGCGCGCAAGCGCGTCGTATTCGGGGGCTTGCCGGCGAGTTCGTGGATGGCACCGGCATGAGAACGCCGACCGCCTCGGGACCCCGGGGCGATCCGGTTCGAAGGGACCGTGTCCGCTCCGCCGCGTGGATGGCCGGACCCTGGAACCGGGACCGCCCGCGGCGTGTGCCGGTCGTCCGGGCGTCTGTCCGATGATCCGTTCGCGGAAGCGGTGATCGTCGGAGCCGCGCCAGGCCGCCTCCGGTCCGGGGTCGCGGCCCGGTGCCGATCGGCATGCCGGTGCCCGCCCCGAAGCGTCCCGGCCGACGATCCCGGCGCCCACCGGCGCGGACGACGCGGCTTGAGTATGGGCCGGGCACCCGTGCATAGGGAGGCATGCGCCGCTTCACCGACCTGTCCGAGCGGGAACTGCTCGCCCTCGCCATCTCCAACGAGGAGGAGGACGGCCGGATCCTGGCCGACTTCGCCCACGCGCTGCGCGAGAACTATCCCGACACCGCCCACGTCTTCGCCGACATGGCGGCCGAGGAGCAGGCGCATCGGCGCGAGCTGATCGACCTGTTCGTGCAGCGTTTCGGCGACCACATCCCGCTGGTGCGCCGCGACGACATCCGGGGTTTCCTGCCCCGTGCCTCGCCCTGGCAGGTGCAGCGCCGTGGCATGGACGCGATGCGCCGTCATGCCCGGCAGATGGAGCTGGATGCCGCGCGCTTCTACCGGCAGGCGGCGGCCCGCACCACGGACGCGGCGATCCGCCGCCTGCTGGGCGATCTCGCGGCGGCCGAGGATGCGCACGAGCAGGCGGCCGGACGCATCGAGCTCAACCGCCTGCCGGCTTCCGCCCGGGAAGCCGAGGACGAGGAAGCGCGCCGCCGCTTCGCGCTGCAGGTGGTGCAGCCGGGCCTGGTGGGGTTGATGGACGGGTCGGTGTCCACCCTGGCGCCGGTGTTCGCCGCCGCGGTGGCAACGCACGACCCGTGGAACGCCTTCCTGGTCGGCATCGCGGCATCCGTGGGGGCCGGCATCTCCATGGGGTTCGCCGAGGCCCTGTCCGACGACGGGCGGCTGAGCGGCCGCGGTGCGCCGCTGCTGCGCGGCCTGATCTGCGGGCTGATGACGGCCGCGGGCGGCATCGGCCACACCCTGCCGTTCCTGTTGCGCTCCTATGGCGAGGCGATGGGGCTGGCGATCGCGGTGGTGGCGGCGGAGCTGGCGCTGATCACCTGGATACGCTGGCGCTACCAGGACACCCCGCCGCTGGCCGCCGCGACCCAGATCGCGGTGGGGGGCGGACTGGTGTTCGCGGCGGGTCTGCTCATCGGATCGGCGTGATCGCGGTGGCGCGGGCGGAGGCGACCGCAGGGGCGGCCTTAGGGGCGGCGGCGGGCGACGGCTCACCGTTTCCTCCCGTGGCGCGGCCGTCGGTGGAGCGCCTGGAAGGCTCGCTGATCCGCGACGTGGCGCAGTCGGCCTGGGACGTGGAAGGGCTGATCCCGCTCTGGTTCGGCGAGCCCGACCTGCCCACGCCGCCGGCGGCGGTGGAGGCGGCGATCGGCTCGCTCCGGGCCGGCGAAACGCTTTATTCGTCCAACTTCGGCATCGCCCCGCTGCGCGAGGCGATCGCGGAGTACGCGCGCGGTCTCGGACGGCGGGTCACGGCAGGGCGGGTATGCGTCACCTCGTCCGGCCTGAACGCGGTGATGCTGGCCGCGCAGGCGATCCTGTCGCCGGGCGACCGGGTGGTGGTGCTCACGCCGCACTGGCCGAATCTGGCCGCGATCCCGCAGGTGCTGGGGGCGGAGATCGTGCTGGTGCCCTTGTCCGCCAGCGGGGGCCGCTGGCGGCTGGATCTCGACCGGCTGCTCCAGGCGCTGACGCCGGAGGTGCGGATGCTGATCCTCAACAGCCCGAGCAATCCCACCGGCTGGACCATGCCGGCGGCCGGGATGCGGGAGGTGCTGGCGCATTGCCGGCGGCTCGGCATCTGGATCCTGGCCGACGAGGTCTATGAGCGCATGGTGTTCGAGGGGCAGGCGGCGCCGTCGTTCCTCGAGGTCGCCGAACCGGACGACCGGCTGGTGGCGGTGAACTCCTTCTCCAAGGCCTGGTCGATGACCGGCTGGCGCCTGGGCTGGCTCACCGCGCCCGAGGCGCTGATGCCGGCGCTGGGCCGCTTGTCGGAGTTCAACACCTCCTGCGCTCCGGTGTTCGTGCAGCGCGGCGCGATCGCGGCGCTGTCGGGCGCCGGGGATTTCGTGCGGGCGGCGACCGATCGTCTGCGCGGGCTGCGCGATCTGGCGACAACCCGGCTCGGGGCCATCCCGGGGGTGTCGGTGCCGGAACCCGACGGGGCGATGTACGCGTTCTTCGCGGTGGAAGGCTGCGACGACAGCGTGGCGCTCGCCCGGCGGCTGGCACGCGAGGCACGGGTCGGGCTGGCGCCCGGCCGGGCGTTCGGCGCCGCCGGCGAGGGGCGCCTGCGCTTGTGCTTCGCGGTGGCGGAGCCGACCCTGGCGGAAGCCTGCGACCGTTTGGCCGCGGCGCTGCCCGCCCTCGCTCGATCCTGACGGAGTTTGCCTTGCCGATGCGTGCCGCCTCCATCGCCCTGTTCGCCGCGCTGTTGATGTCGCCGGCGGCGGCACTGGCCCAGTCCTCCACCCCCGGCACTCCGGTCGGTGGTCCGCCCGCCACCCTCCAGGGCGCCGGGACGGGAGCCGCCGCGGCCGCCCTGACCCCGGCCGACCGCGGCTGGGTGCAGCGGGTGCAGGACACGCTGAACGGCATCACCACGCTCAAGGCGCGCTTCCAGCAGATCGCTCCCGACGGGCGGCGCACCAGCGGCACCGCATGGCTCGACCGCCCGGGGCGGATGCGGTTCGCCTATGACAAGCCGAGCCCGCTGCTGCTCGTGGCGGGCGAGGGCAAGCTGGTGTTCAACGACAGCGAGCTGAAGCAGACCACCGAGATCCCGCTGGACAAGACGCCGCTGGGCCTGCTGCTGCGGCCCAACCTGTCCTTGTCGGGGGATGTCACGGTGACGGGTTTCCGGCACGACAACGGGCTGGTGCAGGTGACGGTGGTTCGCACCGCCACGCCGGGCGACGGCAGCCTGACCCTGATCATGTCGGAGCAGCCTCTGGGCCTGCGCTCATGGCGGGTGGTGGACGCGCAGGGACGCGAAACCGTCGTCGATCTGTTCGACATCCAGCTGGGCGGCGCGCTGCCGCAGAACCTGTTCGACGTCCACATCGGCGAGCAGTGACAGGGCAAGGCCGGCGCGATCGCTTCCCTCGTGTTTCACGTGAAACAGTCGTAATCGCGCGTTCGTGCCTGATCCAGGGCCGAACCAGGGTGGCCATCTTCCGTTGGTCTCGCATCCCTCACGAAGGATTTGGGAGACAAGAATGGATCAGGATCGCGCTGGCGGAATCGCCCATCAGGTAAAGGGCGCCGTCAAGGAAGCCGCGGGTAAGGTCACCGGTAACGACCGCCTGCGCGCCGAAGGCGCTGCGGAGAAGACCGGCGGCAAGCTTCAGGAAGGCGTCGGCAAGGGCAAGGACGCCGTCCGCGACGTGCTCAACAAATAGCCGACCGGTCGGGTCGTCCCGGCCACCGGACTCTGCGAGGTGTGCTTCCTTCGGGGAGCACGCCTTTTTCGTATCAGCCTTCCGGCCCGCGGCCGAGCTCGAGAGCGCGATTATACACCAGCTTGCGGGGCAGGCTCAGCGCCCCGGCCACCAGCGTGGCCGCGTCCTTCACCGAGAGCGTGCGCATCGCCTCCATCAGCCGCTGATCGAGTTCCGCGGCCGTGCGTGCCGGATCCTCGGCGACCGGAGGGCCGGCCAGCACCGTGATCTCGCCGCGGGCCGCCGTGCCCTCATAATGCTCGGCCAGTTCCGCCAGCGTGCCGCGGCGCACTTCCTCGAACCGCTTGGTAAGCTCGCGCGCCACCGCGCCCGGACGGTCACCCCCCAGCACGTCGCGCAGATCGGCCAGCATCTCGGCCAGCCGGTGCGGCGCCTCGTGCCAGATCAGGGTCGCGGACAGCCCGGCCTGTTCGGCGGCGCGCAGCTTTCCGAACGCGTCCCGCCGTGCCGACTGCCGGGGCGGAGAGAAGCCGTGGAACAGGAACGGGTGCGGCGGCAGGCCGGACAGGGTGAGCGCCGTCACCGCGGCGTTGGCGCCCGGCGCGGCGGTGACCGGCAGCCCGGCCTCCAGGGCGTCCCGCACCAGGCGGAATCCGGGGTCGGACAGAAGAGGGGTGCCGGCGTCCGACACCAGGGCGATGCGCTTGCCCGCCACGAGCATCCGCAGCAGCGCCGGCGTGCGCTGCCGTTCGTTGTGCTCGTGCAGGGCTTCCAGCGGAACCGAGATGGATTTGGCGAAGAACAATCGCCCGGTCACGCGCGTATCCTCGCACAGCACCAGATCGGCGGCACGGAGGCACGACAGGGCCCGCTCGGTGATGTCGCCCAGATTGCCGATCGGGGTGGACACCAGGGTCAGCGACCCGCCAGGAAACGACAGCGCCTCGGCATCGTCCGGCGATCTCTCCGGCGAGGCTGCTGGTGATGTCTCCGGGGGCGCATCCGGCGTTGCGTCCACCGGCGTTCCGGCGGGCGCTGGTGCCGTCGGAACGGACGTGGAACAAGGAAGCTCGCGGCCGGACCCCGGGGTGGGGCCGGCGGCGGACGGCGAGGGGGAAGCGAAGGATGGGCGGTCGGACATCGCGGGAGTGGGCGCAGGGGAAGGCCGCTCGTCAACAAGGCGCTGCGTATCTCGTCGCGACGAGCCCCGTGGCGGGACGTGCGCGGATGGCGGCCACCGTGCTGCTGAGCACCGGGCTGGCGGCGTGCACCACCGGGCCGTTCGGGATCGGCGGCGGCGGCAACGTGAGCGGCGCCCCGGCCCCGGCCACCACGAGCGCCGCCACCCCGGTCCGGCCGGCGAAGGTCGGGCTGCTGCTGCCCTTGAGCGGCGGCAACGGGGGCCTGGGCGATGCCATGCTGCGGGGCGCCGCCCTGGCGCTCGACGCGCCGGGTGCGCCGCCGCTCGACAAGCACGACACCGCGGCGCCCGGCGGGGCGGCGGCGGCGGCGGACGCCGCCGTGCGCAACGGCGACACCATCATCCTGGGACCGCTGACCTCGTCGGATACCGCGGCGGCGTCGCCGGTGGCGCAGGCGGCCAACGTGCCGATGATCGCCTTCACGAGCGACCTGGCCCAGGCCCGCGAGGGCACCTGGGTGATGGGCATCACCCCCGAACAACAGGTGCGGCGTCTGGTGCAGGCCGCCAAGGCCGATGGGCGCACCCGGATCGCGGCGCTGCTGCCCACCAACCCGCTCGGACAGGCGATGGCCGAGGCGCTGAACCGTGCCTGTGCCGATTCCGGGCTGCCGGCGCCGACCATCCTGACCCATGGCGGCAGCATGGAGGCGATCAACGGCGCCATGCGCCAGCTGTCGGACTTCACCGCGCGTCAGGCTTCCCAGAAGGCTGCCACTCAGGCCGCCACCCAGGGAGCGGCCCAGCCGGGCTCACCAGGGTCCGGGGCGGCGCCGGGCGGCGGCGGAGAGGCGGCCCCGACCCCCGAACAGCCGGTGCCCCCCGCGCCGGCCGACGCCACGCCCCCGGCCGGCGTCAAGGCGGACGCACCCCAGGCGTCCCTGCCGCCGCCGCCCTTCGACGCGCTGCTGCTGGCCGACACCGGCGTGCAGCTGCAGGAGGTGATCTCCGTGCTGAAGTTCTACGGGGTGGCCGCGCCGCAGGTGCGCATCATGGGACCGGGCCTGTGGGCGGCTTTCGCGAGCAAGCTCAAGGCGATCAGCGGCGCATGGTATGCGGCGCCCGATCCGGCGTCGCGCGTCGGGTTCCTGCGCGAATATCAGGTGCGCTACCACCAGTCCCCGAAACCGCTGGCCGACCTCGCCTATGACGCGGCGGCAGTGGCGCGCAACCTCGCCGGCCAGGGCTACGACGCGGCGGCGCTGACCAGGCCGGACGGGTTCGCGGGCGTGGATGGGGTCTTCACCCTGCGGCCCGACGGGCGCGTCCGGCGCGGATTGGCCGTGTTCCAGATCCAGCCCGCGGGGGGCAGCAGCATCGTGCAAGCCGCGCCCACATCCCTCACCGATCCGTCCAGCTAGCCGACGGGAGGCCCGGCGTTCCAGGGAGCCGGCCGTCGAGCCGGCGCCCGGGACGCCGGCGCCGGGAACGTCAGGCGGCGGCTTCCGCCCCGCAGGACAGCACGGGACGGATGGCGTAGAGGGCGTTCTCGAAGCGGGGGAAGCTGCCGAGCCGGCTGTTGCGCACCTGGTCGATCAGGTGCCAGCGCAGCCCTTCCGGACGGATCATGTAGGCGGGATCGGCGTTTTCGCGCACCCACACCAGAACGTGGTCCGGCTCGACGCCGTCGGCGCAGGCATCAGCGTCGCACAGCCCCATGGACGCGCCGGCATCCAGCCAGCGCGCCAGATATTCCCGGTGGCGCGGCAGGATGCGCAGCCGCATCGGCACCACGTTGGAGCCGGGCGGGTAGTCCCCGACGGTCGGAGCCTGTCTCTGCAACGCCTTGGCCATCCCCGGTGCCTCGCAACTTCGTGACAAAACGGTAAGCGGGCGAGCCGGGCGATGCCAACGGGATTCTCCCGTCCGGAGGGGCCGCGGCGGGTCGTTTCGCGAATCGCGGGGGCACTGTGGCCAGAATGCAATAAACCGTTACGCGAACGCCTCAGTCCGGATAGCGGTCCTGTTCCAGCCTGCGGTAAAGCGCCTTCGGCCAGCGGCGATGCAGCCACAGCCAGCTTTCCGGCCTCGCCCGGATCCACTCCTCCAGCCGGTCGTTGACCGCTTGAGTGAGCAGCCTCTCGTCCTCCCGGCGATCGCCCGTGTCCGGCAGCGGGATCGGCGGCTCCACCACCAGACGGAACCTCGCCGGGGCCAGCCGCTCGATGCGGCCCGGGATCACCGGGCAACGGTAGCGTAGCGCCATCGCCGCCAGGGCGGGTGCCGTCATCGCCGGATGGCCGAAGAAGCGGGCCTCCATCCCGTCATTCATCTTCTGGTCGACCAGCAGGCCCAGCGAACCGCCGCCACGCACATGGGCGAGCGCGTCCCGCGCCCCCCGGGCCCCCTTGGCGAACAGGGGCACGGGCGGACGTTCCGGCGCGCCCATGGCGCGGTCCCGCAGCGCGCGGATCATGCGGTCGATGACGGGGTTGCCGGCCGCGCGATAGAAGGACGAGAACCTGATGCCGAACGCGGCCACCGTGGGCGGCAGCATCTCCCAGTTGCCCAGGTGACCGGACACGAACAGCGCCGGGCCGCCGGCCGCGACCTGCCGCTCCAGCACCTCGTCGCCCACCACGCTCCAGCCCGCGCCGTCGCCCGGCGCGTCCCGGCCGTCGCGCACGATCGCCGCGAGATGCGGGAACTCGCCGACCGTCCGGCCCAGATTCTCCCACACCCCCCGCACCACCGCCCGCCTCGCCCTGTCGTCGAGTTCCGGCAGCGCCAGCCGAAGGTTGCGGTCCGCCACGCGCGACACCGGCAGCAGCGGGCCGAGTCGGCGGCACAACCCTCCGCACAGATTCGAGGACCGTACCGGCCCGAGCCGGCGGAACAGCCCGATCAGCAGCCATGCCACAGCCGCTTCCAGTCGCCAGGACAGGCGTCGTGCGAGCATCGCCCGGTTGTGGTCCGTCATCGCGGGGCCTGTTCCATCCGGTGCAGCAGGGCGTCACGCGCGGCGGGATCCGTCCAGTCCAGCGAGACGCCCAATGCTTGCACATGGTCGCGCAGCGCCGGCGGCAGGCGGGTCGCGTCCTTGGGCGTCGTCACCAGCGTCGCGCCGAGACGCCCGGCGTCCCGTAGCAGGCGGCGCGCATCCTGCCCGGAATAGCGGTGGTGATCGGGAAAGCTCCGGCGCTCGGCAAGATGCAGGCCGAGCCGTTCGAGGCTGTCGAAGAACTTGCCCGGACGGCCGATCCCGGCGAAGGCGAGCAATCGTCGGCCCCGCAGCGCCTCGGCTTCCGGCGCCATGCGCAGCGCGGCCCACAGCACCGGCAGCCCCGGCGGAAGGCGCGCGGCCACCCTGCGCCGGTCGGCGCCGATGATCACAACACCCCGCAACCGGGGAACCGCGTCCGCCAGCGCCTCCCGAAGCGGCCCGGCCGGGAGGGCGTGGCCATTGCCGAAGCCGGTCTCGCCGTCGATCACCAGCAGCGGCCAGTCCTGGTGCAGCGTGGGGTTCTGCAGCCCGTCATCCAGGATCAACAGGTCGGCCCCCGCGGCCACCGCCGCGCGGGCGCTCGCCGCGCGATCCGCACCGACCCAGCACGGGGCCGTTCCCGCCAGCAGCAGCGCCTCGTCGCCCACGTCCGCCGCGTCGTGCCGTTCGGGATCGACCCGGAGCGCATGCTGCCGTGCGCCGCCATAGCCGCGGATCAGCAGATGCACCCGCCGCCCGCGCGCCTGGAAGCGGTGGGCGAGGTCGAGCACGAGCGTGGTCTTTCCCGTGCCGCCGACCGACAGGTTGCCGCAGCAGATCACGGGGACCCCGGCGTGCCGGCCCGGACGTCTCAGGCGCCGCCGCGTCAGCGCGCGCGTCGCGGCGGCGGCGGGCGACAACAAGGCGGGAAGCCACTGTGCGTCGGGGTCGTACCAGAAGGCGGGCGGCTTCATGCGGCGGGAGCGGCTTCCAGGGGGACGGGCCGGGTGTTGTCCCGCAGCAGGGCCGCTTCGTCCATGGCCCCGCGGCCAGAGCAAAACCGCGCCGTTCGTGCGGGGGTTGGCCGCTATGGTGGGTCGCGGCCCTGGATCGCGTTCCGGGAATCGCGTGTCGGTGATGGGTTGGTGTTGCGAGGCGAGCGGACCGCCGGGGTGAGCCAGGTGCAGGGGTGGCGCGCATACTGGCGTGACCGGACGCCGGCCTCCTGCACCTGAAGCAGCAGGCTGTTGCTCCTCATGCAGCAGGACATCCGATGTTTCACGTGAAACACCCGCCCCGACGTCGAGCCAGCAAAGCGATCGCTGGGGTCCGCAACAGCGGGCCGATCCCAACGCAGCGCGACCGGTTGGCCGAGCGCATGAAATGCAACCGCTGCATGGTACGAGAAGCAGATCACCCGAGCGTCCCGGACTGCGGATCTGATCGACCGCTACCTGTCCGCAGCTGGCGGGATCGGCGCGCGGACGGCCCTGCTAGTCCCGTCGCGCACCCTGCGTCATCATCCCCAGCACTCTGGAGGCGAGCCCGTCCGCGAGCCCGGGCGGGACCGCGGTGGCCTTGGCACCGCGCTCCGCCATCGCGCGCCGCGCGGCCGGATCACCCAGCATCGAGCACAGCCAATCGAACAGCGCATCCTCGTCCGGGGGGATGGCGAGGGCGCCCGCCTCACGCAGTTCGCGCGCGGCATCGCGGAAGTTCTGCAGACGCGGTCCGCTGGCCACGGCGCAGCCGAGCCGCAGCGGTTCGAACGGGTTGTGCCCCCCGGCCGGTCCGGCCGCCGCCGTGAGACTGTTGCCGAGCACCACCACCGGGACCAGGCGAAAGAACAGCCCCAGCTCGTCCAGCGTGTCGCACAGCCAGATCCCCGGCTCGGGTGGTGGATCCTCGCCCAGCGACCGGCGCCGCACCGGAGCCAGCTCGGCGGCGATCGCCGCGCCCCGTTCCGGATGACGCGGCACCAGCACGGTGAGCAGGGCCGGGTGCCGCGAGAGCAGCCGGTCGTGCAGGCGCCGCACGGCCGCTTCCTCGCCGGGATGGGTGGAGGCCGCCAGCCACACCGGACGTCCGGCCAGCAGCGCCGACAGCCTTGCGCGCTCCGCCTCGTCCACCGGCAACGGCGCAGCGGCGAGCTTGAGATCGCCCGGTACCTCCACCGGCCGGGAGGTCAGGCCGCGCAGCCGGGCCGCGTCCTCGGCGCTGCGCGCGGCGATCCAGTCGAAACCGTCCAGCATGCGGGCCGCCAGACCGCCGGCCTTCCGCCAGCGCCGGTAGCTGCGGTCGGACAGCCGTGCGTTCAGGAGCGCCACCGGGATGCCGCGCTGCCGGCAGCCCGCCAGCATGGCCGGCCAGAGCTCGCTTTCCACCAGGGCCGCCGCGTCGGGCCGCCACCGGTCCAGGAAGCGATCGATCCAGCGCGGCACGTCCAGCGGCGCGAAGCGATGCCGGACGTCGTGCTGGCCGGCGAACCGCTTCTCGATCAGCCGGGCGGCGTTCACCGTGGCGGTGGTGACGAGCAGCTCGGTCCCGGGCCGCTGCCGGCGCAGGGCGTCGATCAGCGGCAGCAGCGACATGCTTTCTCCGACGCTCGCCGCATGCAGCCAGATCAGCCGCCCGGGCGGACGGGGCCCGGCATCCTGGCCGCGCCGCTCGGGCAGGCGGGTCGCGATCTCCTTGCCGCGGCGCACCCTGCGCCGCATCAACAGCAGCAGGGCGGGTGCGGCCAGGGAGGCCAGCACCGACCAGCTCCGCTCGGCAAGCGCGCCCTGTCTCGCCCTCGCATCCATCGTCGTGTCCGGCCGCGCTGGCTGCCCACCTGCTGTGGTGACGCTGTCGGGTCCCGCCCGTTTCGCGGTGATCCAGGTCGGGTCCGCCGGTCCGGGCGGGACACCGAGTCGATCGCCGAGCGCTTCCAGCGCGCGGGTCAAGGGTCCGGCCGCTTCTTCCCAACCATGGCGAGGCACCGTCATCGGGGCGCCGCACAACAGCCGTCCTCGTCCGAACGGCAGCGGCAGCCGCATCCGGTCCCACGAGGCGGTGTTCCATGACGGGCTGCTGCGCGCCGCCACCGGCACCACCGGCACTCCGGACAAGGCGGCCATCCTCAGCACGCCGTCCTGCAACTCGCGTCGCGGGCCGCGCGGACCGTCCGGGGTGATCGCCACCAGACCGCCGCCGCGCAGCAGCCCGAGCAGGGTACGGAAGGCGGCGCCGCCGCCCTTGTCGCGCGCGGCGTTTCCGTCCTTCTCGCGGCGATGGCTGGAGCCGGCGATCGCCAGGATGTTCCAGCGGCGCACGATGTCGGCTATCAGCCGTCCGTCCCGGTGCCGGCTGATCAGCACGTGCAGGGTGAGCGTGGGCTCTACCGCCCTGGCATGCCACCACAGCACGGGAAGAAGCGGCAGTTGCTCGTGCCAGAAGGCGACCACCGCGGTTTGCCGCCGTCCGCCCGGAGACGTCGCACCGGTCAGCAACGGCCATGCCTCGGGATGCGCCTCGACCCGCCACCGCGTGGTGCGCAGCGCCAGGCCGAGATAGGCGCCCACCGTCCGGGTGAAGAGGGCTCGCGCCGCGTCGCTGCGCAGCGTTCGCTTCAGGAAGTCGGGTGTGCGGGACATGCCGGCTGTTTCACGTGAAACACGTGGCTTCAGGCGCCCGCCTGCCGGTCGCGCCGGCCGCCATTCTGCCCGCGATGGCGCAGCAGGTGGTCGGCCAGCACGCAGGCCAGCATCGCTTCGCCGACCGGCACGGCGCGGATGCCAACGCAAGGGTCGTGGCGGCCTCGCGTGGCGACCTCGATCTCGGCGCCGTCACGCGTGACGGAGGGTACCGGGGTGAGGATCGAGCTGGTGGGTTTCACCGCGAAGCGGGCGAGCACCGGCTGGCCGGTCGAGATGCCGCCCAGGATGCCGCCCGCGTGGTTGCTCTCGAAGCGCACCGCGCCGTCTCGCATGCGCATCGGATCGGCGTTGTCCTCGCCGGTCAGCGTCGCCGCCTCGAAGCCGGCGCCGATCTCCACCGCCTTGACGGCGTTGATGCCCATCAGCGCGCCGGCGAGATCGGCGTCAAGCTTGCCGTAGAGCGGCGCGCCCAGCCCGGGCGGCACGCCCGTCGCTTCCAGGGCGATCACCGCGCCCACCGAGGAGCCCGCCTTGCGGACCCCGTCCAGATAGTCTTCCCACACCGGCACGGTGCCAGGGTCGGGACAGAAGAACGGGTTGCGGTCCACCTCGTCCCAGTTCCAGCGCGCCTCGTCGATCGCGTGCCGGCCGATGCGCACCAGGGCGCCGCGGATCCGCACGGTCTCGCCCAGCACGAGACGCGCGACGGCGCCCGCCGCGACCCGCACCGCGGTTTCCCGGGCGGAGGACCGGCCGCCGCCGCGAGGATCCCGCAGCCCGTACTTCGCCTCGTACGCCCAGTCCGCATGTCCCGGCCGGTAGCGGTCGGCGATGTCGCCATAGTCCTTGGAACGCTGGTCGGCGTTCTCGATCAGCAGGGAGATCGGCGTGCCGGTGGTGCGTCCCTCGAACACGCCGCTGAGGATGCGCACCTGGTCCGGCTCGCGCCGCTGGGTGGTGAAGCGGGACTGGCCGGGGCGGCGGCGATCCAGGAACGGCTGGATGTCCGCCTCGGACAGCCGCAGCCCCGGCGGGCAGCCATCCACCACGCCGCCGATCGCCGGGCCGTGGCTTTCGCCCCAGCTGGTGACGCGGAACAGATGCCCGAAACTGTTGTGCGACATGGCGGCGGATCAGCCGTGGGACGTTCTATTCGCCGGACACGGCGATGTCGGGCGCCTTGGGGTTCTTCATGCCGACGACGTGGTAGCCGCTGTCCACATGGTGCACCTCGCCGGTGACGCCACGCGACAGGTCGCTCAGCAGGTAGAGGCCGGCGCCCCCAACCTCCTCGATGCTGACATTGCGCTCGAGCGGCGCGTTGAGCTGGTTCCAGCGCAGGATGTAGCGGAAATCGCCGATGCCGTTGGCCGCGAGCGTCTTGATGGGGCCGGCCGAGATCGCGTTGACGCGGATGCCGTCCACGCCGAGATCGGCCGCCATGTAGCGCACGGACGCTTCCAGCGCCGCCTTGGCCACGCCCATCATGTTGTAGTGCGGCATCACCCGCTCGGCGCCGAGATAGGTGAGCGTCAGCAGCGAGCCGTCCGGGTTCATGATCGCGGCCGCGCGGCGCGACACGGCGGTGAAGGAGTAGCAGGAGATGTCCATCGCCTGCAGGAAGGCGTCGCGCGGCGTGTCGAGATAGCGGCCGCGCAGGTACTGCTTGTCGGCCCAGCCGATGGCGTGCACCAGGAAGTCGATCTTGCCCCATTCGCGTTCGATGCGCGCGAAGGTCTCGTCCATCGCCGCGTCGTCCGACACGTCGCACGGCAGCACCAGGGTGGAGCCGAGGCTTTCCGCCAGCGGCCGCACCCGCTTCTCCAGCGCCTCGCCCTGGAAGGTGAAGGCCAGTTCCGCCCCCTGCGCCGCGCAGGCGCAGGCGATGCCCCAGGCGATGGAGCGGTCGTTGGCGACGCCCATGACGAGGCCGCGCTTGCCCTGCATCAGGGTGCCGCGCGCGGGGGTGTTGGTCTTGCCGTCAGACATCGCGGCCTCTGTGTGCGGGATGGGTGGAGGATGAAGCGGTGATGCCGGCACGATAGCGCCCGGCGGCGTGGTCGCACAGGGAGCAGGTGCGCGACAAGGGCACGCCCGCCGCCTGCCGGCCTGGTGCGCGCGGGCGGTGCATCTCCGGTCGCGGGCAGCACGCGCGTCCTGACTCCGGGCCGGCCCCGCCCTTGGCGGTCGCCGCCGGAGCGCGCAGGATCGGGCCGGTTGTCGCCGGAAGCCGCCGGCGCCATGACCATTCCTGCCGAGGATCGAGCGCGATGTCGGACACGTTGCCCGTGGTGGACGATCCCATCGCGCTGTTCGAGGAGTGGCTGGCCGAAGCGGCCCTGCACGAACCCAACGATCCCAACGCCATGGCGGTGGCGACCGCGACACCGGATGGTCGCCCTTCGGTGCGGATGCTGCTGCTCAAGGGCGTCGATGCGCGCGGCTTCGTGTTCTACACCAACACCGAAAGCCGCAAGGGCGGCGAGCTGCTCGCCAACGATCGGGTCGCCCTCCTGTTCCATTGGAAGAGCCTGCGCCGCCAGGTGCGCGTCGAGGGACCGGTGCGGCCCGTCACGGACGCGGAAGCGGACGAGTATTTCAACAGCCGTTCGCGCTTGTCCCGGATCGGCGCGCTGGCGTCCGACCAGTCGCGGCCGCTGTCCGAGCGGTCGCTGCTGCAGAAGCGGGTGGAAGAGCTGGACCGGCTTCATCCCGGCGAGGACGTTCCCCGGCCGCCCCATTGGCGCGGCTTCCGCCTCGTGCCCGAGGTGATGGAATTCTGGCAGGACATGCCCTACCGGCTGCACGACCGGCTGCTGTATCGCCGCGACGGCGCGGGCTGGGACACGACGCGGCTCTACCCCTGAGGCACAGGCTTCACGGCATGTCGGCCCGCCTGCTCGCGTGTCCCGCCGCGAACGGCGCGGCGGTGCCAGGGGACCGGCCACGCTTCCGGCTTGCGGCGGAAGCGCGGAAGGGCAACGATCGCCGCAGCCATTTTCCGCGCCGCCTCGGCAGGAGCTTCCGATGCAGCAGCCCCTTCTCCATCCCATCGCCCTGATCCTGCTGCCGCTGAACGGCACGCCGACCGGCGCGGCCGCCCTTGAACTCGGGCTGCAGCTCGCGCGCCGTTTCGCGGCGCATCTGGACGCGCTGCACGTGGGCAGCGACAGCCGGGAGGTGGCGCCGCTGGCCGGCGAGGGTTTGTCCGGCGCGCTGGTGGAGGAAATGATCGGCGCGGCGGAACGGGAGTCCGGCCGCCGGCTGCGCACCATGCGGTCGCTGTTCGACCGGGTGATGGCGGAGGAAGCCGCCGCCGGCCGCCCGGTCGCCACCCTGGATCGCGAGCGCCTGTCAGACCCCGCGACGCCGCCGGTGGAAGGGGCGACCGCCGGGTTCCGCGCGGTGGCGGGGCGGGAACACGAGCGCGTGGCTTTCGCCGCCCGCCTGTCCGACCTGATCGTGGTGCCGCACGCCGATTCCGGCGACGAGGTATCATCGTCCGAGGCGCTGCACGCGGTGCTGTTCGATAGCGGACGGCCGGTCATCATCGCGCCGAAGCGGGTGGCGGCCACCGTCGGGCGGCGCATCGCGATCGGCTGGAACGGCACCGCGGAAAGCGCGTCGGCCGTGATGTCGATCCTGCCCTGGCTGCAGCACGCGGACGCGGTGGAGGTGCTGCACTCGCCGGAATACCAGCGCCAGGGCCCGAGCGCCGAGGAGCTGGTGGCCTATCTCGCCATCCACGGCGTGCGCGCCACGACGCGGCAGTTCGCGTCCGTCGACCGCGAGGTGGGTGCCGGCCTGCTGGCGGCGGCCGGCTCGTTCGGCGCCGATCTGCTGTGCATGGGCGCCTATTCGCATTCCCGCCTGCGCCAGCTGATCCTGGGCGGGGTCACCCGCCACGTGCTGGAAGCGGCCACCCTGCCGGTGCTGATGGCGCGCTGATCGACGCGCGCCGGCTGATCATCCCGGCAGCAACACGCCGAAGGCCCCGATGCTCGATCGCAGCATCATGCAGAACCCGGATTCGTTCTGAAGCCACAACGATAATCCTGCCTCTGGCGGCGTGCGATCACTTTCCGCTCAGATCCCCGGCAGCTCGTTGATCGTCACCACCCGCCACCCGGCCGGATGGCGTTCCAGGATGGTCACGCTCAGGTTCTGCACCGACAGGCGCAGCGAGGCGGCGGCGGAGATGCCGAGCGCGTGGGCGCAAGCGGCGCGGATCGTGCCGCCATGCGTTATGGCTACGATGTCATGGCCGTCATGCGCATCGGCCAGCCGGTCCAGGGTTTCGGCGACGCGGCCGCAGACCTGTTCCATGCTTTCCCCGCCAGCGGGCGCTTCCGCGGCGTTGATCGGCCAGAACGGCTCCGGTGGCAGACGCAGATGCCGGTGCAGCGTGTCGTATTCGAGCCCGTGCAGCTCGCCCATCGACTGCTCGATGAAACCGGGTTCCACCGTCCAGTCCGCCGCGCCGTAGCCCGCCTCCTGGATGGCCTGGGCGGTGCGGTGGGTGCGCGACAACGGCGTGACGATCCAGCGCGCGTCGCGCGGCAGCCGACGCGCCAGCGCCTCGTACATCGGCGCCTGCGCCACCAGCGTGTCCGGGCACAGGGGCACGTCGAGCGAGCCGTAGAGCGTCAGCCGGGCGTTCTGTTCCACCAGCGCATGCCGGATCAGCCAGAAGCGGGTCACGCCCGGCGGCAGGACGGGCATGTCGAGAAAGGTGCTCTGGCTCATGGGACCGAGCCTGTTGCCCGGAATGGGCGCGAAGGGAAAGGGGGCACGCGTCGGCCTCGCGATCCGCCCGGCGGTCGCGTGCCGCATGGCCACCGCGGCAGGCCGCTATCGCCCGGACACACCGGAGCCGGCCGGGCCCGCAAGGTGGGGTGGCGGCCGGCTTGTGTCGGCGGGAGACCCCGGCGTGTCGGGCCGGGGAGTGGGGCGAGCGCCAGGGCCGGATGTCGCGGCCGGGTCGTGATGGTCCGGTCGCGCCGGCGCGGCGTGCGGGCCGTCAGATGTCCAGCCCGGGATCGGCACGCGGCGGCGGAGCGCGGTCGGCGGCGAACACCGGCACCGGATCGAGCGCGGCGATCCGGTTCCAATGACGGAGGATCAGGCCGATCTTGTTCAGCACCCGGCCCGCGTCGCGTGCCTCGCGCCGCAGCCGCGCATCGGGATCCAGCGCCGCGTGCGACGGCTCGCCGCTCACCAGCCGGGCCCCCACGGACACGCGCAGCGCACCTGCCATCGCGCCCGGCAGCAGCGGATGCGCCACCGGCGCCGGCTGGCCGATATGGCACAGCAATGCGGCCAGCTCGTGCTCTTCCGCGGTGGCGTCCGCAGGCAGCGCCGGCGACAGGTCGGCATTCAGCCAGCGATACACCAGCCGGGCGCGCTCCATGTCCAGCGGCCGGCGCGCCGTTCCCGGCGGTAGCTCCGAGGCCGGCTGGCGCACCAGGATGCTGCGGATCAACTGCCGCTCGTCCCAGCCGGGCACGGCCTCCCCCTCGCCGTTCCGGCCGCGGCGGGGCGCCGGCACCGCGACCGCTTCCAGGTCGGGATGTGCGGCCACGGCCGCTTCCACCGCCGCGATGAACCCGTCGATCCGCCGCGCGGCCTCGGCGGGGGGCACGGCCGCGAAGGCCTGCATCTCCGCGAGCGCGGCACTCCAGCGCAGCAGCATCCCCGTGTTGGGGGTGGCCTGCAGCGTTCGCGCGGCGGGCGTGCCTTCCGGCCAGTCCAGGCGGCTGCCATAGAGCGACAGCCCGTCGGGCAGCGCCGCCGGATCCCGGAGCGCGCGCATGGCGTCCGGCGGCAACAGCACCGCGCCGCAGAAGGGCGGTCCGGTGAAGAACTTGGAGCCGGTGACGACGACCATCCAGCCGCGCCGGAGGTAGCCGCGCACCCGGCGGGCGTCGAGACGAGCCTGGCAGGCATCCACGACGGTGACGATCCGGTCGCCCAGTTCCGCGTGCAGCCCGTCGAGAACCGGCAGGCCCGGGGCCAGCAGCCCGGTCTTGCTCAGATCGAGGCGGTGCATCAGCACGCGCCGTCCGGCCGCAGCTTCCGCCCGGGCGAGCGTCTCGCATTCAGCGTCCACCTCCGCGGCATCGCGGAGCGTGCCGTCGGGCGTGCGCAGCGCCAGGGCACGCACGATCGTGTCCGCGGGGAAGCCGGACACCGCTTCGCCCCGCCGCACGGGGCGCGCCCGGGCGGTGTCGGCGGCGAAGTGCCTGCCGGCGGCCGCCAGCGGGACGCCGGTCCCCGTTTCTTCCGGGGCCACCAGCACGTTGCTGACGGGGCGCGGTTCGGTGCCCATGCGGGCGGCCACCGCGAGCGCGATCAGCTCGCAATCGGTGCCCGACGGCGCTAGCACCGTTTCCGCACCCGCGACCGCGTCCAGCCCGAAATGCGACGACACGCCGGTCCGGACCCGCCGCATCTCCTCGACCAGCGCGATGGCGGCGGTGCCGCGCAGGGCGGCGGTGGCGAGCCGCTTGCGCGCCGCCTCGGCGCCTCCGAAGCCGCGCTCGCTGAGCGAGGACGCCGTGGAGGACGCGAAGCTGATCGCCCAGGGCCGCGGCCGGTGCGAGCAGCCGTAATGGTTGAGCCCCGTGCGCGGATCCACGGCCAGCCGGTTGTCGCCGCCCCCGGCCATCAGCGCTTCCACCGGGCCGATCAGCGACCAGCAGGCGGCGAGCCGTTCGCGCACGGCCTCCGGCACCGCGTCTTCGTCGCCACCGTCGCCGAGGCAGGCGGCGCGGAGCAGACGGTAGGGGGAGCCCTGGAGGCCGCGCAGCCGCGGCCAGATCTGTCCGAGCACGGCGAGCGACGGTACGTCTGGTGCGGCCATCACCGCGACCCAGGCCGCAGGATCGCTCCCCGTCGCCGCCCATCCGCCGGGCGCCGGTGGCTCGGCGACCTCGTCCAGCCGCCAGAACAGCGCCGCCACCCGGGCCGCGCACAATCCCGCCAGCACCGGCAGGTCGCAGGGCGCGAACTCCGTGGCGACCGTTCCGGCTGTATCCGCCCGGGCGGTTCGTGCGGGAGGCTCCACGATCGGGAGCACCGTGGCGACGGCAGGGGCGGTCGCACGGACATCCGGCGCCCCGGAGCGGGCGGCGGCATCCAGCAGCATCGACAGCTCGAGCGCGTGCCGGAGATGGAAGGCACCGATCCGGTCGGACAGCGTGCAGGCGGCACCCAGCACCACCCGGCCGGCGGGGTCGGCCCGGAACGGAGTGTCCAGGGTCGGATCGAAGCGGATATCCTGATGATCCGCGACGATGCGCAGGTCGGGCCGGTCCAGGACCCGCAGCAGGGAACCACTCAGCGCCTCGGAGAACATCCGGCCTCTCCTTCAACCGTCCGGCCGTGCCGGCCCGCTCAATCCTGGCCCACTCGATTTTGGCCCAACCGATCCCGGCCCGTCCGACCCGGGACCACGCGATCTAGAGCCATATGCCCAGGGCTCGTGCAAGGCGGCCTGAGGCGACCCCTGCATCGGGCGGTCATACGGGTTCCGGTTGTGTCTCCCGAAGACGGATCGTGTATCGAAAATAATTCCGTGCCGAATGTCGGGCATCGCGGTTCCGCAAGCATGGTCAAGCGGTTGCCGGCGGCGAAACGGGCTGCCAAGCTGTGCGCCAACCAGGGAAGGCGGGATACCGGGGCATGCGGATATTGTTGACGGGCGGCTGTGGTTTCATCGGCTCGGCCGTGGTGCGACACCTGATCCGGCACACCGACCATTCGGTGGTCAACGTGGACTGCATGACATACGCGGCCTCCACGGACGCGCTGGAAGACGCCAAGGACGATCCGCGCCACACGCTGGTGAAGCAGAACATCACCGACCTGCCGGCGATGACCGCCCTGTTCGCCGAGCACAAGCCGGACGCGGTGATGCATCTGGCGGCTGAAAGCCATGTGGACCGGTCCATCGACGGGCCGGCGGAATTCATCCAGACCAACGTGGTCGGCACGTTCTCCATGCTGGAAGCCGCCCGTTCCTACTGGAACGGGCTCGAGGGCGAGGCGAAGGACCGGTTCCGCTTCCACCACATCTCCACCGACGAGGTGTTCGGCGCGCTGGAAGAGAACGATCCGCCCTTCACCGAAACCACGCCCTACGATCCGCGCAGCCCCTATTCCGCCAGCAAGGCCGCGTCCGACCATCTGGTGCGCGCCTGGTTCCACACGTACGGCCTGCCCGCCTTCGTGTCGAACACCACCAACAATTACGGCTTCTGGCATTTCCCCGAGAAGCTGATCCCGCTGGTCACCATCAACGCGATCGAGGGCAAGGAGCTGCCCGTCTACGGCACGGGCGCCAACATGCGCGACTGGCTGTTCGTGGAAGACCATGCCGAGGCGCTGGTGCGCGCGGTGGAGCGCGGCGTGCCGGGCGAGACCTACGCGATCGGCGCCCGCCAGCCCCGCACCAATCTCCAGGTGGTGAAGGCCATCTGCGCGGTGCTCGACGAGCTGGCACCCGATCCGGCCGGCCCGCGCGAGCGGCTGATCCGCTACGTGACCGACCGACCCGGCCACGATTTCCGTTACGAGATCGACGCCTCGCTGGCCGAAAAGGCGCTGGACTGGAAGGCCCAGCACGATTTCGAGCGCGGCATCCGCCGCACCGTGCAGTGGTATCTCGACAACCGCGCCTGGTGGGAAGCCATCCGGGCCGGACGCTACACCGGACAGCGCCTCGGCACCGCGGCCTGATCTTTTCGCCCCCACGCAACGAGAACGAGAAGAGAGCGGAATGAAGGGCATCCTGCTGGCCGGCGGCTCCGGCACCCGGCTGCATCCCATCACCCTGGCGGCGAGCAAGCAGCTCCTGCCGGTCTACGACAAGCCGATGATCTATTATCCGCTCAGCACCCTGATGTTGGCGGGCATCCGCGACATCATGATCATCTCGACGCCGGCCGACCTGCCGCAGTTCGAGCGCCTGCTGGGCGACGGCTCGCGCTATGGATGCCGCTTCGAGTACCGCGTGCAGCCGACGCCCGACGGCATCGTGCAGGCCTTCCTGATCGCCGGCGAGTGGCTGGGCAAGAGCTCCTGCGCGCTGGCGCTGGGCGACAACCTGATCTTCGCCGACCATCTCGGCGTGTTGCTCCGCGCGGCGTCTTCCCGTCCGGAGGGCGCCACCGTGTTCGCCTACCAGGTGCGCGATCCCGAGCGCTACGGCGTGGTGTCGTTCGACGAGAGCGGCCGGGCGCTCGAGGTGGTGGAGAAGCCCTCCAACCCGCAATCGAACTGGGCGATCACCGGGCTGTATTTCTACGACAACCGCGTGCTCGACCTCGCCAGGACTATCAAGCCGAGCCCCCGGGGCGAGCTGGAGATCACCGATCTCAACCGGCTCTATCTCGAGGAAGGCACCCTGCATGTCGAGCGGCTCGGGCGCGGATGCGCCTGGCTCGATGCCGGCATGCCGGACAGCCTGATGCAGGCCGGCACCTTCGTGCAGACCATCCAGTCCCGCCAGGGCATGCTGGTCGGCTGTCCGGAGGAGGTGGCGTTCCGCATGGGCTTCATCGACGCCGCCAACCTGCGCGAACAGGCCAAGCGGCTGAGCAAGACCGAGCTCGGCCGCCTGCTGCTCGAGCTCGCCGACGGCGTGCACGCCTGAACCTCCACCCGCGATCCTGAGGGAACGGTCCGCATGAAGGTCGAGAAACTCGCCATCCCCGAGGTGGTGCTGGTGACGCCGCCGCGCTTCGGCGACAACCGGGGCTTCTTCTCCGAGACCTACAACGCGCAGCGTTTCGGGGCGGAAGCCGGCATCACCCTGCCCTTCCTCCAGGACAACCATTCCTTCTCCAGGCAGCGCGGCGTGGTGCGCGGCCTGCACTGCCAGCTAGCGCCGCACGAGCAGGGCAAGCTCGTGCGCTGTTCCAAGGGCGCCATCTACGACGTCGCGGTGGATGCCCGCGTCGGCTCGCCCACCTACGGCAAATGGGTCGGTGCCGAGCTGACCGGCGACAACTGGGCTCAGCTCTGGGTGCCGCCCGGCTTCCTCCACGGCTTCTGCACCCTGACCGACGATGTCGAGGTGCTCTACAAATGCACGGACGTCTGGAACAAGGACGCCGAGCGGTCCGTGCTGTGGAACGATCCCGACATCGCCATCGACTGGCCCATCAAGCCCGACGAGGCGGTGCTGTCCGACAAGGACAAGGTGGCGCAGCCCTTCTCGGCCGCCCACGGCTGGTTCTCCGTTTGATGGCCGCCCCCGTGTCCGGCGGCCTCCTGCCCGAGGGCGGCCCCGTGCTGGTGACCGGCGGCAGCGGCCAGGTCGCCACCTCGCTCGAGAGGCTGGGTGGCCCGCGCATCCGCCGGGTGGGACGTCCGCAACTCGATTTCGATCGGCCGGACAGCATCGCGGAGACCTTCCGCAGCGTGGCGCCGGTCGCGGTGGTGAACGCCGCCGCGTGGACGGCGGTGGACGCCGCGGAGAACGAGCCGGAGGGCGCCGCGCGCGCCAATCGCGACGCGCCGGAGATCCTGGCCCGGCTGTGTGCCGAGGCCGGCATCCCGCTGATCCACATCTCCACCGACTACGTGTTCGATGGCGACAAGGGCGCTCCCTACACGGAAGCCGATCCCACCAGTCCCACCGGGGTCTATGGCCGCACCAAGGCCGAGGGCGAGCAGGCCGCCCTGGCGGCTAATCCCCGGACGGTCGTGCTGCGCACCTCCTGGGTGTATTCGGCGACCGGCAAGAACTTCGTGCGCACGATGATCAATGCCGGCGAGAAGAACCCGGTGCTGCGCGTCGTCGGCGACCAGCAGGGCAGCCCGACATCCGCCGACGATCTCGCCGAGGCGGTGCTCCGCATCGTGGCGCTGATCGAACGCGACGGATGGAAGCCGGATTATGCCGGCATCTTCCACGCCTCGGGCACCGGCGAGACCACATGGCACGGCCTGGCGGTGGCCGCCTTGGAGCGGGCCGCGCATCACGGCCGGACCATGCCCGACGTTCAGGCGATCCGCACGGCCGACTGGCCCACCCCGGCTCGGCGCCCGGCGGATTCCCGCCTCGATTGCGACAAGCTGCACCGCGTCTTCGGCGTCCGGCTTCCCGAATGGCGCACCAGCCTGGACCGCACCGTGGACCGGCTGTTGTCGCCCGCTGCCTCCTGAGCGCTTTCTTCTGCCGTGACGGCGGCGGGACATGTTTCCCGTTCCGCCATCCCGCGGCCACCGCATGAGCGGCGATATTTCGGCGTCCTCTCCCGGGGCTGCTGCGGACGATCCGCACTCGGATGTTCCTGTCTCGGTGCTGCTGTCCACCTATGACGGTGCGCGCTTCCTGCCGGACCAGCTCCGCTCCCTCGCCGACCAGAAGGATGTGGCGTGGGAGCTGCGCTGGCGCGACGACGGCTCGCAGGACGACAGCGTCTCGCTGGTAAGGCGATTCGTCCGCGAGACGCCGCCGCCGGGCGGGGCAATCGAGCATCGCGACGACGTCCATCGCGGCATCGCCGGCTCGTTCTTTGCGCTGCTGCGCGAGGTCGGACCGGGACGCCCGGTGGCGTTCGCCGACCAGGACGATCTCTGGCTGCCGCACAAGCTGCGCCGCGGCCGGGACGCGCTGGCCGCCGTTCCGCCGGAGGTCCCGGCGCTGTATTGCGCGCGCCAGCATCTGGTGGACGAACGGCTGCAGCTGCTGGGTCCCTCGCCCCTGCTGCACCAGCCGATCGGCTTTCCCGCCGCCCTGACCCAGAACGTGGCCACGGGCTGCACGGTGATGCTCAATCCGGCGGCGGTGCGGCTGGTGGTCGGCAGCACCCCGCCGCCGGAAACGCTGCACGACTGGTGGTGCTACCTGCTGGTGTCGGCGGCGGGCGGCCGGGTGATCGTCGATCCGGAGCCGGTGATGTTCTACCGCCAGCACGGCAACAACGCCGTGGGGGCCGCCCGTTCGGTATGGCGCCGGGGCCGCGACGCGCTGCGCCGCGGCCCCGACGGCTTCATGTTCCTGTTGCAGCGTCATCTGGCTTCGCTGGACGCGCACCAGCAACTGCTGACCCCGGCGGCGGCCAGGCTGGTGGTCCGCCTGAGGCGCGACCTCCAGCGCGGCAGCGCGGCGCGGCTGCGGGTGCTGGTCGCGGCACCGGCCATGGTGCGCCAGACCGCGATCGAGACCTTGTTGTTCCGGCTCTGGTTCCTGTTCGGCTGACGCGGGTCAGGCGGTGACCTTGGCCGCCAGCGTCGCGACGTGGCCGCCCAGGAACCGTGCCCCGGCGAGCTCGATCTCGCTGACCGCGCGGCTTCCATCGCCCCCGGCCAGGGTGGTGGCGCCGTAGGGCGAGCCGCCCGCCACCTCGTCCAGCGTGAGCTGACCCTGGAAGCTGTAGGGCAGCCCCGTGATCACCATGCCGTGGTGGAGCAGGTTGGTCAGGATGGAGAACAGGGTGGTCTCCTGGCCGCCATGCTGGCTGGCGGTGGAGGTGAAGGCGGCCCCGACCTTGCCGATCAGGGCGCCCTTCGCCCACAGGCCGCCGGTGCGATCCCAGAAATTGGCCATCTGCGAGCTCATGCGTCCGTAGCGCGTGCCGGTGCCCACCACGATGGCGTCATAGCCGGGCAGCTCGTCCGGGGTGGCGATCGGCGCCGGCTGGTCGAGCTTGAAGTGGCTGGCGCGCGCGACCTCGTCGGGCACCAGCTCGGGCACGCGGCGGATGTCGACCTCGGCGCCGGCGGCCCTCGCCCCGTCGGCCACCGCGCCCGCCATGGTCTCCACGTGGCCGTAGCTCGAATAGTACAGCACCAGGATCCTGCTCATGAGACGTGTTTCCTTCGTTTGATCAGTTGCGGACGGGGTGGATGCGGTTCATGCCGCATCCACCATCACGATCTCAGCATCCGACTCCGCTTCCACCGTCAGGCGACTTTCCCCGGTGATGGCGGCGCCGTCGCGCTCGGCCACCCGCTGGCCGTTCACCCGGACGCTGCCGCGCGACGGCACGAGATAGAGGTGGCGCCCCGGCGCGGTGTCGTAGGTGGCGCTTCCGCCGGCCTGCAGGACCAGGGCCGCGACCCGGGCGTCGGCACGCAGGGGAAGCGCGTTCTCGTCATCGGGCCGGCCGCTGGCGAGCACGGAGAAGCGGCCGGCCCGGTCGCCGCGAGGCAGTGAGCGGGTGTCCCAGCGGGGCGGTTCGCCATCCGCATCCGGCAGCAGCCAGATCTGGAAGATGCGGGTGGTCTCCGCCTCGGCATTGAATTCGGCGTGGCGAATGCCGGTGCCGGCACTCATCACCTGCACGTCGCCAGCGACCGTGCGCCCGCTGTTGCCCAGGCTGTCGCTGTGGCTGATGGCGCCGTCGCGCACCACCGTGACGATCTCCATATCGCGATGAGGGTGCATCGGAAACCCGCTGCCCGGCGCGATGGCGTCGTCGTTCCAGACCAGCAGACGGCCCCAGCCCGGGCGCGCCGGATCGCGGTAGCCGCCGAAGGAGAAATGATGCTTCGCGTCCAGCCAGCCATGGTTGGCACCGCCGAGCGTCGCGAAGGGCCTGACATCGATCATGGAAGCAACTCCCGGCCGCAGGGAACGGCGGCCTGGAGTTCAAGCTAGGACCTGACTGCCCATTCTTGAATGGAAACAATCGAAAGGGATCTTTTCCAGCCGCAAGAAACTTCCCGCGCTGCGGCTAGCGGCCGATGTCGGTGACGCCGACGAAAGTGATGCTGGTGCGATCGGTGAGGGTCAGGGTGAGGGAATTGTCCGCGATGCTGCGGGTGATCGAGCCCGCGCCGTAGTTCTGCAAGGACAGCGTGTCCTTGCCCGCGCGGAAGCCATGCACGTCGAGATGGCCACCCGCCTTGCCGGCGAACGACATCACGGTGGCGGCCCCTTCGCCGATCCACAGGCTGTTCTGGCCGCTGCCGGCCACGAACAGTTCCGTCCCGGTGCCGCCCACGGCGGTGACGTCGCCCCGGCCGGCCCAGATCGTGGCGGCGCCGTTGCCGCCGAACACCGTCGTCTGGCCGCTGCCGGCCACCACCACCAGCTCGTGCCCCGCCCCGCTGCCGGCCGGGGCGGCCTGGCTGCCCACCACGATGTCCCGTCCCTGTCCGCCGAACACGGTGGTGGTGCCGGTGCCCTCGAAGCTGAGGGTGCCATCGGCCGCCACCAATGTGGAATTCGCCCCGCCCACCAGGGTGGTGTTGCCGCTGGCCGCGAACAGCCGGTCGGCGCCGTGACCGACCAGGAGGTCGCCCGCGCCGCCGGCGACCAGCGTGGCGCCCTCGCCCGTGGCGGACAGCCGGTTGTGGCCGGCGGCACCCCCCTTGTAGGTCCCGCCGCCGCCGCCGGACACGGTGACCGAGCCGCTGCCGCCATCCACGGTGGAGGCGCCCTGTCCGGCGAACAACAGCGACTGGCCGGCGGTGATGACCGAGCCCCCGCCCGCTGCGGTGATGGTGTCCCGGCCGCCGCCTCGGACGGTCGCGGCGCCCATCTGGATGTCGATGCGGTTGGCGGTGCCGGCCGCGGTGGTGATGGAGCCGGTGCCCGCCGCTCCGCCGGCGTTCAGCACCAGACCCGTGCCGTGCAGCGCGATGCCGCCGGAAAAACTGTTGGCGGCGGACAGGGTGAGCGTTCCGTCGCCATCCACCAGCAGGCCGTTGCTGCCGGTGATGGTCTCGGTGATGGCGTGATCCACCCCACCCAGCACGCTCTGCCGGTTGGCCATCAGCGTCACCTCGAGCGGATGGCCGCCCGTATCGACCTTGTCCAGGTCGATGGTCTGGTCCAGCCGGGCGGCGGAGATGGCGAGCGTGTCGCCCCGGACGGGGCTTTGCCATCCGTCGCGGACGCTGAAACGGAAGGCCACCGGCGCCCCGGCCGCATTCGTGGCGAACTGGAAGGTGCCGCTGCCGAGACCGCCGCCTTCGGGGGTCGATTTCACGCCGAGCGCGGCCGCGGCCTCGCGGTCGGCCTCCGTCAGATCGTAGCTCCGCGCGCCCTTGTCGTCGGTCGTGAAGGCCCTGCTGTCGTCGTCATGCACGACGCTGCTGCTGTCCACGGCCGTCACGGCGAACACCTGGGTGGCCCCCATGGCGTCCAGCGTCTGGCGAGCGGCTTGCGACATGTCGGCGATCGACAGCGCCTGGCTCTGCGTGACGATCATCACGTGCCCGGTGTCGCCGGGCCACGGCAGCGAAGCGTCCGAAAGGTCGGTGTAACGGCCCAGCGTATAGGCTATGAGGTCGCCCGGCTGCAGCCCCGAGAAGTCGCTGATCCTGCGGAAGCCGTCGCTGCTGGCCGCGGCGTCGCCGATCGCGGGAGCTTGGCTGAACACGTCCTGCATCACGAAGGCCCGTGGCATTGGCTTGCGCGCTTCCTGCACGGTCACCTGCTCCGGCACCTTCTCGCCGTTCTTGTACGTGAAGCCGTCCAGCGGCGCGGGGACGTTGAACTTGCCGGCGTCGCGCGCGGCGGCCAACACGGCCTGGTGCACCGGGGCCAGCGAGTTGAGGGCGTAGTTCACCCAGCCATTGCAGTCGGTGAAGCTGTAGGCACCGGCCGGGTCGGACAGATCCACGACCGGCACCAGCTGCGCGGAGCCGTCGGGCAGGATCGTGCCGGTGTCGCGGTTGTCGTAGCTGTAGGCGTCCCGGCCGCTGGACGCATTCACCAGGGCGGCCGCGGCGATGGCGAAGGAGGAAAGCGGGTTCTGGACGCTGGCCATGGCATTGTTCCGGACGGAGGCGCCGCTTCCCTCGTGGGCCGGCCCGACATCGTTCCGTTTTAGCAGCGTTTCTTGAACGCGGTGTTAACGCCCGGCGCCCAGGCTCAGGGCGGATGCCGGGTGCTTCCCCTCCTCACCGGCGCAGCGCGTCGATCCGCAACCGCACCTGTTCGGCCACCCGGCCTTCGGGCACCAGCCTCAGGAACCATTCCAGCTGGCCGATCGCTTCCGCGACCTGTCCCATCCGGGCGTGCAGGTCGGCGGCGAGCAGCCGGTTCTGCGCCTCGTCCGGGGCGATCAGCAGCATCCCGTCCAGCGCGCGCAGCGCGTCCGCCGGCGCATCCGCGGCCAGACGGCGCTGCACCAGGTTGCGCTGCAGTCTCAGCAGCACGTCGCGCGTGCTCATGGGGCGCAGCATCCCGGGCTGCAGCGCCGCGTCCTCGTGACCCAGCCGCCGGCGCGCGGCGCGCAGGGCCTCGGCGTTCATCACCGCGCCGTTGTTGAACGCATCCACCAGCACCGGGGCGCGGTCGGCCCCGCTGCCCGACGCCCCGGCGCCGCCGGCCGTGAGCGCCAAAAGGAAATGGCCGGGAAAATCCACCCCCCAGCCTTCCCAGCCGGCGGCCCTGATGCAGTGCAGCCAGAGCAGGCCCAGCGCCACCGGCAATCCGCGCCGCCGCTCGATCACCCTGACCAGGTTGGCGTTGTCGAGATCGTCGTATCGGAGCTGGTCGCCGCGAAAGCCGTGACGGCCGTGCAGGATCGCGGCGAGGGCGCCCGCCCGGTAGGTCGCATCGTCGTGGCCGCCATGTCCCCGGAACGCCTCGCCCAGAACCGACGCGTCGCGCGCCAGCTCGCTCAGAACGGCGGCCGCGTCCCGCCAGTCGGCATCGCTGCTGTCCAGCCGGGCGAGCTGCAGGGCGGCGTCGGCCGGATCGATCTCCGTGTCCGGCAGCAGCCCGATCGCTTCCAGCGCGATGCGCGCCGCGGTTCCGCCCGGCTCAGCCATGGCGGACGCGGAAGACTGCCAACAAAGGAGGCACGCCAGGGATCATGAACAGCGTCGAAGCTCCGGCCGGACCGGCGACGAGGGTCCGAGCCGCAGCAACGGCCGCCCGTCGCGACAGTTCGCGGCGCGAACCGGAACAGTCCATCAGAGGCGGCGCATCACCCCGGCAGGCGGCCCAGCAGCAGGGCCAGCGCCACCGCGAGGCCCAGCTCGCGGTTGGCGCGAAACAGCCGCAGGCAGCGGGGGGCGTCGAGGATGTCGAGCTGCCGGACCTGCCGGATCGCCAGCGCCGCCGGCAGCAGCAGCGCCGGATAGAACCAGAAACCGATCGCCGCCCGCCACCCGGCCAGCGCCAGCAACGCCAGGAATCCCGCGTAGCAGCTGCCCACGAAGGCGCGGGGGTGATCCGCCCACAGCCGGGAGGTGGATTTCACCCCCACGGCCTCGTCGTCCCTGATGTCCTGGAAGCCGTAGATCGTGTCGAAGCCCAGATCCCACAGGATGGCCGCCCCGTAGAGCAACGCCAGCGCCGCATCGATCCGTCCCGTCGCGGCGGCATAGCCGGCCGGGGCCCCGAAGCCGAAGGTGAAGCCCATCACCAGCTGCGGCCACCAGGTGACCCGCTTGGCCAGCGGATACAGCGCCACCAGCAGCAGCGACCCGGTGCACAGCGCCCAGCACAAGGGCGGCAGGCACAACAGCACCGCCAGCCCCGCCGCCAGCAGCAGCGCCAGCAGCGCGAAGGCCTCGGGCAGGCTCACCGCCCCGGAAGCGAGCGGGCGTCCCGCCGTCCGGGCCACCTGCCGGTCGATGTCGCGGTCCCACATGTCGTTGATCACGCAGCCGGCCGAGCGCATGGCGAGGCTGCCGATCGCGAACAACAGCGCGAGGCGCCATCGGTCGGCCATGGGCACGCCCGGGGGCAGCAGAATTCCCCAGAGGCCCGGCAGCCAGAGCAGCCAGGTCCCGATGGGCCGGTCGAGGCGGCACAGAAGGGCGTAGGACCGCAACCGGAACGGCAGGAATCTGATCCAGCCGGTGGCGGCGATATCTGTATGGGCCATGCGGTTCTGCTATGGCTCGGCCGCACAGCCGGTCAATATCCATGGCCCGCTCGCGGGGCGGGCCGCCGGCGGCGACCGCCCTCCTCCCGGTTACGGACTGCCCATGCGCGACGATCCCAGGCTGCATCTCCAACCAGGCGTGCCCATCGAGCCCGGAACGGAACTGCCGCTGCGGGCCGACCAGGCGCATTATCTCGGCACGGTGATGCGCCGCGCGCCGGGCGACGGGGTGGTGCTGTTCAACGAGCGGGACGGTGAATGGCGGGGCCGCCTGCACGCGATCCGGCGCGACCGCGCGGCCGTGCTGGTGGAGGAACGGCTCCGGCCGCCCGTGCCCGAGCCCGGGCCGGTGCTGTTGTTCGCTCCCATCAAGCGCGACCCCACCGACCTGATGATACGGATGGCCACCGAGCTGGGCGCGCGGGCGTTCTGGCCCGTGCAGACAGAGCGCACCAACACCCCACGCATCAATGCCGACCGCCTCGCCGCCATCGCGCGGGAAGCGGCCGAGCAGTGCGAGCGCCTGTCGGTGCCGCCGGTGGAGCCCCTGTGCCGGCTGGGCGAGGCGCTCGACCGCTGGTCGGCCCGAAACGGCGCCCCCCGCCTGCTGGCGGCGATCGAGCCGTGGCACGCCGACGGGCGCGCGGCGCCGCCGATCCGCGACTGGCGCGCCGCCGCCGGCACCGACGACGCGGCCGGGCTCGGGGTGCTGATCGGCCCCGAGGGAGGCTTCACGCCGGCGGAACTTGACGCCCTGCGCCGCCGATCCTTTGTTGTGCCCGTCTCGCTCGGACCGCGGGTGCTGCGGGCCGATACGGCGGCGGCGGCGGCCCTGGCCTCGCTGATCGGATAGAACCCGCTCTTTTCCCGTCTTCCTGTTCCCGCGCGGTTTCCGCCGCCCAACGGATTGTTGTTTCCCGCCGATGTCGAATCCTTCCGACCACGACGCGACGCCCATCGCTTCCGTCGACCAGATGGCCGCGCACCTGGCCGCCGGCTGCAAGCCGCGCGAGGACTGGCGGATCGGCACCGAGCACGAGAAGTTCGGCTTCGTGCGGCCCGAGGCGGCCCGGTCGCGCGGCCTCGCGCCGTACGCCGCGCCGCCGTTCGGGCCGGACGGGATCGAGAGCCTGCTCGCGGGTCTCGCCGGCAACGGGCAGGGCTGGGAGCCGATCCGGGACGAGGGACAGCTGATCGGGCTGAAGGGGAGCGGCCGCTGGAAGGGCGCTTCCGTGTCGCTGGAGCCCGCGGGGCAGTTCGAGCTGTCCGGCGCGCCACTCCGGTCGCTGCACGACACGCGGACCGAGCTCGACGCGCATCTGGCCGAGCTGCGCACGCTGGCCGAGCCGCTCGGCATCGGCTTCGCCCCGCTGGGCTTCCAGCCGCTGCACGGGCGCGACGCCATGCCGGTGATGCCCAAGAGCCGCTACGCCATCATGCGGCGCTACATGCCGCGCGTCGGTTCCATGGGCCTCGACATGATGCTCCGCACCTGCACCGTGCAGGTGAACCTCGATTACGGGTCCGAGGCGGACATGGCGCGCAAGCTGCGCGTGTCGCTGGCGCTGCAGCCGGTGGCCACGGCCTTGTTCGCGTCCTCGCCGTTCCGCGACGGCCGCCCGAGCGGGTTCCTGAGCACGCGCGCGCATGTCTGGACCGACACGGACAACCAGCGCAGCGGCATGCCGCCGTTCTTCTTCGAGGAAGGGTTCGGCTTCGGGCGGTATGTAGAATGGGTGCTGGACGTGCCCATGTACTTCGTCAGCCGCGACGACCGGCTGGTGGACGCGGCCGGGCTGTCGTTCCGCCGCTGGATGGCGGGCGAGGAGCCGGCGCTGGCGCGGTGGCGGCCGACGCTGGGCGATTTCGACGATCATCTCACCACCGCCTTCACCGACGTTCGGGTGAAGCGCTTCCTGGAGATGCGCGGCGCCGACGCCGGAACGCCGCAGATGATGGTGGCGCAGTCCGCGTTCTGGGTCGGGCTGCTCTACGACGAGGCGGCGCTGCTGGCGGCGGAGCGCCTGGTGCGCGAGCTGCCCTGGGACGCCTATCCGGCGCTGCGGGCCGCCGTGCCGACGCAGGGGCTGCGGGCCGCCGCCGGGAGCCGGACCGCGCGCGATCTCGCGCGCGACGCCCTGGCGATCGCGTCCGACGGGCTGCGCGCCCGGGCGCTGCGCGACGGGGAAGGCGCGGACGAGCGTCGTTTCCTCGCGCCGCTGGAGGCGATCGTCGCCGGTGCGCCCAATCAGGCCGAGCACTGGCTCGCACGGTTCGACGGCCCCTGGAACCGGGACGTGCGGCCGATCTTCGACGAGGCCGCGGTCTAGGCGCGTCGATCCGGACGGCCGCCCGGGGGTTTTTCGGCCCGGCCCGCCGGATGGCACCGCACCGGGTTGGCCCGCATCTTGCGAAGCCCGACCGGCGGCCGCGATCCTGACGCAGGATCGCGGGGGCGGATCGCCGGACCCGGATCCCGGGCCGGGGGATGCCGTCGCCGCCGCGGCGATGTGGACCGGTCGAGGCCGGAACGGTGCGATGCGACCGATTGTCGAACGGCGCGGGCAGGGTTGGTGATGTTCTCCGGCGGGACTTCTGGATCATGGTGAAGCGGATCAGGCGGCGGTCGGTGGTGGGCGCCGCGGGGGGGCTGGCGGCGGCCGGGCTGCTGGGCAGGACGCAGGACGGGCGGGCGGCGGACACCCGGGCGCCCGGCGCGAAGGGGGCGCCGCTCCGGTTGCGGCTGCTGGAAACCTCCGACCTGCACATGTTCGTCTACGACTACGACTATTATGCGGCCCGGCAGGACAACACGGTCGGGCTGGCCAAGGTCTCGACCCTGGTGCGGCAGGCGCGCGCCCAGGCGCCGAACAGCCTGTTGTTCGACAATGGCGACATCATCCAGGGCAACCCGCTCGGCGACTACATGGCGCTGCCCGGCCACCTGAAGCCGCGGGACGCCCATGGGGGCGGGCACCCGATGTTCCGGGCGATGAACCTGCTGGGCTACGACGCCGCCACCGTCGGCAACCACGAGTTCAACTACGGCCTCGATTTCCTGCACGCGTCGCTGGAAACCGCGACGTTCCCGTTCGTGTGCGCCAACATCGTAAAGCCCGACGGATCCACCCTGTTTCCGCCGACCATGGTGATCGAGCGCGAGATGGTGGACGAGGCGGGCGCCAAGCACCGGCTGCGCGTGGGCGTCATCGGCTTCGTCACGCCGCAGATCATGGTCTGGGACAAGGCCAAGCTCACGGGCCATGTCGACACGATCGACATCGTCGACGCGGCCCGCCGGCACGTGCCGGCTTTGCGCGCGAAATCCGACCTCGTGGTGGCGCTGTGCCATTCCGGCATCGCGGCCGGCGCGCACGAGACGGGCGAGGAGAACGCCGCCCTGCATCTGGCCGCCGTGCCCGGGCTGGACGTGATCTTCACCGGCCACCAGCACCGGGTGTTCCCGGGCCCGGACTATGCCGCGCTGCCCGGCCTGGACGCGGGGCGCGGCACGCTGAACGGCGTGCCGGCGGTGATGCCGGGCTTCTGGGGCAGCCATCTCGGCGTGATCGACCTCGTGCTGGAGAAGGCGGACGGGGGCTGGAAGGTGTCGGATTTCGCCGTGGAAGCGCGGCCGATCTACAAGCGCGACCACGGCCGCATCCAGCCGCTGGCCGCCCCGGACGGCGCCGTGCTGGCCGCCGCCGCGCCGGAACACGCCGCCACCCTGCGCTGGATGCAGCAGCCGGTGGGGCGGAGCACCGCGCCGATCACCACCTTCTTCTCGTTGATCGGCGGCGACGAGGCGCTGTCGCTGGTGAACCAGGCGCAGATCGCCTACGCGCGGCCGCTGCTGGCCAACACGCCGCACGCCTCGCTGCCGCTGCTGTCGGCGGCGGCACCGTTCAAGGGCGGCGGCATGGGGCCGGACTCCTTCGTGGAGATCCCGGCCGGTCCGCTCGACATGAAGGACATCGCCAACCTCTACATGTTCGCCAACACGGTGTGCGTGGTGAAGCTGTCTGGCGCCGAGCTGCGGGAATGGCTGGAACGATCGGTGTCCATCTTCAACCGCATCGATCCCGCGGTGGCGGAGCCGCAGCCGCTGGTCGGCCGCAAGGTGCCGAGCTTCAATTTCGACGTGATCTCCGGCATCAGCTACGAGGTCGATCTGTCGCAGCCGCCGCGCTACGAGGGCGGCGGCAAGGCGGCCACGCCGGACGCGCACCGGATCGCGTCGCTTTCCTTCGACGGAAAGCCGGTGGACCCGGCCGCGAGCTTCCTGGTGGTGACCAACAACTACCGCGCCGATGGCGGCGGCGGCTTCGCCGGCACCGGCCCGGACCATATCGTGCTGCAGGCGCCGGACCTGAACCGCGACGCCATCGTCCGCTACGTCACCGCGCGCAAGGTGATCACGCCGGCGCGGATCAACGACTGGCGGTTCCGTCCCCTCGGCCGTCCGGTGATCCTGAGCTTCGAAGGCAACGACGATACAACCCGGTATCTCGGCGGCCGCACCGGCATCACCCGGCTGGCGCCGGCGCCGGATGGCGGCGTGCGCTACGGCCTCACGCTGTCCTGACCGGCCCGGGCGGCGCGGAGCGGCCGCCCGCGCGAACCGCGACGTGCCGTGCGCGCTCCCCTTCCCGCGGTCCGGTGCTTCGCCGGCCGCGGAACGGAGCGTCGTCATGGCCGGGTCCATCCACAGCTTCCTGCGCGGCGACGGCACGGACGGACGCGGGCGTACACTGGCGGACGTGCTCGCGTTCGATGACGACCGGATCGAGCACGTCCACGATTTCATCCAGTGGCTGTTTCCCCTGCCCGAGCGCAGCCAGGCCGTTCCCGGCTCGCCCGTGCTCGGGGCGGCGGAGGCGGCGGCCATCCGCGCCGATGCGCGGGCGCTGGACGGCTTCCGGGCGGCCCTCGCGCGCATGGCGCTGTTCTATGACCGGACGGACGCCTGGCTCACCGGCCTGGACCACAACCATCTGCGCATCACCCGCATCCTCCGCGCGTCACGCGACCTGCTGGGTCCGGACGAGGCCCAAGCCTTCCATCGCCGTCTGCTGACGCGCCACGATGCCGCGGGGGCACCAATCAACCGGCGCAGCCTCGGCTTCTGGCAGGATGCGGTGGGGTGAGGAACGGAGGTGCCGCCGCGGGGCGGCGCTGCCGGATGCGCGGGTGCCATCCGCGATCGGCCTCGTGCCGCCGGGATTCGCGGCGACGGGCGCGACCGGTAGGCGATGTTCGCCGCCCCTCCTTCCGATCGGGCTGCTGGCCGGTCGGCGCATGCCGGGCTCCGGGGTGCAGGGGTGCAGCTTCGGCGATCCCGGCGGCGAAAGCGGCCACGACGAACCCAGACGTCCGGCTCGCGAAACGCCCTTCGCCGGCGGCGTGCCCGATCGCGCCAACAGCAGCGGCCGCCTCCGTTCTCCGGGTCCGGTTGCCGGCCGTCGGTGGTGCTCGCGCATCGTTCTCGGGGACGCGCACGGGAGCCGCGACGCGCGGACGTGGCGAGTGCCGCCGCTCGTCCTGGCGGCAGGTGGCGGGCGCGTGGCCACCCGCCGGCGCGAGCGGTGGATCGGGCGCGGCCGGGAAAAGCCGCCTTGTTCCGGTCGTCGCCGCGTGGGAGGCAGGGGCCGTCCGGCGCAGCCCTCGTCCGCCGTCCTTCTTCCGTGGATCGCGCGCATGACCGCCTGGGATTTCGATATCGTGGTGGCCGGGGCGGGGCCGGTGGCGCTGGCGTTCGCGGCGGGGATGGCGGGTACCGGCCTTCGCATCGCCCTGCTCGATCCGCAGCCGGAAGCGGTTCTCGCCGATCCGCCCGACGACGGCCGCGAGATCGCGCTGACCGATCGCTCGGTGAGCAGCCTGGACACGCTGGGTGCCTGGTCCCTGATCCCGCCCGCCTCGGTGTCGCCCCTGCGGCATATGCGGGTGCTGAACGGCGCGTCGCGATACGCCATGCATTTCGGCGGGGGCGCCGCGCCCAATCCCGACGGGCTGCTCGGCCGGTTCGTGCCCAACCATGCGCTGCGGCGGGCGCTCCATCGCCGGGCGCGCGCGCTGCCGGGCGTGTTCATCCTGCCCGGACAAAGCGCCACCGCGATGCAGGCGACGCGGGACGGGGCGATCCTGGTGCGGAACGCAGGGGCACCGTTGCGGGCGGGCCTCGTGGTGGCCGCCGACACCAGACGGTCGCGGTTGCGCGCGCAGCAGCGGATCGGCGCGCTGTGTCACGACTACCGCCAGCGCATGCTGGTGTGTCCGGTGACGCACGAACGATCGCACGACGACACGGCCACGGCCTGGTTCGAGTACGGCCGGACCCTGGTGACGCTGCCGATGAACAACAACCGCTCCTCGGCGGTGATGACGCTGCCGAACGACGATGCGGACGCGATGCTGGCTCTGGACGACGCGGCGTTCGGGGTGGAGCTGACCCGTCGCTATCGCGGCCGGCTCGGCACCATGCGCCCCGACGGCGGCCGTCATGCGGTGCCGGTGTTCACGGCCTACGCGTCGCGGTTCGTCGGCCGGCGTTTCGCGCTGCTCGGCGATGCCGCGGTGGGCATGCATCCCACCACGGCGCACGGCTTCAATTTCGGGCTGCTGGGTGCGGCGGCGCTGGCCACGGCGCTGCGGGGCGCGCTCGAGCAAGGGCGGGAGGTGGCCGACGCTGGGGCGCTGTCGGCGTTCGAGGCGGCGCACCGGGCGGAAACGAGGTTGTTCTTCGGCGCGGCGGAAACGTTGATGCGGCTGTATGCGGGTGGCGAGGCGCTGCCGGCACGGCTGCTGCGCGACGGCGCGCTGAGGATCGGCAACCTGCCGCCGGTACGCCGGATGCTGGAAGCGCGCATGCGCGAGCCGGACGACGCGCATGCCGGGCGGCCGGGCGTGGGCCGCAGCGCGGTCTGATGCCCGCAAGCCGGGCGCGCCCGGGTCGTCAGCGCGTCAGATAGTCGACCAGGGTCATGGCGACGAGAAAGCCCACCCAGCAGAAGCCGATGCCGGCGAAGAAGCGGATGACCGGCGGCTCTCGCGGCAGCTCCATCGACACCAGCAGCACGGTGAGGATCATGGCGATCACCACCAGCGTTTCCACGATCCAGACGTGGCGGAACGGCACGAGGATGCCGAGCGTCACGTTCACCGCCAGCAGCAGCATCAGGGCGAGCGTGGCGAACGCCGGCGGCCGCATGCGGCGCCTCAGTTCGTGCTTCTCGTCGGCGGTCATGGGTGTTGCCCTCACCGGTTGAGAAGGTAGAGCACGGGAAACACGATCATCCAGATCAGGTCAATGAAGTGCCAGTACAGCCCGAGCACCTCGATGCGGTTCTGGTGGCGCGCGAGATAGCCCGGCCGCCCAACCTGCCACGCCATCACCAGCACGATGGCGACGCCGGTGGTGAGATGCAGCCCGTGCAGCCCGGTCGCGACGTAATAGTCGTCCACGAACAGCGCCGAGGCCGGCAGGTGCGCCAGCTCGTAGGGCCGCCAGGCGAGGAACGGCATCATGTGCTCGTCGAAATCCTTGTAGTACTCGAACCCCTTGAGCAGCAGGAAGATGGTGCCGAGCGCCGCGGTGACCTGCATGCAGCGCACGGTGCCGCGCTGCCAGCCCATGCGCGACATCTCGATCGCGCCCGACATGGACAGCGAGCTGAGGATCAGCACCGCGGTGTTGGTGGCGCCGATCGCGAATTTCAGGTGCCGGGCCGCCGGCGTCACGGCGTCGGGATGCTGCACCCGGATGATCAGCGCGACGAGGAACAGCCCGGCGAACAGCAGCAGCTCGGTGGCGAGCCAGATCCACATGCCGAGCTTGGCGGCATGGCGCTGCTGCTTCTCGGTGTGGAACTGTTCCTCGATCTCCACGCCGATCTGCACCGGCCCGGCGGGGATGGCGCTCGCGCTCACACCCGCGCTTCCCGGTCGCGATAATCGTAGGGTTCGAAATCCACCACCGGCTGCTCGTCGAAATTATGTGCAGGCGGCGGCGAGGAGGTGGTCCATTCCAGCCCCTTGGCCAACCACGGGTTGGCGGAAGCCCGCTTGCCGTAGCGCAGCGACCAGACCAGGTAGATCATGGGAAACAGATAGCCCAGCGCCAGCAGCAGCGAGCCCATGGACGAGGCCACGTTGAGCAGCTGGAATTCCGGCGGATAGTTATGGTACCGCCGGGGCATGCCCATGTAGCCCAGCAGGAATTGCGGAAAGAAGGTGGCGTTGAAGCCGATGAAGCCCAGGAAGGCCGACACCCGGCCCCAGGCCTCGGGATACATTCGCCCGGTGAATTTCGGCCACCAGTAGTGCAGGCCGCCCAGAAAGGCGAGTGCCGTGCCCCCCACCATGATGTAGTGGAAATGCGCCACCACGAAGTAGGTGTCGTGCACGTGCTCGTCGATGGACAGCGTGGCCAGGAACAGCCCCGTGAGGCCGCCGATCACGAACAGCCCGATATAGGCCATCGCGTAGAGCATCGGCGTGTCGAGCTTGATGGAGCCTTTGTAGATGGTGGCGGTCCAGTTGTAGACCTTCACCGCCGACGGCACCGCCACCGCGAACGACAGCACGGAGAACGCCACCGCGGCAGTCTCGCTTTCGCCGTTGACGAACATGTGGTGGCCCCAGACCAGGAACGTGACCGAGGCGAGACCTAGGCTCGCGTAGGCGACGAAGCGGTAGCCGAACAGCTTCTTCTGCGCGAAGGCCGGCACGATCTCGCTGATCACGCCCATGCCCGGCAGCACCATGATGTAGACGGCCGGGTGCGAGTAGAACCAGAACATGTGCTCGAACAGCACGGGATCGCCGCCGAGCGCGGGATCGAACACGCCGATATGGAAGGCGCGTTCCATCACCAGCAGCATCAGCGTGATGGTCAGCACCGGCGTCGCCAGCAGGAAGATCAGGCTCACCGCATACATGGTCCACACGAAGATCGGCATGCGGAACCAGGTCATGCCGGGCGCGCGCATGGTGTGCACCGTCACCACGAAGTTGAGGCCCGTCAGGATGGACGAGAAGCCCACCACGATCACCCCGGCGAGCGCTGGCAGCACGTAGGTGTTGGAGAAGGTGGTGCTGAACGGCGCATAGAAGGTCCAGCCAGTGTCCACGCCGCCGATCACCAGGTCCGCCATGGTGAACAGCGCGCCGGCCATGAAGATGTACCAGGAGGTGCGGTTGAGGCGTGGAAACGCCACCTCCTTGGCGCCGATCATGATCGGCAGCAGGAAGTTGCCGAAGGTGGTGGGGATCGACGGGATCAGGAAGAACCACACCATGATCACCCCGTGCAGGGTGAACAGCTTGTTGTAGGTGTCGTTGGTGAAGATCTGCCCGTCCGGCACGACGAGCGACAACCGGATCAGCCCCGCGGCGATGGCGCCGAACACGAAGAAGAAGGTGATCGAGAGCAGGTAGAGGATGCCGATGCGCTTGTGGTCGATGGTCCACAGCCAGGAACGCAGCGTGTGCTCGGCATGCAGGTAGTCGTCCGGCCGCCCCAGCGTGGTGCGGCCGGGGCGCGGATCGCGCAGCGTGGCGGGGAGATTCTGGCGTGGAGGAGTGGCGGTGCCGTCCGGGCTCATGGCGTGCTGTCTCCGGTGGCGGTGGATCGATCGGGCGCGTCCTCGGCCGACGCGCCCTCTTCCTTGGGGCCGAGGGCGCGCAGGTAGGCGACCAGCGCCACCACGTCCTCCTCGGCCAGCACGCCCTTGAAGGAGGGCATCAGCTGCTTGTAGCCGGCGATGCGGTTCTTGTCGGGATCGAGGATCTTGTCGCGCAGGTAGCTCTCGTCGGCGATCACCGTGCCGCCGGCCTCCATCGGCACCGGCTGCCCGAACAGCCCGTGCAGCGAGGGCGCGCGCACGGTGGAGCCGTTCTCGTGGCAGCCGGCGCAGCCATTGGCGGCGAACAGCTGCCGGCCCTTCGCGGTGAGGGTCTGCGATGCGCCCTGATGCGCCAGCCAGGCCTGGTAGTCGCCCGGCTTCATCACGTACAGCAGCCCCTGCATCTTGGAATGGTCGGTGCCGCAATATTCCGAGCAATAGAGCCGGTAGGTGCCGGGCTTGTCGGCGTTGAACCACAGCTCGGTGTAGCGGCCCGGAAGAGTTTCCATCTGGATGCGCAGAGCCGGCAGATACAGCGCGTGGATCACGTCCTGCGAGATCATGGTGATGCGCACCGGCTGGCCTGTGGGCACGTGGAGGTCGTTGATCTCCGCCTGGCCGCCGGGATGCTGGAACTTCCACATCCATTGCCGGCCGATCGCGCTGATGGTGATGGCGTTCGCCGGCGGGTGGCGGTGGATGTCGAACATCCGGGCACCCCAGGCGAAGAAGGCCAGCGTGAGCGCGAACGGGATCAGCATCCAGCTCAGCTCGATCGCCTCGGAGCGTCCCTTCTTCTCCTTGTATTCCCGGTGCGCCGGTCGGCCGTCGCGATAGATCACCGAGAAGATGGTGAAGCCCACGAAGATCGGCACCGTCAGCATCAGGGTGACGAGCGTGAAGGCCCACACCAGATGATCGGTGTTGTGCGCGCCCGCCGAGGCGGCGATCGGCCACAGGGCGAGGTCGCGGTTGCCGCCGTTCATGGCGTTCCCCCCGGCGTCCGCGGATCCGGAGCGCCATTCCCCGGCGGGCGGCCATTCGCGCCCCCGGTTGTGCCGTCCGGCGCCGCCGGATCCGGTTCGGGTTCCAGGGAATGCCCGGCGACAAGCGCCATCGCCCGCTCCACCGGCACCCGGGCATGGGTGTGGGCTGCATCCAGCCAGCGATATTGACTGATCAGGGCGTGCTCCTGGTCCTGTTCCGCCCGCAACTCCGCGAACGGATGCGCCTGGAGATGCGGCGACGGGGGCACGATCGGCGCCGATTGCTCGGGGGTGAAGCGTCTTCCCTGGTGATCGAGCGCGCCGAACCAGGCCACCAGCCCGAACATCAGCGCCACCGCCGGGACCGCGGCCGCCACCAGCCAGGCGAGGCCCTTGAACAGCCCGCGCCCGCTATCGTCTTCCCCCTCGAAACCCTGGCGCACGGCGCCGGCATCGGGCGGCGTGCCTGGCAGCCCCCGGCCCGTCGTGCCGTCGTCGCGGGCAGGCTGCCGGCGGCCGAACACCAGTCCGGCCCCCAGCGCCCCCGCGGCGGCGGCCAGCCCAGCGCCGAGCGCCAGCCAGCGTCTGGGCGACGGGCGGCCTGCGGCGTGGGGGCCGAAAAGCGCGCGGAAGCGGGACGGCTTCTCAGCGTCGCGCAAGGCGTGGCTCCTTCCGCCCGATCGCGGCGCCCGCACCGCGCACCGCGATCCCCAGCGCCGCGACCAGGCCCAGAAGCGCCACCGCGTCGGGCAGCGTCAGGGTGAAGCGGCCGCGGACCGCGGGGGTCACCATCCAGAACATCTCCATCGCCCGCGACAACAGCACCAGCAGCGCCGCCGCCATCAACAGCGCCGGAGGCCGCCGCGAGCCGCCCCCCGATGCGCCACGCCCGGCCGCACCGTCCATCGATGCCATCACCGGCACGCAGACGAGCAGCCCCAGCCAAACCGCCGCCGCGCCGGCCATTCCCGCGCGATGGCGGTACCAGACCAGCTCGTCGGGCAGATTGGCCGACCATGTCACCAGGAACTGGGTGAACTGCAGAAATACCGCCGCCGCCAGCGCGACCAGCAGGATGGCGGACAGCGAACCGGCGGCACCGTCCGCGTCCGCCGCCGTCCGGTAGGTGCTGCGGACCAGCAAGGCCCCGGCCAGCGCGGCGGCGCTCCAGGAGGCCAGCAGGATCAGCCCCAGGCTGGCGGAACGAAAACGGGGTTCCATCTGCCCGATCCAGTCGAACGCGAGCAGGGTCGCCATCAGCAGGTGGCACAGCAGCCCCAGTGCCGCGGCCCCGCGCCGCCCGTCGGCCCGTGCCTTCCCCGGAGGTGCCGCGAACAACAGGCACAGCAGCGCCCACACCAGGCCCGATCCCACCAGCCGCGCCGCGACCGCTCCGTGCGAGAACCACGCCGCGCCGAAGCCGCTGCGGGCATCGGCCGGCGGCGGCAGCAGATGCGTCTGCCAGCACAACAACGGGATCGCCAGCAGCGCCGCCAGCGGCAGCAGCGGCAGCAGCGCGCGCAGAAACGGCGCCGCGCTCCAGCGGCCGCGTCCGGACAGCTCCGCGCCCATCAGCACCCCGAGCGCCCCCAGCGGCAGCCCCGACAGGAACAGGAACGCGCAGCACAGCGAGGGCATCACGGACCAGCCCGCCCAGAACAACAGCAGCTCGGCCAGCAGGGTGGCCAGCAGCGCCCCCGTCACCGGGACCAGACGGCTCACGGCGTGTCTCCGTGGGAACCGCCGCCCCCGTCATTCCCCGCCGCCTCCAGCGCCCGGCGGTCGTTCTCGCCCAGCATCGCGGCCGGCACGTCGGCGCCGCGCTGCAGGGCGCGGATATAGCTGATGATCGCCCAGCGATCGGCCGGGGATACCCGGTCGGCATAGCCGTACATCGTGCCGTGCCCGTTGGTGATGACGTCGAAGAGCCGCGCCGCGCCGGTTCCGCGCAATCGGGCCTCGCGCAGGGAGGGCGGCCGGGGGAAGCCGCGCCGGACGATCATGCCCATGCCGTCGCCGGACGCGCCGTGGCAGGGGGTGCAGTAGATGCCGAAGCGTTCTTGCCCGCGCCGGAGCATCGCCTCGGTGATCGCGGGCGGCTGCGGCACCGGGGGATGCCGTTCGTCCATGGACACGGTGCCCGGCACCGGCGGCTGCATCGCCTGGCCGTGACGCAGAACGTTGTTGCGGTCCCAGCTTTGCGACTTGCCCTGCGAATACATGTCGGCCCGCTTGCAGCCGGCCAGGGACGCGGCCGCCGCCAGAAGGATGGCCAGCATCCTGACGCCGGGCCTCACCGCGGCACCCGCGCCACGCTGATCGGGCGGCCTGCCAGCATCCGCAGCGCGGCTTCCACCGCGCGCGGATCGAAACGGTCCCCGTCGGCTTCCACCGACACGAAGAACCGGTCGTCGGTGGCGGCCTCGAAGCCCGGGATGTTGAACGCGGGATGGTTCAGGCGCGGCAGCCGGTTGAGCACCAGCATGGCCAGCAGCATCGCCACGGCGCCGCTGACCGTCGCGAAGCTGAGCGACGGCACCACGAAGCTCGGCCACGAGAAGCGTGGACGGCCGCCGATAAGGAACACGTAGTCGATGCCGGTGGCGTAGGCGCACATGGTGAAGGTGCCGATCCCCCCCAGCAATGCTGCCGCGATGCCGATCAGCCAGACCGGCCGCGACCCGAGCGCCAGCGCGTCCGGCGCGTCGGACAGCGGCACCGGGGAATAAAGATCCACCCGGCCCAGGCGCTGCCGGCGCAGCGCCGTCGCGGCGGCGATAGCGTCGCCGGCCTGGTCGAACTCGGCGCTCACGCCCCAGAGCGGGGCGTCGCCGCCATCCTCCTTCGGGCCGGGCGCGTTCGAGCGCCGTCCCACGGGGGCCAGATGGTAGCGGGTGCCGAGGATGCTCAGCACCGGCAGGTATCGCACCGCCAGCAGCAGCCCGGACAGCACCAGCCCGGTCGAGCCGAGGAACGTGGCCGCGCCCCAGATCCCGATCGCGTAGAGCTGTGCGCTGGACGGCAGGAAATCATGCTGCAGCGTGTCCACGATGGTGACGAAATGGTCGCACCAGCAGCCGGCCAGCACGCACAGGCTCACGCCCAGCAGCATCACCGGCGCGATGCGGCAGCGCCGGAACCAGAACAGCTGCACGGGTGCGAAGGCCAGGGCCAGCACGCCCCAGAATGCCCAGCCATGCGGCCCGTGGAGCCGGCGCGCGTCCGCCTGATGCTCGAAGCTGTTCGTGCCGATCGCGACCGCGAAGCTCGACGCCGCGTGGCAGTAGAGGTCGAGCAGCCCCAGCGCCAGCATCAGCCCGCCCAGCAGCGACAGGTGACGCGGGGTGATCAGCCCGTCCAGCCCGAAGCACCAGCGCAGCACCACCGCACCCGCCGTCACCGCGGCGACCCCCTGCAGCAGCGCCCCGGCCACGAACTCGGCTGGCAGCATCGTGTCGTGCCAGCCGGGCTCCACCGTGCCGGCGTACATCACGGCGGCGCCCGTTTGCAGCGACACCACGGTGAACAGCCCGAACAGCGCGACCGTGCGGTAGCACTGCGCCCAGCGCTGCCAGTGCGCCGCGGAGCCGCGCCAGCCCAGCGCCGCGATGCCGTAGAGATGCGCCCGCCGCACCAGGCGTGCCGCCGTGACATAGGCCATGCCGTGCTGCGCCGGAGCCTCGTGGCGAGCCTCGGCCGGCGCCCGGCGGAGCGCCTCGCGCGCGCGGGTGATGGCGGCGTCGCGCAAGGTGGCGAGATCGGGCAGCATCCCCACGAACCAGAACGACACCGCGACGCCCAGAAACGACACGATGTCGAACGCGTCCCACACCAGCGGCGACCGGAACTGCGGCCACAACAGCAGGGTGTTCGGATAGGGCAGGTTCCAGAAGAAGAACCAGGGCCGGCCCAGATGGATGATCGGGTAGATGCCGGCCGAGACCGTGGCCATCACAGCGATTGTTTCCGCGATGCGCGACAGGGCGCTGCGCGCGGCCGAGCCCAGCAGCAGCGACGCGGCCGACAAGGCGAAAGCCCCGGTGGCGATGCCGATCCACCAGTCATAGGAGACGATGTCCAGCGCCCAGGTGACCGGGATGTTGTTGCCCCAGACCCCCACGCCCTCGATCAGCAGCCATCCCACCGACACCGCGAGCACGCCCAGCAGCCCCACGGCCACCGTCATCGCGATCCACCAGCCGCGCCAGCCCGGATGGTCGAACGCCACCCGTGCGATGCGCCGTTCCACGGAGGCATAATCCTCGCGCGGATCGAGCAGGAAGGGCGGCAGCCGGGCGCTCAGGTCGTCGGGCACCGGCCTCAATCCCGTTCCGGGCGCCGGCGGGACACGGCCGGCATCCGTCGCCAGGGCATCGCAGCACGCGCGGTTCCCGGCCCCGGGGCACGGCACGCCCGCGCCGCTTCCCCATCCGCAAGAGCGGCCCGACGGCCGAGGGCGCGCCCGGCCGGCCGCACGAGGCCGATGCCCCCTGCGGCGGACGCGCCGCCCGCGCGGAACAACCGGCGATGCCCGATGCCGGCCGCCACCGCGTCGCCGCAGGGCGGAAGAAGGGGCGGTCGCGTCATCCCTCGGCTCCCCCTGTCGGCGGCGTCACCGCCGACAGGTACGTGGTGCGCGGCTTGACGCCGAGCTCGCCCAGCAGCGCGTAGTTGCGCGCGTCGCGGCGCCGGGCGGCCACGGCGCTGTTGCCGTCCGCGAGGTTCCCGAACGTGATCGCCCGGGTGGGACAGGCGGTCTGGCAGGCGGTCTGCACCGCGCCGTCGGGGATGGGCGTGTTGGTGCGGTCGCTCTCGATCCGCGCTTCGGCGATCCGCTGCACGCAGTAGGTGCATTTCTCCATCACGCCCGCCGAGCGCACGGTGACGTCCGGGTTGCGCTGCAGCTGCATGGTGGGGGAAGCGCCGGCGGAATAATCCAGCCAGTTGAAGCGGCGCACCTTGTAGGGGCAGTAGCCGGAACAGGCGCGGGTGCCGACGCAGCGGTTGTAAACCATGACGTTGAGCCCCTCATGGTCGTGCAGGGTCGCTTCCACCGGGCAGCCCACCTCGCAGGGCGCGTCCTCGCAATGCATGCAGGGCACCGGCTGGAAGCGCGTGTCCGGCGCGTCCGGTTCTCCCTCGTAGTAGCGGTCGATGCGCAGCCAGTGCATGTCGCGGCCGCGCGCGGCTTCCTCCTTGCCCACCACGGCGATGTTGTTTTCCGCCTGGCACGACACCACGCAGGCGTTGCAGCCGATGCAGCTGTCCAGGTCGATCACCATGCCCCAGGCGCGATCGCCGGCGGCGCCGGCCTCGGCAGCGGGGACCGCCGGCACCGGCGTGGCGGCGGTTTCGGCAGCGGGGGCGTCCAGGGGGCGCGCCCGCGCCAGGTCGTGCCCTTCCATGCTGCCGTGGTCCTGGGTGGTGGCCAGCTCGACGCGGCGGCCGGTGCGCCGCAGGGTGGCGCCGGCGGCCGACCACGGCGCGTCGCTCCGGCGCAGGGGCGTGGCGTCGTAGCCGAGGCCGTCCGCCAGCGCATCCGGCATCCGCCGCCCATAGCCCAGCAACAGGGTGACGCTCGCATCCGCCTGGCCGGGCATGATCCAGGCCGGCCCTTCCACCGCGCGGCCGTCCCGCTCGAGCCGCACCACGTCGCCGGTGCGCAGCCCTTCGCGTTCGGCCAGGGACGGCGACACCAGCACGGCGTTGTCCCACACCAGCTTGGTCAGCGGCCTGGGCAGTTCCTGCAGCCAGGCGTTGTTGCTGCCCGCTCCGCCGCGCACCCCCGCATCCGGACGGAACAGCAGCTCCACCGTGCCGGCTGCGGCAGCCCTCGCCTCCGCCGAGGCCCCGTCTCCCGCCGTTTGGCCGCCCGTTTGGCCGCCGGCCGCCGCGTCGCGCAGCGTTACGGGTCGTTCGGGCAGCGCGGCGTCCGGCAGGAAGCCGCGCAACAGCATCTCGCGCCACCGCCCCTCGCGCGCCGCGTCGCCCCGATCATCTTCGTCGCGCCACCGGCCCAGCCAGTGGTCGCGCAGGATCGCCAGGCCGCCGCGGGGTTCGGCATCGGCGAGGACCGACAGGATCTCGGACATCGAGCGGCCGTTATAAAGCGGCGCGATCGTCGGCTGGATCGCGGTCACCGTGCCATCGACAGCGCGGGCGTCGCCCCAGCTCTCCAGCGGATGCGCCAGCGGCAGGTGCCAGTGTGACCGCGCGGCGGTCTCGTCCACCTCCTCGCCCGCATGGATGGTGAGCCCGACGCGCTCCAGGCGGCGATCGAACTCCAAATCGGCAGGAGCGTCATAGGCCGGGTTCACCCCCAGCATCAGCAACGTGCGCACCTGCCCGCGATCCATCGAATCCGCCAGGGCGGCGAGGCTCTCGGCCGGCGCCGCCGCCGGATCGGTGAAGCCCACGGTGCGGCCGGTGTTGCCGAGCATCCCGTTGATCCGGTGCGCGAGCACGTGCAGCGCCGGCGGCTGGGCCGGTCCCGCGATCACCAGCCCTTCGCCCCGCGCACGCCCGAGCGCCGCCGCGGCGCGGCGCGTCCAGGACGCTTGCGCCGGATCGGGAAGCGACGACAGGTCCGGCGTTCCGCCCCCGGCGGAAGCCAGCAGCACGGCGGCGATCCGCGCGATCGCTTCCTGGCCGGCGGCCAGCGGATGATCGGCGCGCGCGGTGGTGAGCCCCGGGGTCGGTGCGACCGCGTGCAGCACCGGCAGCCGCCCGGCCGCGATCCCGGCCCGGCGCGCGTCCGACCAGCGCCGGGCCTGGCCGATCTGGGCGGCCCCGGGGTCGAGCAGCTCGCCGTCCAGCGACACCAGCACCCGCGCCCGGTCGAGGTGGTAGCGCGGTTCCAGCCTTTGCCCGAACGCGGCCTGCGTGCCGGCGAACAGGGCGTCGCGGCTGACCGCGCTCCAGCCGTGCCAGCGCATGGCGGGAAAGCGCCGGCGCAGCGCTTCGATCTGCGCCAGCACCGTGGGCGAGGTCACCGGCGGCGTCAGCAGATGCAGCCCCTGGCCGCCATCGGCCGCATGGGCGGCGAGCGGACCGGCGAGTGCCGCGCGGAACGCACCCCAGGATGACGGACGCCCTTGATGCAGCACCGCCTGGGAGCGGTAAGGATCGTACAACCCGAGCACGGAAGCCTGCGCGAACGTGTCCGTGCCGCCAAGGCTCCAGGGATGGTCGGGATTGCCCTCGATCTTCAACGGGCGCCCGTCGCGCACCAGCACCCGCACCCCGTTGGCGTGGCCGTCCAGCAGGGCGCCGCTGTTGTAGCGCATCAGGCCGCCGAGCTTCTGGTGCTCGGGCTCGCGCACGAACGGCACCTCCTCCGTGCGCCCGTCCTCCGTGCGGCTTCCCGCATCATCGTCGTCGTCGCAGCCGCCGAGGCCGGCCAGCGCCAGCGAGGCCACCATCACCCGGAAGAACCGCCGGCGCTCCATCGAACCCACGAGTCGCGCGGCGGAGGGATATTCCTCTTGCAGGAAGCGGCGGAAGGCGTCCGTGTCCGCCACCTGGTCGAAGGAACGCCAGGCCTTGCCCCCGTCGGCGCGCAGCCGTTGCCGCAGCGCCGGCAGGTCGCCCGGATCCAGCGGTTCCGGCCGCGCGGCGCCGGGGGACGGTGGGGACACCTTCCTCATCGGTGGCAGATCGAGCAGTCGGTCAGCTCGGCGGCGGACCGGATGTGGTTGGCGCGCACCAGGGCCGCGCCCTGCTTCAGTTGCTCGACGCCGGGCTGCCATCGCATGTCGAAGACCTCCGAGGCCGGCCGGACGAAGCGCTCCGGCGCGCGGTGGCAGGTGATGCAGAAGCTCATGGTGAAGGCCTTCGCGCGGAAGGTGAGCTGCATCCGGTCGACCTCGCCGTGGCAGGAGGAGCAGCCGACGCCCTTGGCGATATGGATGCCGTGATTGAAGTAAACGTAGTCCGGCAGCCGGTTGACTCGTTTCCAGCGCAGCGGCTCGTCGTTGGCGAGACTGTCGCGCACCGGGGCGAGCATCGGGGCCGTGGTCCAGATCTGCGAATGGCAGGTCATGCAGGTCCAGGTCGGCGGCAGGCCGGGGCTCGCCGCGTGCTCCACGCTGATGTGGCAGTAGCGGCAATCGATGCCGAGCTCGCCCGCGTGATGCTTGTGGCTGAACGGCACCGGCTGTTCCGGCGCCACGCCCACCCCGTAGAACCACGCCGACCGCGACACCGCGCCGATCGTCACGAGCAGCAGCAGCAGGCCGCCCGCGCCGCACAACAGCGCGAGGCGCAGATAGGCGTCGGCCCCGGGACCGAACAGCTGACGGCTAGGCCGCACGATCAGCGCCCGCCGGATGCGGGGCGGGCGCGGGCGGCTCGAACAGGGATCGACGACGCAGCCGGCATGACGCGACGATCCCTCCGCCCGGTGGCGACGCCATCCCGGCCCGCGGGAAACACGCGAAGGGTGACGCCTATCCGCCCGCGAGGGAAGCCTTGCGGACTGATTTTGTTGCACAATCTGTTGTGCGCGCGGGATGCAACCCTTCCTCCTCTTGCGGCGCTAAGAAGGGTTCACGTCCCATCCGTCCGCGAGCCGCCGGAGCGTTCTACCGGGCGTCGTGGACGTGGCGTCGCCGCCGGACGTTGCTGGCCGTCGCGTTCGAGGCCCGAACCAACGCCGCCCCTCCCGGTTGCCCTCCCGGCGGCGGGGGTTCAAACAACCGCCACGACCCGGACCGCGGCATCACGCCGGGTTCCGCTCCGCAACGAAGGGCAATTGTTCAAGACCATGAGCGGCACCGCGCGCGAGGCGATGGAATTCGATGTCGTGGTGGTGGGCGGCGGCCCATCCGGGCTGGCGGCGGCCATCCGGCTGAAGCAGCTGGCGCCGGAGGCCAGCGTCTGCCTGCTGGAGAAGGGCGGCGAGATCGGCGCCCACATCCTGTCCGGCGCGGTGATCGAGACCCGGGCGCTCGACGAGCTGATCCCCGACTGGAAGGAGAAGGGCGCGCCCCTGCGCACCCCGGCCACCGAGGACCGGATGCTGTTCCTGTGGAAGAAGCGCTCGGTGTCGCTGCCGACGCCGCCGCAGATGCACAACACCGGCAACTACATCGTCAGCCTGGGCGAGGTGTGCCGCTGGCTCGCCGCCCAGGCCGAGGAGCTCGGGGTCGAGATCTATCCGGGCTTCGCGGCGGCCGAGCTGCTGGAAGAAGACGGGCGCGTCGTGGGCGTCGCCACGGGCGACATGGGCATCGGCCGGAACGGCGAGCCCGGTCCGAACCATGCCCCCGGCATGGAGCTGCGCGCGTCCTACACCCTGTTCGCCGAGGGCTGCCGCGGCTCGCTGGCCAAGCAGCTCATGCAGCGCTTCGGCCTGCGCGAGGGCGTCGATCCGCAGACCTACGGGCTCGGCATCAAGGAATTGTGGGAGATCCCCAAGGAGCGCCATCGCCCCGGCCTGATCCAGCACACCATGGGCTGGCCGCTGGACAAGCACACTTATGGCGGCTCCTGGCTCTACCATTTCGGCGACAACCTGGTGTCGTACGGGTTCGTGGTGGGGCTGGACTACCGCAACACCTGGCTGTCCCCGTTCGACGAGATGCAGCGGCTCAAGAACCATCCCGCCGTGCGCCGGCATCTGGAAGGCGGCAAGCGCCTGTCCTACGGCGCGCGGGCGCTGAGCGAGGGCGGCCTGCAATCGGTGCCGCGGCTGAGCTTTCCCGGCGGCCTGCTGATCGGCGATACCGCCGGCTTCCTCAACGTGCCCAAGATCAAGGGCACGCACACCGCCATGAAGAGCGGCATGCTGGCGGCCGAGGCGGTGGCGGAAGCGCTGGAGAAGGGGCGCCCGGCCGAGCCGCGCTCCTTCACCAGGCGGGTCCGGCGGTCCTGGCTGTGGGACGAGCTGCGCCGGGCGCGCAACGTGCGTCCGGCCTTCGCCCGGTATGGCCAACTGGGCGGCTTCATCTATTCGGCGGTGGACACCGTGCTGCTGCGCGGCCGCGCGCCCTGGACGCTGCACCATCCCCACACCGACCACGCCGTGCTGGAGCCGGCCGACGCCGCCGCGCCGATCGCCTATCCGAAGCCGGACGGGAAGCTCACGTTCGACAAGCTCAGCTCGGTGTTCCTCAGCAACACCAACCACGAGGAAGACCAGCCGGTGCATCTGCGGCTGCGCGACCCGGGGCGCTGGCGGACGGTGAACTGGGACCGGTTCCGCTCGCCGGAATCCCGCTACTGCCCGGCGGGAGTGTACGAGGTGCCCGATCCGGACGCGCCGGAGCTGAGGATCAACGCGCAGAACTGCGTGCACTGCAAGACCTGCGACATCAAGGACCCGACGGAGAACATCGACTGGTCGGCGCCCGAGGGCGGCGGGGGTCCGAACTATCCGGTCGGGATGTAGGAGCGTCCGGCGGAACCGGTTCCGGAGTTCCGGGATCCTGTAATCCGGCCGGTCCGCCGCCCGCGCAGTCTGCCGGTCCGCGCCTCCGGGGTGTGACGCGGCGCGTATATCGCGCTAACCACTCCCCCACACCGTTCTATCCTCCTCCGAGCATCCGAAGAAGTTCGAACAGATGAAGCTCCTGGTCCCGGTCAAGCGCGTGATCGACTACAACGTGAAGCCGCGCGTGAAGGCCGACAACAGCGGCGTCGAGACCGCCGGCGTGAAGATGTCGATGAACCCCTTCGACGAGATCGCGGTGGAGGAAGCCGTGCGTCTCAAGGAGAAGGGCGTCGCCACCGAGATCGTGGTGGTGAGCGTGGGCGCGGCCCAGGCGGCGGACACGCTGCGCACGGCGATGGCCATGGGCGCCGACCGGGCGATCCTGGTGCAGGCGGAGGAGGCGCCCGAGCCGCTCGCGGTGGCCAAGATCCTGCGCGCGCTGGTGGAGCGCGAGCAGCCGCGCCTGGTGCTGATGGGCAAGCAGGCGATCGACGACGACATGAACGCCACCGGCCAGATGCTGGCCGGGCTGCTGGGCTGGGGCCAGGGCACCTTCGCCTCGAAGATCGAGGCCGGCGGCGACGCCTTGTCCGTCACGCGCGAGGTCGATGGAGGGCTGGAAACCATCTCGCTCGTTCTGCCGGCCATCGTCACCGTCGACCTGCGGCTGAACGAGCCGCGCTATGCCTCGCTGCCCAACATCATGAAGGCGCGCAAGAAGCCGCTGGAAACCATCGCCGCCGCCGGGCTGGGCGTGGATGTCGCCCCCCGGCTGCAAACCCTCCGGGTGGTGGAGCCGCCGGAGCGCAAGGCGGGCATCCGGGTGGGCTCGGTGGCCGAGCTGGTGAACAAGCTGCGCGACGAAGCCAGGGTGATCTGAGCCATGACCGTTCTCGTTCTTCTGGACCATGCGGACGGCGCGGTGTCCCAGGCGTCCCGCTCCGCGGTCGCCGCCGCCGGCCGGCTCGGCGAGGTGCATGGCCTGGTGGCGGGCGATGGGGTCGCCGCCGTGGCCGAGGCGGCGGCGCGCATCCAGGGCCTGTCCCGGGTGCTGGTGGCCGACGCCGAGGCGTTCGCGCATTCCCTGCCGGAGCCGCTGGCGGCGCTGCTTCAAAGCCTCAGCGGCGCCTACGACCATGTGCTGGCCCCGGCCACCGCCACCGGCAAGAACGTGCTGCCGCGTCTGGCAGCGCTGCTGGACGTGCAGCCGGTCAGCGAGGTGGTGGCGATCGAGGGTCCGGACACCTTCGTGCGTCCGATCTATGCGGGGTCGGCCCTGGCCACGGTACGGTCGGGCGACGCGAAGAAGCTCCTGACCATCCGGGCGGCCGCGTTCGATCCCGCGCCCGCCGAGGGCGGCACGGCGACGGTGGAAGCGGCGACGCTGCCGGCCGATCTGCCGGCGCCGGCGCGGTTCGTCTCGGCCGAGCTGTCACGCAGCGAGCGGCCGGACCTGTCCTCCGCCCGCGTGGTGGTGTCGGGCGGCCGCGGCATGGGCTCGGGCGAGAACTTCTCCCTGCTGGCCCCGATCGCCGACAGCCTGGGGGCGGCCATCGGCGCTTCCCGCGCGGCGGTGGATGCGGGCTACGTTCCCAACGACTACCAGGTCGGGCAGACCGGCAAGATCGTGGCGCCCGAGCTTTATCTCGCGGTGGGCATCTCCGGCGCGATCCAGCATCTGGCCGGCATGAAGGACAGCAAGATCATCGTGGCGGTGAACAAGGACGCGGAGGCGCCGATCTTCGCCGTGGCCGACTACGGTCTGGTGGGCGACCTGTTCACCGTGCTGCCCGAGCTCCAGGCCGAGCTGAACAAGACCGCCTGACCGGTCCTGCCGCCGGGGCCATCGGGTCCCGGCGGTGTGCCGTCGTCACATCCGTGACGATCGGCATCATTGTGTCTATTTTGTGAAGTTGTTTGCGGGAGGGGGTTCACAAACCCGGCCTTGGTCCCCAGGTTACGGTCAAAGAATGCTGCAACGCAGCATTTTGTTCGGGACGTCATGCCGGCCGCCCTCGCGCGGCACCGGCGGCGATCATGAGGACCACGACCAGCCCCAGAAGGGATTCCATGCAGGACCACACCACGATCGCCCGTCACGCCGAGCCGGCCGCGCTTCCCCTATCGCGCAGGACGATGGGATCGGCCCGGCCCGCGGTCCGGCTGCCGGGCTACGATCCGGCCGCCTTGCGGACCGGCATCCTGCATCTGGGCTGCGGCGCCTTTCATCGAGGCCACCAGGCGTTCGTCACCCAGCGCGCCATCGAGGCGCAAGGCGAGAGCGGCCTGCGCTGGGGGATCGCTTCGGCCAGCCTCGTGCGCGACACGACGCCGCGCCGCCTCCAGGCCCAGGACGGGCTCTACACCCTGGTGGAACGCGGCGGCGACGGCGACCGGGCGGAGATCGTGGGCGCCATCGCGGCGCCGGTCCACGCACCCAGCGATCCGCTCGGCCTGCCGGCGCGGCTCGCCGATCCCGATACCCGCCTCGTCACCCTGACCACCACGGTGGAAGGCTATCTGCTCGAGCCCGCGACCGGGCGGCTGCAGGCCGACCATCCGGACGTCCTGGCCGACCTGAACGATGCCGGCCGCCCCCGCAGCGTGGTGGGGACGCTGGCCGCGGGCCTCGCCGCCGTGCGGGCCCAGGGCGGGCGGCCGCCGGTGATCCTGAGCTGCGACAACCTGTCGGCGAACGGCGCCACCCTGCGCCGCGCGGTGGCCGACTTCGCCGCCCTTCGCGACGACCGGCTGGCCGCCTGGATCGAACGGGAGGTGCGCTTCCCCAACTCGATGGTGGATCGCATCGTGCCGGCCCTGATGCCGGAGGATCTGGACGAGGCGCAGCTGCTCACCGGGCTGCGCGACGCGGCGCCGGTGTTCGCCGAGCCGTTCCTGCAATGGGTGATCGAGGCCTTCGACGGCGAGCGCCCGATGTGGGAAGCCGGCGGTGCCCGCTTCGTGTCGGACGTGGAACCGTTCGAGACCGCCAAGCTGCGGCTGTTGAACGGCAGCCACATGCTGCTGGCCTATCTGGGCGGCCTCGCCGGGCTGCGCACGGTGGCGGAAACCATGGCGGCCCCCGGCTTCGCGGCCTTCATCGCCCGCTTCATGCGCGCCGAGCAGGGGCCGACCCTGGCGTTGCCGGCGTCCGAGCTCGACCCCTATATCGACCAGCTCCTGACCAGGCTCGGCAACGAGGCCATCCGCCACGACGTCGCGCGCATCGGCCGCAACGGCTCCGCCAAGGTCGCGACACGGCTGATGACCGCCCTGCGCGAGAACATCGAGGCCGGCCGCCCGGCGCCCTGCACGGTGCTGGGCATCGCGGCCTGGATCCGCTGGTTCGCGTTGCGGGACACCAGCGGCACCGAGGTGCGGCTGATCGATCCCGCGGCCGCGACGTTCAAGAACACGTGCGAGACCATCGGCGAGGACTTCACCCGCCAGGCGGAGGCGTTTCTCGGCATGGAGGAAGTGTTCGGCCCTCCGCTGCCCGACCATGACGGGGTGGTGCGCCAGCTGAGCGACGCGCTGCTGGCGCTGCACCGCGAGCCGGTGGAGCTGGTGATCGCCCGGCTGCTGCGCGACGCCTGAGCCCCGCGCCGGGCTCGGGACGATTGTCCCCCACCCCCGGCCGGGACCGGGGCGGCGAGCGGCCCCTGGCTCCCGCCCGGTAGCGCGGACCGTTCGCGGCGCTGCGCGTTGTTTCCGACACAGCGGTCGCGGCCGGAACCGCTCCATACCGCGGCCATGGCGCCCGTTTCCGGGCGTCGTTTTCTTCTTCCATCACGACAGGAGGCGCCCATGCGCCGGATCGACGCCGTCATCTTCGACATGGACGGACTGCTTCTCGACAGCGAGCGGCTGGCGATGGACGCGCTGGTCAGCGCCGGCACGGCGCTCGGCTACGACATCCCTCCCGCGTTCTGCCACCTGATGATCGGCGCCCCTGCGGATCGCTGCCGGGAGCTGGTGACCGAGCGATACGGCGCGGATTTCCCGCTCGAGCGCTATTTCGCCACCCAGGAGGAGCATCTGCGGGCGCTCGTCGCGGCCGGCCGGCTGGCGCTCAAGCGCGGCGTCGGCGAGCTGCTGGACGCGCTGGACCGCCACCGCATCCCCCGCGCGATCGCCACCTCGTCCAGCCGGGCGCGCACCGACCATCACCTGGCGCTGGTGAGCATCGCCGCGCGGTTCGACCACATCGTCACCCGCGACGACGTGCCGCGCGGCAAGCCCAACCCGGACCCGTTCCTGAAAGCCGCGTCCCTGCTGGGCGTGGCGCCCGAAGGCTGCCTGGTGCTGGAGGATTCCTTCAACGGCATCCGCGCCGCGCACGCCGCGGCGATGCGGGTGGTGATGGTGCCGGACCTGCTGGACCCGACCGAGGAGATGCGGGGCCTCGCGCACCGGATCGTGGACAGCCTGCACGACGTGATCGGGTTGATCGAGGAAAGCCGGCACGCCGCCGCGGCCTGATCGCCCAAGCGGTTCGCCTCGTCCTGCGCGGGCGTCACGACCGGTTATTCCCTTCTTCGGTCGTCCCAACCGGAGATCGGCGGCGCGAGGCGGTTTCTCATCATGGATCGGCAGCGTGTCCCGGTTTCTCGGAGCCGGAGGCTGCTGCCGCGCGATGGAAGCCGCGTCGCATCTCGCGGCCCGGCGGATTCCCGGGCAGTGCCGCGCCGGGCGCGCTCTCGGGCCCGGATCGGTCAGGCCGCGAGACGGGACGCTTCCTCCTGCGCCCGGGACACGCAGGCGGTGACGGCCTCGGCCAGGGTGGACACGTAGTGGTCGGCGCCGAGCTCGGCGCGCAGGGCCGCGTCGTTGTGCAGGGCGGTGACTTCCGGCGAGGCGGCGAGACCTTCGACCTCGGCCGCCGGCCATAGCCCCACCACCACCGGCACGTCCGGCAGCTTCTGCCGAAGCCGGCGCAGCAGGCTGCGCAGCCGGGTCGGGTTGCCGCTCATGTCCAGATAGGACACGCACACCATGGCGACGCCAGACGGATCGAGCGCCTCCATCGCCTCGCGCGACACGGCGTGGTGGGTGACGACCCGCGCGCCGAGCCCGTGCTTCTCCAGCAGCTGGGTCAGGATGGACGCGGCGGAGATGTCCAGCGGCCCGCGTCCGGCCAGGCACAACACCGGGCTGTCGCCGCGCCAGCGTGCCGGCAGCGCGTCCCGGGCCGGCGCGTCGGCCAGCGGTGCCGGCGTGGCAGGCACGGCGCGTTCTTCGCGCTGCCGCCCGGCGAGCGGCTGTTCGGCGGGGCCGGATGCGGGATCGGCGTCGTCGTGGCCATCGAGCTCGTGCACCAGCTCGCCGATCGTGCGGTTGATGATCTCGATGCGTTCGGGGTGCAGGCCGCCGCGCTGCATGTCGGCGGCGGCGAGCTGGAGGCCCTTGAGCACCACGTCGTCATAATAGGAGGACAGCGAGCGCTGCCGCAACAGGGCTTCCGCCTGCCTGAGCATCTCGTCCTCGTCGCCGGCCAGCAGGCGCTGGTAGAAGCTCTCCACCGGGGTCAGCGCCGGGCGGTCGCCCAGCAGCACGTCCAGGAACTCCAGCCTGTCCACGTGCCGTCCCACCACCACCAGGCACAGGGTGAGCGGTGTGGACAGGATCAGTCCGATCGGGCCCCAGATCCAGCTCCAGAAGATCGCCACCACGATTACTGCCACCGGCGACAGGCCGGTGGAATGCCCGTACACCAGCGGCTCCACCGCCTGCCCCATGATCCCTTCGGTGACGAGAAACAGGGCCGCGGTCCAGATCACCATGCTCCAGCCGGGGTCCACCGCGGCCGCCAGCGCCACCGGCAGGATCGCGGCGATGGAGGAGCCGATATACGGCACGAAGCGCAGCAGCCCGCCGAGCACGCCCCACAGCACCGGGTTCGGCACGCCGATCACCGCGAGACCGATGCCGACCAGCACGCCGAACGAGGTGTTGATCCCGAGCTGGGTCAGGAAATAGCGCGCGAGCCGCGAGCCGGCATCGTCCAGCGCGGCGGTGGTCCGCAGCAGATCGTTGGAGCCGAACAGCCGGATCAACCGGTCGCGGAGGTCCTCGCGCTGCAGCAGGATGAAGATCGCCACCACGAACACGATGCCGACCGTCTCGATCGGTCCGAGGATCGGCCCCAGCACCTGTTGCAGCAGGTGCACCGGGGTGGGGGTGGGTTGCTGCACCACCACCGGCATCGGCTTCTCGCCGCCCACGCGCGCCGGTGCCACACCGGTTTCGGCGCTGTCGTCGCCGGTTTCCCGGCTGAAGCGTGCCGTGAGCTGGCGGAGCTCGGCGGCCGCGAAGCCGCGCACGGAGGCCACCTTGTGCTCGATGGTGCTCTGGTAGCGGGGAAGGTCCTGGCTCAGCGACGCGATCTGGGTGCCGATCACGCCGCCCAGCATCAGCAGGACGCCCAGTGCCGCCACCACGGACAACAGCACCGCCGGCACCCGCGGCAGCTTCAGCCGGCGCAACAGGGCCACCAGCGGTGCCAGCACGAAGCTGAGCAGCACCGACAGGGTGATGGGGATCAGCACCTCGCGGCCGAAATACAACGCCGCCACCGCGACGACGGCGACGACGATGCCGGTCAGCTTCTCGGCGCGCGGCGCGTCGGCGGCGGGAACGCGGGCCCGGGGAAGAGGCGAGGCCGGCAGGGCATTCAAGGGCATGGAAAACGGCACCGCGGGGGCAACCGGCATGGACATCACGCCGCGACCAAGCGAACGGCTGCCCGCGAGGTCGGTTGCGGATGCGGCGACGATACGGCTTCTTCGGCAGCCGGAACGATGCGGCAAATGCGCAGCGCGCCATGACGGATGGACCGTCATGGCGCTCGCGGTTGTTCTTGTCGACTTCCTCGTGCCGCCCTCTGCGTGGCGTGCTTCGTCAATTTAGCGGAACGACCGGTATTGTCCAGTATTCGCCAACAACAAAAACGCGGTTTCTGCTCGATCGCCGCATTTTGTGCTATGCAGCATCAATGATGCGCCGCACAATGCTTGGACGCTGCATCAAGCGTTCGAGCAGCATATGCGGCACCGTCAGCGCCGCCAGCATCTGCAGGGTGAGCTGCAACAACCGATCGGGCACAGGACCGCGATACAGGAACCACAAGCCGCTCCCGATCAGCAGGGTCAGCGCGGTCACGGGAAGGGATCGCCACCAGGCGGCGGCGTGCGTGCGGACCCGCGGGGCCGATCGCGGGTCCGCCACCAGGGCGCGCATATGCCCGGGCGCGTGCCAGCCCACGAAATAGGCGGCAAAGCCTGCCAGGGGCGGCAGCAACAGGAACAAGGCCGCGAGCACCGGCAGCAGAGGCATCAGCGGTCGCAGGGACGACCGGCGGAACGCCATCGTCGCGCCGAGCAGCCCGAGCCAGCCGATGGATCCCGCCAGCAGCCACGCGGGCGGCCGATGCAGCGCGACCCCCGCCACCACGCCGAGCAGATGGGCGGTACGGTCTGGTTGCAGCAGCACGGGAAGCGCGATCGGTGCGCCCCCGGCGATCAGGCGAACCGGCCAGCGGGAATCGCGTCCGCCGTCTTCCGGCTCGCCGAAATGCAGAGTGGACAGCAGCAGGAATCCCGCCAGCGTCGGCAGCGGCGCTCCGCGCCAGCACAACAGCACCAGCGCGAACAGCGTCAGATAGGGCAGGGAGAACACCGCGAACCACGCGATGCCGAACCGGGGCCTCAACAGGGGACGGGCGACCTCGCCATCCAGCGCCCCATGCGGCACGCCGAGCGCGATCACCATCGCCAGCAGCCCGAGTTGCGCCCACGCGCCGGGGAGAAGGGTCAGGGCGATCGCCATCGCGCAGGCCAGAACCGGCCAACGGGATTTCGCGGAAGGAAGGCCGGCACCGGCCGTGCGGGGCGAGTGCCCCGGCGTGGATGCGTGGTCGGAGAAAGCCCGGTCCGGCAGAACCGGACCGGCGAGCAAGCTTTCGAAGGGCAGGCTGTCCGGCATCGCCGCCCCGCCCCGGCTCTCAGGCGCCTTCGCGCAGGTCGCGCTCGGCGATCGCGCGGTGGCCGACCGTCGTCATCAGGCCGTAGACCACCTTGGACACCAGATCGATCACCACGATGATGGCGCAGGACAGGGTGGAGCCGATCACCGCCAGGCCTTCCGGCTCCAGCAGCAGCACGACCGGGTAGATGAACCAGATCACCGACAGGAAGGTGGCGTTGCGGGTGTAGGCGGCCTGCACGTCGGCGCGCTGCCGGGCGGCTTCCTCGCGCAGCCCGACCAGAAGCACGTAGTACACCGCGAAGAACGCGCCGCACGAGATCACGAACCAGGTCCACTTGATCCAGCCGGTGGTGCTCATGCCGAAGAACAGGGCGGTGACGATCATCAGCACGTCGGCGAGCAGGATGCCGACCAGCGGCCCCGCGCGGCGGACGCGGCCATGCGATGCGGTGAGGGCGAGCGAGGCCAGCAGGATCGGCGTTGTGAACAGCCAGTCGATATAACGCGCGAAATAGAACGAGAACGAGATGGTCTGTCCGTTCTGCACCGAGTGCCACGGCAGGCTGCCCTGGCCGACGGCCATGGCGAAATAGGCGCACGCGGCGATGACCGGCACGGTGCCGTGCAGGATGGTGCCGGTTTCCTCATCCGCGGTCTTGCGGCCGCCGATCAGGAAGATCGCGGCGGCACCGACCGCCATGCCGATGCATCCTATCCAGAGCCAGAAACTGTCCGTCATGTCGTCATGCCCTCGGCCTTTCCGCCCCATGGCGGCGTGGCCTTGCAAGCACTTCCGCGCGTTTTGGTTGCAGGGCGTGTGCGCCCGCGTGACGAAATATGTATGCGGTGTCCGCCGATGGACGGTGATCCCATCGACGCGAACTGGAACGGCCATGGCACCGTGATGAAAACCGCGCGCCGGCCGTGGCGGCCTCGGAGCGACGGTTGCGAGCTTCATGCGCGAGGCCGATGCCGGACGTGACGGCGCCGTTGCCTCGCCGGAACGGGCACATGTCGGTGTTCTTCCGGAAACGCGTGGCGAAACGGATCGGCCCCGAAAGGATCGAATGGTTTCTTCCCGGTCGATCCCGGAAGAACATCGGCGGCGCTTGTCGCGCGTCCCGCCGACGCCGCGCGATCCTTCGCCGTTTGCCGCTAGAGCATGGACGGCGCGTCGCCGTAGGCTTCCGCCATCCGGCCGATGGCGGCGAGTTTGTGATGGAACGGCCCCCAGTCGTCGCGTTCGGCGATCGGTGCCCAGATCGCTTCCACCTCGTCCACCAGCATCGTGCAAGGGAGCGGATCGCGAAAATAGGGATGGTCGAGACGCAGGTCCGTTCTGGGCTCGAAACGGTCGATCAGGGCGCGGACCGGCTCGAAGCCCTCCGCCGCGTAGGCTCCGGCCGACGGGGCCGCCGCCGCCCGCGGCGCGGACAACCGGCCACCGTACCAGTCGAAGAAGAACGATTCGAACGGCATCGCGCTCTCGTGCAGGAAGCGCCACACCGCGCGGTGCAGCGCCTCGTCGGTTTCGGCGCCAGCACTTTGCAGTCCGAGCCGGCGCAGCATCGCCCGCGAATGGGCATTGCCGAACTGCTCGGGAAACCGGCGCAGCACGGCTTCCAGTGCGTCGCGCGCCTCGCCGGGATCGTCGGCCACCAGCGGCAGCAGCGATTCTGCGAGCCGGGCCAGGTTCCACAACAGCGTGTCCGGCTGGCGTCCGAACGCGTACAGCCCTTGGTGGTCGAAATAGGCGGCGGTGAAGGCGGGATCGTAGGCCGGCAGGAAGCGCCACGGTCCGTAATCGAAGCTTTCGCCGGTGATGTTGATGTTGTCGGTGTTGAGCACGCCGTGCACGAAGCCGGCCAGCATCCAGTTCGCCCCGGTGCGCGCCACCCGCCGGCTCACCGCGTCCAGGAAGCGCAGCGCCCGCTCCGGCAGCGTATCCGCGGCCGCTTCCGGCAGGTAGCAGCGGACGGCGTGGTCCAGCAGCACCCGCAGCGCGTCCGAATCCTCCTCGTAGGCCTGTCGCTGGAAGCTGCCGATGCGTATGTGGCCGTGGCTGAGCCGCACCAGCACCGCCGAGCGTGTCGGCGAGGGTTCGTCGCCGCGCACCAGCGCCTCGCCCGTCTCGATCAGCGAGAAGGATTTCGAGGTATCGACGCCGAGCGCTTCCAGCATGCTGGTGGCCAGCACCTCGCGCACGCCGCCTTTCAGGGTCAGGCGTCCGTCGGCCCCGCGCGACCACGGGGTGGTGCCGGAACCCTTGGTGCCGAGATCCAGCAGCCGCCCGTCCACCAGATCGTGTGCCTGGGCGAACAGGAAGCCGCGCCCGTCGCCCAGCTGCGGGTTGTAGGACCGGAACTGATGGCCATGGTAGCGCAGCGCCAGTGGGCGGTCGAAGGAGCCGGGCAGCGGCTCGAACCGCCCGAAATGCGCGACCCATTCAGCGTCGTCCAACTCGTCGAGGCCGATCCGGGAAGCGGCGGCCTGGTTGCGGAAGCGCAGCACGGTTTGCGGGAACTCGGCGGCCCTCACCGGATCGAAGAAACGGTCCCCGAGGAAGGCGTGCTGCGTGGACGGCCGGAACGACGGGGACGGGGGCATGATCGGCGACGAGCTCCGGCGATGGCGGCTGGGGCGTCGGATATGGGCCCCGCCCCGTCCGGATGCACCGGGGCGAGCGTCTCCGACCGGCCAACCCGGCCCCGGAAACGGCATCCTCCCTTTCCATGCGGCTCCTCAGGGGCGGCGGGGAAGCATGTCCTGTGTGATCGGGCTGCCGTCCGGCCGCGGCACGAGGCGCAGGCTCCAGCCGGTGGTGGCCTCGTCGATGCGGAAGCTTTGCGCCGCCAGCACCGTTCGCGGCTGCCCGGGACGCCCGAACAGCGGGTTGCGGCGCACCTCCCACACCGAGCACATGCTGGCCTGCGGATCGGCGACCGGGGTCGCGCGGGCATCTCCGGCCAGGCCCACATGGGCGAGATCCGCCTGGGCATCCATCTCGTCGAGCCGGGCCAGCACGTCCACGTCGTTGCACCCGCGGGCGGCGCATCCGCCCAGCAGCAGGACGCCGCCCAGCAGCAGCAGCTCCACCCTCCAGCGGCCCTTCCGGAGGATCGGCGGCATCCCGCGCGGGGCGGGCGAGGCGGCGGTTCGGAGGACGGAACGAGGGCCGAACGGGGCGGGGGGCGACATTTGACGGGCGGCTCCGGGAAGCGCATGCGGCGGAAAACCGGCCGCGAACGGATGCCGGATGATGGCAGCGGGGCGACGACCACGCAAAAGGGCCGGGCGGGGCCGGAAGGACGGGGTCGGGGTGGCGAACAGGATCTGGATCGATGTGGAAGACCTGTTCCAGTACGCCCGCTTCAACCACCGGCCGAGCGGCATCCAGCGGATCGAGCTCGAGCTGTGCCGGGCCCTGGCCACCGGCCCGGCGGCGGAGCGAATCGGCTTTCTGCGGCATGCGTCCGGGCGCGACGGCTTCCGGCTGATCCCGTTCGCGGAGGTCGACGCGCTGCATCGCCGGCTCACCACCGCCCCCGACCCCGTCGCGTCCCCCACCTCCACCCCTGGCCCAGGCGGGTCCGGTTCCCGCACCCCCGCCGCCACCGCGAGCGCGACCACCGGGAACGGCATGGAGGCGGGCGCCCCCGGCGGTTTCGGCCGGCGCATCGCCTACCGCCTACCGGGCGAGCTGCGCCAGCCGCTGGTGTCGGGCTTCAAGGCGCAGCGCGAGGCGGTGCGCGCGGCCGCCGAGGCGGGCAGGGCCGTGTTCGATCTGGCCCGGCACGCGGCGCGGCGCTCCGGCGAGGCGGCCGGGGCGCGCGGGCGCGCGCCGGCGACGGGCGTGCCGTTCGGCACGCAGGCGACGGCGGGCGACGTGTTGCTGGCGCCGGGCTCGCCCTGGTTCCATCCGTTCTACCACCGGCTGGCGGCCCGGGCGCGGCAGGAGCAGCGGCTGCGGCTGGCGGTGCTGGTGTACGACGCGATCCCGCTGATCCGTCCGGAATGGTGCGAGGAGAACCTGGTGCGGCGTTTCACCGGCTGGGCGCGCACCACCCTGCCGCTCGCCGACACGATCCTCACCATCTCGCGCGCCAGCGGAAACGACCTCCGGGCCTGGGCGGCGCGCGAGGGCGTGGCGCTGCGGGCGCCGCCCGAGGCGATCCCGGTGGGAACCGGCTTCACCGGCGACGGGGATGAAGGTGCGGCGGCGGCGGTGCCTCGGAAACGATCGCCCCGCCTGCCCGCTCCCGGATCCTACGTGTTGTCGGTGTCGACGCTGGAAGCGCGCAAGAACCACGCGCTGCTGTTCCGGGTGTGGCGCCACCTGCTGGACGAGCGCGGTCCGGACCGGGTGCCGGTGCTGGTGCTGGCCGGGCGGATCGGCTGGATGGTGGCCGATCTCGTGCAGCAGATCCGGCAGACGAACGGGCTCGGCGGCAGGATCCTGTTGATCGCCGACGCCTCGGATGCGGAGCTGCGGCAGCTCTACGAGGGCTGCCGGTTCACCGTGTTTCCGTCGTTCTACGAGGGTTGGGGGCTGCCGGTGACGGAAAGCCTGGGCCAGGGGCGGCCCTGCATCGCGTCCGGCAGCTCGGCGGTGCCGGAAGCCGGAGGCGCGCTCGCCCGTTATTTCGATCCGGAGAACGGCACCGAAGCCCTGGCCGCGATCCGGAGCGCCCTGGATGATCCGGCCGGCACCGATGCCTGGGCCGAGAGGATCCGCCGCGAGTTCAGGCCGGTGCCCTGGGCGGACAGCGCGCGGCGGCTGGTGGCGCTGCTGGACCACGCGCAGGCCTGAGCCCGGCGATCAGCCCCGGCGATCAGCAATGAGTGGCGAGCCCTGAAGCGCTTCGCGGGATCGTGCGGCAACCACCGGCGCCGCCCCGGCTTGCTTCCGGTGCATCGGGAAAGGTGGGACCATGTCCGGAAACAATGATGGATCGGCGCACGACAAAGCGCGCGATCTCGTGGAAACCGCGCTGGAGAAGCTGGACGAGGACCGGGACGCGGCGCGTGGCCTGATCCGCAAGGCCGACCGGCTCGATCCCGGCGCCGCCGACGAGGTGGTGGCCGACCTCGACGAGGATGCAGGCTCCGACCATTCCGCCACAGCCGGCCCCGCCCGCGGCTAGGCTGGCGCGTGGGAAGGCGAGCGGCCCTTGCGGCCCTGGCGCCGCCGCCGGGCTGAGCCCCGCTTGAACCGAAAAGCCGGCCGTCGCGACGGTTACCGGGGCTGCGGCGCGAGTGATGGATGGCCACGACCTCCATCCGTCTCCCCTGGTGGACATCCCGGCCCGGGTCGCGATCGGCGCGGCGCCAGGGAACCCCGATGCGGCGGCAGGGGCCGGGTGGGATGCCCCTGCTCAGGCGGTTCCACGTGGTCGACCCGTCGCTCGCCCGGCGCTTGCGAACGTCCGGAGCATGACCGGGGCCGCCGGGTTCCGTTCTCCATGCAGGCGGGACACTTGGACCCGTGGCCCCGACATTCCCCCCGGCGCGCGACGGGGCGGGGCGGGTGCGGCCAGCCGCCGCGGCGTCAGCCGGCGCGGGGCAGGAAGATGCGGCGCGCGCTCTCGATCACCATCAGGCGGTACGACATGTTCAGCGCCGGAGTGTGCGAATGGTAGTTGCCGACCGCGCGCATGAGGTCGCCATGGGTCTCGTCCAGATAGGTGCGCATGATCGCCCCGGACGCCGCGATGTTGTAGCAGGGCTCGTCGCGCAGGCGGCGATACACCACCGGCACCGGCGCGCCGGTGTAGCGCGACAGCGGCCATAGCCAGCGGGTGTTGACCTGCATCACCCCCAGGTCTTCCGTGTCGTTGGTATTGTGATGCACGCTGCCGGGGCGGCCGCCCTCGACCGCCTGGATCGATGGCAGCACGCGTGGCGGCAGGTGGTAGATGGACGCGACCAGGGCCATGCAGGCGGCGAACGGAACCGGCATCAGCCGAAACACCGTGGGTCGGCGGCCGTGCGGGATCGCCGTCCGGGCGGGTGGCATGGCAACGGGCAGGGTCGCGCGCTCGGTCGCATGCGGCCCATTCTAGAAGGATCGGCGATAGATGTTGAAGAGCCTTGCTCGTCCGCCCCTCGGCGGGGAGCGCCAGCAGGAGCGTGACGGCACGGTCCGTCGCCGGACGCCGCCGGGCGTCCGTGGCGGCGAGGCGGGGTTCACCCTGCTGGAACTGCTGGTGGTGATCGCGATCCTGGGGCTGCTGATCGGCCTGGTGGCGCCGTCCGTGCTGCGGCAGCTGGGCGGTGCCAAGCTGAACATCGCCCGTCAGTCCATCGAGCGCATCGGCTCCATCCTCGACCTCTACAAGCTCGATGTCGGCTCTTATCCGAGCACCGACCAGGGACTGCAGGCGCTGGTGACCAGGCCGGGCGACGCCGAGAACTGGAACGGGCCCTACGTGAAGAGCAACCAGGTGCCGCTCGATCCGTGGAACCATCCCTTCATCTACCGCAACCCGTCCAACCGGCCGGACCACGATTACGACCTGTGCTCGGCCGGCCCGAACGGCAACGCCGCCGGCGGCAGCGGCGAGCTCTGCAACAAGTAGCGGGGCGGACCGGCGTCGCGCGGGCGCGGCCGGATGGAGCCATCGGCCTGGCTGCTGCTGGCGGCGGCACCGTTCGCGGGCAGCTTCGCGGGCTTGCTGGTCCGGCGGCTGCCGGAGAACCGGCCGGTGTTGTGGGATCGCAGCCGGTGCGAGCGATGCGGGCAGGCGCTGCGCCCGTGGGAGCTGGTGCCCCTGTTGTCCTTCGCGCTGCTGCGCGGGCGCTGCGCCCGGTGCCGTGCCCCGATCGCCGCCGATCATCCCCTGATGGAGCTGGCGGCCCTCGGAATGGCGGCGGCGTCCCTTCTCGCCGCGGGGCGCTGGCACGAGGCCGATGCGGGTTGGGCATGGCTGTCGGCGGCGCTGGGCTGGGTGCTGCTGGTGCTGGCGCTGGTGGACCTGCGCTGCTTCCGGCTGCCCGACATGCTCACCCTGCCGCTGCTGCTGGGTGGGCTGGCGGCCTGCTGGTGGCGGAACCCCGACGACCTCGCGGATCATGCCGCGGCGGCGGCGCTGGGCTACGCGCTTTTTCGTCTCCTGGGCGGCGCCTACCGCCTCCTGCGTGGGCGAGACGGGCTGGGCCAGGGCGACGCCAAGCTGCTCGCCGCGGCTGGGGCGTGGCTGGGCGCGGAGGGGCTGGGGCCGGTCGTTCTCGTCGGCGCGCTGCTGACCCTGGGGGGTGCGTTGATCCTGGGGCGGTGGCGCGGCGACTCCATGCTGCCGTTCGGACCGGGCCTCGCGGCCGCCTGCTGGCTGTGGTGGATGGTGCCGCTGGCCTGAGGGCGACCGTCAAACTTCAACAAGCGGTCATCAGGACAGCTGACAAAGGGGTTCCAGATCAGCTAGGTCGCCTACCATCAAAAAATCGTTAGAGACGCGTCGTGCAGGCAGGGATCATCAGCTCGATCAGGCGGAGCGTCGGCCGGTTGGTGGGAGCTTTGGGAACGTGGCGGCCCGGGCGGGATGACGCCTTGTTCCGGCTCCTGGCCGAGCACACGAGCGACGTGGTGATGCGGCTCGACGCGTCCCTGATCCGCCGCTACGTGTCGCCCGCCAGCATCAGGGTACTGGGATACCGGCCGGAGGAGCTGGTGGGCGGCCACCCGCGCGGCATCATCCACGCGGCGGATTGGCCGCGGATCCCGCCTCTGCTGGAGGCCGCCCGCCGTTCCTCGGAGCCCGTCTGCGAGACCTACCGGGTGCGGCACCGCGACGGGCAGTTGATCTGGGTCGAGGGTTCCTACGCGGTGCTGGCCGATGGCGGCTTCGTGGTGTCCCTGCGCGACATCACGCGCCGCAAGCTGGCGGAACAGCGCCTGGAAGCCGCCAACGCGGAGCTGGTCCTGATCGCCAGCCGTGACGGGCTGACCGGGCTCGCCAACCGGCGGCGTTTCGACGAGATGCTGGCGGCCGAGGTGCGTCGGGCCGCCTGCAAACGCCACCCGCTTTCCCTGGTGCTGCTCGATGTGGACCGCTTCAAGCTCTACAACGACGGCTACGGCCACCAGGCCGGCGACGACTGCCTGCGGCTGGTCGCGACGGCCATCGGCGGGGCGGTCCGGCGGCCGGACGATCTGGTGGCGCGCTATGGCGGCGAGGAGTTCGCCGTGCTGCTGCCCGGGCTCGACGAGAACGAGGCGGCAGCCATCGGCGAGCGGATCCGGCTGGCGGTGCGGACCCTGGCGCTGACCCACCACGCCAACCGGACCTGCGGCGGACTGGTGACGGCGAGCGTCGGCTGCGCCGGCATCCGGCCGGAAGACCTGGATCCCGGCGGGCCGGTGGCCGACCTCGCGCGGAAGCTGCTGCACGAGGCCGACCGGGCGCTCTACGAGGGCAAGCGGCGAGGGCGCGACCGTGTGGTGCGGGCTTCCGACGTCCCATCGAGCCCGGAAGCGCCGGCGATCGATGGCGAGGCCGCGCGACTGGATGCCGTCGCCCGGTTTCGCGACCGGTGCGCCGATGCCGCGCTGCTGGACCGGTTCGCCCGCATCGCGGCGACGCTGCTCGACATGCCGATCGGCTTCGTGTCGCTCGTGGAACGCGACGGCGTGGTGGTGACGGGACGCCACAACCTGCCTCCGACCCGGCTGCCTGGACGCTCGGCGTTTTGCGCCCACACCATCACAGGCCCGGAAGCGCTGGTGGTGGAGGATGCGCGCGAGGATCCGCGGTTCCGCGACGGCGCCAAGGCGCTGGGAGTGGCGGCGATGCGCTTCTATGCCGGCGTTCCGCTGGTGATGCCGGATGGGAACGGCGGTGGCGGGCACAGGGTGGGAGCCCTTTGTGTGGCCGACAACCGGCCGAGGGCGACGCTGGACGCCGCGCAACGGTTGACCCTTTCCACCCTGGCCGGGATGATCGTGCGGGAAGTGGTGCCCGCGTCGGACGCCGAACGCGCCCTTCCGGAACCCGTGTCCTAGCGCATGTCGCGGCATGGGCCGGCGGCAAAACCGGCCCTGCCGCCGCGCCCGGCGCCCGCGACCTTGGCACGTCCGGACCGCGCCGATCCGCGCGCCGTTCCCACGCGCGCGGGTTTGGCCTCCTTGCGCGCCGTCTGCGCAGCGCCCATCGTCTCCGGCGCCATGAGCGATGCCGTTCTGTCCGATCCGGATGTTTCCGAGGCGCAAGCCCGTCCGGACGCGACGCTGTCCGCGCCCGAACAGGTGGCGCGCATCCTGGTGGCCCGCGGGCAATGCGACGCCCGCAGCGTGGAACGCGCCCGCCGCGCGGCGGAGGACCGGGCGATGCCCGGCGCCGCGGTGCGCGTGGACGTGGTGCTGCTGCAGCTGGGCCTGGTATCCGAGCGCGGGCTCGCGGAAGCCTATGCCGAGCTGCTCGGGGTGCCGGTGGCGACGCCCGAGCGGTATCCGGTGGACGAGCCGCTGCTCGCGGAACGGCTGCTGCCGCGCTTCCTGCGCGACGTGCGCGCCCTGCCGATCGCGCTGTCGGACGGGCGGCTGACCGTGGCGCTGGCGGACCCGCTCGATCCGTTCGCACCGGGGGCCATCGCGGCCGCCACCGGCTTCTCGGTGGTGCCGGAGGTGGCGGTGCCGATCGAGCTCGAGGCGGCGTTCGAGCGTCTCTACGCGGCACCCGGCGGCGAGGGGCCGGACGCGCACGAGGACGACGCGGCGCCGCTGGAAGAGGATGCCGAGCGGCTCAAGGACCTCGCGTCCGAGGCGCCGGTGATCCGGCTGGTGAACCAGATCGTGTTCCGCGCGGTGGAGACGCGCGCGTCCGACATCCATATCGAGCCGTTCGAGGACCGCCTGCGCGTGCGCTACCGCTATGACGGCGTGCTGCACGAGGTGGACAGCCCGCCGGCGCGGCTGATCCCGGCGATCGTGTCGCGCATCAAGATCATGGCCCGGCTCGACATCGCCGAGCGCCGGCTGCCGCAGGACGGGCGCATCAAGCTCGCGGTGCGGGGCCAGGAGATCGATTTCCGCGTGAGCACCATCCCGTCGCTGCACGGCGAAACGGTGGTGCTGCGCGTGCTCGACCGCACGGCCGTGGTGTTCGACTACGGGCGGCTCGGGCTGGCGCCGGCGGTCGTGTCGCGCATCAACGAGATGCTGGAACTGCCCAACGGCATCGTGCTGGTGACCGGCCCCACCGGCTCGGGCAAGACCACCACGCTCTATACCGGGCTGCTGACGCTCAACGCCGTGACGCGGAAGGTCGTCACGGTGGAGGACCCGATCGAGTACCAGCTGCGCGGCATCAACCAGATCCAGGTGAAGCCGCAGATCGGGCTCAATTTCGCGGCGCTGCTGCGCTCCATCCTCCGCCAGGATCCGGACGTGATCATGGTGGGCGAGATCCGCGACCTGGAAACCGCGCAGATCGCGGTGCAGGCCGCGCTGACCGGCCATCTGGTGCTCTCGACGCTGCACACCAACTCTGCCGCCGCCGCCATCACCCGGCTGCGCGACATGGGGGTGGAGGACTACCTCATCACCGCAGTGCTGCGCGGCGTGCTCGCGCAGCGGCTGGTGCGCCGCTTGTGCGATCATTGCAAGATCGAAACGGAAGCGGCGCCCGAGCTGGTGGAACGGTTCGGGCTCGACCGGCGCACCGCGAAGCGGCCGATCACCCTGTTCCATCCGACCGGCTGCGTTCATTGCCGCCAGACCGGCTATCGCGGCCGGCAGGCGATCGCCGAGTTCTTGCGTCCGGACGACGCGATCAACAGCCTGGTGTTCGCGCGCACCGACCACCAGGCGATCGAGCGCGCGGGGGTGGAAGGCGGCATGACCACCATGTTCGAGGCGGGGCTGGAAGCGGCGCTGGCCGGCACCACCACCATCGAGGAAGTGACCCGCTCCATCCGCGCGTCCGAAGGCTGAGGACGCGCCATGGCGTCCTGGCGCTTCACCGCCATCACGCCCGCGGGCACGCTGGTGCGCGGGGTCACGGAAGCCGGCAGCGAGGCCGAGGCGGTCGCGTTCATCCGCCGGCAGGGCAACATGCCGATGGAGGCTGTGCCGGTCGGCGGCGGTGGTGGCCGGCTGCTGCGGGCGGGTGCCGGCATGGAGCTGCGCCTGCGACGCACCGGGCTGAAGCGCGCGGAGGTGGCGGCGATCACCCGCGAGCTGGCGGTGATGCTGGGGGCCGGACAGGATCTCGACCGCGCGCTGCGCTTCCTGCTGGAAACCGCGCCGGGGCCCCGGGCGCGCTCGGTGCTGGAAGGGTTGCGCGCGGAGGTGCGGGACGGTTCCACGCTGCACGCAGCCCTCGGGCGGCGGCCGGACAGCTTTCCGCGCCTGTATGTCGGGCTGGTGCGGGCGGCGGAAGCTGGCGGCAATCTCGGCAGCACGCTGGAACGCATCGCCACCCTGATGGAGCGCGAACGGGCGCTGGTGGCGACGCTGCAATCGGCGATGATCTATCCGACGCTCCTGGTGGTGGCGGCGATCGGCTCCATCTGGCTGCTGCTGACCCGGGTGCTGCCGCAGTTCGTGCCGTTGTTCGAGCAGAACGGCGCGGCACTGCCGCGATCGACGCGGGTGCTGATCGCACTCGGCGACTTCCTGGGCGCCTGGGGGTTGTGGGCGCTGCTGCTGCTGGCCCTGGCGGGGTTCGGGCTGTGGCGCTCGCTGCGCCGTCCGGCGGTGCGGCTGGCGGCGGACCGGCTGTTGCTGCGGCCGCCGGTACTGGGGCCATTGATGCGCGAGGTGCTGGCGGCCCGCTTCACCCGCACGCTGGGCACGCTGCTCGGCAACGGCGTGCCGCTGATCGGCGCGATGGCGATCGTGCGGGACGTGATCGGCAACCGCGCGGTGCTGGCGACGCTGGACCGCGCCACGGACGATGCCAAGGCCGGCGTGGGACTGGCCCGCTCCTTCGAGCGCGAGCGCATCTTCCCGGCCCGCACCGTGCACCTGCTGCGCCTGGGCGAGGAAACCGCGCAGCTGGGCGCGATGGCGCTCCGGGCGGCGGAGATCCACGAGGAAGCGGTGCGGCTGCGCTCGCAGCGGCTGGTGGCGCTGCTGGTGCCGATGATCACCATCCTGATGGGCGCCGCGGTGGCCGGGATCGTGTCGTCGCTGCTGCTGGCGATGCTCAGCCTGAACGATCTCGCGCAATAGGACGGGCGATGCGCCTCGATCGCGGGCGGCCCGAGGCGGGCTTCACCCTGCTGGAGATGATCGTGGTGCTGGCCGTGCTGGGGCTGGTGCTGCTGGTGGTGCTGGGACGCGGCGCGCCGCATTCGCCGGGGCTGGATTGCCGATTGGCCGCCCGGGCGGTGGCGCAGCAGTTGCGGGAAGCACGCGCCGACAGCATCGCCACCGACCGGCCGGTGCGGGTGGAACTCGCCGAAGGCGCGCGCAGCCTCCGGGTGGATGGCCGCGAGAAGCGGGCGCTGCCGGGCGCGGCGGCGATCGGGGCTGGATCGAGCCGCGCGATCCTGTTCCGGCCGGACGGGGGCTCGTCCGGCGGCGCGGTGGTGCTGGCGGAAGGCTCCGTCAGCGCACGGGCGGAGGTGGACTGGCTGACCGGGACGGTGTCGGTCCGCTAACGACGCCGCCCGCCCGCTCGTGCCGGGGGTCAGAACTCGACGCGGGCGCTGAGGAAGGCCGTGCGCGGTTCGCCGACATACAGGTAGTCGGAGGTCTGCCAGCCCCAGAAATGCTTGTTGGCGATGTTGTCGATCTCGGCGCGGAGCATGACGGGCTTCTTGTTGATGCGCATGACGTAGCTGACGCGCAGGTTCACCAGCACGTAGGCGGGCACGTTGAAGCTGTTGTTGGCATTGCCGACCAGGCCGTCCACGTACTGCACCTCGGCGGTGGCCGACAGGTTCTTCACGAACGGGATGCGGTCGGTGATCTGGAACTTGTTCTGGAAGCGCGGGATGCCTTCCACGCGGTTGCCCTGGAGGTCGGCTTCGGTGTCCTGATAGATCCCCTCCTCCCAGGCGACGCTGTCGGTGAGCGTGAAGCCGTACGGCAGGTCGACGTGGCCGTCCGCCTCGAAGCCCTGCAGCCGGAGATTGCCGTCGGACACGTAGACGTTGTCGGCGTTGACGTACTGGGCGCCGCGATTGATGCGATACACGGCGGCGTTCGCCGCCCAGCTCCGCCGGTCGATCTTGGCGCCGACCTCCACCTGGTCGCTGCGCAGCGGCGGCAGGCTCTCGAACGCGTTCTTGTAGATGTCGCCAACGGTGCCGCCATCTTCCAGCGCCTGCACGTAGGACACGTAGAGCGTGGTGTCGCGCCACGGATGGTAGAGCAGGGCCGCGACCGGAGTGAGCGGCGTCACGGTATAGGCCGTGGGGCTGCCGCCCGTCCTGCTGTACGACAGCGAGCGGTAGTCGGTGAACCGGCCGCCCGCGATCAGCGACCATCGCTTGCCCAGGCTGATGGTGTCGCTCAGGAACACCGCCGCCTGGTCCGACCGGAACGACCGGTATTGCGGAAACGAATAGTCGTGCGGGATGACGATCGGCGTCAGCGGCTGGTAGAGGTTCTCGGGGCCCAGCGCCGCCGTCATCGAGTTCTTCGCGGTGAGGCGGGTGAGCCCCTGCCAGGCGCCCCCGAAGATGATCTCGTGCGTGAACGGCCCGGTGCGCAGATGGCCGTTCAGCATGGCCTGCACCTGATCGTATACCGCGACGCCCTGGCTGGCGCTGAGATAATCGGTGAAGTCGCCCGCTTGGTCGCGCAGGCGCGGCCACTCGCCGGCATAGCGCCGCCAGTCGTAGCTGTGGCTGTAGCCGACCGTGCCGGTAAGGCCGGGCGCGATGTCCCAGCGCAGGCCGCTGGCAAGATACAGCACCTCCGAATTGAAGAAGGTGCTGGGCACGGCGGAGAAGTTGCGGTCTCCGCTCGGCGCGCCCGGCAGCGCGCTGCCGACATAGGGGATGGGATTGTTGAGGATGAAGCCCTGGATGCCACCATACACGCGGCGGTCCTGCCAGATCGCATCGGCCGTCCAGTAGAGCGAGGGCGCCAGGTGCGCGTCGAGCCCGACCGAGCCCGAATAACGGCGGACGTTGGAACCGTTATAGGTGCGCCCCTGCTCGTGGGTGAGGTTGACGCGGTAGCCGAGCGCCTCGTTCCCGACCCGGCCGCCGAGATCGACGTTCTGCAGCACCACCGAGTCGGAGCTGTAGCTCAGCGTGGCGGCGGCGATGCGCTTGTCGCCCGGCTGCGGCGGCTTCTTGGTTTCGAAGTTGATCAGGCCGCCCGGTGCGTTGAAGCCATACATGAAGCCCGACGCTCCCTTGAGGAGCTGGATGTCCTCGAAGGATTCGAGCGGAAGCTCGACGGTCGTCATGTAGAAGGGCTGGCCGTTGATCTTGTAGCCGTTGAGATCGTCCAGCGGCACGCCGCGCACGGTGACCGAATAGGAGTTGAACGAGTACGTGTTGCCGTTGGGCAGCAGCGACGCGTCCTCGGAGAACACGCGCGCGAGCGACTTGACCTGTCGTTCCTGCAGCTCCGCCGCCGTCACCGTGCGGATGGAGAAGGGCGTGTCCAGCACACGCCGGTTGCCCAGCGCGCCGCCCTGCACCACCGGATCGCGCCGGCGTCCGGTGACCTCCACCGTTTCCGGTCCGTTGTCGCGACGGCGGCTGGCGATTGGCGACGGCACGACGGTTTCGGACGCGGCCTGCCCTTTCCGGGGCTGCTTGTTCCGATTGTGCACGGCCTTCGTGCCGGGCGAGGGCTGGCCGCTCTGGTCGGGGAGCGGCTCCGCCGCCAGCAGGCTGGTCGTCGGCAGAGCAAGAAACGCGGCGAGCGCCGCGGTCCGGGTGGCTCGGATCGGCACGAGGAACTCCCAGGCGGGGAACGGGCACCGCCAACGGGCACCTTCATGCACGTCACTACAGAGTGGTTTTCAGGAAACACATACCACAACGTGTCATATGTATCATGCGCCGGTGTATGGTGACATCCGGGCGCAGCCGTGCATAGGGCCCACCGCGCGGCAGGGACCTTTGGAACGAGCGCGATCCGCTCGGGATGGCCGGTGCGGTCGTGGCGCGGGTCGGCACCCGCCAGGCGCGGTCGCGGCGCGATCCGCCGGTCGGCGTGCCGCACACGGCGCCGGCGGATGCCATGGGATCGGCCGGCGATGTCCGGCCGCGCAGCCTCCTCCCGCCGGGCCGATGCGCCCGCCTGGTGCGGCCGAGGCTGCCCGTCATCGCCCGGCCCTTCCAGGACCGGGCTGCGCGCGGGCAGGAAGGCGAGGCGGAGCGGCGGCGGGGATTCAGCCGCCGCCGGGTGGTCCCTTCACCACGGTCGCGAGATCGTCCGGGCGGACCCAGCGGCGGAACGCGTCCTGCAGCTGCGCGGGCGTGGTGTCGAGATAATGCCTGGCCGCGATGTCCGGCTGGTCGAGCGGCAGGCCGAGATCGGCCAGATGCAGATACTCGTAGCCGATGGCGTCGAACGAGGCGCGGCCGAGCGGGATCTGGCGCAGCAGTGAGGCCTTGGCCCGGTCGAGCTCCGGGGCCGGCACCGGATGCTCGGCCATGTCGCGCAGGTCGCGCACCACCAGGTCGCGCGCCTTGGACACGTTGCCGGGGTCCGCGCCGAACTGCACGGCGTAGCTCGACCGTTCCCGGCTCCAGCGCAGGGCGGAAGAGACCGAGTACACGTAGCCGGTCTTGACCCGCAGATCGCGATACAGCCGCGAGGAGAAGCCGCCTCCCAGGATCTCGTTGCCGAGCGTCAGGGTGAAGTGCGCGGGATCGTCCACCCGCGCGCCGAGGGTTTCCAGCAGCGCCGCGCTGGCCTGCAGGCTGGTGCGATCGGGCACATAGGCGTGGCCGCTCTTGTTGGGCGGAATGGGCGGCAGATCCACGGCCGGCTTCGGTCCCGAGGCCTGCCAGTTGCCGAAGCTCTTCTCCACCGCGGCGCGGGCGCGCTCGGGCGTGACGTCGCCGATCACCACGATCGTGGCGAGGTCGGGCCGATACGCGGCCGTCACGAAGCCGCGGACGTCGGCCAGCGACAGCGCCATCACGCTGTGGGGGGTCGCCTCGCGCAGGGCCGGATCGTGCGGCGGCACCACGGCCTGCACGCTGGCGCGCTCGAACAGGTAGTCCGGACTGGCCAGCAGCCCGGCGAGCTGTCCCGCCACCTGGCGCTGCACCACGGGAAACGCCGCCGCCGGCAGGGCGGGATGCAGCTCGTTCTCCGCCAGCAGCGACAGCCCGTCCTCGAAATGCCTGGACGGCACCTTGAGGCTGAAGGTGCTGCCGGCGTTCTCCTCGGCGGCGATGTCGTCCAGCGCCTTCTGGAAGGCCAGCCTGTCGAGGCGCTCGGTGCCGTAATCGAACATCCGGTCCAGCACGGACGACACGCCTTCCTTGCCCGGCGGCTCCTGCAGATCGGTGTCCTGCCGGATCTGGCCGTAGACCGACACCGTGCTGGTGACGTGTTCCGGCTGCACGATCAGCCTGAGGCCGTTGGGCAGGGTGCTGACCACCGGGGCGGGGGCGGGCGTCGGCAGCCTGAGCTCGCGCAGCGCGTTCGCCGCCCAGTCCGGCAGCGCCACGGGCTTCTCGGGCGCGCTTGCGAAAGATTCCGCGCCCCCGAAGCCCTTGCCGGCGATGGGCTTGGGCGATTCCTGCGGGGTCAGGATGGCGGTGATCATGCCGGCGGGCTGGAGGAACTGCCGGGCGACCCGGTTCACGTCGTCGGGCGTCACCGCCTCGTAGGCGGCGGCGATGGCGTCGGGGGAGTCGAGGTTCTGGAACGCCAGGGCTTGCGACCAGCTGTTGGCGAGGCCGCTGATGCTGTCGGCCCGGTAGCCGAGCTGGGCCAGCTCGTGCGTCTTGGCGGCCTGCACCAGTGCCGGATCGACGCCGTGCGCCACCGTGTCGGCGATCACGCCGCGCATCGAGGCGAGCAGGGGGGCCGGGTCCGACCCCTTGGGAAAGCCTCCCACCGCGATGGCGAAGCCCACGTCGGGCTTCGGCTGGAACGAGAACTGGGTGGCCAGCGCCCGGCCGGCGGGCACCAGGCCGTAGAGTGCGGCGCGCTGCGAGCCCAGCACGTCGCCCAGGATGTCGGCGGCGGCGAAATCCTTGGCCTTCAGGCCGGGCATGCGCCACGCCAGGGTGGCGATGCCGATCGGATAATCGGTGGGAAGGTGGATGGTGCGCGCCTGCACCGGCGTCAGCGTGAAGGGCTTGCGCGCCGGCAGCGTCCGGCGGGGGATGGCGCCGAACGCGTCCTTGACCTGTTGCAGCGCCCGGGGCGGGTCCACGTCGCCCGCGATCACCAGGATGGCGTTGTTGGGCGCGTACCAGCGCTCATAGAAGCCGCGCAGCAGCTTCACGTCGGTCTTGTCGAACGAGGGCCGGGTGCCGAGCGCGTCGTGCTCGTAGGGCGTCCCGGCGAACATCGCCGCCTGGAGCTGCGACAGATAGGAATAAACCGGCGAGGACAGGTCGCGGCTCACTTCCTGCTCGATCGCGCCGCGCTCCTTGTCCCAGTCCTCCGCCCGCAGGCTGAGGCCGTTCATGCGCAGCGCTTCCACCTTGAGCGCGACGGCCAGATCCTCGGCCGGGGCCGTGTAGTAGTACTGGGTGACCGTTTCGGTGGTGTCGGCGTTGTAGCCGCCGCCGAGACGGGCGCCGAGCTCGCTCAGCTGGTCCCGGTCCAGCCCGGCGGAACCGCGGAACATCATGTGTTCCAGGGCGTGCGCGGTGCCGGGGAAGCCGGGGGGCGCGTCGTTGGAGCCGGCCAGGTAGTTGATCTCGGTGGTCACCACCGGGGCCAGCCGGTCGGGAATGATCACCACCCGCAGGCCGTTCTCCAGCGTGGCCCGCAGCGCGGCGTCCGGCGCGGTCGGCTTCTGGGCCGCCGGCACCGGCGTGGCGGGGCTGGGGCGCGGGGGCGCGGGCGTCGCCTCGCCCGGGGGCGGCTGCACCGTCGTGGCCGGCCGGTCCGGCGGCGGCGCGGCCGCCAGGGCGGGCAGGGGCGTGCCCGCCAGCAGGGTGGCCAGCAGCGTGGCCGGCAGCGTGGCCGCCAGCGCCGGGGCACCGCGCCGGGGCGGGCAGGCGACCGGGGCCGCCGCCCGCGCGGCGCCGCGCGGGAGCGAACAATGGCCGCTGTGGGTTCGGCGTCGCATCATCACCCCGTGGATGGTGGCTGGATCAGGTCCGCCCGGGTCCGGCCGCAGGAGCCGGAAAGGCGGCGCGAACCCTAGGTGCTGCGCAAGAACGGCGGAAGCCGTCCGCGCGAACCTGTCGCATTCTTCACGCTCCCCGCTTCACGACCCCTCCTTCACGTCGCGGCCGGGTTGGGGGGCGAATAGCCGTTGCCCGGGTGCGCCCGGCGCGCGGGAGCACCTTCCGCCCGGCCGTCGCCTGGGGGAGACTGTTGTTCGTCATGAACCTTTCCTCCAGCTCGCCGGCTTCGCCATCCGTGCTTCCGGCCCGGCGGGAAGAGCGCGGCTTCACCCTGCTGGAGGTGCTGGTGGCGTTCGTGATCGCCGCGCTGGCGCTGGGAGTGCTGTACGAGGGGGCGATCGGCGCGCTGCAGGCTTCCCGCGTCGCCGACCGCACCAGCGAGGCGGTGTCGCGCGCCCGGTCGCACCTGGCCACGATCGGCCACGGGGTGCCGCTCCGACCCACCGCGCAGGAGGGCGACGACGGCAGCGGCTTTTCCTGGCGGCTGCGCATCAGGCCGGGCGGCAGCATCGCGGCGGACGGCGGCACCCTCACGCTGTGGCTGGCCGAGGTGGAGGAGCGCTGGACCGATGGCGGCCACGAACGGCGGGTGATGCTGCGCACGGAGCGTGTCGGCGCCGCCGCAGCGGGGCGGTGAAACGGCGGACGGACTTGTAACGGTTCGATGCACCGATGGCCGGGCAAACGGCCTGATGCTAGGGTCCGCGCCAGCCATGCCGGCCGCTCCGCTCTCCTCCCCGTTCATCGGGACGCTGCACGACGTCCTGTCCTGGTGGCGGATGCGGATGCTGGAATTGTTGCCGCGCCGCTTCGCCCCGCCGGATCCTTCGGTGGCGCCCGCGCTTCTGGTGGTGCCCGAGAACGGCCGCCTGCTGCTGCTGCGGCGGCGCAACGGCGCCGAGCAGCCCGCGGGCGAAGTCGACGCGGCGGATGGCGCCTCCTTCGAGACGCGCGGGGAAGACGGCCGTGGGATCGCCCCCGGGATCGCCCCTGGGGTCGCTCCTGGGGCCGCCCTGGGGATCGGCGAGGGGCGGCGGACAAACCGGCGCGAAGCGGTGCTGCTGCGCCTGCCGCCGGGCGCGGTGCTGGTGCGGCCGGTGACGCTGCCGCTGGCGGCCGAGGGCGCGCTGGACGGCGTGCTGCGCTTCGAGATGGACCGGCTGACCCCCTTCAACGCCGACGACGTGCTGTTCGGCTGGCGCGACCTGCGCCGCGACCGGGAAGCCGGCAGGCTGCTGCTGACGCTGTTGCTGGTGCCGCGCGCGCCCCTGGCGCCGACCCTGGCGGCGCTGGATGCGGCCGGATTGTCGCCCGACGCGCTGGAAGCGCCGCTGCCCGGCCTGCCGGCGCCCGTGCGCATCCCGCTGCGCGACCGCGAGCGCCGCGGCCGCCCCGGCCGGATGCGGACGCTGCTGATCCTGGCGGTCGTGCTGCTGGCGGTGGCGATCGCGGCGCTGCCGTTTCTGTGGCAGGGGCGGCGCCTGGCGGCGCTGGACGAGGAGCGGGGCGCCTTGCGTCCCGCGGTGGCGGAAGCGCAGCTGCTGCGCGCGCGGATCGCCGGCAGCGGGGCGGGCGCGGCCGCCGTGGCCGCCGAGCGGAACCGGCTGGGAGACGCGCTGGCGGTGCTGGCCGCCACCACGCGCGTGCTGCCCGACGACACGTTTCTGTCCGACCTGACGCTTCGCGACGGCACCCTCACCATCAGCGGCCAGTCGAGCACGGGCCCGGATCCCAACGGCGGCGGCCGCGGCGCGGCCCAGCTCATTCCGGCCATGAGCGGCGATCCGAACTTCAGCAACCCGAGCTTCGCGGCCCCGGTGACACGGATGGACAACAACAACAGCGAGCTGTTCTCCATCCGCGCCGGGGTGGGGCACGAGCCGGACGCCGCGGGACGCGGCCGGCGGACCGTGCCGGCGGCGCCGGCGCCATGACCCGTGCGCGCGGCCTGGCCGGTCATCTTCCCGAAGGACGCAATGGCCGCCTGCTCGCGCTGGCACTCGGCGCCGTGGTGGTGCTGGCGGTGTGGAACGCCCTGCTGCTGCCCGTGATCGACTGGTACGGAGCGCGGTCGGCCGGGATCGAGCGGCAAACGGCCCTGCTGGAGCGGGAACGTTCGCTGGCGGCGCGGCTGCCCGCGCTGCGCGCGCAGGTGCGGCGGATGGCGGATGGCCATGCGGCCGCCGTGCTGATGGGCCAATCCAGCGACACCCTGGCGGCCGCTTCCCTGCAGGAACGGGTGCAGACCATGGCGGGGTCGCTCGGCGTGAGCCTGTCCAGCACCGAAAGCCTGCCGGCGGCTCCGGCCGGCCCCTACCGCCGCATCGGCATGCGGGTGTCGTTGTCGGCCCGCTACGACGCCCTGGTGCGGCTGCTCGCCGCGATCGAGAAGGCGGAGCCGGCCATGCTGGTGGACGACCTGCAGCTGCACGGCGCGCGCTTGTCGCCGCAGGCGGACAGTCCGCTGGAAGCCGCCTTCACCGTGCTGGCCTTCCGGTTGGCCTCGCCGGGCGACCGGTCGGGTTCCGCCGCGCCGGACGGTTCCGAAGGCAACGGGGCTGCCGGAGACGGATCGTCGTGAGCGCTCCGGCGCGGCGCGGGATGCCGGATCGCGCGGCGGCCGTCCCGCCGCGCGGCGCGGGCCCGGTCGCCGTTCTGCTGCTCGGGCTGGGTTGGCTGGCGGCCCCGGCGGCGGGTGCGGCCCCGCCGGCCGCCGCCGCACCTTCTTCCGAGCCGGCGCCAACGCAGGGCCGGGCGGGATCGCCGCCATCATCGGCCTCCATCTCCGCGCCCGCTTCCGCAAGCGAGGCCGAACCCGGTGCGGCGCGGGTGGACGAGTGGGTGACGGCGATCCTCGCGCGGCCATTGTTCGACCCCAAGCGCCGGCCGCCCAGCGTCGCGGCGGCCGGGCCGGCCGAACCCCGGCTGGCCGGCATCCTGTTGATGCCCAAGGGCCGGTTCGCGTTGTTCGCGGGCGAGAACGATTCCCGCGGCACCCTGGTGGCGGTGGGTGGCGAGGCCGGCTCGTTCCACGTGGACCGGATCGATCCCGACCAGGTGTCGGTGTCCGGCCCGGACGGGACGAAGACCCTGCGGCCGCGCTTCAGCGAAACCACGGGGGATGCCGGCGCTTCCGCCGCCGCGACCGGGATGCCTGCCCATCCGTCCATCCTCGATCTTCTGCGCGGCCGGGCCGGCCAGCTGCTGCCCGCGCAGGCCGCGGCCGGTGCGCCCCCGCCCGTGGCGCCGTCCCCGCCGACGATCATCGCCAATCCTCCTTCCCGGCCGCCCCAACAATGACGCTTCCGTTCCGCTCTTCTTGTTCCCGGCGCGCCGCGCGCCGCGCGGTCGCCGGGGGGACGGCGCGCGCGCTGTTGTGCCTGGGCACGATGCTGGGCGGCTGCAGCACGAGGCCCGAAACCCCGGTGATCCGTCCGTTGCCGTCGGTGGGGGCGGATGCGGGCAGCGCCGCGCCGCGCATCAACGGCGCCATCGGCACCACCGAGCAGGTCGGATCGGCGGAGGTGAGCTACGGCCGCGACCAGGTGCCGCACCTGCCGCGCAACGTGTCGCCGGACGCGCCGGTGGGGGCCACCCTCAATTTCTCCGACGCCGACGTGCGCGACGTGGTGGACCAGATCCTGGGCGGGCTGCTGCACAGCTCCTACACCATCGATCCGGCGGTGAAGGGCACGGTGAGCCTGCACAGCGCAGCACCACTCTACAACAGCCAGCTGCTGCCGACCCTGCAGGCTCTGCTTGCCCAGGCCAACGCCACCTTCTTCGAAAGCAACGGCATCTATCGCGTGGTGCCGGCCGGAACCGCCGCGCCCGGAGTGCCGGGCGGCGCGGGCGGCAGCAATGCCGGGGCCCTCGCCCTGGCCGGATCGAGCGCCGCCGGGGGCGCGGTGATGGTGCCGCTGCGCTACGCGGGCGCCGAGGACATGGCCAAGGCGCTGCAGCCCTTCCTCAACGGGGGCGTGCGGGTGGCGGCGGTGCCGGGCGCCAACAGCCTGCTGGTGAGCGGGGATCCCAACTCGCGCACCGGCGTCATCAGCATGATCCAGGCGTTCGACGTGGATGCGCTGGCCGGACAATCCTACGCGCTGCTGCCGGTGAGCTCGGGCAGCGCCAAGGATCTCGCCACCGCCCTGCAGGAAGCCCTGCGCGGACGCGGCGGCTCCATGGCGCAGCAGGTGCGCGTGGTGCCCATGAGCCGGGTGGACGCCGTGCTCGTGGTGGCGTCCGAGAACCGGCTGATCGACGATGCGCGCCGCTTGTTCGCGCTGGTGGAACGGGCGCGGCGGCAGACCGTGCGCTCCTGGCACGTGTACTATCTGCAGAACAGCCACGCGAACGACGCGGCCTACGTGCTGCAGCAGGCCTTCACCCCGAACAACGTCACGGCCCAGCCGAGCGCCAGCCCGCAGCCCAACATTCCGGGCGCGAACGGCCAGAACAACAATGGCGGCTTCGGCGGTGGTGGCCTCGGGGGCGGCGGCGGAGGGCTGGGCGGCGGCCTCGGGGGCGGCGGGCTCGGCGGTGGTCTTGGTGGCGGTCTGGGCGGCGGCATCGGCGGCGGTTCGGGGATCGGATCGAGCTTCGGCTCCGGTCTCGGCTCCACCGGGGGTGGGATCGGCACCAACAACAACACCAACAACGCGGCGCCGGGCGGCAGCGGCGGCAACAATCCTCTGCTGGGCGGCCTGGACAGCACGGCGAACGGCGGCGCGGACGAGCACGCCATGCGGATCATCCCCAACCCGCAGAACAACGCGATCCTGGTCTATGCCACGGAGCAGGAGAACGACACGGTCAACCAGATGCTGCGCAAGATCGACATCCTGCCCCTGCAGGTGCGCATCGACGCGGTGATCGCGGAGGTCGACCTCAACGACACCCTCCAGTACGGTACGCAGTTCTTCTTCAAGTCCGGCGGCATCAACGGGATCCTGAGCACCAACAGCCAGACCCTCACCACCGGCACGCTGGCCAACGCCGCGTTCAACACCACGCTGCCCGGCTTCGTGATCGGCGGGGCCAGCGGCGGGGGCGCTCCCATCGCCATCCAGGCCCTGCAGGCGGTCACCACCGTGCACGTGCTGTCGTCGCCGGAACTGCTGGTGCTGGACAACCAGCCGGCGCGGCTGCAGGTCGGCCAGCTGGTTCCGGTATCCACCGGCACGCAATCGAGCACGCTCGGCACCGGCTCGCTGTTCAACCAGTACACCTACCAGCCGACCGGCGTGATCATGCAGGTGACCCCCCGCGTGAACAATGGCGGCCTGGTGACGCTGGACATCTCCCAGGAGGTCAGCTCGGTGGCCTCCACCACCAACAACGCGGCCAACAGCAACCCCACCTTCAACGACCAGTCCGTGGTGTCGCGGGTGGTGATCCAGGACGGTCAGACGGTGGGCCTCGCCGGGCTGATCCGGGACAGCCAGACCCGCGACAACCGTGGCATCCCCTGGCTCAAGGACGTGCCCGTGCTGGGCTTCCTGGCCGGCAACCAGGGCAACCAGCGCGCGCGCACCGAGCTGCTGATCCTGATCACCCCGCACGTGATCCACGACCAGCGCGACGCCCAGGCGCTGACCGAGGATCTGCGCGACACGCTGGTGAACGCCGCCGCCGTGCCCGACGAGCTGACGCCGCAGAAGCAGACCGGCAGTTCCGACCCGCTGCGCCGCCTGCGTCGCGGGGTGGGCCTCGATCACTGAAGCGGAAAGCCGGTCGAGCGCCATGCCGTCCGGTCGACCGGCTGAGGAAGGCGCCGCTGGGACGCCTTCGCGCGCGCCGGTCCCCGGCCTGGTTCGCCGCCTGATCCAGAACCTGTCCGGAATGCCGACCTGCGTCCGGGCCGATCGCGGTGGGGCGGCGGTCGATCCGAAGCGCGACCGGACGCCAATGCGGCGGGGATTGGGGCCGGAAGCAGGCTCCGGAGCCGGCGGGTCGGCAACCGGCGCAACGGCGCCAGCCGCACGAAAACCGTGGCCGCCGGCATCCGGAGCGATGCGCCGCTGGCCGGTGCGGCAGGCAGCCGCCCGCGCCCTGGTCCGGATGTTCTTTCCGCCATGGTCGGGACAGCAGGCCCGCAGCGGCGCGACCTTGGTGAGCCGCGAGCGCGGCTTCGCGCTGCTGATCGTGTTGTGGACGCTGGTGCTGTTGTCGCTGCTGGTGGGGGCGCTGGCGGCGGCGGGTGGCGGCCGGGCGCGGGTGGCGGACGCGCTGCGCCGCAATGCCGAGCTCGACGCCGCCGCGGAAGGCGGGGTGCAGGAAGCGATGTTCCACCTGCTGGACCGTTCCCGCGCGCGCTGGCCGGCGGACGGGCGGGTGCGCGAGGTGCGCCGCGGTCCGGTGGTGCTGCGCGTGCTGATCGAGACCGAGGCGGGGAAGATCAATCCCAACCAGGCGCAGCCCGCGCTGCTGGAAGCGCTGCTGCTGGCGGTGGGAGCCGATCGGGACACGGCACGGCAGCTGGCGCTCAACATCGAGAGCTGGCGGCGGCCGGGCATGCCGGTGGCCGGGGGCGTGGGGAACGGCGGGGCGTTGGCCAATGCCTACGCGGCGGCCGGGCGCGATTACGGTCCGCCCGGGCAGCCTTTCGAAAGCCTCGACGAGCTGGGGCTGGTGCTCGGCATGACGCCGGCGCTGCTCGACAGGATGGCGCCGCACCTCACCCTGTTCCGCCAGGGCGATCCGGACCCGGGGTCGGCCGACCCGGTGGTGCGTCGCGCGCTGGAGATCGCGGCCGGGGGCGCGGGCGGGGCGGGCAGCGTCATCGATGCCGGCGGCGGCCAGGGGACGGGCCAGGGGGGAGGCCAGGGGGGAGGCCAGGGCCCGGCGAGGGACGAGAGCGTGGTGTCGATCTGGGTGGATGCGGCGATCGGCGACCGGCACGCGGTGCGCCATGCGGTGGCGGCCGGCCCCGGCGAAGGCAACGCGGCCGCCACCGGCGCGTCCCCGCTGCGCATCCTGGCGCTCGACCCGGTGGCTCTGCCGCCGCGCCGGCTGCGCGCCGGAAGCGGAACCGCGACGGACGCGGGCGCGCCGGCCGGCGATGACGCCGGGGCGGCCGACCGGTGAGCCGGGCGGGGATCGGCCGCCTCGCGCGGCGGGGCGGGGAGGAGCGGTGGCGCTTTCGTTCCGTTTGCGTCGGCAACGGGAGGCGCTGGGATTGCGGGAATGCCGCGCCTGCAAAGCCCTGGGGAGTGGCTCCCCGGAGCGAAAACGTCGAGCGGGAACGGGACGACGCGACGGGAGCCGGTCGCCCCGGATGCGGGCCGGACGCGGGGGCGAAAAGCGCCCGCGATGGTCGAGGGCGGCGCGGCACGGGGGATGCCGGCTTCACCCTGCTGGAGATCGTGGTGGCGCTGGTGGTGTTCGGGGTGCTGCTGCTCAGCCTCGGGCAGGGCACCCGGTTCGGGCTGACGGCGCTGGACCGCGAGAACGCGGGCGCCGAGCGGGAGGGCCGTCTCCAGGCGGTGGACGCCACGCTGCGGCGCCTGGTGGCCCAGGCCGACCCGGGCACCACGGTCGACGGCAATACGCTGGCCGGCACCAGGCACGCGCTGGTGTTCCGGGCGCCGCTGGGCGGCGGGGCCGTGGCAGCCTTGTCGCTGTCCAGCGATCGGCCCGACGATCCGCGCGGTGCGCCGACGGGCATGGCCGATCTGCGGCTCCAGCTGGATGACCGGCACCGGCTGGTGCTGTTCTTCCTGCCGTATCGCCACGTGAGCCCGATCGGTCCGGCCCCGAAGCCGCGCGAGGCGGTGCTGCTGGAAGGGTTGCGGGATCTCGACATCAGCTACTGGAGCGATGGCCGGTGGCGGGACGACTGGAAGGATGCTGACCTGCCCGCCCTGGTGCGCATCCGCCTGGTGTTCGCCGACAACCGGCACTGGCCGGACATCGTGACCGCCCCCGTGCGCGACCAGCCGGATTGACCGCGGCCCGGGACGAACCCCGAAAGGCTCCCGGGCCGGTCGTGCTGGACGCTTTCGCGGCTTTCCTCTAGGGGCTGGCCCCATCCCGTTTCGTTGTTCTGGACCTCCTGCCATGCCCACAGCCCTCGTCACCGGACTCACTGGCCAGGACGGCGCCTACCTGTCGGCGCTGCTGCTGGAGAAGGGCTACCGGGTGGTGGGGCTGATCCGCCGGTCGGCATCGGCGGACGTGATCAACCACCGGCTGCGCTGGCTGGGCGTCGAGGGCCGGGTGGAGCTGATGGACGGCGACCTGCTCGACCTGAGCTCGCTGCTGCGGGTGGTGCAGGCGGTGCAGCCCGACGAATGCTACAACCTGGCGGCGCAGAGCTTCGTGGCGGCGAGCTGGCAGCAGCCGCTGCTGACCGGCTCGGTCACCGCGCTCGGCGCCGCCAACATGCTGGAAGCGATCCGCCTCGCCCGGCCGGCCTGCCGCTTCTACCAGGCCTCCTCGTCGGAGATGTACGGGCTGATCCAGGAGCCGGTGCAGAACGAGAAGACGCCGTTCTATCCGCGTTCGCCCTATGCGGTGGCCAAGCTCTACGCGCACTGGATGACGGTGAACTATCGCGAGAGCTTCGGGCTGCACGCTTCGTCGGGCATCCTGTTCAACCATGAAAGCCCGCTGCGCGGCATCGAGTTCGTGACCCGCAAGGTCACGGACGGCGTGGCGCGCATCAAGCTGGGCCTCGCGCGCGAGCTGCCGCTCGGCAACATGGACGCCACGCGCGACTGGGGCCATGCGCGCGACTACGTGCAGGCGATGTGGCGCATGCTGCAGCAGGACGTGGCCGACGACTATGTGGTGGCGACCGGCCGCACCACCTCGATCCGCGACCTGTGCCGGATCGCGTTCGGGCATGCCGGGCTGAACTACGAGGACCACGTGGTGACCCGTTCGGACCTGATCCGGCCGGCCGAGGTGGACGTGCTCGAGGGTGACGCGGCCAAGGCCGACCGGGTGCTGGGCTGGCGGGCTACCACCACGCTCGAGGACATGATCGGCGAGATGGTGGAAGCCGATCTCGCCCGCCACCGCGCCAGCAACCTGCCCCGCGCCTGAGCCCCAGGCCCGGAGTTCCCGCGGTGGCGCGATCCGGCCGCGCGCCCCGGACCGGTGGCCGGATCGGTCGCCAAACCGGCCGCGGGCCGTTCCCGTCGCGGGTGGCCGCGTCGTGACCGCGCCGCGCCGTGTGCTGGTCACCGGGCTGTCGGGCTTCGTCGGGCGGCATGTGGCCGCGATCTTCCGCGAGTTGCTGCCCGACACCGGCCTGCTGCCGCTCGGCTGCGACGTGGCGGACGGGCAAGCGGTGCGGCGGGCGGTTCGGGACGCGCGGCCGGACGGGGTGCTGCATCTGGCGGCGGTGAGCGCGATCCCGCTCGCCCAGAAGGAACCCGACCGCGCCTGGGCGGTGAACCTTCACGGCACCCTGAACCTGGCCCGTGCCGTGCTGGAGGAAGCGCCGGGCGCGCCGTTCCTGTTCGCGTCCAGCGCCGACGCCTATGGCGCGAGCTTCCGGAGCGGCGTCGCGCTCGGGGAGGATGCGCCGCTCGCGCCCTTGAACATCTATGGCGCCACCAAGGCGGCGGCGGATCTGGCCCTGGGCGCGATGGCCGCCTCGGATGGCCTGCGGGCGATCCGGCTGCGGCCGTTCAACCACACCGGGGCGGGGCAGTCCGACGGGTTCGCGGTGCCGGCCTTCGCCGCCCAGCTGGCGGCGATCGGCGCGGGAAACCGCGAGCCGGTGCTGCGGATCGGCAATCTGGACGCGTCGCGGGACTTCCTCGACGTGCGCGACGTGGCGCGGGCCTATGCGCTGTGCTTCCGGCACGCCGACCGGCTCGCGCCCGGCACGATGATCAATCTTTGCTCCGGATCGCCGCGCCGCATCGGCGACGTGCTGGACGCGCTGATCCGCCTGTCCGGGCTGCGGCCGCGGATCGAGACCGATCCGGCGCGGCTGCGGCCCTCGGACATCCCCATGGCCCGGGGCGACGCGTCGCGCGCGCAGGCGCTGCTCGGATGGACGCCGGAGATCGGCTGGGACGACACGCTGCGCGCCGTGCTGGCCGACTGGCGGGACAGAACCGCGACCGGCGGCTGAGCATGGGGCGGCCCCCCGTGCGCGGGCCGTGATCCGGTCCGCCGCGAGGCCGCTGGCGCCGGGCGGTGCTTCCGGCAGGCATGGGGGTTCCACCTCCTTCGTTCCTGCCCGAGGCGGGGTCCGGATGCGCGTCCCGGCCGTCTGGGCGCCCGGGCGCGGTTCTGCGAAGCTGGCGGCTCGTCGTTGCCGGAGCCAGATCATGACCACGCATCGCCTTCGCTTCCGGCAGCTCGACGTGTTCTCGGCCGAGCCGTTCGGCGGCAATCCCCTGGCGGTCGTGGCGGGCGCGGACGGGATGGACGACGCGGCCATGCAGCGCTTCGCGCGCTGGACCAACCTCAGCGAGACCACCTTCCTGCTGGAGCCGACCCCGGAAGGCCGGGCGGGCGGCGCGGATTACCGGGTGCGGATCTTCACCCCGGAAGAGGAACTGCCCTTCGCCGGGCATCCGACGCTGGGCACGGCGGCGGCCTGGGCGATGGACCACCGGCCGGAAGGCGACGGCCTCATCGTGCAGGAATGCGGGATCGGGCTGGTGAAGGTGCGCCGGAACGCGGATACCCTCGCTTTCGCCGCGCCTCCCCTGCGCCGGTACGGGCCGGTGGAGCCCGCGCTGATGGACCGCCTGCTGCGGGCCTTCGGGCTGGACGCGGCGGAGGTGGAAGCGTCCAGCTGGCTCGATAACGGGCCGAACTGGGTGGGGCTGCTGGTGCGTTCGCGCGAACGCTTGTTGTCGCTGCGGCCGGACCTGCGCGGCCTGGGCGACGTGAAGCCGGGGCTGGCGGCGCGGTGCGAAGGTGAACACGGCGCCGACGACGTCCGGCTGGAGGTGCGCGCCTTCGTGCCGGGATCGGCCGTGCCGGAGGACCCGGTCACCGGGAGCCTCAATGCCGGCATGGCGCAATGGCTGATGGAAAGCGGGCGGATGCCGGACAGCTATGTCGCCGCCCAGGGCACGGTGCTCGGCCGCAGCGGACGGGTGCACGCGGGGCGCGACCCGGACGGCACCGTGTGGATCGGCGGCGCGTGCCGTTGCCGGATCGAGGGATGGATGGAGCCCTGATACCGGAAGGCCGCGGGCGCCGTCCGCCCCGATGATCCCCGTCCGGAACGGGCGAGCTCGCGTTCCCCGCCCGGGGAAGCGAGCGGAAGGAACGGGGGCTGGCGGGCCGTTGGTCGGCGGACTGTCGGCTGGCGGGGTGGCGCTGGCGATGTCGTCGCTGCTGGTGGCGGTGCACGCGCTGCTGCTGCCGGGCGGCCACTGGATGGCGGACGAGTTCCTGGTGGCGGAAACCGACGCCCGCAACGGCTGGCGGTCGGTGCTGGGGCGGTTCTGGTTCTGGAGCCCGCGACCGGCCGCGGAGCTGCTGGGAACGCCCTATCTGCTGCTGGCGCATGCGCTGCAACGGCCGCTGGCGGCGCCGTTCCTGTGCGCCTTGTGGGTCGGAACCGCGGCCGGGGTCGCCTGGGCCGCGCGGCTGGCGGGGGAACGCCATCCCTGGCGCCTGTCGGTGCTGTTGTTCGCCCTGTTGCTGTGCCTGTCCCGGCCGGACCAGATGTTCTTCTGGCCGCTGGCCACCGTCGCCTATCTGCCCTGCTGGGCCGGGCTGGCGGTGGCCGCGATGCTGTTGCGCAGCGACCGGGAGTTTCCCCGGCTGCTGCCGGCGGCGCTGCTGCTGGCCGCCTTCTCGGCGGAGGTGGGCGCGGCGACGGTTCTGCTGGGCATCGCGTTGATGATGCTGCCGGGCATGGCCGGACGCACCGGCTTCCGGAGCGCGATCCGCGAGGAGCGCTGGATGATGCTGGCCGCCGCCGGGGCGCTCGGGATCTGCGTGCTGGTGGCGACGGCGCGGGTCAGCACCATGAGCGAGATATTCGACCGTGGCAGCGGTCTGGGGGGATCGTGGCCGCGCAGTCTGCTGGCCTCCGTGCCGGCGTTCGCGGCCGCCCTGCCCGCCGTGCCCGGAATGCCCTGGTGGGCGGGCGCGGCGGCCAAGACCGCGCTGTTGTTCGGGCTGCCGGCACCGGACGCGGAACCGCGTCGCCGCCGGCGGCTGTTCGCGTGGGGCCTGGCGCTGCTGGGCGGTGCGTGGCTGTCGGTGCTGCTGGCGCTGCACCAGTTCGGGGCGCTGTGCTGTTCGCGCCATGCGTCGTTGCGGCAGGGCATGATCCTGCTGGCGCTCCTGTGCTTCGCGGCCCTGCTGCCCCGCAAGGGGCGGCCCGTTGGCAGCCCCAGGGGGCGGGAAGCGCGGTTGTGGCTGGTGCCGCTGGTGCTGGCGGTCCTGCTTTGCGGGCGGCTGCCGGTGGTGGCGGGCGACCTGCATCGCCTGCCGGCGTTCCTCCGGGCGCGGGAAGCGGAATGGCGGTCCGGGCGGTCGGCGGGCGATGCCATGATGCTGCGGGTCGGGCCGGGCGGCCGGTTGTTCGGCGGTCCGGACTGGAAGCCCGGTTCGCTGGTGCGCGCGAACGGGGGCGAACCGGGGTTCGGCCTGGACGGCATCGCCGCCTTCTTCAACAAGCGGCGGATCGAGGCGCGGCCGGTGCCCTGAGCGGACGGCCCCGGATGGCGGGGCTCCTGGTCCGTTGGGCGTTGGCAGGGCGGCGCGGGCGCGGATCGGCGCCGGAACGGCGATCGTCGAGGTCATGAGCGTCCGGGGAACGCCCGGCCGCCGGGAAGCCCCCCTGTGTCGGCTCCCGGTCTCCCCCCATCGGCCGCCCCCGGGTGCCCCGCCGTGCCGGCCGGGGAGGTCCGGGCGGAAAGATGAGGCGGCAGAGCCGCCGGCGGAGGCCGTCCGGCGGACTAGCCGCGGCGGCGATAGGCGCTGCCGTCTTCCGCGCGCTGGGGATCGTTCACGTAGCGGCCGCCCTCGGGCACCGCGAGGATCTCGAAACGGTCGGCGAGGCCGTGCAGGGCGGTGCGCATGGTCTGGCCATGCATGGGACGCCCGTGGCCGGTCACCACCACCTCCGGCTGCAGCGCGGCGAGCCGGCGGACGCTGTCGTGCGCGGCCTGCCAGTCATGGGTGAAGTAGCGCGGCGGACCGTGCAGCTCGGGCTCCTGGGTGGCGGTGGCATAGGCGGATTCGGGCGCGGTGGTGGTGAAGGCGTCACCCGCCACCAGGCAGCCGTCGCGTTCGCGCCAGAAAGAAACGTGACCGACCGAATGGCCGGGGGTGTGGATCACCTGCCAGTCGGACAGGCCGGGCACGCTGTTGTCCGGGGGCAGGGGTCGGAGCCACCGGCGCACATCCACCGGGGACCGGGGGAACAAGGGGGCGAGCAGGGTCATGAGGCCGCCGCCGGCACCGGGATCGGCGGGGGGATAGGAGGCGCTTCCGTCGAGATAGGGCATCTCGAGCGGATGGGCGTAGACGGGCACGTCCCAGCGTTCCAGCAGCGAATGCAGCGCGCCGACATGATCGAAATGGCCATGGGTGAGCAGGATGGCGGCCGGGGGCACGCCCTCGCCGAAACGCCTGGCCGCCGCCGCCTCGATCGCGTGGGCCGAGCCGGTCACGCCGGCATCCACGAGCACCCATCCCGGCCGGTGCGGGACGCCCAGAAACAGCACGTTGGCGATCATGGTGCGCCGGCAGGACAGGTCGGGCGCCACGGCCACGGTGCCGTCGGCGCCTTCCGTGCCGTGCAGCGCATCGGGATCGATCGGAACCTGTTGTGCCATCCCGGTGCCCATTCCTGTGCGTTAAAGCGTGCACAACACCCGCGCGGCCGCGTCGTTGCGCGGGATCGTCGACCGGAATGGCGGCTTGATCCCCGGGGCGGGCCGGACGACGCTCGGGACGATGAACGTGTTTTCTCCGAACGAGACGGGCGCGCCGGGCGCGCGGCCCAGGCGCGTGCTGCTGTGGGGCGCCGAGGTGGTCGCCACCATGGACGATCGGCGCCGGGAGATCCGGGGCGGCTTCGTGCTGGTGGAAGGCGGCCGCATCCTCGCGGTGGGGCCGCCCGAAGACCTGCCGGTGGACTGGCGGCGCGGAAACGACGACGAGCGGCTCGACCTGTCCGGCCACGTGGTGCTGCCGGGGCTGGTGAACACCCACCACCACATGTTCCAGAGCCTGACCCGCGCGCTACCGGCGGCGCAGGACGCCGACCTGTTCGGGTGGCTGCGGACGCTCTACCCGGTCTGGAGCCGGCTTTCCCCGGAGATGATCCGGCTGTCCACCCGCACGGCGATGGCGGAGCTCCTGTTGTCGGGCTGCACCACCACCAGCGACCATTTGTATCTCTTCCCCAATGGGGCGCGGCTCGACGACCAGATCGAGGCGGCCGCGGAGATGGGGATGCGCTTCCATGCGGCCCGGGGCGCCATGAGCGTGGGCGAGAGCGGGGGCGGCCTGCCGCCGGACGCCCTGGTGGAGAACGAGGACGCGATCCTGCGGGACACGGAGCGGGTGATCGACCGGTTCCACGACCCGGCGCGCTTCGCCATGCTGCGGATCGCGGTGGCGCCCTGCTCGCCCTTTTCCGTGAGCCGGGAGCTGATGCGTGATGCCGCCCTGCTGGCGCGCCAAAAGGGGGTGGGGCTGCACACCCATCTCGCGGAGAACGACGACGATGTTCGTTTCAGCCGCGAGCGGTTCGGCATGACGCCGGCGGAATACGCGGCGGAACTGGGCTGGGTCGGGCCGGACGTATGGCACGCGCACTGCGTGAAGCTGGACGCGCCGGGGATGCGGCGGCTGGGCGCCGCCGGCACGGGGGCCGCGCATTGTCCTTGTTCCAACATGCGTCTGGGCTCGGGCATCGCGCCCGTGCGGCGCATGCGGGCGGCGGGCATGCGGGTGGGGCTCGGGGTGGACGGCTCGGCGTCCAACGACTCCGGCCACCTGCTGGGCGAGGCGCGGCAGGCGATGCTGCTGGCGCGGGTGCAGCACGATCCGGCGGACGGCGCGATGATGACCGCGCGCGACGCGCTGGAGATCGCCACCAGGGGCGGGGCGGCGGCCCTGAACCGGGACGATATCGGCGTGCTGGCACCGGGCATGGCGGCGGACGTGGTGGCGTTTCCGACCGGGGACGCGTTCTCGGCCGGGGCCGAGGCCGACCCGCTGGGGGCGCTGATGTTCTGCCAGCCGAGGATGGTCGGGCTGAACATGGTGAACGGCCGGGTGCTGGTGCGCGACGGTGCCCTGGTGCACGGAAACATGGCGGAATGGCTGCGCCGGCACCGCGCGGCGGCGATCACGCTGATGTCGGGGGGCTAGGCCATCGCGAGTCGCGTGCAAGTTGTTGACGATGCAAGCATGAGTGGCAATAACGGAGTGCCCGTCACGGTCCGGTTTCCCTTGCAGCGCAGGAGCGGCGTCGTTGCCAACCAACCCTGACATCCAGGGCTGCATCGACGTTTGGGGATACGCCGCCGCCACGGGAAGTTGGCTGCTCGGCGGCTGGGTGCCGTGGACGGATGGTGTTCCCCCGCAAGGCTTCCTGACGGTATCGCTCCGATTCGCCCCGGAAGACGGAGGCGACGGGGGCGAGGTGTCGGGGGACGCCCTGGTGGTGGCGACCTCGCGTGCGGACCTGTTCGGCCGTGGCGTGGGCATCCTGCTGCATCTGCCGGCCTCCGGGTTGCGGTCCGGCGCGCTGTTGTCCGCCACCCTGCATCTTCCCGGCGATGCCGCCGGGCCGGCGCCGCGGATGCAATCGATACCCGACACCCAGCGCCTGTCCGACCGGGTGCTGTCCGACACCCTGGCACGGTCGCTGCCGGGACAGGTCGGGGAATGGGCCGACCGGCTGAGCGAGGTGCTGGCGCGCCGGGGGTTCGAGCAGCAGGACACGCTGGACCGGTTGGGCGATCGTTGCGCCTTCCGGATCGACGAGGCGATCCGCTGCGGCGAGAACGGCGTGCTGCTGGATGGCTGGCTGGTGGCCGCGCCGTCGGGGGTGCGTGCGGTCAGGCTGCGGTGCGGGCTGCGCTCCACCCGGCTGTCGATCGGCAACGCGGCGGCGGTGGGCGGGATGCGGGTGGCGCGGCCGGACGTGCTGGACAAGTATGGCCGGGCGCTCGGCAGCCACGACGTGCGCTGCGGCTTCGTGTTGTTCGAGCCTCACGGCTTCGAGCCGGGCTGCGTGCCGTTCTTCGAGATCGAGGCGACCGGGGGCGAGGTCGCCTATGCGCGGCTGCACTGGTCGCGGCTGCGCGGGCTGCCGGCGATCCGCCATGCGCTGGGGCATCTTTCGCCGCGCTACAACGACGTGCCGCGCTGCTTCGATCTGCTGGGACCGGCGATCGAGCAGCTCAACCTGGCTCGGCTGGAGCCGGAGCGCGGCTACCGGGAGATGATGTTCGGCGCCGCTCCGGCGCAGCCGCGATGCTCCGTGATCGTGCCGCTCTACGGTCGCGTCGATTATCTGGAAGTGCAGGTGGCGTTTCTGGCGGGTGGCGGCTTCGCGCATCGGCACGAGCTGATCTACGTGGTGGACGATCCGGAGATCGCGGACGCGGCGGTGCATCTGGCGGACACGGTGTTCCGCCGCTTCGGGGTGCCGATCCGCCTGCTGCTGCTCGACGAGAACCATGGCTTCGCGCCGGCCTGCAACGCCGGGCTCGGCATCGCCGCGGGCGAGGCCGTGTGCTTCCTGAACTCGGACGTGTTCGGGCTGGAGCCGGACTGGCTGGACCGGCTGTTGTCGCGCCTGGACGAGGCGGAGCTCGTGGGGCCGCTGTTGTTGTTCGAAGACGACACGGTGCAGCATGGCGGCATGGGCTTCGAGACCGTTCCGGAGCTGGGCGGCTGGTGGTTCCCCACCCATCCGGGCAAGGGCTCGCGGCCGGACGGCGCGGCGGGCCTGTCGTTCCACCCGGCGATCACGGGGGCCTGCATGGTGATGCGCCGCGCCCTCGCGCTGGAGCTCGACGGGTTCGACGAGAACTTCGTGATCGGCGATTTCGAGGACAGCGATCTGTGCCTGCGCGCCGCCGAGCGGGGTGCGCGCTGCGCGGTGGATGCGGGGGTCGCGCTGTATCACCTGGAGCGCAAGAGCCAGGCCTCGCACGAGCATGGCTGGCGCATGAACCTCACCCTGTTCAACGCGTGGCTGCATCAGCGTCGCTGGGGGGCGCGGCTCGACGTTCTGTGCGATGCCGATCCGGTGCCCGGCGCGCTCGAAGCGGTGTCCTGAGGCGCGGCCGGTGGATATGCGATCGGAGATGCGCGGCCCGCTGCGCTGCCTGGTGATCTCGCACAGCCATCCGCGCGTGCTGCATGGCGGATCGGAAGTGGCGTCCTATTCGCTGTTCGAGCGGCTGCGGGCGGAGCCGGACGTGGAGGCGGCCTATCTGGGCTGCTCGCGCGGCGCGATGCATGCCCGCTCCGGGCCGTCCATCACCCAGCCCTTTCCGGACGGGAGCTTCCTGTACTCGCTGGGCGAGTTCGACTGGTTCCGTTTCGCCAACCGTGACATGCGCTTCGTGCGCGACTTCCGGGCCTTGCTGGCGGAGCTGCGGCCGGACGTCGTGCATTTCCACCACTACATCAACGTGGGCGTCGAGGCCTTCCACCATGTGCGCGAGGTGCTGCCGGACGCCTCGATCGTGCTGACGCTCCACGAGATGCTGGCCATCTGCAACCAGCAGGGCCAGATGGTGACGCGGCCGGACGGCAAGCTGTGCACGCGATCGGGCAACGTGGAATGCGCCCGCTGCTTTCCGGAGGTGTCGCCCGCGGATTTCTTTCTTCGCCGGGCCTATCTGGGCCGGTTCCTGGCGCTGGTGGACCGGTTCGTGGCGCCCAGCGCGTTCCTGGCGCGGCGCTTCGTCGAATGGGGTCTGCCGGAAGAGCGGGTGGAGGTGCTGGAAAACGTGCCGGCCGCGTTTCCCGCGCCGGGCAAGGCGGCGACGCTCCTGGGGATCGCGGGGTCGGACGTCCCGGCGGCGCGTCCCGGCGGCAACGGGCTGAGGGTCGGCTTCTTCGGGCAGATCTCCGAGCTGAAGGGGATGGACGTGCTGCTGGACGCGGCGAAGCTGCTGGACCGGGAAGGCCGCACGGACATCTCGTTCCGCATCCATGGCGACCACACCACCCAGCCGCAGCCGTTCCAGGAACGGTTCCGCCGGCGGATCGCGAAGGCGGGCAGCAACCTCGTGTTCGAGGGCGCCTATCGCAACGAGCACGTGGACGCGCTGATGCGGGACGTGGATGTCGTGGTGGTACCGTCCGTCTGGTGGGAGAACTCGCCGGTGGTGATCCAGGAAAGCTTCCGCAACGGCCGGCCGGTGCTGTGCTCCAACATCGGCGGCATGGCGGAGAAGGTGGTGGACGGCGTCACCGGGCGGCATTTCGGCGTGAACAACCCCCGGGCGCTCGCGACCCTGTTGACGGATCTGGCCGACGATCCGGCTGGCCTGGACGCGCTGCGACGGGGCGTGGCGGCGCGGGAACGGCCGGACAGCTTCGCGGCCCATCTGGCTCTGTATCGCGGTCTCCGGGCCGGACCGGGGACAGGGCCGGACGTGACGACGGGCGGTGCGGCGCTGGCCGGCACGGCATGAAATCGACATCATCTGGAGGGACGATGCACCACGACACGACTCGGTGGATCGGCACGCCGTCCATGGTCATCAGCGGAAACGGGAGCGGTGGATGAGCGAGGCAGGGCTGGACACGGGACACCGCGGCCTTGTGCTGCCTGACCAGAACAACGGCTCGATCGATTTCCTGTCCTATTGCCCGGCCATGGAAGGCTGGCTCGCGGGAGGCTGGATCGACCTGAACTGGGACGACCAGGACTTCCCGCCGCACTGCGTCCTGGAGTTCGGCGACGGCAAGGTCGAAGGCGAAGCCGTGCTGTGCACGTTTCCCCGCAGCGACGTGCGCAAGATCGGGGTGGGAATGCTGTTGTTCCTGCCGGCGGCGACCGGCCGCAACAGCGGACTGCACGACATCCTGTTGTTCCAGTTCGGGCGCGGCTTCCGCCTGACCCCTTCGGAGCCGCTGGACACGCCGGCGGAAGGCGAGGCGATGGCGCGGGCCAAGGCGCTGGCCGGCACCGCGGCGCGCACGGGCCGCCGCACGCAGCTGCTGCGCCTGTTGAACCGTCCGACCTTCACCGGCCAGGACAGCTTCGACACCTTGCAGCATCCGGTGTTCCTGGAACTGGACGGGGCCTATCTGTGCCCGCCGGACGGCCTGCTGCTGCGCGGCTGGATGATCGACCCGTTCGACACGACCCAGGTGCTGCGGGTGCGGTGCGGGCCGGCGGTGGCGGTGCTGGACCGCGGACAATGGGTGCCGATCGCGCGGCCAGACGTGCGGGAGGGCTTTTCCAAGCAGTTCGGCGGCCTGGAAGACCAGTGCGGGTTCCTGGCGTTCGTGCCGAACATCTACATTCCCGGGGAGCCGGTGTATTTCGAGTTGCAGTCCCGGCTCGGCGAGGTGGTGTTCAAGCGGATCCCGAGCGTGCGGTCCACGGGCGTCGACACCATCAAGGACACGCTGAGCCACCTGGAGCTGCGCTACGACGATCTGCAGAACGGGTACGACCACGTGCTCGGCCCGGCGGTGGAGGCGATGAACCGGTTCCGCTTGCGCGAGCCGGTGGGCTACCACGAGATGTCGTTCGGGGACGTGCCGGAACGGCCGCGCTGCTCGATCATCGTGCCGCTCTATGGCCGGATCGATTTCATGGAACTGCAGCTGGCGTTCTTCTCGCGCTCCCTGTCGCGCGACCACGAGATCATCTACGTGCTGGACGACCCGAAGCAGATGCGGGCGGTGTCGGCGCTGGCCAATTCCTGTCTGCAGCGCTTCCTGCATCCGTTCCGGCTGGTGATGCTGTCGCACAACGTGGGCTATGCGCCGGCCAACAATGTCGGGCTGAAGGTGGCGCGCGGCGAGTACGTGTGTTTCCTCAACTCGGACGTGTTCCCCAAGACGCCGGACTGGCTGGAATACATGGTGGAAACCGCTGCCGCGTCGCCGCAGCACGGCGTGGTGGGCGCGCTGCTCGTGTTCGAGGACGAGACCGTGCAGCACGAGGGCGTGGCCTATGAGCGGCTGCCCGAGTTCGCGGACTGGCAGTTCAGCCTGCATCCGCGCAAGGGCCGTTTCCCGGGCGCGGACGGCGAGATCGAGACGGTGGAAGGCATCACGGGCGCCTGTCTGCTGATGCCGATGGCCCTGGCGCGGGCGGTGGGCGGCTTCGACGAGGGTTACGTGATCGGGGATTTCGAGGACGTGGATCTTTGCCGCAAGGCGCAGGAACGCGGCTATGACTGCGTGGTGGATCGCCGGGCCCGGCTGTATCACCTCGAGCGCCAGAGCCAGGGCGAACAGCAGACCTCGTGGCGGCTCAACCTCACGTTGTACAACGCCTGGCGGTTCCAGAACCGCTGGGTGCGTCCCGGGGCCACGGGCAGCGGCTACCGGCTGCGTCCGGCGGGGGATGCCGCCGCCGCGGTGACGGAGCAGGTGGCATGAGCGAGGTGCTGGACGGCATCGGCGTGGCGCCGCGGGTGGACGGCACGCTTCCCAGCGTCTTCATCATGACGCATTCGCATCCGAAGCTGACGCGCGGCGGCGCCGAGATCTCGGCCAACACCTTGTTCCGCGAACTCAAGGCCCGCGGCGCCACTGCCTGGCTGATGGGCGTGGCGAGCGCCCGGAGCGCGCTTCGCCTGGGTGCCACGCTGACGCAGCCCTACGGTCCGGACGATTTCGTGTACCACCCGAACGCGGAATTCGATTACTTCAAGTTCGCCAATCCGGACCCGCAGTTCCCGCGCGTGCTCGAGGAGTTGATGGCCGAGCTGCGGCCGGACATCGTGCATTCTCATCATTTCGTGCGGTTCGGGGTGGAAAGCTTCGCCGCCATCAAGCGAGGCTCCCCCGGCACGCGCATCGTGCTGAGCCTCCACGAGTACCTGGCCATCTGCAACCACCACGGCCAGATGATGAAGACCAGGACGCTGCGGCTCTGCGAGAAGGAAAGCTATGCGGCCTGCGCCGCCTGCTTCCCGCAGCATGGGGAGCGGGATTTCTTTCTCCGCAAGCGCTACATCCAGATGTTCTTCGACGACGTCGATCTTTTCGTGTCGCCGTCGCACTTCCTGGCCGACCGGTTCCGCTCGTGGGGCCTGCCACCCGAAAAACTGACGGTGCTGGAGAACATGCCGCCCGAGAGACCGGAACTGCCGGCAGCGGAAGCGCGCACGCCGGCACCTCCGCGCCCCGCCGCCATCGCGACGCCGAAGCCGCGTTTTTCCGGCGAGCGCGGTGCCCTCGCGCAGGAGGGGACGCCGGCGGGCAGGCGTGCCGCCGGCGGCGTGGCGGCGGCCGGACGGTTGCTGCGCTTCGGCTTCTTCGGCCAGATGTCGCCCTTGAAGGGCATCCTGGTGCTGATGGACGCCGCCAAGCGGCTGGACGCGATGGGCGTCGACAACGTGGTGATCGAGATCTACGGCGATTATTCCTCGCAGCCGCCCGACTTCCAGAAGGCCGTCAAGGAGGCGCTGGAAGAGGCGAGCGAGAACGTCGTGTTCCATGGCGTCTATGACAACGCGCAGGTCAACGACCTGATGCGCCGCATGGATGCCATCGTGATGCCGTCGACCTGGTGGGAGAATTCCCCGGTGGTGATCCAGGAGGCCTTCACCAACGGGCGTCCGGTGATCTGTTCCAACATCGGCGGCATGGCGGAAAAGGTGACCCACGGCGTGAACGGGCTGCATTTCGAGGTCAGCCGTCCGGCAAGCCTCGCCGCGGTGCTGGCGGAACTGGCGGAGGATCCCGGGAAGCTGTCGGCGCTGCAGGCGACGGTGACGCCGCCGCCGGACGCGGGGACGGTTCTTGACGAACATCTAACTCTCTACAGGCGTGTCATGAATTGATACCCCACTGACGGAATGCTATCGGTGCTGCATTGCGGCACAATGCTCGGGGCTGCGGTACGAAGACGATTTCCTGATCCAATCCGCGGCGTCGCGGGCAACCGATTCTGGCAAGGGGTGGATGCATGAGCGCTGTCGCGATCAAGGGTGCGATCGACAAGCTTGACGGCGAGGGCGTGATCGGCTGGCTCTACGGCGCCGATTACGACAGACCGCCGCTGGTGCGCGCGTTTCTGCAGCACGACCTGATCGGCGAGGCGGTGGCCGATTTCCATCGCCCCGACCTGGAGCAGGTCGGTTTCGGCGACGGCCGTTGCGGCTTCGACATCCGCTTCCACCGCCCGATCGATCCGAGCTACCTGCCGTTCGTGACGGTGCGGCCGGAGAATGTCGACCTGCTGCTGCCGCTGCCGCAGACCACCAGCGGCTATCTGGATCTCGTCCGCAACCTGTTCGGCGCCCATGCCGGCGCGGGCCGTACGCGTTCCGTGCTGGGCGGGTTGTGGACCGACCGGCTCGACGCGCCGCAGGTCCTTGCCGGGCGCATCGCGGTGGGCGCCTGCCCGGCCGAGCTGCAGGGCGCGCTGCAGGAGCTGATCCTCAACGGCTACGTGGTGCTGCACAACGCGCTGGCGCCCAACGGCGTCGGTGCCCGCGAGCTGTCCAGCCTGGACATCGCGGCCGCCGGCACCGGACGGGGCGAGGATGACGGGCGGCTCAAGGGTGCGATCGGTGTCCTGGGCGGGCTGCTGTTCCGCGACAACGTGGTCCGTGTGCTGCGCGCGATGTTCGACGATCATCCGGTGATCTACAAGCTCGACCGCATCGCCGGCGACACCGAGTTCGCGCAGGCCTCGACCTTCGACGATCTGCCGTCCCCGGCCGAATGCGCGGCCCTTTATGCGGGCAACGACACCACCCCCGTGCGGCTGGATATCCTGCGCAACAGCCACGAGCTGCCCGAGTTCAGCCCGATCGGCCGCTCGCGCTGGACGCAGGAGGGTGCGGACGACCTGCGGAACTTCGCGCAGGAAGCGGGGCTGTCGATCGACAGCGTCGAGCTCGATCATCTGGACATCGCCATCGTGGGACCCGGGCTGTTGCATCGGGTGGCGGCGTCGGCCGAAGGGCCGGCCCTGCGTGCGGTGGCGGCGCCCCGGCGACTGACGCCGCTCCGTTTCCTGTCGGGCGATGCCGGCTGGACCGAAGCCGGGCATGTTTCGGGCGCCCGCATCCGGGTGTAGGACGACGCGAGCACCGCGTCCCGGCCATCCGCCGGCCGGACGCCGTTTTCCGTCCCGAGCTGGAACCGTTCATGTCCGAGAAGCCCGCTTCCCCTGCCGTTCCCGCCTTGTCCGACGGGACGGTGGCGCCCAATGCGGTGGTGACCATCGGCGGCGTGGCGTTCGCACAGCATCTGCCGGTGTCGGTGATCGCGGGGCCATGTCAGATCGAGAGCAGGGATCACGCGCTGGAATGCGCGGCGGCCCTGCGGGATATCGCGGACCGGCTCGGGATCGGGCTGGTGTTCAAGAGCTCCTACGACAAGGCCAACCGCACCAGCCTGTCCGGGCGGCGCGGCATCGGCCTCGAAGGTGCGCTCGAGGTGTTCGCCGCCGTGCGCGAACGCTTCGGCCTGCCCGTGCTGACCGACGTGCACGAGGCGGCGCATTGCGCGCCGATCGCCGAAGCGGTGGACGTGCTGCAGATCCCCGCCTTTCTGTGCCGCCAGACCGACCTGCTGGTGGCGGCGGCCCGCACCGGGCGGGTGGTGAACATCAAGAAGGGCCAGTTCCTGGCGCCCTGGGACATGGGCAACGTCGTGGCCAAAGTGCTGGGCAGCGGCAACCCGAACGTGCTGGCGACCGAGCGCGGCGCCTCGTTCGGCTACAACACGCTGGTGTCGGATTTCCGGGCCCTGCCGGTGATGGCGGGCTTCGGCGTGCCTGTGGTGTTCGATGCCACCCATTCGGTGCAGCAGCCGGGCGGGCTGGGCGGTGCCACGGGCGGACAGCGGGAGTTCGTGCCGGTGCTGGCGCGGGCCGCGGTGGCGGTGGGCGTGGCCGGACTGTTCATCGAAACCCATCCCGATCCGGACGAGGCGCCGTCGGACGGTCCCAACATGATCGCGCTGCGCGACTTCGAGGCGCTGCTGCGCCAGTTGATGGAGATCGACGCCGTGGCCAAGCGCCAGCTCCCGGTGCGATCCGGATCCTGACCGGGCGCCCGGATCATGAACCCGATCCTGGTGGTGCCGGCCCGGCTGGGCTCGACGCGGCTGCCGCGCAAGCCGTTGGCGATGATCGCTGGCGCGCCGATGATCGTCCATGTGTGGCGGCGGGCGACCGAGGTGGCACTCGGCCCGGTGCTGGTGGCGGCCGACGACCCGGCCATCGCCGACGCGGTGCGGGCGGCGGGCGGCGAGGCGGTGTTGACCCGGCCGGATCACCCGTCGGGTACCGACCGTATCGCGGAAGCGCTTTCTCTGGTCGACCCGGGCGGGCGCCATGACGTGGTGATCAACCTGCAGGGCGATCTTCCCACCGTCGCGCCGGAAGCGACGCGGGCGGCGGCGGCGCTGTTGGCCGACGAGGCGGTGGACGTGGCGACCCCGGTAGCGATTGTGCGCGACGAGCACGAGGCGGACGCGGCGCACGTGGTGAAGATGGTGGGCACGCCCGATCCGCAAGACCGGCGGCGGTTCCGCGCGCTCTATTTCACCCGGGTCCGGGCGCCGTGGGGCGACGGCCCGTTGTTTCATCACATCGGCCTGTATGCCTGGCGGCGGCCGAGCTTCGAGAGGTTCGTCCGGTTGCCGGCGTCCGTGCTGGAACAGCGCGAGAAGCTGGAACAGCTGCGGGCACTCGAAGCGGGGATGCGGGTGGACGCGGTGCTGGTCGACGACGTGCCGCTGGGGGTCGACACGCCCGAGGATCTGGAACGGGCGCGCGCGATGCTGGCGCGCCCGCCTGCCACGCATTAGGCTCGGTCGCGATGAACAGCCTCCTGCCCGGGATCGGCCGACAGCCGAACGACGCCGCGGCGGTATCCGGTGTCGAGCCGGATGCCGGGATGGCGGCGCGCAGCGTGGCGCGGACCCTGGGGCTGGAACGCCGCGGGCTGGAGGCGCTGATGGAGGCGCTGGCGCCGGAGCGTGCGGACGGGCTGGCGGCGGGGTTCGCGCGGGCGGCGGCGGTGATCGAGCGGGCCGGCGGCAACGTGATCGTGTCCGGGATGGGCAAGTCCGGCCATGTGGGCCGCAAGCTGTCGGCGACCCTCGCATCCACCGGGACGCCGAGCCATTTCCTGCATCCGGCGGAAGCGAGCCACGGCGACCTGGGCGTGATCCGGGACAACGACGTGGTGCTGGCGATGTCCTGGTCGGGCGAAACCCCGGAACTGGCCGATATCGTCGAGCATACGCGGCGCCTGGGCGTCCCGCTGATCGCGATGACCTCGCGCCCAGACAGCGCGCTGGGGCAGGCGGCGGATGTGGGGCTGTTCCTGCCCGAGGCGGTGGAAGCGTGTCCGAACGGACTGGCGCCGACGACGTCGACCACCATGCAGATGGTGGCGGGCGATGCGCTGGCGATCCTGCTGCTGGAACGGCAGAACTTCACCGCGACGGACTTCAACCGCTACCACCCGGGCGGCAAGCTCGGTGCGCGGCTGTTGCAGGTGCGTCGGCTGATGCACACCGGCGGGGCGATGCCGCTGGTGCGGGAGGATGCGATGCTGTCCGCGGGCATCGTGGAAATGACCTCCAAGCGCTTCGGCATCGCCGGCGTGCTGGACCGGGCGGGCGCGCTGATCGGCGTGCTGACGGACGGCGACGTGCGCCGGGCATTCCAGGACGGCTTCCGGGATCGCCCGGTGCACGAGGCGATGGGTCGCCGTCCGCACATCGTGGCCCCTGACGTGCTGGCATCCCAGGTCCTGGCCGAGATGAGTCGCGCGCGCATCACCTGCGTGTTCGTGGTGGAGGCAGGTCGCCCGGTGGGGCTGGTGCACGTGCACGATCTGCTTCGGGCACGGGTGGCGTGATTGGCGTGAGGGTAGGATGAAGATTGCTATCGGTGTGCTTGCTTACCGGGCACCCCTGGTTTTGGCGGAAACCGTGCGGCACTGGCCGAGCGACTGGCAAATCTATGTTCATATCGATGCGAAAGCCGAGATCGCCCCTTTCGCCGCCTTACTCGATCTGCCGAACGTCACCATCCTTGAGCAGCGCTTCGACGCCCTCTGGGGCGGATTTAAGGTGGTTGAGGCCGAACTCGCGTTGATGGCGGCCGCAAATCACATCGATCCTGAGGTGTTCCTGCTCCACTCAGACGATTCGGTGCCGCTTATGACGCCGGCACGGACTATTCGGACGCTCGAGGATCACCAACGTTGGATTCCGATGGTTCCGACGGATTGGGATGTCATCCTCGATCGCTACGACGCGGCCGTCTGTTACGATATTCGAGCGATCAATCCGCAGCATTCTCCTGGCGATCGACGTTTTTCCGCCGACGATGCCGCATCGCTGGTTGGTCTCGGGGCTTTGCTGCAAAGAGGGAAGATCCACCTTGACGGACTTTTCCATCGCTCGCAATGGAAGGCGGTCTTCGGACCTGACATACCCTATATTCTGGATCGCTATCGCGCCGATCACCAGATGCGAGAGTCGTTTCGATTCTCGATTATCCCGGACGAGATGTATATTCCGACCATTCTCGGCAGCAAGGTAGGCGGAAGCAGGCTGCCGGATCGGTACATGTGGGCTGACTTTTCAATGGATCCCAAGCCATACTTGTATCGGGAGTTGTCAGAACTGGCGGAGCCGCTTAGGCAGGAATACATGTTCGTGCGCAAGATCCACGAGCCAGCTCTGGCACGCCAGTTACTGAAGCAGGCTAGTGCGTAGTGAGTTTTGCCAAACGGCATGTTAATCTGGACGTCGATATATCCGCATGAAACGGCGGAGTGCCAGTTCATCCACGATGAAATCGGATGATGGGCCGGATCGCTCGACGCTGATCTCACCGCAGAACAACTCGTTCCAAATCATGCCTCGGGCTTCGGCCAGGTCGAAGAAAAAGTTGTCGTGGAAGACAGACGGGGTGATCGCCAAAATGGAACTTCCTGGTCTACCAAACACAATATTGGTGAGATCGCTACCAAGAACGGAGCAGAATTGCCGGCCCGACCGCCAAACTGCGATTTGTTTCCGCAAGGGAAGGGCTCCTTGAACGGTCTTCTGGAAACCAGCTTCCGCGAGGTGGGTATCGAGCATGTCCTTGTTCGTAATCTCGCGCTTTCCACTTGTTGTCCGCTCGATCTGCACCTTCTCTGCGAAGTCCGACGTGTCATCGCAACTGGCACCGATTCGGTCGAAAAGATCAAGGGTAGCCGGATGCACCGAATGAGTATAGAGGAAGTCCACTAAAACGGCTTCATCAAGCTTGTATCGGCAGTCCGGGTAGATGCCGATCATTTCGTCAGACTTCAAACCAAGCATCCATAGCAGATCGCCGAAATTAGCGTATCCACCGCTGAAATAGGGGACGGGAACCAGTATTTTATGGTCTGGGAACGTTTCTCGAGCGAGAGCGATCTTCGGGAAGTTGTGTATGACCCAATGCCCCCATGTACCACTTCCCTCGTTGGCGGTGACGATGACCGGTTCGCGTATGTGTTCGACACGGGAAACAGTTTGTTCCTTGTCCGCCGCGATAGCCGCATGACCTCGGGCGGTATGTTCTAGAGCTGCCGCATCGTGTGCGAAGAGCGCAGTGATCAGATTGTCCGTGTAGATCGTCTCGTCATCGTAGAGGATGTGCGAGTCACAGAGCATGACGTCGTGAATTCGCCGACTATAGATGGCTGGAAATCCGACCCTACCATCTGTGTGGTAACGGGTGATACGTTGCTCCGCATTCTTGTCCCTCATGATGAGACCGGTTTTCGGCGTCCGTTGAACCTCGATCTGCGGATAGAGTAGCGTCTTATCCCCGTAGTCGTTGCCAAACTGTGATGTCTTGATGGTGAGCACCGTTTCGACCTCTGCTGGATGGTGTGGGATCGGCAATTCTGGAGATGCGGGAGCTCGGCTATACGTTCGCGGTCCATTTTTTTGCATGAACCTTCACTGGGACAGGTAGAATAGAGACCCGCGTGTGATCAAGAGGCGCGTGGTCCGTTCTTCCAATGCCGGGATACTGCGTGTGCACAGCTTGTTCAGAAAGGGTTTATCCGGAGGGGGCTGGGCTACCGCCGGCGCCATCATCCTCAACTGCCTGGCTCCTCCCGGCGCGGAGGCGGATGGCTCCACCGCGCTGCAATTACAGGCCGCTTTCGCCGCCGCGCCCACCACTACAGGCGCGACGGCGCTCACGACGGATCAGCGCGCGCTCCTTTCGGGTGCTGTGCAATCCCGCGGTGGCGACGGCTCTGCCGTCAACGTAACGGCTACTGGTGCTTCCAGCGGCCGGCCGCTCTCCGCCATGGCGGCCGATTTGCTGCAGTTTGTCGGGGTCGCAGGCAATGCGCTGCCGGCCGACGGAAGCCGGCCGATGACACAGGCGATAACGACGCCAGGCGCAGTGATTCCGTCGGGCGGCCTGTTCTTCTGGAACGGGAACTACGGCTCCCACGGCTGGGACGGTGGGGGAGCCTCGCAGAAGAACAGCGCTGTTTACCTTCAGCCCTATCTTTATGGGCCGTCCTCGGCGGGAGATCTTTTGCATATCTGGGCAGGTGACGGCATTCAGGATGGGAGCACGACCGGCTTCTCATTGATTAATGCCTACGACTCGATAGGCTCAGGTGCGACCGGGAACCGGAACGTCATCTACGGCTCGGCCATGATCGAGAAAATGCCGGGCACCGCTAACTCCTATGAAGGAGTGTCAGCGCAGGGACAGGCGCTGGCGCCCATGCCGAGCCCGACAGGCAATGGATGGCCGGCAGCGGTTGGTTACATGGCCGGAACTCTCGAGACCGGTTGGGACTACACCCGCGTCAACAGCACCGCGCCAGGCTTGTTTCTGAGCTATGGCCGCGAGATCAACTTGGCCTATGCAACGGGTGCCCAGGTGGGCGAGAGTATCGGACTCGCTATGGTGGATGCCTCGGACGGCCCCAACACCTCAAACCAGACCGGCTATGCCGGGCGCTTCGCCAACATCGGCATTATGGTTCAGGGTGGGAATTTTGACTGCGCGTTTTGCGTGTCCAAACCGACTGGCGGGTGGGTGCAGGATCCGCGTTCCACGCTGTTCGGCGCGTATGCCCAGCAGTACGGGGGCACTAGCACGCCGGTTGCCCGCTACGGCACAGATCTTCGAGCGGTGTCGTTCGGTGCGGATGCTTTCGCTTCCACGAATTTCGGTGTCGATGGATCAGGAAGGGTGACGGCGGCCGGCATCGTTACGGGGGGATTATTGGCGGCGCAGACGGCCATTGTGGCGGGGGCGCAAGTCGACATTGCTGGGACCTATACTACCTGGCCTTCCTTCACTGTGCAGCCCCCCCCGGCTGGGGGATCGACGGCGACGGTGGCTGCAACGACGCTCAGCGCCAACCAGATTGTCGCTTTTGGCGCGACGGGGGCGGGATATCAGGCGGGCGATGTCGTGTCCCCTCATGGTTTGACCGGGGTGCCTCCGCGCTGGACAGTCGATACAGTCGACGCCAATGGGGGCATCACGGCGTGGCATGTTAGCGATGACGGTAGTGTCGCCGGGATCCCAGAGAACAGTACCGTGTATGGCTTCGATGGCGGGAGCGGTTCCGGAGCTATGGCGTGGATCGGCTGGGGATGGAATGCCTCCGGCAAGGCCTACAAGCAGCTAAGCACTCTCTTCGCGGCGACCGGAACTGGATACGCTGTCGGCGACGTGATCTCTATCAAGGGTGATACGGGAACGGCTGCCACATTTACTGTGACAGCAATATCCCCACAGGGAGGCATCATGATGCCGCTTCGGCTCCAGTCAGGGGGCGCGCTGACTGGCATCGCGAATGGAACGTTCCACGATGTGCGTGGCGTGGGAGCCGGATCAAATGCAAGCGTACAGGTCGGTTATGGTGTCGTCGCCGTGACGACCTCCCCCGGCAGTGGCTATCTGCCCGCGCCGCTGCCCATCATCACCGCGTCGCAGAGCAACTACGGCAACGCGTCTATAACCCCGTCGATGAGTGCCGTCTCGACTCCTCTCCTCTTAAATCCCGGCGGCAAGGTCTTTCTGGATGCTGCTGGCGGGATGTGGGTGCAGGAAATCGACAACAAGGTCGTGATCGGCTCGGGTACTACACGGCTCTTCTCCATCGATAATTCCGGTAACGTCGTAGCGAAAGGAAGCGTCAGTCAGAACGGCACCCCGTAAACTGTTTTGACCAGCCGCCCCGTTCTACCGACCGAAGACCTCCACCTGGACGAGGTGGAGGCACGTCTTCCGCGGAACGATGATGCGAAGGAAGCGACCTGTTGCATCGATGGGTAGCGGAACGTCCTCGAGAGGCCCTGCGGTGGTGCCTGCGGGCATTTCGTAGGCGGTGATCCACTTGCGCGCATCCGACGAGATTTGGATGCGGTAGCCGTCCAGGCGGTAAGGCATATCCTGTCTGTTATGAATCCGCACGCTCGCGATCCCAATCTCATGCAGCAGATCGACGGCCCACCAAGGCTCGTCATCCTCGTCCGTATGAAAACTGAACGGGCTATCGGTCTGACCGTTTACCGCGCCCATGGCATCCACGCAGCGATGCTGGCGGGGAGACCAAGCGCATACCGAACTCTGAAAGGCCGGGCGACCTAGTGCGAGGTCCGGACCATGGGTCACGGCGGCCGACAGCCGCTGTAGGACGTTTCCGGACAGCGGTAATCCCGACGCTGCCTCGAACGAAGCCAGGAGACGTAAAATCTCGACCGGGAGCTTGTCGATGTGAGCGAGAAGGACCTGCCGCTCCTGCGGCATCTCCGTCAGACGTATCGCGACATCTTCCAGGATCATCTCCGGGGTGATTTCGGGATCATCCTCGACATAGCCGAGCAGGGTCAGGACATCCGGCATCTTCCGCCGCAGGGCGGCAAGGAACTGTTCGCCCGCCCTGACCGAATGATATAGGCGATCATCGAGGGGCGGGGGACGATGCCGGTTGATGAGCGTCCAGAAATCGAAGCGGCTCCCATCGTAGAACGAACCATAATCGTTCAGGTCGGCGATCGTGAAGCCGTCGCTGGCCATGGTCGATCCGACGAAGGCCTCGTCGTTCGGCACCATCCACAGATCGATGCCGTCCCGCAGGTAGGTCTGCTTCTCGATGCGGCGCTTGTCGCGAAGATGCTCCGCCGCGCGTCGCGAAGCGCGTATCAGCGGAAAGAAGCAGCGATAGGGCCGTGAAAACCGGTCCTCGATGGTCCGCCACCAGAACCAATCGGGCGAGGCGGGAACGACGTGGGTCGCAAGCAGATCATCCTGGCTTGCCGCGTCGAGCGCCAGAAACAAGTCTTGCGGATGCGCCATATTGATAAGAACGTCGTTCTCAATCATCCAAAACCGCTGTGCCTGAGGAAATTCATCAAGCGCGAGGTATAGGATGTAGTCGCCGCAGCGCCAGAAGGCATCCAGCGCGTGCTCGTGTTGTCCCTTGGCAGGATCTGCGCCAGTGAACAAGCCGGCGGCTGCCATGGCCTCGAAGGTGAGCGAAACCTTACCGAATCGGCCAGTATCCCAGATTTTCTTGCGTTCATCGATAGCGAACGCAACGTCATAAACGCCGCCACGCGAGAACTCTTCTGCCATGCGCATCAGATATTCGTCGACGTAGTGGGTCCTTATAAGGATAATTCCGGCGTTCAACTACATGTCCTCGTCGATGGTCCGGTTATCGGATGTTCGAGTGTCGCAACCGGCTGTAGCCGTCGGGCTGACTGGCAGAAAACTTGCGCGCGAAAGCATAGTCTTTTCCGATTGCGTTCAACTCATCGTCTGTCCGGAACACGTACGGCTTCGGCTCCTTCCCCCACTCCACGTACACCGGCCCTCCGCGCACGTGGCTGATGGGCACGTAGTTGCCGATCAGGCTCTGGAACATGATTTCGTCCGGCACCGCGGAATAGCGGAACGACTCCAGCAGATGGGAGTCGTCCTCCAGCCGCCCGAGGATGGTTTCCATCGAGCTTCGGGTGATCGACCACCATTGCGAGCCGTAGAATATGTCGATCGGTTTCTTGCCGCGGCGCATGGTGTCCTGAAGATGGGCCATGTGGTGGAGCATGGCCTCGTCCACCGCAGCGCTCTCGATCGGGCGCCCGAGCAGGGCGGTGGCCTGGTGATCGAGGAAGAAGAACTTCTGGTAGCGGACCATGAACGGATCGTCCGCGTCTAGCTTGCGCAGCATGACGCGGTCGTGATCCTCCTCCAGATAGGCCCGCAGTTCCGCCGGCGACCGCAACGGGAAGGTGTCGTCCGAAACGAGGGTGAAGCGCTCGTACGACCGCTCCGGCATCGCGGCCAGGATCAGGGCGAGCTCCGCCTCGATCATGGAGAAGCCGGCCCAGAACACGCTGGCCCGCCGGTCGATGAAGCGGCAATTCTCGGCCGCCTCGCCCAGGCGGGAGACATACGCCGGCAGATCCGCCTTGCGGTCCAGATGGACGAAGACGTCCATGCCCGCCGCCTTGTAGATCGGGAGGGCCGCGCGCAACACTTCCGGTTCGCGATAGGCAAGAACCAGAAGAGCAAGTCGCACCGTGATCGTTCCTGGCCTGCCGGACGGACCGGCAGGCTATGACGAAACCCCCCGGAACGGAACCTCTCTCCTGCTCCGGCGGGGGCCCATGCGGCGCCCCGGCCGGGAGCGATCCCCTGGAAGACGACACGCACGGGTTGCGCCGGGGGGGGCTTTGGCCTCCAATCCCCGGGCATTGATCGCTTCGGCGACGCACCAAGAACGCTCCGGGGGCGGGAAACGTGAACTCCACCGACCTTCATCCCGAGCCGGACCCGTCGACGGAAGCCCCGGTCGCGTCGTCCGGCGAGGCATCGGCCGGTCAGAACTTTCCTCAGGCGACGCCGGCCGCGCCCGACCCGGACCGTCTCGACGCGGCGACCGTTTCGGAGCCCCTCCTGGGCGATCCTCCGGATGGCTCCGCGTCCCAGGCGGAGGTGCCGGAAGCGCCGCTCTGGCAGCGGTTCGATCCCGTCTTCTATGCGAAGCGCTACGCCGCGGTGCTGCCCGAGGCATTGTCGCCGGAGGAGCTGGAACGGTTCTACTGGGATCAGGGGGCGGCGGCGGGACACTCGCCGAATCCTTATTTCGACGAGAGCTGGTATCTGTCGAACTATCGCGACATCGCCGCCCACGTGGCGGCCGGAGGGGCCCGGAGCGGCTTCGACCATTATTGCCACGACGGCTATCGCGACCGCGCCCCGCACTGGCTGTTCGACGAGAACTATTATCGCCGGGTCAACCCCGACCTCACCGCTTCGGCGCTCGAGGCGGGAGGCTTCCGCAACGGCTATCACCACTATCTGGTGCGCGGCGACGGTGAATTCCGCAGCGGCCATCGCTTCTTCGCGCCCGATCTGCTGCAGCAGGGCGGCCGCTCCAGCAGGGACGGCCGCGGTCCGTTCGTGACCCTTCTGCTCGAAGGGTTCGCCCTGTGCGACCGACAGCGCCTTTCCTGGTATTTCGATCCCCAGTGGTACCTGGAGCAGAACGGCTGGTTGCGCCGGCAGATCGAGGATGGCCGCTGGTCGTGCGGCCTTCACCATTTCCTGTGCAACGACACGCCCCGCGCGTTCGATGGCAGCCGCTGGTTCTCTGAACTTTTCTATGTGGCGGCGCATCCGGACATCGCCTCCGCCCTGGACGACGGGGCCTTCCGCAACGGCTACGAGCATTTCCTGGCGCACGGGGTGCAGGAGCTCCGGACACCCCACCCGGATGCCGATCTCGTCGCCTACCATGCCAACCGGCAGGTGCAGCTCGAACTGGACCGGCACGAGTTCCCCGATATCTTCGCCCATTGGGTGGCCCGGCACGAGGCGTTGGCGCGGGAGGCGATGCTGCCCGCGCTCGACGAGCGGCAAAGCAAGCGGCTGGCGCTGCAGCAGGCGGAGAACATGCTGCTGCAATACACGCGCCGTCCGCTGGATTTTGCCTGCTCCGATGCCGAACCGCGCGTCAGCGTCATCATGGTGCTGTTCAACCAGTTCGCCCTCACCATGGCGGCCCTGAGCTCGCTGCGGGCGGTGCATACCGGCGACATCGATCTCGTGCTGGTGGATTCCGGCTCCCGGGACGAGACGCGGCAGATCGATCGCTTCGTCGTGGGCGCCCGGATCCTGCGGATGGGCTTCAACGCCGGCTTCATCGAGTGTTGCAACCGGGCGCTCGAACAGGTGCGCGGCCGGGCGGTGCTGTTCCTCAACAACGACCTGACCCTGGGCCACAACGCCCTGTTCCTGGCCTTGAAGCGGCTGGAGGACGACGACACGGTGGGGGCCGTCGGCGGCAAGATCATCCGCACCAACGGGCAGCTGCAGGAAGCGGGCTGCATCATCTGGCGCGACGGATCCACCATGGGATACCTGCGCGACGAGCATCCCGATCTGCCGGAGGCCAACTTCGTCCGCGACGTCGATTTCTGTTCCGGCGCGTTTCTGCTGATCCGCAGCGCCTTGTTGCGTCAGCTCGGCGGCTTCGACGAGGCGTTCAAGCCCGCCTATTACGAGGAAACCGACCTGTGCGTGCGGCTGCGCCGGCTCGGCCACCGTATCGTCTACGACCCCGCGGTGGTGATCCAGCACATGGAGTACGGATCCTCCGGCACCGCCGACTCCACGCGCATGATCCAGCGCAACCACGAGGTCTTCGTGCGCCGCCACATGGATTGGCTGCGCTTCCAGTATCCGCCCCGGCTGCGCAACGCGATCTTCGCCCGGTCGCCGCGCGACCGGCGCCGGCGCATCCTGTTCTTCGAGGACCGGGTGCCGATGCGGCATCTCGGTTCGGGCTATGTGCGCTCCAACGACATCGTGCGCATGATGGCCGAGCTCGGACACCATGTGACGGTGTTCCCGGTCTATGCCGCCGCCGCGTCCCCGGTCGAGGTGTTCCGCGACTTCCCCGACACGGTGGAGGTGATCTACGATCGCGGGCTCGACCAGCTGCGCGAGTTCCTGGAGCAGCGGGCGGGCTATTACGACGCGGTGTGGATCGGCCGCACGCATAATCTGCCGCGCCTGCTGCCGATCCTCGGCGACATGACCACCTCGCTTCCCGACAGCAGCTTCGTGCTCGACACGGAGGCCGTGGCCGCACCCCGCCTCGTCGGACAGGCCCGCCTGCTCGGGCTCCGGGGGACGGGCGATCTCGACGCGCTGCTGCGCGAGGAATTCGCCGTCGCCTATTTCTGCCAGAAGATCATCGCGGTGAACGAGGCCGATGCCGCGCTGATCCGGTCCACGGGCCACGGCGACGTGTCCGTGCTCGGCCACATGGTCACGCCCTGTCCCACCCCCCGGACATGGTCCGACCGCTCGGGCCTGCTGTTCCTGGGAGCCTTCCACGACGAAGCGAGCCCCAACTACGACAGTATCCGCTGGTTCAACGCCGAGGTGCTGCCGCTGCTGCGCGACCGCCTGCCCGCGTCGGTGCGGTTCACCGTGGCGGGCTATGTCGACCAGAACCGGGTGGACATGGTGCCGCTCGGGCTCGATCCCCGCGTGGATCTCCTCGGTCCGGTGCAGGATCTCCGCGAACTGTACGACCGTCACCGCGTGTTCGTGGCGCCCACGCGGTTCGCGGGCGGGATCCCCTTCAAGGTGCACGAGGCGGCGGCGCACGGGGTGCCGGTGGTGGCCACGGCCCTGCTGTGCCGTCAGGTGGGATGGACCGACGGCGACGAGATCATGTCCGGAGGCACCGACGATCCGGCCCGGTTCGCCGAGGCGATCCTGTCGCTCTACGAGGACGAGGGGCGCTGGAACGACGTGCGCCGCACCGCGCTGTCGCGTATCGAGCAGGAGAATACCGAGCCCGATTACCGGCGCCGCATCTCTGATATCATGGACGACGTTTTCGCCGCCGGACGGCAGCGCGGCGGCTGAAGCGGCTCCGCCCGCATCACGGAACCGCCCTGGCAACAAGGCGCAACATGGGATCAAGAGGTTGAGCGACAGCACCATCCGGCCGGCGGATCACAAGGCCGTGCCGGCCGTCCCGTTGAACGGCGCCGTCGACGGCTTCGCCCTGTCCGGGAGCCTCACGGGCTGGGTCACCGGGCGCCCGCAGGCCGCCTACGTGGCCGGGCTGCGGATCGAACTGCGGCGTGGCGACGCGGTGCTGGCGGAGGTGAAGCCCAGCCGTCCCCGGCCCGACGTGACGCGCGACGAGAACCTGCTGGCGGGCTTCGTGATCGACTGGGCGGGTCTCGCCACCGCGCAGGAACTGCTGGAGGAGGCGGTGACCATCGTCGCGCGCGACGCCGCCGGCACCAGCGCCGGCATCCGTTTCTACGGCCCCACGGCCGCGGCGGCGCGGCAGGCGCTGGCGCGTGCCCGCCCGACGGCCGCACCCCCGGCCGAGCGGGGCGCGTTCCCGGGCGCGCGGCTGCTGGAGATCCTCGATCGCGCGCCGCCGCCCTTGTCGGTTCGCCGGACCACGCGCGCGGCCGGCACAGGGCCGCGCATCACCTTCATCGGTGCCGGCAGCACCGTGTTCGCGAAGAACCTGCTCGGCGACATCCTGAGCTGTCCCGCGCTGTCGCACAGCCGCATCTGCCTCTACGACATCGATCCCCAACGGCTGCGAGTGTCCGAAACGGTGGCGCGCCGTATCGCCGCCACGCTGCGTGCGACCGGCACCATCGAGACCACCACCGATCTGTCCCGGGCGCTGGACGGCGCCGACTTCGCCATCAACATGATCCAGGTCGGCGGCTACAAGCCGTGCACCGTCACCGACTTCGAGGTCCCCAACCGCTATGGTCTTCGGCAGACCATCGCCGACACGCTCGGCATCGGCGGCATCATGCGCGGATTGCGCACCATCCCGGTGCTGCTCGACATGGCGCGCGCGATGGAGCGCCTGTGTCCGGACGTTCTGCATCTCAACTACGTCAACCCGATGGCGATGAATTGCTGGGCGCTGAACCGCGCCACGCGCATCCGCACGATCGGTCTCTGCCACAGCGTGCAGGGCACCGCCGCCGAGCTCGCCGCCGATATCGACGTGCCGGTCGAGGAGATCGACTACCAGGTCGCCGGCATCAACCACATGGCGTTCTACCTCCGCTTCCGCCGCAAGGGCACCGGGGAGGATCTGTATCCGCTGATCCGCAAGGTGGGCCAGGATGGCCGCATGCCGCCCCACAACCGCGTCCGCTACGACGTGCTGCGGCGCCTGGGCTACTTCGTCACCGAGTCCAGCGAGCATTTCGCCGAATACGTTCCCTGGTACATCAAGAACGGCCGCGGCGAGCTGATCGAGCGCTTCTCCATCCCGCTCGACGAATATCCCAGGCGCTGCGAGCTGCAGATCCGCGACTGGCAGAACCTGGAACGGGAACTCCAGGATCCCGACCGCCCGCTCGCGGTGGTGCGCAGCCACGAATACGGCGCCGACATCATCAACGCCGTGCGCACCGGCGAGCCCGCCGTGATCTACGGCAACGTCATGAACGAGGGCGGCCTGATCGAGAACCTGCCTGCCGAATGCTGCGTGGAGGTGCCGGTGCTGGTGGACGGCAATGGCCTGCAACCGGTGCGGATCGGTCGCCTGCCCCCCCAGCTCGCGGCGCTGATGCAGACCAACATCAACGTCCAGGGCCTCGCCGTGGAGGCGGCGCTCACCGGGCGGCGCGAGCATGTCTACCATGCGGCGCTGCTGGATCCGCACACTGCCGCGGAGCTCGATCCCGACCAGATCCACGCGCTGGTCGACGATCTGCTGCGGGCGCATGGCGACTGGATTCCGGCCGCCCTGCGCGACACGACCGGCGCCTGATCCGGCGCCCCGCATGACGCCGCCTCCGGCGCCGGACGGCGAACCGGACTGGACCCCGCGCGGCAGCCGGGGCTACCGGCGCATCGTCCTGGCGCTGTTCCTGTCGGGCTACGCGACCTTCTCGCTGCTCTACTGTGTGCAGCCGCTGCTGCCGGTGTTCTCGGAAGCGTTCCGGATCGGCCCCGCCCGCAGTGCCCTGGCCCTGTCGCTCACCACCGGACTGCTGGCCCCGGCGATCCTGCTGGCCAGCGCTGCGTCCGATGCGGTGGGGCGCCGCGGACTGATGGCGGCCTCCCTGTTCGCCGCCGCCGCGGCGTGCCTCCTGTCGGCGTTCGCCCCCACCTGGCCGTCGTTTCTCGCCACCCGGGCGCTGGGCGGCCTGCTGCTCGGTGGCGCGCCGGCCCTGGCCATGACCTTTCTCGCCGAGGAGATCCATCCGCACGATCTCGGCCGGGCCATGGGCCTCTATGTTTCCGGCACCGCGATGGGCGGCATGGCCGGCCGGGTGCTCACCGGTGTCGCCGCCGACCTGTTCGGCTGGCGCGCCGCGCTGGTCGTGGTGGGAGCGCTCGGGCTCTGCAGCGCGATCGGCTTTCTTTGGCTGCTGCCGCGCAGCCGCAATTTCCGCCGGCGCGACAACATGGCGCTGGGAGAGCATCTGCGCCTGTGGGGCGCCCATCTGCGCGCGCCCGAGCTGCAACCCTTGTTCGTGTACGGTGCGATGCTGATGGGCGGCTTCGTCACCTTGTACAACTATGCGGGATACCGGCTCGCGGCACCGCCCTACGACCTGAGCCAGACGGTGCTCGGGGCCTTGTTCACGCTCTACCTGCTGGGAAGCGTGTCGTCGGCCGCGGCCGGGCACCTGGCGGTACGCTTCGGCCGGCGTCCGCTGCTGCTGGGATCGCTCATGCTGGCGGCCGCCGGGATCGTGCTCAGCCTCGCGCGGCCGCTGCCGGTGCTGATGGCCGGGATCGCCCTGTTCACCGTCGCCTTCTTCGCCGGGCACGCCGTGGCCAGTGCGTCCGTCGGCCGGCTGGCCCGGGGCGCCAAGGGGCACGCGTCCGCGCTGTATCTGCTCCATTATTATCTGGGATCGAGCATCCTCGGCGTGCTGGGCGGATCGGTATGGCACCATGCCGGGTGGGGCGGCCTGGTCGGGTTCATCGTCCTGATGCTGGCCCTCGCGGCCGCGGGGTTGCCGCGGGTGCCTGCCGGCTAGGGGTCAGAGAAGGCGCCAGGTGATGGTGACCCGGCGGTTCTCGGCCGCTCGCGGATCGTCGGTATTGGCGGGGTCGGACACCCCGTAGGCCCGGATCAGCAGCCGGTCGGCCGGGATTCCCCGTGCCACCAGCGCCTTCTTCACCGCTTCCGCCCGCCGCGCCGACAGCAGCAGATTGGCGTATTCGCTGCCGCTGACATCCGCGTAGCCGGTGGTGAACATCAGCACCGGGTTGGCGTCGCGGAACAGGCGCGCCGCGAGATCGAGCTGCTTGTCCGCCTCCGGCGTCAGGATGGTGCCGCCGCGCGGGAAGGTGACGGCGATGCGGTTGGAGGCCACCGCGCCCACCTCCTGCGCCGCATCCGGATGGGTCGCGAGCGGCACGTTCTTCGGGGCCTGCGCGGTCTCGGCCTGCGGGTTGGGGCCGGGTGCGGGATGGGCGCAGGCCGCCACGAGAAACAGCGGCAATCCCGCGATGGCGAGGCGATGAGGGCGGATCATGGCTTTGCTCGTCCGTTGCGGCGACGTGTCGATATGAACCGCCCAGGCAAGGGAGCGTTCAACAAGAACAGTAAAAAATCCCTTTTGCTCGGTGAAGTGGTAAAAGAACGTCAATATAAATGATCAAGAGCCTTCATATTCTATTGATCCTGTTCTTCGTGCCGATCCCCGGCGGGGCGGTGGCCGCCGATTCGCCTGCGCGGCCGTCGCCCGGAAAGACCGCTGCGGAGGCGATTTCCGCGGTGGACGGGGAGGGCCCGGTCGAGGCCGGTCTCCGGCTGTTCCGTGTCGGCCGCTTCGCCGAAGCCGAACAGGCCTGGCGCACCGCCGCCGACAACGGCGTTCCGGCGGCGGCCCTGTTCATCGGTGTGATGTACGACACGGGGCAGGGGCTGCCGCACGACGAGGCGAGGGCGCTGGAATGGTATCGGCGCGCGGCCCAAGCGGGCGACGCGACGGCGGCCTTCAACCTGGCGACCATGCTCGACGCCGGCCGTGGCGCGCCGATGGATCGGTCCGGCGCCGTGCGCTGGTACCGGCAGGCGGCGGCCGGCGGTCACGCCCGGGCGGCGTTCGTGCTGGGCATGCTCTACGAGACGGGGGACGGAGTGCCCCGCGATCGCACGCAAGCCGCGCGGTGGTTCAGGCAGGCTGCGCGTGAAGGGGTGCCGGCGGCCAGGACGCATCTGGCCAGGCTCGGCGTTGCGGCGGTGCCGGCCGGCCGGGCTGCGCCGGCTGCCGATGACGGCATGCAGCTGTTCCGCCGTGCCCAGGACGCGCTGATCGCCCGCGGCCAGGGCGGCGCGGCGCGGGCGGTGTCGCTGTTCCGGCAGGCGGCGGCGCGCAATCCCCTGGCCGCCTACGATCTCGCCTATTGCTACGAGCATGGGCTCGGCGTCCCGCCCGACCCGCAGGCCGCCTACCGGTGGTATGTCGCGGCGGCCGCGGGGGCCGGAAACGGGCCGTTCCGCCGGATCGCGGAAACCGCGGCACTCGGCTTGCGCGAAAGGGTGGAAGGCCATTCGGAACCGCTCAGCAGTGGAACGCCGCCGGCGGATGCCGGGCGCCTTCCCGGCAAAGGTTCTAATGCCGACGGCTCCAGCCATCCGGAGGCGCCGGAAAGATGAGCACGGCGTTGGGCCGCATCGGACCCGGGTTGGCGTCCTGCACCGTTTCGAGCGGTGGCGGCCGGACCCCCCGATACACCTCGCGGTAGAGGGCGGGCAGCGTGTCCCCCGCGCGGGCCAGGATCAACAGGCCGTGCGGGCTGTCTTCCCGGCCGGCGGCGTCCGCGCCCATGGAAGCGCCGTCAGCCGATGGGGTGATCGCGGCCCGGACCCCGCTGGAAGCCCGGGTCCTTCCCAGGCCGTGCGCCTCCGGACCGGGAACTCCGGGCGCGGAAATATCCGGCATCGCGATGGCGGACGTTGGCTGTTTCCGGACGGATACGGTCCCGTCCGAAAGGTCCGGCGCCGGCGACGGTCGGTTCTCGACCCCGGCATCGCCGGAACCGGTGCCGGATCGCACGAACCATCCTCCCGGGGGACGCGGGAGGCCGGAAACGGACGGCGGGTTCTCGAGGCTCCGGCTCGGCGCACCCTGGTCGGTATCGGCGGTCGTGCCGGACGGTCCAGGGGCGATCGGCATCGTTCGCCTGACCACGGGGAGGAACATGCCATTGGAGCCCGGAGGGGGCGCGACCATCCGCCTTTCCGGTCGCGGTACTCCGTCGGTGGAGGCGATCGAGACGGCGCCACGGCCGGTCGGGAAGGGCGGTATCCTGGCTGGCGGCGCGTCGCGGAACCGGACGGCCGCCATCACCAGGCCCACGCAGCATGTTCCGAGAGCCGCGGCGGTCAGCAGCGCCGTCAACCGCGTGCCCGCGCGGGTCGGTCCTCGAAGGAGCTCGGGCGTCTGCTCCCGCGGCGCGGCGGGGCGGGGTGCCGGTGGCGCCTGGACCCGATCCCGCACGCATCGCTCCAGCGCCGGATGCCGACCGCCCGGGTCGACGAACGCGTGCGTCGCCGCCATCACCAGCTGCAGCCTGTAACGGCTGCCCAGCGCCACCTCCGCCGCCAGTTCCAGCTCGTCGAGCAGCGCCGAGGACAGCTGGTCGCCGTTCTCCACCAGCAGCACCAGGCTCGGCACCTGGGCGCCCACCCGCCGGGCGCCGCTCAGGGCCTCGAGATAGCTCGCTTCCACCGCGCCGCGCAGCGACCCGATGTCGGACTCCGCGTCCATCCACACGCTGCGGGCGAAGGCCGGCGGCAGCTGCCGCGCGACCCGCTGGAGGGTCGCTCTCAGCGCCCGGCGATCCTCGCCCACCAGCGTCAGGCCGGTGGCGCCGTCGAGCAAACGGCGCGAAGCCTGCTCGGCGGTGCCGCTTCCCGTCCGGGCGCCGGCCCCGTCATGGGCGGGCGCGATATCCGTCATGATCGTCACGGGCAAGGTTTCCGCGAGAGGGCGGGGGAAGCGGATCATCCAAGCACGTCTGCCTCTCGATATGACGGAAATGTCGCAATTTTGATATTGCGGGCGTGCCGCGCGGTCCGGCCGGAATGCCTCGGACGGACGATGGCTCCCATCCACGGCGAGGGTCGAGGCGGCGCTCGGGATCACGGCGGGTCCGGCGGTTGACGCCCCGGCGCAGAAGGAGGATTTGACGGGGGTTTTCAGGGGCGGGGGGCCGAGGCCGCGACATGGTGAAGGCACTCGCCACGGTGGCGGATATCCACGCCCATTCCGGGCTGATCGTCCGTATGTTCCGGACCGCGCTGGCAAGGGCTCCCGAACCCGCAGCTCTCCAGGCCTTCTCGGAACTGCTGCGCAACGGCGGCTCCGCCGAGGAGGTCGCGCGGGCGGTGATCGGGTCGGTGGAGTTCCAGCTGCTCCACGGCAAGCAGGAAAGCTGCGACCCCGATTTCGTCACCCGGTTGTTCCATAGCGGCCTCGGACGGCTGCCGGAACCGGACGCGGTGGCGCATTTCGGCCAGATGGGGTCCCGCCTCGCGGTGCTGATGGCGATCGCCACCTCGCCGGAGGCGGTGGAAAAGGTCGACCTGCTGGAGGACCTGTTTCCGGAGGGGGTCGGGCCGGCCGATCCGCTCGGCTACAAGCTCTGGGTGGAACGGTACGACACCCTGGAAGAGGAGGACGTGGCGGCGATCGGCCAGCAGGTGGACGCGCTCGCCAGCGTGCCGACCATCTCCCTGCTGATGGCAGCGAAGCCCGGCCGCCCCGACCTGCTGCTGGAAACGCTCCGCTCGCTGGACGACCAGCTCTACCCGCACTGGACGCTGCACGTCGCCTGCCCTCCGGACCTCCCGGCCGCCCCGCGCCGCGCGCTCGAGGAAGCGTCGCGTCGGGTGCCCGGCCTGAATCTGGTGTCGCTGCCGGCCGGCAGCGAAGCCGGGCCGGCCGACCTGATGCAGGCGGCGTTCGAGCACGCCCGAGGCAGCTTCGTCGCCTTTCTCGAGCCGGGCGACCGGTTGAGCCGGTCCGCCCTGTACGAGATCGCGCTGGCGCTGGAGGCGACACCCGGCCTTCAGCTACTTTATACTGACGAGGACAGCCTGGACGAGGCGGGCGAGCGCTTCGAGCCGGTGTTCAAGCCGGGCTGGAGCCCGGACATGCTGCTCAACGGCGACATGGTCGGCCAGCTCGCCGTGATCCGGCGCGACCGGGTGCTGGAGGCGGGCGGCGTCCGGGGCGAGGCCGGGGCGCTCGCGCGGTTCGACCTGCTGCTCCGGGTCACGGACGGCCTGCCCGCGGATGCGATCCGCCACATCCCGTCCGTGCTGTTCCATCGCGGACGGCAACCGGGCCAGCCGCTGCCCTTTCCCCGTTCCCGCAACAGTTCGGTGCATCCGGACGTGGAGCGCACGGTGCAGCGCCACCTGCGCGAGCGGGGTTCGGCATTGTCCGTCTCCGACACCTATATCGCCGGGGGTGTGTGGCCCCGCGTCGACTACCCGTTGCCGGCCATCCTGCCGCGCGTGTCCGTGCTGATCCCCACCTGCGACCAGCCGGAGCTGCTGGAAGCCTGTCTCGAAGGCTTGCTGGAACGCACCGACTATCCGGACATCGAGATCCTGGTGGCGGACAACGGCAGCCGCACCGGCGAGGGGCGGCAGATGCTGCGCCGCCTGAAGCGGAATCCGCGGTTGCGGGTGTTCGAGGATCCCGAGCCCTTCAACTGGTCCAGGCTGAACAACCGTCTCGCCGCCGAGGCCACCGGCGAGGTGCTCGTGCTGTTGAACGACGACACCGAGGTGGTGGGACGGGACTGGCTGCGGGAGCTGGTGCGTCAGGTGTCCCGTCCGGGCGTCGGCATCGCGGGCGCTCGGTTGCTGTATCCTGACGAGAGCCTCCAGCATGGCGGGGTGGTGCTGGACGATCTGGGCGCCACCCACGTGCTGCGGTCCGCGCGCGAGGAGGAGCCCGGCTACATGGGACAGCTCGCCATGGTGCGGGACCTGTCCGCGGTGACGGGGGCCTGCCTCGCCGTCCGCCGGGAAACGCTGGACGCCGTGGGCGGCCTGGACGAGGCGTTTCCGCTGGCCTGCAACGACATCGATCTGTGCCTGCGCGCGCGCCGTGCCGGTTGGCGCGTGGTATGGACGCCGCACGCGGTGCTGCAGCACGTGGACGGCGCCAGCCGGGGGCACGACCGCAAGGTGGGCGAGATCGGCCGTGCCTGGCGCGACCTGCGCCGGCTGCATGATCGGTGGGGGGATGCCATGGACGCCGACCCGTTCCTGAACGCCAATCTCGAAGCGAGCGACCACGACCTGCTGCTGGCCAACCCGCCCCGGCGTGACAAGCCCTGGCAGCGGCTGCGGGACGAGCTGTTCCCCGACGAAACCTGACTCCGGGATGCTTCCACGCCCTTTCCGCGCCGGCGTCCGGCCGCCTTCCCAGCCCAGGATTGTTGTTCCGTGACAACATCAGCCATCGCTCCGGTTTCCGGTGTCCGACCGATCCTCGCTGACGCCGATGCGGCCTTCGTGGACGATTTCCTGCAGCAGTCCGTGGTGGCGATGGCGGCGTTCCGGGACGGCACCGCGCTGCGGGAACGCTTGTCCGCCATGGCGGCGCGGGTGGCCGAAGCGCTGCAGGACGGCCGGAAGCTGCTGGTGGCCGGCAACGGCGGCAGTGCCGCAGATGCTCAGCACATCGCCGGCGAGTTCACCTCCCGCCTGATGTACGACCGCCGCCCACTGGCCGCGCTGGCACTCACCACCGACACCTCCGGGCTCACCGCCATCGGCAACGATTACGGTTTCCAGGAGGTGTTCGCCCGCCAGATCCGCGGTCTCGGCCGTCCCGGCGACGTGTTCCTGGGCATCTCGACCTCCGGCCGCTCGCCCAACATCCTTCGGGCGCTGGATGCGGCGCGGGAAGGGGGGCTGGTGACGCTCGGCTTCTGCGGGGCGAGTGCCGCGGACATGGCCGGTTGCGACCTGCTGTTCGAAGCGCCCTCTGCCTGGACGCCGGTGATCCAGCAGGTGCACATCACCGCCGCGCACATCCTGTGTGCCCTGGTGGAGCGGACGCTTTGCCCCCGCTGAACGCTCCGGCCCCGGTTCCGGTCCCGGCCGGCCTGCCGGTGGATGATGCCGCCGCGGGAAAGATGGCCTCCCCCCGCGCGTCGATCGGCCCGCTTCCGTCAGGGCGCGCCGCAGCGGGCGATGGCGAGGATGACGGCGCCGCGCCGGGCGCGCACGCGTCCGGATGGCGTTCCCGTGCCACCGTGCGGCAATGCGCGATCCTGGTGGGGGGGCTCGGCACCCGGCTCGGTTCGCTCACGGCGACCTTGCCCAAGCCTCTGATGCCTGTGGGCGACCGGCCCTTCCTCGCCTGGCTGATGCGCGAGATGCAGCGCTTCGGGGTCGAGGAGTTCGTGCTGCTGGCGGGGCACCTGTCCGACGAGATCGAGCGCGCGGTGGACTCGCTCCACCGGTTCCTGCCGAAGCCCGCGCGCATCCATCTGTCGGTGGAACCGCATCGTGCCGGCACCGGCGGCGCCTTGTTCCACGCGCGGGCGCTGCTCGACGAGCGCTTCCTGCTTTGCAACGGAGACTCGTTGTTCGGCTGCAACCTGTCGACGATGCTGGCGCGGGCCGGGCGGGAGGATGGAGCGGCACGGCACTGGATGATGCTGCGTGCGGTGCCCGACACGGCCCGCTACGGCGTGGCGTCGCTGGTGCCGGATGCCAGCGGGTCCGGCCTCGCCGGTCGCATCGATGGGTTCTCGCCAGGCCGCGCGGCGGGCGCGCCGGGGCTGATCAATGCCGGCATCTACCTGCTGTGCCGGGATGCGCTGGAAGGGCTGCGACCCTCCTGCTCGCTGGAAGCCGACATCATCCCCGCGCTGGCGGCATCCGGGCGGCTGAACGGCGTGGTGGGCGAGGGCTATTTCCGCGACATCGGCATCCCGGCGGATCTGGCGCTGGCCCAGGACGAGCTGCCCCGGGTACTGCACCGCCCGGCCCTGTTCCTGGACCGCGACGGGGTGATCAACCGGGACCATGGCTGGGTCGGCACCCGCGACAGGTTCGACTGGATGCCCGAAAGCCGCGAGGGGGCGCGCCGCGCGACGACGGCAGGCTGGCACGTGTTCGTGGTCACCAACCAGAGCGGCATCGCCCGTGGCTTCTACGACGAGCAACAGCTGGACGAGCTGCATCGCTGGATGGCCGACGAGCTGCGCGCCGCCGGCGGCACCCTGGACGATCTGCGCTTCTGCCCGTTCCATCCTGACGCCGTGTTGGACCGCTTCCGGCGTGCGAGCGACTGGCGCAAGCCGGCACCCGGCATGATCCTCGATCTGCTGCGGGTCTGGGGCCTCGATCCCGCACGGTGCGTGCTGATCGGCGACCAGCCCACCGACATCCAGGCGGCCGCCGCCGCCGGCGTGGCGGCCCATCTCTGCGGGGACGGCCAGCTTCTTTCCATTCTGTCCGGCATCGGAATCGCGGCATGATCTCCAGGCTTTCCTCCCGCCGGGGGGCGTCCGAGGCCGACCGGCCCGCCATCCGCGCGAGGGTGCCTCTCCGGCTGGGACTGGCCGGCGGCGGTACCGACCTCAGCCCGTACTGCGACGAGTTCGGCGGCGCGGTGCTCAACACCACCATCGACCGCTACGCCTATGCCTTCGTGGAACCTTCCGCCGACGGCGCGCTGCATTTCGTGGCGCCGGACGTCGATCTGGAGGAACGCTTCGCGCTGGACGATCCCGACCTGGAGCGGCGATTGGACTCCGCCCGGCTCGTGCTGCATGCCGGCGTGGTGCGCGGCCTGGTGCGGCGCTTCGGCGAGCGGCTGCCGGCGTGGCGGGTCACCTCCTTCGTGGACGCCCCGCCCGGCTCCGGTCTCGGCTCCTCTTCCGCGCTGGTGGTGGCGCTGGTGGAAGCCTGCGCCGGCAGCATGGCCCTGCCGCTCGGTCCCTACGACGTGGCGCATCTGGCCTACGAGATCGAGCGGGTCGATCTGGGCATGGCCGGCGGCAAGCAGGACCAATATGCCGCGACCTTCGGCGGCACCAACTTCATCGAGTTCCTCAGCGGCGACCGGGTGATCGTGAACCCGCTGCGCGTGCCGCCCGACATCCGCAACGAGCTGCAAACATCGCTGGTGATCTGTTCCACCGGCGTGTCGCGGCGATCGGACACCATCATCGCGCAGCAGCAGCAGCGGATCTCGGTGCCGAGCAGCGCCGCGATCGAGAGCATGCATCAGCTTAAGCAGGACGCCGTCACCATGAAGGACGCGCTGCTGCGCGGCGACATCGGGCGGATGGCGGAGGTGCTCAACCGGTCGTGGGAAGCCAAGAAGCGCACCGCGGACGGCATCTCCACCGAGCTGATCGAGCGACTCTACGCCGTCGCCATGGCAGGGGGCGCGATCGGCGGCAAGGTATCGGGCGCCGGCGGCGGCGGCTTCATGATGTTCATCGTGCCGCCGGCGCGCCGGGTCGGCGTGGTCCGGGCGCTGGGCGAGGCGGGCGGCCAGGCGAGCTTCATCCACCTGGTGCCCGACGGCGCCGAGATATGGTCGAGCTGAGCGGGCGGGTCTGGTGGACGCGATGAACGAGATGGCTGCACCCGTTCCCCGGGATGCCGGCATGGCCGCCCCCCAGGGTCCCGCGCAGATGATGGAGTTCGGCCGCGCCGCCATCGACCTGCTGCTGGACCGGTTGTTCGAGGCACCGCCCGCGGGTCCGCTGCGGGCCGGCGAGAGCTGCCTTGCCGCCGCCATGGCGCTTCCGGCGCCCGTCGCCCCGTTCGGCGCCCCGGCGACGCCGGTGTTCTGGGGCTGCGGCCTTCGGAACGATGCCGAGGCCGGCGGCGTGCCCCTGGGGCGCCTGTCGCTGCCGGCGGTGCGCGGGCCGCTCACCCGCTCGGCGCTCCGGCTGGGCGACCTGGTGCCCGCCGCCGATCCGCTGCTGCTGCTGCCGTTGCTGGCCGGCGATGAAGCCGCTTCCGGCTCTCCCGCCGCCGGCGGCGCGGCGCTGCTGGTCCCCCGGTTCGAGGACGGGCGCACGGACGAGGTGCTTCGGGCGCTGGGCGGCGGCGAGGCGACCGTGCTGCGCCCGCGTGTCCGCGGCCCGGCCGGGGTGGAGGCGTTTCTCCAGGCGTTGCGCCGCGCCCGTTTCGTGCTCACGGCATCGCTGCCGGTGGCGCTCGCCGCGGCGGCGTTCGGAATCCCGTTCGCATTCTGGAACGACGGCGAACCCGACGCCGACGGCTTCCCCGCGCGCGACGTGGCGGCCTCGCTCGGCCTGTCGTTCCAGCCGGTGCGCAGCGTGGCGGAGGGCGAGCCATGGTTCCGCCGGGTGGCGCCCGACATGCGGTCGCCGCCGTTGTGGCCGCTGCTCGCCTCGGCGCCGATGCCGGCGCGGTCCGACATCATGATGGCCGCGATCCGCCTCGACGTGTCGCGGTTCGGGTCCGCGGTGCTGGACCGGCCCGTGCCGGAAGCTGGTGTTCGGGCGGCGCAACCGGTGCGCGTTCCGCCGCCGCCGGCACGCCGGCTGAAGCGCAAGCCCTCCGACCGCGAGCGCGACCGGCGGCCGCGCCCGCCGCGTCCGCCCGAGCCGCTCGCGGATTTCGAGCTGCGCAAGCTCGAGCGTTTCATGGAGCTCAGCGAGAAGCGCATCGAGACCCTGTCGCGCGAGGTTGAATCGCAGGCGATGCTGATCGCCTGGATGCGCGAGCAAGGCGTGGCGATTCCCGGCAGCGCCGCGTCGGAACATCTGCAGGCGCTGGAAGCGCGCGCGCTCGCCGCGGAGACCGAGCGCGAGGACATGCGCCATTCGGTATTCTGGCGCCTGCGCAACAAGGTGGTGCGGGTGTCCGGGCGGCATCCGGGTGCCGCCCGGCAGGCCCGGCGCGCGGCCAAGCTGGCCTGGCTGGTGGTGTCGCTGCGGCTCATGCGGCGGGTGCGCCAGCGTCAGCGCGTGCAGGCCGATGCCGAACGGTTGCGCGCGTCGCCCTTGTTCGACGCGGCATGGTACCGGTCGGCCTATGCCAGGTTCGTGTCGCCCGAGACCGATCCGGTGCTGCATTACGTGTGGGTCGGCGTGCTGATGGGGCTGGATCCGCACCCGCTGTTCAGCACGAACTGGTATCGGGAGCGGATGCCGCCCGGCGCGCCGGACAATCCGCTGGTGCACTACCTGTCCGGCGGAAGCGGCGACCCGCATCCGTTGTTCGACACCGCGCATTATCTGTCGCGCCTGGCGGAGCCGCCGCCGCCGGGGGTTTCGGCGCTGGAGCATTTCCTGTCGGCCGGGGCCGGCGCCCCCGATCCGAACCCGGTGTTCCACGGGGGGCTGTACGCATCCGAATACCCGCAGGCGGCCTCGCACGGACGCGGTCCGCTGGCGCACTACGTGGAACATGGCGAAGCGGCCGGCTTCGCGCCGCACCCGCTGTTCGATCCCGCCTGGTACGCGGCCCGTCATCCGGAGCGGAACGGTCTGGGGCCCCTGGCGCATTATCTGCACGCCGGCCGGCAACAGGAGCTGCCGACCTCGGCGGCGACGGAGCAGCTGGGGGAAGCGTTCCGCGTCCTGCCCGTGCCGCTGCGCTTCCCGGCCGTCGAGACGCCGGACATCTCGGTCATCATCCCGGCCTACGGCCACGCGCACGAGACCTGGCGCTGCCTGGCGGCGCTGTCGGCCAACACCGGTGCGCTCGCGTTCGAGGTGATCCTGGCGGACGACCGTCCGGGATCGCCCACCGCACCCTTGTTCACGGCCGAGAACCTCCAGGCCACCGTCAACGGGCAGAATCTGGGCTTCCTGCGCTCCTGCAACGCGGCCGCGCGGCGGGCGCGGGGGCGGCATCTGGTGTTTCTCAACAACGACACCAGCGTCGGGCCGGACTGGCTGCGGCCGATGGTGCGGCTGGCCGATGCCGATCGCCGGGTGGGGATCGTGGGCTGCAAGCTCATGAACACCGACGGCACCGTGCAGGAAGCGGGCGGGATCATCCACGCCAATGGCTGGGGCTATCCCTACGCGAGCGGCGACGATCCGCGGCTTGGCGCCTGCAACTTCGTGCGCGAGGTGGACGTGGTCACCGGCGCCTGCTTCCTGGTGCGCCGCGATCTGTTCGAGCGGGTGGGTGGCTTCGACGATCGCTATGCGCCCGCGTTCTACGAGGAGTTCGACCTCGCCACGGCGTTGCGCGACATCGGCTACAAGGTGCTCTACCAGCCGGCCAGCGTGGTGGTGCATCACGGCAGCGCGTCCTATGGCAGCGAGATCCGCGACAAGCAGTCGCACCGCAATCATGCCAAGTTCTGCCGCAAATGGCGCACGCTGCTGGCCCGCCAGCCCAACGACGACGCGCCGTTGTTCGTCGCGCGGGAGCGGCCGAGCCCGCGTGGCGTGATCCTGGTGATCGACGACAAGGTTCCCGAATACGACAAGCACGCCGGCGCCGTGACCCTGTTCCAGTATCTGGAGCTGATGCGCGAGCTGGGGCTCAAGGTGATCTTCCATCCGCAGGACGGGCAGCCGCTGGAGCCGTACACCGATGCGTTGCAGCAGCGCGGCATCGAGGTGCTGCACGCGCCCGAAACGCTGGAACGCTGGCTGCGCCACAACGGGCGGCACCTCGACTATGTGTGGACGGCGCGACCCTACGTGACGTTCCCGATCCTCGACCTGCTCAAGCGCCATACCGGCGCGCCGATCCTGTACTACACCCACGATCTGCATTACCTGCGCGAGATGCGCCGTCACGAGCTCGACGGATCGGCCTGGGCGCTCGAGGAATCCGAACGCCTCAAGCCGATGGAGCTCGGCATCTTCGCCGCGGTGGACCGGGTGATGACGCCGAGTGCCGAGGAAGCCGTGGTGATCCGGTCGGAAGTGCCGGACGCGCATGTCACCGTGGTGCCGCCCTACCTGTTCAAGGACGCCGACATCGACGAGGGATCGCTTTCCTTCGCGGCCAGGAACGAGATCATGTTCGTGGGCGGCTTCGACCACACCCCGAACGTGGACGCGGCGCTCTGGCTGGTGGGCGAGATCATGCCCCTGGTGTGGGCCGCCCTTCCCGAGGTGCGGGTGCTGATCGTCGGCAACGCCCCTCCGGTGGAAGTCCGGGCACTGGCGGGCGACCGCGTGGAGGTGACGGGTTTCGTCCCCTCGCTCGACCCCTATCATGCCCGCGCCCGGGTGTCGGTCAGTCCGCTTCGCTATGGTGCCGGCGTGAAGGGCAAGATCGTCGGCGCGCTGCAGGCCGGCGTGCCCGTGGTGACCACGCCCTGCGGCAACGAGGGCATCCAGCTGGCGGACGGGGTCGAGGCGCTGATCGGCGACGACGCCCCGGCGCTCGCGAACGCCGTGATCCGGTTGATGCGCGACGAGGCGTTGTGCCGGTCGATGGCGGTCGCGGGCGCGCAGGTGGTGCGCACCCGCTTCTCCGCCGGCCGGGCGCGCACCGTGCTGCTGGAGCTGCTGGGCGACGATCTGTGTCCCGTGTGCGGGACCAGGCCGCGCAATCCCCGCCCGGGCACGCCCGGCACGCCGTGGCGGCGCCGCATCTCCTGCACGACCTGCATGGCGGACAACGAAGGCGCCGCTCTGGCCGACGCGTTGCTGGCGCCGTATCGCCGCCACCGTATCGGCAGCCTGCGGGAAGGATTGTCGCTGCTGGGCGATCTGCAGGTGCTGGCGGTCGGCGCGCAGGCGCCGGAGCTGCGGGAGCTGGCGGCGCTTCCGGGCTTCACGCGGGTGGACGAAGCCGATGCCGCCACCCTCCGCGCGTTGCCGCCGCTCGACCTGCTGATCGCGGCCGGGGGCGCGGTGCCGGCGGTGCCCGGGCTGCTGCCCGACATCCATCGGGCGCTGCGGCCCGGCGGCCGCCTGCTGTTGCCGGTGCCGGAGGATGGCGTCCTCCCGCTGGAAGCGATCCGCGCCGCCGGCTTCCGCATCGCCCGGCACGACCACGGCAGCGAGCGGGATCCGGCCCGGTGCGTCCGGGTGCTGGAAGCGACGCGCTGAGGCCGGGGAGCCTGGTGTGCCCTGCCCGGCCGCGGGCTCCGGGGCGGTGCGTTCTTCAGGCTCCGCGGGCGAGGCGCGTTACCGTCTCGTTCCCAGGATGGCGCTGAACGGCGCCTCCCGAGCCGCTACCGGAACAAGCGAATACCATCCCGCGCGCGGATGGCCCCGGACGGCGGCAGGCGCCTTCTAGTACGCCAGCGCCATCCCGTCCGCGCGCATCTCGCTCGCCGCCGCGTAGACGCGCCGCCCCTTGTTGGTCCGGTGCTCGATGCATTCGTAGCGGCCGTAGCCGCCATCGGACGGGCCGATCGGCCAGCCCATCGCCGCCAGCGCCTGCCGGGTCGCGGCCGGAACACCGGATTCCAGCCGCAGCAGCCCGAGCGGGCCGAGCCCGGGCGGATCCTCGCCCATGCTCTGCGACGATCCCTCATGGTGCCAGCGCGGGCTGTCGCCGGCGGCCTGGATGTCCAGCCCGTAATCGATCCTGTTGGCGACGATCTGCACCTGCCCCTGCGGCTGCATGTCGCCGCCCATCACGCCGAACGACATCCAGGGTGCGCCGTCGCGGGTGGCGAAACCGGGGATGATGGTCTGGAACGGCCGCTTGCCGGGCTGGTACAGGTTCGGATGGCCGTCGCGCAGCGAGAAGAGCTGCCCGCGATCCTGGAACATGAAGCCGAGCCCGTCCGCCACCAGCCCCGAGCCCATGCCGCGGAAGTTGCTCTGGATCATCGACACCATCATCCCGTCGGCATCGGCCACGGTGAAATAGGTGGTGTCGCCATGGCTCGGCGCCTGTCCCGGGTAGACCGGCGTGAGGATGCGGTCCGGCCGGATCAGCATCGCGCGCTGCCTGGCGTACTCCTTGGAGTTCAGCCACTCGATGGGGATTTTCGCGAAGTGCGGGTCGGCGTAGTAGCGCGCCCGGTCCTCGTAGGCGAGGCGCTTGGCTTCGGCCTGGTGGTGGATGCTGGCAGCACTCTGGAAGCCCATGCCGCGCAGATCGAAAGTCTCCAGGATGTTGAGCATCTGCAGGGTCGCGAGGCCCTGCGTGTTGGCGGCCATGCCGTACACCTCGACGCCGCGATAGCTCGTGACCAGCGGGTCCAGCCATTCCGAGCGGTGGCGCCGCAGGTCGTCGCGCGTCATCCAGCCGCCGATGCGCCGGAAGTAACGCTCGATCGTATCCGCGATCGGTCCGTCATAGAACACGTCCCGGCCGCCCTGCGCGATCGCGCGATAGGTGCGGGCGAGATCGGGATTGCGGAACACGTCGCCCTCGATCGGCGCCTCGCCGTCGGGGGCATAGGTGTGTCGGGCGTTGGCGGTCTCCTCCACGCCCGATCCGGGGCGCGCGAAGGCCGCGAGGTTGCGCCGGATGTAGTGGCCGATGATCTGCGGCACCGGCACGCCGCCCTCGGCATAGCCGATGGCCGGCTCGAAGAGGCGCGCCCATGGCAGGCGGCCATAGCGCTTGTGCAGCGACCACCACGCATCCAGCGCGCCCGGCACGCTGACCGACATCGCACCGAGCGGCGGAATGGCGTTGTTCCGGGCGCGCTGGCGCACCGTCTGGAGGCTGAGGCCGCGCGGACTCGCCCCCGAGCCGGCGAGGCTAACCACCTTTCGCAGTTTGGGGTCCCAGATCATCGCGTAGCAGTCGCCGCCGAGACCGGAACTGGTGGGCTCCAGGAAGCCCAGCGAGGCGTTGGCGGCGATGGCCGCGTCCACTGCCGAGCCGCCCTCGCGCAGGACGTCGATCGCCGCCAGCGTCGCCAGCGGGTGCGCGGTGCCGGCAGCACCCGAGCAGCCATAGGCGGCGGAGCGGGTGGCGAAGGAAGCTCCCGCGGGCCGGTCGCCCGCATGCACGTCCGGCCGGTCGAAGATCGTCGCCCCGTCGGGCTGGAACGGCGGCAGGCTGTCGACGCGGGATGGATCGTGGGCGCCGCCCTGGCCTGGCGAGACGGGCAGGGGCCCGCCCGGGGATGGCGTCCCCGGCGTGGGCGCTCCCGAGCTTCCGGCCGCCTGGGCGGCGGCGGGCAGGAGGGCTGGAAGCGTGGCGAGGAACGAGCGGCGGCGCACGGCGGAACCTCATCTGTTGCAACGCAGACTACGCAGGAAGCGCCGAAACGCGTAAGGAGGCGTCGTCGCATTTGATGCGGTGCGGCAAAGCCGTGCCGGCTTTCTTCCATCAAGGCCTACCCGATGAACGCAGCTCCATCCCGCCCCCTGCCGGTGCTGCTCGCCCTCGCCACAGGTGGCTTCGCTATCGGCACCACCGAGTTCGCGGCCATGGGGCTGCTGCCGGACATCGAGCGTTCCTTCTCGCTGGATGCGCCCGCAGCCGGCCATCTGATCAGCCTGTATGCGCTGGGCGTGGTGGTGGGAGCGCCGGTGATGACCGTCCTCGCGGCGTCGCTCAGCCGCCGGGCCATCCTGCTGGTGCTGATGACGCTGTTCACCCTGGGGAACGGCCTCAGCGCGGTGGCGCCCAGCGATGGCTGGCTGCTGCTGGCGCGGTTCGCGGCCGGCCTGCCGCACGGCGCCTATTTCGGGGTCGCCTCCGTGGTGGCGGCGTCCCTGGTGCCGACCGACCGCCGTGCCCGCGTCGTGGGCCAGATGATGCTGGGGCTCACGGTGGCCACCGTGGTGGGGGTGCCGCTGGCGACCCGGCTCGGCGACCTGCTCGGCTGGCGCTGGAGCTTCGGCGTCGTGGCGTTGCTGGGGCTGCTGACGCTGATGCTGCTGTTGTTCTGGGCGCCGCGCGACCGGGGCACGGCATCCAGCCCGCTTCGGGAGTTGGCCGTGCTGCGGCGCGGTCAGGTCTGGCTGACGCTGGCGATCGGGGCGATCGGCTTCGGCGGCTTGTTCGCGGTGTACACCTTCCTGACCTCCATCATCCGCGAGGTGACGCACGCGCCGCCCTCGGTGGCGGCGGTGGTGCTCGGCGTGTTCGGCCTGGGCTTCACCGCGGGCGCGCTGGTGGTGCCGCGCTTCGCGGATCGGGCCCTGATGCCCACGGCCGGCGCCCTGCTGCTCTGGTCGGCGTTCTGGCTGGTGTTGTTTCCGTTCACGGCCCATTCGGTGCCTTTGATGGCGCTCGACGTGTTCTTCATCGGGTGCGGCACCGCCATCGCCGTGGTGCTGCAGACCAGGTTGATGGACATCTCCGGCGACGCGCAGAATCTGCCGGCGGCGTTAAACCATGCGGCCTTCAACCTGGCCAACGCCTTCGGTCCCTGGGCGGCGGGGCTGGCGATCGGTGCCGGTTACGGGCTGTTGTCGGTGGGCCCGGTCGGGTGCACGCTGGCGCTGGCGGGGTTCGTGGTATGGGCGGTCGCCTATGCCGGGGACCGACGCCGGACCGGTGCCACGCTGGAAGCCACCGCGACCTGATCCGTCCCGGGGCGCGGTCGGGGAGGGAGAACGCGATGTCCATCCAGCCCTTCACCATCCGGGTCGCCGATGCGGTGCTGGAGGATCTGCGTCGCCGGCTGGACGCGGTGCGGTGGCCGGTGTCGCTCGATGCCGAGGGCTGGGAGGACGGCACCTCGCTGGCCTTCATGCGACATCTGGTCGCGTACTGGCGAGAAAGCTTCGACTGGCGCCACCAGGAGGCGCGCCTCAACCGTCTGCCGCACCACCTCGCCGTGCTGGACGGCGCCGCGACCCATTTCCTCCATCAACCCGGCACCGGACCCCACCCGATGCCGCTGGTGCTGACCCATGGCTGGCCGGGCTCGTTCATGGAGATGGAACGGTTGCTGCCGCTGCTGGCCGACCCGGGCGCCCATGGCGGGGATCCGCGCGACGCGTTCCATGTGGTGGTGCCCTCGCTGCCGGGCTATGGCTTCTCTCCGGCGCCGCTCGCACCGGGCGAAGGGTCGCGGTCGATCGCGGGTCGCTGGCGTGCGCTGATGACGTCCCTCGGCTATCGCCGCTTCGCGGCCCAGGGTGGCGACATCGGCGCCGGCGTGGCCATGTGGCTGGCGCGGCTGTTCCCGAACGAGCTTCTGGGCATCCACCTGAACTACGTGCCCGGCTCGTTCAGGCCGCCGCTCGGTGCCCCGGAGCCGCCGCTCACGCCGGCGGAAGAGGATTTCCAGCGCCGCGCCGCGGCGTTCGCGGCCGAGGGAGGCGCCTACGCCGCGCTGCAGGCCACCAGGCCGCAGACGCTGGGCTTCGCGCTCACGGACTCGCCGGTCGGGCTGGCGGCCTGGATGGTGGAGAAGTTCCGCGCCTGGAGCGACTGCGACGGCGACCTGGAACGCTGCATCCCGCTCGATACCCTGCTGACGAACATCTGCCTCTACTGGTTCAACGACGGGCCGGCGGCGTCGCTGCGCCTTTACAAGGAGAACCGGCTGGCGCCGCTGGTTTTCCCGACCGGGGAGCGCGTGAGGGTGCCGTGCGGCGTAGCGGTGTTTCCCCGCGAACTGCCGATGCCGCCCCGGTCGTGGGTAGAGCGGGTCTTCCCCGTGTCCCGGTGGGAAACCATGCCGGCCGGCGGCCATTTCGCCGCGCTGGAACAACCCGAACAGCTCGCCAGCGAGATCAGGGCCTTCTTCCGTCCGCTTCGCGATCGCTGAGCCGGTCCGGGGACGACGCGGCTCCCGCAACCCGGCCGAAACGTCCCCTGTATCCTCGGATCGGACCGGCACGCCGCGGTGTCGCGGCTCAGACGTCGGACCTTGCGATCGGCGCGGTGTCGATCATGTCGGCAGGCGTGGTTCCTGCCGTCCGGACCGGCGACGCCTCCGGGCGCCGAAGGACCCGCTGAGACCAGGACATCGGGAGGCGGTCCACGGCTGAGGCGGGCGATACCGGAAATCGGGGGCGGGTCGCGTTGGTCCGGAACGCCCCGGCGTCAGCGTGGGTCGACCCAGCCCGCCAGCTCCCGGCGCGACAGGGCCTCGAGCATGTCGATGCAGCCGGGAGAGTCGTTGAGGCACGGGATCGCGGCGAAATGCTCGCCGCCCGCCTGCTCGAACTCCTCGCGCAGTTCGTTGCCGATCTCGTCCAGGGTCTCGATGCAGTCGGCGAGGAAGCCGGGACACAGCACGGCGATCCGCTTCACGCCCCGGGCGGCGAGGTTCTGGACGGTGGGCGCGGTGTAGGGCTCCAGCCAGCGCTTGGGCCCGAAGCGCGACTGGTAGGTGAGCAGCAGCCGGTTGCTGTCCCATCCCAACGCTTCGCGCAGTGCCGCAGCCGTGCGTTCGCATTCGCTGGGATACGGATCGCCCTTCTGGACATACTCGAACGGCAGTCCGTGGAAGGAGGCGATCACTACCTCCGGCGTCCAATCGAGCTCATCCAGCCCCGCCCGCACGCTGTCGGCCAGGGCCGCGATATAGGCGGGATGGTCGGGGAATGCCGGCACGGTGCGGATCGCCGGCTGGCGGCGCAGCCGCATCAGGTGGCGGAACGCCTGGTCGTTCGCGGTGGCGGTGGTGGTGGCGCTGTATTGCGGGTACAGCGGCAGCAGCACGATGCGGTCGCACCCCTGGGCGGCGAGCCGGTCGATGGCGCTGGACACCGACGGGTTGCCGTAGCGCATGCCCCATTCGACGGCGACGCCGTTGGGCGCCAGCCGGGCGGCCAACTTCTCGGCCTGGGAGCGGGTGTAGGTGCGCAGCGGGCTCTCGTGGGTCCAGATGCGGGCATAGTTGCGGCCGCTCTTCTGCGGGCGGACGCTCAGCACCACCCCCTGGAGGATCGGCTGCCAGATCGCCGGGTTGGCCTCGATCACCCGGGGATCGCTCAGGAACTCGGACAGGTAGCGGCGCACGGCGCGGTAGCCGGTGTCGTCCGGGGTGCCGAGATTGACCAGCAGCACGCCGGCTCGCGTGCCCATCACCGGATTGCGTACCACGAACTGCGCGGTGCGGTCGGCGGAAGCGGGATCGATGTAGCTCATGTCATCTTCAACTGCCGTCCGGCGCCGTGGTTCGGAAGGAACCGTTCGGAGGGCGATGTCGCGGGGACCGGAAGATGGCGCGCCACCGGACGAGCATGTCCGGCGCCGCGAAAAGGTGGCCGCCGCCGGAGGAGGGGGGATCTCCGGCGGCGGCTCCGTGGGAACGGATGGAAGAAGCGGATTACTCCGCCGCTTCCGCCACGTCCGCCGCGGTGGTGGGCGCGGAAGCCGCGCTGGTCTCGATGTGCTGCAGCGCCGCGCGAACGCCGGCTTCCCAGGCCGGATCCGCCTTGCGGAAATGCTCCAGCTGCCGCTCGATGATGAAGGCGGGAACGCCCTGCATCGCGCCGGCGATGTTGTCGAAGAAGCGCTGGCGCTGGCCTTCGTCGAACATCCGGAACAGGTTGCCCGGCTGGGTGTAGTCGTCGTTGCCGTCGCGATGGTTGTAGCGGTCCGCGTCGCCATGGATGCGCAGCGGCGGCTCCTTGGCGGACGGCGCTTCCACCGGACCGTTGAAGGAGTTCGGCTCGTAATAGGCGTCCGTGCCCTTCGGCGCGTCGAACCGCATCGCGCCGTCGGCGTGATACACGTTCACCTGGCTGCGGGGACGGTTGACCGGAAGCGCCTCGTAATGCGTGCCGACGCGGTAGCGATGGGCATCCGCATAGGCGAACAGCCGCGCCTGCAGCACCTTGTCGGGCGAGAAGCCGATGCCCGGCACGATGTTGGACGGCGAGAACGACGACTGCTCGATCTCGGCGAAATAATGCTCGGCGTTGCGGTTGAGCTCCATCACCCCGACCTCGTGCAGCGGATATTCCGCGTGCGGCCAGACCTTGGTGAGGTCGAACGGATTGTAGGAGGTCTTCTCCGCGTCCAGCTCGGGCATGATCTGCACGCACACGCGCCAGCGGGGGAAGTCGCCCTTCTCGATCGAGTCGTAGAGATCACGCTGGGCGCTCTCACGATCGTTGGCGATGATCTGGTTGGCTTCCTCGTTGGTCCAGTGCTTGTGGCCCTGCATGGACTTGAAGTGGAACTTCACCCAGTAGCGCTCGCCGGCATCGTTCCAGAACGAGAAGGTGTGCGATCCGTAGCCGTTCAGGAAGCGGTAGCCCTGCGGCAGGCCGCGATCGGAGAACAGGATCGTCACCTGGTGCAGGCTCTCGGGCGAGAGCGACCAGAAATCCCACATGGCGGTGGGCGAGCGCATGTTGGTGCGCGGGTGACGCTTCTGCGTGCGGATGAAGTCCGGGAACTTCATCGGGTCGCGGATGAAGAACACCGGCGTGTTGTTGCCGACGAGATCCCAGTTGCCTTCATCGGTGTAGAACTTCACCGAGAAGCCGCGCACGTCGCGCTCGGCGTCGGCCGCGCCGCGCTCGCCGGCCACGGTGGAGAAGCGCAGCAGCAGGTCGGTCTTCTTGCCGATGGCCGAGAAGATCGACGCCTTCGTGTACTTCGAGATGTCGTGCGTGACGGTGAAGGTGCCGTACGCGCCGGAACCCTTGGCATGCACCACGCGCTCGGGAATCCGCTCGCGGTTCTGGTGCGCCAGCTTTTCGATCAGCTGGTAGTCCTGCAGCAGGAGCGGGCCGCGCGGGCCGGCCGACGCGCTGTTCTGGTTGTCGGGGACGGGCGCGCCGGCGGTCGTGGTCAGAACCGGGCGCTGATTGATGTGGTCGCTCATGGCCTTCCTTCTCGGGAGGTGGTGCGCTCGTGTAGACCCGGCCGGGGTGATCGGTCCAGTCGATGGTTCTTTTGTTACAGATAGACGAATCCTATCTGTCGCGGCTCCACCATCCGGCCAGCAGCGATCCGGACAGGTTGTGCCAGACGGAGAACAAGGCGCCGGGCAACGCGGCGGCGGGTCCGATCGACAATGTCGCCAGGGTGGCCGCCAATCCGGAATTCTGCATGCCGACCTCGAAGGCCAGCGTGCGGCATATCTCGCGCGGGAAGCCGAGCAGCCGACCGCCCCAGTAGCCGCCGAGCAGCCCGACGCCATTATGCAGCGCCACCGCCGCCAGCAGCACCGGGCCCGCGTCCCGGAGCCCGTTCCGACCGCCGGCCACCACGACCGCGATCACCAGCAGGATGGCCCCGAGCGAGGCGGGAGCGAGCAGGGGCTCGAGCTGCCGCACCGCGCCGGACGCGAACCGGTTGACCAGCAATCCTCCGAGCACCGGCAGGGCGACGATCGACACCAGCCCGCGCAGCAGCGCGGCGCCGTCGAGCGCTATGCCCGCGTCCATGAGTGACCGCGCCAGCAGCGGTGTCAGCACCAGCCCCGCCAGCGTGGACGCGGCGCCGATGGCGACCGACAGCGCGACGTCGCCGCCCGCCACCAGCACCATCACGGTGGATGCCGTGCCGCTGGACACGCTGCCGGTCAGGATCAGACCCGCCGCGACCGCGGGCGGCAGCGACAACAGCCGGGCGATCCCCCAGGCCGCGAACGGCATGATGCCGTAATGCAGGACGAGGCCCGCCAGGACAGGCGCCGGGCGCCGGAACACCCGCCCGAAATCCGCCGGCGTGAGCGACACGCCCATCGCGAACATGATGAAGGCCAGCAACACCGGCACCGCCGGCCCGATCCGCGTGAAAGGCGACGGCACCAGGAAGGCGGCGACGCCGGCCAGCAGCGCCCATAACGGAAACAGTCGCACGGCGAGGGGAAGATGGCGCGGCCCGGCATCGGGCCTGGCGGCTGGCGGCAGGAATGGTTGCGGCATTAATCGCTCATGAAGGTCCGGCGTTCATCCTGGCCACCGCCAGGGAACGGCCCTCGATGTACCGGCCTGTTCCCGGCGATCCAGAATGGAGGGCTCGCGTGTCCTGCACCCCGGTAGCGCTTCCTGTCCAGCAGCGTCCTTTGGGCTGCGGGCGGTGTCCCGACATGCCCACTTCCCGTGCCGCCGGCGGGGTCCGGACAGGTGACGGGATCTCGGGACAAGAACTGGCCCGGGCGATGGACCGGGACGAGCTGTCCATGTGCTACCAGCCGCAGTTCGATCTGGAAACGGGACGGCTCGTGGGGTTCGAGGCCTTGTTGCGCTGGACCAGTCCGCTTCGCGGCGCGGTTCCGCCGGACCTGTTCGTGCCCGTGGCCGAACGGGAAGGGTTGATCAATCGGATCGGGGACTGGGTGCTGCGACAGGCGCTCGGCGAGGCGGCTGGATGGCCTTCGGACCTCTCGGTCGCAGTCAATCTGTCGCCGGCGCAGCTCAATGATCCGGCGCTGGCGCGCAGGGTGACGATGCTGCTGGCGGCGTTCGGGCTGGCGCCATCCCGGCTGGAGATCGAGATCACCGAAAGCGCGGGGGATCTCGCGAGCCCGCTCGCGCGGCGCACCCTTGCGGCGTTGCGTGCGGCGGGGGTGCGGATCGCGATGGACGATTTCGGTGCCGGCAGCTCCTCGCTGGAACGGCTGGCGTCGCTGCCGTTCGACCGCATCAAGCTCGATCGCGCTCTCGTGTCGGGCATGGCGCCTGGCAACCGTCGGGACGTGATCGTTCAGGCCGTGGCGGCGCTGGGCAGGAGCCTGGGCGTGCCCGTGACGGCCGAAGGCGTGGAAACCGGGGAACAGCTGGATCGGGTGAGGCAAGCCGGCTGCCAGACGGTTCAGGGCTTCTTGTTCGGCCGTCCCCTGCCCGCGGCCGCGATGGCCATCCCGCGGGCGTCCCGGTCCGTCCCGCGCCGGGTTCGGGGAGGCGCCGTCGTGGCCGCCATCAGGAACGATCGCCGGTGAGGTGACGGGCGCGGCGGGCGCCGCCTATAATCCCCCCTGATGATTCCCGTTGGCGAGCCTCCGCCGTGAGCCAGACCGGCAACGGTCTCCACCTGTCCGGCCTGTCGCTGCGCGACCTCGAATATGCGGTGGCGCTGGACGAGGCCCGGCATTTCAAACGTGCCGCCGACCGCTGCGGCGTGAGCCAGCCGGGCTTGAGCGAGCAGGTCCGCAAGCTGGAAGCGATCCTGGGGGCACCCTTATTCGAGCGCGGCCGGAGCGGCGTGAGCCTCACGGTGCAGGGTGCTGCCCTGATGCCACAGATGCGCCGGGTCGTGCGCGAGGCGCGCGGCCTGCTGGAGATGTCGCGAGCCCAGGCCGGGGCACTGGAAGGTCCGCTGGACCTCGGCGTGATCCCGACGCTCGGTCCGTACTACGTGCCGCTGGTGCTGGCGCCCTTGCGCCAGCGCTTTCCCGCCCTGACCCTGCGCCTCCAGGAAGGCCGTACGGGCGATCTGGAATCGTTGATCCGCCGCGGCGATCTGGACGCGGCGCTGGTGGCGTTGCCCTGCGCCGAGGGGCTGGCGTTCGAGCCCTTGTTCTTTGAGCCGTTCCGGGTGCTGCTGCCGTCCGGCCATCGTCTGCTCGAGGGGGCGGCGGCGCGGCCCCGCGCGGGTCGGGGGGCGTCCCGGCAGGACCCCGGCGCCGGCGACGCTTTGCCAGCGGACGCTTTGCCGGCGGACTCCCTGGCGGGGGAGGATCTGTTGCTGTTGGAGGAAGGGCACTGCCTGCGGGCACAGTCCTTGTCGCTGTGCCACGTGCCCTCCGGTTCGACGGCCCGGGCGGCGACCAGCCTTGAGATGCTGCGGCACATGGTGGCGGCCGGCGAGGGCTTCTGCTTGTTTCCCGTGCTTGCCACCCGGGGCGAGGACGACATGGGCGGCCTGGTGCATGTCCGCGACGTGCGGGAAGGGGAGAATCAGGCGGCGGGGCGGATCGTCGGGCTGGTGTGGCGCCACACCGATCCCCGTGCGGCTGATTTCCGCCAGCTCGCCGCGTTTCTGCGCGATACTCTGCCGGAACCTCTTCGGCCGCCGCCTGGTCACGAGGTGTCGCCGCCCGTGGTTCCGGTTCCGCGCGCTCCGTTGGCTGGACGCCGTTCGGCCGGCAGGAAGGGGCCCGCCCCCGTGCCTCCCGTTCCGGCCGCGCAGCCGGCGCCGTCGTAGGACGCGATCAGGCCGGCGACCCTGCCGCGCAGCGCGTCGCGGTCGGCGAGGATCCGATCCGCTTCCGCGCTCCGCGCCGCATCCGGCAGGCCGGCGACCGCCGACAGATGTTGCGACGCCACCAGGTCCGGCAGGCCGGACAGCGCGATGAAGGTCACGCCCAGTGCCAGTTCCTGGCCGCTCTGGCGCGAGACGGAGCCGTTGAAGCCGAGCGATGTGGCGGTGGTGCCGATCGCGAAGCCACCGCCTGCGGTGAAGCTGCCGGTCAGGTCGATCGTCACCTCGTGTGCCAGCACGGGAATTTCAGGATTCGCCTGGGACGCCGCGCATTGCGCGGCCCGGACCGAGGCCGCGAATTGCGCCGGCGAGGCCCCCGCGACGTTGATGGCGCCGGCGTCGCGCAGCTGCGCCTGCAGCGCCGCCAATGCCTGCTTCACGGTGATCGGCCGGCTGGCCGGCGCGCATCCGGCAAGCAGCATCGCTGGAACGAGAAGGGTGCGGAAGGTGCCGAACCGTTTTCTGCTACCGTCGCCGGTCATCGATTCTTTTTCCCCCGCGGAGCCTCGATCCTAGGCGAACGCGGTGGCTAGAAAAGCCCGTTCCGGTTGGTCAGGGGCGGGATCCTTCGATCGGGCGCCCCTCTGTCCGAGAGCAGCGGCAGTTCGCTCCGGCTCAGGGTTCGCGCGCCCGTTGGGGCCGGGATACCGGGTTGCGGTGTCTGCCCCCGCGCGCCACCAACAGAAGCGTGGCCGCTGCCAGCAGGCCCACGGGTGTCAACATCCCGATCATTTCCGCCGTGGCGGTGGCCTCGTTCATCGGCGATGCTCCCGTTCTTTGCCGGGAGCATGCTGCGCCTCGCGGGCTTCCGAAGGATGTCCCCCGGGTGACGGCTGGTGCCGGATCGGAACGGATCGTAACGCCGACGCTTCCCGATAATGTTTCGGGGGTGGCCGTCGGAGCCGGCGGCGGCGGTTCGACGGTGATCCGGTTCCGTGCTTCATCAGCCCCAGGATCGCCGCGGGGGCGGCGGCCGGAAACGCAGCCGTCGCGGGAGCTGTCGATGTGGTCGTTGCTGGATCGTCGGGTCGATGTCCCGAGGATGGTGGTCGCGGCGGCACGGGCGCTGCGGGCGGGATGTCTGCTCTGCTGCTCGCTGGTCTGTTGCTCCCTGGCGTCGCCGGCGTCGGCCCAGGACGCGGACCGGGGGGGTGCGCGTTCGCTCGAAGCCCGGCTGTCGGCGGCGGCGCTGCTGCGGGCCGGTCCGGACGAGGGGTTTCCCTGGATCGCACGGCTCCCGGCGGGCGCGCCGGTGGAGATCGGGAGTTGCACGGAAGGGTGGCGCTGGTGCGACGTGATGGCGAAGCAGCACCATGGCTGGCTGCCCGGCGACCAGCTGCTCGGCTCGTTCGGGGGGGGCGAGCGCTCGGTGAGCGACGCCGCAGCGGCGTCGACGGTTCCCGTGCGGCCGTTCAAGCCCCATGCGCCCGGTCAGGGCGTGGAGCCCGAAGGTCCTGCGTTCCATTGGAGATGGCCTGCGCCGGACGATCCCGAACCGCTGCACTCACCGAGGGAAGGAACGATCCCTTTCGGGCGGCCGCCGGCCGGATCGCCTCCGGAAGAACCGGAGCAGCGAGGACCGCCGCCCACCGGGCCATGATGCGGGCCGACGCATCCGGAAAACGAAGAGGCCGCGACGGCAAATGAAACGCCAATACTCATCCTAGCCAGGATTTGCGAGGCGAGGACGCAGCCGCATGCGCGCTGCGCTCTCCGACCGAATGCGGAAGATCCATCACCGCTGTGCGCGGCAGACAGATCGCGAAACCTGAGTTGGGGGCGGAGACGGTTGGTGAGGAAGCGGTCCTTGCCCATGGCGCGTCGAAGAATGCGGTGCATGCTGATCGCATCGGTCTCCCGGTCGGCGAACGCGTCCGCTCGGCCGCGGCCGGTGACTGGACGGCAGGCCGGATGTGCCGCGACGGCGCTTGAGGCGGCGCGCGCGCCTGCCGTCCGAGAAGCTCGCGCCGAGGTCATGATCGTTTCGTCGTCCGAGGCGCGAGATGGTGCCGAGCGGTCGCTGACGTTCGGCACACGTGCTAGAAACCCTGGGCCTCGTCCGAAGCTGAGCACGATGACCAACCGTAGCCTGTTTCCCTTTCTCTGGTTCATCGGCGGCCTGCTTTGCGGCGCCGTCGGCATGTGGGCGCGTGACACGGCCGCGCATCGGGACTTCATGAACGCCTACGTTCACGACCACACGGTGTTGGGCGAGATCGAGACGAACAAGAACAGTGGCCGTCCCCTCCCGGAGCTGCTGCGGCAGGCCGAGGAACATGCCCGGGAGTGATTCTGGGAGGGGACGAACCGGCTGGCTGAAACAACAGCAGCAGGTGGCGCCCGGAGCCTCCAGGTATCCTCGTTGCCACATGGCAGCCGGGAGGCGATCTTGCTTCTGCGGAGGCTAGGACTGGATCGGCATCCAGGGCTTCATCCTGGTCCACAACCACAATGGTGTCCGTCTCGGTCAGGCGCGCTTCTCGTTCGGGAGAGCCTGACGAAAGCCCGGCCGGCGCCACCACGCACCGACCGGACCACTCCGCAGGACCCCTTCCCCTAGGCCGAGCCCACCCTACCGCTTTTCGGACCTCCGGCACGCACGACGGGAAAGCTGTCCTTGTGCCGTCAGCCGGAAAAGGCCGATCTGCCAAGGCCGCCACCACCACAGCCACTCCATTTCGTTGCCACGACCTGAGGCACACCTTCGCCATCAGGGTCTTGCGGAAAAGGGTGCCGATCTACGATTTGGGCGGCCAACGAGGCCATAGCTCGGTCAAGACGACCGGATGTATGCAGCCTGACTATCAAGGGCGTCCGGTGATCGCGTATCCGGGCTTCTGTCCGGGCGTGGGAGCGCGAACCGGCGCTGTGTGCGGCGCGTGCGTTTGGTCGAAGCCTTGCTATCGCTGGCGTTGTGGTGCCGGGTGAGGAGCACGAGGTAGACCGAGCAACCTCTAACGATAACAGCGGCTTATGAGGGCCCTGTTCGCGGTCTCTGTATTACTGGTTCGGTCCACTGGGAAGGCTATCGCGCTGCGGCACCAGCCCGGCGGATGGGACCCTGTAACCGATCCTTGAAGAGGCAGGTGGGGGTTCGAGGGGCGGCGATAGAGGACCCCCACCCCCTCCCGCGGATCCCAGCCCGAAAATCTACAGCCAACCCTCCGGCCGGCAACGCCCGACCTACGACTACAACAACTTCAATGAAGCCGACTTTTTGAAACGATCTGGTTCAGGCCCCCAGGGGGTCACAAACGCGGCGGCGAAACGCGCGGCGCGTACGGGCACAGCACGCCGCCGGCGCAGCGTGACGGATGATGGTGAAGGTGATGCGGCGCCGCGGTGAGGCCGTGGTGGGCAACGCTGACATGGGAAGAGCGGCTGTCGGCGGTGGCTCCTTACGTCAACTGGATCGAGAGCGGGATCCTGGTAGACGCGATACGGGTGCTGGGGGACCGCCACGTCCCCGCTCTGCCGCTGTACGACGGACTGCTGGTGAAGCGTAAGGATGTCGAGCCGGCGCAGGAGGTGCTTGCGGACCGTTTCGCGGCCCGGATGGGTGGGGTGCGACCAACCATCACAACAGCAAGTGCGGTGGAGACAGTGTAAAGTAGACGAAAAGGCCTCCGAGAATGTTATGCCAGATTTTCGTGCAAAGCGATATGGAAAGGCGATGAAGGACCCGAGGCAGGTCCCATGCTCATCTGCTGAAGCTCTGCACGTTGCAATGCGATTAGAAGGCGTGCCAGTCAACGACGTTGATGACCTGCTGTGGATCATGGCACAGGAATCCGTTGGGGTTCCTGGCCTGCCAAACAGTTCAGGTTCGTCTACCGCCTCGGGCCTGTTTCAACTGACGCAAGGGCAACGGGACAGATTCTATCCAGTGGAACAGCATCTATCGGCAATCCTATCGACGAGGCCCGTGGAGGCATACGGTATAGTTACGACCGGTATGGCTCCGCCGCCGTAGCTCGTAAATTCTGGGAGAAGCACCATTGGTACTGAGATGCGTGATGATCGCCGCGGCAGTTTTTGCAACAGTACCATGCAGTGCTACTCCCTCAAGGCATCCGCCAGGATGTTATGAGGTCCCTAAACCATTGCGAGGTCCTTCGAACCGCGTTCTCGGCAACGACAAGCTGACACAGGATTTCAAGGATGACTTGTTTTGGGCCATACATCACGTGCCGATGTCAGCCGCGGGCCATTTTGATCTGGCAGAGGTTGGATGCGGTGCTGGTTGCATTCAATTGGCAGCCGTGAACCAATATGACGGGAAAGTTTTTTGGCTACTCCAAACAATAGCAACTGGCCCACCCATATGCTTCAGCCTATATCTTACAGCGCGACAAGTAGACTGATAGAAGTCCATGGACAACTTGATGAAACGGGAGAAGCGGGGGTATTCTATTATTCTCTAGACGACAATGGATTTAAACGTCTAGCATCTGTAGACGCACGGAAATGCCCCGACTTGAATTAAATCAATGTCAACGAGTCCGAGATGGGCGCGGGGGCACCCTCACATCGCACATCTTCAGCCACGTCCCATTCTCCCATCGGGAACCGGAACACGTCAGCGAAGACGGCCGCGAGCGGCCAGTGGAGCCCGGACCACGCCGCCCCGGTGCGGCATCGCGTTTCCAAAGCGCCAGTTGGCGACCGTAGAACAGGCCGGACAGAGCGTGGAGCTGCTCCGGGCTCAGCGGCTCGGCGCCCTTGTGGGCCGCTTCGAAGATCCCCTGAGCCTTCTTCAGTGCCGCCGGCCAGAGCCGTTTCGCCTCCGCGAGGTCCCGCGTCCCGAGCGTCCACTTCAGCTCCAGGTGACGTTTCCCCGGCCGCCCAAGCACCTCCGCAACGGCCGCCTGCATCGCCTTTGGAACCGCCTGTCGGAACCAGAAGATGCCAGTCTTGGAGTGCCTCCAGGGGCTGACCATGAAGTGACTTACCTGTCCCCAGCGTTGGGCCATATGGATCACCTCTCTGTATCACCAGAGGGTCCGCAAAGCCTTCTACTCGCTGAAGACATTGATCTTCCTCGGCTTTTGCCAAGGCCTGGTGCCGGGTGAGGGGATCGAACCCCCGACCTTCGGTTTACAAAACCGCTGCACTACCGCTGTGCTAACCCGGCAACCTGTTGATCCGGCTCGCTATCGCTGCCCGAACCGCCCGCGACCAGTCGAACGTTCTTTCGAAAGCGTTCAACTTTCGTCCCAGCCTGGGCAGCTTGTAACCGGTCCATCGCCGCCTGTGCAAACGTCCGATCCGGTCTGACGTAGACCGCGACCACGATGCAGGTCTTGTGCCTGGAGACGGCCCGGATTCGGTCGTCCGTGCATCCTCCAGCCCCGAGCCCGGTCGCCAGCGTCCGCCGCAGGTCCCGGATCTGGAGGTCGTTCGGCAGACCCGCTGCCCCCGGATCTTCGCGAACAGGTGCTTGAATGCGCTTGCTCTGAAGGGTTCGGCCGTCGTCTCGCTGATGACGATCTGGATGGCCCGGCGAGGGGTCGCATCGCATCCGCGATCGGCGTCGGGCCGGCGGCGATGGATTGGCTGACGACGATGGATGCCATCCGGGGACGCCTGCGGTTCTTCTCCACCAGAGAACGACGCGGGCACCTATCGCCGCGACCTCAATTTCCTGATCGAATACCTTACCGTCCAGACGATGTCGGCGCCGATGCTGGCCGGGATCGGCCTGCTGCACGTGCTCGGGGTCAATATCGGCTTCGGTGGCGGGGCACCGATCGGCGGCGTCCAGGTGGACGGCACCGGCAACATCCTGACCGACGCAGCGGGTCAGCCGCTGGTGGAGACTGCGCCTTGAGGACGATCCTGCTCGCCACCGTCGCGCTCTGGCCGATGGCGGCCGCCGCTCAGCAATCGATCCCGGTCCAGCAGCTCGCCACGTCGGTCGCAGCGAAGATCCAGGCGACGGGCTTTGCCGGGATCAATCTGGGCCAGGGCACGGCCAATGGCGTCGCCCTGTCGGCCGTGCAATCACAGGCTGCCTCGGCACTCCATCTGGATGCGAACGGCAAGCTCTCTGGGAAGACGATCAGCGGCGGCGACGTCTCGGCCGCGCTCTACAACCTCAACGCGGCCACAGCTACGTCTCGCTCTCTGCGGGACAAGTTCAGCGAGATCGTGGATGTCAAGGACAGCCGGGCGGTGGGCGACGGCCTGGCCAACGACACGGCCGCGATCAATGCGGCGATCGCCACCGCGAACGCCAACCTGGCCAGGTTCCGCGCCACGGCGCTCTACCTGCCGCCGGGTTCCTACCGCGTCGGGACCCTAAACCCGATCCTCGACCCGCAGGGGGTGCCGTTCGCGGTGTATGGCGCCAGCGGTGCGGCGCGCCTGATCGAGACGCAGGCGGGTGTGGATACCCTGTCGATCCAGGAAACCAAGCCCACCGGAGCGCCGGGCGGGTTCGCCACGGCGGCGGCGGTGGACATCTCGGTGTCCTACCAGAATGCCGGCCAGGGCAGGTCTGGCATCAGCTTCGTCGGCATGCCCATCACGAGCGGTGGCGGCGGGATGCGCCCCTACTTCTCGAACGTGAACTGCCTCAGCCTCGGCAGCGGCGTGCTGACCAACTGCGTCCGCATGTGGGATGTATCGAACGCGTCCGGCTTCAATCTGCGGAACGCCTCGATCGGCAACGGCAACGGCGATCCGAACGGGGGCACCGCACTGGCGATCGGCGCAACGGCCGACCAGGAAACGCGCAACTACAGCAACGACGGTGCTTTCTTCGGCATCGTGCAGGGTGGTGGGTTCGCCGCGGTGCGGATGACGAACCACATCGAGGGCCTGCATCTGGAGGATGTCACGGCCGTGGGCAGTAGCTACCTGCTGTACGGCCCCGCCTGGAACGGCACGACCCACCCCTACGGGCCAAGCTGGCTCACGCTGGCGCACAGCCACGGCAACAACACCGTCGCGGGTGTCTATCTCGAAGACGCAGGCAGCATCCACCTGCACGACAACCTGATTTTCAGCACCAACCAGGGCAGCAACTTCCCGACCTACGCGCCGAACGCGCTCCTGCCCCTGAACTGGTCCGCGTTACTGTCAGGCCATCAGTGGGGCTGGGCGGCCGTCTGGTGCACCAACTGCCGGGGGTACGAGGTTTCGCACAACGAACTTTATGGCAACACGAACCCTGGGCAATCCGCCACGGGCGTGCTGCTGGACATGGCAGCCATCAACGGCAACGCGACCCCGACCGATCTGCACCCAGGGGTCGTGTCCGACAACATGATCCAGGCGATGTCGTCCGGCCCGATGCAGATCGGCAGCGCCTACAACAACGTCGCGATCACGGGCAACATCGAGATCAACACCGCGGTGCCGTTGGGACAGTTCCTGCCGTCCGGTGCGGTGCTGGCCGGAAACGTCCAGGACGGCGCCCCCTTCGACATCGGCGTGATGGGCAACGTCGCCTATATCAAGCCGCCGCTGGATAGCCTGACGATCAACCACGAGCTGACGGTCAACGGCAACGCCACGTTGCAGAACACGAACGTGCTAGCAGGGAAGTCGATCGCTCTCGGCACCGGCGTGGGCAAGACCTCGGTCGGGGTATCGGGCGACGGGGCGGGTAACCTGAACATCACCGGATCGACCATCACCACGGGCGCATCGACCGTTGATGGGACGGCTACCCAACGGAACAGCACCACCAACGGGCTACAGGCGATCCCGATCATGAGCACGGCGGCCTTGCCGAGCGGGTGCACCGCCCGCCAGATCGCCTACGCCTCGGACGGCCGGAAGCCCAACGAAGCCTCAGGGGCCGGCTCGGGCGTGCTCGTGTTCTGCTCTCCTGGCACCAAGGGCGGCGCGACGACGTGGATCTCGGTCCTGTCTGGCGCAACTGTCACGAACTGACGACCGCCCTCCCGGAGGGGGGCACTCCCCAAGGAAGAAGCATGAGCGACACCACCGGAGGCTTGCCTTCGGGGAGCGGAACTATGTCCGGTGGTTTGGGCATTAACACCCCTATCGTGACCGGGAGTGGAGGCTCTGGCGGGTCCGGCACCGCCCCTGCAGGTGCCGGGTCAACCGTCACAACGCCGCCTGCGCCGGCATACGCCCATGTCGTCACTGCGGAAGGGCGGTGCGTCAGTCGTCTCCGAACGGGGTGGAGCGTCTTGCCGGCGTGGTGGCCGGCGAGCCGCCTTCCCCGAAGCGGCTGGTGCTTCTGGCGGCGATGGCAGGGGCATACAATCCTCATCAGCGCCGACGACGAGTCCGCCTTGGCCAAGGAGATGAAGGCAGCGGTTTCCGCCGACGCCGATGTGCTGGATCGGAATTATTCGTCCTCCTGCGGCGACAGCCCTCCACGAATAACGCGGCGGCGTTTGGCTGCGGCTCAAGGAGGGCGGACGGCAGCGCGATCAGCTTCTGTGGTGCTTCTTCGGGCACAAAATGTCCGCATTCCTCGATGATCGTGCAGCGTGGGTCGTCGGCAACGCGACGGAGCTGTTCCTGGACGGCCTCTGCCTCCAGCCAGAAAAACGCCGACACCAGCTTTTCCCGTTGGGATGGTGAAACGGGACGCACAGCTTCGTTAGAGAACTGGTCCTCGGGGTTCGGTCCCGCCCTCCTGGCGCCACAAGGCGGGACATCGAATCGCCTTTCACGTTCGCAGGCGTTCTCCCAACAACGTCGCGATCTCGTTCGTCGCGTCGAGGCACGCCTTGGAATGCATCGTCATCTGGATGATGCCGTGCGGCAGATCCGGATAGTGGAGGTAGGCGATATCGTTGCCGGCGGCGGCCAGCTTGCGGGCGTAGGCGTGACCGACATCCCTCAGCATGTCGAACCCGCAGGTGACCAGAATGGCAGGCGGTAGGTTGCGGAAATCCTCGGCGTTCAGGGGAGTGATGTAGGGCTGGGAATAGTCGATGCCCGGCGGCAGCAGCGACCACACGAACAGCAGCACACCCGCCGTGTCGACATAGCCGCCCGAGACGTTCTCGACCCCGGCGGCAGTCTCGAACGGCATCTTCGCTTCGGGGTACAGCGGGAGCTGGAGCTTGAGGACGGGGCCGCCCTCGTTGCGCAGCTTCTGCGTGATGACGCAGGTTTGATTGCCGCCCGCGGAGTCGCCGCCGAGCGCGATGCGCATTGCATCGACACCGCGAACGGCGGCGTGGTCGAACAGCCAGCGGACGACGAACTCGCCCTCCTCGATCTGCACCGGCCATTGGTATTCGGGAGCGAGCTTGTAATCGACCGCATATACCTGGATGCGCGCGACCTCGCAGAAACGGCGCATCGCCGTCTCGAACTGGTCGAGCGAGCCGACGATGTACCCGCCGCCGTGCAGGTAGATCAACGCGGGGAGGGGGCCGTCGCCGGCATCGGTCGGATGGTAGCAGCGCACGGGCACCGTGCCGTGTGGGCCGGCCAGCCCCAGATGTTCGACCCGTCCGACGGGTGGGGGATCCTTGTCGATGAAGGCGTCATGCTCGCGGCGCTGGACGTGGATCGGCTTGTGCGCACCCAGCACCGGCCCCGTCTTCATCCATTCGGCGATCTCGGCATCCTTGGTGCCGCTGGTCACGGCATCGGGGATGGTGGCGGCGGTATAGATCGGCATGGCTGGTCGCACTTGCGGTCGAAGGGAGGAAAAGGGTGTACCTCGTGGGCGGGTTGACGCGCCCATTGGCTCACACTGGCCTGCTCCCGGAGAAGTGGTTCTCCTTGAAGTATGGGCTCAAGCCAGGTGAAGGACGGTTCGATGTCCAGAACGCGGCACAAGCCGGACGAGATTGTCACGAAGCCGCGGCAGCTTGAGCTGCTGACGGCGCAGGGCGAGACGGTCGCGGAGGCCATCCGATCGATCGGGGTGACCGAGGTGACGTATCGTCGCCGGCGCCTGGCGTGTGGCGGCCTCGAGGGCGATCAGGTGAAGCGGCTGAAAGAGCTCGAGGCCGAGAACGCGCGGCTGCGTCGGGCTATCTCGGACCTCACGCCTGAGAAGCTGATCTAGCGGGTTGAGCCGCTAGCGGTGGTCATCCACCGCCTGACCCATGTTCCAACTACCGCGCGTCCGTACACGCTGCCGCAGCCCCAACGCCGTAAGTTCGACCTCACCCGAGTGCCGTCGAATTCCGCAGCAGAAAGACGAGCGACAGGGCGAGCCATAATCAGCGTCAGTCGCCGTGCGACGGTGATCCACCGATCTCGCGCTGTAGAACGGCGCTCACGAAGACTCGGACTCTTGATGGCCCTCATCTGCCACACGATTGCTACGATGCATCCTCCGAGAACAGCATCCCTCGCGGTCCCGTGACCCGTAGCCGTCGAGGTAAAGATAACATTGCGCCACTTGATATCACTCACGTCCGCGTGCGCACGGCATGAGCATCATGATCACCGATACGCCTCGGCATGATGCATGCCGACAGGAACACCATCTCGCGTCCTTGTTATGACCTATGGCGGTTAATGCTGTTCACACCGCGAGGCACGGCGGTTAACACTCCCATCAGCCGTGCACTAGATCACGCCGAAAGCACCCGCAGGGTCTCGGAGGGCAAAGAGCCTCGGGCCACGAAGTAAGTCGCGGCAGTTGATGTCTAGCAATGCAGTGGGAGTGCGAACATGCGAGCCCTTTGTTGGCATGGGAAAGGTGATATTCGCTGCGACACAGTGCCAGATCCGAAGATCGAGCACCCGCGCGACGCCATCATCAAGGTCACGGCGTGCGCGATCTGCGGTTCAGACTTGCACCTCTATGACGGCTACATGCCGACGATGAAGTCAGGCGACGTGCTGGGGCACGAGACCATGGGCGAGGTGGTCGAGGTCGGCTCCGACAACCGAGCGGGCCTCAAGAAAGGGGACCGCATCGTCGTTCCCTTCACCATCTCCTGTGGTGAGTGCTTCTTCTGCCGAAAGCAGATGTTCTCGTTGTGCGAACGCTCGAACCCGAACGCCGGCATGGCCGCGCAAGCCATGGGTCACTCGCCGGCCGGACTGTTCGGTTATTCCCATATGCTCGGCGGCTATGCCGGCGGACAGGCGGAGTACCTCCGCGTACCCTACGTCGACGTAGACCACATCAAGGTTCCCGACGGCCTTACGGACGAGCAGGTACTCTTTCTGTCGGACATCTTCCCGACGGGCTACATGGCCGCCGATAATTGTGACCTCCGCGGCGGAGAGACCGTGGCGATCTGGGGCTGCGGTCCAGTCGGTCAGTTCGCGATCCGTAGCGCCTTCTTGCTGGGTGCCGAACGAGTCATCGCCATCGACCAGGTGCCGGAACGTCTAGCGCTCGCACGGGAGGGCGGTGCGGAAACGATCGATTTCTCGAAGGAGAAGGTCTACGACCGCCTGCAGGAGATGACCAAAGGCCGTGGTCCGGATGCATGCATCGACGCGGTTGGCACGGAGGCCGATCCCGCCAGCAGTTTTGACGCGGCTGTCGATAAGGCCAAGGCAGCAGCCTATCTAAGCACAGACCGACCGCACGTGTTGCGAGAAGCGATCATGTGCTGCCGGAACGGCGGCACTGTTTCTCTTGTCGGTGTGTATATCGGGCTGCTCGACAAGGTGCCAATGGGCTCGGCGATGAACCGCGGCCTTACCTTCCGCATGGCGCAGACCCCCGTGCCCAAATACATGGGTCAGCTGCTGGAGCGCGTCCAAAAGGGCCAGATCGATCCGTCCTTCGTCATCACCCACAAGGTCGGCCTCGAGGACGGGCCGCAGATGTACGAGACTTTCCGCGACAAGAAGGATGGCTGCATCAAGGTGATGATCCGGCCATAGCAAGGAGGGCGTATCATGGCGGGCGGCATCATGACCGCGCCAGGGAACCGCTCCTGGCGGCACAAAAGCTTATCGACAGCCCCAACCGGAGACCTGACGCGAGGGCTAGGCTGGTTCTCGATCGGCCTCGGAATGGCCGAGCTGCTTACACCGGGTCTCGTCACCCGCTCGCTCGGTACAGGAAAGGGCAGAGAATTGGCACGCCTCTACGGCGTACGCGAGATCGCGACGGGGGTCGGCATCCTCACGTCCCGGAATCCGGCACCATGGGTTTGGGCTCGTGTTGGTGGCGACTTGCTCGATATCGGCACGGTCGTCGCCGGTAGCGGAGACCGTCCTTCCCGAAAGGGCCGCGTCGTGCTTGCCCTCGTGTCTCTCGCCGGCATCACGGCGCTCGACATCGTCTGCGGGCAAAAGCTCGGCCGTGAGAGCTTGAACAGCGGCGGCATGCGATCCGACCCGGCGGACGTGGAACGCTCCATCACGATCGGCAGGACAGCCAACGAACTCCATGCGCTTTGGCGAAAGCCGGAAACCTTACCTCGCGTGATGGCTCACGCCGCAACGATACGTGCCGCCAAAGACGGCCGCTTGCATTGGCGGGTCAAGGGCCCTTTTGGCCATGGCCTGGACTGGGAGTCAGAGACCGTGGATGACCGGGCTGGTGAAGGGCTTGGCTGGCGGTCGTTGCCCAGCGCGCGGGTGCCGAACGAAGGACTTATCCGCTTCCGCCCCGCCACGGGTGGACGGGGCACCGTGGCTACGCTTCGCGTGCGCTTTGAACCGCCCGGCGGCGTCGTAGGTGAGACTGCCGTTCATCTTATGGGCGGCCTCGTCCCCGCCGTGATCGCCGACACGGCCCTACGACGCTTCAAGAGCCTGGCCGAGACGGGCGAGATTCCAACGACCGAACGTCAACCTGCCGCGCGGGCTGACACACGCTGAGGAGCATCAGACCATGCGAGCGCTCTATTGGAACGGCGTGAACGATCTGCGCGTCGGCACGGTAAAGGACCCGGAGATCGTTAATCCGCACGACGCGATCCTGCGGGTGACCCTGTCCACGACCTGCGGATCTGACCTGCACTTCATCGACGGTTACATCCCGACCATGAAGGCAGGCGACGTCATCGGCCACGAATTCATGGGTGTGATCGAGGACGTCGGCCCCGAGGTCAAGAAGGTCAAGAAGGGCGACCGGGTGGTGGTACCGTCCTTCATCGTCTGTGGTCAATGTTGGTATTGCCAGCACGACCTCTACTCGTTGTGCGACAACACCCATCCCAAGCCGGAGCTGCAGGAGCCGCTGCTTGGGTATCCAACGGCAGGTATCTATGGGTATACCCACGCCTTCGGCGGCTACGCTGGCGCGCACGCGCAGTTCGTGCGGGTGCCGTTCGCAGACAACGACTGCTTCACCGTGCCTGACGGTGTGTCGGATGAGCAGGCCCTGTTTCTTTCGGACGCTGCACCCACAGGATACATGGGCGCGGATTTCTGCAACATCCGTCCAGGCGACACGGTCGCCGTTTGGGGGTGCGGTGGCGTCGGTTTGATGGCGCAGCAGAGCGCCCGGCTGTTTGGCGCGGAACGAGTCATCGCGATCGACCGCTTTCCCGAGCGACTTGCCATGGCACGGGAGCATGTGGGCTCGGAGACGATCGACTATACACAAGTGGACAATGTTCCCGACGCGCTGAAAGAGATGACCAGGGGTCGCGGTCCCGACGCCTGCATCGATGCCGTTGGGATGGAGGCGCATGGCACCGGTCTTCAGTACGCCTATGATCGTTTGAAGCAGACTCTGCGTCTGCAGACGGATCGCGGCCAGGCGTTGCGCGAGGCGTCACTCGCGTGTCGTAAAGGAGGAGTGCTCTCGGTGCTGGGCGTCTATGGTGTCATCGACAAGTTCCCGATGGGCCTGATCATGAACAAGGGTTTGACGGTGCGCACCGCTCAGCAGCACGGGCAGGCATACATGAAGCGCCTGCTGGGGCACGCTCAGAAGGGCGAGCTGAATCCGTCGTTCCTGGCCACGCACCGCTTCTCGCTCGAGGACGCCCCACGCGGGTACGACATGTTCAAACACAAGAAGGATGGCTGCGTCCGTGCGGTGTTCGTGCCCTGAAGGGGAACGGACGTCATGGCGGCCAGTCTGGGGCGTCGCGACGCCATTAACGGCAAGATCGCGCGGCACCCGCGATCTTCGCCGCCGGACGCCAGGAAGTCCGGCAGCTGACCGGCGCGGTTCCGACATGCACCGCCTCGGAACGAGGACAACGGTGATGGGAGCGGCAGCCTCAGGCGCGGCAGGATGCTGACGGGCCGCGGCACGAAGCCCGGTGAGCCTCAGCCTCAGGGGGCCGCTCGATCCTGGCCCCGCGCTCTTATCGGTCCTGCGCCTCTGGCGTGTAGCGGTTCTGCTACCTGTGGTCGCGGAAGCGCCCACGTGCCAGTACGTCAAGATCCGTCTTCCGGAACGCGAAAAGCACGATCCTTGCGTCCGCTGAGCGGCGCGAACATGTCAGTATCAGGCGTGCATCGCTTGAGCGACAGCAGTCATGATCGTCGTGGTGGTGAACGGCTTTTCGCAAGTCGGAATGTGCAGAAAGCGTTCCGGGAGTCCTGCAGGATCGTAGCCGGTCGTGAACACGAACGGGACCTGCCGCCTGGCAAGCGTGTCGGCGAGCGGGAACACGAGCACGCCGCCGAGATTCACATCGAGGATGGCGCCGTCCACGGGAACCTGGTCCCGGAGTAGCTTGAGAGCGTGCTCCACCGTCGGCACAGGGCCCACGACGATCGCGCCGGCATCATCCAGGCAGTAGCTCAGCTCCTGAGCCAGCATGTACTCATCCTCGACGACGAGGATACGGCGGTTCTTCAGAGCCCGATACACCATCTTCGCTCCGCCCCGCTGCTATTGTTGCTGAGATGGGCATGGAAATTGTACAATGAACACCGTCTTTCTCGAAACGATAGGTCGTTCTGGCGGAAAGTTGATAAGGGAGCGCGCGTTCGATCAGCTCACGGCCCTGTCCCGTCCCTCGAATCTCCACGCCGTCCGGCGGTATCTCGACACCTGTTTCGCGCCAGTCGATGTGGAGCCAAGGTGCTCGGTCTGCTGAACTGTTATTTCCACCATCCACCTGCCAGCGTACAGTGAGTTGGGCATCGGGAAATTTCAGCGCGCCGTATTTGACGGCGTTGGTCGCCAGTTCATGCAGGGCCATGGCCAGCGTTTGCACGGTGCTGGAGCGGAGGCGCACCTCCTTCGGTCCGTCGAGAACCACATGGCCGTCCCCGACCTCGACGCCCAGAGCCTTGAACTCGGTCTCGATGAGCTCGTCGAACGTGACGCGATCATGCTCGTTGAGGCGCGACAACAAGCCCTGCACCCGGGCGAGAGCCTCGATCCTGTCGCGGAAGCGGTCCTGGAAGTCGTTCAGGTCCGCACTGGCTTCCAGCGTCTTGCGCGCTACCTGACGAACGACCGCCAAGAGGTTGCGAGTGCGATGCTGCAGCTCGCCCACCAGCACGCCCTGCCGCTCCTGGAGGCTGCGCAGATCGTCGATGTCGGTGGACGTCCCGATCCACTCCAAATCCGTACCGTCCTGATCCGGGACCGGGAGCGCCCTGGTCTGGAACCATCGATAGGAACCACCGTCAGCCTGCCGGATCCGGTACTCCGCCAGGAACTGACCACTCTGGGCGGCGCGGCCCCAGGCGTCTCGCGCGAGCTGCCGATCGTCGGGATGCAGAGCGTCGAGCCAACCCCAGCCACGACTTTCCGGCTCATTCTGTCCGGTGAAGTCGGTCCATTGCCGGCTCGCCCATGTCCAGTTCCCCTCTTCGACCGCGCGCCACACGAGCTGGGGCAGGCCTTCGACGAGCGAATGGAGGCGCTGCTCGCTGCCACGCAGTGCGTCCTCGGCCTCGCGCCGGGCCGTGATGTCGCCTGCCGCGCCGAACCATTCGATGATCTTCCCGTCGGGCGTGACGATCGGCACGGCCCGGGTCATGGTCCAGCCGATCTGGCCGTCCCCACGCAGGACGCGGTGTTCCAGTTCGAACGTTCGGGTGTCTTCGGCCGCGGCCCTGAATTCGGCCTCGACCCTGGGGATGTCATCGGACGGGATGAACTCCGCCATCCAACGCCGTCCGTCCCGCAGCGCGCCAAGGAAGCCTCCGCCCCACATGTCGAGCATCTCGGACCAATCGGCGTTCATCCGGAAGATGATCTCCGAGCTTGCCGATAGCAGGGCCTGGAGGCGCTGCTCGCTTTCTCGCAGCGCGGTCTCCGCGTTGTGCACCGCGGTGAGGTCGGTGAAGGTCACCACGGCGCCGCTGATGTAGTTGTCGGTAGAACGGTAGGGCAGCACCTTCGCGGCGAAGTGGCGCTGATCGAGCGGATCCACCACCGTCCTGTTGATCGGCACCAACGTCTTGAGCACCCTTCGAACATCGTCCTGGAGCTCGGGATAGGTGACGCGTGCGACCACGTGGCCGAGAGGACGCCCGACATCGGTCTCCAGCAGGTGGAAGATATCCGTTGCAGACGGGGTGAAGCTGCGGACCCGGAGTTCATTGTCGAGGAACACGGTGGCGATCTGGGTCGCCTCCAACAGGTTCTTCAGGTCGGAGTTGCTGCGGCCGAGTTCGGCGACGCGGTGCCCGAGTTCGTTGTTGAGGGTATGCAGCTCCTCGTTGACCGATTGCAGCTCCTCCTTGGAGGTTTCCATCTCTTCGCCGGCAGCTTGCAGCTCCTCGTTGATGGACTGGTACTCCTCGTAGGAGGACTTTAGTTCCTCGTTCGTCGATTCCAGTTCCTCGATCGTGGCCTGGAGCCGGTCCCGGGTCAGACGCAGCTCGTTCTCCATCCTTTGAACATGCTCGTCGCTGCCGATACGGCCGCCGGCAGCCAGGCCTGTGGGAAGGGCGCCAATGTCCTGGAACAGGACGACGAGCGACGTCACGTCGCCGGTGCCGACCGGCTCGACGATGAGATTGACTGCCGTTGCCCAATCCTGCTGCTGCAGGGCCAGGTGCTGCATCTCGACCCGGCGGTTCTCCGACAAGGCGCGGTGCAGGGCCGAGCGGAGGTCGATCCTCAGGTCCCGGTGGACCAGGTTGATCAGGTTGAGCGTCGCCGCTCCCGCCACCGGCTCCAGGAACCGGCCAGTACGCCCGGAGAAGTGCAGCACGTCGAACTGCGTGTCGACGACGACGTAGGCGGGCGCATACCGCTCGGCGACTGCCTCGGCTTGCCGGTTCACCGTCGGGGAAAGCCGTGGGAGCGGCGCAATCGCAGCGGGTGCCACACTGGGCGCTCCGGCGACAAGTGCGTGCGGCGTTAGCGGAAAGTCGGGAACGATCCGCGTGGCCGTTTCCAGCCGGCGGAAAACCCGGCTGCGCCGATCGATGGGGGTAAAAAGCTTCGGATGGCGGCTGACGTTTTCCGATGACCCTAGAAACAGCACACCGGCGGGTCTCAGGGAGAAGTGGAAGATCGAGATGACACGATTCTGGATGTCGGCGTTCAGGTAGATCAGGAGGTTGCGACACGACAGGATGTCGATGCGTGAGAAGGGAGCGTCCTTGACGACGTTGTGCGGCGAGAAGACGCACATCTCGCGCAGCTCCTTGGACACGCAATACGTATCGCCCTCCCGCACGAACCAGCGTTCGAGCCGGTCAGGGCGAATCTGATCCGCGATGGAGAGCGAATAGCGTCCGGCGCGCGCCAGACCGAGGGCACGCGCATCGAGGTCGGTCGCGAAGATCTGCACCCTGGGCGGCTCGGCGAGCGTCGCCATATGCTCGCGGAGCATGATGGCGATCGAGTAGGCCTCCTCGCCCGTGGCACAGCCCAAGACCCAGACCCGGAAATGGTCGTCTCGGCTCTTGTCCTCGAAGAGCCGGGGGATCTGAGACTCGAGAACCTCGAATTCTTGTGGGTCCCGGAAAAACTGTGTGACGCCGATCAACAGATCCTGGAACAGATCCTGCACCTCCTGTCGATCGTTTCGCATCCGCGTGATGTAGCCATCGATGCCATCGAGCTGCAGCACCTGCATGCGCCTGTGGACGCGCCGCAGGAAAGTCCCTCGCTTGTAGCCGTGGAAGTCATGGCCGGTGACGTTGCGGATGATGGTCGTGATCTGGGAGACAGAGGCCTGGATGGCTTCTGCCACCTTGCCTTGAGCATTCTCATCGTCCGCGCTGCGAAGGCTGCCGAGATAGGAGGCGATCTTCACGGCGATCTGCTCTGCCGGCAGACGAACGTCCACGACCCCGAGCGGACCCACGGCGGCCTGGGCGGTATCATCTTCGACGTCGGCTTCCCCGATCGATAAGCCGCCGAATTTCTTGGTGGCGGTGACGCCCGCGGTACCGTCGATATCGAGGCCGCCGAGGATCACGGTGATGGCTCGGTCCTGAGCCTGCTCGGCGACCGAAACCAGGAGAGAATCGACGGTGGCACGGTGCCCGACCGGTTCGGTGGCCGGCCACACCCGTAGATGACCGTCCCGGATGGTGATCATGTCGTCCGGGCCGCCGACATAGATGTGGTTCGGCCTGATCGGCTCGCCGTCCTGGCCGATCGTGACCGGCACCGGCGACTGCCGCTGCAGCGCCTCCACGACCGATTGGACGTTCATCCCGTCCTGCTGACGGACGGCGATGACGTAGGCGGCGTCCAGGGAAGGGCCGATCCCTGCGAACAAGGCCTCCATGGAGTGGATCGAGCGAGCCGAAACGCCCACCCCCACCACCGGCAGTGCGGTAGGCACCTGTCCGCCGTCCCCAGGATTCTCTGCCTCTTCGTCCATCTCGACCTCCGTACCACCCGCCGGGCGGCAGGGTCCAAATCATACGATCAGCCTTAATTCATGATTCTCGATCGTCAAATGCCTCGCTTCCAGGAGCCTGGCTCAACCGGAGCGATGTCACCGCGGCGTCGCGCAAGGTCTTGGCGTAGCGGCGATATTCCTCGGCGCGGGCCTCGTAGAGCTCGGCGACCGCGCTCCGTCCGGTGGCTCGCGCATCGGCCGCCATGTGATCGACCAGCGAGACACGCTCCTCCATCATCCGCATGGCCACCCTTACGGCTTCATCGATGGCACCGATCTCAGCGGCCAGGCTTGCCGCCGTGTAGCCGTGGCCGATCTGGCAGCGAAAGCGCAGCGGACGGCTGTTCTTCACCTCGGACAGAACCCCATGGCAGTCGGGGCAGGTCAGGACGCTTGGTTCGGCGATCCGCCGGAGCCTGTCGCTGCCGAGCCGGGCACCGGCAGCGATTTCCACCTCCAGCCAGAGATCAGGGGGAGGAGAGAATGTCGCATCGGCCACCTCGGTCTGAGCCAGCGTCGCCAGCAATGCACCCAAGCCGGAGGCTGGCGCGACGTGGTCGACCTCGGTGGCTTCCAGGGCGGCGAGCGGCATCTGGTCGGCGTCGGCGTCGATCGGGTGCTGCACCACGGCGGTGCCGCCGCACGCCTTGATCGCGTGCAGTCCGGCTGCCCCGTCATTGAGCATGCCGCTCAGCACGACCCCGATCACGCGAGGCCCGAAGGAACAGGCCGCCGATCGGAACAACGGGTCGATGGCGGGCCGGACCATGTTCTCCTGTGGTCCGGTTCCGAGCCGGATGGTGTTGTCGATCAACAGCAGGTGGCGGTCTGGTGCCGCGACATAGACCCGGTTCGGCTCGATGGGCTGGTCGTCCACGGCGCAGGTGACCGGCATGGTGGCGCTGCCGGATAACACGTCGACAAGGAAGCTTGGGCCATGGGCCGGTATATGCGTGCTGACGAAGATGCTGGCCGGAAGATCGGCCGGCAGATCCGAGAGCAGCTGCCTCAAGGGGGTGCTACTGCCTGCCGAACCGCCGATGGCGATGATGTTCCTCATGGCCGGCGCAGTCATCGGTTGATCCTCGAGCTTCATCAAGGTTGAAAGCCTGCTCAGGCCGACAGTTGCCGGAGCGTTCACAACGCGGGAGGGAACGCGATCACGGGCGCTGTCAGTGTTCCGGAACCCGGTCCTGAGGACGAGAAGGCCCACATGCCTCCAACGACGTTTCAGGGGTTGGTCGGCACGTTACTCACCCTGCACAGGGGCATAACTCTGTCCTGAAGTCAGGTTGGCAAGCGGACGCCAGACAAAGCGCGGGGTCTGTTGGTTCCTGATCCAAACGGATGTGGCGGTGCGGCACAGGATGCCGGTGGATGCCCGGCATCACGGCCTTCAACGCCGCGCGCCGTCGCCGAGCACAGCCGGCAACGTCCCACGATCTCTCAGAACCTTCCAAACCGGCTGGCGGCGAGGGGCGGGTTGTGACATTCGGGCGTCGAGGGAGTGGCGCCGGATGACGATGCAAGCCCCGACAAACTGCCGGACGCACAGGCTGAAATGAAGCTTATGCCAGATGAACAACCTGACGACCTTCCCCGACCTTTCGGTCTGAGCTCCGGAACCGATTGGTCGCGCATTATCGCGACGATCGTGTGTGGGCTGTTGATGGCGATCACCGCTCTCACGCCGATCATCGGCATGTTCCTGCATGTTTCGCGCGACTATGGTGAGGGCTGGAACGCCTACTGGGCGCTGGCGGCCGTGAGCGGCAAGGCTCTGTATTCCGCTGACCACGTCTTCATCACCAACAACTATCCGCCGTTATCCTTCTACCTGAACGGGTATCTGGGGGCCCTGATCGGTGACCAGATCATCGCCGGGCGACTGGTCGCTCTGTCGGCCACCATCGGCGTCGCGATCCTGATCGGCCACATCGTGCGACGTTGCGGTTCCACGGCATCCTGGGCCTGGCTGTCAGCCCTGGTCTTCCTGGTCTACGACCTTTTCTTCTTTCGGCTCTATGTCGCCGTGAACAACCCGCAATGGCTGGCACAGGCGGTCATGTTGACCAGCGTGCTGCCGCTGTTGAGGGTGGAGCCTGCGGCACTCGGGTGGCGTCGGCTGGCCGCCTCCACGGCCCTCATGGTGATCGCCGGGCTGATCAAGCACAACCAGTTCGCTCTCCCGATGGCGGTCATGCTCTGGCTGCTGATCTTCAACCGGCGCGCGCTCGCGATCTGGATCGCGCTCGGTGTTGCCCTGGCGTCCTTCGCCTGCCTGCTGCTGCTGGCCTGCTATGGTCCCGTCATCTTCACCGAGATCATAGGCTTCAGGCGCACGATCAGCGTGAGCACGTTCCTTCTGGCGCTCAAGCTCGCCGGCTCGCTCATTCCCTTGATGATCGTAGGCATCGTGGCCGCGGTGTGGGACCGCAAGCATCCCGCCACGGTGCTGTTCGGGCTGTTCGCCGGGCTGGGCGTTGTTCTGGGGCTGGGACAGCGCTTCGGCAACGGCGTGAATGTGAATGCACAATTCGACGGGCTGATCGGGCTGATGATCCTGTGCGGGATGTTCCTGGGACGCGGGGCGGCTGGTGTGTTGGCGAAACCCTTTCCTCAGACAGTCCGGCCGTTGATGCTGCTGGCGATCCTGATCCCGCCATTGATCACCACGCCGAAGCACATCAAGCACGCCATCGCCGATATGCAGGCGCTGCCCGGTGATGTCGCAGCATGGGCTCGCATGATCTCAGTCGTGCACAACAGCCCGGACCCGGTGCTGTGCGAGTATCTGGCGGTCTGCTACTGGGCAGGAAAGCCAGAAATCCTGGACTTCTTCGCTTACGGAGAACGGTTGCGAACAGGCACCGATCCAAAAGCGCTGAAAGCGCTCATCGCGACAAGAAAATTCAGCATGATCGTCGTGGAGCGCGACAAACGGTCCCTGGAGGGTGGCGGGCGACTGCCTGCCCCCTTTCCCGCCCTGATCGGCGCGAACTATGAACTCGACCGGGCCGGACCGGACAAGATGGATGTCATGATTCGGAGGAACGCCGCTTCGAAATAGAGGCTTCATGCGGAGCGCAGGGTTCAGGAGATTCTCGTCATCTCGTGGCTCTGCCGGATGGGAGCCCGCGGACTCTGGGAAACAGACGCAGGATCGCCGACAACACGAGCGAATATCGCAGCAGGCGGTCAACAATGACGATGGTCGGGGCTGCAGGATCGCCCGGCCAGCACCGATCCCCCGCGCCAGAGGCAGCAGGGCTAGGATGGCGAGAGCATGGTCATGGTGATCGGCCGCAGGCGGTTGCGGGCGGCCTGACGCAGCACGTCGCGGCGGGGTGGCTCGAGGGCGACGGCGGTGGACCCGGTGACGAGGAAGATCGTCATCTCGGCGCCGATGTCGATGAGCCGGAGGGCGCCGATTACGGCGACGGTGGACAGAAGCGAGCAGATCGGCACCTCCGGCAGGATGGTGCCTCCGCCGTGAAGGAACATCGGCGGCGGCAGCTCGGCGAGCAGGGCGGTACAGAACAAGCGGATCATGCCGGCGGGAGCGATCTTCTGCTGCTGGCAGAAGCCATCGAGAGCCTGGCGGATGACGTGGGGCAGGATGCCAGGACGGTCCAGCACCAGGGTCACATCAGCGATGGCGGCGTCGATGCCCCGCCTGTCGGTGCGCCCCGTTTTCGGGATCATCGGCTGCAGATCGTCGCGGATGATCTCCGGCCGGCCGACGGCGGCCCGGAGGGTGGCGAGCGAGAAGCAGAGAGCGGAAACAGGCGTTCCTGGGCGGCGGGCATTACGTCGGCACGGAAGTGGGCGTGGCGGGCGATGTGCTTCACCACGACGATGACCTCGTCGATCATCAGATCGACGGCGACGACGAACCGGGCGGTGCCCTGGTTGCGCCCGCCGGAACGGGCGCCGAACTCACCGGTGGTGGCGGCGATGCGGGCGATTTATCCGGCGCGCAGCTGCTCACGGTTGGCGCGGGCGATGGGGATGTTGCCCCGGCCGTGGTTGAAGATCGGCAGCACCAGGGCGGTCGGCGGGCGGAGAGCGCGGACGGGAACGTGCTCGCCGTGAAGGAGCCCTGGTACGGAAACGGCATCCTAATGGTCGCCGGCGACGGGGCCGGCATTCCGCCGCAAAGCCGGGAGTTCGTGTTCGACCGGTTCACCCGGCTGACGCAAGCCGCGGGACGCGGGAAAGCAACCTCGGGCGAAGCCCCGCGCGCGTGATCGGGGGGCTGCAGGGCGCCGACGGCGGTCTGGCCGTCAACATGCCGGGATCGCGGCTTTCGCTGCGGTTCCGCGGCCTGACGGCATCGTCCGTTACCGCAGCCGCGATCTGGCCGGCCGCCGGTTCTCAAGCCAGTCCAGCCGCAGGCGCTGGCGGTCGTCGGTCAGGCGGCGCAGCGCCAGGGCCGCCGCCAGAAAGGATGCCATGACACTGCCGCCACCCAGCAGCAGCATGAGCAGAATCTGGTACTTCACCGACTGGATGGGATCGGCGCCCGCCAGGATCTGGCCGGTCATGATGCCTGGCAACGTGACGAGGCCGGCGGCGGACATCTGGTTGACGATTGGCAGCATCCCGCGCCGTGTCGCGTCGAGCCGCAGGCCCGCGGTCGCGTCCCGGAAGGAATGGCCGAGCAGCAGTCTGGCCTCGATGGCCGCCCGGTCGCCTGCTGCCCGGTCGAGAACATGGTCCAGCGAGAGGCTGGCGGCGCTCAGCACGCTGCCCAGCACGATGCCGGCGAGCGGAATGGCGTATTGCGGCGTCCACCAGGGGGTCGGCTGGATGGCGGTGGTCAGTGCCAGGATCACGGTCAACGCCGTGCTGGAGGCGACGGAGGCGAACCCGATCAACAGGTTGCCGCCACCGCGCAGGCGCTGCCGCGGCCGCGCGGCCACCTCGCGTGCCGCGATCAGGATCATCAGCACCACCAGCAGCAAGATCAGCGCCGGGGACGCCACGGCGAAGACGAACCGCAGCACGTAGCCGACCAGGACCAGCTGAACGACCATGCGGGACGTCGCGACCAGCAGCGGTCGATGCAGGCCGAGGCCGAACAGCATCGACAGCACGGCCTCGGCCGCCAGCAGGGTCGCCGCGACCGCGAGGTCGAGCGGGGACAGGAGGATCGCGTTCACACCGGCGGCTCCGCGCCCCATTCGAACCGGCCGTCGTGCACCCGGGCATGACGGGTGCCGAGCCTGCTGGCCTGTTCGGCATCGTGACTCACCAGAACGAGGGTCGTGCCAGCGGCGAGCTGTGTCCGTAACAGCTCCTCCACGCGCGCGGCGGTGGCGGCATCGAGTGCGGCGGTGGGTTCGTCGAGCAACAGGACGAGCGGGGCAACGGCGATGGCGCGGACCAGGGCAAGACGCTGTCGCTCGCCGGTGGAGCACGATGCGATCGCGCGCGTTCCTATGTCAGCCGGCAGTCCCAGGGCCGCCGCGTCGGCGTCCGGAAACCGGTCGAAGTGCTCGCGGACCGTGTCCAGCCACCAACCGCTTTCCGCCGGAACATGGACGACGCGCCGGCGCCAGACCGGCGGGGGCATCGCCGCGCGGGGACGGTTGTCGAGCCAGGCCTCGCCCTCGTGCGGGTCCAGGTCGGCGATCATGCGAAGGATGACGCTCTTGCCGGCCCCGGATGCACCGGTGATGGCGAGGCATTCCCCAGATGTCAGGGCGAAGCTGACCGGCCCGACCTGCCGGCGACGCAGGCTCTCCACACGCAGCCGCGCCTGATCCCGGGTCGTCACGATCCCCGGCACCCCGGGAAAAGGCCGATCATCGAAATCGCGAACCGTACCGATCGAGGGGAAGGCCGTCGGCGTCCAGTATCCGCACGCCACCACAGCGTCTTGCGCATGCGCGCCTCACGATCGATCGGGTCCGCGGGCGTCGGGATCGGCCCACTTTCCACGCAGCTTGGCAGCATGGCCGCGCGCTCGCCAAGCGGCCGCCGTGCCTTGCCCGGCACTGTTCCGCCCGGCCCGCAGGACCTCGTCCAACAGGGAGCCACCCTGCTCCACCGGCCGCCAGAGCCGGTGCGAACGGCTGCCGATGCGGACGCGAACCTCACACCGCGTGCCAGATGTTCCGGGGTCGGGCTGCCTTGCGGCGCAGGCTGCGCGCGAACACGGTGCCGAACCTCAGAATCCACCGGCGGACGGTCCCGCGGGAGACGACGTCCCCTCCCCCGGCATCGCCTCGACCGGCCGGAGGCTCGGCGGGAATCGAAAACGCGGCCACACGGCGTGCGCGATCACCTGCCGGAGGAACCGTCGCCTTTCGTCGCCGACGATCGGGATGCTCTTTCGCACAGCCGGCGGCAGCCCGGCGATGCGACACCACCAGGTGAACCACCCAACCGCCTGGCCAAACCTTGTGTGGAGACTAGGCTCGGCGGCCAGCGAGCGGCGCGGAAAGCCGATTCATCCGCCGGGAGCCGTGAGCACGATCGCCAGGCTCAATGTCAGCAGGCTCACGACCGTGCCGAAGGCGACGACCGACGCGGCTTCCGATGCTTCCCGGCCGTAGCGGACAGCGAAGAAGATGCCGAAGAACCCCGACGGAAGTGCGGTGAACAGGATCGCGCTGCGCCCCACGTTCCCATGCAGACCCAGAAGGGCGGCAAGCACAGCCGAGAGCAGCGGATGCACGATGTCGGCGAGCATGATCGAGACGCCGATGCCGACCGAGAAGCGCGGCCTGCGCGCGCTCAGGAAAAGGCCGGTCAGAAATAGGGCGATCCCGCCGGCGGCCCTTCCAAACAGGTCGAACACGTGCTGCAGCGGCTCGGGAAGCCGGATGTCCAGCAACACCAGCAGTATCGCCGCCAGTGGCGCCAGGATGACCGGCGAGCAGGATGTCCGGACGGCGGCCGCGGCCAGGACGGATCGGAGCGGCCCGGTCCCGCCGTCGCGAGCCGTCCGATCGAGATCCAGCAGGATCAACGTCAGCGGCGAGAGCAGCACCGCACCCGCCCCGATCGCGAGCGATACCGCCACGGTGCCGGACTGCCCGAACAGCGTGCTGGCGAGCGGAATCCCCACGGCGGCGTAGTTCGGCAGCGCGACCGTCGTCGCCACCAGGGCGGCATCCCCCCGCGAACCATTGGAGAACTGCCGCTGGATCCGGAACGACACGGTCCACAGCAGGAGCATGCCGGCGCAGAGCACAGCCAGATAGGGGCCGTGGGACAGCAGAGCTGTCCGGGACGCCCTGGAGATCCCCGCGAACATCGCCGCGGGCAGGGCGAAATCCATCAGCAGCGTGTTCAACGGCTGCAGGCCGTCCTTCTTGATCAGGCCGCGACGGCCCGTGATGACGCCGAGGCCGATGATCGCGAAGATCGGGACCAGGGCGTTCGACACCACGCCGATCATGAGGCGCATCTATTCCGACGCCGACCCGGCGAGGATGGTGGTCATCGTGCCGTTCCGACTCACGCCGGAACAGCGTCGCGTGCGATCCTCGCCGCGTCGTCTGTATCGCCGAGATGCCAGGCCTGGCGGATCAGCGACTCGCAGCGTTCCACACCGAGGATATCCGAGCTCAGACCACGGAATTTCGCCTCCAGTTGCGCATCGGTCATCGGGCGCGCCAGGCTGCCGATCGCGTGTTCGATGGCGACCCGGTGCTCGGCACGATCGCGCATCCGGATCTCGACGCGGGCGGCGTCGCTGTCCAGCGACGGATCGATCTCCGCCTCCACCCGGTTGCGCAGCGACACGATCGCCGGATCCCGTACGCAACGCTCCGTGAACTGCTTCACGCCCGCGTCGCCCTCGATGAGAGCCGCGGCGGCGCAATGGAAGACGCTGAACTTGCCTTCCAGGCCGGTCTGCGGATCGCGCTTGCCGGTGAGCTCCAGCACCAGGGGATGCACCTTCAGCGACACGCGCTCGATCGCGCCCGGATCGAGATCTCGCTGGCGCAGCTGCAGGCAGCCATCGATCGCCGGATGGATGACGATGCCGCAGGCGAAGGGCTTGTAGGTGTTGGACAGGATCTGCCAGTCACCTCCCAGGTTGTCGGTGATCTCCGCGTAGCGCCGCCCGGTCGACAAGATGTTCGCCCAGCCGCGCTTGGCCTCGATCGCCGCGATGGAGCTGGTGTAGCCGCGCGCGGCGAGCAGGGCCGCGGTCATGCCATTCTGCGCGGCGCGGCCCGGATGGAAGCTCTTGGTCATGGTGCCGAACATTTCCCGCAGACCCACGGGCTGCGTGGCGGCGAGCCCGAGAGCCCACGACATCCGTTCCGTATCAAGGTCGAGCAGGCGGCCGACCGCGGCGGCGGCGCCGAACACGCCCGCCGTGGCGGTGATGTGCCAGCCGATATCGTAGTGCTCCGGGAACACGGCGTTGCCGATCCGGCATTCCACTTCGATGCCGAGCGCCAGGGCGTCGATGAAGGCGCTGCCCGTGGTCGGGCAATGTTCGGCGAAGGCCAGTAATGCGCTCGCTACCGGGCCGGCGGGGTGGATCACCGTCCGCAGGTGGGTGTCGTCGAAATCGAAGACGTGGCTCGCGATGCCGTTCAGCAGGGCGGCATGAAGCGCGTCGCACCGTTCGCGACGACCAAGCACGTGCGCCTCTGGCGCACCGGAGAAGGGCAGCAGGGCCGCGAGTGCGATATCGACAGTCTCATCACGGGAACCACCGACGGCGCAACCGAGCCAGTTCAGGAAGGTGCGGTGGGCTTCATGCCGGACGGCCTCTGGTAGGCCGCCAGCGGGATACGCTCGCACGAAGTCGGCGATGATGCGGGTGACGGCGGTATCGTTCATGTGCTGGCTCCTCCTCCACCATCATCTGGTCTTATTGTCGACAATATGCAAGGTGGATGACGTCGGGCGCCTTAGGCAGGTAGAAGAACGGCATGGAGAGGCCGGCCGACACGTTCGACATGCTGCGCAACCGGACCATGACTGGCCTGGTGCGGGACGAGATCCTGCGCATGATCAAGGCCGGCGAAGTGCGCGGCGGCGAGCGGTTGAACGAGCTGGCGCTGTCTACGGCCCTGCGGGTCAGCCGGGCTCCGGTGCGCGAGGCGATCCGAGCATTGGAAGAGGCGGGGCTGCTGCGGCAGGAGAAGAACCGCGGCGTGTTCGTGCGCGAGGTGACGTTGGAGGAAGCGGCGGAACTATACGAGGTTCGGGCCGGGCTGTCCGAGATGGCGGGCCGGGCTCTGGCGCGCCGGATCGACGCCGGAATGCTGGCCGAGCTGCGCGACCGTGTTTCGGCGCTCGATGCGGCGGCGGATGTCACCGCCTATTATCAGCTCAATCTGGCTCTGCACGACCGGATGGTCGAACTCGGTGGCAACGTGATCCTGCTGGAGATGTACCGGCGGTTGGTCGACCGGACGCATTTGTGGCGCCGTGGCAGCTTCGACGCCGGACTGGAAGCTTCACGAAGGGAACATCACGCGATCCTGGACGCCCTCGCCGCCGGGGACGTCGATGCGGCCGGTATGCGCATGCGCGAGCATGTCGAAGCCGGCTATCGACGGGCGACGGGACAATGACGGGGCCGATCCTGCGGGCGGCGATGACGGCGACCATGGTTGGAGCTCGTTGCCGCGAAAGGGCCGATCGCCGCGGCTAGGTAGCCGGTGCAGCCTAGGCGTCGCGGGATGAGCGTCCGATCGTGAGCTACAAGCGGCACCGGTCTGCCGATATCTGCGGATCGTGCTCAAACCACGGAGCTAGATCCGCTCCTCGTTTGGAAATAGAGGCAGGTTGGATGTTGGAAGGTCTGTTCGACATCGTTGCGGGGCGCTCAACCTTGGAGTTCATCGGCAAGCGCTTCCGTCGACGGCCCACCACCTTTTTCGGATGGGTCGGTTGGTTGATCGTGATGCTGACGGCTCTCGGGTTCCTGGCGATGCTCGCATTCGGTCTTATCTGACGTTCTTGGGTATGTTCATGACTCGGTTCGAATGTCCTCGCATCGCGGGCTCCGCGGAAGCTGGTCCGGCTCCGTGCGCCAGCATGGGCCGGGGCGCCATCGACGCTTCCCGAGCAGGAGGCCGGTAGCCCAGCGCCGCGTGCGGCCGCTGGGTGTTGCAGTGCTGGCGCCACCGCTCGATCAGCATCCGTGCCTCGGCCAGCGTGTTGCACACCTCGCGTGCCAGCAGCTCGTCTCGGAACTTGCCGTCGGAGCTTTCCATGGAAGCCTCCTCCCGCGGACCGCCGGACCCGGTGGATGCCGTTCGCGCGCCGACACCGTCGATCCAGCCGTTCACCGCCCGGGCAGCAACGCCGGTCCATCGTCGAAGCGCATGAACCCCGGCATACGGCGGGTGATGAACAGGTCGCCAGGACGTCGATCACGTCGGCCGAGCCCAACGTGCGCGCCACCGGGATCGTCAGATACTCGCGGCTGAACTCATCGATGACGTTCAGGGTGCGGAACTTCCGGCTCTCCCGGGGGCAGCCTTTCACGAGGTCGTCGCTCCGCACGTGGTTCGCCCGCCCGGGCCGCAGCCGCACGCAGGAACCGTGGTTCAGCCATCGAGCCCGCACTTGCGCTGCCGGGCAGCCACCTTCAGCCCTTCCGGCCGCCGGATCCGCTCCACACGCTTGTGGTGGCAGCGCCAGCCGTCACCCCGCAGCAGGGTGGTGATCCGCCGGTAGCCTGCCTGACCCGTCATACTGCCCGACCAGACCCACGACGGCTCGGGTCCGCGCTGCCTCGTCGTCGGGCCTCGGGCGCGCCTTGCGGCTTGCGTCGAGCGGTGCTGGCACAGCACCCGGCACGTCAGGCGCTCCGCCCCCGAACCCCGTGACATGCGCTACGGCCGGCGGGCGTACGTAACTCCGCTCCGCCGCGTCAGCCGTGGTCCAGAAACGCGACGATGGCCCGGTTCAGCGACGCCGAACATTCCTCCGGCAGCCAGTGGCCGCAGCCGGGCAGCGAGAGCCCGGTCACGTTCGTCGCGTAGGTCCTGATCTGGTCGGCTTCCGCCGTGCCGAATCCGCCGTGGCCGCCGCCACCGATCGCCAGCACCGGAACGGTGATCTTCGTCGCGGCGAGCGGCACGTCGCGTCGCGCCGTCTCGTTCAGCGCCCGGTAGTACTCGAAGGCGGCGTGCAGGGTCGACGGCTTGGCGTAGGAGCGAGCGTAGAGATCGAGCAGTTGCGGCGTGAAGACGTCCTTGTTGCTGGCGTGCACCTTGATGAAGTGCTCGAAGAAGAAACGTTCCTTGCCGGTGATCAGGGTTTCCGCGAGATGGTCGCCGGCGGCGAAGAAGCTGAAGTGCCAGACCAGCGACTCACCTTCCGGCGTGAAGGCGGGATAGGTGTAGATGCTCCGGTCCGGGATCGGCGCTTCCATGAAGACGATGCGATGCAGCGAGTCCTGGTGGGCGACGGCCAACGGGTAGGTGTTCCAGATCCCGATGTCGTGTGCCACCAGATCGAACTTCGCATCGGGGCTCAGGCTGCGCGCGAAGTCGTAGAGGGTGACAGCCACGTCCTGCCCAGCATAGGATTCCGGAACGCCGGACTGCCCAAGGCCCGGCAGGTCGACCGCGACCACCTCATGGTGCCGGGCCAGTTCCGGCATCAGCTGGTGCCACTCGTACCAGCTCTGCCCGAAACCGTGCACGAGCAGCACCAGCGGCCCCGTGCCGCCGTGCAGGAAGTGCAGCCGCACGCCGTCGACCGTCTCGTAAGCGGGGGTGAAACCGGGCGGCGCGGGGAACTCCTCCGGCGGCGGGGAAGCGGCCGGTTCGGCGAGTGCGGTCGTGGAAAGGCACGCGGCGACGGCGAATGAAAGCCCTGCACGACGAAGGAACCGCAGCGGCATGGGTGTCTCCTGCTGGATACGAGTGGGTGCGCCGGGCGGGTCATGCGGCCGCGCGCGGGCCGGGGCGGAAGGCATGGCGATGGTCGCCAAGCACGATCGCGAGTGCCATGACCACCAGCACGCCCGCGGCGGGCGCGAGGGCGGGATCGCCCCAACGGTCGAGCAGGACGCCGCCGAGAAGGCCTCCCGCGGCGATGGCGGCATTCCAGGTCGTGGTGATCATCGCGTTGGCGAGATCGACGCCGTCTCCCGCCACATCCCCCGCGGCGGTCTGGAGCTGGGTCGCGGCGCCTCCGAACGACAGGCCCCAGAGCAGGACGGCGAGCACGGTCGCGGCCGGGCTGGCCGGAAGCAGCGCCAGCAGAAGCGCCACGACGGCGAAGCCGAGCAGGCTGCCGATCGCCAGGCGGCGCAGGGCACGGTCGATCAGCAGGCCGGTCAGCCAGATGCCGGCCAGCGCCGACACGCCGAAGCCCAGCAGCAGCAGATCAAGCCGGCGGTCGAGGCCGGACGGTGCCGCGAGCGGCGCCACGAAGGTGTAGAGGATGTTGTGTGCCGTCATCCAGGCGAGGATGGTGCCCAGCACCGGGCGGATGCCCGGGGTCCGCAGGACGCGAAGCAACGCGGGGCGGTCCCGCGCGGCATAGCCGGGGAAGTCCGGAACGGACCACAGCACCCACGCCACCAGCGCGGCGGTGGATACAGACATCAGGCCGAAGGTGGCGCGCCAGCCGAGAAGGGAGCCGAGAAAGGTTCCGGCCGGCACGCCCAGCGACAGCGCCACCGGCGTCCCGACCATAGCCAGGGCGAGCGCCCGCCCCTTGAGCCTGTCGACCACCATGCGGCGGGCGTAGCCAGCCAGCAGTCCCCAGGCGAGGCCCGCCGCGACGCCGGCGCCGAAACGGGCGAACAGGGCGGTCGTGAAATCCGGGGCGAGCGCGGTGGCCGTGTTGAACAGCAGGAAGCCGAGGATCGCCGCGAGCAGCACCGGACGTCGCCGAAAGCCCTGGGTCCAGACCACGAGGGGGATCGCCGCGACGAGCGAGCCGGCGGCGTAGGCGCTGACCATCTGTCCCGCGGCGGCCTGCGAGACATCCAGACCACGCGACATGATCGGCAGCAGCCCGGCCGGCAGGGTCTCGGTCAGGATGGCGGTGAAGCCGGTCATGGCCAGCGCCAGCAACGGCGATACCGGCAGACTGCTCCGTTCGATGGTATCGATCGTGGTGGCGGGAAGCGACATGGACGCCTATATCCGGAATGAACGAGCCGGAAGTTATGGAGGCGGATCGGCGGCGTCAATGACTTATGGAACGAACAGACCATAAATAGGGAGATGGGGATGGCCCGGACCGGAAGGCCGAGGGAGTTCGATCGTGCCGCGGCGGTCGAGCAGGCGATGCACCTGTTCTGGCAGCACGGCTTCGAAGGCGCCTCGCTGGAGAAGCTGCGTCAGGCGATGGGCGGCATCTCGTCGGCGAGCTTCTACGCCGCCTTCGACTGCAAGGAGGCGTTGTACCGGGAAGCGCTGAGCTGCTACCTCGGGACGCATGGCAAGGTGATGGCCGCGTTGCGCGATCCGGACCTGGCGCCGAGGCGGCGCATCGAGATGGCCCTGCGCGGATCGGTGGCGATGCAAACCGATCCTTCACACCCCAGCGGGTGCATGGTGACCCTGTCGGCGACGATCGGCTCCGAGGCGGCGGGGGAGTTGCGGGCGCTGACCGCGGCGGAGCGGGCGGCGAACCGGGCCGCGATCATGGCATGCGTCCGTCAGGCGATACAGGACGGCGAGCTCGCGGCGGACACGGACGCCGAAGGACTCGGCACCCTGTTCGAGGGGCTGCTGGTGGGGTTGTCGATCCAGGCTCGCGACGGTGTGGCCGCGGGTGCGATCGACGCCGCGGTCACCGCGGCGCTGACGGCCTGGGATGCGGCAGCGGCACCGCGGCGACGGAGCCCGGCGCGCCGCAACATGTCCGCCGCCTGAATGCCGCAGGCATGCCGTCAGGAGCGGGCAGGCGCCCGGGCTCCGTGGACCGGATGCGGGACGATGGAATCTCAGTCGCCCAGCGTGTAGGCCGCGATGCTCGACCAGTCCCGCCCGCCCATGCCCGCGTCGACGGCAGCCCCCATCTGGGCGTGGACGGCTTGCAGCATCGGCAGGGTCCGTCCGAGGCCGGCGGCGGCTTCGCTTGCCAAGCGCAGGTCCTTGAGGCCGAGCGAGGCCTTGAAGCCCGGCTCGTAGGAGCGCTGGGCGATGTTGGCCGAATAGACCTGATACGAGCGGCTGCCGAACAACGTGTTCAGGATCAGGTCGAAGAAGGCGTCGCGGGCGATGCCGTTGGCTTCGGTCAGGGTCACGGCTTCCGCCATGGCCTCGATCGCCATCATGATCATCATGTTGCAGGCGATCTTAGCGGCGTTCGCCGCCGGCGCCGTTTCCCCCATCGGCCATACGCGCTTGCCGATCGCCTCGAACACCGGGCGCGCGGCCTCGATCGCTTTCGCGTCGCCGCCGGCCAGGATGTTGAGCTCGCCCTTCGCCGCGACGTCGGGCCGCCCCAGGACCGGCGCGGACAGGTAGCGCACGCCTGCGTGCTGGTGAGCGAGAACCAGCTCGTGCGCGAAGGCGACCGAGATCGTCGACATCGCGACATGGATGAGTCCGGGGCGAGCCGCCGACAGGATGCCGGGGTCGAGCAGCGTTTCCCGGATCGCCGCGTCGTCGGACAGCATCGTCAGCGTGATGTCCGCATCGAGGGCTTCCGCCGGTGAATCCACCGGCAAGACGCCGTCGACATCGACACCGGATCGATTCCAGCCTTTGACCTCGAAATCGGCCTTGACCAGGTTCGCGGCGATGGCGCGGCCCATCGCGCCCAGTCCGATCATTCCGACGATCTTGGTCATGGTTTTCGCTTCTCAGATGAAGTCCGTGGCGGCCGCCACCTGTCGCCATCGTTCGATGTCGCCGCGAAACGCCGCGAGCTTGCGATCGGCGGTGCCGAGCGCGATTGGACCGATCGGGAGATGCAGCGGCGGCTCCTCGGCATCGATGGCCTGGAGCATCACCGCCACGGCCTTGGCCGGGTCACCGGCCTGCTGGCCGTCATTCCGCTCGCGATACGCCCGCCGCCGACCGGCTGTCGCCGCATATTCCGGCATGTTTCGCGCCGCCTCGGTGATGGAGCGGCCGAGGAAGTCGGTGCGGAACGGTCCCGGCTCGACGATGAGAACCCTGATCCCGAACGGCGCGACCTCCTCGGCCAGCGCTTCGGAGAAACCTTCAACGGCGAACTTGGAGGCGCAGTAATAGCCGGAGCCGGCACTGCCGGCGATGCCGGCGCCGGAAGACAGGTTGACGATGCGACCGCCCGGTCGCTCCCCCGACCGGGCACCGGCCCGCTCGCGCAGCGCCGGCAGCGCCGCCCGCGTGGTCTCGATCAGGCCGAACACGTTGACCTCGAACATCGGCCGGTACTCGTGCGGCTCCGTTTCCTCCACCCCGCCGATCAGCCCGTACCCGGCATTGTTCACCAGGACATCGAGACCGCCGAAGTCGCGACGCGCCAGTTCCACCGCGGCGACGGCGGTCGCCGGCTCGGACACGTCGAGCGTGGCGGTTCGGACGCGCCCGGGGAAACGTTCCTGCAGCGCGGCCAGCCCCGCCGGATCGCGCGCGGTCGCGACGACGTTGTCGCCACGATCCGCCACCGCCTCGGCCAGCACCCGTCCCAGCCCGCTGGAGCAGCCCGTGATCAGCCAGGTCCTGGCGCCCGATCGCGGTTCAGTCACGCGTCACCTCGGTCTTGCGGATGATCCAGTCCAGCACCGGCTTCAGGGCGGCGTCGGAGTTGGTCTCGTAGATCAGACCGTGTCCGTTGCCGTGGACGCCGTGATCCGGCAGGGCGAGCAGTTCGGCGCTGGCACCGGCCGCGTTGAGGAACGCCGCGGTCGGCGGACTGGCCGCGGCGAACGCGGACGCCTCGGCCGTGACGATCAGGATCGGCAGATCTTGCAGCGCGGGCAACCGGTGATGGCCGGCGGGGGCCGCGCGAAGGGCATCCGGATCCGACGCCGGCGGATCGAACCGCAGCGGAGCCGCTGTCGGCCCCCAGGACATCGGGCCGATGTTGGGGATGGTGGCGAACGGCGGTCCCATCGGCTCGATCGCCGCGATGGCGCGGACGAGCTGCGGCCTGCGGTCGGCGATCAGCCAGCCGTCCGGGCCGGACGCGGAATGGGTGACGAGCACCGCCGGGCCGATCCGGTCGAGCAGAACCGCGGTGCGATCCGCGTCCAGGGTCTGCGACAAGGCAAGATCGGCCGGTAGCGGGCCGTAGCCGGCGATGAACTCGTCCATGGCCGCGTCGTCATCCGAGGCGAACGGCCACCGCGTGTGCCGGGGGTCGTCGCCGGGGAAATAGATGGCCCGGCCGCCTTCGTAGGAGAAGGGCGGCCCCATCGCACCCGTCGCCGCGACGTGCAGCGGCGAGCGGCCATGTCCGGGCCGGTCCACGGCCAGCACGACATAGCCGGCCTCCACCAGACGCTGTGCCCAGCCCGGGCGGCCGTCCGGTGTGTCGAACCATTCGGTTCCCTGGAAGCCGCCGCCATGCATCAGCACGATCGGGTAGGGGCGCGTGATCCGGTCCGGCGCTTCCCATTCCACGAACATCGGCGCGGTCTGGCAGGTCCGGCCATCGACCGGCACCCGCTCGCCGGGAATCCAGAAATGTCCCCGCCGAACCAGCCGTGGCGGCGCATCGATCCATGGCGCGAAGGTCGATGTCATGCCCGTGTGGCCTCGAGAGGCACGACACGGAAGCGGCGCGGTTGCAGATCGGTGAAGTTCGGAACGTCCGCCATCACGCCGGCTGCCGCCTCGGACCCGAAAGCCGCGGCGATGGCCGCTTCGTCGCGAAACCGGCATTCGCACAACGCGATCGTCCCGCGCCGCGCGACGGCCGGAAACAGGGCGGAAAGATCCAGCAGTCCGAAGTCGCCGAACGCCGCGGCCACGATCGGCAGGTGGTGCTCGACGTAGTAGGTCCGATCGAACCGCGACGACGCGTCGCCCTCGTACGCCACGAACAGCGATACCGCCGCGACGTCGTGCGCGGCCTCCGGAAGATGTCCCATGCGCCCTCGCTGAGATTCCTGGTCCATCGCCTGCAAGCTTACATATAGACCGAATGGTCCATATGTAAGCTCGTCCGACCCGGTGGGTCAAGGTGTTCTGGATGAATCGTTCCAATGATCTGTTGGTGGACGGGGGAAGTCGCGGAAATCCGCTTCCGCCGCACGGGATCGGTTTCCGCAGGATCGCCGCTGCGGAGCGGGCACATGCCCAGGCGAGGTGATGCGCGGCGGCGGGATGGTCCGGCTGCCGGTGGAGATGACATTCGTCAGTGCCAGAGCGCTTGTCATCCCAAGGTCGGTGGAACCGTCCTCCACGCGGCACGAGGCGGCTTAATCCCGCCGCTCCCGTGCTTGCCGGTCATGCTCCGCCGGCCTTGCATTCCTGCGATCCCGGTTGGGGACGCGGCGGTTGCCTACGGAGCTGTCGGGCGCGGCCCCGAACAGGAACCGGGAATGGCTGACGCGGCCGGCCCGCTCGATCACCTTCGTCTCGGGATAGCTGGGACGCGGGTGACGAAACCCGCGCGCGACGCCGCCGCCGCGGCCCGGGAGCAAGCCGGCACCCTGGTGGAGAAGCGTGGCAAGTGCTGACCGACGCGCGGGGTCCGCTCAACTAGTGGACTGTCTGCGCTTCAGGCATGGTTCGAAGCAGGGACCTTGGCGCAGGCTCCCGGATTGGACCCAGAAGGTGATGCTGGCGGCTTCGGCGTCGAGCGGCCGCCATTCATCCATCTGCAGCACGCCAAGCCGCGCCGGGAAAGCAGGGACCGGTGCATCAGCCCCTCCGGGAAACCCCCGCGGCTCCGGCGTTGGGCCGGACGTTTCGACCCATCATTTGTGTCGACGGGCGTGAGGCCTACCTGCGGCGGCCCCGCTACAGATCGACCCCGTTGGGCAGGATCACGAGGTCGCGCACGGTGACGCCGCTCGGTCGCGTCAGCATGAACAGCACCGCCTCCGCGACTTCCACCGGCTGCATCAGGCTGTTGTTCGCCAGCGCCTCGTCCATCTTGGCCTTGGGCCAGTCGGCGAGCAGCGCGGTGATCACCGGGCCCGGCAGCACGGCACCCACTCGCACGCCATGCGGCGCCAGTTGCCGCCGGGTGCTGTGCACGAACGCCTGCACCGCGTGTTTGGACGCGGTGTAGATCGGTTCCCACACCACCGGGACCATGCCGGCGATCGACGACGTGAACAGCACGTCCCCGCGCCCGCGCGCAATGAGATGGGGGATCACCGCACGCACCGAGCGGAACGCGGCGTTGATGTTGAGGTTGAGCATCCGGTCCCAGGCGTCCGGATCGCCATCCGCCACCGGGCCGCCATTATAGGCGCCGGCATTGGCGTGGAAGATGTCGAGATCGCCGGCGAGATCGAGGATGCGCGGCAGCATGCCCGACACCGCGCCGGGATCCAGCAGATCCAGGGAGAGCGGCAGCGCATCCGGCCCCAGCTCGTCGCAAAGTTCCCGCAGCCGATCGGCGGCACGATCCACCAGTACCACCCGGCAGCCGGCTTCCAGCAAGCTCCGCGCACATTCCAGGCCGATGCCGGACGCGGCGCCGGTGATGGCGGCGATCTTGCCGCGCAGGGACTGGGCCATCGCGGGCTCTCCTTCGGGTTTAGGGGTTGGTCACCGCCGAACCCTTACGGCCACGGCCGGACCTTCTTCACCCATCATGTACCGCAGTCGCGGCGCAAGGGTGAGCCGGATAACGCTGTCCGCGACCGTCCTGGACGACGACACGACCCTGCGGGGCCGCCAGGGTGCGGCGGCGATTTCAGGAAACGCCCCGGTTCGGGGCTCCGGGCGGCCACGGCTTGTCCGGGAACGTGGCCCGGTGCGGCACGCAAACCGGCCACCGGTTGGCGGCGGATCTCATGCCCCTCCGCCGAGCCCGTTGTCATCAAGGGTTCTCGACCGCAATACATTTTATGCTTGCATCGTAATGACCTTCGTGTCCACGGTTAGTGCTCTGGGCGTGGAGGCGGCGATGCAGGGCGAGGGCTCGGCAGACTGGCGCTGGCCGGTCGGGGTCGATCAATACGATACCGGGTCCGGATCGGAGCGCCGGGTGCGGCTGGGAGCCTATCTCCGGGCACTTCGGGAAGAACTCGGAATGACCCAGGAAGCGGTCGCCGAAGACCTGGGCGTACCGCTCGCGGCCCTCCGATCAGTGGAGCAGGGCGCCTCTTCCGCCGGTGGCGTGCTGATGCGGGATCTCCAGCGGCTTTATCGTGCGGAGCCTGCCAGTTTCGGACTGGAATGGCTCAGATGCTCGGAGCCGCTCTTGTTCAGGATGATCTGCCGGTTGCCGGAACGACCGGGCGCCGGGCGAACCTGACCGGCATCCGGGAAGATCAGGCCGCGGCGATCCGCCGGCTGTCGAGACGGTCCTCGGCCACCATGCGCTCGTGGTTGTCGCGCTCGCTGCGCACGCGGTAGTCGAAGCTGTTGTGCTGCATCGGCATCACGCGCAGCACGATGTAGTCGCCTTGCGCCTTCTGGTTGTCGATACCGGCGGGCGTGAAGACGACCTGTTCGCCGACGGCAAATCTCGCTTTGCGCATGGCTCTTTTCCGTTGTCTGTCAGGGGATGGAGAGCCCGCGGTCCGAGCCCTCCGGTATCTCAGGCTTCCAGCTTCAGGTTGACCGCCGACATCTTGCCCTGGTTGCTCGGTGCCAGATCAAAGGCGACCTGCTGGCCATCGCTCAGGGTGCCGAGACCGGCGCGTTCCACGGCGGTGATATGGACGAAGACGTCCTTCGAACCATCGGCCGGCTGGATGAAGCCGTAGCCCTTCTGGGTGTTGAACCACTTCACGGTGCCGCTCGACATCGCGTTTCTCCTTAAAGGGCCGGAACCGACAAGAGCGCCGGTCGTCACGATCTTCATGGGGAGAACAAATATCTGCGCGTGTCAGACGAGACGTCTATTTCCGGTCGCGAAAAAATGGCCGTCCTCTTTATGTCGCACCGAAACATGAGCTCGGCAACATAAAGTTTTCGATCAACCGAGGATTGCTCATGAACAGGCTTGCTCGCGCGTCCGATTGCGCGTCCATTGGAACGGCATGACACCTGACCATCACCGGCCGGACCAGCAGCCCTTGTCCCTGCATGGACAACCCGGCGTCACCAGCGTCCATCACCACGACCTGATCCTGTTGATCGGCCCCCATATCGGCGGCGGTCGTTCGTGGCAGGTGCGCGACGGGGACGCGATGCTGGCATGGGGGTCGACCGCCGCGCTGTCGCTCCCCGGGGGCGCCACGTTCCGCCCGGCGGTGGAACAGGCCCAGGCCGCCGCCGACGCCATCGTCGCGGCCCGAACCCCGACGGCGTCCGTTCCGCCGATCCCTGCGGGCTCAGGGGTGAGCGTGAGCCTGCTGTATCGGAGCAGCAACGGCGACCGCTGGGATGTCCATCATGACCCGGTCGCCGCGTCGGGTCCGGTGGTTCGCCATACGCCCAACGCGGCCTCGGGGGGACGTGCAACCGACACCACGCTGGAAGTCTTCGCCACGACCACGCCCGCCGGGCCCGAGCATGTCGCTGCTCTCGAGTGGCTGGGAGAACACCGGGGCGCGTGCCCCGGCTTCAACAGTGGCTGAGGATGTGGTTGCGAACCTCATCCAGCCGAAACGGCTTGCTCATCACGCGGCAGCCGGCGTCCAGATCGTGAAGCCGTTCCGCGTCCGGACGTCCCGTGATCACCAGGATCACCGCGTCGGGGAACCGCCGTCGCACCAGCTGCGCCACGTGAACGCCATCCCGGTCGCCCGCCATGTGCAGGTCCGTCACCAGCGCCCGGATCGCGCGCGGAGGTTGCTTCACCAGGTCGAACGCCTCGTCCGCGTTCGCCGCCATCCGGATGATGAAGCCGTCATCGGCCATCCACTCCGCGATCATCTCCCGGATCGTCACCTCGTCATCGACCAGCAACAGGCACATCTTCTTCATCCCAGCGCAGCCTCCACCAACGTCCCGGGACGCCGGTGGGTGCAGCCGCGGCTGGCGATTCCGTGAAAACCCACCATCGTCGACCTGGAACGTGTGTTTCGGGCCACTCGTGACGAGCCCGGAAACCCCCGTCCGCCTGCCATCATGCAGTTGCCGCGCGGGCCCGATATCCCCGCCGGAAGTACCTTCCCGACAGGCACGGGGAGGGGCCTATACCGGCTCACAGGCTGACGATGCATGGTCCCCAAGCTTGAACCTTGCCCTTCGATGGCCCGGACCAGCGCCTGCCCGGGCGCCGCTCCGCGGCCTGCCACGCCACGAAACAGGGAGCGGCCGCTTCCGGACCCGGAAGCGATCGACAGCATACGGACATGCTCCGGTTGTTCCCGAACCCGGCGTCCGGCGCGGTCGCCCCGTCCCCGGGCTTGCGGCAGCCAAGACACGGTGTCGTTCGTTTCGGCCTCGCAGCGAACAGGACCCTCCTACTGAACGTTATACTCTATTGCTGGCGAGGCTCCGGCTGAGGCAACGTCGCTCGAAGGTCGTCGAGGATGTTCCGGACGCGTTCACTGGGATCGCCCGCTCCCCCGTTCGACCGGCTGGTGCATCAATGAGCGACACGACCATTTCGACCGACGGCGACGCCCTCCTGGCGTCCCCAGCGATCAGCCTCGCGCAGCAGGCCTACGAGTATATCCGCGCCGCCCTGCTGTCCGGGCGCTTCACCTCGGGCCAGAAGCTCGTGCTCCGGCCGCTCGCCAAGGAGATCGGCATCAGCCTGACCCCCCTTCGCGACGCCCTGCTCAGGCTGGTGGTGGAACAGGCCCTGGTGGTGAACACGCGCGGCGGCGTGGTGTGCGTACCTCGCATCACTGCCGACGAGCTCGAGCAGATCCTGGCCGTCCGCGTGCCGCTCGAAGGCGAGGTGGCGGCCCGGGCCGCGTCGCGCATCACGGACGATCAGGTGGCGGAGCTCCGGCGGATCCATGCCGACTACGCGGCCAGCGTCCAGGCCGGCGAGGACACCGCCATGTTGCACAACCTCCGCTTCCATCGGCGGATCGGCGAGATCGGCGGCGCCCGGATCGTGAACAACATCCTCGATGGCATCTGGCTGCGTCTCGGGCCGCTCAGCCGCGTTCCTGGCACGGATCTGGTCGAACTGCTCGACCATCCGCATCATGCGCTCATCGCCGCGCTGGAAGCTCGCGATCCCGTGCAGGCCCGCGACGCGGCGATCCGGGAGGTACGCCATGGTCACGACGTCACCCTGTCCAGGCTGGCTCACCTCGGCGAGCAAGGCCACGCGACGAGCGACCGCGGCGTCTGCAAGCTCCTCCGCGTCGGCTGATCTGCGCGGGAAGAGCCCGGGTCAGGCCAGTTCCGGCAGCCTTTGCAGGTGCTTGTCCAGCGTCACCGGATAATCCCGCACCCTGACGCCGGTGGCGTTGTAGACCGCGTTGGCGATGGCGGCCGCCACCCCGCACAGCCCCAGCTCGCCCACGCCCTTGGCCTTCATCGGCGAGGAAACCGGGTCCGCTTCGGGCAGGAACACCACGTCCTGGTGCGGGATGTCGGCATGCACCGGCACCTCGTATCCGGCCAGATCGTGGTTCACGAAGAAGCCGCGGCGCTTGTCCACCGCCAGCTCCTCCATCAACGCGCCGCCGGCACCCATGGTCATGGCGCCGATCACCTGCGAGCGCGCCGTCTTGGGGTTGAGGATCCGCCCCGCGGCGCAGACCGCCAGCATCCGCCGGAGCCTTACCTCGCCGGTGAACCCATCCACCGCCGCCTCCACGAAATGCGCCGCGAAGGTGGATTGCTGGTACTGCTTCGCCAGGGAGCCGTACTCGATGCGGTCATCGCCCACGAGGTCGCCGTGCAGGGCGGCGTCCGCCAGACGGATCGACCGGCCGCCGGCGGCCACCCGACCGCCCGAGAACTCGGCCCGGTCCGGATCGAGGCCACCCGCCCTGGCCACCGCGTCGCGCAGCTTCACGCAGGCCGCATAAACGCCCGAGGTGGAGTTGTTCGCACCCCACTGGCCGCCCGAGCCCGCGGATGCCGGAAAGTCGGAATCGCCCAGCCGCACCACCACCTGGTCCAGCTCGACCCCCATCATCTCGGCCGCCGTCTGCGCGATGATGGTGTAGGAGCCGGTGCCGATATCGGTCATGTCGGTCTCGACCGTGACGGTGCCGCGCTTGTCCAGCCGCACCCGGGCGCCCGAGGGTTGCAGGAGGTTGTTGCGGAACCCGGCCGACACCCCCATCCCCACCAGCCAGCGCCCGTCCCGTACTGTCCCCGGGCGGGGCTTGCGCCGGTCCCAGCCGAACCGCGCGGCGCCGGTGCGCAAGCATTCCACCAGCTGGCGCTGCGAGAAGGGACGGCCGGGCTTTTCCGGATCGGTCTGGGTGTCGTTGAGGATGCGGAAGCGCACCGGGTCCATGTCGAGCGCCTCGGCCATCTCGTCCATGGCCATCTCCAGCGCCATCAGACCCGGCGCCTCGCCGGGCGCGCGCATGGCGTTGCCTTCCGGCAGGTCCAGCGTCGCCAGCCGCATGGAGATCAGCCGGTTGGCGCCGGCATAGAGCAGCTTGGTCTGCGCCACCGCCGTTTCCGGCTTGCCGTCGGGCAGGTCGCCGGACAGGCTCTCGTGCGCGATGGCGACCAGCCGCCCGTCGCGCCCGGCGCCCAGCCGGATTCGCTGCATGGTCGCCGGCCGGTGCGTGGTGTTGTTGAAGATCAGCGGCCGCGTCAGCGCGACCTTCACGGGCCGTCCCGCGGCCCTGGCGCCCAGCGCCGCCAGCACGGAGTCGGCCCGGACGAACAGCTTGCCGCCGAAGCCGCCGCCGATGAACGGCGAATCCACCCGCAGCTTGTCCGGCGACATCCCCAGCGTCTTGGCGAGGTCGCGCTTGTTCCAGGCGATCATCTGGTTGGAGGTCCAGATCGTCAGCCGGTCGCCGTCCCAGGCCGCGATGGTGGCGTGCGGCTCCATCATCGCGTGGCTCTCGTCCGGCGTGGTGTAGCGCTGGTCCAGCTTCACCGACGCCTGCGCGAACGCCATATCGAAATCGCCGACCCGGTCGAGCTTGGGGCCGCCGCTGCCTTCGCCGCTGCTGCCGCCGACCAGGGGCGCGTCCTCGTGGGCCTGCAGGTCGAAACGGCCGGGCGTCGCCTGGTACTCCGGATGCAGCAGGAACGCCGCGCCCCGGGCTTGCTCGAAGGTCTCGGCCACCACCAGCGCGATTGCCTGGTGGTAGTGCTGGATCTCGGCACCTCCGAACAGCGAGGCGGTGTTCATCTTGCTCAACGGCAGCCGGTCCATGTCCAGGGTGGACACCACCGCCAGCACCCCGGGCGCGCTTTTCGCCGCCGACACGTCCAGGCGCGTGAGCCGCCCCTTGGCGATGCCGGCACCCACGACATAGCCATAGGCCTGGTTCGGCACGACGTCGTGGCGCTCATAGGCGTAGGGCGCGGTACCGGTGGTCTTCCGCGGACCGTCGATCCGGTCGGTGGGGCGCCCCACCACCCGGAGCTTGTCGATGGGATTGGCGCCGGCGGGAGCGTCGAACTTCATGCGGGCATGTCCGGACGGGAGCGAAACGGGCGGGAGCGAAACGGGCGGAACGGATGTCGCGGCGACGGGGCGCGTCTCATGCGGCCTTCGCCTCGCTCATCACCAGGGCGAGCGTACGCTCGGCGAGCGGCAGCTTGAACGCGTTGTCGCCGGCGGGACGGGCGCCGGCCAGCAGCGGCTCGGCCACCGCGCGCGAGCCGTGCTTCATCGCGGCGTCGGCCGCATCCACCCGCCAGGGCTTCGGCGCCACCCCGCCCAGCGCCACCCGGCCGGAACCGTCCGGATGGATCACGGCCGCCACCGAGACCAGCGCGAAGGCGTAGGACGCCCGGTCGCGCACCTTCTGGTAGAAATGCCGTCCGCCCAGCGGTGCCGGCAGCGTCACCGCGGTGATCAGCTCGCCCGGCCGCAGCGCGTTCTCCTTCTGCGGCGTGTCGCCCGGCAGCAGATGGAAATCCGCGATCGGGATCGCGCGCGTTCCGCCGTCGGGAGACACTGTCTCCACGGTGGCGTCCAGCACCCGCATCGCCACGGCCATGTCGCCCGGATAGGTAGCAATGCAATGGTCGCTGGCGCCGATCACGGCGAGCTGCCGGCTGATCCCGCCGATCGCGGCGCAGCCCGAGCCGGGCGCGCGTTTGTTGCAGGGCTGAGCGGTGTCGTAGAAATACGGGCATCGCGTGCGCTGCAGCAGGTTGCCGGCCGTGGTGGCCTTGTTGCGCAGCTGGCCGGACGCGCCCGCCACGATCGCCCGGCTCAGCACGCCGTAATGCTTCCGGATGCGCCGGTCGGCGGCGAGGGCCGTGTTGCGCACCAGCGCACCGATGCGCACCCCGCCGCCCGGGATGTCCTCGATGCGGTCCAGCGCCAGGCGGTTCACGTCCACCAGATGCGTCGGCGTCTCGATCTGGAGCTTCATCAGGTCGAGGATGTTGGTGCCGCCGGCGATGAACTTCGCGCCCGGGGTGCGGGCCACCGCCGCCGCCGCCGCGGCGGGACTGTCGGCACGCTCGTAGGTGAAGGGTTTCATGCGCCGTGCTCCGCCAGCTCGGCCATCGCCTCGGCGATGTTGGAATAGGCGCCGCATCGGCAGATATTGCCGCTCATGCGCTCGCGCATCTCCATGTTGGTGGGCGCCGGCGCCGCTTCGAGATCGGCCGACACGTGGCTCGGCACGCCGGCACGGATCTCGTCCAGCACCGCCACCGCCGAGCAGATCTGGCCGGGTGTGCAATAGCCGCACTGGTAGCCGTCGTGCCGGATGAAGGCGGCCTGCATCGGATGCAGCCTGTCGGGCGTGCCCAGCCCCTCGATGGTGGTGATGCGCGACCCCTCGTGCATCAGGGCCAGCGACAGGCAGCTGTTGATGCGGTGCCCGTCTGCGATCACCGTGCAGGCGCCGCACTGGCCGTGGTCGCATCCCTTCTTGCTGCCGGTGAGCTGCAGATGCTCGCGCAGCGCGTCCAGCAGGGTGGTGCGCGTATCGAGCCGGAGATGACGGGCGGTGCCGTTCACCTCCATCGACACCTCCATCAGCACCGGTGCTGCGGCGGCCTGCGCGTCGGCACCTGTTGGTGCCGGCATCGGCTGCCCCAGCGCGGCGGCCGGGGCGGTGGCGAGCGTGATGGTGGCGCCGCCGGCCAGCAGCGCGTCGCGCCTGGACAGCAACGGCGTCGCGGCTTCGGCCGCCACCGGTTCGTGAGTCATGACGGGATCCTCGGCGCCGGTCGGTGTTGCAACATCGCATATGGGATGCGAACGCCTAGCATCACATCTGGAAGACACCGCAAGAGCTTGCCGTGAGGATTATTTCTTCGTGAGGCCGCCCAGTGGCGGATACGATATATTCTCAAGGATACAACGACCTATTCATCGCCCGTCGCGGGATCGTCTTGTCGCCGGCCTCCGTCCGTCGCTGCATGGACGTCCCGCGCCAGCCCCGTAGAATGGTGCGCGGGACGCGGCGGAGAGCAGGGAATGGCGCAGGATCCGTACGAGCTGCTCGGCGTTGGGCGGGACGCGAGCGCCGACGACATCAAGCGCGCCTATCGTTCGCTCGCGCGCAAGCTGCATCCCGATCTCAATCCGGGCGACGCGGACGCCGAGGCCCGGTTCAAGGCGATCAACGCCGCCCACGGCCTGCTGTCGGACGCCGATAAGCGCGCCCGCTTCGATCGCGGCGAGATCGATGCGGAGGGCCAGGAGCGCGCGCCACCCCCGCCCCCCGGCGGCCGGCGCTGGCGCGAGCACGCCGACGGCGCCGAGGGGGCACGCTATCGCTGGCACCGGGGCGAGGCGGGGAGCGACGACGCCGATGCCGGGGAGTTCGAGGACCTGTTCGCCGATTATCTGCGTCGGGCAAGCGCCGGCGCGCGCGCTGGCGGCCCGAGGCGGGGAAGCGACGTGCAGTACAGCCTCACCGTGAGCTTCCTCGACGCGACGCTGGGCGCCACCAACCGCATCACGCTGGCCGACGACCGCACCCTCGACGTGAAGATCCCGCCGGGCATCGAGACCGGCGGGGTGTTGCGCCTGCGCGGGCGAGGCCGCCCTGGCCGGGAAGGCGGCGCGGACGGCGACGCGTTGATCGAGATCCTGGTGGCCCCCCACCCGGTGTTCACCCGCGACGGCGCGGTGATCCGGCTCGACCTGCCGGTGAGCGTGCGCGAAGCGGTGCTGGGCGAACGGGTCACCGTGCCCACGCCCGGCGGCAGCGTGGCGATGCGTCTGCCCGACAACGCCGACGAAGGCACCGTGCTGCGTCTGCGCGGCAAGGGCATCGCCGCGCACGGGGACGTGCCGGCGGGCGATGTGCTGGTGACGCTGCGCCTGCGCATCGGCCCGCGCGATGCCGGGCTGGTGGAAGCGTTGCGGAACTGGCAGCCGCCGCCGGACGCGCCCGATCCGCGTGCGGAGCTGATGGCGGCGCTGCGCCGGGCGGGAGGCGAGCCGTGAGCCGCGTGTCGTGGACCGGGCGCCGCATCGCGGGAGGACGCGCATGAGCCGGATCGTGACCATCGAGATCGTGTGCCGCGACGCGGGCATCGAGCAGCATCTGGTCAGGCAGTGGATCGAGCGGGACTGGGTCCGGCCGGACCCACTGCCGGATGGCGGCTTCGCGTTCCACGAGATCGACCTCGCGCGGGTGCATCTGCTGGTGCAGCTCCGGGCGCTGGAGATGGGGGAGGCGGGAATGCCCGTGGTGTTGTCGCTGCTGGACCAGCTGCACGATGCCCGCCGTGCCCTGCGCCTGGTGCGTGAGGCCGCCGCGCGGGCGCCGCTGCCGGTGCGCCAATCCCTTCTGCAGAGCCTCGATCGGGCTTCAGCGAGCGCCCGCGATATTTCCGGCACCGGCGAGGCCTGAAGCGGGTCGCATCCTGCCCGCTCCCTCCGGGCGGTGGTCGGGAACCGGGATGCGGTGCCCGGACTGGATGTCGGGGCTGGGTGCCGAGGTTGGGGGTGAGGATGCGGGGCTGGATCCTGTGCGGAGACCTCTGCTCGGAGCACGACATCCGTGCTCCGGGCTCCGGCCTCGCTCCGCTGGCTGGCCGGGGACGGCGGGGGATGCGCGGGTGCGAGGGCGTCCTGCGTGGGCGGCGGCGCGAGCTTGGTCCGGCGCCGACGCCGGCGCCGGTCGTGGCGGAGGCCTCTCCGCCGGGCCTTCCCCCGAGCGGGTCGCGATGGATGGTGCGCGTCGCGACCGGGACATTGGCGGGGCGCCGGGCGGATTCCCGCCGGAGGTCGGGACACGTGCGGACACGGTGGCCGGGGGCGCCCGCCGCGGTCGCGACGAGCCCCTCCCAATCCGACGGCGTCTGGTCCGTCGGGTCTGGCCGGCGGCGTCGCGCCCGATCGCGTTGTCGGGCCGTCCGGGCGGCGTTAATCAGGATGCCGGCCACGAAACGATCGTCCGATGAACGACATCCTGTATCTGGGCACCCGCCGTTACTCCTCCTGGTCGCTGCGCGGCTGGCTGGCGGTGCGGCTTGCCGGGCTTTCCGTGCCCGAGGAGGTGCTGCCGCTCGGTGGCGCGCTTCCTGGTGCGATCGCCGCCGTTTCGCCCTCCGGGCTGGTGCCGGTGCTGCGGCATGACGGCGCGCTGATCTGGGACAGCCTGGCCATCGGCGAATATTGCGCCGAACGACGACCCGCCCTGTGGCCCGGCGACCGCGCCGCGCGCGCCCATGCCCGCAGCCTGTCGGCGGAGATGCATTCCGGCTTCCGGGCGCTGCGGGTGGCGATGCCGATGAACTGCGGACGGACGCCGGCGCCCCTGCAGGCCGCCCCGGATGCCGAACTGCAGGCCGATCTGGCGCGGATGCAGCAGCTCTGGCGCGAGACCCGCGATCACTTCGGCGAGGGCGGCCCGTTCCTGTTCGGGGCTTTCACCCTGGCCGACGCCGCCTTCGCGCCGGTGGTGTCGCGCTTTCTGAGCTACGCGGTGCCGTTGGAACCGGTCGCCGCGCGCTATCGCGACGCGGTGCGCGCGCATCCGCTCCTGGAGGAATGGTATGCCGCCGCCGCCGCCGAGCCGGTTGAATGGCTGCTGTCCCGCTATGAAACGGTGCGCTGATACGAGGCCGCATCCGGCGCCGGTTCCGGCACCGGTGACCGCCATGCGGACCGACCGGGCCGCCGCTTTCCGTCCCTGCTGGCATCCGGGCCCGGTTCCGCCATGCCGGAGCGCCGGTTCCGTGAGGTGTGTCGAACGGCGGTCGCGATCTGCGGGAGCGGCCGCGCTTTGTCGCGGCGGTCGCGCGTTCGCGGCGACGGCAGGATGGGGCCGCACCCGAACCGGATCGTGCGCGGCGTGAGCATCGGGACGCCGCCCGTGCGGGAAAACGACGGCGGTCCCGACACGGGGCCCGTCGCCATCGTGCTCCCGCCCAAGGAAGGCTTCACGCCGGACGCCGTGGGGGCGATCGGGCTTCTGGTGCATCGCCTGGCGATGCCGGGCGACGTGGTGGTGGGGCGGCCGTCCCCGCAGGGGGTGCCGTTCGCCGGGGTGGCGTTTCGTCCGGCCGATCCCGGAGGCGGCACGTGGCCCCGAAGCGACGCCGCCCGGTATGCCGCGGCGGTGGCGCGAGTGCTGGAGGATGTCCGTCCCCGGCTGATCGAGGTGCACAACCGGCCCGAGATCGCCCTGCGATTGTCGCGCCGGTTTCCCCACATCCCCATGCTGCTGGTGCTGCACAACGACCCGCGGGGCATGCGGCGCGCCGAGACCGGCTGGCGCCGCCGCCGCCTCGCGCGGCGGATGAGGGTGGCGGCGGTGTCCGACTGGCTGCGGCACAGGTTCCAGCACGGCATCGATCGTGCCGAACCCTTTCCGGACGCGGCTCCGGCGGTGGCGCTGCTGCCGAACTGTCTCGACCTCGCGTCGCTGCCGCCGCCCTCGCCGCCGGCCGAACGAGAGAAGCGCATCCTGTTCGTGGGCCGGGTGGTGGCGGACAAGGGGGCCGACCTGTTCGTGGAGGCCTGCGCCGCGGTGCTGCCGCGGCTCGCGGGTTGGGACGCGGTGATGCTGGGGGCGGATCGCTTCTCGCCCGACGCACCCGACACCCCGTTTCTGCGGGCGCTGCGCCCGCGTGCCGAGGCGGCCGGCGTGCGGATGGCCGGCCACCAGAACCATGCCGCCGTACTGGATGCCATGGCCCGCGCCGCGATCGTGGCCGTGCCGAGCCGCTGGGAGGAGCCGTTCGGGCTCACCGCCCTGGAAGCCATGGCCTCCGGCGCGGCGCTGGTGGCCTCCACCCGCGGGGGATTGCGCGAGCTGGCGTCCGGCGCGGCGCTGATGGTGGATCCGGACCAGCCAGGGGCGCTGGCGGACGCGCTGGAACGGCTGGCGTCGGATGAGGCGCTGAGGCGGCGGATGGTCCAGGCAGGCTTCGAGCGCGCCCGGCGATACGACGTGCCGGCGGCCCGGAACAGGCTCAGCCGGCTCCGGGCATCGCTCCGGGCGTTTCCGGACTGATCCGCGCCTGACGATCGGGCCATGTCCGGCCGGCATGGGTTGCGCGCGGGTGGTGCGGTTCTCCATCGGTTTCCCGGTATTCGTTGAGCGGCGTTCGTGTCCCTCGCCGGATGGGCGCCATGGACGTCCTCGCTGCGCCCGCGATCTTCGTTCATCCCGTGCCGCCATGCCGGAAGGGCGTGGTGTCCGCGAGCGGCCCTCGGCCGGTGGCGAACCGGCCGGCGCCTGGACGGCTTCCTTGCCGGGCGGTTTCGGGCTAGCCCGCCTTCATGCCGCCGTTCCGGGCCGACCAGCCGCCTCGCTCCCCTCCCACCCGGGTCAAGACCGGAGCGCGTGCGACGCGTCGATCGGCCGTCCGGACACCAGCCGGTGCCCGCGATCACCGGGGCCGCCCGGCGGGAGGCCCGGCAAGCACTGCCGCTCTCACGTCGCCGAGAGCGCGGAGGCGGACCGCCGCGAGGCCGGAGGTGGAATCCGGTCTGCATGGGTGGAACAGTGCGGCGCGCCGGTGCCCGGACGCAGCCTCGGGAGATGATGCCGGCCGGCCCGGGCGGCAGTGCGACCGCCGCCTCTCGGCCGCTGCCGCCCCGTTGCACGGGTGTCCGAACGTCGGCACCGTGGCGTCCCGTCGGGGCGATCACTGCGGCCGCTGCCGCCTGGGACGGCCTTCGCCACGGCACATGCGGACCTTGACCGGGATGGCTCGATGATGGCGCCGGGGCGCGCCGCCGCCGCGATCGAACGGCTGATCCTGGCGGCGATCCTGTTGTGCCCGGTCTTCCTGGTGCATGGCCGTGGCATCGCCGAGGCGCTGATCGACGTCGCCGCGACGGGGCTGCTGGCGCGCGGCTTGCTAGGGAATGGCTGGGAGTGGGCACGTCAGCCTTGGGTCCGGGTCAGCCTGCTGTGGTGGAACTGGCTGGTTCTGTGTTCGCTGCCGGTGCTGGGGCTCGGCGCGGGAGGCTGGCCCGCGTTCGGGCAGGCCGTGCTCACTGTGCGGTTCCTGTTGTTCGCGGCGGCGATGGGAACGGTCCTGCCGCGGGCGCCCCGGGTCCGCCGGGCCGTGTGCTGGCTGGTGGTGGCCGCCTGCGGCTACATCGTGGCCCAGATGGCGATCCAGGCGGTGTTCGGCGTGAACCTGTTCGGGATGCACCGCTTCGGCGACGGCACCCTGACCGGCCCCTACGACAAGCCGCGCGCCGCGGCGCCGCTGTCGCGCTTGTTGATGCCGGTGATGCTGGCGGCGGGCTCGATGCTGGCGACGCGAGGCCGGCCGGGAGGATCGGCCGCCGCGGCCTGGTGGGGTGCGTCGCCGGCCGCGCCGGAGGGCCATCCCTCCGGTGTCGCCCAGGCTCCCGCCCTGCCTCGGGCGAGGCGGGGCGGGCGGAACGCGCTTCCGGATGGCTCCCTGGGCGGCATCGCTCCGACGCCGGGGCTCGGCGCGCCCACCCCCGGGGAGCCGCTTCTCGCCGAGGGCGGTATCGCGCCGGGCGAGGCCGGTCCCGTCGCCCATCCTCGCGGCTTCGCAGGCCGCGCCGGCCGCACGCTGCTGCCCTTGCTGCCGCTGCTGGGCGGCCTTGCCGTGATGGTGCTGGCCGGCCAGCGCATGCCGCTGCTGCTCACCCTGCTGGGGCTGGTCGTGGCCGCCCTGATGCTGCCCCGGCTGCGGTTGCCGGTGCTGCTGGCCGCCATCGCCGCGCCCGTGCTGGTGGCCCTGTCCGCGGTGCTCACACCGCGCTCCTTCGGGCACCTCGTGCTGCTGTTCTCGCGGCAGATGCACCATTTCGGGAACAGCCCCTACGGCCATCTGTTCGAGCGCGCCTTGAACATGGGGCTCGCCAACCCGCTGACCGGCCTCGGATTCGACGGCTTCCGGCATCGATGCGCCGATCCGCGCTATTTCGGGCGTCATCTGTTCGGCCTCGGCGGCGATGGCGGGGGCGCGGCGATCTGCGCGCAGCATCCGCACAACCATTACCTGCAGGCCCTCACCGACTCCGGCCTGATCGGGCTGGTGCTGTTCTGCCTCATGGTGCTGTTCTGGTTGCGCACGCTGGCGCGCGGTCTCGGGGGCGCCGGGCCCGCCTTTTCGGGGCTGCGGGCCTGGCGGGTCGGCTTGTTCGCCGCCGTGCTGATGCAGGAATGGCCGATCGCGTCCACCAGCGCCTTCACCAACATGCCCCTTGGCGGCTGGTGCTTCCTGCTGCTGGGATTGGGGATGGCGTTCGTGCCGCCGACGCCGGGCCGGAAGGAAGCCTCCATGGGCCAAGGCGGCCCGTCCGGCGCATCATTCCCGCGCGGTCCCGGTCTCCGGAGCCTCCCGCGCACGGGGACATCGGCGCGCGGAAAGCCCGAGATCGTGCCCACGGACGACAGACCCTGAACACCGGCCCACGGCCATCCTATATGGTCCCGGCACATCCCTGGCCCCGGGACGGGCGCACCGCATGCCGGCGCCGCTGGTTCCCGGCGCCCGTCCCGCTTCTGGAGTTTCCGATCCCGATGTCCGACACCGCGATGCCCTCCGTTGTTCCGGTGCCGCCGGTGGCCGCCGGTGCCGCCACCGTCCCCGTGACGGTGCTCACCGGCTATCTGGGCGCGGGCAAGACCACGCTGCTGAACCACATCCTCACCGCCGATCACGGCCGCAAATATGCGGTGATCGTGAACGAGTTCGGCGAGCTCGGCGTGGACAACGACCTCGTGGTGGATGCCGACGAGGAAGTGTTCGAGATGAACAACGGCTGCATCTGCTGCACCGTGCGTGGCGACCTGATCCGCATCCTCGGCGCGCTGATGAAGCGCAAGACCCGCTTCGACGGCATCATCGTGGAAACCACCGGCCTCGCCGATCCGGCCCCGGTGGCGCAGACCTTCTTCGTGGACGATCAGGTGCGCGCCCGCACCCGTCTCGATGCCGTGGTGACGGTGGTGGACGCCCTGAACCTTCCCGCGCGCCTGGAAGACAGCGCGGAAGCGCGCAACCAGGTCGCCTTCGCCGACGTGGTGATCCTCAACAAGACCGATCTGGTGGACGAGGCCGGCCTCGCGGCGCTGGAAGAGCGCATCCGGGGCATCAACGCGCTGGCCCGGATCCATCGCAGCGAGCGCTCGCGGGTGGATCTGGCGGACGTGTTGGATCAGGGCGGCTTCGACCTGGCCCGCGCGCTCCGCACCGCGCCCGACTTCCTGGAGAACGAGAGTCACAGCCACAACGACGACGTCCGCTCGGTGTCGTTCGAGGTGAAGGAGCCGCTCGACCAGCGCAAGTTCCAGCAATGGATCGGGGCGCTGCTGCAGGAGAAGGGCGCCGACCTGCTGCGCTCCAAGGGCATCCTGAACTATGCCGGGGAAAGCCGGCGCTTCGCCTTCCAGGCCGTGCACATGATGGCGGACGGCGACTTCATCGGTCCCTGGAAGGAAGAGGACGGCCGCACCTCGCGCATCGTGTTCATCGGCCGCAACCTCAACCGCCCGCAGCTCCGGCGCGGCTTCGAGAGCTGCCGGGCCTGAGCGGCACCATGAGCGACACCCTGATGAGCGGTGCCCGGACGAGTGGCATGGTGGATACGGCTCCCGGAAGTCCCGGATTGGCCGGGCTGGATCAGCTGCTGCAGACGCGGGGCATCGAGCGGGAAGCGGACGGCTTCGTGGTCGGCTGCGCCGCGTCGCGCGACGGCCGTTCGCTGTGCTTCGCCACCGGCGAGGGCAGCCTGTTCGTGGTGCCCCGCGCGGCGGCGATCGCCGAGCCCGCGGTCTGGCGCCGGGTGGACGGGCATGACGGTGCGGTGCTGTCGCTGGCGCCGGATGCCACGCCCGGCGGCTTCCTGAGCGGCGGCGACGACAACGCGCTGAGGCGGCTCGCCGGCGCGGACGCGGCCGAGCCGGAAACACTGGCCACCGGGCGCCGGTGGGTGGAGCACGTGGCCAGCTTCTTCGACGGCCGCAACGGGTTGATCGCCGCGGCGATCGGCAAGCAGGTGGAGCTGCGCGACGCCAGGGGCGCCTTGCTGCGCACGCTGGAACACCCGTCCACCGTGGGCGGCGTCGCGTTCGATGCCAAGGGAAAGCGCGTCGCCGCGTCGCATTATGGCGGCGCGTCGGTGTGGTTCACCGCGTCCAAGAACGGCGCCGCGCGCGAGCTGAACTGGAAGGGCAGCCATCTCGCGGTGGCGCTGCACCCGGCCGGCGAGGCCGTGGTGACCGCCATGCAGGAATGCGAGCTGCACGGCTGGCGCCTGGAGGACGCGCACAACATGCGGATGAGCGGCTATCCGCAGAAGACGGAGTCGCTTTGCTTCTCCCGCAACGGACGCTGGCTGGCCACCGGCGGCGCGGAGGTCGTGGTGCTGTGGCCGTTCAGCGGCGGCGGCCCGATGGGCAAGGCGCCCACCGAGCTGGCCGGGGTGCCGGAGGCGATCTGCACCCGCGTGGCCTTCCATCCGCAGCACGATATCGTGGCCGCCGGCTTCTCGGACGGCACCGTGCTGATGTCGGACGTCGGCAGCAAGCGGGTTTTGCCGGTCTGCGGCCCGGGCCGGGGCAAGGTCTCGGCGCTGTGCTTCAGCCCGGACGGCGGCTGCCTCCTGTTCGGCACGGAGGCCGGCCGGATGGCGGTGGTGGATCTGAGCCAGCGGTAAGACGCTCGCGCCGCCATTGGCGCACGTTCACTTTATGTTCTTGATTCCGGCGTTCATCCGCCCGACCATGCGGCGTGGGCGGGAGGCCGGATCATGGACACAGCATCGCCGGTGCGTCGCGGGCGTGGCGTTTCCGGCAACGTTCCCAACCGGTTCGATCCCTACGCGACGGAACCGTTCGACGACGGATGGGGGTCGGTGGAGGAGGAACGGCTGCGGCCGCCGGCGGTCGCCACGACGCTCACGCCGGAGCGGGCGCGTTCGGCGCTGAGCTGGAACGACAGCCCGGACCTCGGCTTCGACCGGAGCCTCAACCCCTATCGCGGCTGCGAGCATGGCTGTTGCTACTGCTATGCCCGGCCGAGCCACGCCTTCGTGGGACTGTCGCCCGGCCTCGATTTCGAGACCCGGCTGTTCTTCAAGCCAGACATGGCGGCGATCCTGGCGCGGGAATTGTCGCGTCCGGGCTACGCGCCGCGGCCGGTGGCGCTGGGCGCCAACACCGATCCCTATCAGCCGGCGGAGCGGCGGCTCGGCATCACGCGTGCCCTGCTGGAGGTGCTGGAACGGTTCGGGCACCCGCTGACGATCGTCACCAAGGGGGCGGGGATCGCCCGGGACCTCGATCTGCTGCGTCGGCTGGCGGAGCGAGATCTCGTGCGGGTGTGGATCTCCGTCACCACGCTGGATAGCGCGCTCGCCCGGGGGATGGAGCCGCGCGCGGCCACCCCGGCGCGGCGGCTCGACGCCATCCGCGTCCTGAACGCCGGGGGCGTCCCGGCCGGCGCGCTGCTGGCGCCGATGATCCCGGGCCTCAACGACGCGGAGCTGGAACGCATCCTGGAGGCTGGGGTGGCGGCGGGAGCCACGCATGCCGGCTGGGGGCTGCTTCGGCTGCCGGGAGAGCTGCGCGGACTGTTCACGGAATGGCTCCGGCAGCATCAGCCGGAACGCGCCCGGCACGTGTTGTCGCTGATCCGGGAGGTGCGCGGCGGTGACCTGAACGACAGCCGTTTCGGTCAGCGTTTCTCGGGGCAGGGACCCTATGCCGCCATGATCGGGCAGCGCTTTCGGGTGGCGGCGAAGCGGCTCGGGGTGCCGGAACGGCTAGCGCCGTTGGCGCTTCATCATTTCGCGGTGCCGGATTTCGCGGTGCCGGACGACGCCCGCTCTTCTGCGCGGTCGGACGGGCAGATGACGCTGTTCTGAGCCGGCTTGCATCCCGCAGCCACCGGCGGGACATCATGCGGGCGCGGCGGGGGCGGAGCGACATGGACGGACAGGGGCTGGTGCAGTTGGGCGAGCTGGCGCTCGCCTTCGTGCTGTCGGCGCTGATCGGGCTGGAACGCGAGTTCCGGCACAAGAGCGCCGGGGTGCGCACCTACACGCTGGTGGGCGTGGCCGCCGCCCTGTTCATGCTGATCTCCAAATACGGCTTCATGAACATCCTGGTGCCGTCCCAGGTGGTACTGGATCCGTCGCGGATCGCGGCCCAGGTCGTGTCGGGCATCGGCTTCATCGGCGGCGGGGTGATCTTCATGCGCCGCGACGTGGTGCGGGGCCTGACCACCGCGGCCTCGGTGTGGCTCACCGCGGCACTCGGGATGGCCTGCGGCGCCGGTCTGCCGGTGCTGGCGGTGGCGACCACGCTCGGCCACTTCACCATCATGTTCGTGTTTCCGCGCCTGGTGCGGCGGCTGCCGCGCACCAGGCGCCTCGCGAGCGACATCAGCCTGTCCTACGAGGATGGCCGCGGGCTGCTGCGCGACATCCTGGTGACGTGCACCCAGGCCCGCTTCACCATCGATCACGTCCGGATCGACAAGCATCCGCTCGCGGACGACGAGAACGGCGGAACGGTGCCCGAACGCGCGCAAACGGGACTGGTGGCGATGTCCATGCAGGTGAAGGGCAAGAAGCCGGTGTCCGATCTGATTACCCGGCTGGCGGCGATCGATGGCGTGCGGTCGGTGGACAGTGCCGGCGCCGAGGACGAGCTGGAATAACCGCCCGCCTCGTCGCCCGACCCTTCCTCGCGATATATCCAGAAAAATACTACGAGAAATCCGATCGAAACGACGTCGCCCGACGGACGCGGTGCAACGGGGGCGATCCGCCGCCGTTGACGCTTCGGGCGCCGGAACACTTGCGGGTGGAACGCTGCCCGGACGCCGGATCTGGCATCCGCCGCCATTCTTGCGGTCGATGGCCTCCGGCTCCCCGTTTCTTCTCCGGCCGCCGGAATGCGCCCATGCCCATCCTCGTCAACGATCGACCGGTTTTCGTTCCGGACGATGCCCGCGTGTCGCTGCTCGACCTGCTGCGCGACCGGCTGGAATTGTTCGGCACCAAGAAGGGGTGCAACCAGGGTGCCTGCGGGGCCTGCACCGTGCTGCTGGACGGCGAGCGGGTGCTGAGCTGCCTCACCCTCGCCGCGCAGTGCGAGGGGCGGGCGGTGGTCACGGTGGAGGGCCTCGCTGCGGACGGCGCGCTGCATCCGCTCCAGCAGGCCTTCATCGACCATGACGGCTTCCAGTGCGGCTATTGCACCCCCGGGCAGATCTGTTCGGCGATCGGCATGGCGGCGGAGGCGGCACGAGGGATGCCGAGCGTCGTCACCGCGGATCTCGAGGCCACCGACATCTTGCTGGACCGGGACGAGCTGCGGGAACGCATGAGCGGCAATCTGTGCCGCTGCGGCGCCCATAACGGCATCATCGACGCGATCGGCGAGGTGTTCCGCGGTCCGGAGAGCGCCGGGGGAGCCCCGCGATGAACCCCGTCTCCTATGTGCGCGCGGCGGATGCCGGCGCGGCGGTGGCGATGGGCGCTGCGGCGGGCACGCGCTATCTCGGCGGCGGCACCAATCTCGTCGACCTGATGCGCGAGAACGTCGAGGCGCCATCGTCGCTGGTGGATGTGTGCGGCCTGTCCGCCGCGATCGAGGACACGCCGGAGGGCGGGCTGCTGATCGGCGGGGCGGCGCGCAACAGCGCGCTGGCAGGGCATCCGGCCGTCCGGGCGCGGTTTCCGCTGTTGTCGCGGGCGATCCTGGCCGGCGCCAGCGGTCAGATCCGCAACATGGCGACGGTGGGCGGCAACATCCTGCAGCGCACCCGCTGCACCTATTTCTATGACGACGCCGCGCGCTGCAACAAGCGCGCGCCCGGTGCGGGCTGCGACGCGATCGATGGCTTCAACCGCATCCATGCCATCCTCGGCGCCTCGTCCGCCTGCGTCGCGACCCATCCGTCCGACATGTGCGTGGCCCTGGCGGCGCTGGACGCGGAGGTGATGCTGAGCGGTCCGGAAGGGGAGCGGCGCCTCCCGTTCGAGGCCGTGCATCGCCTGCCGGACGGCCAGCCGGACCGGGACACCACCCTTCTGCCGGGCGAGCTGATCACCGCCGTCAGGTTGCCGCCGCTCGCGGCGGCCCGTCGGTCGGCCTATCGCAAGGTGCGCGACCGGGCGTCCTATGCCTTCGCGCTGGTGTCGCTGGCGGCGGCGGTGGAACTCGACGCCGCCGGCCGGCTGGCCGAGGTGCGGCTGGCGCTGGGGGGTGTCGCGCACAAGCCCTGGCGTGCCCGCGCCGCGGAGGCGGTGCTCCGGGGGCAGGTGCCGGACGAGATCCGGTTGAAGGAGGCGGCGGCGGCGGAACTCGCCCAGGCGTCCCCCCTCCGGGACAACGGCTTCAAGCTGGTGATGGTGGAGCGGCTGATCGTGGCGGTGCTGTCCGATCTGGTGGCCGGGAACGCGGGAGCGGCGGCATGAGCCTTCTCGATACCGTACGGGACGCGGCCGGCCGGCTGACCGGCCATCCCGAACCGGGCGCCGTGCCCGATCCCCTGATCGGCAAGCCGGGCGCCATCGGCCGCTCGCTCCCACGCATCGACGGGCCCCGCAAGGTCCGGGGTGCGGCGCGGTTCGCGGCGGAGGTGCCGGCGGACGGGCTCCTGTATGCGGCGGTCGCGTATTCCGCCATCGCCCGGGGGCGCATCGCCTTCCTGGACACTACGGCGGCGGAGCGGGCGCCGGGCGTGGTGCTGGTGATGGATCACCGCAACGCGCCGCGCCTGAAGCCGCCGGCCCTGTTCATGACCAAGCCGCAGGCGGCCGGCGCCAGCGACCTGCCGATCATGCAGGACGACAGCATCCACTGGAACGGCGAGGCGGTCGCGGTGGTGCTGGCTCACACCCAGGAACAAGCCGAGCACGCCGCCGCCCTGGTGCGGGCGACCTACGAGGAAGCGCCGGCGACGCTGGATTTCGAGGCGGCGAAGCGCCGGTCGCGCCATCCGGACAGCGTGATGGGCGAGAAGCCGGTGCTGGAGCAGGGCGACGCGGAGCGTGCGCTCGCCGATGCACCGGTGAGCGTGGATCTCATCTTCCGCACCCCGCGCCACAGCCACGCCGCCATCGAGCCGCATGCGGTCACCGCCTGGTGGGAGGATGGCGCCCTGGTGCTGCATGACGCCACCCAGGTGCTGAACGGCGTGCGCTGGACCCTGGCCGACATGTTCGGGATCGCCGAAGACCGCGTCCGGGTGCTGTCGCCCTTCGTGGGCGGCGGCTTCGGCGGCAAGGGGTCGCTGTGGAGCCACCAGGTGCTGGCGGCGGCGGCGGCCAAGCTCGCCGGGCGCCCGGTGCGGCTGAACCTGTCGCGCGAGGGGGTGTTCCGCCTCGCGGGGGGGCGCACGCCGACCGAGCAGCGCGTGGCGCTCGGCGCGCGGGAGGACGGCACGCTCCTGTCGCTGATCCACACCGGCTGCGTCGCCATGACGCCGCACAATAACTGCCCGGAACAGTTCACCTTTCCCGCCCGGCATCTCTACCGGGCCGACGCGATCCGGCTCGAGCAGAGCGTGGCCGACATGGACATGCTCGCCAACACCTTCATGCGCGCGCCGGGAGAGAGCGTCGGCACCTTCGCCCTGGAATGCGCGCTCGACGAGCTGGCGGAGAAGCTGTCGCTCGATCCGATCGAGCTCCGTCGGCGGCTGGAGCCAGAGCGCGATCCCACCAGCGGACACGAGTTCTCATCGAGGCACCTGCTCCGCTGCTTCGAGATGGGGGCGGAACGGTTCGGCTGGCATCGGCGCGCGCCGACTCCGGGCACCCGGCGCGAGGGCGAATGGCAGATCGGCCTGGGCGTCGCCACCGCGACCTATCCCTACCAGCGGATGCCGGGAGGGGCCGCCCGCATCGTGCTGAACCGAGACGGGCGGGCGGTGGTGTCCATGGCCAGCCACGAGATGGGGATGGGCACCGCCACCGCGCAGAGCCAGGCCGCGGCCGATCGGCTCGGCCTGCCGGTGGAGGACGTGACGTTCGAATACGGCGACACCTCGCTGCCGGCGGGCACCATCGCCGGCGGCTCGTCGCAGACCGCGTCCATCGCCGCCGCGGTGGCCGCCGCCGCCGCCGTGCTGGCGACGGAGTTGTTGAAGCTGGCCGGAAACGACTCGCCGCTGGCCGGGCTCGGGGTGGACGAGGTGGAGATGCGCGACGGCGGGATCGGCGCGCGCGAGCAACCCGACCGGCACGAGCGCTACGATTCCATCCTGCGCCGCGCCGGACGGGACGAGCTGGTCGCGGACGCGAAGGCGCCGCCGCCGCGCGAGCTCAAGCGCTGGTCCATGCATTCCTTCGGCGCGCAGTTCTGCGAGGTGCGGGTGAGCGCCGTCACCGGGGAGGTGCGGGTCAGCCGCTTCCTGGGGGCGTTCGATTGCGGCCGCATCCTCAATCCGCGCACCGCCGCCAGCCAGTTCCGGGGCGGCATCATCATGGGGCTGGGCCTGGCGCTGACGGAGGAAACCCAGTTCGACCCGAGGTCGGGCCGGATCATGAACCCGTCGCTCGCAGAATATCACGTGCCCGTCCACATGGACGTGCCGCCGATCGAGGTGGTCTGGACCGAGCAGCCCGATCCGCGTGCGCCGCTCGGGGCGCGCGGAATCGGCGAGATCGGCATCACCGGCGTCGGCGCGGCGGTGGCCAACGCCGTCTACAACGCCACCGGGCGCCGCATCCGCGACCTGCCGATCACGCCGGACAAGCTGCTCTAGCGGGAGATCGCCTCGGATCGTCGCTTCCCGCTCCGGAGCATCCTGGCGGGTCGGGTCGCGTTGGCCCCGGGAAAGAAGGCGGCCCCGCGCGAGGAGCCGGGCTGGCTCGTGCGGTGACGGCCCGGCACCTGTCTCGCCCGGCAGCGAGGGGCGGTTCCCGAGCCGGGCAGGATCAGGCGGCGCCTTCCAGCGCGCAGGGCGGGCAGGCCGGGGCCCGTTCCACCTGGAAGGTGCTGTGCGCGATGTTGTGGCGGCGGCGAAGCTGGTCCGACGCGTCCCGGAGCATGGCGTCCTCCGGATAGCCGTGCGGATGCACCAGATGCACCGTAAGGGCGGTTTCCGTGGTGCTGACCGCCCAGATATGGAGGTGGTGCAGCCCGGCCACGCCGGGAAGGGCCAGCAGCATCCGTTCCACCGCGCCGCGATCGATCCCCGGCGGCACCGCGTCGAGTGCGAGATCCAGCGACTGGCGCAGGAGCGACCAGGTGCCGAGCAGGATCACCAGTCCCACCAGCAGGCTGGCGACGGGATCGATCCAGGTCCATCCGGTGAACAGGATCAGCGCGCCGGCCACCACCACCGCCGCGGCCGTGGCGGCATCGGCCGCCATGTGCAGGAAGGCGCCGCGGAGATTGATGTCGTTCCGGGCCCCAGACATGAACAACAGCGCCGTGCCCCCGTTCACCGCGATGCCGATCGCCGCCACGACCATCACGGTGAGCCCCGCCGGCTCGCCGGGCGATACGAGCCGCCGCACCGCTTCCACCGCGATGCCGCCGGTGGCCACCAGCAGCACCACCGCGTTGAACAGCGCCGACAGGATGGAGGAACGACGCAGGCCATAGGTGAAGCGGCTGCTGGGTCGGCGCCTGCTCAGCACGGCCGCGAGCCACGCGGCCACCAGCCCGAGCACGTCGCCCAGATTATGGGCGGCATCGGCCACCAGGGACAGCGAGTCGGCCAGCACCCCGTAGAACGCTTCCCCCGCGACATACAGCAGGTTCAGGCTGATCCCGACCGCGAAAGCCGTTCCGAAATTGGCTGGCGCATGATGGTGGCCACCGGGGCCGTGATGATGGCCATGGCCGCCGCCATGGTCGTGATCATGGTGAGGGTGAGCATGGTCGTGGTGATCATGGTCGTGATGCCCGTCATGGTGTCCGGCGCACCCGTGGCGCCGGTCGTCGGCCTCGACCGGCTCGAGCCGCGGGACCTCGCGGTCGGCAGGGGTGGCGTGTGGCGCCTCGCCACCAGGATGCTCGCGATGGAGGGGATCGCGGCGGGGCGCCCCCGGATCATGCCGCCCCCCGGTCCGGTCGTTCGCGGGGACGGAGCCGCCGGCCGCGCGCGGCGGGGCATCGTGCCGTTCGTCCATCTTCCGTTCCCTCGCCTTGCAACCCGTCGATCCTAGAGCGATATCGGCCGCGACGTCATGGCCGCCCCGCCGGGCGTTCGTTTTTCCGGGCCGGACGACGCGGCCGCCTCTCGGATGGAAGCCGTTCCGCCCCATGTGCCCGCCGCCGCGCCCGCCATGCTGCGCCTGACCGAACTGAAGCTGCCGCTCGATCACGAGCCCGGGGCCCTGGTGCCGGCGATCGCCAGCCGTCTGGGGATCTCGCCGGACGACGTGCTGGAGCACAGCCTGTTCCGCCGCGGCTACGACGCGCGGCGTCGCGGGCGCATTTCGCTGGTTTACAGCCTCGACCTCCGGCTGCGCGACGAGGCCGCCGTGCTGGAACGGCTGGCCGGCGATCCGCAGGTGTCGCCGTCGCCGGACATGGAATATCGCCCGGTGATCGCGGAGGCGGAAGGCCGCCGGCTGGCGGCGCGGCCGGGCTTCCGCCGCCCGGTGGTGATCGGCGCCGGGCCGTGCGGGCTGCTGGCCGCCCTGGTGCTGGCGCAGATGGGGTTGCGCCCCCTGATCCTCGAGCGGGGGCGCATCGTCCGCCAGCGCACCGTGGACACGTTCGCCCTTTGGCGCCGGGGGGTGCTGGATCCGGAAAGCAACGTGCAGTTCGGGGAAGGGGGCGCCGGCACCTTCTCGGACGGCAAGCTCTGGAGCCAGAAGAGCGACCCGCATCACTACCGGCGCAAGGTGCTGGAGGAGTTCGTGCGCGCCGGCGCGCCGGAGGAGATCCTGTTCATCTCCAAGCCCCATGTCGGCACCTTCCGGCTGGTGTCGATGGTGGAGCGGATCCGCGAGCATATCGAGGCGCTGGGCGGCGAGTATCGTTTCGGCGCGAGGGTGGCGGAATTTCAAACGGCACCTTCCGATGAGGGCGGTCAACGGATCGCTGTATTGCGCATGGCCGACGGCGCCATGCTGGATGCCGACCGGGTGGTGCTGGCGATCGGTCACAGCGCGCGGGACGGGTTCGCCGCGCTGCGCGATGCTGGCGTGGCGATGATGGCCAAGCCGATCTCGATCGGCGTGCGCATCGAGCATCCGCAACGGCTGATCGACGAGGCGCGGTTCGGCGAGCAGGCGGGAAATCCGCTGCTGGGTGCTGCGGACTATAAGCTCGTGCATCACACCGGGACGGCCGTGGCGGGCGGCTCGCGCGGCGTGTACAGTTTCTGCATGTGCCCGGGCGGGCAGGTGGTCGCTGCGACGTCGGAAGAAGGCCGCGTGGTCACCAACGGCATGAGCCAGTACTCGAGGGCCGAGCGCAACGCCAACGCCGGCATGGTGGTGGGGCTGACACCGGACGACTACCGCCCCTACGCGGACGGCGAGGACGATCCGCTCGCCGGCATCGCGTTCCAGCGTCATTGGGAGCGCCAGGCCTTCCTGGCCGGCGGTGGGGACTATCGCGCGCCGGGCCAGCGCGTGGGCGATTTCCTGGCCGGACGGGCGTCCACCACGCTGGGCGGGGTGGAGCCGTCCTACAAGCCTGGGGTGACGCCCACCGACTTGGCGTTGTGCCTGCCGCCCTACGTGGTGGCGGCGATGCGCGACGCGCTGCCGCGGTTCGAGCAGCAGATACCTGGTTTCGCGATGGCGGACGCGGTGATGACCGGCGTGGAAACCCGCACCTCCTCGCCGGTGCGGGTACCGCGCGGCGCCGACATGCAGAGCACCAACACGCGCGGCTTGTTCCCGGCAGGGGAAGGCGCGGGCTATGCCGGCGGCATCATGACCGCCGGCATCGATGGCATCCGCGTCGCGGAGGCGTTGGCGCGTTCAATTGCTGGAACGTAGTGCGACGGGATCAGCCTCCGCGCCAGCGTGGGATGCCTCCTCAGCCTTCCTGATGACGTAATCTCTCGGGTGATGCGGTCGACATCAGGATCCGTTGTTGTTGTTGTTGTTGTTGTTGCTCGTGTTACTGGCTGTGCGGGACGAATTAACGGCAGAAACGATACTGGGTGCGAGCGCGGCGGTGCCGATTCCTAGACCACCAGCGGCAGATATCGCGAGCGCGTTTTGGCGCACCCAGAGTGTCTTGCCGCCCATCACGTTCTTGCCAAGTCCACCACCGATCATGCTGGAATTGATGCCGTACTTCTTGATGGCGTCGTAGAGTTCCTGCTCATTAGTTGCCTTTCCGGCATCGCGCCGGAAATCCTCGACAGCACTGAAGACATGGTTTCGGTTCGCTTCGGCGTTGGCAGCGATGATCGCTTTCGACGAACCCGTTTTCGCACCTTCTCCCGCTGCGATGACGGGAAGGAGTTCGTTGTATTGCTTGATGACGGTGGCGTTGGTTCGATCGAGCGTGGCTCGCATCTCAGGAGTGCCGAGCTCTAGAAGCTTCTGGTTGATGGCCGGCTCTTGGCTGAAATGCTCGGGTGGCGCGGGGTTGCTCGCCGGTCCCATGCCGTGAACTGCCTCCTGTTCAACAGGAGCCGGGTCGTGGGCATCCTCCGGGTTGACACCCCGGAGCTGCGGTTCTGCAACCCGATCGCCCTCCAGATGCAGGACTTCCTCATGTTGTGGCTGGTGTTCGATCTGTGGCGGATGTTCGACAACTTCATCCTGCTGCTCGTGCATTTGTGGCGCGACCCGAGCCTCTTCCTGAACGACGTGAGGCTGGTCACGTCCGAGGGAAGAGGCGACCTCTGACCAACTACTCGCGGCCTCGCGCGCCTCGATCTCCGCCGCGTGGGTACCGAGGTGCCCAGCCTGGGATTCGGATACGTGCGCAGCATTACCGAGCAGAGCTCCGCCTTCGCTGACAAGGGCCATTCCATCTTCTCCGTTGCTGCACCGCGACGATGCGCCGACTTGCTGGTCGTTCTGGTGCGACTGCACTAAACCGAATAGTGCAGAATTGCCCAGAAACTTTGCAAGCCTATTAACGACGAAGAGGAAAGTTTTGTGAGATGATTAAATGACAGGCACATGACGCAGCGCATGCAACTCGATTGTGAGCTCAGGTAGTTCGCGCAGTTGAAGTGCTTGGTGACATCAACCGACAAGGTGGGATATGAATTGCATATCCCGCCTTGTCTCGGTCACGACATATTGGTCGGCCTAACTTGTCAAAGCGGGGCGACGCCTCCGCCTAAGCGTTCCCAAAGTCTGCGTAGATCGTGTTGCTCTGCGTGGAGCTCATCGGGTTGCTGCCGGCGCCGAGCTGGTCGTCGTTCGGGTGTAGATAGGCCCCGTCGGTGCCGAGCTGGCTCTGCATGTAGTTCGCGCCCGCCTGCATGGTCGCGGTGGAACCGTCATAGTAGCCGGCGATGGTCGGATCGCCGGCTGAATCCGTGGTGACCGTGCCGGCGGGAGCGTTGGCGGCGATGCTCTTGTCGTCGCCCTTGTTCAGGCCGGCTCCGTCCGTCAGGGAGATCGAGGCGTTGCGGCCGTCGATGTAGCTCACATCGGGATATTTTTGCTTGCCATCGGCATCGGCTTCATATTCGAGCCGGCTGGCGTTCGGCTGGAATGTGCCACTGGAATCGGCCTTGGCCACGAAACCCGCTTCGCCGTTCTGGTAGTTGATGGTGCCGGTCTGGCCGGGTTGCAGGGTGATCTGCGCGGACGGGTCCGTGGTGGATTGCCCGTTCTGGAACTTGCCGAGCGTCATCGGCTTGTCCGTGGTGTTGGTGATCTGGATCGCGTTGGGACCGGAACCGGCGCTCGTGGAGGAAACGCCTGCGGTGGGGCTGCTGCCCGCGGCGGCGTCCGTGCCCGAACTCGTGCCCCCGGAGGCGGTCGCGGCCGAAACTGGCGCGCCGGACGGGCCACCGCTGGCAAGATCGCCGGATGGCGCTCCGCCGCCGGGCGAGGCAGCGGGCTGCGCAGAAGCCTCGGGTGAGAAGGGCGCGCCGCCATCGCTGGGAGGCGCTCCACCGGCCCTCTGTCCGTCGCGGCTTTCAAGGGCCTGCAGCAACGCTTCGGCGACACGTTCCAGCGCCTGCACGCTGGAATTCTGACCGCCAGTCACCTGGGCGCCGGACTGGCCGCCCCCGGAGCCGCCTCCGTTTCCCTGCATCTGGGCCAGAAGCGCCTCGATCTGCTGCTCGAACATCTGGATGTCGTTGTTCGGCGGCTGGGTCGAGGGCGCGTAGGCGGTCTGGCCGCCGACCGAATTGACACCGTTGATGTCGTAGCTCGTGCTCACGAGGATAACTCCGATCCGCGGTTCCGCAGGCCTTCGTTTCGGCAAGGAACATGAAGTCCTCGATGCACGCAAGGCAAAAGCGGTGACGGCATCGACATTTCGATGAAGATCAGCCCAGCATCCCGAGATTCTTCATGCACATGATCACCGGCGTGAACAGGTCGCGCGGAATGGTATTGCCGATCTGCACCTTGTCGAACAGCGCGCGCGCGGTCGCGGGATCGTGCATCGCCGGCAGCTTCAACCGGCGGCTTTCCTGCACGAAGCGCGTGACCTCCTCGCCTTCGGCGCGTGCGACGGACATCGGCACCTTGGTATCCGCGGCCGAGTAGCGCATCGCCACCGCCACGCGCGCCCCGGTCACCAGGAACGTCGCCTGGTTCAGGCCCGAGCGGCGGCCGGCCGCCTCGCGGCGCTCCCGCTTGTGGGCGCTCTTGACCTGAGGATTGCCCTCGCTGTTCTTGTGCTCGTTCTTCATCTCCGTGTGGCTCATGCGCTGGTCGCGCAGGAACAGCCAGCGCTGGAGGAACATGTCGCCCGCGCCGAACACCAGGAACACCAGCGCGCCGGCCCCGGCCAGCGGCAGCATGGAGGCGTGCAACGCGTAGCCGGTGCAGTTCAGGCCGCACACGGGGAGGTCCACCATTCCCTGGAGCGAGCTCCTGATGACGCTGAACGCGATCGCCGCCAGCAGCGCCAGCTTGAACAGGCTCTTGATCAGCTCGATGAAGCCCTTGGCGGAGACCAGCTTCTTGGCGCCTTCCGCCGGGTTGAGCTTCTCGGGCTTCGGCATCACGGGATCGAGCGACAGCACCAGGCCGCCGGTGGAGATCACGCTGGCCATGATCGTCGCCATCAGCACCAGCAGCAGCAGGGGCGCCAGCGCCGCGATGGCGGTGTCGGCGATCTGGGAGGTGAGCGGCGGCAGTGCCTCGCGCAGCGGCAGGGTGGACAGGTCGCCGGCACGGGTCATCAGGGTGCTGAAGCGGGCCGCGATCGGGTTCCACTGCATCACCACGAAGCCCATGGCCGCCAGCGTCACCACCGCGCTGACGAAATCCTTGCTCTTGGCGACCTGACCCTTCTTGCGCGCCTCGCGCAGCTTCTTGGCCGACGCGGGAAGGGTCTTGTCTTCGCTGCTGCCACCCATGGTTCAGCCGCCGGTCAGGGCGTCGCGGGTGGCGCGGAACCGGGCAGGGCGTGCCCGGTTCTGGACGGCGCCAGCACCGGGGCCAGGATCTGCAGGCTTCGGTCGAGATGAACCTCGTCGCGGGCCGCGTAGATCAGCAGGAACCCGGCGTAGAGCGGCATGAACACGAAGAACACGAGGTTGCGCACCGCCATCGACAGGTCGTCCACCTTGAGCTGGGGAGCGATGCGCGCGATCAGCAGCATCGCCCCGTCGCTGAGCAGCAACACGAGGATGATGGGCATCGCGAGCGTCAGGGCCAAGGCCTCGAGCTGATCCAGCAGGTGCAGCAGCAGCTCCCCGGCGGCACGTCCCGGCAGCGGCAGCATCTCCATCGGCTTCCACACCCCCCAGGAGGTGTAGAGCGTGTCGGCCACCACATCGAGGCGGCCCTGCACCACCAGGATCATGATGCCGCACAGAAGCAGCATCGTGCCGGTGACGCTCTCGTCGCCGAAGCCGGCCGGATCGTTCAGCCGGCCCTGGGTGGCGCCGCGCTGCTGGTCCACGATGTCGCCCACCGCCAGCAATCCCCAGAACGGCAGCCCCAGCGGCAGGCCGATCGCCAGGCCCACCAGGGATTCCTTGACCACCACGAGCAGCAGGGTGGAGATGCCGGGCGCCTCGCCGCCCATGCTGTTCACCAGCACCGGCCACATGGGAAACACCATGCCGGTGGCGATCACCCCCTTGATCAGGTTGGACATCTCGAGGCGCGTGAACACCGGATTGATGCTCAGGATCGCCATCGGCCGGGCCAGCAGGATCGCGTAGGCGATCAGCCAGCGGCGCACGATCTCCAGCACCGGCTGCATCTGCGACAGCAGATCGGGATGCGGCGAGACGATCGTTGCGCTCACCGGGGCGCGCTCATCGCGTCATCAGCGGGAAGTTGTCGAACACCGCCGTCGCCTCGCGCACCAGCGGCACGGTGAGCAGGGGACCCGCCAGCGCCAGCACCGCGATCACCATCAGCAGCTTGAACGCCAGCGGCAGCGACTGGTCCTGGATTTGCGTCACCGCCTGGAGGATGCCGACCAGCAGCCCGATCCCCACGGCGGCCACCAGCGGCGGCAGCGCCATGTAGAGCACGATGCCCAGCATCTGGTGCAGCTGGTTGACGAGCGCTTCCTGCTGCATGGCTCCGCCGCGCCCGCCGGATCAGTTCGCGTAGCCGAGCACGAGCCCGTGGATCAGGCGCGTCCAGCCCTCGACGGCCACGAACAGGAACAGCTTGAACGGCACGGAGATGGTGGTGGGCGACACCGACGACATGCCCATCGCCATCAGGATCGCAGTGATCACGAGGTCCACGGCGATGAAGGGCAGGTAAAGCAGGAAGCCGGTCTCGAAGGCGCGCCGCAGCTCGCTCAGCACGAAGGCCGGGATCACCACGATCATGTCGTCCGGCGTCACGTCCATATGCGCGTCCGGTCCCCAGACGCGCCGCGTGGCGCTGGAGAAGAACTCGCGTTCGCCCTCGCTGGTGAAGCGAAGCAGAAAACGCTTGGCGGGCTCCTCCGCCCGCTGGAGGGCGCTGGCATAGTCGCTGAAGTTGCTCATCGGCTGGCCCTGGCCGATGCCCGCCATGTAGGCGTTGTGAGCCACCGGCGCCATGATGTAGCTCGTGAGCAACAGGGCGATGCCGTAGAGCACGAGGTTGGGCGGCGTCTGCTGGATGCCGAGCGCGTTCCGCAGCAGGAACAGCACCACCGCGATCTTGATGAAGGACGTCATCGTCACGGCCACAAAGGCCATGAAGCCGAGCGACGTGATGCCCACGATCAGCTCGACGATGTTGGGCATCTGCGGCGTCATGCGCCGGCGGTCCCGGCCTCGTTCTCGGCGGAAGCGCCGCCGTCGATCCAGTCGGCGAAGCTGTCGATGCGGATTCCCGGCCGGCCATCCACGCTCACCAGCGTGCCGGTGCCGATGCGCCGGTCGCCCACCAGGATCGCCGCGCGCCCGGCCTCCCCCTCAATCAGCAGCACGGAGCCCGCACCCAGGCCGCGCAGGGTGCCCAGCGGCAGCTCGGCCCGTCCCGCCTCGAAGCGCAGCCGGACCGGAAGCTCGTCCAGCGCCGCGCCGTCCAGGGTCGGTGCGGACGGCCTGCCGCCATCGGGGGTCGCACCGGCGGGAGGGGCGCCCCCCGGTGCCGGCCCGATCCCAGGTGCGGCACCGCTTCCGCTCGCGGATGATCCGTTCTCGCTCACGCCGTGTTCCGTTGTTCCGAGGATGCGCGGGGGCGTCTCGAGGCGCCAGCCCGAGCCGGCGCGCCGCACCACCGCGCCCAGCCTGTCTGCCACGCGCAGCAGCGCCACGGAAGCGCCGCCGTCCGCAGCCGGCGCGCAGACGTCGTGCTGCAGCAGCACCGCGTCGCCCACCCGCAGCGAGCGCAACAGCCGCCGCGTCAGCACCGTGCTGCCCAGTTCGATCGCGGCTGAAACCGGCAGCTTGCTCATGGGGCGCCGCCCCGGAGGCCAGCCGGACAACAGGCGGCGCACCGCGTCCGGCGCGCCGCAGAGCAGCAGGAGCTGATTGAGGCCGCCGCCGTTCAGCAGCACGGTGCGGCCCTCGGGCTTCAAGGGTTGGCTCGGCACTTCCAGCGTGTCGAGCCGCACCGCCCGCCCCAGTCCGCGCTCGGCCGCGTCCACCAGCGGCAGCAGCGCGCCTTCCAGCAGCAACGCCGCGACGTCCGGTGCCGGCGGCGGCTCCAGCAGCAGCTCGCCGTCCAGCGAGCGCATCAGGTCGAGCATCAGCGCCTGGGGCAGCTCCGCTTCGAACGGATCGTCGCCGACGGAGAACCGCAGCCGCAACCAATCGCCCGGAGGATCGGACGGGACGCCCGGGCGCTCGAACAGGTGCAGGGAGAAGGTTTCGTTGCCCGGCAGCGGCAGCGGCGCGTGCCAGCGATGGGCGCGATTCAACGCTTCCGCGTCGGCGGCGGACAGCCGCAGCGGCTCGATCGGCCGCACGACGGCGTCGGGATGGGCGATGCTCATGCGCTCAGGATCACGACGCGGCGCCGATCCTGTCCATCAGCTCGTCGGCGGTGGCCTCTTCTTCCGCGTTCTGCGCGGCAAGAAACGCTTCCCGGCGAAGCGTGTCGGCCAGCTTCGTGCGGCGCTGGGTGCGCAGCGACGCCGCCTGCAGCGCCGCCGCCGCTTCCCGGCACAACCCGACCGCGGTATCGGCCGCGTCTTCCGCCGCCTTCTGCTCGGTCCGCGCTGCCGCCTCCGCCTGCGCCAGATGCAGCTCGGTCATCCGCAGGGCATGGATCTGCCGGGGAGACCGCTCGCCCAGCAGGGCGTCGTAGGCCGCCCGGAGCTGGTGGTGGCGCCGATCGCAGGCCTGCGTCACGGCCTGCCCGGCCGCGTCCACCCGGCTGCGGGCAAGCGACCAGGCGGCTTCCGCGTCGCGCAGCACGGCACGGCATCGGGTCTCACGCGCCTGCTCGACCCGGGCCAGGAGCTGCATCTTTCGCGCGCGGTCGTCGGAAGCGCTGCCGGACATCGATGCCGCGCCGCCTCAGCCCGCCAGCTGCGCCAGCTGCTGCTGCACGGTCTCGAAGGCGGTGTGGTCGTCCGACGCTTGGCGCAGGAAGGCGCGGATCGCGTCCATGCGGTCCAGCGCCATGTCGTTGAGCGGATCGACACCCTTCCGGTATTCGCCCACCTGCACCAGGAACTCGATCTCGGCGTAGCGGCTCATCAGGTCGCGCAGACGCCGCGCATGGGCGCGATGCTCCTTGCCTGCCACCGCTTCCATCACCCGCGAACGGGACGTCAGCACGTCGATCGCCGGATAATGGCCGCTGGCCGCCAGCTTGGGCGACAGGATGATGTGCCCGTCCAGGATGCCTCGGGTTTCCTCCGCCACCGGGTCCCCCGCGCCATCGCCTTCGAACAGCACGGTGTAGAAGGCGGTGATGGAACCGCGCTCGGCGGGGCCGGCCCGTTCCATCAGCCTCGGCAGTTCGGCCATCACCGAGGGTGGAAAGCCGCGCCGGGTCGGGGGTTCCCCCGCCGCCAGCCCGATTTCGCGCAGCGCGCGGGCGTAGCGGGTGACGCTGTCCATCACCAGCAGCACCTTGAGCCCCTCGTCGCGGAATCCCTCGGCGATGGCAGTGGCGGTCATGGCCGCCTTCATGCGTTCCACGGCCGGCCGGTCGGAGGTGGCCACCACCAGCACGGTGCGGCGGCGGGCTTCCTCCGAGATCTGGGTCTCGATGAAGTCGCGCACCTCGCGGCCGCGCTCGCCGATCAGCCCCACCACCACCACGTCCACCGCGGCGCCGCGCACCAGCTGCGCCAGCAGGGTGGATTTGCCGCCGCCCGGCTCGCCGTAGATGCCGATGCGCTGTCCTTCGCCGCAGGTCAGCAGCCCGTCGATGGCCCGGAGACCCAGCGGCAGCGGCCGTTCCACCAGCTCGCGGCTCAGCGCCGCCGGGGGTTCCGCCTCGCACGGGCGCAGGGTGCAGTCCGTGAGCGGCCCGGCGGTGGCGACGTCCAGCGGCCGGCCGAGCCCATCCAGCACCCGTCCCAGCACGCCCGGGCCGCTCGGCACCCGGAGCACGTCCCGCGTCGGCGTGACAGCGGCGCCGATGGACAACCCGCGCACGTCGCCGATCGGCGCCAGCACCGCCTCGTCGCCGTCCAGGCCGACCACCTCGGCCATCAGCGGTTGGGCAAGGCCCGGATCTTCCAGGCGGCACAGCTCGCCGACCCGGGCTTCCGGCATCACCGCGCGCAGCACGGTGCCGATCGCCTGCACCAGGCGCCCGCGCATGGGGCGCGGGGTGCCGGACCGCAGCAGATCCGCCAGCTCGCCGAGCTGACGCCGGGCGGCGACGGCCGCGGTATCGGCCGGAACCTCCGCCGCGAGCTCCGTCCGAGGGGCGGCGCCGGTGCCGGCCAGGCCGTCCGGGGCGCGGGCGTGGCCGCTGGCGAGGGGATGGGAGACGGAGCCGGTCACGCCGTGCCTCCGCCGGCCGCGAACAGGCTCCGGAGCTGATCCAGCGGGCCGATCGCCGCGCGCCCGCGCGGATGCACCAGCGTGCAGCCGCCGGGCGCCACGTCGTCATCGATCTCGATCAGCACGGCATCGGCCCGGCCCTCGGCGGCAAGGGCGTTGCGGAGCGCGGTCGCGGTGGTGGGCGAGGCGCGCAGCCGCAGCCCCGATACGTTGCGATGCTCGTCCAGGGCGGTGCGGACCGCCCGCAGCAGCCGCTCCTCCTCCGGAAAGCTCCCTAGGATGCGATGGGCGATGGCGAAGGCGAGCGGCACGAGCTCGGCCTCCGCGTCCTGGCGGAAGCGCGTCGCGGCATCGGCCGCGTCCGCCAGCAGCCGCGCCGCGGCCGCCTCGCCGGCTTCCAGCCCCTGGCGTCCCGCCTCGTCGCGCAGCCGCTGCGCCGCCCGCGACGCGTCCACCAGCAGCCGCTCGGCGTCCTGCCGTGCCTGACCGCGGATCCGCGTGGCGTCCCGCTGGGCATCCAGCGTCTCGCCGCGCACGATCCAGGGAGACCCGGGCAGTGCCGGGGGGGCGGTGGCGCTGGAGGAGGGGGGGTGGTCGCTCATCCCGCTTCCGACAGCAGCGCGTCGACGATGGGCGGCGCGTGGCGCCGGTAACGGTCGTCGATCGAGACGGAAGCGGAGAAGGGGAGGCGCAGCATGACCCGCCGGCCCACGCCCGTCGGTTGCGACTCGCACCACGCGGCGAGACTGGCCATGCCGTCCGCCGCGATCATCTCGGCGGAAAGGGGCGATCCCTGACCGGCCACCGGCGAGAGTGCGTTGCCCTGCTCCGGCGGGGGAGCCAGAGCCGCGTGGCGGATCGCCGTCGCCCGGGCGCGGGCGCCGATGGCCGCCACCAGCGCCCGGACCGCGGTGCCGTCGATGGTGCTCAGGATGAGCGGCGCGTGCCACACGGCGCCGGCCCGATGCGCCAACGCCAGCAGCGCGAGGCCGTCCAAAGAAAGGGCGGCCTCGGCCGTCGGCGGGAGGGCAGGAGCGGAAACGCCGATCCGCCGGTCGAGCAGGCGCCGGCAGGACGCCTCCAGACGGGGAACGGCGAGCATCCGGCTCACCAGATCGGCCGAGATGCCGCTGCCCAGCAGGGACGCCAAGCGGGCGGGATCCAGCTCGGCCGCCAACGGCACGTTCATCGGCCGACCGGGGTGGACATCTCGATGGCGCGGGGGACAGGGTTACCCGGCGCGGACATCGGCTCTGCGGGAGGCGCCCGCCGTACCAGGCGGCGGGTCGCGGTGAACAAGGGCTGCAACGGGCGACGGAACAGGAAACCGGCCACCGCGAGCGCGGCGACGCTGGCCGCCCCCGCGAGGGCGGCGATCAGCTGGGCGCCGATGCCGGACTCCAGCGGTCGCAGCGGCGGCGGAACGGGCCGGGCGGCCGGCACGAGCACCACCGACACCTTGTCGTAGCTGAGACCCTGGACGCTGTCCGCCACGAGCATCTTGATCTGCGGCACCAGCTTGTCGACGTTGGAGGCGGCATCGTAGCGCACGAAAACCGACGCCGATGACGGTGTCGGGTTGCGGTCGAGGATATCGTCCTCCGGCAGCACCACCGACACCCGCGCCGACAACACTCCATCGATCTGCGAGATCGTGCCGGAAAGCTCCTGGCTGAGCGCATACAGGAAGCGGGCGCGTTCCTGCATCGGGGACGCGACCAGCCCCCCGGCCTTGAACACGTCGCCCATGGATTCGAAATTCTTACGCGGGAAACCGGCATCGCGCAGCGTCGTCACCGCGTCGGCGAAACGGCTCTTGTCCACCATGATGGTGTCGGTGCCATCCTTGGCGACCACTTTTTCCGCCTGGATGTTGCGCTGCATCAGCAGCGCGATCATCTCGTTGGCTTCCTGCTCCGGCAGCGCCGAATACAACTCCGTCTTGCACGCGGCGAGAGCCAGCAGCGAGCACAACAGGACGGAGCGGAGTAGCGGCCGTCGCAAGATCAGCTTCCCTTCAGCAGGTTGTTGAAGGTCTTGGTGCTGGTCGAGGATCCGTTGGTGGCGACCTGCGCCTCCACCGAGAACACCATGGTGCTGCGATAATTGTCGAGCGCCTTCTGCGTCAGCTCACCGAGATCCTGGGGCGGCTGTGCGGCATGGCCGGTCGCAGGGGCGACCGCCGGATCGCCAGAGAATAGAATATTATTCTCCATACGGTCGGTTCGGTTGGATGGATCCACCTGCAAATGCGACGCGATGGAATCCAGGCGCTGCGTCATGTTGGACATGAAGCCGTTGCTGGCAAGGGCAGGCTGTGCATCGATCTGTTGGACCGGCGCACTACGCTGCACCGCGTCCAGGAACGCCTGCTCGTGAGCCGGATCCGCGCCAGGGGCGCCAGTCCCGGGCTGCATGCCCTGAGTGCCCTGCAGCGAAGACGGATTCGGCATGGAGGCGGCGATGGCATCAAGTCCGCTCATGATCCCTCACGAAACATCGGCGTCCATCAGAATTCGAATAATTCGGGTCGCGGCAATATCCTTGAACTGACGCGACGAACAGGTCCGCGCCGCGAGCATAACCTCAGCTGATTATGGCATCGGTATGACACTCATCACGCTCACGATGCGCCGCGAGCACTTCTTGCTCCATCCCTCGCACGTTGTGCAACATCTTTACAGAGGGTATCTGCGTGAACAATATCGGGACCGGGGGACATTCTTTTCCGTAGCGAGGGTTGTATGTGCGGTGCAGCAACATGTTGCGATTCCGCATTGGGAAGAGGTGGAGCGCGGTGCGCGCACGGCATTGTGGCTTTCGTCGTCACCGCCCTCGTCGCGACAACCGCGAGCACGGCGGCGTTTGCGGATGCGGAAGCGTGGCAAGCTGAGCGCTATCCCTACAGCGTCGTCAGCGAGAACGTGCACGATGCTCTGACAAACTTCGGCTACAACCTTGGCGTCCGCGTCATGGTATCGCCGCACGTCGCGGGTGTGGTTCAAGGTCGGCGCGCCGACGGCTCTGCAAGACAGTTTCTCGATGACGTCACGCGGGCGAACGATCTGGACTGGTACTCGGATGGAACGGTCATCTACGTGTCGCCATCGTCCGAAGAGCAGACGGCGGTTGTTCCGTTGAATGGCTTTTCGTTCGATGTCATGAAAAAAGAACTTGAACAGCAGAAACTGTTTGATGATAGGTTCCGGATGACGAAGCAGATCGGCGATGGTGCCGCGATCCTCTCGGGACCACCCAGTTTCGTTGCAGTGATGAAGCAGGCGATCGAGGCCCGCGTCGGAAACGGCATTGAATCGATACCCGGCGCATCACAGGATTTGGTTGTTCTGAGGGGAAGCCAGTCCTCAAGCATGAAGGTGCGATGAAGGATCTGGTCGTCTTCCGGGATCATATCCGAAATGACGTTGCGGATTGATCCTGGTTGAAGGGCGATTTTCTCAGATATCAGGCGGAAGGGTGGTCTTCCGTCCCAACGCGGCGAGTGCGTGCCGCCTTCAGGAGTTAGCGGAATGTCCGATTCAGTTTCCGGCAGCGGTGGCGGCGACAGCCTCGCCGGTCTGCAGCAGGCTTCTCTCGCGCAGTATCAGCAGGAAGAAGCGCAGGAGATTCAGTTCAACATGCAGATGCAGAAGCTGCAGGCCGAAGGAAAGATGGCCGACAAGGCGTCCGGCGCTCAGGTCGGCGGCTAAGCACGGTCGGCGCAGGGTGGTCATCGCGTTCCATCCTGCGCCACCTTCTTCCTGTCTGTCATGAGGAACATGAGCACGCCCACTCTCACCATCCTGGATGGTCTCCAGGCTGGGTCCCGCACCGTCCTTTCCACGGGCGGAAGCCGGATCGGGAACGGCACGGAATGTGCGGTGGTAGTCGCCGACCCGGCGATGCATGACGACCATTTCGAGGTGGTCGTGGGCGACACCACGGTGCTGCGTGCCCTGAGCCGGTTGATGCTGCCGGATGGTTCCGCACTGGCGCCCGGTTCTCAGTTTCTGGTCAATGGATCGACGGCGTTCACCGCTGGCGAGACCCGCTTCCTGATCGAAGTGCCTCCTTCCGCGGGGGCCGCGGTCACTCCGGCGACCGGCGCCAAAACCCGTCAGCGTCCCTGGCTGCTGATCGCGACGGGCATCGCGGGCATTCTCACGGTCTGTCTCGCTGGCTCCTGGTTTGCCGGAGCATTTTCGGCCGGGCATCTCGTCGCGCCGCACGGCTCGGCCGGCAGCGCCGCTCTGATGGCATCGGCTACCGCGTTGCCTCGCTCGCCGGTTCCGAACGTCGACCGGTCGGCCGCCATGCAGGAGTTGCGCGGTCGGATCGCCGCCGCGGGCTTGTCCGCAGTGTCGGTGGCCTCGCAGCCGGACGGCACCGTGGTGGTGGGTGGACTGCTCGGCGTCGGAGACGAGCCCGCCTGGACGGCGGTGCGGCAGTGGTTCGACGCCCGCTACGGCAATGCGCTCGTGTTGGTCGAGCATTTCGGTGTTCCCGGCGCGCTGCCTCCCTTGAAGATCGCCGCCGTCTGGAGCGGGCCCCACCCCTACGTCGTCGACGACAGGGGAAACCGGTTGCATCCGGGAGCGGCCGCGGAGGATGGCTGGTTCGTCGACCGCATCGACAGCGGTCATGTGGTGATGCGCCGCGGGTCGCAGGCCGTGGCGCTCCGGTATGAGCCGTGAGGAGCGTCCGATGAGCGCCAGCATCGCAGACACGGTTCCCGCATCCGGCGGTGGTTTCGGCGGCCTGCTGAAGCGCCTGCCGATCCGGCAGGATCTCGCCCTCGTGGCGCTCATCATGTGCACGCTCGCCATGATGGTGCTGCCGATGCCGACGATCGCGGCCGACGTGCTGATCGCGGTCAATATCGGCATCTCCGTGATCCTGCTGATGGTGGCGGTGTATCTGCCGAGCCCGTCCGAGTTCTCCACGCTGCCGACCGTGATCCTGCTCACCACGGTGTTCCGGCTCAGCATCTCCATCACCACCAGCCGTCTCGTGCTGACCCAAGCCGACGCCGGCGACATCATCCGCACGTTCGGCGAGTTCGTGATCTCCGGCAACGTGGTGGTCGGCCTCGTGGTGTTCCTGATCATCTCGGTCGTGCAGTTCGTGGTGATCACGAAGGGTGCCGAGCGCGTCGCCGAAGTCGCGGCCCGCTTCGCGCTGGACGCGCTACCGGGCAAGCAGATGAGCATCGACAACGATGCGCGGAACGGCAACATCAAGGCGGACGAGGCCAAGCGCCGCCGCAAGGCGCTGGAGCGCGAAAGCCAGCTGTTCGGCGCGATGGACGGCGCCATGAAGTTCGTCAAGGGCGACGCCATCGCCAGCCTGATGATCATCGCGGTGAATCTGCTCGGCGGCATCGCCATCGGCTGCGTCCAGCACGGCATGTCGGTGGGACAGGCGGGCTCGACCTATTCGCTGCTGGCGATCGGCGACGGGCTGATCGCGCAGATCCCGGCGCTGCTGATCTCGCTCACCGCGGGTCTGATCGTTACCCGCGTCGGCGCTGATGGCCAGACCGACCTCGGCAAGGACGTGGTGGGGCAGATCGGTGCGGATCCCCGCGTGCTGATGGTCGCGTCCGCGATCATGTTGGCGCTCGGGCTCATTCCCGGCTTCCCCACGATCGTGTTCGTGTTGTTGTCCGCCGCCACGGGTGCCGCCGGCTGGCTGATGCTTCGTCATCGCCGTCGCAGCGCCGCCGCCGAGGAAGCCGCGATGCGCAACGCCATCGAGGATCTGCGCGGCTTGTCGGTGATGCAGGTCCGCCTCGGCGCCGGGCTCATGGACCAGCGCGCGCAGGTGGAGGCGGCCTTGCTGCTGTTGCACAAGGAGATGGCGGACGAGTTCGGCGTGTCCCTGCCGCGGCTGCAGGTCGCGGAGGCGCTGGAGCCGGACGCGCCCGGCCTGCGCCTCGAGATGAACCAGATCCCGCTGCTGTCCGTGCCCTTGCGCTCGGACGAGGTGTGGGTCGAGGCGCCTGGTCGTCCGGAAGCGCGCCGGACCGGCCCCGGCGGCCGCGAGTGGACCATCCTGGAAGCCGGAGCCGCCCCCGACGAGGCCCGTACGCTGGACGCGGTGGCGATGATCCCCTTGTTCGCCCGCGACACCATCCTGCGCTCCGCGCCGCAGCTGGTCGGCATCCAGGAAACCCAGATGCTGCTGAACCGCATCGAGGGCGCCTATGGCGACCTGGTGCGCGAAGCGATGCGCACGGCACCGCTTCCCCGTCTGGCCGACGTGTTCCGCCGGCTGGTGGCCGAGGGCGTATCCTTGCGCAACATGCGGCAGGTGCTCGAATCGATCGCTGAGTGGGCACCCAAGGAAGCGAACCCCGCCATCCTCGCGGAATATGTCCGCTGCGGGCTACGGCAGCAGATCTGCCACGCCGTCGCCGGCACGGACATGACGCTGCACACGTTGCTGGTGGAGGACGGGCTGGCGGCGGAGCTGCTCGGGTCGCTGCGCACCACCGTGACGGGCGACGCGCTTTATCCCGATGGGGCGGAACAGCTGGTGTCGAACATGCGCCAGCAGTTGCAGGAAGCGATGCACGCGGGGAACCGCCCCGTGATCGTCACCACGATGGAGCTGCGCCGTCATCTGCGCGAGTTGCTGCATCGCTATGGTTTCGATGCCTGCGTCCTGTCGCATTCGGAGGTCGCCAACGGCTTCCGGATCGACGTGATCGGCACTCTCGGCCGCGACGGCGACGGACCCGCACGGGCCCGCCGGACGGGTCTGGGTGTCCAGCCAGCCTTGCGGCCGGCGTGAGCCACCGGCCGCGGAAGGCGGCCGGAAGAACGAGTTTCAACGGGCGCGGCGGCCGGTCATGGCCCGTGACGCCAAAAGCAAGGGACCGACCTGATGTCCGGAAGCATCTCCCAAATTTCCAACCAGGACCAGCAGGCCTATGCCGTCAGCGGCGGCGGCCAGAGCGCGGAAGTCCAGCAGCTCGAGCAGGTGGTGCAGGAGCTGTTGAACGCCCTGCAAAGCGGCGGCGGCAACGCCCAGGGTGGCGAACAGGCCGCCGGTGGTTATGGCGGCGGCGCCCCCGCTGGGCAGCAGGCTCCGGTCGCGCAGCAGGCAGCCTATCAGCCGCAATCCGCGGTGACGGGCGATCAGACCCAGTCTCTCGAAGGCGCGGTGCAGCAGCTGCTGAACGCGCTGCAGCAGCAGGGTGGCGGACAGGCCACCGGCGCCTATGGCGGCGGCCAGAGCCCGGTCGGCCAGGACGCGGGCGGCTACGGTGCCGGCGCGCAGGGCGCCCAGGGCATGGGCCAGGGCATCACCCCGCCCGACATGTCGAGCCTCCAGATCGGCAGCACGGGTGATCAGGCGCAGTCGCTGGAACAGGCGGCGCAGCAGCTGCTGAACGCGCTGCAGCAGGGCGGCGGCCAGGGCGCCGGCGCATCGCCCACGCTGACGCCCGCCCAGACGCAAGGCTCGCAGGTGCCCGCCGGGACCGATGGCTCCGACCCGACCTCCGGCTATCAGCAGGCGAGCCAGCAGGCGCCGGCCGATCCGCAGGACCAGCTCTCGACCGACTACAACAACGTGCTGGCGCAGATCTCCGCGAACGGCAACAGCCCGCAGAACATCCAGCAGGCGGTGCAGCAGTTCCTCCAGGACGCGCAGGCGAGCGGCGCCAACACCGACTCCAACGTGCAGACCGCGATGAACAACATCCTGGGCAGCCTGCAGGACGGCACCTACAGCCAGCAGGGCAGCCAGGGCGCGCTGGAAGGTGCCGCCACGCGGGACGGCATGAGCAACGTCAACACCGTGTCGATCGCCGGCCAGGCCGGCGGCGCCGCGCAGGCGGCGGGCGAGTTCGACGCCGCGACCAACGAGAAGGGATCGCTCGGCGCCAACACGGCGATCCTCGAATCCGAGATCGCCAACGGCAACGCCCAGGGCAGCCAGCAGATCACCAACAACGCGACGGCGCTGGCGACCGAGGCCAACAACCAGGCCGCGAGCGACACTGCCGCCGGCAACACCGATGCCGCCGCGCAGGACCAGGCGCTCGCCTCGGCCGCGCAGAACATCGCCAACAGCGCCAACGGCACCGGCGATGGCACCTACGACGGCGCCGCCAGCCTGAAGGCACTGCAGGACGCGATGCCGAACGACTCCAACAAGCTCGCGGCGAACAACTCGGCCACCGCGGCCGCCTAGACTGAGGCTGAAAACAAAAAAGAGGTACCGCGCGCTTCATAAGCGCGCGGTACCCATCGGAGGAAACGTCGATGGCGATCCCAGGCGCAAGCAGTTTGGACGGAAGTCTGAGCCAAATCGGGCATGAAGCAAGCGGCGCAGGTAATGCGGGTCACGTGGGATTGGACAACGAATTCGCAGGACATGTTCAGCAACATGCGGTCGGATCTGATCCCTACCGCCACGCTGAGGAAGCTCAGAATGCGTGGGCGACCCGAGAACCGCATGACGCGCCGCCTATCGAAGAGCCTGCGATACAGGAACATGTGGCTCCGGAGCCGCATCCAGATGCCGCACGGATCTCCGCGCCACAAGCGCAGCCCCACGGCAGCTGGCAGCCTTCCATAGACCGAGCCCTGCAAGCTCATGCAGGAAATCTATCGATGAACACAGGCCACCGTACGATGGATCCTGCTGAGCAGGCGCGCTTCGATGCAAAGTTCAGCGTCCAGAACAAGCGCGACGAGATCGGTCGAGCCGTCAACGATCTCCAGACGAAGATGCGTAACGGCAATCCGCAGGAAGTCGAGGCGGCAGGTGCCAAGATGAACAAGCTCGTCGAGGAGCTGGACGAGATGGCCGGCCGCAGCGAGAGCAATGCCATTTTCCGTAGCGGAAACAAATACACCACCAAGGCCACCATCGTGAGCGGCACGCTGGCCGGCGCCGGCATCGCGGGTGCTGCGACGACGGGCGGCATCATCGCCTGGAACAACAAGAAGCAGGGCGACAAGGCCTGATCGACTGATCGGACCAACCCGGAAGGACGAGCCTGATGGACTCCGTGCGGACCAACACCCCGTTCAACAGCTTCACGACCCCGGACGGCTCGTTCCCGCCCGGCATGGCTGGTGAGGAAACGGGTTTCAGTTCGGCCCTCACGGGTTTCCCCACGGCTTCGTTCGGGTCCGTCGCCCTCGACCAGGGAAGCGGCTCCGGCGCACCTCCCGGCACCGATGGTAGCGGCACCCTCTCCGTCGGCGGCGGGATGGACGCCACGATGACGGTCGGTGCCCCGGGTGGTTCCGCGCCGGGGGGCACAGGCGACGCGACGGGATCCGCAGGCGATCCGCCCGACCCCGCGATCGACGATTCGTCGTTCCAGTCCTCGCCCGACGATCTCAAGAAGCTGGCACCGCTCGTGGCCGGCCTGCCCCCCGCCCAGCAGGAAGCGGCCGAGAAGGCGATGAACCGACCGATCGTCGCGGCCAAGATGCTGAAGGACGGATCGCCGGCCGAGAAGAAGGAAGCCCAGGCCTATTTCGACAAGAACCCGGCCCTGAAGAAGGCGCTCGATACCGCGGCGCATGGGGGCAAGGCCGACGGCGACATTTCGTCCCACGACCTGTCGGCCTTCATCGGCAACATGGAGAAGCAGCAGGGTCGTGCGGCCAACACCGTCACGCAATACCAGAAGGACCATCCCAACGCGGACGGGCAGTCGCTGCAGCTGGTCCGGCAGTCGGCGCTGCTGCAGGCCTACATGCCGGTGATCAAGAACAACTCGCCCGACAAGGACGGCAATGTCGGCGACTACATGACCAAGGACGGGCTCAAGGCCGTCCTGTCGGACGCCGGACTGCCGTCCGCGCTGCAGGGGGCGGCCAGCACGTTCTCGCAGCCCGGCATGTTCAACATGCTCGACCAGGGCGGCCTGCAGGGGCACGACCTCGCGACGCACAACCCGGACGGCAAGGTCAGCGAGGACAACATCATCGACTGGGTGTCCAAGCAGGCACCCACCACCGGCGGCCAGTTCGCTTCCACCATCGGCGACGCCGCGACGCGCGACGCGGTGGCGAACGTGGACACCTCGAAGCTCAACGAGGACGTGTTCAAGAACCCGCAGAACTACACCGGTGCCCAGAAGGCGGCGGTTCTGGTGCAGCTGCAGGACAAGCAGCAGCAGCTCCAGGCCGGCAGCGACCTCAAGCACAGCGACGACACCGACAAGGCGCTCAGCAAGGATATCTCGCTGCTGTCGTCGGATCAGGACGTCCAGCAATATCTGTCGCAGGCGGTGCCGGCGGGCGAGAAGCAGATCGTGGGGAGCGATCCGTCCCTCAGCCGCGCGGTGGCCAAGACCTACCAGGACGACGTTCTCACCGGGAAGATGCTGCAGACCGGCCTGTCGGCGGTGTCGAAGAACAACTCGGACGACAAGAACACCAAGCAGACCGCCGGCAGCGCGGTGAGCGATTTCGAATCGCAGACGCAGCTGGACGCAGACCTTTCCGACGGCCAAACGGCCACGGCGCAGCAGATCGTCGGCAGCAACGTCAACCTGACGAGCCAGCTCCAGGGCGACTATCAGCGCGACTTCTCGCAGGGCGGCGAGCTCAAGCAGCTCCAGGGCGAGAAGGACGCCGATCTCGGCACCTCGCTGCAAACGACCCAGGGCGACGAGCAGTCGTTCGAGAGCGTGCTCGATCCGAATTTCGTGCAGAGCCAGAGCAGCGCCTACGCGTCCACCATGTCGAATGCGGCCATGCAGGATGGCGGTTCCGGCAAGGCGGTGATCAGCGCGCTCAAGGGCGACGGCAAGGCCGATACCTCGGAGATGGCGCAGACCATCTCGCAGATCGATCCGAGCCAGCTCTATGGCGGCAGCAACACCGGTCTGACCGCGAGCGACACCCAGGCGCTGGTTACCTCGTTCCTGAACGATCTCGACAAAGGATCCTCCGTGCAGGACGCCTGCGCGAAGTTCGATCCCGACAACTCGAAGTTCGACGGCGGCGCGTGCGACAGCAAGGTGATGGCCAAGCTGCAATCGAACCCGGCCGCGGCGCAGGGCGTGCAGATGATGCTGCAGAGCATGGCCGCCGGTGCGCTCGGCGTTCAGGGACCCCAGCCGGCCCAGACAGGTCCCGCTGGAGGCGGCGATCCCTCGGCGGCGACGGCTTATGCGGCGGGAGGCGATCCGTCTGCCGATCCGACGCAGGCCGGTGGCTACGGCACCGAGGCGCTGGCGGCCGGCGGCGGGGGCCTGACGAACGCCGCCTACACCGTGCCCGTGGCCGGGGGCGCTGCCGGAGCGTCGGAGAGCCTCGCCACGGGGAGTGCCGAGCAGGCGGCGTCCGCCATGTCCGGGGCGACGTCGGGCACGCCCGACTCGGCGGTGTTGACCCAGAGCCCGCAGCTCAGCGCCGCCGAGCAGGCGAAGGAAAACGCCATGTATGCCGGGATGGGCATCGGCGCGGCGGGCATCCTGGCGCTTCCCGCCGGCTACATCAGCGGCAAGCAGTGGGACAAGAAGATCGCGGCGGCCGGCGACGACACGGCCGCCAAGGACGCTGCGCAGCTGGGCAAGGACACCGCCGCCTCACGCATCTCGATGGCCGGCGAAGTGGCGGGTGGCGTCGGCGGCGTCATCGGCGCGGCGACGATGCTGCCCGACGTCTCCACCATGCTCAAGAACGGCCAGACGACCCAGGCCGGCCTCGCGATCGGCATGAGCACGCGCGGTCTCATCCAGGGCAGCGCTCTGACGGCCAATCTGGGCGACATGGCGGCACGCCGCGCAGGGATGGCATCCACCGAGGTCGCCACGTTCAGTCGCAGCTGGAGCGGCAAGGCCGGGCAGTGGGCCACGCAGAACGCCGCGAAGGAGATCGGAGGCCGTTGGGCGGGCAATATCGTCGAACGCACGACGGCCAACGTGGCGGGGAAGGTCGCGGAAAGTGCTGGCACCAAGATCGCCGGCGAGGTGGCCGGACGCGCGGTGGGCATGGCCGCCGCGGAGGCGGTCGGCGCGGCGGTGCCGGTGGTCGGGTGGATCGCTGATGCCGCCATGGGCATCGGCATGATCGGGGAACTGATCGCCGAGGCCGTGAAGAAGGCCCATGAGAAGAAAGAGATGTCGAACACGGTGAATCCGACGCTGAAGCAGTACGGAATACCGGAAGTCTGATCGATCATCTCGCAAAGATGGAGTTAGCTAAATGAGTGATTCAATCGGAAATAACGCCCCCCCGGGTAGCTTGGCCACGGACATCAACCTGGAGAACGTTTCCGCGCAGGGACGATCAAATCTGCCTGCGAACAGGGATGTCGAGGCCTTCCACCAACAGGCAGCGGATGTTCCTGCGAACAACGGCCGCGCTGCGGATGCGCAGCCCCGTACTTTTCAGACCAATCCTTTCAGACCAAACTACCGTATGCCGACCGATCCCGTCGTCGCGCAGGCCCTCCACGCCGGCCAAGCCGGGGAGCCGGGTCCGAACGCCACGAATGTCCGGGCAACGACCCGGGCGGGCGAGGTCATGAATTTCAACCGGCTTTCCGGAGCCAACAACCAGATCACCAATCACGGGGAAACCAACATCGCCGAGGTCAGAAAGGGCGCCGAGCTCCAACTGACCGGCAACGACGGCAGGGTCGTCGTCGACAAGAACAAGGGGCGGATTAGGTCCAGCAACAACCAGAACTACCTCGGCATCAAGGAAAACGCCGGCACGCTCAACGTCGACGAAAACAAGGGCCGGGTGAAGATCGCGGACAACACGATCCGTGGCGACATCCAACTGGGCCGCGAAGGAGGAGTCGCGGGCATCTCGCAGGGCGGATACCCCACCCAGCGGCATTCGGGCCGGGTCGATGTGGGCAGCAACGACGGCACCTTCAAACAGCATTATGGCAACGCCTCCCTCGGCCAGGCATTGAATTTCGGTGGACCTACCGAGATCACCCGGACAGGGCCGGTCCATGCCACCCCAAGCGGTCCCGGGGGCAAGCTGAGGACGCCGGCAGGCAAGACGGCGCTCGTCACGGGGGCCGGCATCGGCTTCGGCACCACGGTCGGCGTCGGCATCGCGAACTGGCAGGGTTCCGTAAAAAACTTCCAAGACTTGGCCAATCCTACCACGCCCCATACGCCCACACCGACCATGACGATGCCGCCGACCCACACCATGGCGGGCGAGGTTGCGACGCCCCAGACATCGGCCACGCCTCACATGGACGCCGTGAGCCGCACCATCGGTCTCGATCCAGACGGCAGCCGCCCGACCGGCCTATCTTCGGCGCGCGGTGGAGCGGCGGGCAGCGAGGTGCCGCACGAGACGGCACCCAAGCTGAAATTCTAGTTCAAAACTAATCATGGACAGCAGGTACCGCGCCCGATGCGGTACCTGCCACCGCCGCTGTCCATCGCAGCTGGCGCTCCGCGCAAACAACAGAAGCATAGCCTCTTGTTGTTGTTCGAAATGGCGAAACGACGATCTCGTTTCCGGCAAACCGATCATGTCGGGAGCATCGGTCTGTTGCAAGTCCGCAACTTTAAGCAACCCCCGTCCTATGCTAGGAAGCGGCGGCCGAGGGAGAAGCTGGCTTCATGCGCAATGTACGGTCCGGAACACGGCTTTGTATGGCCGCGCTTCTTTGCGTTCTACCGACCTGGACCATGTCGGCTCTCGCCAGCGCTCAGGACGTTCCCGCACCGGCGGCTAATGCTCCCGCCTCCGGTGCGGCGGGTTCCAGTGCGTCCGCTCCCGGCCCGATGCCTCTGCGTCCCGACGCGCCGCTGGCGCCCAGCGCTGCGCCGCCTGGACAGGCCTACGTAGACCCCGACGCCATCCGTCCGCCGCCGCGCCCCGCGCCGCCGCGCGAGGTCGGCACCGTCACACCGCACCGCAAGTTCACCCTCACCGTCGGCGCCGGCAAGCTGTTGTCGCTGCCGACGCCCGCCGCCACGGTGTTCGTGGCCGATCCCTCCATCGCCGACGTGCAGCCGCCCAGCGCATCCAGCGTGTTCGTGTTCGGCAAGAAGCCCGGCGGCACCACGCTGTTCGCGCTGACGCGCGAGGGCAAGCCGATCCTCGCCTACAACGTGGTGGTGGAATACGACCTGTCCACGCTGCAGCAGACCATCAACGACGCGGCGCCGGGCTCCAACGTGCAGCTCTCGCGCACGCCCCACGGCCTGGTGCTGACCGGTGCGGTGCCGACTCCGGAAGCCGCCGCCAATCTGCAGAGCATCGCCCAGCGTTATGCGGCGCCGAACGAGACCGTGCTGAACATGCTCCAGGTGGGCGGCTCGACGCAGGTCAATCTTCGCGTTCGCGTCGCGGAAGTTTCCCGCAGCGTGTCGCGCCAGCTCGGCTTCAACTGGACCGCGGCGCTCAGCAACATCGGCTCGTTCGGCCTCCAGGTGGCCACCGGCCTGCCCACGGGCGCCGCCTCGTCGTTCAGCGGCTTCAACGGCGGCAACAACGCCAACGTCAGCAGTCCCACGATCGGCGGCACCTATAGCGGCTCCAAGGGCACGGCGAGCGCAGCGCTCGACGCCATGGCCGACGAAGGGCTGGTGACCCTGCTGGCAGAGCCGAACCTCACCACCACGTCCGGGCAGCCCGCGAGCTTCCTCGCCGGCGGCGAATATCCGATCCCGGTGCCGCAGGGTCTCGGCAGCGTCGGCATCGAATACAAACAGTACGGCGTCAGCGTCGCCTTCACGCCTACCGTGCTGAACAGCGGCATGATCAGCATGAAGGTCAGCCCCGAGGTCAGCGAGCTGAGCGCCGCCACCTCGGTCGCCATTCCCAACGGCGGCAGCGTGCCGGCGTTGATCTCGCGACGCGCCGACACCACCGTGCAGCTCGCTTCCGGCCAGAGCTTCGCCATCGGCGGCCTGATCCAGAACAACGCCCAGAACAACATCGCCAAGGTGCCCTGGCTCGGCGACATCCCGATCCTGGGCGCGCTGTTCCGCTCCACCCAGTTCCAGCGCGACGAGACGGAGCTGGTGATCGTGGTCACCGCCTATATCGTCCATCCCACGGACAGGATGCCGGCGCTTCCCACCGACGATGTGCGCCAGACCAGCGACCTCGAGCGGCTGTTCCTGGACCGTGCCCTGGCGCGCGGCACGCCGCGCTTCGATCCCGAACACATGCCGCACCTCCAGGGCGCGGCCGGCTATCTGTTCGAGTGAGGGCCGACGCGATGCGCATCTCCCGCTTCCCTTCGCTGCTGATGGCGATGTCGTCCGCCGCCCTGGCGCTTCCCCTGCTCGCGGGGTGCGACGATCCCGCCTACGAGCGTGGCGTCCCTCCGGCGATCGCGCTGAACCAGAGCCGCATGGAGGTGCCGCTGTTCCGCTACGGCGCCGCCCGCTTGCTGCGCCAGCAGATCGGGATCCTGGCGCCCGACGGGAACATCCACCAGCTCGACGCATCCATCCGCACCACCAGCGTGTCGCAGCGCGACGCGACACGGGCCGTGCTGATCCAGATGGGGCTCGATCCGTCCCGCATCGACTGGGTACCCGTGTCCGACAATGCGGTGGTGCTCAGCCGCACCAGGGCGGTCACCACGCCCTGCAGCACCGCGCTCAAGGCCGACTGGCAAGGCGACGTCGCCAACAGCGTCACCAGCCTCGGCACCTGCGTGCAGGCCAACAATCTCGCCCAGATGGTGTCCGATCCGCGCGATCTGGCACGGCCGGTGACGCTCGGACCCAACAACGGCGCGGTGGCCGCACGGGCCGTCCGCGACTGGGAGAACGGCGAGGTGCGCCAGCCCTCGCGCCGCGGGCAGGCCGGGGCAGAGGGTGCTGGCGACGGTGACGCGGGCGGTGGCGACGGTCCCGGCGGCGGCGGCGGCGGCGGCGGGGGTGGCGCCGTCAGCGCGATCCCCGCGGGACCGGCGGCGGGCGCGGCGATCGTGGCGCCGGCGCCCGCGGCGGCGGCTGGCGTCAATCCGCTGCTCTCGGCCGCTCCCCTTTCCGGGGCGGCGAGCGGCAACTGAGCCGTCGTCTCGCGGGCGGGGTGGCCGGTCCCGGATCGCGGCGGCTCTCCTCGGGCCGTCCGTGGTGCACATGGATCCCGTTGCCGGCCCGGCGGACGATGCGTTCTTCCGCCGCTTCGCCCGCCGGAATGGCAGACACCGGCGTGGAATATGCAACATCGCCGAGAAGGTTTCGAGCGAACGGGTGAGTTGACCCGGAGCCGGTCCCGGTCACAGGAAGCGGCCCCCGCTGTGGCGCCGAGCGGCGCGGCCGCAGGCCCGATCGTCCGGCGCCGAAGACGTCCGGGTGACAGCGCGACCAAGCCGGGTTGATTTTCCGTCGCGCCGACGCGGGCAGGGGAACGGGTCCCGTTCCAGACCTGTCGGACCCGGGTGCTCGCATGTCTCCATCCGGGCGCGGTGACGGTGGGGCCGAATAGCCTCGGGACAGGGTCGTCTCGGCGCCTCGAGCCTCCTCGTTTCCGGAGAGTGGAGGCGGGCACCGTACGCCCCGATCCGCATCTACGCGGCGGCAGCTATCCGCAGCCGTTCATGGCGCGACCGCGAGGATTCGGGTCGCCGTAGCACCCTAGTTCAACGGCGCCGCGGCGTCCGGGCCGGTGGGCGACAAGGCCGAATAGAAGCGCATGTTGTTGGCGAGGTCCGCCGGGTTCGCGGTGGCGCCGGAGGCCGCCTCGTTCGCCTGTCGTAATTCCCCCCGCAGGGCGTGCACCAGCGCGAGGTTGCCGTCGATGGTGGCGAGGTCGGACGCCTGGCCGCCATTTTCCACCACGCGGTTGCGCAGCGCCTGAAGCGCCGTCAGCGCGCTGCCCACATCGCCGCCGAGAGCCGTGGACAGGGCCAGATCGTTCTGCGCGGCGATGCTGTTCGGTTCAACCGCGAGCGCCTGCCGATACGCCGACTGCGCCGCCGGGAAATCGCGGCTCGCATCCAGCGCCACACCCAGACCGATCAGCAGCGACGGGTCGTTCGGCGTCCGCCTCAGGCCGGCTCTCAGCACGCTCACGGCTTCGGTGGGGCGGTGCGCCGTGATCAGCAGGCGGCCGAGCGTGGCCCGTACCTGGCGCTCGCCGCTCCCGCTCATGTGGGGCAGCGCTTCTTCCAGGGAGGTCGCCGCGTCTCCCAGCCGGTTCTGCGCCGCCAGGCTGCGCGCATAGCCCAGCGCCGGTGCCGGGTCGTCCGGCGCCAGCACGGCCGCCTGATGGTAGAAGGTCGCCGCCGCGGCCGCGTCGCCCGCGCCGGCGGAAGCGTCCGCGATGTGCATCAGGGCGCGCGGATCATGGGCGACGCGTTCTTCCGCGGCCGTATCCACGCGCGGCGGGGGCGACACGCAACCGGCCAGCCCGGATCCGGCCGCGAGCAGCACTGCCACCAGCAGCCATGGCGTCGTGCCTCGGGGAGGCCGGGCACCGTCGGTTGCGGTTCTGGTGGCAGGATTGGCGAGGGCGCGCATGGCCTTGCCGATAGCATGGGCGCCATGTTCCCGGAATGCCGCCATGGCCGTTCTCCCGTGCCGTTCGTGTCCGGCGGGAACGGAGGTTTCGCGGAACGGTAGCCGGCGTACCCACGGTGCGCGGCGTCGGGTTCGCGGAACGGTAGCCGGCAGCGCCACGGCGCGCGGCGTCGGGTTCGCGGACGCTGAACCCCGGCGGGCGCCGCGATGCGCACCGTCCGCGGGTCGGATGACGCCGCCCGCTTTGCGCCTTCATGCTCGACACCCATATGATAGTGCCTGGAACCCGGCAGATTGTGAGCCGCGGCAGGAAGGCGGTTTGCATGAACAACGACGAGCCTGCCCCGCCGCCCGTCAGCCCTGGGCCGGATGCTCCGGACGGGCGCTCTTCGTCGGACCGCCAGGAGGAGCCCGGGGGAGCCAGCAGCGGTCTCGCCGCGAACGGCATCCATGACGAGCCGGACGACCGACGGGCGCGGGATCCGGACGCCGGCGACGCGACCATCCGCGATTCACCGACGGGTGGCCCCGGCATCCATCATTGGAAGCAGGCCACGATCACCGAACCGGGACTGGACCAGCGCGGCAGCGTGTTCTTCGCCGCCATCCAGATGACCCGGATGCCGATGGTGCTGACCGATCCGAACCAGCCGGACAACCCCATCGTGTTCGCCAACCGGGCGTTCCAGGACCTCACCGGCTACGAGCAGCACGAGATCACCGGGCGCAATTGCCGCTTCCTGCAGGGGCCCGGCACCGATCGCGCCAGCGTGCGCGAGCTGCGCGATGCCATTGCCGAGCGGCGCGCGATGTCGGTGGAGCTGCTGAACTACCGCCGCGACGGCTCGACCTTCTGGAACGCGGTGTTCGTGGCGCCCGTGTATGGCACCGATGGCCAGCTGCTGTACTTCTTCGCGTCCCAGCTCGATGTGACCCGACGGCGCAGCTCCGAGCAGGCGTTCCGGCAGGCGCAGAAGATGGAATCGATCGGCCAGCTCACCGCGGGCCTCGCCCACGATTTCAACAACCTGCTGCAGGTGGTCTCGGGAAGCCTGGAGATCCTGCGCGCCCGGGTCGCGGACGAGCGCCTGCTCCGGCACGTCGCCAATGCCACCGCCGCCGCCGAGCGTGGCGCCCGGTTGACGCGTCAGCTCCTGGCGTTCGCGCGCAAGACCCGCCTGGAGCCGCGGGCGCTCGACATCAACGGCCTGATCAACGAGTTCGCCGAGGTGCTCGAAAGCACCGCCGGCCGCGGAGTGGAGCTCCAGCTCAGCCTGCGCCGCCGGCTGCCGCCGGTGGCGGTGGATCCGGTCCACCTGGAAATGGCGCTGCTCAACGTGCTGATCAACGCGCGCGACGCCACGCCGGAGGGCGGTACGATCACGATCGCCACCGGCAGCGTCGAATTGCCGGCCAACGGTCTGCCGGCCGGGCGCTACGTCACCTTGTCGGTGTCGGACCAGGGCACGGGCATGACGCCGGAGGTCCTGGAACGGGCGGTGGAACCGTTCTTCACCACCAAGCCGACCGGCAAGGGCACCGGACTGGGCCTGGCCATGGCCCACGGTTTCGCGCAGCAGTCACTCGGGCGGCTCGAGATCGAGAGCGAACAGCGTCGGGGCACCACGGTGCGCATGTTGTTTCCCGCCGCCGAGCAGGCCGTCGTTTCCGCGCCTCCCGCCTCCCCGACCCCCGCGACCACTCCCGCCGACGCCCTGCCTGGCGGGAACGAGACCATCCTGGTGGTGGAGGACAGCGAGGACGTGCTGGCCCTGGCCCGCGAGCACCTGCATGGGCTCGGCTACACCGTGCTCACCGCGTTCAACGCCGACGAGGCGCTGCGCGTGCTGGAGGCGCCCGGATCGCCGCGCGTGGACCTGTTGTTTTCCGATCTCGTGATGCCGGGCGGCATGAACGGGCTGGCCCTCGCCGACCGGGTGCGCGGGCAGCGTCCCGGGATCGGGGTGCTGCTGACCACGGGGTACAACGAGGATCTGGTGGCGGATGGTCCCCGCGCCACGGCGATGGACGTGCTGGGCAAGCCGTACCGCCGGATCGAACTGGCCGACCGGGTGCGCGCTGCGCTGGATCGCCGGGACACGGACCCCGCGAACCGCACGCCGCCCCGGTCCACTGGCGGTCCGGCGCATGAGGCCTGAAGTCGCATGAGGCCTGAGGCGCACGAGACCTGAGCCGCCCGCGGTCGGTGGGTCCGCCGGCCGGGGGTGATCCGCCGCCCACAGCGGCTCCGCGCTTGGACGAGGCGGTCGCCCGGAACGTGGCGATCGCGCCCCGCCCGGCCCGAGGCACCGTCTCCTGTTTCAACCGCTCCAGGGCTGGCGGCGCGGCTGCTAGTGCCAGCCCTCGATCACCACCTTGCCCCGGGTGCGGCCGCTTTCCAGGGCGGCATGCGCCCGGCGCAGCGTGTCCGCGCCGATCGGCGACAGACGCTCGCCCAGCGTGGTGCGCAGGCGGCCGCCATCCACCATGGCGGCGACGCTGTCGAGCAGCTTGTTCTGTTCGGCGAGGTCGGCGGTCTCGAACAGCGCGCGGGTGAACATCAGCTCCCAGTGCACCGACACCGATTTCAGCTTGAACGGCATCACGTCGAAGCTGGCAGGATCGTCGATCAGCGCCAGACGGCCCTGCGGAGCGATCAGGGCGGCGATGTCGGACACGTAGCGATCGGTATGGGTGGTGGAGAACACCACGCCCGGCGCGCCGATCCCGAGCGCTTCCACCTGTGCGGCCAGCGGCTGCGAGTGGTCGATCACGTGATGCGCGCCCATTTCCCGGCACCAGTCCGCAGTTTCGGGCCGCGACGCGGTGGCGATCACGGCGAGGTCCGAAAGCTCGCGTGCCAGCTGGATGGCGATGGAGCCGACCCCGCCCGCGCCGCCGATGATCAGGATGGCGGATGCCGCGCCCGGCACCGGCCGGCGGATGTCCAGGCGGTCGAACAAGGCTTCCCAGGCGGTGATCGCGGTGAGAGGCAACGCCGCGGCTTCCGCCCAGTCCAGGCTCGCGGGCTTGCGGCCCACGATGCGCTCGTCCACCAGCTGGAACTCGCTGTTGCTGCCGGGGCGGTTCAGGCTGCCGGCATAGAACACCTCGTCGCCCGGCCGGAACAAGGTGGCCTCCGGACCCGCGGCGCGCACGATGCCGCTCGCGTCCCAGCCGAGCACGCGCCAATCGTCCGGACCGGGGATCAGGCCCCGGCGCACCTTGGTGTCCACCGGGTTGACCGACACCGCGCGCACCTCGACCAGCAGGTCGCGGCCACCGGCCTCGGGGGTGGGAACGTCGCGTTCCACCAGCGCGTCGGGACGGTCGATCGGGCCGGGAGTCCGGAAGGCGATGCTGCGCATGATCATGGCGCTCCTGTTGTCCACGCCGAAGGATGGCGCTTCCTCCCACCCGGGCCTATACGCACAAGGATCGCCAATAGTGCCGGAAAGGATACCGTCGTGAGCAAGCTGCGCCATTCCCGCCTCGACTGCACGCCGGGCTGCATGGTGGAAGCGACGCTGGCGCTGATCGACGGCAAGTGGAAGGGCGTGATCCTGTCGCACCTGCTGGAAGGAACGCTGAGGTTCAGCGAGCTGCGGCGGCGCATGCCAGGCGTCACCCAGCGCATGCTCACCAACCAGCTGCGGGAGCTGGAAGCGGACGGGCTGATCGATCGGACGATCCATGCCCAGGTGCCGCCCCGGGTCGATTACAGCCTGACCGAACGCGGCCACAGCCTCCGGGAAGTGCTGGACGCGCTTCGGCTCTGGGGCGAGATCCATATCGGCCTGTTCGCCCAGCCCAAAGCTGCCGCTTGACCGGCCCCTGACCGACCCGTGCCTGACCGACCGGCGACCTTTCCCGCGGTCTTCCCCGGGAAGGTTCCCGGTTCCGGCGCCGCGCTCCGGGTTCAGGAGCCGCCCCGGGGTCCCACCACATACAGCGGCCCCACCAGGTCGGGCCGCCCCGGCACGGTTTCCCCGGCGAACAACAGCCCGACGCGGCGTCCGATGAAGAACGGGAAGCCCCACACGAACAGGTCGGGCCGCCGCGCCACCGATACGGCGCCGGCGAACACGCCGTGCTCCCCCGGGCGGGGAAACTCGCCTACCAGGAACGGGATCACGGTGCGGCTGCCGTCGGCGCCCACCACCGTCGCGCTCGTGCGGACGGCGGGCCGGAGGCAAACGCTCGCATGGCCGCCGGGGCAGATCGGCAGACGATCGTCCGGCACGATCAGGGACTGGGTGCCGCTGTCGAAATAGCTGTCGGTGGCGGTGCGGCCGGCATACTCGGTGGATACCCGGCCGCGCGCGGACAAGCGGATGATGCTCGCGCCGCCGAAGCCGTTGTCGCGATTGGTGCCCAGCCCGAACAACAGCCGGCCTTCCACCCGCGCTTCGCCGTGATGCGCCGGCATCGGCATGTCCAGCATCACACCGTTATTGTCCGTGCCGAAACGCCGCAACGGCTGCGGCAGCTGGAGGAACAACGGCACCGGTCCCGGATACGGCGCGCAAGCGGCGCCGGCGCAGGCGAGATAGCCGGGATGGGCCTCGCTTTGCACGCAGTTCCCGCCGCAATCCGTGGCGTGCAGCCCGATGCCCAGCGTGCCGTTGGAGGTGGGATGGCCGCCGCCCGGACAGGACCCGGGCCTCGGCAGTTCGTCGCCCACCACCTGCACGGGGATGTCGCGCGCGATCAGGCCGCCCATGCGCACATCCGCCCGATGCAGGGCTCCCCAGGCCGCGGCGCCAACGAACCGCAGACATTCCGCCACCACCTGTCCGCTTCCATTCCGGGCGAGCGGCAGATCCAGCCCGTCCGGCACCGCATGCGCCTGCAGCCGCAGCCCGACCGAGCCCGTATCCACCATGATGTGGGGGATGGTGACGCATCGCTCGCTGCCCGGCGAGCAGACCGTGACGCTGACGGTGAGCCGGTTGAAGCCGCTGTTCGGCGTTTCCGCCACCAGCGGCACGGACGCGGGAACGGCCGCGAGCCCGCCGTACAGGGGCCAGAAGGCGAGGATGGCCAGCAGGGGAAGAAGCAGCTTCGGTGTGCGCATCGGGCGATCATGCACCGGTTCTGTTAACCGTCCCTGAGCGTCCCGCGCTCGCACGGCGACCGGCGGATGCACAGGGACGGCAAGTCATCGTTTCCCATCCGGTGGCTGCGCCGCCGGCCCGGGTGCCGTATGCACCGGAGGCTCGTGCCCCAGGAGATCCGCGCCTTGTCCGATAGCCTCCAACTCGGTCTCGACACGTTCGGCGACATCACCGCCGACGAGGCCGGGGTCCTGCTGCCGCCGGCGCAGGTGATCCGCAACCTGGTGGCCGAGGCGGCGCTCGCGGACGAGGTCGGCGTCGACGTGTTCGCGCTCGGCGAGCACCACCGCGACGATTTCGCGGTGTCCGCGCCGGAGGTCGTGCTGGCCGCCGCCGCCGCGCGCACCCGTCGCATCGTGCTGGGATCCGCGGTGACCGTGCTGTCCTCCGACGATCCGATCCGGGTGTTCCAGCGCTTCTCCACCCTCGACGCGCTGGCTCCCGGCCGCGCGGAGATCGTGCTCGGGCGCGGCTCGTTCACCGAATCCTTCCCGTTGTTCGGCCATGACCTGGCCGACTACGAACGGCTCTTCGAGGAGAAGCTCGCGATTCTGGCGCAGCTGGCGAGAACCGGCGAGGTGACCTGGAAAGGCACCGTGCGGCCCCCGCTGGATCGTCAGCGCGTGTTTCCCCCGGTGGCGGGCGGGCAGCTGCCTTGCTGGATCGGGGTGGGCGGCTCGCCCCGATCCGTGTTGCGGGCGGTGCAGTATCGCATGCCGCTGATGCTGGCGATCATCGGCGGCGATCCCGCGCGTTTCGTGCCCTTCGCCGATCTTTTCCGCCGGGGACTCGACGAGGACGGCGCGGCGATGCTGCCGGTCGGGGTGCATTCGCCGGGCTTCGTGGCCGAAACCGACGAGGAAGCCCGGGAGATGTTCTGGCCGTCCTACAAGCGCATGCACGATCGCATCGGGGCCGAACGGGGCTGGCCCCCGCTGCAGCGATCGGCCTTCGAGCGCGAAATCGCCGAAGGATCGCTGTATCTGGGGTCGCCGGACACGGTGGCGCGCAAGATCGCGCGCACCGTCAGCACGTTGGGGCTCGCGCGGTTCGACCTGAAATACAGCGCCGGGCCGCTCGATCACGAGGCGCTGCTGCGCTGCATCGCCCTGTACGGGCGGGAGGTGATCCCCAGGGTGCGCGACCTGCTCGCGACCGCCTGAGGGAACGGGAACAGCTGGGCGCGTCCCCCTTCGGCATCCTCGCGCGGCAGAGGGGCCGGGCGCCCGCTCTCAGCTCCGGGCGGTGGAGGGACCGCCCGCGATCCGGTGGCGGAACGGGCGGACGACGCGGTAGGCGAGCAGCACCGCGACGATGGTGCCGTACAGCACCGGCTGCGGCGGCCAGCTCTTCACCGACATGATGAAGTGCCAGGCCGCCAGCGCCGCGGCGAGATAGGCCAGCCGGTGCAGCCGCACCCAGTTCCGCTTCAGCCGCCGGATGGAGAAGCGGTTGGAGGTGCAGGCGAGCACGAGCAGCAGCACGAACGTTGCCATGCCGATGATCAGGAACGGCCGCTTGGTGATGTCCTGGAGGATAACGTGCCAGCGCAGGCCGCGATCCAGGATCGCATACACCAGCAGATGCATCAGCGCGTACCAGAAGGCGAGCAGCCCGAGCGCCCGCCGGAACCGCAGCAGGTTGATCCGCGCCAGGTCCCGGACCGGCGTGACCAGCAGCGCCAGGATCACGAAGCGTAACGCCCACAGCCCCAGCACGTGCTCGAAGGTGCGCACGGGGTCGGCGCCCAGATGGTTGGTGGCGCCGAGAAAGAAGAACCACCCCGCCGGCACGAAGCCCGCGACATACAGCGCCGGCAGCCACCACCGGCTCGCGAAAAGGCCGCCGGACCGCCCGCGTTTCGCAGCCTTCGCCACGCCGCCGCGCGAAACGCCTCCGGGGATGCCGGCGTCCGGCCCGGCGGGGTGGGTGGTCACGTCAGAAGTTCTTCCGCAGGTCCATGCCCTTGTAGAGGGAGGCCACCTGCTCGCCATAGCCGTTGAACATCTGCGTGTCCCGCCGTCCCTCGCCGCCGAAGAAGCCGCCTCCACCGCCGATCACCCGCTCGCTGGCCTGACTCCAGCGCGGATGGTCCACCTCCGGATTCACGTTGGCGAAGAAGCCGTACTCGTTGGCGGCGAGCTTGTTCCAGGTGGTGGGCGGCATCTCGCCGACCAGGCTGATGCGCACGATCGACTTGATGCCCTTGAAGCCGTACTTCCACGGCACCACCAGCCGGATCGGTGCGCCGTTCTGGTTGGGCAGGGTTTCGCCGTAGAGCCCCATCGCCAGGATCGCCAGCGGATGCATGGCCTCGTCCATCCGCAACCCTTCCACGTAGGGCCAGTCGATGGTCTGCAGGAAGCCGCGCTGGCCGGGCATCTCGGCCGGACGAACCACGGACGTGAAGGCCACGTATTTGGCGGCCGCCTGCGGGTCCACCTGCTTCAGCAGCGCGGCGAGAGGAAAACCGATCCAGGGGATCACCATCGACCACGCTTCGACGCAGCGCATGCGATAGATGCGCTCCTCCAGCGGCATGGTCCGCAGCAGCTCGCCGACGTCGATGGTGCGCGGCTTGTTCACCAGCCCGTCCACCGTCACCGTCCAGGGCATCGGTTTGAAGCTGCCCGAGTTGGCGGCCGGATCGCCCTTGTCGGTGCCGAACTCGTAGAAGTTGTTGTAGTGCGTCACGTCCTCGAGCGGCGTCTGCTTCGCGTCCGTCGACAACGGGCTGGGCTTGCCGCTGAGCGTGGCCGCCCGGGAGGAACGGGGCAGCATCGCCGTTGCGGCCGCCATACCCGCCCCCGCCAGCAGGTGCCGCCTGGCCAGAAAGCAAGCGCGGGGCGTGATCTCCGACGGCGCCGGCTGCGGATAGCGGAAGGGCTGCATGAGGTGCATCCTGTTCTGAAGCGGTCCCGGGGGCGGCGCCCGCCTCGACGGCGGGCATCCGGGCACGGGACCGCCCGACAGGTGCCCCGACGATGGGCGCAGCATATGGGAACGCGTCCGCCGAAAGAAATGCCCCCGCCCGGCCGCCGATCCCGCATGAAGGAATGCTCACATGACCGATACCCGTGACGCCGAAACCTCCCGGCGGCGGATCGCCTGGATCACCGGGGCCGGCAGCGGCATCGGTGAGGCGGCGGCGGGGGCGCTGGCGGAAGCCGGCTTCGCCGTGGTGCTGACCGGACGGCGCGCGGACGCCCTGGAAACGGTGGCGGGCCGGATACGCGCCGGCGGCGGCGAAGCGCTGGTGCAGCCGGGCGACGTGACCCGGGCCGAGGATCTGTCCCGCGCCGCGTCGACGATCCGCGACCGGTTCGGCCGGCTCGATCTGATGGTGAACAACGCCGGCACCAACATCGCCGATCGCTCCTTCGCCGCCCTGACCCCGGCCGGCGCCGCCCAGCTGATCGACACCAACCTGCTGAGCGGCTTTCTCGGCGTGTCCGCCGCCCTGCCGCTGATGCGCGAGGCCGGGGGAGGCTTGTTCATCCACATCGCGAGCTGGGCCGGACGGCATCCCTCGCCGGTGTCGGGTGCCGCCTACTCGGCTGCCAAGCAGGGCATGATCATGATGAGCCACCTCCTCAATGAGGAGGAATGCGTCAACAACATCCGGTCCTGCGTGATCTGCCCGGCCGAGGTCGCCACCCCGATCCTCGATCGTCGTCCCCGGCCGGTATCGGCCGAGCAGCGCGGCCGGATGCTGCAGCCGGCCGATCTCGGCGACCTGGTGCGCTTCATCGCCGCCCAGCCGCCGCATGTGTGCGTCAACGAGGTGGTGATCTCCCCCACGTGGAACAGGATGTTCGCGGCCGTGGCGGACGCGGAACGGACGGGATCGGGCTGATCGCCCCGCCCCGGCGGCCCGATAGCCGTTGAGCACCGGGAGGATCCCCGCTAACGTTCCGATAACGATATGACGGGGCCGCGCCCGAACGGCTCCCCGGGGGGACGATCCGATGGGGCAGAGCGTGAGCTGGCTGGGACCGGCCTATGGGAGCTGGCTCCAGCCCAGGAACTGGTCCAGCGACGCCGTGCCGGTGCCGGCCGACCTGGTCTGGGTGTCGCACTCGATCGCGAGCGTCGATGGCCTCGTGCTGGATGGGCTCGCCATCACCCTCGGCAGCGACGCGTCGGGCGTGCAGGCCGGGTTGCAGCTGCTGGGCACGGTCACGCTCACCCAGTCCTCCACCGTCCAGGGGTTGCCGGGAGGCACCGCCGTCATCCAGGCGACCCAGGGAAGCAGCCTGCAGCTCGCCGGCGCCCTGGACGTGGTGGGAAACGGAAACGGCGAAACCTTCCGGGTCGACGGCAACGGAACGATCGCCGTTTCCGCGAGCGGGACGATCACGGTCCAGGACGGCTGGCTCCAGCTTTCGCCGCAGATGACGAGCAGCGGCCTCATCACCGTGGGCAACGGCTCCCTCATCGACCTGGGCGGGTTGTCCAGCGACGGCACCATCGCCCTTTCCGCCGGCGGCTACATGCGGGCGTCCGGCGGCCTGACGAGCATCGGCTCGATCATCGTCGACGGCGCGGAGCTGGACACCAACGGCGTGTTCTCCAGCACCGGCACGATCCTTCTGTCGGCTGGCGCCACGATGGAGGCGGACGGCAGCCTGGCGAACGACGGCACCATCACCATGGCGTCCGGTAGTTTCCTGGCGGCGAACGGAGGGATCTCGGGCACGGGACGGATCGTCCTGGGCAGCGGCTCGGTGTTTTCCGTGAACGCGCCCGTCGCCGCGACCCAGCTGCTGCAGTTCGCCGATCAGACCGGCCTGCTTTCCATCAAGGAGCCGTCGGATTTCCAGGGGGCGATCGCCGGCCTGCGCCCGGGCGACATCATCGATCTCACCAACACCAAGGCCGACAGGGCCATCCTGTCCGGCGGCGTGCTCGTGGTGTCCTTCGAGGGTACGGAGGTCGCGCGCTTCGACGTCGCGGGAAGTTCCGCCCCGGCGGCGTTCGCCACCCGCGACGACGGCGGCTTCGGCACCCTTCTGCTTTCCTCCAACGCCACCCGGTCGTGGGGCGGAGGCGACGGCTCCTGGTTCGCGGCCACCGGCTGGACCACGAGCAACGGTCCGGACGGCGCGCCGCTCGCCGGAGACCACGTCCAGATCGGCCAGGGATCGGTCCTGCTCGACGGCCGGGCGGGGCCGCTGCGCGCGACCGACGTGCAGCTCGGCGGTCCCGCGGCCGATCCGCCGACGTTGCAGCTGCAGAACATCGACATCGATTCCACCAGCGCCATCGTGATCGCCGGCGCGGCACACGCTGCGCAGATCGACATCTCCGGGCAGGTCACCCTGGACGGCGCGATGACGGCGTCCTCCATCGGCGGCGTGTTGCGCATCGGGCCGTCGGACGGTGCGGCAGGCGGGACGCTGACCATCGACTCCGGGGCTTTTCTCGCCGCAGGGGCGGGCGCGGCCGTCAAGGTGGCCGGGATCACCCTCACCAACGACGGCCTGATCGACGCGATCGGCCGGGTCGACCTGTCGCGGGCGACGTCTCTCGCCGGTGGCGGAACCGTCGAGATCGACCATGCCGGCATCGCGGTCGTGGGCACCGTCGATTCGGGCCAGAACGTCCAGTTCGACGACGATACCGGCCGGCTGGTGCTGAACGACGTGGGCAATTTCCACGGCTGGATACAGGGCTTCGCCCCGGGCGACGCCATCGTCGTACATGGCGCCGCGGTCGGGGCCGTGTCCTACGTCAACGGCATGCTAACGCTGAGCTACAACGGCAGCACGATCGGCAGCTTCGGGATCAACACGAGCAGCTACTACGAGGACGTTGCCGGCAAGTTCGTGTTCTCGCCGGATCGTGCCGGCGACACGGTGATCCGCTACCAGGCGACGAAGCCCTTCGTGAACGACGCCACCATTCCGGTTGCGGCGGTGGGAGCGGCGACAGACATGGTGTCGCTGCGCAGCATCCTCGTGAACGCGTTCGGCTCCGTGCCTCAGGGCTTCGCGAGCTACACCCTGTACACCCGCGAACCGAATACCGATCTGACCGGCTATTGGGGCCAGGCGACGCAGGATCCTCCCGGCTCTCCGGTGTCGCAGGCCTGGTTCCGGCAGAACCAGAACGGTACGGTGACCGAGCTCGACGGCGTCGCCGGCGTCACCGTGACGGCAGCCGACATCGACAACATCATGTTCAGGGTCGGCAACAACATCGACTCCCGGTCCTGGTTCCAGGTCACCGTCGCGGGCACCGATTGCAACCCGGTGGAGCGGCTGAACTACCACATGGTGGGCGTCGATCCCCATGTGAACAGCTTCGACCCCGGGGTCTCGATTCCGGACGCGCAAAGCCAGACGGAGTCGATCGACCGCTTCAACGCCTTCTACACCGACGTGCAGAACAGCGATTATTGTCCCTGGATCGCCGACGACGTCGCGGCGGGTCACGGGGCGACCATGCCGTGGCAGGACGAGAGCACCGATCCGGACGACAACCGCGAGGGCGGATTCTGGCGCATCGTCCATAACGGTCTCGATGAGCCGGTGGCGGATTGGTACAAGCTGATCAAGAAGGGCGACGTGGTCAGGATGGGTTGGGCCGGCCTCGACGGCGACGGTCTCGGCCAGCATACCACCAGCATCTACAAGGTCGTCGATGACGGCCCTCACACCGTGGCGAAGGTGTGGGACAACAACGACTACCGCAACGACGGCAACATCGACTATATCGGGATGCACGAGGCGACGTACTGGGACGCCACCGTTCCCCAGAGCATCACCATCTACCGGCTCGACAGCAACAACCAGTACCTGATCCAGGGAACGGACGTCGGCGAATACATTCAGGGCAGCGTCTTCAACAACCTGATCGAACCGGGCCTCGGAGCGGACACCATCGCCGCGGGCGCCGGCAACAACGAGATGCGTGGCAGTGCTGCGGATCTGGATGGCGACAGCATCGTCGATTTCCACGCCGGCGACTGGCTCGATCTCACCGACCTGCCCTTCCGTACCGCCGCGCTGGCCTATGACGCGGATACCGGCGGGCTCGACGTGTCGTCCGACGGCAAGGCCGCGCATCTCGTGCTGCCCGCGGGCCTCGCCCGGGAGTTCGCGCTCGCCGCCGACGGCGCGGGTGGCACGCTGGTGACGCTCGCCTGCTACGTGCCCGGCACCCGCATCGGCGTGCCCGGCGATGCGGACGGCGTGCCGATCGAGCACCTGCGCATCGGCGACGAGGTGATCGTGGCGTCCGGCGGCGCGCGGCGCATCCGCTGGATCGGCCGGCGCTCCTACAACGCGCGGTTCGCAGCCGCGAGCACCGACGTCCACCCCATCCTGATCCGCGCTGGCGCGCTGGACGGGACGCTGCCGGTCCGCGACCTGCGGGTGTCGCCGCATCACGCCATGCTGCTGGACGGGATGCTGGTGGAAGCCGAGATGCTGGTGAACGGCGTTTCCGTGCGACGCGAGGCCCCCGTGGGGGATGTGTCCTATGTCCACCTGGAACTGGACCGACACGATGCCGTGCTGGCGGAAGGTGCCTGGTCGGAAACCTTCGAGGACGACAACAGCCGCGGCATGTTCCACAACGCCCACGAGTTCGCGGCGCTTTTCCCGGGCGAGTCCCGGCGTGCCCCGCGCTATTGCGCGCCAAGGCTCGGCGGCGGCGATCCCCGTCTGGCGGCGCTGCGTGCCCGTATCGACGGGGTGGCCGGGATCCGGCCGCCGGAGCCGCTGCGGGGCGGCATCGAGGGCTGGCAGGGTTTCGCGCTGCGCGGCTGGGCGCAGAATCCCGATCGTCCGGACCTTCCGGTTCTGCTGGAGGTGCTGCTCGACGGGACGGCGGTGGCGCAGGCGGTGGCGGATCTGTTCCGACTGGATCTGCGGGCGGCCGGCCTCGGCGGCGGATGCCACGGCTTCCGGATCGAGCTGCCGCCGGATGCCAGGCACAGGGCGCTGCTGGTGCGCCGCGCCGCCGACGGTCTCGTGCTCGCCAATCGTCCGGCCGAGCCGAAGCCGCAACCCGACGCTTTTCTGGTCCGCCGCGCGGGCTGACGGGCCGGACCGTTCCACGGCCTCCCGCGGATGGCGCGACGTTCGGTGACGGGCTGACGAGGGCATGCTGACCGGCTCCATCGACGAGGCCGGACGCGACGGCGTGCGCGGCTGGGTGCGCGACGGCTCGTCCCCCGGGGCGCCCGTGATCCTGCTGGCGACGGCGGAGGGCCGGCTGCTGGGTCGCACCATCGCCAACCGGTTCCGCCCGGACGTCCGGGCGGCGGGCCACGGCGACGGCCGTTCCGGGTTCGAGCTGCGCTTCAACCCGCCGCTGCCGCCCGGCCGGTCCTGGCTGCTGAGGCTGAGCGCGGAAGCCGACGGTGCCGATCTGCCGGGCTCGCCGGTGCGCCTCCCGGCCGAGGGCGAGTTCGATGCGGCCGCGGAAGCCTCCATCGCCGCGCTGATGGACGGCGCCGGGGATCGCGAGGGGATCGAGCGCCGCCTGCAGTTCCTCCAGCAGCAGCAGCGCAGGCTCCTCCGCCGCTGGGCACGGAGCGCCGAGCCGACAAGCTCCGGCCCGGACGGTTCTTCCTGCCGCACCAAGCGGGCGCTGGTGCTCGACGAGCGGGCGCCGGCTCCCGATCGCGATGCCGGGTCCGGCGCCGTGCTGTCGCACATGCGGGCCCTCCGGCGGGCCGGCTACGCCGTGTCGTTCGCCACCCCGGACATGGACGGAAACGCCGCGACCGCGCGGCGCCTCGCCGCCGACGGGATCACGCTGCATCGCGCCCCCTGGGTCCGCAGCCTCGAGGAACTGCTGCGGCGCGACCGGGACGGCTACGACCTCGTTTATCTTCATCGCGTGGCGGTCGCGTCCGACTACGGACCGCTCGCGCGGCGGCTGCAGCCCCGTGCGCGCATCGTCTACGCCTTGGCGGACCTGCATCATCTGCGGCTGTCCCGCCAGGCCCGGTGGGAGGATCGACCCGAGCTGGAGCGCGAGGCGCGCCGTCTGCGGGCGCTGGAGCTCTGGGCCGCGGCCGGCGCGGACGCGGTGGTCACCCACTCGGAAGTGGAAGCGGCGCTGCTGCGCCAGCACGTGCCGGCCGAACGGGTGCATGTGGTGGCGTGGTCGGTCTCGCCCCCGCCACGCGGACCGCGTCCATGGAAGGACCGGCAGGGGGCGGTGTTCGTCGGCGGCCTGGCGCACGCGCCAAACCTCGCGGCCGCCCTGCTGCTGCGCGACCAGATCGTGCCCCGGTTGCGGGACCGCGGCGGCGCGATCGAGTGCCGGCTCGTCGGCGAGGGAACGTTTCCGGACCTGTCGGTGCCGGGGCTGGCGGCGCTAGGGCACGTGCCCCGGCTCGACACGGTGCTGAACTCGGCGCGGCTCGCCGTAGCGCCGTTGCCATTCGGGGCCGGCCTCAAGGGCAAGCTGCTCACCGCGTTCGCGGCGGGCCTTCCCTGCGTGTGCTCCAGCATCGCGGCGGAGGGCTTCGCGCTGCCCGCCGCCCTCCGGGAGCTGGTCTGCGACGATCCGGACCAGACGGCCTCGCTGATCCACCGTCTGCACGAGGACGAGGCGTTCAACCGGCGATGTTCGGACGCCGCCATCGCCTTCGTCCGTGCCGGGTTTTCGGACGAGGCGCTGGACGCGGCGCTTCGGCCGGTGCTGGGGGAGGGCGGGGCGCCGGCCGAAGGCTGACGCTGGCCCATCGCCGCCGTTCCCGGGTGGTGCGGGACGATCCGGAGGCACCGGTCGCAGGCGCCTTGTCCACCGTCTGCCGCGGAGCGATCCGGCGGTCCGCGGTCCGCTGCATCGTCCGGCGCCCGGGATCGGGCGTCGATCTCGTCGGCGGGTTCTTCCGTGCCGGCCCGGCGGCGACACTCGCCTTCGCGGCCGCTGCCGGTGCTGCCTCCGCTCCTGGATCAGGGCGTGTGGCGGACCGGCAGGCACAGACCGGCGATCACCCGCCCGGCTTCGTCCGGCGAAGGCAGGGCCGCAGGATCCTCGCCCGGCAGCGCCAGCGCGCGAAGCCTGGTGCGGGCGGGACCGGGATCGTGCAACAGGATGCGCAGTCCCGCGTGGTGACGCATCTCGTCTGCCCAGCTCCGCACCAGAGCCGCGGTGGCGGCCTTGCCAGCGGCATACATCCCCCAGAACGCGTCGGGAGCGGCCGGCGAGCGGAGGATGTCGCAGCCGAGAAACACGGCCCGCCCGGCGGGTGCCCGTTCCAGCAACGGCGCGGCGGTGCGGATCAGCCGCCAGGGCGCGTGGAGATTCACGGCCATCGCCGCCGTCCAGTCCCGGTCGGTGCCGTGCGGCACCGGCGTCAGCGCCCCCAGCGCGGCGGCGGCATGCACCAGGATGTCGAGCCGCCCGAACCGCTCGTGGATCGTCGGACCGAGCCGGTCGATCGACCCCCCGTCGGCGAGATCCAGCGGCAGCAGCGTCGCCGCCGGACCGTCGCCGGCGCGGATCAGGTCATCGGTTTCTTCCAGCCCGCCCGGGGTGCGGGCGGTCAGCACGCAGCGGGCGCCCAGGGCCGCCAGGGCGATGGCGGTGGCGCGGCCGATGCCTCGTCCCGCCCCGGTGACCAGGGCGACGCTGTTCGAAAGCGGTCGCTCGTCCAGGCGGCGACCGGCGACGTTTCCCGCCGGGGTTTCCGCCGGAGCCGGCGCTTCCCGCTGACCGGCCTGGCGATCCGAATCCCTGCCAGACGGGCGGTGGGTTCCGCCTTCCGTCCGGGTACGGCCGATCATCCTAGATCCAGCTCCTCGGGTGCCGGCTTGGTGTTCCCGTTTCCGGCGACGACACGGCCGGGGGCATCGTCCATCGGAAACGATCGGCGGCGATATGGTCGATCGCCGCGGTCACGTTCGCTCCGTTCCCCGGGAAAGCCGGGAAGTGCCCCGGTCCGAAACCCCTGACCTACACGCGACCCTGGCGGAGGTTGGTCGCTCGGAGGGAGAGCCGGGCGGCCGGCGAGAGGTTTCGTTGCGGGCGGGACGCTGTCCCCGGAGCCGTCCGGCGGAAGGGCCGACGGGCACAGCTTCGGCCAGAAGGCTGTGGCGCGCGCCCCGTTCTTCCCGTCAGCCGACGGCTGCCATCCGGTTGCCGTGCGGCCTCGCCCGGTCGTTCTCGTCGAGGTCGCTCAGGCTGATCGGGTATTCGCCGGTGAAGCAGGCATCGCAATAGAACGGCTTCGCGGGATCGCGTCCTTCCGGACGGCCGAGCGCGCGATAAAGCCCATCGAGCGAGATGAAGGCGAGGCTGTCGGCGCCGATCAACCGGGCCATCTCGGCCACGTCGTGCTGTGCCGCCAGCAGCTTGCCGCGCTCCGGGGTGTCGATGCCGTAGAAGCAGGAATGGGTGGTGGGCGGCGACGAGATGCGCATATGCACCTCCGTGGCCCCGGCGGCGCGCATCATCTCCACGATCTTGCGCGAGGTGGTGCCGCGTACGATGGAATCGTCCACCAGCACCACGCGCCTGCCTTCGATCATCGCGCGGTTGGCCGAATGCTTCAGCTTCACGCCAAGATTGCGGATCTGGTCGGTGGGCTCGATGAAGGTGCGGCCCACGTAATGGTTGCGGATGATGCCGAGCTCGAACGGTATGCCGCTTTCGGCCGCGAAACCCATGGCCGAGGGCACGCCCGAGTCCGGCACCGGCACCACCACGTCCGCCTCCACGGAGCTTTCCCGCGCCAGCTCGACGCCGATCCGCTTGCGGGCGTCGTAAACGCCGCGTCCGTCCAGCACGGAGTCCGGACGGGCGAAATAGATATATTCGAACACGCAGAACCGGCCGCTCTTCTGGCCGAACGGGTGGATGGAGCGCACGCCGTCATCGTTGATGATGACGATCTCGCCCGGCTCGATGTCGCGCACGAATTCGGCCGACACGATGTCGAGCGCGCAGGTCTCGCTGGCCAGCACCCAGGTCGGCTTCTCGGCACCCGGCACGTCGATGCGGCCCAGGATCAGCGGCCGGACGCCGAGCGGATCGCGCACGCCCACCATCGCGTCCTGGCTCAGCACCACCAGCGAATAGGCTCCCACCACCTGCTTCAGCGCGTCCGTCAGGCGGTCGGTGACGCTGGAATAAAGCGAGATGGCGATCAGGTGGATGAACACCTCGCTGTCCGTGGTGGACTGGAAGATGCAGCCGCGGCGCACCAGCGCCTGGCGCAGGTTGCGGGCGTTGGTCAGATTGCCGTTGTGCGCCACCGCGAGACCGCCGAACTCGAACTCGGCGTAGAGCGGCTGCACGTTGCGGATGATGGTCGCACCGGTGGTGGCGTAGCGGTTGTGGCCCACGGCGGCATGGCCGGGCAGCGCCCCGATGATGCGGGCATCGCCGAACACGTCCCCCACCAGCCCCATGCCCTTGTGGGTGTGGAAGCGTCCGTCCGCACCCTCCGGACCGCGATCGAACGACACGATGCCGGTGGCCTCCTGTCCGCGATGCTGCAGGGCATGCAGGCCGAGCGCCGTCATGGCGCCCGCGTCGGCCGCGTTCCAGATGCCGAACACGCCGCATTCCTCGTGCGGCTTGTCGTCGTCGTATGGCAGGCCGCTGGGCTCCGGCAGCTCCGCGGCGGCCGGCGACAGGAGCGTGGGATCGGTGACCATTCGGCGGGAACTCCTGCCGGCGGGCGGCATCAGGACGGAGGTGGACATCAGGCGGACGATCGGTCCACACGGTTGCCGGTGGTGCCGGCACTGGTCGAGTCGGACGCGGCGAGCGGCGGCCGGTAGCGGGGCGGCACGCGGGCCAGCACGAAGGCCGCACCTTGCTGCACGAAGGGAAGCAGGCGGGCGTCGCGCACCGGCTGCGGCCAGTCGGCCGGGGTCAGCACGGTGGCGCCCAGCACGAAGGCGACCACCAGCACGGCGAATCCGCGCAAGGCGCCAAAACCGATGCCGAGAAGCCGGTCGATGCCGCCCAGCACGGTGTCGCGCACCAGGCCGCCGATCGCGGCCGCGATCAACAGGAAGCCGATCAGCAGCACGGCGAACACCGCCAGAAACGTCACCGGCTCGGCAACACCCGTGGCGCCGATCCATCGATTGGCGACGGGCAGGGCCTCCGGATAAAGGCGGACGGCCAGCAGAGCCGCCCCGATCCACGCGGCGAGCCCCAGCGCCTCGCGCACGAACCCCCGCAACAGCCCCAGCAGGGCGGACAGCGTCACCACCACGAGGGCGGCGATGTCCACCCAGCTCATGGCCGCCGCCACCCGCGGCCAGTAAGACGCTGCCCCGGCCGGCTTTCCCGCCGGTGGTCACCCAAGGGGGGACGCGCCGGGAAACCGGTCCTGGAGATGGCCGCGCGTTCGGAGGGTTGATCGCTCACGATGGCGGCTATATCGCGCCGCTGCCGCCATTTTGCCAGTGCGATCGCCGCAGGGAAGGTATTTCGGGGCAGGGAAACGGCGACCGCGCGATGGCCCCGTGCGACTCCTGCCTCCACCCCGGGGTGCGTGGCTTCCGGATGGGGAAGGGGATGCCGCCGGCCGCGGCGTCCCGTCAACGGGATGGTCCGCCCCCGGGAGATCCCGCCGCCTTCAGGGTAGCTTGGTGCTGTCGAGCTGCCAGGGTTTGAGCGACCGGCGCCGGATGGCCGAGTGGGCCTGATCCAGCTGCATCAACAGGCTTCCGAGGCGCTCGCGCTTGTGCAGCTCGGCCCAGATCTCCGCCGGCTCGACGCCGGTGGCGGCCCAGATCGACAACAAGGACCGCAGCACCGCGACGCTCGCATCGAGCAGCTGTTCCCGTTCCCCGGTCACGGCGGCGGACACGCAGCGCATCGCGTCCTCCCCCATGTGCTGCGACAACCGCCTGACCCGGTCCGCCCCGTCGGCATTGTCACCCGTCGGCGCTTCCCTTGTCGGGAGGCCGGGCGCCACGATGGCAGCTGGCGTGGACCAGACGGCGGCGATGGCCTCGGCCGCGGTCGCGAGGCCGCTTCGGCTCATGCCCACGACCCGCGGCACCGGATCTCTTGGAAGAACCCGCCGCGACGCGGCCGGTACCCGGCGATCCGGGCCAACGAATGATCCGGGACTGATGAGCGGCCAGGATCGATCATGCATGCGCTCCCTGGCGTCGCGACGTATCTTTCCTGCTTAGACCGGCCCCGACGCGCGCTGGAAGCGGCTTCTGCGTCTCCCGCTTCGGGACAGGGCCTGGCCGGCGGGAACGGCCTCGGCCCGGGCCGGGTCAGGGGAGGCCATGGGTGCATGCGGCATCGTCGGGCAAGGGGTAGGGCAGGGTCCCGACGATCTCGATTTCAAGCTCTGCGCCGCGAGGTCCGGCAGGCGGAAGGCGCAGGCATGCATCCCCGTCTGTCCATCGCCGGTCGTCTTCCGGATCATGCCAGCCTCCGCCGACCATGGACGCGGCCTGGATTACCCGTTCCGTCTGGCCGTCGCGCAGCCGCAGGTGGCGCAGGCAGATCCCAAGCCGCCGGCGGTCATCGACGAACGGACCGATCGTCTCGGCCGGCACCCCATGCCGCGACAACAAGCGCTCGACCCGGCCCCCGGGCGGGATGCGGAACACCACGACCGTGCCGATCCGCCGGCAAGGCCCGAGACTGCCACCGCCCGACAACAGCAGCCGCGGTTCCGGATCCGGGGAAGATCGGCGGGGGGCGTCCCGCTCGGAAAGCAGCCCCAACGTCGCCGCGCGGTCCCGCAGGCGGCGCCATAGCGGTTCCACATGCTCTTGCTCGACCGCGAGCGGCGCCGCGCGGGCGGACAGGGATGGCGCCGGGTGCGGCGGGACACCCGGGAGATGGTGCCTCGTGTCCGGCAGGTAGCTCTCCGCCGGCAGGTTCTCGGCCAGCAGGATGCCATGGCGGGCGAGCGCGACGTGGAAGAAGCAATAGTTCCGCATGGCTTCCTCCCGCAGGATGGAGCCGCCATTCACCAGCATCCGCACCGGCACGAGGATGCCGTCCAACAGCAGGGCATGGTCCGGCGTCAGCAGCAGGTCTCGGCACGGCACGCCGTCCCCGAGGGCATCGCGGCGGACCCGGACCGGAACGGTGTCCGCCCCGCCCTCGCGCGAGCCGGGGCCGATCCGCCCCCGGCCGACCCATGTCACCGCGCGCTGCACCCTGGCACCGTTCTCCACCGTCAGCACCAGCTCTCCGGGCGACAGCTCCTCTCCCGGGCGGGGGCCGGCGGGCGTGTCGAGCCTGGTTCCGAACAGGAAGCACGGGACGTAGCGGATGGCCGGATCGCCGTCACCATCCCGGTCGAGGGCGAAGTTGTCGATGGTCGTGTTCTCGAGCCCCTGGAACCCGAACGAGGTGGTCACCCCGCCGACTTGAAGCTGGAGGGTGTCGCCGGAGAAGCCGAGCAACCGCACGTCCGCAGCACCGGCCCCGCCCAGGACGATCTGGTTGCCGTCGCCGGCGAAGCCGCTGATCGGGATCGCCAATGTCCGGTCCCACAGCACCAGGCTGTCGTGGTCGCCGAAGAACTCCAGCGTCGATCCGGACCCGAGCGTCGTGCCGGCCGCGAGCTCAAGCGTTCCGTGTCCTGCTGCGGTGCTGGTGCCGCCGGGTAGAACGACGGGCGCGCCGATCTGGAAGGCGATGCCGTTGCCGAGCACGGTCGCGGCGGCGTAGCTGAGGTGAGCGTAGGCGCCGGCGTCCACGACGGCACCGAAGAAGGCGGCGAGGGTCTGGTCGACGCTGTAGGACACCGAGATGCTGGCAGTCCCGGTCACGAACAGGCCCCACCCCAGCCTGTCCGTCGACCAGAGCACGGTTTCACCCTCGGGCGAGATGAATGCCTGCTCGCCGATGGCGAATACCATGATGCTTGCTCCCCTATTGCTGATCCAGGAGGGCATGCTCCGATTTATATTGTCCTAACGTTTGCGACGGTATCGTCCCAGCAATGTTGATGACATATTGATGCCGTGAACACATTAAGTTTAGATGCCGGATGTTTGAACCGGCCGGAGAGTGATAGTAGCGTCCCGGTTGGGAATGCATGCCGAAGAACGTGCGAATTGGGCGGGATGGTGAGAGGCGATGATCATCTTCGAAGGCGAGGAACTGGTTGTACACCACCACCGGGGGCGATCGCAGGACCTGCTGGTCACCTTCGCGCCGGCATACCGGGAAGATGTGGCGCAGGAATATTATTTCTGCCGCTCCGCCGTCGAACAGCATTCGCTCAACTGTATCGGCATCAACACCAAGGTCCGGGCCTATTACGCGACGCCGGAAATCGAAGACGCGTTCCGCCTCGTGGAGCAGCACGCGAAGGGACGGCGCCGGATCATCGTTCTCGGCCATTCCATGGGGGGATGGGCGGCTCTGAAATTCTCGCGCCGCTTGCGGGCGGACCGCGTGATCGTGTTCGCGCCGACCTACTCGCTGGATCCGGACGATCTGGATTTCGAATCAGAGATCCACAGGAAAATCCTCATCCGCAACGTCGCCCAGCACAAGATCGTTCCTCGTCCGCAACATAAGGGCATGGGCATCCGTCCGGAGGACTGCGCCGGCTCCATCACGGTCATCTTCGATCCGAACGACGGGATCGACGACTACAACGTCAACATGCTCCGCAAGCGGTTGCCGCCCTTCGACGAGTTGCCGTTCCCCAACATGGGTCATGATCTCGCCAGCGGCTTCGACCAGTCGGACATCATGATGCAGATCGTCGCGGCGGCCGAGGACAGCGACCTGTCGCGATTGCGCCGCGTGCTGGTGGATGTTCAGCGCGGTTCCGGCCACTTCATCCAGCATGCCATCGAGCGCTCGGCCTGGAAGCATCCCCTCCTGACCTATCGCGCCCTGCAGGCGAAGCGGGTCAAGCAGCACAAGGACTACGACAAGATCATCACCAGCGGGATCAATGGGGTCCTGATCTACGCCCTGTTCATGCGAGGCTGGAGGAGCGAGGCCTACAAGCATTTTCTCCTGGTCATGGATAAGCATATCGGCGTGCGCGGCGCGGCTCCCCCGGACTTCGAGACGGCCGAAGTCGCCCAGCTGCTACGCGACTACGCCTGCCTGATCCTTTCGCCTCACGGCGGCTTCCTGGTCTTCAACAGCCAGTCCCGACAAATCTATTTCGACAAGGCTTTCTTTCCGGCCCGGTCGATCCTGCCGGTGTTGATCAGGATCGTCGGCGACGACGTCAAGATGTTCGTGATCGGAACCGGAATCACGCCGATCGCACCGGACGTGCTTCCGCTCGTTGGATCCGCCCTGTCCGTTTCCACCGGCGACAACCACGTGGTTGTCCACGGCGCCGGGGGCATGTTGAGCACCAGCGGCAACGTGCCTGCCGTCGTGCCGGGAGACACGCCCGACTGGCTCGAACGGTTCACGCCGCTTCCCGTGCCGGAAGGCAGCCAGCTGCTCAAGGCCGCCACCATCTCCTGGTTCGACCAGAAGCTGATGACGCCCGCGCCCGCCGCGCCGGAACCGTCTCCTGCGCCGCGGCGCAAGGCCAAGTTCGGCCTGCTCGCCAAGCTGGGCTTCCGCCAGTAGAAGGCAGGCGGAAGCGTTTCCCTCCTACACCGTGAAGTATTTCGCTTCCGGGTTGAACATCACGAGGGCGCTGGTGGATTGCTCGGGATGGAGCTGCCAGCCGTCCGACAAGGAAACGCCCACCCTTTCCGCCCCCAGCAGCCGCAACAGCGGCTCCTGGTCCTCCAGGCGCGGGCAGGCCGGATAACCGAACGAGTAGCGCGATCCGCGGTAGCCCTGCGACAACAGCCTGTCGATGTCGCGGTCGTCTTCCGCGGCGAAGCCGAGTTCCGCGCGCGCGCGCTTGTGCACGTACTCCGCCATCGCCTCGGCCATCTCCACGGACAGACCGTGCAGATACAGATAGTCCTGGTAGCGGTTGCTTTCGAACCACTCCCGGGCGACGTCCGAAGCTGCCTGCCCCACGGTCACCACCTGCAGCCCGATCACGTCACGCTCCGCCTCGCCGATGTCGCGGACGAAGTCGGCGACACAGGCGCCGTCCTCGCGTGGCTGGCGAGGAAGCGTGAAACGGGCGGCCTCCGTTTCGCCGTCCGGCTCGAACAGGATCAGGTCGTTGCCGTCGCCCGCCGCCTTCCAGTAGCCGTAGATCGCCTGCGGCTTCAGGATGTCCCGCTCGGCGCACAGCGCCAGCATGCGCTTCATGACCGGACGCAGCTCGGTCTTCGCCCAGCGCAGGAAATCTTCCAGCGACCGGCCCTGCTTCCGGAAGCCCCACTGGAACTGGTACAAGCTGCGTTCATTGAGGAATGGCAGCACCGCCGCCGGGGACGCTTCCATCACCCGCGCGCCCCAGAATGGCGGCTCCATGATCGGCAGCCCGTGGCTCAGGCGCACCCGGCGCGAGCGTGCGGCCTCGCGGTCCACCGGCGCGAAGCCACGCTGTTCGACCTGTTCCGGTTCCCGCTTCGCCGCACGCGTCGCCTTGCTCTGCCGGCGGTGCTGGATCGCCGACAGGTAGCCGTCGAAGCTGTTCTGCGCGACATGGTCCATCAGACCCAGGCCATCGAAGGCGTCGCGCGCATAGGCCACGCGCCCGCTGCCGCCCTCGCGGCCGTAGGCGGCGACGCATTCCTCTTCCACGTAGTTCCGGGTCAAGGCCGCGCCGCCCAGCAGCACCGGAATCTCGAGGCCCTGGCGTGCCATCTCCTCGAGGTTCTCGCGCATCACCACGGTCGACTTCACCAGCAGGCCGGACATGCCGATCGCGTCCGCCTTGTGCTCGGCGGCAGCGGCGATCATGTCGGCGACCGGCACCTTGATGCCGAGATTGACTACGCGGAACCCGTTGTTGGTCAGGATGATGTCGACCAGGTTCTTGCCGATGTCGTGCACGTCGCCCTTCACGGTGGCGAGCACGATGGTGCCGCGGGCCTGCCCTTCGACCCGTTCCATGTGCGGCTCGAGGAAGGCCACGGCCGCCTTCATGGTCTCGGCCGACTGCAGCACGAAAGGAAGCTGCATCTTGCCCGCGCCGAACAGCTCGCCCACCACCTTCATGCCGTCCAGCAGGATGGTGTTGATGATGTCGATCGGCGCCATCCGGGTCATGGCCTCGGCGAGATCGTCCTCCAGACCCTTGCGGTCGCCGTCCACGATGCGGTCGCGCAGCCGCTCCTCGGCGGTCTCGGCGCGCTTCTTCTTGGTGGCTTCCGACGCCTTGCGATCGGCGAACAGTTCCAGTAGCCGCTGCAGCGGGTCGTAGCCGTCGCGGCGGCGGTCATGGATCAGATCGTCGGCGACCCGCACCTCTTCCGGATCGATCAGGTGCAAGGGCCTGATCTTGCTGACATGCACGATCGCCCCCGTCATGCCGGCCCTGACCGCCTGATCGAGGAACACCGAGTTCAGCACGGCGCGCGCCGCCGGATTGAGCCCGAACGAGATGTTGGAAAGCCCCAGGATGATCTGGATGTCGGGAAAGCGTTCCCGGATCCGCCGGATGCCTTCCAGGGTCCACAGGCCGAGCTTCCGGTCGTCCTCGTTGCCCGTCGCGATGGTGAAGGTCAGCGGGTCGATCATCAGGTCCGATTGCGGCAGGCCGTGCTTGTCGCAGGCGAACGCCACCAGGCGCTCCGCGATCCGCAGCTTGTCTTCCGCGGTCTTCGCCATGCCCACCTCGTCGATGGTGAGCGCGATCACCGCGGCCCCGAAGCGCTTGGCCAGCACCATCCGGTCGTGAGCGTGGCCCTCGCCGTCCTCGAAATTGATCGAGTTGATGATCGGCTTGCCGCCATGCAGCTTGAGCGCGCTCTCGATCACCGGCGTTTCAGTGGAATCGATCACGAGCGGCCCGTTCACCGACGCGGTGAAGCGGCGCACCACCTCGTCCATCTCGGCGGTCTCGTTCCGGCCGACGAAGGCGGTGCAGATGTCGAGCGCGTTGGAACCTTCACCGACCTGGTCGCGGCCGATGGCCACGCAGCCGTCCCAGTCGCCCGCTTCCTGCAGCTCGCGCCACTTCCGGGAGCCGTTGGCGTTGCATCGCTCGCCGATGGAGAAATAGCTGTTCTCCTGACGCAGCGGCACCTGGCCGTAGAGCGACGCCACCGAAGGGATCCAGACCGGACGCCGCGCTACCGGGGCCGGCCGCGCGGCGCTCCCCGCCCGGCGCCGGAGCATGGCGTCCAAAGCCTCGATATGCGGCGTCGAGGTCCCGCAGCAGCCACCGACGAGGTTGAGCCCGTCCTCGGAGATGAAGCGCTCCATCCAGCTCGCCATCTCCGCGGCTCCCAGCGGGTAGTGGGTGCGGCCGTCCACGAGTTCAGGCAGGCCGGCATTGGGCTGCACGGAAATCAGCCCGCGCCAGTTGCTTCCGAGCCAGCGGACATGCTCGGCCATCTCCTGCGGGCCCGTGGCGCAGTTCAATCCCAGCAGCGGCACGTCCAGCGCATCCACCACGGTCGCCGCGGCGGCGATGTCCGGTCCGACCAGCAGGGTGCCGGTGGTTTCCACCGTGACCTGCACGAAGATGGGGGTGTCGGTGCCGGCCGCGCGCCGCGCCCGCTTGGCGCCGTTCACCGCCGCCTTGATCTGCAGCGTGTCCTGGCAGGTCTCGATCAGCAGGGCGTCCACGCCCCCCGCGATCAGCCCGTCGCACTGGGCGGCCAGCGCGTCCTCCAACGGATCATAGGGGACGTTGCCCAGCGACGGCAGCTTGGTGCCCGGCCCGATCGAACCCACCACATAGCGGTGGCGGCCGTCCGAGAAGCTGTCGGCCGCTTCCCGCGCCAGCTCCGCCGCGATCTTGTTGATCTCGTGGCAGCGATCGGCGAGGTCGAACTCCTCCAGGGTAGTGGGCGAGCCGCCAAAGCTGTTGGTTTCCACCATGTCGGCACCGGCCGCGAAATAGCCCCGGTGGATCTCCCGCACCAGGTCCGGACGCGACAGGTTCAACACTTCGGTGCAGTTCTCGCGATCCCAGAAATCGCGTTCCACTTCCAGATCGAGCATCTGGACGCGCGAGCCCATGCCGCCGTCGCAGAGCAAAACGTGATGGGAAAGGGCGTCGAGGAGGTGGGGTCTGGTCATGATATCCTGGGCGCCCCCGCCGGGGGCGGACGATCGGCGGGCGGAAGGGCGCAGCCTTCTCCCCCAAGGTTCTTTCAAAGCGGGCCTCCCCTGTCCAGGGTCGGGACCCAATGTCGTGATCGGGCCGTGTCAAGACGGCCAAGCCAGGGGCCGATGTCCACATGCGGGATGGAGCGCGAAACACCGTTGCGGCGGCCATTCCTGGGGCGGTGTTGCCGAGACCGGACCCGCGCACCGGCCTTCTGCTCGGCGAAGGGGTGGCCGAGCCCGCCCCGGAGGGATGGGCCCTGGTGGCGAGGCTGCCGCGTCCCGGCCTCCATGGCTTCGGCTGCCGATGCTGCGGGCGGGATCCGGTGGCCCTGTTCCTCAATGGGCTGTTCCAACGACAGGTGAGAGCGGGACGTCCGATGCCGAGCCGGCTGCTGGTGGTGGCATCCCCCGCCACGGTGGCGGCGGTCATGGACGCGGCGCGACACGACCCGTTCGTCCGCGCCCGGTTCCCCGAGGGGACGATCGCGGCGGTCGATGAAGTAGCTTGAGACGGACGCTGGGTCGGGTGGCCATGGGCCAACCGAGGAGGTGGACCCGTCGGTGCGGGAGAAAATTTAGGTTCGGTTGTTGTTTTCATGCTAGGGTTGTGACGGTGGCTGGGCTTTGGCCTTCGCCGCACGATGCCGGGGGTTTCGCCTCCCCTGGCGCTGAGGGCGCCCGAACGAAGGACATCCTGTGGATCAACCGAACGACAACGCCGGCCAGATCGGCTCAAGCGCCGACGGTCACGCTGCCGCACGAGGCGCGTCCACCGATCCCCTGACCATCCGGCTCCGAGCCACCATGGCCGCTGCAAAGTACCACGGGGTGGAGCTCGACCCCCGTACCTTCATGGGCGAGCCGGACGAACCTTCCCCGTCTCCCGCGACCCTCGTGCGCTGGCTGACCGACCAGGGTCTGGTCGCCAAAGGCATGCGTCTAAAATGGCGCTACCTGGTCCGCATGAGCAACACGCCGCCGATCGTCCTGATGTTCAAGGACGGATCGGCGGGCGTCATGGTGGCGGCCGATGCGGCCAACGATCTGGTCTGGTTGCGCGACCCGATGGGTACGGAGTCGGATCCGGCGCTGGCGGTGGACGAGCTCCGGCTGTCGCAGGTCTGGACCGGCGACGTTCTGATGGTGCGCCGGGCGCGCGATCAGGCCGAGACGGAAATGCCGGTCGATATGCGATGGCTCACCCGTGTCGTGATGCGGGAGAAGTCGCTGCTGCGCGACATCGGCCTGTCGTCGATGGTGTTGTCGGTGCTGACCATCCTGCCGGCACTGATCGTCATGCAGGTGCTGAACCAGGTGCTGGCGCACCATTCGCTCGCCACCCTGTTCTCCGTGACCATGATCCTGATCGTGCTCACCTTCTACGAGACGATGCTGTCCTATGGGCGCCGTGAACTCGTTCTGGTGCTGGGCGCCAGGGTGGACAGCCGGATCAGTATCCACATCTTCAATCGTCTGCTGGCGCTCCCGCTCGAGTTCTTCGAGCGCAACCAGACCGGCATCGTGATCGGTCGGTTGTTCGCGATCTACAAGGTCAAGGACTTCCTGACCGGCAAGCTGCTGACGACCTTCCTGGACCTGTTCACCCTGCTCATCGTCCTGCCGTTCCTGTTCTTCCTGAACGCCTCGCTGGCCTGGATGGTGGTGGCGACCGCGGGCCTGATCGGCCTGGTCGTGATCATCTTCATGGGACCGATCAGCTTCTACGTCGCGCGGTCGATCGCCGCGGAACAGCAGCGCGGCTCGCTTCTCTATGAGTCGGTGGCTGGTATCCGGACCCTCAAGACGTTGGCGTTGGAGCCGCAGCGCAAGCAGCTCTGGGACGAGCGGACCGCCGAGGCCACCCGCTGGCGGCTCGCGGCCGGGCGGATGTCGAACTGGCCGCAAACGCTCACCATGCCGCTCGAGATGTTCATCAGCCGCGGCGTGCTGCTGATCGGCGCGCTGATGGTGATCAAGGGCAGTTCGGGGATGCAGGGCGGTTCGCTGATCGCGTTCATGATGCTGGGTGGTCGGGTGGCTTCTCCGCTCATCAGCTTCGCCAAGCTGCTGGAGGACTTCACCGAGGTCCGGACCTCGCTCGGCGAGGCCGGTGCGGTGCTCAACAACCCCACCGAGACCAAGGCGCTCACCACCGGCATGCGGCCCAAGATCAAGGGCGCGCTCTCCTTCATCGATGTCGACTTCTCCTATCCGGGCGCGACCACCAAGGCGCTCGATGGGTTGAACGTGGAGATCCCGGCCGGGACCATGCTGGGCCTGGTGGGCCGGTCCGGATCGGGCAAGTCCACCGTCACGCGCCTCCTGCAGGGCGTCAGCCGCAGCTATACCGGCTACCTGAAGCTGGACGGCATCGACATGCGGGAGATCAATCTCACGCATCTGCGCAAGTCGTTCGGCGTGGTGCTGCAGGACAACTTCCTGTTCCGGGGCACCATCCGAGAGAACATCACCGCCGGCCGTCCGGGCCTCACCCTCGACGACGTGGTGCGCGCCGCCCGGCTCGCGGGCGCCGAGGAATTCATCGAGCGCATGCCGGCCGGCTACGAGACCTTCATCGAGGAAGGCTCGACCAACATCTCCGGCGGCCAGCGCCAGCGCCTGGCCATCGCCCGTGCCCTGATCTCCGATCCGAAGCTGATGATCCTGGACGAGGCCACCTCGGCGCTTGATCCGGAGTCCGAAGCCCTGGTGAACGCCAACCTCACCCGGATCGGCCGCGGACGCACGATGGTGATCGTATCGCACCGACTGTCCTCGCTGGTGGATTGCGACCTCATCATGGTGATGGAGCGCGGCAAGGTGGAGGATATCGGTCCCCACCAGGTGCTGCTCGAGCGTTGCGCGATCTACCGCCAGCTCTGGATGCAGCAGAACCGGCACACCAACCCCGAGAACCGTGGCGCCGGTCCGGCGCCGCTCCTGGCGGAAGGAGATTGAGCATGAGCGGCTCGACGGACATCGTTCCCGCCGATCGGAACAATCGCGAGGTCGGGCCGCCGCGTCGTCGTCGCGAGGACGACGACATGCCGGCGGCACTGCTGGAATTCCATTCGCCCAGCGCCGCGCTCGCCGCGCTGCCGCCGTCGGCGACCGCGCGCTATACCACCTGGATCATCTCGTCCCTGGCGATCGCCAGCATCATGGTGCTGGCCCTGTTCCCGGTGGATCGCGTCGTGGTGTCGGCGGGCGGCCTCGTGCCCACCACTCCCATGCTGGTCGTGCAGCCGCTGGACAACTCCATCGTCCGGTCGATCGACGTGCGCGAAGGGGATGTGGTGCACAAGGGGCAGGTCCTCGCCCGATTCGATCCCACCGCGTCCGGCGCCGATTTCACGGCCCTCCAGAGCCAGACCGCCAACCTCACCGCCCAGGTCGCCCGACTGAAAGCGGAAGTGTCCGGCAAGGACTACACCTCCACGCCCGACAATCCGGCCTCCATACAGGAGGCGGCGAATTTCCTGCGGCGCAAGGCGAACTACGACGCGAAGCTCCATGATTTCGATCAGCAGATCGCGGCCGCGCAGAACGATCTGGTCGGATACCAGGCCAGCGCGGCCATGTATGCCGGTCGGGTCAAGGTCGCCACGGACGTGCACAACATGCGCGTCCAGTTGCAGAAGGACCAGGTCGGTAGCCGGCTCAACTCCCTGGCGTCCCAGGACGAGCTGATGGAGATCGAGCGCTCGCAGATCAACGCCCAGCAGAGCGCCGCGGCGGCCCGCAACAAGATCGCTTCGCTCCAGGCGCAGCGTCAGGCCTACATGGACGGCTTCCGGGCGGACAGCTACCAGCAGTTGGCCGAGGCCCAGCTCAAGCTGTACCAGTCCACCGGGGATCTGGCGAAGGCACAGCTTCACAACGGCCTGATCGAGCTCAAGGCGGAGAGGGATGCCATCGTCCTGAACATCGCCCACCTGTCCGTGGGATCGGTGGTGACGGCGGCTCAGCAATTCATGACCTTGGTGCCGCTCGACGCTCCGCTCGAGGTGGAAGCGCGGATGCCGGCGGACGAAGCCGGCTACGTGAAGCTCGGGGACAAGGCCAACGTGAAGTTCGCGGCCTTCGACTACAACCAGCATGGCGGCGCGGAAGCCACGGTCACCCATATCAGCGCCAACAGCTTCTCCGAGGCCCAGACCCAGGCCGACGCCGCCAGCGCGCCGGCCAATGGCCTCGGCACCGCCGGCGATTCCTCGGGCAAGAGCTTCTACCGGGTGCGCATGCGGATCGACCGCTACACCCTTCGGGACGTGCCGAAATACTTCAAGCCCATCCCCGGCATGCCCCTCACCGCCGACATCAAGGTCGGCAAGCGGACCATCCTCCAGTACATGCTCGGCAGCGTCCTCCCGCTGGCCTCCGACGGCATGCGCGATCCACAGTAGTGACAGAGCCTCCGTCCCTCCGTCGGCCTAGTGCCGGCGGAGAAACGGAAACCAATGCCGGCACGGTGCGATGCGATTATCGCTCCCGACCGGGTCCGCCGGACCACCGAAGCCTGACGGGGTGCGGGTCTAGATCCGGCGCATTTCCCCAGGCCCAGGAACGATATCACCACCCATGGCCCTGAACCTCGCCCAGCGCACGGCTTCCCTGTTTTCGCCGCAGGCGAAGCTTCGCTATGCCTTGTCGCTGATCGAGAGCGGCGAGGTCGCCAAGGCGTTCAAGCCTCTCAGCGCGGCGGCCTCGGCAGGAATTCCTGAAGCCCAGTTTCGCGTAGGCCGGGCCTATCTGGACGGGGCCGGCGTTCCGGTCAGCCGCACCGAAGGGGCCCGGTGGATCGAGCGCGCGGCCGCGTCCGGCTGGGTGGAAGCGCAGGTGGTGCTCGCCACCCTGTTCCTGTTCGGGCTCGCCACCGGCAAGGAGTCCGGGATCGGCTTCGCCCCGGGTCCGGAACAGCACGAAGCCAAGCCGGAGTTCGGACGTGCCGCCGAATGGGCGCGCCGCTCCGCCGAGGCCGGCTCGCCGGACGGCCAGGCCCTGCTGGCCTACGTGCTCACGTCGGGCCCGGACGAACTCCGCGACATCGACGAGGCCAATCGCTGGTACAAGCGCTCGGCCGATGCCGGATGTCCGCAGGGCTATCTCGGCCTCGCCCTGTCGCGCCTCCGGCACGCGCTGGACGCCGACGGCCAGCGCGAAGCGGCCTTCATGCTGGGCAAGGCGGCGGAGGGCGGTCTCGGCACCGCGCTCTACCTGCTCGGCGTGATGACGGAGCGTGGCGCCGGCGTGCGCCAGGATCTCGGCGCCGCGGCCGAACTCTACCGCAAGGCGGCCGAGAAGCACGTCCGGTCCGCGCAGGCGCGCTACGGCCTCGCGCTGCTGGAAGGCCGCGGGATCGAGCGCAACGTGACCCAGGGCGAATCCTGGCTGCGTCGGGCCGCCCTGTCCGGCGACGCGGAAGCCGCCGCCCTGATCGGCGACATCTACGCCAAGGGCGGCGACCTGCCGCCCAACTACATGGAAGCCGCCAGCTGGTACACCCGTGCCGCCGAGGGCGGCCATGCGGCCGCGGCGCGAGCCCTCGGGCTGCTGTTCCTCACCGGCGCCGGGGTGCAGCGCGATCCCGAGGAAGCGGCGCGCTGGTTCCGGCTTTCTTCCGAGCGCGGCGACCGTCTCGCCCATGTCGATCTCGGCAATCTCGTGCTGTCCGGCGCCGGCCGCGAGGAAGACCAGATCGCCGCCCGCGCCCGCTTCGAACAGGCCGCCGCCACCGGCGATCTCGTCGCCGCCTTCAATTTCGGCGTCTGCCTCGCCGAAGGCGTCGGGGTCGAGCGCAACGAACGGCAGGCCGCCCTCTGGTTGCGTCGTGCCGCCGACGGCGTCGTCAACGCCCAGTACTGGTACGGGCGGATGCTGATCGAGGGCCGCGGCGTCGAAGTGGATGCCCGCGAAGGCCGGTCCTGGATCGCCAAGGCCGCGGAAGGAGGTCTGCCGGACGCCGAGGTGGCGATGGCGGAGCTGCTGCTCGCCGGTCGCGGCGGTCCGCGCGACCATGCGGCGGCGCTCGAGATGTTCGAACGCGCCGCGCGCAAGGGCCACATCAACGCGCTGTTCTCCGTGGGCGCCATGTATGGCGGCGGTCACGAGGTCCCGGAAGACCGGGTGGTGGCGCAGGGCTGGTTCCGTCAGGCAGCCGAGCGCGGTCATGCCATGGCGCAGTACATGCTCGGCCGCTATCTGATGCGTGGCCTGGCCGGGCAGACGGACCCCCAGGAGGCGAGGCTCTGGTTCACCAGGGCGCAGGCACAGGGCATCAAGGAAGCGGATGCCGAGCTGGCCCGGATGTCGTCGCGGTCTCCCGCGGGCGAGACCCCTGTCGCCCAGGCTGCCAGCAACGGTTGAGCCGGTGTTGTTTCCTTCCGGCCGCGGTGCCGCCTCGCCGGGCGAGCGGCCGCCATTCGAGTGCGCCATCCGCCGCGTCCACCCGAGGCTTCCGGCTGTTCCGGTGACGCCCCCGCCGGCCTTCATCGCCCGCCGCCGCCGTGCCTGATCCCGCGACGCCCGATCCGTCCCGCCGCCGGTCGGGCCGGATCACCGAGGCCGATCGTGCCGCCTGGCGGGACTGGGCACAGGAGCGTGCGCAGGAAAGCTTCCGCCAGGGCCAGCGCGCGTCCGATGCCGGCCAGGCCGCGGAAGCGCTGGACTGGTTCGAGCGCGCACGCCGCCTCGCACCCGACGCCCCCGTGGTTCCGTTTCCCCTCGCCATGGCCCGCCTCGCCAACGGCGATCCCCACGGGGCGATGTCGGTGCTGGTGCCGCTGCTCCGCCACCACGAGTTCCGCGAAGGGTTGATCACGCTGGCGATCGCCCAGCGCGCCTGCAACATGGCGCCGCTCGCCGCGTCCACCGCCGCCCGTGCCCTGTCGCGCCACGCTGTCGATCCCCAGGCGGCGCCGCTTCTCGGTCAGATCGCGGCGGCTGCCGGCCTTCCGGGCTGGTGCGGCGTCGTCGGCACCGGCGAGTTGCTGTTCGATCCGCGATCGGCCGCTGCCCGGTCCGGAAACGCCGACGCTCCCACCTTCCTGCTCGATGGCCGCGCGATGCGTCCGGTCCGGCGGCGCGGCACGCTGCGGCTTCCCGACGGCTGGCGCGGGGCGCGGGCGCTCGAGGTCGCGGTCGGCGGATGCCCGCTCATGGGCAGTCCGTTCGACCTCGCCGCCATCAACCATGCCTCGGGCTTCGTGGAGGAAACCGCCGAAGGGCTCGTGGGCTGGATCTGGCATCCCAACGACCCCGACCGCGTGCCGGCGGTGGCGGTGCTTCCGGCCGGCGCCCGGCCCGACACCGGCATTTCTTTCCTGCCGATGTCCGAGACCGCCATCGACGTCGCGAGCGAACAGCCGCTCGCCCGTCCGCGCCGCCTCCACATCCCCGCCGCCCTGCTGCCGGATGGCCCGGTGCGGGTGGTGGACGAGTCCGGCCGCGACCTCGCGGGCTCGCCCCTGCATCCCGGGCTGCAGCGCCGTGCCGCCGTGGCCGTGGCGGCACAGCAGCGGGTGCTGACCTTGCAGGCGCACGGCCTCCTTTCCGCGACGGCGCCCCTCCCGACGATGCCGTTCTTCTTGTCGGCACCGGCCGCGCTGCGCGGCGACTCGCCGGCGATCGGCCCCGGCGGCCAGGCCGCGGACGTGGTGGTCCCGGTGTTCAGGGATCGCCGCCTGACGCTCGCCTGCCTCGCCAGCGTGCTGGACACCGTGCCCGCCGGCACCGGTCTCGTGGTGGTGGACGACGCCACCCCGGAACCGGAGCTCGCATCCGCACTCGACGCCCTTGCCGCCGCGGGCCGGATCCGGCTGATCCGCCACGATCGCAACCGCGGCTTCCCCCACAGCGCCAACGCCGGCATCGCCGCCTGTCCGGACCGGGATGTGGTGCTGCTCAACGCCGACACGATCGTGCCGCCCGGCTGGATCGAGGGGCTGCGCCAGGCCGCCTACGCCGCGCCGGACATCGGCACCGCGACGCCCTTCTCCAACGATGCCAGCATCCTCAGCTACCCGGATCACCGCGCCCGCAACCCAATGCCCGATGCCGCCGCGACCGGCCGTCTGATGGCGCTGGCCGCCAGGGCGGCCAAGGGCATTCCCCCGCCCGAGATCCCGACCGGCAACGGGTTCTGCCTTTATCTCCGCCGGGACTGCCTCGACCAGGTCGGGCTGCTGCGCGAGGACCTGTTCGCCCAGGGCTATGGCGAGGAGAACGACCTGGCGCTCCGGGCGCGCCACCTCGGGTGGCGGCACGTGGCGGCACCCGGCGTCTTCGTCGCCCATGTCGGCACCGTGTCGTTCGGTGCTGCCCGTGCCGATCTGATGCGGCGCAACCTCGCCATCCTGAACGGGCTCTATCCCGGCTACGACGCGCTGATCCTGGCCCATATCGAGGCGGACCCGCTGGCGCCCGCCCGCCGGCGGCTCGACATGCTGCGCTGGGGGGAAGCCCGCAACCCCGCCGGGGCGGCGACGCCACGCGGCGTGCTGCTGCTCACCCACGAGCAGGGGGGCGGCGTCGAGCGCGTGGTGCGCGACCGCGTGCGCCGCCTGCGGGCCGATGGCTTCCGGACCATCGTGCTGCGGCCCACGGACGAAGGCTGCGCGCTGTTCGACCTCGGCGCCGAACCCGAGGCCGCCTATCCCAACCTGCGCTTCCGCCTGCCGGCCGAGTTCGATCTCCTGGTGGAACTGCTTTCGGCCGAGGGTGTGCGGCACGTCGAATGGCACCACCTTCTCGGCCACCACCCGCTCATGCGCGGTCTGCACCGTCGTCTCGGGGTGCCGTTCGACACGTTCGTGCACGACTACGCCTGGTTCTGTCCGCGCATCGCCCTGGTGGGACCGGAGGGCCGCTATTGCGGCGAGCCGGACGCGGAGGGGTGCGAGCGCTGCGTGGCCATCCAGGGCAGCAACCTGTCCGAGGAGATCGGCGTCCGGAGCCTGCTGCGCCGTTCCACGGACGAGCTGCGCGGCGCCCGCCGCCTGGTGGTGCCCTCGCGCGACGTGGCGAGCCGCATGGCGCGTCATTTCGCCGGGTTGTCGTCCGAGATCGTGCCCTGGGAGGACGATCAGCCGGCCTTGTCGCTGGGAAGGTTCGGCGCCGCCGCGTCGCAGGCCCCGCGGATGGTGCGCCGGGCCCGGTCGCCCGGCCGCGCCCGGTTCTGCGTGATCGGCGCCATCGGGCGCGAAAAGGGCTACGAGGTGCTGCTGGGGTGTCTCCGGGACGCGGCGGCGCGCAACCTGCCGATCGAGTTCGTGGTGGTGGGCCACACGCCCGACGACGACGCCCTGCTGGAAGCGGGCTGCCTGTTCGTGACCGGCGAATACCGCGAGGACGAGGCGGTGGAGCTGGTGCGCGCCCAGCAGGCGGACATGGCGCTGCTGCCCTCCATCTGGCCGGAAACCTGGTGCTTCACGCTCGGGCTCGCCTGGCGGGCGGGGCTGCCGGTGGCGGCCTTCGACATCGGAGCGCCGGCCGAGCGCATCCGCGACACCCGTCGCGGCGTGCTTCTGCCGCTGGGGATGCCGGTGCCGCAGCTCAACGACGTGTTGGTCAGACTTGGTCGCGCCAACGTCAGCGGAGCGTTAACGCAGCCGGCCTAGGCTGTCGCGCAGGTTATTGCAGTGGGGCGGCTCCCGTCGCACCATCCACTTTCGGAACGGATGCCGGCTCGACCGCGCATCCCGCAAACAACGGGTTCAAGATCCATGTCGCAGAGCGCTCCTTCCGCCCAACGAACAGTGACGGAGCTCAAGGTCACGGCGCACATGATGCAGCTCGACCGGGGCGTTTTCTGCATCTTCCACACGCCGGGCGGTCCGACGCCCGACCCGGTCACCGGCCTGCCCGGCGTCCGCGTCAGCCGGCCCCCGCTGCTGTCCTCGGACGCGCTGGAGATCAGCACCTTCAATCCCGAGGGCTGGGTGGGTGGCGACGGCAGCGCCGCCCTGATCCGCGTTCTCGCCGATCAGGCCCAGGTGCTGGTGACCATCTACCAGGCGACCAACAGCCAGGTGGACGCGCCGCAGCTCCAGGTGATGCGCCTGGCCGACGTGCAGGCCACGGCGGCGCGTCCGGTCGCCCAGGCGCCGGGCACGGCCGTCGCCGGCGGCGCGGCCGTTTCCGGTGCGCGTGCGGCGGCCGCCCCGTCCGGGCCGGTGGAGATCGCCGCCCACATCCAGCGCCGGGGCGACGTCGGCAGCCAGATCGGCGAATGGATGGGCGAGCCCGGCAGCCAGAGCTGGATCGAAGGCTTCGCCATTTCCCCCGCCAGCGGCATCGAGGCCGCCGACATCGAGTATCAGGCGGTGCTGGGCAAGGGCTGGCTGTCGCCCTGGAGCGAGGGTGGCCAGTATTGCGGCAGCCGGGGGATGGCCCTGCCGATCCTGGGACTGCGCGTGCGCCTCAAGGGCCAGGCGGCGGAGCGGTTCGAATGCGAGCTGAACGCCACCTTCACCGACGGCACGCGCGTCGGGCCGCTGGACGGCACCGAAACGGCGGAAGCCCCTTCGCTGGCCCCGCTGGAAGCCTTCCGCATCGACATCAGGCCGGCCGGCGCGATCCCGCAGGCACCGTCACCCGACCACGAGGAGGAAGGGGAGCTGGAAACGGTGGCGGCCGATGGGCCCCAGGCGGCGCGTGGCCGTAGCCCATCACGGCCGCAACCGCGGACGCCCCTCGCGAAGCCCGTCCACAAGGGTCGCCGCTGATCCATCGGCGCCCCGCCGCCCCCGCCGGGTTCCCCTGGGCGGCGGCGGGCGTCGCGACACTGGCATTTCCGCCGCCCCGGCCGGGGTGGGCGGCTGCCGCCCTGATCCCGCCGGCGGACCTTTCGTGAAATACCTCTTCGTCCACCAGAACTTTCCGGGCCAGTTCGTCCACCTGCTTCGGCATCTGGTGGATCAGGGCGAGCACGACATCGTCTTCATCAGCGAACCGAACGACCGCCAGATCGCCGGGGTGAGGCGCATCTTCTACAAGATGCCGCGCGGCCCCTGGCCCGACACCCACGCCACCGCGCAGGAATTCGAGGTGGCGATGCTGCGCGCCGAGATCGTGGCGACCACCGCGCAGACGCTGAAAGGGCTCGGCTTCGAGCCCGACATCATCATCGGCCACCATGGCTGGGGCGAGATGCTCAACCTGCGCGACGTGTTTCCGCGCAGCCCGCTGCTCGGCTATCTCGAATTCTACTATCACACCCACGATCTCGACGTGGGCTTCGATCCGGAATTTCCCGACGATCCCGCCATGTTCCCGCGCGTGCGGGCCAAGAACGCGGTGAACCTGCTGGCGCTCACCAACGGCGGCATGGGCCAGACGCCCACCCTGTTCCAGCGATCCACCTATCCTGCCTGGTCGCACGACCGCATCGCCGTGCTGCACGAGGGCGTCGATCTCGACGTGTGCGCGCCCGATCCATCCGCGGCCGGCCGCCCGTTCGTGCTGGGCGACCTGCGGATCTCCCCGGACCAGAAGCTCGTCACCTACGTCGCGCGGGACCTCGAACCGTATCGCGGCTTCCACGTCATCATGAACGCCCTGCCGCGCATCCTCGACTCCCGTCCGGACGTCCAGGTGGTGATGGTGGGCGGGGACGGCGTCAGCTACGGGGCGCGGCTGTCGCATTCCTGCTGGCGCGAGGTGTTCCTTGATCGCCTGGGCGACCGCATCGACCGCTCACGCGTGCATTTTCCCGGGCGGCTGGACTACGCGACCTATGCCGAGCTGCTCAAGCGTTCCGACGCCCACGTCTATCTGACATACCCGTTCGTGGCGTCGTGGTCGCTCCGGGAAGCCATGGCGTCCGGCTGCGCCATCGTCGGCAGCGACACCGCCCCGGTGCGGGAGTTCATCTCCGACCGCAAGACCGGGCTGCTGGCCTCGTTCCATCATCCGGAGCGGGTCGCCGACGCCGTGCTGGAGCTGCTCGAGAACCGGAACCTCAACACCAGGCTCCGCCGCGCCGCCCGCCGGGAAGCCGAGCGCAGCCTCGGCATGGCGGACTACCTCCGCAACTACGAGGGGCTGATCGAGCGCACCATCAGCAGCAATCGCTAGAACCCGGTCTGCGGCGAAGCCGGAACGCCCTCGCGTCCCGGCGCCGATGCGCGTCAGCCCTTGGCGGCGGCCGCCAGCGACTCCCGGATCACCTCTCCTGCGTCTTCCTTGCCGGCCCAGCCCGTGACCTTCACCCACTTGCCCTTCTCGAGGTCCTTGTAGCGCGTGAAGAAATGCTCGATCGCCTGGCGGGTGATCTCGGGCAGGTCGTCCACGCTCTGCACGGCGGTGAATTGGGTGTGCAGCTTGTCGTGCGGCACGCAGACGATCTTCTCGTCCTGGCCGCTCTCGTCCTCCATCCGCAGCATGCCGATCGGCCGCGCGCGGATCACCGCGCCCGGCACCACCGCCGCCGGCGCCAGCACCAGCGCATCGGCCGGGTCGCCATCGGCCGCCAGGGTGCCGGGGATGAAGCCGTAGGCGGCGGGATAGGCCATCGGGGTGAACAGGAACCGGTCCACCACCACCGCGCCGCTGTCCTTGTCGATCTCGTACTTCACCTGCGAGCCGGCAGGGATCTCGATCACGACGTTGATGTCCCAGGGGACGTCCTTGCCGGGGCTGAGCTTCGAGACGTCCATGGGTTCGGTTCCGTTCGGGTAGGGGAGGAAAGGCGGCGACCGTATCGGCGGCGCACCGGATTGCCAAGGCGCGCTTCCCGCCGCCCATCTTGCAAATCCATGCGGGTTGGGCGATCTCAGGACGGCTTGTGCGCCTGTAGCTCAACGGTTAGAGCGGGCCGCTCATAACGGCTTGGTTGCGGGTTCGAGTCCTGCCGGGCGCAGGCCCCCACCCACGGCGCGCGGTCGACGCCGGCGGCCGTCCCGCCCCGGATCGTCCCCCTGTTCCACCGGCGTCCAGTCCGCCGGTCCTGTTTCCACCGGTTCTCGCCCCCCACCGGTTTCGTCGAGGAGCCCGCTCATGGCCGCCTACCAGTACGTCTACGTGATGAAGGACCTGACCAAGGCGTATCCGGGCGGCCGCGAGGTGTTCAAGGGCATCACGCTGAGCTTCCTGCCGGGCGTCAAGATCGGCGTGCTGGGCGTCAACGGCGCGGGCAAGTCGACCCTGCTCAAGATCATGGCGGGCGTGGAGAAGGAGTTCGGCGGCGAGGCCTGGGCGGCCGAGGGCATCAAGGTCGGCTACCTCGAACAGGAGCCCAAGCTGGAGGAAAGCCTCACGGTCGGCGAGAACGTGGCGCTGGGCTTCGGCGAGCTGAAGGCCGCGGTGGACCGCTTCAACGCCATCTCCATGAAGTTCGCCGAACCGATGGAGGAGGACGAGATGAACGACCTCCTCGCCGAGCAGGCCACGCTCCAGGAGCTGATCGAGGCCAAGGACGGCTGGGAGCTCGACCGCAAGATCGAGATCGCGCTGGAAGCGCTCGGCTGCCCTCCCGCGGACAGCCCGGTCACCCGCCTGTCGGGCGGCGAGCGCCGGCGCGTGGCGCTGTGCCGCCTGCTGCTGGAGAAGCCCGACATCCTGCTGCTCGACGAGCCCACCAACCATCTCGACGCCGAAAGCGTCGCGTGGCTGGAGCGCACGCTGCGCGAGTACGAGGGCACCGTCATGGTGATCACCCATGACCGCTACTTCCTCGACAACGTCACCAACTGGATCCTCGAGATCGAGCGCGGGCGCGGCTATCCGTTCGAGGGCAACTACTCGTCCTGGCTGGAACAGAAGCGCAAGCGGCTGAAGCAGGAGGAGAAGGAAGAGTCCGCCCGCCAGCGCGCGCTCGCGGCCGAGCAGGAATGGATCCAGGCGAGCCCCAAGGCTCGCCAGGCCAAGAACAAGGCCCGCATCCAGAAGTACGAGGAGATGCTGGTCCAGAACCAGGAGAAGGCCGGCGGCGTCGCCGAGATCGTCATCCCGCCCGGCCCGCGCCTCGGCGGCACGGTCATCGAGGCCGAGCAGCTGCGCAAGGCGTTCGGCAACCGCCTGCTGATCGAGGACCTGGACTTCAAGCTGCCCCCCGGCGGCATCGTCGGCGTGATCGGTCCCAACGGCGCCGGCAAGTCCACCCTGTTCAAGATGATCACCGGCGTGGAAACCCCCGACGGCGGCTCTCTGCGCGTCGGCGACACGGTGAAGCTCGGCTACGTGGATCAGAGCCGGAACACGCTCGACGACAACAAGACCGTCTGGGAGGAGATCTCCGGCGGCACGGACGTGATCTATCTCGGCAAGCGCGCGGTGCAGAGCCGCGCCTACGTGGGCGCCTTCAACTTCAAGGGTGCCGACCAGCAGAAGAAGGTCGGCATCCTGTCGGGCGGCGAGCGCAACCGCGTCCATCTGGCCAAGATGCTCAAGGAGGAAAGCAACGTCATCCTCCTCGACGAGCCGACCAACGACCTGGACGTGGACACGCTGCGCGCGCTGGAAGACGCGCTGGCGGAATTCGCCGGCTGCGCGGTGATCATCTCCCACGACCGCTGGTTCCTGGACCGTCTCGCCACCCACATCCTGGCCTTCGAGGGCGACAGCCACGTCGAATGGTTCGAGGGCAACTTCCAGGCCTACGAAGAGGACAAGCGACGACGTCTCGGTGCGGACGCCACCGAGCCCCATCGCATCAAGTACCGCCCGCTCGCCCGCTGAGCGGCGGCGCGGCCCGCGCGCGGCCGGTATCGTGTCCGGCCTCGCGGTCGCCGTCCGGTCGGCGCGCCCGCGCCGGCGTCGTCGGGGCCGCCGCCCGGTGGGTCCGCTCGCGGCGTCCGTTCACCGGACGCGGACATCGCGGCGGAAGCGCATCTGCAGTTGCGTGGGCACGACGGAACTTCCTCCGCTCCGGGCGGGAGGGACCGCGACCGGTTTCTGGTCGCCCCCACTGCCGATGATCGCGGTGATCCGCCCTGCTTTCCCCCATCACCTTCCGGGCGGTGCCCTATCGGGCCATCCTGTTCCGGCCTGGGCGGCCGGCCCGTCCACGGCCATGGCGTCGGGAGTCGCCCAAGGCGTGACTGGGCGGCGGGGAGCGCTCCGGATTGTTCCCGGCCGGACCGATGCGGCCTCGGCCGACGCCGATCGCGATGGCGCGGGGAGGACCGGGCCATGACCGCTCGCGGCGCGCCGCCGCCGATCGGGCGGATCATCCGCACCGCGCGGCTTCTGCTGGCGCCGGTGGGCTGGCCCGATCTGGACGACATGGCGGCCCTGAAGGCCGATGCCGGCGCGTTCGGCCTGATGCTGGGCGGCGTCCGGTCCCGCTGGGACACGGAAGCGGAGATGGCCGACGACGTGGCGTTCTGGGCCCGGCGCGGCGTCGGCATCTTCACCGTGCGGGAGCATGGCCGCTTCGTCGGCATGACGGGCGTGCATGAACGGCCGGACGGCATCGGCGTCGGCCTCCGGTTCGCGCTGTTTCCCCATGCGCGCGGCCGGGGGCTCGCCCGTGAAGCGGCGGCGGCGGCGCTGCGCTTCACCCACGACGCCGGCGTGGCGCGCGTGGTGGCGGTGGCGCGGGATACCAACATCGCGTCGCGCACGACGCTGGGGGGCATCGGCATGCGCGTGTGCGGCTCCTTCGAGCGCGCCGGTCACACCATGCTGGTCTATGAGAGCACCCGGCCGCCCCCCTGACGCCGCCCCCTGACGTCGCCCCCTGGCGCCGTCTCGACGCCAGCAGGCCGGTCAGCCCGCGGCGCCGGTCGACACGATCGCCGCGGCCAGGGTGGCGATGCTCAGCACCGTGCTGACCCCCACCACCGCCGCGGCCTCCGTGGGGTCCTCCTCATACCGCAGCGCGAAGAAGATGCCGAAGAAGCCGCAGGGCAGCGCCGACAGGAGGATGGCCGCCTGCCGTGGTTGCGCCGCGATCGGCAGCACCGTGCACAGCGACGCGGTGGCCAACGGGTGGACGATGTTGGCCAGCAGCGCGCCCGCCGCCACCCGGCCCGTCAGGCGGATCCGGCGGGCGCTCAGCACCAGGCCGGTGACGAACAACGCCACCCCGCCGGATGCCTGGCCGATCAGCCCGACCGCCCGGTCCACGGCCGGCGGCAGGGTGATGCCCGCCAGCACCAGCACCACCCCCACCAGCGGTCCCAGCACCAGCGGTGCGCGCGACACCCGGCGGGCGGCGGCGGCCAGCGCCGCGGATGGCGAGGCGGTCGATCCGCGCCGCCGTTCCCGATCGAGGTCCAGCAGCACCAGCGTCATCGGCGACAGCACCACCGCGCCGAGCGAGATCGCCACCGCGACCTGCAGGCCGCCGCCACGCCCGAACAGCCCGTTCATTAGCGGAACGCCGGCCGCGGCGAAATTGGGCAGCGACACGGAGATCGCCAGCACCGCCGCGCTGCCGGCCCGCGCGCCGAACACCCGACGCTCGATCGCGAACACCAGCCACCACAGCACCAGCAGGCCGATCAGCAGCACCAGCATCAACGGCCATTGCCCCAGCAGCTCGGCGCGCCCGGCGTGGGTCACGGCGCCGAACAGCGCGGCCGGCAGGGCGAAATCCATCACCAGCGTGTTGAGGGGCGCGACCTGCGCGGGGGCGATCCGTCCGCTACGGCCCGCCAACGCTCCCAGCCCCAGCACGGCGAAGATCGGCAACAGCGCGAGCAGCAGGGCGGGGGTCATGGCACCGACGGTTCCCGACGCGCCGTCCGGTGTAAAGGGTGCATGTCCGGACCCGGGAGCACAGCGCTCCCGGCCCTCCGGCGGCCAACGTCCCCGGCGCTCCTCTCCGGGCCGGGATCGGACGCCGGGCGGCAGGATGCGGCCGGGAGCGGAACGGGGGGACGGGTGCGGCCGGTTGGATCGCGGCCACCTGCCGGAGCGGCGGCGGGGACGGGACCGCCGATCTTCGGCTTCATCCCGAGGGACCACGACCGGCAATCGCTCCCGCAAGCGCTTCGAGCCGTCCGGCCCGATCGCCGGCTACCGGGTCATCGAGCCCCGGCCCGCCGCGCTTTATCCGCGCCGGAAGCATCCTCACCCGGGCGCGGCGGCTTCACGGAACCGGCGATCGGGAAGCGGCTTTCGGAACCACGGCCTCCCCGGAAGGCCGGACAGTCCGAGGAGAACCGCATGCCCCATCCCGTTCTCGTGCCCGGCGCGGTCGCCGTGATCACCGGCGGCGCCTCCGGCATCGGCTGGGAGGCCGCGCGGCGCTTTCTCCAGCTCGGCCTGCGGGTCTGCATCGCCGACCTGGGCGACGAACGGCTGGCCGCGGCGGCGGAGAAGCTCGGCGACGCGGTGCCCGGCGCAGCGGATCGGCTGATGACCCGTGACGCCGACGTGTCCCGGCCCGGCGACCTCCGCGCCCTGGAACAAGCGGTGGCCGACCGGTTCGGCGGCACGGACGTGCTGATGAACAACGCCGCCGTGCAGCCGGGCAGCTCGGTGCTGGACGGTGACGACCGGTGGGACCGGGTGCTGGCGGTGAACCTGCGCGGCGTCGTCCACGGCACCCAGATCTTCGCCGAGCGGATGCTGGCGCGGAACCGGCCCGGGCTGATCATCAACACGGGCTCGAAGCAGGGCATCACCACGCCGCCGGGCGATCCGGCCTACAACGTCGCCAAGGCCGGGGTGAAGGCGTTCACCGAGGCGCTGCAGCATGAACTGCGCGAACGCGGCAGCCGCATCGCCGCGCATCTGCTGATCCCGGGTTTCGTGTGGACGCCGCTCGCGGCGGGAAACCGAACGGAGAAGCCGGCCGCCGCCTGGACGGCCGAGCAGACGGTGGCGTTCATGCTCGACCGGCTGGAAGCGGGGGACTTCTATATCCTGTGTCCGGACAACGACGTGTCGCGCCGGCTGGACGAGCGCCGCATCCTGTGGGCCGCGGGCGACGTGGTGGAGAACCGGCCGCCGCTGTCGCGCTGGCACCCCGATTACGGGGACGCGTTCCGTCGCTTCGCCGACGCCGGGAACTAGGACACGGGGAGGGGGCGGACCGGCGTCTTAGGGAAGATGCTCCCCAGGAAGATGCTTCCCGGGCAAGGCGCCCGGGAACCGGCGGATCAGGTGGCCTGGCGGGACACCTGACGGTCCAGCGCGTTCAGCAGCGTGTCGACGTTGTTGCCGTGGCGCTGGAGAAACGATGCGTAGTCGCTGCGCTGGGTGAGGCTGAGGCTGACGCCTTCGGCGACCACATCGGTGATCCGGCGGCCGCCGGCGACGTCGCCCACCACCCATTCCACGGTGGCCGACGGCTGATTCGGACGGTTGATCACCGTCGGCACCATGGTCTTGCCGTCCTGGTCGTGCGCCTGACCGACCTGGAACGTGACGCCGCGATATTCGCCGAGCTTGCCCGTGATGCTGTTCACCAGGACCTTGTGGAACAGGGCAAGGTAGCGCTGCTGCTGCGCCGGGGTGGCGGTGCGCCAGAAGCGGCCGAGGCAGAACCGGCCGATGCCGTCCACGTCCACGTTCTGGTCGATCAGCGGCTGGATCTGCGTCTTCTTCTCGGCCGTGCTGCTGTCGCTGTTGACCACGCTCACCAGCCTGTCGCCGAGCGACCGGACGAAGCTCGTGGCATCGGCCCCCTGGGCGGCGGCGGCCCGCACGGGCGCCAGGCCCGCGGGTGCCAGCACCGGCTGGAGCACCGGCGACAGCGCGGCTAGCCCGGTGCCGGCCAGCAGGATGGCGGCGGCGCGGCGGAAGCGGAGATGGCGCATGGGAGGGTTCCTTGTCCTGCTTGCCTACCGGCTGTACCAGTCCGGCACCGTCGCGCGGTGATCGTTGCGCATGGCCTCGATCTCGGCCGCGCGGTGCTGACGATACAGACTGCGCAAGGTTGCATAGGGATCGAGCGAGTCGCGCTTGATCTGGTCGAGATCGCCCAGCACCTGCGCCCGCGAGTCGATGATGTTCATGCCGTACAGGCCCCAGTTCAGGGTGATCAGCCCGTAGCCGCGCGGCACGTAGTTGAGGGGAACCAGGGCGATGTCCATGCCGAAGCCGGTGAGGGCCCGCGGCGAGGACGGTCCCAGCAGCGGCAGGAACAGGTAGGGTCCCTGCGGCACACCCCACTGGGCGAGCGTCATGCCGCCATCGGCCTCGTGCGCCTTGTAGCCCCAGCCCTTGGCGACATCGAACACGCCGGCCACGCCCACGGTGGAGTTCACCACGAAGCGCACGAAGGTGTCGCCCGCGCGGCGGGGCTTGCCCTCGAACACGTCGTTGAAGAACACGGCCGGGCTGGCCAGATTGCCCAGGACGTTGTGCACGCCCGTGCGCACCGGCTGAGGCACCAGCCACACATATCCCTTGGCGACCGGACGCAGCGTATAGGCGTCGATGCTGTCGCTGACCCGGTAGAAGAAGCGGTTGGTGGGCTCCAGCGGGTCGTTGGCGTCGTCCATGTCGGCCTGGGCCGCCGGATCCGCCGCCTTGGTGGCGCAGCCTCCGAGGCCGAGCGACACCAGCCCGGCGGCCACCAGCGCGCCCGCGCGGGCCAGGCCCCCGCGCACGCCGAAGCGGCCGCGCACGACCGGGCACTGGAACGGTCGGTGGTTCTCGGCGGGCATTCATGGACCTCGTTCGACGCTGGCCCGTGGCGGCTGCCGCGAGCGGCAGGTTCCGAACCCCCGAAACCGTTTATCCCGTCCTGTCTAACATGACACAACGCGGACGCAATCTCCCGCCCGGGAGCCATCCCGGAAGCTGCACCGGAGGCCGCCCCGACCGCCGTCCCGACTGTCGCCCCACGGGGCGCCCGGAAACACCGCGTCCGTCGGCACCGGATGCGCGCCGCACCCCTCCCGGCGGACGGGACCCGCGTGCTTCCGCGCCGCCTCCGGGTTCGAAGAGGTTTGCCGCTGGGGGCAGCGCGAACTACATCTGCAACCAGTCCGGACGGCCGGCGGGCGGGCGGGAGCGATCCGGCCGCCGCCGCCATGGCCGCTTGCGCATCGATCGGGTTCCATGACCGCATCCTCCGTCATCGCGCTGCCCATCGCCGGGCAGCCCGCTTCCGAGCCGTCCTCCGAGGCCCGGCCCGACCGGCAGCCGTCCCCCGAACGGGACGGTCGCGGTCCGGCCGCCGCCTCGTCGCCAGGACTGCCGCCGCTGGAACGCTGGTTGACCGGCCCCCGCCTTGCCGGGCTGCCGGCACCCGGCTCGTTCCGCACCCCGCCGCAGCTGTCGTTCGAGTTCTTTCCCCCGCGCACGGAAGCGCTGGAACAGCAGCTCTGGAGCTGCATCCGCCGGCTCGAACCGCTGCGGCCGTCCTTCGTGTCCGTCACCTACGGCGCCGGCGGCTCCACCCAGGCCCGCACCCACGACACGGTGGCCCGCCTCGCCCGCGACACCGCCCTGGTGCCGGCGGCGCACCTCACCTGCGTCGGCGCCAGCCGCGGCGCGGTGGACGACGTGGCCAGGCAGTACTGGGATTGCGGCGTGCGCCATATCGTGGCGCTGCGCGGCGACCCGCAGGAGAAGAACGGCCCGTTCCAGCCCCATCCGGACGGCTACAACAGCGCGGCGGAACTGGTGGCCGGCTTGAAGCGGGTCGCCGATTTCGAGATCTCCGTGGCGGCCTATCCGGAAACCCATCCGGAAGCGTCGAGCCCGCAGGCCGATCTCGACAACCTCAAGCGCAAGCTGGACGCGGGTGCCGTGCGGGCCATCACCCAGCTGTTCTTCGACGCCGACACCTTTCTGCGCTTCCTCGACCGGTGCCTCGCGGCCGGGATCACCGCGCCGGTGGTGCCGGGCATCATGCCGGTGTCGCGCTTCGCGCCGGCCAAGCGCTTCGCGCAGAGCTGCGGCGTCGGGTTCCCCGACTGGCTGGAAACCCTGTTCGGCGGCACCGAAGAGGACGCGGACACCCGCAACATGCTGGGCGCGGTGGTGGCGGCCGAGCAGGTGCGGCTGTTGCAGGCAAACGGGGTCGACGAGTTCCACTTCTACACGCTGAACCGCCCCGACCTCGTCTACGCCATCGCCCGGATCCTGGGCGTCCGGCCGGACCAGGCCGCGGGCTAGAAGCAGGGCGGGGCGGTCGGCGCGGTATCCGGAGGCGTAGCGGGCGGCGCCGGTTCGCTGGATGGCGGCCAGGTGGCGGGGCAAGCCGGTCCGCCCGCTCCGGCCCGGCTCCGACAGGCCCACGCCACGCCGATACCGGGCCGGTGTCGTCAGGGCTCGCCGGTCTGCATCATCCCGGGTCCCGTCCAGCACAGCTTGTGGATGAGGATCGCCACCAGCGCCGACCAGCCGCACTGGTGCGAGGCGCCGACGCCCCGGCCGCTGTCCCCGTCGTAATATTCGTAGAACAGCACCAGGTCGCGGAACGCCGGGTCGGTCTGCAGCAGGGGATGATCGCCGTGCACCGGACGGCCGCCGTCGGGGCGGCTCGGCGTGAACAGCGACACCAGCCGGCGGCTCAGCTCGGCCGCCACCTCGCGCAGCGTGGCCATGTTGTCCGAGCCGGTGGGACAGGCGACGCGGTAGCCGTCGCCGTAATAGCGGTCGAGGCGCAGCAGGCTCTCGATCAGCAGGTAGTTCACCGGCATCCAGATCGGACCGCGCCAGTTGGAATTGCCGCCGAACAACCGCGAGCGGCTCTCGCCCGGCCAGTACGGAAGCTCGAAGGTCTGGCCCTCCAGCGTCAGCCGGTAGGGCTCCTTCTCGTGGGCTCGCGATACCGCGCGGACGCCATGGAGTGACAGGAACTCGGTCTCGTCCAGCATCCGGCTGAGCAGCCGGGTCATGCGATGGGTGCGCAACAGCGACAACAGCACGGTGTCGTCGCGCCCGGGCTGGTCCCAGTGGCTCACCAGCTCCGCGAGGTCGGGCCGGTTGCGCAGGAACCAGCGCATCCGCTCGGTGAAGCGCGGCAGCCTGGCCAGCGCTTCTGCCGGCAGCACGCTGACCGCGTAGAACGGGATCAGCCCCACCATGGTGCGGGCGCGAAGCGGGATGCGGTCGCCGTTGGGCATCGACAGCGTGTCGTAGAAGAAGCCGTCCTGATCGTCCCACAGCGCGTTGCCTTCCGCCGCCGCGATGATCAGGAAATGCTCGAAGAACTTGGTGGCGACGTCCTCGTACGTGTCGTCCTGCAGCGCGAGCTCGATGGAGATGTGCAGCATGGACAGCGCATAGGACGCCATCCAGGCGGTGCCGTCCGACTGCGACAGCGTGCCGCCGCCCGGGATGGCGGAGGAGCGGTCGAAGATCGCGATGTTGTCGAGCCCGAGGAAGCCGCCCTGGAAGATGTTGCGGCCGTTCTGGTCCTTGCGGTTCACCCACCAGGTGAAGTTCATCGAGAGCTTGTTGAAGATGCGCTTCAGGAAGCCGTGGTCGGGCTGCTGGTTGAGGGCGCGGTCGATCTCGAACACCCGCCACGCCGCCCAGGCATGCACGGGCGGGTTGGCGTCGCCGAACGACCACTCATAAGCCGGCAGCGCGGCGCTCGGATGCATGTACCATTCGCGCGTCAGCAGCAGCAGCTGGTCCTTGGCGAAATCCGGATCCACCGGCGCCAGCGCCACCGCCTGGAACGCGAGATCCCAGGATGCGAACCAGGGATATTCCCATTTGTCCGGCATGGAGATGATGTCGTCGGCGCGCAGGTTGTCCCAGTCGCCGTTGCGGATCTTGCCCCGGCCGGGCGGCGGCGGGGGCTCGTTCTCGTCGCCGCGCAGCCAGCGCCGGACGTCGTACTCGTAGAACTGCTTGCTCCAGAGCAGCCCGGCGAAGGCCTGGCGCTGCACGGCCCGCATCGCGGGATCCTCCACGGGCCGCTGCAACGCCCCGTAGAACTCGTCCGCTTCCGCGATCCGTCGATCGAACACGGCATCGAAATCGGCGAACGGGTCGGTGGTGCTTGTGTCGGGACGGAAGCGCAGCCGCACCACGTGCTCGCCGCCTGCCGGGATCTCCAGCCGGTGCAGCACGGCGCAGCGTGTGCCGACCTGGTCCGGGTTCACCGTGGGGGCGCCCCCGACCACGTGATCGTTGATGCCGTCCTTGGGAAAGGGAGCGCCGGTGCGGGCATCGCCGAACACCCGGGCGTTGTTGGTATCGTTGTCGCAGAACAGCAGGGTCGCGCCGTCCTCCACATGCAGCCGCATCGGCCCCATGCTCGGATGCGGGTGGTGCGCCGCCACGGTGCGATCGTCCAGCGCCCGCAGCTCGGCGCGCTCGGCATCCTTGAACCACGACCACCGGTTTCGCGCCCAGAGCTGGGGCAGCAGGAACAAGGGCGCCGCGTCCGGACCGCGATTGATCACCCGGACCCGCATCAGCAGGTCGTCGGGGCCGGCCTTGGCGTAGTCGACGAACACGTCGAAATAGCGCTTCTCGTCCAGCAGGCCGGTATCGATCAGCTCGAACTCGGGCTCCCCGGCACCGCGCCGCGCATTCTCCGCCACCAGACGCTCATAGGGATAGGCGGCCTGCGGATACTTGTAGAGCATCCGGCACAGGGAATGCGTGGGCGTGCTGTCGAGGTGGTAATAGAGTTCCTTGACGTCCTCGCCGTGGTTACCCTCGGCATTGGTCAGCCCGAACAGCCGCTCCTTGAGGATCGGGTCCTGCTTGTTCCACAGCGCCAGACCCAGACACCAGAGCAGCTTGTTGTCGCCGAACCCGGCGATCGCGTCCTCGCCCCAGCGATAGGCGCGCGACCGGGCCTGGTCGTGCGGGAAATAGGTCCAGGCCTCGCCATTGGGGCTGTAGTCCTCGCGCACCGTGCCCCATTGCCGGTCGCTGAGATAAGGGCCCCACCGCTTCCAGGCGCCGTCCTTCCGCGCGTCGCGGAGCCGTTGGCCCTCCGCGGTGTCGAGGGTGCCCGGGCAGGGCGACAGCGCCGCGATGGTGTCGGTCAAAGATTGCGATCCCGCTTGATTCGATCCCATGCAGCGTTGATGCGCGCCACACGTTCCCCGGCCGCCGCGACCTCGGCATCGCTGGCACCCCGGGCGGCAACGCTGTCGGGATGGATCTCCCGGATCAGGCGCCGCCAGGTCACGCGCACTTCCTCGTCGGTGGCGGTGCGGCGCAGGCCCAGCACGCCGTACGCATCCGGCTCGTCGGCGGAGGGACGGGCCATGCCGCCTTCCGCGCGGTCCCATGCCCCCGGCGGCAGCCCGAGCGCGCGGTGCACGCGGCGCAGAAACGTCACTTCCGTTTCGTTCAGCTCCCCGTCCGCCCGCCCGATGCTGAACAGCACCCCGAGCAGCGCTTCGAGCGCGTGGGGCTGGTCGGCATAGGCGCGTCCGAGTTCGGCAGCGAAGGGCTCGTAGTCGTCCGTGCGGGTGCGGGCCTGATCGAACAAACGCCCGATCTCGCGCTGGTTCTCCGGCGGCACCGGGACGGAGCGCTTGAAGGCGTCGATCTCCCGGCGGTTCACCGGCCCGTCGCACTTGGCGAGCTTGGCCGACAGGGTCACCACCACCAGCGCATAGAGCTGATCCCGGCGCCCCATGGCGGCGGCCATCTTGGCGGCGAAGCGCAGCGCGGCACCGTTCGGGTCCGGAGCCTGCCTGTTCTGGCCGAGGAAGTTCGGACCTACCCAGCTGCCGAAGCCGCCCTGGGGAGCGTCCAGCAGCGAACCGCGGTCGGCGGCGTGGCCGAGCGCGGCCCCGAGGGCCGCCCCCACCGGGCCGCCCATCGCGAAACCGGCGACGCCGCCGAATATCTTGCCCCAGATCGCCATGCCGTCGTCAGCCCACCCAGCCTGCCAAGCAGGTCAGGTCAACGAAGCATGGGGAGGGTCGGTTGTGGAAGCGGCGGCGATCAACCCGCCACCGGGTGCCGGACGCGCGCCCTGGAACCGGAGGCGGCTTCAGCGCCCGTCCGAGCGGCGGCGATCGTTGCACACGCTGTGGGCCAGGCGGAGCAGCCGGGTGGCGCTCTGCGGCAGGCCGGCACGATGCGCGTCCTCGGCCAGGCAGAGGAGCTGGTGCGACAACATCAGGGGGCTGATGTCGCTCGCGGATTGTTCGGCGCGGATGATGGTGGCCATGGATTTCTTCCTAGTCTGCCGGCCCGTTCTGGGCCCGAAGGAAGACTAGGCAACCGGAAGTTGTGAAACAGTTAACGAGACAACCGAGCTTGGCAGAAATCGACGCTGCCAGGTGTCAGGCGGCCCGGGTCCGGTTGCCGCCGGTGCGGAAGCGGCCCAGCAGCGGGCGGAGCCGCTCGATGATCACGGACATGATCAGCGCCGACAGGGCCCGGTTGCCGGCCTCCGCCAGCAGGCGGGCCTCACCGGCGGTCTCGAAGGAACTGGTGATCTGGGAGATGTTCACGATCTGCATCCATATTTGTGCAGTGCACAAAGCGAAGATGGACCTGAGCGACATCGAACACAATGGTGCGGTGCAAAAAATTCCAGGGAGCCCTGTCTGGCCCGGTGCATCCCGGCCGGCCCCTGCCCCTCGCGGGATCGCTCCGCTACCATCGCGTCATGCAACGACTCTCACCCCAAGGATGTGCTCTATGGCGCTAGCTCCCACCGACGGGCGCCGTGCACGCCGCTGGAGCATCGGGTTGCTGCTCGGCGCCGGGGTGCTGGTCAATTATCTGGACCGGATCGGGCTGTCGGTCGCCCTGCCGCAGCTCAAAACGGATTTCGCCCTGACCCCCGTCCAGCTCGGCTGGCTGCTCAGCGGCTTCTTCTGGCTCTACGCGTTGCTGCAGATCCCGGTGGGGCTGCTGCTGGACCGGTTCGGCGTCACCCCGGTGACCCGCATCAGCACGCTGCTCTGGGGGATCGCGTCCACCGCCACGGCCCTCGTCGGCGGGTTCGGCGGGCTCCTGATCGCCCGCCTGCTGCTAGGCGCCGCCGAGGCACCGGGATTTCCGGCCAACGCCAAGGCGGTGGGCTACTGGTTCCCCCGGCGGGAACGCGCCCTCGCCACCGCGCTGTTCGACGCCGCCGCGAAGTTCAGCAACGTGGTGGGCGTGCCGCTCGTCGGCTTCGTGGTGTTCTTCGCGGGCTGGCGCTGGGGCTTCGCGTTCACCGGCATCCTCAGCCTGCTGTATTTCCTGGCCTTCTTCCTGGTGTACCGGGACCCTTCGCGCGACCCCAGGCTCGACCCGGACGAGCACCGGCTCATCATCGCGGGCGGCGGCGTGCCCGAGGGAGCCTCGCCCGGCGGCGGCGGCCGGATGCTCGGCTACCTGTTCGGGTCGCGCAAGGTGTGGGGCCTGACCCTCGGCTTCGCCGCCTACGGCTATTCCTTCTATCTCTTTCTCACCTGGCTGCCGAACTACCTCGTGCAGACCATGCACATGAACATCCTCAAATCGTCCGGCCTCGCCGCGATCCCCTGGATCGGCGCGACGATCGCCGACATCGTGGTCGGCGGCTGGCTGATCGACCATCTGATCGAGCGGGGCCACGACGAGACGCGCGTCCGCAAGACCGTGCTGGTGGGCGGCATGCTGCTGGGCACCGCGGTGCTGGGCGCCACCATGACCACCGACCCGTTCTGGGCCATCCTGTGGATCTCCATCGCGCTGGCCGGGCTCGCGTCCGCCGCCCCGGTGAGCTGGAGCCTGCCCTCGCTGGTGGCGCCGCGGGGGGGCACCGCGACGGTGGGCAGCATCATGAACCTCAGCAACAACCTGATGGGCGCGGTGGCCCCGGTGGTGACCGGCTACGCCGTCGCCGCCACCGGCTCCTACGGCCTCGCCTTCGGCATCGCGGGCGTCATCCTGCTCGGCGGCATCGCCGCGTTCGTGCTGCTGCTCGGCCGCATCGAGCCGATCCCGGATCCGCCGGCCGGCTAGAGAACCGGTGACGCCCCGCCATCCACCCGCAGGTTGATCCCGGTGATGTAGCTCGCGACCGGACTGCACAGAAACGCCACGGCAGCGGCAATCTCTTCCAGCCGGCCCACGCGTCCCAGCGGAACCTCGGCGAACAACGGCAGCACGGCCCGCTCGATCTCCGTCCAGGGCGCGTCCGCGCCGGCGACGCCGCGGTCGGCAGCCACCGCGCGGAAACGGGCATCCAGCCGTGCGCTGTGGATGGTGCCCGGGGACACGGCGTTCACCGTCACGCCGTCCGCCGCCACCGCCTTGGCCAGTGACTTCGTCATGGCGTCCAGCGCCGCCTTGGACGCGCCGTAGTCCGCGCCGTTCGATGGCGGCATGGACGCGGCCAGGCTGGAAATGTTGACCACGCGCCCCCAGCCCGCCCGCCGCATCGGCGGCAGCAGCCGGGCCGTGACCCTCATCGCCGTCAGCACGTTCCGGTCGAAGGTGGCGCTCCAGGTTTCCGCCGCGGCGTCCGGCCATTCCTCCCGCACGGCACCCGCGCCGCCGGCATTGTTGACCAGGATGTCGATCCGCCCGGCTTCCCGTTCCGCACGGTCCAGCATCGCCCGCACCTCGCCCTCCCGCGACAGGTCGCCCACGGCGGCATGCGCGCGCCCTCCCTGCGCCGTGATGGCCGCGACCACCGCTTCGGTCCGGGCAGGGTCGCGTCCATGCACCAGGACCACGGCGCCCTCCTGCGCCAGAAGAAGGGCGATCGCCTCGCCGATGCCCTTGCTGCTGCCCGTGACGAGGGCCGTGCGGCCGCCGAGTTGCAGATCCATTGCTCCGAAACCATCCTGCTCTGCGATGCGTCCACTCATCGACCGAACCGGGAGCCGGAACAATCACGCACCTTGAAGTGCCCGCGGCGCCGGTGGACCGTGCGCATTGTTGGGGGCCGGACGGCTCGGCGGCGCACGTGATCAGGGTCGTCCGGATGATCCAGGGGCGCTGGAAGCTGCCGATCCTGTTCCGCCTGTATGCGGCACCGCTCCGGACCCTCCAGCTGAAGCGGGATCTGTCCGGCATCTCGCAGAAGATGCTCACCCAGCATCTCCGCGAGCTCGAACGCGACGGACTCGTGGTGCGGACCGATCACGGCGAACGGCTTCCACGGGTCGAGTATGGTTTGTCGGACGCCGGCCTGCGCCTCCTGCCCCTGCTGCGGGAAGCACGCGACTTCTCCCGCGCGCACCCGCCATGACCGCCGGCCGGGATGCCGACCGCTCCGCCGCCTCCGTGCGTGGGAGCAGCGTCTTTTCCGGATTCGAACGCAGGAAGCGGAGTGCGGCGGATGGCGGCGCGGCGCCACCGTCGCCGTCGTCCGCACAGGAGCCGATCATGCAGCTCGCTTTTCCTGCCGATCACCCGCAGGTCCCGCCGCCGGAAACCTCCGGTTCCTCGGCCGGAACCCGTTCCGCCGCGAGCGATCCACGCTGGCCGCTGATCCTGGCGCGCGATCCGGCAGCGGACGGGTCGTTCTGGTATTCCGTGCAGACCACCGGGGTATATTGCCGGCCGTCCTGTCCGTCGCGCGCCGCGCGCCCGGAGAACGTGCGGCTGCACGACACACTGGAAGCGGCCCGCGCCACGGGGTGCAGGCCGTGCCGGCGATGCCGCCCCGACGAGGCGGCCCATCACCGCGACGCGGCGCTGGTGGTTCGTGCCTGCCGGCTCATCGACGCGGCGGAACGACCACCCGCCCATGACGAGCTCGCCCGGAAGCTGGAGGTCGGGAGCGCGCGGCTCCGCTCGGCGTTCGAGGCGGTGCTCGGCCTGTCGCCCAAGCGCTACGCCGATGCCCGGCGCGCGGAACGGCTGCGCCTGTTGCTGCCGGTGGCCGCCACGGTGACCGAAGCGTTCCACCAGGCGGGATTCGGCTCCAGCAGCCGGTTCTACGACAAGGCGGCCGAGCTGCTCGGCATGGCGCCGAACCGGGTGCGCGCCGGCGCGGCGGCCGAAACCCTGCGCGTCGCGGTGGCGCCCTGCAGCCTCGGCGCGGTGCTGGTCGCGGCGGGCGAGCGCGGACTGGTGGCGGTGCTGCTGGGCGACGATCCGGACCTCCTGCGGCGCGACCTGCGGGCCCGCTTTCCCAGGGCCGGGTTCGGAGAAGCCGACGAGGCGTTCGGCGCCGTGGTGGCCCAGGTGGTGGCGCTGGTGGAAACGCCCGGCGCGTCCCACGCCCTGCCGCTCGATATCCGGGGCACCGCGTTCCAGCGACGGGTGTGGGACGCGTTGCGGGACGTGGAAACCGGCCGCACCCTGTCCTATGCCGAGCTCGCGGCGCGGGCCGGCGCGCCCGCCGCCGTGCGGGCCGTGGCCGGAGCCTGCGCGGCCAACCCGCTCGCCGTGGCGGTTCCGTGCCACCGGGCCGTGCGCACGGACGGTGGGCTCGGCGGATATCGCTGGGGGCTGGCACGCAAGCGGATCCTGCTCGACCGCGAGGCGGCTTCCTCCACGGCAGGCGCCTCCTCCACCGCCGCCGCCGCCGCTCCGATCACCGGCCCGGCCGGCGGCGAGGCGGCGTCCTGAGGCCGCCGATCAGCCGGGCGCGCGCAGCGCCAGCAGGCGCAGCGCCGAGCTGAGCGGTCGGCCGGGTTCGCGCGACGCGTCCGCTTCCGCCACCAGCGACGCCAGCGTCTGCTTGTTCCGCGCCGCCAGCGCGTCCAGCACGGCCCAGAACTCGGGTTCCAGCGCCACGCTGGTGCGGTGGCCGGACAGGCTCAGCGACCGCTTGCGCAGGAACGGCTCCCCGTTCATCGCCGCGTTGCCGCTGTGCCGGCCTCGGACCGGCCATGGTTCCTGACCGCCGCGGGCGGCCCGCTCTCCCCGCTGGTTGCATGCGCGCCGCCTTCGCGACGCCAGCCGGGGGCGGACAACCGGCGCCCCGGCTGGTCCGATCTCGGCCGGTGGCTGGATACCGGCCGGCCGGACGATCCGTTCCGCGGCGGGAGCGGCGGCCTGTCTGGAGGCAGGACGGGCACGGGCGGCAGCATTTCCCGCTCACATCCCGATGCGGGTGTCGGGAACCGTGCGCGCGCCGGGAGGCGCCGCCGCTTCGCCGCCCCGATCACCGCCACGATCGCCGCCGGTCGCCAGCCGGTCGCACGCCCAGGCCGCGGCTTCCGCCACCACCTCGTTGGGATCACCTCGCAAGCCGTCGGCGCTGGGCAGCAGCGCCGGGTCCTGCGAGTTGCCGATGGCGATCAGCACGTTGCGCACGAAGCGGTCGCGACCGATCCGCTTGATCGGCGAGCCGGAGAACATCCGCCGGAAGCCAGCATCGTCCAGTCTCGACAGTTCCGCCAGATGCGGTGCGTCAAGCTCTGCCCGTGCCTGCAGCTTGGCGGTGCGGCCGGCGCTGGCGAACCGGTTCCACGGGCACACGGCCAGGCAGTCGTCGCAGCCATAGATGCGGTTGCCCATCAGCGGCCGCAGCGCGGGCGGGATCGGCCCGGCATGCTCGATGGTGAGATAGGAGATGCAGCGCCGGGCATCGAGCTGGAACGGCGCCGGGAAGGCGTCGGTCGGACAGGAAGAAAGGCAGCGCGTGCAGGAACCGCAGGAGCCGCCGGACGGCGGCGAAGGCGGCAGCGCGAGGGTGGTGTAGATCTCGCCCAGGAATAGCCAGGAGCCGTGGCGGCGCGACACCAGGTTGGTGTGCTTGCCCTGCCAGCCCAGCCCGGCCCGCTCGGCCAGCGGCTTCTCCATCACCGGGGCCGTGTCCACGAACACCTTCACCTGCGGGTGGTCCGGATCGGCCCCGACTCCCGCGGCCTCGCCCCCCTTGGAGGCTTCGCCGCGTTCCTTCGAAGCCAAGGTTCCGGTCCGGCCGCGCCGTTCCTCCGGGCCGCCGCCAGGAGGACGGGCGCTTTCCGGCGCGCGGCCGGCGTCGCGCAGGGCATCGGTGCCGGCCTTCACCACGAACTGGGCCAGGTGCTTGAGCATCCCCTTCACCACGTCGTGGTAGTCGCGGTGCCGGGCATAGACCGAGACGTTGCCGCGATCCGGACGGGCGAGGGTGGCCAGCGCGTCCCCTTCCGGCGCGTAGTTCAGCCCGAGCGACAGCACGCTGCGGGCTTCGGCCCACAGGGCGCGCGGATCGGCACGCTGTTCCGTCCGTTCGGCGAGCCAGCCCATCTCGCCGTGGCGGTTCCCGGCCAGGAAATCCGCCAGCCGGTGCCGCGCCTCGGGACCCAGCGCCGCCTCGCAGCAACCGAACGCGTCGAAGCCCAGCGCAAGGGCCTTGTCGCGGATGCGCTCGCGCAGCGCCCCGGCGGCGGCCGCCGGCAGGACGGGCGAGGATGGTTCCCTCACCGCGCTCCGCCGGTCCGGGGGCCGCGCGGCCGTGCCGGGTCGTCGGCCCCGGCCGCATCCGTTTCTTCTCGGAAGAGGGCGGCGGTGGCGCGCGGCGGATCGATCCGATCAACGGTGCCGGCGACGCCGCGCCCGGCGGTCCCGTTCGCCGGCTCGGGTGCCGCGGCCGGATCGCGCTCCGAAGCCGCCGGGTCCTCCGGATCGGGCCGGCCGCGATCGCCACCGGCGAGATCGCTGGCGACGGAGCCCGCGTCGGCGAGGTCGTCCCGGCGCGGGCCATGCTCGAGGAAGGGCCGTCCGTCGACGTCCTGCGCGGCCACGATGCGCCCGACCGACGCCCCGCCGACGGGCGCATGATCATCGTCATCATCCCCGGCGGCGACGGTCGGGAGCGAGCTTCCGAGTGAGGGGCTCGCGGGCACGGCGGTTCCGTCGTCGGCCGCCGTGCCACGGTCTCGCCTCGCGGCTCGAGTTCCGGCCATGCCGGCGCTCCGAGCCGCGGCTTCGGCGGCACCGTCCGCCCAGCCGCTGCGCAGCATGGCCGCGTGGGGATCGAGCCGCCCGGCCAGGATCGCCTCGCGCATCCCGCGCATCAGCCGCTGATAGTACGACAGGTTGTGCCAGGTCAGCAGCATCGGCCCCAGGATCTCGTCCGCCCGGAACAGGTGGTGCAGGTAGGCGCGGGAATGGCGCACGCAGGCCGGGCAGGGGCAGTCCGGCTCGATCGGACCGGGATCGGCGGCGTGGCGGGCATTGCGCAGGTTGAGCGTGCCGCGCGCGGTGTAGGCGCGCGCGGTGCGGCCGGCGCGGGTCGGCATCACGCAGTCGAACATGTCGATGCCGCGCTGCACGCTTCCCAGCAGATCGTCCGGCGTGCCGACCCCCATCAGGTAGCGCGGCCTGTTCCAGGGCAGCAGCGGCACGGTGTGGTCCAGCGTGCCGAGCATCAGCGCCTGGCCTTCGCCCACCGCCAGGCCACCCACCGCGTAGCCCTCGAAGCCGATCTCCTGCAGCGCTCGCGCGCTTTCGGTGCGCAGCTCGGGTTCCACCCCGCCCTGCACGATGCCAAACTGCGCGTAGCCCTCGCGCGCCACGAAGGCCTCGCGCGACCGGGCGGCCCAGCGCATGCTCAGCCGCATGGACCGCGCGATGGTTTCGGCGTCCGCCGGCAGGGCCGGGCATTCGTCGAAGCACATGGTGATCGTGGCATCCAGCGCGTGCTGGATCTGCGTGGAGCGTTCGGGAGTGAGCCGGTGCTTCGTGCCGTCCACGTGCGAGCGGAAGGTGACCCCGTCCGCGTCCAGCTTCCGCAGCGCGCCCAGCGACATCACCTGGAAGCCGCCGGAATCCGTCAGGATCGGCCCCGGCCAGTCCATGAAGCGGTGCAGGCCGCCCAGCGCTTCCACCCGTTCCGCGCCGGGCCGGAGCATCAGGTGGTAGGTGTTGCCCAGCACGATGCCCGCCCCGGTGGAGCGCACCGCATCCGCGGTCATCGCCTTCACCGTGCCGGCGGTGCCGACCGGCATGAAGGTGGGAGTGTCCACCGGGCCGTGCGCCGTGTGCAGCACGCCGGCGCGAGCCCGCCCGTCCCGGCCCGTCTCGGTCCAGCCGAACGCGGTCATGCCGCCGCTCCGTCGCGGCCGAGCAGGCAGGCGTCGCCGAAGGAATAGAACCGGTAGCCCGTCTCCACCGCGTGCGCGTAGGCCCGTTTCATGCGCTCGGTGCCGGCGAAGGCGCACACCAGCATGAACAGCGTCGAGCGCGGCAGATGGAAGTTGGTGAGCAGCAGGTCGGCCGCGCGGAAGCGGTGGCCCGGCAGGATGAACAGGCTGGTCTCGCCGTCGAACGGCCGGACGATGCCGTCCTCGCCGGCCGCGGTTTCGAGCAGCCGCAGCGAGGTGGTGCCCACCGCGACGATCCGGCCTCCTCCCGCACGGGTGCGGTTGATCGCGTCCGCCGCCGCCGACGACAGGAGGCCGCGCTCGGGATGCATCCGGTGGCCGCCCACCGTGTCGGTGCGCATCGGCAGGAAGGTGCCGGCCCCCACGTGCAGCGTGACCGTGAGATGCCCGATGCCCCGTGCCCGCGCTTCTTCCAGCAGGGCCGGGGTGAAATGCAGTCCCGCCGTGGGCGCGGCCACCGCGCCGTCCGCCTGCGCGAACATGGTCTGGTAGTCCTGCCGGTCGCGCTCGGTGGGGCCGGCGGGCCGCTCGATATAGGGCGGCAGCGCGAGCCGGCCGGCGCGGCGCAGGAAGCGGTCGAACGCGCTTCCCTCGGCCGAGAAGCGCAGCACCGCGCCGCCGCCTTCCTCGCGCGCGGCCACGATGGCGGAAACGTCCGTGCCGTCGAAGCGCAGCACGTCGCCCTCGCGCAGCCGCCGGGCGTTGCGCGCCAGCACGTGCCAGGCGCCGTCCGGCAGCGGCCGGTCCAGGGTGATGCCGATGCGCGCCTCGCCCCGGCACGCCTCGAGCTGCGCCGGGATCACCCGGGTGTCGTTGACCACCAGCAGGTCGCCCGCCCGCAGCAGCCCGGGCAGCGCGTCCACCCGGCGATCGTGGATCTGGCCCGGCTGCGAAAGATCGAGCAGGCGCGCCGATTCGCGCGGCCGCGCCGGTTCGTGCGCGATCCGCTCGGGAGGCAGGACGAAATCGAAATCCGAGGCCAGCAGCGTCATGTCCCGGCAGGCTTTAGAAGCTCGCGGCCCGGGAAGCCAGCGGCGCAGGCTCGTGCCAGCCCTGCCATGCCCGGGCGCCGCATGAAGCTCCGGTTCGGCGGGTGGCTCGCGGCGGGAACCGCTACCCCCGTGACCGCCGCGTCGACCGCCCGCCCCCGACGATGGCGCCGGCCTCCACGAGTTCCAGAAGCGCGTCGGGGACGCGGTGGCCGAGCTCGCCAGCGGCCGCGGTGGCGACCCGGCAGGACGGCGACGGCATGACAGGCTCCCGCGGGTGCGTGACACATCCGACGGAGATGCAAGAGACCGCCCGGTGGTGGAAGAAAGCAGGTCGATGCAAGAAAGGGAGGTCGCGGCAACCGTGGCCACCCCCGGGAAAGGTGCCACGGTGCCCGTCGGGCAGCGATCGGGGAGCTGGCGGCCCGATCCGGGCTGCCCGGTGCGTGCGGGGCTGAAGGGTATCGGCGACGAATGGTCCGGGCCGGTCCCGATGACCCTTGCCGGCGCGCTTCAGCGCGCTCGGACGGGCGGTGCCGGACATCTCCAAGCGGATGCCGGCCAAGACCCCGCGCGATCCGGAACGCGGCGGTCTCGAACGTCACGCCCGATGCTTCCCGCCAGACCGCCCGGCATCGAGTTTCGCCTCACCCTCCCGGCGCGACGATCCCCGAACCGCTGGAAGCCCCGGTGCGCGGCGCCGACCGCCATCACGCGACGATCCGGAAGGCGAGCGCGTCGTTCGATGCCGGGACCTGATAATCCCGGGCCGCTCCGGCCGCGGGCGATCCCCGCGGCCGGGAAGCGCCGGCTCAGATCATCATGCCGCCGGACACCTCGATGCGCTGCGCGTTGATCCAGCGGTTCTCTTCGCCCAGCAGCGCCGCGATCATCGGCCCGATATCGTCGGGCAGGCCCGGCCGGCCGAGCGCGGTCATGGCCGCGACGCGGCGGTTCACCTCCGGATTGTCGCGCACGATGCCACCGCTGAAATCGGTTTGCACGGCACCGGGCGCCACCACGTTGGCGGTGATGCGGCGTTCGCCCAGCTCGCGCGCGAGGTAGCGGGTCATCACCTCCACCGCTCCCTTCATCGCCGCGTAGGCCGTGGAGCCCGGGTAAGCGAAGCGTGCCAGGCCGGAGGAGATGTTCACGATGCGGCCGCCATCTTCCATCAGCGGCAGCAGGCGCTGGGTGAGAAAGAACACCCCCTTCAGGTGGACGCGATACAGCGAATCGAAATCCTCTTCGGTGATCTCGCCGATCGGCGCGTGATGCGACGTGCCGGCGTTGTTGACCAGGAAGCGGAACCGTTCCGCCCCCCAGCCACGCAGCACCTCGCCGAAGCTGGTCACGAACTCCTCGAAGCGGCTGGTGTCGCCGGTGTCGAGCCGGAGCGCCGCGGCGCGCGTGCCGGAGGCTTCCGCCGCGGCGACCACCTCGGCGGCCGCCGCCTCGTTGTTGTTGAACGTGAACACGACGTCGACCCCGCGGGCGGCGAGCGCCAGCACGGTGGAGCGGCCGAGGCCGCGGCTGCCGCCGGTGACGAGGGCGATGGGTGCAGGTGTGGGCATCGGGAAAAACCTTCGGCAGATGACGAGCCCGGAAGCTGATGTCTCCGGTGGTTCCGCAACAGCCGCCCGATCTGGACAACATCGTTCCGTCTGACGGAACAATGGGGGGATGGACCGCCTCGGCACGATCGAACTCTTCATCCGGATCGTGGAGCGCCGCAGCTTCCGCGCCGCCGCCGCCGATCTCGGGGTTTCGCGTCCGGTGGCCACCGCCGCGATCAAGGCGCTGGAAGCCCGGCTGGACACCCGCCTGCTCCAGCGCAGCACCCGGCACGTATCGCCCACGCCGGAGGGCGACGCCTACTACCAGCAATGCGTCCGCATCCTGCGCGAACTGGAGGATGCCGATCGCGGCGCCGGCGGGGAGTTGGGCGGCCTGGTGCGCGCCAGCCTCGCAGGCACTCTGGCGCGCACCTTCGTGTTGCCGGCGCTGCCAGCCCTGCTTGAGCGGTTTCCCGGGCTGAGCGTGCGGCTGGCCGAGGGGGAGCGGTTCGTCGACCTGCTGCGCGAGGGCATCGACTGCGTGGTGCGCGCCGGCGAGCTTCCCGACAGCGACATGGTGGTGCGTCCGCTGGGCTTGGTCGAGGAGATGACCTGCGCCAGCCCCGCCTATCTCGACCGGCACGGCATCCCGTCCTCCCCGGAGGCGCTGGACGGCCACCGCATGGTGGCGTTCGTGTCGTCGCGCAGCGGCCAGCCGCTGCCGCTGGAGTTCGTGCAGGACGGCCGCACGATCTTCACGCGGCTGCCGGCGGCGGTGCTGGTGGAGGGCGCGGACACCAGCGCGGAGGCGGCGCGGCTCGGCTTCGGGCTGGTACAGGCGCCCCGCTTCCGGTTCCAGGCCGATCTCGCCTCCGGCGCGCTGGTGGAGGTGCTGCCCGACCACCCGCCGCCGCCCACGCCGTTGTCCATCCTCTACCCGAGCCGGCGGCAGCTGCCGGCCCGGGTACGGGTGTTCATCGACTTCCTGGAAGAGGTGCTGTCTCCGATGCTGCGCCGGCCCTGAGCCGTGCGGGCCGGATCATGGATTGCAGCCGGGCGCGCGACCGCCCGCGCCGCGCCACCCGCGCCCAGCCGCCTGCGCCCAGGAGCGTCGCGGACGCTGCCCGCACACGGCCTCCCTTGCACGGCTGTCCGGACAGGTGCGCCCGAACCCGGACGCCGTGGCGAACACGCCGTGGCACACATTCCGTGCCACACATTCTCTGGCACGGCCGCCCGGCTCATGCTGTGCTCTCGTCCGTGACGCTCGATCTTCCGCTGGCCAGGCGCTTCCTGTTCTTCGTGCTGCCGATGATGGGAAGCAACATCCTCCAGGGGCTGTCCGGCACCATCAACAACATCTTCGTCGGCCGGATGCTCGGCGCGCACGCGCTGGCGGCGGCGGGGTTGTTCTTTCCCGTGCTGTTTCTGCTGATCTCGCTCGTGGTCGGGCTGGGCTCCGGCGGCGCGGTGCTGATCGGTCAGGCCTGGGGGGCCGGCGACCGCGTGCGGGTGCGCGAGGTGGCGGGTGCCGCGATGGGCATGACCTTGTTGTTCGGCCTCGCGATCGCCGTGCTGTTCACGCCCGTCATCGGCCCCCTGCTGCACCTGTTCGGCGTGCCCCCGGACGTGCTGCCGGCCGCTTCCGCCTACGCGGCGGTGATGCTGGGCTTCATGCCGTTCCTGTTCGTGTTCATCCTGCTGACCTTCCTGATCCGCGGGGTGGGCGACACGGTGACGCCGCTGCTGGCGCTCGCCGTGTCCGTGCTGGTGAGCCTGCTGCTGACGCCGTTCCTGATCCGGGGCATCAGGCTCGGGGGCGTCGGCGTGCCGGCGCTGGGCGTCGCGGGCGCCGCCTGGGCCGCGGCGCTGTCCTGGGTCGGCACGGTGGCGTGGCTGGTGCGGCGCCTGGGACGACAGGACCACGCGCTGCGCATCGACCGCGCCTTCCTGGCCGCCCTGCGGCCCGATCCTCGGCTGCTGCTGCTGTTGTTCCGGCTGGGATTCCCGGCGGCGCTGCAGACGGGGATCACCGCGCTGGCGGAGATGGCGCTGCTCGGCATGGTGGAGCGGCACGGCGCCCCCGCGATCGCGGCCTACGGCGCGGTGAACCAGGTGCTGGCCTATGTGCAGTATCCCGCGATCTCCATCGCGATCACCGCGTCGATCCTCAGCGCCCAGGCGATCGGCGCCGGACGGACGGACCGGCTGGCGCCCATCCGGCACACCGCGATGATGTTCAACCTGGCCTTCACCGGCGGCCTGGTGCTGCTGGGCTATGCGCTCTCCCGCCCGCTGGTGCAGCTCTTCATCACCAGTCCGCCGGTGGTGGAGCTGACGGTCCGGGTGCTGCGCATCGTGCTGTTCGCGGTGGTGGCGCAGGGAGGCGGGCTGGTGCTCGCCGCCCAGATGCGGTCCAGCGGAACGGTGTTGTGGCCCACGCTGATCAGCGTGGGCAGCATCCTGCTGGTGGAAGTGCCCGTGGCCTGGGCCGGCCACAGGGTCGAAGGGCTGGAAGGAATTTGGCTCGGCTTTCCGGCCTGCTTCCTGAGCATCCTCGGGTTCCAGGCCGCCTATTTCCGGCTGGTCTGGCTCCGGCGGCCGGTCGGCACGCTGCTGCCGCCCCGGCCGGCCGCGCCTATTCGAACAGCATGACCACTACCGTCAACAGCAGCAGCGCCGCCATCGCGACGTTGAACACCCGCAGCCGCACCGGGTGATCCAGCAGCCGGGCTCCGGCCGCGCCGAGCAGGGCCCAGGCCCCGACGCAAGGGAGGCTCACCAGGGTGAACACCAGCCCCAGCAGCGGCCCGAACAGGAGGGCGTCGCCGCCCGGAGGCAGAAAGGTCGCCGTCGCCGCGATGGCCATGAACCAGCCTTTGGGGTTCACCCACTGGAACGCGCAGGCACCGCGGAAGCTGAGCAGAGGTGCCGTGCGCGCGGGGCCGCGCACCGGGGCGCTCGCGATCTTCCAGGCGAGCCAGGCCATCCAGACCGCCCCCACCCACTGCAGCACCCGCTGCAGCGAGCGGTCATGGGCGAGCGGCAGGCCGAGCCCGCAGGCCACGAGCGCCACCATGAGGCCGAAACCGATCGCCACTCCCGCCAGCTGCGGCAGCGACCGCCGCAGCCCGTGCGACGCCGCGGCGGACAACATCATGATGTTGTTGGGACCGGGCGTGACGGAGGAGCTGAATGCGAACGCCAGCAGCGGCAGCAGGGAAAACGCGGGATCGGACACGGGTCCTGGCACGGGATCGGCTCCTGGGAAGAACGCCGTCGGCCAGGTGGTCGTAAAAAACCCCCGGCCTGAGCGGCGGGGGTTCGGGAAAGGCGCTCGGAGGTGGGTTAAACCCTATCGACGCGTCAGCTCCCTCATCCCGCCGGGGACGGTAATCAGCGACCAGCGGGCAAGGAGGATGCGCATCGCCGTCAGCCTAGACGCGGCCGTTCCGTCGAAACAAGGGCTTCCTGAGGGCCGCGCCGCCGCAGGTCGCTTTCGACGGCGCCGGGTCCTGACGATCACATCGGCGTGGCGGTCGGCCCGATAAGGGTTCCGTAACCATCCTGCTGCAGCATCGACCTGCCACAGGTTCCGGAACAAATGCCGAACTCGACCGCCTTCTACGCCTGCGGGGTCCGGCTCGTGCTGCTGGTTCTTCCGGCCGCAGGCATGCCGATCCTGGCCGCCGCGGCGACGGAAAGCCAGGGCGTACCCACGCCCCAGACCATCAGGATCGTGACGAGGATCCTGGCGTTCCAGGACAAGCCTCCCGCGTCCGGCAGTCCGATCGCGGTGACCTTCAATCCGGCGGACGCCGCCTCGGTGAACGAGGCGAAGATCATCGCCGGGCTGTTCAACACGGCGCATGCCGTCGGGGACGGCGATCACCACGCCGTCCTGGTCTCCGACGACGAGCTCGGCACCACGACCAGGATCGCCGGGGTGGTGGCGGCCACGGGCGTGAGGACCGCGCCCCTGCGCACGGCGCTCGAGCGGCTGCACGTGCCCTGCCTCACCCTCGATCGCGCACAGGTGGAGCACGGGAGCTGCATGGTCGCCCTACGCACCGTCCCGACGGTGAGGATCCTCGTCAACGAAGCGAACGCAGCGGCGGCGGGCGTCCGCTTCGCCACCGCCTTTCGCATGATGGTGCAGGAGCTGTGAGCGGGACGTCATCACCGCCCCGGGCACGATGTCGGACCTTGGGTCGGACCCTGGGTCGGACCTTGGGGACCGGCCAGTCCGACCAAGGCCCGAGGGACGACCGCCGGCGAAGGGCCAGACGTCGTCCTGTCTGTCCGGCGGCTCCGGGTGGGGGCGTTCCGTGTCGTTCGGCGTCCACGCAAACGGATCATCGTTCAGCCGGAGCCGCGATGCGTCATCCAATCCTGCGAGCCGATCTCGTCGCGTCCGTGGGAGACGGCCCGTCTCGATGCACTTCTGGGGCCGTGGCAATCGGGCTCCGGCACGGACAACGGAGGCCCGCGCCTGCAGGGGATGACCAAGCTCCTCGGCGCGCGATCCTCGGATTATCGGCTAACAATACGGATCACCTTTTCGTGCGTTTTCGTTCCGATCCCGGCATCATGCGGACCGTGAACGCGTTCCGCGCCGCCGCACGATGCGGGCAGACGTGGATGCGGCATCGTGAGCGGCTGCGATCCCGTGTGCCCGTGGACCGCAGGCTCACAGGCGATCGTGCGATGGGCAACGGCAGCAGAGGGGTCGTTTCATGAAACATCTTCTCGCCGAAACGATACGCCTGGCGCAGCTTCCGACGGCGCTGTTGACGGCGCTCATCGCCGTCTGCGGTGGCGTGTTGCTGACGAGGCTGCTGCCGTCCGACCCTTTCTCCCGGTCATCCTTCACCTCCCGCCGGATCGCGGGCGTCGCCGTAGCACTGTTGGCCATGACCTGGGGAACGTTCCGGTCGACGTTTGCGGGGGCGTATCCAAGGCTGGCCTTCACCGTGCCGCCGGGTTCCGTACTGACGGGTTCGGCCTTGATGCTGGGCACGTCGGTGGCGGCCGGCATGATCCTGGGCCATGGGCGGCGTTCAGCGCGCAATACGATGCTGGCGGGGTCGCTGTTGGCCTCCGGGGCTTCCTGCCTGATCTTCGGCGCGATGGCCGGTATCGTGCGGCCGTTCTCGCTCGCCTACGATCTCCCCGCGGTGCTGGTGACGACCGCCCTCGCGAGTGCGTGCTGGGCGTTCGCGCTGCACGAGGTCGCGTCGTGCGACCGGCCCTACCGGCGCGTGGTCTGCACGCTGCTGATAGCCTCGTCGGCCATCATCCTGGCGATCGGCTCCCTGGGCTCCATCCTGCCGTTCCAGGGCTGGATGACCGCCGCGGTGCAGCCTGACAGCCTCGCCTCGTCGCCGGTGCCCGTGGTGATGCTCGCCCAGTCGCTGATGACGCTCTGCCTCGGGTTGTTCGGGTTCCTGGTGGACAACCGCGTCGCCGCGCGCGACCGGCTGGAAGCCGAGCGGGTGCGGCAGCTTGCCGACAGCGCGATGGAGGGGCTGGTGATCCATCGGGACGGACGCATCATCGACAGCAACGTGGCGTTCGCCACCCTCGTCGGGTTGGAACACGAGGCATTGCGCCGTTATCCGGTGGAAGCGCTGCTGCCGGCCGGCGGAGATGCGGCACTGTGGTTGCCTGCGCAGGCGATCCACCTGCGGGAAACCGAGATCCAGCCCTGGATCGGCAGCAAAATCCCGGTCGAGATCCTGTCCAGGCCGATCATCCATGCCGGCTCGCCGGCGATCGTCACTGCCCTGCGGGATCTGCGTGAGCGACGGGAATCCGAGCAGCGCATCCGGTATCTCGCCCACCACGACACTCTGACCGGGCTGCCTAACCGAGCGAACCTGATGCAGCGGCTCGACGAGGCGCTGTCATCCGCCGAACAGATCCGGAGTCCGGTCGCGGTGTTCTGCCTGGACCTGGACGGCTTCAAGGCGGTGAACGACACGCTCGGTCATCACGGGGGCGACGAATTGCTGCGGTCCATGGCCGAACGGCTCAAAAATACTTTGCGGGAACGAGATTTCCTGGCCCGTCTCGGCGGCGACGAGTTCGTGATCCTGCAGAGCGAGGGCGCGGGTCCCGAACAGGCCGATGTCGTGGCGCGGCGGGTGATCGACGAGATATCGCGGCCCTTCGCCGTCGACGGGCAGGAGGTGACGATCGGCACCAGCATCGGCATCACCCTTTATCCGCAGAACGGGGACACCGCTACAGCCCTGCTCAAACAGGCGGACATCGCTTTGTATCATGCGAAGGAGCTGGGCCGGGGAGTGCACTGCTTTTTCGAGCCGGGCATGGACATGGCGCTGCGCAAGCGACGCTCGCTCGAGCGCGATCTCCGGCATGCCATGCAGGAAAACGAGCTGACGTTGCATTTTCAGCCCTTGTTCGACAGCAGCCAGACACTCGTGACGTTCGAGGCGCTGCTGCGCTGGACCCATCCCACCCTCGGCCCCATCCCGCCCACCGAATTCATCCCGATGGCGGAGGAAAGCGGGCTGATCCTGGCGCTGGGCGAGTGGGTGCTGCGAACCGCTTGTCGGACGGCGATCGGTTGGCAGGAAGGCTACCGCGTCGCGGTCAACCTGTCCCCGATCCAGATCCTGCGGGGCACGATGCCCGCCCTGGTCCAGGCCATCCTGAACGAGACCGGCCTGCCGTCGTCCCGCCTGGAGCTCGAGCTCACCGAAGGCATGCTGATCCACAACGCCGAGGAAGCCCTCGAACAGTTGGTGGCCCTACGCCAGCTCGGGGTGAGGCTGGTACTGGACGATTTCGGGACCGGGTATTCCAGCCTGTCCTATTTGCACCGCTTCCCGTTCGACAAGCTCAAGGTCGACCGGACCTTCGTGCAACGTCTCGAAAGCGACAGCAGCGCGCGGGCGATCGTCAACGCCATCATCTCCATGAGCAAGAACCTCAACCTGGAGGTGACGGCCGAAGGGGTGGAAACCCTGGCCCAGTTCGAGATGCTTCGCGCCCAGGGATGCCATGAACTCCAGGGCTTCCTGCTGGGCCGGCCGATGCCCGAGACGGAGATCCGGCATTTCCAGCCGCTCTTCGGCTCCCAACGCGAGCAGACGATCCAGCAACTGCAGTTGCTTCCCGATCAACCCATGTCGCTCCGCGCCGCCGAACTTCCCTTGGAACGCGAAGAGGCATTGCCCTGACGGTGCGGGCCCCATCGGCGCTTTGTTTCCGCCTCGCTCCCGTGCCACATGGGGCCGTGCCTTCCTTTTCCGACCGCCCGGATCCCGCTTCGCCGTTTCCGGCCCGCGCTCCCGACCACCGGCCAACATCGGGCGCCGAGGGTCCGGCAGCATCGCCCTTGACCGCCGTGGAAGCCGGTGCGTGCGCCCGCGTGCCCTCGCCGGTCGTCCCGCCCCGCGGAGCCAGGTTCTGCACCGGATCGGTGATGCGTCACACCGCGGTGATGGCGGGCACCGGTGCGATCGGGCTGCTCGCCGTGTTCGCGGTGGACCTGCTCAACCTGCTCTATATCTCGCTGCTGGGCGATCGGGCGCTGACCGCCGCGATCGGGTTCACCGGCGCGGTGGGCATGCTGCAGCTTTCCGTGTCCATCGGCATGTCGATCGGCCTTGGAGCCTGCGTGTCGCGGTTGATCGGCGCCGATCGCCGCGACGAGGCACGGCGGGTGGCATCCTCCGCCCTCGTGGGCATGGCCATCGTGATGCTGGCGATCGGGCTGGCGGCGGTGGCGCTCCGCCGGCCGATCTTGCACGGGCTCGGTGCGACCGACGGTTCGGCGGAAGCCGCCGCCGCCTTCGTGTCGGTGGTGTCGCCGTTCCTGCCCCTGATCGGCCTCGGGATGGCCTTCTCCGCGCTGCTCCGCGCCGTGGGCGATGCCAGACGCTCCATGACGGTGACGCTGTGGGGCGCGCTGATCACCGCCCTGCTCGATCCCGCGCTGATCCTGGGCCTGCATCTCGGTCTCCAGGGGGCCGCGATCAGCACGGTGATCTCGCGAGGCGCGGTGGCATTGCTCGGTTTCCTCAGCGTGCGCCGCCACGATCTGCTGCAAAGGCCGGAGCCGCGCTGCCTGCTGCCCGACGCCCGGCGTATCGGCACCATCGCCATGCCGGCCATCCTCACCAATCTCGCGACCCCGGTGGGCGGCGCCTACACCACCCACGCCATGGCCCATTTCGGGCTGCCCGCCGTGGCCGGGCTCGCCACCATCGACCGCATCGTGCCCGTGGCCTTCGCCTTCATCTTCGCGCTCACCGGCTCCGTTGGGCCGATCATGTCGCAGAATCTCGGTGCCGGGTTGCTCGGCCGGGTGCGCGACACCCTTCGCGCATCCCTGCTGCTGGTGCTGGGCTGTGTGCTCGTGATGTGGGCGGTGCTCGCCGTGGCACAAAACGGGCTGGTGCTGTTGTTCTCGGCTCACGGCGCCACCGCCAGCCTCCTGCGGCTGTTCTGCTCGGCCACGGTGGCGAGCTTCCTGTGGGTGGGGGCGCTGTTCGTCGCCAATGCCGCATTCAACAATCTCGGCCATCCACTCCTCTCGACCCTGTTCAACTGGGGCCGGGCGACGCTCGGCACCATTCCGTTCGTGACGCTTGGCATGCGCTGGGGCCCGGCAGGCGTGCTGGTGGGGCAGGCGGCCGGTGGGGTGGTGTTCGGCACGTTCGCCGTGATCACCGCCTTCATCGTCACCGCCCGGTTGCGCGCGGGCGAAGACGGTGCGGGTATCGCCACCAGCCCGGACGTGCCTGCCAGCAGCGCCAAGGCCGCGATGGCCGAGTTGAGCGAGATCGACGGCAGCGACCGCGAGACCTGACGGCCGGCTCCGCCCATTCCGGAACGCGCATCCATCGTGGCCGGGCAGGGGATCGTTTCCGGCCGTCCGGACTATTCCGCCTCGTCGTTCGCAGGGGTCGCGGCTGCCCGGATGCGGAAACCCGGCGCGACCCGTCGGCTTCCGGCCTGGGCGCCATTCTGAATATCGCCTGTCGCTGATCGGTACCCGCCGTGTCGGGGGGCATCCCCGGCGCAGCGTTTCCCGCCGGCCCGCGTTGGCGGCCGTGACGGTCGTCGCTGCGAATGACCGGAAGGAGCGGTTCCATGCGCAACGTCGAACGTCGCGGATTCCTGACGCTGGCCGCGGGGGTGGGCGCCGCGCTGGCAGCCGAAGGCGCACGGGCGGCCGCTTCATCGCCGGATGCCTTCATGCTGCATCCGAGCGGCGCCATGCCGAACAACGAGCGGCTGCCCGTGCTGTGGTATCGCCAGGCCTTCGTGCCTGGCGACGATCTTGCCGACCGGTTCGACGTCCTGTTCGCCCGCAACGGATGGCCGTCGCAATGGCATGCGGGCATCTACGACTTCCACCATTACCATTCCACCGCGCACGAGGTGCTGGGCTGCGCCCGCGGCGGCACGCGGGTGATGCTGGGCGGGGAGAACGGCCGACCGGTGCGGTTTTCCGCCGGCGACGTGCTGGTGCTGCCCACCGGCACCGGACACCGCAACATGACGCCCGACGCCGATATCCTGGTGGTGGGCGCCTATCCGGCCGGCCAGCACTGGGACATCTGCCGGAATGCTCCCGACGCGGCGGCCCGGGCACGCATGGCGACCCTGCCGTTTCCAGTCAGCGATCCGGTCGGCGGCACCGGCGGGGCGGTTCCTGCGCTGTGGCACCGCGTCTAGCGCGCCTCGATGGCGAAGGCCGGATCGCGGCGCCCGGACCACCCTCGATGGGCGCATGTCCCCGTGCGCCGGCGTGGAAACCCCCCGGCGGCCCGCGTTCCGGAAACACGTGTCGCGGCGTTTGGAAGGTGGCCGTCATATCTGCGTCGCGAATTCGTTCGCAGGGGCGACGCGCCTGTCCATCGCGTGGTCGCCCGCTGGGCGCGTGGTCCATCGTGGCCGCGGCCGACGAGGAAGACGCGTTCCTGATGTCGGAGATCGCGCAGCCTCAGGCACCGCCGAGCTCCTCGTTCGCGCCGTCCGTGTCACCGCGCGTATCGCCTCCCGCTCCATCGGGCGAGTCCCCGGCCACGGCCGTTATCGTCGGCCATATCGCCGGGCGGGGCGCCCGTGGCCCGGCGCTGGTCGATGCCGCCTCCCACCCCGCCGTCATCTCGCCGGTGCCGGAGAACGCCGCCGATCCGGGTGCCGCTCCGGCCGTGACGAGACCGCGGGTCGTTCGCGATCCCGTCGAAGCGGTCGCCGCCCCCACCAAGGGGGGAAAGGAAGAATTGGCCTGCCCACCCGGCACGCCGGTGCTTCCGGATGTAGCGGGACCGCTGCTTCTGCCGCCGGAAGCACGGGCCTGCCGTCCGCAGGTTCCACGGTCAGGGACTGGCGGAAACGGCGTCTTCCGCCTGTTCGGTCTGGAACCGGGCGAGTTGCTAGGTGCCGCGCGCCACCGTCAGCATGTCCGGACCGTTTCGCAGCGGAAGGAGTGCTGCGCCCTGGATGCTGCTCAGCGGCGTTTCCGGATCGGCATCAAGCACCCGGCGCAGCCGCTCCCCCCGTCGGATGCCGCGGTCGGCTGGATCCGTTTCCGGTCCAGGTGCGCCACCAAGACTCAGCCCTGATACGACGCCACCTCGATCAGATTCCCATCCGGGTCGTGGCAGTACACCGACGTGATGGGACCGAACGCGCCGAGCCGGTGCACCGGGCCTTCGGTGATGGTGACGCCGCATTCCGAGAGATGCTCGACGATGTGCTCGGAGCGCAGCGCGGTGACGAAGCACAGATCCTGCGTGCCGGGCATGGCGTCCTCGCAGGTGGTCCAGCCCTCGGCGCCGTAGGGGCGGAGATTGACCTTCTGCCCGCCGAACTTGAGCGCGTTGCGGCGGTTGCGGCCGTATTCCTCGCGCTCCATGCCGAGCACGCGCTGGTACCAGGACGCGGTGATCTCCACGTCGCGGCAGGTGATCACCAGATGATCGAGGCGGTCGACGGTGAAGCGCATGGCAAAGGCGTCCGATCGGGAGCGGAAAGTCTAGATCAACCGCCGGCCGGATGTCGCTTCCGGCGGCGGAAGGACATCAGGCGAGGCCGTCGTAGAAATCGTTGCCCTTGTCGTCCATCACGATGAAGGCGGGGAAGTTCTCCACCTCGATGCGCCACACCGCTTCCATGCCCAGCTCGGGATATTCCAGGGTTTCCACCTTGCGGATGCAGTCCTGTGCCAGGCGCGCGGCCGGGCCGCCGACGGAGCCCAGATAGAAGCCGCCATATTTCCGGCAGGCGTCCCGCACCGCGCGCGACCGGTTGCCCTTGGCCAGCATCACGAACGACCCGCCATGGCTCTGCAGCAGCTCCACATAGCTGTCCATGCGACCGGCGGTGGTGGGGCCGAACGAACCGGTGGGCATGCCGTCCGGGGTCTTGGCCGGCCCGGCATAATAGACCGGGTGGTTCCGCAGATAGTCCGGCACGCCGTCGCCGCGATCGAGCCGCTCCTTGAACTTGGCGTGGGCGATGTCGCGTGCCACCACCACCGTGCCGGTGAGCGACAGCCGGGTCTTGACCGGATAGCGCGAGAGCTGAGCCCTGATCTCGTCCATCGGCCGGTTCAGGTCCACCTGCACCACGTCGCCGCCCAGGATGGCGTCGGTGGCCTCGGGCAGGAAGCGCGCCGGATCGTGTTCCAGCTGTTCCAGGAACACGCCGTCCGGGGTGATCTTGGCCTTGATCTGCCGGTCGGCCGAGCAGCTCACCCCGATCGCCACCGGCAGGGAGGCACCGTGCCGCGGCAGCCGCACCACCCGCACGTCGTGGCAGAAATACTTGCCGCCGAACTGCGCGCCGATGCCGAGCGACTGGGTCAGCTTGTGCACCTCGGCTTCCAGCTCCACGTCGCGGAAGGCGTGGCCGAGCGGACTGCCGGCGGTGGGCAGCCCGTCGAGGTAGCGGGTGGAGGCGAGCTTCACCGTCTTGAGTGCCAGCTCGGCCGACGTGCCGCCGATGGCGATCGCCAGATGGTAGGGCGGGCAGGCGGAGGTGCCGAGCGTGCGGATCTTGGTGCCGAGCCAGTCCAGCAGCTTCTCGCGGCTAGCCAGCAGGGCGCGCGTCTCCTGGAACAGGAAGGTCTTGTTGGCCGAGCCGCCGCCCTTGGCAATGAACATCAGGTGCAGCTCGTCGGCATGGTGCTCGCCGGGGGCGGCCGCGATGTCGAACTGCACCGGCAGGTTGTTGCCGGTGTTGACCTCATCGAAGGTGGTCAGCGGCGCCATCTGCGAATAGCGCAGGTTGGTCTCGGTGTAGGTGCGATGGACGCCGTGCGAGAGCGCTTCCTCCTCGTTGCCCTCCACCCAGACCCGCTGGCCCTTCTTGCCGAACACGATGGCGGTGCCTGTGTCCTGGCACATGGGCAGCACGCCGCCTGCGGCGATGGACGCGTTCTTGAGCAGGTCGAGCGCCACGAAGCGGTCGTTGGACGAGGCTTCCGGATCGTCGAGGATGCGGCGGAGCTGGGCGAGATGGCCGGGACGCAGCAGGTGGGCCACGTCGCGAAACGCCGCCGCCGCGAGATCGGACAGGGCCTGCGGCGACACCCGGAGCACCGTCCGCCCGTCGCACTGCGCGCTGGACACGCCGGCGATCTCCAGCTGGCGCCATGGCGTGCGGTCCTCGCCCAGCGGGAACATGGGCGTGTAGGCGAATTCCTTGGCGGCGGGGCGCGGCGGGATGGCGTTCATCGTTCAGCGATCCGAAACAGCAACGGTTTCCTTCCGCCGGCCGGGCGGTGGGACGACACGGAAAAGATGGGGCGGACGACGTGCGGTGCCAGGGTGGCCGGGATGGCGGCGACCCGATGGTTCGCGACCGGGGTGGCGGCGACCTCCCGCCGGGCAAGAGGGATTCCGGCGTCGCGGAGCGTGGCACGAGGGCTCGCAGCCGGGGCAGGCACAGACGGGACCGCTTTAAGGAAGCCCGACAACGGCGATGGCGGAGGGACGATGGCGGCGACGCCCGGGCGAAGAAGCTGCCGGCTCGCCATCACCGCCGTCCCGCCCTTCTCAGTTGCCGCCGCGCTTGCGGAAGGCATCCAGGCTGACGACCTGCGGGGTCGGGTCGGGCGCCGGACCTTCGGGGAGCGACGCGTCGGCCTCGGCGGCCGCCGGGGACGCTTCAGCGGCATCCTCCGGTTCCTCAGGGATTTCCTCGACCGCCTCGGCCGAGAAGCGCAGCGCCAGGCGCACCTGCGGATCGGCGAAGCCCACCACGGCGCCGAGCGGGATTACCAGGGTGGACGGAACGCCGCCGAACGACAGCCCGACGCTGAACAGTCCGGCATCCTCGTCCACCGTGAGGTCCCAGAACTGGTGCTGCAGGACGATGGTCATCTCCTGCGGGTATTGCGCACTCAGCCGCTTCGGAATCGCGACCCCCGGGTGGGTGGTGCGGAAGGTCACATAGAAATGGTGCGCGCCGGGCAGCCCTTCCGCGGCCACCTGCTTCAGGGCGCGGATCATCACCGTGCGGTAGGCCTGCTCGATCCAGCTCTCATAGGGCAGGAGGCTGACCGGCTCGTCCCCGTCGCCGCCGTCCCGGCCTTCCGTGCCCTGGCCGCTCGCCGGTCCGCCGTTCTGGCCTCGGAGATCGTCGTCGGCCATGGCTCCATCTCTCCTGCGTCGTTCCGCCCCGCGGGGCCGTGCCGGATGCCGGGCAGGGCAGCCGGGCCGCCCGGTCCGCGGCGGTCGCGCCGTGTCGCGGCGGTCTGGTTCGCCGCAGGGATGCGGCAAACCGTCCGCCGGCGCAAGCGACCTCGTCCACCCTGGCCGCGAGATTCTGGATCGTGACGCGCGCCGGCATGAAGTGGGGGGCTTCTGTTGCCCGGTGCCCCCCGAACCGCGCTTATCGCTTATGCAGCGACAGCGAGCGCCTCATGATTGTCATTGGCACTTGTGTGTCGACCCGATAACGGCGGTATCATGCCGGGCAAAAGGTGGGTCTTTACCACGCGTGTCGAGCCTGTTTCGTCCCCGCATGCCCCTTGGGAGGCCTGGTGGAGACGCCGGGTACTGCCCCCGGGTCCACAACGATTATTCCACGCACCGTTTATCGCCATAGCCGGGGTTGCCCCCTTGCACCGCCAGATATAGGTGCCGCCCCCGGCCGCGTCCAGAGGCCGGGACGACCCGTCGCATCGCCGCCGGAGCGTGGGGAAGGCTGCCTGCCGCCGTCGTTTCAGGATGCCGGGCGACGGATTCCGTGGCGCCCGTCCTGGGGCGCTCGCCCCGCTTCCCGTTTCGTGTCCTCCGTCCCGGCCGGTCGCGCCGGTCGGAACGCGCGGATGGGATGCGGAGGAACGGCCGGAATGCTAAGGGGGAGGCATGCCGCTCAGCACCGACCAGCTCGCCGACGTTTCCGAGGCCCGCGCGGCCACCGCCTCCACCCTGCGGCCCACGGTGCCGGCGCTGGAAGCGCTGCTGCACCAGCCGCTGCCGGTGCTGGATCACGGCTTCGTCCGGGTGGTGGACTATATGGGCGACGACAACGCGGTGGTGCAGGCGGCCCGGGTGTCCTATGGCCGCGGCACCCGCAAGGTGTCGGAGGATGCGGGGCTGATCCGCTACCTGATGCGCCACCGCCATTCGACCCCGTTCGAGATGTGCGAGATTAAGTACCACGTGAAGCTGCCGATCTTCGTGGCGCGGCAATGGATCCGTCACCGCATGGCGAGCATCAACGAGTACTCGGCGCGCTATTCCATCCTCGACCGCGAGTTCTACATCCCCGAGCCGGGGCAGCTGGCCGCCCAGAGCACCAGCAACCGCCAGGGACGCGGCGCGGTGCTGCAGGGCGACGACGCCGAGGCGGTGTTGCGGCTGCTGCGCGAGGACGCGGCCCGCTGCCACGACCATTACGCCCTGATGCTGGGCGAGGAAGGGGGCGGCGCGGACGGCGGATACGGGCTGGCGCGGGAGCTGGCGCGGATGAACCTGACGCTCAACACCTATACCCAGTGGTATTGGAAGGCGGATCTGCACAACCTGCTGAACTTCCTGGCCCTCAGGCTGGATTCCCATGCCCAGTACGAGATCCGGGTCTATGCGGAGGCCATGCTGCGCACGGTGCGCGCCTGGGTGCCCACCGCCTGCGCGGCGTTTGAGGAATACCGCCTGGGCGCGTTCACCTTTTCCGCGTCCATGCTGGCGGTGCTGCGCCGCCAGCTGGCGGGCGAGGTGGTGGAGCAAAAGGAGAGCGGGCTCAGCCGTCGCGAATGGGACGAGATGCACCGGGCGCTCGGCCGGGCGTGACCCCCGACCCGGCGCCCATCGTCCGGTCCGGGCCGACCATCACGGCCGCACCCCGGCCCGGGCTTTCACGCTCCCGGTCCGCCCCGCCATGCCGCCGATGAGCCCGCGGCAGGTCCAGCCGCCATCCCCGAACGGTCCCCCGGGGCCGCCCAGCCTGGTGCCGTTCCTGGTGATCGCCGGGGTGCTGGTGCTGATCTATCTCGGCATGATGTTGTTTCCCCACCTCAAGCGGGTCATCAACACCGAGGACTGCATCGGCAGCGGCCGCACGGACTGCCTCGGTCACCCGTAGGATCCGGCTGGCCATTCCGCGCGGCCGGGGGCCTCAGAAATGCAGGGAAGTCTGCACCCCCAGCGCAAGGGCGTCGGGAATGCGGGAGGTGGCTCCCGGCCGCACCATGTATTGGATGTCCGGGCTGAGCGCGATGCCGCGGAACGCCGCCGCGGTGTAGATCCACTCGAACACCTGTTCCCGGCCCTGCGGCGCATAGGCGGTGCCCAGGCCTCCGCCGGCCAGCGGCACCGCGGCCGCGTCCTGCAGTTCCTGTGTGCGGGTGAGACGCTGGCTCATGTTGATCCAGTGCCACTGGAAGCCGAGCTGGTCCTTGGGCCGGCCGAGAAAGGTGCCGGTGCCGAGGATGCCGGCGAAGACATGGTCGGAGATCGGCGACACGTCGGTGTCGGCATGCACGTAGCCGCCGAACAGGATGAGGCCCGCCAGGAGGCCGTCGCCGTCGCGATGGACCATCTGGTCGAACAGCACGTAGTACTCGCGCCGGCTGCGCCGCATCACCGGATCGGCGCCGGACAGCGCGTAGGGCGCGCCATGCCCGTCCTGGAACAGGTCGGCATAGGGCGAGCTGTCGTAGTCGAAGCCGACCTTGTAGTGCCCGAGCAGTTTCGACCGGCCGAAGCTCGGACTCCATCCCGCTTCGGCGGGCACCGAGATGCCGGTGGAGCCCGGCTGCGCCCAGGCCCAGCCCGAGATGCCGCCGAAGCGCGGATTCACGTCGAACGCGCCGAGCTGCACGTAGGTGTCGTGCGACGGCAGCACCCTCACCTGGCCGCCGAGCGTGGCGTTGGGCCAGTCCGGCTCGCCCGGATAGTTCGGCAGCGGATGCGGGTTGCCGCAGTTCAGCACCGACACGAAGGAGCAATAGATCGGCGAGGCGGCGAAATAGGTGCCCACCGGCAGCCAGCCGCCGGCCAGGATCACGCGCCGGTTCGCCAGTTCCTGCTCGGCGTACATGTAGACCAGGCGGGCGACGACGTTGCCGCGCGAGCCGTAGATCTGCTGCACCTGGTTGATGTCGTCGCCGATATAGTCCTGGCTCAGGCTCCGGCCGTTGCCGTTGACGATCATGGTGTGGGTGGCGAGTCCGCGCAGCCCGGCGATCTTCTCCCAATCGAGGTCGATCTCCAGCCCGACCTGGCCGGAGGTGGTAAGGCCCTGTCGTCGGCCGCCGACCGGGTTGCCGGCGGTTTCCGTGAGCCAGGCCAGCCCGAGATTGACCCCGTGGTTCCTCAGCCAAGGCTGGAGGCCTCCCCAGTCGCCGAGCAGATGGTCGGCCCCGAACGGGGCGCTGAACAGCCGGGTGGTGGGAGGGGTGCTGACCTCCACCGACGGCGAGATGCCCGAGCCCGGCCCGGCGTTCGGCGCGGCCACCCCCAGGCCGCTGTTTCCCGCGCCGCCCCCGCCCGCGGGCGCCGAATCGGACGGCGACGCCGGTGCAGGGGGAGCGGCGGCGGCGCTCCCCGCGGTCCACAGCGCCGTGCACGCGGCTGCCAGAAGAGATCGGCCGAGCCCCCGTGCGGCACGAGGAAGGCGTGAAACGCCGACGGTCCGGTCCGGGGATGTCCTGCCTGTCATGGGCCCCGGTTGTGAAGCATGAACTGGTCGTTGCAAATCGGGAACATCCCGCAAATGGATGTTCCGCCGTCCCCTGCGGTCCCCTGGCCACGCGGCCAGCCCGGGATTGACGGCTACGGGACGGCCGCTCCGGAACGAAGCGACCGCGCAGCGATCGGGCGCTTCAACGCCATTTGCCGGCCCGGTCGCGGGTCCGCCGCGTGGGGGCGTGGAAATCGTCCGGCTTGGTGCGGACCCAGTCGGTGAACCGTGCCAGCTCCGGATCCGTCCTCAGCGCCGTCGGATCGGCCAGGCGGCGCGCGATCTCGCTCTCGCTATAGCGGGCATGAATGGCGGAATGGCAGATCTGGTGCAGCCGCACGGTGCCGAGACGCGCCCCGCCTTTCAGCTTGGGCGTCAGGTGATGCAGGGAAGATCGGGCGTGGGGCGGAATCGTCCGGCCGCACAGGCTGCAGCACGGAAGCGCATCCGGCGGGGGATGGGCCAGCTCCCCGGCGGCGTCGGCGGACTGTCGTTCCCCGTGGCCTGCTCGTCTGCGTCCGCGCCGTGTCATGTCGGGCATATGGGAGTGGGCGCCCCGGGGTCCCAGCGCTGCGGCTTCTTCCGGAGGGCAGAGCGCCGTTCCGGTGACGCGGCGATCGTCCGATTTCCGGGAAGGTCATCCGAACCGTACCGTCACCCCGCGTCGCCGCCAGCCCGCCAGCGCGGCGCCGATCGCCATCCAGGCGATCCAGCCGCCGACCAGTGCCGGTGCGAGGTCGCGGCACAACAGCCCGATGATCGCGACCTGGCCGGCGATCGCCAGCGCGCAGGCGGCCGATAGCGGCACCGGACGCACCGGCAGGGGCGACGCCACGAGGGCCTTCGGCTCGCGTCTTGCGAACAGCGCGGCGCAGAGCACGGACAGGATGGCCGAACCGCCGGCACCGAGGCCGCTGACCCGGATGGCGGACGCGATGTCGAGGCCGCCCAGCAGCGGCACCAGCCCGATTGCCGCCAGCAGGCACAGCGGCCACACCGGCGCCCCGGCGCGGTTCAGCCGGGCGAAGCGGCGGGGGAGCCAGTTGTCCTGGCATACGGTGAGGATCGACCGGCTGCCCCACATCATGTGCGCGTTGATGATGCCGAGCATGCTGACCACCCCGGCGCCCAGCTCGAACAGCGCCAGAACGGGCGGCGGCATCACCTCGGCGGCGCTGTCGGCCAGCGACCGCCCCGCCGAGGGCAGGGCCGCCGCCACGAGCGTCACCGCGACATAGATCAGCGCGGCGGCGGCGGTGGCGCCGAGGATGGCGATCGGCACGTCGCGGCCGGGTCGGCGCATCTCGCCCGAGAGCTCGCTGACCAGCGTCGCCCCGGTCAGCGGAAAGCTGAGCATGGCCGCCGTTCCGAGCATTGCCCCGACGCCATGCGGCAGCAGCGGCAGCAGCCGGCGGGGCTCGAGATGGGGCAGTCCGAACGCCACGAAGGCGATCAGCGACAGCACCGTGCCCGCGGTCACCACGATCCCGGTCCGCGCCGTGGCGGTCGCGCCGGACAGGTTGAGCGCCAGCACGGCCAGCAGAGCGCCCGCCCCGGTCGCGACCGGAGGCAGGAACGGCCAGAACAGGTGCACGGCCTCCCCGAAGGTGAGGGCATAGGCGCCGAGCCCGACATGGGTGCCGAGCACCATCCAGAAGGCGAGAAAGCCGGCGGAAGGCGAGATGAAGCGGGCGGGCCAGCGATACAGGCTGCCGGAAGCGGGACGGGCGGCGCCGAGCACGGCGTAGGGCAGGCTCACCAGTAGCACCACCAAGGCGGCGAGGCCGTAGCTGAGGGCGGCGCCGGAGCCGGTGGCGGCGATGGCGGGACCGGTCAGCGCCACCACCCCCCCGCCGATCACCTGCTTGAGCGACACGCAGAAAGCCATCGGCAAGGAAAGCGCCCGCGCGAGGCCGCCAGGGAGGGGCGCCAGGGGCTGCGCGGAAGCGGACGGCGGTGGCGCCCTCACGAAGCCTTCAGGAAGTCGGCGTCCACCACCCGGTTCCGGCCACGCGCCTTGGCGCTGTAGAGCGCCTTGTCGGCCCGAGAGATCACGGTCTGCCAGCTTTCCCCAGGTATGCCACAGGAGATGCCGACCGAGCAGGTGACGCTCAGCTCCCGCCCATCGGCCAGAAACGGTTCATCGGTCAGGATGGCCTTGAGCCGGTGCCAGCGGGCGAGCGGATGCACGCCATCGGCGGCGAGCAGCACCACGAACTCCTCACCGCCATAGCGGCCCGCGACCTCGTTGCCGTCGAGATGCTCCGCCAGGCGGCGCCCCATCTCCTGCAGCACGTCGTCGCCGGCCAGATGGCCGAATCGATCGTTGATCGATTTGAAGTGGTCGAGATCGAGCAGCCCCACGCAGACGGTGTGCGCCTTGGGTCCGGGCAGCAGCCATTCCTGGAGCCGCCGCTGGATCTCGGCACGGTTCGGCAGGCCGGTGAGGCTGTCGCGCGTCGCCTGCAGCAACAGGGCCGCCTGCGCGGCGCGGATCTCCTGCGTGCGTAGATCGATCAGCTCCTGGAGCTGCTTCTGTCGGAACAGCAGATACCGGGTCCGCAACCGCAGCACGCCGTATCCCGCCAGCAGCAGGCAGACGGGCACCAGGGCCTCGAACCACCAGGACCGCCACCACGGGAAGGCCATGGACAGATCCAGCACGCAGGGTGGGGAGCTCAGGCCGGTGAGGCTGTTGAAGGCAACCACCTGGAACTGGTGGTGCCCGCTCGGCAGGAAGGGATAGCGGGCCTCGGGGATGGTCGTTTCCACCCATCCCTCATCGAGGCCGTCCAGACGATAACGATACCGGATGGCGCCGCGATCCATGAAGTTGAGGGTCCCGAAACGCAGCATCAGCGGCTGCCTTCCATAGGCGAGCCGCTTCGTCCCGGCGGGCTTGTCGCCCACGGTGGCGTCGGTGATCAGAAGCATCGGAGGTCGGCGGTCGAACAGGCTCCGTGGCGACATCAGATGCGAAAGGCCGCCGGAGGTGCCGAACCACATCGAGCCGTCCTGCCCTTCCGTGATCGCCCCCTGGTTGATGTCGTTCCAGATCAGCCCGGTGCCCATGTTGGCCGCGGTCCAGCGGCTGCCGTCGAACACCGACAGGCCCGAATCGGTGCCGACCCAGAGCCAGCCCCGTCGGTCGGTGAACAGGGACACCACGGCGGTCGAGATCAGCGGAGGCTGCCCGATACGGGCCTCCACGGTCGCATGGTCGCCGCGGAGGGAAAGTTTCAGCAGATGACCGGTGGTTCCCCCGACCCAGAGCCGTCCGGGGCCGTCCAGCGCCACCTCGTTGGGATCGAAGTCCGGTTCGCCCCAGTTGACCGAGATGCGCTGGGTTCGTCCGCGCGAGACGTGCCACAGGCTGCTGTGCACCAGTACCCACGCCGACCCGTTCTCGGCCGCCACCGCCTTCACCTGCCCTACGATGTCAGGAATCCGGACGGGTACCGATTCGGGCTGGGTGGAGTCGATCGTATAGACGCCGTCCGCCGTGCCGAACCACAGCACCCCGTCCGGCCCCTGGGTCGCGGAAAAAACCGGGGGCGTTTCGAAGAACCGGATGGTCTGATCGCGAGGGTCGGAGCGGTACAGACCCCGACCGCCTGTGGCGTGCCACACGCGCCCCAGACGGTCGCAGAGCGTGATATAGGTCGAGCTGGTGGTGATGACCCCGATCCGGGGCCGGTCGCCCGCACTGTCGAGCGCGTCCAGCCCTTTCTCGGTCGCGATGAAGGCCTGCTGGTTCGAGGCAGTGGCGATCTGCCACACCACGTTGTCCGACAGCCCGTCGCGATGGTCGAAATTGAGCCAGTTGCCGAAGCCTGTGCCGATCGTCCGAGCCAGGCCCACGCCGCGGACGGCGAGCCAGAGATTCCCTTCCACGTCGATCATCAGTCCGGACAAAGTGGCCGCCGGAACACCGTTGGGCCCGTCCAGGATGGTCCAGCGATGATCACCCAACATCAGCAGGGCATCGTTTCCCTGGGTGATGACGCGTCCGTCGGGAAGCTCGCGGATCTGCAGCCGGTCCTCGTGCCCGAGATAACGGCCCGGATCACCGGGGATGCTGTCGATCTCGAAGCGGGTCTGGCCGGCAGGAAGATGGACGATGATGTTATCCGATCTCGCCCAGAGCGACCCGTCCGTGGCTTCCAGCAGCCCGTACCATTGCTGGTCCGGAAGATTGTTCCGCTTGTCGAAGCAGCCCACGGCGCCCTGGGTGCGGATGCTGCACAGACGGCCATCATCCAGGCTGATCCACAGCCTGTCGCCGCTCCCGGTGAGGAAGCGTACATGGGGGCCGAGCGCTGCCAGCGCACTGAAACCCGGACGATCGCCCAGCAGTCCCACGCTGCCGTCGGCGGGATCGGCGAACAGGAGATTGCCGTCGCTACGAACCACCGCACCGCCGTTCCAGGCGACGATCTCGCGGTTCGTGTCCATCTGGACGTTCTTCTTCGCCAGGAAGTGCCGGAACTGCATCCTGGTCGGCGATGACCGGGGATCGAGTCCGGTCCTGGACATGTAGATGGCATTGGAGAATGCCACGAAGACCCGTTGTGCGGGGTCTATCGCGAGTGCCCAGAGCTGTCCGCCATCCGGCAGGCCGTTCTTCTCGTCGAGATTCTTGAAACGCCGGCCGTTATGGATGAACAGCCCGTGCTCGGTGCAGGCCAGTACAAAGCCGTCCCTTCCCTGTTTCACACAGTTGAGTGCGACGTTGGTCAGGCCCTGGTCGTAGCCGAAGGTGTCGAAGGTGAAGCGCTGCGCCGCCGCGGGCTGGCAAAGCGCGAACAACAAGCCGATCGCCACCATCCAGGGGTGCACGATACGGAAACGAAGGTGATCGAGGCGGGAGGCAGCCGGGGATGACGATCCGAGGCCGCTTCCGGCCCCGAATCTCCCCGCACCTGCTGCTCGTCCGCATGCACTCAAACGTCGATCCGCATCGAAATGGATGGTCAAGCAGCAGGAAGCGCGAGTTATAGTTCGCGACAGTCACTCATAATCATGAAGCATAACGGCCGCCCGAACCAGTTTTATCCGTGCGTTGTAACAAAAATTGGATGACTCGCGGCGCCGTGCGTGGCGTCGCTCGACGCAAGCACCGCCACCGCCGGCTGCGGGATGGTCTCGATCGTCGTGACGGCCGGCGACGCCATCGGCACGGGGGATGCCGACATCGTGCTTGCCACCCGGTCCAGCGTCAGGTCGGAGAAGCTGATCGGACTGGACGAGGCCGGTGCCTCGACGCTCGCGCTGCCCAGGAAGCTGAGCGTGCTGCTGGCGGAGCCGAACAACGATCCGGACGCGGCATTGATGGTGGGCCGGTCCTTGAGGGTATCCGGGCTGACCACGCTGGCGTTCGACACGGCGTTGATGGTGGGCCGGTCCTTGAGGGTGTTCGGGTTGATCACGCTGGCGTTCGACACGGCGTTGATGGTGGGCCGGTCTTTGAGGGTGTTCGGGTTGATCACGCTGTTGCTGGACGCGGCGTTGATGGTGGGTCGGTCCTTGAGGGTGTCCGGGCTGATCACGCTGGCGTTCGACACGGCGTTGATGGTGGGCCGGTCTTTGAGGGTGTTCGGGTTGATCACGCTGGCGTTCGACACGGCGTTGATGGTGGGTCGGTCCTTGAGGGTGTCCGGGTTGATCACGCTGGCATTCGACACGGCGTTGATCGTGGGCCGGTCCTTGAGGGTGTTCGGGTTGATCACGCTGGCGTTCGACACGGCGTTGATC
>JAMZEJ010000010.1 GCA_024508355.1 Rhizosaccharibacter radicis
GCCAGTCTCATCCTCGATGGTGAGGAACATCACCCCCTTGGCCGAGCCCGGCTTCTGGCGCACCAGCACGATGCCGGCCACCACCACCCGGCGTCCGTCCCGGACCTGTGCCAGCTCCGCGCAGCTCACCATGCGCTGGCCTCGCAGCTCCTCGCGCAGGAAGGCCACCGGATGCCGGCGCAGGCTCAGCCCCATCGTGTGGTAGTCCTCGACCACCTCGCGCCCTTCCGGCATCGCCGGCAGCAGCATGGCCGGTTCTTCGGCCTCCGGCAGCGGCAGGTTGCGGCGCGCGTCCGCCGCGGCGAACAGCGGCAGCAGGGTGTCGGCGGTGCCGGCCACCGCCCACAGCGCCTGGCGCCGGTCGATGCCGAGCCCGCGCAGCGCGTCCGCTTCCGCTAGCCGTTCCAGCGCCGCGGTGGGCAGCTCGGCGCGACGGCGCAGATCCTCGACGCCGTCGTAGGGGAAGGCCCCACGGCGGGCGACCAGACGAGCGCCGTCCCCGTTGGCGAGGCCGAACACCATCCGCAGCCAGACCGGGATGAGCGACCTGTTTTGGCTGACGGACGAGCAGATCGAGCGGCAACGGCCGTTCTTTCTCAAGAACCACAGCAAGGCGCACGTCGGCGATGGCCGGGTGTTGAGCAGCATCGTGTTCGTGCAACCGTAGCGGTCTACACTAGGTAGAGGACTCATTCAGCACCACTCACTGGCGGTGGCGACGAGGGCGAGCGCCGTGAGGTAGTTGCGAGCGAGGCGGTCGTAACGGGTGGCGAGGCGGCGCCAGTTCTTGAGACGGCAGAACAGGCGCTCGATGCAGTTCCGGCGCCTGTAGGCTCGGTGATCGAGTGGATACGGCACGGTCCGCGTTGCGGTGGATGGGATGACTGCGTGAACGCGCCGCTCGGCAAGCCAGCGGCGTAGGCTCTCGACGTCGTAAGCTTTATCGGCGATCAGGCGCCTGGGCGCCGTCACGGCCTCGAGCAGCGGCACCGCCATGCTGATGTCCGCCACATTGCCTGGGGTCAGGGAGAATGCGACCGGTCGGCCGCGATGATCGGCCAGGCAATGGACTTTCGAAGTGCGGCCGCCTCGCGAACGCCCGATCGTCTGCGTCCACTCCCCCCTTTTCCGCCCGCGGCCGAGCGGTGTGCCTTCACGTGCGAACTGTCCAAGCTGAGTTCCCGCGGCACATCGCCCGCGGCTGCGACCTTCTCGAACACGCGCTGCCAGAGCCCGCGCTGCGACCACCTGTTGAAACGATTGTAGATGGTGGTGGGCGGTCCGTACGCCGTTGGCACGTCGCGCCAGCGGCACCCGGTCTTCAGCACATGCAGGATGCCGCTGATGACGCGCCGGTCATCGACGCGCGGCTTGCCTGGCTTGCGCTGCCTTTGACGCTCGCGAGTACGACGAACACGGCCAGCCGCGGTGATCATCGACACCTCGGCCCTTGTCGCCGTCCTGCGCCGCGAAGAGGCCTATGACCCCATTTTCGACGCCCTGGTGCGGGAGGACAGCCTGATTCCCGCTCCGGTGCTGCTGGAGTTTGACCGCGTCGCCGTCGGCGCGAACAACGTCTCCGACACCCGGGCGGAGGCCCTGGTCGCCACCCTACTCGGCGCCCGCGCCTCCGTGCTGGCCTTCGGCGCCGAAGCTGCCCGCCTCGCAGTCATGGCGACCGAAGCGCACGGCAGGGGCAATGGTCGTGGTGGGCTCCTCACCATCCTCGACCTCATGGTGTTTGGCTGTGCCCGTGCGGAGGGGCGGCCAATCCTGTGCACCGGGCGCGACTTCGCCGCTGCCGGCGCTGAACTGCATCCGGCCGGCCGGCTGTGGTGACCGACGCCGGACCACGCTTTGTGGTCTATAACCGCGAAGAGCCACGAGCGCGGGTCATTCTGGACAACAATTTCGAAACCTGAAGCGGCCCAGAGACACTTGGGGACTTTCCGCAGGCGAAACCAGTCAGGCGCCTGCTGAGGCGCTACCATGATGGTGCAGGCCTGCTCCCTCCGGGTCTTGGCTGTGCGGCCTCGCTGCAGGCCTCGATCGCCTTCTGGTTGGCTCCTAGCAGCTGCGATGCGTCTGCCACCTCCTGCCATCCCTGCGGTGATTCCGCCTGCATGAGCGCGATACCCGCATTCCAGCGGTCCTGCTGCTCCATGATCAGGGCCGCCACTCGCCCATTCAGCTCTAATGGCAGACGCGCCGCGAGGAGCGGCGAAAAGATCATCCCAACCACCAGGGCGATCACCCCCATGAAGATCAGCCAAAATCGCTGCTGATCCTGGCCATGCATCGTGCCCACCAGGTCGGCGAGCCGCTTCCGCTCCGCGCCGACTTCCTGGGTAGCCCGCTCGAGCTTCTGTGCCGCCTCCCGCAGGAGGGTGCTTCTGCCCGCACCACCGCGTCCTGGTGCTGCTGGGGCGTCAGCCGCAGCACCGGGTGCGTGTTGATCGCCCGGATCCGTGTTTCCACGGCCGCCTGCGCCTTCGGTGCGCCCAAGATTTGGGCTGTAGTCCGGCGGCGGGCTCTCGTGCCAGGCAGACGGCAGGGCCTCCACCGCCCTGCGCAGCACCGAAACTTCGGCCCGCAGATCCTCGAACGCCTGCGTTACATCGCCAGGCCGCCGATGCCCTGCCTCGTCGTCCATCGTGTCTTGTCCTGCCTAGCGCAGCCGAGGGCCGCGCTGGGTCTTGCGCTACGGCGACGCTGCTGCCTGCTGGCTCAAGGCGTTTCGCCTTTCCGCACGCAATACCGGATCCTGCCGCACCCGCGGCCCGCGCGGCGCACATAGCCGCGCATGGTGCGCAAATCCGGTGCCGGGTGTGGCGCATGATGTCCTCGTCCCGCACCCCCTTGTGGTAGGCCTCGGTGATGAAGCCCACGCGCAGGGCGTGGGCGCTGAGCTGCTCCGGGCCGTCCAGCACCAGCCCTGCCATCGCCGCCCGCCGGAGAAGGATGCGGGTCACCGCGTGGGGTGTCAGCGCGGTGCTGCCGATCTGGCCACCCTTGCGGACCGGGTGGAACAACGGGCCGGCCGAACGGCGCGCGACCTGCTGCCATTCAGGGTCGCCTGAAGGCAGGATCCGGGCCACGGGTGCTGGAAATCGCTCTAGGAGATTTGTTTCGTCCCGCGCATCGAGGCGAGCAGAACGGCAAACGCGCATAGTACGGCAACGAATGCGAAGATGCTTCCCTCTGGACCGACGCTACCGCCGGTCAACCATCGCGATCCCGTTGGCATGAAGTTGAAAATATGACCTTCATCTAGGTAACCACTGCCGAGAGCGCCGAACAGCGGCGCACTGACCCAGTTCCATCCTGCATGGTATGAGACGGACCACCACAATGAGCCGGTGCGGAATACCGCGTATGACAGCAGCATTCCCTGGAAGAACAGCCGCAGCAACCAGATCCACGAGGCACCCGGATTGCCGAGATGCTCAACCGCAAATATCAGGCCAGAAACGAGAACAGCCCCGCGCCATCCCAGAAAACGTTTCGCGACCAGCAGAAGGGTTCCTCGAGCGAACAGCTCCTCGCCCGCCGCGCCGATATATTCCAGGATCAGCCAGAACAGCCCGTTGCGAACAGTGGCGGCAGCCGTTTGACCGGAGAAAACGATGGTGGCGGAGTTCGTCGCCCAGATCGCGATGATGCATCCAAGCATGACGGCCAGTCCGGTTGCGAGACCGAACGCGCTGCGCCGCACGAAGCGGTCATCAGCCACGGGAAAGCGCAAGGGCGATCGGCGCAGGGCAAAGCATGTTGCGGAGAATAAAAAGATATTCCAGCCAAGGCTCGCGACCATCGAAACTCCGAACAATCCCTCCGCGAGGGTATTGCGCGGACCAGCGTGGAGATGGAGCGGATGCCCGAGTAGGTGATACAGAAAGGTAACGACGGGAGGAGTCGCGAAATAGCCGCCGACGACCACGGCGAGTGCGATCCACGATGACGGCAACAGCCACCCCGATCGCTCCACCTCAGCTTCCATGCTTAATCCTTCGAACGATCCTCGGCCTCCGAGCAATCGAAAGCTGCCGCGGGGCGACGGACCAGCGACCGAGAAACAAATTGCGTGCCGCTGACATGTCGCGCAATGGGTGACGTCATCGCCAGACTGGATCACGGCGTCGACTCACCCGCTTTGACCAGCCCCCACTGAGTGATCCGGTTCGAGTATCAGTGCATGGTGGGTTTGGCGAGGACTGATCCGGCTGGCCCAAGCCCGCGCGCCAGCATGGGTCGGGGCGCTATCGCCGCCTCTGGAGCGGGGGCTGATATCCCTGCGACGAGTGCGGCTGCAGGGTGTTGTAGTGCTGCCGCCGTTGCTCGATCAGCACCCCCGCCCCAACCATCGTGTTGAACACGTGACCCGCCAGCAGCTCGTTGCGGAACCCGCTTGTGGTTGCAGCGCCAGTAAGTCGCCTCCGTCACCCCGACCGCACGGACCCCGTCCGCTATCGTCCGGCCTCGGCCCGCCAGGACCTCCACCTGCCGGAGCTTGGCCACGATCATCGCTGAAATCATATCGTCGGCTGACCGCTTCTAAGGGGGCGGGTCAGTCGTCGACGTCCTGTGGACATCGGTCCACAAGGCGGTGCCGGAGCATTACTGACGGTCCGCCAGCCTCGCTTCGCACGCGTCAGGGCGCCGGAGGAGCCGTCATGGAGGGCGCGAGGCTCAGGTCCATCGAGCTGGCGGGCTGCGGTTCCGGTTGCCTGTCGGCAGGGATGGCCGTGGTCCTGCCGGAAAGCGGGTCGTCGGGCGCGCGGCAAGTGCGCTGCATCCGCGCGCGCAGCCGGTAGATCGCAAGAATGCGGTTGACGGCGTCTCCGAATTCCGCCGGAAATGTCGACGCGGATGCATCGGAGGGCTGGCGTACCCGCACCGTGACGGTCAGTCCGCTCGCCAACGGAATGCCCGGCGGGACATGATCGATGGCGACGCGTACCGGGATACGCTGCGCGAGCCGCACCCAGGTGTAGACCGCGTCCACACTAGGTAGGCCCTGCGTGCTGCTCCCGGCATTCGACACGCTGACACCGCGTCCGAGGCTCTCGATATGACCGATGATCGGCTGTCGGAACCCCATCAGCTGCGCCTCGACGGGATCTCCCACGCAGATGCGGTCGAGCTTCGTTTCCTCGAAGTAGCCGTCGATCCAGAACGAATATGCGTCGACCACCGACAGGTTGCTGACGCCCGTGTTGGCGTAATCTCCGACCCGAAGCTGGAGGTTGGTGACGTAGCCATCGACCGGACTGGCCACGGCGGTTCTCCGCAGATCGATCTCGGCCTGCGTCAGCTGGGCCTCGGCGTCGTTGAGTTCGGCCTGCGCCATGATGGCGGAGCCAGCATATTGCTGCTTCTCCTCGGCTGTCGTCGAGAGATCGGTCAGGGCGCGGCGGCGCTCGGCTTGCACTTGCTTCACCTGCTGGTCGGCCGCACGCATCTTCACCTGCGCCTGTGCGGAGCGGAGCTTCACCTGAAAGTCGAACGGGTCGATCACATACAGCACGTCGCCCTTGCGGACCCGCTGGTTGTCCTGCACGCGCAGTACGACGATCTGGCCCGAGACCTGCGGCGCCACATTGGCTACTAGCACGCGGACCCGTCCGTCTCGCGTCCAGGGTGCGTCGACATAATGGTCCCAGGCTAGAGCCAGTAGGGCTGCGGTGATGGCAAGCATCGCCGCCGTCGCCAGCCAACGCAGCAGACGGCCCGTAGAACGCCGTAGATGACGAGCCGCTTGCCGGCCTGGGGTCAGGGGCATGGGGCGGTGAACTTAGAACAGCACGAGCAGGACGGCGAGCACCTGCAAGTAGAGGCAGAGCCGCGCGAGCGACGGGTTCGCGAAGACCCGTTTGATCGGCACCCGGCGCAGCACCGGCGTGAGGGCGAGCGTCACCAGCAGGGCCGCGAGAACGTAGGTGACGAACGGTGCGACAAAGACGCCGCCGATTACGAGCTCGCGATAGCCGGCGATCATGCACAACTCCGGCTGAGGTGGCGCAGCGGTATGCCCGACCTCGTCACGGTCCGCGACAGCACGACGAGATCCGTAATGGCACGCACCAGCGGCGGGCGCAGCGGTGTCGCGACCACAGGCACGAGCGCTGCCAAGTCCTGTGCAGCCTGCCCCATCTCCGCCGGGCTCAGGCTCGCGAGTGCTTCTAGCGCCCGTTCCAGGGCGAGGAGCAGGGTGGGGTCCAGGGCCGGCCCGGTCCCCGGCTCGTCGCGGCCGAGCCCGCCCAGCGCCTGCCGGGCACGTCCGGCCGCCAGCGCCAGAAACGACAACGTAACGGCGTGAACGAGAAGCCGGCGCCGCGCGACCGGCGGTCCAGCCTGAAGCCTCGCTAGACGCACGACGCGGTCCACCGTGAGATAGACCATCTGGTCTGGCGTCCGCCGTGTGCGTCCATGCGCAGCCTTCAACACGTCGTCGCGCAGATCCATGAATATCCAACGCCGTCTGTCGCGATCCGACACCGGAAGGATCACAGCGCTGCCGGCGGAGAACAGGATGACTGCGGCGACGACCAGGCAGACCGAGATCAGATAGGCGGACGGATCGTAAGTCTGCGGATTGCCGGGCGCGACGAACACGCCGAAATAGACGAGGAAGAGAAAGCCGATCCCGGCCACCCGCGGATGGCCGAGCATCAGGCATCCCAGCGCCACGCCCGGCGCAAGGGCCGCGGCGAGTACCGGGACGCTGTCCGCCCCCCCCGAGCAGGGCGAACTTCGTCAGCCCGGCGACGACGGCCGCCAGCGGGATCCCGATCACGACGTTCTGAGCGAAAGCCCGCGCGTCAGGCGCGTTCGCCCCCAACCCTGCAAGCACCGCGAGCGTCGTCAGCCCCAGCGACGCCTTCGGCCAGCCCGTCTAGGCGAATGCGAGACTTCCACCCAGCAACAGCAGAAACACGCGCAACGCCTTGCGCGCCGCCTCCTGCCTGGCGCTGTGGATCGGCAGCGCGATCCTGCGCATCGGCGCGCCGCCGCCTTCCATGGCAGCGAGCTCGGCCTCCGCCAGAGCCTGGCTTTCGAGAATGTCGGCCTCAAGCCGGGCGGCAACGATCTCGTCCACTGACGGCGCGGCCGCGCCGGTGTCCTGCCACGGGCCGGCGGCGACGAACACGGCCAACATGCGGCTGCCGGCCAGGGCTGCCAGAATGGCCGCAATGGCACTGCGTCCGGCTGCGGCTCCGCGTCCACCCGAGGTCCGTTCGCTGGCTAGCGTCGCCAGTTCGAGCCGCATGCCGGTTAAGGCGGCGAGCTGCGACGCCAGGGCCTCGATGGGCGGCATGGGGCCGGAGTCGGCGGCCGCGACGGTCGCCGAGGCCGTCGCGACGGCGGCCCGCAGACGCGGGCGCAACCCGTCCAAAACGTTTGGAGCGGCCAGGACGTCGTTGACGACAGCGGTCGCCACGACACCGACGATGATCGCCGCGGTGCTGTTGGTGGCGGCATCGAAGACGCCGAGAGGTGCGTCGATGTTCTCGACAGCCAGCGTGGCGACCGTGTAGCCGGACAGCACCGCGGCATAGGCGAGGTTTCCGTCCCGCAGGGCGGCCATATAGACGCACATCGCCATCCAGGCCGCGAAGACCACAAGGAACAGCGCGCGCGTCTGCGCGAAGACCGCGGTGAAGACCAGCGCGGCGGTGGCGCCGATCAGGGTGGCGAGCACACGGTAGATTGCCTTGCCGAAGGCCTGCCCCCGGTTCGGCAGGGCCAGGATTGCCACCGTGATCATGCTCGACGAGGGATTACTCAGCTGCAGCCAGAACGCTATGAAGAGCGCGAGCAGGGTCGCGATCCAGATGCGTAGGGCGAATGCCCAGCTACGCCAGGGCTGACCGAAGAGGCCGGACGCCAGCCATCGCGTGGCGCGCTGTGGTGCCGCGAGGCTAAGGCCCGTCAGCGACGGCAACGCTTAACGCCCCTCGAAGGTCCAGTGCGGCTTGGCCTTGCCTGCCTTGCGGGCGTCGGCGGCGCCCTGGACGCCAATATGGGCATCCTGCGAGAGAAACACCGGCAGAGCGATGCCGAGCGTCGCCTGATCGGCGGCATCGACGCCGCTCGCAGACCAGATACGCAGCAGGCGCTTGTGAGCCGCAAAGGCGAGGGTGGCGCCGCGACTCAGACGCTCGGCGCATTCGCGCGCGACGCGATCGAGATCGGCGTCGTCGACCACCTTGTTGACGATCCCGAAGCGCTCCATCTCCGCGGCGGAGGTCTGCTCGGCCGAATAGGCCCATTCGATTGCCTTGCTCCGTCCCGCCCGCTCGGCAACGCGGTGGACGCCGCCGATCATGGTGACGATGCCGACCGAGGCTTCCGCGTGCTCGAAGCGCGCGCTGCGCCCGGCGACGACGATATCGGCCCGCACCGCCAGTTCGACGCCGAGCGAGGCGGCGAGCCCCTGCACGGCCGCGACCGTCGGGATCGGTAGCAGCTCGAAGCGGTTGAACACCCGCATGACTTTCGAGAAATATTCGTAGCGTTGCCGGTCCGACAGGCTGATCCAGCTGTCGGTTTGAGCGCCGCAGCAGAAATCCGGGCCTTCGGCGCGCACCAGCACAGCGCGAACATCGCTCGCTTCAATGCGGTCCAACGTAGCATCGAACTGCGCGACGGTCTCGACTGTAAAACGATTCTGCGGGGGCACGTTGACGCTCAGCATGGCTAACGGACCGCTTACGGTCAGGTCGATGTTAGCCATGGATGTTCGCCTCGCTAGCTATGCGGTCTATTGCGATCAACGAAACGGAGCAAGCTCAAAGCAGCGATGTGCCGAGGCCGAAAGACCAGTTGATGCCCGGGGCTTCCTGCAGACCAACGAACAAGTCCTCAGGTCGTACATTCGCCCGCTCGCCGAGCAGGTCGACGAGGCGGCGGTAGAAAGCGCGTTTCACCTCGTCGGGCTTCGGGCCGCCGACGATATTGAGCATCAGGAAGCCGTCTGACCGTGGGCCAACCTTGAAGTGGCGATCGAAGACGAACTCCGATGCGTCCAGCTGTTCGAAAACCTGGAAGGTGTCGCCGCTCTCCATGGCGTAACTTTCGACGAGGGCGTCGTCGATCGCCTTGGACAGGATGGACAGTTCCTGCGGGCTCCGGCCTCGGAGCAGCGATACTCTAACGACACACATCTTTAGGATCTCCTAAGCTTGCGGCCGCCGGTCGCCGGCGAGCCGCGCGATCTGCGCCGCAAACAGCGGTGTCTCGCGTCGGTTGTGATCGGCAGCGGCGGCAGCACGCGTCCTTGCGGCATCGCTGAACGAGACTCCGACGCGATCGAGTGTAGCGAGGAACGTCGGGGTGGCCTTGCTGACGATGCTGTTCGTGAAGACGGCGTTCCCGTCAGAGGCAGATACGACGCTGATGTCCCAAATCACCTCGACGGTGATCCAATTTGGGGCGTTGAACACGTCGGAGATAGAGACTAGCCTGCAGTGAGTAGCGGACATCACCACCGGTCGGTAACGCTGGACCATGAGCTGCCCGCCGACCACCTCGACACAGATGAGGGTCCGGCTGCCATCGCTGGCGACGGACGCGCCGCACGCCCTGTGCTCCCCGGGGGCGCATTGACGGTAATCCTCGTCCGTCAGGGTGAGGACCCATCGCGACAGGTCGATTGCGGCGAATGGCGCCGGGACTGGCGCCCTCTCGGTCACGCTGACCAAGATCGCACCGGGATTCCGATCGTCCGGGACCGCATCCATAGGCATGGCATGACCTCACCCTCGATCTATGACGTCGGAACTCGTGGAATAGGCGTGACGACACATGAATGGCCGCCAATCACTTTGGCTTTCGGCATCTCGGCGAGTCGTTATTGATCGGCGATCCGATCGGACGCTCTCTAATGAGCTTATGCTTGAACCATGTCAAGTCAGCACTGCGGGAAACGTTAGTATTACAATATCGAATACATTAAGATCGAGTTTTCAATAATAGAAGTCTGCTTCTTACTGGTTTCTCAAACGCAGCGTCCGTGCCATCGTCCGGCCCGAGGGAGTCAGCGCATGTCGAGAAGCCGGTCCGCGATTACCTGCGCGAATGTGGACCGCAGCAGGTGGCAGAGCGCTTCGGTTCCGCTGTCGCCGGCGGCGTGATCGATGGTCAGCGATCGCATCGGCAAGTTGGGAAGCCCGCTCGTGCCGTCGAGAATGACGGCCTCGTGGAGAAGCACGCTGCGCACCGTCAGCGACACGCCGAGACCGGCCGCGACAGCGGCTTCGATGGCCGCCAGGCTGTCGCTTTGCACCGCGATGCGCCAGTGCCGGCCGGCATCGCCGAGCGTTCCGAAGGCGATCTCCCGCAGCGTGTCGGGCGCCGCCGGCAGCACGAGCGGCACCGGATCCGATACCGGCAACTGCTCGCCGGCAGCGCCGATCCAGACCAACGGAAATTGGTGCAGGAGGTGGCCGCGCATCGCGCCCGGTGGGGCCGGCGAGATCACGATGTCATGTCGACCCTCGTCGAGATCGGCGAAGAGACGATGGCTCGGGGCGCAGACGATATCGAAAGCGAACTGTGGAAATTGCCGCGAGAAGATGCCGAGGACGCGCATCAGCAGCGTGCGGGCCACGCCTTCGACCAGTCCGATCCGGAGCGGGCCGTCGGGCCGCGGTTCCAGGAAATGGCGGCGGGCGGCATCGCCGATGCTCAACATGGCGCGGGCGAAGGCCAGGAACGCCTCGCCGTCCGGGGTGATGGTCATGTGATGGGCGTTGCGGCGGAACAGAGTGCGGCCGAGCTCGTCCTCGATCTTGCGGAGCTGCTGGCTGACCCAGGGCTGGCTCATCCCGAGCGCCTTCGCGGCCTTCGAGACACTGCCGATTTCCGCCACCGTCACGACCGTGCGGACATGGTCGGAGTTGAAGATGTCTCGGATCATCAAGCCTACTTCCAAACGGATGGCAGCGAGCACCCTGCCGGACCATGGCGGGGCACCGCAACGCCCTCACCAAACCTGCCGGCGGACGGGCGATGACGCCCCGGAGACCTGTCGATGAATCAACCGACCCCACAGCTCGCCGCGCTGCCGCGCGCGCTGGAACCCCTGGAGCAGCTGGCCTGGTGGTTCGACCAAATCACGCCGTCCCATTTCGTCCTGGTCGGCGAATACGAAGGCCGCACCACGCCTGAAGACTGGGTACAGGTTCTCGCGCGTCTGCAGGCCCAGCACCAACTGCTGGCCGTCAGCGTGCTGCCCGACCCGCCGCGCTTTGTGCCGACCGCCCGACCGATCCCGCTGCGCTTGGTGCCGATCGCCGACCCGGCATGCTGGCAGGCGGAGGCCGCCCACGAGATGCACACGCGCTTTGATCCGTTCCGGGGTCCCCTTGTGCGGGCGACCGTGCTGCACTCGGAGTTGCGAGCGACCCTGATCCTTGCCGCGCACCACGCCGTGGCCGACGGCATCTCGATCATGCACGTCTTTCACAACGTCCTCGCGCTCCTCCGCATACCGCCGGACGCGGAGGTGACGGCGGCGTTCCCCGATAGCGCCGAGCCGGCGGAGCGTCCCTCCGGGCCGGCTAGAGCGCAGACTGGTTCATCCAGACAACGGGTGCTGCCCGACCACCCGCCGATCTTGACGGCGCTATCTCTCTCTGCGGATCTCGCGGACCGGTTGCGTCGGCAGGCCGCCAGTGAGGGCACGACGGTCTTTGGAGCGCTGGCGGCCGCCCTTACTTTGACCGTCCCCGCCCGCGACGGGCCAGACGCAGACAGCCGACCGGCCGACGCATCCATGCGCATCATCGTGCCGGTCAACATGCGGCCGATGCTCGGGCTCAGCCAGGAAGTCCGCATCATGGTCGGCCTGACGCGGGTAACCGCCGGGACGCAGGCGCCCCACGCGTTCTGGCCATTGGCTCGGCGGCTGAAGGCGGATCTCGTCGCACAGCTCGAACCGGACAAGCTCGCGGCCGGCGCGGCGGAGCTCGACGCCATCGCGGCCTCGACCTTCAGCGCGGAAAAGGCGGACGACTTCATGCGTCGCCACATTGCCGCCGAGGGTATGATCTCGAACCTCGGCGCCGTGCCGTTCGCAACGCAAACGGCGGACTTGCGGCTCGCGGCCCTGTGGGGACCGTCGATCCTGACGGGCCAGGCCGGCGAGCAGGTGATCGGCGCCGCGTCGGTCGACGGGGTGTTGTACCTGCTGCACACCAGCTACGCCCCATGGCCGAGCTTGCTGGAGAACATGAAGGCGCGGCTGGCGGAAGCGTGCCGGTAAGTATCTAGGCCTCCAAACTCCGGTCCCAGAGGCCTGTGACCTGCCCTCTGAGAAGCGGTCCGCCGATGATGTGAGCCCGGCGATGATCGTGGAGAGTTTTGGGCTGGAGCGCAGGCCAAGTTGGCCGGGGCTAGGGCTACGGCTGGGGGACTGCCCTTGCTTCTTGCCTGCGCGCTCTTTCTCCGGCCCCTTTAGCATCTGATAACTTATCAAAATGTCTTTGTGTGGCGGAGGGTTCTACCGTCCTCGGCGTGGCCGACGACGAACCCCCCGACCCGCGCAAGGAACGGATGGTGAGCTTCACCATCGGCGAGGAGGACTTGGCCCGGCTCACGGACCGGTGCCGCCATTTCGGGCTGCAGCGCGCCCGCGGCATCCGCACTCTGATCCGGTTCGGGCTGGACCGTAGCGCGGGGCCGGACGACGAGCCGGACCTGCGCACCTGCGAGGAGCGGGACAAGCGGAGGGCGGAGGGCGGAGGGCGGAGGACCATGCGTCGCATCGACACCCTAAACGAGACGGCCTGCAGCCTGGCAATCGCCGCCGGCGTTTATCCGGAACAGCGGGTGCCCATGCCGGGCAACCCGCATCGCACCATGCCGGCCTGGTGCGGCTTCCGCGAGGCGGTCCGGGCGCAGGCATCGCGACCGAGCGGGCGCAAGATCCCGGTTATGCCGACAGCCCGCTCACCGTCGTTGGCCCGCACCGTGCGGCAGATGCGCGACTGCATGTGGGTCGGCAACGCCGCCGCCGGCGTGATCTGCGCCGACGGCCATCCCGGCTACGCACAGCCCGTGGGCGGGGTGATCGCCTACGAGAACCAGGTCAGCATTTCCGCCACCCGCTGCGCAGCTTCTGTCGGGCGACGATGGACGCGTGGCTGCGCGAGCGGGGCGTGGTGCTGATGGGTGCCGACCTGGACGAGAGCCCGATGGCCTATCGCCGCCTGCCCGACGTGCTGGCGGAGCATGCCGGCACCGTGCAGCTGGTTCACACGCCGCGGCCCTTCGTGGTGGTCATGGCCGGCGCAAACGAGGTCGACCCGTTCAAGGACTGATCGACGTCGGGTGATGCTTGGCAACCGGCACTGCCTGTCCCATCTTATGCACCAGGAGACAGGCAGATGGTGGGGCATATGTCGGCGGCGCTGCGACCAGACTTCCTGGCCACCGTGATCGGGCTGGACGGCGTGGTCGAGCCGGAACGGCTCAGCGCCGCCCTGAGGGTCACGCGTGGCGAGCTTGCCCAGGCCTCGGGACTCGCACGGGAGTCCGTTTCCAAGACCGCCCGCCTGCGGGCACCCGCCACCCAGGCGCGGCTGCGCGAGGTCGCGGAAATCATCAACCGCATCCTGCCCTGGTGCGGCTCCCTGCCGCAGGCCTTCGCCTGGTATCGCTCGCAGCCGATCCCGGCCTTCGGGGACCAGACCGCCGAGGAGCTGGTGCGGGCTGGCCGCGCCCGGCACGTGATGGGCTACCTGTCCGGGATCGCCCTCGGCGGCTACGCGTGAGGCTGACCCGGACGGTGTTCCGGGCCCACAACCCCCGCTGGTCCTTTGCTCCGGACTCCGGAGAGGGCGCCGCGCTGACCGGCGGACGGTTCAACCGGGTAGGCCTGCCGGCGCTCTACACCGCGCTGCGCTTCGAGACCGCATGGCTCGAGGCGCAACAGGCCTTCCCCTTCAAGGCGCAGCCGATGACGTTGTGCGCCTACGAGGTCGATTGCGACGACGTGCTGGACCTGACCGAGGCGGGCGTGCTGGCCGCGCACGGCATCGTGCCCGACGACCTGGCCTGTGCCTGGAAGGACCTCGCGACCCGGAACCTGGTGCCAGCCAGCTGGGCGATGGCCGATCGTCTGGTGGGACAGGGCTGTGCCGGGATCGTGGTGCCGAGCTTCGCGTCCGGCGCCACGGTGCTCGACCGCAACGCGGTGTTCTGGCGCTGGAACCCCGATCGTCCGCACCGGGTCCGGGTGATCGACGATTTCGCTCGCCTCCCGCGTAGCGGCGCGTCCTGGAACGGCTGAGATCGGCGTCTCGATCCGCCGTGCGCGGCAGGCTGCGACATCATCCTTTCCTTCGACTACTCGCGGTCGGGAAACGCATCGTCCTCGCCCAGGCCGCCGAGCTTGAACGTCATCGGCGTGTTGTCCCGGATCCACTCGACCGTGCGTCTGGCCAGGGCATCCGCTTGCGGGGCGCGCCCGTCGGCGAGCGTCATCAGCGGCTCGACGCGCGCGTAGAACTCGTCCTCGGTTTCTCCGGTCACGGGATGACGCCATGCGGGCGACATTCCAAACGCCTCGCGAGCCGCAACATCCGGCAGAGCCACCGTGAGCCAGGACTCCCGGCACGGGCTATCCTTCTTCCAGATGTCGTGGCGCTCCACTGTGGAACCCCGGAACGGCCCGGCGGCCAGGCTCGCGGCTTTCCTGGTGTCGAACAGCAGCGCCCGCTGGATATGCAGCGCGCGGCCGCGCCAACCGACATAGGCCGGCACCAGCGTCCGTTCTGGCGCAGGGGCGTGGGGATTGGGTTCGTCCGGCAGCCGCACCACCCACCCGATATCGGGGGTCTCGTCGCGCTCCCGGGGCGGGGTGGGCGTGCCGGGAACGACCTTGCGGCGTGCTGGTGCCGGTCGCCGGGCACGCTGCTTTGCGCTGAGCTTCTTCATGCCAGAACCCCACCATCTTATGGACTATAGTCCATATGACTATCAGTCCCGACGGCGCGGAGCTAGATGGCTGGATCAGCGCTGTCGCGCAACACCCGGTTGCTCAGCGAGCAGGTCGGTGGGCGACACCTGCAGCGCCTGCGCCAGCCGCAGCAGCACCAGCAGGGTCGGATTGCGGATGCCGCGCTCGATGCCACTGATGTAGGTGCGGTCCAGTTCCACCCGATCGGCCAGCTCCTCCTGGCTGATGCCCAGCGCGATGCGATGCCGGTGCACGATCCGGCCGAGGATGCCCCGCGGATCCTCGCCGGCGCCGATCTCGCGTGCTTCGGGCCCGGGACGCCGGGGCCGGCGCGGCGCCCGGGCACGGGGCGGTGACGGGTCCGCGGAGAGTGGCGTGCGGCTCGGGGTGCGCATGCACCGACACAAGCCGGCGCTGCCAACACAAACCACGGACCATGAGCCGGATGACTATGGTCATCAGGGTGCGTCTCCCTTGCAGGGTGTCGGCGATCCTGACCAGAACGATTCCCACCGGTCACCGCTGGAATGGGAATGATCTGGCCGCTGGCATCCTGGCGTTCCCATTCCGCCGCCTGTGGGAGCGGAAACATTCCCATTCGGCCGATCCAAATTTCGCGGCGTTGGCCGACAAAATTTGAGACGATGCTCAGCAATGGGCGCGGCAATGGAGGTATGCCGCAAGGACAGCGGCTTTCTACCCCAGGACCGTCCCGATCTTCCTGACCAGCCATCGTTTCCGCCGTTGGCTTCCTTATTCCCTTCTCGGCCATTCCCACATTCCCATAGGAAAGTGCGGTTCGCTCCAGATTCCCATTCTGGACTCATTTCTCGGCTGCCCGGGCCCTCCTTCTCGTTCCCATTCCCTTGTTCCTCGTCATCCCGTCTCCTTGAAGTCCCTGGCTGGTCTGTTGGTGGGGTTTCGGAGCCCAGGCAAAGCGGGACCAGCCCCGCGCATGATGCGCGAAGTTGGCCGCTCGCCCGCAGAGATCGGTCCGCCGGAGCCGGCCCCGTCACCTCAGGCCCGCCTGCCGCGTCGAGCCGGCCGGCGGAAGGTCTGCTGCTTCTCGACAGCTGCTCTCGCTGCCGGGCGTCCCTGGGCCTCAGACCTGCGCGGTGCCCTTCGGGTGGATGACGCCAGCCCCACAGTTCCCGATCCCACCCCCACGCTGCCGTCGAAACCGACCATGAAGGCGTGCCCGCTCTCGCCGACCGGCAGACCATACCTGCGCCAGCTTATCATTCTTGCCGGCCATTCCACCCCCCGCCGATGTGATCGCCGACAAGGCCTATGACGCTGACGACCTTCGGGATTTCCTTATCAAGCAGGGCACCAGGCCGGTCATCTCGCCAATGCCAAACCGCCGCGCCTTGCCGCCCTTCAATGCCGTCGCCTACCGCCAACGAAACCTGATCGAGCGCGCCTTCTGCAAGCTCAAGGATTGGCGCGCGATCGCAACCCGCTACGACAAAACTGCCAGAAACTTCCTCGCGGGGATCTGCCTCGTCCTCACCGTCACAGCCTGGGTCAGATGAGTCCAGAACCTAGGGAAGGCTTGTGGAACAATTGCCCCAAGGTAGAACGAAGATCTGAGACTCAGTCAAGTTGTACAAGGCTTACTCTGTTGTGGATGTGGCATGGTTCTCTGCGCCTTGAAGTCAGCATCTATCGGTCTAGGAGTTCCGACTGGCTTAGGCCTTGTGCGGAGTCCGGATGTGAGTGGCCCATTTTGGCTGACGGACGAGCGGATGGAACAGTTTTGGCCATCCTTTCCCACAAGCACCGGTAGGCCTCGGGTCGAGGACCGTGTGTGTTAGGCGGCATCATCTTCGTCAACAGCAACGGCCTGCGATGGCGGAATGCGCCGCTGGACCATGGTCCAGCAAGACGATCTACAATCGCCCGAAGCACTGGAACGAGATGGGGTGAGTTGTCGGCAAGATGGAAAGGCCGGCTGGAGCAGGAGCAAAGCGAAAGCCGATCATGATCGCCGCGGTCTATGCGAGGGAGTACCGCAAGGCGTCGAGCTGCGTTAGAAAGGAGCTGGACGCCTGATCGACTGCACCAAAAAGAGCACGAACACCAAGTTCCCGCCTGTCGCCGATGCGAAAGGCCGTCGCTTGAGCGTCTTCGCCCTCGCCACCGTCGCGTTTTGCTAGGAGCAGTGAGTCTGAAGCTCAGCTAGTTTGACGTCGGCCTTCACGTTCCTGCACGAAGAGGGCACGCAAACGTCGCGCTGCCTCATCATAAACATTCGGGTCGCCCCACGCATGCCGTGGATTAAGCATCGACCATGGAACATCAGGAACGGCGTTCGGGATAGCCAAATCGAAGTGCGGCTCATGCTGAAATTGAGCATCAGCAAGGCCATCAGCGAGGATTGCGCGCAGGATCGCACGCGTGTGTTTGAGCGAAATCCTCTGCCCGACGCCATAGGCACCACCTGTCCAGCCAGTATTGACCAGCCAGCAGGTCGCGCCATGCGTCTGCAGCAGTCGCTGCAGCATGGCACCATAGATTTCAGGCGGCCGTGGAAGAAACGGAGCGCCGAAACACGTACTGAACGTCGCTTCGGGGTGACGACCCAGGCCAGCCTCGGTTCCAGCTACCCGTGCCGTGTAACCCGCGAGGAAGTGCTCCATGGCCTGCTCCGCCGTCAGTCTGGACACAGGCGGCAGCACGCCGAATGCGTCCGCTGTCAACATCACGACGTGCCGTGGGTGCCGACCGCGCCCATCCGGTTGCGCTTCTCCAATGAAGTCGATCGGGTAGCAGGCGCGCGTGTTCTCCGTCAGGCTTCGGTTCGCCAAGTCAAGCCGGCCATATTCATCGGCGATCACGTTCTCGAGCACGGTACCGAAGCGATGCGACGCACTCCAGATCTGCGGCTCGGCCGCTTCGGCAAGGTCGATCACCTTCGCATAGCAGCCGCCCTCGAAGTTGAATACGCCAGCCGTCGACCATCCATGCTCATCATCGCCGATCAACGGACGATCCGGATCGGATGACAGAGTCGTCTTGCCGGTTCCGGACAGACCGAAAAACAACGCGACGTCCCCATTACGGCCACGATTGGCCGAGCAGTGCATCGGCAGGACGCCCTTCTCAGGAAGGATCCAGTTCATCACCGTAAAGATGGCCTTCTTGATCTCACCAGCATAGCGCGTGCCAGCGATCACGACCAGCTTCTGGGCGAACGACAACGCGATCACGGTGCTGGACCGGACACCGCAGGACATCGGGTCGATTGTGAGATCAGGAGCGTGCAGGATCACGTAGTCCGGCTCGAAATCCTTCAGCGCCTCGGGCTCCGGCCGGATGAACATGTTCCGGGCGAACAAGGCATACCAGGCGTGTGTTGTGACGAGCCGGACTCGTATGCGGTGTGCGGGATCGGCGCCGGCATACAGATCCTGCGTGAACAGTTCCTGACCTGACAGGTAGCCGCGGACCTGATCCGTCGATCGCGCGAAATGCTCGACCGACAGCTTCCGGTTGACCTTTCCCCACCAGACCGATCCCGTGCTTTCGGGCTCGTCCACGATGAACTTGTCCTGGACGGAGCGGCCGGTATGCGCTCCCGTGGCGACGACGAGCGCGCCATGCTCAGACAGCGCCCCTTCGCCTCGCCTGAGCGCATGTCCTGCCAAAGCGGCGGCGCCGAGATCGGCATGCACCTCACGAACCGGGCGTACACCAGTGCCTGACAGGGAACCGGGATGCATGGTGGAGACCAACGTCATGTTTCCTCTCCTATCCTGCTGCTTGTTCTGACTCGTTGCGCGACGTCAGACGCGCTCGATCAACGCCGCGATCCCCTGGCCCACACCGATGCACATGGTCGCCACGGCGCGACGCAGGCCGAGCGTTTCAAGCGCGTTGACAGAGGTCAGGGCGAGTCGGGCCCCCGACATCCCGAGCGGATGACCCAGGGCGATCGCGCCGCCGTGGGGATTCACGTGTGCGGCATCATCCGACAAGCCCAACCGGCGCAGCACGGCAACGGACTGGCTGGCGAATGCCTCGTTCAGCTCGATGAAATCGACGTCGTGCAGGGACATCCCGGTTCGCGCGAGCAGCTTCTGCACGGCAGGAACTGGCCCCAGCCCCATCACGGCCGGTTCGACACCTGCCGTGGCCACTGCGACGACACGCGCCCGAGGCGTCAGGTTATGGCGGCGGAGACCATCCTCGCTGGCGAGAATCAGGGCAGCAGCACCATCGTTCACGCCCGAAGCGTTACCCGCCGTCACGGTCCCGCCCGCGGCACGGAACGGAGCCTTCAATGCCGCCAGCTTCTCCAACGTCGTATCCCCGCGCGGATGCTCGTCCGTGGACACGATCACCTCGTTTTTCCGGCCACGCACCGTGACCGGAACGATCTCACGCGCGAACACGCCAGCCTCCTCGGCCACCTTCGCCCGCTGCTGACTGCGAAGCGCGAACGCGTCCTGGTCCTCGCGCGACACGCCCTCGCGTTCGGCGACGTTCTCGCCGGTCTGCGGCATGGTGTCGACGCCATAGACCGCCTCGAGCGCAGGGTTGACGAAGCGCCAGCCGATGGTCGTGTCCTGAAGCTCCGCCTGACGGGAAAACGGTTCCGTGGCCTTGCCCAGCACAAAGGGCGCGCGGGACATGCTTTCGACGCCGCCGGCCAGAACCAGATCACCCTCACCGCTGCGGATCATGCGGGCGGCCGTGCCGACCGCGTCCAGGCCGGAGCCGCAAAGGCGGTTGATGGTCGAACCGCCGAGCCCGACCGGATACCCCGCAAGCAGGAGGGCCATGCGCGCCACGTTGCGGTTGTCCTCCCCGGCCTGGTTGGCGCAGCCGAAGAAGCAGTCGTCGGCCGCATCCCAGTCCACATCCGGGTGGCGCTCGCGCAGAACACGCAGCGGATGCGCGGCAAGATCGTCGGCCCGGACGTCGCGAAGCGCGCCCGCATACCGCCCGATCGGGGTGCGCACGAAGTCGCAGATGAAGGCGTCGCGCATATCAGCGATCCTTTTCCTGGAGTTCCGCACCGGCATGCAGCGTCGCGCCGGTTCGGGCCTGCAGCGCCGGAAGGGTCAATCCCGGCACCATCTCCGTCACCATGAATCGCCCGTCGCGCACATCGATGACCGCGAGGTTGGTGTAGATGCGGTCCACGGCGCCGAGCGCGGTCAACGGATAGGTGCAGGACTCGACCAGCTTCGGCGAGCCATCCTTGGTCGTGTGTTCCGTCATGACCCAGACGCGCTTGGCTCCCACCGCGAGATCCATGGCGCCGCCCACGGCCGGGGCCGCCTCAGCGGCGGAGGTTGCCCAATTGGCGAGATCTCCCTTCTCCGCGACTTGGAACGCGCCAAGCACGCAAAGGTCGATGTGCCCGCCGCGGATCATCGCGAAGCTGTCCGCGTGGTGGAAGAACGACCCTCCCTGCAACAGGGTAACGTGCATCTTGCCGGCGTTGATCAGCCACCGGTCGATGTCCGCCTCCGCCGGCGCAGGTCCCATGCCCAGGATGCCGTTCTCCGAATGGAGAACGACCTCCCGACCTTCAGGGATGTGGTCTGCCACGACTGTCGGGATGCCGATGCCCAGATTCACGTACCATCCTTCAGGGATGTCCTGTGCGACCCGGCGCGCCATCGCGGCGCGATCCATGGGAACAAACGGCATCCTGCTGTCGCTCATTGTTCGGCCTGCGGGTCATGATGGATGACGCGGTCGACGAAGATCCCCGGCGTCACGACCGCTTCCGGGTCGATCGCTCCCAGTGGCACGACATGGTTCGCCTGCACCACCGTCAACGCCGCGGCCGTCGCCATGACGGCGTTGAAGTTGCGGCCACTCTTGCGGAACGTGCAGTTTCCCCAGCGATCCGCCTCCCACGCTTCGACAAGCGCGACGTCGGCCCGGAGCGCGTGCTCCAGCACGTAGCGCCGGCCGTCGATCTCGCGGGTTTCCTTGCCCTCTGCGATCCGGGTTCCGTAGCCCGTAGGCGTGTAGAACGCGCCGATCCCGGCGCCGGCCGCGCGGATCCGCTCTGCCAGGGTTCCCTGCGGCACAATCTCCAGCTGCAGCCGCCCCGCCCGGAACAGCTCCTCGAACACGACCGAGCCTGCGGATCGCGGAAAAGAGCAGATGATGCGACCGACCCTGCCGGCTTCCATGAGCTTCGCCAGGCCCACCCGTCCCGCGCCGGCATTGTTGGCGATCACCGTCAGATCGCGCGCGCCCTGCTCGATCAGCGCCTCGATGAGCATGTCCGGCTGACCCACCGCGCCAAATCCGCCAACCATGACAGTCGCACCGTCGCGGATGCCGTCCAGCGCCGCGGCGGCAGTGTCGACGATCTTGTTGATCATCGGCTCAAGATCTCCTTCGAGCCTGCTTCTGTTCGCTGTGCGAACACTTGGTCGCATAGCGCCCCGGCAATGTGGGCGATTGATCGAGATCGATCAAGCAGAAGATGAAAAGATTGACTCCCTGACGCACGACGTCGCGGCGCGCGCATGTATCTGTCGGCTTATTTCACGATCATCACTGGTGCGCAGGCAGGAAAACCCTACGGCAGCCTCATCGTTGCAGGCCGCAGCGTGTCGGCCGCTTGCTGCAGTGCGGACAGGAACAGCCTGCGCAGCTCCCGCGCCGGCATCTGTGCGGCCTGCACGCCGACGTTGAGGGCCGCGACGACATGACCGTTCGTATCGATGAGCGGCACGGCCAGCGATCGTAGCCCGAGCTCGAGCTCCTGGTCGAGAAGGCAGAAGCCCACCCGCCGGACCTCGTCGAGCGCCCGAAGCAGTTCCTGCCGGTCCGTGATGGTTCGCGGCGTCCGCGCAGGCAGCTCGCGCGGAAGCGCGCGTTCCAGCGCCTCGGCCGCGAGTCCTGCCAGCAGGACACGTCCCATCGAGGTGCAGTAAGCGGGAAGACGCGAGCCCACCGAGAGATTCAGCGAGAAGATCCGCCGGGCCTCCGAGCGAGCGACATACAGCACGTCGGTTCCATCAAGCGTCGCCAGGGAGAAGCTCTCGCCGAATTGGCGGTTGAGCCCGTCCAGAACCGGCTGCGCCAAACGGGCAAGCGTGCTGTTCGCGATGGCGGCGCTGAAGGACAGCACCTTGGGCGTCAGCACGAACGCGCGTCCGTCGGCGACCAGATAGCCGGTCGCGCAAAGCGTCAGCAGCGAGCGCCGCACGCTGGCGCGCGGCAGTCCTGTTTGTCGTGCGACGTCGGATAGTGTGACCCCGTCGGGGTGGGCGGCGCAGACCTGCAGCACATCGAGACCGCGGGCAAGCGCGGTGACGAAATCCCGGCCAGCCTCGTCGGCGTCCTCGCTCATGGAAGCAAGATTCCATGAGCGATCCAGCTTGGAAAGGGGTGCCCGCCCTAAACGAGCACCATCCCCCCATCGAACATCAGGATCTGGCCGGTCATGTAGTCGGATGCCGGCGATGCGAGAAAGAGCGCCATGCCGGCCAGGTCCTCGGGCACGGCCGGGCGACCCACCAGGATTCCGCTCGAGAAGCTGTCCATGAACTCGCCGCGCCTGGCGATCACCCCCTTGCCGATCATGTCGTCCTCGAGCTTCTCCCAGAGCGGCGTCCTGACGACGCCGGGCGCGAAGCCGTTGACGGTCACGCGATGCGGCGCGAACTCCCGCGCGCCCGCCTGGGTGAGCGAGATCACCGCCGCCTTGCTCGCGCAGTAGGGCGCGAACTCGGGATAGCCCTGGCGCCCGGCGATGGATGCGGTGTTGACGATCTTGCCTCCGCTGCCTTGTTGGATCATGTGGGCGCCGACGACCTGCATCCCGATCATCACGCCCAGGGCGTTGACCCTGATGATCGACAGGAAGTTCTCGTCGTCGACGTCGAAGAACGGCACGGGCTTGTTCATGCCAGCGTTGTTGAACAGGATGTCCACCCGCCCGAAGCGACCGATCGTTTCCGCGAGAACGGCCTCCATCTGCGTCCGCTGCGTGACGTCCGCGCCGACGGCCAGGGCGTCCCCGCCCGTGTCCCGGAGCTCCGCCGCGAGTTGCTCGGCACGGTCGGGGTCGAGGTCGGCGACGACCACGCGCGCGCCCTGCCCATGCAGCGCCCGCACGATCGCCGCGCCGATCCCCTGGGCGCCGCCGGTGACGATGGCGACCCGATCAGCTAGGTCCGGCATCGGTTCCTCCCCTTTCTCGTTCAGGCGTTGACGAGCGTCACCTTGATGCACTCGCCCGGCTTCTCTCCGACCTCCAACGCTTCCAGCGCCTGCGTCAGCGGGAAGGTGTGCGTCCGGATCGGGCTGAGATCGATCCCGGTGCGCTCCAGGAACCGGATCGCGGCCGGCCACACCCCGGGCGAGCCGATGCATCCCTTGATCGACAGGTTGCGCATCTGGATCTGGCCGAGCCGGACCGGGATCTCGCGTCCGATATTGATCCCGACCATCGCCACGCGGCCTTCCTCGCGGGCCAGCTCGAAGACCTTGCCCAGCGAGGCGTCGTGGCCGGACGCTTCCACGACGAGGTCCGCGCCCCTGCCGGACGTCAGCGCCATCACCTGCTCCACGACGTCGCCCGCGGACGGATCGACCGTGTGAGCAGCGCCCAGCTTCTCGGCCGCCGCCCGGCGATGCGGCAGCGGGTCGGAAACGATAACCCGCGCGCCGCTGCCGATCGCCGCGGCGGCGGCCATCAGCCCGATGGTGCCGCCGCCCGAAACCACCACGGTGTCGCTCGCGTCCGTGCCGCCGACATGCTGGATGGCGTAGTAGCCGCAGGTGAAGGGCTCGATGAACGAGGCCGTGAGGTCGTCGATGCTGTCGGGCAGCTTGTGCAGCCATTCCGGGCGCGCCGTGAAGTACTGGCGGAAGGCGCCGTCGAGCGAGAAGCCGAAATGATGCACCCGGTCCGGCAGCCGCACGACGCATTCGCCGACCACCCGGTCGCCCACCTTCAGGCCCTTCACCGACCGCCCGCACGCGGCGACACGTCCCGACCATTCGTGGCCGGGCGTGACGGGATAGGAGATGGGGATGATGTAGCGGCCGCCGAGCAGCTCGTAGTCGGAATGGCAGATCCCGACCGCCGCCATCTCCAGCAGCACGTCGTCCGGCCCGATCTCGGGCTGTGCGACGTCGCGGACCACAGGCCGTCCCGGCGCGTCGAAGCTGAGGCTCTTCATGGCTGTGTCTCCCCTGCCCGGCCGCGTCAGGCGACGGCTTCGGGCGTGCCGCTCCTGCAGGAACTGACGATGGCTTCCAGCAGGGCGATGTTGTCGATCATCTGGTCGCCGGTGATCGGATAGGGCGCCCGGCCGCGCACGGCGTCCGCGAACGCGTCCAGGTTGGCCAGAACCGGCTCGGCCTTGCCGACCTCCCGGCTCTCGATCGGCTGTCCCTTCCACCCCGTGGTCACGATCCATCCATCCGGCGCCTCCACGTGCGCGCGGTCGCGGATGTCGATCCATCCGTCGGTGCCGAAGGCGGCGAAGCGCGACACGAACGGCGTCGTCAGCGTCGCCGAGATGTAGGCGGTGCCGCCCTCGCGGAACCGGACATAGGCGCTCATCGTGTCGCCGGACGGGAGCGACGAGGCCAGCTGCTCGGAGGTCGCCAGCACCGACCGCGCCGGTCCCATCAGCCGGATCGCGAGGTCGGTCAGGTGGATCCCTGTTGCTGTCATGCCGCCGGCCGGCGCCTGGTCGGGATGGAGCCGCCAGTTGGACTGGTCCATGGTGACGAACTTGTCGTGGCTGAAGTTCGCCTCGATCTGCAGCAGCCGCCCGAGCCGTCCGGCATCCGCGTGCTCCAGCAGCTCCGCGACCGGCGGCTCGAACCGGCGCTCGTGCCCCATGCCCAGCACCAGCCCCGCCTCTTCGCACAGCCGCACCGCCCGGACCGCCCCGTCTCGGGTCAGGGACAGCGGCTTCTCGCAGAACACGTGCTTGTTCGCGGCCACCGCCTCGGCGATCTGCGCGTCGTGCAGGTTGTGCGGCGTGGCCAGGATCACGGCCTCGTAGCTTTCTGGAGGAACGGCGGACAGCGTTTCGAAGACCTCGATGCCGGTGGGGCCCAGCGCGTCCCGCGCCTCGGCAGCGCGCGGCTCGACCACGCCGACCAGCCGGAGCCGTTCCGACCTGCTCCCGATCAGCCCTGCCATCTTGCGGCCCCACCAGCCGAAGCCGACGAGCACCGTTTTCACCGGTTCCATGAATTGCCTTCCTTCTGGGCGGCGAGGGTCGCAGCGCCGAGCTCGACCGGCACGCGTGGACGGCCTGCCCGCGGCACCGCGATCTTGGTGCCATGGGACGTCCTGCGCACCGGCAGGGCGCCGCCGAGGCGCGCGATCTGCTCCTCGATGGCGGCGAGCGCGGCGCGGTCGCTCTTGCGCCGCGTGAGGGCGTCATGCACCTCGGCGCCGATGATCGCCTCGACCGCGGTGTAGTTGGGGATCGGCGGACGCGGCCAGCCATCGATCATGTTCCGGCTCGCGACCTTCTCGACGAAGCCCACGATGGGCGAGGACTGCATCACCTCGGGGTCGGAAACGACGCTGAAGCGCGGCAGGAACGGGAAGCCGCTCTTGACGTGGCTGCGCACCGAATCCGGCGCCATCATCCAGGCCATCGCTTCCACCGCGAGCCGGACCTGGTCCTGCGGCAGATTGACGGGGATCGTCAGGACGAAGCCGCCCAGCGGCGCCGTGCTGCAGCCATGCGGGCCGGCCGGATGCGGAAGATAGGTGACCCGCCGCTTGACGCGAGACCTCGTGTCGTACTCGAAGCGCGCGCAGCGCATGCTCCAGCAGTACGTCATGGCCGCGTCGCCGCGCAGGAAGATGTCGAAGCTCGACTCCCAGTCGAGCGCCGTCACGTCGGGCGGCGAGATCTCCACCATGCGGTGCATGTAGTCGAGCACCCGCAGCCCGGCCTCGACCGGGAGGTGCGGCACGGCGTCCGGGTCCCCCGCATGGCTGCGCGGCACCAGGTACTCCCCGCAATCGGCCAGCAGGAAAAGGAAGGACGCCGCGACCGGCATGCCACGGGCGGCGTTCCAGGTGATGCCGTAGCGGCCATGGCTGGGCGCGTGCAGGTGGCGGCCGACATCGATCACCTGGTCGAAGCTCGTCGGTGCCGGGAGCCCGGCTTCCGCCAGCAGGTCGCGCCGCACCGCCAGCGTCTCGATCGTGCAATAGATGGGGATGCCGTACTGGCGACCGCCATACGAGCCGGCGGCCCAAAAACTGTCGTGGAAATCGGCCGGGTCGAGCCCAAGCGAGGACAGCTCATCCTCGATCGGCCGGATGAGTCCCTTGCTCGCGAACTCGCCGATCCAGGGGATGTTGAGCGCGGTCAGGTGATACCGGGAAACCGGCTGCTGCGCGTTGTCGAGCGTCAGCCGATACAGCTGCGGCAGGCGTGCCAGCTCCACGTCCTGGCGGCTGCCGAAATCGTGACGGAAGTCGCCCCACAGGTTCTGCATCGCGGTGAAGTAGTTGTCGTCGGCGAGCAGGAACCGCATGTCGGTCCGCCGCCCTTCGCGCGCCATCGAGGGCGGCCGCTGCACCACGCTCGCCGGCGGCGCCCCGAAATAGTAGCTGTCCGGGGCTTCCGAGTCGTCGCGGCGTCCGAACGTCGCCGCCAGCACCGTCTTGATCTTCTTCAGATACGCGTCGAAATCCTGCCGCAGCTGGAGGCTCGGCTTCAACGCGAAGGACTTGCCGGTCCGGCTCCGCTCGACGCGCAGGATCGTCTTCTGCGCAATCATCTCGTCGATGCGGCGCATCGACGTCGTGTAGGGGGCGTAGCCGGCCTGGGCCAGCGCGGACACGGTCACCAGCTCGCCGCGGATCTCCGCCTGCACCAGATGCGCCACGAGCAGCATGGTGAGGTCGCCGGAGGACCGGGGAAACAGCTCCGTCCAGGGGGCGCGGAGCTGGTCCAGGAAGTCCAGGAGCCGCAGGCGTTCCAGGTCGTTCACGGCGGCCAGACCTACTCGGCGGAACGTGCCACGCGTGCGGGCTGCGCCTGAAGCAGGCCGGCCTGCGCCTCGTGCGGCTCCAGCAGCGCGAAGAAGTCCTTCTCGCCCAGGCCCTGGGCGGCAGCGGCCTCATATTGCTGCCGGATCAGCGCCGTCAGGAAAACCGGCGCCGACACGTCGCGCGCCGTATCCAGGATCAGGTCGAAATCCTTGATCATCTGGTGAACGGTGAAGGCCGGCGAGAAATCCCGCCGCTGCAGCATCTCGCGCTTGTAGGCGATCAGCGGCGACGCCACGGCGCTCTCGTTGAGAACCTCCAGCATCTGCCCGATGTCGAGGTCGCCTTTCTCGCCGAACACGAGCGCCTCGGCCAGCATGGAGGAGGTCGCGCCGACGAGCATGTTGATCACGAGCTTCAATGTCCGGGCTTCCTCCCGCGGGCCCAGAAAGAAGAAGCGCGTGGCGAACCGTTCCATGATCGGCTTCGCGCGCGAGAAGCCCGCACGATCGCCGGACGCCAGCACCGTCAGCTTCCCTGCTTCCGCGAGCGCCGTGCTTCCGGAGATCGGCGCACGCACGTAGGCGGCGCCGGTTTCGGCCAACGCCACGGCGACCTCGGCGGAAACGGACGGCGACACGGTGCTCGTTTCGACCAGAACCTGCCCAGGCCGCAGCCGGGCGGCCAAGCCTCCACTTCCGAGCATCACGTCGCGCAGCACCTGATCGTTGGGCAGCGACACGAACACGATGTCTGCCGCCTCCGCTATGTCGGCCGGATCGGCTGCCAAACGCGCACCACGGTCCAGCAACGGCGCGCACGCGTCGCGCACCACGTCATGGACCAGGGCGGCCTTCGCGCCCTCCAGAGCGCGCGACGCCATCGGCAGGCCCATCTTGCCGACGCCGATCCATCCGAGCGTTTCGCCTTGGGTCATGTGCGGACCTCCTCGCGGGCTGCAGGCTGGGTCGTGGGCTTCAAGGACGCGGCGCCGGACACGGGCGCGAGCCGGATGGTGACCTCCACCTCGTGATGACGCGCCGGCAGCCCTCTGGCCGCCCCCAGCGCCGCATCGTCCACCTCGCGGAACGGCAGCACCAGCGCATCCTTGACGCCGAACACCGCATCGCTCTCAAGGAACGGGTCGCCCTCGACGAAGATGTGCGTCGTCAGGCTCTCGTAGCCGGGCGCGGACACGATGAAGTGGATGTGGGCCGGACGCATCGGGTGGCGCTTCAACGCCGCCAGCATCCGTCCGACCGGTCCGTCGCTCGGGATGGGGTACGAGGCCGGCACGATGCTCCTGAACCGGAAGGTTCCGTCCACGCCGGTTTCGAACACCCCGCGAAGGTTCATGTCCGGCTGTGCCGGGTCCTGCGTGTCGTAGAAGCCGTCCTCCGAGGTTTGCCAGACATCGAGCCTGGCGTTCTCGATCGGCCGCCCGGAGGGATCACGAACGCTGCCGAACACCGCCAGCGGATCGCCCTTGCCGTCCCTGGAGATGGTTTCTCCCATCTGCATGACGGGCGCCCCGGCGACATGGAAGGGACCGAGCACGGTGGACGGGGTGGCGTCGTCCGCGTGGCGATGGTTGATCGCGTCGACCAGCATCGAGACGCCGAGGGTATCCGACAACAGGATGAACTCCTGCCGGCGGTCCGAGCAGATCTGCCCCGTCGCGGTGAGGAACTCGATGGCCGCGAGCCATTCGGCCTGCGTCAGCTGCAGTTCGCGCACGGCATCGTGGAGGTGGCGGACCAGCACCTCCATGATGTGTCGCAGCCGCGGGTCGGGACACCCGGCATTGCGCGCGATCACGATGTCCGTAGCGCTGAGCTCGTTGAAATCCATGTGGTCTGCCGGCATGGCGTCGTTCCTGGTCTGCGGCCCTAGTTCCCGACCCCGGACGCCGTGGCGGCTTCGGTCTGGCGCGGGGTACGGCCATGCAAGGCGTCATCGAGCAAGCTCCGGATCGCCTGACGGACGAGCGGCCTCGGGTTCGGGTAGGAGCGTTCGGTCGCGAGCTGGGCGGCACGGTCAAGATCGGACTCCCGCAATCCCAGCGTGCCGAGCGATGCGGGCGCGCCGAGGCGACGGCCGAGCTCGTGGAGCGCCACCGCGGGATCGCTTGATCCGAGCTGCCTCCGGAGAACCGCCATCGCGTCGGGCGCGGCCGAAGCGTTGTAGGCCACCGCATAGGGCAGAACCACGGCGTGGGTCGGCGCGTGCGGCAGGTCGAAGCTGCCGCCGAGGGTATGGCAAAGCTTGTGGTGCAGCCCCATCCCGACGGTACCGAGGCACACGCCGCAAAGCCAGGCGCCGTAAAGGGCCTGCGCCCGCGCGTGCCGGTCGCCGGGTGCGGCCAGCACCGCCGGCAGGGCCGCGACCATCGCCCCGATCGCCGCCTCGGCCATGAGCGAGATCACGGGATTGCCGTCGGGTGCATAGAGCGCCTCGACGGCGTGGGCCACGGCGTTCAGCCCGCTGGTCGCGGACAACGCCGCAGGCAGCCCGAGCGTGAGGTCGACATCGTAGATCGTGGTTTCGGGCAGCACCTTGTCGGACCGCTGCGTGCGCTTCTCGCCGTTCGACGTTTCCCCGAGGATCGGCGTCATCTCGGACCCGGCATAGGTCGTCGGAACGGCGATCTGCGGCAGGTCCGTGCGCAGGGCAATGGCCTTGCTGAGCCCCGTGGTCGAGCCGCCGCCCAGGCAGATCAGCCCGTCGGACTTCCATTCCGCGACCGCGGCCAGCGCCGCTTCCGTGACGTCCACGGGCGTGTGCATCGTGGCGCGGAAGAACCCGCCAGCTCCCAGCGTGTCGAGTCGCGCGATCAGAGCTTCCGCATCTGCCCGCTGTTCGGGCGTGGACAGCACCATGGGCCGGCGCATGCCGAGCCTTTCGGCCTCCTCGGGCAGACGTTCCAGCGTTCCGTGGCCGAACAGGACACGCATGGGCAGGCCGCCGAAGACGAATTCTTTCTGCATGTCGCCCTCTGTTCCATGACAAGGGTCGGCAATGCGCGCGGCTACCTGCAGCTCGTCGCGCCACCTCCCGGCGAAACCGACGATAGGGAGAAGCGAAATCACCGGGCAGAAGAAAAATGTCCGATACGGATAATTTAGCTGTTTTGGGACCAGAACCCACTTCCTACGGTAACTCCGACAAGCCGATCCCAAGAAGTCGGCTGCTCACAGGCCAGTGCACACAGAGGCACCGGAAATGCAGGGAGGATAACAGCGTGGCCAAGCGACTGCCTTTGCTTTGCTGCATTGCAGCATATTGCGTCGGTGCGCATCAGGCATTTGCGCGGGGCTATGAGGGCGCACCGCGGACCGAGCTGTTCAATCCCGCCCTGACCAGCTGCATCCGCGACACCGCGACCTACAAGAAGGCGCCGCCCTACGTCATCGGGTTCAGCAATGCCGGCCTCGGCGACAGCTGGCGCGTGGTCGCGCTGGACGAGATCAAGCAGGGCGCGCAGGACCACAAGGACGTCATCAAGAAGCTGATCATCACCGATGCCGGGCACGACGACGCCAAGCAGGTGTCCGACGTCCAGGACCTCGTGTCGCAGGGCGTGGACCTGCTGATCGTCAGCGCGAACACCGAGAAGGCGCTCGATCCCGTCGTCACCCGCGCGATGAAGCGCGGCATCCCGGTGATCATGCTGGACCGCCGCATCGCGTCCGACCACTTCGTCACCTACGTGAACGCGTCGGATCCGATGATGGGCCGGCTCTGGGCGCAGTGGATCGTGGAGAAGCTGCACGGCAAGGGCAACATCGTGATCCTGGCCGGACAGGCGGGATCAAGCCCGAGCGAGAACCGGATGAACCCGGCGCTGGAGATCTTTAAGCAGTATCCGGACATCCACATCCTGGACACCGTATATTCCGATTGGAGCCCGGTGAAGGCCAAGCAGGTCATGCAGGCGGTGATCGCCAAGTATGGCCACTCCATCAACGCGGTCTGGTCGGCACACGGGCTGCAGGTGCCGGGCTCGATCGAGGCGTTCCGCGAGGCCGGCTTCAAGCCTGGCGAGATTCCGATGCACACTACGGCCGACGTGAACGGCCCGTTGAAGATGGCCGTGCAGTACAAGGTGCCGATGCTGGAGGTCGGCGATCCGCCCGCACAGTACCGCTTGGCGATCGGCGTCGCACTCAAGGTACTGTCCGGCGCGCCGGTTCCCTGCGTCGTGACGGTGAACTCGCAGATCGCCGTCACCCCGGGCGACGAGACGCCGTCGGTCAAGGGCGACCTGCCCTTCAAGGACATGATCGTGCCCAACGGGGCGGACGACATGCTGATCACCAACGATCTCGGTCCCGACTACACCCCGTCGACGGCCCACATCGAGTATCCGCATTAACGGAGGGTGCGATGCTGCTCGTGTCCGGCGTCAGCAAGAGCTTCCCAGGCGTCAGAGCCCTTTCCGACATGCAGCTCGAGGTCCGCGAAGGCGAGATCCACGCGCTTGTCGGCGAGAACGGCGCCGGGAAGTCCACGCTCACCAAGATCATCGCCGGCGTCCAGCCGCCGGACACGGGAGAGTTGCGGCTCGACGGCAAGCCCGTCCACTGGAGTGGCCCTGCCGCCGCGAAGGCCGCCGGCATCCACGTGATCTATCAGGAGTTCGTGCTGTTTCCCCACCTCTCGGTGGCGGAGAACATCTTCGTCGGCGCGATGCCGCGCACGCGGCTGGGCCTCCTCGATCATGCGGCGGCCGAGCGCTCCGCCGCAGCCCTGATGGCACGGCTCGGCGTGTCCATCGACCCGCGCCGGCCGGCGAGCGAGCTCTCGGTGGCTGACCAGCAGATGGTGGAGATCGCCAAGGCGCTGGTGGAACGCCCGAAGCTGCTGATCCTCGACGAGCCCACCGCCGTTATCGCCGGCAAGGAGGTCGAGGCGCTGTTCGAGCGGCTGCGGCGGCTGCGCGACGAGGGCGTCGCCATCATCTACATCTCGCACAGGCTCGAGGAGATCTTCGAGATCTGCGACCGGGTCACCGTCGTGAAGGACGGGCAGTGGGTCGCCACGACGCCCGTTTCCGAGGTGACCCGCGACCGGCTCGTTTCCTTGATGGTAGGACGCGACGTCGCCCAGCTGTTTCCGCCCCGTCCCGCCGGCCTCGACGCCGCGACCGCGCCGGTGGTCCTGCGGGCGGAGAACGTACGTGTCGGCCACCGGGTCCGCGGCGTCTCGCTCGAGCTGCGCGGCGGGCTGATCACCGGTCTCGCGGGCATGGTCGGCGCCGGGCGGTCCGAGCTGGCGATGGCGCTGTTCGGCGGCCTGTCGATGGACGGGGGCAGCGTCACCATCGGCGGCGCGACCTACACGCGCATGATCCCCGCCAGGGCGATCGCGCTCGGGATGGGCTTCGTCACGGAGGACCGCAAAAGCGAAGGCCTGGCCATGCTCCAGGACGTCGGCGCCAACATCTCCGCCGCGACCCTGCACGACGTGACGTCCGGCCCGTTCCTGGACCGCGCCCGCGAGCGAACCATGGCGCAGGCCGACATCGCCGGATACCGGATCGCCTGCCGCGGTCCCGGCAATGCCGTGTCGACCATGTCCGGCGGCAACCAGCAGAAGGTGCTCATCGCACGATGGGCGCACACCTGCAGCCGCGTGCTGATCCTCGACGAACCGACCCGGGGGGTCGATGTCGGCGCCCGAACGGAGATCTATCGCATCATGCGCGAGATCGCCGCCCGCGGCGTCGCGATCCTGATGATCAGCTCGGAACTGCCCGAGATCGTCGGAATGTCCGACCGCCTCTACGTCATGCGCGAAGGGGTGCTCACCGGGCTGCTGGAGCGCGACGGGATCACCGAGGAGCGGGTCGTCGATCTGGCGACGCACGCACGCCAGGCAGCCTGAAGGAAGGATGTTCATGTCCTCCACCACGATATCCGGGAAACCGGCGGTTCGGCGTCCGCTCACACCCGCGACGGCCCGCTTCCTGATGATCGGCATGCTCATGGCGATCATCGTGGCGATCGGCGCGCTCGTCGCCGACCGGTTCCTGCGGCCGGCCAACCTCGCCAACGTCTTCGAACAGGCGACGGATCTGGCGCTGGTCGCCCTCGGACAATCGCTCACCGTGCTCACGGGCGGCATCGACCTGTCGGTCGGCTCGCTCATCAGCCTGTTGTCGGTGCTGACCTCCGGCCTCATCGACGGCAACGGTGCGATGGTGCTGCCCGTCTGCGCGGGCGTGATCCTGCTCGGCGTCCTGGTGGGAACGCTCAACGGCTGCGGCGTCGTCCTGCTGAAGATCCATCCGCTGATCGTCACCCTCGGCATGGGCGCGGTGCTCCAGGGCGTCGCCCTGCTCTACACGCGCTCCCCGGTCGGCGGCATCCCCGACGGCTTCGACAGCATCGCCTATGGCCGCATCGGCGGCCTGTCGGTGGGCGGGATCGCCGTGCTGCTGATCTTCGTCGCCGTCGCCGTGCTGCTCCGCCGCACCGCCACCGGCCGTGCGATCTACGCCGTGGGAGACGACCGGCATGCCGCCACGCTGCTCGGCCTCAAGGTCAGGCGCGTGACGATCCTCGTCTACGCCGCGTCCGGATTGTTCAGCGCCCTGACCGCGATCTACCTCGTGGCCCGGTTCGGCTCCGGCCAGCCCTATACCGGCGCGGACTACACGCTGTCCTCCGTGACGCCGGTCGTCGTGGGCGGCATCGTGCTCAGCGGCGGCCGCGGCAACGTGCTCGGCACGCTGCTCGGCGCCTACCTCCTGGCGCTGCTGAACAACCTCCTGAATTTCCTGCACGTCCCGACGCAGATCCAACTCGTCGCGGAGGGGCTGATCATCATGGCGGCCGTCGCGGTCCATGTTGAACGGGAGAAGCGGGCATGACCGTCAAGGCAGCGTCCGGACAGGGCTTCGCCGCGGGCACCCTGAACCGCTCCTCGCCCCCCCTGCGCGACCACGCCCTCGCGCTCCTGGGACGCTACGGCATCTACCTGTTCTTCGTGGGCTTCCTGCTGCTCGCGGGGCTGCTCGCACCGAGCTTCTTCAGCCGGAGCAACCTGTCCAACCTCATCCTGCAGATCGTTCCGCTCGCCATCGTCGCCTGCGGCCAGGCGCTGGTGATCCTGGTGCGCGGGCTCGATCTTTCGGTGTCCTCCGTCATGGCGACGGCCGCCGTGGCGGCCACCAGCTTCAGCGGCCACGACGCCGACGTGCTGCCGATCGTGCTCGTGGCGCTGGCGATCGGCGTCATGACCGGGCTGCTGAACGGCTTCCTCGTGGTCAGGCGCAACGTGTCGCCGTTTCTTGCCACCCTCGCCACCATGATCGTGCTGCAGGGCTTGCGCTTCGGCTGGACGCACGGCGCGCCCTCGGGCCTGATGCCGCCCCTGCTGCGGGTGATCGGATCGGGCACGTGGGGCTTCGTCCCGGTCAACCTGCTGGTTCTGGTTGCCGTCGCCGTGCCGCTGGCGACGGTGCTCCACAAGACGACGGTGGGACGCCGGATCATGATCACGGGCGGCAATCCGCTGACCGGAAGGCTTCTCGGCTACCGGACGGATGCGCTCACCATCGGCGCCTACGTCGTGTGCAGCATGCTGGCGGCGGTCGCCGGTCTCGTGCTGGGAGGCTACGCGCAGATCGTCGACAACTGGGTCGGCAAAGGGTTCGAGCTGGACAGCATCGTCGCGGCCGTGCTCGGCGGCTTCGCCCTGTCCGGCGGCCGCGGCACGATCGGCGGCGCGCTCGCCGGCAGCGCCGTTCTGGTGCTGGCGAGCAACATTGTCCTGCTCATCGGGCTGCCGATCCAGTTCCAGATCATCCTCAAGGGGCTCGTCATCGTCTTCGCCGCCGCGTGCTACGCGAAGCGCTAGGAGTTGCAGATCATGCCTGCCGGCAACAACGATCCCTTCCGCCTTGACGGACGCGTCGCCGTGGTCACCGGCGCCGCCCGCGGCATCGGCGAAACCGTCGCCCGCTTCCTCGGCAGGCAGGGCGCCACCGTGGTCCTGACCGACCTCAACCCGCAGGTCGAGGAAACGGCGCGTGGCCTCGCCGCCGACGGCATCGCCGCCGAGGCGAAGATCCTCGACGTTACCGACAACGCGGCCGTCATGCGCGCCGCGCAGGAGATCGGGAACAAGCACGGGCACGTCGATGCCCTGGTGGCGAATGCCGGCATCAGCCTGGAACTCACGGCGATCGAGCACGACGTGGAAAGCTGGCGGCGGGTCATGGCGCTGAACCTCGACGCCGTGTTTTTCACGGCGCAGGCCTTCGCCCGGCCGATGCTCGCGCGCGGATCCGGGTCGATTGTCATGATCTCCTCCATTTCCGGCGTCGGGATCTCACGGCCGGAGCGGCATGTCAGCTACGACGTGTCCAAGGCCGGCGTGGCGCACATGGCGCGCTCGCTCGGCGTCGAATGGGCGAAGCAGGGCGTCCGGGTCAACGCCGTCGGGCCTGGCTACACGGACACGCAGATGCTCGCAGAGGTGGGCCGCGCCAAGCCGGAGGTTCTCCAGGCCTGGCTGTCCGACATCCCGACCGGCCGCCTGCTGCGTCGCGAGGAGATCGCGAGCGCGGTGGCCTTTCTGTTGTCGGACGCGGCCTCCGGCATGACAGGCCACCTGATGATGGTCGATCACGGTTACTCCGTCGGAAAGGGAGTCTGAGGATGCACTACATCGTCCATTGTCTCGACAAGGCCGGCATGGTCGACACGCGGCTGGAGCACTACGACGCCCACAAATCCTATCTGGCGTCGCGGCCGATCGACATCGTCATCTCCGGCCCTCTCGTCCAGGACGACAACGCCACGATGATCGGCAGCTTCTTCCTCGTCGAGGCGGACAGCCGCGACGCGGTCGTCGCGTTCAACGCCAACGATCCGTTCCGGGCCGCGGGCATCTGGGACACGGTGTCGATCCATCCGTTCATCAAGCGCATGGACAACAGAAGCTGACCGGAAGCGCGGTTAACGGGGAGGTCATGATGAAACGCCTGGACGGCAAGGTCGCGATCATCACCGGTGGCGGCACCGGGATCGGCGAGGCGACATGTCACCGGTTCGCCGAGGAAGGCGCCCGCGTCGCGGTCTTCGAGATCGTGCGCGAGGCCGGGGAGAAGACGGTGGCGGCCCTGGAGGAGCGCGGCTTCGAGGCCGCGGTCTTCCCGGTCGACGTCACGGACGAGGCACAGGTGACGCAGGCGGTGTCGGACGTGATCGCCCGCTGGGGCGTGATCGACATCCTGGTCAACAACGCCGCGATCCCTGGCGCCAACACGATGACGCACGCACTCGACGAAAGGGACTGGCAGAAGGTCTTCGCCGTCAACGTCAAGGGGCCGTTCCTGTGCAGCAAGCACGTCCTGCCGCACATGATGGCCGCGCGACGCGGCGCGATCGTCCATTTCTCGTCCATCTACGCGCTGATCGGCAACGACGACCTGCCGCCCTATCACGCGACGAAGGGCGCGATCCTCGCCATGACGAAGACCGACGCCATCTGCTACGCGCCCCACGGGATCCGTGTGAACTGCGTTCATCCGGGCTCCACCAAGACCCCGCTCTTCATCAAGGCGGGCGAAACCTACCCGGGTGGCTACGACGCCTATCTGCAGATGATGCAGGCGAAGCACCCCCTGCCGCTCGCCGAACCGGTCGACATCGCCAACTGCGTCCTGTTTCTCGCCTCGGACGAAGCTCGTTTCGTTACGGGGGCAAGCCTGGTCTGCGACGGCGGCTACACGGTTCAATAAGGGAGATCCGTCCATGAAAGCCGTTCGCTTCCACACCAAACGCGACATCCGCGTCGAAGACGTGCCGGATCCCGATGCCGAGCTGGCGCCGCACGAGGTCCTGATCGAGCCTCTGCTGTGCGGGATCTGCGGCACCGATCTGCACGAGTATGTCGCGGGTCCCATCGTGACGCCGCAAACGCCGAACGTGCTGACAGGCGCCGTGCTGCCGCAGATCCTCGGGCACGAGTTCTCGGCCCGGATCGTGCGAGCCGGCGCCGAGGCGCGCAACCTCAAGCCGGGTGACCGGGTCTCCATTCAGCCGCTGCTGGCGCCCGACGACGACTACTACGCCAAGCGCGGGCTGCTCCACCTTTCGGAGATCCTCGGTGTCATCGGCCTTTCGCACCAGTGGGGCGGTTTGGGCGAGCGCGCGGTAATCGACGCGCGCAACGCGATCCCGATCCCGCCGACTCTGACGGACGCGCAGGGCGCGCTGGTGGAACCGGCCGCGGTGGCGGTGTACGGCGTCGACCGGAGCCGCCTGCGCCCGGGCGGATCGGTGCTCATCTCCGGCGCCGGGCCGATTGGGGCACTGACCATCCTCGCCGCGAAGGCCGCGGGCGCCGGCACCATTTTCGTGTCCGAACGCAATCCGCAGCGCCTCCAGCGTGCCGTGGCGCTCGGGGCGGGCATCATCGGCATCAACCCGGACGAGCAGGATGTCGCGGAGGTCGCACGCAGCCACACCGAGGACGGCGTCGGCGTCGATGCGGCCCTGGAATGCGTCGGCAACGAGAACGCCTTCAACGGCTGCATCAAGGCTGTGCGGCGACAGGGCGTCGTTGTCCAGGTCGGGCTGCATACCCGTCCCGCGACAGTCGACCCGATGCTCTGGGCGCTGAAGGACATCAGCATCGAGGCCACCTGGTGCTATCCTGTCCAGATCTGGCCGCGCATCATCAAGATGATCGAGTCCGGGTTGTTTCCGGTCGAGAAGGTGGTGACCGCCGAGATCGCCGTGCAGGACGTGGTCGAGCGCGGCTTCGACGCGTTGCTCGATCCGAAAGCCACCAACCTCAAGGTGCTGGTGCGCGTCAACGAGTAGCACGCCTCGATGTGCGGTGGGGAGTTCCCATGATCTGTGTTCGGCTCGCCATGAACGTCCCGGACGGAGCGCAGCAACGCGCCCTTCACCTTGCCGCCCACAAAAGCTTCCTGCGCGACGGACGCCTGCAGGTTCTCCTGTCCGGACCCGTCCGGGACGCGAACGGGCAGCAAGTGGGCGCCCTGCTCGTCGCGGAGGCGCCGGACCTTGGCGCGATGGAGACACTCTGCGCCGCAGATCCGTTCACCACGAACGGCGTCTACTACGAGGTCCGGTTCTTCGAATGGACTCTGACAATGGGTCAGGCGGGACCGGCACTATGATCATGTGCGGCTGATCTATCCTCCGGCTCCGACATGCTGCCCGGACACACCTCCTCGGGCGGACGGGCGCGTCCGTTGCCGCCTCACCGCTCGTTGCCCTTGATCCGACCGGCCGGGGCCCGCCGCCGCGAGGGTCGGGGGCGCCGGGCCGGCGCTGTCACGCCGGACAAGCCGGGACGGAAGCAGGACGCGTCGGACCGCATTGTCGCCGTTCTCGATCAGGGTCATCAGCAGGTCGGCGCCCTGGAGCCCGATCTCACGCCCGGCATTGTGGAGGGTGGTCAACGACGGCGACAGAAGACTGACGAACGGCAGGTTGTTGACGCCTGTCACCGAAACTTGGTCCGGGCAGGCGATCCCGGCCGACTTCAACGCGACCAGTGCTCCCACGGCCAGGAGGTCGTTGAAACAAATCACGGCGGTCCATGGCAGGCCCGAGCCGATCAGGCGGCCCATGACGCGTTCGCCTTCCTCGATGTCGTATGTATCCGCCTCGATGACATCGAAACGGCATCCGGCCGCCGCCTCGCGCTCGGCCACCGCCATGAAGCCGGCGAGCCTGTTTCTGGCCGTGGATGCCGCCAGGGGAGCGGTGATGTAGACGATGCTCCGGTGGCCCAAGTCTAGGATATGCTCCACCACCTCCCTGACGCCACTCTCGTCGTCCATCGTGATCGAGGACAATCCGGGATGGCAAGGGTCGCGGAGAACGGCCACGGTCGGGATGTCGAGTTCGAGACAGCGATCCGCGGCCGGATCCTGCAGGTCGAAGCTGGCGACCACCAGGCCCGCAACGGACTGGCGGCTCATGATCTCGATGATCGACAGCAGCTTGTCGGGCTTGTAGTCGGAGCTCGCGACGTAGGTGACATAACCGTTCTGCGCTGCACGCTCCTGAACCGAGGCGATGATCGGCGCGAACAAAGGATCCCCGAGGTTCGGCACCACCAAGCCGATCGAGCCCGTCCGTTGCGTGCGCAAACCCGAAGCAAGTAAATTCGGCCGGTAGCCGAGTTGTTCCGCGACGCGTTCGATCTTGCGAACGACGCTGGCGGATATCCGGTGGTCCTTTCTCTGGCTCAATGCCCTTGATGCCGTGGACACGTGCACGCCGGCTTTCGCAGCCACGTCGATGATCGTGACGCGGACGCGCTTGCCGGCCTTCTTGTCGTCGGATGCCGGCATGGTCCTAGACTCCGTCCTCATTGATCGCCTCGTTTTCCGGACAAGGAGCGCCGGACGGCCTGAACATCATAGCAGCCTCCGGCGATCCCCATGCGAGGGGGGGTGAGCGACACACGAGGCCATTCACGTCGCCAACGGCAACATATCGCCATGTCTTGCGCAAACGTTTGCTCTTGACACTGTCAGTTCCGGCTTCTAACGATGATCGAACAACCCCGGGAACACGGGTGAAAGAGCCAACATCAGGGAGAGGCTGCGGACGCGCGGTCAAGGGCCAGTGCCGCTCGCGGGTCGAAGATCCCCATAGGTCGGACAACCTTCCCCACGCGCTCGCTGCTCATCGCCAGAACTCTTCGCATTTGCCAGATCCGGTCGTTCGCGCCGATCGCGCGTCAGCGCCGAACCTTCCGCAGAACCTTGTCGCGGCGCGACAGGCGGGCGGGCGTGGCACGTGTGGAACCTGCAAGGAGAACGCCAAGTCCATGATCGAGAAACGACCGCGGATCGCCTTCCTCGGCACGGGTGCGCAGGGCGCCTCCACCGGCGCCGATTTTGCCCTCGCCGGCCACGACGTGACGTTCATCGAACAGTGGCCGGATCATGTCGAGGCGATCCGGGAAAACGGAATCACTGTCAACCTGCCGACAGAAACGATCAACGCACGCGTTCCCGCCCTGCACCTGTGCCAGGTCGCGGAAGTGAAGGAGCCGTTCGACATCGTCTTCATCGTCGTCAAGGCGTACGACACAAAATGGGCATGCCAGCTCATCGAACCCTACCTTGCGCCCGACGGACTCGTCGTCGGCCTGCAGAACGGCATGACGCACGAGGACATCGCGACGATCGTCGGTCGAAAGCGGGCGATCGGCGCCGTCATCGAGATTGCCTCGAACATGTGGGTTCCTGGCACGACGAACCGGCAGAACGGCCGTGACACATCATGGTTCGCGATGGGAGCCCTGGATCCTGAAACCCAGGACCGGGTGGAAGCGGTGGCCGAGTTGCTGCGCTGTACCGGAACGGTGGAGGTGACCGACGACATACGGTCTGCCAAATGGATGAAGCTGGTCGTCAACGCCGCCGAGCTGATCCCTTCCGCCATCGTGAACATGGCTCTTGCAGATGCCGCGCGCGCGCCCGGCATGCTCGAGGTCATGCGCGAAGCCGGATACGAGGCCATGCGCGCCGCGTTGGCCGACGGCTCGAAGATCGTTCCCATCATCGGCATGCCGCCGGTCACGACGAACGACCCTGAGCGGTATGTCGACCGCATCTTCGAGGAAGTGCTGCAGACCTTTTCCCAGGAGGACACACTCACGACCTCGCTCCAGGACTGGCGGAAGGGCCGCCGCGCCGAGGTCAAGGAGGTCAACGGCTGGGTGGTGGATATCCTCGCCGCCCACGGCCAGACCGCGCCGGTCAACGAGCGGGTGGTCCAGGTCGCCCTCGAGATCGAGAAGGGGCGGCTCGAAGCGAGGCCGGAGAACGCCGAGCTGCTGATCGACGCGCTCAGGAGCGCCCGGCCGCAGCGATAACAAATGCAGTCCGTCCGGCGACTGAGGACAACCCGGCAACCAAGGACAAAAATGGGAGGACGACCGATGTTCAAGCCTGAGATGACGGGACTGTTCAGAAAGGCTCTGTACGCCTGCGCGGGTATCGTCGCGGTCGCCACAATTTCACCGGCGGCGAATGCGGCGGAGGCGAAGGGCGGCAAGCTCATCGTCGGCATCGACGAGACCGCGTCGGAATACTGGTCGGAGTACCTGCAAGGCGTCCACGATATCGCCGATTCGCTCGGCAAGGATCCTGTTGTCCTGACGAGCAACTACCAGGGCGATCAGCTTCTCGCACAGCTCGGCGCCACCTACGCGACCGGCTGCCGTCAATGTGCGCTGGCGACCGATCCGTCCTCGAACGCGTTCGTCAAGGCCGTGGTGGCCAGATCGGCGAAGTCGAAGGTCCGGGTCGTCACGCTGTGGAACCGGCCGGAGGACATTCATCCCTGGGACACCTATCCGGATTATTGGGTCGCCCATACCTCGTTCGACGGTGTCATGTCGGGCTACCAGCAGGCGATGGCGCTCTGCAAGGCGCTGGGCGGCAAGGGCCAGATCGCCGCGATCGAGGGCGTTCCATCGACGCCGCCGGCCTACCAGCGCATCCGCGGCCTGAAGAAGGCGCTTGCCGAGTGTCCTGGGCTCAAGCTGCTCGATATTCAGGTGGGTGACTGGCAGGAAACAAAGGCCCAGGATATCGCCCGGACGTGGGTCGCGCATTACGGGACCGGGCTCCAGGGCATCTTCGCATCGAACGATGCCATGGCACGCGGCGCGGTGGCGGCCCTGAAGGAGAAGGGGCTGAACGGCAAGGTATTGGTCACCGGTTCGGATGGCTCCAACATCGCGCTGGAAATGGTGAAAAGCGGCGACATGCTCGTCACCATCTGGAACGATCCCGTTCTGCAGGGTGCCATCTCGATGTCGATCGCCTATGCGGCGGCGATCGGCGACATCGATCCCCAGAAGCTCACCCATGCACAACGGGACTTCTACCTGAAGGAGGAGCCCATCACGAAGGACAACGTCGACAAATATCTGGCTCTAAAAAAGTCTCAGCCCAAGTATACTTATGCCGAGATGAAGCAGGACTTCTGGAAGGACTCGGCCGGCCAGATCCCTGAAGGCGCTAATGACAACAAGTGAGTCCGGGATGACGCCGTCGCGGACGCGGTCGCCGGCGTCGCGGGCGGCGCAGCGATGGTCGCCACTGCTCGCCGGTCTGCGCGGCCGGCCGTTCTGGGCCCAATTCGGCGGCTCCGTCGCCGCGCTGATCGTGCTCTCGGCAGGCTTCCAGCTGATCAGTGGCAGCTTCCTGACCCTGGGCAATCTCCGGTCGGTCGTCGAGGCGGCGGCAGTGCCCGCGATCATCGCCGCCGGCATCTCCTTCGTCGTCATCATGGGCGCCATCGATCTTTCCGTCGAAGGCGTGATGGCGACCGCCAGCATGGTCGCGGCGCTTCTGGTGGCGAACGGGGTGAACACGAACCATCTCGGCGTACTCGGCATCCTCCTCGCTCTCGCGGTGAGTCTGGCGTTCGGGCTGGCCAACGGCATCCTCAACGCGCTCATGCGGATGCCATCGCTCATCGTGACGCTCGGCATGTGGTTCATCGGGCTGGGCACGGCGGCCGTGCTGTTCCCCCAACGCGTTCCCCAGATCCGCGACGATCTCTTGCTGGGAGTGGCCAGGCACGGACTCCTGGGCTTCAGCCTCGTTGTTTACGTCGCGTTGGTCTTCGTGGCGTCAGCGCAGGCGGTCCTATCCCACACAACCTTCGGGCGCATGGTGTACGCCATCGGCGGGGATGAAGCGCTGCTCGCCTCCTCCGGGCTGAGGACACGCGGGATCAAGATCGCCGCCTTCTGCGTCAGCAGCCTTTTTGCCGGCGTGGGCGGGCTGCTCCTGTCGGCGCAGCTCGGCAGCGGAAACGCCAACATCGGCAACGGACACCTGTTTCCGGCCATCAGCGCGTCCGTTCTCGGGGGCACGCTCTTGACGGGCGGTCGCGGCGGCGCCGTCCAGTCGGCCCTGGGAGCACTCATCCTGGAGGTCCTGAACAACGGCCTGATCCAGATTGGGGCCGGGCCCTACACGCGCAACATCATCAGCGGGGCGGTCATCCTCACGGCCTTCGCCGCGAGCGGCGTGCATCGCCGCCAACTGCTCAGGGTCGTCAAATGACCGGCACGATCACCCTGCGCGGCATCCGCAAGACCTATGGCCCGGTCACGGCCCTCGAAACCCTCGATCTCGAAATCCGAGCGGGCGAGGTGCTAGGGCTCATCGGCCAGAACGGATCGGGCAAGTCGACACTCCTCAGGATCCTGTCCGGCCTGGCCTTGCCGGACCGCGGCGAGGTCCTTCTGGATGGCAGGCCCATCGTTCTGGACTCAGCCGCGACCGCCAGACGGCACGGGATCGGCATGGTCCACCAGGAACAATCGCTCATCCCCAACCTGTCGGTCGCCGAGAACATCTTCCTGGACAAGGCCCATCCGGCCAAACGGCACGGGCTTTGTCGATGGTCGTCCCTGAACAAGGCCGCGCGGGCGCAGCTGAACAAGCTCGGGGTCGACCTCCCGACGACGGTTCCGGTCGAGACGCTGCGCTTCTCCGAGCGCCAGCAGGTGGAGTTCGCCAAGGTCCTGGCCATCGAGGAGCTCGTGGACCGGCCGCCTGTCATCCTTCTCGACGAGCCGACCTCCCTGCTCACGCCCGACGAGATCCGCGCGCTGTTCTTCCAGATCAATCGTCTTCGCGGGCGCGCGAGCATCGTGTTCGTTTCGCATCGCCTCGAGGAGGTTCTTGAGATCAGCGACCGGGTGGTGGTGCTGACCGACGGCCGCAAGGTTGCCGAACGCGCCTCGGCGTCGGTCGACCGGGAAGAGCTGTACGAGATGATGGTCGGCCGGCAACGTGCGCCGGCGGCGACCAGGCTTCGGCCTGAAACCAGACATGCCCCCCCGCTCCTGCAGCTGGAGGCGCTGACGAGCTTGCCGCACTTCCGGAACGTGACGTTCCAGCTCGGGCGTGGCGAGATCCTGGGGATTGTCGGCGTTCTCGGTTCGGGTGCGGAGGAGCTGTGCCGTGGGCTGTTCGGCGTCCTCCGGATCGATGCGGGCCGGGTCCGCTTCGGCGGCGAGCCGCTGAAGTTGGCAGCCCCACGCGCGGCCGTGCAGCAGGGGATCGGCTATCTTCCGGCGAACAGGCGTGCTGAAGGCATGCTGCCCGGGCGGTCGCTGACGGAAAACGCGGTGGTCACGTTCGGGCACCAGTACGACTGGAAACGCTGCGTCCGCAACAAGGCGCGCGAGGATGCCGCGGCGCTGCAATGGATGCGGCGCCTCAAGGTGAAGATGGACAAGCCGTCGGCGCCGATCGCCAGCCTGAGCGGCGGCAACCAGCAGAAGATCGTGCTAGCCAAATGGCTCCTCGCACACGATCTGCGTCTCCTCCTTCTCGATCATCCGAGCCGCGGCCTGGATCCTGGCGCACGCGACGAGCTGTTCGCCGTTGTGCGGGAACAGGTCGAGCAGGGCCTGTCTGTCATCTTCGTGGCGGACACGATTTCCGAGCTGATCGAGCTGTCCGACCGGATCATCGTGATGCGCGACGGCGAGGTCACCGCCGAGTTCGATCCTCGATCCGGCGCATTGCCGAAGGAAGAACAGATCGTCGCCGCGATGGTGTGAGGCCACCGGAATCTTGTTTATGGCGGCAGGAGAGAAACGAATGACGCAAACGTTCGAAGCAAGAGGAGTTGCCGGTTTTGCTGACACGTGGCTGCCGTTGATCAGGAACGCCGGCCCTCTCCTATTCCTGTTGTTTCTCGTGGCGGGCAGCGCGATCATCGCCCCGGGCGTCGTCCAGTTCGACTCTCTCCTGAGCTTCCTGTCGGACGCGGCTCCGGTGATCGCCCTGGTGATCGGAGGCACCTTCCCCATCCTGGCCGGAAGCATCGATCTGTCCGTTGCCGGGATCGCCTCGGTGACCGGGGTTCTCGTGGTCGTCCTGAACCCTGTTCTGGGTCCATGGACCTCCGTCGCGGTCGTTCTGCTCGCGCTGCTGTTCGGCGCCATGCAAGGCTTTGTCCATACCTGGCTGCAGCTGCCATCCTTCATTGTCACGCTCGCCACCCTGAGCATCCTGTCGGGAGTGGCGCTGCTGTTGTCGAACGCCACGGCGGAGCCGATTCCGTCGGATGACGTGCTGGTAGGCATGCTCGGCAACGCCCTCGCTGGCGTGCCGGACACGGCGGTGGTGCTGGCCGTGATGGTTGCCCTGCTCGGATTGCTGCTCCGCTTCACGCGCATCGGGCGGGACATCTACGCGATCGGAGCCGGCGAACGGGCCGCCCTGATGTCGGGCGTCCACGTGCTCGCGATCCGCACCCTGCTTTTCGCCATCTCGGCAGGGTGTGCAGCGATGGCGGGACTGTTTCTCGTGTCGGTGACTTCGTTCAGTTCGCCGACCCTGGCCGGGAACCTGCTGCTGCTTTCCATCGTCGGTGTCGTGGTCGGGGGCACCGCGATCTCGGGAGGCGTGGGAGGCCTGTTCGCAGCGGTGGTGGGCGGCCTCATCACCTCCTGGCTCAGGGTCGTCGCGGTGATCGTGGGCGTCGTCCCCACGGCGCAGAACATCATCTTCGGGGTGGCAGCCCTGCTCGCCGTCGCCGTGACGACCGATCGCAAGAAGCTCGGCGTCATCAAGTGACCGCCCGGCCTGGCCGAAGGAAGGAACGATATGTCAGACCAGAAACTTGCCATCATCACCGGAGCGGCGGGAGAAGTCGGCCGGGACACGGCTCGGCGTTTCGCCCGGAACGGCTGGTCGCTCGTCCTGTGCGATCGGAACCCGGAGGTTCATCAGCTCGCGGAGGAGATCGCCTCGGAGTCCTCCAGGCTGTGCCGCGGGCTGGTTGTCGATCTCGCCCGCGACGAGGAGATCGACAGGGTGGTCGACACCGCCGTCCAGACCGGCATCCCCCTTCTGTTTCTCGGACTGATCGCGGCCATAAACCACCGCGCGGTAAGTCTGGAGAACATGGACATGGCAGTTTGGGACCGTGTCCACTCCATCAACCTTCGTGCGAACGTGAAGTTCATCAGTGCGAGCGTCCCTTTCCTGCGCAAGAACAAGGGCGCCTCCATCGTGCTGGTGTCGAGCTTCTGGGGCCGTGAGGGCCACGCCTTCTTCAGTCCTTACTGCGCCTCGAAGGCAGCGCTCATCTCGCTCACTCAGAGTGCTGCGGCGGAGTTGGCACCGGACATCCGGGTGAACTGCGTCGCGCCGGGCAACATCAACACGGCCATGCATTTCGAAGCACTAGCGGTCGAGGCGAAGCAGCGAGGCATACCAGAAGAAGAGATGCGTCGACTGGAATGGAACAAGATCCCTATGGGCCGACCCGCCAAAATCTCGGAGATCTCCTCAGCGATCCACTTCCTTTCCACTGATGACGCCGGCTACTTTGTCGGCGCGACGCTTGACGTCAATGGTGGATGCAGGCTGACGTGACGAACCAAGAAGCTTGGCGGCAACCCTGCGGAGCGGCCCCACGGCGGCAGAGCGAAAAGCTGTATGACTTGGTCGAGGATTCCACCGAGGACAACTGCAGCAAGTGTGATCTAAAGAAAACTCTCGGCAGCGCCTCGCCAGCAGAGTTGGAGTCCTCTGATCGTTGGAAGGAGTTGTGGGCTGGCATGTCTTCCGACGTCTTGGCGGTAGTCCTGGAGGCTTTAGCGCGGACTTGGCTACGGCGAGCTGCGAAAGGTACGATACTCTTTCTCCCCGATCCAGAACTCGGCGAGGTTTTGGCCGCAAGCGAACACCTCGCGCAGCTGCTTGCGTCGCCATCTGAGACTACCATCTTGTCTCAAGTCGCAATCCTGTCATCGCTGCGATCCTTTCCAGAGAAGCGGGCTCTGAATTGGATACAATTAGTACTCGAGCGAGGGCGGTCGCTTACTAAGAATGAGGCGCTTGCGTTAGGCCGCCTAGTGCGGATCAAGAAATGGTATGATGTTCTAGATGAAGTCGTTTTCTACGCTCATGGTAGTCGTGAGGACATTCGTCCTACGCTTCGTATGTGCCTTCCAATGCTGAGCTTTTCAACGCGGTGGATGTTAGGCCTATCGTCGCTGACGAAAATGGAAAAGCTCCAGATGTTCGCGGTCACCGCGGCGGAACTCTATCCGTCTCCGGCGCTCATCAACGATTTATGGAGGAGGGCCGGCGTTGCAGAAACCTTATCACCTAATGTCGGTTTTATCGACGGCTGGCAATCGGTGCTGGTGCGCGGAGACAAGGAGGAGGGTCGTGGGTCGCTCATCCAAGCTATAAGAGTTATGTTACACGATCATCCAAGTTCTTCGGACTTGGGCTTCGCGGCGGCAGAGTGCGGGTTGATAGATCCTTCGCGCAATTAGGCTTCTGTCCCAGCGGCGTATCTTTAAATCTATGTGCACATTTTAGCAGAGATACGAATAAACATCTCTACCTGTCAGTATCAGCGTACATTCCATCGAGCACCAATGGCGACGCTATCGCGCTCGCGTGCGAGCTCGATAACGCGCAAACAAAGGACAGAAGAGTGAACCATTTTCTTCCGGTGTATATAAATCAGGATCTAGCAACTGGAAACACGGCTGGCGCACCTACAGATGAGCCTGGAAAAGGCACAAGGGCGACGCGCTGCCACCGCGGTCTCCAAACCTGAGCCGCTTAGCCTGCCGACATCGCCTGACGCTACTCCGGCTGTGCCCCGAGCGGCGCGAGGTCGTTGGCGCAAGCAGCGCCCTGCCCGGCCTCGCTTTCCCAAGCAGAAGCCGGTGAGGTGGTGGTGAGAGGCCGGCGAAGGGCCTGCTTGGAGGCAGGCATCGTGCTTTGCAGTTCCGCGATCACGCCCGACGTTCGTGTTCTCGCCTCACCCGTCCCACAGGTCGCTTCCACCCGTCACGCTGCCTGGCGCTCCAGGCGTAGCGCGGGTCGCCGTCGAGCAGGTGGAGGTGGTCGGCCAGCCGGTTGCGCTCGAGCCAGCTTAGCGCCGCTTCCAGCTCGGCCAGGCTCATCTGCGCCCGGCTCTTGTTGTGGCTCACCCGCTTGAGCACCGCGTTGTAGCGGTGGCTGAGCCCGGCTCCTGCCACCCGGCCGCTCACGCCCGCCGCCCCTGCCCCGTCCTCCACCGCCTGTTGCGACACCATCTCGCCCAACCGGATGCGCAAACGCCGTTCCAACACGGACGGCGGCTCGAACAGCTCAGCCTCGGCGTCTTCGCGCTCCGGACGGCGCAGGGCGAGCTCAGGTCCGGGTTTGAGCGTGTCGAAGCGCAAGGCGAGCGCGTTGGAAGAGAGCGGCTCGATTTCCGGCCGGGGCGGCTCCAGCCGGTCCAGCAGCCACATGGGCAGGCTGTTCTGCTGCCGCCGCGCCTTCGGTTTGCGGGCCAGCGTTCCCTGTTCCAGCTCCATGCGCTGCCGGAACATGGCGAAGAGTGGATCGTCGGGATGGAACACCAGGGCGCGCTGCTAGGCGTACGGCCCTGCCCTCGGATCGACCCGGGTGGCGCGAGCCACCATCTGCTCGAGCCAGGAACGCGAGCGGATGTGGGTGAGTGCTGCCACCACGGCCACCTCCGGCGCGTCCAGCCCCTCATAGGCCATCGCCACCGTGACCAGGATCGAGGGTTCGGGTTTGAGCCGGAACCGGGCCAGGACCTCGTGCGCGCCTGGCGCATCGGAGGTGGCCAGCCCCACGGCTTCAACGGCTTGGGCAGCCGGCAGCCAGCCACGTAGCAGCGCCAGATACTGCCGGGCAGTCGCCTGGTCGGGTGCACCACCAGAAGCTTGCCGAGACCTCGTGCCGCCGTGCCCGGCTCTAATCCCCGCTCCTGCCGTCGCTTGGCTCGCAGATCACGGATGGCCAGGAAGGCTTGCCGCAGCAGCGCCTCGGCAAAGCCGGTACGCAAAGCGGTGAACAGCGCAGGGCGGGTGGTCTCTTCCGGATGGCCGGCCCGCAGCCGGTGGGGACCCAGCTCGGCACCGCTCGCGTTGCGCCAGCTAGCTTGCCCGTCCAGCGCCCCGAAGGTCACCGGCAGCACGGCACGCTCGCGCAGGGCTTCGGCGCGCGAGTAGCCGATCACCGCCCAGCCAGGGGCGTCCAGCGCCACCTCGCGCGTGCGGGCTTTCGGGCCCGTGCGGTAGGGCAGCCACAGGATGCCCTTGCCGTCCGCCCGCTCGAGCGTCCCCGACAGGAGCAGCCGCACCCGGGCGCACTCGAGCAACGGCAGCAAGGCGGCCGACCAGGCGCTGCTCTGGTCCTCGGCCAGGATCTCTGCCTGCCGGGCCGCGACCGGGTCTACCTCGGCGAGCGACGGCAGATGGTGCACCTCGTCGACCACCAGCAGGGTGGGCACGGCGCTGATCGTGCGGAGGTGCAGCTCAGGAGCGGCGGCGACCGCCTGGTAGGTAGTCACGTAGCCGGCCAGTCTTCGGCAGGGATCGGGCGCGTTGTCGGCCGCCCGCACCGACAGCTCGTGGCCGAGTGCCTCGCGCCACACCGGATCGGCGAACGCCTCCTCCGCCTGCAGACGCAAGCTGTCGCGCGGCACCACCCAGCAGACGCGCCGCACGATCTCAGCCCGCATCAGCACGTGGGCGGCCAGCACCGGCAACAGCGACTTGCCACCGCCCGGCGTCACCGCGGCCAGGATGTCGCAGGCGTCCGTCTGCCCAGCCGCCATGGCCTCCATCAGGCGCAACAGCCGCCGCTGGTGCGCGCGGACCCTAGGTTCTGGACTCATCTGACCCAGGCTGTGACGGTGAGGACGAGGCAGATCCCCGCGAGGAAGTTTCTGGCAGTTTTGTCGTAGCGGGTTGCGATCGCGCGCCAATCCTTGAGCTTGCAGAAGGCGCGCTCGATCAGGTTTCGTTGGCGGTAGGCGACGGCATCGAAGGGCGGCAAGGCGCGGCGGTTTGGCATTGGCGAGATGACCGGCCTGGTGCCCTGCTTGATAAAGAAATCCCGAAGGTCGTCAGCGTCATAGGCCTTGTCGGCGATCACATCGGCGGGGGGTGGCATGGGCGGCAAGAGCGCTCGCGCACCGCTGATGTCGGCTGCTTGTCCCGGTGTCAGAAGGAGTGCGGCGATGCGGCCTTGCTCGTCCGCGATCGCGTGGATCTTGGTTGTCCGTCCACCTCTCGACCGGCCGATCGCCTGGTTCTGCTCCCCCCCCTTTTCCGCCTGCGGCAGAGCGGTGGGCTCGCACCGAGGTGCTGTCGATCATCGCGATCCGTGGAGGATCGGCGCAGGCGACCAAAGCCGCGAAGATCTCCTGCCACAGACCGCGCTGGCTCTAGCGGTTGAACCGGTTGAACACCGTCGTTCGCGGCCCGTAGGCATCGGGAAGAGCCCGCCAGCGCAGACCCTCATGAAAACGATGCAGGATGCCACTCAGCACTCTGCGATCATCGACGCGCGGCTTGCCGCCCAGATCAGGCAGCAGCGGCGCGATCGCAGCCCACTGCGTGTCGTTCAGCCAGAACAGCTCTGCCATCGTTCAAGCCCTCCAGAAGAGCTTGAATCAGACGCACCGTGGTCATGGCAATGGGTACAGAACCTAGTGAACGCGCTCGATGCTCGGCGGCTACCGCGCCTACAGGAGGGGCACCCATGCTCGACCACGTGTTCCTATCGGTCAGCGACATCACCCGCTCGATCGCCTTCTACACAGCTGCGCTGGCGCCGCTCGGCATCGCCGATCGGCTGGATCATGACGGCCGCAACGAGCCGCCTGGCCATCCAAGCCTCAGGGGCTTCGGCGCGAACGGACGCATGTTCCTCTGGCTCCGCGAGGGCAAGGCTCACGGACCAGCCGTGCATGTCGGCTTCGTGGCGCCCTCTCGCGAAGCGGTCGACGCCGCCTATGCCGCGGCGATGACGGCGGGCGCTATCGACAACGTCGCCCCGGACGCATGGCTACACTACCACCCGCGCTACTATGCGGCGAACGTCCTGGATCCGGACCGCTACAGCCTCGAGTTCGTGTTCGCATCCTGGCAGCACTCATCCTGACACGGCCGATCATCTACGGCGCAGCCGGGCAGCCACTGCGCGTTCAGAGCCCTCGGCGCGAGGTTCCGGCCGCGTGACTAAACTTGGCCCCGTTCTCCTGGCATCCCTGCCGATTTCCTCCGGGCGACGATCCTCCGATTCTCGCGCGAGGTGCCGACGGCATAACCCCGCAGAAGGATGAAGCCGGTTGGTCAGCGCGATGGGCGTGTTGCGGATGTGTGAGCTATCGCGTGGGCGGAAGTTAGGAGCGGGCGTCTGAGGTTTCGCAAACAATCACCGAAACGAGATGTGGCTGGAGTTATAGAGGTCTTGCATCATCGCGATCCCGGGCCCGGCAATACCACTGTCCACGCTTTCTCCTAGGTAGAACGATAATGTAGACTCAGGTGCGATCGGCGAACGATTTGCTTCTCTCTATCAAGCATAATTAGATTTTATGCTAACTTCTCAGAGCTATAAGCCCAGTCTCGTCTTTATTTGTTCGCGGGATGCTTCGAGAATCAGGTTGGCCCTGTCGTCGTCCTCGAATGCTCGCGCCAATGCCATCGCCCCAACCATCTCGCTCAGTGTCGAGGATGCCATCAAAGCCGGCTCTGCGGCGCCGATCGCCTTGAAGGCCCGTTCCAGGCTTGCGCGGAACCCGTCGATCCCGGCCTCGAAGCGTCGCCGGGCTCCCGATGGCATACGAGGGACGCTGCCGGTCAAGCTCGGAAGCGGACAGCCCTCGCTGATGCCGCGCCGCGCTTCATCAGACAGGTAGTAGTCGATCAAGCTCCGCAGCCCGCCTCTCGGGTCACCCGCATCGAGGTGATGGCTGACCAGAGCCGTGCAGTCTGCGAACATGCGATCCACCGCATGCGCCACAAGATCGTCCCGGCTGGGAAAGTGCGCATAGAAGCCGCCATGGGTCAGCCCCGCCTGCTTCATGAGAGCCGCCACGCCGATCCCATCGTGGCCGTGCTCGCGCATCGTTCCTGCCGCTTCCTCGAGGATGCGCGCCCGGGACTGAGCCTTGCGCTGGATGTGACCGCTCACTGCTTTCCCTCCTGATCGTGGCCCGGCCTTCAGGCCGTTCCTTCGCACTAGACATATGATACTCATCATCATATATGACGAGCATCATATTTCTGGTTCGGCCGATGCGGTCGTGAACCGGCTGCGAGAGGAGTTCTTCGATGTCGTCATCCAAAGGCACCGCCCTGATCACCGGCGCGTCCACCGGCATCGGCGCCGTTTATGCCGACCGCCTGGCGAGGCGCGGACATGACCTGATCCTCGTCGCCCGCGACGTGGCGCGGCTCGAGGCGCTGGCCGCGCGGCTGCGAGACAGTTCTGGTGTCCGGGTCGAGGTGCTCCCCGCCGACCTCGCCGACCGTGCGCAGCTGGCGCGGGTCGTCGATCGCGTCGCCACCGACGAGACGCTCGAACTGCTGGTCAACAACGCCGGCATCTCCCTCGAAGGCACGTTGATCGACACGCCGGAGGCCACGATCGAGCGTCTGCTCGACGTCAACGTCCGTGCGCCGGCCCTGCTCGCCGGCGCCGCCGTGCGAGCCTTCGCGGCACGCGGCCGGGGCGGGATCATCAACCTGTCGTCGGTGTTGGCGCTGGCGCCCGAAATGTTCGATGGCACGTACAGCGGCACCAAGGCCTTCGTGCTCAACCTCAGCCAGGGGCTCGCCAAGGAAGTGGGCGACAAGGGCGTGCGGGTTCAGGCCGTGTTGCCCGGCGCCGTCCGCACCGAGATCTGGGCGCGTTCCGGCAAGGACGTCGATGCCTTCCCGGCCGATTGGGTGATGGAGGCCGGCGATCTGGTCGATGCCGCGCTCCTGGGCTTCGATCGCGGCGAGACCGTGACCATCCCGCCGCTGGCCGACGAGGCGCAGTGGGAGGCGCTGCAGGCCGCCCGGGCAGCCCTCGGGCCTAACCTGTCCCGGCGCGAGGTGGCGCCGCGTTACCGCCAGACTGCCGCCACCCCCGTCTGAAGGCGAAGCCGATGAGCGACGTGTCGTTGACCCGCTTTCCCCGCGTCGCTCTCGCCTCGGCCGTCAGCGCGCAGGACCGGGCAGAGGCGGTGGATTTCATCAACCGGGTCAACTGGCTGTTCGAGACGTGGGAGGTCGACGCGATGGTGGAAGCGTTCCTGCCCGACGGGGTCGCCTACCATTTCCATGGCGTCATCCGTGGACGCCAGGAGATGCGCCGCTTCTTCGAGCAGGACTATCCCTATCTCGTTCCCGGCGTCAGCCGGCATGCCACCAATCCCATCGTCGACCGGGACGGCGATGGTGTATCGGTGCGCTACCACAACCTCCTCGTGCGCTACGCGGCGCCTGAGCTCGCACAGGAGCTTGCCGCCGGTGGCGTGCACGAGAGCGACGGCGATCTTCCCGGCCTGTGGATCTACTCGCCGATGCTCGACCGCCTGCGCCGCACGCCCGATGGCTGGCGCATCGCCGAACGCCATGTCGGCGGCTCGATGACAAACCGGCGTCTCGGGACAGGGTCGCGGGACCCGGTGGCCATGACATCATTCCTGCCGCATCCGGTCCCCGGGCGATGAGCAGCGTCGATCAGGATACGGTGGCGCGTGTGCATCACGCGTTCATCCGTCCGATGCTCGACACCGGCCGGATGCCAACCCGGGCGGCGGTGGCATCCGAAACAGGCACGTCCCTTGAAGTGCTGGACGATGCATTGGCGGCGCTGGCCGGGATCCATGGCGTGGTGCTCGATCCGCATGACGGCGAGCCCTGGGTGATGCATCCCTTCTCGGCCGCACCCACCGCTACCTGGGTCGAGCACGGCGATCAGGGATGGTGGGCACCGTGTCCGTGGTGCGCCTTCGGGATCGCGGGGTTGAAGAACGGCCACGCGACGATCCACACGCGGTTGGGGGGCGAGCGAGAGCCGGTCGTCGTTCACGTTCAGGACGGCCGTGTGCTCGAAGACGACCTTGTCGTTCACTTCGCGGTGCCACCGCGCGATGCCTGGAACAACGTCCATCGCTTCTGCGCCAGCGTGTTGTTGTTCCGAAACCGCAACGCTGTAAGCGCTTGGTGCGTGCGCCACGGGATTGCCGAGGGCGGCACGATGCCGGTGCAGCAGGCCTGGGAGCTGGGCCGAGACTGGTACGCCCGTCATGCCGACCCAGACTGGCGCAAATGGAGCGCTGTTCAGGCCGCGGGCATCTTCAATCATGTCGGCCTGACCACGCCGTTCTGGCACATCCCGGCCGCCGACCAACCTTTCTGAAAGCTGGTAGCATGGAGCAAGAAGAGGGCCACCTGGTGGCCGACGCCGATGCGCGCGCGGCTGCTTATCTGCGCGGGATCGAGACCCGTCGCGTCTTCCCCGATAGTGACGCGTTGCGGGCGCTCGAGCGGCTGGACGAGCCGCTGCCGCCCGTTGGCCTGCCGGCCATGGATACCCTGGCGCTTCTCGATGAGATCGGTTCCCCCGCCACCGTCGCTTCCAACGGCCCGCGCTACTTCGGATTCGTGGTCGGCGCGGCGCTTCCAGCGGCGGCCGCGGCAGACCGCCTGATGCTGGCATGGGACCAGGGAGCGGCGCTCGCAATGGCCGCGCCGGGGGTCGCCAGGTTCGAGCAGGTCGCCGGCCGCTGGATGCTCGACATCCTCGATCTGCCCCGGGGCAGCGCGGTCGGCTTTGGCACCTCGGCCACCGCGTGCAGCCTCGGCATCCTTGCCGCCGCTCGCGACGCTTTGCTGGGACGGACCGGATGGGACGTCGGCAGCCAGGGATTGTTCGGTGCGCCGGAGGTCCGCGTGGTGGTGCCGGCCACCGTTCACGTCACCATCTCCAAGGCGCTGCGGGTGCTGGGCTTCGGCGCCGACCGCATCCTGCGTGCTCCGGTCGATGCGCAGGGCCGGATCGATCCCGATCGGCTGCCGCCACTCGATGGACGCACGATCCTCGTGCTGCAGGCCGGCGAGGTGAACACCGGCGAGTTCGACCGCTTCGACGTGCTGGTTCCCCGCGCCCGCGCGGCCGGTGCCTGGGTGCACGTGGATGGCGCCTTCGGTCTGTGGGCGCGTGCTTCCGCGCATCGCGACCGCACCGCGGGCGTCGAGGGTGCCGATAGCTGGACCGTGGACGGCCACAAGTGGCTCAACACCCCCTACGATTGTTCGATGGCGATCTGCCGCGATCCCGACGCCCTCGCCCGGGCGCTGAACAGCGACGCCGCCTACGCCACCGGATCTCGGGAAGCACAGAAGAACCTGACGCTGGAATTCTCGCGTCGGGGTCGCGGCGTGACGGTCTGGGCGGCGCTGCGGACGCTCGGTCGCGACGGGGTGGCGGGGTTGGTGGAGCGGCATTGTGCGCAGGCGCAGCATCTGGCGGCGCGGCTGCGGGACGCCGGCTTCAACGTGCTGAACCGCGTGGTGTTGAACCAGGTCGTGGTGCGCGGCCGCGACGACGCGGAAACCCTGGCGGTGCGGCTCGGTGCCGAGCAGTCCGGCGAGGTCTGGTTCGGGCCCACCGTCTGGGCCGGCAAGCCGGCCTTCCGCCTGAGCATCTCGTCCTGGCGCACCACGGACGCCGACATCGACCGCCTCGTCGATGTGCTGGTGCGGGCCAGGGAAGCGCACCGGGCCGGGTGACCCACGACCGGACCGGCAGGACACGCGCCGGGGTTCCGGCATGCGGACAACAGGAAAAAATCGACATGGCGGACACACCGCTCGTTCCGGAAGGCTTCGCCTTCGCCGGCACCTTCCTGCAGATCGTGGCACCGGCCGCGTTGTCCGGCGGCGCGTGCGGGGTCATGCGGATGACGATGCCGCCCGGAAACGCGACCCCCGTGCACCAGCATCGCGACCAGACGGAAAGCATCTACGTGCTGTCCGGGATTGTCCGGCTTGAGACCGCCGGGCTGACCCGCGTGCTCGGTCCGGGTGAGGCAGGGGTGTTGCCCCGGCACCAGCCGCATCGTCTATCGAACGGCGGTGCCGAGGAAGCCTCGGTGCTGGTGATCAGCGTGCCTGGCTCGTTCGAGAAGTTCGTTCTGGCGGCCGGAAGACCGATCGCCGCCGATGGCGATGTGGCCATGACCGAGGCGGACGCGACCCGTCTTGGCGCCGCGGCTGCCGCCCACGGCATCTCCTTCCTGCCGGAGGACGTCCTTGCCGCGCGGTGACCGCGCGGCACCGCCCGCTTCGGGGGGACGGGGGCCACGTCCTGGCGGTGCCGCGCCGCGCGGCGCGAGATGCCGCCCGGCGGCCATCATCCTCGCCGGCGTCGCTGCCTGCAGCCTCGCCGCCTGCAAGCAGCGGCAGGATCCCGGACCGGATCCTCGTCTTGCCGACCGGGTGGTGGCCGTGGAACGGGTCGCGGCGGGCGGTACGATCGGGCACGACTACACCGGCGTCGTCCAGGCACGGGTGGAGAGCGATCTCGGCTTCCGGGTGCCTGGCAAGGTGACGGAACGCCTGGTCGACACCGGACAGGTCGTGACGCGCGGCCAGCCGCTGATGCGGATCGATCCGACCGACTACGAGCACGCCCTGATCGCTCAGAATGGCAACGTGGCGGCGGCACGGGCGCGCTGGATCCAGACCGCCGCCGACGAGCGCCGCGACCGCGGCCTCGTGGCCTCCGGCGCCATCTCGCGCTCGACCTACGATCAGGTGAAGGCCGCCGCGGACGCCGCGAGGGCGATCCTGGACGCGGCGGAGGCGCAGCAGCGGGTCGCGCGTAACCAGGAGGATTACGCGCTATTGCTCGCCGATAGCGACGGCACCGTGATGCAGACCCTGGTCGAGCCCGGCCAGGTGGTCGCGGCGGGCCAGACGGTGCTCCGGCTCGCGCATGCCGGCCCGCGCGAGGCCGTGATCGACCTTCCGGAAACGATCCGGCCAGCCCCCGGCTCGACCGCCGAGGCAATGCTGTATGGCGGACGGCTTCGCGTGATGGCCCGGCTGCGTCAGCTATCGGACAGCGCGGATCCACGCACGCGGACCTTCGAGGCGCGCTTCGTCATGACCGGTCCGGGCGCCGCCGCGCCGCTCGGGGCCACCGTCACCGTGGCCCTCCCGGGAGGGCCGGGCGAGGCGCCGACGAGCGTGCCACTCGATGCCGTGGACGACGAGGGACACGGACCGGGTGTCTGGGTCGTCGACGAGCGGACCTCCCGCGTCGCCTACCGCCCCGTGCAGGTGCTGGGCTTCGGGGAGGAAACAGCCGAGATCGGCCACGGCCTGCATCGTGGCGACCTGATCGTCGCGACGGGCGGACACGAGCTCCATGACGGGGAACGGGTCCGGCCAACCAGGGTCGGGGCGACCATGCAATGAGCGGCTTCAACCTGTCGGCCTTCGCGGTGCGGGAGCGGGCGATCACGCTGTTCCTCATCGTGTCGCTGGCCGCGGTCGGCGTCTTCTCCTACCTCAGCCTCGGCCGTGCCGAGGATCCGCCCTTCACGGTGAAGACCTTCACGGTGATCGCCACGTGGCCCGGCGCCACCGCGCAGGAGATGCAGGACCTGGTCGCCGACCCGCTGGAGAAGCGGATGCAGGAACTGCGGTGGTACGACAGGGTGGAAACCTTCACCCGCCCCGGTCTCGCCGCGCTTTCCGTCACGCTGAAGGACACCATCCCCCCGCGGGACGTGCCGGAACAGTTCTACCAGGCCCGCAAGAAGATCGGCGACAGCGCGCACGCCCTGCCGGCCGGCGTGCAGGGCCCGTTCATCAACGACGAGTATGCCGACGTCGACTTCGCCGTCTACGCCCTGGAAGGCCACGGGCTGCCGGAGCGCGAGCTGGTGCGGGTGGCGGAAACCGTTCGCCAGCGCCTTCTGCACGTCCCGGGCGTCAAGAAGGTGGACATCATGGGCGAGCGTCCGGAGCGGGTGTTCGTCGAGTTCGACTATGCCCGTCTTGCCACGCTGGGCGTGGCTCCGGCCGACGTGTTCGCGGCGCTGTCGCGGCAGAACACGGTCACGGCCGCCGGCTCCATCGACACCAGGGGCCCGCAGATGTTCCTGCGCCTGGACGGCGCGCTCGACGGGCTCGACAAGATCCGCAACACCCCGATCGTCTCCGGCGGCCGTTCCCTGCGGCTGGCCGACGTGGCCACGGTGCATCGCGGCTATGAGGATCCGCCCACCCTGCTCGTACGCCGGGGCAAATCCCCGGCATTGGCGCTGAACGTCGTCATGACGGAAGGCTGGAACGGGCTGAAGCTCGGCCGCTCGCTTGATGCGGAAGAAACCCAGCTGCGCGCCTCGCTGCCGGTGGGCATCACGCTGACCAAGGTGATCAACCAGGCGGCCGTCATCGGCGACGCCATCCACGAGTTCATGGTCAAGTTCTTCGTGGCGCTGGCCATCGTGCTCGGCGTCAGCCTGTTCACGCTCGGCTGGCGGGTGGGCATCGTCGTCGCGGCCGCGGTACCTCTGACGCTGGCGATCGTGCTCGCGGTCATGTTGTTCACCGGTCGCGAGCTGGACCGCATCACCCTCGGCGCGCTGATCATCTCGCTCGGACTGCTGGTGGACGACGCCATCATCGCCATCGAGATCATGGTGGTGCGGCTCGAGCAGGGAGCCGAGCGCCTCGCCGCCGCATCCTACGCCTGGAGCCACACCGCCGCGCCGATGCTGGCCGGGACATTGGTGACGATCGCAGGGTTCCTTCCCGTCGGCTTCGCCCGCAGCACGGCCGGCGAATATGCCGGCAACATCTTCTGGGTCGTCGGCTTCGCCCTGATCACCTCGTGGATCGTGGCCGTGTTCTTCACGCCTTACCTCGGCGTGAAGCTGCTGCCCGAGATCAGGCGGATCGAGGGCGCCTCGCACGGCGCACTCTACGCCACCCCGGCCTATCAGCGCCTGCGCCGCGTCATCGGCTGGTCGGTACGGCACAAGTTCCTGGTGGCCGGCCTGGTGGTGATGTTGTTCATCGTCTCGGTGCCGGGCCTGGGGCTGGTGAAGCAGCAATTCTTTCCAGCGTCCGACCGGACCGAGTTGCTGGTCGAGGTGCAGATGCCCGAGGGCACCAGCATCGAGGCGACGGCCAAGGTGACGGAACGCATCGATGCATGGCTGCGCACACAGCCTGAGGCTCGGATCGTGACCAGCTTCGTCGGAGGCGGTGCGCCGCGCTTCTTCCTGGCCTACAATCCTGAGCTGCCCGATCCGTCCTTCAGCAAGACGGTCGTGGTCACGCCCGACGACGACGCTCGCGATCGGCTGCAGCAGCACCTGCGCCAGCGCGTCGCCGACGGCCTGGCCCCGGAAGCGCGCATCCGGGTGACGCAGTTCGTGTTCGGACCCTACTCGCACTTCCCCGTCATGATGCGGGTGATGGGTCCCGATCCCGAGATGCTCCGGCGGATCGCAGCCGAGGTCGCGGCCATCGCGCGGGCGAACCCGCATACGCGGCAGGTCAACACCGACTGGGGCGAACGCGTGCCGACCGCGCATTTCGTGCTGGATCAGAACCGGCTGCAGCTGATCGGCCTGTCACCGGAGGAGGCCGCGACGCAGCTGCAATTCCTGCTGACCGGCGTGCCGGTGACGCAGTTGCGCGAGGACGTTCGCACGGTCGAGCTGGTCGCGCGCAGCGCCGGCGCGACCCGGCTCGACCCGGCCCGGCTGAAGGATCTGGTCCTCACCAACCGCGACGGTGTCCTGGTCCCGCTGAGCCAGATCGGCCACGTTGAGATCCGCCCCGAGGATCCGATCCTGCGCCGCAGGAACAGGATCCCGACCATCACCGTGCAGAGCGACATCGACGCGGCCTCGCAGCCGCCGCAGGTGTCGACGGAGATCATGCAGGCACTGGCGCCGGTCGTGACGAGGCTGCCGGACGGATACCGGATCGAGATGGGTGGCAACATCGAGGAAGCCGCCAAGGCCAACGGCGCCCTGGCGCCGATCCTGCCGGTGATGCTCCTCGTCACCCTGCTGATCCTCGTGGTCCAGGTCCGCTCCCTGGCCGCCATGGCGATGGTGGCGCTCACCGCGCCGCTCGGCCTGATCGGCACCGTGCCGACGCTGCTCCTGTTCGGGCAGCCGTTCGGCTTCAACGCCATCCTGGGTCTGATCGGGCTCGCCGGGATCATCATGCGCAACACGCTGATCCTGATCGGACAGATCCACGACAACGAGAAGAACGGCCTGTCGCCCTTCGAGGCGGTCGTGGAGGCCACCGTGCAGCGCGCCCGGCCGGTGGTGCTGACCGCCGTCGCCGCCGTGCTGGCCTTCGCGGAGCTGACCAGCTCGGTGTTCTGGGGCTCGATGGCCTTCGTCCTGGTCGGGGGAACGCTGGTCGGCACGCTGCTCGTGCTGGTGTTCCTGCCGGCGCTCTATGCCATCTGGTTCCGGGTCGAAGCGCCCGGAGGAGGACGGCGCCGCGGCGAAAGGAACGCGCGGCCCAAAAGCCCACGGCCGACCGAGGTCCGCGCATGAGCCGGCGACATCAGCACCGGATCCGCGGGCCGTGGCCGGGGGGCGATGGGCCGCGCAAGCCGGACCGCCCGATCGCGACCCCGGCCCGACCGAGACTCCTGCTTGCCGGCCTGCTGGCGCTGGGCGGTTGCGAGGTGGGACCGGACTACCACGCACCGCGCTTGGTGCTCGGGCCGCTGCATGGCGCCGTTGCCGCGCGGGGCGTGCCGGCCGCCCAGGCTCCAAGCCTGGACACTTGGTGGACCGGTTTCGACGACCCGACGCTGGTGCGCCTCGTGCGCCGCGCGCTGGCGCAGAACCTTGATCTCGCCGCGGCACTTGCCAGGGTGCAGCAGGCCCGCGCCGGCGCGGGTGGCGCGGCTGCGCAGTTGCTGCCGACGGTGGATGCCACCGCGGACGCCACCGCGCTTCGCCAGAGCCTGACGACCCCGCTCGGCGCCGCGACGCGCTTCCTCGGCCTGCACCGCGACCAGCGGCTCCTCGATCTGGGGATTTCGGCGAGCTGGGAGATCGACGTCGCGGGTGGCCTGCGCCGCAACGAGGAGGCGGCCGACGCCATCGCGCAAGCAGCGGACGCGGACGCGGACGGAGCCCGTGTCACCGTCGCCGCCGACGTCGCCGACGCCTACTTCCAGATCCGCCGCGACCAGGCGCGGGTCGCCACCATCCAGGAGCAGGTCGCGACCGACGCTCATCTGCGGGACCTCGTCCAGCAGCTCCGGGACCGTGGGGTCGGCGACGAGCGCCAGGCCGCGCAGGCGGAAGCGGTGCTGCAGCAGGCGAACGCCGCCCTGCCGCCGCTGCGGATCGAGATCGAGGAGCAGCTCAACCGGCTCGACGTGCTGCTCGGCGAGCAGCCGGGCACGGAGGCGGCCGCGCTATCGGCTCCGTCTCCCCTGCCGGCGATCCCGGCCATTCCGGTCACGAACGAGCCGACCGACTTCCTGCGCCGCCGCCCGGACGTCATCGCAGCCGAACGCCGGCTCGCCGCAAGCAGCGCACGAATCGGCGTCGCCCTTTCCGACTACTACCCGAAGCTCTCCTTGTCCGGGCTGGTCGGGTTCGACAGCCTGAACGTCAACCACCTGCTGACGGCGGCCTCGTTCCAACCGCAGGCGACCGGCGCGATCCGCTGGCGGATCTTCGATTTCGGCAAGGTCGATGCGGAGGTCAGAACCGCGCGCGGCGCGGAGGCCGAAGCGCTCGCCCGCTATCGGGAAACCGTCCTGCGCGCGGCCGAGGACGTCGAGGACAGTCTGCGCGCAGTGGTGGAGCTGGACATCCGCACGGCGCGGCTGGAAGCCGAAGTCGCGTCGCTGCAGCGGGCACGGGACCTGTCGCAGCAGGCCTTCGCGGCCGGCGCCATCCCGCTGACCGATGTGCTGGACGCCGACCGGCAGCTCCTCGATGCACGCGACATTCTGGCGGAAACCCGCGGCGATGCCGTACGCGCCGCCGTGCGGAGCTTCCGCGCCCTCGGCGGCGGCTGGCCGGGTGCGCACACCGCCCCCCGCCGGAGCGCGCCACTCACGATGTCCGCGTCGTGACGTCCAACGTCGAGATCCGGAGCGACATGGTGTCGAGCAAGCACAATCGATCCATCTCCGGCAGCGTCACGACGGCCGCCCGGTCCACGGCCCGCAGGCCGGATCCGGCCATCCTCGACGGCCCGGTGCTGCCGATGCTCCTCCGCCTCGCGGCCCCGACCATCCTGGTAATGCTGGCGCAGACCGGAGTGAACGTCGCGGAGGCGTTCTATGTCGGGCTGCTCGGCACCCCGGCGATGGCCGGAGTGGCAATGGTCTTCCCGGTCTTCATGCTGATGACCACGATGTCGGCCGGTGGCCTCGGCAGCGGCGTCGCGTCCGCCGTCGCGCGCGCGACCGGGGCCGGGCGGCAGGAAGACGTCGACGCGCTGGTGCTGCACGCGGTCGCGCTGGCGGTGCTGATGGGGGCGGTCTTCACCGGCGCGATGATCCTGGGCGGACCCTTCCTCTACCGGGCGATGGGAGGCGACGGCACGGCGCTGCAGGCGGCGTTGCGGTACTCGCTCGCGGTGTCCGCCGGGGCGCTGCCGCTATGGGTGGTGAACCTGCTCGCTGGCGCGCTGCGCGGCCACGGGAACGTCCGGTTGCCGGCGAAGGTGACGCTGGTCGGCGCTTTGCTGCTGGTTCCCCTGTCGCCGCTGCTGATCTTCGGCATCGGCCCATTGCCCGGCTTCGGTATCGCGGGCGCGGGGATCGCGTTCGCCCTGTACTATCTCGGGGCGGCGGCCGTGCTGCTGCGCGCGCTGCTGGACGGGGGCGGTGGCATCGTCCTGCGGCGCGGACGGCTGAGCGCGCGGCTGTTCGGCGACATCCTGCGGGTCGGGATCCCGGCCGCCTACACCACGGTGGCGACCAATCTGACCGTGATCCTGGTGACGGCCGCGTTCGGCCACTTCGGCATCGCGGCACTCGCCGGTTACGGGATCGCCTCGCGGCTCGACTACGTGCTGATCCCGCTGCTGTTCGGCTTGGCCTCGGCAGTGCTGACCGCAGTGGGAATCAATCTCGGCGCCGGGCGGGGCGGGCGGGCGCGCCGGATCGCACTCACCGGCGCGGCGACCGGCTTCGCGGCGACGCAGCTGATCGGCCTGGTGGTGGCGGTCCAGCCCGATTGGTGGTTGCGGCTGTACACGGACGATCCGGCCGTGCTCGCCGCCGGTTGGGGTTACCTGCGGGTGATCGGCTTCGCCTACGGCATCTTCGGCTTCGGCTTCGTGCTGTCCTTCGCCGGGCAGGGCGCGGGCAGGCTGCTATGGCCGGTGTGCGGGGTTTCGTCGCGGCTGCTGATCGGCGCGGGATTTGGCTGGGTGGCGGTTCGCGATCTCGGGGTGCGGATGCCGGGGCTGGTTTGGGTGGTCGCCGCATCGTTCGCGACCTATGCGGCTCTCAACGCGATCGTCCTGCTGCAAAGAACCACCTGGCACCGGCCGGACTGACGAGCGCGGGGAAGCGGCGGGATCGTCAGGAAGAGGCGGAACCCGACGCGCCGGATCGCTTCGCCTCCGCGGCGGCGTAGCGCCGACGGGCCGCGCGTATCCGGCCGTGATTATCCTCCGCCCAGGCGATCATCGCGGCGAGCGGTTCCAGCATGGTCGCCCCCAGCGGCGCCAGCCGGTACTCGACGGCCGGCGGCGTGGTGGGAAAGACATGGCGCGTCACGATGCCGTCCTGCTCGAGGCTGCGCAGCGCCTGGGTCAGAGACCGCTTCGAGATGTCGGGAACCAGCCTGAAAAGCTCGCTGAAGCGGCGCGGTCGCTCCACGAGCGCCATCACCAGCAGGGTGACCCATTTCTCGCCGAGGCGGTCGAGCACGTCTCTGACCGGACACGAAGCCTGGTCGACTGGCATGGCCACCCATCGCCTGAAGCTTTCGGCCACGCGCAAATCGCCTGCCGGGCTCGGTTTGGTCTCCTTCATGGTCTCGCTCTTAGACCATGTAGCCACTCGATACCATCGAAGCCGAACATTGGCGAACTCGACCCGGTATCTTCCGCGTTACCTGGATCAGAAAAACTGCCTCCTTCCGCCGCGAGTCAAAGGTCTCTATCCGAGACCATGTCTTGTCTAAGGAAGCGGCTCAGGTGTCACAACCAACCAATATCCTGGTTTCCGGGGCGAGCGGGGCGCTCGGATCGCTGGTCGTGGCCGAGCTCGCGTCCTCCGGCTGGCCGGTTGTAGCCGGCACGCGATCGCCCGAGCGGATCGCCTCGCGCTTTCCCACCTCCGTCGAGGTGCGACGCGTCGATTTCGACGATCCGCAAGGTTTGCGCGCTGCTCTGCGCGACATCCAACATCTGCTCATCGTGTCCACGGACGAGTTGTCGATACCCGGCAAGCGACAGGCGCAGCACCGGGCGGCGCTCGATGCCGCCGTGGCCGCAGGAGTTTCTTTCGTCGTCTACACATCCATGCCGGAGCCAGACCGGAGCCCGCTGATCCCGTTCTCCAAGGACCACGCGGAGATGGAAAGAGCCCTGCAGACGCGCGGCATCCACTACGCGACCCTGCGCAATAGCTGGTATCAGGAGAACCTGCTCGGCTTCCTTCCCCGCATCCTGGCCGACGGGCATTGGTTCACCGCCGCCGGAGAGGGACGCCTGCCCTATGTCGCGCGGGCGGATGCCGCTCGCGCCGCGGCCGCCGCGCTGCACGGGCGTGAATCGGGCGTGCTCGACATCGCCGGTCCTGACCTTCTCAGCGTCGATGCCATCGCCAAGGCCGTGCACGACACGCTCGGACTGGCGCTGCAGGTTCACCATGTCGAACCAGATCGGGTGGCCGCGGAACTCGCCCACCAGGGTGTACCCGCCCCGCTCATCCCGATGATCGCGGTGACCGAAGCACACCAGCGCGCCGGCGGTTTCGAGATCGCCGGCAACGATGTGCGGCGGCTGACCGGCCGCGCGCCGCAGCCGCTGGCCGATTTTCTCCGCACGTCCGCCGACAGGCTGCTCAGCCGCACGCGCTGACAGCGGCGGCTCGTCGCCACCAACTTTCCGAAAGCATCATCATGTCCGACATCCTGTTCTCGCCGCTGAACATCAACGGCCTGACCATTCCGAACCGGATCGCCATGGCCGCCATGACGCGCGGCTTCGCCATGAATGGCGTTCCCGGGGCCGATATACGCGACTATTACCGCGTCCGCGCCGCCGGTGGCGTCGGCCTGCTCATCACCGAGGCAATCGCCGTCGACCGCGGGGGCGCATCCGAGAAACCCGGGATCCCGATCATCCATAACGACGCGGCCGCGGCCGGCTGGCGCGAGGTGGTAGCCGCGGTGCATGGCGCCGGCGGCTTGATCGCAGCGCAAATCCATCACGCCGGAGCACTGCGCAAGGCCGCAAGCTCGGCGCATCCCGATGCCCCGAACGACGAGCCGGTGGCGATGACGGACGCCGACATCGCCGACACGATCGCCGCCTTCGGCAAGGCCGCCGCCGCGGCACGCCAGGCCGGGTTCGACGCCGTCGAGATTCACGGCGCCAACGGCAACCTCATCAACCAGTTCTTCTGGCCCAAGCGCAACACCCGCCGGGACGGTTGGGGCGGGAGCCTCGAGAAGCGTGCACGCTTCGGCATCGAGGTGACCAAGGCGGTCCGGGCGGCGGTCGGACCGGGTTTTCCCGTGTTGTTCCGCATCTCGCAGTTCAGCCAGGAGGACTACCTGGCCCGCATCGTGGAGACACCGGCGGAGCTCGACATCATTCTCGGCGCGCTGGTCGATGTCGGCGCCGATGCCTTCCATGCCTCGCAGCGCCGCTTCTGGGAGCCGCAATTCCCGGGTTCGGACCTCAACCTCGCGGGCTGGGCACGGCACCTTAGCGGCAAGCCAGCCATCACCGTCGGGTCGGTTGGGCTCAAGGGCCCCGATGTCGGCGATCTGCTCGCCGGTCAGGGCGGTTATGCCGGGCCCGGCGGTCTGGCGGAGCTGCGGGACAAGATCGAGCGTGGCGTCTTCGACATGATCGCCGTGGGCCGCGCCCTCCTCACCGACCCTCGGTGGGTCGAGAAAATCCGTGACGGCCGCCTGTCCGACCTGCGCGGGTTCGAGCTCGCTTCGCTCGGCACGCTCGTCACGACCGACCCGGCCGCGCTGCAGACCGCCTGATCCGAAGGAACTGCATGATCATGACACAGACAACCACCCGACATCCCTTCATCGAGGATCTCGCGGAGGAGGTGGTCCTGACCTCGTCCGTACTGCGCAGGACCGTGTCGGGGCGCGAGAAGGTGCTGCGGATCGTCACCACCGGCGGCTCGCTCTACCGCAGCAACACGCCGCGGTTCCTCGGTCATGTCGAGGATCGCGGCCTGCTGGAGTACGACGTCGAACTGGATGGCGGCGTCCACGCATCGGGACTGGTATCGTTCCGACGCGACGAAAACGGCAAGGTCACCCACCTGCACATCGCGTTCAGCCCGCTGGACGCCGTGCTGACCTTCTCGACGTCGCTGCGCGAGCGGCTCGCGGACGAGCTCGGCACGGAGCTGTTCCTGTGAGCGCCACCATCGCCGCCGTGCACCTCGTCGGCTACGGCGAGGCATCCGAGAAGCTGGTGCTGGCGCGGGAGCCGGACCCGGGCCAGCCGGGACCGGGAGAGGTCCTGGTCGCGGTCGAGTTCGCGCCGATCAACCACAACGACCTGATGGTGGTCTGGGGGGTGTATGCGTGGCGCCCGGAGCCGCCGATCGCGATCGGCAACGAAGGGGCCGGCATCGTGCTGGCGACGGGTGCCGGGGTGGAATCGCCGAGGCCGGGAGACAGGGTCGTGCTCCCGTTCATGGTGCGCTCGTGGCGCGAGAAGGTGATCGTGCCGGCCGACGAGGTCGTGCCGCTGCCGGCGGATGCCGATCCGGCTCAGGCCTCGATGATGGCGATCAACGCGGTCACCGCCGCGATGCTGCTGGACGACTACCTCGCCCTGGAGCCCGGCGACGGCATCGTCTTCAACGCTGCCACGTCCGGGCTCGGGCGCTGGGTGGCGGCGCTGGCGGCTCAGCGCGGGTTGCGCGCCGTTGGGCTGGTGCGCCGTCGAGAAGACGTGGCTACGGTCCGTGAAGCCTGTCCGGAGGTGGACGTGATCGCCGATGACGAGGACATGACCGCGGTGCGTGCCCGTCACGAGGGGTCGACGATACGCCTGGCGCTCGACGGCGTGGCCGGGACGTCCACGCAACGGCTCGCCCAATTGCTGGCGCCGGGCGGAACTCTCGTGAGCTATGGCGCCGCCACGCGACAGCCCCTCGCGGTGCCGGCCGGTGATCTGATCTTCCGGAAAATCACCGTTCGCGGCTTCTGGGAAGGTCATCCGGAAAACATGGCGCGGGTCGTGCCGATCCTCCGAGAGTTGGCGGGTATGATCGGCCCGAACAGCGTACGCCAACCCGTAGCTGGAATCTACACGCTCGATCGACTGCATGAAGCCGTTGCGCATGCCGAACGGCGCGGACGAGTGCTCCTCGACTTTCGGTCTTAACACCCTACCGGAACCCAGGCGTCGGTTTCAGGGAAGTACATCTCGAGAGCGTCGACGAATCTGGCTCTACGGCCTCGTGCCGACTATCCCGAGGTTGAGGTGGCCGAGGCAACGAAGGTTCCGGTTGGTGTTCGATGCCGTTCTGGAAGCCCGATGTGGAATCCGACTACCTGCCTGCAGCATTGCCGCAGCGGCCTATGCTGCGGAACAAGTCCCGCCAAGGCGACTGGCTGGTTTGGGCGTCTTCCCGCCGCCAGCCCGTTCCCGGGCCGGCCGATCATGGCCGATGCGCGAGCGGATGAACGCCAACCTCCACCCGTTGCGCAGCGGCCACTCATGGCGGCGGGGGCCCGACAGCTTCCCGCCGCCGACCCTGCTCTCCCGCCCGTTCCCTTCCCACGACGACCGCGGCATCTGGCACGGGATCAGGCGCCGCTTGGCCCGCATCTCTGCCAGCAGCGTCAGCGCGTCACCGCATAGTGCCACCCGATGCTCGCGTTCCGCCTTCATGCGGGCAGCGGGAACGACCTACAGGCGCTTGCGCTCGTCGATCTCGTTCCACCTGGCGCCGAGCACCTCGCCCGTGCGGCAGGCAGTCAGGATCTGGAAGGCGAGGCCTGCAGGGGCGATGCCTTCCTGTTCGCGCAGTGCCGCCATGAAGAAGTACATCTGGTCGAACGGCAGGGCGGGATGGTGGACCAGCTTCTGCACCTTGGCCCGCTGCGGTAGCAGGTGGTCGAGGTGCCCGCGCCACCGGGCCGGGTTGTCGCCCTGCCGGTGGTGCCGCACCGTCGCCCAGTCGAGCACCGCCTCGATGCGCCCGCGCACGCGGCTCGCCGTCTCGGTCTTCTCGCGCCAGATCGGCTCCAGCACCTTCATGACGAGGGTCGTGTCGATCGCCTGGACCGGCAGGGTGCCCAGCACTGGCGAGGCATAGGCCTTGAGCGTGTTGCGCCACTGGTCCGCGTGCTTGGCGTTTCGCCAGCCGGCGGCATGCGCCTCGATATAGGCCTCGGCACACTGGTCGAAGGTCTGGCCCCGCGACGACGCCAGACGCGCATCCCTTCTTGCCCCGGGGAGATGCGCCCGGCCGAGACAGACTGCGGCTCGGAAGCAAGCCGCTCGTGGCTACCGCGCGATTGGCACGACACCAGGGGCGCGGGCGACGGTGCATCGGGGGGTGCAGGAGCGCCTGCATGGGGGTGACCCGCCAGACTCGCATCGGGCAGCGCGTCGATGGTGGCCCGAAAGGGACAATGGAACCGGCCCAACCCCCACGAACCGGGTGTCGAACGCCCCTTGTCGTCAACGCGCGCGGCACACCGACCGGCATCCTGGGCAGCCCGCCAGCCGGCACGACAGCCGGAGGCCGGCACCGGCGCTGGATGCCAGTCCGGCCCTCCGCATCGGCAACCGGGGGAGGCCGGGCAAGCTCCGCGCTGACTCGACGATCGCCGGCGCTGCCGTCAGGGCTGCCGCGCTCCTGGCGCCAACCGGGCGGTGCTGGCGTGGCATCGAGAGCGGCCAGCGCCCGCACGCCGTGGCGCGCGGTCCGGCGCCGCGACGGGAAGCATGGGAAAGCACACCGGAGCCCAGTCAGTTCAGGATGCTGCGCTTGTTTTTGTAATTTTTGGGATTGACCGTTCTTCTGTGTATGTTTCTTTTAACCACGGTTTACGGCGGTTTTTTGGAATGAGCTTCAGACAGGCACGTATGGCGCAGGGCGGCGGTAGGGGCGACGAGGGTCGATGCCATCGCGTCGCCGGCCGTTCTGGCCGCCGTGCGCCGTCACGTTTCGTGCATCGCTGGCCTGTGCTGCTGTCACCCGTGAGCCTCGCGTTGGCCGCGCCTGCCTTCGCGGCGGAGCCTGCCGCGAGCAGCGTCGCGGCTCCAGGAACGGTGACTGCGCAAGCAGGTGTACGCCCCGCACCGGCGGAGGACACGCAGAACGAGCAGATCGAAGTGACCGGCAAACGGCGCTCCGCCGCGGACACGGAACGGGCGAGGCTCCGCGAGGTACCGGGCGGCACCAGCGTCGTGGATCAGGCGCTCGTCCAGAAGGGCCGCGTCTTCACCAGCCAGGACATCCTGGCCTTCCAGCCCGGCGTCTACGCGCAGTCGTCGGGCGGCGGTGACGGCCTCAAGATCTCGATCCGTGGCTCAGGCCTGCAGACAGGCACCAACTATTTCCGGCAGGGAATCTACATCCTGTTCGACGGCCTGCCGGTGACCGGCCCCGGCGGCACGCCCTACGAGCTGTTCGAGCCGCTCGGGCTCGATTATACAGCGGTGCTCCGCGGGGCGAATGCGTTCAACGTGGGTTCGGTCGACCTCGGCGGCGCGATCGACTACCACACCAAGACGGGATACACGTCCCTCCCCGCCGAGGCGCGCTACGAGTTCGGATCCTTCGGATACCAGAAGGAACAGCTCAGCAGCGGAAAGGTGGTCGGTGCGCTCGACTATTATGTCAGTCTCACCAACTCCTACCGCACCGGCTACCAGGATCAGACCAGAGCCACCAGCACCGGCGTCGTCGCCAATCTCGGCTACCAGATCACGCCCGACATCTCGACGCGCTTCTACCTGCGCTACCGGCAGACGCAGAACGAGTATCCCGGCTTCCTCACCAGCACGCAGATCGCGAAAGATCCCACGGTCGCGCAAGCCCCCTATTCCCAGGGATACTACGGATCCAACCGGATACAGCCCGGTTCCACCTGGGTCGGCAACAAGACGAGCTTCCGGCTCGACGACCGCTCCAAGCTCGATGTCGGCTTCGTTTACCACAATTATCCGATCGATATCCGCAGCACCAACTTCGACGCGGTGTGGGGCTACGACGATGTCACGGCCTCGGCGCAGTACACGCGCCGCGACGACCTGTTCGGCCACGACAGCAACACGACGATCGGCTTCTTCTCGACCACGCACGTGCACGGCTTCCAGGAGACCCGCGCCCGCATCCTCACCGGTTCCCTGGCCAAGGTGCCGTTCGGCGCCCTGCTGCGCCGCGCCGACTACGAAGGATCGGACAACAACCTGCACATCGGCAACGACACCAACATCTGGCGCGGCTTGTGGCTGACCTCGGGTTTGTCGACCTTGTATGCGCGTCGCGCGGCCTATCTCACCTACCCGGTGCAGACCGGCCCGTCGCTCTACAAGGAGTCGCTCGACCTCGCCCCCCGGGGCGGCCTGCGCTACGTACTGACACCGCACATCCAGCTCTACGGCAACGTCAGCCGGACGGTGGAGCCGCCGAACGATTGGGAATTCCTGACCGGACCAACCTATGCCAGCGGGCCGCTGACAGGCCTCAACGCGTCCGCCAAGAAGCTGCGGAACGAGACCGCGCTCACCTGGGAGATCGGCACCTCCGGCCAGGCCTGGAACAACGAGTGGTCGGTGTCGTACTACCACTCCGACGTGCGCAACGAGCTGTTGAATGTGAGCACCGCGGCGTCGCTCGCGACCGGGGCGGTGACCTACGGCAATGCCTCACCCACGACGCACCAGGGCGTGGAGACCAGCCTCGACACCACGCTGTGGCGGCGCGGCCATACCCGGCTCTGGCTCAGGCAGAGCTATACCTTCAGCCAGTTCAACTACAAGCACGACGTCCAGCTCGGATCGAACCAGCTCCCCGGGATCCCTCGCCACTTCTACCAGGGCGAGATCCGGCTCGACCTGCCAGGTGGCTTCTACGGCGCGTTCAACGCGCAGGTCTCCTCGAGCATCCCGATCGACTACGCGAACACCGACTACACGCGCCCCTACCACATCTTCGGAGCGACGATCGGCTATGACGACGCGCCTCGCGGACGGCAGGTGTTCGTGAATTTCCAGAACATCGCCGACAAGCACTACGCCGCGATCGTCAGCCCGACGCTGAACGACAAGGGCGTCCCGGGCGCGTTCCTCCAGCCCGGCGACGGCTTCGGCGTGTTCGGCGGCGTCGCCTTCGGGTTCCGCTGATGTCGAGAAGCATCGATCCCGGGGTGGAGCTGCTGCTCGCCCGCTTCGCACCGGCCTTCGAGGCCATCGCCGCACGGGCCGCCGCGCGCGACCGCGACCGCCACCTGCCGTTCGAGGAGGTCGAACATCTCCGCTCCCTCGGCTTCGCGGCACTTCGCGTTCCGGTGGCGTTCGGGGGTGCGGGGATCGACATCCCGGCCCTGTTCGCCCTGCTGGTGAGGCTGGGCGAGGCGGACCCAAACCTCGTGCAGATCCTGCGCGCGCACTTCGCCTTCGTGGAAGGCCAGCTCGGCAACAAGGACGCGGAGGCCCGCGCGCGCTGGCTTCAACTGGTGGCGGACGGCGCGGTGTTCGGAGCCGCCATGGCGGAGCGGACCGCCGGCACCGAGACCACCGCGACCGTCCGGCGCGAGGGAGATGGCTGGCGGCTCGACGGCACGAAATACTACTGCACCGGGACGCTGTATGCTTCCTGGATCGTGGCGGTCGCCAGGGATGGCGACGACAGGGTGACGCTGGCGGTGCCGGCGGATGCGCCGGGCGTGTTCCGCGAAGACGACTGGAACGGTTTCGGCCAGCGGCTGAGCGGCAGCGGCACCACACGGTTCGAGGCGGTGCGGTTGGACGATGGACATGTGCTGCGCCGCATGCAGCAAGCGGAGGTTCCGCGCGACGGCTACCTGACCGCGTTCTACCAGCTTTTCCATCTCGCGGCCCTGGCCGGCATCGCACGGGCGGTGCGGGCCGACGCGGTCGGCTTCGTACGCGACAAGACGCGCACCTTCGGCGTTCCCGGCCAGAGCGAGCCGAGACGCGATCCGCTGGTGCAGCGCGTGGTGGGGCGCATCTCGGCCAACGTTCTGGTGCTGGAAGCCCTGGTGGAAAGGGTGGCCCGGGAGGTCGCGGCGACGGCGGATGCGAAGTTCCGCGGCGAATCGACCGGCGCGGACACCATCGCCGTCGACATCACCGCCTTCGAAGCCCAGCAGGTGGCGATCGATCTGGCCGTGGAAACCGCCAACCTGTTGTTCGAGGTCGGGGGCGCCTCCGCCACCTCGGCCGAGCGCAACCTCGACCGGCACTGGCGCAACGCCCGGGTGCTGGCCTCGCACAATCCCGCCGCCCAGCGCGAGCGGATGATCGGCGACTACCGCCTCAACGAGAGCGATCCCGGCGACGTATGGCGCGAGGCCGCGGCGCGCAATGGGGAGAAACGGCATGCCTAAGCGCCTGCACGTCAACCTGTTCGAGATGAACTGCGTCAGCCACATCATGCATGGGATGTGGGTGCATCCGGACAACAACCGGCACCGCTTCAACGACCTCGATTTCTGGATCGAGACCGCCCAACTGGCCGAGCATGGCGGCTTCGACGCGGTGTTCCTGGCCGACGTGATCGGCACGTACGACCGGTTCCGCGACGGGCCGGACGTGTCGCTGCGCGAGGCGATGCAGATCCCGAACAACGATCCGCTGCTGCTGGTGCCCGCGATGGCGGCCGCGACCAGCCATCTGGGCTTCGGCGTCACCTTCTCCACGACGTACGAGCCGCCCTTCGCCTTCGCACGACGCATGAGCACCCTCGATCACCTCACCAAGGGTCGTATCGGCTGGAACATCGTCACCTCCTACCTGCCCAACGCCGCGCGGAATTTCGGCCATTCCGACGAGGTGCCGCACGATCACCGCTACGAGATCGCCGACGAGTATCTCGACGTCCTTTACAAGCTCTGGGAAGGCTCCTGGGACGACGACGCGGTGGTGCAGGACCGCGAGCGCCGCATCTACACCGACCCCTCCAAGGTCCGCTACATCGACCATGTGGGGGAGCATTACCGGGTCGCCGGCCCGCATCTGTCCCAGCCTTCCCGCCAGCGCACGCCCCTGCTCTATCAGGCGTCCGGCTCTCCCGCCGGGCTGGAATTCGCCGCCCGCCACGCGGAGGTGCTGTTCATAGGCGGGCTGACCCAGGAGGCCGTGCGCCGCAACATCGCCGCCACCCGCGCGCGGCTGGTCGCCCATGGGCGACCGCCGGACGCGGTGAGGTTCGTGGTGATGGCCGGCATCGTCACCGGCCGCACCGACAACGAGGTCGCGGACAAGCTGCGGAGCTACCGCGCGCTGGTGAGCGCGGAAGGAGCGCTGGCGCATTCGCTGTCGGCGGTGGACCTGCCGCGTTTCGATCCGGCGCTGACCATCGGCGCCCTGATCGATCGCGGCGAGCCGAAGGCCGAAACGCTGTTGCGCCGATTCCGCCGCGAGCAGACCGTGGCGGACGCGCTGCGCCAGATGGCCGGACTGCACGAGGACCGCTTCTTCGTGGCCGGTACCCCGGACGTGGTGTGCGACGCGATCGAAATCTGGCTGGACCAGGACGGCATCGACGGCATCAACCTGCGCCAGTACCTGTCGTTCGAGACCGCGCGCGACTTCGTGGAGCTCGTCGTGCCCGAGTTGCGGCGACGCGGGCGGCTGGCGGAGCCCGACCGCTCCGCCGCCCCGCTGACCCTGCGCGAGCGCACCTTCGGCGAGGGCCAGGCCCGCTTGCCACCCGGACATTTCGGGGCCCGCTACCGCGACCCCGCCAATCTGCGGACACCGGCCGAGCGCCTTCGGTTCCCGCAGGACGACGGACGATCGGCGGCGTGAGGCGGGCAGCGCTCATCGCCGTCGCCGCGCTGCTGACCGCGACCGTTCTGGGCGGTTGCCGGCAGAAGCGCGCGGCGGCGGATCAGGCTTCCAGATCCGGCGCACCGCGCGCCGGCGGCACGCTGGTCTATGCTACCGACCGCGAACCGCTCTGTCTCGATCCGCACGTTCTCGGCGACATGCCGCAGGTGTTCCTGGCGCGCCAATATCTCGACTCGCTGGTGTCCATGGATGCCACTGGCACCATCCGTCCCTGGCTCGCCGAGAGCTGGCAGATCTCGGCGGATAAGCTCAGCTACCGCTTCGAGCTCCGGCACGACGTACGCTTCACCGACGGCACGCCATTCGATGCGGCGGCACTCAAGGCCAATCTCGACCACATCGTGGATCCGGCAACCCAGTCCAGCACCGCCGGCGGCTACATCCGACAATATGCCGGTACCGACATCGTCGGACCGTTCACCGCCGTGGTGCATCTTTCCTCGCCGTATGCCGCTTTCCTGCAGGTGCTGGCGCAAGGCTTCCTCGGCATGGAGTCCCCCGCCGCCCTGCGCCGGGGACGCGATGCGAACTGCCAGCATCCCGTGGGCTCGGGACCGTTCCGGGTGGAGCGCTGGGACCACCAGAGCCGGGTAGTGCTCGACCGCAACCCCGACTACCGCTGGGCACCGCCGATCGCCGCCCACCAGGGACCCGCCTGGCTCGACCGGGTCGAGTGGCGCTTCATCCCGGAAGCCTCCGTCCGGTTCGGCTCGCTCCAGGCGGGTGAAGTGGACGTCATCGACGGCCTGCCGCCCGAGGACGAGACGCCAGCGGGCCATAATCCTGACCTGTGGGTACTGATCGCCGATCGTCCCGGCAATCCGACCAACGGCACGCTGAACATCCGCCGGCCGCCCTTCGACGACATCCGGGTGCGGGAAGCCTTCATCCGCTCCTGCGACATCGACGCCGCCCTGGCGAGCGTGTTCTTCAAGCATTATCGGCACGCGGGCGGTCCGCTCAGCCCGTCCACGCCGGACTACAGCCCCGACTTCGAGCACAGCAAGGACTTCGATCCCGCGCGCGCGGCACGGCTGCTGGACGAGGCGGGCTGGCACCGCGGTCCGGACGGCATCCGCATGCGCGACGGGCAGCGCCTCGTGGTGCACGTGCCGATCAGGATGTCCATGTCGGCCGCCGATCGCAGCCTCTGGGAACAGGTTCAGGCGACCACCCGTGATGCCGGCTTCGACACGCGGCTGGAACCGGGCCCCGATACCGCCGTGATCGCTCGGGAGTTCCGGTGGGACTACGACATGCGTCTCGGCTATTGGAACACGAACACGCCGGACGTGCTCCGGATCGTGTTCAGTTCCGCCAGCAACCGCAGCATCAGCGGCAGCGGCCGGCCCGGCCCCCATCAGAACACCTCCGGTTTCGCCGATCCCGCGTTCGACGCGGTGGTGCAGAAGGCCCTGGCCACCGACGATCCGGCGGAGCGGCGTGCCCTGTATCACGACGCCCAGGCCCGCATCGCCGCCGCGCAGCTCCAGGTCACCACCTATCCGCAGACCACGCGTCTCGCCATCCGCCGCGACGTGCACGGCGTTTCCATCGAGCCGTCGCTCGGCGTTTCCAGCCTCTACGACGCGTGGATCAACCGATGAGCGCCAGCACCGCCATTGCAAGCCGCTCCGGCGGCGCCCGGACCTGGCGCGGCGTCGCGGTGCTCTTGCTGCGGCGGGTGCTGCTCGGGCTGTCCGTGCTGTTGGCCGCAGTGACGCTGGCGTTCTTCGCGCTGCATGTCGTGCCGGGCGACGTGGTGTCGGCCATCCTGGGCGGTCCCGCCGCCAACCCGACGCCGGAAGCGGTCGCGGCGGCGATCCGCGAATACGGTCTCGACCGGCCGTTGATCGTGCAATATCTCATCTATCTGGTCGGGCTGCTGCATGGCGACCTGGGGCGCTCCTTCACCCAGCACCTGCCGGTGGCGCTGATCCTGCGCGAGCAGGTCGGACCGACGCTGCTGCTGACGTTCTGGGCGCTTATCCTCGCCTGGGCGCTCGCACTGCTGTCGGTGCTGGGCACGACCCGCCGCCGCCCGTGGCTGTCGCGCCTGGGCGCCACGCTTGAGACCGTCGCCGCCGCCATGCCGCCGTTCTGGCTCGGCATTCTGCTGTTGTTCTCGTTCAGCTTCGCCATGCCCTTGTTTCCGCCCGCCGGCAGCGACCGCCTGTCGACGCTGGTGCTGCCCGGGCTCGCGATGGCGATCCCGCTCGCGGGCTTCCTGGCCCGCGTCACCCGCGAGGCGCTGGAGCTGGCGCTGGAGCAGCCCTTCATCCTGTCGGCGCGGATGCGCGGCCTCGGCGATCTTTCGGTGCGGCTCCGCCACGCGCTGCGCCATGCGCTGCTGCCCGGCATCGCCCTGTCGGCCTGGGCGCTCGGCGCGCTGGTCGGCAACGCCGTGGTGGTGGAGGTGATCTTTTCCCGCAAGGGCATCGGGCGGCAGCTGTTTCTCGCCGTTTCCACGCAGGACATTCCGCTCGCCATGGGCATCGTCCTGGTGGTGAGCGCCTGCTACGTGCTGTCCAACCTCGCCGCCGACGTGCTCAGCCTATGGGCCGATCCGCGGCTCAGGAGTTCGCGCCGATGAGCGCCAGCCTTCCGGCCGTCACCGCCGCCACCACCGCCGACGTCGTCCCGCCAGCCACGGGCTTCCGCCGCTCCGCGGCGTTCCGGCGTCCGGGTCCGGGCCTCCTGCTGGCGACCGGATTCCTGGTGTTCCTGCTGCTGGGCTGCGTGGCGCCTTCACTGGTGACGGCCGGGGGCGACCCGTTCCGGATCGCCCCGCACGAGGCCTTCCGGCCGCCGGGCTGGGCGCATCCCTTCGGCACCGACCAGTCCGGCCGCGACATCTTCGTGCGCATCGTGTTCGGCGCCCGTGAATCCCTGCTGGTGGGCGTGGGCGCCACCGGAATCGCCATGATGGTGGCCGTGACGCTGGGCCTGTTGGGCGGTCTCGGCGGCCATCTGGCGGAGCGTGCGGTCCGCTGGCTGCTCCAGGTGATGTTCTCGTTTCCGGTGCTGATCCTGGCGCTGCTCCTGTCGGCGGGTCTCGGCCACGGGATCTGGCCGCTGGTGCTGGCGACGGGGCTCGGCAGCAGCGCCGGCTACGGGCGTCTGGTGCTCTCCCAGGTGCTGGCGGTCCGCGATGCCCCCTACGTGGAGGCGGCCCGCGCGCTGGGCCATTCTCCGGCGCGCATCGTCCACCGGCACGTGCTGCCCAACGCGATGCGGCCGCTGGTGGTGGCGGTGATGCTGGGCGTGGGCCAGGCGATCATCTGGTCGGCGTCCCTGTCGTTTCTCGGGCTGGGTGCGCCGCCGCCCGCGGCGGAATGGGGCACCATGCTGTCCATGGGACGGGATTTCGTCGCCAACGCCTGGTGGCTGACCGCCTTCCCGGGCGCGTTCGTGGTGATGACGGTATTGTCCACCACCGCGATCGGCCATGCGCTGCAGCGACATCTGGAAAGCCGCGCGGCGTGAGCGATGCGCTGCTGCTGGTGGAGGAACTTCAGGTCCGCTTCGGCGGCCCGGGCGCGCCGCCCGTGGTGCGGGAATTGTCCTTCAGCGTGGCGCCGGGCGAGGTCGTCGCGCTGGTGGGCGAGTCCGGATCCGGCAAGAGCGTCACCGCCCGGTCGATCATGGGGCTCGCCGGCGACGGTGCGCAGGTATCGGCACGGCGCCTGTTCTTCCAGGGGTTGGATCTGCTGGGGATGGACGAGCGGCGCTGGCGCGGGGTGCGCGGGCGGCGGATCGGCTTCGTGCTGCAGGACGCGTTGGGCTCGCTCGATCCGCTGCGCACGGTGGGCGCGGAGATCGAGGAAGCGCTGGCGGTGCATGGATGGCGCGATCGCGCGGCGCGACGAGCCGAGATGCTGCGACTGCTCGACCAGGTGGGGCTGCCGGATCCGGCCGGGCGGGCCGAACAGCGCTCGGAGCAGATGAGCGGCGGCCAGCGGCAGCGGGCGCTGATCGCCGCGGCCCTGGCGCATGATCCATCCCTGGTGATCGCCGACGAACCGACCACGGCTCTCGATGCGACGGTGGCGGCGCGCATCCTCGACCTGTTCGGGGATATCAGGGCGCGGGGAAAGGGCGTGCTGCTGATCAGCCACGACCTCGACGCGGTGGCGAGGGTCGCGGATCGCGTGGTGGTGATGCGCGACGGCGAGGTGATGGAACAGGGTGACGTGGCGAGCGTGCTGCGCCACCCTCGCCATGCCTACACCCGCAAGCTGCTGGACGCGGTTCCGCGCGGCGACCGTCCTGCGCGCCCGGCATCCCCGCAGCGACCCGTGGGCACGTCGGCTCCGGACGCGGCTCCGTCCCGGGCGGGCGAAGCACGGCAGGAGCCGTTGCTGGAGGTGGTCGGGCTGCGGAAATCCTTCCCTGGTCCCGACGGCGGCCGGCGCATGGCGCTGGACGATGTCAGCCTGCGCATCCTGCCGGGCCGGACGCTGGGTCTGATCGGGGAGTCCGGCTGCGGCAAAAGCACGCTCGCGCGCATCGTGCTGGGTCTGACGGCGCCCGATGCGGGTCATGTGAGGTTCGACGGGCGTGCCTGGAACGGCGCGGGAGCCGACGCCGTGCCCGAACGCCGGCGCCGCCCCCACCGGCACGCCATGGGTGTGGTGCCGCAGGATCCTCTCGCCTCGTTCGATCCGCGCTGGTCCGTGGAAGCGGTCCTGCGGGACGCGCTCGAGGCGGCGTCGGTGCCGTCCGCGGCGCGGGCGCCCCGCATCATCCGGCTGCTGGACGCGGTACGGCTGCCGGCCGGCATCGCCGCGCGCCGCCCGATCGAGCTGTCGGGTGGCCAGCGTCAGCGCGTGGCCATCGCGCGTGCCCTGGCTGGCGAGCCACGCCTGATGATTTGCGACGAGCCGGTTTCGGCGCTCGACGTCTCCGTGCAGGCGCAGATCCTCGAGCTCCTGGAATCGCTCCAGAACGATCTCGGCGTCGCCCTTCTGTTCATCTCGCACGATCTCGGCGTCGTGCGCCGGATCAGCGACTGGGTGGTGGTGATGAAGGAAGGGCGCGTCGTGGAAGAAGGAACAGGCACCGAGCTCTGGCAGCACCCGCAGCATCCGTTGACCAGGGCGCTCGTTCAGTCGACGCACAGGTCAGCGCCTGTTCCGGGGTGAGGACGGCGAAGCCGAGGGAAGCTTACAGCTTGGGGCTTCGTTCGGCCCCGCCCGGTGGCGTCGATGAGGGCGAGACGGCCGTAGCGCGTGTCGACGTGCCGCCGGTTCTTGAGGCGACGAAGCGGGCGACGCTCCCGTGCAAGCGATCGACGCCAAATTCGCGCAGCAGATCTCCAGCGGCTGCGACCTTGCCGACCACCCGCCGCGCCCCTCCCCCAAAGTCACCGATTGCGGGGATGCGGGCGGGACCGCATGTCGGTCAGCAGCCTCTTCATCTCGACGATCTTCTGCTGGTGTGCGGCGTCGCGCCGCATCGCCACGCCCACGGACAAGACATCGATCAGCACCAGTGCCGCGAGCCGGGAGATGGTCGGCGTGTAGATGTCGGTGTTCTCCAGCGTCTCGATCACCAGCAGATGATGGGCGAGCTGTTCCATCGCCGGCTCGCGCCGCCCGGAAATCCCGATCACCGTGCCGCCCGCCTGCCGGGCCGCCTGCATGATCTCGAGCAGGACCCCCGTCTGGCCGGTGTTGGATATGGCGACCGCCACGTCGCCCTCGCCCATCATCGTCGCGGCGATGAACTGCTGGTGGGAATCGGTCTGCGCGCCGCAGGGAATGCCGAACAGCGGAAATTTCTGCTGCGCGTCCGCCGCGACGATGCCGGACGCGCCGAACCCGAAGAACTCGATCCTGCTGGCGGCCGACAGGATGTCGATCGCCTTCGCCACCGCCTCGTGGTCAAGCCGCGAGCGTGCCCAGTCCAGGCTGGTCATGGTGTAGTCGAACACCTTGTCGGCAAGGGCCTGCGGCGTGTCGTCGCGATCGATCACCGATTGGGTGGCCGGCAAGCCGAGCGCCACGCTCTGCGCCAGGCGGATCTTGAAGTCCTGGAAACCTTCAAATCCGAGCGCGGCGCAGAACCGCATCACGGTGGGTTCGCTGACCCCTGCGTGGCGGGCGGTCTCGGCCACGGTCGCCGCGAGCGCCGCCTGCGGGTCCGACAGCACGTGCTCGGCCACCCTACGGTCGGATTTGCGCAGGTCGGGCAGACGCACCAGGATCAGCTCCAGCACGTTCCGGCCCGGGACCGGGAGAGGCCGCCCGGTCTGCCGCCGGCCGGCCACGCGCTCCCCCGCCGCCGGGATTCCAGGGTTCGACATCGGTTCCGCCTCGTGATGGGAGCGAAGCACGGGGCGGGGATGCCCCGTCAGCCGCCCCGACCGTTCGTTTGGACAAGGTGCCATGCCACGCGGGCATCGGGAACCAGCAGAACCGGTGCCTGCCCGAGCGCCGCCCGCCGCGCCGCCTGCCGCGCCGCGGTCTCGTGGATCGTGTCCGGATCGGCGGTGTTGAAGGCGAACATTCCCCAATGATGCGGCACCAGGAGCGGTATCGCCCCGTCCGTGCACAGCGTCAGGGCTTCGGCCAGGGTGAAATTGCCGGGCACCCCCGCCGCGGCCCGCTCCTGATCGCGGCCGTTGACGGGCAGCAGCGCGATATCCGGTCGCGCCGCGCGGACCAGTCCAGGCAGCCCGGCGAACGGAACGCAGTCGCCGCTGTGGTAGAGCCGCAGGCCGCCCACCGTCAGGACATAGCCCAGGAACCGGTGCGATCCGTGTTCGTCCTGTTGCAGCGTCTCGTGCGCGGCCGGCAGCGGGTCGATCCGCAACCCGCCTTCGCCGAAGGGATGCAGCGGGGCGGCCGCATCGGCGGCCAGCAGACGCTCCGGCGGCAGCGGCAGCCGCGTCGCGTGTTCCCGCTCCGCAGCCGGCACCACGAACCGGCATCCCGGATGACGGCGGGCGATCACCGGCAGGGTGCCCGGGTCCATGTGGTCGCCGTGCCGGTGCGTGCACAGCACGAGATCGACCCGCGGCAGCTGATCCGGCTCGATCGGCGCGGGCATCATGCGGGCGTGCGGGAAAGGCCGGCCGTGATATTTCCGGGCGAGATGATCCGACAGATAGGGATCGATCAGCACCACCGCCGGCCCCGTCCGCAACAGAAAGCCGGCCTGCCCGAGCCACGCGAGCGAGATGCCCTCGTGGGGCTGGTGCAGCCAGGCCTGCAGCCCGTTGCGCAGCACGATGGTCTCGACGCGCGGACGCGCGGCGTCGCCGGGCCGTTCACGCATATCCGTTTTCACTGCCGCGTCCGCGTTGTCGATCATCGGCCTTCGATCTCCCCGTCGAGCGCCGCGCGAAGATTGTCGACGGCCGCCACGGTGGCGCGCCGGACGCTTTCGGCGGTGAATCCACCGACATGCGGTGTGTTGATCACCCTCGGATGCGTCAGCAGCGCGGACGAGGGCGGAGGCTCCGCATCGAAGACGTCCGTCGCATAGGTCAGCACCCGTTCGCGCTCCAGCGCCGCCAGCAGGGCTTGTTCGTCCACCAGCCCGGCACGTGCCGTGTTCACCAGCTGCGCCTTGTCGCGCAGCGCCGCGATCGCACCCGCATCGAGCACCGGCCGGCCATCGGCCGGCATCGGGCAATGCAGCGAGATCATCTCCGATCCGTGCAGCAGCTCCGGCAGGGACACGAAGCCGAAATCGCCGTCCGGCCGGAAGTTCGGGTCCGGCAGCGGATCGAACACCCGCACCCGGGCATCCATCGCGAGCGCGAACCGCGCCACCAGCCGTCCGACCGCGCCGCAGCCCACCAGCCCCAGCGTGCGGCCGGCGATCTCCAGCCCCTGCCGGCGGTGCCAGTTTCCCGCCCGCAGCGCCCGGTCCTGTTCCGGCACGTGACGCAGCGAGGCCAGCAGCAGGGTCAGCGCCAGTTCCGCGACGCCGCGGGCGTTCGCCCCCCCGGCCCGCAGCACCCTGATGCCCAGCCGATCGGCCGTATCGAGCGGCAGGTTGTCGCTGCCGGTGCCGTTGCGGCTGATGGCGCGCAAGCCCGGGGCCGCCGCTTCCAGCACCCGGGGCGACACCGGCTCGACACCGGCGATCCAGCCGACGCAGCCCGGCAGCAGCCGCAGAAGGGTGTCCTCGTCCGGCGTCTGGCCGGCCGGAGCGTACACCAGCTCGTAGCCGTCGTCCCGCAGAACCTCCACCGCCGGATCGGGCGCCCGGGTCAGCGACCGCGGCGTGACCAGGATGCGCTTCATGCGGAACGGCCCGCGGCGCGCGGCGGTCCGCCGGCGAGTTCGGACAACCGCTCGAACGACGGACCGGCGCTCGGGATGGACACGTCGAACACTTCGGCGATCACCCTGGTCCAGCCATGCAGAAAGTAGTTCCAGCCATCCACCGTCCGCAGCGACCGCTCGCGCGCCTGCGCTTCCGCCGCGTCGAGGAACAGCAGGTCGCCGCGATAGTTCAGGTCCCACACCACGCCTTCCCGCGGAAAGCGCGCGCCGTCGCCCAGGGGCGAGCCGGGCCGATCCTTGCCGAGCCCAGACGCGTTCACCACCAGCGATCCCGGGGGGAGCGCCGCCAGCAGGCGGTCGGCCTGAGCGGTCTCGTCCGTCAGGACGTAGTCCACCGGCACCGCCGGGTCGGCATCCGCGGCGCCGCGATGGAAGCGGCGCAGCGCGTCCAGCCGTTCCGGACGCACGTCGGTCACCAGGATGCGGCGCGGCCGGTCTTCCGGCGCCCTGTCGCTCATCAGCGTGTGGGTGATGGCGGTGGTGGCGCCCCCGGCGCCGAGCAGCAGGGCGTCGGCGCCGCCTCCGCGCCATATTCCCGGCGGCAGGATGGCATCCAGCGCCAGCCGGGCCGAGATCGGATCCTTGGCATGCCCCACCAGCCTTCCCTCCCGTTTGGACAGGCAGCTCACCTCGTGCAGGGACGAGGCGAACGGATCGAGCTCGTCGAACAGGTCGGCGGCGGCATGCAGCAGGTCGATCTTGTGGGCGGTCACCAGCGCCCCGCGCGACAGCGGATCGCGCCGGATGTGCGCGACCACCTCGCGATAGGCATCCGGCGGCGCATGCAGCGGCAGGTCGATGCCGTTGATCGCGCATTCCCCCAGCCCCAGCGCGTCCGCCCACCGGGGGAACACCTGCATGATGGAGGACTGCCGGGTGGACACCCCGATGAAATGCAGCGTCGGCACCCGGGCCGGCGGCGGAAGCGTCTCGGTCATGCCCCCTCCCTGTGGTCGCGGGCGATGCGCACCGCCGTCGTCGCCGCCTGCCGGATGCCGTTCCAGTTCCGGTCGCGGATCATCTGCCGGGACGCGATCCAGGTGCCCCCCACCGCCGCCACCGACGGCTCCTGCAACCATTCCGCCAGGGTGGCCTCGCCGATGCCGCCCGTGGGGATGAAGCGCGGGGCCCGCAGCGCGAACGGGGCCGCGATCGCGCGCAGCAGCGTCAGGCCGCCCGCCGGCACCGCCGGGAAGAACTTGAACCACCGGCCGCCCTTCTCGAGGCCGGATTGCAATTCCGAGGGGGTCATCACGCCGGGCACGTAGGGCACGGCCCGCGCGTCCGCGTCCTCGATCATGGTGCCGCTGAAGCCAGGGGCCAGCGCGAAGCGGGCGCCGGCATCCACCGCCCGGCCCAGATCGTGCGGCGTCAGCACCGTGCCGGCGCCCACATGCATGTCCGGATAGCGCTCGGCGATGCGTGCGATCACCGCGGCGGCGGCGTCGGTGCGGAATGTGACCTCGATCACGCCGAGTCCCGCTTCCAGCAGCGTTTCCGCGAGAGCGTCGGCGTCGGCCACGCCGTCGATCTCCACCACCGGGATCACGCCGAACGCGCAGGCCTCGCGCAGCGCGGTCTCGGAAGAAGCGGTCATGCCGCACCGGCGGCGGATCGGGGCCGGTAGCGGGGGTTCGGCACCTGCTTCCAGCCATCGGCGCCGTCCGGCACGATCAGCGCCGCCATGCCGCCGGCCCGCTCGATGATCCCGTAATCCTGGCCGGCATCCGCCGGATAACAGAACAGGGTCACCAGCGGCTCGTCGCCGACATTCACGCTGCGGTGGATCCAGAAGGGCGCCACGTAGACGAGCTTGCCGGGCGTCATCTCCTCCGCGCGGATCGTGCCGTCCTCGAGCTCCATCAGCATGACGCCGCGGCCGCTCTGGCAGAGATAGATTTCCGGGCGGTCGCCCAAGGCGTGGATATGGCCGCGGGTGAACAGGAACTCCTCGCCGATGCGTCCCGGCTCGAGCGTGCTGGTGCCGAAGATGACATCGCCGGCGCGGTCCGAGGGCCGGTATTCGTCCACTTGGTAGGCGACGACGTCGCCGCGTTCGGCCGCCACGGTCCGGAACGCTTCCTCGTCGAGGAACAGGCCGGCCAGGTCGTTGAAGCGCTTCTGGTAGCGCCTCGTGCGTCCGTCCATCTCTCCGTTCGGGTGCAGGAACACGGTGGCGGGCAGCGGGAACGGCATCGGCGGGCTCTCCGGAACGAGGCGGGAGCACTCCCGCATTACGTAGTGATATTACCGGACCGGAAGGCAAGACAATCGGGTTCTGATGTTTTGCACCGCAAAAACTGCCTTTCTCGATTGCGGTATGCTTGAGATGATGTTGTATTGCTACCCGCAAGGAGGCCGCAGGCTGCGCGTCGGGGAAACGAGCCTCCAGGAGAGCAACGATCCATGAGAACGATTCTCGCGGCGGCCACGCTGGCTTGTGGCGTGATGGCGGCGCAGGGCGCGTCGGCCGCCGATGCCAAGACGATAAAGATCGGCGTCTCGATGCTGACGCAGACGGCGCCCTACTACGTCGCCCTGCAGACGGCGATCCAGAAGCGCGCCCAGGCGCTCGGCGCCACCGTGGTCACAGCCGACGCCAACGGCGACATGCTCAAGCAGATCTCGGACGTCGAGGACATGCTGTCGCAGAAGATCGACGTGCTGGTGATGGACCCCAAGGACGCCAAGGGCCTCGTGGGCGCCACCAAGGAAGCGGCGGCGGCCCACGTGCCGGTGATCATCGTGGACAGCTCCATCGATCCGAGCGCCCCGGTGCTCACCACCATCCAGTCCAGCAACAGCGAGAACGGCCGGCTGATCGGCGACTGGCTGATCGGCAAGGTGAAAGGCATGGACCTGCGCATCGCCCTGCTGAGTGGCGATCAGGGCAACCTCGTGGGCGAGGCGCGGCGCGACGGCGTGATGGACGGCATCGTGGAAGCGCAGCTGCGGCAGCTGGGGCATGCCGGCTTCACCATCGTCGGCCAGGGCTGGGGTGGCTGGACCCAGGAAGGCGGCATCAAGGCGATGGAAGACCTGCTGACCGCCCATCCCGACATCAACGCGGTGCTGGCCGAGAACGACAGCATGGCGCTGGGCGCCATGCGCGCGATCAAGGATGCCGGCAAGTCCGACAAGAACATCCTCGTGTTCGCCGCCGCCGACGGCCAGAAGGAAGCCGTCAAGCTGATCCAGGACGGCTCCTACGGCGCCACCGGACTGAACGACCCCGCCGTGATCGGCAAGATGGCGGCGGAACTGGCGGTGAAGGCCGCCAACCACCAGGTGCCGGCCGACACCCCCAAGATCACCTACACGCCGCCGGTCGCGATCACCAAGGCGAACGCGGCCCAGTACTACCATCCGGACGCCCTGTTCTGAGCCGGTAGCCGTCATGACCACGCTTTCCGCCACGGTCGCGACGAACACCGTGCCGGCGGCTGCCGGCCCAGATGCCGGCCCAGATGCCGGCCCGCACGCCGCCGGGCGGGAAGCCGTCGGCGTGGAGATGCGCAACATCTCCAAGCTGTTCGGCGGCATCCGCGCGCTGGACGACGTGTCGTTCTCCGTGCGGCCGGGCGAGGTGCACGCGCTTCTGGGGGAGAACGGGGCCGGCAAGTCCACGCTGATGAAGGTGCTGGCTGGCGCGCACCAGGCCAGCACCGGAGAGATCAGGATCGGCGGCCAGCCGGTCTCGATCCCGTCGCCGCACGCGTCGCGCGCGCTGGGGATCGGCATCATCTACCAGGAGATGGCGCTGGCGCCCGAGCTTTCCGTGGCGGAGAACATCTTCCTGGGCGAGCTGCCGCCCCTGGTCAGCCGCCGCCGGCTGCAGGAGCGCGCGGCCGTGCTGCTGCGCGATCTGGGCTTCGCGCTGGACCCGGCGGCACTGGTCGGCAGCCTGCCGCTCGCCTTCCAGCAGGCGGTGGAGATCGCCAAGGCGATGTCGCGGCAGGTGCGCATCCTGATCCTGGACGAGCCCACCGCCGTGCTGGCGCCCCCCGAGGTCGAGCGCCTGCTGAACGTGGTGAAGACGCTGTCCCGGCGCGGCGTCAGCGTGGTCTACATCTCGCACCGGCTGGACGAGATCTTCCGCATCGCCGACCAGATCACCGTGCTCAAGGACGGCCGCACCGTCGGCACCTATCCGGTGGCCGGGATGGACGAGCACAGGCTGATCTCCCTGATGGTCGGCCGCGAGGCGTCCCAGCTCTTCCCCAAGCTTTCCCGCACCCGCGGGGCGGAGCTGCTGCGCGTGGAAGGGCTGCACGCCGCCGGGCTGGTGCGGGACGTGAGCCTGTCGTTGCATGCGGGCGAGGTGCTGGGCATCGCGGGCCTGATCGGCAGCGGCCGCACCGAGCTGGCCCGCGCGCTGTTCGGTGCCGAGCCGGCCGAGAAGGGCCGCATCCTCGTGGAAGGCCGCCCGGTCTCCATCCGCACGCCGCGCCAGGGGCTGGCCGCCGGCATCGGGCTGGTGCCGGAGGACCGCAAGGGCCAGGGCCTCGTGCTCGCCATGCCGATCCGGCAGAACGCGACGCTCACCACCCTGAAACGCTTCACCAACCCGTTCGGCGTGATCCGGCGCGCCGCCGAGCGGCGGGCCGTCGACGCGCTCGCCAGGCGCACCACCATCCGTGCCCGCGATCTCGGGCTGCCGGTCAGCAGCCTGTCCGGCGGCAACCAGCAGAAGGTGGTGCTGGCCAAGTGGCTCGACGCCGGCTGCCGCATCGTCATCCTGGACGAGCCGACCCGCGGCGTGGACGTGGGCGCGCGGGCGGAGATCTACGGGCTGATCGAACAGCTCGCGGCGAACGGGCTCGGCGTGATCGTGATCTCTTCCGATCTGCTGGAAGTCATCGGCGCGTCCGACCGCATCGTGGTGATGAGCGGCGGCCGCATCAGTGGCTCGCTGGAGCGCGAGGAATTCTCGGAAGCGCGGATCATGCAGCTGGCGCTCCGCAGCGCAGCACATGTCGGCGCGCCGCAGGGCGGAGGCGCCGCGAACGCGCCGGAGGAACGCTAGATGGCCGTCACGCAGTCGATCGAGCAGGGTTCCGGCGGCTCCGGCAGCCGGCGGCTGGATCTGCGGAATCTCGCCGCCACCTGGAGCACGAGCGCGATCTTCGTGGTGCTGGTGATCGCGGCCAGCCTGATCTCCCCCGACTTCCTCGGGATTCGCAACATCGGCAACGTGCTGCGCCAGTCCGCCGGCACCGGCATCATCGCCATGGGCATGCTGCTGGTGATCCTCACCGGCGGCATCGACCTGTCGGTGGGCTCGGTGGCAGCACTGGGCTCGATCCTGTGCGCATCGCTGTTGTCGTCCATGCCGCTGGCGGCCGCAGTGCCGCTCAGCCTGCTGGCCGGCGGCGCGCTGGGTGCGCTCGCCGGCTATTTCGTGGCCGTCCGCCGGATGCCCTCCTTCGTGGTGACCCTCGCGGTGATGACCATCGCCCGGGGCTCGGCGCTGATCGTGTCCAAGGGCCATCCGATCTTCATCGGCGACAACGGCGCCTGGCTCGGGGACGGCTTCAACCGCGGCAGCCTGCTCGGCATCCCGCTGCCGGTGCTGCTGACCCTGCTGGTGTTCGCCGCCACCGCCTTCGTGCTGCGCCTGACCGCCTATGGCCGCCTAGTGGTGGCGATCGGCTCGAACGGCGAGGCGGTGCGGCTGTCGGGTGTCCGGGTGATGCCGCGCATCTTCTCCGTGTACGTGGTGTCCGGCATGCTTTCGGCGCTGGCCGGCATCGTGATCACGGCGCGCACCGGCGTCGGGTCGCCGGTGGTCGGCATCGGCATGGAGCTGGACGTGATCGCCGCCGTGGTGATCGGCGGCGCCAGCCTGATGGGCGGTCGCGGCACCGCGCTCAACACCCTGATCGGCGTGCTGACGCTCGGCGTGATCGGCAACATCATGAACCTGCTGAACGTGCCGGGCTACCATCAGGAAGTGGTCAAGGGCGTGATCATCCTGGTCGCCGTGCTGCTGCAATCGTCGTTCTGGCCGCGTCGCGCATGACCGCCGCCGACGAGGCTTCCGCGCGCGGCGCGGGCGGCCGCGACCTGCTGCTGGCGATCGACGTCGGCACCGGCAGCGTGCGCGCGGCGCTGCTGACCGCTGCCGGCGACACGGTGGCGCTCGCGGCCGAGGAGCACGAACAGATCGTGCCGCGGTTCGGCTGGTCGGAACAGCGTCCGCTCGACTGGTGGCGCGGCACCGTGACGGTGATCCGCCGCGTGCTCGACGCGACGCCGGACGCCGGTCGCCGGATCGCCGCGATCGGCGCCTGCGGCCAGATGCACGCCACCGTGCTGGTGGACGCGGACGGCCGGCCGGCGCTCGACGCCGTGCCGCTGTGGAACGACAAGCGCAATCGCGAGGACGTGGAACGCTTCACGCGCGAGCAGCCCTGGCGCGACCTGCTGCCGGTCGCCGGCAATCCGCCCTCCGTCGCCTGGTGGGGCTTCAAGCTGTCGTGGCTGCGCCAGCACCGGCCGGCGGAATATGCCCGCACGACCTCCGTGCTGGCGCCGAAGGACTGGATCAACTTCCGCCTCACCGGCCAGATGGCGATCGACGCGCCCGAGGCGTCCTGCACCTATCTCTACGACGTGACGACGGGCGGATGGAGCGAAGCGCTCGCCGCCCGCCTCGGCATCGACGTCCGGCTGCTGCCGCCCATCCGCGAGCCGTTCGAGGTGCTGGGCGGCGTGTCCGCCGATGCCGCGGCCGAGACCGGGCTGCCGGAAGACGTCCCGGTGGTGGTCGGCATCAGCGACTATCCCGGAGCGCTGCTGGGCTCCGGGGTGATCGCGCCCGGGCTCGCGTCCGACGTCACCGGCACCTCCACGCTGCTGACCTTGTGCACCGAGCGCCCGGTGCTCGATCCGGTGATCACCAACGTGCGCGGCGCGCTGCCGAACTGGTCGGCCTTCACCATCCTGGACGCGGGCGGGGACGCCATGCGCTGGGCGCGGCGCGCCTTCCACGAGAAGCTCTACGACTACGACCGCATCGTGTCTCTGGCGGCCGACGTGCCCGCGGGGGCCGGCATGCTGCTGTTCCTGCCCTATCTGAACGGCGAGCGTCTGGGCGAACGCACCAACGCCCGGGCGCAGTTCATCGGCCTCACCAGCGGCCACGGCGCAGGGCACCTGCACCGCGCGGTGATGGAGGGCGTGGCCTTCGCCGCCGCGCGCAACCTTCGCATCATGGAAGCGGCCGGCAACCGGCTCGACCGCATGGTGGCGGCCGGGGGCGGCGCGCGCACCCGGCTCTGGCTCGAGATCAAGGCCAGCCTCTACAACTGCCCGATCCTGGTGACGGAAGCGGCCGAATGCGGCGTCCTCGGCTGCGCCATGCTGGCCGGCACCGGCATCGGCATGTTTCCCGATCTGCAGGCCGCTGCCGCCCGCCTCGTGCGTTTCGCCGGCCAGGTCGATCCGAACCCACGCTGGGCCGACACCTATGCGCGGCTGGCACCGGTGTTCGACCATGCCTACCAGCACAGCCAGGATTACTGGTCGATGCTGGAGAAGGCCGAGGCCGAAATCGCGGCCGACGGGCACGGGCCGCCGTGACCGTCGGCGCTTCTTTACGACCCCGACGCCATCCCCGCCGCGCATCCGGCCCGGAAACGGCCGAGATCGCCGCGTGATCTCCGAGGATACGCTGGTGCCCACGAACTATCTCGAGAAGTACGATCTGCGGAACAAGGTCGCGGTGGTGACCGGCGGCGGCCGGGGGATCGGTCTCGCCTGCGCCGAGGCTCTGGCCCAGGGCGGCGCGCGCATCGTCCTGGTGGAGCGCGACGAGGAGATCGCCCGGGCCGGCGCCGCCACGCTCGAGGCGGCAGGCGCGGAGGTGCACTGGCGCCGGATCGACGTCACCGACGCACCGGCGCTGGAAGAAGCCGCCATCGCGATCGAGCGGGAGATCGGACCGGTGGACGTGCTGGTCTGCGCGGCCGGCATCGCCATCAGCGGCATCGCGGCGGAGGATTCCACCGACGCGCAATGGCGCCAGGTGATCGACGTCAACCTCAACGGCGTGTTCTGGTCGTGCCGCGCCTTCGGGCGGGCGATGCTGGAGCGCCGCCGCGGCGCCATCGTCACCGTCGGTTCGATGTCGGGCGTGATCGTCAACCGGCCGCAGGAACAGGCGTCCTACAACGCGTCCAAGGCGGCCGTGCACCAGCTCACCCGCTCGCTGGCCGCCGAATGGGCGCCCCGGGGCGTGCGGGTCAACGCGGTCGCCCCGACCTACATCGAGACCCCGATGACGAGGTACGGACTCCAGGATCCGGCCCTGCGCAAGCAATGGGAGGACGACACCCCGATGGGACGCATCGGCCGGGCGGACGAGATCGCCTCCGTGGTGCTGTTCCTGGCGTCCGAGGCGTCCAGCCTGCTGACCGGCAGCGTGGTGCTCGCCGACGGTGGCTATACCTGCTGGTGAGGAAGGCCGTTTCCATGAGCCCATCCGACACGCCGCCGTCCGATGCCGCCGGGTCCGCGACGAGCGCTTTTCTCGAAGAGGCCGTTTCCGTTTTCCGCCCCGGCCTGTTCGCCGGCAGCGTCGTGCTGGTGTCGGGCGCGACCAGCGGCATCGGCCTAGAGATCGCGCGCGGCTTCCGCCGGCTGGGCGCCGAGGTGCTCGCGACCGGCTCGTCGCCGACGAAGCTCGCGGCGCTGACCGCGCAGGACCAGGACGGCATCCGCTTCGCCCGGCTCGACGTGCGCGACGAGGCCCAGATCCGGGACGTGCTCGACACCCTGCCGCGCCTGGACGTGCTGGTGAACGCCGCCGGGGTGGCCAGGCCGGGAGCGGAATGGGAAGGCGACACCTTCGACGACGTGATCGGCGTCAACCTGTCGAGCGTGATGCACATGTCGCGCCTGGCGAAGCCGATGCTCGCCGCCACCCGAGGCAGCATCGTCAACATCGCCTCCATGCTGTCGTTCCTGGCCGATGCCGACGTGCCGGCCTATTGCGCCAGCAAGACCGGACTGCTCGGCCTCACCCGCGCCCTGGCGCATGGCTGGGGTCCGGACGGGATCAGGGTGAACGCCATCGCCCCGGGCTATCATGAAACCGACATGACCCGCCCACTATGGTCGCAGCCCCACAACCGCGCGGTGATCCAGGAACAATCGGCGCTGAAACGATGGGGGCGCACCGCGGACCTCGTCGGCGCCACGCTGTTCCTCGCCAGCCCCGCCGCCGGCTTCGTCACCGGCACCTGTCTCGCGGTGGATGGCGGATACAGCGTCAAGGCCGTGGTGGGATAAGTCTTCCACAGGGCCGGCGCTGCGGAAGACGGCGCAAATCGAACCGTCCGGCCCACGGAAACGAGCCTGGCCGGGGTGCGCATCCGTTCCCCGCAGAGCCGCGTCCTCCCGGTGATGAGGGCGCGCCGAGAACGGCGTTCCCGCGGCGGAGCGAACGCCGCCCCGCCGCAGGCGCCGGGCGCTCGGAGCCCGCGCCAGGGTGCGGTGTGCGGAACGGCCCGTTACGAAACGGCATACGAAACGGTCCGAAGCGGCCGACGCCCATCCCCCCTCCCTCGCGTGCCGCCGCCCGACGCGTGGCGCCGGGCCTCCGGCGGCCGCGTCGTCAATGCAGCAGCCGGCGCTCCACCCGCATCATCAGGGGCCGTTCCGGACGAAGCGTGATCTCCATGCGCGGCGCCGGCGGCACCGGATCGATGCTGGCGAAACGCAGCTCCTTCATCAGCACGGACAGGATGAACACCGCTTCGCGCATCGCGAAGCTGGCGCCGATGCAGGTCCGGGGACCGGCGCCGAACGGCAAAAAGGCGTGGCGCGGTCGTCCGGCGACGGCATCGGGCAGGAAGCGGTCCGGATCGAACACGTGCGGCGCGTCCCACAGGCTCCGGTGGCGATGGATGGCGTGCACGGGCACCACCAGCAGCGAATTCCGGTCGAGACGCTCGCCCGCCAGCACGAACGGCTCCCGCACCCGGCGCACGAACAGCGGGGCCGCCGGGTAGAGCCGGAGCGCTTCCTGGAACACCCGGGTGGCGAGCGGCAGCGCGTCCGGGTCGCCCGGGACCGCCGCCGCCGCTTCCTCGTGCAGCAGCCGCGCGATCGCCGGGTGGCGGCCCAGCAGGTCCAGCGTCCAGCCCAGCGCCAGCGCAGTGGTCTCGTGGCCGGCGGTGAGAAAGGTCAGCAGGTTGTCGACGATCTCCGCGTCGGCGAGGCGGCGCCCGGTGTCTGGATCGGCGGCGGCAAGCAGCAACGTCACCAGGTCGTCTCCGGCACCCGGCGCGGCGCGGCGCACGGCCACCTGCTCGCCGAGGCGCTGGCGCAGATAGGCGGCGATGCGCCTGCCGCCGCGCTTGCCCGGATGCGGCGCCCATCCCGGCAGGCCCATCAGGTTGGACAGGTTGGCCCACCGGGTCTGGCGGAGATAGCCGGACACGTCGGCGGCGGTGCGCTCGACATCGATGTTCGCATGGCCGGACAGCATGGTGTCGGCGATGATCTCGAAGGTGGTGCGCATCATCTCGGCCGACACCGATACCGGCCCCAGGGCGCCGGCCGTCGCCATACGGTCGGCGCATCTCCCGGCGGCGGCCAGCATCGCGGGCGTGAAGCGGTCGAGGGCACCCGCCCGGAACACCGGGGCGATCGCGCGCCGCTGCCAGCGCCAGTCCTCGTCCTCGGCGGTGAGCAGCCCGTTGCCCAGCGCCGCCCCCAGCGGGCGTCGGACGCTTTCGCCCTTGTCCAGATGCGCGGCGCGCGCCACCAGCGCTTCCTGCACCAGCGCGGGTGCCATCACGTAGGTGACGTTCCGCCGCAGCAGCGTCCGCCGCACGAGGTCGGCGTGGAAGATCTCTGGAGGCAGCCCGTCCAGCGGATTGGTGAGCGTGGCGCGGAGCGTGCGGCCGACATCGAGCATCCGCGACGGGAGCCGGAGAATGGCGGGATCGGCATTGGCCACGGGCAACTCCATCACCTAAGGTATCCGCCTTAGAAGACGTAAGGTGGTCACCTTAGATGCGCAAGCGTCCCGCGCAGGATCGCTCCGCCGCCAGAGCGATGATCGGAACAACAACAACCGGAACGACGAGGGGCCGCCGCCCGCGGACCGGCACCCGCGAGCGGGTGCTGGACATCGCCTGCGCGCTCCTCAACGAGAACGGGAGCGAGCGCGTGACCACCCGGTCGGTGGCGGATGCGGCAGGCATCAACGAGGGCAACCTGTACTACCATTTCCGCACCAAGGAGGCCCTGGTGCTCGCCCTGTTCGAGCGGTTCGAGGGAGATGCGAGCGCCCTGCTCGGCGGCGGTGTTCCGGACGCCACGGACCCCTCGCTCTATCAGAACAGGCTGCGCGACTGGTTCGTCCTCACGTGGCGCTACCGCTTCCTGTTCCGCGACGGGATGATCCTGCGCGCCCTGGCCCCCGCCCTGGCCCCGCGGCTGCGCCGGCTCAGCGGCCGCCTCCAGGACGAGACCCGGCTGGTGCTCGCGGCGATGCAGGAAGGCGGCCTGTTGCGCATCGCGCCGGCGGAGCTGGACCAGCTTCTGGCCAATCTGTGGATCGTGTCGAGCTACTGGATCAGCTATCTGGTGACGCTGCGCGGGGTCCGACGCATCTCGCCCCGCCACCTGGGCTGGGGCTTCGCCCAGGTGCAGGCGCTGTATCGGCCGTTTCTCACGCCGGTGGCGCTGGCCTGGGTTGCCGCCCAGGGCGACGCGGCACGGCCGGTCTTCCGGCACCAGGCGCTATCTGCGCTCCCTTTGCCCGTCGCCCGGACATCCTGACGCCCAGACACGCAGAAGCTTGCGCACCCATGTCCCGGTGCCCATGGCGCCGGCCGGCGCGATCATGCCGGCCGGGGCGCGTCGGACGGGTCCGCCGGAGCCAGGCCGAAACCCCGGATCTCGGCGACGCAGAGCAGCGCGCCCACGCTGGCGAGCGACGCCAGGCCAGCCCCCAGCAGCGCTCGGTCCGGCCCGAGCCACGCCGACACCGGCCCCGCCAGGGCGTAGCCGGCGGGTGCCAGCACCCCCGCCGCGATCTGCACCACCGAGAACACCCTGGACAATAGGTGCGCCGGGATCTCCCGCTGGATCATGGTCCCGATCATCACGTTGACCACCGCCTCGCCAGCGCCGTAGCCGAGCCCGGACAGCAGCAGCAGCGGCAGCGGCGCCCGCACGGCGAGCAACAGCAGCGGCGCCGCCAGCAGCAGCACCGCCGCCTCGATCGCGAGTCCGGCCCGCCGAGGGGGCCAGCGCATGATCGCGGCCGCGCCCAGCAGCCCGCCCACGCCACACGCGCTCAGCAGCCATCCCCAATGCGCCGCCCCGTGCGGCGAGCCGCTGAACAGCACCGGCGCGATCACCAGCACGGGGGTGAAGGCGACCAGGTTCAGCAGCCCGAACTGTCCCACCAGCAGCCAGAGCCATCGCCGTCCCGCGAAGGCGGCCAGCCCGGCCCGCATGTCCTGCATCACCGTCCCGCGCGACCCATCGGCGGCGGCCGCGGCACCCCGGACCGACACCAGCGCCAGGCACAGGGCACTGGCGCCATAGGACGCTCCGTCGATCGCCACGGCCCAGCCCGCGCCCACCGCACCGACGATAAGGGCCGCCAACGCAGGCCCCACGATCATGGCGATGGCCGCGCCCGCTCCCACCGCGCCGTTGGCCCGCGCGAGCTGGTCCGGCGCCACGATCTCCGCGACGAAGGCACCTCGGGCCGGTTGCAGAAAGGCGGTGCCCACCCCGACCAGCGCCGCGAGCGCCACCACCGGGGCGAGCGAGGTGCTTCCGCGCACCAGAAGCAGGGCCAGCGCGCCCTGCGCGGCGCAGCACAGCAGATCGGCGCGGATCATGATGGACCGGCGCGGCCAACGGTCGCCCAGCACCCCCCCGAACAGCAGCAGCGCCGCGGTCGGCAGCGCCTGCGCCGCCAGCACGAGGCCCAGGGCGCCGGCGGCGTGCCCGGCATCGAGCAGGGCGAAGCTGAGCGCCACCGGAATCATGGCCGTGCCGATCGCCGACAAGCTGGTGCCGCCCAGGAACAGGCCGAAATCACGTCCGAATGGCATCATGAGGGGTCCGGGATTCCCTGGGCGGCGCCAAGGATGCTGGGGTGGGACGATGGGATGGAGCGATCCCGGCGGCCGGAATGGATGGACATGGCCCGCACGAGGGGAAGATGGGGGTGCGGCATCGGAAGGCCGTGTCTCCGGCAGACGCGAAACGCTTCCAGCCGGTGCGCGCGCCCGCGGCAGGCCGAGCTTCGCCCGACCCGCGGCCGCCCGGCAAGTCCGGGATGTTCCGACCGGCGAGGCGTAGACGCCGCAACATCCACCATGCGAGGCCGCGCGGCGGCCGGTCGTGCACCGGGAACGACCGGCGCCCGTGGCCCCTTCCACGCCATGATCCGGATGGGCTAGAACCTCGCACCCGTCCGGGTGGCGAGGGGGTCGTGATGGACCGGATCTTGCGCGCGCTCGACGACGACATATCGTGGTGACGTGAATCCTGCCGATATTTCCTTGCAGTTTCGCATCGAGATGCATCGGCATCATCATCCAGCGGCCGCCAGAACAGTTCCGGCACCAAGGCTGGACCGGTCGTGGCCGGTCCGCAGGGCGCTGCATCCAGCACGACCCCGATCACACGCGAAGCCGAATGCCCCGCGCGGCCCGTCGGTGAACAGGAGATGACGTTGTCCGTCAGGATCCAGAGCCACCCGCTGACGAGCCCGCAGCTCGACATCTTCCAGGACCAGATCCTCAAGGGAGAGTCACCCGCCTACAACATCGGCGGCTATCTCGACCTGACCGGCGCGCTGGATGTCGGGCTGTTCCAGCGGGCCTTCCGGCTCCTGGTCCGGAACCACGATTCCTTCCGCATCTCCATCACCATGTCGGAGGATGGCGTGCCGGCGCAGCGGATCGACGATACGCTCGATCCGCCCCTGACCCTCCTGGATGTTTCGGCATCGGCGTCCCCCGACGAGGAAGCCCGGGACTGGATACAGGCCCGGATGAACGAGCCTTTTTCCCTCGAAGCCGGACCGCTTTTCCGGTGCGCACTGATCAGGATCGGGGAGAGCCGGTTCTTCTGGTCGATCTGCGTGCATCATCTGATCGCCGACGGTTGGGCGATCGACAGGGTGTTCTCCTCGCTCGCCGAGATCTACCGCGCCCTGCGCGACGGGATCGAGCCGCCCGGCGCCACGCCGTCCTATCTGGAAGCGGTAACGGCGGACGCCGAGTACCTCCGGTCCGATCGCTTCGAGAAGGACCGCGCGTTCTGGCTCGGCGAATACAAGGACCTTCCCGAGCCGCTGTTGTCGCCGCGGACGGGCGACGCGGTACGCACCACCAGCGCGGAGTGCAGCTGGTCGCTCACGGACGCGATGCGCGTGCGGATCGACGAGCTCGTCGCCGAGAGCGGTTCCTCGAAGTTCCAGCTCCTGCTGGCCCTGTTCGGCGGGTTCCTGTTGCGCATGAAGGATCGCGACGAGCTGACGATCGGCCTGTCCGTGCTCAACCGCCGCAACGCGCTGGACCGCCAGATTGTCGGCCTGTTCGCGAACGTCATCGCCGTGCCGTTGCCGCTGGAAGCCGGGCAAGGACTGCTGGATTTCTCGGCCAGGATCGGCGCGATCCTCCGCCGCCGCTACCGTCATCAGAGGTTCCCGATCGGCAGGCTCAACAAGGAGCTCGATCTCTTCGGTCATCAGAGGCCCCAGCTCTACGAAGTGTCGATGTCCTACGAGAACGGTGGCCGCGCGCTGCTGTTCGGCGACGCCTCCGGCGTCGTGGTGCGTTGCTCCACCGACCACGAGGCGACGCCGCTTCGGCTCTGCGTCCGGGACAATCTGGAGACCGGCGACGTCGCGATCTACCTGATGCATGACCGTTCCTTCGTCGAGGATGACGAGGCACGGCTCATGCAACAGCGATTCACCGCGTTCATGGACGCAGCACTCGCCGACCCGCATCGCGCGCTCACCGGCATCCCGGTGTCGTCGCCGGACGATCTCCGCAGGCTGCGGGACTGGGCCGTGTCACCGGCACCATGGCTGGACGAAACCAGCCTGCACGGGATGTTCGAAAAACAGGTCGCGCGACAGGGCGACGCGGTGGCGATCATCCACGGAAGCGCGTCGCTCGACTACGCCGGGCTTGACGCGCGGGCGAACCGGATCGCCGCGATCGTCGCCTCGCACGGCATCCGGCCCGACGACCGCGTGGCGCTGTGCGCCGCACGCGGCATCGACACGATCGCCGCGATGCTCGGCATCCTCAAGGCCGGCGGCGCCTATGTTCCCGTCGATCCCGCCTACGCCTCCGCCCGGACGCGGCAGGTGATGGAGGATGCGCGCCCGGTTCTGCTGCTCGCCGATGAAGCGGGTCGCGCCGCGCTGCGGGGCGCCGGGTGGAACGGCACGGCGGCCACCTGCCCGACCGTCGCGCTCGACCTGCCGCTCCCGGCGCCGGCCGCAACCCAAGGCGGCGCGGCATCCGACGCCGACGTCGCGCCCCACCATCTCGCCTACGTCATCTACACGTCCGGCTCCACCGGCCGCCCCAAGGGAGTGATGGTGGAACATCGCAACGTGCTGCACCAGGTCGCGGCCCTGCGCGACGCCTACGGTCTCGAGCCGGACGAGCGGATGCTGCAGTTCAGCTCGATCTCGTTCGACATGTCGGTGGAAGAGATCTTCCCCGCCCTGCTGACGGGCGCGACGCTGGTGTTGCGCGACGAGGAATGCCTCCACTCGCCCGCCGCGTTCGCGGCGTTCTGCGCCGAGCACCGCATCACCTCGCTCAACCTGCCCAGCGGGTTCTGGGCGCAGATCGCGCTGGCCCCGCCGGACATCGAGCTGCCCCCGAGCGTCCGCCGCGTGGCGTCCGGCGGCGACGCGGTGAGTCCCGCGGCGCTCGCGGCCTGGTTCGGGCGCCGGGGCCACCGCCCCGCCCTGTTCAACGCCTACGGTCCGACCGAGGCGACCGTGAACGCCGCCCTGATGCGCCTGGAGAACGCGCATCAGTCCTCCTGCATCGGCCGCCCGCTGCCCGGCTCGATCATCCATCTTCTCGACCGCTTCGGCCTGCCGGTGCCGCCCGGCGAGGTCGGCGAGATCGTCATCGGCGGCGCAGGCGTGGCGCGCGGCTATCTGGGCGCGCCCGACCGGACCGCCGAGCGTTTCGCGACGGACCCGTCCGCGCCCGATGCGCGGCTGTATCGCTCCGGCGATCTCGGTCGCCACGACCCCGACGGGCGGATCGAGTTCCTCGGGCGCGCCGACCACCAGGTGAAGATCCGCGGCTTCCGCTTGGAAACCGGGGAGATCGAGCAACGGCTGCTCGAACTGCCCGAGGTGCGCGAGGTGGCGGTGCTCGCCTGGGGCGAACGCCCCGATCAGCGCCTCGCCGCCTTCGTGGTGCCCGGCGAGGCCAGCGGCGGCGGGGACGCGGACGCGGACGCGGACGCGCTGCTCGATCGCTGCCGCGACGCGCTGCAAGGCGTCCTGCCCGACTACATGGTGCCGTCGGCCTTCATCCGCCTGGACGCGTTGCCGCTCACCGCGAGCGGCAAGCTCGACCGGAAGGCGCTTCCCGATCCCGGACTGGCGAGGTTCGGTCGGCGCGACTGGGAAGCGCCCCGCGACGTCGCGGAACAGCGCCTGGCCTCGCTGTGGCAGGAACTGCTCGGCCTGCCGCGCATCGGCCGCCACGACAGCTTCTTCGAGCTGGGCGGACATTCGCTGGTCGCCATGCGCCTCCTGGGCCGCATCCGGGAAGAGCTCGGCCGCACGGTCCCCATGCGGCTGTTGTTCGAGCATCCGACCCTGTCCGGACTGGCGGCGGCACTGCACGTTGCCGCAACGGCCGACACCAACACATCGGAACCTTCCGCAGCGCCAGCACCGATTGTTCCCGTGCCCCGCGACGCGGCGATGATGTTGTCGCGCGCGCAGCAGCGGCTCTGGTTCCTGTCGCAGCTCGACGATACCGGCGCTGCGTACCACATCCCCATCGTGCTGCGGCTCGCGGGCGAGATCGACGCGGACGTGCTTCGCCGCGGGCTCGATCACCTGCTGCAACGCCACGAGGCGCTGCGCACGGTGTTCCTGTCCGCGGACGGACAACCCTTCGCGACCGTGCTGCCGGACGACACGCGGATCGCCCTCGCCGAGCACGATCTGTCGAACGAGGCCGACATCGAGGCCGCGGCGTCGGCACGCGCCATCCGCGAAGCGCAAGAGCCGTTCGACCTGCGGCGCGGCCCCCTGATCCGCGCCACCCTGCTGCGGCTCGGCGATCGGCGCTCGGTCCTGCTGCTGACCCTGCACCACATCGCCGGCGACGGATGGTCCATGGAGGTGCTGGCACGCGAGCTGGGCGCCGCATGTTCGGCCTTCGCCGCCGGGAAACCGCCTGTCCTGCCGCCCCTGCCGATCCAGTATCCGGACTACGCGGCCTGGCAGCATTCGGCCGCCACCGCCGGGATGCTGACGAAGCAGCGCGCCTACTGGCGCGACCGGCTGCGCGACGCGCCCGAACTGCTGCGGCTGCCGACCGACCGGCCCCGGCCGCCCCGGCAATCCTTCGCGGGCGCCGCGGTGCCGGTCCGGATCGGCGCATCGCTCTGCCGGGCGATCTCTGTCCTGTGCCGCCGGCATCAGGTGACGCCCTTCATGGTGCTGGCCACCGCGTGGTCGATGGTGCTGTGCCGGCTGACCGGGCAGGACGATGTGGCGCTCGGCACGCTGTCCGCCAATCGCGGCCAGCGCGAGATCGAGGGCCTGATCGGCTTCTTCGTCAACACGCTGGTGCTGCGCGTCGACCTGTCGGGCGACCCGGACACCGAGACGCTGCTCCGCGCGGTGCGCGGCAGCGTGCTCGCCATGCAGGAGAACCAGGACCTGCCGTTCGAGCAGGTGGTGGACGCGGTCGGACCCGCGCGCCGGCTGGAACATTCGCCCTTGTTCCAGGTGCTGTTCGCCTGGCAGAGCAATGCCCGGGCGAGCTGGACCCTTCCCGGCGTCCAGGTGGAGCCGGAACCGTTCGCCTTCACCGCCACGCGCTTCGATCTGGAGCTGCATCTCTTCGAGCAGGACGACGAGATCGCCGGACTGCTCGGCTATTCCACCGCGCTGTTCGACGAGAGCACCATCCTGCGCTATCGCGACCAGCTGCTGATGCTGCTGGACGGCATGGTGTCGACGCCGTCGCTGCCGTTCCGCCGGCTGCCGCTTATCGGGACGGCGGAAGCGGCGCTGCTCGAGCGCTGGAACGCGCACGACGCTCCCGCGCCCGTCGGGGACCGCGTCCACCACGCGTTCGAGCGTCATGCCGAACGATCGCCCGGGGCGATCGCGCTCATCCATGGCGACCGACGCATCTCCTACGCGGCGCTGAACGCCCTGGCCGACCGGTGGGCCCGGGTCCTGCGCGGACGGGGTGCCGGACCCGGGCAGCGGGTGGGGCTTTGCATCGACAGGGGTGCCCCGGCCGTGACGGCGATCCTGGCCGTGCTGAAGACGGGCGCGGCCTATGTGCCGCTCGACCCGACCCATCCCGGCAACCGGTTGCGACAGGTGGTCGAGGAAGCGGCGCCGCTGCTGGTGCTGGCCGATGCCGCCGGACACGACGCGCTCGCCCTCCAGGACGAGACGAGGACGCCCGTGATCGACCTCGCCCGGCTGGAGGAACAGGCGCCTCCTCCGGCAGGCAGTCGGCCGGACGCGGACGAGCCCTCGCGCGAGGATGACGCGGCCTACGTGATCTACACCTCCGGCTCCACGGGCACGCCCAAGGGCGTGGTGATGCCGCATCGGCCGCTGCTCAACCTGCTGGGCTGGCAGACCGCTCGGACCGCCAGAAGCGGCTCCGGACCGTTGCGGACGCTGCAATACGCGGCGCCCGGCTTCGACGTGGCGTTCCAGGAGATCTTCGCCACCCTGTCCGACGGCGCGGCGCTGGTGCTCGTGGAGTCGGAGCTGCGGCTCCGGTTCGGCGCGCTGGTGGCCCTGCTGCGCCGCGAGAACGTGCAGCGCGTGTTCCTACCCTATGCGGCGTTGCAGGCGCTGGCGGAAGCGATGGAGGAGGAAGCGGACGCGATCCTGCTGCCCGCGCTGCGCGAGGTGATCGTCGCCGGCGAGCAGCTGCGGCTGACGCCGCAGATCCGCCGGCTGTTCCGCAGGCTGCCCGAGTGCAGCCTGCACAATCATTACGGTCCCACCGAGACCCATGTCGTCACGGCGGAAATCCTGCCTGCGGCCCGCATCCCCGATGCGCCCAGCCACGTGCCCATCGGCCGGCCGATCTGGGGTGCTCGCGCCTATCTGCTCGACGGGCACGGGCGGCCGATTCCGGTCGGCGCCGTGGGCGAGCTCTTCATCGGCGGCGCGCCCGTCGCGACCGGCTATCTGCACCGTCCCGAACTCACCGCCGAGCGCTTCGGGCCGGACCCCTTCGCCGGAGCGGGCGCGCGGATGTACCGCACCGGCGACCTCGCCCGCCATTTGTCCGACGGCCGCCTGGTGTTCGTCGGCCGCGACGACCGGCAGTTGAAGATCCGCGGCTTCCGCGTCGAGATCGGCGAGATCGAGGCACAGCTCGCCGAGCACGAGCTGGTGCGCGATTGCGGCGTCGTGCTGCGCGACGACGGCACCGGGCGCGAACAGCTCGTGGCCTATGTGGTCCGCGTCGCGGGCATCGCCGCCGATGGCGCCCCGGCGGCGGACGCTTCCGATCTCGCCGGCGTCCTGCACGCGCATCTCGAACATCGCCTGCCCGCCTACATGGTGCCTGCCGCCTTCGTGGCGGTCGACGCGCTGCCGCTCACGGTGAACGGCAAGCTCGACCGCGACGCGCTGCCGGCACCGGACGAGTTCTCGTTCGCCCGCTCCGGCTACGAGCCGCCGCAGGGCGACACCGAGATCGCCCTGGCCCGGCTGTGGCAGGACCTCCTCGGCGTTCCCCGGGTGGGGCGACAGGACCGCTTCTTCGAGCTGGGCGGCCATTCGCTGTTGTCCGTGCGCCTGCTGAGCCGCATCGGTCAGGTGTTCAACACCAGGCTCAAGCTGGCCACGCTGTTCGCGACGCCCGTGCTGCGCGACCTCGCGGCGGCGATCGAGGCCGAAAGCCGGCGGCGCGACGGCAACGCCATCCCCGCCGTGGCACCCGCCGCGCGCGCGGCGCGGTTGCCGCTGTCGCACGCGCAGCAGCGCCTGTGGTTCCTGGCCCAGCTCGATGCGGCCCACGGCGCGAACTACCATCTGGTGCTCGACAGCCGGCTGCGCGGCAGGCTCGACGCGGACGCGCTGGCGTCGGCGCTCGGGCGGCTGATCGACCGGCACGAAAGCCTGCGCACGGTGTTCCTTTCGGATCGCGGCGAGCCCTATGCCGCGCTGCTGCCCGCGAACGACGGCATCGTGCTCGACCGGCACGATCTGCGCGACCAGCCCGACCCGGACGGCTCGCTCGAGCGGTTGTTCGCCACCGCGCGGAACCGGCCGTTCTCGTTGTCCGACGGACCGTTGCTGCGCGCGACGCTGGCCCGGCTCGCGGCGGACCGGTTCGCGCTGCAGATCACCCTGCACCACATCGTCGCCGATGGCTGGTCGCTGGACATCCTGTGCCGGGACCTTGAGCGTTTCTACGCCGAGGCGATCGGCGCATCGCCCTTTCCGTTCAACCCCCTGCCGGTCCAGTACGCCGACTATGCCGCGTGGGAAGGAACGGCGGCGGCGGCAGACAGGCTGCGGGAACAGGCCGAGTACTGGCGCGGCCAGCTGGCCGGCGCTCCCGCCCTGCTGGAACTGCCGACGGATCGTGCCAGGCCGGCACGACAGGATTTCCGCGCGGGGTTCGCGCCCGTCGTTCTCGATGCGGACATCACGCGCGGCCTCAGGCGTCTCGCGCGGCGCCACGGCGTCACGCTCCATTCGGTGATGCTGGCCGCCTGGGCGGCGGTGCTGGCGCGCCTTGCCGCGCAGGACGAGGTGGTGATCGGCATCCCGGTCTCGGGCCGGGGCCGGCCCGAGCTGGAAGAGCTGATCGGCTTCTTCGTCAACACGCTTCCCCTGCGCATCGCGCTCGACACGCCGCTCGACGCCGGGACGCTGTTGTCGCGGGCCCACCGCATCTCCACCGACGCGCAAAGCAATGGCGAGCTGCCGTTCGAGCGGATGGTGGATCTCGCGGGAGCACCCCGGCGGCTCGACCGGACCCCGGTGTTCCAGGCCATGCTGGCGTGGCAGGACCAAAGCGAGAGCGGCATCGTGCTGCCCGGGCTCGACACCGAACACCGCTCCCGGGCGTTCGACTGGGTCAAGTTCGATCTCGAGCTGGTGCTGGGCGGGAGCGGGGACGGCATCGAGGGCGCCCTGGGCTACGCGGCCGCCCTGTTCGACCGCGACACGATCGAACGGCATGTCGGCTATCTGCGCCGGATGCTGGAAGGCATGGCGTCGGACGAGGCGCGGATCGTGCAGCGCACGCCGATCCTGTCCGACGCCGAAACGCATCTGCTGCTCGATCGCTGGAACCGGACGGACACGCCGTTCCCCGACCAGCTGCGCATCCCGCAGCTGGTGGAGCGCCGCGCCGCGGTCGCGCCGGACGCACCCGCGCTGGCGTTCGACGACCGGCGGATCACGGTCGGCGCGCTCGACGCGCGGGCGAACCGGCTGGCGCACCACCTGATCGAGCTGGGCGTGCGGCCCGGCGAGCGCGTGGCGGTGGTGATGGGCCGGGGCACGGAGATCGTGGTCGCCCTGCTCGCCGTGATGAAGGCCGGCGCGATCTATCTGCCGCTGGATCCGCTGCATGCTTCCGCGCGGCTGAGCGACATCCTGGAGGACGCGGCTCCCGCCCGGGTGCTGTGCGACCCGGCGGGGCGGCACGCGCTGTCCGCCCTGGGCGTCGGCGGTCCGATCGTGATCGACGTCACCGACGACAGGCCGTGGTCGGGCGGTCCCGACACCCCGCCTCCGGTGCGGGGGATCGATGCCGGTTCGGTCGCCTACATGATCTACACGTCGGGCTCGACCGGGCGTCCGAAAGGCGTGCCCGTCGCGCATCGCGGCGTGGTCAGCCTGGCGCATTCGCTGGCCCGGCGCTTCGCCATCGGCGACGCCGGCCGCGTCAGCCAGTTCGCGTCCATCAGCTTCGATGCCAGCATCATGGAGATGGTGATGGCCTTCGCGGCCGGCGCGACGCTGTTCCTGCCCACCGCGGCCGAGCGGGAAGCGCCGGCGGCCTTTCTGGCGTTCGTGGAACGCCACCGCCTCAGCCACGTCACCTTGCCGCCGGCCTTCCTGCAGGGCCACGACGAGGCGCCGGGCTGGTCTCACCGGCCGGCGCTGATCCTCGCTGGCGAAGCATCGGCGCCGGCGCTGGTCGAACGGTGGCGACGGCACGCCCGCATCTTCAACGCCTACGGTCCCACCGAGATCAGCATCTGCGCGACGGTGTGGGCCTGTCCGGACGAGAGCGAGGACGGTGGGAGCGAGGGCAGCGGGGGCGAGATCGACTGCGTGCCGATCGGGCGGCCGGTCGACAACACCCGGCTCTACGTGCTGGACCGGCACGGCCAGCCCGTGCCCCGGGGCACCGTGGGCGAGCTGTTCATCGGCGGCCTCGGGGTGGTGGACGGCTATTGGCGCAGGCCCGAGCTGACCGCCGAGCGCTTCCTGGCCGACCCGTTCGCCGGGCGGCCAGGTGCGCGCCTCTACCGCAGCGGCGACCTCGTCCGCCACCTGCCGGACGGCCAGCTTCTGTTCCTGAGCCGCAACGACCACCAGGTGAAGCTGCGCGGCTTCCGCGTCGAGCTGGGCGAGATCGAGGCGCAGCTCGTCGCGCATCCTCTGGCACGGGGTGCGGCGGTGCTGTTGCGCGAGGACCGACCGGGCGAGCCCCGGCTTGTCGCCTATGTCGTCGCCACCGACGATGGGGAGGGCGGCCTGCCGCCGACGCTGCGCGACCACCTCGCCGCGCGGCTGCCGGCCTACATGGTTCCGGCGGCGTTCGTGGTGCTGCCCAGGCTGCCGCTGACGCCGCACGGCAAGCTGGATCGCGCGGCCCTGCCCGTGCCGGGGGCGGCAGCCTTCGCCAGGCAGCATTTCGAGGCGCCCCGGGGAGCCACGGAGGAAGCGCTGGCGGCGCTGTGGCGGGATCTGCTGGGGGTCGAGCGGGTGGGCCGCCGCGACGATTTCTTCGAGTTGGGCGGCCATTCCCTGCTCGCCGTCCGCCTCGCGGCCGCCATGCGCGACAGGTTCGGCGGCACGCCCGGCCCGCGCGACGTGTTCTCCGCCCCGGTGCTCGAGAACCTCGCCGCCCTGGTCGAGGCCGGGAGCGCAGGATCAGGGGCCGCCGCGTCCGAGACCATCGACCTCACCGCCGAGATCGTGCTGGACGACACCATCGCCGCCGCGGCGACTCCGCCGGACCGGGGGGAGCCCCAGCAGATCCTGCTCACCGGCGCCACCGGCTTCGTGGGCGCCTTCCTGCTCGACGCGCTGCTCGCCCATACCGCCGCGACGGTGCATTGCCTGGTGCGCGGCGCGGACGAGGCGGACGCAGGGGCGCGGCTGGACGCGGCCCGTCGCTCCTTCGGGCTGGACGATCACGACCGGAACCGGGTGCGGGTGGTGCCGGGCGATCTGGCGCTGCCCCGTTTCGGCCTCGGCGATCGCGCGTTTGACGCACTGGCCGGCCGGATCGACACGATCTTCCATAACGGCGCCCGGGTGGACGCGCTGCATTCCTACCGGAGCCTCAAGGCCGCCAATGTCGGCGGCACCGAGGAGATCCTCCGCCTGGCGGCGACCCATGCTCCGAAGCACGTGCACTACGTGTCCACGATGAGCACGGTGCCGCCCGCGGCGGCGGCCGGTCCCGGGATCGACACCGCATCGGCGCTCGAGGAATGGTGGCCCGGCCTGCCGTCCGGCTATGCGCGCAGCAAGTGGGTGGCGGAGCGCATCCTCCGGCTCGGACGGGAACGCGGCATCCCGTCCACCACGTACCGGCTGACGCATGTCGGCGCGTCGCTCGGCACCGGCGCCAGCAATCCGAACGACACCTGGAGCCTGTTCATTGATGCCTGCCTCGCCCTCCAAAGGGTGCCGGCGATCGGAGGCACGATGAATTCCCTCCCCGCCGACGTCGCCGCGTCCACCATCGTGGCGCTGTCGCTGGACCGGGAGAACCGGAACCGGGAGCTGAACCTGCTCAGCCCGCGACCTTTCCCGCTCGGCGCGCTGATCGCGGCGATCGAACGGGAAGGCGGCCCGGAGATGCGGAAGATCGACCATGCCGAATGGCGGTCCCTGTGCGCCGGCACGCTGGGCGATGCGCGGGTGGCGCTGATCCTGCCGGAAGAAGCACCGCCATCCGGTGCCGCCCCGGTGCGGCCGGCGCCCATCGTGCTGCCGAACGCGCTCGCGGCACCGCAGGCGAATGCCGCCTTTCCGGAGGCCGGGCGCTTCGTCATGACCGACGAACGCCTGCGCCGCTATGTCGCCTGGAGGCGGCGGCACATCTCGCAGCGGCAGCCCCTGCCAGCGTCGGGCAGGCCCCGGCCATAACGTCGGCGGGGGCCGCCCCCGCCGCTCGGGCCGGGCGTTTCCGGACGCGCATCAGCGCCCGATCAAGGCGACCGTCAGCAGGTGGTCCGCCGCGTAGCCGAAGCGGCCGGCCACCTCCCCCGCCCGAAACGAGGCCGGGATCGCGCCTCTGACCCGCGCGACGCGGAACAGCCGCCGATCGAGGTCCACGGCCAGTTCCACCTCCGGAAAATCGAGCATGGTCTTCGTCAGCCCGTGCTGGCACTTGTAGAAGGCTTCCTTGGCGCTGAAGAACAGCTTGCCCAGCGTTCCGCGCGCCTCGGCTCCCTGCCGCGCGATCCACGCCCGCTCGGCGGCCGTGCACACCATCTCCTCCAGCGCCGGGTCGAGCGGCACGGCGCGCTCGATGTCGATCCCCAGCCCGCGCAGCTCGGAGGTTCGCGAGACCGCGGCGACACACAGATCCTCGCTGTGCGACAGGCTGCCGAGGATGCCGTCCGGCCAGCACGGGGAGCCGTCCGGCATCGGCACCAGGGCGACGGGCGCGACGCCCAACACCGACAGGGCTCGCCGCGCGCACCAGCGCCCGGTCGCGAACTCGGCCCGGCGCTTCGGCACCGCGCGGGCCACGTGGCGCCGTTCGGACGGGAACAGGCCGTGCTCCATGGCCGCCGGCGCCGCGGCCGCCACCGCGACGCGCTCTCCCAGCAGCACGGCCAGTGCCCGTTCGGCATCGAGCACCGACGGCCTGAGGGACGACGGCGCGCCATTCACCGGAACGGCCTCCGCGATCTCGCAGGGGGCGAGCGGCGCCCCGATCTCCTAACCCTCATCGGCTCCAGGCGAGCCGCGCTGGAGCGATCGCGGATGGAGTCGGCAGCGACATCCGAGACATCGGCGACGAGTTGCGCCGCCGCCGCTTCCAAGCGCAGAACCGCGTCAATGGCGGCGGCGTCCATGATCCCGCCGGCGGCGATCACCGGCAACATCCCATCCCGCACCAGCTGGCGCACCAGCACCCCCGGCCGATCGTCCGGCGCGTCCGGATCGACCATGCCGCGATGGTCGCCGGCCTTCCAGCCCTGGGCCACGATCGCATCCATGCGCGCTCGCTCCGCCTTTCTCGCCTGGGCCGGGCTGGTGACGGGCGCGAGCGGCAGGATGCCGGCCCGACGGAGCGCCCGCACCGGTCCCGGGCCCGGCAGGCCGACATGCAGGCTGGCCGCCGCCGGCCGTTCGCGGATCGGCAGCGCCAGCATGGCGTCGTCGGCGAGGAAGCTGGCGTAGATCTCGCGCAGCGATCCGGGCGGCTCGGCGCCGAACTCGACGAAGCGGGATCGCAGCCGGTGGGTCCAGGCGGCCTCCCGGCCGGAATCGCGCCGTGCCGGGCGCAGCGCGAATGGGTTGACGTTGAAGGACGCGGCGAACGGCCCGACACGGCGCGCCCGGCTTTCGGCAATCATCCCCGCGGCCCCCGATGCCCCCAGGGCGATCGCTCCGAAGGCGCACGCGCCCGGTCGTCGCGGGTGCTGGCCGGGCACAGGTGCGGGGCCGGCCGATGCGCCGGAACCGGCAACGGCCCCAAGCCGTGCCGCGGCGCGCGCCCCCGAGCCGCGACAAAGACGTGCCAGCAGGCCAGCACACCGAAGCCGCCACGGCGAAGCGCCCAACCGCGTCATGGCACCGGCATGACCGGAACAGGCAGCGGCCCTGCCGCGATGCCGGGGTTCGTGCGACCCTTATGCGGCCACCACCAGCGGTCCGTGGCCACGGACGTCCTGCCCCAAAGCTCGACGAAGAACGCGGTGCCGCCTCGCGACGCTGCACCCGGCCGGCGCAGCCGACGGAACCAATCACCTTTCCAGCTATCGGGGCGCCCCGGCATCCGCCAGCCTGAGCGCCCAGTCCAGCTGCTGCGGCAGCACCGCGAACGGGGCGACGCCCGGCGGCCCCGGCGCCTGTTCGCCGATCACCCCCTCGTAGAACAGGCCGTGCGCGGCACAGAGCCGGCGGTAGCACCACTGCGTCAGCCGGTGCGGCATCAGCTCGATCACCCGGGTGCCGGGCGCGGAAAAGGCGAGGTTCGACAGGCCGGCACCGTGCGGGGCCACCACCAGCGCCGCTTCGGCGAACAGGCTCACCTGGGCATCGAACCCCATCTCCTCCAGCCGGGCGATCAGGAAGCCGGCCCCCGCGAGGCGCTCGGCCACCGCGTCCTCGTCGCGCAGCGGCCGCAGCGCCGCACCACGCCGGTCCACGTAGACCCGCAGGGTTCGTGCCGGCACGGCGGGGGCCAGGCCACGCAGGAACTGCAGGCTGGGCTGATGGAAGCGGACCTCGGACGCGACGTTCCAGGGCAGCACCAGACGTTGCGGCCGCACCGCCTCGCCGTCGCCCAGCTCGATGATGCGCGGCCAGGGCCGGTCGAATGCGGCGCAGAACCGGGCGACGCAGCGCTCCAGCAGCCGGCGGCCGTTGGGCGACAACCCCACCGGCACCAGGATGCCCTCGATCGACCGGGCCTCGTTCGCGTCCAGCAGCGCGATCCGGGACAGGTTCATCAGCATCAGGTGAAACCAGTTGCCGCGCCCGCCCAGCAGCAGCGACAGCCACACGCCGGGAAGTCCGGGCGCCTGCGTGGGCAGCCGCCACCGCCCGTCCGCGTCCCGCACCGCGCCGTCGGCGTCTCCGAGATGGTCCAGCGTGTCCTCGATCACCCGTCCGTCGCACAGCGCCACCACGCCGGTGCCCGACAGCACCAGGGGCGTGTCGAGCACGACGAGGTGGGATTCGCCGGTGCCGCCGGGAATCTCGCGCCGCCACGGGTCGAACAGCCCCAGCGCCGCCATGCCCGCCTGCCCGACCGCGCCCAGCGACGGATAGGCCGGATCGGCGGTGCGCACGGCGCGGTGCAGCAGCAGCGGCGAGGGCTGCTCTCCCAGCAGCACGCCGAGCCGAACGGGCAGGTGGGGCGACAGGCTCATCGCGGGCTCCTGAACCGGATCGAAACCGTCAACGTCCATCGAACCGGGACGTCGCGTCGCGGGAGCCGACCGGCACGAAGGGCCGGCGGCGTGCCCCGGACCCTGACGTCCGGATCAGACCAGGGAGGCATCCGCCCCATCCTCCCCTTCTTGGGTCACGTGGGTGGCAATCGGATCGCTCCCGGTCAGGATACCGTATGCCGGGCGGGACGGCGGGACGCTGCTCGCCGGCGCGATCGGGAACCCCGGACACGATCCAGACGGCGCGGACTGGAACGGTCCAGGCTCTTCCCTACGGACGGAGCAACCGAACGACCCTGATGTCCGGGCGAAGCCGCCCCCCCTGCCAGGGCGTCGGAACCGATCCGCCGAGCACCGCCCGGCCCGCGAGCCTCTGGCCCCTCGACGCCGGAAGGCGGCCGCGCGGCGATATCGCAAGCGGCCCGATCCCCGGAGCGCGCGACCGCCGCCGCTACCTCTCGGGGCGGCGGGGCGGGAACCACGAGCGCATGCGCTGGAAAGCGCGTCTAACCGTCCATCTTGAGGGCAGCGAGAAAGGCGGTCTGCGGGATCTCGACCTTGCCGAACTGCCGCATGCGCTTCTTGCCCTCCTTCTGCTTGTCCAGCAGCTTGCGCTTGCGCGAGATGTCGCCGCCATAGCACTTGGCGGTGACGTCCTTGCTGAGCGCGCCGATGGTTTCGCGGGCGATGACGCGCGAGCCGATCGCCGCCTGGATGGCGATCTTGAACAGCTGGCGCGGGATCAGCTCCTTGAGCTTGGCGCAGATCGAGCGGCCGCGCGCTTCGGCGGCCGAGCGGTGCGCCACGAAGCTCAGCGCGTCCACCGGTTCCTGGTTGACCAGGATGGAGATGCGCACGAGGTCGCTCTCCTCGTAGCCGTCCATCGCGTAGTCGAAGGAGGCATAGCCGCGCGACACCGATTTCAGGCGGTCGTAGAAGTCGAACACCACCTCGTTGAGCGGCAGCCGGTACACCGCCATCGCCCGGTTGCCGACATAGGTCAGGTCGACCTGCTGGCCGCGACGCTCGGCACACAGGGTCAGGATCGAGCCCAGATAATCGTCCGGCACCATGATGGTGGCCTTGATCCAGGGCTCCTCGATCTTGGCGATCACGGAGCCGTCCGGCATGTCGGCCGGGTTGTGCAGCTCCTCCATCTCGCCATTGGTCTTGAACAGGCGATAAACCACGGACGGCGCTGTGGCGATCAGGTTGAGGTCGAACTCGCGGCTGAGGCGCTCCTGGATGATCTCCAGATGCAGCAGGCCGAGGAAGCCGCAGCGGAAGCCGAAGCCAAGCGCTGCGGAGGTCTCGGCCTCGTAGTGGAACGAGGCGTCGTTCAGCCGGAGCTTGGCCAGGCTTTCGCGCAGCTTCTCGAAATCGTCGGCATCGATCGGGAACAAGCCGCACCACACCACCGGGATGGACGGCTTGAAGCCGGCCAGCGCGCTGCCGGCCGGGCGGCGATCCTCCGTGATGGTGTCGCCCACGTTGCAATCGGCGACCGTCTTGATGGCGGCGGTGATATAGCCCATCTCGCCCGGTCCCAGATCGTCCACCGGCCGCATGGCTGGCGCGAAGGTGCCGACCTGTTCCACCGTATGGACCGCGCCCGTGGACATCATGCGGACCTTGGCGCCCTTGCGCAGGCGGCCGTCCTTGATCCGCACCAGGATCACCACGCCGAGATAGGCGTCGTACCAGCTGTCCACCAGCAGCGCCTTGAGCGGCGCGTCCGCCTCGCCCACCGGCGGCGGCAGGCGGGTCACCAGCGCTTCCAGCACCCCCTCGATGTTGAGCCCGGTCTTGGCCGAGATCTCCACCGCGTCGTCGGCCGGGATGCCCACCACGTCCTCGATCTGCTGGCGCACCCGTTCGGGCTCGGCCGCCGGCAGATCGATCTTGTTCAGCACCGGCACGATCTCGTGGTTCGCGTCCAGCGCCTGGTAGACGTTGGCCAAGGTCTGCGCTTCCACGCCCTGCGACGCGTCCACCACCAGCAGCGAGCCCTCGCAGGCGGCGAGCGACCGGCTGACCTCGTAGGCGAAATCCACGTGGCCGGGCGTGTCCATCAGGTTCAGCACGTAGAGCTGCCCGTCCTTGGCCGGATAGGTGAGCCGGACGGTCTGCGCCTTGATGGTGATGCCGCGCTCGCGCTCGATCTCCATGTTGTCGAGCACCTGGTTGGTCATCTCGCGCTCGGAAAGCGCGCCGCAGGCCTGGATCAGACGGTCGGCCAGGGTCGATTTGCCGTGGTCGATATGCGCGATGATCGAGAAGTTGCGGATGCGCGAAAGCGGCGTGTCGGTCATGGGCGGACAGATAAGGGAAATCCGCCCGGAAAAATAGCGGACCGGCTCAAGGCGCCGATGCTCCGGGCGCCGCTGCTTTGGGCGCTGCTGCCTTGGGCGCCACGATCAGGCTGCGGAGCAGGATCGGCCATTCCGCCGTGTTGCCGCCGCAGCGCTCCTGTGCGGCCCGAAAGGCCAGCTGGAACCGCCGGCCGTCGAACACCCAGTCCAGCTGCTCGCCGCAATCCCCGAGACCCCGGCCCACCGAGCGGCTGGACAACACGCCCCGTGCCGGATCGAAGGATGCCCCCATCAGGGTGCCCCCGCCATCCGTGTCGCTTCCGAGCCCCGCCAGGGGCGGCACCGGCAGCCGGAGCGGCACGGCCCCCGCCGGGCGGTTCCGCGGCACCCGGAACAGGAGAAAGCCGGTCTGGTAGGCGCCTGAGTCGCATGCGAGCGCGACCAGGGCCTCAGCACCCGTCAAAGGCTGCGCCCAGGATGCGTCCCCGTTCCCCGCCGTGTCGCATCCCGCCGCGCGCCGGGCCGGCGCCGCGATCCGTGCCACGGTCCGAACCAAATCGGCACCACCCACGAGCGGGGGCGGCACCGGGGCGGCCCGCAGCACCGGCTCGAGCACCGGAGGCGCCAGCCCAGCAGCAGAACCCGGTCCGGGCTGCCCCAGGGCGGACACGGTGCCGACCCGGCCCTGCACTGCGTCCACCAGCAACAGGGTGGCCGCGAGGCCTTGCAGCGACAGGGTCGCTCCGTGTCCATCGGCTGGCGCCACGGTCACGGCGCTCCCGTCGCGCACACGTCCCAGCAACGCCCGTGCCGCCTCGCCGCGCAGCCTTATCTCGCCGCTGCCCGCGTCCTCCCAGGCAGCATCCGATGGCAGCGCGACGCCATCCAGCCGGAGGCGCAAGGGAAGAAGGGCGATACCCCGGGCATCGTCGTCCGGCGGCGCCGCCCCGAACACGAGTTCCGGTTCCGCCTGCGGCCCGGGGTCCATCCAGATGGTCAGATGCGCCTGATCGAGCGGCGCGGAACGATCGTCGTCCGGCGCCAGCTTGGCCATGCAGCGCCGCGTCTCGTCGCATCCCACGATCCAGTCGCCGAATTCCCGATACACCGGCACCGCCTGGAGCGGCGGCGCGGCCCTGCTTCGGTCGGAGATGCCCAGCGTGAGCAGCGCCGCGGCGACGATGGCCACCACCACCGTCGGTCCGCGCCTCGCACCACGTGCGATCTCCGCGAACGTGCGGACGCGCCAGAGCACGTGGCCCTCGTCGCCCGCGCCGTGCCGTCCCTCGGAGCCGTCCCCCGCTGGCGCCAGCGATCCTTGCCGTCCCGGCGCGCCCGCGCGCCCGATCACGCGCGACCCACCGGGCGCGGCCGGCCATGGCAGCCACCACCGAACATCCAAGCGATTCTTCCTTTCGCCACCATCCTTCTCCAGGTCGCGCAGCCCGCACCCATCATGCGCCCCTTATCTTTTCAGCTCGTGAAGGGTCGTCTTCCCCGCCCAGACCCAAGCGGAGCCCAGGGCGCCGCTACAACAAGAGCGAGGCCGGCGCCGGAACAACGGCCGCCGCGGGCACGGCCGGCCGTGCCCCACAACGCTCCAGAAAATCGGCCACCTCGTCGAACAAGGCGGGATCGCGGGTGGGATCGTCCGCATCGCCGCGCGGCACCCAGATCACCGTCTCGTAGCGCGCCCGCGTCAGCAGCACGCGATAGGTATTGAGCCGCCAGGCGATCTTGTCGGCATCGCGCGCGATCTGCCAGCGCGTGCCCCGGAAGCTGCGGACGTCCCATGCCGCTCGTCCGGAACGGCGCACGAGATCGCCGTCCCAGCACAGCCCGACATGGTCGAGTTCCAGGCCCTGCACCGCGAACTGCGTGGCCGGCACTTCCAGCGCGTCGGACGCCCGCACATCCCGGTCGCGATGCCAGCTGTCGAGGAACCAGCGCGCCACCGCGTCGGCATCCGTGTGAGGTAGCTCGGCACCCACCCCTTCCGCTCGCAATCGCTTCGCACCAGCACTCGCCACCAGCCCCGCGCGGTGGACGTCGCGCGACGAAGCGCGCAGCGTTTGCCGGAGCAGCGTCAGGTCGCGCACCAATCGGAACGGCACGGGACCGCTCGTGTCCACCACCGCCCGCGCTTGTGCCGCGTCGCCCCGCAGCACCGCGTCCACCCAACGCGGCGCGTGATCGTGGCGCAGGGAACGCACCGGCACGTCGAGATGCAGCGCCTCCTCGGCATGGAAGCGCGGCAAGGCTCCCAGCCGGTTGCGCGGTTCCGGATCCGACAGCGTGGCCGAGGCCGCGTGCACCATCCATCCCGGCCGTTCGCGCAGCGCCTCGCCCCAGCAGGCCAGGCCGCCCTCGCCGTCATGAATTTCCTGGCCCTGGCCGATCAAACACAGGATCGCCGCGAAACCCTCGTGACGCCCCATGATGTCCAGCAGATGCGCCGGTTCCGAACGATCCAGCCGGACCGGACGGTCGCGGCTTTTGGCGATCGCCTGCGCCCGGGTCCAGGAACGCTGGGCCTCGTCGATCACCACCACGCGCTCGGGCGGCGGCGCGCCGGTGCGGACGCCGTCGTCCCGGAACCGCGTCAGGGCCTGGATCACCCCTTCCATCCGGTGCCGCGCCGCGGGACGCGCCGTGCCCCGGGCGACCGCGTCGCGCACCAGCGCGTCGCGCAGCACGTGCACCAGGGTGGGATTACCGGTGAGGAAGTTTGCCCCGGCTTCCCCGGCGGTTCCGAAGGCTGCGTTCAACCCGCACAACGTCTTGCCGGCCCCCGGAATTCCGGAAACGAACAGGATCGCCTTGCTGTTCAGCGCGCGGGTATCGCGCAGGATGGCGTCGATGCGCGCCGCAGTCCGGGTCAGGTTTTCCGCATCCGCGCGGGCGCTGGCGATGTCGCGCACATCGTGGCGCAGATACAGACCGCAGGCCGCGTCGATCACCCCGGGCACCGGGCGATAGGGCGCGTCTTCCCAGCCGGCAATATCCAGCGGCATCCCGGCTGCGGGAAATCGTTGCGACAGGGCGGCCAGCATCTCGCCCAGCGAGGCGGCGTTGGTGCGCAGCACCGGGGCGGCACCCAACGACAAGGGCAGCGGCAGTTCCGCGGCAACGCTCGGCGCATCCGTCGCCACCAGGATCGGCACGATGGGATGGCGCCGGCTGCCGGCGTGGAAGTCCTGCAGATCGAGCGCGTAGTCGTCTGTTTGTCGCAGTGCATCGCCGTCGTGGCGGCAGGCACCCACCTTGAACTCGATCACGAAGATCGCCCCGGGCAGCAGCAGCACCGCGTCGATCCGCCCCCCGAGCCGCGGAACCTCGAACTCCAGCAACAGCCGCCATCCGGCATCGGCTGCGAGACCGGCGAGAGCCCGGCGGAGGATCGAGATCTGCTCCCGCCACGCGAAGAGCTGTGTCGCCTCGTTGACACGGAAGTGCTGCACCGCGCGATGCGCCAGCACATCCAGCAGCGCCTCGTCCGACGCGGCCTGGAATGTATGGATCGTGCCGGACCACCATGCCGGCATCGGTTTCTCCCCTGGCGCGGATCGTTACGCTGTCAGGATGAGCCCGCGGCAGCGCCGTGGCAACCGCCACGGGCGAGGAACGGGCGTCAGATCACGTGGAACAGGTACAACAGGATGATGACCGGGATGGGGATGCCGAGAAGCCAGAGCAGACCGCCGCGCATGAATCCAACTCCACCAGGTGTCCGATCGAAGCGTGCGGCCCCGGACAAGGTTGCGGCACCGGATCATGGGCGACGACGATGAAGCGTGAGCCGGCACGGGCGACGTCCGGGTGCAGGGCCTGAGCCGGATCAGGTCGAAACGTTCCCAGCCTCGTGGCTGCGGAGCGGCCGTCCCGCATCACGCGAAAACGACCACCGGCGCTTCCAGGAGGCCGCAGGCGCGGGCGGCCGTGCCCGGAGCGGTCGAGCGCTATCGCTTCCTGGCCGGATCGCCGCGCAGCTCGATGCCGGCATCCGCCGCTTCCGCCCGCGCTTCCCGCGAGAACGGCCCGGCCGACACCAGCATGATCGTATGATCCGCACGGGGGGCGCCGAACATCAGGCGCGCCTGCCGCACGACCTCGACCGGCACCGCGTCGGGCCGGACCACGCAGCGCACCGTCATGCCGCTGGTGCCGCGGGTGGCGCGCAGATCGGACGCGGGATCGGGACCCGGATCCACCCGCCAGCCGGCCGCGATCAGGGATGCCTCGCTCCGCCCGCGCAGGGCGGCCAGTTCGGCCGCGCGCCCGTCCGCACCTGCGGCCATCCCGGCGACCGAGGGGGTTCGACGCTCCGGCGGCGTGCGACGCCGCCGGGCGAGGCCGAAGCCTGCGCCGATCACCGCGAGCAGCAGCACGAGCGATGCCGGCCATATCCAGCCCCACCCTTCCGGCGCCGCCGACCGACCGGCATCGGGGCGGGTCGAGGCCGGAGCGGCGCTTGCCGCTTCGCCGTCATGTTCCGCGGGAACCGGCGGCGTGACGGACGGCGTTACTGGCGGCGGCGAAACGGCGGACGATGCCGGTGGGGCTGCCGATGGCGTGGGCGCCATGGTGGGAGGCGTCCGGAGGCCGGACGGCGCCCCCGCCTGTGCCGCCACGGCAGGCGCGGACGCTGCGCCTTGCGTGGCGGGGGAGCCGGCATTGGCCCCCGGCGGAGCATCGGGAGAAGAGGCCGCTCCCGCCGTGTTCGGGTTCTGGGCGGTTCCGGGGGCGGCGGTGGGTGGCGTGCCAGGAGCCGCGCCAGGAGCCGCGCCCGGGGCGGGGATACGATCCACCGCGTTCGGGGAAGACGTCGGGTTGGCGGATGTCGCTTCCGAAGCGGACGCCGACGGCGGCACCGGTTCGCCATAGACGCTTCCTCCGGCGATCTGGCCGGCGGAAGGGGCCGATGCGGCTGCCGATGCCTCGGGCTCGGGAGGCGGCGCGGCCACGGACGCAGACTGCCCGGCACCCGCGGGAGGCGCCCCGGTCGGGGGCGTGGCCGGGGACGCGACCGGGGGCGTGACGGAGGACGCCGCCATTCCTGCCGCCAAGGCCGCCGCCGCCGTGCCAGCCGTCGGCGCCACCGCTCCCCCTGGCGTTCCGGCGGCCGGAGACGCGCCATCGCCGCCCGGCAGCGAGGCGGTCGCGACATAGACCGGCGGCTGGTTCCGCTTGCCGGCGGCCCGGCGCACCAGCGTCACGGCGCCTTCGCGCCGCACCACCAGCAGGGCGACGCCCGGGTCCACCCGGTAGCACGTGCCGTTCTGACGGACATAGGACACCCAGTTCGGATCGCGCCGGCGCGGGTCGGCGGGGTCCGCCAGGGCGATCGTGGCCCGGGAATCGACGCAGCCGTCGGTGGTGCCGGTCACGTGGGTGCGGGGGAGCGGAGGGCTCGCCGTGCGGTGCCGGGCCGGAGACGACGCCAGGGCGGCCGGAACCAGCGTGGTGCCGACAAGCGGAACGCCCCCCAGAACCGGCAGCAGCGCCGCGCCCAGCGACAGCGCCGTGCGGCGGAGACCTGATCCGTTCATCCCGTTCCTCCTCCTCCTCAGCCAGCGACGGGCGGGGGCGCCCATCCGGAGCCGCCCGCGCCGGCTCGTTTTCCAGGCATGCCGCCGCCCTGTCGCGGCTATCCTTTTCCCGGTGCGCGCCGCCTCAGCCGCGCAGAACGGCGCCCGTGGCCTTGGCGACCGCGGCCATCACCTTGTTCGACGCCGCTTCCAGCTCGTTCTCGGTGAGGGAACGCTCGCGCGGCTGGAACACCACCTCGATCGCCAGGGATTTTCGCCCCTCGCCGAGCGTTCCGCCCTCGAACACGTCGAACAGCGACACGCCGGCGATCAGGGAGCGTTCCGCCCCTCGTGCCGCGCGGAGCACCGCTTCCGCCGTGACCTCCTGACCGACAACGAAGGCGAAATCGCGGCGAACCGGCTGCAGGCTCGGCAGTTCGGGGGCGCCCTTGCGGCGGCGCTTGGGATCCGGCACCGCGTCCAGGAACAGCTCCACCGCCGCCGCCGGCATATCCAGCCCGACGGCCCGGGCCACCGCCGGATGCAGCTCGCCGAAGCGGGCCAGCACGGTCTTCGGTCCCTGCCGCACCACGCCGGAACGGCCGGGATGATAATGCGACGGCGCGTCCGCGGTGACGGACAGGGCCTCCATCGGCACGCCGAGGGCGGCCAGCACCGCCAGCGCGTCGGCCTTGACGTCCCACAACGTCACGGGCGCCGCCGGACGTCCGGGAACCCGGGCCCCGTGGCCGAAGCGCAGCGCCGCGGCGACCAGGGCCTGGCCGCCATCGCCCGGCGTGGCCGGATGGCCGAATCCCGGCCCGATCTCGAACAGCGCGCCGTCCGCAAGGCCGCGCGCCGCGTTGCGAGCCGCCGCCGGCAGCAGCGTGGCGAGCGGGGTGGGCCGCATCTGGTCCAGGTCGGCCGCGATCGGGTTCAACAGCCGGAGCGTATCCGGCGTCTCGCCGAACAAGGCCGCCTGCGCACAGCTGGTGAAGGAGAAGCCCACGCATTCCACCAGCCCGCGCGACGCCAGCAGCCGCCGCGCGAGCGCGGCGCGCGCCTGCCGGGCGGTCAGGGCGGGCAGCGGCACCGGCGAGACCGGGAGGAGGGGCACCGCCGGAACGGCATCGAGCCCGCGCAGCCGCAGCACCTCTTCCACCAGGTCGCATTCCGCTTCCACCGCCGCCACGGAGGCGCGCACGGGGGCCGGATCGGTCGTGTCGTCCGCCCGCAGCGCCAGCTCCACCGGCATGGCGATGTCGTTGCGCCAGGACGGCACCTCGAACTCGGCGCCCTGGTCGTCGCGGCGGCGCACGGTGAAGCCCAGATGTTCCAGGCTCGACACCGCCTCGTCGGGCGCGACCTCGACGCCGCCCAGCGTGCGCAGCCGGTCGAAGCGCAGGGCCGCGCTGCGGTGCCAGCGCGGCGCGTCGCCCGCCTGCACCACCTCGCTGGCCTCGCCGCCGCACAGCTCAAGGATCATGCCGGTGGCGGCTTCCAGCGCGCTGACGGGGAGGGCCGGATCGATGCCGCGCTCGAAGCGCTGGCGCGCGTCCGACGTGATGCCGTGCCGGCGGCCGCTGAGCGCCACCCGCACCGGATCGAACAGCGCGCATTCCACGAACACGCTGGTGGTTTGTTCCGTCGCCCCGGTGTGCTCGCCGCCCATGATGCCGGCGAACGACTGCACGCCGTTCGCGTCGGCGATCACGCAATCCTCGGCGTCGGCCACGTAGTCGCCCCCGTCCAGCGCGCGCAGGGTTTCCCCGGCGCCGCGGCGCAGCGTCAGCGTGTCGCCCGCCACCTTGTCCGCGTCGAACACGTGCAGCGGCCGGCCGAGATCGAACGAGAAGAAGTTGGTGACGTCCACCAGCGCGTTGATCGGGCGCAGGCCCACCGCCCGCAGCCGTTCCTGGAGCCAGGCCGGCGACGGCCCGTTGCGGACGCCGCGGATGGTGCGCCCCAGCACCATCGGGCACGCCTCGGGAAAGCGGTTGTCCCAGCCGATCGGGCTGTCGAAGATCCCTTCCACCGTGCCGGCGAGCCACGGCCGCAGATGGCCGAGCCCGGCGGCGGCGAGATCGCGCGCGATGCCGCGCACCGCCAGGGCGTCGCCACGGTTGGGGGTGATGGCGATCTCGATCACCGGATCGTCGAGCCCGGCGAAGTTGGCGTAGCTCTGGCCGGGCGTGGTGTTGTCCGGCAGTTCGGCGATGCCGTCGGATTCCTCGCCGAGACCGAGCTCGCGCAGCGAACACAGCATGCCGCCGCTCTTCTCGCCGCGGATCTCGCCCGCCTTGATGGTGATGTTGCTGCCGGGGATGAAGGTGCCCGGCGGCGCGAAGATCACCGACAGGCCCGCGCGGGCATTGGGCGCTCCGCACACCACCTGCACGTCGCCGAAGCCCTGCTCGGCACCGGCGTCCACCCGGCACACCCGCAGCCGGTCGGCGTTGGGATGCTGCTCGGCCGACACGATGCGCGCGGTCCGGAACGCGCTCAGGCTGGCGCCGCGATCCTCCACCCCTTCCACCTCAAGCCCGATGCGGTTGAGCGCGTCGGTGATCTCGCCGAGGGTGGCGGTGGTGTCGAGATGGTCGCGCAGCCAGGACAGCGTGAACTTCATCGGAGCCTCACAGTCCTTCGTGCAGCAGCGCGGGCGTCAGCGGGCTGCTGCCGTAATGGCGCAGCCAGCGCAGGTCGCCCTCGAACATCGAGCGCAGGTCGGGGATGCCGTGCTTGAGCATGGTCAGCCGCTCGATCCCCATGCCGAACGCGAATCCCTGCCATTCGCGCGGATCCAGCCCGCAATTGGCCAGCACCCTCGGATGCACCATCCCCGAGCCCAGCACTTCCAGCCAGTCGGTGCCGGCTCCGATCTCGCCGGTGGCGCGGCTCCAGCCGATATCGACCTCCATGGAGGGCTCGGTGAACGGGAAATAGGAGGCGCGGAACCGTACCGGCAGCGCCGGCTGGTTGAAGAAGGCGCGCAGGAACTCGATCACCGTGCCCTTCAGATGGCCGAGCGTGATCGCCCCGTCGCCGGCCGCCGGTCCCACCACCAGCCCTTCGCACTGGTGGAACATCGGCGAATGGGTGGCGTCGTGGTCGGCACGATAGGTGCGGCCGGGCACGATCACCCGGATGGGCGGCTTGTTCTGCAGCATCGTGCGGATCTGCACGCCGGACGTCTGGGTGCGCAGCAGGCGCGAGCCCACGGCGCCTCCGGCGCCGGGCGGCAGATAGAAGGTGTCGTGATCGGTGCGGGCCGGATGATGCGCCGGCGTGTTGAGCGCGGAGAAATTGTGCCAGTCGGTCTCGATGTCCGGGCCTTCGGCGAGCGAGAAGCCCATCGCGCCGAAGATCGCCACCATCTCCTCGATCGTGCGGCTGATCGGGTGGATCAGCCCCGAGGCAGGCGTGCCCACCGGCAGCGTCACGTCGACCCGCTCCGCGCGGAGCCTTGCGTCCAGCGCCTCGGCGTCCAGCGCCTTGCCGCGCGCCTCGATCGCGCCGCCGAGCTCGTCGCGCAGCCGGTTCAGGGCGGCGCCCCGCGCCCGGCGCTCTTCCGGTGCCGTCCTGCCCAGCTCCTTGAGCAGCGCGGTCAGCCGCCCGGACTTGCCGAGGACGCCGACCCGGATCGCGTCCCACGCCCGCAGGTCTGACGCCGCCTCCAGGCTGTCCAGCACCTCCTGCCGCAGCGCGCGCAGGTCGTCTGCCACGTCCGTCGGGACCGGATCCGCAGGGCGCGGCGCGGAGGAGGCCAGGTCGTCGGACATGGAGCGGAACCTCGGGAACGGAAACGGGCGAGCGGCCGGACCATGGATCCGGCCAATTCGTAGCCTCGGGCGGGGCGATGCCTTAGCCGATCCGGACGGACGCGGCCAGGGCACGACTCCCCTCCCCCACCCGCGGGAGGTCGATGCAGCGACCCCGCCCGGTCCTGGCAGGACGCCCCGGAACGGTACTCCGCCCACGCCGCCGACATAGTACGACATCTTTCGCACGCCATGCTGAAGACGCTGCGCTAGGAACCTGTCGTCGCAACGGAGACATGACGACATGCCCGGCAGTCCCGCCCGATCTTCCGTGCCCGGCTTCGCGCGCGCCGCCCTGCTGGTCGGCCTGTCGGCGGTGGCTGGCTGCGCCGACGTCAGAAGCACGACCCTGGTCGCCGCCGGCGGCACGCAAGCCCCGGTGCCGCCGCCGCGCAAGGTCTTCCCGATGCCGCCCCCGGAGGGCGCACACCTCACCGGCCGCTTCACGGCGCCGGCGAACCGCCGCAGCATGATCAACGCCTGGTTCGACCTGAATGCGGACTGCTCGACCTATGGCATCACGACCGTGCGCCTGGCCTCGCCGCCCGGTCACGGGACCGCCGAGGTGATGCAGGGACGCTGGCATCCGAACTATCCGCGCACGAACCAGCGCTACGCGTGCAACCTGAAGCCGGCCGACGGGGTGGCGCTGTTCTACACGCCCGCACCCGGCTTCACCGGGAAGGACGTGCTGGACATCACCCTGATCACCCCTCACGGGCGGTCATGGGACACCACATGGCTGATCGACGTGCGGTGAGCATCTGGCGCCCCGAAGGAACGGGGCGCCGGAACGAGAAAGGGCCGCCCCCGGAAGGACGGCCCTCGTTCTCCTGATCGTCCTGGCGCTTCAGGCCGGGATCGCGGCCTTGGCCTTCTCGACGATGGCGCCGAAGGTCACCGGGTCGTCATAGGCGATGGCAGCGAGCACCTTGCGGTCGATCTCGATGCCGGCCTTGTTCAGCCCGTCGATGAAGCGCGAGTAGGTCAGGCCGTGCTCGCGGACCGCGGCGTTGATGCGCTGGATCCACAGGCCGCGGAAGTCGCGCTTCTTGTTGCGGCGGTCGCGGTAGGCGTACTGGAGGGACTTCTCCAGGCGCTCCAGCGCGATGCGGTAGTTGGTCGAGGACCGGCCGAAGAAGCCCTTGCTCTGGGCCAGGACCTTCTTGTGACGGGCGTGCGTGGTGACGCCCCGCTTGACGCGTGCCATTGCTCAGGTGCTCCTCAGGCCAGCCCGTAGGGGGCCCACTGCTTCACGGTCTTGCCATCCATCTCCGTCAGGGTCTGCGAACCGCGGTTGGTGCGCTTCATCTTCTGGGGACGGTTGATCAGGCCGTGACGCTTGTTGCCGGGACCTGCCAGCACCTTGCCGGTCGCGGTGATCTTGAACCGCTTCTTGACCGACGACTTGGTCTTCATCTTGGGCATTTCACACTCCTGCGGTTGGGACCGTTCCCCGCCGCCCGGAAGCGGCACGGATCCGCAAGAAGCGCATCCGGCAAGAGAACAGCCGTCGCGGCCGGGCATGCCCTTCCAGGCCCGGGACGCGCGAACGAGGCGCTGCTCTTAGCCGCACGCCCCACGAAGTTCAAGCTGTTCGCACCGCCCCGGGCCCCCGCCACCGCGGAACCTCATTCCGGAGCGCCGCCGCGGCCGTCCGCCGGAGCCGGATCGGGCGGCGACCCGTTGCCTGCCTCGTCGAGATCGTCGAAGGCCCTGGCCAGGCGGAGCTGGTCCGGCCCGGCTTCGGCCAGTCCCGCCGCCACCCGGCCTTCCCGCCACCCGTGCCAATATCCCCGGGACCGGTCCGATCCCGGGGCGGGAGAGCCGTGGAAGCCGTCGAGATAGCCTTCCAGAAGGTCGGCCTCGTCCAGCGTGTGGAAATCCGCCACCGTTTCCACCGGCGTGAATTCTGGCATCGCGCCTCCCGGCCGTCAGGAAATCGGGCCGCGGAGCGTTCCGGCAGCAACGGCCGGAAACAACCGCGGCGAGCGAACAGACAGGAGTCCGGCGTCTGCGGCCCCGACCGTCATCCTATCATTTCCCGGTTGCAACCACGCTTCCGGGAGATCGACATGACCTCGTTCCATCGCGGACCATCCTTCGGCCATCGGCCCGATTCCTTCAGGGGTTCCGCCCCGCACCACCCGATCGGCCATTCCAACCCCGGCGACGGGGGCGGCGACCAACCGACGGTCCGTCCGTCTGGCACCAAAGCGTCTGGTATCACGGCGTCTGGCACCACGGCGTCTGGCACCACGGCGTCTGGTGCCCCGCCCATCGACGCCGTCCCGCCAGCCGGGCCGCAAGACGATCCGGCTGGGGGTCGGAGGCCGGGCCGGGGTTCCGAAACCCTTCGCACCGTGGTGCCGCTGCGCGGTGGCGATTATATGGCGCGACTGGCCACGGACGAGCGCACCCGCCGGGACATGTTCCGCCTGCGCTACCTGTCCTATCTGCGCAGCGGCTTCATCCAGCCCCACCCCTCCGAGACGTTCTCCGACAGCTACGACGACCTTCCCAACAGCCGTTCCTTCGTGATCTACGAGAACGGGGAACCGGTGGCGTCGGCCAGGGCCTGCCTGCTCGCGCACGGGTCGGGGCTGCGGTCGCCCGCGTTCGACACCTTCCCCGCGGAAGTGGCGCAGCTGCTGCGACAGGGCGGCGCGCCCGGCTTCGGCCAGCGCGGCATCGAGACCACACGGCTGGTGCGCAGCCCCCGGGCGGAGAACAATCAGGGATTGGTGTTCCTGCTGATCCGCCTGGCAAGCTATATCGGCATGATGTCCCATGCACAGCTGCACATCGCCTGCGTGCGCACCCATCATCTGCCGTTCTACAAGCGCCTTGGCTATCGCCCGATGACGGAACCGAAACCTTATCCCGGCCTGTCCTGCCCGATGCTGCTGGCGGCATCGACGCGCGAACGTTTCGACGAGGTCAGGGCCGCCTTCCCACTGGTGGATCCGTTCGCCGGCAATCGCGACGAGCTCGACGGCTTCCTGGCCGGCGTCCCGGTCCCGATGGCGCTGCGGCGCTCATGAGCGCGCCCCTGCACGCCGCGATCGCCGCGATCACGGTGCTGCTGTCGCTGCTGGCGGTGGGATCGTTCGGCTGGGGGGTGGCGCGGCATTTCGCCGGGCGGCAGCGCATGCCGCCCGGGATGCGGCTGCTGTCCGGGGCGAGCTTCGCGGCGTGGCTGCTGTTCGCGGGGCTGATCCTGACCACCGCCCCGCCCGATCCCTGGGCCGCGGTGGCGGGATGGGTGCTGTTTCTCGGCGCCACTCTTCTGTTCTGGCGCACGGTCGCGGCCACCCGTGGCCGGCCGCCGCATCTCGCCTATTCCGACGCGCCGCCGGACGTCGTGTTCTCGCACGGGCCCTACGCCCATGTCCGCCACCCGTTCTATCTGTCCTACATCCTCTTCTGGACAGGCACCGCCGTGGTGCTGCCACGCATCGGATGGGCGCCGGTCGCGCTGGGGATGGCGGCGTGGTACGTGATGATCGCCCGCGGCGAGGAGAGGCGTTTCGCATCGTCCGCCCTCTCGAGCGCCTACCGTGCCTACCGGGCACGCACCGGCATGCTGCTGCTGTTGCCGCGTCCGAGGTTTCTCTGGCGGCCAGTTCCGCCAGATGCCTCGTCGCGGAATTCCTTCCGTGGCGGGGGGCGGTGGTCATGACCTCGCACCCGCGCGCCGGGGCGATCGCGCCGGGCGCGCGGGACGAGAACAAGGTCGTGCCGGGGGGAACGCTGCGCGGCCTGTTGTCGCCCGGGCGCTGGTTGTCCGAGGATCAGGCCCTGGTCGCCGAACAGGCCACCATGCTGTTCAACACCAGCTTCCTGTTCGCGACGTTGGGATCCGGGTCAGCGCTGCTGTTTCTTCTGGCGTTCCGCGACGTGGAAACCTCCGCCGACAGCGTCGCCGCGGTGATTATTTCCCTGCTCTACGCGGCCCTGATCGCCTCCGCGCTGCGCTGGCGCACCGATCAGCAGCATCGCCCGTTCATGCGCCGCGCGAGCCGGCTGTTCGTGCTTCTGGGCATTGCGTGGGGATTGCTGGTCAACCTGTTCGCCTACGAGATCCGGCCGGAAGACCAGGGCAGCCTGATCGGCCTCATCATGGGCCTGGTGTCCTCGCCCATGCTGGGCGTCCCGGTGTCGTCCGCCCTCAGCTTCTATGTGCCCATCGCGCTGCTGTGCTCGGTCGCGGTGATGGCGGTGCTGCCATCCATCCAGATCACCGCGATGATCTGTTTCGCCGGCTTCCTGTTGTTCGCGCTGGTGGGGCTGCTGTACATGAACCGCACCATCCTGGACCGCGCGACGGCGCGGCTGGCGTTGCAGCGCCAGCACGACACCATGCGCGTCTTCCTGCGCGAGTACGAGGAAGGTTCCTCGCACTGGGTATGGGAAACCGATGCCGACGGGCGGCTGCACGACGTCAAGCCGCAGTTCGGCGAGCTCCTGGGCCGGGATCCGCGTCTGCTGACGGGGATGCCGATCGATCGCGTCCTGGCCGGGGCCCACCCGGCCCATGACGATCCGCAGGACCGGCATGCGGAGCTGCTGCGGTTGATCAATAGCCGGCAGGCGTTCCGCGATCTACCGATCTCCGTGCGCCGGGGTGACACCGAACGCTGGCTCAACCTCACGGGCCACCCGATCTACGACAAGGGCGACCGCTTCGCGGGCTATCGCGGCATCGGCTCCGACGTCACCGAAGCCCGCGCGGCGCAGGCACGGATCGAATTCCTCGCGCATCACGACGGCCTCACCGGATTGCTGAGCCGGCAAAGCTTCGCCGCGGCGCTGGAACGCGCCTGCGACGATCCCGAACGGCGCCGGTTCGCGCTGGCCATGCTCGATCTCGACAACTTCAAGGCGATCAACGACGATTTCAGCCACGCCGTCGGCGATCGGCTGCTCGAGATCGTGTCCATCCGCATGCGCTCGATCCTGGCTCCCCACCATCTCAGCGCGCGTGTGGGTGGCGACGAGTTCACCTTCATCCTGTTCGACACCGACGCGGCAGAAGCCGAAGCCGCGGCGGCCGAGGTCAACCGGATGATCCGCCAGCCGGTGATGGTGGAATCGCTCTCCATCACGCCGAGCTCCAGCATCGGCGTGGCGCTCTTTCCGGCGGACGGTCGGCAAGGCGAGCTGCTGATGCGACGCGCCGATCTCGCCCTTCACCAGGCCAAACAGAGCGAGAAGGGCAGCGTCCGCCTGTTCACGCCGACGATGGAAGCGGAATATCTCGGCAGGCTGCGGCTCGAAGCGGAGCTCGGGGTCGCGTTCCAGCGCAACGAGATCTTCGTGGTCTACCAGCCCATCGTGGATGTCGCCACCGGCGCGATCGTGTCGGCGGAGGCCCTGGTGCGCTGGCAGCATCCCACGCGGGGGCTGCTGAGCGCCGGGGCCTTCGTTCCCAGCGCGGAAGCCAGCGACATCATCGACGAGCTCGGCGAGTACGTGCTGCGCACCACCTGCCTGCAGATGGTCGCGAGCGGCACCAGGCTGCCGGTGGCGGTGAACCTGTCGCCGCGCCAGCTCCGGTCGGGCCGGTTCGTGTCCATCCTGCAGCGAATCCTGTCCGACACCGGCCTGGCGCCGGAACTTCTGGCGCTGGAGGTGACGGAATCGGTCTTCATGGGAACCGGCACGCATCTGCTCGACCAGCTCGCCGCCATCCGCGCGATGGGCGTGCGCGTGGTGCTGGACGATTTCGGCACCGGCTATTCATCGCTCACCTATCTGCGCGGCTTCGACGTCGACGGCATCAAGATCGATGCGTCCTTCACCCGCGACCTGCCTCATTCACGCAAGGTGGCGGCGATCATCCGCACCATCGGACGGCTCGCCTCGGACATGAACATCTACGTGGTGGCCGAGGGGGTCGAGACCGAGGAACAGCTGCACTGGCTGCGCGGCAACGGCATCGCCTTCGCGCAGGGCTTCCTGCTGGGCAGGCCGGACGGACGCCTGCTGGATGGCGAAGCCAGAACCGGCACGACGACCCGTCGCTGGTGAGCAGCCGCGCGGGATGCGCCACCGGGCGGATGGACAGCATCCCGAGCGGTGTGGGCGTTTCCGAACACGACGCGAAACGGATCCAGCTCTTCTTGACGTCCGCGAAGACGTCGTAATGCCGGTCCAGCGGCAGGCCGAAGCCGTCCCGCAGCACCTGCCCCGCGACCAGAAGCGCGGTCGAGGCCGAATGTCGCGGAAAACCCCTGGCACGGACCATCAGGCGCCGGAGCCGCCTCGTGCGAACGGCACGATCCTCCGTCCCGGCAGGCAGTAGTTCGGGGTAGCCTGCCGCCATCCGGGCACGGCGGGAAGAATGCGTCGGCGGGAGGGGCCGCGAGGCCGGGCGGAGCGACCGAAGGGGGAGCGGCCCGGTATGCGGATACGCGCGGGTGCAGCGTCCGACCCCCGCTGGACAGGAACAACGCCGCCTGGAACGTTGCGTGACGTTTCCGTTGCCGGCCAGGAGCCCGTGTCCGCATGCAGATCACCCCCAAGCGCGAGATCGGCGCCTGGCCGCTCCTGTTCACCGGGCTCGGCTCCATCATCGGCTCGGGATGGCTGTTCGGAGCGGAGCGCGCGGCCGTGCTGGCGGGACCGGGCGCCATCATCGCCTGGCTGATCGGCGGCTGCGTGGTGCTGGTGATCGCGGGCATCGCCGCGGAACTCGGCGGCATGTTCCCGGTGTCGGGCGGCGCGGTGCGGTTCTCGCGCGCAAGCCATGGCGGCCTGGTCGGCTTCATCTCGGCCTGGGCCAACTGGCTCGCCATCGCCAGCGCCATTTCGGTGGAGGCCGAGGCCTCCATCCAGTACATGAGCTCCTGGCCGTTCTCCTGGACACAGGGGCTCTTCCATGACGGCGAGCTGACCCCGGTGGCGCTGCTGATGGCCGGCGTCCTGGTGGTGGTCTATTTCCTGTTGAACTTCTGGAGCGTGAAGCTGTTCGCGCGCTCCAACGCCGCCATCACCGTGTTCAAGCTCGTGGTGCCGGCCCTCACCGGCATCGCGCTGATCGCGGCTTCGTTCCATCCGGGGAACGTTTCCGGCGCGACCGCCGGGGGCTTCCTGCCCAACGGTGCGGCCGGCATCCTCACCGCCGTCGCCACATCGGGTATCATCTTCGCGTTCAACGGCTTCCAGAGCCCGCTCAATCTCGCGGGCGAGGCGCGCAATCCCGACCGCACCATCCCCTTCGCCGTGCTCGGCTCCGTGGCGCTGGCTTTCGTGGTCTATGTCCTGCTGCAGGTGGCCTATCTCGGCGCGGTGGACCCCGGGCAGGTGAAGGCGCATGGCTGGAGCGGCATCACCTTCTCCTCGCCCTTCGCGCAGCTGGCGCTGGCCTTCAACCTGAACTGGCTGGCGGTGCTGCTGTATTTCGACGCCTTCCTGAGCCCCAGCGGCACCGGCACCACCTACATGGCGACCACCTCGCGCATGATCGTGGGCGCGCAGCGCAACGGCACCGCGCCGGCCGTGCTGGGACGGCTGCATCCCGTGTGGGGGGTGCCGCGCCCGGCGCTGTGGTTCAATCTCGGCGTCGCCTTCGTGTTCCTCTACTTCTTCCGCGGCTGGGGGTCGCTCGCCGCGGTGATCTCGGTCACCACCGTGATCTGCTACATGCTGATGCCGATGGCGGCTCTCACCCTGCGCCGCAATGCCGCGCATCTGCGGCGCCCGATCCGGATGCCGGGGATCGGCATACTGGGGCCGGTCGGCTTCGTGATGTCGTCGCTGCTGCTGTACTGGGCGCGCTGGCCGCTCACGGGCGAGATCATCCTGCTGCTGGCGGCGGCGCTGCCGATCTACGTGTGGTATCGGCGGAACGCGTCGCGCGCCGAGCTCATGAGCGACCTGCGCTGCGCCTGGTGGCTGGTGCTGTTCCTGCCGATCATGGCGCTGCTGAGCTTCATCGGTTCGCGCGAATTCGGCGGCATCGGGCTGCTGCCCTATGGATGGGACATGGCGGTGGTGGCCGTGGTGTCGCTGCTGTTCTGCTTCTGGGGCACGCGCAGCGGGCTCGCCGATCCGCAGGTGGACGACATGTCGTCGCCCGACGCCGACCTCGCCGAGACCACCGCGCTGCACTGATCCGACCACGGCCGCCGCGGAGCCGCGCTCGACATGTCCGCCCTGATGATCGACGGCTCCGCGAAACCGCTACTGCTGGCGACGGGGCTGCTGGTTCTGTCCGCCCTGCTGCCACGGCTGATCCGGCGCTGGCCGATCTGGCTGGTGGTCACGGCGCGGCTGCTGGTGCTGCTGGCCTTGACCGGACTCACGGTGGCGATCCTTGGATCACCGCTGCATCCCCGGTTCGATTCCTCCTTCGGCGCCACCGAGCGGTTCTGGAAGCAGCTGATCGAGGCCGCCTGGTGGATCGCGGCCGCCCGCGCGGCCGTCGGGGTGATGCGGCTGGTGGTGGTGCTGGAACACCGGCCGCGCGAAACGCGCATCGTGTCCGACCTGCTGGCGGGGGTCGTGATGGTGGCGACCGGACTCGCCATCGCCTCGTTCGCGTTCGAACTGCCGGTGCGCGGGCTGCTGGCCACCTCCGGCGTGATCGCCATCGTGCTGGGCCTCGCGCTGCAAAGCACGCTGTCGGACTTGTTCTCCGGCATCGCGGTCGGCATCGAGCATGCCTACAAGCCGGGCGACGTGTTGTGGCTCGACAGCGACGTCGAGGGTCAGGTGGTGCAGGTGGGCTGGCGCTCCACCCACATCCTGACGGGCCAGCACGGGCTGGTGGTGATCCCCAACAGCGTGATCGCCAAGGGCCGCTTCATCAATCGCAGCGCGCCCACGCCGATGCGGGGCGACGGCATCTCGGTGCTGCTGGACCCCGCTGCCCCGCCGGCGCGCTGCCAGGAGGTGCTGGGCGCCGCTGCCCTCGCTTGCCCGCTGCTGCTGATCGAACCGCCGCCCGCCGTGTCCTGCATGTCGCTCGGCGGCGACGGGACCACCTGGCATGTCAGCTTCTCGGTGGCGAGCAGCGCCATGCTTGGACAGGCGCGCACGGAACTGCTGGCCCAGATCCACCGCCACCTTCGCCATGCGGGCATCCGGCTGGCGGTGGCGAACCAGTTCCCCCCGCCCACCTGGACCGAAGCGGACGCACCGGACGATGCCGAGCTGTCCATGCCCGTGGGCCTGCTGGCGGAATCCGAACTGTTCGGCATCCTCCGCCGCGCCGAACGCGACGCCCTGCGGCCCTTCTTCCGGGAACGGGTGCTGCAGGCAGGCGACGCGCTGATCCGGCAGGACGAGATGCCGCATACCCTCTTCCTGCTGGCGGAGGGGATCGCGGAGATCTCCCGCCGCGACGGGGACAGCCGGCGCATCCTGACGCGCATCGGCCCCGGGGATACGCTGGGCGCGGTGGGGCTGATCACCGGAACGCCCTATCTGGCCACGGCGGTCGCCCTCACCAGGATCAGGCTGTTCGAACTCCATCGCGACGCGGTGGCGGAGGCGCTGGCCGCCCATCCCGCCCTGGCCCCCGCGCTGGAAGAGCTGGCGGAACGCGGGCAGGCGGCGATGCGACGGGATGCCGCCAACACCGAACACCCCGTGCCCGCCCATCCCGACCATCTCCGCGCCGGACTGCGCGCCTTCCTGCAGCGCTTGCGCGGCGTCGCGGACTGAGACCCGCCGGAGCGGACGGAACGCCGCCCCGGTTCTCGCGGCGGCGGCGGCGGACCTGCGGCGATATCCGGGCCAAGGGCCGCCAGCGTCAGTCCGGACAAGGGTCGCCGGGCGGTTCCGATCGCCCGGCACGGACCGCCGACCGGCTGCCGGGCCATCACCGACGGGGCGCCCGCCCCGCCCGAGCATCAGCCCGGCACGACGCTCAGGCCGCCTCCTCCTCCAGAACGGCATCCTCCTCCGCTTCCAGCCGATCCTGTTGTTCGGCGCGCAGACCGAAGCGCGCCGCGACGTCGGGGGCGTAGCGCAGCAGGTCGGGCCGCAGCCGGATCAGGGCGAGGTCCTTGACCTTGCTTTCCAGCATCACGTCGAACTCCAGGTCCGGCACCAGCCGCATGAAGCTCGCGAACTCGAACGGCGAACAGAAATCGGCGTGCCCGGTCCAGACGGGCGCCACCTGCACCTTCTTCGGCTTGCCGGTCTTACGGTCCTTGCGGACCAGCTCGCGCATCCCGTTGTTCGGCGTGGAGAAATGCAGCTTCGGCCGCTGCCCCGACGGCCAGGTGCCGAGGATGCGCGACACCGCGTCGCGCATGTCCATCCCTTCCGGATTGAGGCACCAGAAATGCTGGTGATCGAAGATCAGCCGCACCCCGGTGCGCTCGTGGATCCACAGCACGTCGGCGGCCGAGAAACGCAGATCGTCATGTTCCAGCACCAGACGGCGCCGCACCGGCTCCGGCAGGGTCGGCCAGGCGCGCACCCAGCGCTCGCGCGCGGCGAGGCGATCGTCGTAGACGCCGCCGACATGGATCACCATGACCGCCTCGTCGTCGAGCTCCATGCGGTCCAGCATCTCGGCCTGGCTGGCGAGATCCCACGCGCTCTTGCGCACGAGTTCGGGATCGGCGCTGTTCAGCACCACGAACTGCGACGGATGGAACGACAGCCGGATGCCGAGCCCGCGCGCCTTGGCCCCGAAGGCGCGCAGTTCTGCGTCGCTGTCGGCGACCATGGAATGGAACTGCGGCAGGTCCGGATGGGTCGCGTACGGCGCGATGTCCGACGACATGCGGTACATCCGGATGTCGTGCCGGTCGAGATGGTCGAGCACCTGGTCCAGCAGCTCCAGGCTCACCTTCAGATGCGGGCCGTTCTGCCAGCGCCGCGCATCGTTGCTCTTGAGGTCCGGGCGCGCCATCACCTTCACGGGAAAGCCCAGCCGGAGGGGACCGCGCGGCGCGGGGGTGGGGGCCGGCGCGGCGGGCGGCAGTCGGCGGGGGCTCATGCGGCATTCCTCCGATCGGTCGATTCGTCGGCCCCGAACCCGAGCCCCGCGATGAAGCGTTCCCACACCGGAACGGGAAGCGCCCCGCCGCTCGCCTGGGCGTGTCCGTTGCCGTATTGCTCGTCCGCGCCCTCCGGCGTGCGCGCCCGCAGCCAGGCGACGAGGTCGGTATCGGTCGCCGTGCGCATGGCGAAATTGACCCAGCCGGGCCGGAAGCCGGTATTGGCCGCCATCACCAGGCTGTCCTTGAGGCGGGTCCGCCAGCTTTGCGCCACCAGCGGGTGGATCTGGCAGGGCGAATGCAGGCGGATCAGCACCACGGGCGGCCGCACCACGGGAGCGATGCGCCTGGCCGCGTCCAGCGCCGCCGCCACCTCGGCCTTGGCGTCCAGCAGACGCGCCGTGCCCGGATGCCGGCCGTTGGTGACGTCCTTGGGGCCGCTCGCCTCGCGCAGCACCTCGTAGGCCGGCCGGGCATCCCCGCTGCCGGAGCGGCGCGCGGCGTTGAGCAGCGACACCGCGTTGCGCAGCGCGGTGATGCCCACCGCGGCCCGGGCGTCGGCCAGCTCCGGAAACGGCGCCTTGTCGCCGAGATCGCCCAGGATGCCGATCGCGGCCAGCCACAGCAGGTCGTCCGGCGGCGGAGTCAGCCCGGCCTCCGCCAGGCCGCGCGCGCACCAGTAGCTCATCAGGCTGCTGGTCGGCACCGGATCGGCGCCGTAGCCGGTCAGACCCAGCACACGGTCGGCGGCGACGCCCGTGCGCAGCCCGCCGGCGGTCACGTGGTGGTCGATCACGATCGTCGGCATGCCGGGCCGCAGCATCTCCGCGCGCAGCCCGAGGTCGGCGACGATCAGTGCCCCGGGTTCCTGGCCGTCGATCCGCCAGCCGGCGAGTTCGGTGCGCATGGCGGCCGACCAGGCGTTCTCCCCGCGCCCCACCAGCCGAAGCACAGGCTCGCGCCCCATGCGGGCGAGCGAGCGGCTCAGGATCGCGGCGGAGGAAAGCCCGTCGGCATCGTCGTGCGACAGCAGCAGCACCGGTCCGGCGCCGAACCCGGCAGGACCCTCTCCCGACACCGCCTCGGCGAACCGACGTCCCACCTCGTGCGCGAATTCATCCTGTCGCATCCGCTCCCCGCCCCCGTGCTTCCGGCCGCGCTGCCGGTAGCGGTGCCGGACCGGGTAGGTTCCGGCACGTTCGGTTGTGGACGCGAGCCCTACGGAAGGGCTTGATCTCCGGGCATCGAACGACATATCTTACGACATGTCTTACGATGAAAGATCACACATGTTTCGACGCTTCATGATGGAACGGGATGGGCGCGGCCCCTCGGCGGAACAGATGGCGCAAGGATTCCTGCACATGATCGGCCACCGGCACGGCTTCGGCGGACGCGGTCGCCACGGGGGCGGGCCCGGCTTCGGCCGACGCTTCGGAGGCGGCGACGGCGACATGCCCGGCGGCCGCCGCCTGGGCGCGGCCGAGCTGCAGCTGGTGATCCTCCGGCTGCTGGCCGACGGCCCACGCCACGGCTACGAGCTGATCCGCGCCTTGGAGGAACGTTCCGGCGGCTTCTACAGCCCGAGCCCGGGGGTGATCTATCCGGCGCTCACCTTCCTGGCCGAGATCGGCCACGCGGACGCCGTGCCGGAGGGCAACCGCAAGAGCTACACCATCACGGAAAGCGGACGCGACCATCTGGCCGCGCATCGCGAGGAAGCGGACACCATCCTGCAGACGCTGGAACGGATCGGCAGCCGGATGGATCAGGTGCGGGAAGCCTTCGCCGGGTTGCACGACACCGATCCCGCCGCCGATCCCGCCCTGGCGGCGGCGATGCACCGCGCGCGCCACGAGCTCAAGCGTGCGCTCGGCACCCGGCGCGGCTGCTCGGCCGAGGAGGCACGGCGGCTGATCGGCATCCTGGAACGCGCCACGGCGGAAATCCTGCGAACGGCGCCGAAGGACGGCGCCGCGTAGGCGCGCCGCGAGCGCAAGGGCAACGCGCCGGGTCTCGCCCGCCCGGACCAGCGGTGCGGCGGCCCCCGCCGCCGGAGGCCGCGGGCATCGGACGCGATGCCCGGCCCCGGAAGCCGTCCGACACTCCCGCATTGGGGGCCCCGACGCCTGCCGCGGCGGGGCCACGGAGACCGCAAGCTGCCGGGACCGATGGCGCGCGCCTGAGCCCGCGAACGGTTCGAGACGGCCGATGTGCCGCCCGCACCGGACGACTTCCGGGCAGGCCCGTGCCGCCCGATCGGCACGCCGACCGGTAGCCGGACCGCTGCCTGGCGCCGGCCTGCGCCGCGCCGAGACGATGGCTCCGGCGCACGCAAGGAATCGCTTCTAAACCGGAACGGTGGAACGATTCGCCCCTCCGCGCCTTGGTTGCGCCGACATCTTGTGTCGCCGAACCGGCCGCCTCCTGCGCCCACGGCGGCCCACACGCGAGGAGCGCGATCCCATCTCAGACCTGACCTTCGACGGGACGCCGTCCCCCGTCACGCCCCGACGCCCCCAGACGCGGCGCCCCACGGAAACCCGCACCGCCACGGCGCAGGCCGTGCTGCACCGCCTGTTCGCCCGCAGCCGGCTGCTCCGGCGGGCCACCGTCGGTTCGCTGGCGAGGCTGGAGCTGATGATCCTGGGCGGCCACAAGCGCCGCGACAGCATCCGCACCATCCGCCGGGTCCGCGGCGAGCGCGAATCGCTGTTGAGCGGCAACGAGGCCTTCATGATCCACTCGCTCGCCCGGGCGCAGCGGGCGATCGGCGGGGTGATGGCGGAGGTGGGCGTCTTCCAGGGATGCTCGGCCAAGCTGATCAGCCTGGGCGGCGACCCTGAGGAGCTGCATCTGTTCGACACGTTCGCAGGCCTGCCGGAGCCCGATCGCAAGGAACGCCATTCCATGCGCCGGGGCCATTACGCGGCCTCCCTGGAGGCCGTGCAGACCTATCTCGGAGACCGGCCGAACCTCGTGTTCCACCAGGGATGCTTCACCGGGCAGAATACCGGCTGCGAGGACAAGCGCTTCTCGCTGGTGCATCTCGACGTGGACATCAAGGAAGCCACGCGGGACTGCCTTGAGTTCTTCTACCCGCGAATGCTGCCGGGCGGCGTGATCGTCAGCCACGACTACTCGTACCTGCACGGCGTGCGCGAAGCCTTCGAGGAGTTCCTGGCCGACAAACCCGAGCGGTCGGTGGAGCTGCCCACCTCGCAGGTGATGCTGATCAAGGCCTGATCGCGACCCACATCATGGGTCATATAGTATGACTATACAAGGCGGTCCGGCGGAGGCATGATCCGCCCCGGACATCGCGGAAGACGACGAAGAACGTCGCGACGCGCGGTGCCCGGGGAAGGAATCATCGTCATGGCCGTCCGGCCATTCCGCCATCTCGCCCGAACCGCGCCGTCCGGCCTGGCCTGCACGCCGTGACAGGGCATCTCGTGGTGATTCCGGCGGGACGCTCGCTGTCGAACCACGCGGCCGTGGCGCGGGCACTGGGTATCGACATCATCGCCCGGCGGTTGTCCGGCGGCGACAAGCTGCCGAGCGATGCCGAGCTGTGCGCGCGCTTCGGCGTGTCGCGTCCGGTGCTGCGCGAAGCGGTGAAGACCCTGGCGGCCAAGGGGCTGCTGTCCACCAAGACCCGGGTCGGCACCCTGGTGCGCGACCCTGCGGCCTGGAACATGTTCGACGGCGACGTGCTGGCCTGGCATCTCGACGTGGGGATCGGCACCCGGTTCCTCCGCCATCTGGCCGACATCCGGCTGGCGGTGGAGCCGCAGGCGGCGTCCCTCGCCGCGATGCGCCGCACCGAGGAGGATCTGGACGGGCTGCAACGCCTGATGGCGGAGTTCGCCGAGCGGGTGCGGAACGGCCTGGATCTCGCCGAAGCCGATTGCGCGCTGCATCTCGCGATCGCCGCCGCGTCCGGCAACCCCTTCATGCGCTCGATCGGCGCGGTGGTGCAGGTGGCGCTGCGGGCATCGTTCCAGCTCAGCGCCCCGGTGGGCGCCGCCGGCCGGGACCGCACGGTTCGGACCCACGAGCGGATCGTGGCGGCCATCGCCGGACGCGACAGCATCGGGGCGGCCGCCGCCATGACGGAGGTGATCCGCCAGGGCCTCGTGCGCCATGCCGAGGCCGGCATCGAGGTCCCCGGCGTGATGCTTCCTGGCCTCCCCGCGGGCGGGGACGGCGATACCGGAGCACGGACGGTCTTCAAGCGGCCCGGCGACCAGCCGCCGCGAAGCATGTCGGAGGGCATCGCCGCCGATGCCGTGCCGAACGACCCCGACCGGCGCCGAGCGCGGCGCCGGCGGAACACCCCGCTGGCCATTCCGGCCGGCCGGATCCGGACGGCGCAGACCTTCCGATCCTCTTCTTCTCCCGGGAGCGAAACATGAAGTTCTTTTCCACCATGGTCTCGGCGGTCGCGCTGTGCGTCGCCGCCGCCGGCCCCGCGGCCATGGCGCAGGACAAGCCGACCGTGGGCATCGCCATGCCCACCAAATCCTCGGCCCGCTGGATCGCGGACGGCGACAACATGGTCAAGGAACTGCAGGGGCGCGGCTACAAGACCGACCTGCAATATGCCGACGACGACATCCCGAACCAGCTCTCGCAGGTCGAGAACATGGTCACCAAGGGCGACAAGGTGCTGGTGATCGCCTCCATCGACGGCACCACCCTGTCGGACGTGCTCAAGCAGGCGGCCGCGCGCGGCGTGAAGATCATCGCCTATGACCGCCTGATCCGGAACACGCCGAACGTCAGCTACTACGCGACCTTCGACAACTTCAAGGTCGGCGTGCTGCAGGCGCAGTCGCTGTTGAAGGGCCTGAACTATCCGGCCGACAAGGGTCCGTTCAACATCGAGCTGTTCGGCGGCTCGCCCGACGACAACAACGCCTATTTCTTCTACAACGGTGCGATGTCGGTGCTGAAGCCGCTCATCGACCAGGGCGTGCTGAAGGTGCAGAGCGGCCAGATGGGCATGGACAAGGTGTCCACCCTGCGCTGGGACGGCGCCACCGCCCAGGCGCGCATGGATAACCTGCTGAGCGCCTACTACACCAACAAGAAGCTGAACGGCGTGCTGTCGCCCTATGACGGCATCTCGATCGGCATCCTGTCCTCGCTGAAGGGCGTCGGCTACGGCAGCGGCGACATGAAGATGCCGATTGTCACCGGCCAGGATTGCGAGATCCCGTCGGTGAAGTCGATCATCGCCGGCGAGCAGTATTCCTCCATCTACAAGGACACCCGCAAGCTCGCGAAGGTGACCGTGGACATGGTGGACGCCGTGCTGAGCGGCAAGGAGCCGCCGGTCAACGACACCAAGAGCTACAACAACGGCGTCAAGGTGGTTCCGGCCTACCTGCTGCCGCCCGTGGTGGTCGACAAGAGCAACTGGAAGCAGGAGCTGGTCGACAGCGGCTACTACAAGCAGTCCCAGATCGACTGATCCGGACCTCGATCCTTTGACCCGCCGCCCGGCCATCCCTCGGGATGCCGGGCGGTTTCCACACGAAGGTTTCCCGCATGACCGCCATTCTCGAGATGCGTGGCATCAGCAAGAGCTTCACCGGCGTGAAGGCGCTGCGCGACGTGTCGTTCTCCGTGGAGAAGGGCGAGATCCACGCGCTCTGCGGCGAGAACGGCGCAGGTAAGTCGACGCTGATGAAGGTGCTGAGCGGCGTGCACCCGCACGGCTCCTATGAAGGCCAGATCCTGTTCGAGGGTGTCGAGCGCCAGTTCCGCGACATCAACGACTCCGAGGCGCTCGGCATCATCATCATCCATCAGGAACTCGCGCTGATCCCGCTGATGTCGATCGCCGAGAACATCTTCCTGACCAGGACGCCGGCCAGGCTCGGGGTGATCGACCAGGGCGAGGTCTATGCCCGCACCCGCGAATTGCTGCGCAAGGTCGGCCTCACCGAAGCGCCCGACACGCTGATCACCAACATCGGCGTCGGCAAGCAGCAGCTGGTGGAGATCGCCAAGGCCCTTTCCAAGCAGGTGAAGCTGCTGATCCTGGACGAGCCCACCGCGTCGCTGAACGAGAACGACAGCCAGGCGCTGCTGGACCTTCTTCTCGAGTTCAAGGCGCAGGGCATCTCGTCCATCCTCATCAGCCACAAGCTGAACGAGGTGTCGCGCGTCGCCGACCGCATCACCGTGCTGCGCGACGGCCGCACCGTCGACACCATGGATTGCCGGGAAGGCGGCGTCGACGAGGACCGCATCATCCGCAAGATGGTGGACCGCGACCTCGAGCACCGCTACCCGACGCGCGAGAACCCCCAGATCGGCGCCCCGGTGTTCGAGGTACGCGACTGGGTGGTCCATCACCCGCTGCATCCCGACCGCGAGATGGTGAAGAACGTGTCCATGCACGTCCGGCGCGGCGAGATCGTCGGCATCGCCGGCCTGATGGGCGCCGGGCGCACCGAGTTCGCCATGAGCCTGTTCGGCCGCTCCTACGGCACGCGCATCGGCGGCACCGCGACCCTGCACGGCAAGCCGCTCGACCTGTCGTCGGTGCCGCGCGCGATCGATGCCGGGCTCGCCTACGTCACCGAGGACCGCAAGGCGCTCGGACTGCTGCTGGGAGAGGACATCCGTAAGAACGTCTCGCTCGCCAACCTGGCGGGGGTATCGAGCCGCAACGTCATCGACGACATCAACGAGATGCGGGTGGCCGACCGCTACCGCGACCGCATGCGCATCCGCTCGCACAGCATCTACCAGGACACGGGCAAGCTGTCGGGCGGCAACCAGCAGAAGGTCGTGCTGAGCAAGTGGTTGTTCACCGATCCGGAGGTCCTGATCCTGGACGAACCGACCCGCGGCATCGATGTCGGCGCCAAGTACGAGATCTACTGCATCATCCAGGAGCTGGCCGACCAGGGTAAGGGCGTGATCGTGATCTCGTCCGAGATGCCCGAGCTGCTCGGCATCACCGACCGGATCTACGTCATGAACGAGGGCCGCTTCGTGGGCGAGTTCCCCGCGGCCGAGGCCACACAGGAACGCATCATGCGGGCCATCATGCAGGACGCGGCCCGGGGTGCTTCCGGGCAGCCGGTCCCGCAACAAGGAAAGGACGCGCGCGAAACGGCGCGCGAGGGAGCACTGACCCCATGAGCGACAATACCCTGTCCCCCGCCACGGCGCCGGCGGCCGACGTGGCGCCCCCGGTTCCCGGCAAGGTCGCCGAGCTGGCCGACCGCGCGCACATGGGCTTCATCAAGAGCCACCTGCGCGACTACGGCCTGACGCTCTCGCTGTTCGCGATCATGCTGTTCTTCGAGCTGGTGACCGGCGGCACCCTGCTGCGCCCCCTCAACCTCACCAACCTCGTGCTGCAGAACAGCTACATCGTCATCATGGCGCTGGGCATGCTGCTGGTGATCGTGTCCGGACACATCGACCTGTCTGTCGGCTCGGTCGCGGGCTTTGTCGGCGCGGTCGCCGCCGTGCTCATGGTGCAGTACCACCTGGACTTCGTGTCCGCCAGCATCCTGTGCCTGATCCTGGGCGGCCTCATCGGCGCCGCCCAGGGCTACTGGATCGCCTATTTCGGCATCCCGTCCTTTATCGTGACGCTCGCCGGCATGCTCGTGTTCAAGGGGCTGGCGCTGGCGATCCTGCACGGCCAGTCGCTCGGTCCGTTCGCCACCACCTTCCAGAAGCTGTCGTCCGGCTTCATCCCCGAACTGCTGCCCAACACGGGCGGCCATTTCTTCACCTCCATCCTGCTCGGCGTGATCCTGGCGCTCGCCATGGTGGCGCTCAGCATCCGCGGCCGGCTCCGCCAGATGTCGCACAAGATCGACGTGGAACCAGTCGCGTTCTTCGCGATCAAGAACCTGCTGCTGTTCGCGGTGATCACCTATTTCGCCGTGCAGATCGCCTCGCACCACGGCCTGCCCAACGTGCTGATCATCATGACGATCCTGATCGTCCTGTACGGCTTCATGACGCAGCGCACGGTGGTCGGACGCCAGATCTACGCGGTGGGCGGCAACGTCCGCGCCGCCAAGCTGTCGGGCATCCGTACCGAGCGCCTCACCTTCCTCACCTTCGTCAACATGGGCGCGCTGGCGGCGCTGGGCGGCCTGGTGTTCGCCGCCCGCCTCAACACCGCGACGCCCAAGGCCGGACAGGGCTTCGAGCTCGAGGTGATCGCCGCCTGCTTCATCGGCGGGGCCTCCGCCTATGGCGGTGTCGGCAAGGTGGCCGGCGTCGTGGTGGGCGCGCTGATCATCGGCGTGCTGAACAACGGGATGTCCATCATGGGCGTCGGCATCGACTACCAGCAGGTGCTCAAGGGTCTCGTGCTGCTCGGCGCCGTGTGCATCGACGTCTACAACCAGAAGCGCTGAGGCTTCCGCCGCCCGTCCGGCACCACCGGGCGGGCGGCGAACGGAAGCGGTTCCCGTGCGTTGCGGCTGCGCAACCTTCGAGGGCGCCTTTCCATGATTACCATCCTGATCATCGTGCTACTCATCCTGGCGCTCGGCGGAGGCGGCTATGGCCTTCGTTCCGGCTGGTACGGCGGATCGCGCGGCCGTGGCTTCAACGGGCTCGGATTGCTGCCGATCCTGCTGATCGTGATCGTGCTGTTTCTGCTGTTCTTCGGGTCGGGCACCGGCGCCGGCCCTGCCGCAGCCCCCTGAGCCGAGACGCCATCGACGCGGGGTTCCTTCCGCTCCCCTACCCGCCCCCGAACATCGGCGGGTAGGACGGGGCGGCGGGCAGCGTCGTGTTCAGCCGCCGCCCGCCGCCCAGCGTTCGAAGCTGGCCAGAAACCGCTCCGCATCGATGGACTGCACCAGATGCGTCACCGGAGCGTTCGCGGGGGCGCTCCCCGGGATGCTGGCGGCGTCGGGCCGGGACAGCACGGCCCGCCCATAATCGGGGCCTCGTGCCAGGTCCACGTCCATCCGTACCGCGACCTCCTGCCTGATCAGCGACGGATCGATGGCGACCGCGGTGGTGATCTCGTCCCAGAACGGCTGTCCCCGGCGGGCGAAGCGGGCCACGTAGCGGTTCTCCGGACGATCGCCGCGCCCGATGCGGTCCGCCATCTCGTTCGTCATCACGATCCCGGTCGACACGTCGCCCACGGCGGTGATGCGCGCCCAGGGCGCGGTCAGCACGATGTGGGCCGCCTCGGGGTCGAACAGGAAGTTGAAATCGGTGGCGTAGTCCGCGTTGCCGGTCACCTGGCGCATGTTGGTGTCCACCAGGCCGCCCATGAACACCAGCCCGCGGGCCAGCGCGGCGATGTCCGGGGCGATGCGGACCGCCAGCGCGATATCGGTCAGCGGCCCGGCCGCCACGATCGTCACCTGGTGCGGATGCGACCGCACCGCGCGCACCAGCGCGGTTGCGGCGTCGACATCGCTCGGCCGCGCGGCGGGAGCACCTTCCGGCATCGGCGGCACCAGCGCCGGATCGTCGGGATGGTAGTGCCGCCCGGTTTTGGGCGCGTTCCAGGCGCCCTTCCACGCGATCCGCCCGAACCGGCCCTCCCATTCCGCCATCTCGCGCTGGGTGCGCAGCAGCGGCATCTCGGCACCCGGATGCACGGAGATGTCGGTCCGCCCCGCGATCTCCAGGAAGCGCAGCAGGTGCTGGACCTCCTCCTGCCGCCAGGCGTCGCCCGTCACCACCCCGATGCCGAGCAGCCTGACCCGCGGCGCCGCCAGCAGCGGGATCAGCGACTGGATGTTGGAGCCGCCCGGCCCCAGGAAGTCGTTGTCGAGAAACACCAGCCGGGGCTCGTCCGCGGCCACGCCACGGGCACCGCCGTTCGCGACGAACAGAAACGTGGCGGCCAGCAGGCCCGGCAGGAACCGCATCAGCTGCCTCCGGCCGGCCGGAAACCGGCCACGCTGTGGGCGAACACCTCCCCGGTGGTGCCGTCGGCGATCCCCAGGTCGGTAACGTGCGGCCCGGGGTTGCAGGCGAGGCTGGCCCCCACCGTGGCCCGGAACATCAGCGGCGGGACGGTGAAATCCGCCACCCGGTCGGCCGCCTCCCGCACGCCGGCCAGGCCGGACGCCACCTCCCCGGCGGGAGCCTCCGACAACAGGCCGCAGACCGACAGGGGCAGCACCGCCTGCAGCACCCCGTCCTGCGCGACGGCCATGCCGCCACCCGCCGCGATCAGGGCGTTGGCGGCCGCCGCCATGTCGCGGGCGTCGCGGCCGAACACCGTGAGGTTGTGGCTGTCGTGCGAGATCGTGGTGGCGATCGCGCCCTTCCAGCGTCCCCAGCCGCCCAGCACCCCCAGCACCGGCTCCGGCGACGACAGGCCGTGCCGGTGCGCCACCGCCATCAGGATCAGGTCGTCCGGCAGCCGCACCTCGCCGTCCTTCACGGCGGCGTCGCGCTCCGCCCAGCGCGTGAACCGGGGCCGGTCCACCACCCGCAGCGTGGCCGTGCCGTCCATCCCGGAGGCGGCACCAGGAACCCGCAGGCGGAACGCCTCGTCGGCGATCGGCGCCAGCCGCATGGTGTCCACCGGGGCGGGAACCGGGTCGGAACGAAGCGGGCGGATCAGCGCGCCCCCGCGCGCGACCAGCCGACCGGAAGCGAACACCTCGCGCGGCTCGAAGCCTTCCAGGTCCGACAGCACCACGAGGTCGGCCCGGCGGCCCGGCGCCACCAGCCCCAAATCCCGGCGTCCCAGCCGCATCGCGGCGTTCAGGGTGGCGGCCCGCAGCGCCTGGATCGGGTCGAGGCCCAGCGCCACCAGACGACGCAGCAGCATGACGATGCCGCCTTCGCGCACCAGCATGTCCGGCAGGATGTCGTCCGTGCACAGCGTGAGGGTCTGCGGGATCACCGGCAAACCGCGGAGTGCCGACACCACGCCGGGCAGCACGTCCTCGTGCGAAGCGCGGAGCTCCACCGTGAAGCCCGCTTCCAGCTTGCGCAGCAGGTCCTCGCCCGAGGTGATCTCGTGGTCGCTCTCGATCCCCGCGGCGGCGAACGCCAGCAGGTCCGCACCCTCGAGATCGCGGGCATGACCGCACACCAGCTTGCCGCTGCGCATCCCCGCCTCGACGATGCCGCGCATGCGCGGGCTGCGGCCGAGGACGCCGCGCATGTCCATCACCTCGGCGACGCCGGCGACCTCCGGCCAGTCGAGCATGGCGCGGATCGCATCCGCGCCGAACTCGGCGCCGGCCATCTCGAGGCCGGGCGCGGACGGAACCGAGGACGGGGCCAGCACCAGCGAGCGCAGCGGCAGGCCGCGCGACGCGTCGATCGCCCAGCGCACGCCGTCCAGCCCCGCCACGTTGCCGACCTCGTGCGGATCCCAGCAGATCGTCGTGGTGCCCTGGGGAACCACCACCTCCGCGTAGCGCCGCGGCGTGATCATGGAGCTCTCGACATGCAGGTGCGTGTCGATGAGGCCGGGCGCCACCAGCGCGCCGGCCAGATCGTGCGTCTCGGCCGCCTCGCCCCGGGCCCCCGGCGCATGGACGGAGGCGATCAACCCTCCCACGAGACCGATATCGGCCTCGCGGATCGTGCAGGTGGCGACGTCCACCACGCGGCCGCCGCGCAGCAGCACGTCGAACGGAGCGGCGCCGAGGGCCGCCGCCACCGCCCGGTCCCGCAGCGCGGGATCGTCGAGGTCGCGGGGCTCCGTCATGCCGACGTCGGAACTCATGGCGGATACTCCGGAAGGGATCGGGGGAAGCGGACGGTCACGGCAGGTGCGTGGTCACGACGAAGAAGGCGACGAACACGACGGCGAGCCCCCACACCACCGCGCCCATGCGCCTGCCGTCGCCGGCGGCGATGCCGAGCAGCAGGAAGGCCAGCGTGCCGACCGCCATGCCGTTGATCAGGTTGTTGGTCAGCACCGTCACCAGCAGTGTCAGGGACACGGTGACCGCGCTGCTCCATTCCGTGAGGTCGATGCGGGCGACGCCCTGCAGCATCAGCACGCCGACCACCACCAGCGCCGGCGTCGTGGCCGCCGCCGGGATCACCACGAACAACGGCCACAGGAACAGGCTGCACGCGAAGCACAGCCCGACGACCACCGCCGCGAGGCCGGTGCGTCCCCCGGCCTGCACCCCGGTGACGCTTTCGATGAAGATCGTGACCACGGAAGTGCCGAGCAGCGGCCCCACGATGGTGGACATCGCGTCGGCGGCGAAGGTACGGGTGGCGTTCGGGATCGAACCGTCCGGCTCGCGCAGGTTGGCGGCGCCGGTGACGCCGATCACCGTGCCGAGGGTGGAAAAGAACTCCGAACAGAAGAAATAGAACATCAGCGGCAGCGTCAGCAGCAGATGCGAGGCCACGAACCCGAAATCCGGCTTCAACGCCGTGTGCGCCGGCCAGTGCGGGAGTGCCAGCAGGTGCGCCGGCAGCCTGGTCAGCGGTTTCCCGTCCGCGCCCGGAACCACCAGCCCGGCGGCGGTCATGATCCCGATGCTCAGGATGAGCGCCCCGGGCACGCGGCGCGCCACCAGCACCGGCGTCAGCAGGATGCCCGCCAGCGTCAGCAGCACGAATGGCCGGCCGAGCGAGTTCATCTTCACCAGCGTGCCGGGCGACGACACCACGAAACCGGAGCCGCGCAGGGCGATGAACACGATCAGCATGCCCACGGAGGCCTGGATCGCCACCTTCAGCACCTCGGGCACGTCGCGTGCCACCCGCTCGCGCAGCTTCGACAGGCTGAGCGCCAGGAACATCACGCCCGTGACGATGACGATGGCCAGCCCCGCCTGCCAGGGGATGCCCATCTGCTTCACCAGCACGTAGGCGAACACGATGTTGGAGCCCATGGCGGGTGCCGCCGCGAGCGGCAGGTTCGACAGCAGCCCCACCAGCAGGCAGCCGACCAGCGACGACAGGCCGGTCGCCACCACCAGATCGACCCTGTCCATGCCGGCGGCGGCCATGATGGCGGGATTCACCGCCAGGATGTAGGCCATGGCGGCGAAGGTGGTGAATCCGGCGACCGTTTCCCGGCCCACGGTGGTGCCGCGGGCCTCGAGCTCGAAGAACCGGTCCAGCTTCGACATGTTCGGCACTCCTGGAAGCGGCGATGGCCGGGATCAGAATCCGCAGCTGGCGGTGAGAAGTGCGGCGAAGCCGCCGCCGACATAGTAGGTGGGCGTTCCCTGCGCGGCGATGGTGGTGCCGTGCACGCCCGTGGTGGCGCGCGAGGACGCGGCCACGCCCGCCACGCCCGACAGGTAGCTGTTGTCGCCCACGTTGATCAGGTTGAGGCGAAGCTCGGGCTTCAGGCCGTGCACGGTCGGCAGCCGGTAGCCGAACGCGATGTCGGCGGTGACGAAGGCGGGCATCGCCTGGTCGTTGGTGAAGGTCGAGAACTGGCGCCCGGTATATTTGAGCGACAGGTTGCCGAAGAAGTTGCCCTGGTCGTAGTCCAGCCCGATCGCGCCCTGGAACTCGGGCGCCCGCACCGCGCGCTTGCCCGCGGTGGGCAGGGCATCGGCGCCCACCTGGTAGTCGTTGTCGATGGTGGCGTGCAGATATTCCGCGGACACGTAGGGCCGGAAATGATGGAACGGCCGCAGCCCGATCTCGGCATCGACGCCTCGCGAGGTCTGGCCGCCGGCATTGATGTTCTGGGTGACCTGGGCCCCGTTGACGATGGCCTGGGTGGCGACCTGGCGGTTGGTGAAGTTGTAGTTGAACAGAGTCACGGTGCCGTTGACCAAATCGCCCTGGTAGCGATAGCCGAGCTCCTCGGAGATGGCGTATTCCGCCTTCTGCGACGGATTGGCGGCGGTCGTGACCGCGCCCGTGGTGGCGCTGTAGGAGGAATAAAGCGCGTTCAGCGTCGGGGTGCGGAAGTTGGTGGCGACGTCGGCGAACAGCTGGTTGCGATCGTCGAACCGGTAGCGCGCCGCGATCGTCGGAAGGCTTTCGGCGTCGTTCAGCTCGGTCCGGTACTGGGCGCCCGGCAGGTAGTTGTAGCCGGTCCGGTTGACCATGGTTTCCTTGAAGCCGGCCTCCAGCGTCAGGTGCGACGTCGCCTCGAAACGGTCGCCCAGGAACAGGCTGTTGACCTGCGTTTCGGTGTAGTTGTCGTAGGACGCGACCCGCACGCCGTTCGACAGCTTGGCATCGGCGAACTGTCCCCACTCGTCCGCGGCCCCGCCATTCGCGCCGACCGGGCTGTACGGGTTGAGCAGCCGCGTCGCCGACCATTCGTACCAGTCGCCGACCACCAGATGGTGGCGGCCCCAGCTATAGTTCAGCTTGCTCACCACGCCGGGGCGATAAACATAGGGCGTGATGGAAGGGCTGTAGACCAGCACCTTGTCGCGCGTGGAGCCGTTGTTGTTGAGATCGAGGCTCACCCGCCGCGATCCCCAGTAGAAGCCGCTTTCCGACAGCACGCTGGCGCCGGCGAGGCTGCCGCCGTTGAAATAGAAGTACGGCGTGATGTCGAGCGAGGCACGGCTTCCCAGCACCACGTGCTGCGGTGCCGTGACGATGATGACGCGGTAGGGCGTCTGGTGCAGCTTGTAGAAGTTGGTGTCGCCCGGGGAGAAGCTGGCGTCGTAGTTGAAGTCGCGCCCCAGCGTCTGCCATTGGGCGAGCGACGGCGAGCGGTAGGACGTCTTGACGCTGTCGTCGAACGTCAGCGCCACTTCCGACGTGCTGCCGTTGCGCCAGTCCTTGAGCGCCTTGAAGTCCACGTGCTGCTTGTGGTCCTCGCCCGGCCCGCGGAAATGCGGCTCGTAGATGCGGGAATAGGACACGAAGGCACGCACGCCGCTGCGGCCGATCTCGCCGCTGTCCAAACGGATGAACTCGCGGTCTGTGTGGTAGGATCCGTAGGACAGGTTCACCAGGCCGCCCGCCTTCATCGACGGGTCGCGCAGCCGCATCTCCACGATGCCGCCGGAAGCGCCGATCACGGGCGTGTCCAGATTGGCCGAGCCCTGTTCGAGCGTGATCCTCGACAGGTTCTCGGAATCCACCCATTCGGTCGGAAACGCAGAATAGGTGCCGATATCGTTCAGCGAGGCACCGTCCAGGGTGAAGCCGATCTGGTCCGAGTTCAGGCCCCTCACCGTCAGGTTGCCGGTGGTCATGCCGTACGGATCGGCGCTGACCGCGTTGGCGCCGGGAAGCAGCTTCAACAGCTGGTAGGGATTGGAGCTCGGTGCCTGCTTGGCGATATAGGCGCTGGTGACGCTGCTGACCGATTTGGGCGCCTCCTGACGGAGCATCAGGCCGCCACCGATCGCATCGCGCTGCGTCGATCCGCGCACGGTTACCGCTTCGGCATCGGGATCGTCCTGCGCGATGGCCGCGGGCATGCGTGTCCAGAACGAAACGCAACAAAGGGAGGTCGCGACCAGCAGATCGTGCAACCTGAGGCGAGGCATTCGGGTGCTCCGGTTCGAGGAAACTGGAGACCGCGTTCTTTCCCGATCGAACGGGGCGTCTTCTGACGCTTCCCGGCAGCGAGACCGAACCGCCGATTGCGCCGGCCCCGGGGCGGGGGCACAAGCACCATAGCGGTTGGTCGAGCCAACATGTTATAAGACGTCTTATACTGATTGCGGGAACGGATCAAGCGTGACGAGCGGCGAGCGAGACGATGGCGTGAGCCGCAACAGCGCCACGGCGCTCTATCTGCAGATCGCCACCCACATCGCCGCCCGGATCGGGCGAGACCCGGCCTTCATGGATCGCCTGCCTTCCGAGAGCGAACTCGTGGCCCGCTATGCGGTCAGCCGGATCACCGTGCGCCAGGCGCTCGATCATCTGGTGCGCCGCGGCCTCGTGGTCCGGCGGCAGGGACGCGGAACCTTCGTCACCGAACCCCGCGAGCAGCGCACCACCGGCCCGGCGAAAGGCCTGGCCGACATTCTCGCCGCCCAGGGCCTGTCGCCGGAAACCACCCTCCTGGCGCTGGAAGCGGCCGACGCCCCCGCCGAAATCCAGCAGGCGCTCGCGCTTTCCGGGCCGCGCAGCCTGTTCCTCAGGCGGCGCTACAGCGTGGAAGGCCGGGATGCCGCCCTGACCGAAGTGTATTATCCCCCCTCCTGCCTGGGTGCGTTCGGCTGGGAGGATGCCCGCCGCCACTCCTCCCTCGACCTGCTGTCGCGCTTCGCCGGCATCCAGATCGGCCGCAGCGACAGCGTGATCCAGGTGCGCACCGCCACCGAAGAACTGCGGCGCCATCTCGACATCGAGACGCAGGAAGCGGTGATGATGATCCGGCGCGTCACCTTCTCGGTCGGCGGCGAGCCTTGCGAGTACAGCACCCTCTACGCGAAAGCCGGGATCGCCGAGTTCGCGGTCACCACCAATGGCGAGGAGGAAGCCGGACATCTCCGTCCCCGGGCGGGCTGAGCCGACGCCACGGGTCCGGGCGTTCGGCCCAGGCGGACGAGCGGGGGCGCGGCTCGCCAGATTTCCACGTATCATGGATGTCTTTTGACAAAACAAACGTTTCATACGTAGATTGAACGCTGTCCCGTTGATGACGCCGGAGCGTTCCCGCCCATGACGCCGCATCGCCTTCTCGGCCGCTTCCTCGCGACGGCCCTCATCCTGATGCCGGTCGCGGCCTCGGCTCAAAGCCTGCTCAATGTCAGCTACGATCCGACGCGGGAACTGTACAAGGACATCGACAAGCAGTTCAGCACCGCCTGGAAGAAGCAGACCGGCGAGACCGTCAGCGTGGCCACCTCGCACGGCGGCTCGGGAGCCCAGGCCCGGGCGGTGCTGGACGGGCTGCAGGCCGACGTGGTCACGCTGGGCATCGCGTCCGACATCGACGCGCTCGCGGCACGCGGGCTGCTCGCCCGGGACTGGAGCAGCCGGCTGCCCAACCATGCCGTGCCCTACACCAGCACGATCGTGTTCCTGGTGCGCTCGGGCAACCCCAAGCACATCCGCGACTGGCCGGACCTCGTGCGCGACGGCGTGTCGGTGGTGACCCCCAACCCGAAGACCTCGTCCGGCGGCCGCTGGAGCTATATCGCCGCGTATCTCTGGGCGCTGCACGCCAACAACAACGACGAGAGCAAGGCGGAAACCTTCCTGACGCAGCTCTACCGCCACGTTCCGATCCTCGACACCGGCGCCCGCGGCGCCACCAACAGCTTCGTCCAGCGCGGCCAGGGCGACGTGCTGCTGGCCTGGGAAGACGAGGCACTGCTGGCGGCGCACGATCTGGGCGCTGGCCGTTTCGACGTCGTCTACCCGTCCGCGTCCGTGGTGGCGGAACCGGTGGTCGCGGTGGTGGACAGCGTGGTGGGCAAGAAGAACACCGCCAGGCAGGCCGACGGCTATCTCCGCTTCCTGTACACCCCGCAGGGCCAGGAGATCATCGCCGCCCATCATTACCGGGCCATCGACCCCGCCGTGGCGGCCCGCCACGCCGCCGACTTCCCGCGTCTCGTCACCTACGACGTGGAATCCGCCGGCGGCTGGAGCGTGCTGCAGCCCAAGCATTTCGGCGATGGCGGCGTGTTCGACCGGATCACCAGGCCGGCCCGCTAGGCGCGGGCTCCCGCGGGGCCGGACGGCCATCCCGGGTCCTGGCCGGGCCGAACGCCGCCCCGGGCACCCGGGGTTCAGCTCGGACGCCTGTGCCCCATGCGCCAGAGGGTCCGACCCGAACGGCCCCGTTCCGGCTGTTCAGGCTTCGGCCCCGCACGGGAGGGACGGACGTCCGAACCGCCCGCTTGCCTGTCGCCTATCCGAACAACTGTCCCGGAAGGGCTGCGAACAGCAGCCCGTCGCCGGGATGGTTCCTGGGATCGTCCCCCGGATCGTCCATGACTTGCCTGCGATCGCCGGGCCCGTGTCGCGCCTCATCCACGGGCCTGGCCTTCGCGGCGCTCCCGGTGCAGACAGCCGTGGCGGCCGGTGGCGACCGTCCAACATCTTCCGGAATGCGGGGCAGCCGGTCCATGATCATGCCATGAGCCACAGCGTCCCGCAGGCGCCCGGCCTCCGCCGGCTTCCCTTCGGGGTGCCGGCGGTGATCCCGGGCCGCACCCTGTCCTTCGGCCTCACCCTGTTCTGGGTGACGGCGCTCGTGGTGCTGCCGCTCACGGCCCTGGCCACCAAGCCCTTCGGCCGCGGCTTCAAGGTGATGCTGCACGCGCTGGGCGACGCGCGCGCGCTTCACGCGCTCGCCTTGTCGTTCGGCTGCGCCCTCGGCGCCGCGTCGTTGTGCACGCTGCTGGGATTGCTGCTGGCGTGGGTGCTCGAACGCGTCCGTCCCCCGGGCTGGCGCCTGCTGGACGCGCTGGTGGACATCCCGTTCGCGTTGCCGACCGCGGTGGCCGGCATCACGCTGACCAGCCTGTATGCGCCCACCGGCTGGATCGGGGCGCCCCTGGACCGGCTGGGGATCAAGGTCGCCTTCACCCCGCTCGGCATCACCCTGGCGCTGGTGTTCGTGGGGCTTCCGTTCGTGGTGCGCACCGTGCTGCCGGTGCTGCGCGAGTTGCCGCGCGAGCTCGAGGAAGCCGCCGAGACCCTGGGGGCCCGCCCCGGGCAGATCGCCCGCCGGGTGCTGCTGCCCGCCCTGGCGCCGGCCCTCGCCACCGGCTTCGGTCTCGCCTTCGCCCGGGGGGTCGGCGAGTACGGCAGCGTGATCTTCATCGCCGGCAACCGGCCGATGGTGTCCGAGATCGCGCCGCTGTTGATCGTGATCCGGCTGCAGGAATTCAACTATGCCGGCGCGTCCGCGATCGGGCTGGTGATGCTGCTGGCCGCCGCCCTGTGCCTGCTGGCGATCACCGCCTTGCGGCGCCGGCTGCCGGCCTCGCTGGGCGTCCGGCTGGGCGGCGCGGCATGACCGGCCGCCGTGCCCCGGACATGCGCGCCGGATCGTCGCGCATAGGATCGTCGGGGGCAACATCGTCTTGCGCACCGGCGGGACGCACTCCTCACCGCGCCGCACGACACGAGGCGACGGTCCACGACGCCGGCGGCTGCGACGCGGCGACGGACATGGTCCGGATCGTCCGCCGATGAGCGTGTCGCCGCCGCTGCGCCGCAGCCCGATGGCGCTGGGACTGACGCTGCTGGCCTGGCTGGCGGCGGTGCTGTTTCTGCTGCTGCCGCTCGCATCGCTCGGCACCGAGGCGCTTCGCAAGGGGCTCGGCGGCGTGCTGCGGGCGCTGGCGGACGACGACGCCCTCGCCGCGATCCGGCTGAGCGCCCTGGTGGTGGCAGTCTGCGTGCCGGTGAACACGGTGTGCGGTTTGTTCGCCGCCTACGCCCTCACCAAATACGATTTTCCGTTCCGCGGGCTGCTGCTGGTGCTGATCGAGCTGCCCTTGTCGGTGTCGCCGGTGGTGGCGGGGCTGGTATGGGTGTTGTTGTTCGGCGCCCATGGCTGGTTCGGGCCGTGGCTGGCGGCGCACAACATCGCCGTGGTGTTCGCGCTGCCGGGCATCCTTCTGGCGACCCTGTTCGTCACCTTTCCCTTCGTGGCCCGCACCGTGATGCCGGTGATGGAATCGCAGGGGCGGGCGCCGGAAGAAGCCGCCACCATGCTGGGTGCGGGGTTCGGCTCCGTGTTCCTGCGTGTGACCCTGCCCGAGATCCGCTGGGCGCTGCTCAGCGGCGTGCTGCTGTGCGCGGCCCGGGCGCTGGGCGAGTTCGGGGCCGTGTCGGTGGTCAGCGGCCACATCCCGGGCCAGACCGAAACCGTGCCGCTGCACATCGAGACGCTCTACAACGGCTACGACACCGTCGGCGCCTTCTCGCTCGCCGCGGTGCTGGCCCTGTGTTCCGGCGCCATGGTCGCGTCCCGCACCCTGATGGACTGGCTGCGCGGCCGCCGGTCCGTCGCACGCTGATGCCGGCCGGCCTTTTCGCCGCGGCGCCAGACGCGCTTCCGCCCCCGTGCTTCCCCCGCTAGGAGGCGTCATGGGCGTCGATCTGCGCAACATCTCCTGCCTGTTCGGCCGCACGCCCGCCGTGCGCGACATCAGCCTGCGCGTGTCGAACGGCGAGTTCCTGGCGCTCGTGGGTCCGTCCGGGGCGGGCAAGACCACCCTGCTGCGCATCATCGCCGGGCTGGAGCCCAACTACACGGGCCAGCTTTCCATCGGTGCGCGCGACGTGACGCGGGTGCCGGCGCGGGAACGCAACATCGGCTTCGTGTTCCAGAACTACGCGCTGTTCCGGCACATGACGGTGGCCGAGAACGTCGCCTTCGGCCTCCGGGTGCGCCCCCGCAAGCGCCGCCCGGCGCGCGCGGCGATCGCGGCGCGGGTGAGCGAGCTGCTGGAGCTGGTGCAGGTCGGCCCGCTCGCGCAGCGCTACCCGACCCAGCTTTCCGGCGGGCAGCGTCAGCGGGTTGCCCTGGCACGCGCACTGGCCACCGAGCCGGAGCTGCTGCTGCTCGACGAGCCGTTCGGCGCCCTCGATCCGCTGGTGCGCAAGGAGATCCGCACCTGGCTGCGCCGTCTGCACGAGCGGCTGGGCCTCACCTCCATCCTGGTGACGCACGACCAGTCGGAAGCGCTGGAGGTGGCCGACCGGATCGCCGTGCTGCGGGACGGGTCGCTCGAACAGGTGGACACCCCCGACGCCCTGGAAGACCGGCCGAGCTCGTTGTTCGTGCACCAGTTCCTGGGCGAAACGGTGGGGTTCGACGCGTCCGCCGGCACCGACGGGGCCATCCTGTCGCTGAACGGGCCCTGGAACGGAACGCCGGCCCGGTTTCCGGAACCGGCCACGGCTCCCGGCCCCGGCCCCGGCCGCCGGCATCTGTCGCTGCGGCCCTGGGAGATCGGGCTCGAACCCACGGACGCGCAGGGCGCCGCCCGCGTGACCGGGATGGGACGAGCCGGGCCGTTTCTGCGCTATGCCGTGCGCGCTCCCGATGGGTCGCACGCCGTGGAGGTCCTGCGTCCGTCGAGCTTGCCGCCCTTGCCCGAGGACGGCGGATGCGCGCTGGATCTGCGCCTCGCCCGGGTGTTCGCCCAGCCCGGCGCGGACGACACAGGGGCATGAAAAAGCTGACGGCACGGTCAAACCCACGCATTCGTGGGGCGACAAGCGCCCTTGAACCCTGCGATGCACACGTTCGGGATGCTTCGTGGACTGGTTCAGATGCGCGTGCTGCTGGTGGAGGACGAGGAACCGATCCGCAGCATCATCGCCGAGGAGCTGCGCGAAGCCGGCTACGAGGTGGTGGAAGCGTCGGACGGGGACGAGGCGATGGCCCTGCTGGAACCTCCGGCCGATGCCTTCCGAATGCTGATCACCGACATCCACATGCCGGGCCGGGAAGACGGCATCGGCGTCGCCACCGCCTTCCGGCGTTCCCACCCCGATCAGCCTCTGATCTTCACCACCGGCCGCCCGGAAGCGCTGGATCGCATCGGCACGCTCGGCAGCCACGAGGCGCTGCTGCTCAAGCCTTATCGCCCCCGGCAGCTGATCGCGGCGATGAAGCGGCTGACCGTCTGATCGTCCGCATCCCGGGCGTCGCACGGCGAAACATCGCGTGTCGCTCGGCGCACGCCGGACCCACGGCCGGCATGCGCGATCGACGCCGCGGGCGCAGCGGGAGCGTTTCCCGCCCAACGCGGCCCGGCACCCCAGGCCGTCTTGGGAGCCGGGAATCACGCCGGGCATTCCGGCCTCGAGAGCTGACGGCACTGCCGATCCCGGAAATTCCCGCGTGAGCTCGGTTCTCGCCTCCGCCGACGATCACGTGCTGGCCGGGCGGCTGGCGACGCTCGCCGGCGATCTGCTGATGTCCCTGCGCGGACACGGGCTGTTGACCGGCCGCCCGCTGGGCGACGCCGGCGACCGGATGAGCAACGCCGCCCTGCTGAGCGCGCTGCGGGCCCTGCGGCCGGACGACGCCGTGCTGTCGGAGGAGGAAGCCGCCGATCCCGCGCGCCTCGGCCAGGACCGGGTCTGGATCGTCGATCCGCTGGACGGCACCCGAGAATATGCGGAAGGCAGACCCGACTGGGCGGTGCACGTCGCATTGACGGTCGGGGGAGTTCCCGCCGCGGGTGCCGTCGCCCTGCCGGCGACGGGGCTGTGCTTTCTGTCGGGTGCTCCCGTTCCGGCACCGGCCGCCACCGCCGCGCCGCCGCGCATGGTGGTGAGCCGTTCCCGGCCCGCGCGCGAAGCCCTCCACGTCGCCCGCGCGCTGGACGCGGCACTGCTGCCGATGGGCTCCGCCGGCGCCAAGGCGATGGCGGTGCTGCGCGGCGAGGCCGACATCTATCTTCACGCCGGCGGCATGCATGAATGGGACAGTTGCGCGCCCGCCGCGGTGGCGCTGGCGTCCGGCCTCCATGCCAGCCGCATCGACGGCTCGCCGCTGCGCTACAACCGGGCCGAGACCTGGCTGCCGGACCTGCTGATCTGCCGCCGGGAATGGGCGGAACCCGTGCTGGCACTCGTACGGGCCACCGGCGACGGTTTCCACGGCGGCTGACCGGCGGTGGCCGCTGCCGCGGCGGGCCGATCCTCAGACCCCGGCGCGTTAGGGGCGGATTAAGGTCGGGGCGTCAGGCTTCTGGCATGGACAGCTCCCTTCTCGAAATGCCCGTGGCTGCCGTTCCGGCCTGCGACGGATGCCGGGGCGATCGCTTCTCCGTGCCGATCCGCATGGCCTTCCAGCCGATCGTCGGCGCGGACGGCACGGTGTTCGCGCAGGAGGCCCTGGTGCGCGGCCCGGCGGGCGAAGGGGCCGGCTTCGTGCTGTCGCAGATCACGGACGCCAACCGCTATGCGTTCGACCAGACCTGCCGCACCACGGCGATCGAGACCGCCGCGGCGCTGGGGCTGGGATCCAGCCTGTTGTCGATCAACTTCAATCCCAACGCGATCTACGAGCCGGCGCGTTGCCTGCGCACCAGCGTCGCCGCGATCCGGCGGGCAGGGATCCGCGCCGACCAGGTGCTGTTCGAGATCGTGGAGAACGAGAAGCCGCTCGATCCCGGCCGTCTGCGGGACATCGTCGTCACCTACCAGGCGATGGGCTTCAAGGTCGCGCTGGACGATTTCGGCACCATGCACGCCAATCTCGACCTGTTCACCGAGCTCCGTCCCGACGTGCTGAAGATCGACATGAAGCTCGTGCGCGGCATCGACGCCGATCCGGTGCGCCGGGCGGTGCTGCGCGCGATGGTGGGGATGTGCGCCGAGCTTGACATCCGGCTGGTGGCGGAAGGGATCGAGACCGTTTCGGAGTTCGACACGCTGCGCGCGCTCGGGGTGTCGTTGTTCCAGGGCTTCCTGCTGGGCCGCCCGGTGCTGGACGGTTTCCACCGCCCGACCATGCCGCACTGACCGGGACCCGCAGCCCGAACGTCGCGTTCCGGCGGTCCGCGACGCCGGAGGTGGCGAGCGCCTCGCGGCGGGAGTGTGGCCGGCGAGGGCAAGAGATGTTCCGCTCTTGGCCTGGGCGTGTCGCGACCGGACCGTCGGCAGGGCGGCTCCACGCCGGCCGCATCTTCTCGCGGCCGGCCCCGCCGGCTTGGCCACGCCTGACCACCATGCGTTCAACCGGTGCCGACGTCCGGGATCCGGTGACATTCCAGCCTGCTGGGGCGGCAACCTGTTTTGCGGTTTGGTTCCCGGTCCGGAGCTGGAGCTGGGTCCGGCCCAGCCCGTTGCCGGTTCAGCGGCCACGGCCGGCGCCCATGCCGGCGCGGATATTCCGACCACCATCCCGCACCCGATCCAGCGCCGATGCCGGTCCTCGTTCCGTGCATGGCCGGAGGCAGCGTCGGCGCCGATACCGGTGCCGGCGCTACCCAATCCCCTCGCCCGCGCGCTAACCTCCGCCCCATGGAGCGCGACGGCATCGACGGGCGGCTGATCGAGATGCTCGGCGCCAACGCGCGCCTGCCCGCGGCCGAGCTCGGCCGGCGCCTCGGCCTGTCGCGCACCACCGTGCAGAGCCGCATCGAGCGCCTGGAACGCGACGGCGCCATCCTCGGCTACACCGTGCGGCTGCCGGCGCCGAGCCCGGCGGGCGTGTCCGCCCACGTGCTGGTGACGCTGGCGCCCAAGAAGACCGCCTCGGTGGAAGCCATGCTGCGCCGCATGCCGCAGGTGCGCGAGTTGCACGCCGTGAGCGGCAATGTCGATCTCGTGGCCTATGTGCGCGGCCGCGACACCGACGAGATCGACCAGGTCATCGACCGCATCGGCGCCCTCGACGGCGTGGTGCGCACCAACTCCATGATCGTCCTGTCCACCCGGATTTCCCGATGAGCGACATCCTGTCCCCGACCGCCCCTGCCAGCCCTTCCGGACACGACCGGCCGGACGACGTTCTGCTCTCCCCGGACGTCCTGCGGGCCCGTTTCGCCCAGGCGATGTCGGATCTCTACCGCCAGGAGGTGCCGCAATACGGCGCGCTGCTGGAACTGGTCGGGGCCGTGAACGCGGAACAGCCCCATCCGCCGGAGGAGCGGGTGGCCGTGGAGCGGCACGGCGCCATCCGCCTCGGCACCGCGGCCGAGCTGTCGGGCATGCGCCGCCTGTTCGCCGCCTTCGGCATGAGGCCGGTCGGCTATTACGACCTGTCGCCCGCCGGGGTACCCGTGCACTCCACCGCGTTCCGCCCGGTGACCACCGAAGCGCTCGCCCGCAACCCGTTCCGGGTGTTCACCTCCCTGCTCCGGCTCGACCTGATCGCCGACCCCGGCCTGCGCGCCGAAGCGGAAGCGATCCTGCGGAACCGCGACATCTTCGCGCCCGGCGTGCTGGCGACGGCCGACCGGGCTGCCGGCGCCGGCGGTCTCTCCCAACGGGAAGCCCAGGACTTCATCCAGGGCGCGCTCCACAGCTTCCGCTGGCACGACACCGCCCCGGTGTCCGGCACGCTGTATCGCCGCCTGCGCGCGGCGCATCCGTTGATCGCCGACGTGGTGTGCTTCCGCGGCCCGCACATCAACCACCTGACGCCGCGCACCCTCGATATCGACGCCGTGCAGGCCGGCATGGCGGCGCGCGGCATGAACCCGAAGGCCAGCATCGAGGGTCCACCCCGCCGCCAGGTGCCGATCCTGCTGCGCCAGACCAGCTTCAAGGCGCTGGAGGAACCGATCCGCTTCACCGGCGGTCCGGCCGACGACGAGGCCGGCACCCACACCGCGCGCTTCGGCGAGGTGGAACAGCGCGGCGTGGCGCTCACCCCCAAGGGCCGTGCCCTGTACGACCGGCTGCTGGCGGATGCCCAGGCCGACGGCGGGCCCGGCGCCCTGGAGAAGCATTTCGCCGCCTTTCCCGACGACGCGCCCAGCCTGCTGCGCGAGGAGCTCGCCTTTTTCCGCGAGGGCGATCCCGGACGGCCCGTGACCTACGAGGATTTCCTGCCCGTCAGCGCCGCCGGCATCTTCCGCTCCAATCTCGGCGACGCGGCGGGGAACGACGCCCGGGCCGCCTCCCCGCGCCGGGAGATGTTCGTGCAGGCGCTCGGCGCGGAGCCGCTGGACGAGATGCGGCTCTACCGGATCGAGGCCGAGGGGAGCACCGCGACGGTCTGAGCCGGCTCCCGGGCACCGCCCGCGGCCTGGCGGCATCGCCAAGCGGCCTCGTCACCGGAGAACCTGATCGCGGACGGGCGGCCGCACCGGCCGGGGATGACGGAACGGGTCAGGCCGGAACTTCGCGGAAGCGGTTGCGGCGCCGGGACAACCAGATCGTGCCGCCGAACGCCGTCCCGAAACCCGCATAATAGCCGATGTCGGCCCCGCCCAGCGCCCGCGCCACCGGCCCCACGTAAAGGTCGCTGCTGGAAAAAAGCACGATCGTCAGCACCGATACCGACACGAACAGGGTCGCCTCCGCCGTCCAGGAGCGCCCGGCTTCCAGCGAGGCACCGGGGCGGCACCACCAGTCGGCGAGCACGATGCCGGTCCAGGGGGCGATCCAGTACAGCGTGACCACGAGGTAGCTCGTGTAGAGCTCGGCATAACGGCCATGCCCCAGCACCGCGAGCACGAAGCCGAGCAGCGCGGTGGCGATCGCCGCCCACACCCGCCCCACCCGCACCCCGGCCGAGATCAGGCTGTAGGACGCGGTGTTGTCGTTGAACGAGTTGCCGGTGATCGAGCTCATGGCGAGCAGCGCCAGCGCCAGCGGTCCCAGCGCGCCCGCCGCATGCTGCAGGCCGCCGATCACCGCCGCCGGGGTGCCTTCTCCCATGGCCCGCGCGGTGAACAGCCCCAGCAGCTGGAACGGCGCCGACGACAGCAGCAGCCCTGCCAGGGCACGACCCACCACCGCACGCGGGGGCGTGTCGGCCGGCAGATAGCGGGTGTAGTCCGAGGAATAGGACGCCCAGGACAGGTTGAAGCTGGCCAGGATCGCCACCGCCAGCACGAAGGCAGGCCATCCGGCGGTGGCGGCCGGCGCAGGCACGCCGCCATCGCGCAGCGCCAGCAGCCCGATCGCCACCAGCCCCGCCAGCAGCACCGCGCCCAGATATTTCTGCAGGATCTGCACCACGTGGTGGCCGTAGATGCTGGCCGTCATCTGCAGGGCGGCGAGGATCGCGAGCGCCGGGGCGAAGCTCAGCGGCACGCCGCCCCAGGCCGCCAGCGCGGTGAAGGCCACGGCCGCCGGCACGTTGTTCACCGCGTCCCAGCCCACGCAGTAGATCCAGTTCAGGAAGGCCGGCAGCCGCAGCCCGTCCCGCCCCAGCACCCGGCGCGAGGCTTCCATCTGCGGCACCCCCGTGACCGGACCGATCACCGCCGCCAGCGCCACCGGCACCGCGCCCAGCAGGTTGCCCAGCACGATCGCCGCGATCCCCCAGGCCGGCGACAGCCCCAGATGCACCAGCAGCACCCCGGTCACCCAGCCGCCCGGCCCGAGGTTCGGGGAGAAATGGCTCCAGAACACCCGGTCCAGCGTCATGTGCCGCCGGTCCGCCGGCACCGGACGCGTCACGGCGCCCGTTCCGGCTTCCTCCATCAGCCCCGACACGCCATTCCCCCGTCCCGTGCCGCCATCCGTGCCCGCCGCGCTGCCGCCGTTTTCCGCCCAATCATTCCCGATGAGGTTCCCGCCTGCCAAGCGGCCACCCCCGTCCCCGTGTTCCCGGAAGGCGATGGCCGGCTATCCTCGCCGACGGCCCTGCGCCATCGCCGCCTCACCTCCTATATCGGGATGGTCGCCGGCGGAGGGTTTCCGCCGCCGCGGCGACGCGGCCTCATGCCCCATGCCTCATGCCTTAGCCCGAACCGTTTCCAGGACCCGTTGCCATGACCGACATCGTCATCGCCGCCGCCAGGCGCACCCCCGTGGGCTCGTTCCTGGGCGCGTTCGGGTCCACGCCCGCGCATTCGCTGGGACGGGTAGCGATCGAGGCGGCGCTCGCCGATGCCGGCGTGGCGCCGGCGGAAGTGTCCGAGGTGGTGCTCGGGCAGGTGCTTACCGCAGCCCAGGGCCAGAACCCGGCCCGGCAGGCTTCGGTGGCTGCCGGCATCCCGGTGGAGGTGCCGGCCTGGGGCGTCAACCAGGTCTGCGGTTCCGGCCTGCGGGCCGTGGTGCTGGCGGCGCAGGCGATCATGACCGGCGAGGCCGCGATCATGGTGGCCGGCGGCCAGGAAAGCATGTCCCTCGCCCCGCACGCGCAGTCGATCCGGGCGGGGCTGAAGATGGGCAGCCTGTCCCTGGTGGACACCATGATCGTGGACGGGCTCACGGACGCGTTCGGCGGCTGCCATATGGGCATCACCGCCGAGAACGTGGCCGAGCGCTACGGCATCGGCCGCGCCGAGCAGGACGCGTTCGCGGTGCAAAGCCAGAACCGGGCCGAGGCGGCGCGCGCGGCGGGACGTTTCGGCGACGAGATCGCGCCGGTCACGGTGCCCGGTCGCAAGGGCGACATCGTGGTGTCGGCGGACGAGCATATCCGTCCCGGCACCACGCTGGACACCGTGAGCCGGCTGCGCCCCGCCTTCCGCGACGACGGCACGGTGACGGCGGCCAACAGCTCGGGCCTCAACGACGGTGCGGCGGCCCTGGTGCTGATGCACCGGCGGGACGCGGAACGGCGCGGAGCCCCGGTGCTCGGGCGCATCGCCGGCTGGGGCGTGTCGGGCGTTGACCCGGCGATGATGGGCATCGGCCCGGTGATCGCGGTGCGCCGCGCCCTGGCGAAGGCTGGCTGGCGGACCGAGGAGCTCGACCTTGTGGAAGCCAACGAGGCCTTCGCGGCGCAGAGCCTCGCCGTGGCACGGGAGTTGTCGTTCGATCCGGCCCGGCTCAACGTCAACGGGGGCGCCATCGCGCTCGGCCACCCGATCGGGGCCAGCGGCGCCCGGGTGCTGACCACCCTGCTGCACGAGCTGCGCCGCCGCGAGGGCCGCCGCGGTTTGGCCACGCTGTGCATCGGCGGCGGCATGGGCATCGCGCTCTGCGTGGAGCGCTGACCCGCGCCGCCGGCGGCCGGCCGATCGGGATCGTCGATCGGGCACCCGGGAATCAGGGAGCCGCGGGCTCGCCGCGCAGCACCAGCGACAGGCGCATCAGGATGGCGGCCGTGGCCCCCCAGATCTCGTGTTCAGGATGCGGCCACAGCCAGGAGCCGCGCCGGAGCCCTTCCGCGATGCGGCGGGGAGCGGCCGGATCGGTCAGCACCGACAGGAGCAGCGGAAAGATCGCCGCCACCTCGCTCGCCGACGGGCTCCAGCGTGCTTCGGGCGACAGGATCCCCACCACCGGCACGATGGAAAAGCCGCTGCCTCGGGTCGGCTGATCCGGCAGCCGCCCGAGGAGCCGCACCGTCGCGGGGTCGAGGCCGATTTCTTCCCGGGCCTCGCGCAGGGCGGTGCGCTCGGGCGTGCCGTCTTCCGGCTCCGGCCGGCCCCCGGGAAAACCCACCTGGCCGGGATGATGGCGCAGGGCCGCCGCACGCCTGGTCAGCAGCACGAACGGCGCTGGTCCGGGAACGATCGGCACCAGGACGGCGGCGCGGCGCGGCGTCCCGGGAAGCGCTTCCATCCCGGGCCACGCCGCGCCGCCGGGGAGCAACCCTCCGTCCAGCACCCGGCGCAGCTCGGCACCTGCCGCCGCCTCGTCTCGCTCCGCGCTCATCTCCGGCACGGCGCTCCGCCATCGCGTCGACGACCCGGCGGCAGCGTCTCCCGCGAGAGGCCGCCTTGCCCCCGGAAACGGGAACGCTTCCGCCGCCCCCTGATCGGGCATTTCCGTGCGCCGCCCGGTTCCGGCACCCGGCCCGGCCGCACTGCCGATTCCGCTGCCCACGCCCAATACGGCCCTGCATCCGCCTTCGTTTTCACCGGAACCGCGCGGCCGCCGACGACCTGACGATGCGGCCCGATCCGCGACGCGCTCGGCTTGCGCGATCCCACGCTCCGCTCGCCATGTCATCCCGGCACGGTCCCGTCCGGCAGCAGGCCACGGGAACGGCCGCCAGCCAGCGCGAGCCGGGAACAGGACCTTCGCCGTCGCGACCTACGGCTCCGATGATCGTGGCTCCACCCCAAGGGCGGCACGACGATGCCGGGACGCGGGCACAGAGAAGGCTGGCGCGCGTGCGATCATTGCCGGACGACGACACGCGGGACCGCGGCGCTGCGTGTCGCGCGCGGGAAGGCGCGGAGGCCTCATGGACCGTTTTTCGCCCTCTTCACGGGCGGTCCACGGTGCCCACCCAGAGGATCGGGCCGCGCGGCCCCTGGCGCCGGTGATCGTCCACCGGCCGGGCGGCGTCCTCGCCGGTGATCACCAGTTCCAGCGACCGCTCGGGCAGCCCCGTGCGGCGGAAGCTGAACCCTTCCGGCGGCACGGTGCCGAGAAAGCGGACGCTGCCCTGTTCCGGCATCCTCGCCCACAAGGCGAGGGCCTGTCCCGGGCGGGAAGGCACCTCCCGGAGCGGTTCGAGACGCAGGCCATCCCGGCCGACGCGCTGCACCAGAAAGGTCGCGCCCTGCGAGCCAGGATCGCCCAGCGTGCCCACCGGGAAAGGCTGGGAGCGGAACAACGACGCGAGCCCGGAAGCAGCGGCGGACAGTCCGCCCGTGGCCATCCCGCGCCAGCCGGGAGGCGGCGCGTGCCGCCGATGGCGATCACGGCGCCACGCCGCGCGAGCCGCTTCATGTCCGGCGTCACGATGCGCGGCGTCGCGATGGCCGGTTTCCCGGTGCGTGGCCTCGGGGCGCGCGGCGTCGTGGTGCGCATCGCCGACGATGCGGATCGGGAAACGCGCGTCCGCCTGGCCGTGGAGGCGGGACGCGTCGTCGCCGTCGAGGCTGCGCAGCACCCGTTCCCACAGATCGCCGGGCACCGGAACGGGTGCCGCCTCGGCCTCGAAGCGCAGGAGCAGCGGGTGGAAACGGCGCTCCCAATCGGCGATGGCGTCCGCCAGCAACGGGTCTTGGTCGGCCTCGCGGCGCACGGCGTCCCGCTCGTCGGCGGGCAGGGTGCCGAGCACGTACTCGCCCGCGACCAGCAGCCGATCCTCGTCCGGTCCGGAAGAAGAATCGCTCATGCTTCCAGACCGTCCAGGCAACGACGGAGGCTGAGCAGCGCGCGGCGGACCCACGACTTCACCGTGCCCAGCGGCGAGCCGAGGCGGCCCGCGAGCTCGGAATGGGACAGGCCGTCCATGAACGCCATGGTGATCACCCGCCGCTGCCCATCGGACAGGGCGTCCATGCATTGCCGCAGGGCCTGCAGTTCGGACGCAGCCGTGAGCTGGGCGAGAGCATCGGGATCGGTGTCCGGCTCGTCGCGCGGCTCCAGCCCCGGCTCCTCGCGGCTGCGGCGCCGGCGAATGTCGATGGCCCGGTAGCGAAGCAGGCTCGCCAGCCAGGTTTCCGCGCTGCCGCGCGACGGATCGAAGCGGTCCGCCCGCTGCCAGGCCTGGAGAAAGGCGTCGTGCACCGCATCCGCGGCGAGAGCGGGTTGTCGCATGAGCCGCAGGGCGAGGCCGTAGAGCCGCGGCGCCTGGCTGTCATAGAGCTGCCGGAACGCCTCCTTGTCGCCGTCGGCGCAACGCCGCAGCAGGCCGTCCAGCGGGGACCGGGGCGCTTCCGACTGTGGTGGAGTTGCCTCGGGGGGCGGCTCATCCTGACGATCCTGCTCATCCATCCCCGACACCGAACCTCGCGCATCCCGAACCAGATCCGTAGAGCTTTACGGTGTGCCTGGCTGCCTCCTGGGACAGAAACGCGCGAAACGCCGGAAGTTGTCGGTTCCTACGCGGGCCCGAACGCGGCGGATGAGGAAAGTGGCGGCGGTGCGTCGGCGGCTGATCAGCGATCAGCCGCCAAAGCCCGAATGGTTGGCGGCGCGTCTGGCCGCGGATCAGTAGACCAGACGTTCCACGTAGTGCCCGCGTATCCAGACCCAGCGATAGCCGTTCCAGTGCCAATGGCCGTGCTGCCACACCCAGTAGGGATGCTCCACCGGCGGCGGAGGCGGTTGTTCCACGATCACCGGCGGCGGCGGGGGCGGCTGGCGCACCACCACGGCGCGCGGCGGGGGCGGCGGGGGTCCGTAAACGCAACCGGCCAGCATGGTGGGCGCCAGGAGGGTGAGCGCCAGCGCCGCCTGCGCCGGGCTCAACAAGGGAGGTTTCATTCGTTTCTCCGAACAATCGGGCGCGAGAACGCTCGGGCGACCGTGCGGTGCCGAACGCGACACACTAACGTTTGGTCGCGATCGGGGCGGCGACAAGGCGAAATTGTATCGCTCGCAACATCGCTCTCCCTGCCTGAGCCGAAAGTCGCCCGTGGCTCCCGCCATCCGCTGTTCAGGGAGCGGGCCGGGTCTCCCACGGCGTCACCGCGCTGCCGCCGAACAGGCGCTCGCGCGGGAGCCGGAAAATGAAATACGGGTTGAGCGACGGCAGGGCGCTGGCTTCCTCCAGCCGTCGTAGCTGGTCGGGCCCGAGCGCCACGGCGGTGGCCGCCAGATTGTCGGCGAGCTGCTGCGGCCGCCTCGCCCCCACCAGCACGGACGCCACCCCCGGCCGCTGGCTCACCCAGGCGAGCGCCGTCTGCGCCATGCTCCATCCCGCGTCGGCGGCCACGTCGCGCAACGCGTCCACCGCCGCGAAATTGCGCTCGGTGAACAACATGCCGCCGAAGGGATTGTCGCCGTGGAGACGACCGTCGCCGGCGCCCCCGGCGATATCCGCCCCGGTGCCGTCGGGCAGGGTGCCGGCCGGTCCGGCCTGGGTCAGCATCTCCCGCCCGTACTTGCCCGTGAGCATTCCCGCCCCCAGCGGACTCCACGGCACCATGCCCAGACCCAGCGCCTGCCCCGCCGGCACCAGTTCCAGCTCCACGCCGCGATCGAGCAGCGAATAGCTGTACTGCAGGCCGATCGGCGCGGGCAGCCCGTGCGCCTCGGCAAGGGTCGCCAGCCGGGTCACGTACCAGGCCGGGGCGTTCGAGAACCCGTAATGCAGGATGTCGCCGCGCCGCACCGCGTCCGTCAGTGCCCGCAGGGTTTCCTCCGGGGGCGTGAGACGGTCCCAGACATGGGTCCAGTACAGGTCGACATGGTCGGTGCGCAGCCGACGCAACGAGGATTCCAGGGCCCAGCGGATGTTGCGGGCGCCGTTGCCGCCGGCGAGGGGCGTGTCCCGCTCGCGGCTGAACCCGGACTTGGTGGCGATCACCAGCCGGTGACGGAGGGATCGCTCGGCCACGAAGACGCCCAGCATCTCCTCGCTGCGGCCGCCGGAATAGATGTCCGCGGTGTCCAGGAAGTTGCCGCCCGCCTCCACATAGGCGTCGAACACCGCCCGCGACGTGGCCTCGTCCGATCCCCAGCGCGCGGTGCCGAAGGTCATGGTGCCAAGAGCGAGGGGGCTGACCAGAAGCCCGGGACGGCCGAGCGCACGATATGTCGACAAGGTCATGGCCATGCTTTCCTGACGAAAGCTCAGGATAAAGGCCGGTCATGATCCGATCATCGCTTGTGGCCCGGATGGCCCTGTGAGCTTCATTCATCAATGAGGCCCGGCGAGCTGGACGATCTGGTGGGGTTCGCGGCGGTGGCGGAGGCGCGCAGCTTCACCCGCGCCGCCGCCGGGCTGGGGGTGTCGCCTTCGGCGTTGAGCCACCGCCTGCGGGGGCTGGAAAAGCGTCTGGGCGTCAGGCTGCTGGCCCGCACCACGCGCAGCGTGGCCACCACCGAGGCGGGCGAACGATTGCTGCGCGAGGTGCAGCCGGCCTTGGCGCGCATCCACGGGGCCTGGTGGCGCTGGCCCTCGAGCGCGACGGCACGCCGCGGGGTCCCCTCCGGATCACCACCCTCGCCTATGGCGCCCGGACGGTGCTGGAGCCGGTGCTGCCCGGCTTCCTCCTCCGGTATCCCGACGTGTCGCTGGAGCTGAACGTGGAGGACCGCCCGATCGACATCGTGGCGGAAGGCTTCGATGCCGGCATCCGCTTCGGCGAAAGCGTGGAGCGCGACATGATCTCGGTGCGGGCGGGGCCCGACCTGCGCACGGTGGTGGTGGCCACCCCGGGCTATTTCCGGAACCGGCCTGCGCCGGCCTCGCCCGCCGATCTGGAGCGGCACGATTGCATCGGCTACCGCCTGCCCGGCAGCGGCGCGCTGCTCGCCTGGGAGTTCGAGCGTGACGGGAGACAGATCAGGCTTCGCCCGTCCGGACGGCTGGTGCTCAACGAGATCGGGCTGTCGCTGGCGGCGATCCGAGGGGGTGCCGGTCTTGGCTACATGCTGGAAGACGCGGTGGCGGAGGATCTGGCGGCCGGCCGGCTGGTTCAGGTGCTGCCGGAATGGTACCCGCCATTCCCCGGCTGCCACCTGTACTACCCGCATCGCCAGGCATCGCCGGCCCTGCGCGCGCTGGCCGACCGGCTGCGCTGGCCCCGCCGGCCGGCATCCGAAACCGAACGGGGGAACGATGCGGGCGGCTGGGCCGGCCGGTCCGGCGCCTCCGTGCCGTCCCCGGCCGCGCGCTAGTCCTTGTCGCGGTGGTCGATCGACCCGGCCGGCGTTTCCTGGATGCGGTGATTGGCCTGCGTGCGGGCGAACGCGTTGTCCTTCTGGCCGGGCTTGGTCTCGTGCTGATGCTCCTTGTCGGCATGCTCACGTCCGTCGCGGGGCGGCGGCGGAACCGGGAATTCCTGGCTCTTCATCGGGCGGTGCCTTTCTCGTGGACCCGACCACCCAACCGCCGCGGGCGGCACGGGTTCGACGGGCGACATGCCGGAGCGGCGTTCAGCTCGACAAAGGCGGCGCGATATCCTCCAGCGACCGCCGCTCGGCATCCACGCCGTAGCGAAGCGCCATCAACCCGGCCAGCAGCATCAGCACGGCGGCGAAGCCGTAGCCGTAGGCGAGCGGCAGCCGGCCGCCCATCTCCACCAGCACCCCGAACAGCACGGGCGACAGCACGCCGCCGATCAGCGTGCCGAGCACGTAGAACAGGGCGATCGCCATGGCGCGGGTCTCGAGGGGAAAGATCTCGCTCGCGGTGAGATAGGCGGCGGAGGCGGCGGCGGACGCGAAGAAGAAGATCGCGACCCAGCCCGCCGTCTGGGTCACGGCGTCGAGCGTGCCGCGCGCGAACAGCACCGCGACCGCCACCATGATGACCCCGCTCAAGCCGTAGGTCGCGAAGATCATCTTCCGCCGGCCGACCGTGTCGAACAGCGAGCCCAGGCAGAGCGGGCCCATCAGGTTGCCGAGCGCCAAAGGCAGGATGAACAGCCCGACCCGCTGCGGTGCCACATGCTCGTGCATGGTGAGCACCTGGCCGTAGGTGAAGAACACCGCATTGTAGAGAAAGGCCTGCGACGCCATCAGCACCAGCGCCAGCAGCGACCGCATGCGGTACTGGCCGAGCATGGCACCGAACACCATGCGGAAGCCGAAGACGCGCTGGGGATGCACGCGCAGCTCGTCGAACACCGGTTCCAGCTCGCAGCCGGCATGGCGCTGCACGCGGGCCTCGATCTCGGCGCAGATGCGGTCGGCTTCCTCCTTGCGTCCATGCGTCACGAGCCAGCGAGGGCTTTCGGGCACGAAGCGGCGGCAGAACAGCACGCCGAGGCCCAGCACGCCGCCGATCGCGAAGCCGAGCCGCCAGCCCAGCGTCATCGGCATGAAGCGGTCGCTCACCAGCAGCACCGAACCGGCGGCTCCCACCGCCGCCCCGGCCCAGTACGACCCGTTCACCATGATGTCGATGCGGCCGCGCAGCTTGGCCGGCACCAGCTCGTCGATGGCAGAGTTGATCGCGGCGTACTCGCCGCCGATGCCGACGCCGGTGAGCGCCCGGAACAGGATGAAGCTCCACACGCTCCAGGAGCAGGCGGTCAGGAGCACCGCGACCACGTAGAGCCCGAGCGTCAGGCTGAAGATGTTCTTGCGTCCGAGCCGGTCCGTCAGCCAGCCGAACAGCACCGCCCCGGTCACCGCCCCGGTGACATAGGCAGACGCGGCCAGGCCGATCTGGCTGGCGCTCATGCCGAGGGTGCGGGGGCTTTGCAGCATGGGTCCCACCGATCCCACCAGCGTCACCTCGAGACCGTCGAGGATCCAGGTGATGCCGAGAGCCAGGACCACCAGCCAGTGGAACCGCGAGAACGGCAGCCGGTCGAGACGGGCGGGGATGCGCGTATGCACCGGGGGCATGGGCGTTCGTTTGTCGCCCACGGCCTTATCCGTCCCCATCGCCGGGGATGAGATGGTCGCTGCGACGTCGCCCGAAATGCCCATGACGCTCCTTGTCCCTTGTCCCCCTGAGGAGGAACGTCCCGCTTGGCGCGGGTTCAGCCCTGCTTCCTACAGGCAAAACGTGGCCATGGTTGTCAACAGCCGGTGTGCGGGACACGGCTTTGGGGGCAGACGGCATGGCGTGCGCCCGGCGGCGACGTCGCCCGGGCTCAGCCGCCCACCAGCCGCAGCGCCACCAGAACCGCATAGGCCGTCGCGCCGCCCCCCAGCAGGGCGCCGCCGCCCAGCAGCCAGAACTGCCGCGTCACCATGAACAACCCCACCAGCACGATGGCGATCTGCAGGCAGCGCACGGAGCGCTCGTATCCCTCGTGAAGATGCAACGCCTGGTCGCGCGCCTGTTCTTCCGTATGCGCCCGGCCGGCCAGCTGCTTCATGCCGTCGCCGCCCGGATCGTCCGCGAGCCGCGCCGCGTCCCGTTTCGCGGCCGCGGCCGCCGTTTGCGCCGCGCCGCCCCCCTGCAGGGCGAGCAGCACCGCCGACTGCTCCATCACCGCATGGCGCACCGACTTGCCCTGATATTGTCCCCACAGGTCGCTGGCCCCCACGTCGTGGGCGAGATAGGCGGTCTGGGTGTCGTTGCCGCTCATCTCCACCACCACGGCGGCGGCGGCCAGCATCGCCACCAGCACGGCGGCGAGGCGGGTGGACAGCGGTGCTGTGTGCGGCCCGCCGCCATGAGCGTGCCCACCATGCCCGTGCGCCTTCTCCAGGCTGTCCTGCGCCATCTCCACGTTGTCCATCACGGCCTCCATGCGGGGGGATGATCCCCCTAGCCGCCAATGACGTGAGGGAAAAGCCAGGGTGCGGGAAACGCATGAGTCCAGCGCGTGTTGACGCCTTGACGCCGGCAAGGGGGACTTCAATTCTTGTCAGCGTCAGGGTTATCGCCCGGTTAACGGTGTTCCATCGACATCGGCGCGATCCCGACGGGTAGGAAGCAGGTCAACAAGGCAGCCCAAGCTGCCGACATTCAGGAACACACGTGATGCAGATGCACGCCGGTTATACTCCCGAGGAACTCGCCACCATCCGCCTCGCGGTTCCCGGACTCGATCTCCGCTCCATCCGTGCCCTGCGGCGTGCGGGGTTCGCCATCGTTCCCGAGACCGCCGGCAGCGAGACCCCCACCGGCGACTCCCGTCGCTTCTGGCACATGATCCCCCGCCCCATGCATACCGCCGCCCTGGTCGACCAGGCTCCCGCCGGCGTGGGCGACTGAGGAACTCGTTCGGTTCCGCCATCCCTGCCGGGGTGGTGGTCCGGAGATCGCGTCCGGCACGACCGCCCGGACACGCGCGTCGGTACGGGCGGCGTCCCATTCGATCCGGCGCCCTTCTGCCCGCGACGGGGGCCGAACGTCGCGGAACCGGATCACGAAATGAGCCGGTTTCTCGGCTTTTCCTGCCGGCATCCGACTGGGATTATGCCCAGGAGCGCGCGACCAAAGCCCATCATCGAGAGAGGGGTCGGCGGAGAAATCGGACCGGCGGACGATCGCTGCCTCCCGCTTCCTTCCGGAACCTGATGATAGCGTGGGCGGTTCCCAGCTAACTCATTCGCTATCCCCTAGAGAGCCCCTGCCCGACGCTTGGGGTCACGCCCTGCCGCACCTCGCGCGGCTTGCGCGACCGGTCGCAACATCGGATCTGCCGACGGCTCTCCCACCGGCGATCCGATTGTATCCCGCTCCACCGGCGCCCCTCCGGTAGCGCATCGCCTTAGCTGTCGATCCCTGGATCGGACCGCAGCCAGGGCGCCGAACAGGGCGATGCGCGGACGGCATGGGTGTTCCCGCAGGGCAGGCGATCGATCTGTGCCGCCAAACGTCCCGATCTCTCGCGGAGCGCGGGGACCAGGCCCGTCCCTCCCCGCAACGTTCGCCGCCGCTCGGTGCCGACGACCGGGGGCGGTATCGACCGAGGAACGGCCTGCCAGTCCGCCAGCCTGTGCCGCGCGCACCCAACCGCCGTTCCTCGCCGCGACGATCCTCCGAGCGCGACAGGGAGGCCGCGACCGGCGGCGCTCAGGCGATGCGGGCTTCCTCGTAACCCGCGTCGTGAACGGCCGACAGGATGTCGGCTTCCGCCGCGACCGTGCGAACGCTCACCGTCTTGCCGCCCAGATCGACGCTGGCATCCGCGTCCGGGTCCACGCTCCGGATCGCGTTGCGCACCGCGGTGGCACAATGTTCGCAGCTCATGTCGGGAACGCTCAGTTTCATCGGACAGGATTTTCCGCTTCGGGGTGGGGGGCATGATCGGGGATCGCATTGACCCCGGCCGTTTGATGCCAACGTCTCGTGCGCGGCGTCGTTCGGCGCCGGCTTCCAGCATCTGCATCGATCGCCATGAACCAGCAAACCGTTCCGTTCGAGTTCGATATCGAGGGCATGCATTGCGCCGCCTGCGTGCGCCGGGTGGAAAAGGCCATCGCGCGGGTGGAAGGCGTGGACGGCGTGGTGGTGAACCTCGCCACCGGACGCGGCACGGCGACGCCGCCGCCCGGGATGGCCTCCGATCCGGCCTGGCGGGAACGGATCGCCGTGTCCGTGACCGGGGCGGGCTTCGTGCTGCATCCGGTGCGCGATGCGGCGGCCGTGACCCGCGACGAGACCGCCGCGTTGCGCGGGCTGCGCCGCGACCTCGCCGTCGCGGCGGCGCTGACGGTCCCGGTGGCGGCGCTGGCGATGCTGCTGCCCATGGTGCCGGGAGGGCGGAACGGCGGCATCGCTGCGGGATCGGCGGTGGCGCAGCTGGTGCTGTCCGGGCTGGTGCTGTTCGGGCCCGGAGCACGTTTCCTACGGCTCGGCATTCCCGGCCTGCTGCGCGGAACGCCGGACATGAACGCGCTGGTCTCGCTGGGCGCCGGCAGCGCCTGGGGGTTCTCCCTCGCCGTGCTGGCCCGCGCGCTGATCGCCGGCGCTCCGGTGCCCGGCACCTATTTCGAGGCCGCCAGCGTGGTGGTGACGCTGGTGCTGGCCGGGCGGCTGATGGAAGCGCGCGCCCGGGGCCAGACCGGCACCGCCATCCGCCGGCTCGCGGGCCTGCGTCCCGCCACCGCCCTGGTGGAGCGGAGCGGGCGCGCGGAAACGGTGCCGGTGGACGCGCTGCGGGTCGGCGACCTGGTGCGAGTACGGCCGGGAGAGCGGCTGCCGGCCGATGGCGAGGTGGTGGCCGGCGAAGGGTGGGTGGACCAGTCCATGGTCACGGGCGAGCCTGTGCCGGTGCGCCGCCGCCCGGGCGACGCGGTGGTGGGGGGCACGGTCAACGGATCCGCCGGCGGCTTCCTGTTCCGCGCCACCCGCGTCGGCGCCGACACCACGCTCGCGCAGATCGTGCGCACGGTGGAACAGGCTCAGAACAGCAAGCTGCCGGTGCAGGCGGTGGTGGACCGGATCACCGGCTGGTTCGTGCCGACCGTGCTGGCTCTGGCGCTGCTGACGCTGGCCGGATGGCTGTGGGCGGGAAGCGGAACCGGAACGGCGCTGTCGGCGGCCGTTGCCGTGCTGATCGTCGCCTGTCCGTGCGCCATGGGGCTGGCGACGCCGGTGGCGGTGCTGGTGGGCACCGGGCGCGCGGCGGAACTCGGCATCCTGTTCCGCGATGGCGACGCGCTGCAGCGCCTGGGCACGGCCCGGACGGCAGCGTTCGACAAGACCGGCACCCTGACCGAAGGCCGGCCGGCGCTAAGGCGGCTGGATGTCGTGCCGGGCACGGAGGGCGCCGTCCTGTTGTCGCGGCTGGGCGCGCTGGAGCGCTTCTCGGAACATCCGGTGGCCCGGGCCGTGCTGGCCGAGCTCGCAGCACAGGGGCTCGACGCGGCGCACGAGGTGACCGGCTTCGAGGCGGTGCCCGGCCTCGGGGTGGCCGGCGTGGTGGACGGTCATGCGATGCTGGCGGGCACCGCGGAATGGCTCGAAAGCCGCGGCGTGGATGTCGCGCCGTTGTCCGCGGTCGTGGCGGAGGCGCTGGCGAATGGCGACAGCCCGATCCTGGTGTCGATGGATGGACGCGCGGCCGGGTCGTTCTCCGTGGTGGACCGGGTGCGACCCGGCGCCGCCCCGGCGCTGCGGATCCTGCGCGACCGCGGCGTGCGGCTGGCGATGATCTCGGGCGACCGGCGCGAAGCCGCCGACAGGCTCGGCCGCTCGCTCGGCATCGGCGACGTGCGCGCGGAGGTGATGCCGACGAACAAGGCGGCGGCGGTGGCGGCGCTGCGCCGCGAGCATGGCGGCCTCGTCGCGTTCGTGGGCGACGGCATCAACGACGCACCGGCGTTGGCCGAGGCCGACGTGGGCATCGCGCTGGGCAGCGGCACGGACGTGGCGATGGACAGCGCGTCGGTGGTGCTGATGACGCCCGACCTGCGGCTGCTGCCGGTGGCGGCCGCCCTGTCGCGCGCGACGATGCGCAACATCCGCCAGAACCTGTTCTGGGCGTTCGGCTACAACGTGCTGCTGATCCCGGTGGCGGCGGGCGCACTCCGCCCGGCGTTCGGCATCGCGCTGTCGCCGATGCTGTCGGCCGCCGCCATGGCGCTGTCGAGCCTGTTCGTGCTGGGCAACGCGCTCAGGCTGCGGGGCGTGGGGCGACGGCCGGATGCGTTGCCGGACCGCGCGGAGCCGGCCTGATCCGAAAGCCGGCCGGACCGCGACCCGCCCCTCCCGCCCGCCGGGGAACCTGCTCGTCGCACGACGGCGGAGCCGGCGCGGGAGGGGCCCCGATCGCGGGATCAGTGCTTCTTCAACGGGTCGTGGCCCCAGTTCATCAGGGAGAAGCGCCAGCGGGAATGCTCGATATCGTCGGAGCCCTTGGGCTTCTGCGCCAGGTGCCGGTGGACGTAGCCGACGACCTTCTTCATGTGGGCGTAGTCGTCGTCGGTGAGGTCGGCCGCCTTCTTGCGGCGGATCTCCACGATGCGATGGCCTGATTTATGTCCGACGGACTCCTTGCCGCCGCTGTTCTTCTTGTTGTCGCCATCCACAAAGCCGACCGATTTCGACTCTTCGCTGTCGAGCCATTTTTCCAGCGCGGCGGGGGTCATGTTCACCGCCTCGCGAAAATCCCTCGCGATCTGGTCGTGATCCTTCTCGGCATCGGCCGACTTGGTCATGGTGGCGTCCTCCCGGAAAGCCTGATGGCTTTCCGGAACGACGGTGCCACGGCGAGGGTTCGCCGCGGCACCGCCACCATCGGACGGCCTCGTTCCGGGCTTGGCCGGAAAGCCCGTCAGGACGGTCGCAGGATCAGTTGCGAGACTTGTCCACCAGCCGGTTCTTGCCGATCCAGGGCATCATCGCGCGCAGCTTCTCGCCGACCTGCTCGATCTGGTGGTCGTTGACGCGGGCACGGGTGGCCTTGAAGCCGACCTGGCCGACCTTGTTCTCCAGCAGCCAGTTGCGGGTGAAGGTGCCGCTCTGGATGTCGGTCAGCACGCGTTTCATCTCGGCCTTGGTTTCCGGCGTGATGATGCGCGGACCGGTGACGTACTCGCCGTATTCCGCGGTGTTGGAGATCGAGTAGTTCATGTTGGCGATGCCGCCCTCGTAGATCAGGTCGACGATCAGCTTCACCTCGTGCAGGCACTCGAAATACGCCATCTCGGGCGCATAGCCGGCTTCCACCAGCGTTTCGAAGCCCGCGCGGATCAGCTCCACCAGGCCACCGCACAGCACCGCCTGCTCGCCGAACAGGTCGGTCTCGCATTCCTCCTTGAACGTGGTCTCGATGATGCCGGCGCGTCCGCCGCCGATCGCCGAGGCGTAGCTGAGCGCGATCTCCTGCGCGTTGCCCGACGCGTCCTGCGCCACGGCCACGAGACAGGGCACGCCGCCGCCGCGCTGGTACTCGGAGCGCACGGTGTGGCCGGGGCCCTTCGGCGCGATCATGAACACGTCGAGATCGGGGCGGGGCTCGATGACGCGGAAATGGATCGCGAGGCCGTGCGCGAAGCACAGCGCCGCACCCTGCTTGAGGTTCTTGTGCAGGTGTTCGGCATAGAGTTCGCCCTGGCCCTCGTCGGGGGTCAGCACCATCACCACGTCGGCCCACGCCGCCGCCTCGTCCGGGCTCATCACGCGCAGGCCGGCGGCCTCGGCCTTGGCGATGGCCGTCGAGCCGGGACGCAGCCCGATGGCCAGCTCCGCGACGCCGCTGTCCTTGAGGTTGTTGGCGTGCGCGTGGCCCTGGCTGCCATAGCCGATGATCGCGACCTTGCGGTTCTTGATCAGGTTCACGTCGGCGTCGGTGTCGTAATAAACGCGCATGGTTCTCGCGGGCTCCTTGGCGATGGCGGTTGGGGGTTTCAGATGGTCCGGGGACCGCGGATGATCGCGGCGATGCCGGTGCGGGACACCTCGACCAGCCCCAGCGGGCGCATCAGGTCGATGAAGCTGTCGATCTTCTCGGGCGCGCCGGTCAGCTCGAACACGAACGAGCCGACCGTGGTGTCCACCGCGCGGGCGCGGAAGGCGTCGGAGATGCGCAACGCTTCCGTGCGCAGCTCGCCCGACGACACCACCTTCACCAGCGCCATCTCGCGCGCCAGATGCGGCCCCAGCGCGGTGAGGTCGGACACGCGGTGCACCGGCACCAGGCGGTAGAGCAGCGCCTTGATCTGCTCGATCACCATGGAGGTGCCGGTGGTGACGATGTTGATGCGCGAACGGGTGCGCGCCTCGTCCACCGGCGCCACGGTGAGGCTCTCGATGTTGTAGCCGCGGCCGGAGAACAGGCCGATGACGCGGGCGAGCACGCCGGACTCGTTCTCCACCAGCACGGAGATGACGGCGGTGATGGGGGCCTCTTCGACGGGGGCCATGGGCGGAGGATCCTGAGCGAGACGGGAACGAACGGGCGGTCGGGAGCGCGGCGGGCGAGCGGCGCCCGCCGGCGGATTCACACCAGCATCAGCCCCTCGTCGGTGATCCGCCCGGCCTGCTCGTTCTGTTCCGGCCCCAGGATCATCTCGTTGTGCGCGGCGCCCGACGGGATCATCGGGAAGCAGTTCTCGGTCTCGTCCACGCAGATGTCGGCCACCACCGGGCCGTCATGCGCCAGCATGCGGCGGATCACGTCGTCCAGCTCGCCGAGCGTCGTCGCGCGCATGCCGGTGCCGTGGAACGCTTCGGCCAGCTTCACGAAATCCGGCAGCGCCTCGCTATAGCTTTCGGAATAGCGCGAGCCGTGCAGCAGCTCCTGCCATTGCCGCACCATGCCCATGTAGCGGTTGTTCAGGATGAACAGCTTCACCGGCAGCCGGTACTGGCAGATGGTGCCCAGCTCCTGGATGTTCATCAGGGTGGACGCCTCGCCGGCAATGTCGATCACCAGCCCGTCGGGGTTGCCGACCTGCACGCCCACCGCCGCCGGCAGCCCATAGCCCATAGTGCCGAGACCGCCCGAGGTCATCCAGCGGTTGGGCTCCTCGTACTGGAAATGCTGGGCCGCCCACATCTGGTGCTGGCCCACCTCGGTGGTGACGAAGCAGTCGCGGCCGGTCTCGCGCGCCAACTCGTACAGGCGGCGGATGGCGTGCTGCGGCTTGATCACCGCGTCCGGCGACGGATCCTGGCGGAAGCGCAGGCTGTCGATGCCGCGCCAGGCGTCGATCTGCTTCCACCAGGCGGCGATCGCCACCGGATCGGCCGAGGCGGTGCCTTCCCACGCGGCGATCATCATCTGCAGCGCACGGCCCGCATCGCCCACGATCGGCATGTCCACCCGGACGATCTTGTTGATCGAGGACGGGTCGATATCGACGTGGATCTTGGTCGAGTGCGGCGAGAACGCGTCCAGCCGGCCGGTGACGCGGTCGTCGAAGCGCGCGCCGATGTTGATCAGCAGGTCGCAGCCATGGGTGGCGAGATTGGCTTCGTACGTGCCGTGCATGCCGAGCATGCCCAGGAACTGCCGGTCGGTGGTGGGATAGGCGCCCAACCCCATCAGGGTGGAAGTGCAGGGAAAGCCGGTCATCCGCACCAGCCGGCGCAGCGCCTCGGAGGCTTCCGGCCCGGCATTGATGACGCCGCCGCCGGTATAGAACAGCGGCCGCTTCGCCTGGCGCATGGCTTCCACCGCCTGCGCGATCGCGTCGGGCGCCGGCTCCGACACCGGCCGATAGGAGCGGTGCGGCGCGCCGGAGGCCGGATGATAAGGCGCCGGCCCCACCATGATGTCCTTGGGCAGGTCCACCAGCACCGGCCCCGGGCGGCCGGAGCGCGCCACGTAGAACGCCTCGTGCAGCACCCGGGATAGGTCGCCGGGCCGCTTCACCAGATAGTTGTGCTTGGTGGCCGGCCGGGTGATGCCGGTGGTGTCGGCTTCCTGGAAGGCGTCGTTGCCGATCAGGTGCGTCGGCACCTGACCCGACAGGCAGATCAGCGGGATGGAATCCATCAGCGCGTCCACCAGCCCGGTGACGGCGTTGGTGGCGCCGGGCCCGGAGGTCACCAGCACCACGCCCGTTTTGCCGGTGGAGCGGGCGTAGCCTTCCGCCGCGTGCACCGCCGCCTGCTCGTGACGCACCAGGATGTGGCGGATCGAGTTCTGCTTGAACAGCGCGTCGTAGATCGGCAACACCGCGCCGCCCGGATAGCCGAACACCACCTCCACGTCCTGTTCCCGGAGCACGCGAAGCAGCACCTCGGCGCCGGTGCGAACGTCGGCCGCGTCGGGCTGCGCTCCCGGGGAGATGGTCTTCGGGTCCAGGGTGGCGTTCATGTGTCTCCTCCGGAAACGGATGCCGGACGGGAAATGGTCCATGTTCCGCAGCGCCGGCAGGGAATGCCGGTTGCGTGGCGAGGGGGGCTGTCTAGGCCGGCCCACCGCCGTCGTCAACGGTCTCAATAACAAACGACATCGTGGAAGCCAGATCGCTTTCCATTTGTTGCGTCATATCAGCCATGCGGCATGGCAGGACGATCGTCTGCTCGGCCGGAAGCAGGAACTGGTGCCGGAACCACGTGCTTTGCCGCTTGATGTAGCGGTTCTGCGCCGCCACCGCCCGGCGCTCGGCTTCCGCCCGAGGCAGCTCCCCGCGCAGCAATGCCGCCAGCTCCGGCACGCCGTGCGCCCGCATCGCCGGCAGCTCCGGCGGCAGCCGCCGCGCCAGCAGTGCGCGCACCTCGTCCAGCGCGCCTTCCGCCATCATGGCGGCGAAACGGTCGGCCAGCGCCCGCCGGAGCACGTCGCGCGACGGATCGAGCCGGATCACCACCGCGCGCATCGCGACCGGCGGCGCCGGCTCCTCCCCGTGCCACGCCGCCAGGCCCCGGCCGGTGCCTCGCCACACCTCCCACGCCCGGGCCAGCCGCTGCCCGTCCGTCGGACGCAGGGTCGCGGCGGTGGCGGGATCCACGGCCGCGAGCCTCTCATGCAGCGCCCCCGGGCCCTCGCGCTCCAGCAGATCGCGCGCTTCCGCGCGCGCCGCCTCCCCCGGGTCCGGCACCGGAGCGAGACCGTGCAGCAGCGCCGACAGATACATCCCCGTACCACCGCACAGGATCGGCAGGCGGCCCGCGGTCCAGGCTTCGCGCAGCGCGTCCACCGCCTGCCCCCGCCACCACGCGGCGTTGCCCGCGGATGCCGCGTCGCGCACGCCGTAGAGCCTGTGCGGCACCCGGCGTTCCTCGTCCGGTGTCGGGCGGGCGGTGAGCACGCGCAGGTCGCGATAAACCTGCATGGAATCGGCGTTGATCACCGTGCCGCGATGTCGTTCGGCCAGACGGAAGGCCAGCGCCGATTTCCCCGAGCAGGTCGGGCCGCACACGATCAAGGCCGGCGGGAGGCCGTCCTGCCGCCCCTGGATCGCCTCTGCCACCGTCGCTAACCCCCTGTCGGTCGCCCCTCCCATGCGAGCGGATGCCGTGCCGCGCAAGCGGACGCCGCCCCGGGAGGGCTTCCGAGCCCCAAACCTCGCCCAGTATGAAGTCTACCTTCACAGTTGGACTTCATTCGTGGCAGGATGTCGCATGGCTGCCGATCCGCCCGTCGCCGATCCCGCGCTTCTGCTCACGGACGAGCTGAGAGCGGCGATCAGCGCTCTCAACCGCCGCCTGCGGGAACAGGCGACGGCCAGCGACCTGACCACCGCGCAGAAATCCGTGCTGCTGCGGCTCGAGCGCGACGGCCCCGCCACGGGCAGCGCCCTGGCCCGGGCCGAAGCGATGCGCCCGCAATCGATGGGCGCGATCGTGTCGGCGCTGCGGGCCGCCGGCTATGTCAGCCTCGCCCCCGACCCGCTCGACCGGCGCCAGATCGTCGTGTCGCTGACCGACACGTGGCGGCGGTGGGCGGCAGAAGCCCGGTCCGCCCGGCGGGACTGGCTGCTCCGCGCGGTGAAGGCCGAACTCTCGGCCGCCGAACAGCAACAGCTGGGCGAGGCCGTCCGGTTGCTCCGGCGCCTGGTCGCCGCGTGAGGCGATCGGGAACCGCTTCTTCTTCCGGCAGAAGTTCCTCCAATGGCTCCGGAGTCACGCCCTTGACGATCACCGTTCTCGACCCGGTCCCCGCATTGCTGCTCATCGACCTGCAGCAGGGCATCGTGACCCAGCCGCTCGCGCGCCCCGGCGCCGAGATCGTCGCCGCCGCCACGGTTCTCGCGGATGGTTTCCGCCGGCGCTGCCTGCCGGTGATCCCGGTACAGGTCGTGGGTCTGCCGCCCGGGCGCCCCGAACACCGCATGCCGTTGGAACAGCTGCCGCCGGAATGGTTCGAGCTGGTGCCGGAGATCGCGGCGCGCGCGGACGGTGCGGTGGCCGTCAAGCGGAGCTGGGGGGCGTTCACCGGCACCGGGCTGGAGAACAGGCTGCGGGCCCTCGGCGCCACCCAGCTGGTGATCGCCGGCATCGCCACCAGCATCGGCGTCGAATCCACGGCCCGCCAGGCCCACGAGCTGGGCTTCAACGTGGCGCTGGCCACCGATGCCATGACCGACCGTCACGAGGATGCGCACCGCCACAGCGTCGAGCGCATCTTCCCGGCACTGGGCGAGTGCGGCACCACCGCCGATATCCTGCGTCTTCTCGATCGTCCATGAGCGGTCCTCCCCCGGCCGCGGAGCGCACCCCCCTTCCGCGCGGCATCTGGAAGGTGATGGCGGTCGCCACCATCGGCTCCTTCATGGCGCAGCTCGACGCCACGGTGGTCAACGTCTCGCTGTCGAGCCTGTCGCACGCCCTGCGGGCTCCGTTCTCCACCGTGCAATGGACGATGAGCGGCTATCTGCTGGCGCTCGCACTGCTGCTGCCGTTGAACGGCTGGCTGGTGGGGCGCCACGGCGTGCGCCGGGTGTATCTCGGCTGTTTCGGCGCCTTCACGGTGGCGTCCGTGCTGTGCGGGCTGGCTTGGTCCGCACCGTCCCTGATCGCCTTTCGCCTGATGCAGGGCATGTGCGGCGGCCTCCTGGCCCCGATGGCGCAGCTGATCGTCGCCCGCGCCGCCGGCTCCCAGATGCCGCGCGTCGCGAGCCTGGTGACGATCCCGATCCTCCTGGCGCCCCTTCTGGGTCCGGTGGTGGCCGGCGCGATCCTGCATGTCGCGTCGTGGCGCTGGCTGTTCCTGCTCAACCTGCCGGTCGGGGTGCTGGCGTTCGGGCTGGCCTTCTTTCTGCTGCCGGACGACCGCGCCGACGCGCGGCCCCGGTCGCTCGACCTGGCGGGGCTGGTGCTGCTGTCGCCGGGACTGGTGCTGTTTCTGTTCGGGATCGACCATCTTCGCCAGGCCTATGGCGCGCCGATGCTGGTCGCGGCTCTCGCCGCCTTCGTTCTGTTCTGGTGGCGAGCCCGGCGGAAGGGACGCACGGCATTGATCGATCCCGGGCTGCTGAGACTCCCGGATTTCTCCGCAGCGATGATCGTGCTGTTTCTGATGAACGGCGTGTCCTTCGCCGGGCAGATGCTGGTGCCGGCGTTTCTGATCCAGCGCGGCGGGGCATCCCCCGCCGAGGCGGGCTGGCTGTTGATGCCGCTCGGGCTCGGGGCGATGTCCGCCTTCCCGCTGATGGGCAGGCTCACCGATCGTTTCGGCATCCGCCGGGTGGCGGTGGGAGGCGCCGCCCTGTCGCTGCTGGCGACGCTGCCGCTGGTGCTGCTGGGCTGGACGGGGCTCCAGCCCGCGATCCTGGCCGTGGCGCTGTTTCTTCGCGGAGCGGGCAGCGGCGCGATCGGGATACCCGGCAGCTCCGCCGCCTATGCCGCCGTGCCGAAGCACGACCTGCCGATGGCGGCCACGGCGCTCAACATCGGCCAGCGCCTTGGCGGCCCGGTCCTGTCCACGATCTGCGCCAGCTTCCTCGCCTGGCGGGTGGCGGCGGCGCCGGGGGATGCCGGCACATCGGTCGCCTTCGGGGAAGCGTTCACACTGCTCTGCATCCCGCATGCCCTGATGCTGCTGGCGGCGCTGCGACTCCCGCACAGGCTGGCCCGCAGGCCCGGCGGAGCGTAGCGGAACAAGTCGTTCCGTCCCCGGGAACGCTCGCCCCGGAGCGGCATAGTTCGGACGCACGAGCCGATCCGGCCGGCCCGGTGCGGTCGGAGACGATCCGTCCGCCTCGTTACCTGTGACGTCGCCACAGGCCGCTCGGCGGGCGGGTCACGCGGCCCGCTTCCCGCGCGCACCGGAGCGTCATGCGGCTCCGCCGGACGCATCCCGGACCGGTTCCGCGGCGATGCCGGAATCCCGCACCGGCACCGTACCACCGGCCGCCCGCTTGCGCGCGGGAACGCCGCCTGCCAAGTCGGGAACGGCGCGGCCCCACCGGCCGGCGTTCCCGTTTCCGCAAGGAGTGTCCGTTGCCGCAGCCCTCGGTTCTCGTGCTGGTGGCCGAACCCGGCCAGAACCGGTTGCGCGACGATCTCGTGCAGCGGTCGCGGCTCCTGGCCGGCGGCGGCGAGCCGCGCTGGCTGTCGTCCGGGGAGGCGGTGGAGCTTTCCTGCGCGCCGGAGGATCCGGACGCGCTGCTCTCGGACGTGCGCGACGTCATCGGCCCCGACGCGGTGGACGCGCTGCTGGTGCCGACGGCCAACCGGCGCAAGCGGCTGCTGGTGGCGGACATGGACAGCACCATCGTCCGCACCGAAACCCTGGACGATCTCGCGGTGCTGGCCGATCGCACGCTGGGCGGCGTCGGCGAAGCGGTGACCGCGATCACCCGCCGCTCCATGAACGGCGAGCTCGATTTCGCCCCGGCCCTGCGGGAACGGGTGGCCCTGCTGCGCGGCCTGCCCGCGGACACCCTGGAAGCGGTCTGGCGCCACACGCAGGACAGTGCCGGCGCGCGCACCCTGGTCGCCACCATGCGCGCGCACGGGGCACACACCGCCCTGGTGTCCGGAGGCTTCACCTGGTTCACCGGACGGGTGGCGGAACGCGTCGGCTTCCACGAACACCACGCCAATCGTCTCGGCATCGGCGCCGACGAACGGCTGGACGGCACGGTGGGCGAGCCGATCCTCGGGCGCGATGCCAAGCGCGACACGCTGCTTCGGCTGGCGGCGGCGCACGGGCTCGCGGCCGGCGACGCGATCGCGGTGGGCGATGGCGCCAACGATCTGGCGATGCTGGGCGTGGCGGGAATGGGCATCGCCTTCCACCCCAAGCCGGTGGTGGCGAACGCCGTGCGCAACCGCGTGGTGCACGGGTCGCTGCGCGCGCTGCTGTTCGCGCAGGGCTACGAGGCCGCCGCGTTCCGCGACTGACCCCGGACGGGGTTCCCCTCGCCGCCGCCCCCGGGGGAGGCGACGGCGGGGTCGGGGACGGCCCGCTTCCTCCGGCCCCACCCGAAGAGCCCGGCGCAGGCCGGCCCCGGTTGGCCCAGGCTTGACGCCACCTCCGGAAAGCGTCCGGCTAGCGTTTCCGCCGAGGAGCATCTCCCATGTCCGCCATCCGCCCGCCGGTGCCGCCGTTCGACGAGCAGGCCGCGACCGCCAAGGTCCGCGCGGCGGAAGATGGCTGGAACGGGTGCGATCCGGAAAAGGTGTCGCTGGCCTACAGCGTGGGCAGCCGCTGGCGGAACCGCGACCTGTTCTTCAGCGGACGCCCGGCCATCGTCGCCTTCCTGCGCGCCAAGTGGGAGCGGGAACGCGAATACCGGCTGATCAAGGAGCTGTGGACCCATGGGCCGGACCGCATCGCCGTGCGCTTCTGCTACGAGTGGCACGACGCGGCGGGACGATGGTTCCGCTCCCACGGCAACGAGAACTGGCTGTTCGATGCCGACGGGCTGATGCGCGAACGCCATGCCAGCATCAACGACGTGGCGATCGCCGAGAGCGACCGGCTGTTCCGCTGGCAGCGCCCCGGTCCGCGCCCGGCCGACCATCCCGGCCTGACCGCGCTCGGGCTGTAGGGCCGACCCCTGCATCCTTCGGGCTCCGCGGGCGGCCGACGCCGGAAAACATCACCCACCAACCGAAAGGCGACCCCGGAGTGTCCGGACCGCGAAACAGATCCTGGCTGGCCGACAACGGCATGTCCGTCGCCCTTCTCGGGTTGTTCGGGCTGTGCGTGCTCGGTCAGGGATGGACGGGATGGCGGGCCTACGACCAGTCGCTCGGCGCCGCGCACATGCAGCGCCTCGGCCTCGGCGCCTATCTGTCCACCGGAAACTTCCTCGACGGCATCTTCAGCAACTGGCAGGCGGCGATCCTGCAGCTGGCGGTGCTGGTGTCGTTCGGCTCGGTGCTGCGGCAGAAGGGGGCGGCCCATTCGCGCAAGGAGGACGCCTCCGCACATCGCCGCGTGCACTGGAAGTTCGGGGCGCGTCCATCGGTGACGCGCTGGATCTACGCCAACTCGCTGTCGCTCGCCTTCTTCGCGATCTTCGTCCTGAGCTTCGCGCTGCATCTCGTGTTCGGCGCCATGAAGTACAACGAGGATCAGGCGCTCCAGCATCTGCCGCCGATCGGGCGGCAGGCCTATGCCGTATCCGCCGCCTTCTGGTTCTCGGTGTTCCAGTGCTGGGAGGCCGAATTCTCGGCGATGGGCCTTTACCTCGTGCTCAGCATCTTTCTTCGGCAGGAAGGGTCTTCGGAATCGAAGCCCGTCGGCGCTTCGGACGACGACACCGGCGAGACCAACGAATGAGCGGACGATTGCGGAACGCGGCCGACCCTCAGGCCGACGCCCCGCGCAACGCCAGCAGCCGGTCGAGCCCGGCCTCCGATCCCAGCACGGCCGCCCGCTCGCCCGGACTGAGCGCGCGCAACGCGGCCTCGAGGTCGGGTGCCTCGGCGAGACGCGCCAGCCCGAGCACCAGCGCCGGATCGATCGGATCGCGCCCCGGACGGCGCGGCGGCGGCAGCATGCGCCGGTGCGCTTCCACCAGCGCCGGCGTGTCCAGCATCCGGCGCAGGCTGTCGCCCGGCGCCATGTCGCGCACCTCTCGGCGCAGCGCGGTGACCCGCGACAGCACCGGCGGCGGCGCCGCCTCCTCGGGGATCAGCAGCAGGTGCCACCGGCGCAAGGCCAGCCCCGCCTCCCGGTCGGACGTCAGCGCCACCAGCGGCACCGCCAGCAGCAGGCCCACCAGCACGGGCGTCATCCACAGGAACAGCGCCACCGACACCACGAACGCCGCCGCCGCGAGGACGAGGCCGAACGCCGTGTAGCGCCAGTAGCCCGACCACACCACGGATAGCGGGATGCGTCCGTCGTCCCGCCGCTGGGCGTTCCAGCCGGAATCCCGCCCCGCCAGGATGGAGATCACCCCCGTGGTCTGGATCAGCATGGCGACCGGCGCCACCAGCCCGCCCAGGAGCGTTTCCACCAGCACGGACGCGAAGGCGCGCAACGCGCCGCCGGAACCGCGCCGGTCCGGCGCATTGAACAGCAGCGCCACGAAAGCCAGCAGTTTCGGCGCCAGCAGCACCGCCATGGTGCCGATGAACACCCATTTCGCCAGCACCGGATCGACCTGCGGCCAGCGCGGAAACAGTAGCTTGGTCGCGCCGAAATATTCCGGCCGCACGAAGCGCGCCTGCAACGAGATCAGGATGCCGCACAGCAGGAAGGCGAGCCACAACGGCGAGGTGACGTAGGAGCCGATGCCCATCAGCAGATGCAGCCGGCTCACCCAGTGCAGCCCGCGCGCCGGCAGCACCTTGGCGTGCTGGAGGTTGCCCTGGCACCAGCGCCGGTCGCGGATGGCGATGTCGGTGAGCGATGGCGGGGATTCCTCGTAGGAGCCCAGCAGGCCCGGCACCATGTGGATCGCCCAGCCGCCGCGCCGCATCAGGGCGGCTTCCACGAAATCGTGGCTCAGGATGTGACCGCCGAACGGCTTGCGGCCGGGAAGCTCCGGCAGGCCCGCCTCGGCCGCGAACGCCGCGGTGCGGATCACCGCGTTGTGGCCCCAATAATTGCCTTCCGAGCCGTGCCACCACGCGATGCCGTGCGCGATCAGCGGACCGTACACCCGTCCGGCGAACTGCTGCATGCGCGCGAACAACGTGGAACCGCCCACGATCACCGGCAGGGTCTGGATCAGCCCGACCTCGGGGTGCCGTTCCATCGCCGCCACGATGCGCACCAGGGTCGCGCCGTCCATCACGCTGTCGGCGTCCAGCGTCACCATCTGCCCGTAGGCGCCGCCCCAGCGCCGCACCCATTCGGCGACGTTGCCGGCCTTCCGCTCGGTGTTCTTGGGCCGCCGGCGATAGAAGATGTTGGCGCCCCCGCCGGCGTCGGCCCGCAACCGCAGGAACGCTTCCTCTTCTTCCAGCCACACGTCGGGGTTGGTGGTGTCGGACAGGATGAAGATGTCGAAATTCGCCATGCGCCCGGTGGCGGAAAGACTTTCGTGGATGGCCAGCAGCCCCGCCATCACCCGTCCGGGGCTTTCGTTGTAGGTGGGCATCAGCAGCGCGGTGCGGCCGGAAAGCTCGGGCAGCGGACCGTCCCGCCGGATGCCAAGCCCGAGGCCGCCGCGCGTCAGCAGCGAGATGAAGCCGCCGAGCGACGAGGTGAAGGCGAGCGCGATCCAGGCGAACAACAGAAGAAACAGCGCCAGCACCATGATGCCGAGCGTGCTGGGCCCGTTGCCGTTCAACACGAAATACATCTCGTAGCCGCCATACAGCGTCATCAGCACCGCACCGCCCACCACGAACAGCCGGCGCAGCGCCAGCATGGCGGGACGGGTCGGCGGACGCCGCCGGACCGGCTGCCGGGGCGCGCGCAGATCCTGCACCCCCATGCCGAGCGGCGTCTCCGGCGGCAACGCGGGCGCACCGCCCGCGAGGCCGGGAGCGACCGCGGCGGCCTCGCTTCCCGTCACGGCGTCCAACGATACACCCACTGCTCGCTCAGCGCGTTCTTCTCGTCGTTGAGCGTGCAGTGCAGCTCCGCGATCCTGGCGCTGCCCGGATAGAACTCGAAGGTGACGCGCCAGCTTCGTTCGGCGGGATTGGGGACCACCACCACGTTGCGGATGTCGCCGGTGTTGGTGCCGAGCTCCGCGTGCAGCTTCGCGTCGGGGGGAAGATCCTTCACGCTGTCGCCGGCGAAGTCGATCATCACGAAGCGGCCCTTGCCGTCCAGCGTGGCCCCGAGACGGGTGTCCACGATGCGCGCCAGCCTGGTGGGCCAGGGATTGTCCCAGCACCAGTGCATCCGGTACGTGAAGGCGTATTCCGCGCCGGCCACGAGCTTGTTCCTGGGTCGCCAGAACGCGACGATGTTGTCGTTGACTTCGTTGGGCGTGGGCAGCTCCACCAGGTCCACCGCCCCTTCGCCCCAGTCGCCGATCGGCTCGATCCACAAGGACGGCCGCTTCTCGTAGTTCAGCGCCAGATCCTCGAAGTCGTGGAACGAGCGCTTGCGCTGCATCAGCCCGAAGCCGTGCGGGGTGTTGTCGGCGAACGCGCTGAACTGCAGGTCGAGCGGGTTCACCAGCGGACGCCAGAGCTGCTCGCCCTTGCCGGTCCACATGGACAGCCCTTCGCTGTCGTGCGCGGCGGCGCGGGCGTCGTCCACGTGCTGGCGGTCGTTCGCATCGAAATAGAACATGCCGGTGAGCGGCGCGATGCCGGCCCCGGTGATCTCGCGGCGCGGATACAGCACGCTTTCGGTATCGAACACCGTCTCGTCCGTGCCGGACAGGCCGCCCGGCCGGATGGTGAAGCGGAACGCCCCGGTCACGGTGGGACCATCCAGCAGCGCGTGCACCACCATCGACGTCATGCCGGGCTGCGGCTTCTCGAGCCAGAAGGCGCGGAACAGCGCGAACTCCTCGCCCTTGGGGTCGCCGGTGCCGTTGGCGAAGCCGCGCGCCGACAGGCCATACAGCTGCCCCTTGGCCACCGCCCGGAAATAGGAGGCGCCCAGGAACACGCACACCTCGTCGAAATAGTCGGCGCGGTTGATGGGCGCGTGGATGCGGAAGCCCGCGAAGCCCAGATTGTCCGTCACCCGCAGCCTGGGATTGTCGTAGGTGAACAGGTCGGGGTTGTAGCCCACCCGCTGCGCCTGCCCGTTCTCGACCTCGAACATGTCGATCACCGGACGGTACAGGAAGCCCCGCGGCAGGAACTCCACCTGGAAATCCAGCCCCTGGCCGCGCCAAAGCGCCGTCTCCTTGCGGAAGCGGATGGAGCGGTAATCGTCGAAGCTCATGTTGTCGATGGCGTGGGGCAGCCGCGTGTCGGGATCCGCGTGGGGGCGCTTCGCCATCGCCTGCGCGAGCCGGCGCACGGTGTTCTCGTCGAACGGCCCGGGCGCCGCGGCCGCCGGCGCGTCGGCGGCAAGCGCGCCCCGCGTCGCCGCGCGGCCGGCAAGGGCCAGAAGGGAAGCGCCGGCACCGGCACCCAGCAGGTCACGTCGAAGCAACAAACAGATCCTCATCTCCGCGGCCACCGGAGCCGACCGGCTCCGGGCCCGCCCATGGAGTGCTGAACGGCGGAACCGCCCGTGGAACGGCATAACGCCACGACCGAGTGGCAATTTCGCGGCATCGGCCACGCCGGGCAACCGCGCGCGCCGCGCCTATGGCAGGAAAGCCACACTGGGCCCGGGGCGAAACATACCACAAATTTATTGCGTTGTTTTACTAAATTACCAAAGCGTAAGGTGCGAAAGACGCGCCTGCGTCACCCTGCGCATTTTCGGGCGGGACAGCAGGTGCCGAAATAGTGCCCGCAGAGGCCACGCCGGAGAAACGTTTTCCATGCCGCGCCCTTTCCGCTCCCGTTCCGCGGCGGTTTATGCATGCAGCACGATCCTGTGCACGATGTCCGCCGCGGGCGCGTTCGCCCAGACCATACCCGCGACGCCCGCGAAGGCGGCGGGGGCGCCCTCGCTCCCGGCCGCCGGCGACCGCCCGTCCGCCGCCATGACGGGGGAGAGCCTCCGGGTGCGGGCGATCCCGCCGCAATCCGGCCCGCATTCCTTCGTGTCGCCGACGCTGCAGGCGCTGCCGCAGATCAACAACCTGCCGCAGACCCAGCACAACCCCACCAAGGCCGAAGCGCCCACCGTCATCCACACCGGCAACTGGGGGGTGTTCAATCGCGACGACGGATCGCCCGCCGGCTTCGGTCCGGTGGCGCGCTACGGGACGGCCCGGTGGGCGGAGGATTGGCGCGCGCTGCGCGACCCGGCCAACCGTGTCGATCCGTTCGACGCGCTGAAGTTCATCCCGTTCACCGACGACAAGACCGTCTATCTGACGCTGAGCGGCGAAACGCGCGTGCGGAACTGGTTCGAAACGCGACCCTTCCTCGGACAACAGAAGCCGGACGATTCCGGCCGCTTCACCTTCCGCAACCTGTATGCGGCCGATCTGCATGTCGGAAACCATTTCCGCGTCTATGCCGAACTGATCAACGGCGATGCCGCAGGCTGGAACGGCTACGGCTACAACGCGTCCTATCGCACGCGCCTCGATCTCCAGCAGATCTTCGGCGAGTTCAAGGCCCGCGTCGCCGGCGCACGCACCGGCGTGATCCTGGGACGCCAGCAGTTCCTCGACGCGCCGAACTACGTGCTGTTCGCCAGGGAAACGCCCAACGTGCCGCTGAGCTGGAACGGCGGCCGTGCGTACGCGGTGTGGGACCGGTTCCGGCTCGACGCCTGGGACTTCGTGCAGACCAACACCACGCCGCAGCAGATGTTCCGCGACAACGAGAACTGGAACGCGCGGCTGTGGGGCGCCTACAGCTCCTGGGCGCCGCCGGACTTCGACTTCCTGGGCAGGCCGGCCCACGTCTTCCTCGACTTCTTCTATATCGGCTACCTGTTCGGCGGCACGCCGGCGGCGATCGCCACGCCCGCCGGCACGCAGAACGGCTCCACCATCCGGCACAATGTCGGCGACCGCTTCTGGGGCAAGGCGGGGCCGATCGAGTTCTCGCTGGGGGCGATCTATCAGGGCGGCGAGTTCCGCTATGCCCGGTCGGACCGGACCCGCACGGTGGATGCCTGGGCGGTCAACAGCTTCGCCGGCTGGCGCTTCAGCAAGGTCTATGGCCGGCCGCTGGTGGCGCTGCAGGTCGATGTCTATTCCGGCGGCGGTTATTCCAGCACCAGCGGCAGCGAGCACACCTACGTCGCGCCCTACAACCCGTCCACCAACTACCTCGACACCACGACCTACATCGCACCCTCCAACCTGGTGTCGGTCGCGCCCACGTTCGAGTTCACCCCCAGCCGCTACACGGTGCTGCGCTTCAAGACGCCCCTGTTCTGGCGGGAGGACGCGAGCGGGGCGGTCTATGGCGCCAGCCGCATCTACAGCTTCCGCCAGCGGTTCAGCGGCGGCTTCATCGGCGCCGCGCCGCAGGGCACCTTCGCCTGGCGCATCACCCCGCATCTCACCTGGTCGCACGATCTGGCCCGTTTCATGACCTCCCGCTCCCTGGAGAAGGCCGGCGGCTCGGACGGGACCTACTACCTGTCGTCCCTCGCCTTCCGGTTCTAGACGCCGGCCGGGCCGGGGTCGGACGTGCGAGCCCGCACAGCGACGGGCGGGGCGGCGCGGGGCGGAACAGCCGCGCGCCCCTGGCGAACCCGGCGGCGAAGGGGCAGTTTCACCGGCATCCATCCTGCCGGAGATCGAATTTGCCGCTTGTTCCGCCCGCCCGCTGCCGTTCCTTCCTCGTTCTGATGCCCTTGTTGCTCGGTGCCTGCGCCGTGAACGACGCGCGGGTCGCCGACCGGGCGCAGAAACGGCTGGTGGGGCTGCAGGAGGTGGATCTGGAAGCCTGCCTGGGCGTGCCGGACCAGCACGCGACGTTCGGCGATACCGACGTGCTGACCTACTACGCCACCTCCAGCTCCTCCATGAGCTATTCGATCCCCATCGTGGGCGGCCTCGGCATGTCGAACGGAGGCTATTGCCACGCCACCTTCCGGGTGGACGGGGGCCGGGTGTCGCAGGTGCTGTATTCGGGCGAGAAGAACCAGACCTTCGCCCCGAACGCCTATTGCGCGCCCATCGTCCGCACCTGCATCGCCTATCTGGATGCCCATCCGGACCAGCGGAGCCGCGGCAATCCGGATGCGCGCTACAAGTCCGGGGGCACCGACGCCGCCGCCAGCAGCGGCACCGTGCCCCCGGGCGCGGCCAGCGCCGCGCCGCAACCGGGAGCGTCCAACGCCGCGATGCCGGCCAACATGCCGACGCCTACGCCGCGCTGACCCGGGAACCCGCGCCGGGCCGGCCGCAACCTCCCCGGCGGGACGCGACGTCGGACGCGACGTCGGACGGGGCAGCGGTCAGGGCGTGGCGTCCAGCTGCGCCCTCGCCTCGCCGTTGGGATGGGCGGCGGTGTGGAGGTTCACGTACACCTCGCCCCTGCGCAGCGCCTTCGCCTGAGCCGCGGACAGGGTCACCTTGCCCGACAGAGGGCTGTCGTACGGCCCGTCGATCGGCTTGAGCACGCCCGCATCCTTGCCCGGGCCCGCCGGCCCGTGGAAATGCGCCGCGCTCACCGGGCCGCTCAGCCCGTCGAAGGTGATCTTGTAGGACAGCGCGTCCGTGCGGGCGTCGTAATGCCCGGTCACCTCCCCGGTCGGGTGCGAGGTGGCGCCGTGCTCGCCCGCGAAGCTGCCGTGCACGTCGAAATCCTTGGCCGTGCCGGCGGCGAGCGCGCCCTGGCCCGTCATCGTCCCGAGCATCGCCGCGAGTCCGATCGCCCCGAGCAGCCCGGCGGCGCGACGATCCGCCGCCCGCTCCGTCACCGTCATTGTGGTGGCTCCGATCCGCATCATCCGCATCGTCCCGTATCCCGTCCTGCAAGCGCGAAGGAGGCGACAGGAGCGCGGCGGTTGCAAGCCTCCCCGGCCCGGCCGCCACCCCCGGCCACCGGAAAACAGCGTGCGACCCGTCACCGGGGCGGAACCGGACTGGCGAAACCGCTCCGGAACCCCCACGTTCGCAAAGCAACACGACAAGACGAGAGGCCGATCGATGCGCCGTTCCGTGAGCACTGCCAGGGCCGTCGCCCGTCAACCCGCGCCGGTTCTGCCCTTGATGCTCAGCGGCGGCCTCCTGATCGCCTCGCTGCTCGGGTTCCTGTTCTAAGGATGGCGGCCGGGCCCGCCGGCCCGGTCCGGGTTTCCCGTTTGCACGACGAGCCGGGCGCTTCGCCCGGCTAGCGCCGGTGCCGCCGTTCCGGCTTCAGCGCGACCGCCAAATCCGCCGTGTCGCGCGCCAGCATCTCCAGGGTGAAGCGCGCCAGGGGCCCGGCGCGGTCGCCGAGAAACGCGACGGCGCGTTCCAGCTCCACCGCCCGCCTCGCCGCCTCGCTCCAATGGTGTCGGCGTGAACGTGCCTCCTCGTCCAGCGCGGTACGGACCGCGTCCAGCACCGCGGCCAGCGCGTTTGACACCGGCTCGAACATCGGATCCTGGCCGGGAACGGGGGCATGCACCCCATCATCGGCCAATGCGCGCGCCACGAACAGGATGTCGCTCTGGAGCCGGCGCAGCATCGGCACCAGCCGCACCAGCAGCGGGTCGGTCTTCTCCACCGCGCTGAACTGTTCCCGCCTGGCTTCCGTCACCGCCCCGATCAGCGCCCGCAGCGCGTCCGAGGAGCGGTCGTTGAGGGTTTCCACCTCCGCGACCGGAACCCTGCGCGACAGGATCTCCTTGCGCGTCGCCTGCAGCGTCCCGATCAGTTCGCCCGCGCACTGGAAGGCGAGCTGCCGCGCGCGGGAATGGAACACCAGGAACGACATGCCGAGCGGCACCACGGCCCCGGTGAGGATCGCCAGCACACGGTCGATCGGCCGGCTGAACGGGCCGCCCGCGGCCGGAAACAGGAACACCACCACGAGCGTAACGCCGGCCAGCCGCAGGTTCGGCTTCAAGGCCGCCAGAAAGGCCAGCGGCACCAGCAGCCCCGCGAACACCGGCCAGCGCGGCCAGCCCAGCAGCGACAGGGAGATCGCCACCGCCCCGGCGGCGGCGCCGACCAGCGTGCCCACCACCTGATCCCGTCCGGCCTCGAGGGTCTGCCCCATCCGCGCCTGCGTCACGATCACCGCGGTGATCAGGGCCCAGTACGGCTCGTTGAGGCGCAGGAGGCGCGCCACGATCTCCGTCGCCAGCACGGCCGCCAGAATGCGCGTGGTCTGCCGGAGCTCCGGCCCGAGGCTGGACAACCGGAAGCCGCCGAGCCAGTCGTGCAGGCGAGCGATGCGGGACGAAGAGGAAGCGGAAGCGGAATCCATAGCGTCGCGCAGGCTGGATGGAAATGAAGGCGGGAAGCGGGCGGCCCGCACCCCCGGGGACGGGCTGCGGCCGCGCGCCGACCGGCCGGGCGGCTAGTTCTTCTGCACGGCGCCCTGGACGGGCAGCGGCACCCAGCGCATGCCGTCGCCGTTCTGCACCAGCATCACCACTGATGGCCGCTTCAACCGCCGCGCGTCCTCGATCCGGTTGCGGACGTCCGCCGGGGACGACACCTCGCTCTGCTGCACCTCCAGGATCACGTCGCCCGGATGGATGCCGCGATCGGAAGCGGCACCGCCGGCCGCCACGTCGGACACGGCCACACCTTTCTGGTCGGGCTGCAGGCCGTACTTGCCGCGCACCGCATCGTCCAGCGGCACCAGGGTCATGCCCAGCCCCGCGAGCGGCATCGCGGTCGAGGGCGCCGGCCTGGCGGGCGCCCGGGCGGCCTTGGCCGGAGCCGCTTGCTCCTCGGGAAAATCGCGCACCGTCACCGACAGGCTCAGCGGCTTGTTGTCGCGCCAGACATCGAGCGGCACCGAACGCCCCACGGCGGTCTCGCCCACGACCCGCGGCAGGGAGCGGCCATCCACGTCCTTGTTGTCCACCTTGCGGATCACGTCGCCGGTCTTCAGCCCGGCCTTCGCCGCCGGACCGTCCGGTTCCAGCCCGGCGACCAGCGCGCCCTTGGGCGGCTTGAGCCCGAGGCTGTCGGCGATGTCGGGCGTGACGTCCTGGATGCGCACGCCGATCCAGCCCCGGCGGGCCTTGCCGAACTGCCGCAGCTGGTCGAGCACGGGCTTCGCCTCGTTGGACGGGATCGCGAAGCCGATGCCGATGGACCCGCCGGACGGCGAATAGATCGCGGTGTTGATGCCGATCACGTGCCCGTCCATGTCGAACAGCGGACCGCCCGAGTTGCCGCGGTTGATGGGCGCGTCGGTCTGGATGAAGTCGTCGTACGGACCGCTGTCGAGCGAGCGCCCGCGCGACGAGACGATGCCTGCCGTCACCGTGCCCGACAGCCCGAACGGGTTGCCGATCGCCACCACCCAGTCGCCCACCCGCATGCGGTCGCTGTCGCCGAAGCTCACGGCGGCCAGCGGATGCCCGGCTTCCACCTTGAGCAGCGCCAGGTCGGTCTTGTCGTCGTGGCCGACCAGCTTCGCCTTCAGCACCGTGTTGTCCTGGAGGGTCACGGTGATGGTGTCGGCGCCCTTGATCACGTGGTTGTTGGTGACCACCAGCCCGGACGGATCGATGATGAAGCCCGATCCAAGGCTCTGCATCTTGCGGGCCGGACCGGCGGCGCCGTTTCCGTCCCCGCCCCTGGAACCGCCGTGACGGTTCATGAAGTCGTGGAAGAACTTCTCGAACGGCGAGCCGGGCGGGAAGGACGGCACCGGCGCCCCCCGGTCGGGCTGCCCCTTGCCGTCCTTGTCGGCGCCCCCGTTCCCGCTGCCGCCATCCGGCGCATCGTCGTCCGGACCGTCATCGTCCTCCTCCTCGCCCTGCGCGTTGCCGTGCAAGGTCTCGGTGGAGGAGATGTTGACCACGGACGGCAGCAGCGCGGCGGCGAGATCGGCGAAGCTGTCCGGCGCCGGCCGCGCCAGCGCGGGCGCGGGCAGGATCGCGGGGGCCGCCGGCCACAGCAGCGTTCCCGCCGCCAGCAGAACGCGGGCGCGCCGTCCGGCCCGGAGGAAGCGCGCCGGCACGGAAGGCGTCGGGCGCGTCGGCGGCAGGAACGACATGAACAGCGACATCATCCTCGAACAACGGATTGGGTGGGAGACTCGGGAGAGCGCCTGAAGGTCCGGAAGCGGACCGGGGGCGCCACGCTCGCCGCGCGCGGGAACGCCGGGGCGCGCTTGCGGAACCATGCGCTCGCCCCGGACACCCCGGCAAGGGCCGCTCCGCCCCGCGCCGCCGGGTCCGGAAACATCCCGCCGGCGACGATCGGTCGCGCCGATCCGGGCCGGAGCAGGCGGCAGGATGGAGGCGGCGCGGTTCGCCGCGAGCCCGGCGGCGGGGCGGCACGACGACGCCGGCCCGCATCTCCGCCCGCTTTCGGGCCGACGGGCCACCATCGATCCGGACGCACCTGGCCGGGCGTTCCCCGACATCCGCGCCGGGTACCGCGAGCCGGTCAGGCGCGGAGCAACAGCCAGTCCCCCAGGGCCTCGCCCAGCAGCCGGTAGCCCTCGTCGCCCATATGCAGGCCGTCGGGGGACAGGACGTCTCGGCCGCTGCCGGGGCGCAGGCTCCATTGCAGCATCCGCCGATACCGGTCGAACACCGGCACCCCGCCTTCTTCGCCGAGCCGGTGCACGGCGTCCAGGAAGGGCGGGAACGCGGCACATTCTTCCAGCATCCGGCAATATTGCGGGTCCACCAGCACCAGATCGGGCGTCCCGTCCGGGCCGCCTGCCCCGAACCGGGCGAGGCCTTCGCGGGTCAGGAACTCGAACCGTTCGAGCGGCACCTCCTGCAGCGGATCGTTGCTGCCGGTCTGCCACACCACGAGGTCGGGGCTGTCCGCGAGCACGGCATCGAGCCGCGCGTCCATGTCGATGGCGTTGTTGCCGCCGATGCCGTGGTTGAACAGCACGATCCCGCCCGAAAACGACGGCAGCATCCGGTGGCGCATCACCTGCGGAAAGCCCCGTGCGGGGTCGCTCGCCCCGATGCCCTCCGTGGTGGAGGAGCCGAAGGCGGCGACGCGCAGTTCTCCGCTGCCGAGGCGGCGATCGCGGACACGGGGCAGAAGAGGGCGCGACGCGGTCATGCCGCCGATGTTCCATCCTCCGGCCCGGCGGGCAAGCCCGGTTCCGCGACGAGGAACGCAGCCCTCATCCGGCGGAAGCACCGGGCAAAGCCCGCGCGTCCGGACGGCCGCCCGGGTTCCGCCGCCGGTTCTTGCGGCTGTCGAGCGCGCGCGCCAGCAGGTAGAGCAGCCCGAACCCCACCACGTTGACGCCGACCTGCAGCGCCCACCCAGTGCCGTAGGTGTTGAACAACAGCTTGGCCAGCAGATCGAGCACCGTGCCGGCGGTGAAGATCTCGAGCGAATGCCGTCCCAGCACCGCCCAGACCTGCCCGACCCGGTGCGTCGCCACGCGCTGTGCCAGCGGACTGCTTTGCACCAGATAGAAGATCGCCAGCACGTCGATGAGCCTGAGCGGCGACAAGGGCGTCTTTTCCGGCGGCGGGATCACGAACAACCGCGGATCGGGAAGATGCCAGCTCGCCCAGGGAAAGGATTCCAGCGCGCTGAACAGCAGATACGCCCAGGCCAGCGCCACCAGCGCCGGGTGGCGCGGAAGGCTGCCGGCCGTGAGCCGGGTCTTGAGCGCCGCGAAGGCGCCGATGGTGAACAGGAACTGCCAGGCGAACGGGTTGAAGTACCAGCCGTCCGGATCGAGCCAGTTGGGCAGGTTCAGGGCCGGGTCGAGGTTGATCAGCAGCCACAAGGCGGCGCTGAGGCCGAGCGCCAGCCAGGGTCGCCGCCGCATCACCCAGTAGATGGGCGGAAACAACAACAGCAGCACGATGTAGAGCGGCAGGATGTTGAGGTTGCCGGGCAGCGCTTCCAGCGACATCGCCCGCCACAAGGAGCGCCACCAGCCGTGCGCCAGCTCCGGTTCCAGGAAATCCACCGGCACGGAATGGAAGCGCCGCCAGCCGGTGACCGCGCCGATGGTGAGCATCAGCATGGCGATCTGGAACAGATAAAGCCGGACGCACCGCGCCAGCAGGCGCGCGAAGCCGCCGCGCAGCCCTTCGCGCTCGAAGGCGCGGCCATAGGCCAGCAGCGACGCGAAACCTGCCAGCAGCACGAAGATCTCGGCCGCGTCGCAGAAGCCGAGATTGCGGAGGGTGAAGCGGTTCAGAAGGTTCTGCGGGATGTGGTCGGCGAACATCATGGTGAGCGCCACGCCGCGCAGCGCATCCACCCGGTGGTCCCGCGTCGAGCGCGGCGGAGGTGCGGCGATGGAGGCATCCCCGCCGCTGCTGGCCGCTTCCGCGTCCGCCAGCGCGGCTTCCGCGGCCGCCAGCCGGCCGGGACGAGCCGATGGATCGCGCAATGGGATGTCCCCGGCTTCCGGTCCGGCCTCCGGCGACGCCGTGGATCCGGAACCGATCGGCCGATCCATGTCCCCCGCGGCGCGACCCCCGGCACCCGGCTCGATGCCGGACGCGTCCGGCTGATCGGCTGAGCCTCCGATCCCGGTCGTGGAGCTGCCGGGCTCGGTTTCCGGCGCGTCGGACCGGGTCACCCGCCCGGGGCTGGTATCTGCCGACTCCAGGATCATGCTCCCGTCAGGCCGGCACGTGCGTGGTGGTTCATCCCGATCCCTTTCCGGCCCCGACCCGCCCCAGCGATCCGGAGCAACGCGGCCCGGAGCGACGCGGCCCGGAGCGACGCGGCCCGGAGCGACGCGGCCCGGAACAATAAGGTCGGGACGCTTCCCGGTTCCAGGGCACCCCCCGCCGCCGTGACGATCCGAGACGTTCCGATACCCCCTGGCAGCCCGTGGCGGCTCGCTTCGCCGCATCCGGCGACCGCGCCCGGAGGGCGGAAGCACGGACCGGTCGCACCGACACCCGACCCGAACGGAAATTGCCCGGACCGCCGACGTCTCCCCCGATCGCCGGGGTGGCACGAAGCTGTCGGCTACGGGCCACCGGAAAATCGGACCCACGGAGACGGCCGTCCGCAATCGGCGGCGCGTCACCCGCGGCTCGGAGGTCCGGACGCCGACGGGAAGCAACGCCGGCAAACGCGACCCGGCCGACCGGGACCTGGGCGCCCGGGCGGGCGCGAGCACCCGATCCGGGCCGGCGACACGCATCCCGCCCGCCAGGACGGAGGTCGGTCCGGCGCGGCCGAAGGGCGGCTTCGGTCCCCGCCCAGCGGTGTGCGGCCTTTCCAGCCTGGGATGGCCGCATTACCTAGTTCCGCGCGTGGTTCCCCCGTTTCCGGGGCACCGTTCGGCGGCAGGAAGGCGGATCCCCCTCATGAGCACCCCCCTCCGGCAGGACACGCCGGAAGACCGCGCCGCCGTGGAAGCCGTGCTGCGCGCCGCGCGTCTTCCGGGCAGCCAGGACCCGTTCGCCTCGGGTCTGGTGGACGGCATCCGCATCCGCGACGGCATGGTGCAGGTGGCCCTGCACGCCGAGCGCGACGGCGCCGCCGCCCTGGAGCCCCTGCGGGCCGGGCTGGAAACGGCGCTGCGTCAGCTTCCCGGGGTGATCAACGCTTCCGTGCTGCTCACCGCCCACCGGGACGCTCCTCCCGCGGCCGCTCCCCGCCCCGGCGCGGCCCCGGCCGCCGGGCACCGGCCGATCGGGCTGGGCGGCCAGGCGGCCGGGGGGCGGCTGTTGCCGGACGTGCGCGCCGTGGTGGCGGTGGCGTCCGGCAAGGGCGGCGTGGGCAAGTCCACCACGGCAGTGAACCTGGCGGTGGGACTGGCGCGCCTGGGGCTGTCGGTCGGCTTGCTGGATGCCGACATCCACGGGCCGAGCCTGCCGCGCATGCTGGGGCTGAACGAGCAGCCGGAGGTGCGGAACAAGCGGCTGCAGCCGATGGAGCGCTGGGGCGTCAGGGCGATGTCCATCGGCCTGCTGGTGGACGAACGCTCGGCGATGATCTGGCGCGGCCCGATGGTGATGGGCGCGCTGCAGCAGCTGATGGGTGACGTGGACTGGGGCGCGCTGGACGTGCTGGTGGTGGACATGCCCCCCGGCACCGGCGACGCCCAGCTCACGCTGGCGCAGAAGGTGCCGCTCGCGGGCGCGGTGATCGTATCCACCCCCCAGGACATCGCCCTGCTCGATGCCCGCCGGGGCGTGGCGATGTTCAACAAGACCAATGTGCCGGTGCTGGGCATCGTGGAGAACATGAGCGTGTTCTGCTGTCCGAATTGCGGGCACCGGGCGGAACTGTTCGGTCACGGCGGCGCCCGTCGCGAGGCGGAGGCGCTGGGGGTGCCTTTCCTGGGCGAGATCCCGCTGCTGCTCGATATCCGCACCCACGCCGATGCCGGCACCCCGGTGCTGGCCGCCGCCCCCGACGGCGAGGCCGGCCGGGCCTATGCCGCCCTGGCGGCCCGGGTGGCCGAAGCCTTGGCGCCGGCGCTGGACAAGCCACGCGGCGTCCGGGCGTAACGACACATCGGGTGCTGGCTCCGGTGGGGAACGTTGCGCATCGATGACGGCGCGCGACCTGCCGGTCCTGTTGTAGCAGGCCCCAGCCTCGCCGCAGGGACGACGTCCCGATCCCGGTCCGGGTGTCCATACCAGACGGAGGTTCGCGATGAGTGCGTTCGGTACCCTGTCCCTGCCGGCGGAGCCGGTGCTGTCGGCGCCGGACGGCACGGCGGTCAGGCCTCTGCTCAGCCTGGGTGGCGGCAGCATGGCGCATTTCGAGCTTCCGCCCGGGCAGGTATCGGTGGCGGTGATGCACCGGACGGTGGAGGAGCTGTGGTTCATCCTGTCCGGCGAAGGCCGGATGTGGCGACGGCAGGACGAGCGGGAGGAGATCGTCCCGCTCAACGCCGGCGTCTGTGTTTCCATCCCGCTCGGTTGCCGGTTCCAGCTGCGGGCGGACGGGACGGCGCTTCGGATGGTGGCGGTCACGATGCCGCCCTGGCCCGGCATGGACGAAGCGGTCACGGTCGAAGGGCGCTGGATCGCCACCGTGCCCCCGGGACACTGAGCGGCGGGAACGCTGGTTCCGCGTCCGTGCGGCACGCCGTCCGGAAAGGCCGGCGCTACCGCCGGGCGCCCGGCCGACGCATCATGACGCCTCCCGGAACCGGAGAGCGGATCGCATGGCCTTCCTGAGCTGCCCGTCCTTGATCGGCACGATCACCATGAACCCGACCATCGACGTCGCGGCGCAGACCCAGAGCGTGCGGCCGACCCACAAGCTGCGGACGTTCGGCGAGCGGGAGGATCCGGGCGGTGGCGGGCTGAACGTGGCGCGGGTGGTGCGGGAACTGGGCGGCCGCGCCCTGGCGCTGGTGCTCAGCGGCGGCGCCACCGGACGGCATCTCGAAGAGCTGCTGGCGGAGGACGGCACCCCGTTCCAGCCGGTCCGCATCGCCGGCCGCACCCGGATCAGCCACAGCGTCACCGATGCCAGCAACGGCCACGAATACCGCTTCGTGGCGGAGGGCCCGACCGTCGGGGAAGCCGAATGGAGGGCGGTGCTGGACGCCATCGAGGCGCTGGACGCGGGCTGGCTGATCGCGAGCGGCAGCCTGCCGCCGGGCGTGCCGGCGGATTTCTATCACCGGGTGGCGGCGGTGGCGGAACGGCGCAACACGCCGTTCGTGCTCGACTCGTCCGGCCCCGCGCTGACCATGGGGCTGGCCGGGCGGGTGCATCTGCTGAAGTCGAGCCTGACGGAGCTCGAGATGGTGGCCGGCCGGGCGTTGCCGACACGGGACGACCAGGAGCGGGCGGCGTCCGACCTCGTGAGCGCGGGCCGGGTCGCGATGGTGGCGCTGACGCTCGGCGAGCACGGGGCGATGCTGATGCTGCCGGAAGGACCGTTCTGGCTGCCCGCGTTGAACGTGGTGGTGAACGGCACGGCGGGCGCCGGAGACAGCTTCCTGGCCGGCATGGTGATGGCGCTCGGCGAAGGACGCAGCCCGATGGACGCGTTCGCCTGGGGGGTGGCGACCGGGGCAGCCGCGGTCACGGCACCCGGAACGGCCCACCCGGACCGGGGCACGGTGGAACGCCTGCGTGGCCTGGTGAGGGGACCCGCCAGGGCATGACGGACGAAGGCCCATCTCATCCAATGGGACATCGCATCATAATTTCGCTAAATCCTGAATCATATTCCGGTTAAGAACCGAACGTCTATTTCTGACGGCTTTCGGTCTCGGCACGCGTATTCGTTGAAAAAAACAACAATAGCGGGCACCTGGTGAGCCAGCTGCCCGCGTCCCGACCGTATCCATGCGGTCCCGCCCGCTCTTCGCTCCGGTGTGAACAACCGCCACGAGCAACATTTTAGCGAATTGGGCCCAACTGGGACGGTGGAGCGTTAATTTATTCACAGCCCGACTCACAATACTGGTTGCGAGCGTTCAAGCGTAACACCAAAGGTGAGAGCTCCGGACCTGTCCCAATCGGGGTGTCAAGTCCGATCCAGGTCGATCATTCCGACTTTCTCAAGGATGCCTCACCATGCCTGCCACCGTCAGCCCGGACACCCTCAAGGACCGGCCCACCATCAACGCCGTGTCGAACGCCAGCGTGATCAACCCGAACACCCTCAAGGACCGGCCCACCATCAACGCCGTGTCGAACGCCAGCGTGATCAACCCGGACACCCTCAAGGACCGGCCCACCATCAACGCCGTGTCGAACGCCAGCGTGATCAACCCGAACACCCTCAAGGACCGGCCCAC
>JAMZEJ010000011.1 GCA_024508355.1 Rhizosaccharibacter radicis
CGCCATGCCGAGGCCGGCCGAGATGGAGGTGGAGGAATGGGCGGCGCCGAACGGGTCGTAGGGGCTTTCCGAGCGCCGGGTGAAGCCCGACAGCCCGCCCGGCTGGCGCAGGGTGCGGATGCGATCGCGCCGCCCGGTGAGGATCTTGTGCGGATAGGCCTGGTGGCCCACGTCCCAGATCACACGGTCGGACGGCGTGTCGAACACCGCGTGCAGCGCCACCGTCAGCTCCACGACCCCCAGCGACGCCCCCAGGTGACCCCCCGTCACCGATACCGCGTCCACCGTCTCGGCCCGAAGCTCGTCCGCAACCTGCCGCAACTGCTCCCCACTCAGGTTCCGCAAGTCCAACGGCGATAGAATACGGTCAAGAAGAGGGGTGTCGGCGGTCATCGGTGTCAGCTCCGCCGTTCCACCACGTAGCGCGCGAGCGCCCGCAGCATGTCGGCCTTGTGGTCGAAGGATGCCAGCGCTTCGGTGGCGCGCGCCGCCAGCCGTTCCGCCTCGGCGCGGGCGCCCTCGACGCCCAGAAGCGCCACGAAGGTGGACTTGCCCGCTTCCGCGTCCTTGCCGGCGGTCTTGCCCAGCTCTTCCGCGCTGGCCGTGGCGTCGAGCACGTCGTCCGCCACCTGGAACGCCGCCCCGATGTCGCGCCCGTAGGCGGCGATCGCCGCCCGCTCGGCATCCGCAGCACCGCCGAGGATGGCACCCGCTTCCGCCCCGTAGCGGATCAGCCGCCCGGTCTTGAGCGCGTGCAGCCGTTCCACTTCGGCCAAGGGCAGCGCGCGGTTCTCGCCGTCCATGTCGATCATCTGGCCGCCCACCATGCCGGCGGCCCCGGATGCCTCCGCGAGTGCCTGCACCAGCGCGATCCGCACCGCCGGGTCGCGGTGCGTGTCGGGTTCGGCCAGCACGCCGAACGCCAGCGTCTGCAACGCGTCGCCCGCCAGGATGGCGGTCGCCTCGTCGAACTGCTTGTGGGTGGAAGGCTGCCCCCGGCGCAGATCGTCGTCGTCCATCGCCGGCAGGTCGTCATGCACCAGCGAATAGGCGTGCAGCATCTCCACGGAAGCCGCCGCCCGGGCCGGCCCGTCGCCTGCCACGCCGAACAGCGCCGCCACCTCCAGCACCAGGAAGCCGCGCAGCCGCTTGCCGCCGCCGAGCGTGGCGTAGCGCATCGCCTCCACCAGCCGCTTCTCGCCGCCATCCACCGCGGGGATCAGCCGGTCGAGCATCCGCTCGGCGGTGCGCGCATGCGCCGCCAGCACTTCCCGCAGCCGGGACCCCCCGTCCGGAGCCGGCCCGGTCGCGGCGCCGCCGATCGCCGGGCCGGACGGGATCCCGGTGGCACTGCGGGCGCCACCGGTGGAGTCGGAACCGCCGGACGGAATGCCGGCGGCGGAGAAGGACTGGTTCATGAGGGTTCGCGATCTTCAAACAGCGTGAGGCCGGTGGGGGCGCGTTTCAATCCAGCTTGGCCACCGAGAGCGACCCGTCGGCATGCTCCACGATCCGCTGCACCCTGGCTTCCGCTTCCGCCAGCTTCTGCTCGCAATGCCGCCGCAGCAGGGCGCCGCGCTCGTAGCAGGAGATCGCGTCTTCCAGCTTCTGTTGCCCGCTTTCCAGCCCGCGGACGATGCGCTCCAGCTCGCCCAGGGCGTCCTCGAAGGAAAGCTTGCTGACGTCGTCCGCTGCCGTGGCCGCCATCGTGGATGTCCTCGCCGGAAAGGAAACCGCCCCGGGGAATGGTGCCCGGCCGCGGCGCGCCGAACCGAGCGGCGCGACGGAGCGGCATAAACCCTGCCGCGCCGGGACGGAAGCCACAGGCTCGGGATCGGCGGCGTGTGCCGGCGGCGGCCGCTCCCACTGTCCCCCACTCTCCGCGGCGCCGGGACAGGCACGGGCGCGGCGGATCAGTCCCGCGGGGGCGCCTTGCGGATGGTGAAGCTGAACGCCCCGTTCTCCTCGCCGAAGGCCACCAGAGCGTGGCCTGTTTCGGCGCAGAAGGCACGGAAATCCGCCACGCTCGCGCGGTCGGTGGCCAGCACCCGCAGCTTCGCGCCGGGCTCCAGCGCGCGCAGGGCGCGGTTGGCGCGCAGCACCGGCAGGGGACAGCTCAGCCCCTTCACGTCCAGCAGCGTTTCGCCGTTCGGCCGCGTCGCCGCCGGCTGGCTTTCCGTCCGTTCCCCGGGCGCCCCGGCGGGGCGGCCCGTCTCCGAAACGGTCCCGTTGTCGGCCGGGGGCAGGGGGGCCGATTGTGAAGGTTCGGTCATGGCGTCATATAGCGCGGAGCAAACGCGCAGCGCGAGGCAGCTCCATGGCGGATTTCCGGGTCGGGATCGATTTCGGCGGCACCAAGATCGAGATCGCGGCGATCGCCAACGATGGGCGCATCCTGCTGCGTCGCCGGGTTCCGAATCCGAGCGAATATGCCGCCGCCATCGCCGCGATCCGCGATCTCGTGGAGGGCGTCGAGAGCGAGCTGAACGGCACCGGCACGGTGGGTGTCGGAATCCCCGGTGCGGTCAGCCCGGATACCGGCCTGGTGAAGAACGCCAATTCGGTGTGGTTGAACGGCCGTCCCTTCGCCCGCGACCTGTCGGAAGCGATGAGCCGCGAGGTGCGGGTGGAGAACGACGCCAACTGCTTCGCCCTGAGCGAAGCGGTGGACGGTGCCGGCGCCGGATCGCGCATCGTGTTCGGGGTGATCCTCGGCACCGGCGTCGGCGGCGGCATCGTGGTCGACGAGCGGGTGCTGGTGGGGCGCCACTCCATCGCCGGCGAGTGGGGACACACCCCGCTGCCCTGGATCCGCCAGGACGAGTTCCCGCTGCCGCGCTGCTTCTGCGGCAACGAGGGCTGCATCGAGCGCTATCTGTGCGGATCGGCGCTGGCCGAGGATTGCGACGGACCGGGCAGCCGCGACGCCCACAGCATTCCCGAGCGCGCGGACGCGGGCGAGGAGAAGGCGATCCGCGCGCTCGACCGCCATGCGGAGCGGCTGGCGCGTGCGCTCGCGATGGTGGTGAACTTCCTGGATCCGGACGCCATCGTGCTGGGCGGCGGGCTGTCCAACATGAAGCATCTCTATATCCAGGTGCCCAAGCTGCTGGGCCGGCACGTGATCAGCCCCCAGTTCTCCACCCCGATCCTGCCCAACAAGCATGGCGACAGTTCGGGCGTGCGCGGCGCCGCCTGGCTGTGGCCCCGCGACCAGCCCCGCATCTACCGCACCAGCGGTTCCTGAGCGCCTGCGATCCCGAACGGCGGCGGTTCCTGCGCCGCCGCATCATGTTCTCCGGCCTGATGTTCTCCGGTCTGCGGAACGCCCGATGGCCCTGCGCCGGACCCGGCGCCCCCTTTGCGCGCGGCCCGGGGCGGTTTCCGCATCCTCCGCCCCGGCGCATGATCCCTCCGAGCCATAAGGGGAACGGCGCCCCGTCGTCCGGATTCTGCCGCTTCCGCCACCTGTGTCTTCCGTGATGACCGGAGTTTTCGTCGCATGAATCCCCGTGACCTCGTCGATCCCGAGCTGCTGCCGCTGCTCGACCACCAGCCGGATATCGTTCTCGACGCCGCCAGCCTTCTCGGCGCCCGCACGGCTCTGCCCGAGCTGTTCACCGGCGGCCAGCAGCCCGATCTAGCCCTGGCCTCGCTGGTGGTCCACCAGGCCGGGCAGGTTCCGGTGCGGGTGTTCACCCCGATCGGCGGCCCGGAGGACACCAAGCACCCCGTGCTGCTGCACATCCATGGCGGCGGCATGGTGATGGGGACCGCCGCGATGATGGACGTCCAGCACGCCAGGCTGGCCGCCGAACTCGGCTGCGTGATCGCGTCCGTGGAGTATCGCCTGGCACCGGAAAACCCGTTCCCGGCCGCGATCGAGGATTGCTACGAGGCGCTCCGCTGGCTTCATCGCCACGCGGCGGCACTGGCGGTGGACCCGACCCGGATCGCGGTCGGCGGCGAGAGCGCCGGCGGTGGCCTGGCGGCGAGCCTCGCCCTGATGGCGCGCGACCGCGGGGAGGTGCCGATCGTGTTCCAGCACCTGATCTATCCCATGCTGGACGACCGCACCGCCCTCACGGTGGAGCCCGGGCCCCATGCCGGGCATTTCGTCTGGACCCGCGAGAAGAACCGCTTCGGCTGGCGCGCCCTGCTCGGCAATGCCGCTGGCGGTCCCGACACCTCGCCCTATGCCGCCGCCGCCCGCGCCGCCGACCTTTCCGGCCTGCCGCCGGCCTTCATTTCCGTGGGGGCGCTCGACCTCTTCATCGACGAGGACATCGAGTATGCCCGGCGCCTGATCACGGCCGGCGTGCCGTGCGAACTGCACGTGTTTCCCGGCGCCTATCACGGCTTCGACAGCGCCCCCCAGGTCCGCAGCGCGATGGTGGCCCGCAACCGTTCCCGCGCCGCGCTGCGCCGGGCGCTGCATCCGGGCTGAAAAACCCGGTTCTTCCCCGAGCCGGCGACCGGGGCGCCGTCTCCTTCGCCGAGACCGCCGGGTACGCCGTCGGTGCCCGGTGCCCGGTGCCGGCGCCCGGTGCCGATGCCCGGTGATCGCTCGCGCGGCGCACCGGCCTTCGTCGCGAGACAGGGTCGTGCCGCTCGATGCGGCGCGAGAACCGACAGGCTCCGGTCCGTCCCGCGGGCCGCGAGGCCTTTGCCCCGCGAGGGGCACGATCCGGATCGGTCGCCGTCTCCGCGCACCCTCGGACCCCGCGCCGCATGGGCTCGCGTTTTGGACCGGCCGGCTGACGCAGAACAGGCACCGGGCTCGCGGGCGGCGGCCCGTCATCGAACCGTTTCCGGCGCTGTTGGTCGCAGGCTCGGGACCTGGCCCGATCATCGTCCGCATCACGGCGGCGGATCGGAGCGCGCCGGACCGAATCATCGCCGACGGGTCCGGCGGCGCGAGACGTGCCTCTGGCGCTGACACCCGGCGCTGACATCAGGCGCTGACAGCAGGCAGGTGGACGCCTCGGGTGGAACGGGGGTGCCGTTCCGCCGCGGACATGGGACGGCGCCGGGTTGACCACCGCCCGGGAGGTGCGTCTGCTGCCGCTCCCTTCCAGAACCGGGCTGTTCCAGATGTCGTTTTCCACCATGCGGGCCGTGCAGCGATCGGACGGCGCCAGCCCCGGCCGCTTCGTGCTGCGCGCCGTGGCCGTGCCGGAGCCGTCGGCGAACGAGGTGCGGGTGCGGGTCGCGGCCTGTGGAATCTGCCGCACGGAGCTGCATCTGCGCGACGGGCTGCTGGATCTCGGCGCGCGCGACTTCACCGTGGGCCACGAGATCGCCGGCACCATCGACGCGGTGGGCGACGGCGTGCCGGCGGCGCGGATCGGCGAGCGGGTGGCGGTCTATTACTACGAGGGGTGCGGCACCTGCCGATGGTGCCGCACCGGCGACGAGCAGCTTTGTTTGCGGCCCTGCCGCCAGCCGGGCTTCAGCAGCGATGGCGGCTACGCGGAGCATCTGGTGGTGCGGGCCCGCAACTGCGTGCCGCTGCCGGACGGGCTCGGCTTCGCCGAGGCGGCGCCGCTCGGATGCGCCGGCACCACCGCCGTGCATGCCGCCCGCCTGGCTACCCTGGAAGCGGGCGAATGGGTGGTGGTGAACGCGCTTGGCGGCGTGGGGCTGGCGTTGATCGCCTATGCCGCGCATCTCGGTGCCCGGGTGATCGCCGTGGCCCGCGGCGAGGGGCGCGCGGCGCTCTGCCGGGAGCTGGGTGCCGCGCACGTGCTGGAAGGCCGGAACGCGACCGACCCGGTGGTATCCGTGATGGCGCTCACAGGCGGCGAGGGAGCGGCCGTGGTGTTCGAGCTGCCCGGCACCGCCGGCAGCATGGCGGCCTCCGTGGCGATGCTGGCGCGCCGCGGCCGCATGGTGCTGATCGGCTACACGGCCGATTCTCTGCCGGTCCATCCCGTGTCGCTGATCGTCAAGGAAGCCAGCCTGATCGGCTCGGTCGGCGCGACCCTGGAGGATCTGCGCGTTGCGGTTTCGCTCGCGGGTCGCGGCGTGCTGCGTATCCCCGTGGACCGGTGCCTTCCGCTGGAACGGTTCGCCGAAGGCCTCGCCCTGATCCAGGCGGGCGGCCTGGCCGGCCGGATCGTGCTGCGGCCGGACGACACGGGAGAGGTCGCATGAGAAACGCGGGCGGCGACGGGCGGCGGCGGATGCATCTCTGCGCCTTCCTGTTCGGCACCGGCCACCATGTCGGGAGCTGGCGGCAGCCGGACGCGCCGCTCGATAACGGCACCACGCTCGCGCACTGGCTCGATTGCGCGCGCATCGCCGAGCGGGGGCTGCTGGACGCGATCTTCCTGTATGACGGTGCTGGCCTGCCGCCCATGAGCGCGGAGGTGATGAGCCGAACCGGCACCGCGACCTTCTTCGACCCGCTGGTGCTGCTGCCGGCGCTCGCGGTGCTGACCGAGCGGATCGGGCTGATCGCAACGGGCAACACGACGTTCGACCAGCCGTACTACCTGGCGCGCCGCTTCCTGTCGCTCGACAATCTGAGCGGCGGCCGTGCCGGCTGGAACATGGTCACCGGCGTCAACCCGAACGAGGCGTTGAATTTCGGCAAGGCGATGGTGCCGCACGCCGATCGCTACGCCCGCGCGCGCGAGTTCGCGCAGGTGGTGCGCCGGTTGTGGGAGAGCTGGGACGACGACGCGTTCCTGATGGACAAGGCATCGGGGCGCTTCTTCCGGCCGGACGCGTTCCACGTGCTGGACCATCACGGCGCGCATTTCGACGTGCGCGGACCGCTCTGTGTTCCCCGCTCGCCGCAGGGGCATCCGGTGATGATCCAGGCCGGCGGTTCGGAACCGGGGCGGGCGCTCGCGGCGGAAACGGCGGAGATGATCTACTCCGTGCAGGGCGATCTCGCCGAGGCGCAGGCGTTCTATGCCGACGTGAAAGGCCGGATGCCCGCGTTCGGGCGCGATCCCGGCACGTTGAAGATCATGCCGGGGGTCTATTTCATCGTCGGCCGCACGGCAGGGGAAGCGGAAGACAAGTTCGGCGCGCTGTCGGAGCGCACCGACCCGGCGGTGTCTATGGAGCGGCTTCGGTTCTGCATGGGCGGCCACGACATGAGCCGCTACGATCCGGACGGCCCGGTGCCGGAGGATCTGGAAACCCAGAGCGGCACCACGCACCTGCGCATCATGACGGCCATCGCGCGCGAGCGGAAGCTGACCCTGCGGCAGCTGGCCGACGAGGTCGCGGCCGGGGGCTACGGCCACTGGTCCATCCGGGGCAGCGCCGAGCAGGTCGCGGACCAGTTGCAGCATCGCTTCGAGGCCGGGGCGGCGGACGGCTTCAACCTGATGCCGGCTACCTATCCGGGTGGCCTGCGCGATTTCGTGGAACTGGTGGTGCCGATCCTGCAGAAGCGCGGCCTGTTCCGCACGGCCTATGAGGGCCGGACGCTGCGCGAGCATCTGGGGCTTCCCCGGCCCGCGGTCGGCGGCGCGCAGAGGACGTCGGCCGCCGCCGACGGCTGATCAGCCCGCCGCCGGCTGCGCGATCATCCGCAGCGCCAGGGTGGGCGAGGGCAGGGGGGAGGCGGACCGCCGCGGCGCGAGGGCTGCCGCCATCGTCCCCTCGGACGGCTGGTCCGGCCGAGATGCGATCGCCGGTGGGGGCAGGCAGGGCGGGTCGAGCAGCCATCCGGCCAGGTTGTCCCGCGGCATCGGGCGGGCGATCAGATAGCCCTGTATCTCGCGGCAGCCGAGCGCGCGCAGCATCTGCAACTGCTGATCGGTTTCCACCCCTTCCACCGTGAGATGAGCGTCGAGGCTGCCGCAGAGGCCCCTGATGGCGCTGACGATGGCCACCGCCTCGCGGCGCAGGCCGAGATCCTGCACGAAGGAGCGGTCGATCTTGATACGGTTGAAGGGCAGGGTGCGCAGGAAGCTGAGCGACGAGTAGCCGGTGCCGAAATCGTCGAGCGCGATGCAGATGCCGAGGCCCCGCAGCCCTTGCAGCATCACGGTCGCGGCCGCGATGTCGTGGATCATCGCGGTTTCCGTGATCTCGAGCTCCAGCCGCCAGGCCGGCAGGCCGGTGTCGCGCAGGGCTGCCTCGATACGGCCCACCAGGTCCGGCAGCTGGAACTGAGACGGCGACAGGTTGACCGACACCTGCATGTGGTCCGGCCAGCCCCGTGCTTCCGTGCAGGCCGCGCGCAGCACCCAGTCGCCGATCTCCGGCATCAGCCCCATTTCTTCGGCCAGCGGGATGAAGACGCCGGGCGAGACCGGGTCGCGGCCCGGGGCGTGCCAGCGCAACAGCGCCTCGCACGACGTGGGAACGTTGCGATCCACATCCACCACCGGTTGGTAGTGCAGGCTGAACTCGTCCCGCTCCAGCGCCCGCCGCAGGGCGGCGGCGAGGCCGGGAGGCAGGTTGCGACGCGCCGAACGAGGCTGCGCGCCGCCTCCCTCCCTGGGAACCAGGACGGCGTCGGCCAACTCGACGCGGTCGCGGCCGTCTTCCTTGGCGCGATACAGCGCCACGTCGGCGCGGGCGATCAGGTTCACCGTGGTCTCGTTGGGCTGCAGGAAAGCCAGGCCGCCGCTCGATGTGACATGGCGTTCGGTGCCGTCGATCTCGAACCCGATGCCGCCGAGGGCGCGCCGTATTTCTTCCACCCGGGCGGTGACACCGTCTTCCGGCCCTGGAAGGATCACCAGGAATTCCTCCCCGCCATAGCGCCCGGCGACCTCCGGGGGCCGCATGATCCCGGTCAGCCTGAGGCCGAAGGCGGACAGGACCCTGTCGCCGGCACCGTGGCCGTGGTTGTCGTTGATCTTCTTGAAGTGGTCGATGTCGCACAGGAGGATGCCGAGCGACCGCTGGGTCCGCTTGGACATCAGCACCGCCTCGTCGAGCGCCGCCATGATGGCGCGCCGGTTCGGCAAGCCGGTCAGCGCATCCGACATCGCGAGACGCTGCAGTTCGCGCCGTGCCTCGTCGATCTCCGCGGTGCGCACCTGCACCATGCCTTCCAGCCGTTGCTGGCGCATCAGCAGCAGCTTCACCCGCATCTGCCAGGCCAGGATCACCATGCCGACGATCGCCACGAGGCAGAGCGCGAAGAACCACCATCGTCGCCACCAGGGCGCGGTCACCACCACGTCGACCGTGACCGGATCGGAATGCTGGTCGTGGGTCGGATCCACCGCCACCAGTTCGAAACGGTAGCGGCCGGGTGGCACCCGGCCATACCCGACCTCCCGCGCATCGGTCTCCTGCCAGCCGCTTTCGAGCCCGACCATCCGGTAGTGGAACCTCACCACGCCGCGCGCGAAGTCGAGGTCGGCGAAGCGGATCGTCAGCGGCGCGGGACTCCAGGGGATCCTGAGTTTCGCCGCGGGAGCCATCGCAGTGGCGCCCGACATCACGGCGGTGATGCGCGGATGCAGGGCCAGGGGTGCTGGCAGGCGGGTGGGATCCACCAGGTGCGTCAGACCGAGGCTGGTGCCGAACCAGAGCGAGGAGTCCGCATCCTCGAACACCGCCCACTGGTTCATGTCGTTGCTGTTGAGCCCGTCGATCTTGTTGAACCGGCGCCAGCGGTGGTTGTCGAACATGTCGAGGCCGTGGTCGGTGCCGACCCACATCCAGCCCCGGGCGTCGCGGTGCATGAACATGACGTTGTTGGAGCCGAGAGTGGGCGTCCCGATCCGCGACAAGGGCACGGCCAGCGACGGTGACACGTGGAAGCGCGTGATGCCGTCGGTGTTCGAGGACACCCACAGGGACCCGTCACCGGCGAAGGCCAGACCGCCGCCGTCGCCGGTGACAAGCCCGCCGCCGGACACCATGCCGAACCGCCCCATCGCGTCGCGCCGGAAGAGGCCGTCGGCGGTGAGCGCCCACAACATGCCCTGCGGATCGGCGGCCACCTGGAAGGTGTTGTGCGGCAGCACGGGCTCGAGCCGGATCTGCGATGGGGGGGCGTCCGCGTCGGCCACCATGAAAAGCGCACGCTGGGCGCACAGCCACAGCCGGTTCTCGCGGTCCACCACCATCGCCGAAATCCGGCCCAGAAACGGGAACTTGTCTGTCGTGCCGGTTCTGGGGTCGGTCCGCATCAGCGGCGCGCCCAGGGGCGTGGTCCAGATCAGTCCGGCCCGCGTCGCGGCGACGTTGGCACTGCCGCCCGGGATGCCGGTGGTTTTCCCCAGGGGCACGGTATCGCCGTAGGTCGCGACCCAGAGATCGCCCCCCGGCGCCCGGGTGGCCCCCCAGACCAGCTCGCTCGGCAGGCCGTCATCGGCCGTCCAGTGCTCCCACACGCCGAAGCCGATGCTGCGGAACGCGCCGTGCCCGATGCTGCCGACCCAGAGTGATCCTTCCCGGTCCAGCATCATGGACTGGATCGGCACCGCGGACAGGCCGCCCTCGTGGTGGGACAGCATGTGCCAGTCCCGTCCCGTCCATTGCAGCAGCCCCTTGTCGCCCTGGGTGAGCACACCGCCCCAGGCGTCCGGCAGCAGGTTCAGGAAGAACGGGAGCCGCTCATAGGTCCGCACCGGCGTCCGCGGCACCGGCGTGCTGCCGAAGGACCCTTCGCCGTTCTTCTTCCAGGCCAGCCGGCTCGCGCTGCGGGCCCACAGCGTACCGTCCGGCCCGCGGCGGGCCATCCACCATTGATCCGCGGGCAGGCCGTCCGCGGTGCCGATCGCGCTGGTTTTCCCGTCCGGTGCCAGGCGACAGATGCCCGGTCCGCACCCGAACAGCATCCCGTTGATGCCGTCATCGACGAGGAACCTCGGATCGGCGTCGCCCGCACCGCCGCCAGGGCCTTCGAGAGCGTGCCAGAAGCGCAACGGCCCGGCACCGGCGGCCGTCAGGTCGCTGCGCCACAATTTCCGCCCGTCGGCGACCAGAAGCGAGTCGGAGGTGAGGGTGATCAGATGCGCCCAGCGCAGATCGGGCGAGCCGTCCATCGCCAGGGCGCGGAACTGCTCGCCCTGGCGCAGGAAGATGCCGTCCAGTGTGACGACCCACAGCCGCCCCCAGCGGTCCGGCATCAGCTTCCTGATGCTGGAGCCGGGCGGCAGACCGGAGGTGGCGCCGATCTCGGTGACGCCGACACCGTCGTAGCGGAACAGCCCGCTTTCGGTGCCGAACAGGATGTAGCCGTCCGAATCCTGGGCCAGGGCGGTGATGTTGACGTTGCCGATGCCGCGTTCGTCGGCGAAGTTCTCGAAACGCGTGAGCTGCGCCCGCGCCACGTTTCCCGCAAGGCAGCAGAACAGGCTCGCGATCAGCACCAGGAGTGCCGCCGCTCGCGGCGTCGTTCGTCGCCGACGCTCAGGCATGACCGGCATTGCGGGACGGCGGCATGGGCCTCGATCTCGGGGGAGCGTCAGACTGACACTCCAACATTACCGATGCGTGAAGTCCGGGGATGCCGACCAAAAGAAGCGGCCCCGCCACCGTTTCCGGATGACGGGGCCAAAAGGCCGGGTGGCGTTCGAAGTCTGATCCCGGGCCGAGTGCGGCTGCGATCAGGTCCCGCGACCGATCACGGGTTGGTCGGGGTGCCCGGAGCCCCGGCTAGAGCGGTGCCCGGCCAGCCGAACAGCGCCGACAGGTTGGGCGTGCCGTTGCCGGTGGTGAGATTGAAGATGCCGCTGTTGGTCACCACGCCGTTGAAGCCCGGCACGTTCTGATGATAGGCCGCCTGCGACGACTGACCCGACGCCTGCAGCTGGGCGGCCCGGTAGAGATACGGGTTCAGGTTGCCCTGTCGGCCCTGCGTTTCCACCAGAAGCGCCGTCGCGCCGGCCATGGTGGGCGCGGCGGCGCTGGTGCCGATCACGGTGTCCCAGACGCCGTTGAACACGACGTTCAGGAAGGAACGGTCTCCGTTCGGGCCGCCGGTGGTGCCGTCGCACTGGCCCGACGCAATGTCCGGGCAACCGCCGACCTGCAGCCCGATATCCGGCAAGGCGCGGGCGGTGCCGGAGCCGGACGCGACCAGGGACTGGTAGGACGGCCTGGCGAACAACGTCGAATAGCCGCCCCCGGCGCCCCAGACGCCGCCGGACACGTTGGTTCCGTTGCCGAAGGGGTCGTAAGGCGCTTCCGGATCCGACCAGGCGTTCTCGCGCCCGTAGCCGCTGGCGGCCGATGTGACGAGGTTGGTGCCGCCCACGGCCGTGACGTTCGGGTCCGCCGCCGGGACGGACACGCCGGACACGAAATGTCCCGACTGGCCGGAGAAATATTCGGGATTGATGCAGCCGAGGCCGCCGCTGTCGCCGGACGCGGCGATGAAGGTGATGCCCTGCGCGTTGCCCTGCTTGAACAGCTCGCTGAAGATGGAAAGCTGGGCGGTGTGGTCCACGCCGTTGTTGTAGGCGGCGGTGTAGTACTGCTCGCACTGGCCGAACGACATGGACACGACGTCCGCCTGGTTGTCGTTCAGGATCGCGGTGTAGCCCGATACCAGGGACTGATCGGACAGATCCGGGGTGTTGTAGAGCACCACGCGCGCGCCGGGCGCCGCGCCGAGCACCTGCTGCACGTCGAGCGAGGCTTCCTGCGAGCCCGGATCGTCGGCGGAAAAGGCGATGCCGCCATTCACCGGGCGCCGTGCCGCGAGGGCGGGATTGCGGGCACGTCCCGAGGCCTGGGTGAAGTTGCGGCGGGTGAACAGCGTGTCCACGTCGCTGTCCAGCACGTCGCCGGCCATCAGCACGGCCACGGTGGTGCCGGTGCCGTCCAGCGGCTGCGGCTTGCCGTTCACGGTCACCGTCGAGCGGTAGGACGGGAAGCCGTAGGCCTGCTTGATGTCGTTGTAGAACAGGCCGCCCGCGGGAGCCGGCTGCGTCGCCGCTTGGTAGCCGACCGTGCTGCGCCGGACATAGCCGACGGTGCTGCGGCGGGTGAACGGCGCCGCGCCGATGCCGCTGTTCTGGAAAGCGGTCACCACCGCCTGCAGGCGGGCGAGGCCGGGCGGAAGCGTCAGCGGCGTCGTGGCCACCAGCCGTGCGTGCCCCTTGGGCGGCGCGGCCAGTTCGAGGCCGGTGTTGAACGTCCGGGCCACCTGATCCGGGGTTCCGGCGACGTGGAGCGACCGGCTCTGCACCGTCACGGTCAGTCCCGCGCTTTGCAGGGCTGCCACCGCCTGGAGAATGGTCCCGTTGTCGGGTCCGAAACGCTGCGCGAACTGGCTCGGCGTGATCCAGCGGTGGAACTGCGGCGAGGACGGATCCTGCTGCTGGCCGATCAGGGTGTCGAGGCCGGCCGCGTTCTTCAGCGGCAGTATCACGTCGAACTCGACCGTCTCGTTCGGCGGCGGGGCGCCGATCGGGTGCAGCAATGGCGGGAGGGCGAGCGAGTGGGGCGTTGCCGCCGCCGGCGCGGACCGGGCGGCCCCCGGGATGCCGGCGGCGAGAGCCACGCTCGCCAGCAGAAGGTTTCTGATGGAAGACACGCGAACACACCTTTCCGAAGACGAAGGCTGCCGGCGCGGAAGGCCGACGTTCCCGTTTCGATACGGAAGGATGGTTAACGGGCGGATAATAAAAAATGAGATCGCGACGACGCGCGTTCCCGATGCTCTTGACATGCCGGATGCCAGCGCCCTGATGCTGCCCCGGGGACCCGCCTTGCGTGCCTTGTGGCGGCCCCGGGGCGATGGCGGCCGGGAGGATGGTGATGACGAACGGCAACCAGGTCCCGCCGGCGACAAACGGTTCGGGTGCACCCAGCCTTTGGTGGGTGCTGGCGCCGCTCGGCCTGGCGCTGGCGCTTCTGGGCGGCACCCTGCCCTATATCCTCAGCACACCGGACACCGCGGCCATGGGCCGCATGAGCGCCATGCGCCCGGTGGGGGGTCCGTTCCGCCTCGTGGACGGCGACGGGCGGGTGGTAACGGAGCATTCCTGGCCCGGCCGCTTCCTGTTGATCTATTTTGGCTACACCCACTGCCCGGCTTCCTGTCCCACGGCGCTCAACGCCATGGCGGAAGCCGTGGACGGGATGGGCGACGCGGCCGGCCGGGTGCAGCCGCTCTTCATCACCGTAGATCCGGCGCGCGACGACCGGGCCACCATGAAGGATTATGCCGCGCAGTTCTCGCCCCGCCTGTCCGGACTGACCGGCACCCCGGCCGCCGTGGCCGAGGCGGCGCGGCATTATCACATCAACTATCGGGCGCGTCCCCAGACCGGGGGCGGTTACGCCATGGATCACAGCTCGATCGTCTATCTGATGTCGCCCGACGGGCGCCTGGCCGCCATGATCCCGGCGGACGAGAAGCCGGACGCCATGCGCCGGGACATCGTGGCGGCGATGCGATGAGCGCCCGCATGCGGCGTCTCCGCGCCGCCGTCGCCGCGATCGGGTTCGGGCTTCCGTTGTCCGGCGTCCTTGCCGCCGCGTCTGCGTCCGAGGCCGCGCCCACGGCCGCTTCCACCGCCGGCATCGAATTGTCCCGGCCCTGGGCGCGCGCCACGGTCACGGATACGGGCGTGGCGTTCCTGTCCATCCACAATGCCGGTCCGGCCGACAGGCTGGAGGGTGTGTCCACCCCGGTCGCCGCCCGGGCGGGATTGCACGAGATGAGCATGAGCAACGGGATGATGGAGATGCGCGCCCTCCCGTCGCTGTCGATCCCGGCCGGAGCCACGGTGGTGCTGTCGCCCGACGACCGCCACATCATGCTCGAAGGCCTCAACCGGCGGCTGCGGCGCGGCGACAACTTCCCGCTAAAGCTCCGCTTCCAGCACGCGGGGGTCCTAGAGCTGCAGGTGCCGGTGGCCGGTCCGGGCGCCGAAGGCCCGGACGGCGCGAAGCACTGAGCCCCGCGATCCAGCCCCGCGACGGCCGTCGTCGGCGGTCGGCGCACCCCTGAGTGCCGCCGCTGCCCGGGCGTGACCGTGCGGGCAGCGGTCCGGGCGGCAGGCATTGGCACAGGGTCCGATCCTCCGAGGTTTCGGTGCCTCCCACCGGTGCTGCGTCACGAGGTCGCCTGTTCCCCTCTCGCGCCCATATCCCCTGTGACAGCACGCCTCCCGCAACGGCCAGGACGCGCGTCACGTGAGCTCGGCGTGGGTGCCGCCCATGCGGCCAACCCCACGCGTTCATCCCGGATGGTCGCGGCTCCGGTTCCCGGTCGCGGGACCCCTTCCGGACCCTGATAGCATACGGGTCCCGTGAAGCCGGGTCGGACCCGCCCGCAGGGGAGCTTCGCCGAACCTCGTCTCGATGGACTCGGCGCACCTGTCCGGGATGCTTGTCGTGGGCAACGCCCGGGAGGCCGCGCGATCGGTGACGCGCGGTCGCGACCGTGGCAGAATGAGACCGTCGCGGGCCCGTCGGGTCCGCCCCTGGGAGCGGATGGATCGTGCGCGCTGTTCGTCGCCGGCGACCGGATCGTGGAGCCGGCGATCGCCACTCCCCGCCTCCGTCCGGCTCCTGGCGGCGATGGCGGCCCTTGGTCACGCTCGCGGCGGGGCTGCTCGGTCTGCTGCTGGTGGCCGGCGGCATCCGGACCCTGTTGTCCTCGGCGCTGCGCGACGGGTCGCCGGTCGTGGGCGGCCCGTTCCACCTCCGTGACAGCGAGGGTCATGCGCTCACCGACCGGTCGTTCCGCGGCCGCTTCATGCTGGTGTTCTTCGGCTACACCGACTGCACCGACATCTGCCCGCAGACCCTGACGGAGATGACCGAGGCGCTCGACCGGCTCGATCCCGAAGCGCGCCGGGTGCAGCCGATCTTCATCACCGTGGACCCTCGGCACGATACGCCGGACCGGCTCCGGCATTACGCCGGCAGCTTCTCGCCCCACCTGCTGGCGCTCACCGGCACGCCCGACGCGGTGCAGGACGCCGAGCGCCGCTACCACGTGGCGGTTCAGCCGGTGGACCAGTCCCTGTCCGGCGACGAGCGCTCGCGTCCGGCCGCGCCGTCGCCCGGTTCCTCGCCTGCCGGAACCGCGGCGGCTGCCGGCGGCCCGGCTCCCGCGCATTCCGCGGAGGGGACCGGTCCCGCGGCTATCGCGATCGACCACAGCGCGGTGCTGTTCCTGATGGGGCCGGACGGAAATTTCCTGGCGCCGATCCCGGCCGACGCCAGCCGGGCGGAGATGCTGGCGGCGTTGAAGCGCTATATCTCCTGAGGGTCCGGTCCCGGTCGTCCGGGCGGCGATATTCGCGGCATGCGGGGAGCGGATGCGGCTTCAGCCACGTCCCTCGAGCAGCCGCCACCACAGGCTGGCCGACAGGGCGAGCATCACCACGCCGATTATCGCGTCCAGCACCTGCCACGCCCTGGGCCTGGCAAACAACGGCGCCAGCAGGCGCGCCCCGAAGCCCAGGAGCGCGAACCACACCATGCTCGCGGTGCCGCTGCCGAGCAGGAACGAGCCGCCGTGCCCCGGCGCCCGCGCCGCCGCGACCGAGCCGATCAGCAGCACCGTGTCGAGATAGACGTGCGGGTTCAGCAGGGTGAAGGCGGCCGCCTGCGCGAGCGTCCGCGCCAGTCCCCGATCGGGTCCGGCATCGCGCGCCACCAGCGCGTCCGTTCGCGCCGCCCGCCGCAGCGCCCGCGCGCCATACACCAGCAGAAACAGCCCGCCGCCAGCGGTGAGCACCGCCACCAGACCCGGCAGGGCCCGTAGCACCGCGCCGATGCCGGCGATGCCCGCCGCCATCAGCAGGATGTCGGCGCCCGCGCAGAAGCACACCACCGGCAGCACATGCCGCCTCGCCAGCCCCTGGCGCAGCACGAACAGGTTCTGCGCCCCGATGGCGACGATCAGCGACGCGCCGAGACCGAACCCGGCGAGGACGGCGGAAAGGGAAGCGGATGCGGGCATAAGGCGGCCGGAGTGTGCGGGGCCTGGCCCGATCCGCCAAGACTGCCACAGCCCCGAGTTCGGTTTCCGGCTCCCCCGGATCGGAATGCCTCGTGCCCGGTGGTTCCCGGCGGACCGATCGTCCGCTCCGCGACCAGCCCTGCGCCTTGTTCGTGGCCCGGACGCGAGGCCTTCATCTCCCGCTACGGTGCGGCAGCGGATCATGCGGAGCGGAAGCGTCGCGAAGAATGATCGGGGCTTGGCGTCCTTGCTGCCGAGGCCGGTCTCTTCAGCTTCGTGCCGGCCACCGGACGTGAAGGTTCGTGTGATCCGGACGATGATGGAGGCCGCGCCGCTCGTGAGGCTTCTTCTTCCGGATGGCGGACGTGACGTGCCGACGCAGGGCGGGGGCGACCGGCTCGTCCGTGGGGGCGGGCACGCGTGCGAGTGACGGCGGCGGCGAGCCTTCCGCACTCGCCGATCGTCCCGCTCGCGCGCTCGACGATCTACCGCGCCTGACCGGAACAGTGAGGCAGACGGGCGGCCCGCGCGCCGGTAGAGCGACACGCCTCGTCGGCACCGGGACAGGCCGTCGTCACGGCCCGTATCGCCTCCGGCCGGTGTCCCTTTGGAGAAAGAACCGGCTCCGGTCGGCGGGGGAGCCTAGCGTCCGCTCCCGTCGCCTCGCAGGAGCACGGTGGCCGATACCTCGGCCGTCACCGTCTGATCGTCGGCCGTCACGTCCGGCATCGACTTCATCGCCATCGCCCGCATCAGCGGGCGGGGATAGGGCGGCGAGCCGCCCCCGGCGCCGATCTGCACCTCGCGCAGCGACACCACGCGCAGGCCGAGGCTGCGGGCGGCGGCGGCGGCGCGATCGCGCAGCAGATGCAGGGCGTTGTCGGTGGCGCGGGCCTCCGCGGCGTCGCGGGTGGGCGGCGAGAGGGTCCAGGACAGGCCGTTCAACGCCAGCCCGGCAGCCTGGAGCTGTCCTGCGAGCTTCAGCACCGCCGTCCCGTCCTTGCCCTGCAGCTCGATGCCCTGCTGGGCGGTCCACTGGTCGTTCTTCTCGCCGGAACGGTTCACGGCATAGTTCTCGAGGCGCGCGGTGACGCCGGGCGCGCCGTCCGCGGTCTTGCGGGCCGAGGCCATGCGTCGGTTCACCGCGTCCTGCACGGCGGCGGCGTCGCGGCCGCTCTGCTCGAACATCAGATGCGCCACCAGCAGGTCGGGGGCGACCTCCACCCGGCCGGTGGCATCCAGGCGGAGCAGCGTCGCGTCCGCCGGGGCGTCGGAACCGGCCGAACCCGCCTCCGCGGCCGGCCCCCCGTCGTCCCGGGCGAGCGCGGGCGCGGCCGCCCCAATGGCCGCGAACAACAGCAGCCCGAGCGACAGGCGCGACCGCGCGCGCCATGTCCCGCGCGGAAGGCGGAGCGGATGGCGGGAGAGGGCGTCATTCATTGGGCTGGATCTCCCCGTAGTCGCGGCTGCGGTGACGCGGATCCTCGTGCTCTGCCCGCAACGCCATCAGGGCGTGGCGCAGCCGGTTGATGCCGCGCCTGACATGCCCGTCCGCGCAAAGGGCGCGCCCCTCGTCGCGCAGCGCGTGGATGTCCGGGGGCAGGGAGCCGGAATGATCCACCTGGTCGGCCAGGTTGAGGCAGTAGGCGCGGGTATCGGACGTGATCACCATCGGCACGCCGGGCGCCTGATGCGGATCGCCCGGAACCGCGCCTGGAATCGCGCCAGCGGGCGCCACGGGCCGGTCCTGACCGATCCCGCGATGTACCGGCGTGCCTCCCGCCAGCAGCAAGGCGACCGTGAAGGCGGGCAGCGTGACGCGCGTCATGATCCTTGCCCTAGCACGTCCTGCCTCTCCAACTCGTGGGTGGCGGATGACGGGGGATTTAGCTGGGGCGGCCCGGGGTCCGGGTGGGTCGGCGCGGAAGGAGACCTCTCGATGTTTCCCTCTCTGTCCCCCTCTCTGGGGGCGGTGCCGCGCGGCAGAACCAGCACCGCCAGCAGCCCGGGATCCGCGTCCCGCAGCTCCAGCCGGCCGTTGTGAAGCTGCGCCACGGCCTGCACCAGCGCCAGCCCGAGGCCGGAGCCCGGCGTGTTGCGGGCGCTTTCGGCCCGGAAGAACCGCTCGGAGGCGCGTGCCAGATCGTGGGCGGCCATGCCGATGCCCCGGTCGCGCACCGACAGCCGCACCGTGTCGGCGTCCCCCGCCTCGGCCCTCAAGGTCACCACCCCGCCCGGGTGGGAGAACTTGAGCGCGTTGTCCAGCAGGTTGGCGACGGCCTGCTGGATCATCTGCGGATCGCCCTGCAGCGCGAGCGATCCTCCCGCCGGCGGTTCGGGCAGCTCCAGCTCCAGTTCCAGCTCCTTGTCCTCCGCCAGCGCCTCGTAGAGCTCGGCCAGCCCCGCCAGCAGCGGCGGCAGCGACACCATGGTGAAGGCCGAGCGGCGGGCGCCCGCCTCGATCTCCGCGATCCGCAACAGCGCCTCGAACACGGCGGTGACGCCGTCGAGGTCCGCCACCGCGCGTTCCACCGCTCCGCGCATCTCCTCGGTGGTCCGGGCGGTGGCGGCCGCGTCCTCCAGCCGGGCGCGGGCGCGGGTGATCGGGGTGCGCAGATCGTGCGCGATGGCGTTGCTCACCTGCCGCACGCCGTCCATCAGCCGGGCGATCCGGTCCAGCATGTGGTTGATGGTCTCGGCCACCCGGTCGAACTCATCGCCCGATCCGCTGAGCGGCACGCGCTGCGCCAGGTCGCCGCGGGCGATGGCGCCGGTGGTGAGCGCCACGTTGCGCACCATGCGCCGGAACAGCCCGCGCACCACCAGCGCGCCGCTGATGCCCAGCACCGCCACCATCAGCACCGCCCACAGCAGCGTGTCGGTCAGCAGCCGGCGCAGGATCGCGCGGTCCCGCACGTCGCGTCCCACCAGCAGCCGGAAGCCCCCGGGCAGGGCGAAGGCGTGGACCTCGGCGGTGCCGCGCATCCCCGCCCGCGAGATCGGAAGCTGGTACCAGGTGTCGGTGCGCGTCACCTCGCGCGGCCAGGAGCCGAGATTGCCGGCGATGCGCGTGCCGCCCGGATCGAGCATCAGGTAGATGGCGTCGTCGTCGACATTCTGTTCCAGCCGGTCCTGGATGGTGTCGGCCAGCGCCGGCAGGCCGCCATCCAGCCAGCGCTCGCTGAGCGCGCGCTCGTCCGCGTTGATCGCGGCCTCCACCTGGCGTTCCAGCAGCCCGATGGTGGCCCACCAGATGAAGCCGATGAACACCACGGCGCTGAGCACGAACAGCACGCCGTACACCAGCGCCAGCCTGAGGCTGGCCGAGCGGATGAGCCGGGTGCGCGCGGCCGGGGGCGTCCGCCCCGCCCCGCCGGGAACGGCGCGGGAGATAACGCCGGACACCCGGCGGAACAGCGAGCGCATGGAAATCCCCGGACGCCCGGCGTCAGTCCGGCCGGAGCATGTAGCCGGCGTTGCGGATGGTGTGGATCAGTGCGCCGGGGAACGGCTTGTCGATCTTCTGCCGCAGGCGGCTCACATGCACGTCGATCACGTTGGTCTGCGGATCGAAATGATAGTCCCACACCCCTTCCAGCAGCATGGTGCGGGTCACCACCTGGCCGGCGTGGCGCAGCAGGTACTCCAGCAGCCGGAACTCGCGCGGCTGCAGGTCGATCTTCTGCCCCGCGCGCCGGACGGTGCGCGACAGCAGGTCCATCTCCAGATCGCCCACGGACAGCTTGGTGCGCGGACCGCTCTCGTTGCGGCCGCGCCGGCCCAGCACCTCCACGCGCGCCAGCAGCTCGGAGAACGCGAACGGCTTGGTCAGGTAGTCGTCGCCGCCGGCTTTCAGGCCCGCGACCCGCTCGTCCACCTGCGCCAGCGCCGACAACAGCAGCACCGGGGTGGCGTTGTTCTGCCCGCGCATGGTTTCCAGCAGCCTGAGCCCGTCGATGCCCCCCGGGAGCATGCGGTCGAGGATGATGGCATCGAAGCTTTCCGACACCGCCAGGAACAACCCGTCCTTGCCGTTGTCGGCCTGTTCCACCACGTGCCCCGCCTCGCGCAGACCCTTGGCGATGAAGCCGCGGACGGTGGAATCGTCTTCCACCAGCAGGATGCGCATGAACCAAACTCCCCTGATGACCCGGACCGCGACGCAAGCCCGCCGCGCGGGATGTCCCGAAGGCCGGTGCCCGGATGGGCGGTGCGGGGCCGGAGCTCCGGCCCGTCAGCTTGAACGGCCCGCCCCCGTTCCGATAGGCCGTTCGCCCCGGCCGCGTTCCCCGGGCGGTGTCGTTTTCCCGCCCCGATCTCTGCGCGATGCCCTCGCGGTGCGGACGGTGAATGGAGCGATTCCCGCCCCGGCGCCCGATCCCGGGAAGGCTCGCGTCTCGGGGTTCGGCCTGCCGGCGCGCGCGCCGATCCGGACGATGGCGCCCGGCGGCCCGAATGGCCGGTTTCCATCATCCCGGCCGGCTGCCGGAGCCGGCGGCTAGCCGTTGTTGTCCTCCGGCCGTCGTCCCACCACCACCGCGATGTCCATCGCCTTGCCCTTTCGCTGGATCCTCAGCTGCACCGCGGAGCCCGGCGACGCGGCAGCCACCGCGCGGATCAGGCCGCGCGCGCTGTCCACGTGATCGCCGTTCACCGCGTTCACCAGATCGCCCGGCTTGAGCCCGGCCTGGAGCGCCGGCCCCGGCTTGTCGATGCCCACGATGCTCACTCCGCCGCCCGGCCGGTCCTCGAGCGTGACGCCCAGCCATCCGCGATCGATGTGGCCGCTCTTGCGGAGCTGATCGACGATCGGCTGCACGATCTCGCTCGGGATGCCGAAGCCGATGCCCACCGAGCCGCCGGTGGGCGACACGATGGCGGTGTTGAGCGCCACCACCTGGCCGCGCATGTCGAAGCTCGGGCCGCCGGAGTTGCCCGGATTGATGGGGGCGTCGAGCTGCAGGAAATCGTCGAACGGCCCGGCGCCGATGTCGCGCCCGCGCGCCGAGATGATGCCGGCGGTGACGGAAGAGCCGAGTCCGAAGGGGTTGCCCGCGGCCAGGATCCAGTCGCCCACGTCCATCTTGCGGCTGTCGCCCCAGGTGACGAAGGGCAGCGGCTTGTCGGTCTTGACCTGGATCACCGCGATGTCGGTCAGCTCGTCCGATCCCACCAGCTTGGCCTGCAGCTCGGTGCCGTCCGACAGCGACACGGTGATCTTGTCGGCCGCCCCCACCACGTGGTTGTTGGTGACGATCACCCCGCTCGGGTCGATGATGAAGCCCGAGCCGGCGCCCAGCATCTGTTCGCGCTTGGAGCGCATCCGCTCCCGGAACTGCTTCTCGAAGGGCGTGCCGCGCAGCGCGGGCGGCACCTTCACCTTGGTCGGGCCCTCGTCCACGTCCTGGGTGACCGCGATGTTCACCACCGCCGGCACGATCTTGCGCGCGAGTGGCGCGAAGGACAGGGGCCGCTGTTCCACCAGGATCGGCGCGTCCGCCCAGGCCCGCGCCGACACGCCCGGCGACGCCAGGGCGGCCATCATCCCGGCCGCCATCATCCTGGCGGCGAACCTCCCGCGCCGCGCCGCGCCGCGCATCGCGATCACGCCCCGCGAAGGCCGGACGCTCGGGCGATACGGGGATGAATGCATGCGCGAACGGGCCTCGTGGCGACGGAAAGCAGTTCTACCGCCAAAACGATCCAGCGTCATGTCGGCCGCCCCCGCAGGGGCACCGGCAACCGCCGCGCGGGACAGGACAAGGACCATGGCGTCCATCCTGCGCCCGGCCCGGTCACCGCGTCGTTGCGGCCGGATTACGACCTCATCATGAAGAAGCTGTGACGCTTCATCGCGCCCGGGGGGCGGGCGGCGCGGCGGTGGCCGGGTCCTCGGGCCAGTCGTGCCGGGGATAGCGGCCGCGCATCTCGCGGCGCACCTCCGTCCAGCCGCCCCGCCAGAAGCTCGCCAGATCGGCCGTCACCGCCACCGGGCGGGACGCCGGCGACAACAAGGAAGCCTGGAGCCGCACCCGCCCGTCCGCGAGGACGGGCAGGGCGCTGGTGCCGAAAAAGTCCTGTGCTCTGGCGGCCACGGTCGGCAGCGGGCCCGTATAGTCGATCGTGGCGCGGCGCTGCTTCAGGGCGGCCGTTGACGGCAAGGCATGGTCCAGCGCCGCGCGGCCCGCATGGTCCAGCATGCCCGACAGCAGCCGGTGCAGATCGAGCCCCTTGAGCTCGGACAGCTTCGTCATCCCGCCCAGCGCCGGTTCCAGCCAGTCCCGGACGCCCGCCGCCAGCGCCTCGTCCGACAGGTCCGGCAGCATCGCCTCGTCGCCGTCCAGCCGCCGCAGCAGCGCCACCCGCGCCTGGAACTGGCGGGCAGCGTCCGTCCAGTCCAGCAGCGTGTCGAGCTTTCCCGCCGCCGCGTCGGCCAGGATGCGCGCGGTTTCCGCCGGATCGGCCGCCACCGTGCGGTCCTGCAGCACCAGGGCGCCGAGCCGCAGGCGACGCCGGCTGACCATCGCGCCGCTGGCCGGATCGAGCCCGCTCTCGACCTGTTCCACCGCGCGGGCCAGCAGGCTCGGTGGCAGGTTCTCCGGGTCCAGCGGCGCGGCGAGACGGATGGTGGCGCCGGTGCGGACCTGCAGGCTGGCCACCGCCAGCAGGGGTGCATCCGCCAGCCGGTCGGCCCGACCGAGCTTCGCTCCGCCGCCACCGGCCAGCCGGAACGATCCCGGCTCCCCCCGCCGCTGCGCCACCCGGTCCGGATAGGCGGCCGCCAGCAGGGCGCCGGGGTCGCCGCCACTGGCGGCCCGGGTGCGAAGGCGGCGGCGATACCCGTCCGCCGCCTGGCGGATGCGCGACAGGGCGCCCCGGTCGGCGTCCATCGCCGCGCCCGCGCCGCGTCCGGCCAGCAGGTCCAGCCGAAGGGACATGTCGGCCGGCGGGTCCGCCGGCGGCCGTCCGGTGCCGGCGGGACGGGCGCGCAGAGGATCGCGCTCTTCCAGCAGCGCCGCGAGATCGGCCGCCAGCGCCGCCTGTTCCGGCGTTTCGGCCGCCAGCATCATCGCGGCCAGCCGCGGATGGGCGCCGAGGGCCGCCATGCGCGCGCCGCTTCCGGTGATCCGGCCGTTGCCGTCGATCGCGCCCAGCGCCGCCAGCAGGGCGCCCGCCGCCTCCCAGGCTCCGTTCGGCGGCGCGTCGGGCAAGGGGAGCGCGCCCGGCAGCGAGGCGGGATCGGTGCCCATCGCATCCGCCCAGCACGCCGCCTGAAGGCGCAGGCCGGCCAGGTCGGCGTCCAGGATCTCGGCCCGGTCGTGCGGCGCGAGCCCGCGGCCGGTGGCTTCCGTCCACAGGCGGTAGCCGATGCCCGGAGCCTCGCGCCCGCCGCGACCGCTGCGCTGGGTGGCGGTGGCACGGCTGACGCGCATCGTGTCGAGGCGTGTCAGGCCCGTGCCCGGATCGAAGCGCGGCCCGCGCCGGAAGCCGCCGTCGATCACGATGCGCACGCCCGGCACGGTGAGCGAGGTTTCGGCGATGGAGGTCGCCAGCACCACGCGGCGGGGCCGATCGGCCGGGGGCGGGGGCCGCAGCACCCGGTCCTGCTCGGCCGGCGGCAGCTCGCCGTGCAGCGGCAGCACCTCGGCGCCGAGATCGGCCAGCGCGGTCTGCACCCGCCTGATCTCGCCGACGCCGGGCAGGAAGCACAGCAGGTCGCCGTCCGGTTCCGCCGCCATCGCCGCACGCACCGCGCGCGCCATCGCGTCCGGCAGGTCGCGCAATGCCGGGATGTCGCGGGCGGCGTGACGGATCTGCACCGGAAACATCCGCCCCTCGCTCTCGATCACCGGCGCGTCCAGCCGCCGGCCGAGTGCTGCGCCGTCCAGCGTGGCCGACATGGCCAGCAGCCGCAGTTCGGGCCGCAGGGTGCGCTGGAGGTCCAGGCAGAAGGCCAGGGCGGTATCGGCGTCGAGCGAGCGCTCGTGCACCTCGTCCAGGATCACGCAGCCGACCCCGTCCAATGTCGGATCGGCCAGCAGCCGGCGCACCAGCAGCCCTTCGGTGACCACCTCGATCCGCGTCCGCTCCGAGCCGGCGCCGTCCAGGCGGGTGCGGTAGCCCACGAGGCCGCCCACCTCCTCGCCGATCAGCGCGCTCATCCGCAGCGCCGCCGCGCGCGCCGCCAGCCGGCGGGGCTCCAGCATCACGATGCGCCCGTCGCCCAGCCACGCGCTGCCGTGCAGGGCCAGCGGCACCAGCGTGGTCTTGCCCGCTCCCGGCGGCGCGATCAGCACCGCGTTCGGGGCGTCCGCCAGCCGCGCCAGCAGCGCCGGCAGCGCGTCGGCCACCGGCAGCGACGCGGCCTGCGGGGATAGCGGGAGCCGGAACGAGGGGTCGTGCATCCGGCTCCTGTAGGAGGCGGGGGCGTCCGATGGCAACGCCACCCGGGCGGCCCGGGAAGCCGCTCGCCCTCGGAAGCGCCGGTCCGAAGCCGCGGGCCTTCCATCGGGCGACGGAGGCGTTGCGCCGGGCCGCCGGGATCGCCTCGCGGCCCGGCGCGGCGGGATGGCGGTTCGGCGGAACCGGACGGACGCGCGCGCCTGTTGGATCGGCGGCATCCATGACTGTCTGCCCAGCGACCACGCATCGATCTGGCGGCCGCGCGGACGGGCGCGGCGGGCGCGGAATCGCCCCGCGCGGGCGGTCGCGGCACTCCAACGCGCCTGCGCCGAGGAGCCGCGCGTCCGACCTGCACCGCGGAACCGACCCGCCAGATGGTCATGATGGCGTAAGGGCGGACGTGGATCGAGCGCCGTCACCGGGAGCTCGACGCGGCGGCGAGCGGCCCAGCAACCACGGATCGGTCTGGCGGCCGCGCGGACGGGCGCGGCTTTGCAACCCGCCTGCGCGGAGGACCTGCGTCCGACCTGTACCGCGGAACCGATCCGCCAGATGGTCGTGATGGCGGAAGGGCGGACGTGGATCGGGCGCCATCACCGGGAGCTCGACGCGGCGGCGAGGTGCGTATGTGATCGCCGCCACCTCTCCCGGCGGCCGGGCGCCGTCGCCGAAGGGGTGGCGTCCGGTCATGCGCCGACACCGGCGGCGCGGCCGAATCCTGTTCCGCGCATCCCGGAGGCCGGCGGAACGGCGGCTCGGTCATCGGTGTCGTCGATGGAGGCCGGGCCCCGCATCGGCCCGGAAACGGCCGCTTTCGCAGCCGGCGCTTTCCCATCCGGCGCGGACACCTTAGGGAATCGGGCATGGGCTTCATTCACCGCACCGTTCCCCGGCTCGCCGCGATCGTCGCATCCGTTTGCCTGCTTTGGGGAACCGCGCTTTCAGCCGGGCACGCGGCCGAAAGCGCCGCGGTCTCGACCGACCATGACAGCGTGACCCTGGTGACGGACGCGGATGCCTTCACCCCCGGCCGGCCGCTGGGTGTGGGGCTGCGGCTCAAGCTGGCACCCGGCTGGCACACCTACTGGCTCAACCCTGGCGACGCGGGGGAGCCGGCCGACCTGTCCGTGCAGGCCACGGGTGGCGGCGTCGGCAAGACGGCCGATATCCGCTGGCCGGCGCCGCAACGCCTGCCGGAAGGGCCGCTGATGAGCTTCGGCTATACCGGCGACGTGTTGCTGCCCGCCACGCTGGTGCCTGCGGCGGGACCGGCGGGCGGTCCGATGCGTCTCCAGGCCGAAGCGAGCTGGCTCGCCTGCAACGACGTGTGCGTGCCCGAGCGGGGGCGATTCACTCTGGAGCTTCCGGCCGGCGATCCGAAGCCCTCCGCCGAGGCGCCCCTGTTCGCGGCGGCGGCGGCCCGTACGCCGCGTCCGTCGCCCTTTCCGGCGAGCGTATCCCCCGACGGGCTGCTGACGATCATGTGCAAGGGGCTGGACCGCGAAAGCGTGGCCGCCGCCACGTTCTTCCCGGACAAGGCCGGGGTGATCGACCAGGTGGCACCGCAGCCGCTGTCGGTGCAGCCCGGCGAGGTGAAGCTGAGCCTCGTGCCGCTCGCCGACCCCGGGGCGCCCAAAAGCGGTGCCCGGCCGGCCGTGCTGACGGCACCCCTGGCCGGCGTGCTGGTGTTGCGCGACTCGAGGGGCACCGAAACCGCGCTGCAACTGACCGCCGCTCCCGTGGCGGGTGCGGATGGCGCCAGGCAGGCAAGCCCCGTCGCCGCCGGAACGGTGCCCCCGCCCCGGGTGATCGCTCCCGCCGCCGTCTCGCCCGCCGGGCTCGCGCTCCTGCGGATGCTGTTGTTCGCGCTGCTGGGCGGGCTGGTGCTGAACCTGATGCCCTGCGTGTTTCCGGTGCTGGCCATGAAGGCGCTGGCGATCGCGCGCTTGTCGGGCGCGCAACGGGGCGCGCAGCGGAGTTCGGCGTTCTTCTACACGGCAGGCGTGCTGCTGGCGTTTCTGGCGCTGGGCGGCCTGACCCTGGCGCTGCATGCCGCGAGCGATGCCGCGGGCTGGGGCTTCCAGTTCCAGATGCCGGTGTTCGTGGTGGGCACGGCCTGGCTGTTGTTCGGGATCGGGCTCAACCTCGTGGGCGCGTTCGAGATCGGCGGCGGGGCGCTGGCCGGAACGGGCAGCGGTCTGGCGGCGCGCGGCGGTCACGGGGGCGATTTCGCCGCGGGGCTGCTGGCGGTGCTGGTGGCCACGCCCTGCACCGCGCCGTTCATGGGCGCAGCACTCGCCGGGGCGCTGGCGGCGCCGCCGGCGGTGGGGCTGCTGATCTTCGCCGCCATGGGTCTGGGGCTGGCGCTGCCCTATCTGCTGGTGGCGCTGGTGCCGGGCGTGGCCAACGCGATGCCGCGTCCGGGTCCCTGGATGGTGGTGCTCCGGCAGTTCCTGGCCTTTCCCATGTTCGCGACCTGCGCCTGGCTGGCCTGGGTGGCATCGCAGGAGGGCGGCTCCACCGCCGTGCTGTTGTTGTCGGTCGGGCTGGTGCTGCTGGCGCTGGCCGGCTGGCTGTTCGGGTTGTCGCAGCGCGCGACGATGGCCGGGGGGGCGAGGCGGCCGATCCGTTTCGGGCAGTTCGCCGCCTTCGCGGCCGTGCTGGTGACGCTGGCGCTGCTGCCCGGCCTGGCGCGGTTGTGCGGGCCCGGAGCCACCGGCGCCGCGACGGCCGAGGGCTGGCAGCCTTTCAGCCGCGAGGCGCTGGCGAAGGCTCGGGCGGCGGGGCGTCCGGTGCTGGTGGACATGAGCGCGGCCTGGTGCATCACCTGCCTGGTGAACGAGCGCATCGCCTTCACCTCGGCACCGGTCCGCGCCGCCTTCCGGGCGCACGACGTGGCGCTGTTGAAGGGCGACTGGACCAACCGCGACGACGCCATCACCGCGTTCCTGCACGAGCATGGCCGCGACGGCGTGCCGTTCTACATGTTCTATCCGGCGCGCGCGGAGGGCAGGGTGCTGCCGCAGATCCTCACGCCGGGCGCGATGCTCCGGTTGCTGGACGAGCCGGGCTGAGCGCCCCGGCCCGGTTCCGGATGCCACCGTGAGGAGCGATGCCGTCGCGATCGTGCGGGGAGGCCGTTGCCGGCGACGAGGTGGCCGCGGTGGCGCTATGGAAGGCCGCCGGCCTGGCCGGCTTCGGCAACGATCCCGTCGCGGACTTCCATCTCGCGCTGCTCGGTCCTTCTTCCGCCGTGCTGGTGGCGGAAGATGCCGGAGGCACGATTTCCGGCACCGTCATGGTCGGTCATGACGGGCATCGCGGCTGGCTCTACTACGTCGCGGTGGCCCCCGCGGCCCGGGGCCAGGGCGTCGGGCGCCACCTGGTAGCCGTCGCCGAGCAATGGCTTCGGGCCAGGGGGACGCCCAAGGTCCAGCTGATGGTGCGCCCTGCCAACGCTGCGGTGGCCGGGTTCTACCATCGGCTCGGTTATGCCGAAGCGCCGCGCGTGGTGATGGCCAAGCGTTTGGACGGATCGGACGCCGTCGAGAACGAGCCGCGATAAGGGCCGGCGGCATTGGTTCGCGCGCCGGCGGGATCGCGGGTGCGGCGCCGTTTCGGGTTCTGCCGCGCGCCTTCCCCAACCGTCGAGGGCCTGCGCGATCTGCTTCCATCCGGCCTCGCTCGCCCGGTTGGCGCGTGCTCGGGGATGCGTGCCGCTCGCGACGCCGGGGTCGATGCGGCTCCTTGGGGCGACGGGCCCGCGTGGTGATGGCATGGTCGATCCGGTGCCGCCCCGCGTGTGGATGCCGTTCGCTTCCGGAGGTCACCGATGTTCTTCCGTCGATCCGCGCTCCTGTTCTCCGTTCTCGTGACAACCGCCTCGGCCGGGGCGGCCGCATCCCCGCTGCCGGACGAGCTGGCGGCGACCGTTCCCGATCGACCGGCGATCCAGGAGCTGCTCGACACCTATACCCGGGCGGTGAGCACCCGGAACCAGACGCTGTTCGAGAGCCTGCTGCTCAACAAGCAAATCCCGTTCGCGTTCGTGGGCGGCGCGGCGGGTCCGAACGCCAGGATCGGTGCGGAGCGGAACTACGAGGCCTTCCGGAAAGGCGTGTTCGAGGGCGCGCCTATCACCCAGAGCTTCAGCGACGAGCAGATCCGGCAGGACGGCGCACTCGCCGACGTGACGCTGGTGTTCACCAACGTGGCGGCGAGTGGGCGGAGCCGTGGCTTCAAGACGATGCAGCTCCTGAAGGTCGGCGGCCGCTGGAAGATCGCCAGCGAGTTCTTCACCGGACACAGGCTCGCGGATCGAGCCGCGACCGCTGGGGAGTAACCAAATATCCCGATACCCCGGGGCGGGGAGCACCCGTGATGACCATCGCCCGCTGATCGGTCCGGACCGGCGCGGCGGGCGGCACTTCGTCGGGCCTGCTGATCGGCCCGGACCGGCGCGACCCCCCTTATGATGGTCGCGCGACTACCCGCCGGGATGGTGTCCCGCAATCGGGTGCCGGCCTGTGATGCGCTCCGAAGCCGCCGCGGGCCCGGTCAGGGCAGCTTCCGCGGCAGGCGCGCCGGCACCTGCGGCGCACGCTAGTAGCCGCCCGGGGTGACGGGGGTGCCGCCGTTCGCGGGGACGGGCACCGGCACGGCGCCGGGTGGGGGCGTCAGCACCGAAGGCGGGGGTGAAAGGGTCGTCGGCGGGTTGAGGCTTCCGGGATTGACCGCCGGATCCGTCACCGGCGTCGTCGGGCTCGTGTTGCCGCCGCCGCCCACCGCCGGGGCCGAGCCCGCGGGAGACATGGGAGCAAGCTGCACGGGGGCGCCGACGGAGGTCGGGGCGCCCTTCGCGCCGCCGGTCGAGCCGCCCGCCGCCGAGGAGGTCCCGGGCGCGGACAGGGTCTGCTGTTCCACCGACCCGGCCACGGGGGCGCCGGACGCGTCGACCAGCCAGTCGCGGAGCGAACGGCGGACCTGGAATTCCAGCTCCACGTTCATGTCCTGCATCATCTGCCGGGTCAGGTCGTACAGCTCGGCGCGCAGGCCGCCATTGTCGTTGTCGGTGCCGGGGACGAACTGCCGCGACACGTGCGCTTCCGCGTAGCCGGCATGCCCGCCCGTGCCCGACAGGATGTCAAGATGCACGCTCAGATGGCCGTCCAGGGGGCCGCCCGGCTGGCCGGTGATGGAGGCCTGGTCGATGGTGAACACGGCGGTACCCGTGGAGCCGGCCGGCACGAGCCGGTCGTGCGCCATCTGCTGCAGGGCCGCGTCGGGCGTCACCGGGGATTGCGACGCGAGGTCCTGCGGTCCGGACGCGGCGGCGCTGTTGTCCTGCACCGACAGCGATGCCACCCCGAGCCGGAGCGGCGTCAGGTAGTCGTAATGCAGCGGCGCGAACGTCTGGTCGGTGCTGCCGCCGCCACCGCAGGCGGCGAGCAGCAGGGGCAGGGCCACCGCCAGCAGGCGCGATCCGCCGCGCCACGCCGCGCCGGCACGTCCGGAGGAGCGTCTCATCGGCCGAGTCCGAACAAGCGCTGCCACCAGCTCGTCTGTTTCGCCGGGGCCGCGGCCATGCGTTCCTCCCCCTCCGGATCGTCCCTCACCAGCGCCGGCGGGAACGGGTCCTGGAAGCCCGCATCGAGCACGCTCATCCGGTCGAGCTCTCCCGGCCGTCGCACGGGGGCTCCCAGCGTGGGCTCGGTGCGCGGCGGCAAGCGCGCGGGCGACGCGGGATCGATCGCCAGAGCGGGATCGAAGCCTGGCGGGGGCACCGGCCGGTCGGCCGGAGGTGCCTCCACCGGCGGATAGGACGTCGGCCCCGACGCCGCGCCGTCCGGCGGACCGTTGTCCGCCGGGCGATAGCCGCCGTCCTTCTCGGCCGTCGGCAGATCCGCCGGGTCGGGAGATGTCGGAGCAACCGCGGGCGGGACGGGATGGCCGGATCCGCGAGTGATCGCCGGTTCCGATCCGGCGCCGTAGGCCGGCTCGATCTCGGCCGGAACAGGCGCGACGGCCGGCGGAACGGGCGCGGACGGCGGCTCGAAGCCGCTCAATCCCTGCATTTCGGGCAGCATCACCGCGCGTTCGGTGTGGGTCGCGTAGTACGACAACAGGGGCAGCAGCGGATCGGTGGCCGACGCATCGGCCCGGTCGGTGGCCACGATGCCCTGGTCCGGCAGATACAGCGCGATGCCGCCGGGCTCGTGGCGCTCGGGCACCGTCAGGTAGAACACGCTGCCGCTGTTCGGGTCGAGGTAGCGGAAGCAGGCGGCTCCCGGCAGGACGATGCGCTCCTGCATCGTCACCAGTCCCGCGTCGAACGGCGAGGGCACGCGGCGGCCATCTCCGTTGTTCAGGCTGCGGAAGCTGTGGAGGATGCCCTCCGCGTCCGGGCAGGTGCCCACCGGGTGCCGGACGGCCTCGTCATCCATGGCGGACACCGGCATGACCCGCGGCAGTCCCGGCACCAGCGGCGCTCCCACCTCCACCAGGGCCGACACCGTGCCGTCGAGCAGGTGTTCCAGCTCGTGCGCCGTGGAGGGCACGGCGGCGTGGGGCGCGCGCACCGCCTCGTCGAACAGGATGCGCAGGCGCGGCTCCAGCAAAACGCCGAGCGCCTGGCGGTCGGCGTCGGAAAGCGAGGCGATCGACTGCGCGCGCACGTCGAGCATCTCGTCGAGCACCCAGGCGGCTTCCCGTCCGTCCGCGTGGCGCAGTTCCAGAAGCAGGAAAGGGGGAAAGTCCGTGGCCAGCCCCACCGCCCTCCAGCCCTCTTCGAGCGCGGGAACGGTTTCGCCGTTCAGCAGCACGGGGAAATGTTCCCCGTCCGCGTCGCTCACCTGGAGAACGCCATCCTTGAAGGTTACCGGCCAGCTCGGCACGCGCTTGTTCCCCCGGCATCCGCCACGTGAGCTTGTTGCGGTCCGGCGACAGCGCCGGACCGGCTCCGCACGCCGGATCCGGGCGCCCGAGTCGTTCCGCACCGAGGTGAGCGGAACCGGGCCGGCGCCGGAGCGGCAGCGCGGCGAAGGCTACAAATCAATTCCCACCGCAGCAAGGACGCCCTTCCGGCGCCGGTTCCGCGTCAGGAAGCCCCGTGCACGGAGTCGCGCGGGAACCGGAAATCGACGTTGCAGAACTCGCAGCGCATGACGATGTCGCCGCCCACGTCCATGTGGTCCAGATCGTCGGGAGGAAAGGTTTCCAGGATGCCGGCCAGCCGGGCCCGGGAACAACGGCAGCCATAGGCAAGGGCGCGCGGGCGGTCCGCGGCCACCCCGTTCTCGTGGAACAAGCGGAACAAGAGCTGCTCGGCCGGCAGCGCGTCGTCCAGCAGCTCGGCATCGGACAGGGTGCGGGCCAGCACCAGCGCTTCCTGCCAGCCATCCGGATCGCCGAGCCCTGCCGCCGCTCCGGGCGCGTCGGGATCCGGACGGACGGCGCTTCCGTTCACGATGTTGTCCAGCTCGGGAGGCTGCAGGATGCCGCCCTCGCCGGCGATGCGTTCCAGCACCAGGGCGCCGGCGCGCCAGCCGCCTTCCGTGAGCGCGCAGGCCAGCCGCACCTGGCAATCGTGCTGCTCGCTGTTCTCGAAATAGTGCATCGCCATCTCCGAGAGCGAGCCTCCCTCGATGGCGACGATGCCCTGGTGACGCTCCGTGTCCGGCCCCTGATCCACGGTCAGCGCGAGATAGCCGTCGCCCAGCAGCTGCCGCGCGGTGGGCTCGGGCGCCTGCGCCAGCAGCGCCGACAGCTTCTCCGCGTCGAAGCGGGCATGGAAGCGCAGCGCGCCCGCGTCCGTGCAGTCGGCCAGCAGCATGCCGACCGGGCCGTCGCCCTTGACCTGCAGGCTGAACGAACCCTGGAACTTCAGCGCGGAAGCCAGCCCCGCCACCATGGCCAGCGCCTCGCCGCCGAGGCGGCTCACCGGCTCCGGATTGTCATGACGGGACAGAAGCGCGTCGGCCAACGGTCCCAGCCGCACCACCCGCCCGCGCACCGGCCGATCGGGCAGGAAGAAGGGCAGGATGCCGCGCGGCACCACGAGGTCGGGCACGTCCGGACGGTTGCTGTCGAGAAAGGCGGGAGTATCGACCATCGGCGCTAGATAAGCAGCGCGCGTCGCTCGCGCCAGCGGTTCCGTCCGGTAAATCGTTCACGAAATGTTCCGGGCGGGAGAGTTATGCCCGCGCCAACCCCGCCGGAAAGCCCACTGCGCGATCTTTCCGCACCGGTATCGCCGGCGACAGCGACGGCGGGAGAGCCGCGACCCACTCCCGGTCTCGGACGCCGCGCGACGGAAGGGACGCGGTGGCGCGGGCTAGGCGATGCGGGCGGTGATGTCGGCTTCCAGCGCTTCCAGCCGCTGCTCCAGGCGGGTCAACGCGGATCCGGACAGGGCGCCGTCCTCGCGCAGCCCGTCCAGGAAGCGGCGGCGGCACCGGTCGTGATGCGAGTCCAGATCGGCGACGTTGCCGGCGGTGGCCAGGCAGTCGAGATAGCCGTTGCACAAGCCGCGCACCGCGGGCCGGTCGGGCAGCATGTCGCGGCGGATATCGTCCATCGCCGCCTCGACCCAGCCGGGCGCCGCCGGCACGTCCTCGGTGGTGGAGGGATGTTCGGGGTCGCTGCCGATCGCCATGTCGCCGTTCCTCGCCGCCGGCCCCGTCCATCCGGAACCGTCTCCCCAACGGCCCAGACCGGCCAGCGGTGCAGGCACCCGCGGGAAAAACCGCCCCGGACCGACGCCCGGGGCGGCATGCTCAGCGTCCGGCCGCGGCTTCTTCCCAGCGCTCGCCGCCAAGAGCCCACATCAGCAGGCCCTTCTGGGCATGGAGGCGGTTCTCGGCCTCGTCGAACACCACCGACCACGGGCCGTCCATCACCCCGCTGGTGACCTCGTCTCCCCGGTGCGCCGGCAGGCAGTGCATGAACAGCGCGTCGGGTCCGGCGCGGCGCATCAGCGCCTCGTCCACCCGGAACGACTCCAGCAGCAGGTGGCGGTTCTCCGCCGGATCGTCCGACATGCTGACCCAGGTGTCGGTCACCACCAGGTCGGCACCCGCCACGGCTTCCGCCGCGTCGTGGAACAGCTCGATGGCGCCCTGGCTGCCGCCATCGGCGATCTCCGCCGCTGCCCAGCTCAGGGCGTCGGCGTCCGGCTCCAGTTCGGGCGGCGTGGCGAGCCGCAGGGTGAATCCGAACCGGACCGCCGCCTCGATCCAGGAGGTGGCGACGTTGTTGCCGTCGCCGCACCAGGTCACGGTCCGCCCTGCGATCGGGCCGCGATGCTCCTCGAAGGTGAGGATGTCGGCCAGCAGCTGCACCGGATGGGAGCCGCTGGTGAGCCCGTTGATCACCGGGATGGAGGCGTTGAGCGCCAGGTCGTGCAGCTTGCGCGGCTGGTCGGTGCGAAGCACCAGCGCATCCAGGAAGCGCGACAGCACCCGGGCGGTGTCGGGGATGGTCTCGCCACGCCCGAGCTGCATGTCGCGCGGGCTCAGCACCACCACCTCGCCGCCGAGCTGCCGCATCGCCACCTCGAACGAGACCCGGGTGCGCGTGGAAGGCTTCTCCAGGATGAGCCCGAGGGTCAGCCCGTCGAGCGGGCGGCGGGGATGGCCTCGGCGGCCGCCGCGCTTCATCTCGCGCGCGCTGTCCAGGATGCGGCGCAGCAGCGCCGCGTCGTGGTCGCGCAGGTCGAGGAAATGCCTCGGCGCACCCGGCGCGTGCCCGCCCGCGGCGGACGGCCGCGCGCCGGCCGGCGTCTCGACGATGCCGGCGCTCACGAGGCGGCCGCCATCGGCCGGACATCCGCCAGCGCCCGCGCCGCGCGGTCGAGGCGGTTCACGGCTTCCTCGCAATCCTCGTCGGTCAGCACCAGGGGCGGCACCAGCCGCAGCACGTTGTCGCCGGCGGTGACGGTGAGCATCTCCTCGCGCATCGCCGCCGCCTGCAGCTCCGCCACGGGGACGCGGCTCCGCAGCCCCAGCATCAGCCCCTGGCCGCGCACGCCGTCCAGCACCGCCGGGTGCCGCGCCGCGAGCGCGTCCAGCGCTTCCCGCAGCTTCTGCCCCTTGCGCTCCACCCCGGCGAGGAAGCCGGGCTGGAGCAGCACGTCCAGCACCGCGTTGCCGGCGGTGCAGGCGAGCGGGTTGCCGCCGAAGGTGGTGCCGTGCGAACCCGGCGTCAGCGGCGCCGCCACCGCTTCCGTGGCCAGGATGGCGCCCAGCGGAAAGCCCCCGCCGATCCCCTTGGCGGTGGACATCACGTCCGGCGCGATGTTCGCCCATTCATGCGCGAACAGCCTGCCCGTCCGGCCCATGCCGCACTGGACCTCGTCGAAGCCCAGCAGCACGCCATATTCGTCGGCAGCCTCGCGCAGCTCGCGCAGGAAGCGCGTGGTGCCGACATTGACGCCGCTCTCGCCCTGGATCGGTTCCACCATGATGCCGGCGGTGTGGGGTCCGATGGCATCGCGCACCGCGTTCATGTTGTTGAACGGCACGTGGTCGAAGCCGGGGGCGCGCTCGCCGAAGCCCGACAGGTATTTCTCGTTGCCGGTCGCCGAGAGCATGGCCAGCGTCCGGCCGTGGAAGGCGCCGTCGAAGCACAGGATGCGCGTGCGCTCCGGACGCCCGGCGGCGGCCTGGGCACGGCGCATCATCTTCACCATGCCCTCGTTCGCTTCCGCGCCCGAGTTGCAGAAGAACACGCTGTCGGCGAACGAATGCGCCACCAGCCGTTCCGCCAGCCGCTCGGCCTGCGGCACCCGGTACAGGTTGGACACGTGCATCACCCGCGCCGCCTGTTCGGCGATGGCGGCCACCAGCCCGGGATGGCCGTGGCCGAGCGAAGAGGTCGCGATGCCCGCCCCGAAATCCAGGAATCGTCGCCCGTCCGCCGTATACAGCCAGGCGCCCTCGCCCCGCTCGAAGGCGAGGTCGGCACGGTTGTAGGTCGGCATCAACGGGGAGATCATCGGAACGCCTAACAGCTTCCCAGGGGGAAGGGCATCTTGGTTGCGGGAAACCGCCCGGTGCCGGTTCGCGTCCCTCCGGGGGATGCGGCGCGACGGCGGACCGGGGAACATGCATGTCGGCGGAGAATCGAGTCAAACCGGCCGGTGCAGGCAGGGGGCGCGCAGCCAGGGGCGACACAGGCTCGGACGGAGCAGGCTGGGACGAGGCATCCACGCCGTCGGGGCGCCCGGACGGGTCCCGATCGCGACCGGACGGCGGATCGGCCACAGCTCCATCTGATGGGTTGCCCGGAACGACACCGGAAACAGCGGGGGGCAGGGTGGGGCGGTCGGGGCGCGATGCCTCGGCGGTGCCCCCGTCCGGCCGCCGGGCCGCCGGCAAGGGCGGCTGGGACGCGGGGGCGCCGCGCGAAATGGTTTCCGGTTCGTCCGGTGCGTCGGACGCTCCGGAACGGGGAGCCGCGTCCTCGCCGAACAGGACGATCGGACCGGAGGCCGCCATCGCGGCTACCCGCGCCACGAGAAAGGCTGGGGACGATGCAACGGCGGCGCGTAGGCAACCGGGGCGGGATCGCCGTGGGCCGCCGGTTCCGCGCGACCGGCCGGTGCCGCAGGGGGGCGCCCTGCGCGACGCGGCGCTTCGCCATCTGGCCCGGTTCGGCACCACCCGCGCCAGCCTGTTGCGGGTGCTGGACCGGCGGATCGCCCGGTGGGCCCGGGAACAGGCGGTTCTGGGCGCGCCGCCGGATCGGATCGCCGCCGACGCCGCCCGCGCCAGGGAGGAGGCCCGCGGCGTGGCCGACGCTCTGGTGCGCGACGGAGTGCTGGACGACGCCGCGTTCGCGGCGTCCCGCGCCCGTTCGCTGCACCGGTCCGGCCGCTCGCGCCGCGCGATCGGCGCTCATCTCGCGGCCAAGGGCGTCGAGGCGGACACCGTGGATGCCCTGCTGGAGGACGACGCGGACGCCGAGCTGGACGCCGCCGTCGCGTTCGCGCGGCGCCGGAAGGTGGGTCCTTTCGCGCGCGCCGAGGCCGAGGGCGAGCAGGAGGGCGAGCAGACGGACGCGCGGCACGACCCGCGCATCCTGGCCGCGTTCGCGCGGGCGGGCTTCTCCCGGGACGTGGCGGAACGCGCCCTCGGGCTGACGGCCGAGGAAGCGGAAGAACGGGTGCTGGCGCTGCGGCGCGGGTGAGGTCGCCGGTTGTGCTCCCGCGCGCCGGACGGTGTGAGGGCAGGCCTCCGGAGCTCGCCGCCGGACGATGTCCGGGCGAGGGGGAATGATAAATCGGCGGCGGCCGTCGCCTCAGGCCGGATCGGCCGCGGCCAGCGGCCCGGGGATCGGCGGGGCCGTGCGCTGCGGCGGCCGGCGGCGGAGGATCGGCGCTTCCAGCAGGCGCCAGCTCAGCGCGGGCAGCACCGCCATGCCCGCGACCGAAAGTGCGACGGCGAGAACGGGCGACCAATGGTGGTTGGCCATCGCGTAGCCCACCCATTCCATCACGCTCAGATGCACCAGATACAGCGCGTAGGAGCGCTCGCTGAGCACCCGCACCGGGTGCAGCAGCCAGGCCGGGGGGTCGGGAAGCCTCGCGGCGGCCCCCATCAGCAGGGCGAACGCGGTGGAGCCGGCGTCGAACAACAGGGTGTGGCGCAGATGCGGCCCCCAATGCACCACCCGGTCGATGCGGCCCGTCCACACCAGCGCCAGCAGCGCCAGGCCCGCGATCCCGCATCCGGCCAGCACCCGTGCGGATGGACGCAATAGGCGTTCGAGCCAGATCGCCAGCACGCCGAAGGCGATGGCATCGAGACGGAACACCACCACCTGGCTGGTCACACGGTCCCAGGACACGGTTTCGGGCAGCTGCCAGCGCAGCAGCGGCGGCACCAGCAGGAACACCGCCAGCACCGGCGGCATCACCCGCCAGGAGCGCGACGGCAAGGCATGGTCGCCGGCCGGACGGCGCGAGGCCGTCGCGGCCGCCATCGTGGCCGCCAGCGCCAGCGGGAACAGCAGGTAGAACCATTCCTCCACGGCCAGCGACCACGACACGCCGAACCATCCCGCGACCTGCGGCCAGGCGAGGTTCTGCCACAGGGGGGTGAACAGCACGGCGGCGTGGCGGCGGGAGATGCCGATGGGCGCCCAGAACAACAGCAGCACCGCCAGCCAGAACCAGTAGGCGGGCAGCGTCCGCATCCATCGCCGCACCAGGAACACGGCCCAGTCCCGCCGCCCGGGCCGCGCATCCAGCAGTTCCAGCAGCAGCGCCCCGATCAGGTAGCCGCTGAGCACAAAGAACAGCTCGACGCCGAAGAAGCCCGACACCGCCGCCTGCCAGGGATAGGCGCCGCCGAACCAGTTGAAGAACAGCGCCCCGGCGTGACAGGTCACCACCATCAGCACGGCGAGGGCGCGCAGCAGATCCGGCCCGAAGGCCCGGCGACGGCGGCCGGCGGGATCCAGCGGGGCGGTCACGGCACCGCTCCCGCCCCGGCGTCGGGGCCCGCGCCTGCTCGCGATCCGGCAGCGCGCCCGGCGCGGTCCGGGATGGTTCTGGTGAGGTATCCGGACGCATCCCCGGCGACGGCCGGACCGACCGGCGCCCGCGCGCAGGTCCCAGGACGATGCTGTCCGGGCGCGGGGAAAGGCGCGTCGGAGAAGCGTCCATGGGGAGTCGCGGATGCCGGGCCGAGGGGCGCCGTGCCGCGATGTGCGGCGCGGGGAGCGCGGCGGCGGCGGTCGCCGCCCGCGAGGGAGGCCGCCCGAAACACGCTTGCAAGGGGCGCCGGACAAGGCCACATGCTTGACCGGGAAACGCGCCGCCCGGCGCGCCCGGCGCCCGGGGCGCGGATGTCGGGGCGATCCGGGCTAGGCTGAACAGGGCTCGGCTCGAACCGTGGCCGAGGCGAAGAGGGCATCATGGGTAGCTTCAGCATCTGGCACTGGCTGATCGTGCTGGCGGTGATCCTGTTGCTGTTCGGCGGCAGCAGCAAGGTGAGCACGCTCATGGGCGACTTCGCCAAGGGCATCAAATCCTTCAAGAAGAACATGGGCGAGGACGAGTCCATGGAACAGGCGGCCGGTTCCCAGACGCCTGCGGTGCCGCCGCAGCCGATCGCCTCGCCGACCTATCAGGCCCAGGCCCCGCAGGGACAGGGTTATGCCCCGCAGGGACAGACCTATGCGGGCCAGCCCTACCAGGGCCAGTCCCAGGTCAATCCCCAGGTGCATCCGCAGCCCGGTCCCCAGGGCTGATGGCCCGGACGGGGCGCGACCGAACCGAGCTGGCTGGAGCGACGAGCGTTGAGCAGACTGACGATCTTCGAGGATGGCCGCCCGGGCGACCCCGTGCTGCGGACAGAGGAGCCCGCGGCGATCCGTGACGCGCTGGCGCCGATCGGCGTGCGCTTCGAGCGGTGGGAAAGCCCGGTCTCGTTGTCGCCCGACGAGGCGCCCGAGGTCATCCTGGAGGCGTTCCGCCCGCATCTCGACCGGCTGATGGGCGAGACCGGTGCCGGCACCGCCGACGTGATCAAGCTGCGGCCCGACACGCCTAACAAGGACGCGTTGCGCAGCAAGTTCCTGAGCGAGCACACCCATTCGGAGGACGAGGTCCGCTTCTTCGTGCATGGAAGCGGCTCCTTCATCCTGCACGTGGATGGCCGCGTCTATGATGCCCATTGCACGCAGGGCGACCTGATCTCGGTGCCGACCGGCACCAGGCACTGGTTCGATGCCGGCACCGAGCCGTTCGTGACGGCGCTGCGGGTGTTCACCGACACCACCGGCTGGGTCGCGCACTATACCGGCGACGACATCGCCGACCGCTTTCCCGCCGCCTGAGCGTCTTCATGGCTGATCCGCCCGGCACGGGCGCCGACGCCGCCGCCATCACCGCGGTGCTGACGGACGTCGAAGGCACCACGACGCCGATCCGCTTCGTGCACGAGGTGCTGTTCCCGTTCGCGCGGGAACGGCTGCCGGACTTCCTGCGGCACCATGGAAACGACCCGGAGCCGGCGGCACTCCTGGCGGCGGTGCGCGAGGCTTTCCCCGAAACCGATCCGCTCGCCCAGCTGCTGCGCTGGATGGACGAGGACAACAAGGCGACTCCGCTCAAGACGCTGCAGGGCCTGATCTGGCGCGAGGGCTACCGGGACGGGACGCTCAAGGGTCGGCTTTATCCGGATGTGGCGCCGGCGCTGCGTCGCTGGACCGCGGGCGGCGTCCGGCTCGCCTGTTATTCGTCCGGGTCTGAGGACGCGCAGAAGCTGATCTTCGGTTTCTCCGACGCGGGCGATCTGGCGCCCCTGTTCGCGGGCTTCTTCGACACCCGGGTCGGCGCCAAACGGGCGCGGGAAAGCTACGCCCACATCGCCGGCCGGCTCGGCCAGGACCCGGACGCGATCCTGTTCCTGTCCGACGTGGAAGCGGAACTCGATGCCGCCGCCGCCGCCGGGCTTCGCACCTGCCAGATCGTCCGCCCGGCCGACGGCACGGTGGCGGGCCGGAACCATCCGGTGGCGGCCGATTTCGACGCCGCCGGCCGGCTCTTCTTCCTGCCGGCGCGATGACCGCCGGGATCCCGGGCGCCGAGGCCGTCCCTCCGGCCTGCCGGCCCGATCTCCACCGGGACTGGCGCGCCATCCCCGCGGGGGCGCGGGGAGCGGTGGTGGCGCTGGGGAACTTCGACGGGGTGCATCTGGGGCATGCCCATCTGCTCCGCGCCCTGCACGGCGCCCGGCCGTCGGGCGCGCTCGCGGTGGCGAGCTTCGAGCCGCATCCGCGCGAGTTCTTCCGGCCCGACGATCCGCCGTTCCGCCTGGCGCTGCCCGAGGAGCGCCGCGACGCCCTCGGGGCACTGGGCGTGCGGCATCTGTTCGAGATCCCGTTCGACGCCGCGTTCTCGCACCTCACCGCCCGGCAGTTCGTGGACGAGGTGCTGCACGAGGCGCTGGGCGTGGCGCATGTCGCCTGCGGGGCCGATTTCGCGTTCGGCCACCGGCGTGGCGGCGATGTCCGCTTCCTGGCGGAGCGTGCGGAAGCGCTCGGCATCGGCCTGACGGTGGTGCCGGCCCTGGCCGACGAGGGCGGCCCGATCTCCTCCACGCGCATCCGCCGGGCGTTGCAGGACGGCTATCCAGAGCGCGCCGCTCGCATGCTGGGCCGGCCGTGGGCGCTGCGCGGCCCGGTGCGGCACGGCGATGCCCGCGGCCGCCTGCTGGGCTTTCCCACCGCCAACATCCCGCTCGGCCGCCATCTGGAGCCGGCGCGCGGCGTGTATGCCGTCCGGGTGCGGCTGCCGAACGGCGACCTCCGGGGCGGCGTCGCCAATATCGGGCTGCGTCCCACGGTGAACCAGACGAAGGAAAGCCGTCTGGAAGTCCATCTGTTCGATTTCGACGGCGATCTCTACGAGCGGGAGCTGAGCGTGTCGCTTCTGGTTCTCCTGCGCGACGAGAAGCGTTTCGACGGGCTCGACGCGCTGAAGACCCAGATCGCGCTGGATGCCGCGCAGGCGCGCGCGGTGCTCGATGCCGGAACCACGGCTCCCGGCCCCTAGCGGGCGGCGACCGCATCGAAAGCGTCGCGCCGGGGCCGATCCGGTTGCGAAACGGGATCGGGGGGTTGGGCCGGGTTCCGCAGCGCACCGGGCGCCGGCCGACGAGCGCACCGGGAGCGCCGCCGCTCCGGGTTGACCCCGCCGGGAGCGGGTCCGCATATGCGGGCCGTTATCTGTTGTCGTGCCGGCGATGTCCGCCGCGTCCCGCGCCGCCGCCCGTTCGATCCCGGGGGACCGGCCGGGATCGGGAGAGGGTGATGAGCGAGACCACCGACTATCGGAACAGCGTGTTCCTGCCGCAGACCCCGTTTCCCATGCGCGGCGACCTGCCCAAGCGCGAGCCCGCGATCCTGGAGCGGTGGGCGGCGTCGGATCTGGATGGCGCGCTGCGGGCGGCGGAAGCCGGGCGGCCGCGCTTCACCCTGCATGACGGCCCGCCCTACGCGAACGGCCATCTGCATATCGGGCACGCGCTGAACAAGATCCTGAAGGACGTGATCAACCGGGCCCACCGCATGAGCGGGTTCGCGGTGCGCTACGTGCCCGGCTGGGACTGTCACGGCCTGCCGATCGAGTGGCGGATCGAGGAGGAGTACCGCAAGAGCGGGCGCGACAAGGACAAGGTGCCGGTGCTGCAGTTCCGCGCCGAATGCCGGAGCTACGCCGCGAAATGGCTGGAGGTCCAGGCGGCCGAGTTCCGACGTCTGGGCGTGCAGGGCGCGTGGGCCGAGCGCTACAGCACCATGGATTTCACGTCGGAAGCGGCCATCGCCGGGGAGATCGGCCGGTTCCTCCTGAACGGCGCGCTGTATCGCGGGCTGCGTCCGGTGATGTGGAGCCCGGTGGAGAAGACCGCGCTCGCCGAGGCCGAGATCGAATATCACGACCACACCTCGACCACGATCTGGGTGGCGTTCCCGGTGGTGCGCGACCCGACGCCGGGCCACGCGCTGGAAGGCGCCTCGGCGGTGATCTGGACCACCACGCCGTGGACCATCCCCGCCAACCGCGCCATCGCCTACGGCCCCGGCATCACCTACGCGGTGCTGCGGGTGGACGAGGTGGCCGAAGGATCGGGTGTGCACCCGGGCGCGAAGCTGCTGGTGGCGGAAGCGCTGATCGAGCCCTTCGTCGAGAAGGCCGGGATCGTGCAGCACCACGTGCTCTATACCCTCCCGGGCGAGGCGCTGGAGGGCACGGTTTGCGCCCATCCGCTGCGCGACCTCGCGTTCGAGACGGGCGAGGGGGGCTACCACCACGACGTGCCGATGCTTGCCGGCGAGTTCGTCACCACCGATGCGGGCACCGGGCTCGTGCACATGGCGCCCGCGCATGGCGAGGACGATTTCGCGCTGTGCGTGGCCAACGGGATTCCGGTCGCCGAAGCGGTGGAGGATGACGGCCGCTATGCCGCCTGGGTTCCGGGCTTCGGCGGCATCCACGTGTTCAAGGCGGCCGATCCGTTGGCCGAGGCGCTGGGCCGCGCCATGACCGCGTCGGTCGAGGCGCCCGAGGAGCGGGCGGCCGCCGGGCTGGTGGCGCGCGGCACGCTGGTGCATTCCTATCCGCATTCCTGGCGCTCGCGCGCGCCGGTGATCTATCGCGCCACCCCGCAATGGTTCATCCGCATGGACGATGCGGACGGGGGCGGCATCCGCGCCGACGCGCTGCGGGCGCTGAACGACGTGCGCTTCATCCCCGAAGGGGCGCGCAACCGCCTCACCTCCATGGTGGCCGGCCGTCCGGACTGGTGCATCAGCCGTCAGCGCGCCTGGGGCGTGCCGATCGCGGTGTTCGTGGAGAAGCGCACCGGCGAGGTGCTGCGCGATCCGGCGGTGATGGCGCGGGTGGTGGAAGCGTTCCGCGCGGAAGGCGCGGATGCCTGGTACTCGTCGCCGCCCGGGCGCTTCCTGGGCGAGGGACGCGATCCGGCCGACTACGAGCAGGTGTCCGACATCGTGGACGTGTGGTTCGAGAGCGGCTCGACCCACAGCTTCGTGCTGGACCAGCCTGACGCGCCGCGCCCCGAGCTCGGCTTCCCGGCCGACCTGTATCTGGAAGGCTCCGACCAGCATCGCGGCTGGTTCCAGTCCTCCTTGCTCGAATCGGTCGGCACGCGCGGCGTGGCGCCGTTCCGGGCGCTGGTGACCAACGGCTTCGTGCTCGACGAGCAGGGCCGCAAGATGAGCAAGTCGCTCGGCAACGTGGTGGCGCCCCAGGACGTCAACGACACGCTCGGCGCCGACATCCTGCGCCTGTGGGTGATGAACTCCGACACCAACGAGGATCTCCGCATCGGCAAGGAGATCCTCAAGCAGCAGGGCGAGCTGTATCGCCGGCTGCGCAACACCCTGCGCTGGCTGCTGGGCAGCCTCCACGGCTTCGACGACGCCGAGACCGTGGCGCCGTCGGAGATGCCGGAGCTGGAGCGCTGGGTACTGCACCGGCTGGCGGAACTGGACCGCATCGTCCGCCGGGCGGTGGACACGCATCAGTGGGTCGGCGTGGTGCCGGCGATCCATCATTTCTGCGCCTCCGACCTGTCCGCCTTCTATTTCGACGTCCGCAAGGACGCGCTGTATTGCGACGGCCCGTCCAGCCTCCGCCGCCGGGCGGTCCGCACCGTGCTGGACCGGCTGCATCGCTGCCTGTGCGCCTGGCTCGCCCCGGTGCTGGTGTTCACCGCCGAGGAAGCCTGGACCGCCCGCTTCGGCGACGCGTCCAGCGTCCATGCCGGATCGTTCCCGGAGATCCCCGAGCTCTGGCACGACCCCGAGCTGGGCGAGCGCTGGGTGCGGCTGCGCGCGGTGCGGCGTTTGGTCACCACCGCCATCGAGGGCGCCCGGCGCGACGGGCTGATCGGCGCCTCGCTGCAGGCCGCCGTGACCCTGCCGCTGGCGGCCGAGGAAGCGGCGGAGATGGGAGCGCTCGACTGGGCCGAGCTGTTGATCGTGTCCGGAGCGGACGTGCGGGTCGATCCCGACGCGCGTCCCTTGTTCACGCCCGGCACGGGCGGCGGGTCGGCTGATCCCGGGGCGGCCTTCGTGCACCGGGCGCCGGAGGTGCGGGTGGCGCCGGGGCATAAATGCGCCCGCTGCTGGCGGGTGCTGCCCGAGGTGGGCGACGCGCCGGCGTCGCTGTGCCGGCGTTGTGAGGACGTGGTGGCGAACCAGGAAGCGGCGGCGGGGACCGGCGCCGGGGTGGATGCGTGAGCCAGCCGATCGCTGCCGCACCGGTGCGGTTCGGACGCTTCCTGCCGCTCGGCGCGCTGTTGTTCGCGGCGGTGCTGGCGGCGGACCAGCTCAGCAAGGCCTGGATCCTCTACGGCCTGCGGCTGCCCGAGAAGGGCTCGGTCGCGATCCTGCCGGTGCTGAACTTCACCATGGTGTGGAACCACGCGGTGACGTTCGGGATGTTCGGCGGCGTGGGCGGCGCCGGGCGCTGGCTGTTCAGCGTGGTGGCGCTGGTGGTGGTGGCGCTGCTCGGCTGGTGGATGGCGCACACGCCCCGGGCCCACGTGGCGGCGGCGCTGGGCGCCATCGCGGGCGGCGCCATCGGCAACGTGATCGACCGGCTGCGCTTCGGGGCCGTGGTGGATTTCATCCATGCCCATGCCTTCGGCTGGTCCTGGTACGTGTTCAACGTGGGCGACGCGGCCATTGTCTGCGGGGTCGGCGTGCTGCTGCTGGACGGGTTGCTGGACCGGCGGCCGGCTGCCTGAGCCGATCGCGGCGGGATCGCGCGGGAGCCGGCAGGACACCCGGGCGCGAACCTCGCACAGCCGCGCCCCACGCCCGTCGGGACTGCCGCGGCATGAGCGGCCGGCGGCGCCTCGTTTCGCCGGGTAGTGCGTCTTCGGGCGACGACGCTGGCGGGCGGTGATGGGGCCGCCGTCGTGGGGGCCGCGGCCGGAAACCCCGGGCGGACCGGGCGTTCGAACAGCGACAACGCCTGGAGCCGAGCCGATGCCGCATGTCCCGACCATCAGCCTCAATGACGGCCACTCGATCCCGCAGCTCGGGTTCGGCGTTTATCAGGTGCCGGCGGCTGAAGCGCGCGGCGTGGTCGGGACCGCGCTGGAGGCCGGCTACAGGTCGATCGACACCGCGACCATCTACCGCAACGAGGAAGGGGTGGGGCAGGCGATCCGCGACAGCGCCATCGACCGGAACGAGATCTTCCTGGCCACCAAGCTGTGGAACGACGACCAGGGCTATGACAGCGCGCTGCGGGCCTTCGATGCGAGCCTCGGGCGCCTGGGTCTCGATCACGTCGATCTCTACCTGATCCACTGGCCGCAACCCTCGCGCGACCGCTACCGCGACAGCTGGCGCGCGCTCGAGAAGATCAAGGCCGACGGGCGCGCGCGCTCGATCGGCGTGTCCAACTTCACGGTGGCGCATCTGGAACGGCTGCTGGGCGATCACGGCGTGGTACCGAGCCTGAACCAGATCGAGCTGCATCCCGGCCTGCCGCAGGACGAGCTGGTGCGGTTCCACCGGGAGCACAACATCGTCACGGAAGCCTGGAGCCCGCTGGCCCAGGGCGACCTCGACAATTCCGTGGTGCGCGAGCTGGCCGCCAAGCACAGCCGCACCCCGGCCCAGGTGGTGCTGCGCTGGCACATGCAGCGCGGTGTGGTGGCGATCCCCAAATCCGCGACCCCGTCGCGCATCCGCGAGAACATCGACGTGTTCGATTTCGGGCTCGACGACGACGACATGCGCGCCATCGCCACCCTGAACACCGGCAAGCGGCTGGGTCCGGACCCCGAGCGGTTCTGACCGGGGAGCGGACACCACGCCGGGCTCGGCGTCGGGGCGTCGGCGTCGGGGCGTCGGCGCGGCGGGTCGCTCCCGCGTGGATCTCGTGCGATGTTCCCGTGCGCGATGTCTCCGCGTGGGCATCACATGGCCCGCGGGGACATCGGCGGGAAGCCGCGGTGCGTGCTCGTCGCCGCCGGACCGGTGGCCGGGTTCGGCTGGCTCCCGGTGCCGATCGGCGGAGCAGAGGCCAGCGGCTTGGCTGTCGCGTCCGCAGCGGCGCGGCCCGGTGCGGGTCTTCCCGGCGGGAACCGGTCGTGCCGCTTGCCGATCGGTCTGGTTCCGGCGTAAGCAGGCGCCATGTTCGCGATGGCGTCCCGTTCGATCCTGCTGATGGCGGCGCTGGGCGCCGTTCCCCTGTTGTCCGGCTGCACCGGCGAGCAGATCGAGCGCGAGTTCGGCATGACCCGCGCGTCGCCGGACGAATACACCGTCACCACCCGCGCGCCACTGTCGATCCCGCCCAGCGAGCAGATCAGCCCGCCGACGCCGGGCGTGGAGCAAACCACGGCCCAGAGCAGCCAGACCCAGGCGCTGGAAAGCATCGCGCCCAACGTGGCCCTCCAGGGCACGGGCGGGACGGACAGCGCCGGGCAGCAGGCGCTGATCGCCGGGGCCGCTTCTTCGAGCCGCAACGCGGCCGACAACGGCGCCCTCGATCATCCGGGCCAGGGTTTCGTGAACGAGCTGATGTTCTGGCAGGGTTCCGGCGGCAACGAGGTGGTGGATGGCGCCGCCGAGAAGCGCCGCCTGCAGGAGAACGCCGCCCTGGGCCGCAGCCCGACCGCGGGCGCGACCCCCACCGTCAAGGCCAGCAAGCCGGGCTTCTTCGACCGGCTGTTCTGAACCGCGCCGGGGTTGCCCGGAGCGTCACGGCGGTCTGACCGCCATCCGCCGGTCGGCGGCCCGTGCCGCTCTCCTTGACGGCGACATGCGTACCCGCGTTACGGCTGCCGGTCGCAGGATGGTCGGCTTCGAGCCTGGCGTCGCTGGAGGTGGCCTCCCGCACGGCGGACGATTTTGTTCTTCCAGAGCCGTGCTCTCACGGTGGCCCGGCATCGGCAACCGGGCTGTGGGCCAAGATGGAGCGGTGGCGGCCCTGCACCGTCCACGCGTCGGCATCCCCCCTGCACCGGCCCGTGTCTTGCCGCCGATGGATCTCGGGCGCGGCATCAGTGCGAGTCGAGGCCGCGCGACCTGACGGACCGTCCGTTTGCCATGGCATGGAAGCGTCCGGCGTCCGGAACGCCTCCTCCCATCATGGTCCGGTAGCACCGCGCGCTCGAACATCTCGTGACTGCTGATGCGGGATCAGGATGCGGTCGCGGAACGCGATCCCCGGCCCAGGCCGTCCCGTCGGTTCGCTGCGGCGGCGGCCTGGTTACGATCCGCAGATCCCCGCGGCGTGCACCCGTCCCGTCTCCCGCACCGCCCGATGTCCGATCGTGGATGGCGCGGGTGTTTCCCTGCCGGGATGGATCATGCACCACCGACCGCGAGCGCTGTCCGGCGGACGCCCGGCTGTGGCATCCTGGAGCCAGGCATTGGGGCCCACCCCGAGTCCCCCCGCGCTGGGTCCCGGCGCTGGATCTACGAGGCCCATGCCTTGGCTGGTGCCGGTTTCGGGGCTGCCGATCGGAGCGAAGGTCCGGGTGCGACGCGTGCGGGGAAGGGTTGAAGATCATGCATTCGGCTCGTCCCAGTGTATCCGCGCCACCGTCCGGCATCCCGGCTGATGGCTGGTGCGGGCCGATGCCCCTGCCTGTGACCCTGCCATCGCGCCGCGTGACGGCCTCGTGCCCGGATGCGAGTCGTGGAACGACGAGGGGGCGAGGTTCCGTTTCCCCGCGGATGACGGGGATGGGGGAGGGCGGCGGCGCGCCTCGGCGGGGCGCGCGTCGCAGCTCCAAGGGTGGGTGCCCCGAGGGTGGATGCCCCGAGGGTGGGTGCTACGACGGGCCGGTCGCGGGCGCGGCGGCGTCGGGCACGCCTGCCTCCGGACCGTCGGGCCTTGCGTGCTGATGTCGGTCCGGACGCTTCCCGTGGTGGACGATCTTCCGTTGGCCGACGCCAGCGCCTTTCCCGTGATCCGACGCCTGTCGGAGCACACGGTGAACCAGATCGCCGCCGGCGAGGTGATCGAGCGTCCCGCGGCGGCCGTGAAGGAGCTGGTGGAGAACGCGCTGGATGCCGGCGCGCGGCGCATCTCGGTGTTTCTGGAAGCCGGCGGCATCGAGCGCATCGAGGTGGTGGACGATGGCTGCGGCATGGGGCCGGAGGATCTGTCGCTCGCCGTGCAGCGCCATTGCACCTCCAAGCTCGCCGACGAGACGCTGGTGCGGATCGACACGCTGGGGTTCCGGGGCGAGGCGCTCCCGTCGATCGGCGCCGCGGCCCGGCTGTCGATTTTTTCCCGTCGCCGGCCGCCCGGTGCCGGCACCCCGGCGTGGAACCACGCCGATCGCGGAGGCGCCCTGCGGAACGCCCCGTGGAACGCAAACGGGGATGCCGGCGGGGACGCCAACGGGGACGATGGAGCCTGGTGCCTGCGGATCGAGGGCGGCGCGGTGGGAGAGCCGTTTCCCTGCGCCGGACCTCCTGGGACCCGGGTGCTGGTGGAGGATCTGTTCTTCGCGACCCCCGCCCGCCGCAAGTTCCTCAAGAGCGCCCGCGTCGAGGCGTCGCACGCCGAGGCGGCGATCCGCCGGCTGGCGATGGCGGCACCGCACGTCGCGTTCCGCTTGCACAGCAACGGCCGGACGCTGCTCGACCTGCCTGCCGCCGATCGCGCCGGTCGGGTGGAAGCGCTGCTTGCCGCCGACCAGGCCGACGGAGCCGGCGACCGGCGCTTCCAGGGATTGCTGGAGGTGGCGGGCGAGCGGGACGGGATGGTGTTGTCCGGCCGGATCTGCGGCCCGGCGGTGCATCGGGCCACCACTGCCAGCCAGTTCCTGGTGGTGAACAACCGGCCGGTGGTGGATCCGGTGCTGCGCACGGCGATGCGGGTGGCGTTCCGTCAGGTGATGGAGCCCGGACGGCACGCGGTGGGCGCGCTGTTTCTCCAGCTCCCGCCCGACCGGCTCGACGTCAACGTCCATCCTGCCAAGACCGAGCTGCGCTTCAGCGATCCCGACGGGGTGCGCGGCCTGGTGATCGGCAGCATCCGACGGGCCCTGGCGGGCGGTGCCGGGACGACGGGGGCGGCGCTGGGCGGCGGGGGGCGCGGTGGCCGCATCTGGTATCCGCCCGAGCCCCGGCGAGACGCCGACGGCGCTTGGACGGGCCCTTCGGACGGCGGCGGGCCCGCGGGCCTGGGGAGCGGGGCCGGCGATCGTCCGGGGCCCGCCGTTCCACCCCGGCTCGGTGAGCCGGGCGAGACCGGGGCCCATCCTCGGGAGACGGGCGATCCAGCCGCTATTGCCGGCGGATCCTGGCCGGGTGCTGCGACCATCGGGGAGGATCCGTTTCCGGCGACCGGGCGGACGCCGCCCGGTGGTTTCGCGGAACCGGACGGCTCCGGCCTCGGCGCCGTCGGCGCGGGGACGGATCGACCGGCTGGCGATCCGCGGGACCACGAAGACATTCCCGCCCCCAGCTGGAGGGGGCCGGACCGGGAGGACGCGGCGGGCCGGCTGCCGTTGCGGGACGATCCTTCCGCGCGCCGGCTCGCGACGCAGCCCGCCGAACGGGAGCCGGATGCGGCCGACGCGGAGCGGCATCCGCTGGGCGCACCGGTCGCCCAGGTGCTCGACACCTACGTCATCGCGGTGGCGGCGGATGGCGCCCTGGTGCTGGTGGACCAGCACGCGGCGCATGAGCGCCTGACCCACGAGGCGCTGCGCGAGCAGTTCCTGTCCGGCCGGATCAGGGCGCAGCGGCTGTTGCTGCCCGCCGTGGTGGATCTGCCGGCGGGCGACGCGGAACGGTTGCTGGAATACCGGCACGCGCTGGCCGATTTCGGCGTGGAGATCGAATCGTTCGGGGGCCGGTCGGTGCTGCTGCGCGCGCTGCCGGCGCTGCTGGGCAATCCCGATCCCGCCTCCTTGCTGCGCGATCTCAGCGACGAGTTGGCGGCGGACGAACTGGCCGGCCCCGACGAGGCGGGGGCGTTGCAGAACCGGCTGGATGCGGTGATCGCCCGGATGGCGTGCCACGGCTCCATCCGCGCCGGCCGGCGGCTGGGGGTGGAGGAGATGAGCGCGCTGCTGCGCCGCATGGAGGGCACCCCGCGCGCGGCCACCTGTTCCCACGGCCGCCCCACCTTCCTGCGGCTGAGCCGTGCCGACATCGAGCGGTTGTTCGGCCGCCGCTGACGGCGGGACCCTGGGGCGTGGAGCCACGGGGCAGCAACGTTGAACCGGACCGGAACCGGCTGTTCCTCACCGGCCACCGGCATGGCCGGAGGACGGCGGCCGGAGCGATGACGGGAGATACCTCCGCCGGCTCACCCCGGCGTCGGCGCCCTGCTTCGATGAACCCGTCAGGGCCGAGGCAGATGAGGGCTCCAGGTGCCGAGCCAGGCCGGCGCGCCCAGGTGGAAGCGCATGGTCCAGCGCGGCTCGCCGCTCCAGGGCGCGCCGACGCTGCCGGAGGGCGACACGGGAGATAGCGCGCCGTGCAGGGGGGCCGCCATGCCGATCGCCCGCCAGCCGTCGTCGCCCGGCAGGATGCGGATGTCATGGATGTTGTGGTGCATCCCCGCCGCGTCCCGCAGGCCGAGCTCGCTCTCATGCTCCGGGCTCCAGCCCGCCACCGGCATCGCGTGCTGCGCCATCCAGACCGGGGCGTCGCCGTGGGCGGCGCGCGGCACCAGCCGGATGCAGCTCAACAGCGACAGCACCGCGAGCGCCGCGACGGGCGCGCGGCGGGGACCGAACGCCACGGCGCGCAGCAGCACCGCGCCCAGCAACAGCAATCCGGGAAACGTCCATTTGAAGTAGTGCGCGTTGTGGAACCGCCACAGGCCGCTCGGCACCAGGTCGACATAGGAGAAGAACAGCAGCGAATAGGGCACGATCATCAGCGACAGCATCGCCAGCAGCATTCGCGCCCGGCCGGCGACGATCAGCGGCAGCACCGTCATCGCGGCGATGCCGGGGAACAGCCATGGAAGCCGTTCCAGCAGGCTGCGGTCGCCCGGGAACCAGGGTGCGGGCGCCACCAGCAGCAGGTAGCTCTTCCACCACAGCCCGTGCAGCGAGAACCCCAGCGAGCGCGACCACATCATGTAGGGGCTGAGCCGGAACCCGTACACCGCGATCCACAACCAGAGCAGCGGAACCGCCGCCAGAACCCCGCCTGCCGCGAGCCAGCCCACGCCCAGGATGCGGAACGAGCCCGACCGCAGCCCGAACCACAGCAGCAGCAGGCCCCAGATCCCCACGATCAGCGCATCGGTCGGCCGGGTGAAGCACACCAGCACGGCCAGAACGCCCAGCGCGAACAGCAGCGCCGCTGGCTTGCGTCCGCTGGCGGCCGCAGGGCCGCGGTCGCGCAGCAGATCCGCGGTGAGCGACAGCAGCCACCACAGCAGCGCCGCGGACAGGGTGCTGTTCCAGGGCTCGGCCCATAACCCGCGCACCGATTGCGACCCCTCGGTGCCCAGAAGAAACAGCGGCGCGCCCCAGGCCGGGCGGACCCCCACCCTGGTCGCGAAACGGCAGAAGCCCGCGAACGCCAGCAAAAGACACAGCAGGTCCGGCAGCAGCGCCGCATGGCCGCCCGAGCCCCGGGCGAAAAGGCTCAGCAGCAGCGAATAGCCCAGCGGATACCAATGCTGTTCCGGATCGAGCAGGTGCACGGCGAAGGCGCGCGCCGAGCGGATATACTGGCTCTGGTCCCACCAGCCCCACCAGCCGAGCGGGAAGCGGGTGTTGTTGCCCGGCGTCGCCGGATCCGTGGTGTAGGTGAGCAGGTAGATCACCGCCAGCGCCAGGGCCACCAGCCCGATCGCCGAACGGTCGATCCGCGTCCAGCCGAACCCGGCCGACCCCAAAGCGGGCGAGGAGGGCGACGTGCCGGGCGGGATGGACGGTGTCGGGCTCGTCGCGATGTCGGCGCGAACGGGAAGGGGGGCGGACATGCGACCGCGCTTACCAAACGGTCCGGAGGACCGGAAGGGTTTCCGGGCGTGACAGGACCGGGGTCGGATCGCGGCGCGGGCCGGGCGCGCATGTCCCCGCGCGCCTGTCCCCCGCGCTGGTGCGGTGGGGCAAAGGCGGCTAGAAGCGTCGGCGGCGCGTCCGGCCGGGGACGGGCCCCGGCGCGCCCATACCGGACGCGGTGCCGGTTCGACGCGCGCCGGCCCAGTTCGGGACGATCCTCCACGTGCATCTGCCCCTACTCACCATCCTGACCTTCCTGCCCGCGGCGGGGGCGCTGCTGATCGCGCTGACCCGGGCCACTCCGGAAGCGGGAGACAGGAGCGCGCGGTGGATCGCGCTGTGGTGCTCGGTGGCGACGCTGGCGATCGCGCTGCTGATGTGGGCCCGCTTCGTGCCCGGCCAGCCAGGCTTCCAGTTCGAGGAGCGGGCGGACTGGGTGCCGGGCTTCGGCATCTCCTACCATGTGGGGCTGGACGGCATCTCGCTGCTGTTCGTGGTGCTGAGCACCTTTCTGGTGCCGGTCTCGATCGTGGCGGCCTGGAACAGCATCGAGAACCGCGCGCGCGACTACATGATCGCGGTGCTGCTGCTGGAATCGACCCTGATCGGACTGTTCGGCGCGCTCGATTTCGTTCTGTTCTACGTGTTCTACGAGGCGACGCTGATCCCCGGCTCGCTCCTGATCGGCATCTGGGGCGGACCGAAGCGGGTCTATGCTTCCATCCGCTTCTTCCTGTTCACCTTCGGCGGCTCCTTGTTCATGCTGCTGAGCCTGCTGGCGATGTGGCACACGGCCGGCACCACCGACATCCCGGTGCTGATGCGCACCCACTTCGCCCCGGCGGCGCAGGGCTGGATGTTCCTGGGGCTGGTGCTGGCCTTCGGGGTGAAGCTGCCGCTGTTTCCGCTGCATACCTGGCTGCCGGACGCCTATGCCGAGGCGCCGGCGCCGGCCACCGCGCTGCTCAGCGGCGTGCTGGCCAAGGCGGGCGCCTACGGCTTCATCCGCTTCGCCATCCCCATGCTGCCGGACGCCGCCGCGCGCTATGCGCCCTGGATGATCGGGCTCGGCATCGTGGCGGTGATCTACGCGGCCATCGTGGCACTGGCGCAGACCGACATGAAGCGGCTGATCGCCTATTCCTCGTTCTCGCACATGGGTCTGGTGCTGGTGGGGCTGTTCACCCTGAACGCTCCCGGCGTGGACGGCGCGCTGTTCCAGATGCTGAGCCACGGCATCATCATCGCCGCCTTGTTCCTGTCGATCGCCATGCTGTCGTCGCGCACCGGGGACCGCAGCATCTCCGGCGTCAGCGGCGTCGCGGCGCGGATGCCGGCCTTCGCCACCCTGGGCATGCTGTTCTTCATGGCCAATATCGGCCTGCCCGGCACCGGCTCCTTCGTGGGCGAGCTGCTGGTGATGATCGGCGCGATCCACTTGGGCTTCTGGGTGGCGCTGCTCAGCGGCTCGGCGATGATCCTGGGCGCCGCCTACATGCTCGTGCTGTATGGCCGGGTGATGTTCGGGAGCGTCCGGTCGCTGGCGGGCGGGCTGCGCGACCTGTCGCCGCAGGAGATGGCGGTGCTGGTGCCGCTGGCCGTGATCACGCTGTGGATGGGGATCTATCCCTCGTCCTTCACCCGGGTGTTCGACCCGGCTGTCACCGGCCTGGTGGCCGGTCACCGGCAGGCCGTCGCCGCCGCCGCGTCCCCGGCGGCCCCGACCGTGTTGGAAGCGGCGCGCTGAGACGCCGCTGCGCTGCGCGCTAGTCGGGGCGCGCGTCCCGCTCCGCCGCCCGCGCCAGTACCGGATGATCCACGCCCGCCGGGGTGGAACCGGGACCGGTTTCCGGCACCGTCTCGCCCCGCAGCTTCATCTCCGGGTCCATCTCCGACCAGGCTGTCGAAATCCCCATCATCACGCCGAACTCCTTTCGGGCCAGGAACCGCACAGCGTTCCCTTTGGCGGGATTAGTCTCCTCGTCGGCATCCGGTCTCATCATATGAGCGTGACGTCGGTTTTCTGACCGGCGCGGCATCTGCAGCCGGATGGGCCGAACCGCTCCCGTCCGCACGGGCGCGGGACGTTCCTGCTCGACCCCCTCCCGTTGGCGGGACGCTTCCGGCGCACCACGTGCTTCGGATGCTCGATTCCCTGTCGCCCGCCGGTGCCGATCCGGCCGCTCTCCTGCCGCGGCCGCCGATGCCCGAACGGGTGCGCTCGCAGCTGGAAAGCTTTCTGGTGCTGCGCCGCAACCCGCTGGAACTGTGGGGACGCCCCGCCTACCGGGAACTGGTGCTGCCCGGGCGCTTCCTGGGGCGGCCGCAACTGGTGCTGAACGATCCGGCGGCGATCAGGCACGTCCTGCTCGGCAACCACACCAACTACCAGCGGACCGAGCCGACCCGCCGGGTGCTGCGCCCCGTGCTGGGCGAGGGATTGTTTCTCGCCGAAGGGGAGCGCTGGCGGCAGCAGCGCCGGGTGATCTCGCCCGCCCTGGCGCCCCGGGTGCTGCCGGTGCTGGCCCGCCACGTGGCGAGCGTGGCCCGCGACGCGGAGGAACGCATCGCCGTGATGCGGGGCCGTCCGATGCAGCTGATGCCGGTACTGCAGCGGCTGACACTCGATGTCGCCGGGCGGTCGATGTTCTCGCTCGAGATGGAGCGGTTCGGCGACAGGTTGCGTGGCTTGTTGACGCGCTACGGGCTCAACCTGGCCAAGGTCGGGCTGCTGGATCTGCTGGCGCCCACGCAGGACTGGACGCCGCTGGCCAGGGCGAGGGAGGCCTTCCGCCGCGACTGGCTCGGATTGATGGACGCGATGATCGAGGCGCGGGCGTCACAGCCCGGCTCGCCCGATCGTCCGCGCGACCTGTTCGACCTTCTCGAAGCGGCCCGGGACGGCGACACGGGCGCGTCCATCGGCCGCGACCTGTTGCGCGACGAGGTGTCGACCCTGATCCTGGCGGGGCACGAGACCACCGCGGTGGCCTTGTTCTGGGCCTGCTACGTGGCGGCACGGCTGCCGGAACATCAGGACGCGATCCTGGCGGAAGCCGAGACGGCCGGGGACGCTCTGGAGCCCGACGGCGCGGGCGCGGTCCTGGACCGGCTTCCCCGGACGCGCGCGTTCCTGGACGAGACGCTCAGGCTTTATCCCCCGGCCTACCTGGTGGTGCGCGAGGCCATGGCCGCGGATCGGATCGGCGACCTGCCGGTGGAGCCGGGCACGGTGATCAGCATCTCGCCCTGGCTGCTGCACCGCCACGAGCGGTTCTGGGATCGGCCGGAGCGGTTCGACCCGGACCGCTTCGCGCCGGGCCGGCCTCCGCCGGACCGGATGGTCTACATGCCGTTCGGGGCCGGCCCGCGCATCTGCGTCGGCATGCAGTTCGCGCTGGCGGAGGCCGTGCTGGTGTTGGCGCGGCTCGTGCGGCGGTTCCGGATCGAGCTTCCCGGCCGCGGCGAGGTGGTGCCGCGCGCGGTCGTCACCACGCAGCCGGATCGCCTGGTGCCGTTCCGTCTGGTGTCCCGGCGGGGGTAGGAGGTCCCCGCCGAAAGACTGGTCCATGTTGCAACGTATCTCAACCTCAGGTTGAGAGATAATAGTTCGTCAACGGCAACGATCCTGTTGAATGACACTGCCCGCTTGGTGTTAAGCCGTTCGCAAGGCCACATGCATAGGTTGTGGTGGTCGAGGCGAAGGGCAGCCATTCATGACCAGCAGCGTTACCAAGACCATCACCGCGAGCATCTGGAACGCGGCTTTCACGGACGGCAGCACGCTTTCCGGGCAATGGACCGCCAGCTACGACGCCGTCGGCAACCTCCTGTCGGTCAGCGACGCGAGCTTCACCGTGTCCGGCAGCGGCGGCACCACGGTGTTCACCCACGCCGGCACGCTCCCCTACGCCGACTCGCCGTCCGACACGTCCTACGAAATCCATTTCATGGCCCAGAGCGGTTCGGACGCCTACAAGGGGCTCTATATCGACTGGCGCGGCATGACCCCCGGCACGCTCGATGCCGGCAGCCCGTCGCTCTACACCTCCGTGATCAATGCGAGCAGTGCCACGCCGGCCACGCCCCTCCGCCTGGCGCAGACCGGCACGACCGGTCTGGTCACCAGCAGCATCACCGGCGCGACGTTCTCCGACGGCAGCACCCTGTCGGGCCACTGGACGGCGAGCTACGACGCGGCCGGCAACCTTCTATCGGTCAGCGACGCCAGCTTCACCGTGACCGGCAGCGGCGGCACCACGACCTTCACCGAGGCAGGAACGCTCCCCTACGCTAATTCGCCGTCCAACAGCTCCTACGAGATCCACTTCATGTCCCAGAGCGGCTCGGCCGCGTACAAGGGGCTCTATATCGACTGGCGGAGCATGACGCCGAGCTCGCTCTACGAGGGCAGCCCGTCGCTCTACACCTCCGTGATCAACACCAGCAGCGGCACGCCGAACACGCCGCTGCGCCTGGTGCAGGACGGCACGACCGGCCAGGGCACCCTGCCCACCATCAGCGGGCTTCCGGGCCAGGAAGACGGGCAGGACAACGCGTCGATCGCCCCGTTCGCCACCGTCGTGGTGTCCGATCCTGACAGTGCCACCAGCGCCCTGATCACCCTCACCGGGTCCGACGGCCTTCCCACCGACGCCAACGGGCGGCTGTCCGGCGCTGGGCTGACCCGGACCGGCACCGGCACCTACACCCTGGCCACCACCATGCCCGACAAGCTCAGCGCCCTGTTGCAGAAGCTGAGCTTCACGCCGGCCACCGGGACCGGCCCCGCCGGCGGCACCACCAGCACCGGGATCCGCCTGGCGATCAACGACACGGACGGTACCGCGGTCGCCTCCACCAGCCTGAACGTCACCGCGACCTGCTTCCTGCGCGGCACCCTGATCGAGACGCCTGCGGGAGAACGCGCGGTGGAGGTCCTCGCCGCGGGGGACGAGGTGATGGTGCTGGAAGACGGCCGCCGGGTGGCCCGGCCGATCCGCTGGGCGGGCGGCCACCGCATGGACGCCGCCCTGCACGGATGCGGCGACGAGGCCTATCCGGTCCGTATCCGGGCGGGCGCGTTCGGCGACGGCCTACCGCGCCGCGACCTGCTGGTCACCCCGGAGCATTGCATCCTGGCGGAAGGCGGCCTGGTGCCAGCGCGGATGCTGGTGAATGGCGGCTCAATCCTGGTGGACCGCTCGATCCCCGAATACGACTTCTTCCACCTCGAGCTCGACCGGCACGGCATCCTGTTCTCGGAAGCGCTGCCGACCGAGAGCTATCTCGATACCGGCAACCGCGCGCTGTTCGGATCGGACGCCGTGGCGGCGCGTCCGGCCGGGGCGATGCCGGCGGCGCCGGTGACGGTGTCGCGCGAGGTGGTGGAGCCGATCTGGCAGCGGCTGCGTGACCGGGCGCGGGCGATGGGCCTGCTGGAACCGGTGGCGGCGGTGCCGACCACGTCGGATGCCGATCTGCGGGTGCTGCTGGACGACGGCACCGAGATCCGTGCCTGCTGGCACGACGCGCTGCGCCAGATGTTCCGCATCCCGCGAGGCGCGCGTCCGGTGCGGCTGCTGTCCCGTGCGGGCGTGCCGGCGGAGCTGGTGGGACCGTTCGTCGACGATCGCCGCTCTCTTGGCGTCCCGGTGGAACGTCTCGTGGTGCATCACGGCGCCGGGGCGATCGTGCTTCGGGCGGCTGAGCTGGCGTCGGAGGGCTGGCACGAGGAAGAGCGGGGCGTGCGCTGGACCGATGGTTCGGCGTCCATCGAGCTTCCGCATCAGGTCGCGTCCGACATGCTGCTGGATGTCCATATGGCCGGCACGGGCTGCTACCGGGCGGCCTGAGCAGGGGTTTCCCGGGGGCGGGCGCCATGTCGCCCCGGGGCCGTTTCGAGCGCCATGTCGCCGACATGAAGAAGGCCCCGGAAGCGATGCTTCCGGGGCCTTCCATCATCTGCGGCCTGTTTCGTGCGACGTGCGTCGCGCGGGTCGCCTTAGAATGGGAACCTGATCAGCGCGCCGCCCCGCAGGGGAGGGAGTGCGTCCAGGTCATCCGGCGCCGGGCCGTGTTCAGACGATGAGACACTGGATCACCTCCTTTCAGTTCTGTTGAGCCTGGCCGAGCATATGGCCCGGCCGCGGCCGATTCCAAGCTTTTCCCGCGCCCCTCGATCAAACATCCAGCAGGGCGTCGACCTTGCGGGCGTTCTCCTGGATGAACTGGAAGCGCAGTTCGGGGCGGCGCCCCATGAGCTGGTCCACCCGCTCCGAGGTCCGCGCCCGGTCCTCGGGCGGCGTCATCACCCGCAGCAGGGTGCGCTTCGCCGGGTCCATCGTCGTGTTCTTGAGGTCGCCGGGCGGCATCTCGCCCAGCCCCTTGAAGCGGCTGACCTCCACCTTCGCGTTGGCCTTGAAGCCGCTCCGGAGCTTGCGGTCGCGGTCGCGGTCGTCCATCGCGTAGATGGTCTTCGCCCCCTGGGTCAGCCGGAACAAGGGCGGCTGGGCCAGATACAGGTGGCCGCCCCGGATCAGGTCCGGCAGCTCGCGATAGAAGAAGGTCATCAGCAGCGAGGCGATGTGAGCGCCGTCCACGTCCGCGTCGGTCATGATGATGACGCGGCCGTAGCGCAGGCGGGACACGTCGAACCGGTCGCCGATGCCGCAGCCCAGCGCTTCCACCAGGTCGCGCAGCTCCTGGTTGGCGCGCAGCTTCTCCGTGGACGCGCTGGCGACGTTCAGGATCTTGCCGCGCAGCGGCAGCACCGCCTGGGTTTCGCGGTTGCGCGCCTGCTTGGCCGAGCCTCCGGCCGAGTCGCCCTCCACCAGGAAGATCTCGGTCTCGGCCGCGTTCTCGCGCGTGCAATCGGTGAGCTTGCCCGGCAGCCGCAGGCGCCGGGTGGCGCTCTTGCGGGGCGTGTCCTTCTGTTCGCGCCGCCGCAGACGGTCCTCGGCGCGCTCGATCACGAAGGCCAGCAGGTTGTCCGCCTGCGCCGGATGCCCGGCCAGCCAGTGCTCGAAGCGGTCGCGCAGCGCGGTTTCCACCAGGCGCGTGGCTTCGGGCGTGGTGAGCTTCTCCTTGGTCTGGCCCTGGAACTGCGGGTCGCGGATGAAGGCCGACAGCTTGGCGGCGATGGTGCCGGACAGATCTTCCGCCGTGACCTGGGCGGCCCGCTTGTTGTTGCGCTGCTCGCCCCAGTTCCGCAGCCCCTTGAGCAGGGCGTTGCGGAACCCGGTCTCGTGGGTGCCGCCCTGGGGGGTCGGGATGGTGTTGCAGTAGGAGCCGAGCGACGGGTCGCCCGCTTCCAGCCACGCCACCGCCCATTCCGCCCGGCCGGTGGGCGCGCCGTCTGCGCCCGTGGGCAGGTCGGCCTCGCCGTCCCACAGCTCGGCCAGCAGCCGGGCGCCGTCGCCCAGCTCGTCGCGCAGGCTGTCGGACAGACCGCCGGGGAAATGCAGCACCGCTTTTTCCGGCACGTCCTGCCCGGCGCGGATCAGCGAAGGATCGCAGCTCCAGCGCAGGGTGACGCCGCGGAACAGGTAGGCCTTGGAGCGGCACAGCCGGAACAGCCGCGCCGGCTGGAAGCCGATGGCGCCGAAGATGTCCGGATCGGGGGTAAAGGCGATCTGGGTGCCGCGCCGGTTCTGGGTGGCGCCGACATTCTCCAGCGGGCCCACGGGCACGCCGCGCTCGAAGCTCTGCCGCCACACGGCCCGGTCGCGCGCCACCTCCACGTCCAGCCGCGCCGACAGGGCGTTCACCACGGAGGAGCCGACGCCGTGCAGGCCGCCGGAGGTGCTGTAGGCCTTGCCGGAGAACTTGCCGCCGGAATGGAGCGTGGTGAGGATCACCTCCAGCGCCGAGCGGTCGGGGAACTTGGGATGCGGGTCCACCGGGATGCCGCGTCCGTTGTCGCGCACCACCAGCCGGTTGCCGACCTCCAACGCGACGTCGATGGCCGTGGCGTGTCCGGCCACCGCCTCGTCCATGGCGTTGTCGATGATCTCGGCGGCGAGATGGTGGAAGGCGTTCTCGTCGGTGCCGCCGATATACATGCCGGGGCGGCGGCGAACCGGTTCCAGCCCTTCCAGCACCTCGATGTCCTGGGCGGAATAGGTGTCGGAGGGCGCGGACGCGCGCGCGGCGCTGCGGTTGGTGGGCGCGCTGCCGGAACCCTGGGCTCCTCTCGGGGCCTGCGCGCGGACCCGTGCCGGCTTCTGCGAGAAGAGATCGTTCATGATTGGTTCTCGCTCCGGCCCGGTTCGCAAGTCAAGCGTCCGGCACGGTTTGGCAAGCGATGTCCCTTCCGGGCAAGAGCCGCGTGCGCGTCGGCGGGGATCTCGGCACGCACAGCGGCCTGTCGGGCGCAGAAAGGGTCGGGGTTCCGGCCGGGAAGGAGGATGATGATCTTGCCACCGGGCCAACATCCTATTCTACTTTTTGCGTTGCATCATGCCGCCGCTCCGCCTGCCGGGCGTTGGCGCGGAGGTGCGGGAGCCGAGGCATGGGCCTGATCAAGTTCGCGCTGAAGTACCGCATCACCTTCTACGTGATGGCGGTGCTCATCATGCTGAGCGGCGGGGGCGCCGCCGTGGTGATGCCCAAGGACGTGCTGCCGGAGGTGAACATCCCGGTGGTGACGGTGCTGTGGACCTATATCGGTCTGCCCGCCACCCAGATGCAGAACCAGGTGACGTCCTACAGCGAGCTCGCGCTGAGCAACAATGTCGTGGGCATCCGCGACATGGAAAGCACGACGCTCCAGGGCATCACCGTCACCAAGATCTATTTCCAGCCGGGCACCGACATCTCGGTGGCGCTGACGCAGGTCACCTCGGCCACCAACGCGATCCGCGCGCTGCTGCCGGCCGGCATCCAGCCGCCGATCGTGCTGCGGTTCAACGCGTCCTCCGTGCCGGTGATCCAGGTCGCGGCGACGTCGGCCGTGGAAAGCCAGGCCGAAGTCTACAACTACATGCGTTTCCGCCTGCGCCCGGCGCTGCAGACCGCGCCCGGCACCACCATCCCGCCGCCCTATGGCGGCACGGCCGAGCAGGTGATGATCGATCTCGATCCGCACGCCATGCAGGCCTATGGCCTCACGCCGATGCAGGTGCTGAACCAGGTCAACGCCCAGAGCCTGACGCTGCCGTCGGGCTACGCCAAGATGGGCCAGACCCAGTTCATCGTGAAGCTGAACGCGCTGCCGGACGTGCTGGACACGCTGAACACCATCCCGCTCAAGGTGGTGAACGGCTCGCCGATCCTGCTGCGCGACGTGGGCTGGGCGCGGGCCGGCGGTCCGCCGCAGCAGAACATGGTGCACGTGGACGGCGCCAACGGGCTGTTGTTGCCCGTGCTGAAGAACGGGCCGATCTCCACCACCTCCATCATCGACGACATCAAGAGCCGCATCCCGGGGATCAAGGCGGCGGCGCCCAAGGACATCAAGATCCTCACCCTGTTCGACCAGTCGACCTTCGTGACGGAGGCGATCGGCGACGTGGCGCAGGAAGGCCTGATCGCGGCCGGCCTCACCGGGCTGATGATCCTGCTGTTCCTGGGCTCGTGGCGCGCGACGCTGGTGGTGCTGGTGTCGATCCCGCTCGCGGTGCTGACGTCGCTCGCGGTGCTGTACGCGATCGGCGAGACCATGAACGTGATGACCCTGGGCGGGCTGGCGCTGGCGGTGGGCATCCTGGTGGACGACGCCACGGTGGCGATCGAGAACACCTACCGGGTGCTGGAGGAGGGCAAGGGGTTCCGGGAATCCGTGGTGGAAGGGGCGGCCACCATCGCAAAGCCGACCCTGATCTCCACCCTGTCGATCTGCTCGGCCTTCGTGAGCGTGCTGTTCATGGTGGGCGCGCCCAAATACATCTTCACCCCGCAGGCGCTCGCGGTGGTGTTCGCGATGCTGGCCTCCTACCTGCTGTCGCGCACCCTGGTGCCGATCCTGATCGACGTGCTGGTGGGCCCCGAGCACGCGCGCAAGCAGGAGGGCGAGCAGCGGAACGGCGAGCCCGGCCGGCGGCCGGGACGGCTGAGGAGTTTCTTTTCGCGCTTCCACCAGGGGTTCGAGAAGCGGTTCGAGCGCTTCCACCAGGGTTATCTCGGGTTGCTGCACGCGGTGCTGACCCGCCGGCTGTTGACGGGCGCGGTGGTGGGCGCAGTGGTGATCGTGGCGGCGTGCCTGTTCCCGTTCCTGGGGCGCGATTACTTCCCGGCGATCCAGAGCGGACAGCTCACGCTCCATGTGCGCGCCAAGCCGGGCCTCCGCATCGAGGAGGCGGCCAAGGTGTTCCAGCGGGTGGAGGACACCATCCGAGAGCAGGCCGGCCCGGGCAACGTCACCAGCATCGTCGATAATATCGGCCTGCCTTCGGTGACGTACAACCTCGCCTTCAACGACGGCACCTTCGTCGCCTACAACGACGGGCAGGTGCTGGTGACGCTCAAGCCCGGCATCAACGGCCTGAAGCTCACCAAGGCGTTGCGCCGGGTGCTTCCCGACCGCTTCCCGGACACGGTGTTCTATTTCCAGCCGGCCGACATCATCACCCAGATCCTGGATTTCGGCGTGCCGGCCCAGATCGACGTGCAGGTGCATGGGCGTCACATGGAAGAGGACCTGCAGGCCGGGAAGCGGCTGGAAAACCGGCTGCGGCAGCTCCCCGGACTGGTGGACGTCCATCTCCAGCAGATCACGGACGCGCCCGAACTGTTCACCGAGGTCGATCGCCAGCGCGCGCTGGAACTCGGTCTGACCGAGCAGGAGATCGTGGACCAGGTGAACATCTCGCTGTCCGGCTCCTTCCAGGTGGCGCCGAACTTCTGGACCGATCCCAAGACCGGCATCCCCTGGCAGCTCACGGTGCAGACACCGGAATACAAGATCGACACCTTCGACGCCGTGGCCAACACGCCGATCTACACCAGCAACAACGGACAGAACGCGCCGCAGCCGATCACCCTGCTGCGCAACGTGGCGAGCTTCCACCGCACCGCCGAGCCATCGGTCCTGACCCACATCAACACCCAGCCGACCTTCGACGTGTACGCCGCGGTGCAGGACACCGATCTCGGGTCGGCGGAAGCGGCCATCAACTGGGTGGTGGCGGAGGAACAGAAGCACCTGAAGCCCGGCGACACCATCCAGGTGCGCGGCCAGATCGAGAGCATGGAGTCCGCCTTCTCCCATATCGAGGTCGGGCTGGTGGTGGCGGTGATCGCCGTCTACCTGCTGATGGTGCTGAACTATCAGGACTGGGGCGATCCCCTCGTGGTGCTGTGCGCGTTGCCGCTGGTGTTCTGCGGCATCGTGTTCAGCCTGTTCATCACCCACACCACCTTCTCCATCGCGTCCCTGATGGGCGCGATCATGAGCGTGGGCGTGGCCTCGGCGAACTCGATCCTGCTGGTGACCTTCGCGCGCGAGCATCGTGAGCGCACGGGCGCGTCCGCGCTGGAAGGCGCGCTCGCCGCCGGCGAGGCGCGGCTGCGGCCGGTGCTGATGACCGCCGGCGCGATGGTGGTGGGGCTCGTGCCGATGGCGCTCGATCTGGGCCAGGGCGGCGAGCAGAACGCGGCGCTGGCCCGCGCGGTGATCGGCGGCATCATCGTGGGCACCTGCTCGACGCTGTTGTTCGTGCCTTTTCTTTACACGCTGCTGCGACACAAGCCCGTGCGGGCTCCGGAGAACTACCTATGAGCGCCGGCGATCGGGATGAGGAACGGGAAGGCGCCCCTCACCGGGCGCCGGGCGGCGACGGAGACTGGTCGCCGGAGGCCGACCGCGACGAGCACCCGGTCCGGGATGACCGGAAGCCGGGTGACCAGCACGACGCGCGAGGCGACGGAAAGAACGGGCAGGAACGTCCCGAGGACGAGCGCGCCCGCCGCCTGGCGCACGACCCGCCCCCGCCGCCGCGGCGGCGCCTCGCCCTGTTCGTGGGCGTGCCGCTGGCGTTGCTGCTCTGCTGGGGAGCCTTCACCCATTGGCAGCAGCGGTCCGACGCCCGCGAAACGCTGCAACAGCAGCAGCAGCACGTGCCCGAGGTGCATGTCGCGACCGCGCGGCGCGACGACGGGCTGGACCGAACCCTCCTGCCCGGCCAGACGGCCGCCTTCTTCTCCGCCGATCTTTGGGCGCGCGCCACCGGCTATATCGCCGAACGCCGGGTGGATATCGGCAGCCGGGTGAAGAAGGGCGACCTGCTGCTGCGCATCGCGGCACCCGATCTCGACCAGCAGCTGGAACAGGCGCGCGCGCAGCTCGGCCAGATGCAGGCAGCACTCACCCAGGCGCAGGCCAGCCTCAACCAAGCCCAGTCCAACAAGAAGCTGGCCGACGTGAACAGCTGGCGGGCGAGCACCCTGGCGGCGGAAGGGTGGGACACCAAGCAGAACCGCGACACCCAGGCGACCAACCTCGCGGTGAACACCAAGAGCGTGTCCTCGGCCCAGGCCGGCATCGGCGTGGCGGTCGCCAACATCCGGGCGCAGCAGGCCACCGTCGACCGCCTCGTGGCGCTCACCGGCTACGAGCGGGTGCTGGCGCCCTTCGACGGCGTGATCACCCAGCGCGACGTGGATGTGGGCGATCTGGTCACCGCGGACGCCAACACCGGCACCGCCCTGCTGCATATCGACCAGCAGGACGTGCTGCGCTGCCAGGTCTATGTGCCGCAAAGCCAGTTCGTGGGCATCCATGACGGGCTGGGCGCCACGGTGACGGTGCCGGAGATGCCCGGGCAGCATTTCCGCGCCACCGTGTCGCGTTCCGCCGTGGCGCTGGCGCAGAACTCGCGCTCCATGCTGGTGGAGGTCGATATCGAGAACCGCGAGGGCAAGCTGACGCCGGGCCTGTTCGTGACGGTCGGGTTCGACGTGAGCCGTCCCTCTCCGGTGGTCGTGGTGCCGGATGCCTCGCTGATCTTCGACCAGACCGGTCTGCACGTGGCGGTGGTCGAGAACGGGCATGCCGTGATGCGCAAGGTCACGGTGGCACGCGATCTGGGCACGGAGGCCGAGCTGCATGACGGGCTGCAGGGCGGCGAACAGGTGATCGTCAACCCGCCGACGCTGCTGGCCGACAACGAGTCCGTGCGCGTCGCCACCCCGGAAGGCGGGAACAAGCAGGACAACAAGCCGAAGAGCTAGATCGAGGGCGCGCGGGAGAAACGCTCCTCCGCCGCCAGCGGCGGGCGGCCCCGGCTGCCCGATCGCGATGCGCCGTGGGCCCCTATGGTCGGCGCGATCTCCAGAACGAGGACGGGACCGGCGCCTCTCGGCGCCGGTCCCGTTTCATCGCCGCCGTGCGGGGGGGTCTGCCTCCGCCGGAAACGGTTCAGCCCTTGTGGCCGCGGCTGACCGCCTTGATGCGGCGGACCCGGGCGGGGTGTTCGGACGCGCTCGGTGCGGCGCAGGTCTCGTAGGAGGCCGGCTGCACGATGTCCTTGGCTTCCGCGTAGGAGCCGAGGTCGGACGCGTTCTCGAGCACCGCGACCTCGTCGAACATGCTGACCCGCTGCTGGCAGAAGGCGGTGCCGGCCTTCAGGCCCTTCTCGGACTGCACGTTCGCGAGCTGGGTGATGTAGTCGTCGTGGGCCTTCTGGGCGCCGCGGCCGTAGTTGGTCCGGAAATAGCCGTTCAGCGTGCTTTCCTCGGCGGACAGGTCGCCGCGGAACTTCTCCACGAACGCGTTGTAGCGTTCCTGGGCGTTGCAGGAGAGCGCGGTCACCATCAGCTCGCTCTTGAGGCCCTGCACGTCGAAGGCCTGCCGGGCGGAGGAGATCCCGCACTGGCCGGCGGCCATCGCGCCGCTGACGGCCGGACCGACGAGAAGGGCGGTGCCGAGGAACCCGGCGGCGGCCAGGCGACCCGAAGCGAGGCGCCCTTTGATGCGAGACATGCTGTTCTCCAGCTCTGAGGACACGAGAAGCGTTGGAACCGCGGAACTGAAGCGCGACTCGCCGGCGGCTGCGGCGGGACACGATGAAGTTATGGTTGAAGCTGGGCTGCTAATGCGCGGTTTTGCAAGCATTATCCCGGCATCAGCGATACGGCGGCGCATGACGCGGGCAACTGTTGCCGTCCTGCATCGCTCGAGATCCTCGCGGCCAGGGGCGGTGGTGGGGTGGTGAAACGCCGACCTGGCCCTCGAGGCGGGTGGCGCCGGCGCATCCGCAGCTATGCGATCGAGCATTGCGCCGGGGTGTAGAACCGGGGCGGCGGCCGGGCAAGAGCCGGCCGTTTCCCGCGCCGTCGCGTGCGTCACGCCCTTCCGTCCGGGGGGGATTTGCCGTAGAGCACGGGCCTCGGTGCGGCCCGGGCAGGGGTGCCCGGTTCGTTTCGGCCGCGGGAAGCGCGCGGTCCTGCTGTGGAGCTGGATGGGTGCACGTGCGAGCTGCTTTTCGTTCCGATCTGCTTGTTCCCGGCCGCGCGCGCCTTGCGGTTTCGCCGCGCCGCTGGCTCGCCCTGTGCGTGCTGGCCGGCGCCGGCGGCCTGTCCGCCTGCGCGCCCAGGCCGGTGCCGGTGGCCGCGGCGCCCGTGGCGCCCGATCCTTTCGGCTATATCCGCAAATCCGCCGTGTGCACGCCGGGGCCGGTGGTGGCCACCGCCAATGGCGGCCACGTGGCGACGATGGCGGTGCGGTCCGACGATGGCGAGTGCCAGCTCCCGGTGACGCTCGCCTCGTTCGATCCGCCGGTCGTGGGCAAGAAGAAGCGCGACGAGGCCCCGGCGCCCGACGTCGCGTTCGCATCCTTCCTGATGCAGACCGCCCCCCTGCACGGCAAGGCGTTCATCTACAACTACAACAACCGCACCCTCATCACGTACACGCCCACCACGGCCTATGCCGGTCCGGACAGCTTCACCGTGAGTCTGATCCCGGCCGTCGGCAAGCCGCGCACCCTGCTGCAGGTGAACGCCACGGTGGACGCGACCGGGGTGACGCCGCCGCCGGCGCCGGTGGCTCCCAAGGCCGCACCGACCACGAGCAGCACCAGCAAGGCCCGCTCCACCAGCCGCAGCCGCCGCAAGAAGTGACCGGGGGCCGGGGGCGCGAGCTCCGGGCCGACGCGAGGATGTGCGGCGCACCGCATAGCCTCGCGGGGATGGTCGGAAACAAGAAAGGCCGGGGCGGATTGCCGCCCCGGCCTTTCTCGTTTCCGAGCCTCTTCGTTCCAGGCCGATGCCGGCGAGCCGTCAACGACTTCCGCCGGCGATGCGCCACCGGCTTCCCGCAACGGGTCAGCCGGTGAAGCCGGCGGCGGCGGTCAGGGTCAGCAGGGCGTCGCGTCCGAGCCTGGAACAGAAGTCACCGAAGCCCTCGCCCTGGCCGCGCTCGCGGGCGAAGGCGTCCACCACGGGCGCGAAGGCGTCGGGCAGCCGCGCTTCCGGCACGCGTTCCAGCAGCTTGAACGACAAGCGGTGCCCGTCGAAATCGCCGCCGACATAGATGGCGTAGTGCCCGGGCACCCGGCCCACCAGGCCGATATCGCCGGCATAGGACCGGGCGCAGCCGTTGGGGCAGCCGGTGATGCGCAGGCTGATGCGCTCGTCCTGGAGCCCGTGCCGGCGCAGGATGGACTCGATGCCGGACACGATCGGCTCGCGCACCCGTTCGGCTTCCGTCAGCGCCAGGCCGCAGGTGGGCAGGGCCGGGCAGGCGAGGGCGAAGCGCGAGAAGGTGGACAGGGCGCTGGCCGGCACCACCCCGTGCGCCGCCAGCAACCCGTCCAGTGCCTCGCGATCCTCCGGCCGGACGTTGCTGAGCAGCACGTCCTGCTGGGGCGTCATCACCGGATCGATCCGGAAGCGCCGGACGGCCTCGCGCAGGGCGGTGCGGAGCCGGACCGTCTCGGTGTCGCCAATGCGCCCGGACGGCACCGGCACGCCCAGCCACCAGAGCCCGTCGCCCTGTTCGTGCCAGCCGAGCAGTTCGGGGATGTGCAACGGCGCGGTGGGCACGGGCGCGGCGAGCGGGCGGCCGTAATAGGTCGCCAGCGTTTCCGCCACCCAATCGAGGCCGCGATCGGCCACCACGTATTTCAGCCGGGCGCGCTTGCGGTCGCCGCGGTCGCCGTGGTCGCGCTGCAGCCGGATCACCGCCTCGGTGATGGCCAGCAGCTCGTCCGGTCCGACGAAGCAGATCGGCGAGGCCATGCGGGGGAAGGTGCTGGGGCGGTTATGGGTCATGCCCAGCCCGCCACCGACCGCCACGTTGTAGCCCAGCAGCCGGTCGCCCTCGAACACCGCGACGAAGCCGAGATCGTTGGTGAGCACGTCCGCGCTGTTGTCCTCGGGCACCGCGAGCCCGATCTTGAACTTCCGGGGCAGGTAGGTGGGGCCGTAGAGCGGCTCGTCCTCCTCCACGCCCACCGGCTCCTCGTCGAGGAAGATCTCGTGATACGCCCGGGAGCGCGGCAGCAGCGCTTCGGACAGCATCCGCGCGTCGGCACGCAGCCGCTCGTGCTTCGCGTCGCGCCGGGGGGCGGACGTGGTCATGAGGTTGCGCACCACGTCGCCGCACGCGCACAGCGTGGTCAGCAGGGTGTGGTTCACCGCCGCGATCGCCGGCTTCAGGTCGCCCTTGAGGATGCCGTGGAACTGGATGCCCTGCCGGGTGGTGATGCGCAGGGTGCCGTTGGCGCGGTCGTCGGCCAGCCGATCCAGCGCCAGATACTGCTCCGCCGTCAGCATGCCGCCGGGCATGCGGACGCGCACCATGAACTGGTATTCCTTTTCGAGCTTCCGCTGCTTGCGCGCGGTCGCGGTGTCCCGGTCGAACTGCTCGTAGGAGCCGTGGAACTTGAGAAGGTTGTAGGCATCCTCGCTGACCTGGATGCCGCCTTCCGCCAGCTCCTCCGCCAGCCTGCCGCGCAAGCGCCGGCTTTCCTGTTTCAGCGTCTCGACGCCGGACAGCTTGGGGGGAGCAGGCACGGACTGGTCGGGCACGATGCGGATCCTGGGCGAGACCGAGAGAGCGGCGGCATCCGCGCCGGTATCTGACCGGGCGCGGCAGGCTATGCCGATAGGACGCGAGCCCGCGATGGGTCAATCATAACTACATCGATGATCGGTGGTTACGATATGGGCGCGGCCCCGAACCGCTATATGGAGAAGCTGATCGGTTCCGCCAGGGGGCGACGCAGGCCGGCGCCCTCGGCGCGCCGCACGAGGTCCTCGAGGTTGATCTCGCGAAGCTGGGCGCGGAGGGCGCCGTCCACCTGCTTCCAGGCGGGCTCCACCACCTTCTCGAACAGCTCGCCGCCCGGACCTTCGTCGCCGGGGGTGTCGTCCGCCAGGGCCACCTCCACGATGTCGGACAGCCGGATGTCGCGACGGGGGCGGCCCAACCGGTATCCGCCGCGCGGGCCGCGGACGCTTTCCAGCAAGGCGGAGCGGGAAAGCGCCTGCAGCAGCGGCTCGATCCCGCGGCGGGCGAGCCCGGCGCGTTCGGCGATGTCGGCGGCGCTCACGGTGGCCGCCCGGCCGGCATGGAAGGCCACGTCGAGCATGATCAGCACGGCGATCAGGCCCCTGTCGCGCCGGAGCAGCATCGTGGGCGGCAGCATCGTGCGGGGTCGCTCCTCGGCAACCGGAACCGCGAACGGTTCCGTCGGCCCCGCCGCCGGACCATGGGGGTTTTTCGTGCGGCACCTCAGCATAACAGCCGCCGCCGTCCTTATCCACGTCCGATGGTGGTGCTATATGCAGCCTCATGAGCTCCAGCCATGCCGCCCGTCCTTCCGCCAGACGTGCCGCCGGCGCTGCGCCATCCGCCGGGGCCGGCGTGGCGGACGCGGGAACGGCCGGATTCGCCCGTCCGCGCGGGCGCATCTATGACAGCGTCGTTGACACCGTGGGCGGCACGCCGCTGGTGCGCCTGCCTCGCTTGTGCCGCGAGGACGGGATCGAGGCCGAGATCCTGTTGAAGCTGGAGTTCTTCAACCCGCTCGGCTCGGTGAAGGACCGCATCGGCGCCGCCATGATCCTGGACGCCGAGGCGCGGGGCGAGATCACGCCGGGCAGGACGGTGCTGGTGGAGCCGACCTCGGGCAACACCGGGATCGCGCTGGCCTTCGTGGCGGCGGCCAGGGGCTACCGCCTGATCGTGACCATGCCGGAAGGGGCCTCGGTGGAGCGCCGCAAGATGCTGCGGCTGATGGATGTGCAGCTGGAGCTGACGCCGGCCCGGCTCGGCATGGCGGGCGCGATCACGCGCGCCCGGGAAATCATGGCGGAAACGCCGGACGCCTGGATGCCGCGCCAGTTCGACAACCCGTCCAACCCCGACATGCACGCCGCCACCACGGCCGAGGAGATCTGGGCCGATACCGAGGGGCAGGTCGACATCGTGGTGGCCGGCATCGGCACGGGGGGCACGGTGACGGGGATCGCCCGGGCCTTGAAGCCGCGCCTGCCGGGGCTCGCGGTGTGGGGGGTCGAGCCGGCCGAGAGCGCCGTGTTGAACGGCGAAGAACCGGGGCCGCACGGCATCCAGGGCATCGGCCCCGGCTTCCGGCCCGGCGTGCTGGGGATGGAGGAACTCGACGGGGTGCTGACGGTGAGCGAGCGCGAGGCGATCGCCGCCGCCCGGCGTTGCGCACGGATGGAAGGGCTGCCGATCGGCATCTCGTCCGGGGCCGCGCTGCACGCCGCGCTGTCGCTGGGGGCACGGCCGGAGAACCGGAACAAGCGCATCGTGGCGATCGTGCCGTCCTTCGCCGAACGCTATCTGTCGACCTCGCTGTTCGCCGGCCTGACCTGAAGGACCCGACCGGGCGCGCAACTGAAAAAAGGGGCGCCCGGAGGCGCCCCTTTCTCGTTGGTGGCCGGCCCGCGCTTTCCGATCAGTGCAGGATGATCTCGACGCGGCGGTTCTGGGGCTCGCGGGTGTTGGGGCCCGTGGCGACGAGCGGGTGGGTTTCGCCGTAGCCATGGATGTCGATGGCGGAAGCGGGGACGCCGTCGCGGATCAGCTCGGCCTTCACGCTCTGGGCGCGACGGACGGAGAGGCCCTGGTTGTAGCGGGCGCCGCGGGCGCCGCCGTGGATGGAGGAGTTGTCGGTGTAGCCGTTGACCTCGATGCGGGTGGTCTGCACGTGGGTCGAGGCCTGCGCCGCCTGAGCGACGATCTCGCGGGCGCGGCCGGTCAGGTCCGAACGATCCCAGTCGAAGAACACCAGGTAGGTGCGCGCCTCGGTCGGGGCAGGCGCGCTTGGCACCTCTGCAGGGGCCGGCGGCGGGGGCGGCGGGGCGGGATTGAACTCGTAGCGCAGTCCCACCAGCAGCGAATGGTTGTAGTTGGTGGTGATGTCCTGGTTGCCGCGCGCGGAGCCGTAGGGCTTGGGACCGAACGAGCCTTCCGAGCCGAGGCTGTCGCCCGTGAAGCGCTGCGGACCGAGAATCGAGTAGAACCGGTACTCGAACGTCGTGGACAGACCCACCACCCACGGCACGGGCACGCTGAGACCGAAGATGCCCTGGTAGGCGAAGTTGCCGTCGGTGCCGCCGAAGCGGGTCGCGTAGGGGTAGTTGGTGCCGCTGTAGTGCGCGTCCATGTGCGACCAGCCGTAGCCGACGCCGAACCCGAAATACGGGTACAGCCAGCTCTTGCCGATATCCATGTCGAACAGGGCGTTGACCATGCCGCCATAGCTTTCCTGATGGCCGCCCGCTTCCGTGGGGAAGCGGGTGCCGCGGAAATGCTGCAGCGTATCGTTGCGGTAGTTGCCCTCGACCTCGAGCCGCAGGCCGTTGCCGAACCCGTAGCCGACGCTGCCGAGGCCGGTGACGCCCGGCCCGTAGCGGAACTTGCCCCCGGGCGCCTGGGGCGACAGCCGCACCGTCTGGTCCTGCGCGAGATTGGCGCCACCGCCGAGGCTGACATAGACGCCCTGGACCGGCTGGGCCCGGGCCGCGACCGATGCGAAGGCAGCCGTCCCGGTGCACAACAGCGAGCCGGCCAGCAATCTGAGACGCAGCGTCATGTAGCTTTCCCCGTCCTAACGCCGCGGTCACGCGCGCGTCCCATCCCCCGGCCTTAAACGTTTTCCGCTTGCAGATGAAGAGGATGGTAGCGCCCACCCCGTCTCGGGGCAGGGAGGTCCGTGCCATATTTGCAACAAGCTTTTGTAACGGCCTCGCGACCATCCATGTCTGTATTGCATGGGAGGCATCACATGAACTTTATGTGTGGAAACTCGCCGTGGCCGATCGGTGACGACGGGGACGATCCGGTAACAGAAGGGCCCGGCGGGAGATCGCTGCGCTGGCAACAGCAGCGCTCGTAACCGCCATGCCCTGAACGTTCCGGAAGCAACACGTTATAACGCGTTGCTCGTTCCCCACAGTCGCCGCCGGCCACGACCTTGTTGAGCCCCTGACCCTTCGTCCGGCCTCACGGCGGATCGGGAGAACTACGATGTCTGGCTACCGTCCTTCCCCCTTCAAGCTGGGTCTCGCCGGCTCCGTGGCGGCGCTCGCGCTGGCCCCGGTGCTGGGTGCGGCGCCGGCACTCGCCCAGGTGACGCCGAACCCGACCGCGACCCTCGCGCCGGTCCCGGCCTACAACACCGCGCCGGCGGCTCCCACCGCACCGGCCGAAAACGTGGTGGTCACCGGCTCCCGCCTGAAGACCAGCAACGCCACCGCGGAAGCGCCGATCACGGTCATCACCGCCAAGCAGATCGAGCAGTCGTCTTCCCAGACCATCGAGGACGTGCTGCACAAGATCCCGTCGATCGGCACGGACGGCGTTCAGAACACCACCAACAACGGCTCCAACGGCGCATCGTGCCTTGACCTGCGCAACCTGGGCATCACCCGCACCCTGTTCCTGGTCGACGGGCGGCGGTTCGTGCACACGGGCTTCGGCAACGGCAGCGACTGCGTCGATCTCGACACCATCCCGCTGAACCTGGTGGACCGGATCGAGATCCTGAAGGACGGCGCCTCGACCATCTACGGCGCCGACGCCGTGGCCGGCGTCATCAACATCATCATGAAGAAGAACTTCGTCGGCACGACGATCAACGCGAGCGGCAACATCACCGCTTCCGGTGACGGCACGACCGGCGATATCTCGGGCCTGACGGGCTTCGACTTCGCCAATGGTCGCGGCAACGTGGCCCTGAGCGGTCGCTACGAGGATGTTGGTCCCGTACTGCAGAAGGACCGTGACTGGGCGACGCCCGTGGTGACCGCCGACAATGGGCTGGGCAATGCCTACACTCTCGGCTCCGGCTACACGACCAACGGCCGCATCTACGGCGACGACTACTCGGGCCAGACGATCGTCAACAACCGGGTGACCCGCTTCTCGAGCAGCTACCTGGGAGCCAATGGCGGCAACCCGACCGCCAACGGTCGCTATGACTACGGGCACGACTCCTATCTGAGCAAGCGGCTCACGGATGGGCAGCTCGACGGCTCCGCGCACTTCGATGTCAACGACCATCTGACACTGTACGCGACCAGCTACTACACCCACAAGAACACCCAGACGCAGCTGTCCGGCCAGCCGATAACCGGCAATCCGAACACCGGCCAGAGCTTCGACATCCCGCAGGGCAATCCCTACGCCGAGGCGCTGGGCATCGACGAGCTGGTTCAGGAAACTCGCCGCATCACCGACTGGGGCGTGCGCGACTATAACACCAGCACCGACTCCTGGCAGGCGACCGGTGGCGCGCGAGGCAACATCACCGGCAACTGGGACTACGACGCGTACTTCACCTACGGCAAGTCGGTCACCAACATCGGCTATACCGGCCAGGTGCAGTGGAGCCACCTGGAGCAGTCCGTCGGCGCGCAGAATGTGCCGGGCGGAAACGTTGATGACGTCGTCTACAACCCCGGCATCTGCACCGGAAACTGCGCGCCGTTGAATCCGTTCGGCGCAAACAACGCCAGCGCATCCGCCATCAAGTACGACACCTTCACCGCGCACTCCTCGGCGATCTACCAGTTCCGCGACGTTGGCGCGACGATCACCAACAACAAGCTGCTGCGGCTTCCCTACGGGCCGCTCGGCCTGGCGATCGGCATGGAGCACCGCGGCGAGAACGGTGCCTACCATCCCGATCCGATCATCAATGCCGGCGACTCGACCGCGTCTATCGAGAACCCGACCGGCGGCGGCTTCAATGTCACCGAGGTGTTCGGTGAGCTGAACATCCCGTTGCTGAAGAACCTGATCGCGGTGAAGGACCTGAGCGCCGATATTTCCGGCCGCTGGTCCGACTACTCGACGTTCGGTTCGGTGCAGAACTGGAAGGCCGGCCTGAACTGGTCGCCCACCCGCGACATCCGCTTCCGCGCCAACATCGGCACCTCGGTGCGCCAGCCGGCAATCTCGGAAGCCTTCGGCGGCCAGACCCTGTCCTTCAACCAGGCGACCGATCCCTGCGATGCCACGCAGAACTACGGCGCGCTCAATGGCAACGTCACTGCGAACTGCGCCAAGCAGGGCATCAACCACGCGAGCTACACGGAACAGAGCGCGCAGGTCGCCACGCTGATCGGCGGCAATCCGAACCTGCAGCCCGAATCGTCGCGCACCTACACGATCGGCACGGTGATCACGCCCCGGTGGGTTCCGCACCTGACGGCCGCAGTGGACTACTGGCACACCAAGATCGCGAACTCGATCGGCACGCTCACGACCCAGTACATCCTGGACCAGTGCTACACGAGCGTGAACTTCTCCAGCCCCTACTGCGCCAGCGCCGGTCAGCGCACCGCCACCACGCAGATCAACAACGCGCAGGCGCTCTACAGCAACCTGGGCGAGATCCACACCAACGGCATCGACTTCGACCTGAACTATTACGTCAACCTCGGCGGCGGTCATCGCATCAGCCTCGACAACGAGCTGACCGATCTGATCGGCTTCACCGAGCAGCTGACGCCCAACGGCAACTTCATCAACCTGAAGGGCCGCGTCACCGCGTTGAACACCGGCCTGTATCCGGCCGGCTACCCGGTGCTCCGCGACAACGCGACCGTCACCTACTCCAAGGGTGGGTTCTCGTTCGCTTGGACCGTCCGCTACATCGATGGCATGCTGTATAACGACGGCTCCAACGACGCCGATCCGTCGGTCGATCGCTTCTCCAAGACCAACCAGGTGTTCTACCACGACATCGTGGCCACCTATAACTGGAAGAAGGCGCAGCTGGTCGCCGGTATCGACAACCTGTTCGACCGCACTCCGCCCTTCGTGCTGGATACCAGCGTGAACACGGCGAGCCAGGTCTACGACGTGCTCGGCCGCACCTTCTACGCGAAGCTGCAGTTCCACTTCTAGTTCGCGGCCCGCTCCGGCGGGACCGACCAGACCAGAGGGCCGCCCGGTGTCGCCGGGCGGCCCTTTCTCGTTCCGGGGCCGGGCGACGTCAGCGGGGGGAGAGCTCGCGGATCATCGGCTCCAGGGCACCGGCATACGTCTTCCACCGCCCGATGCCGTCCGCGTTGATCGGACGGCGTATCTGGTCGCGGCTCGCGGTGCGGCTGTCGCGCTCCTGCTCGTGGAAGCGGCGGCAGCTCTCGTCGAACGGCAGGTCCAGGAAATCCAGTGTACGTATCAGCGTTTCGTCGAACCGCTCCACCCAGTCCGAGTGGTCGATCACCGTCATGCGCAGCGGCAGCGTTTGCAGCCAGTGCCGCAGCAGTTCTTCGGCGCGCGCCATGAACCAGCCCAGATCGCTCAGATCGTGCGCGTAGGGGTGGTGGCCCAGGAAGCGGTGGCGGAAGATCGAGAAGCCGACATCGCGCAGGTCGCGCGTGCAGAAGATCACCCGGGCTCCCGGCAGCAGCCTTGCCACGACGCCCAGCAGCAGGAGATTGTCCGGCATCTTGTCGAGCACCAGCCGGGCGTCGGGTGCGAGCGCATGCAGGTCGCGCAGGAAATCAGCGCGCGCTTCCGCCAGCTCGTTCTCGCCGAGGGACGCGGCACGGATCAACGCGTCCTCCGTCGCCGCGGTACCGGACAGGCGGCGCAACGCGTCGCGCACCGCCATCCGCTCGCCGGCGCCATGGATGTCGCGATGGGCCGACAGGATATGCTCGGTGAGCGTGGTTCCCGTGCGGGGAAGCCCGACGATGAACACCGCGTTCTGGCCGCTGTCGGGCCCGGTGTCGTGCACCCGAGATGGATCGCTCCCGCTCCTGGGTGCGCTGGCCATCGCCGCCCGCAACAACGCCGCATGGGTGTCGCGCGAGAAGGGCTGCGCGTCGCGCATCAGCGCGTGGCCGGATCGCCAATGGGCGAACGCCTCGTCGTGCCGCGCCGCCGCGTGGTGGATCGACGCCAGGCCGAAATGGATGTTGATCCGGTCATCCAGCGGCGCCGCGTTCCGGTCCGCCGCTGCTTGGGCGATCTCCCGCAGCATCCTCGTCGGTACGGCGTTGCCTTCGCGCCGCCGCAGCAGCAGACGCTGCCAGTCAGCCGCGAGACCGCCGGGGCCGGACGCCTCCACCGGAAACAGCAGCTCGCGCGCTTCCGCCGTGCGGCCCAGCGCCAGCAGCGCCGACGCCCGTCGCACCATCCACCAAGCGCGGTCGGCCTGGTTTGCCGGCAAGCGGCCGTCCAGCAGCGCCAGCGCCGCCGACCAGTCGCCGTCCTGGCCGGTCAGGCTCGACAGCCACAAGCGCGGGGCGGCCAAGTCCGACCGGTCGCGGACCACGGTCCGGAGCCGTTCCAGCGCCGCCGCGGGCTCCCCGGAAAGATGCTCGGCCAGCGCCAGGCCCGTGCCCGCGTCGGGATCGTCCGGCCGCAGGGAAAGGGCATAGGAGAATGCCGCCCGGGCGTCGCGCACCCTGTCCATTCTCAGGCAACAATCCCCGAGCGCGGTGGCCAAGTCGGCGATCGTGCCGCCCGGCGCCTTCGCGTCCTCCGCTAGCCGCACCCTCGCGAGCAGCAGCGCGTGCCGGGCTTCCGGCAGGCTGGGCGCCGCGGCCACCGCCCGTTCCGCCGCCTCGAGTGCCGCCGGCAGCCGGTTCAGCGCGAACAGCGCCCGGGACAGGTGCAGGGGCGGTCCCGGGTCCTGCGGTTGAAGGCGGGCCGCCGCCGTGAAGGCCTCGACCGCCTCGGACGGGCGATCCGCGGCCTGCAACGCCAGCCCGTGCCACAGGGCGGCCCCGCCATCCCGGGCATCGAGGCGCCGGGCGCGGGCGAGATAGGGCAGGGCGCGCAGCGGGTCGCCGCCGCGCAGCAGCGCGATGCCGCAAAGTCGCAGCGTTTCCGCGTCCGGCGGCGTGCGGGCCAGCACCGACACCAGCAACGGCGCAGCGAGGTCGAACCGTCCGGCGCGCATCATGTCCAGCGCCCGGACGCGGTCGGTCGCGATCTGCCCGCTCATGGCATCATGGTTCCGACGCGGCCTGATGTGTTGCGACTGCTTGCGGCAACGTTATGATATCGACGCGTCTGATCGAGCGGGGGCGGGTGGGCATCGTTTGCCCGGGTCGCGATCGTCCAGGCATGCCCTTCTCCTATGCGATGTCGCACGAGGAACCACGACATGACGAAGCCGATCAACCTGCTCCTGCTGGCGGGCGCATTGTTCTCGCTGGGCGCCTGCGAGAACGCCTTCACGGTGACCGGTAACCATCACCAGGAGGATGCATCCACCGGTAGCCACCTGTCTGGTTCCGATACCGGGATGGATGCCAGCCAGGGCATGAGCGATCCGTCGCTGAGAAACGTGGCCGGGGCCGCCCCCGGCGCCGGTCGTTGACACGGTAGGGATCGGGCAGTCCTGACCCGTCCCGGTGAGACGACGGACCGTCGCGGACGCGCCTGTGCGCCGTCCTCAGCCGGTGCATGGCGAGGGGTTCTTGAGACCCCCATCGGGATGGCCATTCCGGGATGATGGTGCTTCCCGATCGGTGGCGGGGCGCGGATGTGCCTGAACCCATGTCGCGGACGGCGTCGCGCGACAAGCCGGCCGAGGGTCTTCGGGACCCGGTCGGTTTCCCCGGCGTCGCCACCCGCGGCCTGCGTTCGCTGGCGCTGGCGGCGATACTGGATCGCCACCGCCCTGTAGCTCGCCGGTTTCCGCGGAAGACGCTCGCGGTACCGTTTCCGGCCATCAGCTTGCGGCCGGAGCCATTCGCCCCGTCGAGACGGTCCTGCCGAACCATGCGATCGGCCGACAACCACGCCCCATCGGGCAGCCGCACGGGCTCCCATCGTTCAGGACGCGCCGGACCGGTGGGCGGCGTCGCTCGCGCTGGCGCTGGACGATGTCACGATCTTCCGGGAATGCCCCCGTCGCCTGGATGGGGAGGCACGGCCGGAGTCGTATCCGGAGATCAGTCCTCGATCAGCCTGACCCCCGGTGGCAGCCCAGGGCGCCCCGTCTCGATCTCCACCACCCACAGGTCCGGGTCGCGCCTGATCTGCCGTTCCAGATAGGCGTCCACCGCGTCCTGATCGGCGGTGTCGTTGCCGCCGGCCACGCGCCAGCCGGGCGCGCCGTCGCGATCCCGGGCCGGAACCAGCACCTGCAGAGCGCCGGTCCGCTCGCGCAGCACGAGGAACAGGCTGCCCGCATCCGGATCGCCCCGGCGCAGCACCACGCCCATGCCGTCCGACGCGGCCGCCTGCCGAAGCAGGGCGCGGGCCTGGAACTCGGTTCTCAGACGCGGCTCGCTCATCCCGGCCGATCAGTCCGGCGGCCCGGCATCGGTGGCGTCCGAGCGCGGCAGCAGCGCGCTCTTGTAGCTCACGTGGCTGTCGATCAGGGCGCGTGCCGCGGCCAGGTCCAGGTCGCCGCCCACCGCCGCCGGGCACGGTGCTCGCAGCTCGAGGATGCGCGAAGCCGGCAAGGGCGCCCGGGCGTCACGGGTGTCCATCACCGCCCGGCGATTGACCGGCACGCCCGCCGCCAGCTCCCGCAACTGTTCCATCACCGAGTCGCGTCCCATGCTGGTGCAAAGCTGCGGCATGACCCCCAGCCCCTGCAGCGGCCAGCCCAGCGGTGCCAGCACCCGGCTCCAGGTCACGAACAGTTCGCCCCCGTCGGGCAGCTGGGCGATGGTCTGCACCAGGCCCTTGCCCAGGGTGGTGCTGCCCACCACCACCGCGCGGCGATGGTCGGCCAGCGCCGCGGCCATGATCTCGGCCGCGCTGGCGGTGCGGCCGTCCACCAGCACCACGATCGGCACCCCGTCGGTCAGGTCGCCGCCCTGCACCGCCCAGACATGGTTCGCCTGCGGGTCGCGGCCCTTGGTGATGGTGGCGACGCCGTGATCCAGCACCAGCGCCACGGAGGTCACGGCCTGTTGCAGCAGGCCGCCGCGATTACCGCGCAGATCGATGATCAGCCCGCGCAGGGGCGAGGCGCGGCCTTCCGGGGTGTCGCGCGTCGCCTGTTCCAGGAACTGGCTCATCTCCTGTGCGGTGTCGGCGGAGAAGCCGGTGATCCGCAGCACCACGATGTCGCTGTTGCTGAAGGCGAACACGGTCTCGGGCGGCACCATCGCGCGACGGATCGTCACGCTGCTGGCCGCACCCCGGCCGGTCGCCGGACCGAGCAGCAGGGTCAGCTCGCTGTCCGGAGCGCCCTGCAGCCAGCTCTGCACGATCTGCGGGTCCTGGTTGTGGGTCTGCCTTCCGTCCACGGCGAGCAGATGCATGCCCGCCGACACGCCGGCGTTCCAGGCCGGGCCGTTGGCGTTCACCGCCGAGATCACGATGCTGCGGTTGTCCTTCGCGAGGGAAATCCCGGCCCCGGCGACGCCGCCGGTGCGCGCCGCGCGATCGGTGGAGGCCGGCTCGGGCGCGACATAGCGCGAATAAGGGTCGAGATGGTTGAACAGCTCGTCGAAGAAGCTCTGGAGCACCCCCTGGGTGCCGCCGTCCCGCATGGCCGCGGACGAGGAAACGGCCGCCTGGGCCATCGACACGAACAAGCGCGACCAGCCCTTGACGTCGTTGTCGCCCGGCGTGTCGCTCTGCCACAGCGCGCCGCGCGGGGTGAGCAGCCGCACGTGATGGTCGCCCATCTCCACCGTCAGCGACGGCTCGATCGCGGTGAAGCCGCCGAAGCCCCAGGAGGCGAGCTGGCGGACGGTGTACGGATCGAGCGTGCGCGGCTGCAGGAACGACAGCGCGGCGGAGACCACGCTGTAGCCCACGGCGGGATCGAACGCGGGCGCCGCCGCCGGTGGCGTGTCCGGCGCGGGCTCGGCGGCCGGGCCCCCGGCACTCTGCGCGGCGGCGCGGGCCTTCGGCGCGCCGGGCATCGCCGTGAGGCAGACCATCAGCAGCACCAGCCCGGCGATCGCGCCGCGCCGGCTCCCGACCGACCTGATCATGCCGTGCGCCGTCGCCACACCCTCGCGGACATGATGGCCCGCGGCGACGGCGAGGGCCGCAGCAACCCCGGCGGCGGTGTCCGCCGCCGGCCGCAGCAGCGGCGACAGCGCGCTCATCGCCCCGGAAACGCGGCTTGTCGTGCGGCCCGCGGCGCGGTTCGCCATCCGCCCCGTGGCGGCGAGCCGTCGCGCCCATCGCGAGGAAGCTTTCCCGGTGCCGGGTGCCTTCTCGCTCCCGGTCGTCGCCGCGGTCATGCGCGCCGCGATCTATGGGGGCCGGCCGGCCGCGAACGGTTGCGGGCGTGCGGCGCGGTGCGCGCCGGCGGGGTGGCGTCCTCCGGGGCGAACAACAGCGCGCCCGTCACCGGCGCGGCATCGGCCAGCACGACGGTGATCGGATCCGCGAGCGTGAAGCGCGCGCCGGTGCGGCGTCCCACCAGGGCCTGAGCGGGTTCGAGATGCATCCAGGAATCGTCAGGCAGGGAGGACACGGGAAGGAGCCCGGTGGCGCCGGTCTCGTCCAGGGTGACGAAAACCCCGAACCGCGTCACGCCGGAAATGCGTCCCGGGAAGCGCGCGCCGATTTTGTCGTGGAGGTGTGCAGCGATGTAACGGTCCACGGCGTCGCGCTCCGCAAGCGCGGCACGGCGCTCGGTGGCGGTCACCTGCTCGCCCACGTCTTCGAGCCGGGCGGCTTCCTCGGGCCGCTGCCCGTCGGGGCCCAGCCCGAGCCCGGCGATCAGCGCCCGGTGCACCACCAGATCGGCATAGCGGCGGATCGGGCTGGTGAAATGGGCGTATTCGCCCAGCGCCAGCCCGAAATGTCCGATATTCGCCGGCGAATACTCGGCCTGCGACTGGGATCGCAGCACGCACTCGTTCACCAGCGGCGCGACGCCCGTGCCGCGCACCTGCTCCAGGACGCGGTCGAGATCGGCAGGGCGCAGCTCGCCCGAGGGCTTCAACGCGATGCCGAGGCTGCCCAGCACCGCCCGCAGCGCGTCGAGCTTTTCTTCCGACGGCGGCGCATGGACGCGGAACAGCAAGGGCCGCTTCAGCCGCTCCAGCTCCTGTGCCGCCGCCACGTTGGCCAGCACCATGAACTCCTCGATCAGCCGGTGGCTGTCGAGCCGTGCGCGCGGCGTGATCGAGGCGACTTTGCCGTCGGCGCCGATCCGCACCTGGCGTTCGGGCAGGTCCAGGTCGAGCGTCCCGCGGCGTGCCCGCGCGTCCGCCAGGGCCCGGTAGGCCCCGAACAGCGCCTCGATCAGCCCGTCCGGCAGGGGCGGGGTATCGGGCAGCGGAGCACCGTCCGCCACCGACTGCGCCTGCTCGTAGGTCAGCCGGGCGGCCGAGCGCATCACGCCGCGGCCGAAGCGGTGTTCCAGCTTGATGCCGTCCGCGCCGATCCGCATCTCCGCGAACAGGCAGCCCCTCGGCTCGTCCGGCTTGAGCGAGCACCAGCCGTTGCTGAGCGCCTCGGGCAGCATGGGCACCACCCGGTCGGGAAAATACACCGAGTTGCCGCGCCGCAGCGCTTCGCGGTCCAGCGCCGAGCCGGGGCGCACGTAGTGGGCCACGTCAGCGATCGCCACCAGCAGCCGGAAGCCGCCGCCCGCGACCGGCTCGGCATGCACCGCGTCGTCGAAGTCCCGCGCGTCCGCCCCGTCGATGGTGACCAGCGGGATCGCGCGCAGATCGGTGCGGCGGTCCGGCGTCACCGGTCCGCCCGCAGCCGCGTCCGCGAGTGCCTCGGGGGGAAAATCCTGCGGGATGCCGTGCGCGTGCAGGCAAAGCAGGCTCACCGAGCGCGCCTCGCCCATCGGCCCGAGCCGTTCCACCACCTTGGCCGGGCGCAGGCCGTAGCGCGCGTCCTGGGGCAGCGGCTCGGCCAGCACCAGCTCGTTTTCCACGGCGCCGGCATCCTCCCCGGCGGGGACGCGCCATTCCGCCCGCGCCCGCTTGTCCACCGGCTCCAGCCGTCCCGCTTCCGGTTGACGCTGGCCCGGCGGCGGGGCCGCGGCGGGGCGGAACACGCCGAGCAGCCGGGGCGGCGCGTCCGCCAGGCGGCGCACCGTGCGACCTTCGAAGCGCGGCCCGGCCCCCTTGCGGCCGCCCAGCGGGCGCAGCCGGGCCAGAACCCGCTCGCCCGGCGCCAGCGCCGCCTGGCCTCGCGGCTCCGGGTGCATCAGCACCAGCGGCGGCGGGCCGTCTCCCCGCCAGTCCACCGGCCGGGCGATCGGGTCGCCGTTGTTGTCCGTGCCGGTGACCACCACCACGGTCGCGTCGGGCAGCCGGCCGGATGCCTGGAAGCGCCTGGTCCCCGCCGGCGCCACCGCCCCTTCGGCGGCCAGGGCCGACAACAGCTGGCGCAGCGCGCGGCGGTGGGCCACGCCGAGCCCGAAAGCCCGCTCGATCTCGCGCCGGCCGACCCGGCCTCCGCTATCCTGGATGAAGCGCCGGATCGCCGCGCGGGAGGGCAGGGCCGGTTCGAGCGCGTCGGGTTCGGCGGCCGGTTCCGCTGCCGCCTCCTCGGTCCCCGCACCGGGTGCGGGAAGATCTCCGGGGCGCCGGTCGTTCGGCGCGTGCGGGGAGGAGGGCTCGGCTTCCGCCGTCGCCGGAGGGTGGGCCGGGTCGGTCGGCGTGGGGCCGGGGCGGTGGCTCATCGGGCCTCCGTTCCGCGACGGCGCCGGGTTCGGGGGCAGGGCGCGCTGTCGCAGATGGAGAAGGTTCCGTGGGCATGGCCGCGGGCGTTCGCCGCAGGCCGACGGGATTGCTCGGCGGCACGTCGTCCGGCGGGCCGCCCGAGCCGAAACGAAGGGGAAATACGAGACCTGTCACGCACCGGAGGATGGTCGCACGATCGGCGCCTTTCGCCATCCCGGCCCGCGCCCGATGTCTCGCCGGCGCAGCGACCCGGGATCTGGCGCCAGGTAGCGGGTCGATATGCAGGCCGCGGGGCGCCTCCGCAATTGCGGCATCGTCGTCCCGGCATCGGGGTCACCGGTAACCTGCGTGGGGACTCGGTGCCAGGACCGGCCCCCGTCGCCACAGGCCGTGGTGCCTCGTTGCGGACCATCCGCCGGACGATTCGCCTCCCTGGCGATGGGCCGGGGCGGATGAAAGCAATACCGGAGCGCCGCCGCGAGATGCGGGGCTTGGCATCCCGCTCCGACCGCATGTGGCCGTGGTCGGGCGAGGCGGCGGCATCCACCGACATCGTCCGGTGGCCGACGGTCCCGGAGCCAGATGGAGGGCGGGGAGGATCCTGGACGCGGCGACCGGCTCATCCCGCTCGGGCGCGGTGGTTCGGGAAGCCGCGAACAGGCCCGGCGTGATGTGCCCGATTCAGCCACGCCGGGTTCCGCTGGACCCTGTCCGTCCCGCGGCCTCTGATCCGTCATCGTCGCCGGGGCCGGTTCCGGTCGCGTCGCCGCGTGCCCCGAGCGGCGATCGCCTGGCACGTCGCGCGGTCCGGAGGGAAGGCTCAGCCCGCCTTCTTGCCCGCTGTCCTGCCGGTCCCGGCGGGTGCCGCGGACGGCCTGGCCTTGGCCGCCGCCGCGCGCGGCTTGGCGGCCGTCTTGGCGGCGGCGCTCTTGGCCGCCGGCTTCTTCGCGGCGGCACGCGCCGGGGTCTTGCGCGGGGCGGCCCGGCCGGACGCCTCGTCGCCCGCGGCCGCCACGGGGCGGGCGCGCGCCGCTGGCTTGGCGGCGCCCTTGCGGCCGGCGGCACCCTTCGGCTTCAGGGCCTTGCCCTTCTCGGCCAGCAGCGGCACCGCGTCGGCGAGGGTGAAATCCTCCATGGTCCGGTCGCGCGGCAGGTTGGCGACCACCTGGCCATGCTGCACGTAGGGGCCGAAGCGGCCCTTGCGCACCAGCACCGGCTCCTTGTCCTTCGGATGGTCGCCGAGCGTCCGGACGGAGGCCATCTTGCGGGCCAGCGAATCCACCGCCCGGTTCAGCCCGACGCTCAGCACGTCGTCGTCCTTGTCGAGCGAGCCGTAGATCGCGCCCATCCGGACATAGGGCCCGAAGCGGCCGAGCCCGGCCTCGATCGGCTCGCCGGTTTCCGGATGCAGCCCGACCAGCCGGGGCAGCCCCAGCAGGCCGACCGCCTGTTCGAGCGTCACGGTTTCGCCGTCGATGCCCTTGGGCAGGGTGGTGCGCTTCGGCTTGGCCTTCTTGTCGTTGGGATCGGGCTCGCCCTGCTGGACATAGAGGCCCCAGGGCCCGCGCTTGACCGTGATCTCCTCGCCGGTCTCGGGATGGTGCCCGAGCGAGCGCATGCCGTCCTTCAGCGAATCCCCGCCCGCCTCGCCGTCCTTGCCGCTCACCACCAGCTGCCGGGTGAACTGGCAGTTCGGGTAGTTCGAGCAGCCGATGAAGGAGCCGTAGCGGCCGAGCTTGAGCCCGAGCCGCCCGTTGCCGCAGGCCCGGCACTGGCGCGGGTCGGTGCCGTCGCCCGGATCGGGAAAGAAGTGCGGTCCCAGATCCTGGTCGAGCGCGTCGATCACGTCCGAGATCTTGAGGTCGCGCGTCTGCTCCACCGCGCGGGAGAAATCGTCCCAGAAGGCGCGCATCACGTCGCGCCAGTCCGCCTGGCCGCCGGAGATGTCGTCCAGCCGCTCCTCGAGGCCCGCGGTGAACTGCGGATCGACATAGCGCTCGAAGAACGAGGTGAGGAACGCCGTCACCAGCCGGCCGCGATCTTCCGGCACGAAGCGGCGGTTCTCGAGGCGCACATAGTTGCGGTCGCGCAGCACGCCCAGGATGGACGCGTAGGTGGACGGCCGGCCGATGCCGATCTCTTCCATCTTCTTGACGAGGCTCGCCTCGGAGAAGCGGGGCGGCGGCTGGGTGAAATGCTGCTCGGCCGCCACCGCGCCGCGCTTGAGCGGGTCGCGCTCGCGCATCGGCGGCAGCATCCGGCTTTCCTCGTCCTCCGACGCGGTGCTGTCGTCGCGGCCCTCGGTGTAGAGCTTGAGGAAGCCGTCGAACGCCACGATGGAGCCGGTGGCGCGAAGGGCGGTGCGGCCGGTGGGCTCGGCGATCTCCACGATCACCTGGTCGAGCTCGGCCGACTGCATTTGCGAGGCGACGGCGCGCTTCCAGATCAGCTCGTACAGCCGGCGCTGCTCGTCGCCAAGATAGCGCGACACGCTGTCCGGGGTGCGGGCGACGTCCGTGGGACGGACGGCCTCGTGAGCTTCCTGGGCGTTCTTGGCCTTGGTGCTGTATTCGCGCGGCGCGCCCGGCAGGTAGTCGCGGCCGAAGCTCTCGTCGATGTGGCCGCGTATGGCGTCGATGGCTTCGCGCGCCATCTGCACGCCGTCCGTTCGCATGTAGGTGATCAGCCCCACGGTCTCGCCGCCGAGCTCGATGCCTTCGTAGAGCTGCTGCGCGGCCCGCATGGTGGCCTGGGCGCCCATGCCGAGCTTGCGCGACGCTTCCTGCTGCAGGGTGGAGGTGGTGAAGGGCGGCGGCGGGTTGCGGCGGACCTTGCGCCGTTCCACCGAGCGCACGGCGAACGAGCCGGCCTCCACCGCCGCCTTCGCCGCTTCGGCCTTGATCCGGTCGTTCAGGTCGAACTGGTCGAGCTTGCGGCCGTCCAGATGGGTGAGCCGGGCGACGAAAGGGGCGCCGGCCGGGGTGGTGAGCTGTGCCTGGACCGTCCAGTATTCGCGGGGCTTGAAGCGCTCGATCTCGGCTTCGCGCTCGCAGATCAGCCTGAGCGCCACGGACTGCACGCGTCCGGCCGAGCGCGAGCCGGGCAGCTTGCGCCACAGCACCGGCGACAGGGTGAAGCCGACCAGATAGTCCAGCGCGCGGCGCGCCAGATAGGCCTCGATCAGCGGCAGATCGAGGTCGCGCGGCCGCTTCATCGCGGTGCGGATGGCGTTCTTGGTGATCTCGTTGAAGGTGACGCGCTGCACGTCGATGCCGCGCAGCAGCTTCTTCTCGTCCAGCATCGCCCGGACGTGCCAGGAGATCGCCTCGCCTTCCCGGTCCGGGTCGGTGGCAAGATACAGGCGCTTGGCGCCCTTGAGCGCCTTGGCGATGGCCGCGACCTGGCGGGAACCGCGCTCGTCGGCCTCCCAGTCCATCGCGAAGCCCTCGTCGGGCCGCACGCTGCCATCCTTGGGCGGCAGGTCCCGCACGTGACCGAAGGAGGCCAGCACGGTGAAGCCGTCGCCCAGATACTTGTTGATCGTCTTCGCCTTCGCAGGCGATTCGACCACGACGACGTCGCTCATTGCCGCTCCGAGTTCACCAGCCGTTCCGGTTTCCCGTTTCAGGCGCCGTTTCGGAAGGGGAAACGCGTCGAACCGGCACCGGCCGCGATGCCCGGGTCCTGGCGGGATCAGACGGCCCGGGCGGCCGCCGCCAGTAGCGACACCCGGTTGCCGGGGAGGGATTCCACGCGGCCGGCCAGTTCGAGTTCCGTCAGCACCGTCAGCACGGCGGAGGTGGAGAACTGGCAGCGACGCACCAGATCGTCAACCGGCACCGGCGTCGGACCCAGCAGCGGCAGCACCGCGCGCCTGACCTCGCCGAGTTGTGTCCAGGCTTCCGGGCCATCCGCCCCCCAGCCGTTCCGCCCTTCCGCGAAGCCCGTCGGCCCGAGGTCCGGCAGCAGCTCCGGCAGGTGGCGCAGCACGTCGGCCGCACCCTCCACCAGGGTGGCGCCCTCGCGGATCAGCCCGTTCGGTCCGGCCGAGCGGGGATCGAGCGGCGAGCCCGGCACCGCGAACAGTTCCCGGTGATAGTCGCGGGCGAGCCCCGCGGTGATTAGGCTGCCGGAGCGGGGCGATGCTTCCACCACCACGCAGCCGAGCGACACTCCGACGATGATCCGGTTGCGGCGGGGGAAGTGGCGGCTCTGCGGCGCCGTGCCGAGCGGTGCCTCCGTCAGCACGCAACCCCGGGCCGCGATCTCGTTCTGCAGCCCGGCATGTTCCGGCGGGTAGGGCTGGTCGAGGCCGCCGGCGATCGCCGCCACCGTGGGGCCGAACGGCAGGGTGGCCCGATGCGCCGCCCCGTCGATGCCGCGCGCGAGACCGGACACCACCACGAGGCCGGCCGCCGCGAGATCGGCCGCCAGCATCTCCGCCATGCGCATTCCGGCCGCCGACGCGTTGCGCGCGCCGACGATCGCCACCCCCCGGCGGCGCAGCACGGCCGGATCGCCCAGCACGGACAGCACGGGCGGCGCGTCGGGAAGCTGCGCCAGCAGCGGCGGATAATCCGGTCCGCCCAGCAGCAGCAGGCGGCCGCCGGCCTGTTCCAGCGCGTCCAGCTCCCGTTCGGCGTCGCCCGGCGAGGCGATCGCCAGCCCGCGGTCGCGCCCGCCGCGCCTGGCCAGCTCGGGCAGCGCGTCGATCGCTTCCTCGGCGGTGGGAAAGCGCTGCATCAGCCGGCGGAAGGTCACCGGACCCACCCCCTCGCAGCGCGACAAGCGCAGGGCGCCCAGCAGCAGTGGCCGGTCGGCGTGCCCCTCGGCAGCGGGGCTCATGCCGCCTTGCGGCCCACGCGGGGCTCGGTGCCGGCGCGCAGCCGGCTGATATTGTCGCGGTGACGGATGAACACGATCAGCGCCACCGCCAGCCCGGCCACCGCCGCCGGGCCGACGCCGTCGAGAAGCCCGAACAGCACCGGCATCGCCGCGAACGCCGCCAGCGCCCCGGCCGAGGAGATGCGGCTGAACCTCGCCACCAGCAGCCACAGGAGGCAGCACGACAGCCCCACCCGCCAATCGAGCGCCAGCGCCACCCCCAGCCCGGTCGCCACCCCCTTGCCGCCGCGAAAGCGCAGCCACACCGGAAAGCAATGGCCGCACACGGCGCCCACCGCCGCGACGCAGGGCGCCAGGGGGATCAGCAGCGGCATCAGCAGCGCCACCAGGATCACCGCCACCGCGCCCTTCAGCGCGTCGAGCAGCAGCGTCACCGCCGCCAGCCCCCGCCGGCCGGTGCGCAGGACGTTGGTCGCGCCGATATTGCCCGACCCCACCTGCCGGATGTCCCCGGCCCCGCCGATGCGGGTGACGATGAGGCCGAAGGGGATCGAGCCTAGCAGGTAGGCGAGGGCGAAGGCGCCGAGCAGCAGGACGATGAGCGGGGCGGTCATGGGAGCGGGCATATCCGTTGCGCAGCGAGAATGGCCTGTCTGCGGGCGGGGTGGAAGCACCCCGGGCAGTGCCGGCCGCCGGCATGTGAGCGGATGAGGCCGGATGCCGCAACAGGTTCTCCGGCTCGCCGCGCCCCGGGATGGGATCCTCGCGGGATCACCCTCACGGCGAGCCGGCGCGGCGCGGGGCATCGGGACATCGGGACAGGCGCGATCACGCTGCCGAATGAGAGCGGTCCGGTCGGCGCCGGACCGGCGGCTGACGCGGCGTTGTTTCCCGCGCCGGTCGCCCCGACCCGCGATCAGAGATCGAATTCGAGGCTGGCCAGCACCGTGCGCGGCGCTGCCAGATAGGCGGTGTCGGCGCCGGGGCTGCCGACGATGTTGCCGTCGGCGATCGAGGAATAATAATGCTTGTCGGTGAGGTTGATCGCGCCCAGCCGGGCGATCAGCCCGTGCCGGAACACCTGGGTGGCGTAGCGCATGCCGAGATCCAGCGTGGCGTATTGCGGCGCGAAGGAGTTGTTGGTGTCCGTCGCGGCGCGCTCACTCTCGTAGTGCGCGGTGGCGGTGAAGGCGACGCCGTGCAGGAACGCCGGATGCCAGTCCAGCGTCACGTCGCTCTTGATCTGCGGCACGCCGACGATCTGCCCGCCATCGGTCGCCGGGTTGCCGGAGTCCAGCAGCCGCGCGTCGATGTAGGTGACGCCGCCCAGCACGCTGAGCGAGGGCAGCAGCGCGCCTTGCGCGAAGAACTCGACGCCCTGGTCGCGCTGCTGGCCGATCACCCGGAACAGGTTGTCGGCGGGCGTGGTGGCATAGGGGCGGTCCATGCGGAACGCGTCGAGCGTCAGCAGCAGGTTGGCCATCGGCGCGTACTTGACGCCCAGCTGGTACATCTCGTCGTGGTAGGGCGACAGGAAGCTGTTGGCGTTGCGCGCGGTGGCGGGCGCCTGGTCGCTCTGTTCGACGCTGCTGGCATAGGTGAAGTAGCCGGTGACGGTGCCGGTCGGCGTCCAGATCAGGCTGACCGTCGGACTTAAGGCGCCATCGGTGGCGAACCGGCTGGTGCGCAGGTCGCGGTTGTTGAAGCTTTCCGAGCGCAGGAAGGATTCGCTGAACACCGACTGGATCGCCCAGTGGCGATCCAGATGCAGCGTGTCGCCCTCGATGATCGACTGCTGGAACAGGTCGCCCGACAGGTACTGCCCGCCGGGATCGGGCAGCTTCGCGTAGCCGAAGCGCGCGGGGCTGCGCAGGTTCGACTTGCCCAGCGTGACGGCGATGCTGTTGCGGTAGGAATACTGGTCGTTGATGACGCCGCTGGTGCCGAGCGAGACATCGTTGCGCAGGCCCAGGATGCGGACATGGCCGTTCAGCGACGCCATGTTGCTGCCGTCGGTGAAGTGGGGCACCGCGGTGAAGTTCCTGGTCACGGTCGCGTTGCCGCGATCGTCGGTCAGCGTGTTGGTGATGCCGAACAGGTTGCGCTGCGCGTCCTGGTAGAGGCCGCCCAGCTCCAGCCGCCAGTCCGGCCCGAAATCGTGGATGATCTTCACCAGCCCGGTGTCGGTGATCAGGTCGGTGCCGGCGCCGGACTGTCCGAGCCCGCGCGTCGTGGGGTCCGGTGCGCGCGGCAGCAGCGTGCTCCGGTTGGTGCTGCTCGTGCTGGCGCCGTCATAGACGATGCTGCCGGGCAGCCCGTAGCCGCTGTCCTCGTAGTGGCTGCCGTCCACCTGGATCACGGTGTCCGCGTCGAGATGGATATCGAGATCGGCGCTGCCAAGCGTGCGGTTGGCATAGGAGCCGCCGACCCAGCTCTTGCCCTCGCCATGCACCAGGTCGATGCGGTAGCCGAGCCAGCCATGGTCGCCGGCGCGGCCGCCGAGATCGGCCTCGCTGGTGAACAGCCCGTCGCTGGCATAGGAACCGACCACGCGCGCGAGCGGCGTGTCCGTCGGTCGCTTCAGGCGGTAGTCGAACACCCCGGCCGGGGTTTCCGGTCCGAACAACGCGCCGGCGAGCCCGTTCAGCACCTGCACGCTGTCGAGGTTCTCCAGCGGGATCGCGGTGGTGCCGATGATGTTCAGACCGTCGAGCCGGGTGTTCTGGGTGATGGTGCCCTGGAAGCCCAGCGACTGCGGACGCGACACCTCCAGGCCCTGCTGGTCGCGCACCTCCACCGACGGCAGGTCGCGGAGCGCGTCGTTGAGCGTCCGGAGCTGCTTGTTCACCAGCAGGTCCTGCGGCAGTACGGTCACGGACATCGGCGTGGTCAGGATCGCGCCCGAGCCCAGCGGGCCGAGATCGGCGTTCGGCGTGTAGAATTGCGCCAGGGACGCGTAGGGGGCGTCGCCGTGCACGGTGATGTCTTCGGAGGCGGGCGGCGCCGGCACGCCGGAACCTGGATATGCCTGTGCCCGGGAGGGCCTCGGCGCGGCGGCGAGCGACAGCGCCGCCAGCGAGATGGAGGCGAGCCGATATGGTCGGGTCATGACGACGCTGCTTCCGCTGCGGGGACGGGCCGTTCCCGCTCGCCCAACGGCCTAGTCACGCGCCGATGACCGGTAAATGGCTCGCGGCCGTCCGGCTCGCATCTCGTGCCGGTTTCCCGGCAGGCGTGATATACGGGCAACTATAACGCGGTCTTCGGGCGTGCCCCTGAGGCTGCACGCCAGGCGGGGCGGCGAGACGTGACGCCGCAGCCGGCGTTCCGCCCTGATCGCGCCGCTCGGCAGCCGTGGCGCCCGCGGGGTGGGCGCCTCGAAAAGGTGGATCGTTCCTTAGGTCCCGAACACGCGCCGGCCGTTCTTCCAGGTGCCCAGCACCCGTCCTTCCAGCGCGCGGCCGTCGAACGGCGTATTCTGGGCGCGGCCCGGGAGCTGGCCCGCGGCCACCCGCCAGGCGCGTTCGGGATCGAACAGGCACAGATCGGCCGCGGCGCCGGGACGCAGCGTGCCCGTCTCGAGGCCGAGCAGGCGGGCGGGTGCCGCGGTCAGCAGCTCGATGGCGCGGGGCAGGGGCAAGGTGCCGTCATGCACGCGCGCCAGCGTCACGCCCAGCAGCGTTTGCAGCCCGATGCCGCCGGCCGAGGCCTGGGCGAACGGCAGGCGCTTGTCGTCCGGGTCGCGCGGGGTGTGGTCGGACGCGATGGCGTCGATGGTGCCGTCGGCCAGCGCCTCGCAGATCGCGAGCCGGTCGGATTCCGGGCGCAGCGGCGGCGACAGCTTGGCGTAGGTGCGGAAATCGCCGATCGCCGTCTCGTTCAGGTCGAAATAGGGCGGCGCGGTGTCGCACGACACCGCGATGCCGTTCCGCTTCGCGTCGCGGATCAGCGCCACCGCCTCGGCGGTCGAGACGTGGGCGATGTGCAGGCGGCCGCCCGACAGCCGCGCCAGCCGCAGGTCCCGCGCCACCAGGATCGCTTCCGCCGCCGCCGGAATGCCGGGAAGGCCGAGACGGGTGGCGAGCTCGCCCTCCGTCGCGGAGCCGCCGCGCCCCAGGGCCGGGTCCTCGGGATGCTGGGTCACGGTGGCGCCGAAGCCGCGCGCGTAGCTCAGCGCCAAACGCATCACCCGCGCATCGGCCACCGCGCGCACGCCGTCGGTGAAGGCGACCGCGCCCGCTTCGCGCAGCAGCCCGAGCTCGGCCAGTTCCTCCCCCCGGCACCCCTTGGTGACCGCGCCATAGGGCAGCACGGTGACCGCACCGGTTTCCTCGCCGCGAGCGCGCAGCAGGCGCACCAGGGCCGGGTCGTCGATCACCGGCTCGGTGTTGGGCAGCACCGCGATCGTGGTGATGCCGCCGCTGGCGGCCGCGCGGGCGGCGGAGGACACGGTTTCGCGGTATTCGGCGCCGGGTTCGCCGATGGACACCCGCATGTCCACCAGACCGGGGCACAGCACCGCGCCGCCGCCGTCCAGGCGCTCGATGCCGGCCGGAAGCTCGCCGGCGGGGTCGATCGCCTCAATCCGGCCATCGCGCACCAGCAGCCGCGCGTCTGGCCGGTCCAGTCCGCTCGCCGCATCGAGCAGCCGCACGTTCTCGAACAGCAAGGCGGGGGGAAGCGTGATCGAGGTCATGCGACGGTCCGGCGGCGGAAAGAAACGGGATGCGCGGCTCGGCGCGGAAGCATGCCAGATCGGGCGGCGCCGCGATCCGCGCGAGAGGCCGGACCCGACCCGGAACCGGCGCCGCACCAGCCCGGCAATCGGCGGCCGAGGCGGTCTCCGTGGCCACCGGCGGGCGCGCGAGCGTGATCGGCGGCGCGCGGTGCTTCCGGAAGGACTGGGCTCTCCCGGAGCGCCGCCCGAGCGGCATCCCGGGCGGGACCCGCCCTGTCCGAAGCAGGCCGGGTGGGAGCGGACGCCGCCTCCGGCCCAGCGGCCGGTGCGTTCCCGCGCCGTTCCCGCGCGTCCCGGACCGGCGCCGGGCCCGGGGTCGGCGTGACCGGAGCGGCGAGCATCGGCGCCACGCTCATCCCGGCCTGCCGCCGGTCTGCGCCCGTGCCAGCATGTCCAGCACCGCCATGCGCACGGCGACGCCCATCTCCACCTGTTCCTGGATCACGCTCTGCTCGGGATGATCGGCGACCGCGCTGTCGATCTCGACGCCGCGGTTCATCGGGCCGGGATGCATCACCAGCGCGCCGGGCTTGGCGCGGCCCAGCCGCGCGGCGTCCAGGCCGAAGAAGCGGAAATATTCCCGCGCGCTCGGCACCAGCCCTCCGGACATGCGCTCGCGCTGGAGCCTGAGCATCATCACCACGTCGGCGCCGTCGAGCCCCTCGTCCATGTCGTGATGCACCGACACGCCGAGCTGGTCGATGGCGGCGGGGACCAGCGTGGGCGGCCCCACCACCCGGACCTGCGACCCCATGGCTGTGAGCAGGTGGATGTTGGAGCGCGCGACGCGGGAATGGGCGACGTCGCCGCAGATCGCCACCGTGAGGCCCTGGAGGCGGCCGCAGCGCCGCCGGATGGTGAGCGCGTCCAGCAGCGCCTGGGTGGGATGCTCGTGGGTGCCGTCGCCCGCGTTGATCACGCCCGCGTCCACCTTCTGCGCCAGCAGCGCCGGCGCGCCGGACTGGCCGTGGCGCACCACCAGCAGGTCGGTGCGCATGGCGTTCAGCGTCGCGGCGGTGTCGAGCAGGGTCTCGCCCTTGTTCACCGAGGAGGTGCTGACCGACATGTTGATCACGTCGGCGCCCAGCCGCTTGCCGGCCAGCTCGAACGAGGTGCGGGTGCGGGTGGAATCTTCGAAGAACAGGTTGATGAGCGTGAGGCCGCGCAGGCGGTCGCGCTGGGTTTTGCGCGACCGGTTCAGCAGCACGTAGCTTTCGGCCAGATCGAGGAAGGGCTCGATCCGGGTCGGATGCATGCCCTGCAATCCGAGCAGGTGCCGGCCGCCGCCGTTCAGCCCGGCGAAGAAGCGGGGCTCACCGGTCATCGGCTCCGTGATCCTCATCGCGATGCTCCCCGCTCCGGGCGTCCCATGGCCGTGGTGCCGGCCGCCTCGATCCGATCCGGTCGTCCGCGGCGACCGGGCGCCGCGCGTCCCGCCGGGGCGCGCCCGCCCGGCGCGCGTCGCGCCCGAGGGCCAGGCATGACGGCGATCGTCGCGTCGCATCCGATCCCGCATGCCGGTCGGCCGGCGGTTCTTCCGGGCTTCCGCCCTGTCCTGCGACGTTGGCCGGTTCGCCGTCGCGGCCCGACGCCGCCGATGACCTTTCCGCGCGACGCGCAGGCGGATGCCGGACCGGACGCCGTTCCGGCCTCGCTGGACGGGATCGCCGCGATCGCCATTCCGGTCGCGCTCCGGCCGTGCGTCGCCGGGCCCGTCAGCGCGTGGCCGCCGCGCCGATGCGGGCCATCACCTCGTCGCGTCCCAGCGCCGCCAGGGTGGCGTCGATGCCGGGGCTCATGGTGGAGCCGGTGACGGCCGCGCGCAGCGGCTGCGCCACCTGGCCGAGCTTCTTGCCCTCACGCTCGGTGAAACGCCGGAAGGCGCCGTCGATCTCCTCCGCCGTGAACGGCTCGATCACCGACAGCTCGGCGGCGAACCGGCGCAGCATGTCGCGGTTCTCCTCCGTCAGCAGCGCTTCCGCCTTCGGCTCGAACGACAGCGGCACCGAGCGGGCCAGAAAGGCGGCGCTGTCGGCGAGGTCGGCGAGCGTCTTGGCGCGCTCCTTGAGCCCGGGCATCAGGAACCGGATGCGCTCGACGGTCGCGTCGTCGATCGCGATGCCCTCGCGGCCCCGGAGACGATCCGCCACGTCGGCGGCGAGGCGGCCATCGTCGGCCTGGCGCAGCCACACGCCGTTCAGGTGGGTGAGCTTCACGTAGTCCATGCGCGACGGAGAACGGCCGACGCCGTCCAGGTCGAACAGGCGGATCTGCTCGTCGCGCCCGAGGATCTCCGCGTCGCCGTGGCCCCAGCCGAGCCGCAGCAGGTAGTTGTTCAGCGCCTCGGGCAGGAAGCCCTGCTCGCGGAACTCCACCACGCTCTGCGCGCCGTGACGCTTAGAAAGCTTGGCGCCGTCCGGCCCGTGGATCAGCGGCAGATGGGCGAAGCGCGGCCGCTCCCAGCCCATGGCGGCGTAGATCTGCGACTGCCGGAAGGTGTTGGTGAGGTGGTCGTCGCCGCGGATCACGTGAGTGATCGCCATGTCGTGGTCGTCCACCACCACGGCGTGCAGGTAGGTCGGCGTGCCGTCCGTGCGCAGGATGATCATGTCGTCCATCTCGGCGTTGTTCACCGTGACGGTGCCCTGCACGAGATCGTCCACCACGGTGTCGCCGTCCTGCGGCGCGCGCAGGCGGATGGTGAAGGGCGCGCCGGCGGGTGCCTCGGACGGATCGCGGTCGCGCCAGTAGCCGTTGTAGCGGGGCGCGCGCCCCTCGGCGACCGCCTGCTCGCGCATCTGCTTCAGCTCCTCGGCGGTGCAGAAGCATTTGTAGGCGTGGCCGCGCGCCAGCAGCTCCAGCGCCACCTCTGTGTGCCGGGGCTGACGCGTGCTCTGGAACACCGGCGCCTCGTCCGGGTCGAGGCCCATCCAGCGCAGCCCGTCGAAGATCACGTCCACCGCCTGCTGGGTGGAGCGCTCGCGGTCGGTATCCTCGATCCGCAGCAGGAACTGTCCGCCGTGGTGGCGGGCGAACAGGAAGTTGAACAGGGCGGCGCGGGCGTTGCCGATATGCAGCAGGCCGGTCGGGCTGGGCGCGAAGCGGGTGCGGACGGTCATGACGGGTGGTTCTAGTGCGGAACCGGGACGGCCCCAAGGGGTGCCGCCGCCCCGAACGGCCGCGCTGCCCGGCGCCCACCGGACACGTCCTGTCCGGGATGGAGCCCGGCTCCCGGGTATGCCGATGCGGATACAGAGGGCGACCGGTCGCGGCCTCCGCGCGATTGCCCGCTGGTCCGGGAAACGGATCCCGCGCTAACATTTTGTTCGTGTACCGAACCGGCTTCCTCGCGCCCGACCTGCAACGGCTGTTGACGTGGAGCCCGGTGTGGGTGGGGGCCGGCATCCTGCTGTATTTCGCCCCGCGCTTCGAGCCGTCCTGGCCGTGGCTGCTGCTGCCGCCCCTGCTGCTGCTCGCGTCGTTGGTGCTGGCGTGGCGCCGCTCGGTGCCGGCCCGGGGCGCGCTGTTCTGCCTGCTGATGGCGGCGATCGGCTTCGCGGCGGCCGGGCTGTCGACGCGCCGGATGCCGCCGATGCCCGACGTGCCGACGCGCGCGGTGCTGGCGGCCGGCACCGTGGGGGCGGTGGACCTGATGCCCGACGGGAGCCGCCGCGTGACCCTGCTGCGGCCGGTGGTCGCGCTGGCGATGCCCCGTCGCGGCGGCGCCCCGGCCGCGATGGCGGCGCAGGAACCGGGCGAGTCGTGGCGGCGGCTCCTGCGGGTCCGGCTGCGCGACGACGACCAGGCCGCACTCCTGCCCGGCCAGCGGATCGTGCTGCGGGCACTCCTGCACGCTCCGCCCGCGCCGGATCGACCCGGTGGACGCGATCCGCAGCGCGAGGCGTTCTTCTCGGGCCTCGGGGGCAGCGGCCGCGCGCTTGGTCCGGTGGCGCCGTCGGCGGTGCCGGCGGCCGGTTTCGTGCCCGGGCTGTCGGCGGTGGCCGGGGCTTCGATCGGTGCGGACGCAGGCGGCGCGGTCGCCGCGCGCGGTGCTTCGGGCACCGGTGTCGAGGGAGGATCTCGATCCGCGGGCCGTGGCGACGGCGCGCGAGCGGCGGCCAGCCTTCCGGCGATCGTGCCGGGCGGGGCGGGCGGCATGCGGGGGCTGCGAGAGCGGGTGGCCGCGCGCATCCTGCGGGTGCTGCCGGGTGTGGACGGGGCGATCGCCGCCACGCTGCTGACCGGACTCGGCACGGCGATCCCGCAGGCCGACCGCGACGCCTTCGCCGCGTCGGGGCTGGCGCACATCCTGGCGGTGGCGGGGCTGCATCTGGCGATCGTCACCGGGCTGGCGGTGGGCACGATCCGCTTCCTGCTGTCGCGCTTCGAATGGACGGCGTTGTTTCTGCCCTGCCGGGAGATGGCGGCGATCGGCGGCCTCGGTGCCGGCGGCTTCTACATGCTGATGACCGGGATGCATCTTCCGGGCATCCGGGCGCTGCTGATGGCATCCGTGATGGTGCTGGCGCTGCTCACCGGGCGGCGGGCGCTGTCGTTCCGGGGTCTCGCCGTGGCGGCGCTGGTCATGCTGCTGTGGCATCCGGCGGTTCTGCTGGAGGTAGGCTTCCAGATGAGCTTCGCCGCGGTGCTGGCGCTGATCTCCGGCTACGAGGCCTTGCGGCCGGCCATGCGGCGGCTGGCCACCGAGGCGCATCACGGCACGCCCTTGCGGCGGGCCACCATGCACGGGATGTCGCTGCTGACCACCAGCGTGTTCGCGGGGCTGGCCTCGCTGCCGTTCGCGATGTTCCATTTCGGCCGGATGCAGCTCTATTTCGTGCTGGCGAACCTGCTGGCGGTGCCGATCACGGCGCTCTGGGTGATGCCGGCCGGGCTTCTGTCGCTGCTGGCGATGCCGGTCGGCGCGGAGCGGCTGTTTCTGCTGCCGATGGGCTGGGGCATCGAGATCGTGCTGTGGCTGGCGCGCGCGGTCTCGTCGCTGCCTGCCGCGAGCCTCGCGGTGCCGGGGATGCCGGCGCCGGGGCTCGTGGTGCTGTCGGCCGGCCTGATCGGATTGTGCCTGTTCCGCCGCCCGTTCTGGCGCTTGGCGTCGATCCTGCCCCTGGTGAGTGGGCTGTGTTCACCCTGGATGGCGCGGCCGCCCGACCTGCTGGTGTCGGGCGATGCCCGGCTCATCGCGCTGCGCGAGTCCGGCGGCGGCATGGTGGTGAACGCGATGCCCGGGGCATCGGCTCTCGTGCTCGAGTCGTGGAAGCGGTTCTGGGCGGTCACGGGCAGGGTCGGCGCGATCCCCGATCTGGCGGGGGCGGCGGATATCGCGTGCGATCCGGCGGGTTGCCGGATCGAGCGCCGCGGCCGCGTCGTGCTGCTGATGTTGCGGCGCCCGGGTGGCGACGACGACGATGGTGCGCGCGCGGAGGACGCGGACGACGAGCGCTCCGCGGGTGCCTGCCAGGGGCTGTCGCTGCTCGTGGCGCCGGTTCCGGCCGGCGATGCCTGCCGGGGAGTGCCGCGCATCGACCGCTTCACCGTCTGGCGGCAGGGATCGCAGGCGGTGTGGCTGTCGCGGGACGGGATCGAGCTGCGGGACGACCGGGATTTCCGGGGCGACCGTCCCTGGGTCGCCCCGGTGCCGTCGCGCGGGGGGAGGCGGCCGACCCTGCCGCTGGCGATGGCGGAATGAAGCAACGGCGACCGGCGGGGCGTCCGGAACGACGTCCGTAATCATGACGCAGATCGGGCGTGTGGATCATTCGGTCCGGCGGCGCGGGTCGCGGATCGGAAAGGAGGCACGTTTCCCGCCCGGCGCGCCTCAGGCAGGCGGCGTAAGTCGCTTGGACCTGTACTGGCACGGCTCCACCGCCGGACAGCGCCAGCATTCGGGAACGCGCGCCTTGCACAGGTAGCGCCCGTGCAGGATCAGCCAATGGTGCGCCGGACGGAGACGGTCGGCGGGGATGCGGGCCACGAGCCCGTCCTCCACCGCTCGGGGCGTCTTGCCGGGGGCGAGGCCGGTGCGGTTGCCGAGCCGGAAGATGTGGGTGTCGACCGCCATGGTGCTTTCGCCGAAGGCCACGTTCATCACCACGTTCGCCGTCTTGCGCCCGACGCCGGGCAGCGCTTCCAGCGAGGCGCGATCCGCCGGCACCACGCCCCCGTGGCGCTCGATCAGCGCGCGCGACAATCCGACGACGTTGCGGGCCTTGGCGCGCCACAGGCCGATGGTGCGGATGTGCCGGGCCACGCCTTCCTCGCCCAGGGTGAGCATGGCGGCGGCGTCGGGCGCTTCGCGGAACAACCCGACCGTCGCCTTGTTCACCGAGGCGTCGGTGGCCTGGGCCGAGAGCACCACCGCCACCAGCAGCGAGAAGCTGTCGGCGAACACCAGCTCGGTCTCGGCGGCCGGGTTGGCCAGCGCGATCGCCTCGATGAAGCGCACCACTTCTGGCCTGGTCATCCGGCGCCTCGCCGGAGATTTCTTGTCGGTTATAACGACATTCGTGTTGTTTGCGGCACGGTCGCCCGGCATGTTCTCGTCGCTTCCTCACAGGAACGTTTTCCTGTTTGCGTATACGTTATCGCTTCGTGCAGGACATCCGAACTCCTTCCGTTGTTCGAATGAACATGCTGAACACGCTGTTTGCCGAAGCCCCCACCAGCCTTTCCGGTTCCCTCGACACGCTTCTTCCGTCGGTGCTCGCACCCGTGCCGGTGGCGGCGCTCCTCCGGCCCCGATGGACCCGTTTCTCGGCGGCGATGCGTGCATCCCTGTCAGCCTTCCCGATTGTGCGGTGGCTGATAGTGCTCGTGCCGGTCATCCTCACCGCCGCCTGCGACGGCGGGATGGTGCTTCTCGGCTTTCCGCTGTTGTTGTGGCGTGCGAATTGGCTCGCGCGGCGCCTGTTCCGCCCGGGTCAACCGTCCCGCCTGCCGTTGTTGGCGGCATGGCTCCTGTTTGCCGTGGGGTGGGTGGCGTGGTTCGGAGTGGCGACCGATCCGGGGCTGGAGATGGGGCCCGAAACCGGGGGCGGATCGGTTTCCCGGGAGTCCCTGCTCCTCGTCGGCACCGTGCTGGCGTTGCCCGTGCTGCAGGGGTTGGCGCGCCGCCACGATCGGCGATCCGATGGGGTCGCGGCGGGCGCGGGTTCCATGTCCCCCGCGGCGGGCTGCCTGTTCGCCGAGCGGTTGCTGATGCTCGGCCAGTCCGGCGCGCGCGCGCGGCGCGATCTCGGGCCCGTGGTGGCGCGCATCGCGCTGGCGGCGGGACTCGGGCGTGACCAGGCCGAGGATCTGGCGGCGGTGACGCCACTTCGCGATGTCGGATATCTGGGCTTGCCCTCCGCCGGAAGCGAGAGCCCCGCCGCCGTCGACATCCAGCACACCCGGCTCGGGTTCCGCATGCTCCACGGTACGGGCGTGCCGCTGCTCGAGCTCGCAGCCGAGCTGAGCCAGGGGCACCACGAGCGATGGGACGGCAACGGCTTTCCGCGCAATCTGCGCGGAGACTCGATCCCCCTGTCCTGCCGCGTGCTGGCGATCGCGGAATCCGCCGCCCGATGCATCGACTGCGACGATCATCGTTCGCGGATGACCGGGGATGTCTGCCTGGCTGGGCGCATAGAACGACATCTGCGTCTGGAAGCCGGACGCAGCCTCGATCCGGTCCTGGTGGAGCACGTGCTGTTCGATCTGCCCGCCATCCTGGGCAACGAGCTTCTGGCGCTGTCGGCGCGGATGAGCCGGATCGACGGGATCGCGGCGGGGGATCGAGCCCACACGCCTTCCGGTACGGCGCATGGCAAGGCCGACGATGCCGCGGCGAGCGACAAGGCGGTCGCCGTGCTGATGCGCGACCGGCTTCGGGTCCGCATCGCGCTGTCCGCTCCGGCTCCCATGGCCCCGCGGGCGGCCGGTGCCCGGGTCCCGGCGCTCGTATGGCGATCGGGCGTGGCGGCGGTCCTGGGCGTGCCGCGCCTCTTGCGCTTCTGAGCCGCCCGGACCAGTTGCTTGATCCCGGCCGGCGATCGGCCGGGCGCATGGTGGTCCGAGCCGGACGCCATCGTCGTCGATCGGCGCGAAGCCGCGTGGCGGGCAGGGATCCCCGCCCGCCCATCCGACAGGAACCGGAGTGCAGGACCAACCGCCCGGACCACCAGCGCGCGAGCCTTTCCCGCCGACGGATCGCCCGGCGCACGGCGCGCCGGACCCTTCATCGCCCGCATCTTCGGGGGGCGCTGCGCGACCTGCCCCGGGCGGGTTGAACGACGCTCTCGACCGGGCGGCAGACGATGCCGGGCACCGGGAAACGGGCGCGGCGCGCGGCGCCCTCGATGCGCACGATCGCGGGTCCGCCGATCCCGGCCCTGTGGTGTCCGCTGGCGCCTTGCCCCAGGCGCGGGTGTTTCCGCCGGACGCCGGCCCGGCCGGTCGGCTATCCCACGATCCTTCCCCGGGCCCCGATCGGCTTGGCGGCAGCGGTGGCGCGGTGTTCCGGGCGGCGCTGGGTTTCCTGTTCCGTCGCTGGCGCCGTCATCCCTGGCTGGTGGCCCTGGTGGCGGCCGGGATGGGCGTCGCGACCCTGACCGAGGTGCTGACGCCCGCGGTGGCGGGCCGGCTGGTGGACGATGTCGGCACCGGGATCGGCGCGCCGGATGCCCGGGCAGCGGCCGGCCGCGACGCGCTCTGGATGCTGGGCGCGCTGTCGGGGCTCGGCATCGTCAGCCTTCTGGGTCGGCGCGCGGGCTATCTCGGCATCACGCACCTGACCCTGCGGATCATGACCGGCGTGGCGCGCGGCGCCTTCGCCCGCGTGCAGCGCTTCTCGTCCGACTGGCACGCCAACAGCTTCGCCGGCTCCACCGTGCGCCGCATGACCCGGGGCATGTGGGCGATCGACACGCTGGACGACACCCTGCTGCTGTTGCTGCTGCCCGAGCTGGTGGTGCTGGGGGGCGCCACGCTGATGCTGTTCCTGCGCTGGCCGGCAATGGGCCTGCTGCTCGGCGCGTCCGCGCTGGTGTTCGGGATCGTGTCGGCGTTGCTGACGCTGAACTACGTGGCGCCGTCCGCGCGGCTGTCCAACCAGTGGGATACTCGCGTGGGGGCGACGCTGGCCGACGCGGTGAGCTGCAACGCGGTGGTCAAGGCGTTCGGCGCCGAACGGCGCGAGGAAGCCAGGCTCGACCGGGTGCTGAACCGCTGGGCGGGTCGCACCTCGCGCACCTGGGTCCGTGGCACCGACAGCGCCAACCTGCAGGCGCTGATGCTGCTGGTGCTGCGCGTCGGCCTGGTGGGGGCGGTGCTGTGGCTGTGGTCGCACGGGCGCGCCAGCCCCGGCGACGTCGCCTATGTGCTGACGCTGGTGTTCCTGGTGCAGGGCTATCTGCGCGATCTCGGTCAGCAGGTGAGCACCATCCAGCGCTCGGTGAACGAGATGGAGGAGATGGTCGCGATGTTCGCGCAGTCTCCCGACGTGCCGGACCGGCCGGGCGCCGGGGCCATCCGCATCACCCACGGCGCGGTGACGCTGGAGGACGTCGAGTTCCGCTACCGCGACGGCCGGCCCCTGTTCCGGAACCTGTCGCTGTCGATCCCGCCGGGCGGCCGGGTGGCGCTGGTCGGGCCGTCCGGCTCGGGCAAGACCTCGTTCACCAAGCTGTTGCAGCGGCTCTACGACGTCGATGGCGGCCGGGTGCTGATCGACGGCCAGGACATCGCGCTGGTGCAGCAGGAATCGCTGCGCGCCCAGATCGCGATCGTGCCGCAGGAGCCGATCCTGTTCCACCGGTCGCTGGCCGAGAACATCGCCTATGGCCGCCCCGATGCGACCCTTGCCCAGATCCGTGAAGCGGCGCGGCTGGCGAACGCGCAGGATTTCATCGAGCGGCTCCCCAAGGGCTACAGCACGCTGGTGGGCGAGCGCGGCGTGAAGCTTTCGGGCGGCGAGCGGCAGCGCATCGCGATCGCGCGGGCGTTTCTGGCCGATGCGCGGCTGCTGATCCTGGACGAGGCGACTTCCTCGCTCGACAGCGAGAGCGAAGGGCTGGTGCAGGATGCGATCGCCCGGCTGATGGAGAACCGCACGGTGATCGTGATCGCCCATCGCCTGTCGACGGTGGTGTCGCTGGACCGGATCCTGGTGTTCCAGAGCGGCCGCATCGTGGAGGACGGCCCGCACGCGGCGCTGCTGCGCCGGCCGGACGGGTTGTACCGCCGCCTCTTCGAGCACCAGGCGCTGGGGTTGGCGGCGGCGGAATAGGGCCGCCCAGGATCATCCGGCATCGGGATACGGCGGTTCCGGCGATATTACGTTTCGCCGCCCTGGACGGCCGGCCAGCGCCGATCTTCTAATGCGGCAGCGGCACCGTTCGAATGGTGCCGCCCCACAAGATCAAGGCCCAAGGCCGTTCGGGGAGTTCCATGTCCATGCGCATCACCAACGGGCGCCGTTTCGCCGCCCTCGCCGTTTCCGCCGCGCTCGCCGTGACGGCCCAGGGGGCCGCGCACCAGGCCGCCCATGCCGCCGGCATCGACCGCGTCGGCATCACGGTCGGCTCGCTCGGCAATCCGTACTTCGTCGCGACCGACAAGGGCATCTCGTCCGAAGCCGGCAAGATCACGCCGGATGCGAAGCTCACCTTCGTGTCGTCGGACTACGATCTCAACAAGCAGTTCACCCAGATCGACAACTTCATCGCGTCCGGCGCCAAGATCATCATGATCAACGCCGTCGACCCGGTGGCGGTGCTGCCGGCGATCAAGCGCGCGCAGAACGCTGGCGTCACCGTGGCCGCGTTCGACGTCGCCGCCCAGGGAGCCACCCTCACGGTGATGACCGACAACGTGAAGGCGGGCGCCATCTCCTGCCAGTACATCGTCGATCACCTGCCCGGCCAGAAGGGCAACGTGGTGATCGTCAACGGCCCGCAGGTGTCGTCCATCCGCGACCGCGTCGCGGGCTGCAAGCAGGTGCTGGCGCAGCATCCCGGCATCAAGCTGCTCTCGTCCGACCAGAACGCGCAGGCGTCGCGCGACGGTGGCCTCGCGGTGGGGCAGTCCCTGCTGACCCACTTCCCGAAGATCGACGCCATGTTCGCGATCAACGACCCGACCGCGATCGGCCTCAACCTCGCCGCCAAGCAGCTCCATCGCACCGACTTCATCATCACCTCGGTGGACGGCGCGCCCGACATCGTGGCCGAGCTGAAGGACAAGACCAGCCTGGTGAAGGCGTCGGCCGCCCAGGACCCGTCCGGCATGGCGGCGACGGCCTACAGGCTCGCGGTGGCCGCAGTGGGCGGCAAGAAGCCCGAGCAGGCCGTCACCCTGCTGGCGCCGAAGCTCGTCACCACGGAGAACGTCGACAGCTACAAGGGCTGGGGCGGCTAGCCTCCAGGGGCGGGGCGGCCCGCCGCTCCGCCCCCTCGGGCGGGAGCCCGTTCTAGTCGCGGATGGCCCAGTGTTCCCGCGCGATCCAGGCTTCCGCCTGATGCGATGCGAGCGCGCCGGCCACGAACTCCATGCCGTCGATGCCGGCCTCGATGCCGGGCAGCAGGGCCGCGATCGGGTCGGGGGCCCGGTTCTCCTCGCGGGCGGCGATCAGCTCGGCCGCATCCTCGTAGAGCTGGGCGAACGCTTCCAGATAGCCCTCCGGGTGATAGGGCGCGGTGCGCGTGGTGTAGCCTCGTCCGGTGCCGTCGTCGGCGCCGCCGCGCTCCAGGATGCGCGCCGCCTCGCCGGTCGGCGTCCAGCGCAGCTGGTTCGGCTGTTCCTGGAACCATTCCACGCCACCCTCGGTGCCGTAGACGCCGATGCGCACCCCGTTGCCCTTGCCCGGCGCCACCTGTGTCGCCCACAGCATGCCGCGCACCCCGTCCGGATAGCGCAGCAGCATGTGGACGTTGTCGTCGAGCACGCGGCCCTCGCCGAACGCCGACAGATCCGCGAGCAGCGCCTCCGCCCGCAGACCCGTCACGAAATGCGCCAAGTGGAAGCCGTGGGTGCCGATGTCGCCGAGGCAGCCGCCGGCACCCGATCGCGTGGGGTCGGTACGCCATCCCGCCTGCCGGTTGTCGGTCTTCTCCAGCGCGCGGCTCAGCCAGTCCTGGGCGTATTGGATCTGGACGATGCGCAGCCGGCCGAGCCTGCCCTCCTGCACCATGCGTCGCGCCTGCCGCACCATCGGATAGCCGGTATAGGTGTGGGTGAGCGCGAACAGCCGGTCGGACGCGCGGGCCGCGGCGGCGATGGCGTCGGCTTCCGCCAGCGTGGCGGCGAGCGGCTTGTCGCAGATCACGTGGAAGCCGGCCTCCAGCGCCGCGATCGCCGGCCCGGCATGGAGATGGTTGGGGGTGACGATGCTGATCGCGTCCAGCCGGTCCGCGCCGCGCGACGCTTCGGCGCGGATCATCTCGCGCCAGTCGTCGTAGCAGCGGTCCGGCGCCACGAAGCATTCGCGTCCGGCCTCGGCGTTGCGCGCGGCGTCGGAAGAGAACGCACCCGCTTCCAGGCTCCACCGGTCGTCGAGCCGGGCGCCGATGCGGTGCACCGGGCCGATCAGCGAGCCGGGACCGCCACCGATCATGCCGAGCCGAAGCCGGCGGGAGAAGAACGGGTAGGGCATGTCGGGACGTTCCTTGTTTATCGTTGCATGGCTCAGGAAGGCGCGGTGGTTCCCGGCTCCGGTCAGCTCCGGCTGATCGGCGCGGAGCGGGCGCGGGCCACCGTTTCCTTCTGCGCGCGTCGGCACACCACCGGCGGCAGGCCCTGCAGCATCAGCAGCGCGTCCGCGACCGCCTGGTCGCCGATATCGAGCAGCGCCTCCGGCATGGCGCCGGCCCGGTGCGCGGACAGCAGCAGGTTGGGCAGGCGCCGCAGCGGATCGTCCGCGGCCACCGGCTCCTCCGGAAACACGTCGGTGCCGATCCGCAGATGGCCGGTCTCGGCTTGCTGCAGCATGGCGGGGAAATCCACCACCGCCGCCCGGCTCATCAACAGGAACACCGAGCCCCGCTGCATCAGCGCGAACTGGTCGGCGCCGAGGAAATGCCGGTTCTCGGTGGACACGCCGGCGAACACGAACACCACCCGCGAGCGGCGCAGCAGCGCATCCAGCGGCAGCGGCTCCATCCCTTCCCGGCGGAGCAGGTAGGACGGCAGCCAGGGATCGTGCACCGCGACGTCGCAGCCGAAGGGCTGGAGCAGGCGATGCAGCGCCCGGCCGAGATCGCCGTAGCCGACGATGCCGACCGGCGCGCCCCGGAGCGAGAAGCATCCCTCGTTGCCGTCCAGCCCCCAGCGTTCGGCGCCGTCGCGGAAGCGCCGGTCGGCGTCGGTGATGCCGCGTGCGAGATCGATCGCCATGCCCAGCGCGGTTTCCGCCACCACGGGCGCGAAGGCGCTGCCCGGAGTCAGCACGTGGATGCCGCGCCGGAAGCATTCCTCGTAGTCGATGTTGGGCAGGAAGTTGGTTTCGACGTTGATGATGCCCCGCAGCCGCGCGGCCCGGTCCAGCCGCGCGGCGGGCATCGCGCCCTGGCCCAGCATCAGCGTCGCGTCGGGCAACAGCCCGTCGAGCCGTTCGTCCGGCATCGGTCCCGCGCCGTCGTCATGCACCACGAGCTCCGCCGCGTCCCGGAGTTCGGCCAGACGTTCCGGCCGCAGGATGTCCGCCACCCGGCGGGGATGGGGATCGAGCACGATGACGGGCTTCGCGGGCATGATGGCGGGACGCCTCGTTCTGAACGCTTCCGGTGCGGCCCGATCTTCCGCCGGGACATCGTGATGCTAGGCAAAGAGGCGCCGTTGCGAAACCGGGCCCCGGTGCGTTCCGGGGCCCCACTGGTGGGCTTGGCCGATCCGCCGTGCCGGCGGGTCGTTCCCGCTGGGCGAGACCCCGTCCGGATGCCTCGCCGGCGGGATCATCCGGACGGCTCCCGGTCCGGCATGGCGTGCCGGCGGCGATAATCGGCGGGCGTGGTGCCCAGGCGCCGGAGGAAGGCGCGACGCATCGTGTTCACGTCGTTGAAGCCGCAGGCGTTGGCCACGAGCTTGGGCGGTTCTCCCCGTTCCAGCGCCGTGCGCGCCGCGTCCACCCGGACGGACTCCACCCATGCGGCCGGCGTGACGCCGATCTCCTGGCGGAACAGCCTGGCGAAATGCCGGGGGCTGAGGCCGGCATGGGCCGCCAGCGCGTCCACGTCGTGCGGCCGGCCCGGATCGGCGGCCACCAGGCGCTGCACCGCCTGCAGGGCCGAACGGCCGGCGGGAAGCGCGTCGTTCTGCCGGCTGTGCTGCAGCTGGCCGCCGCCCCGCCGGACATACATCACCAGATGCGCCGCCACGGCACGGGCGATCCCGGGACCCAGATCCTCTTCCACCAGCGCCAGGGCGAGATCGAGCCCCGCGGTGACGCCCGCCGCGGTACGAAGGCGCCCGTCGCGCACATGGATCGCGTCGATCTCCAGCCGCACTTCCGGATGGCGCTCCGCCATCACCCCGGCCGCCGCCCAATGGGTGGTGGCGCGCCGTCCATCGAGCAGGCCGGCTTCCGCCAGCAGCAATGCGCCTGTGCACACCGAGCCGAAGCGGCGGCACCGGGCGGCCTGGACCCGCAGCCAGTCGAGCGTGGCGGGGGCCGACGGCCGCTGTCCCGCGTCGGGCGCCCCGGCCACCAGCAGCGTGTCGATCGGCCCGATGGCAGGGTCGCCCGCGACGTGGTCGGGCAACAGCCTGGGGCCGGACGAGCAATGCAGCGGTCCGGCCGCGGTGCCGATCAGCAGGGGACGGTAGAACGGCAGGCTCGCCGGATCGGCTTCCGCGCGCCGCGCATCCGCTTCCGCGAACACGTCCAGCGGTCCGGCGACGTCGAGCATCTGCGCCCCGGGCTGCGCCAGCACCACGATGATCCGGGGCGCCGGTGGCCGATGGACGCGCATCTTGTCCGAATTCGTCGTCATGAGTCGATTGCTGCCATCGGCCGGACGATGCAATTTTCGCTGCGCCAACACAAGGACCGATCCCATGAGCCATCCGCACCCCGACATCGCCGTCCCCGACAGCCGCCTGTGCCGGGCGATCACCGAGTTCGTCCGCGACGAGGAAACGGAGCTGCTCTTCAACCATTCGAGCCGGGTCTTCGCGTTCGGGGCGCTGGCGGGACAGCGACAGGGCCTGCGCTTCGATCCGGAGCTGCTTTATGCCGGCGCGATGTTCCACGATCTCGGGCTGATGCCGTCGCATTCCAGCGCGGAGGAGCGCTTCGAGGTCGACGGCGCCGACGCGGCGCGCCGCTTCCTGCGGTCGCATCTGATCGCCGAGGCCGACATCGACACCGTGTGGACGGCGATCGCGCTGCACACCACGCCCGGCATCCCGAAGCACATGCATCCCGTCGTGGCGCTGGTGACCGCGGGGGTCGAGATGGACGTGCTGGGCCTGACCTACGACCAGTACAGCGACGCCGAGCGCGAGGCGGTGGTGGAGCGCTTTCCCCGGACGCCGCATTTCAAGGAGGACATCATCCAGGCGTTTTATGACGGCATCCACCACAAGCCGCACACGACGTTCGGCAACGTCAAGGCCGACGTGCTGGCCGACAAGGACCCGCATTTCCACCGCGGCAATTTCTGCGGCGTGATCCGCGGCTCGCGCTGGAAGGGCTAGCGGGAAACCCAGGAGGCGGCCCGATCAATCCGGCAGGGCGGCGCACCATTCCCGGCACTGGTCGAGGAAGGCCGTCACCGAGGCGGGCGCCAGCCTGCGGGACGGGCGCACCGCGTAGAGCGGGAAGCGCTCGTCGGGCCAATCGGCAAACAGCTGCACCAGCCGCCCCGCCTCGATCGCCGGGCGGGTGGTGCACGCCAGGACCTGGGTGATGCCGAGGCCGCCCTCGCAGGCCGCCAGCTTGGCGTCCACGTCGGAAAACACGTAGCGCGTCGGCACCTGCACCGGCAGCACGCGCCCGGCGCGGTGGAACTCCCATTCGAACGGGCGCCCCTGCTGCGGATCGAGATAATGCAGGCACTCGTGCCGCACGAGTTCCTCCGGATGGGCCGGGGTGCCGCACCGGGCGAGATAGGCGGGGGAGGCGACGGTCAGCACCCTGGTCTGGAGCAGCAGCACCGCCGACATCGGGGAGTCCGGCTGGTCGCCGAAGCGCAGGGCCAGGTCGAGTCCCTGCGCGATCAGATCGCCGGACTCGCCCACCAGCACCACCAGCTCGAGCTCGGGGTGACGCGCCGCGAACCGCGCGAGGTTGGGACCGAGCACATGGCGCGCGAACAGAGCCGGGATGCCGACCCGCAGCCTGCCCCGCACCGCATGGGCGCCGGTGGTCGCGAGCGAGATCGCGTCGTCGAGCGCCGACAGGTGCGACGCGGCGGCCTGATGGATCGCCAGCCCTTCGGTGGTGAGGCGGAGCTGCCGGGTGGTGCGGCCGAGCAGCCGCACGCCCACTCGCCGCTCGAGGCGCGTGATGGCGCGGCTGACGCCGGAGGCCGACATGCCCAGACGGCGGCCGGCCTCGGTGAAACTGCCGGACTCGACCACGACCGACAGCATCGCCAAGCCCGACAAGGCGGGAAGGTCTGGCATCGCGCTCCTTTGCTTGCAGGCAAAGATGAATGGCTTGGAGCCCCTCTAATGTGAACGTTCCAGCCATGCCACCTCTCCCGCCGCAACACGGAGCGAGGGAGACACCGATGTTCGTGGTGACGGGTGCGACAGGAAAGGTCGGGGGCGGGGTGGCGCGCATCCTGCGGGAGGCAGGCCATCCGGTGCGGGTCGTGCTTCGCGACGAGAACAAGGCCGGGGCCTGGCGGGAGGGCGGCTGCGAGATCGCGGTGGTGCCGGATGCGGCCGATCCCGCGGCGCTGACCTCGGCGATGGCCGGGGCGGCGGGCGTGTTCCTGATGAACCCGCCGGACTACGACCCGGCGCCCGGTTTTCCCGAGACCCGCGCCAGGGCCGCCGCGGCCCGGGACGCGCTGGTGGCGGCACGACCGGGACGCACGGTGTTCCTGTCCACGATCGGGGCGCGGGTGGAGCGCTTCAACCTGCTCAACAACGGCGGCATCTTCGAGACGGAGCTGAGCGCCATGGGCCTCCCGGTCGCGATGCTGCGGGCGGCCTGGTTCATGGAGAACATCGCCTGGGACATCCCCTCGGCGCGCGACGGGCGGCTGGCCAGCTTCCTCCAGCCGCTCGACCGGGCCATCGACATGGTGGCGACGCGGGACATCGCGTCCGTCGCGGCATCGTTGCTTACCGGAGGGGAATGGACCGGTTCGCGGGTGGTGGAACTGCGCGGGCCGGAGCCGGTCAGCCCTCAGCGGATCGCCGAGCGTCTGGGCGCGATGCTGGGACGGCCGGTGACGGCCGAAGCGCTGCCCGCCGCCGGCTGGGAGGCGCGGCTCCGGGCCGAAGGGATGCGTCATCCGCAAGCGCGCATCGAGATGCTGAAGGGCTTCAACGAAGGCTGGATCGCCTTCGAGAACGGCGCGGCGGAGCGCCGCACGGGGTTCACCGCACTGGACGCCGTGCTGGCGGATCTGCTGCGGCGCGAGGAAGGAGCGGCGGCATGAGCACCTCAGACAAAACCGCCCTCGTGGCCGGCGCGTCGCGCGGGCTTGGGCTCGCCATGGCCGAGGAACTGCACAGGCGGGGCTGGTCGGTGATCGCCACCGTGCGCCGGCCCGGTGTCGCGGCGCTGGAAGCACTGGCCGGGCGCCCCCGAAACGGAAGTGCCGCCTCTATGGAGATCGAGACGCTCGACATCGCCGATGCCGCGAGCGTCCGGGCGCTGGGCCAACGGCTCCAAGGGCGCCGGCTGGATCTCGTGATCGCCAACGCCGGCATCACCAACAGCAATGTCCAGGACCGGATGATGGAGGTGGCCGACGAGGAGTACGCCCGGATGCTGCTGACCAACGCGCTGGGGCCGGCGCGTCTGCTGGAACATCTGGCGGCGTCGGTGCCGCCGAGCGGGGTGCTGGCGGCGATGTCCTCGGTGCTGGGCAGCCTGCGCGAGAACGTGGCCGGAATCTGGCCCGCCTACGCGTCCAGCAAGGCGGCGCTGAACATGCTGCTGCGCGACCTGGCGGGAGGTGCCGGGCGCGGGCGCGCGGTGGTGGCGATGGCGCCGGGTTGGGTCAGGACCGAGATGGGCGGTCCTGACGCCGCGTTGTCCGTGGCCGAGAGCATCCCGCTTGTGATCGACGAGTTGGAGCGCATCGGCTGGCATCCGGGACTGCACTATCTCAACTATGACGGCCGGCGGCTGGAATGGTGACCGCGGCCTAAGGAACGGGACCGCCCGGCGGGGCCGCGCGGAGGTGGGGATCGCGGCCCCGGTAGGCGGCAGCGGCGCCCGCCATCCCCCTCATGAGGACGCTGCCCGCGCAGCTAGAGCCTCCTCATGAGGGCGCTAGGGTTGAGCCCGGTCAGCCGGCGGCACAGGTTGAAGAAGCTGGCCGGGCTTTCGAAGCCGAGCATGAAGGCGGTGTCGGTGATCGAGGTGCCGGACGCCATCAGCTGGCAGCCGCGCAGGATGCGGGCCGCCTGCATCCACGTGCCGGGCGACATTCCAGTCTCGATGCGGAAGCGGCGGGTGAAACTCCTGCGCGACATCCGGCAGCGTTCCGCCAGCAGGTCCAGGCTCGCGCGCTCGTCGCAGGTCTCGGACCACGCCGCCAGCACCCGGCGCATGACCGGCGAGCCCGGCATCGGCAACAGGAGGGGCTGGGTGAGGCGGTTCGCCATCTCGTCCGCCAGCACCGCGAACATGTGGCGGTCGACCGCGCGGGGCGGCAACCCCGCGGATGCGTCCACGGCCCACCGGCCCATGAGCGCTTCCACGAGCGGCGTCGCGCTGAAGGCGACCGGGACCTCCGGGCACAGCCCGCGTGCCAGTGCGGCCGACACATGGAGGCGGATGCCGGAGATGCGGCGCAGGCTGCCGCCGTGAGGCGTTCCCGGCGGCACCCAATAGGCCTGTCCCGGCGGGATCAGCAGCCGCGCGGCCTCCGTCGCCGACACCAGATGTCCCGATCTCAGCACGAAGAACTCGCCGTGGGGGTGGCGGTGCAGCGGGCTTTCCTCGCTCCGCTCCCGGTCGGTCTGCGACAGGATCGCGCAGCCGGGCGGCATGAGGTCGATCATGTCCATGGGCGGCGATCCTGGCGGTTATGGCCCGATACGAGCGAAATCTGACCTTGTTCCGTTGGCGGGCTGTTCGGCAAATGGCGACGATCGGCGCATGAGCCACCTCGTTCGACGCTTCCCGGCCCTCCGCTCGCTCGTCCTGCTCGGTTCGCTGACCGGATGCGCGGGGACGCATGTCTCCGGCGAAACCATGGAATTGCCTCCCCGCGCGATGCCGCCGCCCCGGAGCATCGCGATCGTCGTGTCGGACGGAAGCCCGGTTCCCCGGCGCGCCGGGCGGATCGCGCGGCATCTCCGCGACGTCCGGCTCGCCGCCGGCCTGCTGCGGCAGGAGCTCGAACGGCAGCTCGCAGCGCACGGTCTGGCGATCGCCTCTCCGCAACGGCCTGCGGAGCTGGAGCTTCGCTGCCGCATCACGGAGGTCCGCAGCGGCAGCGAAGCCGCGCGGCTGCTGATCGGTTATGGGGCCGGCAAGGCGGTGCTCCGGGTGTCGGCCGCATTGGAAGTCCCCGGCAGGACGGATCGGCCCTTGTTGTCGTTCTCCACCGCCGGCACTACCGGGGCGATGCCCGGTGCGGGGCTCGGCGCGGCCTCCGCGGCCGGTGCCGCCGGCACCGCTCTGCACATGGTCGGGCCCGCCCTGGGCGCCGTAGGCACGCTGCGTCAGGGACTTCCCCTGGAGGTGCAGGAAGCGGTTCGTCGCACCGACCAGGAGCTCGCGCGGTATTTCGCCGCGCGGGGCTGGCCGTATCCGCCTCCGCGTTCCCCGTCCTGACCGGCCTCGGACGACCCCCGGGCGCGCGGGGGCGGCTCTCAGGCTGGGGGCGTGAGCATCGGACCCAGCGGGCGGCCGCCGAACAGGTGGACGTGGAAATGCGGCACTTCCTGCCCGGCATGGGCGCCCATGTTGGACAACAGGCGGTAGCCGGCTTCTTCCAGCCCGAGCTGCTGCGCGACCTGGCCCACGGCGCGCACGAAGCCGGCGATCTCCGCATCCGTGGCGCGGGCGGCGAAATCCGCCCAGGATACGTAGGCTCCCTTGGGGATCACCAGCACGTGGTGCGGCGCGTGCGGCGCGATGTCGTGGAAGGCAAGCGCGTGCTCGGTGTCGAGCACCGTGCGCGACGGGATCTCGCCGCGCAGGATGCGGGCGAACACGTTGTCGGGGTCGTAGGCGCCGAGGCCGGACACGGGCATGGACAGCGGAACTCCTGTGGCGGACCGGCCGCCGGTCCGTGCCGGCGGTGGAACGGGAAGTGGCACGATACCGGTGGCGCACCGGCGACCGGGAAACGACGAGGGCGACGCGGGCTCGCCGCCGGTGCCCGCGCTTCCGGTCAGGCCCCGGTGCGGCGGGCGGCCTTTTCCGCGATGCCGCTGGTGCCCTCGCGGCGCATCAGCTCGGCCCAGACCTCGGAGGGATGCAGCCCCGCATCCACCCACATCACAATCAGATGGTAGAGCACGTCGGCGCTTTCCCCGACCAGCTTGTTGCTGTTGCCGGCCACCGCCTCGATCAGGCACTCCACGGCTTCCTCGCCGAATTTCTGCGCCACCTTGGCGGTGCCCCGCGACAACAGGCGGGCGGAATGGCTGATGGACGGATCGGCGCTGCGACGGGCCGTCACCACGTCGAACAGGCGGTCCAGCACCTCGGCGGACGCGCCCGCGAGGTCCTCCGGCGGCGGCGCGGCGCGGGCGATCACCTTCGGCACGTCCTTGCGGGCAGCCAGTTTCTTGGTGGTGAGTTTCTTGGTCGCGAGCTTCTTGTTCGCGGCCTTCTTCGCGGTCTTTCCGGCCGTGGCGGTCCGGAGGGACGAGCCTTCGGCCGGCGGCTTGCCGGCGCCGGCGCGGCGGGGACGGCTGCCCGGGTCGGACGCCGGCAGCGCGATGCCGAGTGCTGCCAGCTCGACGGGCGGCACGGGCCCGGGCTTGCGGGCGGCGAGCTTGGCCGTGTTCTTCCCCGAGCGCTTGCCGTTCTGCTTGGCGAGCCCGTCGCGGGGCACCTTCTTGGGCGCCTTCTTGGCGGCCCGCTTGGGAGTCTTGGTCATGCGGACGGGCCCTGCGGAATGGAAAGGGGGGCGGAGGGGAAGCGCGACGGACCCGCAGGGGGGCGGACCGGCTGGCCGGCCGCCCGGAGGGCCGCCTTCACCTCCGGCACGGTGAACTGCCCGAAATGGAACACGCTCGCCGCCAGCAGGCCGGACGCGCCGGCCTCGGCGCCTTCCACGAAATGGTTCAGCGCGCCGACGCCGCCCGAGGCCACCACCGGGACGCGCACCGCCCCGCAGACCGCGCGCAGCAACGGCAGGTCGAAGCCCGACCGGGTGCCGTCCCGGTCCATGCTGGTGAGCAGGATCTCGCCGGCGCCGCGCGCGGCCATCTCCCGGCACCATTCCACCGCGTCCAGGCCGGTGGGCGTGCGGCCGCCATGGGTGAATACCTGCCAGCCCCCGCGGCCGTCGGCACGGGCGTCCACCGCGACCACCACGCATTGCGAGCCGAACCGCTCGGCGCTCTCGCTCACCAGTTCCGGGCGGGACACGGCGGCGGAGTTGACCGAGCATTTGTCCGCGCCGGCCAGCAGCAGCCGGCGCATGTCGTCCGGGACGCGGATGCCGCCGCCCACGGTAAGCGGCAGGAAGATGCGCGCGGCGGTGCGGCTCACCACGTCGAGAATGGTGTCGCGCTGCTCGTGGCTGGCGGTGATGTCGAGGAAGGTGAGCTCGTCCGCCCCGGCGCCATCGTACACCGCGGCCTGCTCCACCGGATCGCCGGCGTCGCGCAGGGACACGAAGTTGACCCCCTTCACCACGCGGCCGTTCTTGACGTCGAGACAGGGAATGACGCGCAGCTTCAGCATGGCGCCGTCTCAGCCGCCCCGCGGGGGAGCGAGGACGGCGGGAACGTCGCCCAGCGCCTGGATCGCCGCCTGCGGATCGACCCGCCCGTCATAGAGCGCGCGGCCCACGATCACGCCCTCGATGCCGGGGAAGTTGGCGGCGGCGATCCGCAGGGCTTCCAGGTGGCCGACATTGCCGACGCCGCCCGACGCGATCACGGGCGTCGACAGGCGCGCCGACAAGGCACAGGTCTGCTGCACGTCGAGGCCCTGAAGCATGCCGTCGCGGGTGATCTCGGTGAAGATGATGGCGGAAACGCCCACATCCTCCATGCGCAGCGCGAGCTCGGCGGCCGCCACTTCCGACACCTCCGCCCAGCCCTCGGTCGCCACCCTGCCGTCGCGCGCGTCGATGCCGCACACGATGCGGCCCGGAAACAGCCGGCACGCCTCGCGCACCAGGGCCGGGTTCTTCACCGCGGCGGATCCCAGGATCACCCGCCGGATGCCGGCGGACAGCCAGCGTTCGATGGCGCCGATGTCGCGAAGACCGCCGCCGAGCTGCACCGGCACCTCGGCGTTGGCGATGATGGCCTCGATGGCTTCCTCGTTCACGGAGCGTCCGGCGAAGGCGCCGTTGAGGTCCACGACGTGCAGCCAGCGGCAGCCCGCCGCCGCCCAGGCGCGGGCCTGCGCGCCCGGGTCGTCGGAATAAACGGTGGCGTCCTGCATGTCGCCGCGCCGCAGCCGGACGCAATGGCCGTCCTTGAGGTCGATGGCCGGGTAGAGGGTGAGGATGCGCTGCGGCGGCAAGGGCTTCTCCTGTCGTCCGGTGCCGGGGCGTGCGGACGGCGTGCGCCCGGCATCGTGCGGCGGATCGCGCGGGGCCGGGGTGCGGGTGGTGTCGCGGGCATGGGCCGGACGCGCGGCATGATCGGCGCCATGCGCCGGGCCGTCCTGCAGGCGCTTGCAGAAGAACAGCCCGCGCACCGTCCCGCCGCCCACGCGGGCATAATGGGGATGGGTGCCCCAATGGGTGTAGCCGAGGCGCTGGTAGAGCGAGATCGCGGCGGTCTGGGTTTCGCGCACGTCGAGATTGAGCACCTGGTAGCCGAGGGCGCGGGCGCGTTCCTCCACGGCCTCTGTCATCATCCGGGCGAGGCCATGCCCGCGGGCGTAGGGTGCCACATAGGCGTGGGTGAGGGTGGCGCTCATCGCCTGCGCCTCGTTGTTGCGCGGGGGGCGCACCAGCTGGGCGGCGCCGACGATGGTGCCGTCCAGGCGCGCCACGAACAGTGCCCGCTCCGGCACCAGCAGCACGCCGCGGAAATATTTCTCCAGCGTCTGCCGCCCGGGCGAGGACAGCCAGCCGAAGCCGCCGCCCTCCAGGATGGCGGCATCCGTCGCCTCGCACAGCGCCTGCAGGTCGTCGTCCGACAGGGCGGACACGCGTTCGGCGGACAGGGAAGGATGGGACACGGCGTCAGACGGCACGGTCGGCGCGTCCGTCCGGGGAGGGATGCCAGCGCAGGAAGTTGGCCAGGATGCGCAGGCCCACCTCCTGGCTCTTCTCCACGTGGAACTGGGTGCCGGCCCGGTTGCCGCGGGCGACGATGGCCGGCACGGCGCCGCCATACTCGGCGCTGGCCACCAGGTCGGCGGGATCGAAGCCGCGCAGGGCGAAGGAGTGCACGAAGTAGCCGTGGTCGTCGGCCCGCAGCCCGTCCGTCAAAGGGTGCGCGCCCGGCGTGAAGCGCAGGCCGTTCCAGCCCATCTGCGGCAGGCGCAGTTCGGGAACCTCCATGCGGGCGATCTCGCCGCGCAGCCAGCCGAAGCCGGGGGTCTCGCCATGCTCGAGCCCGCGTTCGGCCATCAGCTGCATGCCGACGCAGATGCCCAGGAACGGCGTTCCGGCCGCGGTGGCGTCCTCGATGGCGGCGCGCAGTCCCGGCACGGCGGACAGGCCGTTCGCGCAGTCCCGGAACGCGCCCTGGCCCGGCAGCACGATGCGGTCGGCGTGGCGGATCCAGTCGACGTCGGCGGTGATGCGCACCTCGGCCGGCAGGGCGATGCGCTCCGCCGCTTCGGCCAGCGCGCGGGACGCGGAAGCGAGGTTGCCACCGTTGTAGTCGATCACGGCGACCCGCCGCGGGGCGGCGGCGCTCATGCCGACGGTTCCGCCACGGGACGCGGCACCGCTCTCAGCATGTCCGGGGCACGGTCGAGCAGGCGCAGCAGGGCGGCGTCGCGGCTGGCGCCCGCCACCGCCGGACCGGACACGAACCCCCCGGCCCGGAGCTCGGCGCGACGAAGATCGTGGGCGAACAGCGCCAGCAGCAGATGGAAGGCGGCGAGCAACGGCCAGGTCACGGGATGGGCACGCAGCAGCAGGAGCAGCACGGCGTCGACGGCGGCGGTTCCCAACGCCGCGAGCCATCCGTGCGGCCGCAGCAGGGCCAGCGGACCGAGGAAAAGGGCGGCGGCACAAAATCCGTCCGGCACCAGCACGGGCGGCGCGGCGGGTGCCGCGGGATCGAAATGGCTGCTCCAGATTTTCATGCCGCCCCCGGGGGAGCGGGCCGGGCGCGGGCGGTCACAGCACGCCCTTGGTGGACGGGATGGCGCCGGCCGCGCGCGGGTCGAACTCCGTCGCTTCCCGCAGGGCGCGGGCGACGGCCTTGAAGCAGCCTTCGGCGATGTGGTGCGCGTTGGTGCCGGCACGCATCTCGACATGGAGGTTGATCAGCGCGTTCATGGCGAGTGCCCGGAAGAACTCCTCGAACAGCTCGGTGTCCATCTCGCCGATCTTGGACCGCGGAAACGTCACCCGCCAGCCGAGATAGGGGCGCCCGGAGAAATCGATCGCGGCGTTCACCAGCGTTTCGTCCATGGGCACGGACGCGCTGCCGTAGCGGCGGATGCCGCGCTTGTCGCCGATCGCCCGCGCCAGGCACTGGCCGAGCGCGATGCCGACATCCTCGGTGGTGTGGTGGAAATCGACGTGCAGGTCGCCCTTGGCCTTCACCTCGAGATCGAGCATCGCGTGCCGGCCGAGCGCGGTCAGCATGTGGTCGAGGAAGCCGATGCCGGTCTCGATCCGCGTCTGGCCGGTGCCGTCGAGCGACACGGACAGCGCGATGTCGGTTTCGCCGGTGACGCGGTGAACGGAAGCGGTGCGGGGGGCGTTGGCGGGAGCATCCATGACGGGATCAATCCCTACAGGATGAGACGGGTCGAGGCCACACCCGGCACTGGCGCCTGGGTGTCCGCCCTTCCCGGAAAGGCAGGAGCCCGAGGGTGCCCGACATCATCGCGGATCGGAACGGGAAGGGCCCGCGGCGGCATGCCGTGGGCGGGATCGGCGCGCTGCTTCTGGGGACGGTGGTTCTGGCGGGATGCCAGACGCCGCAGGAGCGCGTCCAGTCCAAGGAGAACAAGCTGGCGGCGGCGGGGTTCGACGCCAAGCCCGCGGATACGCCGCAGCGTCAGGCGATGCTGAACCGGCTGCCGCCGCACAAATTCGTGCAGCGCGACGTCAACGGCAAGTACGTCTACATGTACGCCGATCCGCTGGTATGCGGCTGCCTGTATGTCGGCACCCAGCACGCCTACAACACCTACAAGCAGCAGATGTTCCAGCAACGGCTGGCGGACGAACAGCAGCTCACCGCGCAGGAATACAGCGACCCGGCCTGGAGCTTCGGCGCCTGGGGCCCGTGGGGTCCGGGCTGGGGACCCGGCTGGGGTCCCGGCTTCTACCCCTGATCTGACATGACGGCGCGGGTCGGACGGGGCGCGTGTCCGGCTCGCGATTCGCCACGAGGGACGGGGCGCCGTGGTGTCGTTGCCGGCGGAGCGTTCGGTGCGGGGCGGCCGAGGCCGGGTGACCATCGCGCCGGACGACGAGCCGGCGGCGCACGCCCTCCCGGGCCGGCGTTCCGGTGCGAGCGTTCGGCAAGTCTGGCGCGACCGTTCCGAACATCGGACGGCGGATGTTCGTGCGGGCGGCTTGAACTGCCGCCGTTGCTGATCCACGCGAAGGTCCCGGTACGGGGTGGGGTTTGTGTCGCCGACATCTCGAGCGCCGGGTCGGCGAGCACCGAAGCGGCGGCGTGATCCGGCGGTTCCGCCGGACGCCCCCCATTGGTGACCGCGTCCCGGGCGGGGCTTCGGCATGGACATGCCAAACGAGAAGCCAGGGCAGGGATTTGTTAGGAAGGATCGGTCAAGCTGGATGACGTGGTCCGGGACGGAGCGACACCGATTCGAGGAATAATCGTTCTGGTTCTGGCGGCCATCGTCATGCTGGGCAGGGCGCACGCGGCGGTGCCGCCCGACGGCGTCCGCTACGTGTCGATGGGAAGCTCCTACGCCGCCGGGCCGGGCGTCGGTCTTCCCGACCCGGGCAGCGGGGGCTGCCAGCGCTCCTGGTCGAACTTCGCGAGGCTGGTCGCCGCCAGCAACAGGCTCGATCTGGTCGATGTCGCCTGCTCGGGCGCCACCACCCGCAACATCCTCGAGGAAGGCCAGCACGGCTTCGCCCCGCAGATCGAGGCGGTCACGCCCGGCACCAGGCTCGTGACCATCCTGATCGGCGGCAACGATGTCGCCTACATCCCCAACCTGCTCGCGCTGTCCTGCCTCGACGGCGGCGGCACCGATTGCGGTCCGGTGGTGTCCGACGCGGAGGTCGACCGGCGGTTCGCCCTGCTGCCGGACGCGTTGCGCGCGGTGATCGGTGCGGTCCGCGCGCGGGCTCCTGGCGCGCAGATCGTGCTGGTCGGCTATCTGCCGTCCGTTCCCGCCACCGGTGCCGGCATCTGCGCCGCGGTGCCGCTCAGTCTCGCCGATGCCGCGCGCATCCGCTCGGTAGCGGAACGGCTGGCCCGGGTGATCGGGGGCGTCGCCGATGCCGCCGGTGTGCCGGTGGTGCGCGCCTCGCTGATCGGCACCGGGCACGATGCCTGTTCGATCCGGCCCTTCGTCGCCGGCGCCCATCCGCCACGCCATCCGGGATGGGCGGCGCCCGTCGCCTACCACCCGGATCAGGCCGGCATGAACGCCGTCGCCCGGGCGCTCGACCACATCCTGACGGAGCCGGGGGAGATGCAGCCGGACGCCGCGCATGGTCTCGATGTTTCGCGATAACTCCCCCGACGCCGGGGCGCATCGGGGCGGGCGGTCCGAGATTGCCGGGGAATGGTCCCGATGGGTGGCGCTCGGCGTGATGGCGCGCCGGCGATGGCCGCGGCCGCCGTGCGCGGTAGCGGTCGCCACCTTTCTGGCGCTCTGGGCTGGGTTTCCCCGCGGGGCCGGGGCCGCGACAAGCGGATTGCTTCGGACCCAGGGGGCCGCGATCGTCGATGCGGGAGGCCACGCGTTCCTGCCGCGCGGGGTCAATCTCGGCGGCTGGTTCGTGATGGAGCCGTTCATGTCGCCGATGGACGCGTCTCATCGTCTTCGCGACAGCTTCTCGGTCATGCGCGTGCTGCAGGATCGCTTCGGACGGCAAGAGCAGCGGCGCCTGATGGCGTCCTACCAGCGCGCCTGGATCAGCGACGACGACATCGCCGCCATCGCGGACGCGGGCTTCAACATCGTGCGCATCCCGCTGTGGTGGGGACAGTTCCTCGATCTGGACGATCCTTCGCCGTCCGGATGGCGATCCGACGCGTTCGAGATCCTCGATCGCATCGTCGAGTCCTGCGGACGGCGCGGGGTGCGAGTGGTGTTCGACATGCACGGCGCGATTGGCGGACAGAGCGACAATCCCGACACCGGGCAGGCAGGCATGAACCGCTTTTGGAGCGATCCGGCGGCGCAATCCAAAACCGCGTGGCTCTGGTCGCGGATCGCCGCCCACTACCGGGGCAACCCCGCGATCGCCGGCTACGATCTGCTGAACGAGCCGGCGCCGCCCCCCGGCATCCCGGCGCGACAGGCTGTGCTGGCCGTCTATGACCGCTTCTACCGGTCGGTGCGCGCTGCCGATCCCGACCATATCGTGTTCATCGAGGACACGTTCGGCTCCTGGAGTCTCGACATGCTTCCCGACCCGCGATCGCGCGGGTGGACCGACGTGGTGTACGAGGACCACGTGTACCCGTGGCCGCGGAACCGGGGCGATCATTCGCCATCGGAGTATGCCGGCGTGCTCGCGCAGCGGGTGGTGGCCGACATGTCCCGGCATGCCGCCTGGGACGTGCCGGTCTATGTGGGTGAGTTCAATGCGCTCTCCACCGATCCCGGCCCCTGGCGGGCGATGGTCGATCGTTTCCAGGGGGCGGGCCTTGGCTGGTCGGTATGGAGTTGGAAATCGGTCAACGGCGCGCCGCTGAACTTCTGGGGCTTCCTGGACCCGCGACGGTGGCCGGCCCGCCCCGACCCGAGAACCGACGATGCGTCCACGATCGCGCGCGACTGGGCCGGATGGACCACGGCAGCGGCGTTCACGCGCAACCCGGCCATGATGATCGGTGATCGCTGAGGATGGTCGCCGGCCGTTGCGCCGTGCCGGATCTCTTTGTGGAGCGTCTTCCCGAGGAGGGTGGCGTTTGGCCGAAAAGAAGCGAGCGTTCTGCCGGTGCGGGCGATCCTGAACGCTCCGCTCATGTCGCGTGCCGCCTCGTTGGTGCGCTACGGTTGCGCTTGCGGGTATCATCGACGGCGCTCCGACCGGGCTCGTGCCGGCACTTGCGGCGGCCGGGACGACGGCGAGGGTGGTGGCGGCGCTCGCGTTCTCTCGGGGCGCGAAGCCATCTAGGATGGGGACGTCCGTGGGGCGAGGGCCCGAACCGGCCCGTCCGGGAGGACTGATGAGGAACGATTCCGCTTGAAAAGAGAATGAGAACCATTCTCATATCGGCGGTATCGGGATGGGGAGATGGCGATGGCTCGGCTGGGTGCTGAACAGGAGGACGGGCAGGACTCGCCGAACGACGGGCTGACGTGGCGGCAGCGGGGACCGGCCATCGTGCGGCGGCGTCGGATGGAAGCCCTGAGCGAACCGGAGCGCTTCGCCGTGCGGCTGATGCGCACGGCGCTGGGCGATGCCGCACCCGACCCGGCGATGCCGGCGGTGCGGCTGGCGCGGCCCGACGATCCGCTGGTGACGCGCGACGAGCGCGGGCTGCTGCACGCGGTGGCGGCCGCGCAGCGCCGCGACGACGCGGTGATGGACAACTACCTCGTCAGGATGGCGCCCGGCGGCGCGGCGCGGGCGCGTCTTGCCGACGCGGTGCGCGCCCTCGCGGGTCTGCTGGCGGCATCCGGCCGGGTGGTGGCGAGCCCGCAGATCATGTGCTGGTCCCTTCCGGCAGCCGCGCTGACGGTGGCCCGGCTGCACGGTCACGACACCAGCATGATCCCGATCGCCTGGCCGCCGCGCTGAGAAAACCCGCCGTGCCGGCCGAGCCCGGCCCGGTTGATCGCCATCGTTTCCGCTGATGAGGAGTGTCGCGCGATGTCGCCGACGCAGTTCCTGCTCGACCGTTCCTCCACCAACGATCTCCGCGAGCCGGCGCCCGAGGGCGAGGTGCTGCGCCGCATCCTGGAAGCAGGGTTGCGGGCGCCCGATCATGGCCGTCTGCTGCCGTGGCGCTATGTGCTGATCCGCGGGGAAGCCCGGGAAAAGCTGGCGGACCTGTTCGAGGCCGCGACCCTGGCCCGCGACCCTGAAGCGCCCGCGGCCTTCATCGAGAAGCAGCGCAACAAGGCGCTGCGGCCGCCCTTGCTCGTCGCCGTCGGCGCCCGCATCCGGCCCGATCACAAGATCCCCGAGCTGGAACAGCTGCTCACCGTGGGCGCGGGAGCGATGAATGTGCTGAACGCGATCCATGCCGAGGGCTTCGGCGCCATCTGGATCACCGGCGCCAACGGCTACGATCCGCTGGTCGCCGAGGCGCTCGGCTTCCGGGAACCGGACCGGCTGCTCGGGTTCCTGTTCGTCGGCACGCCTCGCCTGGCCGACCGTCCGGCCCCCCGCCGCCCCACGGTCGAGGACCATGCCGCGGAATGGACCGGCGAGCCGGTGCGGTGGCGCGACGCGGGCTGAGCACGAATGGCCTGAGCAGGGGCGGCCTGAGCACGGGCGAAACGATCGAATGGCCCCGCCCGGGTCAGTCGCTCACAACTGGTCTAGCGTCCAGCTCTCGTGCCAGCGCAGCACCGGCTGGTCGTTCTCCCACGCGATCGGCAGCCAGACATAGCGCCCATCGATCGCGTTCTTCGGCTGCCAGCGATCGGCCATGAAGATGGCGCGCGGATGGCCGTCGCGCCCCGGCGGCAGCGACAGCACGAAGCTGCTCTGGCCGCCGAAGGTGGTGGCGACCTGCTCGGGCGTGCCGCGCACCGGGTTGCCGAGCGCCCGCCACGGCCCGAAGACCCGTTCCGCGACATAAAGGCGCGCCGGGTTAGGATCCCATCCGGTGGTGCCGGACGCGAACAGCCAGTATCGGCCGCGGGCCTTGAAGATCGCCGGCGCTTCGTTGCGGCCCTCCGGCAGGATGCGCGCATAGCGTCCGTCATGGCCGAGCCAGTCGGGACGCAGCACCGCCGCATCGAGCGTGCGATTGTCCTCCGACGAGAACAGGTGGTACGCGGTGCCGTCGTCGTCCACGAACAATGTCATGTCGCGCGACATCTGGCCGCCGGCGAGATCGCGCGCGACGATGGAGCCGGGCCGGCGGTCCGCGTCCGACATGCCCACCGGCCAGCGGCCGGGATCGACGCGCCCCGTCCCCAGGAAACGGTACGGGCCGGCGGGGCTGTGCGACACGGCGACACCCGCGCGGGCGGCACTGTAGTCCTGCCCGCGCAGTTCCAGGTGGAACCACATCACGAACATCCCCGTGCGGGGATTGCGGATCACCTTGGGCCGCTCGATCACGCAGTCGTCGGCGATCAGGCTCGTGGGGTCGGACGATACCGCGAGCGCGATGCCCTCGTCGCGCCAGTTGTAGAGATCGCGCGAGCTGTAGCAGTGCACGCCGACATGGGCGCGGTTGCCCGCTTCCCCCGCGATCTTGTGCTCGCCGAACCACCAGTATCGGCCGCCATGATGCAGCACGCCGCCGCCATGGGCGTTGATGGGCACGCCGCGGTCGTCGGGCCAGATCGCGCCGGGATGGAACGCGTCGAGTTTCGGGAAGGCGGCCGAAGCAGCGCCGAGCGCCCCGCGCCAGCATGCCGTGCTTCCCGCCGCCCCCATCATCAGGAGGGTGTGCCTCCGCCTCGTCCCGAGCAAAGCTTCCCCGCGCCCCATGTTCCGGCGCGCATCTGTAGAACCGATCGGCGTGGGGATGAAGCCGAGGCCTCCCCACGCCGGGCCGGATGTCGTCGTCTACTGCACGAGCTGCCAGGCGCCGTTGACCTTCTTGAAGGCGAGTTGGGCGGTGTTGGTGCCCTTCTTGGTCACGGCGGTGACCGCGCAGCTGTAGACGCCGTTGTCCTTGGCGGTGCAGTCGGCGTCGCGGATGTCCAGGTCGGCGGGATCGTACGGACCGCTGAACAGCCCCAGCGTGTTGTTGGAGGTTTCCTGGTTGGCGCGCTGCATGCGGTCCTGGATCACCTGCTTGATGTCGCTCTTGGTGGGCGCGCCGGCATTGTCGCAGGCGGCCACCGCCAGCAGCGGCAGAGAAGCGAGCAGGGTCCTGACGAGGCGGTTCTGGCGGGCGGTGATCACGGAAACGGAACTCCTGCGGTCGAAACGGGGGACGGCCCTGAGGCGGTCCCGGATGCGAAACGATTGGAAGCGCCGCCGGTTTGCCGACGCCGCGGCCCGTCGGCGATACGCCGGCCTGATCAGCGAAACGCCAGTCATTTCGGCGAATCGTCGGCGTTCGGCGGCTGGAACGCCGACTGTGGCGCCGCCACCATCCGCGCGACACCGGGAGGGGGACGAGCCGTGCGCCATATCGCCATCGTGGGAGCGGGAAAGATCGGCGGCATGATCGCCGAGCTGCTGGCCGCATCGGGCTCGTTCGAGGTGACGGTGGTGGATCGCGACGCGGGCCAGCTCGACCGTCTGCGCACCAGCCATCCCGTGCGCCGGCATCATCTTTCGAGCACGGACGCCGCCGGGTTCGTCGACGCATTGCGCGGCAGCGACGCGGTGCTGAACGCGGCGCCGTTCTCGCTCACCACCCGCATTGCCGACGCCGCCGCGGCGACGGGCGCGCACTATCTCGATCTCACCGAGGATGTGGCCAGCACCCGTCACGTGCGGGCGCTGAGCGAAACGGCGGCGGGTGCCTTCATTCCCCAATGCGGCCTCGCACCGGGCTTCATCACCATCGCCGCGCACGATCTCGCGCGGCGCTTCGACGAGCTGCACGACGTGAGGCTGCGCGTGGGTGCGCTGCCGCAGTTCCCGTCCAACGCGCTGGGCTACAACCTCACCTGGAGCACCGACGGCGTCATCAACGAATACTGCGAGCCGTGCGAAGCGATCGTGGACGGCGTGCTGCGCCACACCACGCCGCTGGAAGAGTGCGAGCAGTTCGTGCTCGACGGCGTCGCGTACGAAGCCTTCAACACGTCCGGGGGCCTCGGCAGCCTGTGCGACACGTTGCGCGGCGAGGTGCGCACGCTGAACTACCGCACCATCCGCTATCCCGGTCATGCGGCGGCGATGAAGATGCTGCTGAACGATCTCGGGCTGCGCCACCGCCGCGACGTGATGAAGGACATCCTGGAACACGCGATCCCGGTGACGCTGCAGGACGTGGTGGTGATCTTCGTCACCGTCACCGGCCTGCGCGATGGGCGTCTGATGCAGGAAAGCTACGTCAACCGCGTGCATGCGGCCGTGCTGAACGGGGTGGAGCGCACGGCGATCCAACTCACCACCGCGTCCAGCATCTGCGCGGTGCTCGATCTGCTGCGCGAGAACAAGCTGCCGCGCCGGGGCTTCGTGCGGCAGGAGGACATCGCGCTGCCCGTGTTCCTGGCCAACCGCTTCGGCCGGCTCTACGACCCGGCGATCCCGCCGGCCTCGCTGCTCGACCCCGTCTCGCTGCACGGGGACGGAGCCATGCCGGATGTCGAGAACGCCGCGCATATCGTCCGCACCGCCGCCACCGCCTGAAGAAAGCTCGCCGATCATGTCTTCCGCGCATCCCGCCACCGCCCCGCTTCCGTCCACGCGCGACGAGGTGTCGCCTTTGTTGCGGCGGCTGGGCGTTCCGGACGCCGCCCTCGACGGGGGCGCCCTGGCCGCGCGCTCGCCGCTCGACGGCGCGGTGCTGGCGCATGTTGCGGCGATGACCCCGGCCGAGGCGTCGGCGGCGATCGGGCGCGCGCACGAGGCGTTCAACCGCTGGCGCCTGGTGCCGGCGCCGCGCAGGGGCGAGCTGGTGCGGCTGTTCGGCGAGGTGCTCCGCGAGCACAAGGACGATCTCGGCCGTCTGGTGACCCTCGAAGCCGGCAAGGTCCCGTCGGAAGGGCTGGGCGAGGTGCAGGAGATGATCGACATCTGCGACTTCGCGGTGGGTCTGTCGCGGCAGCTCTACGGCCTGACCATCGCCACCGAGCGCCATCATCACCGGATGATGGAGACCTGGCATCCGCTGGGCGTGGTCGGCGTGATCTCGGCCTTCAACTTCCCGGTCGCCGTGTGGGCCTGGAACGCGGCGCTGGCGGTGGTGTGCGGCAACAGCGTGGCGTGGAAGCCGTCGGAAAAGACGCCGCTCACCGCGCTGGCGGTGCAGGCGCTGTTCAGCCAGGCGTTGCGGCGCTTCGGACCGGACGCGCCGGCCGAACTGTCGGTGCTGCTGCTGGGCGACCGCTCGGTCGGCGAGGCGCTGGTGGATCACCGGCTGGTGCCGCTGGTGTCCGCCACCGGGTCCACTGCGATGGGCCGCGCCGTCGGACCCCGACTGGCCGCGCGCTTCGGCCGTTCGCTGCTGGAGCTGGGCGGCAACAACGCCGCCATCGTGTCCGACAAGGCCGACCAGGATCTCGCGCTGCGGGGCATCGCTTTCGCCGCCATGGGCACCGCCGGGCAGCGCTGCACCACGCTGCGCCGCTTGTTCGTGCACCGGACGGTCGCGGACGGCTTCGTGGCCCGGCTGCGAAAGGCCTATGCCTCGGTGACGGTGGGCGATCCGCGCCGGGACGGGGTGCTGGTCGGGCCGCTGATCGACGAGGCGGCGTTCGCCGCGATGGAGCGGGCGCTGGACCGCGCGCGGGCCGAAGGCGGCGTCGTGCATGGGGGAGGCCGGGTAGCGGTGGGCGAGGGCGGATTTTATGCCCGTCCGGCGCTGGTGGAGATGCCGCACCAGACGGAAACCATGCGGGAGGAATGCTTCGCGCCGATCCTGTACGTCGTTCGCTACGACACGCTGGCGGACGCCATCGCCGCCCAGAACGACGTGCCGCAGGGCCTGAGCTCCTCCATCTTCACGCTGGACCTGCGGGAAGCCGAGCTCTTCACCTCGGTAGCGGGATCGGATTGCGGCATCGCCAACGTGAATATCGGCCCGTCCGGGGCGGAGATCGGCGGCGCGTTCGGTGGCGAAAAGGAAACCGGCGGCGGCCGCGAATCCGGCTCCGACAGCTGGAAGAACTACATGCGCCGCGCCACCAACACGGTGAACTACGGCACCACCCTGCCGCTCGCCCAGGGCGTCACGTTCGAGATCGGCGAGTAGCGGGATCGGGTCGATGCCGGCGTAAGCGGCCGGCATCGACCATCCTCGTCGTCCGGGCTAGCCGGAGACGGGCTTTCCCCGCGCCGGTATCGCGACGGGGGCCGAGGTTGGGATCACGGCCGGCACCGTGGCCGCGGTGGCCGCAGGGGCGGTCGCGGCCGGCGGAATGGCCGCGGGCGGTGCGGCGGCCAGGAGTGCTGGTGTCGCCGGCTGGGCTGCGGGCGGCGTCGCGGCCATGCCGAGCCGGATCTCGGCCGGATAGCTGTAGTTGGCGCCCGACGCGGCATCCACCACGCCGCCCGCGATGATGTTGCCGAAGGTCGCCCCCTAAGGATGGCGAGCGCGACGCGGCGACGCTCCGGTAGCCGCGTTTCTCGCGCACGACGTTCATGTCGCTCTGGCTCTTGCTGATTTGCACGCTGCTGGGGGTGGCCCGGATGGCCCCGAGGGTCTCGGTGCCGCGCGTCAGGCGGCACGTGGCGCCCGGCGGGTCGGTGGTGACGGTGACGGTTTGCTTGGAGCCGTTCACCAGCGAGATGCAGGCGGGTAGGGCGAGACAGGCGACGAGCGGAGCGAGCGAACGGAACTTCACGAAAGGCGTCCTGCGGCAGTTGGTGCGATGTCAAAACAAACCGCCATCTGTTCGAAACGAAGCCGCAATGACCTGCCGGGCGCGGGCGGTTGCGGCCCGGCCCGTGCGGGTCCATCCATCGCGTCATGAATGCGATCTTGGTGCTGGTGGCGGAGCGGCCGGAGCTCTGGGCAGAATTGCTGGGCGACGCCCTGCCGGGGCGGGAGATCCGGGTCGGCGCGCCGCCGGGCGAGGGTCCGGACCCGGCGGCACGGCCCGCCGCCTATGTGGTGACCGATCGCCTGCCGCCCGGGGTGCTGGAGCGTCTTCCGGCGCTTCGCGCCCTGTTCAGCGTCAATGCCGGCATCGAGCGGCTGCTGGAGGAACACGCGATCCCGCCGTCGCTGCCGATCGTGCGCATGGCGGATGACGGGCTGGCGGAAGGGATGCTGGAATGGGTGCTGGCCGTGGTGATGGGCTGGCACCGCAACCTGTTCTCCTATCGCGACGCGCAGCTTCGGGGGGCGTGGGAGCCGCTGGAAGAACGGCTGGCGCGCGACCGCACGGTGACGGTCCTGGGTGCCGGGCATCTCGGGGCGCCGGTCGCCGCGATGCTGGCGCGGATCGGCTTCTCCGTCCGCTGCTGGAGCCGCAGCCCGAAACGGATCGAGAGGGTAAGCTCCTTCAGCGGACCGGAAGCGCTGGGCGACGCCGTCGCGGGGGCCGACTTCCTGGTGAACCTGCTGCCGCTGACGCCGGACACGGAGAACATCGTGGACGCGGCACTGCTCCGCCGGCTGGCGCGCGGGGCGGTGCTGGCCAACGCGGGCCGGGGGCGGCACGTGGTGGACGAGGCGGTGCTGACGGCGCTGGATGAAGGGCAGCTGCGGGCCGCGGTGCTGGACGTGTTCCGGGCCGAGCCGCTGCCGCCCGGCCACCCGTTCTGGAGCCATCCGGGCGTGTTCCTGCATCCCCACGTCGCGGCGCCCACCGTGCCGCGCAGCGCGGCACGGCGCATCGCCGACCAGATCCGGGCGCTCGAGGGCGGCCGGCCGCTGCAGGATGTGGTTGACCGGGGGCGCGGATATTGACGGCCGGCACCGCGTCCCGGCTCGCGATCCCCGCGCCACGAAGCCTCTTCGCGGATGGCATGGTGGCGGACGGGCTTGAGGAGCGCCGCTCTGCTCCGCCCGTGCCGCATTCGCCCGGCGCTGGTCAGGCAGGCTCCTCCGGCCCGGAGACGGCCGTCTTCCGACCGCGTGGACCCGCCCGATCCGGCACCCCGTCGTCGGGCGAGGTCGCGTCCTTCCGGCACCGCGGCCGGCCGGCATGTCCCGCGCCGGGATCGGGCGAACGTCGTTTGGACAGGGATGACGGGGGGAGGCCATGACGGCGCTGGACGATGCCGGTGAGAACACCGGCCGGGGCGGCGTGGCCGCGCCGTCGACCCTGTCGGCAGGCGGATCGCCGCCGGACGTCGCCCCGGACGGAATGGTCCGGGGGGAGGCGTCCGCGCCGGGTCCTGAGCCGGGCGGAGCCCCCGCCGACACCGGGGCGGGCGTGGTCCCTCCTGTGTGGCTGATCCGCTTCATCGCCCTGAGCTGCGGCCTGGTGGTCGCCAACCTTTACTATGCCCAGCCGCTGATCGTGCCGATCGCGCGCTCGCTGGGGATTCGACCCGAGCTGAGCGGGCTCGTCGTGACGCTGACGCAGTTCGGGTACGGCGGCGGCCTGCTGCTGCTGGTGTCGCTGGCGGACGCGATCGAGAACCGCCGCCTGATCCTGGGGGCGCTGGCGATGCTGGTGCTGGCGCTGGCCGGCAGCGCGCTGGCAACGAACGCCGCCACCTTCCTGTTCTGCGCGCTGCTCACCGGGTTCTGCGCGGCGGCGACGCAGATCCTGGTGCCCCTGGCCACCCACCTGACGCCGGAACGGCTGCGCGGACGAACCGTCGGCACGGTGATGGCCGGGCTGCTCGGCGGCATCATGTTGTCGCGTCCGGTGGCGAGCGGACTCGCGGATCATCTGGGGTGGCACAGCGTGTTCGCCGGCTCGGCGGTGGCGACGCTGCTGCTGGCGCTGATGCTCAGGCCGCTGCTGCCGCACCGTCGTCCGGCCCACGCCGATGACGGGCCCTGGCGGGCGTTCCGCTCCCTGCCGGGGCTGGTGCGCGACACGCCGCTGATGCGGCATCGCGCCAGCCTGCAGGTCACGGCCTTCGCCGCCTTCAGCCTGTTCTGGACGGCGGTGCCGATCCTGTTGGCGGGTCCGCGCTTCGGGATGAGCCAGAGCGGCATCGCCTTGTTCGCACTGGCCGGGGCGGGCGGTGCGCTGGCCGCCCCCCTGGCGGGGCGGCTGGCCGATCGCGGCCACACCGAGGGCGGCACGGTGGGGGCGCTGCTGGCCATCCTGCTGCCGATGCTCGTGACGATCGTGGCGGCGAGCGTCGGCAGCCTGCCATTGCTGGTGCTGGCCGCCGTGGTGCTGGATGCGGGGGTGCAGTTCAACCAGGTGCTGAATCTGCGTTCGATCTACATGCTGCAGCCGGAAGCGCGCGGGCGGTTGAACGCCCTGTTCATGAGCTTCGTGTTTCTGGGCGGCGGCATCGCGTCCGCGCTGGCGCCGGTGCTGCTGCATCGCGGAGGCTGGGCGGCGGTGGCGATCGCCGGCAGCCTCGCGGTGGCGGTCGCGCTCGTTCTCCAGTGGCGGCGGATGCGGCGAGCGGCCGGCTGAGGCACGGTCCGGAGCCTCGCTCGCGCGGACATCGTGTTGTGGGCGCGCCCGATCAGGGCCCGCGACGATATGGTCCGGTCCGTCCGGCGGAAGGAGCCGGAAGCCGCCGGATTCAAAGCCCGAGCAGGGCCGGCGGCAGGTTGTGGTAGGTGCGGTGCAGATAGATGAGGGCGTCGCGGGGTTCGCCCATGCGGATTGCCTCCACCACGCAGAACATCACGTCGTGGGTGCCGATCTCGACCACCTGGGTTATCCGGCTATCGAAGGAGGCCACGGCTTCCTCCAGCACCGGCGCGCCGGTCGCGAGCGTGGTCCAGCGTCCGCCGGCGAACCGTTCCTCCATCTCGCTGCGGCTGGCGAAGGCGACGGAGATCTCCTGCTGGTTCGCGGCCAGCACGTTGACGCACAGCGCGCCGCCGACGGCGAAGGCGGGACGGGTGCGGGAGGAACGGTTCATGCACACCAGCAGGGTCGGCGGCTCGTCCGTGACCGAGCAGACCGCGGACGCGGTGAAGCCGTGCCGGGCGGTGGTATCGGCGGTGGTGATCACGTTCACCGCGGCGCCGAGGCGTGCCATGGCGTCGCGGTAAGCGGAGCGGTCGACGGCCATCTGTCGTCCTCGGACAAGCGGGCGTCCCTCGTTCCGGGCGGGGCCAGGAGCGGGACGGGCAGCGTTTGTCGCAAATGAGTCGCAGGAAACCAAGCCCGGGGGACGGGGACCGGTTTCGATGGCGAACAGGGCGCACGCCCCAGCCGCCGGACGCGGAGGGTGTGTCCGCGCGCGCCCCGCGCCACGTCGGGGGCGCCGGACCGGATCATCCTTCCCTGACGGCGGTCCCGGTCGCATCCCCGGCCGCCGGCGATGGAAACGGGCTTCTCAGGGCAGCTTGTGGGCGGCGTCCAGGGCGCCGCGTTCTTCCAGCACGCTGCGGACGTTGAGAGGGCGGCCCCGCGCGGCGGCGATCTCGGCCGCGTCCAGATGCGGAGCCGGCTTCGTGCCGCCCTGGTCGGACACGTAGTCGAGGATCGCCGCGATGTCGGAGTCGGAAAGCTGCTTGAAGGCGGGCATGTAGCCGGCGAAGGCCGCGCCGCCGGCCTGGATCGGCCCGCTCATGCCGTGGGTCAGCAGGTCGGCGAGGTAATGCCGTCCTTCCGGGGTGGCCATGATCTTGTCCACCCGGCCGCCCAGCGGCGGATATTGTCCGGCAAGGCCTTTCAGATCGGCCTGGTGGCACATGGCGCATTGCTGCGCATAAAGCTCCGCTCCCGAGGCAGCGCGGGCCGCCGTCCAGGGGGATGCCGCCAGGATCGCCGCCAGAAAGGCGGGCAGCACGGGCAGCGCGCGACGGAACCGGCTTGCGGGTCGGACACCCCGGAACGGGGCGCGGCTGGCGGGGAGCACGGAAACGGGCATCGGCGGCGGGAACTCCGGGAAACAACGGGTGGCGGTGGGTGGCCGGCCATTCCGGACGGCGCGGCCGCCGACCGGAAAGATCCATCCGGTTTAGCAACGCCCGTGCCATGCGGTCGGCCGGTTTTGCGGGATCGGTCAGGGGGCGGAGCCGGCGCCGTCTTCCTGCCCGGTTCGGGCGGCGGCGAGGCGGCAGATGGCGTCCACCAGTTCCAGCGACCGGCAGAAGGACGGCACCGGCAGGAATTCGAACCGCGAATGGAAGTTGAGGCCGCCGGTGAACAGGTTCGGCGTCGGGATGCCCCGCGCCGACAGGGCGGAGCCATCGGTGCCGCCGCGCATGGCGATGACGTTCGGCGCGATCTGCAGCCGCCGCATCGCCTCGGTCGCGAGATCGACACTGCTTCGGTCGGGGCCCAGCGCGTCGGCGATGTTGCCGTAGGTGTCGTCGATGCGGCACGTCAGCCGCGCCCGGGGGAAGCGCTCCGCCGTGGCGGCCACCGCGTCCAGCACGGCCTGCTTGCGGGCGGCGAACCGGGCGGCGTCGAAGTCGCGGATCGACACGGACAATCGCGCCCCGGCCTGGTTGGCGGTCATGTTGTTCACCCACCAGTAGCCCTCGCGGCCCTCGGTGCGCTCGGGCGTCTGGTCCGGATCGAGGCGCGCGATCAGATCGGCCGCGACCAGGATCGGATTCACCAGCACGTTCTTGGCCGCCATCGGATGGGCGGTGACGCCCGCGATCTCGATCGTCGCCTGGGCGGCGTTGAAGGTTTCCCACACGAACTCGCCCAGCGCGCAGGCATCCACCGTGTAGGCGAAGGCGACCGGAAACCGGTCGAGCGGCATCGCCTTGGCGCCCCGCAGCCCGATCTCCTCGTCCGGCACGAACGCCAGATGGATGTCGCCGTAGGTCACGCCTCCAGGGTCCGCCGTGCTGCCGGCCAGCACCCGTTCGGCCAGCGTCATCAGCACCGCCACAGCGGCCTTGTTGTCGGCGCCAAGCACGCTGGTGCCGTCCCCGAACAGGATGTCCTGGCCGCGATAGGGCATGATCTCCGGGTGGGCGGCCACGCGCAGCCAGATGTCCTGCGCGGGGTTGAGGCAAAGATCCTCGCCCTCGAAGCGCAGGCGCTGCGGGCGGATCACGGGCGAAAGCCCCACATCCACCGTGTCGAGATGGGCGCAGAAGCCGATCGCGGGCGCGTCCGGAGCCGTGCCGGGCAGCCGCGCGGTCAGAATCGCCCGGTCGTCGAGCACCACGTCGGCGGCGCCGAGCGCCCGCAGTTCGTCGGCGAGCAGCATCGCCAGCTCCCGCTGGCCTTCGGTGCTGGGCAGGGAGGTAGCGCCCGCGTCGCTCTGGCTCGGGATCGCCACGTAGCGGAGGAAGCGCTCCACCAGCCCCCGCTCGCTTCCAAGGCTGCCGGCGACGCGAGGGGGCTCGTGAAGGACATCATGGGGCGGCATGGCGGTCTCCGGGAGGGCTGGACGGTCGGGGGGACGCTGGGTGTTCGACCGCTGGATGTCCAGATCCGGCCCGGCGGACGCGCTCCGGCACGGCCGTATCCCACGCTTCGACGCGTGTCTCGTTTCCTGTGCGGAAGCGGAACTTGTTCATTGCGCGCGTGATCCCTATAATCCACGAACAGACGACGTGATCCCTGGAAAGCGCGAACTCATGCGACCAATCATCAAGCCGGCTCCGATGCTGGGGGCAATCCTGGCCGCAGGCGTGTGCATGGGGGGATTCGTGGCATTGCATGCCCGGGCCCATGCCGATGTTCCGGATCGCCCGGTGCTGAGCGGGCCGCCCCCCGCGGCGGTGGCCAAGCCGTACGATACCCAGCAGGACGCGCACGCCGCGGTGGCGGCGGCCTTCGCCGAGGCGAAGAAGAGCGGCCGCAAGGTGCTGCTGGATTTCGGCGGCAACTGGTGCCCGGACTGCCGGATCATGGCGGGCATCCTGGAAGCGCCGGAAGTCGAGCCCTGGGTGAAGCGGCATTTCGTGACCGTGCCGATCGATGTCGGCCGCTACGACAAGAACCTCGACATCGAGCAGCGCTTCAACGTGCCGCCCAAGGGCGTGCCCACGGTCCTGGTGGTGACGGCCGACGGCAAGCTGCTGAACCCCGACGCGATCAAGGAACTGACCGACGCCCGGCACATGTCCCCGCAGGCGGTGGTGGACCTGCTGGTGGAGTGGAACAAGCGCGGCTGATGGCGACGCAGCGCTCCGGCCTGGCCGCCGGTCGCGGTGCCCGACCCGGCCGCCGGTATCGCAGGCCGGGCATGCCTCCTCGTCTCGTGACGGCGTGAGGCCGCTCCTCGCTGGCCAGCTCACGGAAGTCCGGTTGCCCGGCATGGCTCGCTGACCGGCCAGCGCCGGCATCGAGCCAGGGAGCGGGGAGCCTCAGGTGCCGATATTGTCGCGCAGTGCGGCGCCCAGCATCCGCAGGGCCCGCGGCACGTGCCGGTGTCCGGGTAAGAACAAGCGGAAGCCGGGATGGGCGGGCGTCCACTCGCGCAGCACTTCCTGTAGGGTGCCGGCCGCGAGATCCGGCTCCGCGATCCAGGACCGCACATAGGCGAACCCGAGCCCGGCCCGTGCGGCGTCCAGCATGAGCGCCTCGTGGTCGGTCGCCAGCGGACCCGACACCGTGACCCGCTCTTCCCGACCAAGATGCTCGAATTCCCAACGGTAAAGGCGGCTGTTGCCCAGCCGTCGCCCGATGCAGGGTCGGGTGGCGAGATCCGATGGCGTCCGCGGTTCGCCGTGGCGGGCGATGCACTCAGGCGTGGCCACCACGACGAAGCGCAACGGCGGGCTGCACGGCCAGGCGATCATGTCCTGCGGCACCGCTTCGGCCAGTCGGATGCCGGCATCGAACCCTTCCGACACGATGTCCGCGAGGCGGTCCTCGGCCACCAGTTCGATCCGCAGCGACGGATGGCGGCCCAGAAAGGCGGTCACGGGAGCCGACACGAAGTTCAGCGCCGCGGTGGACGCGTTGATCCGCAACGCGCCCCGCAGCGTCCCGGGCGTGTCGGCGGCATCGGCCGCGGCCTCCCGAAGCAAGGCCAGTGCGGTGTCCGCCCGCTCCAGGAAGATGCGCCCGGCCTCCGTGGGAGCGAGGCTGCGCGTCGTGCGGTGGAACAGCCTGATGCCCACTTGCCCTTCCAGGGCCAGCACCGCCCGGCTCACCGCGGACGGCGACGAGTTCAGGGCGTGCGCCGCCGCCCGGAAGCTGTTCTGCCGCCACACGGCCAGCGCCGCCTCGATACCTTCCAGCCGGGGGAGTTCCACCGTCCCACCTTTCGCAACGATGCATGCCGCGTCGTGCCGCTTATCGCACCGGCGGTCATACGCCATCTCCGGTGCGTCGAGGAGGACGAGATCATGCCGAAGCTGATCCTGATCACGGGCGTGTCGAGTGGTCTCGGTCGCGCCATGGCGGGCGAGGCGCTCGCCCGGGGGCACCGGGTGGTGGGAACGGTGCGACACGCGGAGGCCGGTGCGGCGTTCGAAGCGCTGGCGCCGGGCAGGGCGCTCGCCCGTAGGCTGGACCTCGCCGACACCGGGGCCATCGCTCCCCTCGTCCGCGAGGTGGAGACGTCCGCGGGCGCGATCGATGCGGTGGTGAACAACGCCGGCTACGGCTTGGAAGGCGCAGTGGAGGAGCTGTCGCTTCCGGAGCTGCGCGCGCAGTTCGAGATCAACGTGTTCGCCCCGGTGGCTATGATCCAGGCGGTGTTGCCGTTCATGCGGGCGCGACGGCGGGGTCATGTCCTGAACGTCACGTCGATGGGGGCGGTGGTGACGTTTCCGGGGCTGGGCGCCTATCACGGCAGCAAGTTCGCCCTGCAAGGCCTGAGCGACACCCTGGCGGCGGAACTGGAGCCGTTCGGGATCCGGGTCACCAGCATCCTGCCGGGAGTTTATCGCAGCGACTGGGGCGGCCGGTCCCTGCGCGGGCCGGAGCGCCGGATGAGCGAGTACGAGCATCTCCACGACCCGTCCCGCCGCGAGGCGCTGGCCTGGGGCGATCCGGCGGCGCTGGGCCGGGTGGTGCTTGACGCGATCGAGATGCCGGAACCGCCGCGCCGCCTGCCGGTGGGTCCCACGGCCTTGGCGATGATCCGCGACGCCCTGGCCGGCTTCGGGGCCGAGATCGATCGGTGGCAGGAACTGGCGTTCGCGGATGGCGAAGGCTGATCACGTGGCGCGAGTAGGCGGGTAGGCCGATGGCTGCCGGCTCGCCCAGTCGTCCCGCCGTGGATCTCGTTTCGGGTTTGGTATGATCCGCCGGTCGCGGGGAAGAAAGCTTCCAGGGCAGGTTCGCTGCCGGGTGGCCCAGGAGCGGCTCCCGCCAGCCTGCATGACCGCAATCGCCGCTCGTTGCCCTCGACCTCGACGAGGAGCGGCGCCGAGCCGCGGCGGTTTCTTCGCCGGGCATGTGGGGATCGAGCATCCGTGGGAGGGGCGGCCCGAGAGTGTACCGCCCCCGGTTCGTCAGACCGGCACCACGTCCGGACGATCGGTGGGCCACTGCGCGATCACGCTCTGATCGACGTTGAGGTGTTGGCGGACCAGTTCCGGCGGAACATGGGTCAGCCAGTCCGACAGCGACACCTCGGCGAAACGATCCGCCTTGAAGATTTCCAGGAACTGCAGCTCCGTGCTGCCGGTGTTCTGGACGTAGTGGCCGAGGCTCTTGCGGACGTACCCGACGTCGCCGGGGCGGAAATCCGCTGTCTGCGCCTTCGGTCCGGTGTTGAACACCGTCATGCGCGCTTCGCCCTTGATGTAGTACTGCCATTCGTCGGCGTTGGGATGCCAGTGCAGTTCGCGCAGCCCGCCCGGTTCGATGGTCACCAGGGCCGCCGCCACCGTCTGCGAGATCGGGAAGTTGCGGCCGTCCGCGATCTGCACCTGGCCGCCCTTGGTCTTCTTGTTGGGCGTCATGCGCGACAGCTTGAAGGTCACCGGGCGGGCGCCCGGCACCACGCGTGCGTTCTTTTGGTCATCCGCCAACGGTCCCGGCACCTCGCCCTGGAAGATCCACAGGTTGTTCAGCGGGATCTTGGCGAAGCTTTCGGCCGGAACACCGAAATTGGCCGCCAGCACCTCCGGGGGCGTGTGGGCGAGCCAGTCGGTGAGCAGCAGCGTGTTGAACTCGCTGGCGCGTCCGTTGTCGAAGGCGAGCAGGAACTCCGCGCCATCCGGCCCCAGGCCCTGGAGCGAATGCGGCAGGCCGGGCGGGAAATACCACAGGTCTCCCGCTTCCACGTCCTCGACGCTGGGACGACCCTGCTCGTCCAGTGTGGTGATGCGGCATTGCCCGTAGAGCATGATCGCCCACTCGGCCTGCTGGTGCCAGTGCATCTCGCGGATGCCCCCGGCGGACAGGCGCATGTTGACGCCCGAGATGGTCTCGGAGATCGCGAAATCGTCCTGCGTGACCTCGCGGGCCCAGCCGCCGTTCTGGATGCGCTTGTGGGCGTTGTTGAAGGAAGCCCAGAACAGCGGCATCCCGTCCACGTCGGTGGCCGGCGGGTTCTGGAAGGAGGGAAACTGGCCGGCGAGCGTCGGGTTCTTGGGGCCGGGTTCCGTGAGACCGGCCTTGTTGGTGACGTTGACCGCGCCCTGCGGCGGATTGTCCGGGTTGCCGAAGCTCGCCGCCCGGGCCGCACCCGCGGCACCGAGCGCACCCGCGGCGGCCAGCAGGCCGCGTCGTGCAAGAAAGGTCATGGACCGGCTCTCCGATGGAAGGAGTTCTGGATATATTGTGAAACATAATCATTCAAGGTTAACTTATATCCATGCATGATGAAGTCGCCTTCGATCCGGTGTTGCTGCGCTCGTTCCTGGCCGTGGCCGAGACGTTGCACTTCACGGCGGCCGCGCGGCGGCGGGGCATCGGTCAGCCCACCATCAGCCAGCACGTCGCGCGGCTGGAACGATCGGTCGGACGGCCGCTGCTGGTCCGCAGCACCAAGACCGTCACCCTGACGGCCGATGGGCTGGCGATGGTGGATCTCGCCCGCGACATCCTCGACGCGCAGGACAGGGCGGCGGCCTGGTTCGAGCGCTCGGATATCCACGGCCACCTGCGCGTCGGGATCGGGGAGGACCTCGCGTTGTCGCGGCTGCCCGACCTGCTGCGCCGTTTCCGGAGCGCCCATCCGGGGGTGGAGCTGGAACTGACCGTCGGGCTGAGCAGCGAGCTGCACGCGTCGCTCAACAGCAACGGGTTCGATTTGTTGTTCGCCAAGCGCGACGGGCGGCAGCCAAGGGGCCAGGTGGTGTTCCGCCAGCCCCTGCTCTGGTGGGGCGCGGAGGGTGCGGCGATCGATCCCGACCGTCCGGTGCCGCTGGTGCTTTTTCCCGGCAACAGCATCACCCGCAGGCTCGCCATCGAGGCGCTGAACGGTGCCAGGCGGTCATGGCGCGTGGCCGTGGCGAGTCCCAGCCTCGTGGCGATGACCGCCGCGGTGCGGGCGGGCTACGGCATCACCGCGCAGTGCCCGCTGGTACGGGCGCCGGGACTGGTGCCGGTCGCCGCGCAGGACGCGGAACTGCCCCCGCTGCCGGACGTGGAGTTCGTGGTGCTGGCCCGGGACGACCGTCCCAGCCGGGCGGCCCAGGCCCTGATCGAGTCGATCAACGCCGAGGCCGCCACCATCGGTGAGACGGGCTGAGGAGCGGAGTTTCCGGGACACTGCCCCTCAGGACGCTCCCGGCCGTCCCGCGGCGCGCCCGAAGAGCTCATCCAGCCAGGCCAGGAACACCCTGACCCGCAGGGTGCGGCGCCGGCTTGGCGGGAACAGGGCGAACAGCGGCGTGGGAGGAGGCGCGAACGGCGTCAGCACCTCCACGAGCCGGCCGGCCGCGATGTCCGCGGCGAAGCGGTAGCGCGGGGCCTGTGCCAGCCCCAGACCCTGCCGGGCCAGGGCGGCCATGGTCTCGCTGTCGTTCACCGTGATCCTGGCAGGCAGCGCCACCTCACGGGGCCGACCATCGAGCATGAAATCGAGCGGCAGCACCCCGCCGGTGCGGGACGACAGGAACCCGACCATCGCGTGGCCTTCGAGCGCCTCGGGCGTGGAAGGCGTGCCGTGCCGGGCGAGATAGTCGGGGCTCGCGATCACCACCTCGTCCAGCACGCCGAGCGGATGGCGGATCATCGTATCCTCGTCGGGCTCGCCGGCCCGGATCACGCAGTCCACGCCCTCGCGCAGCAGATCCACCAGCCGGTCGCCCTGTCCCAGATGCAGGTCGAGCAGCGGATGCCGGGCCAGGAACTCGGGCAGGTGCGGCAGCAGGAAGGTGCGGGTGAGCAGGCCGTGCGCATCCACGCGTAGCCGTCCCCGGGGCTGTCCGCCGCGCACCGCATCCTCGGCCTCCGTGAGATCCGCCAGGATCAGCAGGCAGCGACGGTAAAATTCCTGCCCGTCGGGCGTCGGCGACACGTGGCGCGTGGTGCGGTCGAGCAGCCGGGCGCCGAGATCGGCTTCCAGCATGCGGATCGCTTCCGTCGCGGTGGAGCGGGAATGTCCAAGGTCGGCGGCGGCCTCCGTGAAGCTGTGCCGCTCCACGATGCGGACGAACAGGCGAAGGCGATCGAGGCGATCCATGGTGCATTGTTCGCGCGATGCGAAAAGAGTTTGCAAGCGCGGCCGATTTATTCGCGGTCTGCCATGCTCCATCTGTGTGGCCGGACAAGGAAAGGACCGACGTCATGTCGCAGCATTCCCGGCGAACGGCCATCGTCACGGGCGCATCCGGCGGGATCGGAGCCGCCATCTCCCAGCGACTGGCTGCCGACGGCTTCGCCGTCGCGGTGCATTACTCCTCGAGCCGCGATGCCGCCGACCGGCTCGTGGCGGCCATCGCGGCCAACGGTGGGCATGCCGCCGCGATCCCGGCAGACCTGGCTGCCCACGACGGCGCCCGTATCCTGTTCGACCAGACCGAACAACGGCTCGGCCCGGTGGACGTCCTGGTCAACAACGCCGGCCTCAACGATCTGGCTCCCGTGGCGGAGTCGACGGACGAGATGTTCGACCGGCAGGTCGCCGTGAACCTGGGCGGCGCGTTCCGCGGCATGCGCGAGGCGGCGGCCCGGCTGCGGCCACAGGGACGGATCATCAACATCTCCACCAGCGTGGTCGGGGTGTTCCTGCCCACCTACGGGGTCTACGCGGCCACCAAGGCCGCGGTGGAGGCGCTGACCCGGGTGATGTCCAAGGAGATGGGCGAGCGAGGCATCACGGTGAACGCCGTCGCCCCGGGCCCGGTGGAAACGCCGCTGTTTCTGCGGAACAAGAGCGAGGAGCGCGTGCAGGCCATCGCGAACATGAACCCGTTCCGGCGGCTCGGTCAGCCGGACGACATCGCGGGCGTGGTGGCGTTTCTGGCCGGCCCCGACGCGGGCTGGGTCAATGGTCAGGTGATCCGCGCCAATGGCGGCATGGTCTGAGCCGCGCCCGGAAAGGAGAACAACGATGCCGTTCGTGAACTTCAAGCTTCCGCAGGCGGCTCTGTCGCGGGCGCAGAAGCAGCAGCTCGCCCAGCGCACCACCGCGATGATGGTGGAGTTCTTCGGGGAGGATGCCCGCCCGCACACCATGGTGCTGATCGAGGACGTGCCGGATGGGGGGTATGTCCGGGCCGACGAGGTCTTCGTGGTGCCGGACCCGTATCGCGCCCGCGACTAGGATCAAGACTGGATCGCCCCGCGTTTCTCGACCAAAGGCACGCTCTCAACGGAGGCCCGCATTCGTCCGGAAGTGGACGTTCGCGGGGATGTTCGGTGTGCATACGTGCTTGCGCGCCGGGACGCTTGATATGCCGGGTGGCGGACGACGCCGCTATTTCGCCGTGACCGGGTGCTGATCTGGAACGTCCGCGGAAGGCGCGCGCAGCAGAGCGTCGAGCTCGGCGAGTGCGGGCAAACCGGCCGCCTGGGCTTCCAGCGTCCGGTAGCAGCGGATCAGGCGTCGTCCTTCCGCCGTGAGCGTCGCGCCGCCCCCGCCCGCGCCGCCCGGGCGCGCCGACACGGCAGGGGCGTGGAGCGACGCGTTGATCGCATCCACCAGCAGCCAGGCCCGGCGGTAGGACATGTTCATCGCCCGGCCGGCGCGGCTGATGGAGCCGTGCTCGCCGATCAGCTCCAGGAGACGCACCTTGCCGTGCCCCAGCACGTGCGTCCCGCCAAGATCGACGCGGAGGGTCAGGCGCGGGCCGACCGTCATGCCGTTTTCGCCGCTCATGCCTCGCCGTCGAGGAAGCGCGCGGCTTCCTTGACCACCAGCGACAGGGTGCCGCGCGTGAAGGGCGACGCGAGTCCGGCGGAGGCGACCAGATCGGTGAACGGCATCGAGCCGCCGCGCCCGCACAGCGCCACGTAGTCGTGCATCGCCGCCGGACGATCATGGCGGGCGCGCAGCCAGAACTGCAGTGCGCAGCACAGGGCGAGCGTGTAGTCGATGTAGTAGAAGGGCGAACGGTAGATGTGCGGCTGCGCCTGCCAGCGGCCGCCCTTCGCGGGGTGGGCGAGCGGACCCCAGTCGCGCCACGGCATGTAGCGCTTCTCCAGCCGCTGCCAGCATTCGTGGCGCTCGGCGGGGCTCATCTCCGGATGCGCGTAGATCTCGTGCTGGAAATGATCGACGCAGACCCCGTAGGGCAAGAACGCGAGCGAGCCGATCAGGTGCATGCGGCGATAACGGTCGCCGTTCTCGTCGCCCACCAGCAGTTCCATCTCCGGCCAGCACAGGAACTCCAGCCCCATGGAGTTGATCTCGGCCGCGTCCATCGTCGGCCACAGGAGGTCGATGCCGGGCTGCTGCCGGCTCTTCCAGTTCTGGAATGCGTGACCCATCTCGTGCGTGAAAACGCCGATGTCGTTGTGGGTGCCGTTGAAGTTGGCGAAGATGAAGGGCATGCCCTGCACCGGGAACGAGGTGCAGAAGCCGCCGCCGGCCTTGCCGTCGCGGTTGCGAAGGTCGAGGAAGCCGCCGTCGAGCATCGCGCGGTAGAACCCGCCCATCTCGCCGTCGAGGCGGTCGAACATGGTGGTGGCGCGCTCCACCAGCGTGTCGTGATCCCCGACCGGCCGCGGATTGCCGGCGGGATCGATCAGCCCTTCGTCCCAGCTCCGCAGCCGGTCCCATCCCTGCGCCGCGCGCCGCTCTTCCAGCAATCTCGCCATCAGCGGCACCACGTGCGCCACCACCTCCTCGCGGAACGACGCCACTTCGGCCGGGCCGTAATCGACGCGGCGCATGCGCCGGTAGCCCAGCGCGGTATAGGTGTCGAAGCCGAGCGTGCGGGCCATGCGGGTCCGCAGCGCCACCAGTTCGCCGAACAGGCTGTCCAGTTCCGCCGCGTTGCGCTCGAAGAACCCCCAGCGCGCGTTCTCCGCGGCGAAGCGCGTGTCGCGATCGAGGGCTTCCGCGAACGGGGCCAGCCCGGCGAGATTGGTCTCGGCCTCCCCGACCCGGAGCCGGGCGGAGGCGAGCAGTTCGGTATATCGCGCGGACAACCGTGCTTCGGCTTCCAGGTCGGAAGCGATGGCCGGATCGAAGATGGTGACGTCCGACTCCCACAGTCGCACGGCATGCCGGCCAAGCAACCCGGTCAGCTCCTGCCGGCCCACTTCCGACAACAAGCGCTTCTTCAACGCCGTCTCGTGTCTGGCGGCCTCGGGGTTGAGCTGGTCCGCCAGGTCGCGGTCGGCGCGCGCCCCGGCATCAGTGGTGTCCTGTGCGAAACGCAGATGCACGAGGGAGGCCCAGCTCTCGAACCCGCGCCGGGCGCTGTCGAAGCGTTCCAGCAGGGCGGCGAGCGCCGCGCGGCGGGCGGGATCGTTCTCGGGGCCGGCCGCCAGGGCCGCGGACAGGGCGCGGTCGAGCCCGGCATGAGCGGCGGAGAGGGTTTCCCGCGTGGGCGGGTCGAATCGGAGGTCGCTGAAGCGGGGCTGATGCGTCATGGGGAGGTTCCGGGCCCGGGCCGGGATCCTGCCGTCGGATCCCGCTGATCGCGAGGCCTCCCGCATCATGCGCCGGGGTTGGCCCTGCGGCTACCCCCGGCGTTCCGGCCGTTCAGGGCGTGGCGGAGCCGGCCGGGCTGGCCAGCGGGGCCGGCGGGGCGACGGTGGGAGCGGTGCTGGCGCAGGGGTAGGTGGCGGCGAGGAAGCGATAAACGCCGACCGCCGCGGGCTGCGCGGTCATATCGGGATGCGAGCTGGCCCAGGCCACGAACTTGTTGCGTGCTTCCTGCCGGGTGGTGGGCGGGTTCGGCAGGCAGACCACGCGGCTCGAAACCGGCGTTTCCGCCAGATAGAGATCCACGAAGCCGCTGAAATAGCCCACGCAGACGCCGTGGTTCTCGTCGTAGCGCATGGAGCTTTCGGGGGTGTTGCACAGGTCCACCAGCGACCCGAACGTGGTGATGGTGGTGGGGGAGGGACGCTTGTAGCTGTACTGGGTGTCGTCGCCGGCGGTCTGGGCGAGGGCCGGCAGGGCGGTAAGGCTCATAAGGCCGGCGAACGCGGCGGCCGTGGCGGTTGTCCTGGCGGCGGTGCTGGCGACGCGGTGTGCGGTCATGGAACGGGTCCCGTGCGGTGGAAACGTAACGGTCGGCCCAACGCCTCCCCGGGCGCGCGGTTGCTGACCGAGGCTTGAACACAGCCGGACGGCGGCATGCGGGGCCCGCAGATGCCCGTGCGGCGCGGTGCCTGGCGCGTGGTCGGCTACCGCGGTTGCCGGAGGGAACAAAAGCGTCGGGCGACACGAAGCGGACCGGCCGGCCCCCGCGCCGGCGACGACGCCGGTTCCGCAGCCTGGGGGCGCGAGGGGAGATGTCAGCGGGCCGTGGGGGGCGTGGCCTGGTCCACGAGGGCCCGCAATTCGGCGAGGCTCGCGGCGCCCGGGAGTACCTGCCGGCCGGCGATGAAGGTGGGCGTGCCGGTGAGGTTGATGGCGTGGGCGAGGGCGATGTTGCGCTCTAGCTCCTGCTTCACCGCCGCCGAACCCATGTCGGACTGCAGCCTCGTCCAGTCCAGCCCCAGCTTCGCGGCAGCCTCGCGCACATGGTCGAGCCCCTTGCCATGGTCGGTCATCAGGGCCTGCTGCATCTCCAGTCCCTTGTTCTGCCGGATCGCCGCCTGGATGGCGCGGGCATCCACCGTGCTGTCCGGTCCCAGGATGGGGATGATCTTCTCCACGAGCTTCAGGTCGCGGCGTCCGGCGAGCAGCGCGTCCAGGTCGGGAAGCACCTTGCGGCAGTAGGGGCAGCGGGGGTCGTAGAACTCGACCAGCGTCGTGCGGGCGTCCCCGTCGCCGCGCACGATGTCGCCGGGCTGCGGGGAAAGGGCTGCCGGGTTGTCCCGTAGGGCGTCGGCGTTGGCCGCATCCTCCTTGCGGGCGGCATCGGCCCGCAGCGCGGTGATGGCATCGCCGAGGATGGTGGGGTCGGTCTTCAGCGCGTTCCGGACGATGGAGACGATCTCCGCCCGCTGCGCCGGCGTGAACTGGTCGGCCCGGGCGGGTGCGCTCCAGCCGGCCGCCGCAACCGCGACCAACAGCGCGCCGATCGCGATGACGGGGCTCGCGGGGAGCCGGCACGGCGCCGGCATCCCGTGTCGGCCCAGCGGAGGCCGGCGGAACGGAAGATGCCGGAGAAGAAAGCGGAGCGACGACGCCGGGCGGCGGTGGGCTGGGGCGGGCATGGATGCTCTCCGGCAAGCAAAACCGACGCGACCAGCCCGCGCCGAACCGCGGTCGTCTAGCACCTCCCGGTGATGGGGCGCCAATCGCCATCCCGGGCACGCGTCCCGGGACGAACCGCGATGCGGCGGTGGGGGGAACCTGCTTCCGGCTGGAGAACGCCGGTCAGTTCAGCG
>JAMZEJ010000012.1 GCA_024508355.1 Rhizosaccharibacter radicis
TTGCCGCTTCTGTGTTGAGCCAACGGGCTCGCCACACGCCAGCGACGAGATAGCGCTAGATCGCCCGACAGCTCCACATGGAGCGCGTCGGGCGCTCGCACATCCGGCGTCAGGATCACACGCTCGATCAACCCACGCAGCATATCCGCCGCCTCTTGGCGGACATCCGGCTGCCCAAGTGATGCCTCAAGCGCGGCGATCTTGTCGCGGTAGATCGCCGCCGCGCTGGGATGCAGGCGGATGACTGGTTCCGAGCCGGATCACCCGTCGTTAAAGGGCGCGATGATCCTCTATTTCCGCCAACTGGACGCGAAGATCGTTCAGCGTGTCGTCAAGATGCCTGCGCACGAGAGATTGCAGCTCATGGGTCCGCTGACTTTTCCATAGCGCCAGCATCTGGTCATGCTCGGCGCAGGCGCGGCTGTCGCGTCCCGGAGGTCGCAGATGCAGGCGGGTATATCGTTCCGCCACCATGTTCAGCCGCTCGATGAACTGCAGCGTGATCTGGCCCGCACCAGGACGAACCAGCAGCATGTGGAAATCGCGGTTGAGCGCACCTTCGGCCTCGTCACCCGTCAGAATGCTCTCGTTCAACGCCTTCAGCCCGGCGCTGGCGGCTCTACGGTCTTCGGCGTCTGCGGCGAGACTGCCATGGGCCATGGCCAGCGGCTCGAGTTGAATACGCAGCGCGAACACTTCCTCCGCTTCGGCGGCGCTGAGGGCCGATACCACGTAGCCGCGATGGACCTGCGATCGCACCAGTCCGAACTGTTCGAGACGAGCCAGGGCTTCTCGCAGGGGGATCTTGCTGATGCCGAACTCCGCCGCGAGCGCGTCCTGCCGAATTGGATCCCCGGCCATCATCTCGCCGCGCAGGATGCGATCCCGCACCAGATCGTGCACGCGATCGGCGAGCGTCCTGACCTCCATGGAAGGCCCCAGGGCGGGGCGACGGGCGAGCGGAGTCGCTGAGGGTAGCGCGCGTGTCATTCGGCCGACATCATACGGTCGGGATCAGGTGACCTGGAAGCCGCGCCACAAGCTGTCCTCCTGGTCGATCCAGATCGTGTTGAAGCCCGTGGATACCGCCCGACCCTCGATCAGCGGCACGATGGCCGGCTGGCCGCCGAGGGTGGTCTCCTCCAGCACGGTCCCGGTGAACAGGCTGTCGATATAGGAGCGGTGCTCGAAAGGCTGCCCTGTGGCAAGGCGGCCCTTCCGGTGGAGGTGAGCGATACGCGCCGAGGTGCCGGTGCCGCATGGGCTGCGATCGATCGCCTTGTCTCCATAGAAGACGGCGTTACGGCCGGCCTTTCCGGTGGTGTCCTTGTCCGCCCACAACACGTGGCTCACGCCGGCGATCGTGGGGTCGAGCGGATGCACCGGCGTCACCTTCTCGCGCACCAGGGTCCTCACCACGGGGCTCAGCGACAAGAGCCGGGCGGCCCCCAGGGCATCCAGTCCCGCGTAGGCTGCCTGCGGCTCGATGATGGCGTAGAAGTTGCCGCCATAGGCCACATCCACCACCAGGGGACCGAAGTCCGGCACGTCGATCTCGATGTTCTCGGCGGCGACGAAGGACGGCACGTTGCGGATCCCGACCGCCACCACCCGGCCCGCCTCGACCCGGTAGGACACGGAGATCAGGCCGGCCGGCACTTCCAACACGAGCCGGCCGGGCTCGCGCGGATGCAGCAGCCCGTGTTCCAGCCCGAACGTCACCAGGCCGATGGTGCCATGGCCGCACATGGGCAGGCAGCCGCTCGTCTCGATGAACAGGATGCCGGCGTCGGTGTCCGGTCGGGTGGGCGGATACAGGAAGCCGCCCGACATCATGTCGTGGCCGCGCGGCTCGAAGCACAGGCCGGTGCGAATCCAGTCGAAGCGCTGAAGAAAGTCCTGACGCCGTTCGCTCATGGTCGCGCCGCGCAGCAACGGCGCGCCTCCGGCCACGAGACGGACCGGATTGCCCGCCGTGTGACCGTCGATGCAGAAGAAGGTGTGTCGCATCGCCAGCTCCAAGATGCTCGGGATCGGGTTGAAGACGGCCGGAAACCGCCCGTTCATGGGTTCGCGGGAAAAGGGGCGGCCGTGCCGGACGGGAGCGGCTCCAGGAAATGTCTGGCGCCGGCAGCGCAAACCCCGCGAGGCCGGCCGTGGCAACGATCGGTCCGATAGAAGGCGGTGTCGAGCGGGCGCCGCCCCTGATCCACGCCTGCCCGAAGTGGCTCGTCCCGCCCCGTTGCCTCTCCTGCGATGTTCCGGCGGTCGTGCCTAGGCGCCAGTCCAGGATCTTCAGGGGCTTGATGTCCGGCGGCTCAGGGCCGTCCTGCAGAACATTCGCGGGATGGTGCGACGCCGGACCCTTCGGCCGCCCGGATCATCCACCGGCTTTTCGACCGCGTCAGGCCATCGCCCCCATCGGCCGGGCGCCTGCAAGACGAGATCGAATACCCGGTGGCGGTTCTGGACGGACTGCACGCCATCGGCCTTGGACAACGGGCCGGAGCCTCAGCGCGAGGACGGGGCCAGGGCGGGGCGGGTGGCGGCCGCCTTCTCCACCATGGCAATGACTTCTTCCCGGCGCGACCCGCGCAAGGGCAGCCGGGGGAGCCGGACCCGTTCGTTGCCGCGGCCCATGATCTGCTCGGCGAGCTTGATCGACTGCACGAGGTCGTGCTCGGCGTCGAGATGCAGCAGGGGCATGAACCAGCGATAGATGCGCAGCGCGGTCGCGAGGTCGCCCTGCTGCAGGGCTTCCACGAGGGCCACGGACTCCTGTGGGAAGGCGCTGGTGAGGCCGGACACCCAGCCGGCGGCGCCCAGTACAAGGCCTTCCAGCGCCACGTCATCCAGGCCGGCCATCAGCACGAAGCGGTCGCCGAAGCGGTTGCGCAGGTCGGTGAAGCGGCGGGTGTCGGGAGCGCTTTCCTTCACCGCGGCGATGGTCGGCAGGTCGGCCAGCCGCTCCAGCACGTCCAGGCCGATGGAGACGCGGTAGGCGGGGGGATTGTTGTAGAGCATGATCGGCAGGTCGGAGGCGCCCGCCACCGCGCGGAAATGGGCCTCAAGCTCGTGCGGCTGCGGCACGTACACCATCGCCGGCAACACCATGAGTGCGTCGGCGCCGAGCTCGGCCGCTCGCGCGGCGAAGCGGCAGGCGCGCGGCGTGTCCAGTTCCGACACGCCCACCACGATCGGCACCCGCCCATCGACCACCTGTACCGCGGAGCGCAGCACGTCGAGCTTCTCGTCGGGTTCCAGCGAGTTGTTCTCGCCGCAGGTGCCCATCACCACCAGGCCATGCACGCCGTCGCGGACGAGGGCATCGAGCACCCCCTGCGTCGCCTCGTGATCGACGGACAGATCCTCACGGAACTGCGTGGTCGCCGCCGGAAAAACGCCGGTCCATCTCATGATCGTCCGCCTTGATCGCAGGAAGCCTCTCCTGCATGATCGTATACGATATGCAAGCCGCGGGAACAAGCGACCAGACCGTTACGGGAGATCGCCTCCAGGCGGAGGTGGTGGTGGTGGGCGGCGGCATCGTCGGCCGGACGGCCGCGTTCCTGTTGCGGGCGCGCAAGCGGGACGTTCTGCTGCTCGACGACGGCGCGGCGGACGACGACGTGCCGCCGGTGGGCTTCGGACATGACTGGGTCGGGCCGGCATCCTGGGGCAATGCCGGGCACATCGCGACCGAACAGGTCAGGCCGCTGGCCGGGACGTCCTTTCTGTTGTCGGCGCCGAAACGGTTGTTCGTGCTGGGAGGCGCGCTCGATCTGGGCTGGCGGCGGCCCGGCGCGTGGCTGCCGTGGGCCGGTCGGATGGTGCGCGCGTGCCGTGATGCCGAAGCCGGAACCCGGGTGCTTTCCGCCCTCCTGTCGGACGCCATGCCGGCCTGGCATCGGCTGGGATTGGCGCTGGGCATGCCCGACATGGTTCGCGAGGACGGGCACCTGATGCTGTGGCACGATCCGGCGGCATGCCGGACGGGGATGGCGGCCTGGCGCGCCGCGCCGACCGGCACCGCCGGTATCGAGACGCTGGACGGCGCGGCGCTGCGGGAGGTCGCCGCACGTCTGGCGTGCCCACCGGCGGGCGGGCTGCGGATGACCGGCACCGGTCAGGTGGCCGATCCCGTGCTGGCGATGCGGGCGCTGCGACGCGCGTTCCTGGAGGCCGGTGGCCGGGTGCTGGGCGCCAGGGTCCGGACGCTGCTGCCATCAGGGCAGGACAACGCGTTGGCGCTCGAGGACGGCCGGGTCGTCCGGGCCGGGCAGATCCTGCTGGCGGCCGGTGTCGGAACGGCGACGATGCTTCGAGGTGCCGGGGTGCGGATGCCGATGGTGGCCGAGCGCGGTTACCATCTGGAATGGCGGCATGGCGCCGACTGGCCGCTGCCGCCTCTCGTGTTCGAGGAGCGTTCGCTCATCGTGAGCCGGTTCGGGGACCGGCTGCGGGCCTCCTCCTTCGTCGAGTTCGACCGCGAGAACGCCGCACCGGATCCTCGCAAGTGGCGGCGGCTGGAAGACCATGTGCGGGCGCTGGGGCTGCCGGTGGCGTCCGGGTTCCGTCGCTGGATGGGTGCCCGGCCGACGCTGCCGGACTACCTGCCAGCGATCGGCCGCAGCGCCGCGCTGCCCGATCTTTGGGTGGCGGCCGGGCACCAGCATCTGGGCCTCACCCTGGCGCCGCGCACCGCGGAGATCCTGTGTGCCTTGATGACCTCGCCGGAGGGACATCCCGGGGCCGCCGTCCCGATGCCGGCGCCGGAGGTGATGGCGGCTATCGGTCCGGACCGCTTCGGCCGGCGCGCCATGACGGGTGCGCCCGGATGGCCCAGGGCCGCGCGCGACGAGGCTCCGGCTCCGCCCGGCGACATCCTGGCCTCGCGAGAAACCTTCGCTTCCCCCGTGCCCGACGAGAGTGCCGACCATGCCTGATCCGTCTCCTGTTCCGCCTGGAGCGTTCAACGGCGCGTTGTTGATCGGCGACGACGAGGTTCATGCCGGGCGGCGCTTCACCGCCGTCGCCGCCGCGACCGGAATGGAACTGCCCGGCGGGTTCGTGTGCGCGGAGGCAGAGCATGTGACCGAGGCCTGCCGGCTGGCGGATGCGGCTTTCGATGGATTGCGGCGATCGTCGCCGGAGCGACGTGCGACGTTCCTCGAGCAGATCGCGACGGAAATCGTGGCGCTGGGGGACGATCTGACCGACCGGGCCTGTGCGGAAACCGGACTGCCGCGGGCGCGGATCCAGGGCGAGACCGGCCGTACGGTCGGGCAACTGCGCGCCTTCGCGAGGCTGCTGCGTGGAGGCGCCAGCCCGGGGGCGAGGATCGATCCCGCCCTCCCGGACCGTACGCCGCTGCCTCGCCCCGATCTGCGGCAGATGCGGATCGGCATCGGCCCGGTGGCAGTGTTCGGGGCGAGCAACTTCCCGCTGGCGTTCTCCGTGGCGGGCGGCGACACGGCGGCGGCGCTGGCGGCGGGCTGTCCGGTGGTGGTGCGGGCGCATCCGGCGCATCCGGGCACGTCGGAGCTGGTCGGACGCGCCGTGCTGGCGGCGGCACGCGCCTGCGACATGCCGGAGGGCGTGTTCTCGCTGCTGGGCGGCCCGGATCATGCCGTGGGCGCGGCTCTGGCGGCCGATCCGCATGTGGCCGCGATCGCCTTCACCGGGTCGCGCCGGGGCGGCCTTGCGCTCGCGGCGATCGCCGCCTCGCGGCCGGTGCCGGTGCCGGTGTTCGCGGAGATGAGCAGCATCAATCCGGTGTTTCTGTTGCCCGGAGCGCTCGCGGCCCGGAGCGAGGCGCTGGCAGCCGGCTTCGTCCAGTCGCTGAGCCTGGGTGCGGGACAGTTCTGCACCAACCCCGGGCTGCTGGTGGCGACCGAAGGCGCGGAACTGGCCGAATTCCTGAGGTCCGCGGCGGCGCTGGTGCGCGGGGTGCCGCAGGCCGTGATGCTGTCGGGGGGAATCCGGGATGCCTTCGAGGCGGGCGTCGCGCGATGGGAAGCGCATCCGGGCGTCGAGAGGGTGGCGGCATCGGACGCGGAGGCCTGTTCGGGCGGTTGCCGGGCGGCGCTGTTTCGCACGGACGCGCGCCGGTTCCTGGATGATCCTGCGTTGTCGGAGGAGGTGTTCGGCGCCGCGTCGCTGGTGGTGACGTGCCGGAACGAGGCCGAGATGATCGCGGTGGCGACGGCGCTCGAAGGCCAGCTCACCGCCACCCTGCAGCTCGATGCGGCGGCGGACCTGTCGCTGGCGCGGCGCCTGCTGCCGGTGCTGGAACGGCGGGCGGGCCGCATCCTGTGCAATGCCTGGCCGACGGGCGTGGAGGTGAGTGCCGCGATGGTGCATGGCGGTCCGTTTCCGGCGACCACGGACGCCCGAACCAGCTCCGTGGGCACCGTGGCGATCGAACGCTTCCTGAGGCCGGTGTGCTTCCAGGATCTGCCGGAAGCGCTGCTGCCGCCCGAGCTGCTCGACGCGAACCCGCTCAATCTGCCGCGGCTGGTGGATGGCCAGCCGGTCGCGGGGAGCTGAGCCGGCGTCATGGAGGCCGCTTCCGGGTCCACCGGCTTCCGGCGCAGCCTGTCGCGGCTGGATCTGACCATGATCGGCTTCGGCTCGATCTTCGGATCGGGCTGGCTGTTCGCCGCCGCGCACGTGTCGGCGATCGCCGGGCCGGCCAGCCTGCTGTCCTGGGTGATCGCCGGCGTCGCGGTGCTGCTGCTGGGGCTGGTGTATTGCGAGCTGGGCGCCGCGCTGCCGCAGGCCGGAGGCGTGGTGCGCTACCCGGAATGGTCGCACGGCGGGATGTGCGGGTTCCTGATGGGGCTGGTCACCACGGTCGCGTTCTCGTCGCTGATCGCGATCGAGATCGTCGCGGCCCGCCAATATGCGGGGGCGTGGATCCCCGGACTGACGAGAGATGGCGCCGGCGATCCGACCCTGGCGGGCTGGCTGCTGCAACTCGCCGTCCTGGGCGCCCTGTTCGCGTTGAACCGGGCCGGGATCGGCGCCTTCGCGCTGGTGAACAACATCGTCACGCTGTTCAAGTTCTGCGTGCCGGCTCTGGTGGCGATCGTGCTGCTGGCGCATGCGAGACGCGCGAACTTCAGCGCGCATGGCTGGGCGCCGGGGGGCAGCATCGGCGTGGAAGCCGCGATCTCCAGCGGTGGAATCATCTTCGCCTATCTGGGGCTGACGCCGATCGTGTCGGTGGCGAGCGAGGCGCGCGATCCGCAGCGTTCGATCCCCTTCGCGCTGGTGGCGTCGGTGTTGTTGTCGATGGCGGTCTACGTGCTGCTGCAGGCGGCGTTCTTGGGCAGCGTTCCGGAGGCGCTGATCGCGGGCGGCTGGGCGGGGCTGGACGCCAGGTTGTCGCTGCCGTTCCGGGACATCGCGCTGCTGCTGGGCGCGGGGTGGCTGGCGGCGCTCGTGGTGAGCGATGCGATCCTGTCGCCGAGCGGCACCGGCAACGTGTACATGGGTGCCACGCCGCGGGTCATCTATGCGTGGGCCCGGGGCGGCACCTTCTTCCGGCGCTTCGCGGCGGTGGATCGCCGCAACGGCGTGCCGATGCCCGCCCTGCTGCTGTGCTTCGCGTTGTCGGTGTTCTGGACCCTGCCGTTTCCATCCTGGCAGGCGCTGATCGGGGTGGTGTCGTCGGCGCTGATGATGAGCTACGCGCTGGCGCCCGTATCGGCGGCTTCGTTGCGGCGCACCGCGCCGGACCTGCGGAGACCGTTCCGGGTGCGGGGTTTCGCGCTGGTGGCGCCGGCATCGTTCGTGATCGCGTCCCTGATCGTGTTCTGGACCGGCTGGCCGGTGCTGCGCTGGCTGCTGGGGTTGCAGTTGCTGGGATGCATGCTGTTCGCCCTGTCGCCCCTGGGTGGGGCCGGGGTATGGCGGGGCGCCTTCTGGCTGCTGGGGTGGCTCGCGGGGTTGATGCTGTTGTCGTGGCTGGGTTCGTTCGGCGGCCTCGGCGTGCTGCCGCATCCGATGGATGACGGGGTCGTCGCCCTGTTCTCGGTCGCGGTGTTTCTGGCGGGCGAGCGCGGCGGCCGTCCCGATCCGATGCTGCCTCGCGGGGAAATGGCCGGGGAAATGGCCGGGGAAATGGAATGATGAGCGATCGACCGGGACTCCTGCCGCCCGCGCTGGAGCGCCGGCTGGCGGACCTGTCGCCGTGGCCGGACCGGGCACCCCCGATCGAGGCCGCGGAACACGCGACCCGGATCGCGGCGTTGCGCCTGCGGATGGCGCGGCACGGGCTGGACGCCCTGCTGGTAGGGGCCGGCCCGAGCCTGAGATATCTGTGCGGTCTGGGCTGGGGCGCCACCGAACGGCTGGTGGCGATGCTCCTGGTGGGTGACGAGGCGCCGCGGCTGGTGTGTCCGGCGTTCGAGCTCGGATCGCTGGAGCGGGCGCTGACGCTGCCGGTGGCGCCGATGCCCTGGGAGGAAGACGAGGACCCGGCGGTGCTGGTGGCATCTGCGTTGCCACGCGGGGCGCGGCTGGGGCTGGATCCGGAACTCCCGATACGGGTGGGCTGGGCTCTGCGCCGGGCCGCGCCCGGGCTGGTGCTGGCGGACGGCGCCGCGCCGATCGAGGAAGGACGCCGCCGGAAATCCCCGGCGGAGCTGGCCCTGATGCGTCAGGCGATGCGCATCACCGAGGCGGTGCAGCGGCTCGCGGCGGCCGCGCTGGAGCCGGGGATCGCCGCCGGAACCGTGCGCCGCTTCATCGACGGCGCGCACCGTGCGCTGGGGGCGACGGACGGCAGCAGCTTCTGCGCGGTGCAGTTCGGCCGGGCGACGGCGTTTCCGCACGGCATCCCGGGCGAGCAGCATCTCCAGGCGCGGGATCTGGTGCTGGTGGATACCGGCTGCGTGCTGCACGGCTATCACTCGGACATCACCCGCACCTTCTGCTTCGGGGCGCCGGATGCGGCAGAGGAGCGGGTGTGGTGGATCGAGCGGGAAGCCCAGGCGGCCGCGTTCGCCGCCGTGCGCCCCGGGGTGCCGGCAGAAGCGGTGGATGCGGCGGCGCGCGGGGTGCTGGAGCGGCACGGGCTGGGCCCAGGCTACGGGTTGCCGGGCCTGCCGCACCGCACCGGGCACGGGATCGGGCTGTCGATCCACGAGCCGACCTATATCGTGCGCGGCGAACGGACCCTGCTGGAACCGGGAATGTGCTTCTCGATCGAGCCGATGATCGTGGTGCCGGACCGCTTCGGCGTTCGCCTCGAGGACCACGTGGTGGTGACGGACACGGGCGCGGAATGGTTCACCGCTCCGCTGGACTCGATCGCCGGCCCGTCGGGTTGAGGACCGCGTGCGGCACGGGGACGATGGCGGCCGGGCGGGCGCCGGTGCCGGCCGGAGGACCGCGGAGAGGGCGATCGGTCGGGGCATGACCGCCGGGCGCGGCGGTGCGGAATCGATCGACAGGCCGGCGGGGAAACGCCATCCATGGCGTCCGCCTTGCGGACGGGTGCCGTCGCCGGTCGCGCCGGTGCCGGCCGCATGGGCTTGCGCGGTTCGACGATCGTCGGATGTGAGCCAAGGGTTGCGGCTTCCCGCTCCGGGCGGCCGGGGCCGATCAGCAGTGAGAAAGATCGAGGATAGCGTGCGTATGGTGGATGGCGGGCGATGGGGATCGGGCGCGACATGTCGTCGCCTGCGGGCAAGGCTGCTGATGGCGGGCGTAGCGCTGGGGGTGCCGTTCTCGGGGGCGATGGCTGCGGATCAGCCGGCGCCGATGGGCACGTCGGCGCCGGTCGCGGCGGCGGGTGCGAAGCCTGCGGACGATCCGGTGCAGACGCTGCGGACGATCATCGCGGACTATGACCGCTACTCCGCCGCCATCGACCCGATCACGGCCGGGCAGCGGGGAAACCAGGCCGCGCGGCGGGTCTGGCCGGACGATTCCCCCGGGGCCGTGCGGCAGCGACAGGAGCAGCTCCGGGCCCTGAAGGCGCAGCTGGACGCGGTGCCCGCCGGCGCCTTGTCGGGCGAGGACGCCTTGAACCGGACCCTGCTGGAATGGCGTCTGGAGCTCGATCTGGACGGGTTCCGGTTCGACGAGGAACGGATCCCCTTCACCGCGGATGAGGGTTTCTTCCAGGTGCCGTCCTACGCGGCGGAAGGCACGACCATCCGCACCGACGCGGACGCCGCGGACTGGATCGAGCGGCTGCGGCAGCTGCCGACCTATTACGACATCGAGATCGCCAACATGCGCCGCGGTCTGCACACCGGCTTCACCCAGCCGAGGCTGATCGCGGAGAAGATCGAGAAGGTGGTGCAGGCGCAGGCGGCGCTTCCCGCGGAGAAGAGTCCGCTGCTGGCGCCGCTGGACCAGCTACCGTCCATCATGCCGCCGGATCAGCGGCAGAAGCTGCGGGAGCAGGCCTTGGAGGCCATCAGAACCGCGGTGAAACCGGCGGAACAAAAGCTGGCGGCGTTCTTCCGGGACGAGTACGTGCCTGGGAGCCGAACCACGCTCGGGGCCGCGGACATGCCGGACGGCCGGGCGTACTATGCGTATCGGGTGCGGCACGAGACCACCACCGACCTGACGCCGGACCAGGTGTTCGCGTTGGGCCAGAGCGAGATCGCCCGGATCCGGCAGGCGATGGATCAGGAGATCCATGCCAGCGGGTTCCACGGCGACTTCAAGGCGTTCCAGCATTTCCTGCGGACGGACAAGCGCTTCTACGTGACGACGCGCGAGGCGTTGATGGAGAAGGCGAGCCGGCTGGCGAAACGCGTGGACGGGCAGCTGCCGCATTTCATCGGCAAGCTGCCGCGGCTCAGCTACGGCGTGCGGGAGGTGCCGCGCGACATCGAGGAGAACTACACGTCCGGCCGCTACAACCCGGGCAGTCCCGAACAAGGCATCGCCGGCGGCCTGATGATCAACACCTCGCATCTGGACCAGCGGCCGCTGTACGAACTGCCGGCGCTGGTGTCGCACGAAGGCGCGCCGGGGCATCACATCCAGATCGCGCTGGCGCAGGAGATGACCGGCTTGCCTGCCTTCCGGCGAGATTCGGACATCACGGCCTACGTGGAAGGCTGGGCGCTGTACTCGGAGCAGCTCACGCGCGAGTTCGGATTGTACGGCACGCCGTACGAGCGGTTCGGGCTGCTGTCGATGGAGATGTGGCGCGCCTGCCGGCTGGTGATGGATGTGGGCATCCATTGGAAGGGATGGAGCCGCGACCAGGCCTTGTCCTGCCTGCGCGACAACACGGCGCTCGCGGACAAGAACATGCAGAACGAGACCGACCGCTACATCGCGTGGCCCGGCCAGGCGCTGGGCTACAAGATCGGCGAGCTGCGGCTGGAAGCCCTGCGGAAGAAGGCGGAAGCGGCGCTGGGTGCCCGCTTCGACATCCGGCGGTTCCACGACGTGCTGCTGGACGAGGGCGCGATGCCGTTGTCGGTGGTGGAGCAGCGCGTGGACGACTGGATCGCGGCCGGCGGCGGCGCGGCGACGCCGGCGGGAGGACACTGAGGCGGCGGACCGTCCGGCGTGGCCGCCGCCGGACGGAAGCCGATCCCCGGTCGAAGGATCGGCAGTAGCCCGCCCCGACGGAGCCGCGACCGCTTTGGCGGCGACGGTCGCGGGGCGTTACGGAACGCTCAGGCGGCGTCCTTGCGGCGCCGGCCCCGGGGTGCGGCGGCTTCGCCCTCGGTCTTCTGCTCGGTGTTGGCGGGCTTGCGGCCAAGTCCGATCTCGCGGGCCAGGGCGGAGCGGCGCTCGGCGTAGTTGGGGGCGACCATGGGGTAGTCGGAGGGCAGGCCCCAGCGCTCGCGATACTGGGCGGGGGTCATGTTGTAGCGGCTGCTGAGGTGCCGCTTGAGCATGGTGAGCTTCTTTCCGTCCTCGAGGCAGACGATGTAGTCGGGGAAGACGCTCTTCTTGACGGGCACGGCGGGCTGCGGGGCCGGTTCGTCCTTGGCGGTGGCTTCGGGGGTGCCGGCACTGGAAAGGGCCTGGAACACCTGGTGGATCAGCCCGGGCAGGGACCCGGCCTCGACCTGGTTGTTGGAGCAATGGGCCGAGACGATCTGGGCGGTCAGACCGAGCAGCTCGGGCGATGCGGTGGTCATAGGCGGTGCTTTCCGAATCCGTCGACAACATGGCCCGTAATTGAACAGGCGGGATGTCTTCTAGACGCGGCGGCGCGTCAGGGCAAATGATCGAATGGCAATCTACTAGAGACGAGGGATGAAAACGGCCCGGCCGCATCCGAAAAATTCTTCTTCGTCTTGGTTATGACGATCGTCCAGGGTTGGAGTAGCTTCGGACCATCACGGATCGCGCATGAGTTGCAGCGAACGCACGTTCTTCTCGATCAGCTCTCCCAGGATGAGGGTGGCTTCGCCCGGATCGGGGCGGCGGGCCAGGATGAAGTCAAGCGCCGGCAGGGCCGGGAGTCCGAGCGCTTCGCGGTCGAGGATCCGCAGTTCGGGCGGGACGAAGCTGCGGCCGAGCGCGCCGATCCCGATCCCGGCGAGCACGCCCGCCTGAAGTCCCAGGAGGTTGCTGGAACTGTGCACCACATCCGCTTCGATGGCGGCGGCGGCGAGGCGGTCCAGCACGAACCGGCGCGTGACGCTGGGTTCTGGATGCAGCGCCAGGGGAAGCGGACGCTCCCGCGCGATCGCCGGACGTTCTTCCAGCCCGACCCAGCAGAGCGGTTCGCTGAGCAGGCGCGGTTCCGGTCTTCGATCCTCCTCCCGGCACTTCACCAAGGCCAGGTCGAGGTGACCCTGCTCCAGCCGGTCGAGCAGCTTGCGGCTCATGTCGACGTCCACGCTGATGCGCACCTTGCGATGGGCCTGCCGGAACTGCCGCAGGATGTAGGGCAGGCGGGTGGACGCGAGATCCTCGGCGATGCCGAGGCGGACATGGCCCAGCATGTCCGGGCTGCGAAGCTGCATCTCCGTCTCGGTGATGGAGGCCAGAAGCTTGCGGGCGGACGACAGAAGGGTCTGCCCGGCGGCGGTGAGACCGACATTGTGGGTGTCGCGGTCGAACAGGATGATGTCGAGACCGGTTTCCAGGCGACGGATCTGCTGGCTGACGGTGGATTGGGTCACGCCGAGGCGCATGGCGGCCTGTGTGAAGCTTCCGCATTCGGCGACAGCGACGAAGGCCGGAAGCAGGGCCACGTCCATCATGCGATCGCCTTATTCATTTATCCACTCACCGAGCTGTCATCCATCGGCATATTAACTTTCCGGAGGGGATGGCGCTAGAAGAGCGCGCAGGCTGGGAGCCCGAAGATGAGCGGCTGGAGCAAGGCCCGGGACGCACGCGGCGAGCGCATGAGCGCGGCGGCGTCGCTGGCGAAAGGCAAGATCGTCGAGGCGGCCGACGCGACGGCACTGCTGGAGCGGCTGATCCGCCCCGGGGACCGGGTGTGCCTCGAAGGCGACAACCAGAAGCAGGCGGACTTCCTGGCGCGCGCGTTGATCAAGGTCGACCGCCAGAAGGTCCACGATCTGCATGTGGTGCAGTCGGGCCTGGTGCTGCCGGAACATCTGGAGCTGTTCGAATCCGGCATCGCTCGGAAGCTGGATTTCTCCTATTCCGGTCCGCAGGGCGCTGCGCTGGCGCGCGCGCTGGACAAGGGGCGGATCGAGCTCGGCGCGATCCACACCTATATCGAGCTGTTCGCGCGCTACTACATGGATCTGACGCCGAACGTCGCGCTGATCGTGGCACGGCAGGCGGACCGCGACGGCAATCTTTATACCGGCCCCAACACCGAGGACACGCCGACCATCGTGGAGGCGACGGCGTTCAAGGACGGCATCGTCGTGGCGCAGGTCAACGAGATCGTGGACAAGCTGCCGCGGGTGGACATCCAGGGCGATCAGGTCGATTTCGTGATCCAGTCGCCGACGAGCTTCTACGTGGAGCCGTTGTTCACGCGCGATCCGGCGAGCGTCACCGAAACCCAGATCCTGATGGCGATGATGGCCATCAAGGGCATCTATGCCGAATACGGGGTCCGGCGGCTGAACCACGGGATCGGGTTCGCCACCGCGGCGATCGAGCTGTTGTTGCCGACCTATGGCGAGTCGCTGGGGCTGAAAGGCAGGGTCGGCACGCACTGGGCCCTGAACCCGCATCCGACGCTCATTCCCGCGATCGAGAGCGGGTGGGTGGAGCAGATCCACTGCTTCGGCTCGGAAGTCGGCATGGACGACTACATGCGGGCGCGGCCGGACATCTATTTCACCGGCAAGGACGGTTCGCTGAGGTCCAACCGGATGATGTGCCAGAACGCGGGACTGTATGCGTGCGACATGTTCATCGGCGGCACGTTGCAGATCGATTTGGATGGCAATTCTTCCACGGTGACGCCGGGCCGAATCGCGGGGTTTGGCGGGGCGCCGAACATGGGCGCCGATCCGCACGGGCGGCGGCACGCCACCGACGCCTGGTTGAAGGCCGGGCGGGAAGCGTCGGACGGCGAGCAGACCCTGGTGCGCGGCCGCAAGCTGGTGGTGCAGATGGTGGAGACGTTCGGCGACAAGATGGCGCCGGCCTTCGTCGACGAGCTGGACAGCATCGCGCTGGCGCGGAAGCTCGATCTGGAGCTGGCGCCGGTGATGATCTACGGCGACGACGTCACGCATATCGTGACGGAGGAAGGCATCGCGAACCTTCTGCTGTGCCGCGGGCGTGCCGAGCGGGAACAGGCGATCCGCGGGGTGGCGGGCTACACCGAGGCCGGGCGGGGGCGCGACCGCAAGGCCGTGGAAGCCCTGCGGCAGCGCGGCGTCATCCGACGGCCGGAAGATCTGGGCGTGGATCCGCTGGATGCGACGCGCGGGCTGCTGGCGGCGCATTCGATCAACGATCTGGTGGACTGGTCCGGGGGGCTGTACCGGCCGCCCTCGAAGTTCCGCAACTGGTAGGGGGCGAGCATGGAAACCCTGTCCTTCAGCCTCAGGGCGGAGCGCGTGCTGCGCGGCACCGGCCGGCAGGCCATCGTGGGCGTGGTGGCGTCCGGCAATCTCGAGGTGCTGGCGGAACGGATCGAGGACGGCACCGGATGCCGGGTGGAGGTGTCCACCGCGGCGGAGGGTTTCGGTGACGTCTGGAAGGCCGTGGTGGGCGACTTCGTCGAGCGGGTATCGCCGGGCGGGGTATGCTTCTCGATCAACGATGGGGGTGCGCGCCCGGACACCGTGATGCTGCGGCTGATGCAGGCGGCGCGGGTTCTGGAGTCGGCATCGTGAGCGCGCGTGTGCCGGAGCGCGGGTCCTGGCTGGAAGCGTCGGCGCGCGCACGCGTGGCCGGACTGCTGGACGCGAACAGTTTCACCGAGTTCCTGGGACCGGAGCAGCGGGAGATGAGCCCGCATCTTTCCTTGTTCGACCTGCCGCGCGCCTTCGATGACGGCGTGGTGGTGGGCAGGGGAAAGCTGGGAGGTCGTCCCGTGTTCGTGGCCGCCCAGGACGGGCGCTTCATGGGCGGAACGTTTGGGGAAATCTCGGGCAGCAAGATCGTGGGTCTTCTGCGGGCGGCGCGCGACGGAGCGGCCGGCGACGACGCGCCCCGGACGGTGCTGCTGCTGCTCGATACCGGCGGGGTGCGCTTGCAGGAAGCGAATGCCGGCGAGCTGGCGGTATCCGAGATCATCCGGGCGATCGCGGAGGCGCGCCGGGCCGGCATCACGGTGATCGCGCTGGTGGGTGGCAAGGCGGGAGCGTTCGGCGGCGGCGGCATCATCACCGCCTGCTGCTCGCGGATCGTGGTGTCGCGGCACGGCCGGATCAGCGTGTCCGGCCCCGAGGTGATCGAGACCAATCAGGGCATCGAAGAGTTCGACTCGAAGGACCGCGCGCTGGTGTGGCGGATCACGGGCGGCCGGACGCGGTGGCTGACCGGGGGTGCCGACCGGTACGTCGCGGACGAAATCCGGGCGTTCCGGGAGGCCGCCATGGCACTCGGCGCTGAGGACGCCGCACCGTTCGACCTGTTCCGGCTGCAGGCCGAGCAGTCGCGTCTGGAACAGCGGTTGCAGGTGGACGGCGACAGCCGCGACGCGACGCAGATCTGGACCCGCCGCGGCCTGGATGAGCCGGAGCGCGTGGGAGACATGACGGAGCACGACTTCGTCGTCCTGGCAGACCGGGAGGCGCCGAACCATGACGCTCGATGAGCTGGCGGAAGCATTGTTCACCGGCGGCCATGCGCTGGAACAGGACGATCTGGGCGTGGTGGCGGGCAACGCCACCAGCGGCAACGGCGTCGAGCTTCGCGTGGTCGGCATCGTCGGCGGCAGGCCGCTGGGCGTGGACGCGGCGATCAGACTGTCGCGGATCGTGCTGGAGCATGTGGCGGGCGGAAACGGGGCGCCCCTGCTGATGCTGGTCGACACCCAGAGCCAGAAGATGGCGCGGCGCGACGAGCTGCTGGGGTTGAACGAGTATCTCGCGCATCTGAGCAAGAGCCTGGCGCTGGCGTCGTTGGAGGGGGTGCGGACCATCGGCCTGCTGTACGGAGGCGCCGCGGCGGGAGCGTTCATCGCGACCGCGTTGTCCACCGAGCGGCTGGTGGCGGTGCCAGGCGCAGAGCCGAGCGTGATGGACCTGCCCTCGATCGCGAGAGTGACCAAGCTGCCGCTCGAGCGGCTGAAGGAGATGGCCGGTACGACCCCGATCTTCGCGCCCGGGCTCGATCATCTCGCTGCCACGGGGGCGGTTGCGGAGTGCTGGGACGCGGATCGGAGCGGGTATGCCGCGCGGCTGGACGCGCTGCTGTCGGAAGGCGGCGAGGTGGCCGATCGCCGCGACGAGCTGGGGGCGGAACGGAAGGGACGCCTCAGGGCGGCGGAAATCGCCCGAAGGGTTCGGGGCGAGGCGTCGGGCCGCGCGCGTTCGTGAGCGGACAGGAACGCGCGCGTGGAAGCGGCCGGGACCGGGCGTGACACCCGCCATGGAGCGGCGGGGAACGAGCGGGCCTATGGCGTCGCGGTGCCGGAGCGGCACGATCTGGTGTGGCTGACCGCGGAAGGGTGGAACCGTTTCGCGGATCGCGAGCCTGGCCTGATGGCGATCCCCGGGATGGCGCTGTGGCCCCAGGAGGACTTTCCGGTGATGGTCCGGCGGCGGCAGCCGGCGGACGATGCCGGCCGGTGGCCGGTGGCGGTGGCGCTGCCGGCCGCGTTCGGCCGGGCGCGGCTCGGCTTCCAGATCGAGGCACGGGATGTCGCGGCCGTGTCCGCGCCGCCTTCCTGGCTGGAGGCGGCATCGAGCCTCCCGGAACCCTGGCGTTCGCGGGGGGAGGCGACGGGGGCGATGGGCGCCGGGATCGGACTGCAGCCGAGGGTTTTCGGCAGCGCGATGTGGCAGCATCTCACCGGCATGACCTTCCTGCGCCCGGCGTCCGACCTCGATCTGTTGTGGAAGGTGCGCGGGGGTCCGGGGGCCGGCGAGCTGGCATGCCGGCTGGCGAGCGGTCTGGAGCGTTTGAACCGTGACCCGGGTCCACGGCTTGACGGAGAAGTGGTGCTCGCGGGGCGCGGCGTGCAGTGGCGCGAATTGCTGCGGGGCGGTGCGGACGAGCTGCTGGTGAAGAGCGTCGACGAGGTGATGCTGATGCCGGTCCGGCAGTTCCTGTCCGCGGGCGCGGCGTGAACAGGGTCATGCCCGGGATGGATGCCTCGATGATCGGGGAGCTGGCGCATCGCGCGCTGCTGCTGGAGCTGCGGTGTTTTCCGAAGCCGGGCTTGGTGAGCCATATCGATTCGGGCAGCCACCAGGACATGGATGCCGCGTGTTTCGAGGCCAGCGCGGCCGCGATCCGGCCCTTTCTGTCGGCGCTGGCGTGCGCGGGACACGAGGGGGCCGATATGCCGGCGCTGCGCGTGATCGGGATGGCGGCGGAGCGGGCGATGATGGCGGCCACCGGCGGGGTGAACACCCACCGCGGCGCGATCTTCGGGTTGGGTTTGTTGTGCGCGGCGGCGGGCGTGGCGACGGAGCGGGGCCCGGCGCATCTCGGCGACGTCGTCGCGGCGCGGTGGGGCGATGCGATCCGCGGCGGACCGGTGCCGCCCCGCAGCCATGGCACCACGGCGCTGCGCCGGTACGGGATCGGCGGGGCACGGGAGCAGGCGGCGAAGGGGTTTCCGCTGTTGTATGCGCATGGTCTTCCGGCCTGGCGGGAAGGGTGCCGGCTCGGCGGCGGGGATGACGAGGCGGCGCGGCTGCACTGTTTCTTCGCGCTGATGGCCGTGCTTCCGGACACCACGCTGCTGCATCGGGGCGGGATGGAAGGGCTGCTGTTCGCGCAAGGTCAGGCGCGGCGTTTCCTGGATGCGGGCGGTGTGGGACGACCGGGCTGGCGGCAGGATGCGCGGGCAATGCATCGGCTGTTCGTGGAGCGGTCGCTGTCGGGGGGCGGCTGTGCCGACATGCTGGCGATGACGTTGTTCGTGGCGATGGTGGAGGACCTTCCGCGCGGCGCAGCCAGCATCGCCGCGACGGACATGATGATCGACACGGTTGGCTCAGGGGGATGAGCGGCGTGTTGGCGATCCTGTGTTCGGGGCAGGGTGGGCAGCATCGGGAGATGTTCGCGCTCCTTGCGGATGCGCCGGAAGCGCAGCCGGTGTTCGAGGCGGCGCGTCCGCTGCTGGGTGGTGTCGATCCGAGGCAGCTGGTCGAGACCGCGGACGAGGCGACACTGTTCGGCAACCGGTTCGGGCAGATCCTGTGCTGCACGCAGGCAATGGCGGCCTGGGCGGTTCTCGGTGACGCCCTGCCGCCGAGGATCGTGCTGGCGGGCTACAGCGTGGGCGAACTGGCGAGTTGGGGATGCGCGGGCGTGCTGCCGCCCGACGTGGTGTTGGAGCTGGCGGCGCGGCGAGCGGGGCTGATGGACGAGGATGCGTCGGCAATCCCGGGTGGTGGCGGCCTGGCGGCGATCGTGGGCCTGCGGCGGCCCGCGCTGGAGCGGTTGCTGTGCGATACCGGGAGTTTCCTGGCGATCGACAACGCCGCCGACAGCGTGGTGGTGGGGGGCGCGGCCGGCGAGCTGGAGCGGTGCCTGGCCGGAGCGGCGGCGGCGAACGGCGGCGTGAAGGTCAAGCGTCTGCGGGTCGCGGTGCCGTCGCACACGCCGCTGCTCGACCACGCGGCGGCGCGGTTCGGGCGGATGCTCTCGGACATTCCTCGCGGCGGGATCGCGGACGGGATCCGCCTGCTGAGCGGCATCGACGCGGATACGGTGCGCGACACGGCGGACGGTTTTGCGAAGTTGTCGATGCAGATCGCGACCACGATCCGCTGGAAGGACTGTCTCCAATCGTGCCTGGAAGCGGGGGCGACGCGGTTCCTGGAACTGGGTCCGGGAGAGGCGCTGAGCCGGATGGTGGGGGGGACGGAAGCGGAGGCGCGGGCGGTGGAGCAGTTCCGGACCCTGGATGGGGTGCGGGACTGGCTGCGGCGGGGATGATGGATGGGGGCGTGACGCTTGGAGGGCCGGATCGTCTGCGGTCCCCGGGGGGCGCGCCGGGAATGGCGATCCCCCGTGGGCGCAGGAGCGGTCGGAGCGGAGGAAGGATCCGCACGGACGGCGGTGGGCGATCGCCCGGTTCGATGATCTGCTTTCCAGGCGGTCGTGTTGCGTGAAGTTGACTCAAGGGCGCCTCATCCTTGCGGTGCGATCGCCGCATCCGGGCCGATGTCTAAGGCTTGAGGGGATGCGGAAAGCGTGACGGCCCCGGTTTCCACCGGTTCCGGGAAGCGGCGGCTGGCGACAGGCGACGAGCTATCGTGCGGGGGGCTCGCTTTCGCCAGGCTCGTCCCGGGGCGTTGTCGCGAAGCGCGGGGTGGTGGACGGCGAGGGAATGGATTCGCCGTAGCTCCGGGCGGAGCGGCCGGGATCAGTAGCCGTCCAGATCGTCGCTACGGATAAAGCGGACGCCGAGCCGGTGGAGCTCGGCGTGGGCCTCGATGATCGTGTCGGCCCCATCGGGGGTAGGAAGGCCGATGCCGCGGACGCCGTCGAGGATCACGAAGACTTGGAAGCCGAACTCGACCGCATGCCGGGCGGACCACGCGACGCAGAAATCGGCGGCGAGGCCGGCGAGAAACAGCCGCTCGATGGAGCGGTCGCGGAGGATGCCCTTGAGACCGGTGCTGGTGCGGCCGTCATTCTCGAGAAAGGCGGAATAGCTGTCGATCTCGGGCCGCCAGCCCTTGCGGATGATGATCTCGATCCGGTGCTGGTCGAGCGCCGGATGGAGGGCCGCGCCGGGCGTGTTCTGGATGGCATGATCGGGCCAGAGGATCTGGGGCCCGTAGGGCATCGCGAGCTGCTCGTAGGGCTCGCGGCCGGGATGGCGGCTCGCGAACGAGCTGTGATGTGGGGGATGCCAGTCCTGGGTGGCGAAAGCGTTCCGGAAGCGGTGGTGCAGCAGCCGGTTGATCACCGGCACGACGGCGGCGCCGTCGGGCACGGGAAGCTCGCCGCCTTCCATGAAGGTCGGCTGGACGTCGATGACGCCCAGCATGTCCTTGTTCTGGTCGACGGCGATGCGGGTCACGGCAGAGAGGGTCAGGTGCCGGACACGAGGTTGGCCACCAGCGTTTCGGTGACGCGGCGGGCGAAGGCGGCGGGCTCCTGGGGGGACTCGCCGTCCTGGATCCGGGCCAGGTCGAGCAGAAGGTGCGCGGTGCCCGACACGTCCTCGCCGGCGGCGCCACGGGCGGCGAGGGCACGAACGAGCGGGTGGCGCGGATTGAGCTCGAGGATGGGTCCGTTGGACGGGATCGACTGGCCGGCGCGGCGCATCAATCGCTGCATCTGAAGGTCGGGACCGGCTCCGCTGGCCGCGAGCACCACGGCGCTGTTGACCAGACGGTCGGTGCCGCGGACGTCGGATACCGCGGTGCCGAGCGCTTCCTTGAGCCGGGGCAGCAGGTCGGACAGGTCGGCACCGTCTTCCTGAGGCTCGGCAAGGGGGAGCTTGCTGAGATCGGCCAGGCCCTGGGTGACGCTGCGCAGCGGCTTGTCCTCGAAACGGCTGAGGCGGTCCGGCCAGAACGAGTCGACGGAGTCGGACAGGAGCAGCACCTCGATGCCGCGCGCCTGGAAGCCTTCGAGCTGCGGCGACGAGCGCAGGGCCTCGAGGTTGTCGCCGACGAGGAAGTAGATCGCCTCCTGTTCAGGCTTCATCCGGGCGACGTAGTCGGCGAGGCCGGTCCAGTCGTCGGCCGCCGTGGAGCGGAAGCGGGCCAGGGTGGCGACGTCCGCGCGATGCTCGGCATCCTCCCACAGGCCCTCCTTGAGGACGGCGCCGAAGTTCTCCCAGAACGTCGCGAAGCTTTCGGCGTCCTTGGCGCGGTTGCGCAGCTCGCTCAGGACGCGATTGGTGACGGCCTTGCGGATGCGGGCGAGCACCGGGGTGGATTGCAGCATCTCGCGCGACACGTTGAGGGGAAGATCCTCGGTGTCGACCACGCCCTGGACGAAGCGCAGCCAGGGCGGCAGCAGCTCGGCCTCGTCGGTGATGAACATGCGGCGGACATGGAGCCGGAGCCGGCTTTCGCGGGTGGATTCCACCGGCTCGAACGGACGCATGCCGGGGATGAACAGCATGGCGATAAATTCGAGCGCGCCTTCGGCACGCCAATGCAGCGTCGCCCAGGGCTTGTCGAACATGTGGCCGAGATGCTGGTAGAACTCGGTGAGCTGTTCCTCGGTGATCTCGCTCTTGGGCTTGCGCCACAGCGCTGTGCCCTCGTTGGCGGCGATGTCCTGGCCGTCGCGCTGCACGGTGATGGGCCAGGTGATGTGGTCCGCCCATTTGCGGACGATGGTCTCGAGCCGGAAGGGCTCCAGGAAATCGTCGGCGTCGGACTTGATGTGCAGGACGATGTCGGTGCCGGGGGTATCGCGCTCCGCCGGCGCCAGGGTGTAGGAGCCCTGGCCTTCGGACGACCAGCGCCAGGCCTCGGCCTCGCCGACCCGTCGGGATACCACCTCGACCCGATCAGCGACCATGAAGGCGGAATAGAAGCCGACGCCGAACTGTCCGATCAGGCTGGGCCGGTCCTCCGGCTTCACGTCCGACAACTTCTGGTTGAAGGCGCGGGTGCCGGACCGGGCGATGGTGCCGAGGTTGCGGACCAGCTCGTCGCGGCTCATCCCGGTGCCGTCGTCGCTGATGGTGAGCAGGCGGGCTGCCTTGTCGGGAACGATCCGGATCTTGGCGTCGGCCGGGAGCGCGCGATCGGCGTCGGTGAGGGCCTCGAAGCGGCGGCGGTCTGACGCGTCGGCGGCGTTGGCCACCAGCTCGCGGAGGAAGATCTCGCGATCCGAATAAAGAGAGTGGACCACGAGGTCGAGCAGGCGCCCCACCTCGGCGCTGAATTCGCGGCGCTCCTCGGACGCGGAAGCGGCGGTTTGCGGCGTGTCGCTGTCGCTCATGATGTGTTGTCCTCGGCAAGGATCGGGCCGGTGTTTCCGACCCTCGTGAGGCGCGATATGCGCGGAGCGCCGGCGGCTTTCAACTCCCGCCGTCCGCTCCCGGAGCCTCCGGGTGGCGAGGGATCAAGGGCGCCAGGAAACCGGGCGTGCGGCCATGACGACGGGCATCAGGCGGTATGCCGCGAGACCGCGCCCAGCACCCCCTCCGGCCATGCCGCCGGACATGGCGCCCGGCAAACGGATGATCCGGCCGAGGCCACCCATGCCCCCGAAGGCGTGGGCGGGCGCGCCCGGAGCAGATGGACGGGGAGTGGCCGACGCCATTTCCGTAGTGTCGGAAGGTTGGGTGGCATGGGCGACGGCCCGCCGTCCGGTCTGGCGTGGGGGAGCGGAATCGTCGGGCCGATCGATCGGTTCGGCCCAGGCTTCCAGCACCTTGCGCTGGTAGTCGACCCCGAGCTCGGGGGTCTGCGAATGATAGGCGGCGGCGGCGTGCGGCCAGCTGCCGGTCTGGTGGAAGAGGTCGGTGAGGAAGCGGGCGGCGTAGAGGGCGTTGCTGACCGGATCGAACGCATCTTCGAGGCTGTTGAAGCCGTCGGGATGGTACATCAGGTTGATCTGCATGCAGCCGACGTCGATGGAGCGGATGCCCTGTTGCTGGAAGGCGCGGGCGGCGGCGACGGCTTCGGCTCTGCTTTCATAGTAGTGGCCCTGGCCTGCGGCGTTGATGGTCCAGGGCCATGCACGGATGGTTCCGGTGTCGCGGTCGGCGCGTCCGGACTCCACGCGGCTGATGGCATCCAGGAGCTGCTGGGGGACCCCGGTCTGGCGCTCGGCCCCGGCGATGGCATCCTGACAGGCCTGACGGTCGTCGGCGCGGGCCCGGATTGCGGGAGCGCATACAAGAACGACCAGGCCTGCGAGAAACATCACCGCGGCACGACGTGGCCCCAGCGGGGCGACCGATGGCCGGTTCTGGGCGTGGACCCTGGGCATGCGGGCAGGGTGCCGGCGGGAGGTGAAAGAACCTCTAACGGGCAGGTGATCGGGTTTTCCGTTGTGCGGTGCAAAATAAGGTTGACGCGGCGAGCGCGGTCTTCATATGGTGCTCTCGCAGCGTCGTTTTGCGCGCTGCTTCTTGGACGTTTCCTCCCTAAACTTGGCGGTGCTTCGGCACCGCCTTTTTTTCGCCATGTCCTGCGACAGGACGGCGAGGGTCTGCACCAGGCGGCTGAGCACGCCCTGGAGGGCGTCGAATCCCTCGTGCTTCAGGAACGTTTCCTCCGTCATGTAGAGAGGACGGCTCAGCTCGATCTGCAGGACGTGGACGTTCTCCAGCGGCCGGCCGTAATGGCGGGTTACGTAGCCGCCGGCGTAGGGATGGTTGCGCTGCACCCTGAGCCCTTCGGCTTCCAGCTGGCGCTGGACGGTGCGCGTGACCATGGGGGCGCAGGAGGTCGAGTACGCATCTCCCAGCACGATGTCGACGTCGCGTGCCGATCGGTGGGGCGTGCCGCGCGGCATGGAATGGCAGTCCAGCAACAGGCAGAGCCCGTGCCGGGACAGGCTCCGGGCGATCAGGAACGACAGCGTCGCGTGATACGGCTCCCAGCAGCTCAGGATGCGGGACTCGGCTTCGCGGAACGAGAGCTTGCGATTGTAGATGGGCTCGCCGTGCGACACGAGGCGGGCGATGGTGCCGAAGCCTGCGCGAACCCTCTCGGTCCCGGTGTTGCACCAGGACGGCAGGGGTTCGAGGAACATGGACGGGTCCAGTTCCCACTTCTCGCGGTTGGCGTCGCAATAGGCCCGAGGAAATGATGCGCAGAGCAGGGACGCGCCGAGAGCGGGTGCCGGGCCGAACAGCTCGTCGACGAAGCAATCCTCGCTGCGGCGCAGGGCTTCCAGCGGCAGGCGGGACCCTCGCACGAACTCGTCGGGGTAATGTCGCGCCGAATGGGCGGATGCGACGAGAAGGGGAAGATCAGGGCCTGCCGGATCGAACAGCTGGCAGGCCGGCGGCGCGCCCTTCGAGTTGGAGGCCGCCGAGGAAAGCGCGGGAGCGGGCATCCTGTCGCCGTCGCTCCCGCCACGGTCACCGTGGCATGGGGAGGGCGGGGCGCCGAAGCCGATGTCGGGCGGGAGGAGGGCGGGGGAACGGCGCGGATGCAGGGCGAGAATTATCCGGATGGGCCGCTTGCGGTTCCGCGACGCCCTCTGTAGAAGCGCGGAAACGGATGGGCGCATAGCTCAGCGGTAGAGCACTACCTTGACATGGTAGGGGTCACAGGTTCAATCCCTGTTGCGCCCACCATCCGTTTCTTCTCTTTCTCGCGGTTGCGTGTTGCTGGCCGGCTGGTCCAGGGCGGCCTGCAGGATGTAGGCGGCGGCGATCTTGTCCACCACCTCGTTCCGACGCTTGCGCGTCATGTCGAGGTCCGAGATCAGCATCCGGTTCACGGCGCTGGACGAGAGGCGTTCGTCCATCAGGGCGAGGGGCAGTTCCGTGCGCGCGGACAGTTCGATGGCCCAGTCGCGCACCGCCTGGGCGGCGGGCCCTAGGCTGCCGTCGAGGGACAGGGGCAGGCCGACCACGAGGCCACCGACCGTTTCGGTATCCGCGATGCGTTTGATCTCGACGGCATCGCGGCTCAGCTTGCCGCGGGGGAGTACCTTGTAGGGCGTGGCGATCATCAGCCCGACATCGGACAATGCGAGCCCGATCTGCTTCGTGCCGGGATCCAGGCCGAGCAGCCGATGGTGTCGGGGAATGGCCGCCCGCAGGTCCGGCATGTTGAACAGCGCCATGGTGAAGCGTTATGGTCCGGTCGCACCCGGGCTGGAAGGGATGTCGTGAGGGGTCCTGTCGCCAGGTTCCTGCGGGCCAGGACCTGACGCGCGGGCGCTCGTCGACATCATCGCCAGGGATCGGACCATGCCGCTTGATACAGCGACCGTTCGCCGGATCGCGCGGCTCGCGCGCATCGGCATCACGGACGACGAGGCCGGACGCCTCCAGGGCGAGCTGAACGGCATCCTGGGTTGGGTGGAACAGCTCTCCGAGATCGATGTCGAGGGCGTGCAGCCGCTGAGCGGGGTCGGCCAGGCGGCGCTTCGCATGCGCGAGGACAAGGTGACGGACGGAAACAAGGTGGACGCGGTGCTGTCGAACGCGCCGGAAAGGGCCGGACCGTTCTTCGCCGTGCCGAAGGTAGTCGAGTGATGCTGACCGATCTTTCCCTGGCCGACATCCTGAAGGGGCTGGAGGCCCGCTCCTTCAGTTCCGTGGAGGTGACGGACGCATTTCTCGGTGCGATCGACGCGCTGAACCCGCGGATCAACGCCTTCATCACGGTGGATGGACAAGGTGCGCGGGCGGCGGCGGCCGAGGCGGACCGGCGGCGCGCGGCGGGCGAGGCGGGGGCGTTGCTGGGTGTGCCGGTGGCGATCAAGGATCTGTTCTGCACCGAAGGCGTCCGAACCACGGCCGCGAGCCGGATCCTCCAGCATTTCGTCCCCCCCTATGAGAGCGGCGTCACAGCGCGCATGAAGCGCGACGGGGCGGTGTTTCTGGGCAAGACCAACCTCGACGAATTCGCGATGGGTTCGTCCAACCTCACCTCGGCGTTCGGACCGGTCGAGAATCCCTGGAAGCGGCGGGGCGACGATGCCGTGCTGGTGCCCGGTGGGTCTTCGGGAGGGTCGGCGGCCGCGGTGGCGGCGGGTCTGGCTCCGGGGGCGACGGGCACCGACACGGGCGGCTCGATCCGGCAGCCGGCGGCCTTCTGCGGCATCACCGGCATCAAGCCGACCTACGGGCGGTGCAGCCGCTGGGGCACGATCGCCTTCGCCAGCTCGCTGGACCAGGCAGGACCGATGGCCCGTACGGTGGAGGATTGCGCGATCCTGTTGGGCTCCATGGCGGGGTTCGATCTGCTGGACAGCACCAGCGCGGACGTTCCGGTGCCGGATTACCGGGCGGCCTGTGGGGCGAATCCCCGCGGCCTGCGGATCGGCATTCCCAAGGAATATCATGCGGACGGGCTGCCCGCGGAGATCGAGGCGCTGTGGCGGCAGGGGATCGAGTGGCTGCGGGATGCCGGCTGCGAGATCGTGGATGTGTCGCTGCCCCATACGAAGTACGGCCTGGCGACCTACTACATCGTGGCCCCGGCGGAATGCTCGTCGAACCTCGCGCGGTACGATGGCGTGCGCTTCGGTGAGCGGGTGCCGGGCGAGGATCTGATCGAGCTGTACGAACGCACCCGGGCCGCGGGGTTCGGCGAGGAGGTGAAGCGGCGTATCCTGATCGGCACCTATGTTCTGTCGGCAGGCTACTACGACGCCTACTACCTGAAGGCGCAGAAGGTGCGGAGCCTGATCCTGCGGGACTTCACGGAGGCGTTCGGGAGGGTGGACGCGCTGCTGACCCCGACGGCACCCTCGGCCGCCTTCGCGGCCGGACAGAAGTTCGACGACCCGATCAAGATGTACCTGAACGACGTGTTCACCGTGCCGGCGAGCATGGCCGGCGTGCCGGGGATCTCCGTGCCGGCAGGGCTGGATGCATCCGGGTTGCCGTTGGGGCTGCAGCTGCTGGGGCCGCATTTCGGGGAGGAGCGCCTGTTCTCGCTGGGTGCGGCGCTGGAGCGTGCGGCAGGTTTCACCCATCGACCGGCGCTGCGGGCCGGCATTCCCGCGGGAGCGGCGGCATGAGCTACGAAATCGAGCGGGCGACGGGTTCCTGGGAGCTGGTGATCGGGCTGGAGGTGCATGCCCAGGTGATCAGCGAGTCGAAGCTGTTCTCCGGTGCGTCGGCCAGCTACGGTGGCGAGCCGAACAGCCATGTCAGCCTGGTGGACGCGGCGTTTCCGGGCATGCTGCCGGTGATCAACCGGGAGTGCGTGGCGCAGGCGGTGCGGACGGGGCTGGGGCTGGATGCGCGGGTGAACCTGGAAAGCCGGTTCGACCGGAAGAACTATTTCTATGCCGATCTACCGGCCGGCTACCAGATCAGCCAGTTCACGCACCCGGTGATCGGGGCCGGCAAGGTGGAGATCGAGCTGGCGGACGGTTCGCGCCGGGAGATCGGGGTGACCCGGCTGCATCTGGAGCAGGATGCGGGCAAGTCGTTGCACGACCAGAGCCCGGACAGCTCGCATATCGACCTGAACCGGGCCGGCGTCGGGCTGATGGAGATCGTGAGCGAACCGGACATGCGGTCGCCGGAGGAGGCGGGTGCGTATCTGCGCAAGCTGCGCACGATCCTGAGGTATCTCGGCACGTGCGACGGCAACATGGAGGAGGGCTCCATGCGTGCGGACGTGAACGTGTCGGTCCGCAAGGCGGGCGAGCCGTTCCGGACGCGTTGCGAGATCAAGAACGTCAACTCGATCCGGTTCGTGATGCAGGCGATCGAGGTGGAGGCGCGGCGGCAGGTGGCGATCTGGGAGAGCGGCTCGGCCGTGGACCAGGAGACCCGGCTGTTCGATCCCCAGCGCGGCGAAACCAGGGCGCTGCGCAGCAAGGAAGATGCGCACGACTACCGGTATTTCCCGGACCCCGACCTTCTGCCGTTGGTGCTGGAGCGGGAATGGGTGGACAGGTTGCGCGCGGAGCTGCCCGAGCTTCCGGATGCCAAGCGTCGGCGGCTGGCGGAGGAGTACGGCATCCCGGACTACGACGCCTCCGTCCTTGTGGCCGAGAAGCCGGTGGCGGCTTTCTTCGAGACGGTTGCGAAAGGCAGGGATGCCCGACTGGCCTCGAACTGGATGCTGGGGGATCTGTTCGCCGCCCTGAATCGCACCGGGCGGGGAATCGAGAACAGTCCGGTGTCGGCCGAATCTCTGGGTGGCCTACTGGACCTGATCGCCGATGGCACCATCAACGGGCGCATCGCCAAGGATGTGTTCGAGGAGATGGTGGAGACGGGCGACGGGGCCGGGGTGATCGTCGAGCGCAAAGGGCTGAGGCAGGTAACGGATAGCGGGGCGATCGATGCGGCGATCGAGCAGGTGCTAGGAGCGCACGGCGACAAGCTGGCGGAGTTCAGGGCCGGCAAGGACAAGCTGTTCGGTTTCTTCGTCGGGCAGGTGATGAAGGCGACGGGCGGCAAGGGGAACCCGGCGCTGGTGAATGCCGCGCTGAAGGCGCGCCTGGCTTCGTAGCGGGAGGGGTTTACGGCGGCGTCCGCGTCCCCTAGAAACGGCTCTGCAAACGCCGTGTGATGAGCACGCTCTTCGGCGGAGGGGTGGCCGAGTGGCTGAAGGCGGCGGTTTGCTAAACCGTTATACGCTGTCAAGGCGTATCGTGGGTTCGAATCCCATCCCCTCCGCCAAAGTCTCGCCTCGCAGCCAAGTGCTGTGACCAAGGCTGCCGTGTGGCAACCACCTCCGTCTGACTCCCATTCTTTGATCCGGGCGGGGCGACTTTTCCGCCGCGTCCTGTTGTCGCTGTGGCTGCTGGCGGGTCTCGGGCACCAGGTCTGGGCCGATGAGCAGACCGAGCCGCTCAGGCTCAGGCTCGAGCTTGCGTTGGCGGTGCTGCGGGACGAACCGCAGGCAGCGAGCGCCTCGTGTATCGATGTCATGAAGCAGGTTCAGACGACTGAACGCCGGGCTCGGGCGGACCGGGGGGATGCCGTGAAGCGGCAGGCGGATCGGGACGAGCTGATGTCCGCCTATGAGAACGCCTGGGAGCTGTGTGGTACGGATGCGGCACGGGTCTGTCGCGATGCGCCATTGGCAGGGCAGCAGAAGAACTGTCGAGCGCTGGAACGCCATCCCGAGCTGGATTGATCGACCGCGGCGGTACACCGACGGGCTCGATACTCGGATCGGGTGGCGGCTCGACTCATGTCCTTCTTGGATGATCAGAATTAAGCCAATGAACAGTGGTGCGGTGGCGGAGGTAGTGCAGGTTGATTCTCCTTGTTAGTACGAGAGCATTGGGCGGGTGGCGTCCACCATGTACGAAGACTGTACCAAGATGTACTCCTGATGTAACGGTATGAATTGTACTTAGTGGCCAACCTGTCGATATCAGTACTGATCGCTGTTGTCCCTAACAACGCAAGATAAAAAATCCGTTATTAGATGGTAAATTTGCCTTGTACCGTCACTAACGGTTTGTCAGCATCTGGAGGTCGCCATCCCGCGATGACCCCGGATGCGGATTTGCTATGCCTCGCGCACTCGATTGGACGGACGATCAGGACGAACGTCTCGTCACCTTGATCCAGAAGAAAGGCGCCACGCTGCGCCAGGCAGCCTTCCAGATGGGTGTCAGCAGAAGTTTCGCGCAGCGTCGGGCAAAGATGCTCAGCCGCCGCTTCAACCGCAGCACCTGCAGCGCGGCGCGTGAGGAAGCCGGGGAAGCGCCGCTGCTGGCCGGACATCCGATCACGTGGAATGCCATCAACGGCGTGACCCACACCATGAACATGAGTCTGTCCTGCTAACGTTATGTTAGACCTTCACTTCTTCCAGCCATGCGCTCGTGCGCGGACGGACCAGATCATGACCTGCATCGCCGACATCGCCACCCCTGCTCCCGGTCACGGGCTACGCTACCAACTTCCTCTCGATACGCTCGTCAAGCCTGGTCGTGCAACTGTGGAACGTCTTGCGAAATCCCAGGTGTTTCGTATCGAGGAGGGCGTGCAGCGGATCGCCAGCAGCGTGCAGGCCATGCTTCGCTCGGGCGATATCGAGGCCTCGCATGTCGACGCCGCGGAGCGCTGGTATCGAGACTACGTGATGGGTGTGGTGGGCGCCCGGGATCCTGAAGCGCGCAAGAGCGGCCGAGCACCGGACATCCATGCGGCCATGCTCGCACGGACGGCCGCGTGCGGCTGACCAGCCCCCATCGGGTGTTCCAATCGAAATATTAGTGCAGGGCTGGCCTAGCTGGGGTTGATCCGGCTGGTCCTGGGTTGCCGGGTAGCAAGCGAGCTGCAGTCATGGCCACCTCTGGGGTGGGCGGGCGGTAGCCGAGCGATGAGTGCGGCCGGACCATGTTGTAGTGCTTGCGCCATTGCTCGATCAGGACCTTGGCCTCCGCGAGCGTGTTGAACACCTCGCACGCGAGTAGCTCATCGCGCAGCTTGCCGTTGAAGCTTTCCACGTAGCCGTTTTCCCCAAGGACTGCCTGGCTCGATGTATGCCGTGCTGGCCCGCACGCCCGTGATCCAGCCCTTCACGGCCTTGGCCGCGAACTCCGGTCCGTTGTCCGAGCGGATGTGCCCAGGCGTGCCACGCATGATGAACAGGTCCGCCAACACGTCGATGACGTCCGCCGAGCCCAGCTTGCGAGCCACCCGGATCGCCAGGCATTCACGGGTGAACTCATCGACCACGTTCAGCATGCGGAACTTGCGCCCGTCGCGAGTGCGGTCTTCCACGAAGTCGTAAGCCCAAACGTGGTTCGGCCGCTCCGGCCGCAGCCGTACGCACGACCCGTCGTTCAGCCATAGCCGTCCGCGTTTCGGCTGGCGAGCAGGCACCTTGAGGCCCTCCGCGCGCCAGATCCGTTCCACCCGCTTGTGGTTGCATCCCCAGCCTTTGGCGTGCAGCAGGGCCGTGATCCGCCGGTAGCCGTAGCGGCCATACTGCTTGGCCAGCTCAACAACGGCTTGGGTCAGCGCTGCTTCGTCGTCGGCCATCCGACGCCGCTTGCGCTGCGTCGAGCGGTGCTGCCCCAGCACTCGGCACGCCGTGCGCTCAGGCACGCCCAGCACCGCCGTCACGTGGTCAACGGCCGCTCGACGACGGGCAGCGCTCAGTAGTTTCCCGAGGCGGCTTCCTTGAGGATCAGCTTCTCCAGCGTCAGGTCCGACACCGCCCGCCGCAACCGGCTATTCTCCTGCTCGAGCTGCTTCAGGCGGCGTACCTGGTCCAGCTTCAGGCCCCCATACTCGGCACGCCAGCGATAGTACGTCGCCTCCGTCACACCAACCGCTCTAGCACCCTCCGCCACCGTCTTGCCCTGCCCAACCAGGACCTCGACCTGCCGGAGCTTCGCCACGATCTCCTCCAGCTTGTGGTGCTTGCTCGCCATCCCAACCCTCCAAACCATACCGCCGATCTCACATTACCGACGGCCCACTTCTACGGGGGCAGGTCAATGGCCGACCACGTGCCGCTGGAACACCGGGCGGACTGGGTGATCGTCGCGGCGCGCCTGCTGCTGCTGCGCTCGCAGCTGCTGTTCCCGGCCACAGCTGCCGCGGCCGAAAGCGCTGTGCAGCAGGCGGCGGAGGCCGAAGCGCGGCTGGCAGAGCTCGGGGCTATGCAGGCGGCTCGGCGCTGGCTGGAACGACGGCCACAGCTCGGGCAGGAGGTTTGGAGCCGACCGGAGCCGGGACGCCCAGTGGTGAGTTCCAGGCTGGAGCTGTTCGAGGCGTGCCTGCTTGTGCTGCGCGGACCGCGCCGGCAGCCAGAAGACGGAACAGGCCTCTACCGACCCGTGCTGTTCCGGGCCTGGCCGCTGGACGTGGCGATCGCGCGCATCCGGGCGATGGTGGAGGGAGCGGCAGGGCCGGTGTCGCTCGGGCACACGCTGCCGGACGAGGTGCGGGTGGGCATGGACGCGCCCCTCCCAGCACCACACCCAGAGCACATCGACCCTGACCCCAACCCCAATCCCATTCCCACAACGTCCTCGCGCCGTCGGCGGGTCAGGGGACGGGCGGCGCTGGCTTGTCACTTCCTGGCCGGGCTGGAACTCGCCAAGCAGCAGGTGCTGGGCATGGAACAGGCGGGCAGCTTCGAGGTGATCAGCCTGGTGGGAACAGAGGCCGAGCGGGCTCGTTCAGGCCAAGGAAGCTAGGCGCCTCGCCAGACGCCAAGAAGAGAAACGAGAGCCCTTCCTCCTCGTCTCCGTGCTAGGCTGCCCATCATGAACGTCGCCCTCCGCAAGCCCATGGACCTGGATGCGTTCCTCGCTTGGGAGGAGCGGCAGGAACTCCGTCACGAGTTCGACGGCATCCAGCCGGTCGCCATGACAGGCGGGACTGCGGCTCACGCGACGATCCAAACCAACTTGGCCATTGCAGTTGGGAGCCGCCTCCGGGGCAAGCCATGTCGCTTCTTCGGAAGCGACCTCAAGGTGCTGACGGCTCGCACGAGCCGGTACCCTGATGGTGCGGTGACCTGCGCTGTTCCAGCCAATGATGGAACGTCTGTCCCTGAGCCTGTGGTGATCTTCGAGGTGCTCAGCCGCAGCACGGCCAGCACGGACCACATCACCAAGAACCAGGAATACGCCTCCATCCCATCGGTCCAGCGCTACGTCATGCTGGAACAGGAGCGGATTGGAGCCACCGTGTTCGCCCGTGCAGGTGGAGACTGGGTAGGGCATGTCCTGGCGGAGGATGCGACCTTGCTCATGCCCGAGATCGGCATTGAGCTGCCGCTCACCGAGCTGTACGAGGGGCTGGAGTTCTCCGCCCCGGGCGGAAGCGAACCGGAAGGCCAATAAGCAGGGCGGATGCGGCGCTCCCATCTTGGTTCTGTCAAAATTCGTGCCCGATTTTCAGTTTGCGCTATAGGATCTTGCCGGGTCAGGCGTTCTGCATGATCCCGAGCGCAACGCGGGCTCCTCTTACGAACCGGAAGCGGTAGAGGGAGGCGGAGACGGGCTGGTTGTGACGGCGGCGCGGGCTCTGGCAGCGCGGGTGATGTCAGGTTAACTTTTTCTGTTCTGGCGTCACTTGCGAGCGCGTGTTTTCAGGCTTCGAGAGTGGCGGCCGCGTTCCATTGGGCGAAGGCCCGCACCCGATGGATGTGGCGTCCGAGGGCGGTGCTGGTGGAAGCGGGCGGAACGAACAGGTTGCGGACGGCGGAGAAGACGGACACGAAACGCTGGCAGCTGTCCGTTGAGCGGAAGCGCTGCATGATCCGCTCTCGCTTACGCAGCGGCAGGTGACTGTTCTCCGCCCGGTTGTTCAGCCCCTTGTGCGACAGATGCCGCACTGCGGGCATTATGGCTCGTCGTGCGGCTCCGTAGGAGCGGAGCTTGTCGGTGATCATGCGCCGCGGTGCTGCGCGCTGCTTCCTGAGCAGGCGGGTGAGCAGTCGCTTCGCGGCCTTGGTGTTGCGCCGGGTCTGCAGGATCTCGTCCAGCACGTATCCGTCCTGATCCACCGCGCGCCAGAGCCAGTGCGGCCGGCCGCCGATGACAATGCGGGCCTCGTCGAGATGCCAGATATCGCCCTGCCGGGCCGCCTTGCGGCGGAGGGTCCGGGTGATGGTTGGGCCGAACTTGCGGCTCCAGCACCGGACGGTCTCGTAGGACACCATGACGCCGTGTTCCAGCAGCATCTTCTCGACAATGCCGCGTTCTGTCAGGATTGCCCGGAACCAGGTGCTGTCGTAGCCGCGGTCGCCGACCAGGTCGCGTGCCCGCGGCAGGACGGGCAGCAGTAGGGCCGCACCGTGGTGGTCGCTGCGTTGTCCCTCGGTCAGCAGCATGGCGACCGGCCTGCCGTGCCTATCGCAGACGGCGTGGAGCTTGGTGTTCAGGCCCCCTCTGGTGCGGCCGATATGTCGAGGGCACCCTTTTGCAGCAGGCTTGCTGCGGTCCGGTGCGCCTTGAGGTGGGTGCTGTCGATCATCAGGTGCTCCGGCATGCCGGGCTGGCGGCCAAGACCGCAGAGATGTGCCCGAACACGCCGAGGCGGCTCCACCGGATGACGCGGTTGTAGAGCGTCCCGGGCGCCCCACAACCGCCGGGGGGCGTCCTTCCACTGCAGGCCGTCCCGGATCACGTAGATGATGCCGTTGACCACCCGCCGGTCATCGACCCGGCGCAGACCGCGCGACACCGGAAAGAACCGGCGCAGGCGGCGCATCTGCGTCTCGGACAACAGCGGCAGCTTCGGCATCTGGACCTTCCGGATGCCGTCGAATCACGTCAGGCACGCGCCGTAAAGGGTCCTGAGGCTAGAAGAGCTCAGCGATAGTACCATTGTTCGGTCACTTGACCCTGAAGTGGTGAACCGCTCCATATCATAGGCATTAATCCTTAGCACTGACAGACAATCCAAGCCTAGGCGGACGGAAGCGACACGATGACGCCATTTACAAGGTGTAGAAGTTTCTCGGGAGGCTCAACAGTTGTTGACAGCAATCCACCCGTCTTAACGCTATACGACACAATGTATATACCGTTCGGTGATCCTCGCTCAAGAGCAGGTATATTCGATCACGGACAGAAGCTTATTCTACAGAGTTGGTACTTTAGGGGAGCTATTCCTTCTGAAGAGGATAGAAATATCTGGACCCCTTACAGTCTTAAAGAAATGAGCCTTGTAGTGGAAGACTCCGACTGTGTGTACGGAGGGTGGCTCCACGAGCATTACGGGCATTTTATCCTTTCAAGCCTCTCTAGGTTCTGGAACCATCGCCTAATTAACCCGTCAACAAAAGTCGTAGTTCATTCCCTAAAACCTCTGGAGCATTGGTTTAAGCAAGCATGGTTTATAGCGATTATCGACGCGCTTGGTATCGACAGGAGCCAGCTTCTGCGTCTTGACCAACCAACCCGATTTAGATCTCTTATATTGGCTGGTCCTGCATTTCAGGAGGAATGCTTTGCCCATAAAGTCTTCGCAAGGTCAATGAATGATCTAGGAAAAAGGATCACGGCGGAGAGTAAGATTGCTGATCTAGACAATACTCCTGTGTATTTTTCTAAAGTCCGGTTGGATAGCGGTGTTCAAAAAATCTATAACGAGAGTGATATTTGCGATATTCTTGAAAGAAACGGCGTAAGAATAGTATTTCCAGAAGCTATGTCTTTGTTGGAGCAAGTGACGCTATGGTATAGCGAAAGAACGTTCATATCGTTTATGGGATCTTCCCTATACACAAGTATATTTGCACCAGGAAAGGATATATTAAATATTTCGCCCACAAGTACAATTCCGTCTAGCTACAGCCTAATAGATACAATAAATGAAGCAAGAACCATATATTTATCCCTAAATACGAACATTGTCAATAACATGGGTGCAGGGAATGGATTTCATACAAACTTCAGAATAACAGATCCTGCAAAGGTAGGAGAATGTATTCTGAGAATAGTTGATATGAAAGAAAGGGCGCGGGCTAATGCTGCTCACGTCCCTGTCTGGCCGCGTAACGGGTTCTGGCGACCAAATGATACTGACAAGTCAGAGAATGGACTTGTCAACTTAGCCTTGAGATGCATTGGGAATCAAAGTTCGGTACACCCGTGGACGACGAGAGAGGCTGGCGAAACGACCAATGGATCATTAAGTGGAGACTTCAACTTTCATACCGAGCTTGAGTTTGGTGCATGGTGGGAAGTTGATTTATTGCAGGAAGCGTATATACATAGAATACGCGTATTTAATAGGTCTGATGATCAGCAAGATCAATGTAGTAGATTTTTGATCACCGTCAGAGACTACGACGGATTGACCGTTGCAAGTCACCGACAAGATAATCCAATTTCCTTTGGTGGCGTCGACGCGGATCCATTCGTGTGGATATTATCATCTCCCGTGATGGGGCGAATTGTCCGTATTGAGATCCTTACAAAGGGGTATCTTCATCTAGAACAAGTTGAAGTTCTGGGCACTATGACCCAAACCGGAATGGCGGATTGAGACAGAGCGGAGTTTGCTCTGATGATAGTGCGGATCGCGGGATGTGCCGCGATTGCCGAGAAAGAAGCTCTGCGCAAGGCGTTTCGATGATCGCTAGGTTGCCGACCCGATCAGGTGAGCCAGAAATAGATGATCGCGACGATTGGCTACGGCTGACAGGTAGTTTCCGGCGAGACGATCGTATCGCGCGGGGATGCGTCGCCAGTCCTTCATTCTGCAGAACATGCGCTCGATGACGTCGCGCCGCCGATCGGCGGTGCGATCGAGCGGGTAGGCATGACGGCGGCTGCCGTTGGAGGGGATGACAATCTCGGCGCCCGCAGCTTCGAGCGGTTTCGGATCACGCATTCCAACCTCCCTCAGCGAGAGAAGAGAATTAGAGCATCACACCAGGATCAATGGCTTAATCAGGTCCCCAATTTAGGCCATCACCGGGATCGGCCATGACCTTTGCCAAGCGTGACGTGCCGCCCAAGCGTCAGCCCTCCGGAGCGCTATAGGCAAGGGCGCAGGGTCGAACAATGGCTCCGAGAACGGTTTGCTGTGCTCGTCGCAAAGATGCACCATGTACGTTGGCCGCCCTGTGTGGTTGATAGTGCTGGTGATCAGCAGACACGCACGATTTTAATCGTGGTAGATGAAGCGTCGGACCGCCATCTTGTCGTCTCCGTCTTGGACATCTGAGCATTTTAACAGCTCGAGCGTGCAATTCTGCAATCGTTGTTCACACCTTATGGTAGCAATCACCCTCCAACAGACTGTGCAGGGTCAGAGCGCGGGCTCTCGCATATGGGCGCATCTAGTCCGCTTCGCTGGCGTGTTGTCAGGCTACCGAACACCCGACGCCTTCCAGATGGGAAGCTAATGCCTTCCTTCTTGTCCCATTTTCAGATGTCGCGCTTCTTTATAGAGCGATCTAGCGCCACTTCCAATAAGATCCTGGGCCGCAAGCGCCAACCGCTGGTCGACGCCGACGGGTGGGGTCTCGTCATCGACATCCAGGCTACCTGCGTCGAGGATCGAGATGATGCCATCGCAGCCTACGTGGGCACCCGGAGCTGCTTTTCTATGATCGAATGAGCATTCGCAGATACGGGGCATGCCAGTGAGCGGGTCACTCCGGCCAGCCGGATCGTCATCAGTCGAATACGTCGTTGCGGAACCACCCTGGCACGGGTTCCTGAGCCGCGTCTCGCATTGATGAACTGTTCATCAATGCGACTGATACTCAACGCGCCGTAACTAGGATCATTGCCGTGAAACAAAGTGTCGTAGCGACAATACTCTTTACATCAATGGTTACATATTCACTAACAGAAGCCAGAGCGAGAACGTTCAACGTCAAGAACTATGGCGCAGTTGGTGACGGTCAGCATAACGATCAGCCAGCAATCCAAGCTGCGGTGAATGCGGCTATCACAAGCGGCAAAGGCAACACGGTCTATATTCCGAGAGGAAGTTATCTATTAGATCCCACAGACGGCGATGGCAACAACACCCAAATCGTTATTTCACAGGCCTCGGATTTGTCTATGGTTGGAGAGAACGGCACATATCTAATAAATCCAGTGCCGACTCGAGGATTTATTAGAGTATGGGGAAGCTCAAACACAACTATCGATCATATTACTATGAGACAATCTCATAGGTTGTTCTCGCAAGTAAAAGTCGAGTCCGTGAACGCTTCAAATAATTCAATAGTTGTTTCTGTAAATAAAGGTTTTGATGATCTCAACTCAAAATGGATACAGCAAGCCAATCAGCTGCTAGTATTCAACGACGAAGCCTCTGGCAGTTGGGGTGATCACTCGGCATCATGCAGCTACTATGCGCCCGCATATGAATCGGTATGCTGGCCTCCGGTAGTCCAATCACGCACAAGAATCGCAAATGGCAAGTGGCGCCTAGGGCTCAATACCACCCCGCAGGCTAATTACGTCGGCGCTACGGCGGTAGTGTGGGATCAGACAAACCATAGCTCTGCTTTATACCTGAGCGTCAATAATGGTTTTACCATAAGCAATTCTGAGTACTACCCTGAAGGTAGCGACGGTCTCTTTTATGCGAAGTACAACAATGGAAAATTTTTAATCAAAAATGTGACCCTTTCAGTTCCTGATGGCTCCGGCGAATTTGTTGCGGGGTATTCTGGCATGTGGAGCGCAAACAACAAATGGGACCTAGATTTCGAAAACTCCACATTAATCAAGGTCTGGGACGACGTTATAAACACTGGTGCGCAATACGCGAAGATAGTTTCCAAAGCGAATAGCACGACGATCAACGTCGATAGAGCATCAGCTATTTACGCCCCGGGAGATACCGTCTCGATTTGGGACTGGACACCTGGAAGTCAGTATGAAAGATCCAGAGCGAAGATCACATCCGTCGCTTGCGGCCCTGATGTCGCGGGGCAGGTATGTACTTTGCAGTTGGATCGTCCAGTAGATGTCAGGCTGACCGTCAATAGTACAAGCGTTTCAAGAGAGGACATCGCCGACCGTCTCATTGACTTAGCTGGCGTGGGCAGCCTCAAGGTCAACAATTGTGCCATACAAGGGTTCCATTCATCAGGAATCTATAGCAAAGCCTCACCCACATTGATAACCAACTCCATGATATTCGATACAGTCGGGCCTGCAGTCGCAATCGGACCTAGTTTTAATTTCGGAGAAGGCTCTTCCCCTAACAACATCCAAATAAGGAACAACACTTTTATTAATGATAGTAGCAGCAATGTGATGATAGGCACAGAAAGAGATGGTTCCAAATATATTGGTGCATTCATGGACGGGCATGATATCGACGTGTCCGGAAACAGATTCTTTCTATATGGCAGGTTCACCAGAGGTGCTGTCGGCGATACGCACTATCCGATTTACCTGCGGTATATTGAATCTGGTAAGGTAAACGGCAACTTCATCTTACCCTACGATGGGCAAGTCCACGGATATGGCTCCACCTATAAACAATACTCACCGAATGTATCGGTCACAAACGATTATCAATAATTAGGCTCCTGTCGCCTAACTCTGAGAAGTGGTTCTCCCTAAGGTATGGGTTCGAGCCGGGTGAAGGACGGTTCGATGTCCAGGACGCGGCACAAGCCGGACGGGATTGTCACGAAGCCGCGGCAGGTTGAGCTGCTGACGGCGCAGGACCAGACGGTCGCGGAGGCCATCCGATCGATCGGGGTGACCGAGGTGACGTATCATCGCCGGCGCCTGGCGTATGGCGGCCTCAAGGGCGATCAGGTGAAGCGGCTGAAAAGAGCTGGAGGCCGAGAACGCGCGGCTGCGTCGGGCTGTCTCGGACCTCACACTTGAGAAGCTGATCCTGCACGAGGCCGCCTCGGGAAGCTGGTGAGCTCCACCCGCCCCACGCTTGGGTCGAGCATGTGGTCGCCGCGCTCGGCTTGTCCGGGCGCATGGCATGCCGTGTGCTCGGCCAGCATCGCTCGACGCAGCGCAAGGCTCCCGCGATCACGGACGACGAGGCGGCTCTTGTGACCGACGTCGTCGCGCTCGCCATCCAGTACGACCGCTACAGCTATCGGCGGATTACCGCGATGCGCCGGGCCGCCGGCTGGACGGTGAACCTGAAGCGGGTCGAGCGGATCTGGCGGCGGGAGGGGTTCGAGGCTCCGGCAAGATAGCCGAAACGGTGCCGCCTCTGGTTCAACGATGGCTCGTGCATGCGGCTACGGCCGGAAGGTCCAGATGCTGAACGTCGGCGTGCCGGACCATGTTTGTTCAAACGATGGCTCAAACTTTGTCGCCAAGGCGATCCGGACCTGGATCACAGTTGTCGGTGCCAAGACCGCCTACATGGCTTCTGGCCCACCGTGGGAGAACGGCGACGTCGGCCCGGCTCCGGGACGAGCTGCTCAACGGTGAAATCTTCTACACGCGGGACGACGCCCAGCCACCCTTCTTGGAAGCAGCCGCAACGTGGACAGCGTCGCGGGAGCAAGTGCCGCCGGGTCGCGCGCCTATTCGCGGCGAGGCAGCCATAGGCCTGCGATATTTCGCGATACCGCTCCTCGACAGTAGGCACTCGGAGCAGAAGCACGACAAGGCCGTCCATCAGGACGCCAAGCATCGCGACCGGCAGCTCGACGATTAGATAGAAGAGCGTATCAGCCGGGAAATTGACCTAGCGCCACTTTGGCGGAGAGTTTGGAAGAGGGATTCCCTTCGAAGTTGATCGCTGATTCATAGGAGACCGGCTATGGCGGGAGCTGGCGATGAATGGCGATTGGCGGGTTGATCTCGATGCATGGCTGGCGCCGTTTTTGGCGGGGCTGGGCCACAAGGCTCAGCGCAGCATGTGTCCGGCTTATATCGCGGGTCTGATCGGGCCGGGCGATCGCAAGAGCATCCAGCCGATGACGGCGCGCACGGGCGAGATCCCTACGACCGGCTGCATCACTTCGTCAGCGCCGGGGTCTGGGACAGCGCGCCGCTCGAGGCCGCCCCATGGGATCATGGCAATCGCCTGGTCGGCGGGCCACGGTCGTTCCTGATCATCGACGACACGGCCCTGCCTAAGAAGGGCTCTGCCTCGGTGGGCGTTGCCCCACAATACCCCTCGACCCTCGGCAAGAACGCCAACTGCCAGACGCCCGATGGGATCGCAGCACATGCCGGGCGAGGCGGCCTGGCTGGTCGGTGAGCGTCGCAGCACCGGAGAGCGGAAATACTATCTGCCCAGCTTTCTGTCCGAGACGCCGCTCAAGGATCTCGCCCGGTCCATCAAGGCGCGGTGGGTCTGCGAACAGGCCCATTAGCAGCTGAAGGAGGAACTGGGTTTCGATCACTTCGAGGGCCAATCCCGGGTCGGGCTGCACCGACATGCCCTGCTCGGCATGATGGCTTACGCGTTTCTCCAGTCCTGCCGCCTCAAGGCGGCAGGCCGGAAAAAAACCATCACCGGTCCGCCGCCCCAGCCCAGCCTGCCGGCGATCCGCCAGGCCATCCTTGATCGCATCCTCAGGCCGCCATGCCAGCACTGTCCTCACTGCGGTCACGCCCTCAAATCACACCAATCCTTGAAAGTGCCAGAGTAGTGCTAGGCGCAAGTATGACGCTCTGCCATCGTGGCCATACTGCCCGGTATGGACCGTGCATTCTTTGGATAGGCATCCCCCCAGGCCTGCATGCGAGTGCGACCACCGGCTGCACTGTTACTCAAGCGATAGTTTCCGAAGCGGATCGGATTCTTTATCCACAGCTTATCGGTGCTAGCGTCCCGAAAGTAGGATTCCTTTCCTGACCAGATGGTTAGATGTTACAACTCGCATATCGTATATTGTCGACCGTGTGAATTGAGCAACAGCCCGCTCACCGGGCTGGTCGTCAAACGGCTTAGTGTCGAAACGTCACTGGATCGTGAAACTGAATTCGATGATCATCGGGAACGCTTTGCTTCAACGCCATCACACTGGACGAAGATCGATGTTGGTTCTGGATGCTGGGATCGACCAGGTTACCCATGGCTACGAGGTATCGCTTGTTGCTCAGCAGAGCGTCGGGTCGGACACGCCCCTGAACGTGTTGCTGGTTCAACTGGACGCTGCAGTCGCGGCAGACGATCGGGTGGTCGCTGAGACGCTGATCTCGGCGATCTACGACAGCTGTGATGGGGCGATGCGATCGGGCGTCGCGGGTCACGCTGCCGGCGCCCACGTCATGATGTTGCGTCGCTAGCTATCCGCTGGACGAGGCAGACCTGGGCTGACAGACATCGTCATCAACTGGCAATGTCCGTTGCTGTGGGCTGATTTCCGAAAATCTTCTGCTTGCCCAGCCATCCTTGCACAATTGTGCGGTTGGAGCGGTTCGGCCTGTATCCAGAAATAGACGCGGCAGCGGCCCGACTAACCAATTGACAGTTGGCGCTGACAAACGTCATGTTTCGTTCCACACCAGCTTGTACGCCGGGTGATCCGGAAGACTTATAGGATGCTCCGTTGTGCGCCTCTGACACCCGATCACCCGGCGATGCCGATCTGCTGCTGCTGCTCAAACAATTGGATCAGGCGGAGGGTAGAGGTGACAGGCAGCATGCCTGCCACCTGATCGAGAAGCTGTATCACGAGTTGGATCAGCGCCACGCAAGCGGTAGCTGATCTAGCGCCCTTTCTCGAATCCGGCTTCCTCGCTGTCGGACAATGCCAGCGCGAACAGCTGGCTGGGTCGTACGCGAAGCACTTCTGCCAGTCGAATCAGCATCGCCGGTGGGATGCGTTCCTGTCCTTGTTCCCAGCGATCGATCAGGCCGGGATCGACCTGTAAGCGCTCAGCAAGATGGGTCCGGTCGAATCTCTGGAACAGGCGGCAGATCTGGATCTGCCGTCCAACATCCTGATCCACTGCCGTGCCGTTGCGAACCATCCCGTTCCTTAACCCTTGCTCTTGAGCCCACCTTAGCTGCTGATGGCCGCTCGTGCATGTCCCACTTATGAAATTTAGTAAGACCCTCAGCAAGCGAGAACAAAATCCAGTTGAGGCGCATCGCTTCGCAAACACTTGAACCATCAAGTGGTTCGAGAGACTCGTTTCGATTTGAACAACGCTTTGGATGATTATCGCGCTTGTGCGTGTCTTGAGATCAATGCGGCAGGAGTGATGCGCCGATCCGGGTTCTCACCACCGCTGCGGGGTGACGCAGCTGACGCGAGCCATCGCCACCGCGCACGCGACGGCCGGGAGGGATGGACGCTCCTCGCCGGATCCTTGCCGGTGGCAACGCGGTTGACCAGTGCTTAACCCATATCCTGGCATGATGCGCGCGAGGCTACCTGAACTGTCGCGAGGCAACGTGATCTCCCAGCATGCCGATAAGGCGCCCGTCTCCAGCTGTGTCATTAACTGGACGGCCTGTGACACGCAAACCTTGTTCGATCAGCTGGACACGGCCAACGCGCGGGGAGACATCGCACTGGCCGAGTTGCTCGTGAACGCCTTGTATCGGAGGTTGGACGCCTCCCGGGATGGCGCGACAGGACGCCTATAGCCGAGATCAGCACCCCACAGCGTTCAGCTTCTATGGCCTCGCCGCCGGAGCGGCGATCGGCTACGCAGGATCTCGCTGTTGGGACCGGTATCGGGACAGGATCTTCCCACAACAGCCACCTGGTTTCGGGGGCTACGGCAGGCCAAGTGGGCGCGGTCGATATCCGGGGCGAGGCGAGTACCGATCTCAGTGAGGTCGCTGTCTCGGGCATGGCGGGCACAACGCAAACTGGCGTGACCGATGGCTAGAGCGACACGGTGGTTTTCAGTGGCGCCTCGAACTTGCACTCCACCGGCGGTGAGGCCACCGTCGTGCCAACGACGCGCCCGCAATGGGGTCGACCACGGTCGGAAAGCACCGGCGGCGACCATGTTTGGGCTGGCTCGGAAGCGCTTTCTTCTGGTGGGGAGCGACACCGTCATTCTGTCTGGCGCAGAGACCACCGCGATCCACGGCAACTACAGGCGACTGGTGGTGTCACCACCATCCAGAGTGTCGGCGACTGGCAGTCTGGAAGTGGATCGCGAAGAAGGTGCAGAACGTCATGGTGACCAACTGCACCACGACGATATTCGGCGGCTCTGGCAATCAGACTATAACCCTATGCGCTACGGATAAAATCGCCTGATCTAGCGCAAGCAGATGACGGCACAGGCGAGCGAGGTCAAGGCGAGATGCAGGTCAGTGCGGCGTTCGTAGCACTCGGGCAGGCGGCTGAACCGCGCCAACAAGGCGAAGGTGCGCTCAACAACCCAACGGTGACGCCCGAGGCGGGCGCTGCCCTCGACGCCACGCCGGACAATGCGGGGCTGGATGCCGCGGTCGCGGCGGCAGCGTCGGGGTCGCAGGCCTTATCCGCATGCAGCTTAGCCGGAGGACGCCACGACGTCTACGATGGCTAGCCCGAACGCCAGGTACCGCATCCAGCGTGGGCGCCAGCATGCGGCTGTCATTGCGGTTGGCGCCGCTCAGCATGATGCCGAGCGGTGTGCCCAGGGCGTCGGCGACAAGATGACGCTTCGCGCCCGGCCTGCCGCGATCTATCGGGTTAAGGTCAACCTCCTCGCCCCCATTTTGGCGTGTAGACTCACGCTGGCCAACGCCGCACGATGCCAGTGTAGGGCGCCTGCATCGTGCAGGCGCTGCAGCAGCACGCGATGCAGCCGTCTCCAGATCCCGGCGGCATGCCACTCGCTCAGCCGCCGCTAGCCAGGGCGGAACGATCCGGCGCTCGCTGTCGCCCGCCTTTCGGCTTAGGCATCTCAGGCGGCGGCGGTTCGATCACCGTCCAAAGGTCGTCAGGAACAAGCAGCGCCATGCTCCATCAGCGTCCGCACGCCGGTTCTGTCTCGGCTTTTGATTGGTTCCGCAAGGATGGGGATAGCGGACGCTGCCTCGGCCGATCGCCGAACGTTTACCGTGAATGGTTCCGGAACCTTGTAACTCTGGGGTGGCACCTGTAGGGCGAACATCGCGCGTGGGACAGGGGAAGCCTATGTCGCTACGTGCTCTTAAAATAGGACGCTGACAGGCGCTTTGGGTGAACTTACCATCGACCTGAGAAAGGCAACAGCCGATCTAGCACCACTTTGGCAGAGAGTTTGGAAGAGGGATTCCCTTCGAGGTTGATCGCTGATTCGTAGGAGACCGGCTATGGCGGGAGCTGGCGATGAATGGCGATTGGCGGATTGATCTCGATGCATGGCTGGCGCCGTTTTTGGCGGGGCTGGGCCACAAGGCTTATGCTCAGGACTTTATTTCACAGCCAGAAGGTGACGGTGGCGGCGATGCAAATGGCCGAGAAGAAGGTGTGGGCGCAACGGTCGTAGCGGGTTGCGATGCGGCGCCAGTCCTTCAGGCCGCCGAACATGTTCTCGATGCGGTGGCGCTGGCGGTAGAGCGTCCGATCGTAGGGCAGAGGCAGTTTGCGTGACCGCGTGGAGGGAATGCACGGGGTGATGCCACGCTCTGCCAGTGAGGCGCGGAACCAGTTGCTGTCGTAGCCGCGGTCGCCGAGCAGCTCGCGTGCCCGCGGCAGGATGGGCAGCAGCAGGGCGGCACCGTGATGATCGCTGCGCTGCCCCTCTGGCAGTAGCAGGGCCACAGATCTGCGCTGCCCGTCGCAAGCGGCGTGCAGCTTGGAGTTCAGGCCGCCTTTGGTCCGGCCGATATGTCGAGAACCCCCTTTTGCAGTAGGCTTGCCGCCGTGCGGTGCGCTTTGAGATGGGTGGCGTCGATCATCAACCGTTCGGGCGCGCCGCCCTTGGCCGCCAGAGCGGCGAAGATGCGCGCGAATACGCCGAGCCGGCTCCACCGGATGAAGCGGTTGTAGAGGGTCTTGGGCGGGCCGTAGCCAAGTGGGGCGTCCTTCCACTGCAAGCCATAGCGGATCACGTAGATGATGCCGCTGATCACCCGCCGGTCGTCTACCCGCCGCAGCCCACGCTGCACCGGGAAGAGTGGCTCAAGGCGGCGCATCTGCGCGTCAGACAACATCGGTGGCTTCGGCATCCTGGACCCTCCGAATGCCGTCGAATCACGTCAGGCTCGCGCCGTAAAGGGTCCGAGTCCAACAGGGCCGGGGCTACGTATCGAGCTTTATACTTCAGAACTACGTCGCGACCGACAATCTAAGTTGACCAAACGCGCCGGTGGTTCGGCCTTGATCGCGTGCCGACATTCCCACCACCTTACCAGCATCTGCTTGGGAAATTGCGGCGGGGTAGGACGCTACTTGCGCGGACGACCTCGCGCCGCTCGGGGCACAGCGGGCGTAGCTTCAGGCGCTATCAGAAGGATGCCAAACTTACATTTCGGACATTTCAGCTGCGGCGGTTGCTGCCGCGTGGCTTCCACCAAGCTCATCTGCAGGTGCGCCAGCCGTATTTCCAGCTGCGGGATCCTGCTAAGGACGTCCCGCGAGTCCGCGGCAGCGGTTGCAAGGGCCTGACGCTCTGCCTTGAGCTGTGCCTGCACCTCTGTCGCAAGCTCTGTAGCCGTGCCGCCCGCCTCGCGATGGGCGCCTTTCGGATTGCCCTCTACCTGAACCTCGCCGTCACGTGCAAAGCGATGACGGGGTCGTGGACTATCGGCCTGGAGCGGTGCCGTCCGTCCCGCCATGCTCTGCGCTGTGAGCTGGTGCTGGGGTGAGCCGAGGCGATCGAGCGCGTGCCGGAGTGCGTCCTCTCCGGAGGCGATCGACCCACCCGGACGAGACGGGTGCCTGCTATTTTCTGCCAAGGGGGGTACTGTCTAAAATGAGTGGATGAAACTCTTTTCGTAACATCAGAGGACACCCAAGGAGCGTACTATCAAGAAGAAAATTAACCTGTCGTCAGATCGCCGGCTTGGCCTCTCAAGAACATCACAGTTGCTAGATTCTCGAACAACATTAAGTTAGAAGAGCGTTATGACCGACACTGCTCCCGCTGTTCTCAGGCTGACCGCCCAGATCGTTAGCGCACATTGTTCGAACAACACGGTAGAGGCGGGATCCTTGCCGACACTTATTAAACAGGTGCACTAGGCCCTGGCCGACGTAGGGACGCCGGACGTAGTGAGCCGGAGAAGCCCACCCCTGCGGCTCCGATCAAGAGGTCTGTGTTCCCAGATTACATTGTGTGCCTTGAGGACGGCAAGAAGCTGAAGATGCTCAAGAGGCATTTGCAGAGCGCCTACGGCATGATGCCAGACGCGTATCGGGCCCGCTGGGGGCTGCCGTCAGACTATCCCATGGTGGCACCGAATTACGCGGCAACACGGAGCGCCCTCGCCCGCGAAATTGGGTTGGGACGCAAGGGGGTCGGAACTGCGGAGACCACCGGAGTGGAGGCTGAGCCCGACATCGACGCAGCGCAGGACGAGGCATCGACGCCAAAACGCGGCCGCAGAAAGGCAGGCTGAGGAGTCCGATCCTCTATCTCAGGACTCAACTGCAAGGTCGGGCGAACAGATTCTTCACCGTCTTCGGCTTCTCTGGCGCTGCGATTGTATGCGGCAGCGCCCTAGGATGCGCCAGTCCCTGCTGGTCACGGGTGACGTCCAGGCTGCCGTAGAGCGCCAGCCGGCCCGTGCCGTTCTCGACCTTAAGGGTGAGCATCGCTGAGGGCGCCTTCTCCGACCCGATCGTCGGGAAGGTGGAGCAGGTCGCCCGGCGCCACAGTGCCGGCGACCAAATCATTCCCAACACGAGTACCTACCGGAGCATGTCTCCGACGCGGTTCCTAACGGTGGGCCACTCCATCGTGGCCGAGAACGAGACGACGATCCTCCGCCTGGCGCCCGAGGCCAGACCCTGGTGGTCGCCTGCGCCCCGCCCCCCAACCGCCCCGCCCGTTCGCCGGAATCGGCCACGTGGCGGGATCCATTGATCGCCTATAGCTAGGACGTGCTGCAGTCAGACGCTGTCAGATCCCGTATAAGCGCGTCTAGGCTGAGTTGATGAGGGCTTCGGTGGTGGCGAGGACGGCGGCGCATGCGATGCGCGCTTCTGCGACGTCCAGGCGACGACCGCGGTCGCGGAGCTGGCCGTCCTAATACGTCAGCCAGCCGAAGCGGCGTTCAACCCCCCAGCGTCGCGGCAGCACGGCGAACCCCATCTGACCGAGCGGACGGGTTACGATCTCGTGGCGTATACCGTGCCCGTCGGACCATGCGAGGCAGCGTTCGGCAGTGAATGCGCCGTCGAAGATGATAGCGCGCGGACTAGGTCAGGCTGCCTTGCCATCGTTGAGAGCGGGTAAAGTGTCACTTTCCTGAAATCAGCGGAGCACGACCGCGACCGCCAGCCAGTCTCCGACCCGCAGATGCCACCCAATCACCCGCACCACGGGCAGTGATGGCGTCAGGCTGCAGCTGTTCGGCGGGTCAGCTCGTTCCAGCCAAGCGGCTACCGCACACACAGCAACGTTCGAGACCATCTGCTTCAGGCGCGCCTTTTGGCGCGTCCGGTGCCGTGCTGTCCACATCCCTCCCACCCTTCCGCCCCGCCAGGCGGTTCACCTCAGGAGAAGATGGGGACAGACGGCATGGGATCGCTAAAACAGGCTTTACGATTGATGAAGTATGCAATGACGAATAAATGTGTCTGCGTTCATGTCAGTGATACCGTTGAACGTTATGCTTGAGCCTCCGGAAGAGCCATCGCTGATTTTTATTACTGTAGACGAAGATCCAGCGGGGATGCTAGTGCTGATGTATTGACCCATGCTAGACGCTCTCCCATCCCATCCAGCCATCTTGAGGCAATTGCTAATGTCGAAATAGTCGAAGCCGAAAGGATTTTCATTGTCGTACGTTATATTGGAATTTTCTGCCATAACGATGGTGTTTCCTGTTCCATATTCATGGATACTGTCTCCTTGGCCAGCTGATAGCACACTATTGTCAATAATAAACGACATGTTTTTTTGCGAGAAGGTCGATAGCTCTATTACTTGGTCTGTTTTTGGATCGATTTTGATATGTTGTTCATCAACAATGAATTCCTGCGTTGCGACTGAAGAGACAATCCTCCCAAAAGCGTCTGTTGTAGATGCTGATATTTTATAGTAGCCAGAGGTCAGGACGTTGCTGGAGTCGAGACTCCACATACCGTGTCCATTCGCCTTCGCCGTACCAACAACAAGCGTCTTATCCGAACCAGATGCAGTAATTGTGAGCGTCTGTCCTGGGTCTGCCATACCTTGTAGATGCAGTGTTGAAGCAGAGGTTACTACCGAGCCGACAGACGGAAGCATGTATCCGTCGGATGGAACGTTGATATTGAACGACGCT
>JAMZEJ010000013.1 GCA_024508355.1 Rhizosaccharibacter radicis
AACCACCCGAAATCACCGCACGCGCCGACGCGTCGTTGCTCACCGCGTAGGCGCCGTCCGACAACGTGATGTAGCCGGGATCCACGTGACCCACCGGCGTGGTCGTCGTGCCACCGCTCCCGCTGCCAGAAGAGCCGCCACCCGTCGTGGGGCTCGATGAGCCTCCACCAACCGTCGTTCCACCGGAGGAGCCTCCCCCAACGGTGGTGATCGGCTGGGTGACGGAGCCACCGCCACCCGTGGTGGTGCCACCAGAACCGCCGCCGGTCGTGGTGCCGCCGGAGCCCGTGCCTGACGAGCCCCCACCCACCGTGGTGCCACCGGAGGATCCGCCGCCGCCGGTCGGGATCGGCAGCACGATCGGCAGAGAAGGCGAGCCACCGCTCGACCCGCTCCCGCCCGAGCCGCTGCCGGACGAGCCGCTTCCGGTGGAACCGCCGCCCGAAGAACCGCCACCGGTGGTGACGCCGCCGCCTGAACCGCCCGCCACGGTGTTGCCGGCCGCGGCGATCGAGATGGTGCCGCTCGCCACGCTCAGCCTCGCGCTGTTGGTGACGATGAGGGTGTATTTGCCCGAAACCGGGCCGGTGAGGCCGCTGGGGGTGACGAGCTTGACCTTCTCCAGCGCGGCGGTGACCGTGGCGGCATCGCCGGACAAGCTGAGATAGATGCCGTTGGTGACGCTCGCGCCGATCGCGGCCGGCAGATCCACCACCGACAGGCTGCCCTCGCCCTTATCCAGCATCAGGCTCACGGAAAGCACCGAGTTGTCGCCGTTGGTGACCTGGAGGTTCGGAAACAACGCCACCGTGTCGCCGGACGTCGCCGAAACGGAATCCGCCTTGGTGATGGTGGCGGGCATGATGGTCGACAGGTCCATGGTTCGATCCCCGACAGCGGAGGCTGCGTCTGGGGATCCGACCTAGAACCCGAACGTTAAATCAGCGTAAAAATCTCATTATCACGTCGTCGTGAGGACGCCGATCTGCTTGGTGTCGCGGAACGACAGGCCGGTGTTCATTTCGGCCGCGCGCCGCATCATGAAGGCCGACCCGGCCAGAAACACCGGATCGCCATCCAGGTCGTCGGCCATCGCCGACCGGTTGCTGGCAGCGAAGCCGGCGACGGCGTTCTTCTCTCCCTCGATCCAGCGCGCCAGGGAATAGGGTACCGCCTCGAACCCGATCGCCACGCCGTATTCCGCGGCCAGACGGGCCTGCAACACATCGAGCTGGAGGGTGCCGACCACGCCCACGATGGCGGGGCTGCCGTCCTGGGGCCGGAACAGCTGCACCACCCCCTCCTCGGCCAGTTCGTGCAGCGCCTGCCGGAGCTTCTTGGCCTTCATGGCGTCGTCGAGCCGCACCCGGCGCAGGATCTCGGGAGCGAAATGAGGCACGCCCGTGAAGCGGAGCGATTCGCCGTCGGTCAGCGTGTCGCCGATACGGAGCGTGCCATGGTTGGGGATGCCCACCACGTCGCCGGCGAAGGCTTCCTCGGCGAGCTGGCGGTCGCGGGCGAAGAAGAATTGCGGGGTGTGCAGCGCGAACTGCTTCTCGGTCCGCACGTGGCGCAGCCGCATGCCGCGCTGGAGCCGCCCGGAGCAGATGCGGGCAAAGGCCATGCGGTCCCGATGGTTGGGATCCATGTTCGCCTGGATCTTGAAGACCAGCGCGGTCATCGCCTGCTCGTCGGCATGGACGGTGCGGGTATCGGTTTCCTGCGCCCGGGGTGGCGGCCCGAAGCTCACCAGCGCGTCCAGCAGGTCGGTGACCCCGATCTCGCGCATCGCCGAGCCGAAGAACACCGGGGTCAGATGCCCGGCATCGAAGCTTTCCTTGTCGAACTCGGGCAGCGCCGCCTGCACCAGCTCCAGCTCCTCGCCGAGCGCCACCATGCGCGGATCGGACTGGGGCAGCTCCTCGGCCACACGCAGGCGCCGCTCGCGCAGGTCGTAGGTGCCGGCGAAGGTGGCGGCCCGGCCCACCGGCCAGGTGGCGGGCGCGGTGTCCAGCGCCAGCGCGGACGACACCTCGTCCAGCAGGGCGAACGGGTCCTGTGCCTCGCGGTCCATCTTGTTGATGAAGGTCAGGATCGGGATGTCGCGCAGCCGGCAGATCTCGAACAGCTTGCGCGTCCGGTCCTCGATGCCCTTGGCGGCGTCGATCACCATCACCGCCGAATCCACCGCCGTCAGCGTCCGGTAGGTATCCTCGGAGAAATCCTCGTGGCCCGGCGTATCGAGCAGGTTGAACACGCAACCGCCGTACTCGAAGGTCATCACGGAGGTGACGACGGAGATGCCGCGCTCGCGCTCGATGCTCATCCAGTCGGACCGGGTGCGACGGCGCTCGCCCTTGGCGCGGACGTTGCCGGCAAGCTGGATGGCGCCGCCGGCCCGCAGCAGCCGCTCGGTCAGCGTGGTCTTGCCGGCGTCCGGATGCGAGATGATCGCGAAGGTGCGGCGACGGGAGATCTCGGCTTGCAGGTCGGACATGCCAGGGGCTCCACCCCTGGACCCCGCCAAGGTCCGCCTTCGGGGCGGGACCTTGCAACCCAGGGAATCGTTGCAGTTGGAAGGACGGAGGGCGGCAAAAACAAAGGGGGACCCGAAGGTCCCCCCGTCACGACAGAAGAAACCGGGTCAGCGCGAGTAGAACTCGACCACCAGGTTCGGTTCCATCGACACCGGATACGGCACGTCGGACAGCTTCGGCGAGCGCACGAAGCGGCCCTTCATGGCGCGGTGGTCCGCCTCGATGTATTCCGGCACGTCGCGCTCGCCGCTCTGCACGGCGTCAAGCACGACGGCGAGCTGCTTGCTCTTCTCGCGAACCTCGATGACGTCGCCGTCGCGCACCAGGAACGAGGGGATGTTCACCTTGCGGCCGTTCACCACCACGTGGCCGTGCGACACGAACTGGCGCGACGCGAACGGGGTGATGGCGAACTTCATGCGGTAGATCACCGCATCCAGCCGGCGCTCGAGCAGGTCGATCAGGTTCTCGGAGGTGTCGCCCTTACGGCGCACGGCCTCCTCGTAGTACTTGCGGAACTGCTTCTCGCTGATGTTGCCGTAGTAGCCCTTGAGCTTCTGCTTGGCCATCAGCTGCACGGAGAAGTCCGACGGCTTCTGCTTGCGGCGCTGGCCGTGCTGGCCGGGGCCGTATTCGCGCTTGTTGACCGGGGACTTCGCGCGGCCCCAGAGGTTCACGCCGAGGCGGCGGTTGATCTTGTACTTGCTTTCGAGACGCTTGCTCACGGCATGCGCTCCTTACGGTTCTGTGCGCCGGGCCACGCGCCGGTTCGGGCTGCGTCACGCTCGGATCGCTTGTTGCACCGGTAGGCCGTCGACCCGGATCGGGTCGGGGCGGGCGCGACCCCGGAGAACCGTCGCGCACGAAGGCACGACGGCCGGTTCCGTCCACGTTCCCGGCAGTGCGGGGCCTATAGAAGCAGGCAGGCGCCGAGTCAACGATCCCGCCCACCGGCGCCCCGGGCCGCGGCTTGCATTTCGATACAGCGGCGCCCCCGCCCCGCCACGAACCCGGCGTTCTGCTGTTCGAACCGGCCGCCTGCCACGACATGGCCGGACCAGCAGAAGGGCACTTCCATGGACACCTACAGCTCAACCGCGCCGGCCGCGCGACCGGCACGCCATCGCGGCCCGTCCCGGCGCTTGCGGCCCGTGGCGGCACTCGCCCTCGCGCTGGCCGGCTTATCGCTGGGCGGCTGCGTGGTGTACGAGCCCTCCCCGTACTATCATCATCCGTACGGCTACCGGCCCTATTACGGCTGGTGAGGGCTGGGACGGGTCGCCGCCTCCTTGCGCGTCAGGCGTCCCGCTTGCCCCGGCGGGCGCCCCGACCGTGCGCCAGCTCGGTCACCACCCCGTGCAGCGTGCGCAGCTCCTGTTCGGTGACCTCTCCGCGCTCGAAGAAATGGCGCAGGTTGCGGACCATTCCCGGACGTTTCTGCTCGTTGCGCAGGAAGCCGCACTCGTCCAGCTCGCGCACTAGATGGCCCAGGAAATTCTCCAGCTCGCCTTTGGTGGCGACATGGGTCTCGTTGGTCATCAGCTCGCGGGGCGGGGTGCCGTCCGCCGCCATCCACCACTCATAGGCCATGATCATCACGGCCTGGCTCAGGTTGAGCGACATGAAGTCCGGATTGAGCGGATAGCGGATCAGCGCGTCGGCGCGGGCCATGTCCTCGTTGTCGAGCCCGGCCCGCTCCGGGCCGAACAGCACGCCGAACCGCAACGGCCGCGTGCTGATCTCGCGCATCTCGGCCGCGGCCCCGCGCGCGGTCAGCACCGGCTTGACGATGTGGCGCGGACGCGGACAGGTCGCGAACACCCGGTGCAGGTCCGCCACCGCCGCGTCCACCGTGTCGAACACCGCGGCCGCGTCCAGGATGCGGTCCGCCCCGGACGCGGAGCGCCAGGCGCGCTCCTGCGGCCAGCCATCCCGGGGCGCCACCAGCCGCAGATGGAACAGGCCGCCATTGGCCATGGCCCTCGCGGTGGTGCCCACGTTCTCCGCCAGCTGCGGCCGCACCAGGATCACCACGGGGGTGTTGCCCTCGGGTCGGAGATCGGCGCCGCCGTCCCGGCCGGTCATTGGGCCGTGCTCCGCCCGCGAGCGGACGAGGCCCTTCCCGCTCCCCGCGCGGCGGGTGCCGTCAGGCCGCTCATGCGCGCCGCCATGTCGTGCCCCCGGCGCCGTCTTCCAGCACGATGCCGCGCGCGAGCAGGTCGGCGCGGATGGCGTCCGCCCGCGCGAAGTCCCGCGCCTTGCGGGCCGCCAGCCGTTCCGAGATCGCCGCCTCGATATCCGGCTCGGCTTCGCCGCCACCCCGGAACCACGCGTCCGGCTCGACACCCAGCAGCCCCAGCAGCGCGCCTGCCGCACGCAGCGACGCCCCCGCCCCGGCATCGCCGGCCAGCGCCGCATCGGCCAGCGCATGCATCACGGCGATGGCGCCGGGCGCGTTGAGGTCCTGGCAGAGGCAGGCCGTCACGGCGGGCGGCACGCCGGACGCCGCGGGCGATCCGGCCCGCGCCAGGGCACGGTAGAACCGGTCCAGCGTCCGCTTCGCCTCCGCCAGCGCCTCGCGGGTGAAGTTCAGGGCGGAGCGGTAATGCGTGCCCAGCAGCAGCAGGCGCAGCGCCTCGCCCGGCGCTTCCGCCAGCACGTCGCGCACGGTGAGGAAGTTGCCCAGGCTCTTGGACATCTTCTCGCCGTCCACCAGCAGCATGGCGTTGTGCAGCCAGACATTGGCGAAATGGCTGCCCGGCCAGCCGCACAGGCTCTGCGCGCGCTCGTTCTCGTGGTGGGGAAACAGCAGGTCGCTGCCGCCGCCATGGATGTCGAAGCTTTCGCCGAGATAGCGGTGCGCCATGGCCGAGCATTCGATATGCCAGCCGGGCCGTCCGCGACCCCAGGGACTGGCCCAGCCGGGCAGCCCGGGCTCGCTCGGCTTCCACAGCACGAAATCGCCCGGGTCGCGCTTGTAGGGGGCGATCTCCACGCGCGCGCCCGCCAGCAGCGCGTCCGGATCCCGCCCGCTGAGCGCGCCGTAGCCGCTGAAGTCGCGCACGGAGAACAGCACGTGTCCGGCACCGGCGCCGTCCGGCGCATAGGCGTGGCCGCTGTCGATCAGACGCCCGATCAACGCCACCATCTCCGCCACGTGGTGCGTCGCGCGCGGCTCGACGTCCGGCGGCAGGATGCCGACCGCGGTGAGATCGGCGTGGAAATCGGCCGTGGTGCGCGCGGTCAACACCTCGATCGGGATACCCAGCTCCGCGGCGCGGGCATTGATCTTGTCGTCCACGTCCGTGATGTTGCGCACGAAGGTGACGCGGGGGTACAGCCGCCGCAGCAGCCGCACCAGCAGGTCGGCCGACACCATGGCGCGCAGGTTGCCGATATGCGCCAGGTCGTAGACCGTCGGGCCGCAATAATAAACGCGCACATGGTCCGGATCGATCGGCGCGAAGGGCCCCGTGCGCCGGCTCAGGCTGTCATGCAGCAGGAGAACGGGCGTGCCGGACGGAACGCCGGACAGGGACGGCCCTGCAAAGGACGGGTCGGGCGGGGACATGGAGGCGTTTTGCGTCATCGGACGCGAGGGAACAAGCGGCGGACGATGATGATGCGCAATGAATGCGATGCCCTGGTCCGGCTGGCGGTTCCCCTGATCGTCGCCGCGCTGGCGCAGATGGCGATGGGATTGACGGACAGCATCCTGCTGGGGCGGCTCGGCAGCGCCGCGCTGGCGGCCGGCGGGCTGGCGGTGAACCTGTTCTTCACCCTGGTTGTGATCGCCCAGAGCGTGCTGTCGTCGGCCAGCGTCCTGGTGGCCCAGGCCCGGGGGGCGGGGCGCCCGGAAGACAGCTCCGCGATCTACGGCACAGGCCTGCTGCTGGGCGCCCTGTTCAGCGTGCCACTGATGGTGCTGTTCGCCTTCGCCGAGCCGTTGATGCGGCTGGCCGGCGAGCCCGCCGCCCTGGCCCACGACGTCGGGCGCTATCTGCGGATCCTGCTCTGGGCGACGCCGGCCTTCATCGGCGGCACGGGGTTGCTGCGGAGCCTGCTGCCGGCGGTCGAGGGCGGCACGCTGCTGCTGCGGGTGACGCCGCCGCTGGCGGTGTTGAACGGCCTGGTGAACTACGGGCTGATCTTCGGTCGCTTCGGCCTGCCTCGCATGGGTTTCGAGGGGTCCGCCACCGCCACGCTGCTGACCTTGTGGCTGGGCGCCCTCCTGTTGTTCGTGCTCGCGCAGCGCGGACGCAGAACCCGGCCGTTCCTGTCGCCGTTGCGGATCGACCGCCGGCTGATTGCGCCGCTGCTGAGGCTGGGCGTGCCGATCGGGCTCACCGCGGCGGCGGAGATGCTGTTGTTCCTGGTGGCCGGGCTCGCCGCCGGGCTGCTGGGCACCGCGTCCCTCGCCGCGCACCAGGTGGTGCTGTCGATCGCCACCACCACCTTCATGGTGCCGATGTCGCTGGGCCAGGCGGCGAATGTCCGCACCGGCATGGCGACGGGCGCCCGCGACCCGTCGTGGCAGCGCCGCGCGGGGTTCGCCGCGATCGGCATCGCGGCCGCCACGATGACGGGGATCGGCATCCTGCTTCTGCTGCTGCCGCGCACGGCCGTCGGCATCTATCTCGACCTGTCGGCGCCCGACAACGCCGCCACGGTGTCGGTGGCGTTGAAGCTTCTGGCGATCGCCGCCTGCTTCCAGCTGGTGGACGGCATCCAGGCCACGGCGATGGGCGCGCTGCGCGGCCTCGGCGACACCACGCGCCCGATGCTGATCGCGACGGGCGGCTACTGGCTGGTGGGCGCCCCGCTCGGCGTGCTGCTGGCGTTCGCCGCCGGCATGGGCGCGCGGGGCCTGTGGCTCGGGCTCGCGGCAGGCCTGGCGGTGGTGGCCCTGCTGACCACGCTGCGGTTTCGCCGGCTGACGATGCCTGCCCGGACGGCCCGCATCCTCCAGCCAGTTCAGGGCTAGTCCGCCCGGCACACGGTCAAGGCAACCTGGACGGCTCTCCACGCTTACAGGCCGCCGGAGAAACGGGGCGGGACGTGGTCCGGCCACAGGAGGACCATGACCCATCAGATCGCGGCCGATGACGGCCAGGCGCCTCGCGGCCCCGACGGGGGGTTCTGGCCGATCCAGGATTATGCAGCACTCGGGGATGGCAGGTCGGTGGCCTTGGTGGCGCCGGACGGCAGCACGGACTGGTGGTGCGTTCCCAACCTCGACAGCCCGGCGATGTTCGACCGGATCCTGCACAACGAGGGCGGCTTCTTCCAGCTCCGCCCGGTCGGCCGCTTCACGGTGACCCGGCGCTACCGCGAAGACAGCAACGTGCTGGAATCGGTGGTGGAAACGGCGGACGGCACCGCGCGGCTGACGGAATCGCTCAACAGCTCGCTGGCCGGCCGCCTGCCCTGGACCGAGTTCGCCCGCCGCGTCGAAGGCATCTCGGGAACCGTCAGCTTCAGGCTGCGCGCCCGGCTCGGCACCCAGTGCGGCACGGTGTCGCCGTGGCTGCAGCCCAATCCGAACGGGTGCATCTTCCATGTCGGCACCGTGCTGGGGCTGCTCCGGCACACGGACAACGTTCGCATCCTCGAACAGACCGACGAGCACATCGAGGCGGAAGTGACCGTGGGCGCCGACGAGCGCGCGCTGATCGCCATCCTGGCCGGCGACGACGAGCCGCTCGGCGTGCCGCCGATCCAGGAGATCGACGACCGGCTGGACACCAGCGACCACGCCTGGCGGGATTGGGCGCGCGGCATCGACTATGACGGGAAGCACCGCGAGGCGGTGCGCCGCAGCGCGCTGTTGTTGAAGCTGCTGCTTTATTCGCCGAGTGGGGCCATCGCCGCGGCGGCGACGACCTCTCTGCCCGAGCGGATCGGCGGCAATAAGAACTGGGACTACCGCTACGCTTGGATCCGCGACTCCGCGTTCGTGGTGAACGCCTTTCTCCGGATCGGCTCGGTGCCGGAAGCGAAGGCCGCGTTCACCTGGCTGATGCGCCGCCTCGATGATTATGGACCGCAGGTGCTGTATTCGCTGAGCGGCGACACGGTGCCGGACCAGCAGGAGCTGCCGGGCGTGGAGGGTTATCGCGGCTCGCTGCCGGTGGTGATCGGCAACCAGGCCACCAAGCAGCACCAGCACGGCATCTACGGCGACATCTTCGAGACCGCGGCGCTGTTCGTCGGCGTGGGCAACGTGCTGGACCAGAAAAGCGCCAAGCTGCTCGCGGCCCTGGCCGACCAGTGCGCGGACCGGTGGCGGCAGAAGGATGCCGGCATCTGGGAGCTGACCGAGCTCCAGCACTACACCATGTCCAAGATCAGCTGCTGGCAGGCACTGGCGCGGGCCTGCGAGCTCGCCGAGCGCGGGCACATCCCGGCTGACTGCCTGCCGCGCTGGTCGCGCGAGCGGGACCGGATCGGAGCCTGGATCGAGGAGAATTGCTGGTCCGAGAAGCGGCAGGCCTACGTGTTCCACCCGGGCACGGAGAAGCTGGACGCTTCCCTGGCGCTGGCGATCCGGTTCGGGTTCGACGGACGCGACCGGCTGTCCTCAACCCTGGACGCGATCAGGGCGGAACTGGGCCACGGCCCGTTCCTGTACCGCTACAGCGGCATGGAGAAGGAAGAGGGCGCCTTCCTGGCGTGTTCCTTCTGGATGGCGGAGGCCCTGGCGCTCCTGGGACGCGACGCGGAAGCGGACGAGCTGTTCTGCGAGCTGTTGCGGCGCCTGCCGCCCAACACCGGCATCATGGCGGAGATGGTCGATCCCGATACGGGGAACCATCTCGGCAACACGCCGCAGGGGCTCAGCCATCTCGGCCTGATCCACGCCGCCTGCTCCATGGCGGGAGACAAGGCCCGGCCGCTAACCGGAGAGCGGGAAGACGGCCGGTAGGCTTCCGCCGCGCGGCGGTTCCGGCCCCACCGCGCCCTTCCCGGGGCGATCCGGCCTCCCCGTGCGCAACCGGCCGTCCCGGGCGTGACCTGCCCGGCGCGCTGCCGGCGAGTTCGTTCGGTCCACGGGCAACGGGTGCCAGTCGCGGCTTGAGGCGTCGGATCGCACGGGCGGCGACGGGACGCCGCCCGGACGCTCATCAGTTCGCGGCCGTCACCATTCCGCGAAGGAGCCGTCGGCGTGCCGCCAGATCGGGTTACGCCAGCGATGGCCCTCGGCCGCCTTCTCGCGCACGAATGCCTCGTTCACCTCGATGCCGAGGCCTGGCCCCTGCGGCATGGCCACGAAGCCGTTCTCGTAGGTGAACACCGACCGGTCGGTGATGTAGTCGAGCAGGTCGTTGCCCTTGTTGTAGTGGATGCCCAGGCTCTGCTCCTGGATGAAGGCGTTGTAGCACACGGCGTCGAGCTGCAGGTTGGCCGCCAGCGCGATCGGACCCAGCGGGCAGTGCAGCGCAAGCGCCACGTCGTAGGCTTCCGCCATCGCCGCGATCTTGCGCGTTTCCGTGATGCCGCCGGCATGCGAGGGATCCGGCTGGATGATGTCCACGCAACCCTGTTCGAGGATGCGCTTGAAGTCCCAGCGCGAGAACAGCCGCTCGCCGAGTGCGATCGGGGTCGAGCCGTGCTTGGTGATCTCGGGCAGGGATTCGTAGTTCTCGCTGAGTACGGGCTCCTCGATGAACATCAGGTCGAACGGCTGCAGTTCCTTGACCAGCACCTTGGCCATGGGACGATGCACGCGTCCGTGGAAATCGACACCGATGCCGAAATGCGGCCCGAGCGCGTCGCGGATGGCCTGAACCCGGGCCAGCACCGCGTCGACCTTGTCGTGCGTGTCGACGAACTGCAGTTCTTCGGTGGCATTCATCTTCACGGCGGTGAAGCCGCGCTCCGCCACTTCCTGCGCCATTCGCGCCGTGTCGGCCGGCCGGTCGCCGCCGATCCAGCTGTAAACGCGGATGCGGTCGCGGCACTGCCCACCCAGCAGCGCGTGCACCGGCTGGCCGAGCGCCTTGCCCTTGATGTCCCACAGCGCCTGGTCGATCCCGGCCAGCGCGCTCATGTGCACCTCGCCGCCGCGATAGAAGCCGCCGCGGTACAGCACGTTCCAATGGTCCTCGATCAGGCGGGGGTCCTTGCCGACCAGATAGTCGGCCAGCTCGTCCACCGCCGCCGCCACCGTGTGGGCGCGGCCCTCCACGATCGGCTCGCCCCAGCCGGTGACGCCCTCGTCGGTCTCGATCTTGAGGAACAGCCAGCGCGGCGGCACCACGTAGGTGGAAAGCCCGGTGATCTTCATGGAAGTCGCCTCAGTTCCTGTTGCCTGACCCTGTCGCCCGCACCCAGCCCTCGGCGAACCGCCGGGCCGAATCACCCACCTGCGCCGAGGTGGCGCCCGCCTTGTAGAGCGCCGAGCCCAGCCCGAAGCCCGCCGCGCCCGCCTCCACGAACGGTTCCATGTTGTCGGGCTCGATGCCGCCCACCGGCAGGAAGCGGGTGCCGGCGGGAAACACGCTCAGCCACGCGCGGAGCACCTTCGGCCCAAGACCTTCGGCCGGAAACATCTTCAGTGCGTCGGCGCCGTTGGCGAGTGCCGCGAACCCTTCCGTGGCGGTGGAGATGCCGGGCGTGCAGAACATTCCCGCCCGCTTGGCGGCGCGGATCACCTCGGGATCGCCGTGCGGCATCACCACCAGGCGACCGCCCGCGTCGGCCACGTCGCGTACCGCGTCCGCGCTCAGGACGGTGCCGGCGCCCACCAGCACACGGTCGCCGAACCTGTCCCGCAGCGCGCGGATGGAGCGCAGCGGCTCGGGCGAGTTCAACGGCACCTCGATGATGCGGAACCCGGCATCCACCAGCACGTCGCCGATGCCCACCGCTTCCTCCGGCCGGAGCCCGCGCAGGATGGCGATCAGCGGCAGCGCCGCCATCGCCTCGTCGATCGTGATCATGCCGTCGCTTCCCCTTCCGTGTCCGCCCCGCCGGCCGGCACGCCCGCATCGAGCCATCCCGCGCTGCGGGCGATGCGGCGCAGCCCGTCCAGCGCCGCGTCCTCGATCACCGGCACCCCGGGCGCCACGCCGGCCCATTCCAGCGCCGCCGCGTAGCGGGCACACAGCGCCGGGTCGCCGACCAGGACCACCGGGGGCCGGCCGGCGGCGTTCCATCGCCGCAACGGCGCCCGCAGCTCGTCGCCGATCAGCAGGCCGGACAGGTAGTCGAGGCTGGCGGCCGCGGCGACCTGCCCGGTCAGCACCAGCGTCCGCACCGAGAACAGCAGCGGCGTCACGCCGTCGGGCGCGTTCCAGGCGGCGTCGAACCCGCGCCGGAACGCCATCCCCGCTTCCGCCTCGTCCGCCGGCGCTTCGGCGAGCTTGGCCGGACGGCCCAGGATGCTGTGATCGCGGAGCACGGCGAACAGCTCGCCGGTCATGGCGGTGTTGAAGCTTTCCACACGCCCTGCCGCCACCCACGCCCATTTGTTGTGGGTGCCCGGCAGCACCAGCAGCGATCGCTCCCGCAGGTCGGGCCTGAGCGCGAGGACGCCGAGGATCTGGGTTTCCTCGCCCCGCATCACCTCCGGGGGCGACCCGCCATTCGGGTCGCCGGTCCACAGCAGACCCGGGACGATGGCGATGTCGCCGTCGCGGTCGAGGGCGTCCGCCAGCGCGTCCGGTCCGGCGGGACACCGCAGATAGGGCACTTCGCGCCACCCCTGGGCGCTGCCGACCATGCCGCAGGCGATCGCCGGGAGCGACCGGTCCCATCCTTCCGTGGCGGCGGCGAAGGCGGCCGGATAGCCGCCCTCCGGCAGCCGCATGATGCCGTGCGCCGAGCGATGCCGCGCCAGCACGGCGCCCGTGCGGTCGAGCAGCCAGGCTCGCAGCGACGACGTGCCCCAGTCCAGCGCGATCAAGGCCGCGGCGGTAGTCATGGCTCGGTCCTTCCGCGCAGCGTGGCCCCATCGTCCGATCCGGGCCGCCGCGACGGCGCCGGCTGGCGCCGGACGGGCGGACGGACCGCGCGGTCGTGATCGGCGCCGACGAGGCCGGTGGGCCCGTGGCCGTTGAACCGCCCGCCGCGCCACCCGAGCCCCGCCGAGATCGCGTCCGCCGTCGCCTGGACCTGCAGCGCCAGCGGCGCCAGCCGTTCCTCGGGAAGAAACACGGTGGCGCTGGCCACGCTGACGGAGGCGACAATGCCGCCGCTCTCGTCGCGGATCGGCACCGCGACGCAGCGTATGCCGATCTCGTTGTCCTCGCGGTCGAACGCGACGCCGCCGGCGGCGAAATACCGCATGGCCTCCTGCCAGCGGTTCCAGGACGACGGGACGTCCCCGCCACGGGCCGCCGCCGTCGCGTCGAACAGCGTGCGCCATTCCGCCGGATCCATGTCCAGCATCAACGCCCGGCCGAGCCCGGTGAACGCGATCGGCATGCGCTGGCCCAGGCGGGAGCGCATCTCCAATCCCCGGCGCCCCTCGATCTTGTCGGCATACACCACGAAGGTGCCGTCCCGGATGCCGAGATGCACGGTATCGGCGGTGTCCGCCGCGAGCTGCTCGATCAGGGGCCGCGCCACCACGGCCAGCGGCGACTGGAGGCGCGCCACCTGCCCCAGCCTCAGCAGCCGCGTGCCGAGACGGTAGCCGCCGACATGCTGGGTCAGCCAGCCGTCCCGGGCGAGCGCGCTGGCTAGACGCTGGGTGGTGCTTCGGGTGCAGCCCACCGCGGCCGCGATCGCGCCCAGCGTGGCGCACCCGTCGGCCACGGCATCCAGCACCGCGAGCCCTCGGCCGAGACTCTGCGTGCCGCCCCCGGCATTCATGATCTTCGGCTTGAAAGCGGGCTCCGCGCTCATGCGCTCCCTCATAAGCGTGGCTTCCGGCGATCTCAACCCATCAATTGGAGGAACAGCCCAGCATGTGGGCAAGATGACGGGCCTCTGCAGGATCGGGCGTCGCAGCGCCCGTCGAGGCGCAGGCTCTTGTCATCTCCGGCCGAGGATGCGCAACGACACCAGAGATATGCGCCGACGCGGATCTCGCCCGTCCCATCCCGATCGTCCCGTGCGGAGACGCCGCGCGCTTCAACGGCAGCCGCCGCGTCGCAACAGCCCATCGTCCCGCTTTGGGTCGGCGAACGCCGACGCGGGATAGGGCGACCGCGTCGGGGTGTCGAAGCGGGCGGCGAGGATGGCGTTCCCGTCATGCGCGATGAGATCGAGCATGATCGCGTCGCTGATCCGCTGCGCCACCACCGGGGCCTTGGGTGCCCCCGCCGGCGCGACCGGGATGCCCCGCTCGGTGTCCGGCAGCTCGGGAACGCTGTCGGCGATGGTGCTCACCTCGATGAACGGCACGCGATACAAGGTGGCCACGAGGTTGGAGTACCAATCGCCGTCCTCGTCCATCACGTGGAACACCCGGTCGATCCGCTGCATGAAGTCGCGGTCGGCGAGCCACATCGTGGACGTGCCCTGGATGCCGTAGAAGAAGATGTCGGGGCGGTCGCGCGGATGTTGAGGGTTCAGCCAGCCCGGGAGGCGGGTCGAGCCGGCGACGCGGTCGGCGGCGCAGGCCAGTCGTGCCAGCAGGGCCGGATCGAGATAGAGCGGACCGTAATGCGTCTTGCCGGCGAACCGCTCGTGGCCGAACTCATCGCCGGTGACGTCGCCGTTCTTCGACAGAAAGAAATTGCCGAAATCGACGTTGGCCGCGCCCAGGATGATGTCGCCGATCCGCATGGTGTCGGGACCGAGATGCGCCCCGGAGGTGCCGGGATACAGAAAGGCGCCGATGGTGAAATGATGCAGCATCTCCTGGGCCGCCAGGCTGCGCATCAGCGGCCCGTCGGCCGGGGCGATATTGATCACCACGGGAACGCCGCCGATCTTCCCCGCATGGAAGGTGAACGGTCCGAACTGCTGGACCGAATCGTCGGTCAACCGGTCGAAGATCATCCGGTAGTCCGGCGGCCCAACGGGCACGAGGATGCCGAGAGCCGCCGGTGCGGCCGGCGCCGCGACCGCCCGGCCGGCGCCGGAGATCATGCAAAGAACGACGACCAACCCCAGCATCCAGCCCGACCGACCGCCCATCCCGCTTCTCCCGCCGCAGCACGTCCGGCAGGGTAGCTGATCGAGGGCTGCTGCTTGAATGCGGAACGATGACGGTCGTCACGTCCCGGGCGGTACCCCCGCGCGCCGGGAGCGGCAGGCGAAACGTCCGCACGGCGCGGGCCGCGACTTTGGGAAAAGGAAGGCGACCGTGTCCGCGGCAGGATCCGCCCTGCCGTGCAGGCCGCCGCGCCTGGGCCGCGCCCTGTCCCATGATCCCCCGCCAGGGGCGAGGGCGATCGGCCGCAGGGCGGCCCTGGGGACGCGTCGCCGGAGGCTCAGCCGACCGTTACGCCGAGAACCCCTCGTGCCGGGGCCGGAACGTCCGCGATCAGCTCGCGGCGACGCGCAGCCGGCCGGCCACCCGCTCTCGGCCCATGAGCGGCAGCAGGTCGCGCATCTCCGGCCCCTTCTCTTCCCCCGTGAGCGCCAGCCGCAGCGGGCCGAACAGCTCGTGTCCCCGCCGGCCGGATCGCTCGCGAAGAGCCCCGGTCCAGTCGCGCCAGGTCTCGGGGCCCCAGGGCTCCTCGGGCAGCAGCGCCAGCGCGTCGGCGAGATAGGTGGCCTGGGCCTCCTGCACCGGCGGCACGAAAGCGCCCCCCACCACGTCCCACCAGTGGCGGGCCTCGCCCAGCATGTCGAGATTGCCGCGCACCGCGTTCCAGAACGCGTCCGTCGCCTCGGGCGGCAACCGGTCGCGAATCTCCGCGAACGGCAGCCCGTGCAGAGCGCGGCGATTGAGGGCCAGCAGCTGGCGCATGTCGAAGCGCGGCGCCGAGCGCGACACCCGGCGGACGTCCCAGCTCTTGGCCAGCTCCTCGAAGGGCAGCGCCTCGGGATCCTCGGAGGTGCCGAGGCGCGCGAGATAGGACACCAGCGCCCGGGGCTCGATGCCGTCATGACGGAGGGCCCGCAGCGACAGGCCATCGAACCGCTTGCTGAGCTTGCCGCCCGCCTCGTCGAGCAGCAGCGGCAGGTGCGCGAAGGTGAAGCGCCTCGGGTCCGCCCCCAGCGCCTCAATCATGTCGAGCTGCACGCCGGTGTTGCTGAGATGGTCCTCGCCGCGCATCACGTGGGTGATGCCGAGCTCGATGTCGTCGACCACGGAGGCGAAGGCATAGAGCACGGTGCCGTCGGCGCGGATCACCACGGGATCGGAGATGGGCGGCAGCTTCACCTGCGGGCGCCCCATCACCAGGTCGTTCCAGGTCACGACCCGGTCGGACAGGCGGAAGCGCCAATAGGGCACCTTGCCGTTGGCTTCGGCCTGAGCCCGCTGTTCCGGCGTCAGGCGCAGCATCGCCCGGTCGTATACCGGCGGCTTGTTCTGACGCAGGCGCAGCTCGCGCTTGAAGCGCAGCTCGTCCTCGCTCTCGAAGCACGGGTAGAGCCGGCCGGTGGCGCGCAGCCGCTGCGCCGCCGCCTCGTAGCGGTCGCGCCGATCGCTCTGGCGCACCGTCTCGTCCCATTCGATGCCGAGCCAGCGGAGGTCCTGCTCGATGCCCCCGGCATACTCGTCCCGCGAGCGCCCGGCATCGGTGTCGTCCATCCGCAGCAGGAAGCAGCCGCCATGGCGGCGGGCGAACAAGGCGTTCGCCACGGCCTGCCGGGCATTGCCCACATGCAGCAGGCCCGTGGGGGACGGGGCGAAGCGGAGTTTCATGCGGCCGGATTTACGACGTTCGGACCGTCTTGGCGATGGCCCGGAGCGAAACGCAGGCCACGCCGACCGGCCCGAGGACGCCAGCCAGGACGAGCGGTCAGGGTGCTCGGGATCACGCACCGGCCGCGCGGGTGGCCCCCGCAGTCCCCCCGTCGTGCCGTGGCACCATCCGCGACACCATCCGGAGCGATCGGATCCCGTGGCCCGGGAAGGTGGCATACCGGCAGCAGACGCGGCCCGTGGTGACAACCTGTTGCAGTCGCGGCCAAGAACACGATCGCGGACAACTCGACAACAAACGCATATTGCCTTTATCGTGGCAGTGCGGCATCAGCAAGAAGATCTTATGAGATATACATCCTGTGCACCCAGCGGTATGTATCGCAATGGTGCGTGGTCTGACTCCGCCGCTTTATTGAACGAGTTCTTTCGCGGTGATTCGGTGGCCTTTGCTCCGGAACTCGTGGAGGAGCTCTACGAACCCTATGGCTACCGCCGGTCCGACCCGGTCGTTCTCGGAAAGGACGCACGGGGGCTATCGGGCGTCATGGAGATCGCGCGAAGCGTCAACGACCACCACGGCCTCGGTCCGGCATCCGTCCTTTGCCGGCTCGATGAGGCCTGCCTGGCCAACAACGTCGTGTATAACCGCGCCGGCGGCGAGTTGTCGGTCGTATACGAGAGCCATCTCCCAGGCGACCGGGCGCTCAATCCCCTGAGGCCGGCCTCGGCGTTGGCGATGCCGACGCAGAGCTTCGGCGGAGTGCCGAACCGGCGCTATCTCTGGATGGGTTCGGCAGGCAGCGCCAACTATGGGCATTGGCTGATCGACGACCTCCCGAAGGTCGCCGCCATCGAGGTTCTGCTGCGCCAGGACCCGCATACCGAGGTGCATGTTCTTCTGCCCGATTGCGGTGACGTGCACAACACGATCCACCTGCACTCCATCGGCCTGATGCTCGGGGCGGCGCTGGTGCCTCGCATCTCGATCCATTTCATCGACATCCGCCGGACCGTCTGGGTGGAAGGACTGCATTTCGCCACGCCGGTATCCCGCCACCCCTATTCGAAGTCCCCCGATGCGGTCGCCTACGTGGCGAACCGGCTCCCTGCTGCCATCAGGCATCTCGATCCCGATCAGAAGCGACGCCGTCTGTTCGTCACGCGCCCGCCGTCCGACAAGCGCAATCTGCTTAATCCCGGACAGGTGGAAGATTTCCTGACGTCCTTGGGCTTCGAGCTGATCGAGACGTCGCGAATGGGCATCGTCCAGCAGATCGCGCTTTTCTCCGCGGCGGACGTGGTTGTCGGTTGCATGGGAGCCGCCATGACCAACACGATCTTCTGCGATCCTGGCACGAGGGTCGTCCATCTCACGCCCGACGGCTGGGTCGAGCCTTTCTACTGGGATCTGTCGTCGATCCGGAACCATGAGTATGTCGCCATCTACGGCGACGTTGCTTCATCCGGCGCGTCACCCCCGGACAGGGACTTCCGGATCGATCTGGATGATCTGAAGGCCAGCCTCGGCAAACTGGAGATGGCCTGACGCGGTCCCCGCGGAATAAGGGTTGGGAAGCTCAGGCTTCTTTCCTGGCACGCCCGTCAGGGGCGCGCCCAGCCGAATATCCGTTTCACCATTCCGGGCGGTCCCGGTTGTGCCCGCTGCGGTTGGAGTGACGATCCTGTCCTGGCCTGATCACGACCGATGATTTCGACCTGATCGAGATGGAGAAAGTTCCGGCCCCTCAGCGAGAGGCGGACGAAACGTGCCAGGACATCGTGCCGAAGACGGAGGTAGAAGGGCGCTCCGGCGATACCGCCGCTGAACATCACGGCGTTGCTCTGTTCATGGAATGGCGTCCAGTGTTCGCCCTCCATGCTCGATTCAAGGACGAAGAAATCGAGCCGCTCGCCCGAGTTGTCAGCCCGGTTATGCAGCCTGATCTCGTGGATGTGGCACGGACGACCCAGATCGACCGACCACCAGGGATCGTCTTCGTGATTGGTATGGAACTGATACCGGCCGGTTAAGCGTCCGCTCGTCGCGGAGGCCGACGGATCACGTGGCCGATCGGTTTCGCTGGTCGAGCTCTGTCGCGTCGGCCGCCTGAGCGCCAGATTGGTAAGACCGTCGGACCGGGGCGTCATGCCGCGGTGGGCGAATTCGATCGCCCTCAGGAGGGCCGAAGCGATGTCGGCGGGATCGGTCAAGCGGTAGTTCAGATGGAACGTATGATCCCGCGGCTCGAGCGCGATGCCTGCGGGGGGATAGAGATACGTTCCCGTTCCCCCGTTGATCCCGTCGATCAACGGATAGCTCGACAACAACGTGTTGGTGTAGCTCAGGCCGAGAAGTTGGCGGCCGGGTGCGAACAAGCTGGTGTGGAGAGCAGAGCCCGTCAGACCCGCAACGATCGGTCTTTGCTGGAACACGGCGATCTGCTCGGCCAGCGATAGCTCCTCGGGATAAAGGATGTCGACGCCCTGTCGCGCCAGAATCTCGGTCAGGGCATCTTCATTCACCAGATGACCCACTCCGCTGCGGAGCCTCGATTTGGACAGGTAGGCCGGCCGGTCGACGGGGGTGGTCGTGGCCCGTGGGCAGAGGCGGTTCCCGATCGCGTTCGTGAAACGCGCGAACACTCGATGCGCGTATCCGGTTTCCTCGAAAGCGCAGCAGGGAACCGTCACGGTGGGCAGGATGCAGGGCTCGTCGAGACGCAGAAACCGGGCGGGTTCCAGGGCGAGCACATCGCAGATCGCCTTGAAATACGGGACGGCGAACAGATCCTCCAACGACTCGTTGGCATGGTAGATAATTCTGGTATCGGAACGGAGCAGATCTTCAATGTTCCACAACCGCGACAATGTCGATAGCAGGAAATGACCGTAATGTCCGTGGACGAAGCCGATATAGACATAGTCGGCATCGGGAAGTCGGCGGAGCGTCGGCGCGTAGTCGATCGTCGTCCTGACGATCATCTCCGGCGTTCCTGAAGACGGCCCGCGGAAATACGCCGATTGCTGGATGAGCCGGCGACCGGCATCGAACAGCCCGAAGGGGCCGTGGCTGCCGTTCGACGGCACATACAGCACGTCGCGCAGGTGCAGGACGCTGGGATCTCCGTCGATGACCGTGACGGGCCCGTGTACGTCGTTACACTCGATCAGGCTCATTCGAACTCACGCGCGTCCAGGATTGCGGGAAGATGCGACGTGCCGCCAAGGCAGCGCCGACGGAAAGAACGAGACGCCCGCCACCCATGGCATGCAGAGCGGCAGCATGAGCCTCGGGACCGGTGACAAGCAATCCCGACACCTCGGCGACCGCCGCCGCGCGCAGCAAGAACGCGTCCGGAAGCCCGACCCGGTGGAGGCGGCGTCAGTCCTCTCCTTCTTCTTCCTCGTCCCCCGCTTCCCGCCGCGGATCGAGCGATCGCCAGTCGCGCTCCATCTCGGTCGCGGAGCGGGAGGCGAAATCATCGAGCTCGTTGGCCGAGCGCCAGCCGTCCTCGCCGGCGTCGATCACCTCGGCATCCTCGCCGAAGCTGAACCAGGCGCTCAGCACCTCGCGCGGCGCCATGCCCGGCACGCGGCACAGCTCGACGCTGTCGCGCACATAGGCCCGGGCGAAGGCGTTGGCGTGGATCAGGTTCGGGAAGCCCTTGATCTCCTCGACGATGTTGTCCTCGGCACCGCCGCTCAGGTCGATGATCCGCACCACCCAGCCGCCGTCCGGCGCGAACAGGTCCGCGTTGCCGGGAAGCTCGCCGGACTCGTCGGCGTCGTCTGCTTGATCGCTCATGGCGTCTTCTTCTCGCTGTCCGCGCGCGGAATGTTCTGCCCGTTGCGCTGGTCCCGCCGCAGCAGGAACTCGCGGCCCACCTTCACCCGCGGCTCGCCGTCATAGGCGACGATGTCCGCCGTCGCGTAGGTCTCGTTCCAGCTGTCCGGGATGAAGGAGCCGGTGCCCACCAGATCCACCGGGGCGTCCGCATCCGCCATCACCCGGCACTTGGCCACGCCGAAGCCCGACGAGGCGACGATGCGCACGGCGGGAAAGCCCGCCTCGTCCAGCGCCTCGCGCATGCGCCAGATCGCCGCCGCCGACACGCCGGTGCCCACCAGATGGCGCAGCTCGGCATCCGACCGGTAGCGGCGGATCGCGCGGGGCGCGTGGCGCTCGATCACGGCATAGGAGCTGGCGGGATCGAGCCCTTCCAGAAAGCGGCCGCCATGCGTATCGAGCCGCACCGCCACCCGGCCGGCCGCGGCGAGCTCAGGGAACCGCCGGCACACCGCCAGCGTGTCCGTCACCTCCTGCCCGAAATAATCGCTCAGCACCGTGAGGTCGGTGTCGGGATAGCACTCGTGGAACATCTCCGCCGCGCGCAGGGTCGAGCCCGCGTAGCCGATCAGCGCGTGCGGCATGGTGCCGAAACCCGCGGCCGCTCCGTAGAAATGCGAGGTGGCGTCGTTCGCGCAGCCCACGAATCCGAGCGCGCCTTCCCGACGCGCCGCCTCGCTGCCGACCGACGCGGCATAGGCCATCAGCTCCTGCATCTCGAAGCCCGCGCAATGGCGCGCTTCCATCGCCAGGAACCGCACCCGCGGCAATGCCGCGCACATCTGGTAGGCGTTGTGCGCGGCGACGCAGGCGGGGCCGAGCTTCTGCAGCATCAGGGTTTCGAGCTGCACCAGCCCGGCGAAGGACCCGGTCACGTAGAGCAGCGGCTCGCCCGCCCCCACCCAGTCGCCTTCCGTGCAGTGCGGCTCGATACGCCCCGGCAGGCCACGGGCCCGCATGGTCGCCTCCAGCCAGTCCGTCATCAGCCGGAACGCGGCGATCACCGGACGGCGGAGAAACAGCGCGTAGGTCACCTCGCGGTCGCCGAACCGTTCCACGATCGTGCGGGTGCGGTTGAAATAGGCGTCGGTGCGCGCGGCGATCGCGCCGTCATCGAGCGGCCGGGCGATGCCGGAAGCGTCCGCGGCACCTGCCATCAGGCGATCTCCGCCGGGGCCGGAACCGGCCTGCGGCGGGAGGTCAGTTCCTCGGCCACCAGGAACGCCATCTCCAGCGATTGTTCCGCGTTCAGCCTCGGATCGCAGAAGGTCTCGTAGCGGTTGCTCAGATCCGCCTCGGTCAGCCGGTGCGCGCCGCCCACGCATTCGGTGACGTCCTGCCCGGTCATCTCCACATGGATGCCGCCCGGCGTGACGCCCTCGCCCGCGAACACGTCGAAGAAGCCGCGCAGCTCGGCCAGGATGGAATCGAACGAGCGCGTCTTCACCTTGGACGCGGTGCTGATGGTGTTGCCGTGCATCGGATCGCACAGCCACGTCACCCCCCGCCCGGCGTCCCGCACCGCGCGCAGCAGGGGCGGCAGATGGCGTGCCACCCCGTCGGCGCCCATGCGGCTGATCAGCGTCAGCCGCCCGGGCTCGTTGCCGGGGTCGAGGATGTCGATCAGCCGCAGCAGGTCGTCGGTGGTCGTGGACGGCCCGACCTTCAGCCCGAGCGGGTTGCGCACGCCGCGCAGGAACTCGACATGGGCGCCGTCCGGCTGGCGGGTGCGGTCGCCGATCCACAGGAAATGCGCCGAACAATCGTACCAGTCGCCGGTGGTGGAATCGACGCGGGTCAGCGCCTGCTCGTAGGGCAGCAGCAGCGCCTCGTGGCTGGTGTAGAACTCGGTCTCGTTGATCTGCGGCGCGTTGCCGCCCAGCCCGCAGGCGCCCATGAAGTCCAGCGTCTCGTCGATGCGCTGGGCCAGGTTCTGGTAGCGGGCGGCGAGCGGCGAACGCTCCACGAAGCCCAGGTTCCAGCGATGCACCTGGTGCAGGTTGGCGTAGCCGCCTCCCGCGAAGGCGCGCAGCAGGTTCATGGTGCCGGCCGACTGAAAGTAGCCAGTCTCCATCCGCGCGGGATCGGGAATGCGGGCCTCGGCGGTGAAGGCGGGGCCGTTGATGATGTCGCCCCGGTAGCAGGGAAGCGTTTCACCCCCCACCGTTTCGGTGTCGGCCGACCGCGGCTTGGCGAACTGCCCCGCCATGCGCCCGAGCTTCACCACCGGCACCTTGGCGCCGAAGGTCAGCACCACCGCCATCTGCAGCAGCACCCGGAAGGTGTCGCGGATCACGTCGGCGGTGAATTCCCCGAAGCTTTCCGCGCAGGCACCGCCCTGCAGCACGAACGCGCGGCCCTGCGCCGCCAGCGCCAGCTGCTGCTTCAAGCGGCGTGCCTCGCCGGCGAACACCAGCGGCGGATAGGCGCGCAGCCGCGTTTCCACCGCTTCGAGCGCGGCTCCGTCCGGATAGGAGGGCGCCTGCCGGATGGGAAAGCTCCGCCAGCCCGCCGGGGTCCAGGCGGCCGGCCGGGGGGCCTCGGTCGTGGGACGGGCGGAAACGGCGGCACTCATGGCGGGTCCTTCCCTGGCGGGGTGGGGGAACGACGGCACGCGCGGGTCGCGCCGCCGCCTGGAGGACGCCTTTATCTTCCCGTTCGGCGGCAGATGAAAGGACGCCGCCGCGAGGCAGGGATGCCATGAGGTCGGGCATGGCCGCGAACGGCTTCCCGTCACCGGTCGCGCCGCCTGCCCGCGGGGCGGCGCGATTCATGTTGCGATAAAGGAATGAAGCCGATCCGCCCGAAACCCGCGCCGGAGAATGCCGGCCCGCCCCTCGTCCCGCCGCCCGTTCTGTTGCTGCCCTTTCTGTTGCTGCCCTTTCTGTTGCTGCCCTTTCTGTTGCTGCTCGCGAGTTGCGGAGGAACAGGGCAGCCCCCCGCCCCGCCTCCCGGCCGAATGGAGGCGCCGGTGGCCTTGGTCGCCGGCTCCGTGGCGGCCCCGCCCTTCTTCCGGCCGGCCGATCATGCCGAGGTCGAGGTGCGATGCGACGTGGATGTCGGGGGCGTGCCCAGCCATTGCCGGGGTGGCGCCGCCACCGATCCCCGCATAGCGCCCGTCGCCGCCGCGTTCGTCGCCGCCGCGTCGTTCAGGCCGGCCCTGCTCGTCGGCCGGCCGGTGGCGGTCAAGGATTACCCGCTGCCCGTGGGGCTGGACGCGACCCCGGACGGAATGCTGTCCGGCGTGTCGCGGATACCCCCCGAGCGGGTATCGCTGCATTATCCGCCAAACCTCTTCCGCCACGGGATCGAGGGCGAGGTGGTGCTGGACTGCACGATCACGGCGCTCGGCCTGGCGCAGCCGTGCCGGATCGTCCACAGCACCGATCCCCGCTTCAACATGTCTGCGCTGCGGTTCGCATCCCAGGTCCGGTTCCGCCCCGCCGTCCGGAACCGCATCCGGGTCGAGGTCCCGCACCATGTCATCCACATCCGCTACAAGCTGGACGATCGGCCCGGTCCTGCCGCAGGCCCGTAACGGTCGGCATGGCCGCCTTGTTACAACAGTCCGTTGCTTCTACGTTGCCGAAATGGAACGAGTTCGAAGGCGGGACGGGATGGTGCGCAGGAGGAACTTGATCGTCGCGATCGTGGCCATGGCGATCCCGGCCGCCGCCCGCCTCGCGGCCGCGAACGCGCCGTTCGACGCGGGCCATCCGATGCAGGACGTCCATCTGGTGCCGGTGCACCGCCAGCCACCGGTGCTTGCGCCGGCACTGAGACAGCTCGGCCTGGAGGGCGAGGTGAACGTCGAATGCGCCATCACCACCAAGGGCATCCCCAATGGCTGCCACGTGATGAGCAGCACGGATCGCCGGCTCGACGATGCGGCCCTGCAAGCCGCGCGCGGCGACAGGTTCCAGCCGCTGATCCAGAACGGCCGCGCTCAGCCCGTCACCTGGTACCATGACCGCTACGTGTTCCAGACCCGCCACGACCTGCCGCCGGCGCTGCCGGGAGAGCATGTGCGGCTGCCCCCGGCCCCGCCGCTCGCAGCGGTGGCCACTGCCGATCCCGCGGCGACCGACGACAAGCCGATGGTCGGCCTGTTTCCCGACTATCCGGCCGAGCTGCGGAACAGGAAGATCCAGGGCTGGGTCCTGATGGACTGCGCGATCACCGAGGCCGGCACCACGGAACACTGCCAGGCGGTGCATTCGTCCGACCCGCGATTCGAGCCCTCGGCCTACGACTTCGTGCGCCGCGCGCGCTACCGCCCGATCACGGTGGATGGCCATCCGGCCCGGCAGGAACACCGGATGCTGCAGATCAGCTACCGGCTGGACCGTCATCCTTCGGCTTCCGCATCGAGCGCGTCGCCCTGATCGGCCCAGTCCCGAGGCGTGGCCGGCCGGCGCCTCCCGCCGGAAACCCGGCGAGGGCCTCGGTGCGCAGCAACCGCCGGCTCGCTGTCCTGGGGCTGCCGTGCCTGGTCGGGCCGGCGTGTTCGGGATGCGGTTCCACCGAGACATCCGGGAGCGCCGCGTCTTCCCCATAGCTGAGGTGGGCCGCGCCGATCCGCGTCTAGACCCGTCGGCGTGGGACCACGCGGCGCGGTCGCACGCCACGCCGGCGATATAAGGCGGGCATCCCCTTGCCCGAGACCCACCATCGGCTCCGGGTCGAGGACCGGCCCGGCGATGCGTCCGCCGCCCCGCGGCTTTCGCCCGATCCTGGCCAGCCTTTTACCGTGCCGAGCCGCCCGCCATCGGCCTGACGCGACGGAAGGTGATGTTGAAGCGGAACCGACCGGTGGCCGGATGCTCGCCCGGGCGCAGCGGGGCGATGCCGTGGAACGCGAAGCGCGACGGGCCGCCCCACACCGCCACGTCGCCATGCACCAGCCGCAACCGTCGTACCGGGTGCTCGCGCTGGAGGCCGCCCCACAGGAAGGTCGCCGGCAGCCCCAGCGACACCGACACGATGGGCGCCTCGTGCTCCCCCTCGTCCCGGTCCTGGTGCAGCGACAGGCGGGCGCCCGGCTCGTATCGGTTCAGCAGCACGCTGTCGGGGGCGAAGCCGGCAAAACCCGCCGCCCGGGCCGCATCGGCCGCCAGCTTGCGGAAGGATGCGGGCATCGGCGGCCAGGCGCTTCCCCTCGCGGGATCCTCCGAGACATAGCGGTAGCCGCGGCGGTCGCTGTGCCACCCGAGCGGCCCGCACGCCGTCATGGCGACCGACATCCGGCGACCGCCCGGCGTTTCGAGATGGCGGAACGGCGCGCGTTCCGCGATCGCCGCCAGATCCAGCAGCAGCGAGGCCGCCGCCGGGCGGGCGAAGCCGGGCAGCAGCGACGCCCCCGACCCCAGCACCTCCGGCCGGCCCGGTGCTTCGAGCCCTTCCAGCAGATCCATAGGCTCGATCCTTTCTCCACACCCGCCGCCATCCGCCACTCCGCCGGACAACGCCGGGCGGCCGCAGGAAGCCGGAGCACGTTGCCGTCTGCCGGATCGCGCGGCTTGAGGCCGTGCGGTTGCAACGCGAACTGAAGGGTTGCTACCATGCGGGTCATTCGTTCGGACCCGGTGCAATCCCGGGTGGCTCTTCCGGCCGCCGATCCGCCGGACAACGCATCGCGACAACACGCCAGGTTCCGTCACCGCTCCCCAGGGCAGCTGTGGAACCTCGTCGCCCGTCTCATGCGGAACTTCTTCATGACAATCCAGAACAACTATCTCCGCGAGTGGCTGCTCGCGCCGCGCCGCGACATGCTGTCCGGCGTCGTGGTGGCGCTGGCCCTCATCCCAGAGGCCATCGGTTTCTCCGTGGTCGCCGGCGTCGATCCCAAGGTCGGCTTGTATGCTTCCGTGGTGATCGCCTGCGTCATCGCCTTCACCGGCGGCCGCGTGGCGATGATCTCGGCCGCCACCGCGTCCACCGCGGTGCTGATGGGTCCGCTCGTGCACGAGCACGGCGTGCAATATCTGTTCGCCGCCACGATCCTGATGGGACTGTTCCAGATCCTGGCCGGGCTGTTGAAGCTCGGCCGGCTGATGCGCTTCGTGTCGCAGTCGGTGCTGACCGGCTTCGTCAACGCGCTCGCCATCCTGATCTTCATGGCGCAGATCCCGCAACTGGTGGGCGTCCCCACCGTCACCTACGCGCTGATCGCGCTCGGCCTGGCGGTGATCTACGGCTTTCCTCATCTCAGCAGGACGATCCCGTCGCCGCTGGTCGCCATCGCCGTGATCACCGTCGTCAGCGTGCTGTTCCATCTTCCGGTGCGCACGGTGGCTTCGCTCGGGCAGCTGCCTTCTTCGGTGCCGGTGTTCGCGATCCCAGGCGTACCCTTCACCCTCGGCACGCTCGCGATCGTCGCACCCGTGGCGATCGCGCTCGCCGCCGTGGGGCTGCTGGAGTCCCTGCTCACCGCGCAGATCCTCGACGACATGACCGACACGCCCAGCGACAAGACGCGGGAATGCCATGGCCAGGGGATCGCCAACATCGTCTCGGCGTTCTTCGGCGGCATGGGCGGCTGCGCGATGATCGGCCAGTCGGTGATCAACGTGTCGAGCAACGGACGCGGACGGCTGTCCACCTTCGTGGCCGGCGCCTTCCTGCTGGTGCTGCTGGTGATCCTGCAAAGGCTGCTGGCGATCGTGCCGGTGGCGGCGCTCACCGCGGTGATGATCATGGTGTCGATCAACACCTTCTCGTGGGGCTCGATCGGCCGGCTGCGCACCAATCCGTGGCAATCCTCCGTGGTGATGCTCGCCACCGTCGTCACCGTGGTGGCGACCCGCGACCTCAGCAAGGGCGTGCTGGTCGGCGTTCTGTTGTCGGGCGTGTTCTTCGCCGGCAAGGTGTCGCGCCTGTCGCGCGTCACCTCCGAGTTGTCGGCGGACGGCCTGACCCGCACCTACCGCGTCGAGGGCCAGGTGTTCTTCGCGTCCGCCGGCACCTTCGCCGAGGCGGTGGACCCGCTGGAACCGGACGTGCGGCGCATCGTGATCGACGTGTCCCGGGCCCATTTCTGGGACATCTCCGCCGTGGGCGCCCTGGACCGGGTGGTGCTCAAGGCGCGGCGCTATCATCGCGAGGTGGAGGTGGTCGGCCTCAACGAGGCCAGCACCACCCTCGTGGAACGCTTCGGCGCCCACCGCCGCGGCGAGGAGGCAGTCACCGCGCATTGACCGCCGCCGGGCTTGTTTCCCCGCACGCCCATGATCGTGGCCGCCGGGGAGCGGCATCGCCCCACGCCGGCGGTGATGCCGATCCGGGGTTCCCACCCGCCACCCGGCGCGATCGTCCTTCCTCCCACCGCCCGCCTGCGCCATGCTGTCGATGATGAGACAGCAAGCACGGGATGCCGGACGCGTGTCCGCGGGAACGGTCCGGGCCGCCGCCATCCTGCGCTTCGGGGACCGGATCACCCGGCCGTCGTTCTTCCGCCGCCTCCGCTTGCCTTCCGCGTGAGCGGTCTTGCGTCCCCGCGTCCCGCCGGCGTGGCGGAATGGACCGTGTCGCGGCGTGAGCTCGATCGGCCTGTGCTGGTGCTGAGCGGCCGCTGGACGGTCGCGACCACGCGCGAGGCGCCGGGCGAAGTCGCCTCGCGGATGCACGAAGTGCTCGGCGAACCGGAACCGTTCGGGATCGACTGCGCGCGGCTGGACGAGTGGGACAGCCTGCTGGTGGCCACCTTGTGGCGCTTGCGCGCCCTGCGGGGGTTCGATCCGGTGGAGCTCGACCTGCCGCCGCCGCTGCGCCGCCTTCTGGCGCTGACGACCTCCCCCGGGACCGATCTCCGGATGCCGACCGTGCCCGTCATCCGGCGCTCCATCGTGGCGCACACCGGGACCACCACGCTGGACGCCATCGCCGGCCTCGGCGGGATCGCGATGCTGGCCGGGACGCTGCTTCGCGGCCTGTGGCCCCGCCGCACTCCCGCGGGATCGCGCGAGCCCGGCATGCAGGGACGGGATCTGCTCGACATCTTCCGCCGGCACGGGCCGGCCGCCCTGCCCATCATCGGGCTGGTGAACCTGCTGGTGGGCGCCATCCTCGCCTTCATCGGCGCGGCACAGCTGCGCCGCTTCGGCGCGCAGATCTTCGTCACCAATCTCGTGGGTCTGGCCCTGGTGCGCGAGCTCGGCGCCGTGATCACCGCCATCGTGCTGTGCGGCCGCACCGGAGGGGCGTTCGCTGCCCGTCTTGCCACCATGGGGGCCAACGAGGAGCTCGACGCGCTGTCCGTCCTCGGGATCGACCCGCGGCGCTTCCTGGTGCTGCCGATGACGCTGGCGCTCGTGATCGCGATGCCGCTGCTCTATCTCTATGCCACCGCGGCCGGGCTGCTGGGCGGCATGCTGGTGGCGGTGAACCTGCTCGATCTGTCCGCATCCAGCTTCGCGACCCAGCTGGTCGACGTCGTGCCGGTGTCCCAGTTCGGCTTCGGGCTCGGCAAGAGCGTGTTGTTCGGGTTGTTGATAGGGCTGGTGTCGTGCCGCATCGGCCTGCTCGCCGGCCGCAGCGCCGCCGCCGTGGGCGATGCCGCGACGCGCGCGGTGGTGGCCAGCATCGTCGGCGTGATCGTGCTGGATTCGGTGTGTGCGGTGTGTGCCGATGCCGTCGGGCTTTGAGGCGCCCCCGACCCCGGCCGTCCCGGACGGCCACCTATCGGCGCCGGGTCCTGTCGCTCCGCCGATCCTGGAGATCGCGAGCCTCGCCGTGGGGTTCCGGCACCGCGTCGTGCAGCGCGACCTCAGTTTCCGGGTGCGGCGCGGCTCGGTGTTCGCGGTGATGGGCGGAAGCGGCTGCGGCAAGAGCACGGTGCTGCGGGCGATCGCCGGGCTGCTGCGGCCCTTCGAAGGCGACGTGCTGCTGGACGGCACCCCCTTGTGGCGGCTGCGCCCAGCGGAACGCGCGGCGCTCGGGCGCTCGATGGGCGTGCTGTTCCAGAACGGGGCGCTGTGGAGCTCCCTGTCGGTGGCGGAAAACGTGGCGCTTCCGCTGCAGCTGTTCGCGCGCCTGCCCCCGGGCGTGGTGACCGAGCTGGTGCAGCTCAAGCTGGCGCTGGTGGGGTTGCCGGATCACGGCCGCCTGATGCCGGCCGAGCTGAGCGGCGGCATGCGCAAGCGGGCGGCGCTGGCCCGCGCGCTGGCGCTCGATCCGCCGCTGCTGCTGCTGGACGAGCCGTCGGCAGGGCTCGACCCCGTCAGCAGCCGGCGGCTGGACGAGCTGGTTCTGGAGCTGCGCGACGGGCTCGGCATCACCGTGCTGCTGATCAGCCACGAGTTGCCGAGCCTGTTCGCGATCGCCGATGACGGCGTGTTCCTGGACGCCGACCGCCGCACCGCGATCGCCCACGGCTCACCCCGTGAACTGCGCGACACCGATCCGGATCCCACGGTGCGGCGCTTCATGCACCGCGATCCGGACAGGCTCCCGGCGGCCGGACAATCGCGGCCGGCGGAAGGAGATCTCCGGCATGGCTTCTGACGCGATCCCGGCGATCACGGAGCGCGACGACCGGCGCGCGGCCCTCGCGGTAGGCTCCTTCGTGCTGGTCGGTCTGGTTCTGCTGGTCGCGGCGCTGCTGGTGTTCGGCCGCGTCCACCTGCTGAGCCGCAGCGATCGCGCGGTGATCTTCCTGTCCGGCTCCGTCGGCGGCCTGGCGCCGGGCTCGCCGGTGACCTTCCGCGGCGTGCGGGTCGGCAGCGTCCGCAGCGTCAGCCTGCATCTGTCCCCCGGCAGCGGAAGATCGTCGATCCCGGTGGTGCTCACCTTGTTCCCGGGCCGGGTGGTGCTGGACGCGCCGGCCGGTGGCGTGGAGCGCCTGGATCTCGCGCGGCAGGTGCGGGCGGGTTTGCGCGGAGAGCTGGTGACGCAGAGCCTGGTGACCGGGCAGATGGCCATCGATCTCGAGATGCGGCCCGAGGTTCCCGCCGTGCTGCACGGCCACGACGAGGGCATGGTGGAAATCCCGTTCGTGCAGTCGGACCTGGAGCGGTTGAAGCAGGAGATCCCGAAGGTGCCGCTCGAAGCGCTGTCGCGCGGCGGGCTGGACGCGCTTCATTCCGTCACCGCGCTGGCCGACATGCTCAACAGCCGGCTGCCGCCGCTGCTGGACCGGGCGCAGGGGACGCTGGACGGGATGGAGCCGCTGGCGCCGGCCGTGCTCGCTTCGGTGACCCAACTGCGGAACGAAGCGTCGCTGGTGCTGGCGCATTACGACCGGCTGTCGGCGGAAGCGCGCGCCCTGATCGCGGCGCGTGGGCCGGAGCTGAAGCGTACCCTGGCGGATGCGGACGCCGCGGCCAACGAAGCGCGCCGGCTGCTGAGCAACGCCAACCAGCTGGCGGCACCCGACAGCGAGACCAGGCTGAACCTCGAGGCGGCGCTGCGGGACGCGGCGGCGGCCACGGACTCGCTGCGCGGGCTCGCCCGAGATCTTGAGCGCGATCCCTCCCTGGCCCTGCGGGGACGTGGACGGTGAGCGGCGCCATGATCCGGCGGCCGATCCGGAACACGGGCGAGCGGCGACCGCCACCGCCCCTCCGCCGGCGGATCGCCCCGTTGCTGCTGCTGGTGTCCGCCGGTGCGTGCGCCGCTCCGCCGTTGCGGACCTTCATCCTGACCGGATCCGGCACGGACGCGGTCGACACCGGGCCGCGCGCGGCCGCGGACCGTCCGATGCTGCTGCTTCGTCCGGTCGACCTGCCGGACCATCTGGACACGCGCGACATGCTGGTGCGGGTCGGACCGAATCAGCTGCGGTCGAGCCGCACCGGGCGGTGGGGCGATCGCCTTTCGGTCGGGGTGACCGACGTGCTGGCCGAGGATCTGCAGGCGCTGCTGCCAGGCCTCAACGTGTCGACCCTGGCCCCGGCGGGCAAGGGCTTCCGCCGGCTGTCGCTGGAGATGCCGCATTTCGAGCTCGACGACGCCGGTACGCTGCGGCTGCAGGCCCGCTGGCATCTGGACGGGAGCGACGCGGGCGCGGTGCGTCGGCTGGGCGGTGGCGAGATCGCGCTGCGCCAGGACGCCGTCCCTGCTGGCGATGCGGCGGAAGCGGCGGCGATGAGCGAGATGCTGCGTCGTCTGGCTGAGGCTCTGGTGCCGGGCATCGCCGGGAGCGGCTCGGGCGCTTCCTGATCGACACGGCTCGGCGGTGCGGTCCGCGGAGAGCCCGGAACCGGAAAGGCCAAGGCGGCGGCTCCCGCTGCGTACGATCCGCCAGACACGAGATGAACCGCGCCGGGCTATGGGCGTAACGCTTCCCCAACGAGATGTGGGCGGATCCGATGGCGTGGGCGATGGTGGTGATGGCCGGGCTGCTGGAGATGCTCTGGTCCTACTCGGCGAAGAAATCGGACGGCTTCTCCAACTGGAGCTGGGCGGCGGTCACCGTGGTGGCGTCGCTGGCGAGCTTCCTGCTGCTGACCTTCTCCATGCGCAACCTGCCGCTCGGCACGGCATACGCGGTGTGGACCGGCATCGGCGCGGTCGGCACCTTCATCGTGGGCATCGTGCTGCTGCACGATCCGGCCGGAACCTGGCGGATCGTCAGCGCACTGGCGATCGTGGCGGGCGTGGTGGGCCTGCGGATCACCGGCGGGAAGTAGGCTGCGAGACGGCCGCTCCGCCGGCGCAACGCAAAACGCCCGCCACCGAGGGTGACGGGCGTTCGCCGGACGCGGTCCGGGAAGGATCGCGTTACTGGCCGTTGGTCGCGGGGGGCGCCTGCTCCGGCTGAAGACCCTCGACCTCGGGACCGGTGGGCGCGGCGGGCACGTCCATCCCGTTATGCAGGATCATGTTCTCGCTCATGTTGTGCATGATCCAGAGCGACCCGGTGATCAGGATGAACAGGGTCAGCACCGCGAAGCCGAACGCCATGACGTTCCAGCGCTGCTCTTCCGAGATGCTCATGTGCAGGAAGAAGCCGAGATGCACCACCACCTGCACGGCGGCCAGCACCACGATCACCGGCACCACCCAGGATTGCGGGATCGTGCCGGGGACCATCACCGGATAGAACGCGGCGACCGTGAGGACGACCGAGAGAACGAAGCCGATCGCGTAGGAGCCGTAGCCGCCATGGCCGCCGCCACCGTGCGGCGCCGCCTTCATCGCGGCCTGATGCGGTTGCGAGATCGCCATCACTGGACTCCCATCAGATAGACGAGCGTGAACACGCAGATCCACACGATGTCGAGGAAGTGCCAGAACAGGCTCAGGCACATCAGGCGGTGGACATAGGCCTGGGTAAGCGGCTTGCGCAGCACCGTGAGCTGCACCATCAGCACCAGCATCCAGACGAGACCGCAGGTCACGTGCAGGCCGTGGGTGCCGACCAGGGTGAAGAACGCCGACAGGAAGGCGCTCTTGTCCGGGCCGTGGCCCTCGGCGACCAGATGGTGGAACTCGTTGATCTCCATGCCGACGAAGCCGGCGCCGAGCAGGAAGGTCACGCCGAGCCACGCCAGCAGACCGCCCATCTTCTGCTGGTAGGTGTTGATCATGGCGAAGCCATAGGTGACCGAGCTGATCAGCAGCAGCGCGGTCTCGGCTCCGACATATTTGAGGTCGAAGATGTCCTTGCCCGTGACGTTGCCGGCATATTGGTGCCGGCCAACCGCGAAGCCCGCGAAGATGGTCGCGAACAGGATGCAGTCCGTCATCAGGTAGAGCCAGAAGCCGAACACCGTGTTCGGCTCGTGGTCGTCGTGGGTCCCGCCGTGGCCGGCGTGATCCACGGTCATCGAATCAGGCGACATGCGTCATCTCCAGGCTCGCGACACGCGCGCGATGGAGACCCTCGATCCGGGCGACCTCCTCGGCAGGCACGTAGTAATCGATGTCGTCGTTGCACGACCGGACGATGAACGTGCCGATGATGCTGACGAACATCAGGGCGACCAGCCACCAGATGTGCCAGATCAGCGCGAAGCCCATGACGCCTGCCAGCAGCGCCATCGCGAAACCGGCCGGGGTGTTCCGGGGCATGTGGATGTCCGAATAGGTCGGCACCGCACGTGCCTCATGGCCGCGCTTCTTCACCTCGTTGAAGGCGTCGAGCTCGTGCACCTCGGGGATGATCGCGAAGTTGTAGAACGGCGGCGGCGAGGAGGTGGACCACTCGAGGGTGCGGCCGTTCCACGGATCGCCGGTGACGTCCTGGTATTCGGGCAGGTTGCGGTTGCGGATGCTCACCACGAGCTGGATCACCGTGCTGAGGATGCCGCACAGCACCAGCAGCGCGCCAAGGGCCGCCACCTGCAGGTAGGGGGTCCAGTCGGGGTTGTCGTAGTGATTCATGCGGCGCGTCATGCCCATGAAGCCGAGGGCATAGAGCGGCATGAAGGCGACATAGAAGCCGACCAGCCAGAACCAGAACGAGGCGTTGCCCCACTTCTCGTTCAGCTTGAAGCCGAACGCCTTCGGGAACCAGTAGGTCAGGCCGGCCATGTAGCCGAACAGCACGCCGCCGATGATCACGTTGTGGAAGTGCGCGATCAGGAACAGCGAGTTGTGCAGCACCCAGTCGGAACCGGGGATGGCGAGCATCACGCCGGTCATGCCACCGATCACAAAGGTGATCATGAAGCCCACGGTCCACCACATCATCGAGGTGAACTGGATGCGGCCCTTATACATGGTGAAGAGCCAGTTGAAGATCTTCACGCCCGTCGGGATGGAGATCAGCATCGTGGTGATGCCGAAGAAGGCGTTGACGTTCGCGCCGGCACCCATGGTGAAGAAGTGGTGCAGCCAGACGACGAAGCTCAGGAAGGTGATCGCGACGGTCGCCAGCACCATCGCCTTGTAGCCGAACAGGCGCTTCTGGCTGAAGGTCGGGGTCACTTCCGAGAACACGCCGAAGGCCGGCAGGATCAGGATGTACACCTCCGGATGACCCCAGGCCCAGATGAGGTTCACGTACATCATCTGGTTGCCGCCGAGCTCGTTCGTGAAGAAATGCATGCCCAGGTAACGGTCCAGGGACAGCATACCGAACGTCACGGTCAGGATCGGGAAGGCGGCCATGATCAGGATGGCCGTGCAGAAGATGGTCCAGGTGAAGATCGGCATCCGCATCCAGGTCATGCCCGGCGCACGCATCTTCACGATGGTGACGAAGAAGTTGATGCCCGTGAGCAACGTGCCGAGGCCCGTCAGCTGCAGGCTCCAGATGTAGTAGTCGACGCCGACGCCGGGCGAGAACTTCAGCTCCGACAGCGGGGGATAGGCCAGCCAGCCGGTCTGGCCGAACTCGCCGATCACCAGCGACACGTTCACCAGGATGGCGCCCACGAAGGTGAGCCAGAAGGAGAACGAGTTCAGGAACGGGAAGGCGACGTCGCGCGCGCCGATCTGCAGCGGTACGGCGATGTTCATCAGCCCGATCATGAACGGCATCGCCATGAAGAAGATCATGATCGTGCCGTGGGCGGTGAAGATCTGGTCGTAATGATGGGGCGGCAGGTAGCCCGGCAGCCCGTCATGGGCCATCGCCTGCTGCGTGCGCATCATGATCGCGTCGGAGAAGCCGCGCAGCAGCATCACCAGCGCGACCATGATGTACATGGCGCCGATCTTCTTGTGGTCCACCGAGGTGAGCCACTCGTGGTAGATATAGCCCCACTTCTTGAAGTAGGTGATGGCGCCCAGCACCGCGAGCACCACCAGGCCCATGAACCCGCCGGCCCCGATGATGATGGGCTGGTCGAACGGGATGTCCGCCAGGGTTAGCTTCCCGAACATGGTTCGCTACTCCTTCATGCCGGAGTTGAAGCTCACGGCCTTGCCCAGATACTTGGCGATGATCTGCTGGAAGAGATCGGGCTCAACCTTGGAGAAGTAGCGCACGGGCGCCTTCTCCTCGGGAGCCGCCACCTTCGGGTAGTCGGCCGCCGTCAGCACCGCCGGCGACTTGCGCGCGTTCTCCACCCAGGCCTGGAACTTCTCCGGCGTGGTGGCGATGGCGTTGAAGCGCATGTCGGAGAAGCCGCGGCCGCTATACATCGCGGACATGCCGGGAAAGGTCCCCTGCTGGTCGGCGATCAGGTTGATCTGGGTCGTCATGCCCGCCATCGCGTAGATCATGCTGCCCAGCTCGGGGATGAAGAACGCGTTCATCACCGAATCCGACGTGATGCGGAAATCGACCGGCGTCCCCTCGGGGAAGGCCACCTCGTTGATCGTGGCGATGCCCTGCTCGGGATAGATGAACATCCACTTCCAGTCCTGGGCCACCACCTCGATGGTGATCGGCTTCTTGCCGTCGGCCAGCGGCCGATAGGGGTCCAGGGCGTGGGTGGTGTTCCAGGTCAGGACGGCCAGGAACAGGATGATGACGCTGGGGATGCCCCAGCAGAAGAGCTCGATCTTGACCGAGTGGCCCCAGTCCGGCTCGAACCGCGCCTTCTCGTTGGAGGCCCGGTAGCGCCAGGCGATCACCACCGTCATGATGATCACCGGCACGATGATCAGCAGCATGGCCAGGGTGGAGATCAGGATCAGGTTCTTCTCCTGAAGCCCGACGCTGCCCTTCGGGTCCAGGATCGAGTACTTGCAACCCGCCAGCGGCAGCATGGCGAGCGTCGCCATCACCCCGCCCAGACCGGGCGCCCTCTTCCCGGGCCATCTCTTCATTCTCATTCCGTGCCTCTCTTCCTACGGCACCCGTCCGGCTGATCGGAAGCCGTCCTGATTCGCGGGCGAGCTTCTGCGACGGATAACAACAAACACCGCGGCGACCGGGTGGCCGACGCGGAACGTTCGCAGGTGCACCATAAACCCGGACGATCGTCACTGCCAGATCATCTGGAGCTACCTTCCGCGCCAATTCGCGGATGCACCGGCGGTTCCAAAACTTTCCGCACCTCCGGCGAGACGGCGCTTCCGCACGCCCCGGCCGGTGCCTCCGGAATCCTAGTCGGCCGTCGCGGCCCGGGTCGGGGTCCGCATGGTCACGAATTCCTCGGCCGATGTCGGATGGATGCCCACGGTCCGGTCCAGCTGCGCCTTGGTCAGCCCCGCCGCCACCGCCACCGCGAGTCCCTGCAGGATCTCGGGCGCTTCTTCCCCCAGCATGTGGGCGCCCAGCACCACGTCGGTCCGGCGGTCCACCACCAGCTTCATGATCGTCCGTCTGGTCCGGCCCGACAGCGCGTGACGCATCGGCGTGAAGCGGGCCAGGAAGACGTCCGCCTCCCCGCGCCGCGCCGCCTCTGCTTCCGTCAGCCCGACGCTCGCCAGCGGCGGCGAGAAGAACACCGCCTTCGGGATCGACGATCCGAGCATCCAGCGCCGCTCTCCGCCCTTCGGCCCGAACAGCCGGTCGGCCAGGGCGTGGCCTTCCGCGATGGCCACGGGGGTGAGGTTGTCGCGGTTGCACACGTCGCCGATCGCGTAGAGGCCCGGCACGGCGGTCTCGCCGTGCTCGTCCACCACGATCCGCCCGGCCTCGTCCTGCGTCACCCCGGCCGCATCCAGCCGGAGGCCGTCGGTCTTCGGGCGCCGCCCCACCGCGAACAGCACCAGATCGGTGGTCCAGCCGCCGCCGCCCGTGAGTTCGAGCGCCAGCGCCCCGTCCGCGTGCCGCCGGATGCTGTGGAGCAGGCGCCCCGGATGGATATCGATGCCCCGGTCGTGCAGCGCCTCGCCGAGACCTTCGCGGAGGTCCTGGTCGAAGCCCCGCAGCGGCAACGCCTGACGGTAGATCATCCGCACCTCGGCGCCGAGCGCTGCGAAGATGCCGGCGAACTCGACCCCGATATAGCCGCCGCCCACCACCGTCACCCGCCGCGGGCGTTGCGGGAGGTGGAACACTTGGTCGGAGCTGATGCCCAGCTCGTGCCCCTCGATATGCGGCTGCACCACCGGGGTGCCCCCCGTGGCGATCACGATCCGGGCGGCGGACAAGCACCGGGGTGGCGCGTTCGGCGCCAGTCCGGTGGGCTCGATCCGCACCGTATGGGCATCCTCGAAGATCGCATGGCCTTCGAACAGCGATACCCCCGCATTGCGCAGCAGCCGGACATACACGCCGTTGAGCCGCTCGATCTCCCGGTTCTTGGCCTCGATCAGCGCCGCCCAGTCGTGCGCCCCCCGATGGATGTCCCAACCGAAGCCGCGCGCATCCTCCGCCCAGTCGCCGTATTCGCCGGCCTGGACCATCATCTTCTTGGGCACGCAGCCCAGGTTGACGCAGGTGCCCCCCCAGTGGCGTCCTTCCACCACCGCCACCCGGGCACCGTGGCCCGCCGCGATCCGCGCGCAACGCACGCCGCCGGAACCGCCGCCGATCACCAGCAGGTCGAAATCGAACGCCATCGCGGAGCGCGCCGTCTCGCCGCCTGCCGCTATTTCTGCGCGAACGCCTTCTCAACGACGTATGCCCCGGGCTTCGCGTTGTTGCCCTCGTCGAAACCGCGCGCCGTCAGCATGGCTTCCAGATCAGCCAGCATCGCCTCGGAGCCGCAGATCATCACCCGGTCATGCTCCGGATCGAGTGCTGGGATGTCGAGGTCGGTGAACATCTTGCCGCTCTCGATCAGGTCGGTGAGCCGCCCCACCGTCTGGTATTCCTCGCGCGTCACCGTCGGGTAGTAGCGCAGCTTGGCGCTCACGTCCTCGCCGAGGAACTCGTGCTCCGGCAGCTCATGGCGGATATGGTTGGCATAGGCCAGCTCGCCCGACGTGCGGACGCCATGGGCCAGCACCACGCGCTCGAAGCGCTCATACACCGCCGGATCCTTGATCAGCGACATGAAGGGCGCGAGGCCGGTGCCGGTCGCCAGCAGGAACAGGGTGCGGCCGGGACGAAGATTGTCCACCAGCAGCGTCCCGGTCGGCTTGCGCCCCACCAGAACGATGTCGCCCGGGCGGACCTTGCAGAGCTGCGAGGTCAGCGGGCCGTCCGGCACCTTGATCGACAGGAACTCGAGCTGGTCCTCGTAATTGGCGCTGGCGATGCTGTAGGCGCGCAGGAGCGGCTTGCCGTCCAGCTCCAGCCCGATCATCGCGAACTGGCCGTTCTCGAAGCGCAGGCTCGGGTCGCGGGTGGTGGTGAAGGAGAACAGCCGGTCGGTCCAGTGATGGACGGTCAGCACCTTCTCCGGATTCAGGTGGCCGTAGCTCTTGGTAGGGGGCGCCAGCACGTCGGTCGAGGCCGAGCCGGAAAGGTTCTGGTCCAGCGAAGCCTGACCCTGGGCGGCGCTCTCGATCGTCTCCGACATCCCGAACCCTGTTCCGTTGCGTTGCAGCATGATCGCCTGTGGTGCGTCATCTATGACCCCGGGCCACAACTTGCCAGCCCTGTTTGCTCATGGCAGAGCCCGGGAAGGCGTATCGGCGCGGTTTCCGCCCGGCATCCGGAGCCGTCCGTCCGGAGTCCGACCGGCCCACCGCCCCGTCGGAAACCGGACCGGGACACCGGGCGTCATGGAGGGTCCATCGCGTTGAGCGAGCACGCCATCAGCACGAGCGCGGCGCTGGACCGCCTGCTGGGCGGACGCTGCCCCACCCTGCTCCCCGGGCATGTCTGGCTCGCCGGAGCCGGTCCTGGCGACCGCGGGCATCTCACCCTGCACGCGCTGTGCGGCCTGTCGCAGGCCGACCACATCGTGTTCGACGCCCTGGTGGATCCCAGCGTGCTCGAGCTGGCCCGACCGGACGCGGTACGGGAATTCGCGGGCAAGCGGGGCGGCCGCCCCTCGCCGCACCAGACCGACATCTCCGGACGGCTGGTGGCGCTGGCGCGCGCAGGCCGTCGCGTGCTCCGCCTCAAGGGCGGCGATCCCTACGTGTTCGGGCGCGGCGCCGAGGAAGCGGCAGAACTCGTCCGGGCCGGCATCCCGTTCAGGATCATTCCCGGCCTGACGTCCGGGCTCGCGGGGCTCACCACCGCCGGCATCCCCGCCACCGTGCGCGGGGTCAACCAGGCCGTGGTGCTCGCCACCGGACACAGCGCCGAAGGGGAGCTCGATCCGGTGGCGTCGCTGGACTGGGACGCCCTGGCCCGCCTGCGCCAGCCCCTGGTGCTCTACATGGCGGTGCGCACCTTGCCGGCGATCGCGGACCGGCTGCGGGCCGGGGGAATGTCGGCCTCGACGCCGGCGGCGGTGATCTCGCGCGCCACCACTCCCGACCAGCTGGTGATCGCCGGCACGCTGGAAACCCTGCCCGCCCTGGTGCGGGATCGCGCCATCCCGACCCCGGCCCTGATCGTGATCGGCGAGGTGGTCTCGCTGCGTGACGTGCTGCGGTCGCCCGGCACGGCGGCACTCATGGCAGACCAGGAAGGCCACTCCGGCCTCCTCTAGCCGCTCCGGGTCCAGAGCACGTCCAGCCGCCCGTCCTCGTTCAGGTGGCGGGCCAGCGCGAACAGGTAGTCGGACAGCCGGTTGAGCGTCCGCACCACCAGCGGGTTCACCGGCTCGACCGCCGCCAGGGTCACCACCCGCCGTTCGGCCCGGCGCACCAGGGTGCGCACCACGTGCGCCTGCGCCGCCGCCATCGTCCCGCCGGGCAGCACGAAGCTGTTCAACGGCTCCTGCTTGTCCGCGAGGCGCACGATCTCCGTGTCCAGCCGTTCCAGCAGCCGGCCATCCAGCCGGAACCGCCCTTCGGTACCGGGGATGCACAGATCGCCGCCGATATCGAACAGCCCGTCCTGGATGCGGCGGAGCAGGGCGGACAGCTCTTCCGGGGTGTCAGGGGCGAGCTGGCAGCGCAGCAGGCCCAGGGCGGCATTCGCTTCGTCCACCGTGCCGTAGGCTTCCACCCGCACCGCATCCTTCGGCGTACGGCTGCCGTCGCCGAGCGCGGTGCTGCCGTCATCTCCCGTGCGCGTCACGATTCGGTCGATCCGGATCAAGAACCGCCCCTCCCGGCCGCTCAGGCCCGCTCGACCGTTTGCAACACCTCGAAGCCCTCGAACTGCGGCGGTCCGAGATAGAGCGAACGCGTGCTCCCTTGCCCCGCGTCCTTGTGCGCCAGCCGGAACGCCTCGGACCGAGTCCAGTCCTCGAAGGCGGCCTTGCTGGCCCACACCGTGTGGGACGCGTAGAGCACATGATCCTCGTTCTCTGGGCCGCGCAGCAGGTGGAAGCTCTGGAAGCCCGGCACCGAGCGGACATGCACCTCGCGGTTGAGCCACATCTGCTCGAAATCGGTTTCCGACCCGCGCGCCACGCGGAAACGGTTCATGGCGATGAACATGGTTGGTGCTCCGGCATCTGGTGGAAGGCGACGGCCCGGACGGAAAACGCCGCCGATCCTCGCGGACGCGGCGGCGCTTCCCGGATCGCATCCGCCGTCCCGAGGGACGGCGGATGGTGCAACCGTCGGATTACTTCTTGTGATGACGGCCCTTGTGCATGGTGCCGCCACCGGTCTGCAGCTTCTGCGCGTCGGTGAGGTGCTCCTGGATCGTCGGCACCGTCTGCGAGGCGAAGTTCTTCAGGTCCGGGTCGGTGCCGGACTGCGCCTCGGTCTGGAACGCAGTCAGCATCGCCTGGTGATCCTGCACCTGGTCGGCGATGTAGTCGTGGTCGAACTTGCGGCCCATCTCGCCCTGCAGCGTCGTCAGCTGCTGGTTCTGCGCGTCGCTCAGCCCGGTCGGCAGGGTCGCGCCCTTGGTGGTCGCGAGCTGCTTCAGCTGGTCGTTGTTCGGCGAATGCTCGGCGATCATCTTCGCCGCGAACGCCTTCACCTTCGGGTTCTTGCTCTTGCTCTGGGCGAGCTGGGCCATCTGCACCTCGGCCATGCCGCCCTGCGCCGCGTCCTGGATGAACTGGGCATCTGCGGCGGCGAGGGGCGGCGGGCCCGGGGGCGCCGGCGGCGGTGCCGGGGGCTTGTCCGCGCAGGCGGCGACGGGGAGCAGCGCGAGGGCGAAGCCCCAGCGGGCGAAACGGTTCATGCGGCGACGGTCCTTGGACGACGGAAGAACAAAGGAAAGGCAGCGCCCGCCACGACGCGGTGCGGGAACTCATGCGCGCAACGTCCTGGCCGGGCCGGAGTTCGCCGCCCGCGCGAAACCCGGACGATCGCCCGCCCGCGGTCCGATCCGCGCACGGGCCACCCCCAGGAGCACGGGCTGCGTCAGCCGCCGCGGAAGCGCTCCAGCGCCGCCACGAGCGCCCGCCGGATTCCCGGCTCGAGCGCGGAATGTCCCGCATCCGGCACGATGGTGAGCCGCGCCGCCGGCCATCTCGCGGCAAGGTCGAAGGCACTCCGCGCGGGACACACCATGTCGTAGCGACCCTGCACGATCTCGCCCGGGATGTGGGCGATGCGGTCCATCCGGGCCAGCAGCCCTTCCGGCGGCAGAAACAGGCGGTGCGCGAAATAATGCGCTTCGATCCGGGCCAGCCCGAGCGCCGCCTGGTCGCGCGCGAAGCTCGCCACCGCGGCGGGCGTCGGCAGCAGGGTCGAGCAGGTGCCCTCGTAGATCGACCAGGCGCGCGACGCCGGCAGGTGCACCGCCGGATCCGGATCGAGCAGCCGCCGCAGATAGCCTCCCAGCAGATCCTGCCGTTCCGCGTCGGGCAGAAAGTCGCGGAACGCGGCATGGGCGTCCGGAAACACGTTCGCCAGCCCGTGCAGGAACCAGTCGAGCTCGGAATCCCGCCCCAGGAAGATGCCGCGCAGGATCATCGCGGGCACCCGCTCCGGGTGCGCCTGCGCGTAGCTCAGCGCGAGCGTCGAGCCCCAGGAACCGCCGAACAGCAGCCAGCGCTCGATGCCCAGCCGCTGCCGCAACGCTTCCATGTCGCGGATCAGCGCGTCGGTATCGTTGCCGCGCAGCCCGCCCTGCGGGCGCGAGCGGCCGGCGCCGCGCTGATCGAAGATCACCGCCCGCCAATGGCGCGGATCGAAGAAGCGGCGATGCACCACCCCCGCCCCCGCTCCCGGGCCGCCATGCAGGAACAGGATCGGCACCCCGTGCGGATGCCCGACCTGTTCCCAGTACATGACGTGCCCGTCCTCCAGCGGCAGATAGCCGGTGCTGAAGGGCATGGTGTCGGGAAACAGGTCTCCTCTCGGCATGAGCGGTCTTATAACGCCGCCCCCCGCGGCAACCAGAGCGGCCACCATGGCGACCGCCCCCATCCATGAGCGTTCCGGGTCTCGCCAGGAGGGGGAAGCGCCCCGAAACGGGAATGGTCTAGAAGTCCCGACATGCCCGCTCCCCTTTCCGGCCCGGCCCGCGCGGCCTGGCCTCGCTTCTCCCTCGTCTCCGGCGCCCTGCTGGGATTCGCCACGGTGGCCTGCGGCGCGCTCGCGGCACACCTGCCGGATCGGATGCTGGTGCCGGGCGGCCGCGAGATGCTGCGCGGCGCGGTGCAGATGCAGGGATGGCACGCGGCGGCGCTGCTGTTGATCGGCGCGCTCGCCGAACGGCAGGACGGCTGGCCGCTACGGCTGGCGGCCATCCTCATGCTGTGCGGGATCGCGAGCTTCTGCGGCGGCGTTTATTCGCTGGCCTTCGGCACAACCGTGGCAGGGTGGCTGGCGCCCCTCGGGGGCACCCTGGCCATGGTCGGCTGGCTTCTGCTGGCCGTCGCCGCGGTCGCGCGCCGCGCATGACCGGGATCGATCATCCCGTGCGCGCCGCATACCTGGCCCATGCGGGCCAGGAAGCCGTGCTGGCGGAGGAGCTCGGACGGCTGGGCGTGGCCGTTTCGGGCTGGCACGGGCTGCTGGCGCTGTCGCCGGATCCGCCGGCGGACGCGCGGTGGGCGCTGGATCGCTGGCTCGATCCCGAGATCGCGCCGATCGCGTCCATCGGCGAGGCCGCCTCGCTCCTGCGCGGGCGGCAGCGCAACTGGAGCCACCTGCCGCTGCTGCATCATCGCCGCTCCGCTTTGATCGCCGACCGTCTGCCGCCGGTGAAGGCGGCCCCCCTGCATTTTCCGGCCGCGGCACCCACGGCGCCCCTGGGAGCCTGGACGCTGCTGTCGCCCGACCGGCTGCTCTTCAGCACCCGCAAGAGCAGCCCGTTCCCCAACGGCGAATGCCGGCTGGTGGAGAACCGCACCGGGCCGCCGAGCCGCGCCTATCTCAAGCTGTGGGAAACCCTCGCCCTGCTCGCCGAATGGCCGCGCCCCGGCGAGCGATGTCTCGAACTCGGCGCTTCGCCCGGCGGCTGGACCTGGGCGCTGGCGTCGCTGGGTGCGAGCGTCACCGCCGTGGACCGCTCCCCGCTCGCCTCCGCGGTGGCGGCGATGCCCGGCGTGGAAATGCGCCAGGGCAACGCCTTCACCCTGCGCCCCGAGGACGTGGAGCCGCTGGACTGGCTGTTTTCCGACGTGATCGCCTACCCGGACCGGCTGCTGGACATGGCCAGGACCTGGATCGACAGCGGGCGCGTCCGTCGCCTGATCTGCACGGTGAAGTTCCAGCGGCCCACGGCGCACGAGGTGTCGGAGCGCTTCGCGTCCATTCCGGGCGGCACGCTCCGTCACGGGTCCCACAACGGGCACGAGCTGATGTTCGTGTGGTGCCGTCCCGGTGATTCCGTTCCGCACGGCTAAGGGGCGTCGTCCGGAACGCCCCGAGCGAGGAGAGGGCCCAAATTAAACCCGCTTTCCATTTATTGCGATCAATTAGAAAACTGGATCACGCGTTCTCGATGAATGGCATCACTACTTCGTTTTTTTGACAGGCCGAAGTATCGATTTAGGTCGTTGCTTGAGCGTTCGAGTCTGAAGCATCATCCCGGAACAAGATGTTGCGGACGATCCCCGATACCGGGTCTCGTATTTCAAGCGCCGTACGTCGTGGAGAAAAGTGCGATGGTTCGGCTCGGTATCGGCATCGTCACCTTTCGGCGGCGCACCCTGGCGCAGGACGCGATCGACGCGGTGAGGCGCTTCACCAGGCGCCCCTGCCACGTGGTGGTGGCCGACGACGGATCCGACAGCGAAACGATCGCGCATCTGGGCGGCTGCGCCACCATCATCACCGGCAACAATCACGGCGTCACTTGGAACAAGAACAGGGCCCTGTTCTACCTGCGCAGCGTGATGCATTGCGACGTGGTCATCCTCCTGGAGGACGACGTGCACCCCAAGACGTTCGGCTGGGAAGAAGCCTGGATCGAGGCCAGCCTGAGATGGGGCCACGCGAACCTGGCCGGAAGCTGGTTCCGCAGCATGTTCGTCAGGGGTTCCGGGACGGCGGCGGATCCTTACCTGTCGCCGGCCTTCTCCGGTCAATGCACGTCCTTTTCCGGCGAGGCGCTCGACTACGCGGGCTATCTCGATACCCGGTATCGAGGCTTCGGCGTGGGCCATGTGGACCACACCTTCCGTCTCGCGCGCCTGGGCTATGGCGCGGTCCGCGATCCCGAGCACGGCCTACTCTTCAGGTTGATCGTAAGCCCCCTGCGCTTGCTCGAAAGCGTCTCGGCCCGCAACGAAAACGACGTGGTGCGCAACCACGATCTCTACACGACCCTGCAGCACGAGCCGGCTTTCCGCTTTCCTTGGTCCACCGACGGCGAGTTGGAAGAATTCCGGTTCGAGCAGAAGAACCGCTTCACGCCGTTCCAGGACGAGCCGTTCGCCACGCCGACGGTGTAGTCGCGGGCGTAACCCTTCCCGGGAATTGGGCGGATCGTTCGGCATCCCTCCACCGAAGATCTTCGCCGTTCATCCACCTGCCGCCAGATCGCGCTCGCAGCAAAAGCCGGGCGCGTCGCCGCAGCTGACCTTCGAGGATCGTCGATCGGCCTTTACCCCCTTCATGATGAAGGCTGTCGTGATTTAACGAAGCACTGATGAAGCGACGCGCTTTATCACGATGCGGCCCTTCCTCGACCATGCCTTGATGACCGCGGGGGATTGGGAATTGCCAAAAACGGCATCCCGAAACGACCCAGGAAGGAAGCCGAAGATGTCGAACCGATATTTGCCCGCCGGCCATGCGGCCACGAGCGGCCGCGACGTGCCGCAGCTTCAGCGTCGCCGCCTGTTCCGGCAGGTGGCCCTGGGGACGATCGCCCTGTCCGCCTTCGCCGGGCCCGCGACGCTCTTCCCCGCCCGGACGGAGGCCGCGACCGATCCGTCCCTGCTCACGGACGTCAAT
>JAMZEJ010000014.1 GCA_024508355.1 Rhizosaccharibacter radicis
TACCACCCGAAATCACCGCACGCGCCGACGCGTCGTTGCTCACCGCGTAGGAATGGGGGCCGGTCTGGACATAGCCAGGATCGCCCTCGGCCGGCTCCGCGGTGATCGATTCGTGCACCGCGGCGAGGCGTGTCGAGTTGATCGCCATCAGGCTGTAGGAACCGGTCCTGCTCGCAGACACGTCCGCGCCGGTCACGGTGACCGCCCGCAGCGCCGTCGTCACCTCGCCCGCCGAACCGCTCATCGTCAGAAAGGTGCCGTTGTTGAGTGTGGGATCCACCGAGGATGGCACGTCGCCGATCGAGAGCTGCCCTTCCTCCGGGTCGATCGACAGGCTGACCGACACGGTGCCGTCATCGGGATTCGAGACATCCACATCTGGAAGCAATGCCTTGCTGCTGCCTGACTGGACGGTGGCGCCGGAGGCACCGGTGATGGTCGGTGGGGTGGAAGCCAATATCGCGCGATCCTTCATGGCCGTCCGGGGCATCGCCCCGCGGGATCTGGTTACTCGGAGCCACGGTCATCGCAGGCCCCGCCCCAGATTAGCGACAGGTCGCCGTCGTCTCAAAATCCGAGATGTCCGCGATCTCGTGCGGGGCGTGCCGGACGGGCGTCGATACGGGACCGCGCAACGAACCCCTTGCCAGCCGCCTCCGCCGAAGCTAGGAACCGCGCCACGTGACGGGCGTCGCTGCTGTAGCTCAGTGGTAGAGCACTCCCTTGGTAAGGGAGAGGTCGTGAGTTCAATCCTCACCAGCAGCACCATTCGCCGTCAGTGCCTTTGCGCACCCAGCAAAATCCGCTTCTCTGGGCCGCTCGGCACAGGAAACCTCGTGCCTCAGATGCGGCTGCTGCAATCGGATTGCGGACGCTAAGCCAGACGTCCGCGATTCGCGGGCCTTCCTTCTGCCTGCTCTCCACAGAGATCCTGATGTGGAAGATCGCCACGCCCTCAAGGTGAAGCGCCGCCGCATGACCCGTTTGTCGCCTGCACGAAGGCTGACGGCCGGTTGAGACGGCGGTTTGGCGACGTTCCTCAGGATCCGGACGCGGAACGTTCAACAGCGTCTTGAGAGCGCAGCACCTTTCTACTTCGTGAGTGCATCCGGAACGAATCGGCCTTCCGGAGGCTGCTCTGTTCACCCTATGTTCCCCTCGACGTGAGGGAGACCAGCCATGCGGAAGGGTGTCGGAGACAGCGGACTGGCCGGGCTGCGTGCGGCGGTGGCCGCCCTGGAGCGCGGCTGGGGCACCACCGGCGAGACACGCCCGGACGCCACTCTGCCGTTCGGTCTGCCGTGCCTGGACGACCACCTCCCCGGCGGCGGTCTGACGCTCGGCGCCGTGCACGAGATCGCGGCCGGTGGCCCCGAGGTCGAGCACGGCGCCGCGGCGGCGGCCTTCGCGGCCGGGTTGCTCGGACGTTTGTCCGGCCCCGTCGTGTGGATCGGCCCCCGCCGCGACCTGTTCGTACCCGGCCTCGCCAGCATGGGGTTGTTCCCATCCCGGCTGCTGATGGTGGAAGCCCGCCGCGACGCGCTGCTGGTGATGGAGGAGGCGTTGCGCCATCCGGATCTCGCGGGGGTGGTGTGCGAGATCGACGGCAAGCTGGACCTGGTGGCCTCGCGCCGGCTGCAGCTGGCGGCCGAGGGGTGCGACGTGCTGGGGCTGGTGCTGCGCCGCTCCCGGCGCTTCGACGATCCCGCCTTGCGCCAGCCCTCGGCGGCCCAGAGCCGCTGGCGCGTCACGTCCCTGCCGTCCGCGCCACCCCTGGCGCACGCCCCCGATGTGCCTGGGCTCGGCCCTGCCGTGTGGCAGCTCGAGCTGATGCGCTGCCGGGGCGCCGAACCCGCAACCTGGACCGTGGAGGCGCCCGATGCGCAGGGTCGTCTCGCTGTGGCTCCCGTTCTGGCCGACCGACCGGCTGCGCCGGCACCGGCTCGCCGCGCTGTCGCCCGACGCGCCGCTGGTCACCCGCACCCATGACGGACGCCGCCTGGTGATCGCCGGTGCCTGCGCGGCCGCGCGCAAGCTCGGGCTGAGCCCCGGCATGCCGCTGGCCAACGCCCAGGCCATGGTGCCGGGGCTGACGGTGGTGGACGCGACCCCGGAGGAGGATGCGGCCGCCCTCGACCGCCTCGCCGCCTGGTGCCTGCGGGTGACGCCGATGACCGCTCCTGATCCGCCGGACGGGGTGTGGCTCGACACCACCGGCTGCGCCCATCTGCACGGCGGCGAGCCCACTATGCTGTCGGCGCTGCTGGAACAGCTGGACGAGCAGGGCTACGTCGCGCGGGCGGCGCTCGCCGACACCCCGGGCACCGCGCACGCGGTGGCGCGCTTCTCGGGCGCTTCCTCCACCGTGGTGAACCCTGGCGCGCAGGCGGACGCGCTGGCGATGCTGCCGGTGTCGGCGCTGCGGCTGGATCCGGAGCACGGCATCACCCTGCGGCGGCTCGGGCTCGACCTGATCGGCCAGCTCGTCACCGCCCCACGGGGACCGCTCGCCAGGCGTTTCGGTCCGGCATTGCTGCGGCGGCTCGACCAGGCGCTCGGCCGCGTGCCGGAACCGATCCAGCCCGTGCTGCCGCCGGAGGTGATCCAGGTGCGCCGGAGCTTCGTCGAGCCGATCGGCACCGCCGAAAGCATCGTGTCGGTGATCGCCCTGCTGGTGGCGGAAGCCTGCGAGCTGCTGGAACAGCGCGGCGACGGCGCGCGGCGACTCGACCTGCTGTTCGAGCGCGTCGACGGCACCGTGCAGGCGGTGCGGATCGGCACCGCCCGGCCATCCCGGGACGCACGGCACCTCGCCCGACTGCTGGACGAGCGCGTGGAGGAGGTCGATCCCGGTCTTGGCATCGAGGCGATGCGCCTGGTGCTGCCGCTGGTGGAGCCGCTCGCGCTGACCCAGCACGGCGGCGGGTTGCTGCCGGGCGAGCAGGAGGAGGCCGACCTGTCGGTGCTGGTGGACCGGCTGACCAACCGGCTCGGGCCCGGCAAGGTTTACCGGATGCAGATGCTGCCGAGCGACGTGCCGGAGCGGGCCCAGCGTCCGGTGCCGATGCATGAACCGCTGCCTCCGGCGCCACCCGCCACCGGCTGGCCACGCCCGATCCGGCTGCTCGAGCGTCCGGAGCCAGTCGACGCTCTGGCGCTGATGCCCGACCACCCGCCGCAATGCTTCACCTGGCGCCGGGTGCGCCACCGGATCACCCGGGCCGACGGACCCGAGCGCATCACCGGCGAATGGTGGCGACGCGACGGCGAGCTCGCGGCCGTGCGGGACTATTGGATCGTCGAGAACGAGGCGGGACGCCGCTTCTGGTTGTTCCGCCAGGGCGACGGCGTGGATCCCGCAACCGGCAGCCTTGGCTGGTTCCTGCACGGCTTCTTCTGACGGCATCCGATGAGCGACGACGACAAGCGGGCGCTGCGCCCGGCCACCGCGGACGAGATCGAGCAGAGCCTCGCCTTCGCGCTGCGCTTCGACGGCCGCCGACGGGTCAACACCGCCGACGACGCCATGGCGCGCATCACCGCCGAACGGCTGCTGCGTCACCTGCTGTTGTCCGGCTTCGTGCTGATGAAGCGCCCCGAGGCCGCGGCGCCGTCCACCAGCCGGCATCGCCACCCCAACACCGACTGATCGCCGGCGTCGACCCATGTCCGATTACGTCGAGCTCCAGGTCACCTCGAACTACTCGTTCCTCCGCGGTGCGAGCCATGTCGAGGAGCTGCTGGTCGCGGCCAAGGCGCTCGGCATGGACACGCTGGCACTGGCCGACCACGACACGCTGGCCGGTATCGCCCGCGCCCATGCCCGGGCCGCGGAGGTCGGCATCCGCCTGGTGGTGGGATGCCGTATCCAGCCCGACGACAGCCTGCCGCTGCTGTTGTTCCCGATCGACCGTGGCGCCTACGGGCAGCTGTGCCGGCTGCTGAGCATCGGCAAGGCACGGGCCGGCAAGACCGGCTGCGCCGTCACCTGGCGCGAGCTGGTGGCGCACGGCGACGGGTTATTGGCGGTCCTGCTGCCGGACGCGCCGGACGAGAGGCTTGCCGCGCAGTTGGCGCGGCTGGGGCGGGACTTTCCCGGCCGCGCTTATCTGTCGCTCAGCTCCCGTCGTCGCCCGGGCGACGCGGTCCGGCTGCGGCGGCTGCATGACATGGCCGTGGCTGCCGGGATCGCTCCGGTGGTCACCGGCGACGTGCTGTTCCACACGCCCGACCGCCGCATCCTGCAGGACGTGGTGACCTGCATCCGCGAGGGATGCGTCATCGACGGGCTCGGCACCCGGCGCGAGCGCTTCGCCGATCGCCACCTCAAGGGGGCGGCCGAGATGCACCGGCTGTTCGCCGCTTATCCCGACGCCCTGGCCCGCACGCGCGAGATCGCCGATCGCTGCCGCTTCTCGCTGAGCGAGCTACGCTACCAGTATCCGAACGAGAGCGACGTGCCGGGCGAGACGCCGCAAGCCGCACTGGAGCGGCAGGTGCGCGAGCACATCCCGCTGCGCTACCCGGACGGGCTGCCAGACGACGTCGCCCGGCAGCTGGAGCACGAGCTGCGGCTGATCGCCGGGCTCGAGTACGCGCCCTACTTCCTGACCGTGCAGAGCATCGTCCGCTTCGCCCGGTCGCGCGACATCCTGTGCCAGGGGCGCGGCTCGGCCGCCAATTCCGCCGTCTGCTACGTGCTGGGCGTCACCGCCATCGACCCGGTGCGCTCCGGCCTGCTGTTCGAGCGCTTCGTGTCGGCCGAGCGGCGCGAGCCGCCGGACATCGACGTCGATTTCGAGAGCGACCGCCGCGAGGAGGTCATCCAGTGGGTCTACGAGCGCTACGGCCGCGACCGGGCGGCTCTCTGCGCCACGGTGATGCGCTACCGCTCCCGCGGCGCGGTGCGCGAGGTGGGCAAGGCGCTGGGGCTGCCGGAGGACGTCACCGGCGCGCTAGCATCCCAGGTGTGGGGCCATTCCGAGGAGGGCGTGCAGGAGGAGCATGCCACCGCGCTCAACCTGAACCTCCGGGACCGCCGGCTGCGGCTGACGCTGCAGATCGCCCAGGCGCTGATCGGCTTCCCGCGCCAGCTGGGCACCCACCCGGGGGGCTTCGTGCTGACCGCGGACCGGCTGGACGAGCTGGTGCCGGTAGAGCCCGCCGCCATGGCAGACCGGCAGGTGATCCAGTGGGACAAGGACGACATCGACGCGCTGAAATGGATGAAGGTCGACGTGCTCGGACTCGGCATGCTCGGCTGCATGCGCCGCGGCTTCGAGATGCTGGCCGGGCACAAGAATCTGTCGCTCGACATGGCGACGATCCCGCCGGAGGACCCGGCGACCTACGCCATGATCCGCAAGGCCGACACGCTCGGCACCTTCCAGATCGAAAGCCGGGCGCAGATGGCCATGCTGCCGCGCCTGCGCCCGACCACCTTCTACGACCTGGTGGTGCAGGTGGCGATCGTGCGCCCCGGTCCCATCCAGGGCGACATGGTGCATCCCTACCTGCGCCGCCGGGAGGGCAAGGAGCCGGTGCACTACCCCAAGGAGGAACTGCGGGCGGTGCTGGGCAAGACGCTCGGCGTGCCGCTGTTCCAGGAACAGGCGATGCAGGTCGCCATCCACTGCGCGGGCTTCACGCCGGGCGAGGCCGACAAGCTCCGCCGCGCCATGGCCACCTTCAAGTTCACCGGCGGCGTGTCGCACTTCCGCGACAAGCTGGTGCAGGGAATGGTGGATCGCGGCTACGAGCAGGCGTTCGCCGAGCGGACCTTCTCGCAGCTGGAAGGCTTCGGGTCCTACGGCTTTCCCGAAAGCCACGCCGCCTCGTTCGCGCTGGTGGCGTACGCCTCCTCCTGGGTGAAGTGCCACCATCCGGAGGTGTTCTGTGCAGCCCTGCTGAACAGCCAGCCGATGGGCTTCTACGCCCCGGCCCAGGTGGTGCGCGACGCCCGCGACCACGGGGTGGAGATCCGGCCGGTGTGCGTCAACGCGTCACGCTGGGACTGCACGCTGGAGCCGGCCGAGGCACGGCGTGGCCCGATGACGGTGCGGCTGGGCTTGCGGATGGTGCGCGGCCTCGCCAACGGGGACGGCGCTCGTCTGGTGGCCCGGCGCGGGGCCTTCCCCTACGACGGCATCGAGGATCTGCGCCGTCGCGCCGAGCTGCCCACCACGGCGCTGGAACGGCTGGCGGAAGCGGACGCACTGCGCGGGCTCGGCATCGACCGGCGCCAGGCGCTGTGGGCGGTGGCCGGCACCGCGGACAGCCCGCTGCCGCTGTTCGCCGCCGCGGACGCACGCCGCAACCTGCCGCTGCCGGAGGCCGAGGAGCCGGCCATGCTGCTGCCGGCGATGCCGGAAGGGCGCGAGGTGGTGGAGGACTACCACACGGTGGGGCTGAGCCTGCGCCAGCACCCGGTGGCCTTCCTGCGCGAGGAGCTGCGGGCCCAGCGCACCGTGAGCTGTGCGGAGCTGGCACAGCTGCCCGACGGACGCCGGGTGGTGGTGGCCGGCATCGTGCTGGTGCGCCAGAAGCCGGGTTCGGCCAAGGGGGTGATGTTCCTCACCATCGAGGACGAGACCGGG
>JAMZEJ010000015.1:2500-5495 GCA_024508355.1 Rhizosaccharibacter radicis
CAGCGATGGGTATCATCATCTGAATACATAGGATGGTGAGGCGAACCCGGGGAACTGAAACATCTCAGTACCTGGAGGAAAAGACATCAACAGAGATTCCGCTAGTAGTGGCGAGCGAACGCGGAGCAGGCCAGTAGTCTTGTGCAAAGAAGCAGAACGGAATGGAAAGTCCGGCCGGAGTGGGTGATAGCCCCGTATGCGTAGTGTTGTGCAAGGTTCTTGAGTAGGGCGGGGCACGTGAAACCCTGTCTGAACGTGGGGGGACCACCCTCCAAGCCTAAATACTCCCTGGTGACCGATAGTGCACGAGTACCGTGAGGGAAAGGTGAAAAGCACCCCGACGAGGGGAGTGAAAGAGTTCCTGAAACCGGATGCCTACAAGCAGTCGGAGCCTCTTATGGGGTGACGGCGTACCTTTTGTATAATGGGTCAGCGAGTTTCTGTTTGCAGCGAGCTTAAGCCGGTAGGTGTAGGCGCAGCGAAAGCGAGTCTGAACAGGGCGTTCAGTTGCTGGCAGAAGACCCGAAACCGAGTGATCTAGCCATGGCCAGGCTGAAGGTGCGGTAACACGCACTGGAGGGCCGAACCCACGCCTGTTGAAAAAGTCGGGGATGAGCTGTGGCTAGGGGTGAAAGGCCAATCAAACTCGGAGATAGCTGGTTCTCCGCGAAATCTATTGAGGTAGATCGTCGGGTGTTTACCCTGGGGGGTAGAGCACTGGATGGGCTAGGGGGGCCCAAAGCCTTACCAAACCTAACCAAACTCCGAATACCCAGAAGTATAGCCCGGCAGACAGACAGTGGGTGCTAAGGTCCATTGTCGAGAGGGAAACAGCCCAGACCACCAGCTAAGGCCCCCAAATCGTGGCTAAGTGGGAAAGGATGTGGGGATTCCAAAACAACCAGGAGGTTGGCTTAGAAGCAGCCATCCTTTAAAGAAAGCGTAATAGCTCACTGGTCTAACAGAAACCCTGCGCCGAAAATGTAACGGGGCTCAAGCCACGTGCCGAAGCTGTGGGTGTATTCGCAAGAATACGCGGTAGCGGAGCGTTCCGTAGGTCTGTGAAGGGAGCGGGGTGACCCCTCCTGGAGATATCGGAAGTGCGAATGCTGACATGAGTAGCGACAAACAGTGTGAGAAACACTGTCGCCGAAAGTCCAAGGGTTCCTGCGCAAGGTTAATCCGCGCAGGGTGAGCCGGCCCCTAAGGCGAGGGCGAAAGCCGTAGTCGATGGGAATGGGGTGAATATTCCCCAGCCTGCCAGCAGTGACGAATGCGATATGTTGTCGTCCCTTATCGGATTGGGGCGGCTTTTGGAGCATTCCGGGAAACAGCTCTGGCGCATAGACCGTACCCGAAACCGACACAGGTGGACTGGTAGAGCATACCAAGGCGCTTGAGAGAACGATGCTGAAGGAACTAGGCAAATTGCTCGCGTAACTTCGGGATAAGCGAGACCCGCGCCTGGGCAACCAGGTTCGGGTGGCACAGACCAGGGGGTAGCGACTGTTTAGTAAAAACACAGGGCTCTGCGAAGTCGCGAGACGACGTATAGGGTCTGACGCCTGCCCGGTGCCGGAAGGTTAAGAGGAGGTGTGCAAGCACTGAATTGAAGCCCCGGTAAACGGCGGCCGTAACTATAACGGTCCTAAGGTAGCGAAATTCCTTGTCGGGTAAGTTCCGACCTGCACGAATGGCGTAACGACTTCCCCGCTGTCTCCAGCATCGGCTCAGCGAAATTGAATTCCCCGTGAAGATGCGGGGTACCCGCGGTCAGACGGAAAGACCCTATGAACCTTTACTGCAGCTTTGCAGTGGCATCAGGAAGACGCTGTGTAGGATAGGTGGGAGGCTTTGAACCCGGGGCGCCAGCTTCGGTGGAGCCATCCTTGAAATACCACCCTGAGTTTTTCTGATGTCTAACCGCACCCGGTGAAGCCCGGGTCGGGACCCTGCATGGTGGGCAGTTTGACTGGGGCGGTCGCCTCCCAAAGTGTAACGGAGGCGCGCGATGGTGGGCTCAAGTCGGTCGGACATCGACTGTTGAGTGCAATGGCATAAGCCCGCCTGACTGCGAGAGCGACAGCTCGAGCAGAGACGAAAGTCGGCCATAGTGATCCGGTGGTCCCGCGTGGAAGGGCCATCGCTCAACGGATAAAAGGTACTCTAGGGATAACAGGCTGATCTCCCCCAAGAGTCCACATCGACGGGGAGGTTTGGCACCTCGATGTCGGCTCATCACATCCTGGGGCTGGAGCAGGTCCCAAGGGTTCGGCTGTTCGCCGATTAAAGTGGTACGTGAGCTGGGTTTAGAACGTCGTGAGACAGTTCGGTCCCTATCTGCCGTGGGTGTTGGAGACTTGAGAGGCGCTGTCCCTAGTACGAGAGGACCGGGATGGACGCACCTCTGGTGCACCGGTTGTCGCGCCAGCGGCACAGCCGGGTAGCTATGTGCGGACAGGATAATCGCTGAAAGCATCTAAGCGAGAAACCTTCCTCAAAACCAGGTCTCCCAGGGAGCAATCCCGGAAGGGCCGTGATAGACCATCACGTCGATAGGCCGGATGTATACGGGCGGTAACGCCCTCAGCTAACCGGTCCTAATCGCCCAACAGGCTCAAAACCATCGCTGCAGGCCCCAAAAACCAGCAGCACCCCCATGCACAGCAATCATCCACCACACAACACAACACACATCCCCGGCCAGCCAGCCGGCACCAACCCCACTCGTCCCCAACCCCCCCCCACAGGGTGGACCGGACGACCTGGTGGCCATGGCGAGGTGTGAACCACCCGATCCCATCCCGAACTCGGCCGTGAAAACCCCCAGCGCCCATGATACTGCGGCTCAAGCCGCGGGAAAGTCGGTCGCCGCCAGGTCTTCCAGTCCACCCCACACACACATACACCCCCGCGGGGTGGAGCAGCCCGGTAGCTCGTCAGGCTCATAACCTGAAGGTCACAGGTTCAAATCCTGTCCCCGCAACCATACCAG
>JAMZEJ010000016.1 GCA_024508355.1 Rhizosaccharibacter radicis
AGGATTCAGTAGAACCTTTTCCCTCGCGGGGCAAAGACCTTACCGGATCGCTTTGGAAGCTTCAAGAACTTCCGTGCCGCCTCAGCGACGAGCGGGGATGTAGATCAGCACCGCGGTCCCGTCAACGCCCCCTGGTCGTTTTTTCCAGCACGGCCCCAAGCGGAAGGGCCTTACCGCGACGCCGTGCGCTGCATTCCATCCGCATCAAGCCGCGCCGGGAAGGTCGCCTCCCAACCGCCGCCCAACGCCGCATAGAGTTGCACCAGATTGGATGAGACGGTCTGCGTGCTCGTGGTCAGCTGCTGCTGCGCGGACAACAGCGTCCGCTGCGCGTCGAGCACGTTCAGGAAGGTCTGCAGCCCATGCGCGTACTGCTCGCGGGCCAAATCCAGCGCGCGCCTCGCCGCATCCACCGAGGAAGCAAGCTGGTCCCGCCGACGCTGCTCGGCCCCGTAGGCCGTCAACGCGTTGTCGACGTCGTGCCACGCACTCAGCACCGTCTGCTGGTAGCTGATCGCAGCCTCCTCCTGCTGGGCCTTGGTCAGCTGTAGCTGGCCCCGCAACCGTCCACCCTGGAAGATCGGCAGGCTGATCGAGGGGCCGGCGTTGTAGGCAGCGGCCGGCCAGAATGCCAGATCGCGATAGGCAAGGCTCTGGAAATTCAGGGCGCCTGTCAGGGTGACCCGCGGATAGAAATCCGCCACGGCGACGCCCACTCCCGCGGTCGCGGCGTGCAGCCTGGCCTCCGCCTCCCGCACGTCCGGCCGGCGTCGCGCCAGCTCCGACGGGACGCCCACGGGAACCCTCGGCGGCACCGGCGGCACCGGCTCGTTGACTTCCAGCTCGGCGAGCAGCGCCTGAGGCGGCTCGCCGAGCAGCAGGCTGATGGCGTTGACCTGCTGGCTGATCTGCTGCTCGAAGTTCGGGATCTGCGCCGTCGTGGTGTCCAACTGTGCGCGGGCGTTCTCCACGTCCAGCTGGGTCGTGAGACCACCCGTGAACCGCTCCTGGCTGAGCTTGAGGGTTTCTTCCGCCGTCTTCTGGTTCTCTCGCGCGATCAACAGCTGCGACTGTGTTCCCCGCAACAGCATGTAGTCACGCGCCATCTCGGCGAGCCGCATGATCAGCACCGACCGCCGGTCTTCCTCCGACGCGGTCACGTTCGCCCGCCCCTGCTCCACCTCACGCCGCACCCGGCCCCAGATATCGAGCTCCCACGACGCGCTGATGCCGTCTTCCCAGATATTCAATGCCGGCGTGCTCACGCCCCCGGCATAAGCCTTGGCGGCGTCGAGGGTGGGCCCTGGCAACGGCAGATCATCCAGGCCATTGCTCAGGCCGCGCTGGATCAGCTTGTCGCTGATCTTGGTGTAGGCATAGCTGCCGTTGCCGGTCAGGGTGGGATAGCGATCCGCCCCGGTGATGCGCAGCTGCGCCCGGCTTTCCGCCAGCCGGATGCCAGCGAGCCGCACGTCCAGGTTGCTCCGGGCGACCCGGTCCTCGAGTGCCGACAGCTCGGGATCGTTGAAGATGCCCCACCACCGTGTTTCCGGCGGATCGGCCACCACGACGCTGGTCGTCGGCGCCGGACGATCCCCGGCCATGTTCTTGTCGTGCGTCTGCCAACCGGCCGGCGACCAGACGCTGGGCCGCTTGAAGTCAGGCCCGACCGAGCAGCCGGTCAGGAAGGCGGTCCCCGCCAGAAGTGCCGCATAGCGGGCCCCGGGCTTCCCCACCCGCTTGCTCTTTCTCATCCACAGCCCCCACCGATCGGCATGCGAGCACCGCCGGCGCCGCTCAAACCTCTGACCGACCGGTTCGGTCAGCATTGACAGCCAGACACTATCTGCTTTGCTTCCTCCGTCAACGGCGACGCGCCGCAACCGACCCATCCCGGCCGCCAGGTTCCGTGGAGGTTCAGGAAGAAGCCCGGGAACTGCCGATGACCACCTTGGAAGAGCCATCACCCCAGAAGCGTCAGCAGATTCTCCGCGGGGCTGAACGCGTATTCACCGAGAGCGGCTTCGAAGGCGCCAGCATGTCCCGGATCGCCGCCGAGGCAGGCGTGTCCAAGGGCACACTGTACAACTATTTCACCAGCAAGTCCGACCTGTTCGCCGCCTTCATGCAGCAGCGCATGGACGCCACTTTGTCCCATATCTTCGACGGCGTCGGGGACGAGGCCGAGCTGGGCGACACCCTGCACGGGATCGGCATGCGGATCATGCAGCTCCTGTTGTCCCCGCCGAACCTCGTCCTCTACCGGATCATGATCTCCGAAGCCGGCCGATTTCCGCACCTTGCCCGCCTCTACTGGCAGGCCGGTCCGGAGCGAGCGCTGCGCCATATGGCGGGTTGGGTAGCCGACCAGGTGGCACAGGATCGGCTCCGGACGGACGACGTGCAGCTTGCGGCGGAACAATTCTTCGCCCTGTGCCAGACCAAGATCTCCCTCCGGTGCCGCCTGCTGCTGGAACAGGACCCGCCACATGCCGAGATGGACCGCGTGGTGACCGGCGCCGTCCGGTTGTTCCTCAACAGCTACGGCTCTTCCGGACCTCAGCGGCCCTGAAGCGGGTCGAAGGAGAGGCAAAACCGAGTCGGCTGTGACGAATCGGAGCGGCTGTCGGCTGGGCTTGGCACCCCCAGCCGGAAACCGACTCCCCCCGCCGCCGAACGCGGGAGCGCCTTGTATCGCTCCAGCGTTTGGCTTGTGGCCATGCC
>JAMZEJ010000017.1 GCA_024508355.1 Rhizosaccharibacter radicis
AGGTGACCTGCGCTCGGTGGGGCAGCGCGAGGGGCCGTTTCCCATCACCCGCGGGCGCGGCGACGGCGCGACCTTTCCGGCAGGGCCGGACCCGCGGCATGGACCGGGCGCCGGGCCCGACGGACGGGCGGTGCGCGACATCTACATCCCCGACCTGCGCCTCGGGTCCGGGATCAAGGTGCCCACGCGGGATTTCCGGTAGCGATGGCGCTTGAGACCAGTGTTTTGGACGTCATTGAGGATGATTGGCTCAGCGCAACTAACTAACTCCCTGGAAAAGCACCGCTCCAAAGGACTGGACCTTGCGGCAAACCGGTCTTGGAACCATCCGGTGCTTCCAGGCTGACGAGGATCAGACCAGGTCCTGCGGGTACGTGGCTCCCAGCAACCATCGCTTTTCCGTTCCGCAGCATTCCCAGTGCCACCGGGATTTTCGATTCACTGCGCAGAGACCACAGCTCATAACCTTTGCCTATCGGCGCCTCCATCGCACCGATCGAGCGAACCAGCAGGCCGCCATCTCCGTCCCGCCAAACCAACAGAACCGGCGCACCTGCTGTTCTGGGAACAAGGGCGGCGAGCGGAACGGGCGGTGCCGGTGGTAACAGCAGGGAGCGCCCTACGACGACCGCGAATGCGATTCCGGCGGCGAGCGCGAAACCGAGGGCGCCGGCAGCAAGACGGCCGCGAGCGATCGACCGTGCTGGCGAGGTCGTGACGTTTTCTTTGCCGAACGCGCTCCGCGACAGTCGTGTCCAAAGCTCCTGGGGTGGAGACACGGGGCGGAAGCCGGCCAGTAGCGGCCCCAACCGCTGTTCCCAGCCGGCTACGACACGCGCCAGGGTCACATCGCTTCCCATCTCGCGCTCCAATGCGAGCCGCTCCGTAGCATCGCCTAGACCCAGGACGTATTCGTCTGCTCGCAGACCCCGATCGTGCGGAAAATCCGGATCATCGCTCATATCGCGGCCCCCTCGTCGAGGCAGCGGCGGAGAGCCACAAGCCCGCGGCGCACCCAGGATTTCACCGTCCCCAGCGGGGCCGCCAAGTGAACCGCCAGCTCCCCATGCGACAGGCCATCGAAGAACGCCATCCTGACAACCCGTTGTTGAATAGGTTCAAGAGCAGTGAGGCACGCAAGGAGTTCGCGGGCCTGATCGCTTTCGACAAGTCTCGCCATGGCATCGGCACCGTCGTCGGCAATATCGGGGAGCTCGATCAACTGCTCCTCGCGTCCGGCTCTTCGCAATGCATCGATCGCCCGGTAACGCAGGAGAGTAGCAAGCCACACGCGCGCCGAGCCGCGGTGAGGATCGAAGCGTATTGCGTTCTGCCAGAGTTGGAGGAACGTATCGTGGACAAGATCGGCAGCGAGAGAAGGCTGGCGGGTTATCCGCAACGCGATCCCGTAGAGACGGGCGGACTCCCGCTGGTAGAGCAACCTGAAAGCCGCCTCGTCTGCCAGGCTACAACGATGGACGAGAACATCGAGGTCATCGCTCTGCGCAGGCACTTGCTCGTCCTTTGGAAGGTTGGGGGCACCCTAGCCATTGTGTTGGTCAGCGGCGAGCCACCGACGCCGAATGGAGTTGCATAGGATACGATTTTATCCTGTTTACTGCATCCAATTCCGTGAGCTGGCCGTATCGCTTCAGCGGGTAGACCCCGCTGATAGCCATGACGGCGCGCGGAGCACTCTCAGGCGTGCTTGTGGATAGGGTTCATACCATCATGTCCGACCAGATCATCGCCAGCGATCGCGACCAATTGCCGCCACCGCGCGAACCGAGCCGACGGAATCTCTTCAAGCAGGCAGGGATCGGAGCGGCCGCGTTGTCCGCCTTCGCCATGCAGAACAGCGTCTTCGCCAAGGCCGCATCCGCCGCGACCGATCCGTCCCTGCTCACGGACGTCAAC
>JAMZEJ010000018.1 GCA_024508355.1 Rhizosaccharibacter radicis
TGGGTGTTGGTTCTGAGCAGACGACGGTGTTTGGGGGTGCGGCGTCGCTGGACTACACGGGGGGTCACAGCCTTCTGGTGTTCAACGGGCACAACACGGGCTCGAACGCGGTGACGAGCCTGGGCGGCAACGAGGTGTGGGTGGGGTCGTCCTCGGCGCTGCATTACGTGAGCGGCGGCCAGAGCCTGTTCTATGCGTCGGCGTCGAGCTTCGACATTTCTGGCGGGCAGTCGTCGGACATGAACACGGTGGTGCTGAGCCAGGTCGACACGGGCACGGTGACGCTGAACAAGACCGGGGTGTCCGGGCTGCAGATCTTCGGGGGCAGCAACAAGCTGGTGTTCACGGGGTCCGATGCCACGGTGGTGCTGAACGGCAAGGCCACGGGCGAGGCGACGATCACGGGCACGGGCTCGAACACGGTGTGGGGCGGCTCGGGCGGGCTGAACTACAGCGGCGGCGGGGCCAACCTGCATCTGGGCTCGGGAGCGGCCACGGTGACGGGCGGTGCGGCGGGCACGGTGAACCTTGTGTCGGGCGGCTCGGGCGACATCACCTACACGGGGGTGGCGGAACGGGCGACGGTGACGGGGGGCACGGGCAGCGACACGATCTCGGCCGGCACGGGGGGCGGGTTCTTCCAGGCGGGCAGCGGCGGGCACAGCCTGCTGCGGGCGACGGGTGGCGAGACGATCCTGCAGGGCACGGCGTCGGGCGACACGCTGATGGGGGCGTCCGGCGGCGGCACGACCTTGCGGGCGGGTGCGGGCAACGAGACGCTGGTGGGGGGCAACGCCACTGGTCTGGCGAGCTTCGTGCTGGGCAGCGGTGCTGCGCGGGTGGAGCTGGGTGCCGGCGGCAGTGCCGTGACCACGGGGGGCGGTTCGTCGACGGTGCTGGGCGGCGCGGGGCAGGGCTCGGTGCTGGTGGCGCCGGGCGGCGGGGCGCTGGACCTGGTGGCGGGGGCGGGCGCGCTGCAGGTGTCCGGCTTCCGGGCGGGAACGGACCATCTGGATCTGGGCGGCCGCACGGTGGCGGGCATCGGGGCGCTGAGCGGCGGGGCGGGCAGCGTGATCAGCCTGTCGGGCGGGGCGACCATCACCCTGACGGGCGTGGACACGAGCGTGGCCCACGCCATCCTGCTCGGCTGACACCAGCAGCCTCCAGC
>JAMZEJ010000019.1 GCA_024508355.1 Rhizosaccharibacter radicis
TAGCGCAGCGCGATCGGGCCGCTGTCGTGGGCGGCGGCGGTGGCGGTCATGTGGCGCAGCTCGTTCTCGTCGGCCGGCGCCATCACCACCATGTTGGGCAGGCAGCACAGGTAGTTGAGGTCGAACGAGCCGGCATGGGTGGCGCCGTCGGCGCCCACCAGCCCGGCGCGGTCGATCGCGAAGCGCACGGGCAGGTTCTGCAGCGCCACGTCGTGCACCACCTGGTCGTAGGCGCGCTGCAGGAAGGTCGAGTAGATGGCGCAGAACGGCTTGAGCCCTTCGGTGGCCATGCCGGCGGCGAAGGTGACGGCGTGCTGTTCGGCGATGCCCACGTCGAAGAAGCGCTCGGGGAAGTGCCGGGCGAAGCCGTCGAGCCCGGTGCCTGACGGCATGGCGGCGGTGATGGCGACGATGCGCTCGTCCGCCTGTGCCTGCGCCACCAACTCGGCGCCGAACACGCTGGTGTAGGTGGGCGGCCCCGGGGGCGTCTTGGCCTGCTCGCCGGTGACCACGTTGAACTTCTGCACGGCGTGATACTTGTCGCCCGACGCCTCGGCCGGCGCGTAGCCTCGGCCTTTCTGGGTGATCACGTGCAGCAGCACCGGGCCTGCCTCGTCCGCGTCGCGCAGGTTGCGCAGCACGGGCAGCAGGTGGTCCATGTTGTGGCCGTCGATCGGGCCCACGTAGTAGAAGCCCAGCTCCTCGAACAGGGTGCCGCCGGTGAGCATGCCGCGGGCATATTCCTCCGCCCGCTTGGCGGTGCGCTCGATGCCGGTGGGCAGGCGGCGGGCGACCTTGCCGGCGAAGTCGCGCAAGGACAGGAACGAGCGCGACGACATCAGCCGGGTGAGATAGGCGCTCATGGCGCCCACGGGCGGCGCGATGCTCATCTCGTTGTCGTTGAGGATGACGATCAGGCGCGCCTTGGAGGAGCCGGCGTTGTTGAGCGCCTCGTAGGCCATGCCGGCCGAGATCGAGCCGTCGCCGATCACGGCCACCACGTGGCGGCGGGGCTCGGAGCCGGGCTTGAGGCCGTCGCGCTGCTCGCGGGCGCGCACGATCAGCTCGTCCGCCAC
>JAMZEJ010000002.1 GCA_024508355.1 Rhizosaccharibacter radicis
GATGGCGAGCGGCGTCGCCTGACCGGCGGTCTTCGCTCCCGGAGCCGCATGGCATGAGGAAGCGGGCCGATCAGCTTCTGGTGGAGCGCGGGCTGGTGGAAAGCCGCGCCCGCGCCCAGGCGCTGATCCTGGCGGGCCTGGTGTTTTCGGGCGAGACGCGGGTGAACAAGGCGGGCGAGGCCCTCGCCGAGGACGCGCCGCTCGTTCTTCGCGGCCAGGATCATCCCTGGGTGTCGCGCGGCGGCCTGAAGCTCGCCCACGGCCTCGCCCATTTCGGGTTCGATCCCGCCGGGCGGGTGGGGCTCGATGTCGGCGCGTCCACCGGCGGCTTCACCGACGTGCTGCTGACGCACGGTGCCTCGCGGGTGCATGCCGTGGATGTCGGCCACGGCCAGCTGGCCTGGAAGCTGCGGTCCGATCCTCGGGTGGTGGTGCACGAGAAGCGCAATGCCCGCACGCTGGACCGCACGATCGTGCCCGACCCGATCGGGGCCCTGGTGTGCGACGCGAGCTTCATCGGGTTGCGCACCGTGCTCCCGGCGGCGATGGCGCTGTGCGCGCCGGACGCCTGGGCGATCGCGCTGATCAAGCCTCAGTTCGAGGCGGGGCGCGACGCGGTGGGGGCCAAGGGCGTGGTGCGCGATCCCGCCGTGCATGACCGTGTCTGCGGCGAGATCGGAGACTGGTGGGCGGCTCTTCCGGGCTGGACGGTGCGCGGCATCGAGCCGAGCCCGATCACCGGCCCGGAAGGCAACCGCGAGTTCCTGATCGCCGCCACCCGGGGCTGAACCGCGCTCCCGGAAGCGCCGGGCGGGCGCCCGTCAGTGCGCCCGGTGGACTCAGTGCGCGTGGTGGATGTCGTGGTGGGACACCTCGGCGAGCAAGTCCCATACCCGCGTCGGCTCCAGCGGCACGTCCGGGTCGTTCATCAGGTGGTCGAGCTCGTCCAGCGCCTCGTTGTAGCGTGCATCGTCCATGCGAACCCTCCCTTTCCGGCCTGCCCTGGATGCGGGGACCCTCGTCTCGGCCGCGTCAGCCGATCCTGCCGCGTCGAACGTGGCGAGGATGTGACAGGTTCGAGCCGAAAAACAGGGGACATCCTCATCTCTCGGCAACGTGATGACGACACGAAAAACCTTGTTCCATGGCCCGGGCGGTCCTAATTCCGGCCAGCCCGCCCGCAGCGCCCGAGTTCCCCCGACGATGACCTCCGCCACTCCCCTTTCCCCTGCCTTACCAGCCCCCGGGTCCCAGCCCGGCGCCGCCGGTGATCCGGCCTCGGCGATGGGAGAGGCGGAACGCGCGCGGATCATGGCCAAGACCGCGCGGTTCGCCCCGCCGGCGGCGGTGCTGGCGGACGGGCGGCGCGAGATCATCGGGCTGTCGCGCGAGGAGCTGACGGACGCGCTGGCGGCGATCGGCGAGAAGCCGTTCCGCACCAAACAGGTCTGGCACTGGGTGTACCATCAGGGCGTCACCGACTTCCGCCGCATGAGTTCGCTGGCCAGGCCGCTGCAGGAGAAGCTGGCCGAGCGTTTCGTGATCGGACGCCCCGAGGCTTCGACCGTGCAGACGAGCTCGGACGAGACGCGCAAGTTCCTGTTCCGCTTCCGCGACGGTCAGGAAGCGGAAACCGTCTACATCCCCGACCGCCGCGAGGACCGGGGGGCGGTGTGCATCTCCTCGCAGGTGGGCTGCACGCTGAGCTGCCGCTTCTGCCACACGGGCACGCAGGCGCTGGTGCGCAATCTCGGCGCCGCGGAGATCGTCGGCCAGTTCATGGCCGCGCGCGACAGCTACGGGGAATGGCCGAGCCCGCGCGGGGAAACGCCGCGCCTGTTGTCCACCATCGTGCTGATGGGCATGGGCGAACCGCTCTACAACTACGACAACGTCGCCAAGGCGATGCGCATCATCATGGACGGCGAGGGCATCGCCCTGTCGCGCCGGCGCATCACCCTGTCGACGTCCGGGGTGGTGCCGATGATGGATCGATGCGGCGCCGAGCTCGGCATCAACCTCGCGGTGAGCCTGCACGCGGTGCGCGACGAGCTGCGCGACGAGATCGTGCCGTTGAACCGCAAATACCCGATCCGGGAGCTGATCGAGGCCTGCCGCCGCTATCCGGCCGCCAGCAACGCGCGGCGCATCACCTTCGAATACATCATGCTGCGCGGCGTCAACGACAGCGAGGCCGAGGCACGCGAGCTGGTGCGGCTGATCTCGGGCATTCCCGCCAAGGTGAACCTGATCCCGTTCAACCCCTGGCCCGGCTCGGACTACCAGCCCTCCACCCGCGAGCAGCTGGCGAAGTTCGCGCAGATCGTGATGGACGCGGGTTTCGCCTCGCCGATCCGCATGCCGCGCGGCCGCGACATCCTGGCCGCGTGCGGCCAGCTCCGCACCGAGAGCCGGCGCGAGCGCCCCGCCGCCTGAGCCCGCGGGGGGTTTCGAACGCCGTCCAGGCTTGCTTTCCGTCCCTGAACGCGACTGGAATGTTCGCCGGACCACCGAAGGATCGGATCTGGATGGGCAACATCATGAGCTGCTTCGGCCGCGCGGACGGTTCGGAAGCCGACGCGACCGAACTGGGTGATCTCGGCACGAGGGGCGGAGACGCGTCCGTAGGCCTTTCCGCCCGTGACGATTTCGAACGATGGAACAGCCAGCTCGACGCCGCCTACAAGCAGGAACATCCCGGAACGAGGCCGGGCGGGGATCACCGCCTGTATCGCGCCGCGGTCGAGGAGCCCTCCGACGTCTTCCGGCCCGGCGGCAGGCTCCAGCCTTCTGCGCACGGCACCGAGCACCATGACGACCGCACCTTCTCGGTGCTCGAGCACCAGAACGGCGCGCCGTCCCATTTCACCTCCACCACCCGTGACCTCTCGGCGGCGGAACAGATCGGATCGGACGGCGCGCTGCGGGAGTGGGTCTATGTGATGGACCCGCACCCGAACGGCCGCGACGTCAATGCCGTGCGGGCGGCCAACGGCCAGGCATCGCTGAAGCCGAACTTCCTCGACGAACAGGAGGTGTCCATCCCCGGACCGATCCATGCCGAGGATATCCGCGGGGCCCTGCCGCTCCGGGATGGCAGCGTCGACTACGCCGGCCTCGTCCGGAACCCGGTCTATCGCGGATCGCTGGCAACCGGCGAGACGGATCGCTAACGTTCGACGCTCCCGCGGTCGGGATACGCGGGGGATTCCGCGGCATCCGATCGACCACGATCCCGGGCGGCCATCGCCGCCAGAAGAGGCGTCGCATCGTGAGCCAGCTGTTCCAGCCGATTTCGTTCGGTTCGCTTTCCCTGCCCAACCGCATCCTGATCGCGCCCATGTGCCAGTACTCGGCCGTGGATGGATGCGCAGGCAACTGGCATGCGGCGCATCTGGGACATCTCGCCATGTCCGGCGCGGGGCTGCTGATCCTGGAAGCGACGGCCGTCTCGCCGGAAGCGCGCATCTCGCCGGGCGATCTGGGGCTCTGGAACGACGACACCGAGACGGCGCTGGCGCGCGTGCTCGACGTCGTGCGCGAGTGCGGGCCGATCCCGCTCGCCATCCAGCTCGGCCACGCCGGACGCAAGGCCTCCTGCCGCGCGCCCTGGGACGGCGGCGGCCAGATACGTCCCGGGGAGCCCGGAGGTTGGCACACGGTGGCCCCCTCGGCCGTGCCGCATCACGAGCACGACGTGCCGCCCGAGGCGCTGGACGCGGACGCGATGCGGCGGATCCGGGACGAGTTCGCCGCCGCCGCCCGGCGCGCCGCCCGGCTCGGGTTCGACGGCATCGAGCTCCATGCCGCCCACGGCTACCTGCTGCACCAGTTCCTGTCGCCGCTGAGCAATCGCCGGGAGGACGAGTATGGCGGCAGCCTCCCGAACCGCATGCGCTTCCCGCTGGAAGTGTTCGACGCGGTGCGCGACGCGTTTCCGGCGGATCGGCCGGTATGGGCGCGGGTGTCGGCCACGGACTGGGTCGAGGATGGCTGGGACCTCGACAGCACGATCGCCTTTGCCCGCGCGCTGCAACGGCACGGCAGCGCGGCCACGCACGTGTCGTCCGGCGGCCTGTCCCCGCATCAGAGCATCGTGCCGGCGCCCGGCTATCAGGTGCCGCTGGCGACGGCCGTCAAACGCTCCACCACGATCCCGTCGATCGCCGTCGGGCTGATCACCGATGCAGACCAGGCCGAGCGCATCGTCGCGACGGGAGAAGCGGACGGGGTGTCGCTGGCACGCGCCATGCTGTTCGATCCGCGCTGGCCGTGGCACGCGGCCGCGCGTCTCGGCGCGCGGGTGACGGCGCCGAAACAATATCTGCGCTCGGCCCCACGCGAGCATGCCGACCTGTTTATCGCAGAGCGTCCCGCCCGCCCCTGAGCAGGCCCGGCCCGGACATGGGCCCGCGCCGAGACGCCGGCGGATGACCGTGCCGGGCGCGGGGGCCGGCGACGGGCCGTGGACGCCGCTCTGGACGGCGGCCACGGCCCGTCGCATCCTCGCCGCACATATAAAACGAACAAAGGAAACGCCGGCTCCATGGCCGAGATCGAGCTCAACCGGGAAACGCTGTCCCGGCTACCCGACCGCATCCGTCGTCCCGGCTTCGATCGGGAGGCCGCCAGCGGCGGCATCGTCCATCTGGGACTCGGCGGCTTCCACCGGGCTCACATGGCCCGATACACCCAGGAAGTGATGGAAGCGCGGCCGGACATGCTCGGCTGGGGCATCGTCGGTGCCGGGCTGCTGCCCGCGGACCGGCGGATGGCGGACGCGCTGCAGCCGCAGGACGGTCTCTACAGCCTGGTGGAACGCCAGGACCGCGACGAGAACGTCTCGATCATCGGCTCGATCCTGGAGGTGATCTTCGCGGGCGAGACGTCGGAGTCGCTGCTGGACGCGATCGACCGCGACAGCGTGCGCATCGTCAGCCTCACGGTCACCGAGCACGGCTACTGCCTGAACCGGTCCACCAAGAAGCTCGATCCCGAGCACAAGCAGATCGTGGCGGACCTCGCCGATCCGCGCCGGCCGCACAGCGCGCCGGCGCTGCTGGTGGAAGCCTTCCGCCGTCGCCGCGACGCGGAACGCACGCCGTTCACCGCGCTGAGCTGCGACAACATCCAGCATAACGGCAACGTGCTGCGTGCCGCGGTGCTGGCCTTCGCCCGGCTGCGCGAGGAGCGGACGGGCGAGACGGGCCTCCACGACTGGATCGAGCAGAACGGGCTGTTTCCCAACACCATGGTGGACCGGATCACGCCGGTCACCCATCCGGAAGACAGCGCCTATCTGGCGCGCGCCTACGGGCTGCGGGACAACTGGCCGGTGTTCTGCGAGCGCTTCACCCAGTGGGTGATCGAGGACCGTTTCAGCGACGGCCGCCCGGCCTGGGAAGATGTCGGCGCGCAGTTCGTGGACGACGTGACGCCGTACGAGTTCATGAAGCTGCGGCTGTTGAACGGTTCGCACCTCGCCATCGCCGCCCTCGGGCGCCTGGCGGGCTACCGCTATATCGACGAGACGCTGCGCAACCCGGTGATCGCCCGCTACATGGCAGCACTGATGGACCGCGAAACCGGACCGACCCTGTCGCCGGTGCCGGGCATCGACCTCGGCGACTACAAGCGCACCCTGATCGAGCGCTTCGCCAACGAGGGCATCAAGGACACGGTGGAGCGGGTGAACACCGACGCGCCGCTGAACGTGCTGGTGGATCCGATCCGCGACCGGCTGCAACTGCCGCCCCCGGCGGGCGGGTCGATCGACCTGCTGGCGCTCGGGCTCGCGGCCTGGATGCGCCGGATCCGCGGCGAGGATGAAAGCGGCGCCGCGATCGAGATCCGTCATCCGCTGGCCGACGAGTTGCGGGCGAAGGCGATCGAGGGCGGCCCCGATCCGCGCCCGCTGCTGTCCATCCGCGGCCTGTTCGGCGAGCTGGGCGAGAACGAGACGCTGGTGGCGTCGCTCAGCCACTGGCTGTCGAGCCTCTACGATGTCGGCAGCCTGCGGACGCTGGACCGTGCCGCCGCGGAGCTCGGCTTCTGACACGTCGACACGCGAGGGACGGCTCGATCCCCGCGGGAGCCTGTTGTCCAACCCCGCGCCAGGACGTACAAATGCGACAACAAGAAGCAGCCGCACGAACAAATGCGGCATCGGCACGGGAACGGATCGGGATGAAGGCTGTGCGGAACCAGCCGCGACGGGGAGCGCCCGCCATGGGCGCGTTCCCGCGCGGCGTGCCTGCGGGAGGGTTGGCATGAGCGCCGCCCTCGACGTGGAGAACATGCCGAGCCAGCCGCATGCCGTGACGCCGCCGCCCGGCTCCAACGAGCGGCGGCTGCAGCGCCGGATGCTGCCGCTGGTGTCGCCGTCGGTCGTCCTGCTGCTGATCTGGTCGATCGTGCCGCTGGTGATGACGCTGTGGTTCTCGTTCCAGCGCTACAACCTGCTCGACCCGACGGTCACGGGCTTCGCCGGCATCGACAACTACGACTTCCTGGTCACGGACCCGGATTTCTGGACGTCGCTGGTCAACACGCTGGTGCTGGTCGGCTCGGTGCTGGCGATCACGGTGGTGGGCGGCACGCTGCTGGCCGTTCTCTACGACCAGCCCTTCCTGGGCAAGGGCATCGCCCGCGTGCTGGCGATCTCGCCGTTCTTCGTGATGCCGACGGTCAGCGCGCTGATCTGGAAGAACCTGATGCTGCATCCGATCTACGGCATCGCCGGGATCCTGTGGCACGCGGCCGGCCTGCAGCCGGTGGACTGGTTCGCCAACTACCCGATGTGGAGCGTCATCATCATCGTGTCGTGGGAGTGGCTCCCCTTCGCGCTGCTGATCCTGCTCACCGCCGTGCAGTCGCTCGACCACTCGCAGATCGAGGCGGCGCGGCTCGACGGCGCCAACGCGATCCAGCAGTTCTTCTACATCACCCTGCCGCATCTGGGCCGCGCCATCAGCGTGGTCATCATGATCGAGACGATCTTCCTGCTGTCGATCTTCGCGGAGATCTTCGTCACCACGGCCGGCGGTCCCGGCAACGCGACCACCAACCTCGCCTTCCTGATCTACAGCCGTGCGCTGCTTCAGTTCGACGTGGGCGGCGCGTCCGCGGGCGGCGTGGTCGCCATCATCCTGGCCAACATCGTCGCGTTCTTCCTGGTGCGCGCCATCGGCAAGAGGCTCGACATCTGATGCGCTCCTCTCCGCTCAAGACGCTGCTGACCACGCTGCTCGGCTGGATCGTGGCGTTCGCGCTGTTCTTTCCGATCTTCTGGATGGTGCTGACCTCCTTCAAGACGGAGCTCGGCGCGATCTCCACCCCGCCGGAGGTCTTCTTCCGGCCGGTGATCACGGCCTATCAGGAAGTCCAGGCACGCTCGAACTACCTGCATTTCGCGCTGAACTCGATCCTGATCTCGGTCGGCGGAACGCTGGTCGCCATGCTGCTGTCGATCCCGGCCGCCTACGCGATGGCGTTCCACCCGAGCCACCGCACGCGCTCGACGCTGTTGTGGATGCTGTCCACCAAGATGCTGCCGCCGGTGGGCGTGCTGGTACCGATCTACCTGCTGTTCCGCACCTCCCACCTGCTGGACAGCCGCATCGGGCTGATCGGCATCTACGCGCTGATGAACCTGCCGATCGTGGTGTGGATGCTGTTCACCTTCTTCCGGGAGATGCCCAAGGACATCCTGGAAGCCGGTCGCATGGACGGCGCCACCACCTGGAACGAGGTGGTGCACCTGCTGATGCCGCTCACCCTGCCGGGCATGGCCTCCACGGCGCTTCTGTCGCTGATCCTGTGCTGGAACGAGGCGTTCTGGAGCCTGAACCTCACCTCCTCCTCCGCGGCGCCGCTGACGACCTTCATCGCGTCCTTCTCCAGCCCCGAAGGGCTGTTCTTCGCCAAGCTCTCGGCCGCCTCCACCCTGGCGGTCGCCCCCATCCTCGTGTTCGGCTGGATCAGCCAGCGCCAACTCGTGCGCGGCCTGACCTTCGGCGCCGTGAAATAGGACAACCGCCATGGCAACTTTGTCGCTGCGCGGCGTGCGCAAGAGCTATCAGGCCGGCTTCGAGACCATCAAGGGCATCGACCTCGACATCGCCGACCGCGAGTTCGTGGTGTTCGTGGGGCCGTCGGGCTGCGGAAAATCCACCCTGCTGCGCATGATCGCGGGGCTGGAGGACATCACGGCGGGCGACCTGCTGATCGACGGCCAGCGGGTCAACGACGTCGACCCGTCCAAGCGCGGGCTGGCGATGGTGTTCCAGACCTACGCGCTCTATCCGCACATGACGGTGGCGGACAACATGGGCTTCGCGCTCAAGCTGGCCGGCGTCTCCAAGACCGAGCGCGACGCGAAGGTGCGCGAGGCCGCCCGCATCCTCCAGCTCGAATCCTATCTGGATCGCCGCCCCAAGGCACTGTCGGGCGGCCAGCGCCAGCGCGTGGCCATCGGCCGCGCCATCGTGCGCCAGCCCAAGGTGTTCCTGTTCGACGAGCCGCTGTCCAACCTCGACGCGGCGCTGCGCGGCCAGACCCGCGTGGAGCTGCTGCGGCTGCACGAGGAACTGGCCGCCACCATGATCTACGTCACCCACGACCAGATCGAGGCCATGACCATGGCCGACAAGATCGTGGTGCTCCAGGGCGGCATCGTGGAACAGGTCGGCTCGCCGATGGAACTGTACAACCATCCGGCCAACCTGTTCGTGGCAGGCTTCATCGGCTCCCCGCGCATGAACTTCCTGCCCGTCACCGTGGCGAGCGGCGACGGCGCCGGCAACGGCGTGGTGGCGCTGGCGGACGGCAACCAGGTCGCGGTGCAGATGGGCGAGGCGCTGCCGGCGCCCGGCACCCCGCTGACGCTCGGCATCCGTCCGGAGCGGCTGTACTGGGATCCGAACGGCCCGTTCGCCGGCGAGGGCCACCTCGTGGAGCGCCTGGGCGGCCTCACCCTGCTGCATCTGACGCTGACCGGCGGCGAGGAGCTCGTGGTGCAGACCGACGGCAACGATCCCGTGCAGCCGCACGTGCTCGTGCGCAGCGCGGTCAGCCCGGACGAGTGCCACCTGTTCGGCGCCGACGGCCAGGCGCTGCGCCGTCCCGGCCACATCGCCCAGCCCCCGGCCCGTCCGCTGCCGGGCGAGGCTCCGGTCGTCGCGACCGCGACCGCCTGATCCGGGGGCACGACGTCCGGCATGTTTCTCGGCATCGATTTCGGCACCTCGTCGGTCAAGGCGATCCTCGCCGACGAGAACCAACGGGTGCTGGCCACCGCCAGCCGCAAGCTGGACGCCCAGCGCCCGCATCCGGGCTGGAGCGAGCAGGCGCCCGAGGCGTGGTGGCAGGCCATGCTGGGCGCATTGGACGCGATCGCCGCGGAACAGCCGGCCGCCATGAGCGCCGTGCGCGGCATCGGCCTGTCCGGCCAGATGCATGGCGCGGTGCTGCTGGACGCGGCGGGCGAGGTGCTGCGTCCCTGCATCCTGTGGAACGACACGCGCGCCGTGGCCGAATGCCGGGAGATCGAGGACGCCTTTCCCGGCTCCCGCGCCGTCACCGGCAATCCGGCGATGCCGGGCTTCACCGCGCCGAAGCTCGCCTGGGTGCGGCGGCACGAACCCGATCTCTTCGCCCGCACCGCCACCGTGCTGCTGCCGAAGGCCTGGATCAGGTTCCGGCTCACCGGCGAGCGCATCGAGGAGATGTCGGACGCGTCCGGCACGCTCTGGCTCGATGTCGGGCGCCGGGACTGGTCGGACGAGGCGCTGGCGGTCACCGGGCTGTCGCGCGACCACATGCCCCGGCTGGTGGAAGGCAGCGACGCCGCCGGCACCCTCAAGCCCGAGCTAGCGGCACGCTGGAAGATGGACGCCGCCCCCGTGGTGGCCGGCGGCGCCGGCGACAACGCGGCCGGCGCGGTGGGCCTCGGCGCCACCGCACCCGGCAGCGCCTTCGTGTCGCTCGGCACGTCGGGCGTGCTGTGGGCCACCACCGACCGTTTCCGGCCCAACGCCGACCAGGCGGTGCATTCCTTCTGCCACGCCCTGCCCGGCCTGTGGCACCAGATGGGCGTGACCCTCTCGGCCGCCGCCTCGCTCGGCTGGTGGGCGGGGATCGCCGGACGCGACGAGGCGACGCTGCTGGCCGAGCTGGATGCGGCGCCCATGGGCGACGTGCCGGTGTTCGGCCCTTATCTCAGCGGCGAGCGCACGCCGCACAATGATGGCGCGGTGCGCGGCGCGTTCGCCCTGCTGTCGCACGACACCGCGCGGCCCGACATGACCCGCGCGGTGCTGGAAGGCGTGGCGTTCTCCATGCGCGACTGCCTGGACGCGCTGGCCGGCGCCGGCACCCGTATCGGCGAGGCCGACGTGATCGGCGGCGGCTCGCGCTCGCGCGCTTGGACCACCATCATGGCCACGGTGCTCGACATGCCCTTGCACCGGCTGGCGGACGGCGAGACCGGGGGCGCGTTCGGCGCCGCGCGGCTGGCCCGGCTCGCCGTGACCGGGGAAGATCCGGCGGCGGTCTGCCTGCCGCCCCGCCGCACCGAGACCATCATGCCCGATCCCGCCATGGCCGAGGCGCTGCGGGCGAGGCTGCACCGCTACCGGGCGCTGTATCCGGCCATCGCCGGGCTCGGCGCCTGACGAGCGTGGCGTCGGCGGAGCCGGACATCCGGCGGCTGCAGCCCGAGGAGCGCTTGTCGGGCGCGGTGGCCCATGCCGGGCTGCTGCACCTGGCTGGCCAAGTGCCGGACGATCCGACGGCGGATGCGGAAGCGCAGACCGCCGACATCCTGCGCCAGATCGACGCGCTGCTGGCCGAAGCGGGCACGACCAGATCGCGGGTGCTCTCGGTCCAGGTCTTCCTGGCCGACATGGCCGACTACGACGCGATGAACCGGGCCTGGGACCATTGGGTGGACCGCGACCATCTGCCCGCTCGCATCACCGTGCAGGCCCGCCTCGCCAATCCCCGCTGGCGCGTCGAGATCACCGGCATCGCGGCCCTGCCGTCCGGATGAGGCCCGTGCTCCGGGGAGCCGAAAGGCATTCCCGGGGTCAGACGGTCCAGGTCGATTGCCGGATGACGACCCGGTAGCCGTCCGGATCCTCGGAGCTCTCGCCCGATCGGTCCCGATCGGAGTTGAAGGACTGGACGGGCGCGGACCCCGCGCACCGCATCCGTGCCACCGCCGCCGACCACGCCGTGGCGTCCGGGACAAAGAACACGAGCAGATGATCCAGGCTCGGTGCTCGGCCCGCGCGACGCCCGGCAGCCCTGGTGAACTCGAGATGGTAGGGCGCTCCGGGATGGCCGAGCATGACCCCGTCGAAACCCTGGCGATCCCGGAACCGGCACAGCACGTCGAACCCCAGCCCTTCCCGGTAGAACGGCAGCAGGGCCTCGGGATCGTCGCTCGGCCGGCAGACGCGCAGCACGGGATGTCGCATCGGGCAGGTCTTTCCGGTCTCGGGTCAGGCCTACGCTGACGATGCCGACCCGTCAGCCCAAAAGACGTCCGGTCAACGCCACCAGCCGCCGCAACTCCTCGTCGTCCAGCGCCAGGGTGGCGCGGAGCCTTCGGGCGGTATCGCGCACCAGCCGATCGGTGATCGTCCGGCCTTCTTCCGTGAGGGCGACCAGCACCTGGCGGCCGTCCCCGGGATCGGCGATGGCGGAAACGTGCCCTTCCCCGCGCAGCGCGTCGATCAGCATCGACACGTTGGCCCGCGACACCTTCAGCGCGTCCACGATCTCGCGCTGCGGCACGGGCCGGTCGCGCGACCACAGCACGGCCAGCACCTGCCAGCGTCCCGGCGTCAGCGCATCCTCACCCAACCAGCGGGACACGACGTTGTCGATGGCCTGGGCTGTCGCGCGCAGCGAGAACAGGGTTTCCAGCGCGAGCGCATCGCCCGGCGGCAGCCGTTCGGCATAGGAGCGCCGGACATGGCCTGGCGGCACGAGCGGCTGTTTCCGCCTGGTCATCGGCATCCTTGACATAGTTAAGGCCTTAACAGACTGTCCGTCCGACCAACTCCGCCGCGGCGGTCGCACGCCCCGGCTCGGACGGAACGCCCTCGTGCCGCCAGCCCTCCACGGCATACACCACCTGAAATTCCCGGTCGCGGAGCTGAGCCGCAGCCTCCGCTTCTACGAGGCCAGCCTCGGGGCCCGGCGCATCGAAAGCTGGGACCACCGCCATGCGGACGGCTCCGTTTATGCCTTCATCCTGGAGGTGCCGGGGCTCGGCACCCATCTGGAGCTTCGTCTCGATCCGGATGCCGCCGGTCGTCAGGCGGGCTTCGACCCGGTGACGCTGGCGGTGGCCGACCGCGCGTCCCTGTCGCTCTGGACCGAACATCTCGACCGGGCGGGAATCGCGCATTCGCCGATCCTCGTGGCGCTGCAAGCCTGGCTGGTCGTGTTCGCCGATCCCGACGGGCGGCGGCTGCGGCTCTACACCCTGGAAACCCACGGGCCGGAGCTTCCGGCCGACGAGGGATCGCCCTGGATCACCGGACGCTGAACGCCGAGGAGCCGTGATGCCCGATCCCGTTCTCATCGTCGGCGCCGGGCCGACGGGACTGACCGCCGCGCTGGAACTGTCGCGCCTCAGCGTCCCGGTGCGGCTGGTGGACAAGCGCGCCGCGCCCGCGACCACCTCCCGCGCCATCGGCGTGCAGGCGCGGACCCTGGAACTGTTCGATCAGCGGGGGCTGGCCGAGGAGCTGCTGAGCCTGGGCAACCCCGCCCGCTTCGGCAGCGTGTACGGCGGCGGCAAGCGCCTCGTCCATCTCGACTTCGCCCATGTCGACAGCCGCTACCCCTTCATCCTGTTCGTGTCCCAGGCCGACACCGAGCGGGTGCTGCGGGAAGCCTGCGCGCGGACGGGCGTGGCGCCCGAATGGCGCACCGAGCTGGTCGGCATCCAGCAGGACGCGATGACGCATGGCGGCCCCGCGGTGTCGGCCGTGCTGCGCCGGCCGGATGGCGCGCTGGAACAGGTGGCCGCATCATGGCTGATCGGCGCCGAGGGCGCCCACAGCCTGATTCGGGCGACGCTGGACCTGCCGTTCGACGGCCATACCCGGCACGAGCGCTACGCGCTGGGCGACCTGTTGATCGAGGGGGCGCTCCCGGACACCGACTTCCACATCTTCTCGTCGCCGCACGGCTTCCTGGGACTGTTTCCCATGGGCGGCCCGCATTTCCGGCTGATCGCCTCCACCCTTTCCGAGACGCCGGCGGCGGGAGATGCGCCGACACTCGATGACCTGCAAGGGTTCTACGACCAGCGTTCGCACATCCCGGCCCGCTTCCACGACCTGACCTGGAGCTCCTGGTTCACCATCAACAGCCGCATGGTGTCGCGGCTGAGGATCGGGCGGATGTTTCTGGGCGGCGATGCGGCGCACATCCATTCGCCCGCGGGCGCGCAGGGCATGAACACCGGCATCCAGGACATGATCAATCTGTGCTGGAAGCTGGCGGCGGTGATGCGCGACGGCGCTCCCGCCGCCTTGCTCGACAGCTACGAGGCGGACCGGCTGCCGGTGATGCGCCACGTCCTGTCGCGCACCGACGGCCTCACCACCACCATCGGCACCGAGAACCCGCTGGTCCGGAGCCTGTTCAACCATCTGGGTCCGTGGATCGGTGGCGCCGGGATCGTGCAGACCGACGCCACCTCGACCATGAGCCAGGTATCGCTCGGCTATGGCGGCGCATCGCTCAGCGAGAACGCGCACCCGCCTGGTACGCTGCGCGGCGGCGACCGCGTGCCCGACCTGCCGGTCCGGCGGCGCGCGGCGGAAGGATGGTCCGCGACGCAGCTGCACCGGCTGCTCGACCCGTCCCATCCGACCCTGCTGGTCGCCACGCAGGACGGGACGCCCGCCCCCCGCGAGCTGGCCGACACCCTGCCGGCGGAGCGGCTGGCGGAGATCATGCCGGCCGGCCCGGCGGAACAGCATCGCTTCACAGCGCTTTTCGGTCGCGCGGGCAGCGCGGTGCTGGCGCGACCGGACGGCTATGCTGCCGTCGTGGCCGCGTTGCCGTCCGCCGCCGCGGCCATGCGCGGCTGGCTCGGGAAATGGTCCGGCTCGCCGGCCGGCTGACACCGACGGCGCTGGCCCCGCGCCCGACGCCCGACGCCCGACGCCCGAGGAACCAGGAATGATTGTGACGGTGGCCACGGCATTGGCCGCCACGTCAGGCGGATGCCGCTGGATTCACTCGCGCAATCCCTAAGGAAAGCTTGCCGCCTCATCTGTGCGGCGCGCGGACTCGACTCCCCCCGGCGGATGGAAGTCCGCTTGCTCTTCCTCAGAGGCTCCGTTCGACGGATGGAAAGGTAGCCATTCCGTCCCTTCCAGTGCTGGCCTCCTCCGGATCAGCGGCACCAGGCACGAAACGGATGGGTCGATCCGGACCCTGCCCCGGTCCGTCCCGTCAACGGGCGCCTGATCGCACCTGATCGCTCCGGGGCTAGTTCTCCTCGATACGGCGCTCGGCCTCGGGCAGCAACGACAGCTCGCGCCAGTCTAGCTCCTCCACCAGCGTGTCGTAGGTGGGAGCATCGAGCTCGTGGCGCACGCGCATCATCTCCAGCTTGGCCCGCTCCACGGCGATCGCCGACAACCCGAGCGCGCGGTGCCGTTCCTCGGCTCCGTCGGAGCCGGTCTCCTCCAGACGCATGGCGTAGCCGGCGCGCAGGAGCGCGGCTTCGGGGCCGTCATGCCCGTCGAGATGCATCATCCCGGCCTTGTTCAGCTTGAACCGCGCCATCGCCAGCTCGCGCGCCATCTCCTCGTTGCGATCGAGCCGCAGCAGGCGGATCAGCGGCCGCAGGGTGAGACCCTGGATCACCAGGGTCGCCATCACCACCGCGAAGGCGGTCAGCGTCACCAGGTCGCGTTTGGGGAAGTCGGCCGGCAGCGCGAAGGCGGTCGCGAGGGTCACCAGACCGCGCATGCCGCACCAGCCCACCAGCACGCCCTGCCTCAGGGTCGGCGGCTCCGCGTTGCCGCGATACACCGGAAACCGTGCCGCCAGCCGGTTCGAGATCATCACCACCACGAAGCGGACCACCACCACGGCCCCCACCACCAGACCGGCGAAGCGGGCGGCATCGTCGAGGCCGATAGTCTGCATGCGAGCGACGATGGTGCGCGCCTGCATGCCCATCAGTAGAAACGCGAGCACGTTGAGCAGAAACACCACCGTCGCCCATACGGCGTAGGAATGAACCCGCATCCGGGGCGACGATGCGCCGCCCTGGGTGCGTGCCAGGGTCATGGCGTAGGCCACCACGCACAACACGGCCGATACGCCCAGCCGGTCGGCGATCACCCAGACGAGGCAGGTGGACACGAACTGAAGCACGTTCCCGCCCAGCGTGCCGGACACGAGCGGCGTGGTGAGCCTGGCAAGGCGGGCGAGCAGGATGCCGAGCAGCACGGCGGCGGGGGCGGCGGCCAGCAGCCGCCCCGTCACCATGGCGTCGAGGCCGCCATGCTCCTGCACCGCCAGCGCCGCGCCGAACAACAGCAGCGCCACCGCGTCGTTGAACAGGCTCTCGCCCTTGATCACGAACAGGGTGTTCTTCGGAATGGACACCGTGCCCGTCACCGCCGTCGCGGCGACCGCGTCCGGGGGCGCCACGATGGCGCCCAGCACCATGGCCGCCGCCACCGGAAGCCCCGCCACCCACCAGCCGAGAAACGCCACGCATGCGGTGGTGCACAGCACCGCGACCCCCGCCAGCACCACCAGCGGCTGCCAGAAACGGCGGGCGATGTTCACCGGGAAATCGAACGCGGCGTCCAGCAGCGCCGGCGCCACGAACAGGGCGAGCGCGGTGCCGGGCTCGATGGTGATGGCGGGCGCCCCCGGCACCAGCGCCACCAGCATGCCGGCCGCCGCGAGCATCGCCGGATAGGGGATAAGCAGGCGGCGAGACAGCTGCAGCAGCCCGATGCACAGCAGCAGCAGGAGCAGCAGGCTTTCGAAGAACGTCATGCCTCGCTCCCGGCTGGTGTCGCGGTCGATGATCGGATGCGATGTCGCGCCGGGGCGGGTCGCACCGCGGCGCGAACGCGGTTTCGGCCCAGGAGGCCGATCGGACTTCGGCGCACCGGCCCGTAACGGTGTCCGGGCGCTATCGTGCCAGACATGGAACGGATGCGCCCAGGGGCCGCCCGGGATCGGGAGCCGGCGCCGGTATCGCCTGAGCGGTGCCGCTCAGGCAGGAGCAGTCCGGGCGCGGGGCATGCGAGCGGAACAGGAGCGGGATGTCCGGATCGTCCGGCCTTCCACGGCACCGCTCCGGACGGCGGTGCGCGAGGCTCCCGCCGCCCTGGGACGCCGGCCGGCCCAGGAGAGGATCATCGCCGTTTCCCGGTCGGGTGGGTCGAGCGGGACGATTCGCGCCGCCGCAGAACGGAAAGGGTCCGACTGCCCGGGGCCGCGTCGGGACCCGCCGGTTCCGGGCCGAATGCCACCCGCATGAGCGGCAACGCGACACGGGATCGGGCACAGCGCCAACTCGCGGACAAGAAGGCCAGGCAACTCCGGCGGACGGCCGCTCGCCGATGGAGATCGGGACGAGGATCGCCGGCCGGCGGCGACGGCAGCCGTTTCCCGGCCGATCCAGACGGCGGGGGAGGTTTGGAGACCGGGCCTGTCACCGCGCGGTGCGACGGCCATCGACCGCACGACCGATTCGCCCCGCAGCGCTTGTTCCCGGCCACCCCTCCGCTTAAGTGGGCGCGGGCGTCATCGAACGGCACCGGCCCGAAGGCGGTTCCCCATCCGGGCCACGGGATGCGCTGGCTCATCTCCAGGAGGATTCCGATGATCCGGTGGATCGTCCCGGCCGTGATCGCGGGCTTCGGCCTTTACCTGTGCTTCTTCGGCATCGCGGTGGACAAGGGCGCCAACGCGCGCATCAACCCGCTTCGCCACGAGCTGATGATCGCGAAGCTGCACGAGGACGCGCTGCTGGCCGAGCATCGCTGCCTGATGGCCCGGGCTGGCGATTGCCGGAACGAGATCGATCACGCGGAAGCCGTTCTGCGCGCCCCTCCGCCGCCCATGCCCAGGCACTAGACGACCCCTCCGCGTCGCTCAGCCCGGACGTCGCCTCAGGCTGCGGACGCAGATCCCGGCGACGCGCTCGAAGCCGGTGGCGGCGGCGAAGCCCAGCAGGTCGGGACGCTCCCCGTCCGCCAGCTCGATCCGGTCGCATCCCCCGGCCCGCGCCCATTGCGACGCCGCCTTGACCAGCAACCGCGCGATGCCGCGACGGCGCGCATCCTCAGACACCAGCAGCAGATCGATCCTCGCGACCGGCGCGTCGGACAACAGGCTGCGGAAGCGATGGAGCGCCACCACGCCGCTGGGAGGCCCCCATTCCAGCGCCAGGAACACCGCGTTCTCGCCGTCCCGTGTCGCCTCCAGTCGCGCCGGCAGCGCCCGGGACGGCGCGTCGAGGTCGGCGGAGCCCAGCAGTTCGGCCAGCCCGGCCGCGTCGGCAATGGCGGCCATCCTGATTTCCAGCCCGTAGCGATTGCTCATGGGCCACAAGATCGGGATGCGTCGGAGGATTCGCCAGCACCGGTCCCGGGAGCCCGGATGCCTCGGGCGAGGCCGGGGATGGTCGACCGGTCTGCAGATCGGCCGGCCGGTGCACCGGGCAGAAGCGCGGAAGGAGCACCCGGAAGCATGGGAACCTGCGCCGCGTCCGGGCGGCCGGAACATCCTTTCGCGCGCGCCGTTCCTCCCGCTCACGGTCCGGAGCGATGCGGCATGGGATGCACGAGGAAGATGCTCGCGGGAGCCGCGGGCGGCACGGTGGGCGGCCTGCTGATCAGCGCGCTGATGCTGGGGATCGAGCGGCTCGATGGCGGCCCTAACGAGCTGGTGGTGCTGGGCCGCCGAGCCGCGGAAGCGCTCGGATCCCCTTACCGCTACAACCCGGCGCACCCGGCGGTGGAGGAGCAGCTGATGTCGCACGGCGGCCATCTGCTGCTGTCCGCCCTGCTGGGCGCCCTTTATCCGCCCGCGCGCCGCCTGCCCGGCCCGGATGGTGCCCTGGGCGGCCTCGTGTTCGGCGCCGGCGTGTATGCGGCCCTGTGGGGCGTGGTGGGTCCGGCGCTGCGGCTCACGCCCACGCCGAGACAGGAAGGGGCCGCCGTGGTGGCGCGGCGGCTGGGGATCCATCTCGGATTCGGGCTGGTCACCGCGCTCATCGCCGGGCGGCTGGAACGTTCCGCCAGCCGCTAAGGCAACCCGTCGGCCGTCGCGGCGTGGACACCGGACGAAAGCAGGAACCGGAACCAGGACGCCGCCACGACCGAGGATCGATCCGCAACCAGAACCGGCGCACGGCGGAGGTGGAGCGGGCCATCACTCAGCCGGCGGTTCCCGTGAGAAACGAAGACGATCGGGGGCGGCGGGATCCAGGCGGATCGTTCCTTCCCCGGTGATCCGGCACGAACGCCGGCGGCACGGTCCGGCCCGCGAAGCCGCGATGACGAACGCAACGAGAAGGAAACTCCGATGATCTTCCGGCCATCCGCGGTGCGCGCTCCAGAAGACCGCACCACCGGCAACGTTCCGGTGGGCGACATCACGCCGGGCGGCACCCGCCCCGGTCCGGAGGGCGGGAAGCGACCGGCGGTGCAGAGCGGCGACGAGAACGCCAACCCCGATCGCAGCACGGGCGACGAGACCCGGGGCGCCGACTGGTCCGGGTCCCGTCCCCAGCCGGCCAGCGGCAGCCGTTCGGGCAGCAGCGCCGGCAGCGGGCCGGAGAATGGTCCCGAAGAAGAGTGAGCGCGTCGTTGGCGGACGCATCTGGCGATGTCCCCCCGGGCACCGGCTTGGAGCGGCCGACCGCCGCTTCCGCCGCCGATGCCGGCCTCGTGGCGCTGGAGAAGCGCCTTCGGGAGGCGGCGGCGCGGCAGGACGACCCCGAACTGGCTGGATCGTCCGCCCCCGGCAATACCGTGGCGATCCTGCGCGACGCGGGCTGGCTGGGCCGTCCGGCGCCACGGCGCTTCGGCGGCGAGGGCATGGGCACCGAGCCGGCCGGAGCGCACGCGGCGATCGGGTCGCTGCGCTTCCTCGGAAGCTGCAGCCTTTCGGCCGGGAGGCTGTTCGAGGGCCACATCAACGCGCTGCAGCTCGTCGAACGCTACGGCACCGAAAGCCAGAAGCAGCGGGCCGCCCGGGACGCCCGGGACGGGCACCTGTTCGCGATCTGGGTGACCGACGGCCGCGAACCGCTGCGCATGGAGCAGGATGCCGACGGCCGGGTGCGGTTGTCGGGCGAGAAGCCGTTCGCGTCCGGCGCGGGGCTGGCGACGCGTCCGCTGGTGACGGCGACCCCGCCCGCGGGCGAGCCGCGGATGCTGGTGGTGCCGCTGGCGCCCCGCACGCGCGCCACCCCCCTGCCCACGCCGCTCGCCGGCATGCGCGCGGCCGCGACCGGCGGGATGGACCTGTCCGGTCTGGCGCTGGACGCGGACGCCCTCGTGGGAGAAGCGGGCGACTATCTCCGGCAGCCCTTGTTCTCCGCCGGGGCCTGGCGGGCCAGCGCGGTGGCGCTCGGCGGCATCGACCGGCTGGCGAGCCTGTTCTGCGAACAGTTGCGGGCGCGGAACCGCGACGGGTCGCCGCACCAGCGGCGGCGGATCGGCGAGGTACTGATCGCGCGGGAAACGGCCGCCATGTGGGTGCGGCGCGCGGCGCTGGTGGCCGAGAACTTCGTGTCGCCTGATTCGCCGGATGCCGCGACCGACGTGGCCGAGACCGTCAATCTCGCGCGCATCGCCTGCGAGCGCGCCGCCCTGGACGTCCTCGAGCGGGTGCAGCGCGGCCTCGGGCTCCAGGCGTTCGGACGGGGCACGGAAGTGGAGCGGGTGGCGCGCGACCTGGCGACGTTCCTGCGACAGCCGGCGCCGGACGAGACGCTGGACGAAGCGGCGGGCTGGTTCGTGGACCGGCCGATCCCCGATCCGCACGCGGGGGGAAGCGCCGATCCCGGCGACCCTTCCCGTCCCGACCTTCACGAGGCACCGCCCGTCATTCCCGCAGCCGGTTCCGGCACCGGCTCCGGAAATGCCGACGGCCACCCGGGCACCGACCGATGATCCCCGTCTCCCCATCTCCGGACGGCTTCCTGACCGCGGCCGGAGCGCGACGCCTCCTGGAAACGCTGCCCCTTCGCCCGCTCGACGCGCTGATGCCGGGCCGGGTGCTGATCCTGGCGCCGCACCCGGACGACGAGAGCCTGGGCTGCGGCGGCCTGATCGCCGCCCTGTGCAAGGCGGGCCGGCCGCCGATCGTGGTGGTGGCGACCGATGGAGGCGCATCGCACGCCCCCACGCGCGAATGGCCCCGGGAGCGGTTGTGCCGGCAGCGCCGGGCCGAGGTCGGGCGGGCCACCGCTCTGCTTGGGCTGCCGGCGGATCGGCTGTTGTTTCTCGATCTGCCGGACACCGCCGCTCCCGTGCAGGGCCCGCTGTTCGACGCCGCGGCGGCGCGGGTGGCGACGCTGATGACGGACAGCGGCTGCGACACGCTGCTGGCCACCTGGCGGCACGACCCGCATTGCGACCATCTCGCGACGTGGCATCTGGCGGAGGCGGTCGCGTCGGCAACCGGAGTGCGCCTGCTCGCCTATCCGATCTGGGGGTGGTTGCTGCCGTCGGAAGCGGTGCTGGAAGGCACCACGGGCCTCACCGGCGCCCGGCTGGACGTGTCCGGGTGGCTCCCCCGCAAGCGCCTCGCCATCGCCGCGCACGAGAGCCAGTACGGGGCGCTGCTGCACGACGATCCGGACGGTTTCCAGCTGCCGTCGGCCTTGCTGTCGGTGTTCGAACGACCCTTCGAATGCTTCCTGGACGCTCCCGGATGACCCGGCGATCATGGCCGGGCGAGGTGTTCGACCGCCTGTATGCCGCCGATCCCGACCCGTGGCGCTACGAGACCAGCGACTACGAGCGTGCGAAGTACGCGGCGACGCTGGCCGCCCTGCCCACCGGGCCGATCGGGGATGCGCTCGAGCTGGCCTGTTCGATCGGCGTGATGACGCGCCAGCTGGCACCGCGATGCCGCAGCCTGCTCTCGGTGGACGGCGCCGCCTCCGCGCTGGAGCGCGCCGCGACACGCTGCGCCGAACTGCGCAACGTTTCCTTCCGGCACGCGCGCCTTCCGGAAGAATTGCCGGCGGCACCTCCCGGCGGCTGGTCGCTCGCGGTGATCTCGGAGCTGCTGTATTTCCTCAGCCCGGACGATATCGATCGGCTGGCCGATGGGGTCGCGGCGGGGTGTGCGCCGGAAGCCAGCATCCTGCTGGTGAACTGGCTGGGCGAGACCGACACCCCCTGCACCGGCGAGGAGGCAGCGACCTTCTTCCTGGCGCGGGCGCGGGAGCACGGCTTCCATTGCACGATGACGACCCGCGGCGGAACCGGTGCGTCGGACGGACGCCCTTCGGAAGGCTACCGGCTGGATCGTCTGGATCGCCATCCTTCCGGCTGAACCGATCCCACGACGTTTCCGGGCTCGGGAAGACCTCTTCCTCGTTTCGGCGCGAGGAGGATGCGGCCTCGTTCTTCGTCGCCAGGGTGCTGTTGTCCGCGGTGATCATCGCCGCGGTGTCCAGCCCCGCCCGGCGGATGCCTGCGCCGGGAGCGCTGGTCGCGTCGCTGCCCATCATCCCGGTGACGGGCACGATCTGGCTCCGGATCGAGACCCGCGACCCCGTGCGCCTGGAGCGGCGCGCGCTCGCGACCTTCTGGTACGGAGAGGTGGGTAGCAACGGAACAGAAAATGCGGCCCGGCTATCATGGCTTGGGATACGGGGATCGCGGAGAAGCATGATCTGGCCCGCATCAAAGGCTAAGGAGAAGTAGAGCAGCCGCGCGGCGGTTCGAGGGGCGTGAGCAGGCATTCCTCGCGGTCATTCGGTATGCCGAATCTAACAAACAAGAGCGGCCGGACGCTTATAATCGCCGCAACGGGGGCTCTCATGTTTCGGACATGCGCCGACACCCTGGCAGAACCTTTGGTCCAGGGGGAAGCTCGTCGACGTCAGGTGCCTACCAGATCACATCTGATAAATATCAGGATTTGGTAAAGCATGGTGGCCCGAGAGACTTCTCTCCACGATCGCAGGACGAACTGGCAATCCAAATCCTCCGTGACAAAGGCGCTCTGCCACTGATCTGGGACGGTCAGCTGCAGGGAGCATTCCTGATGCTCAACAGAACATGGAACTTCCTTCCGGGGGGAGCCCATCAGCTGATTTCAGAAAGCGAAGCCGAGGACTATTTCTGGCAGCAGCCAGGAGAATCCCGGAAATGAGATGCGTTCTCTTCATTCTGGGACTCATGGGATGCACAGGCCCTATCGAACGCGCTCGTGCCGATGAGACAAGGACAGTCTCCCTGGACTGTGGCGGCACGCGCTTCACGGCGATCTCACACAGCGTTCACGACTATGCGACAGCCCAGGAGATGTGGGCGCGCCCGCGGGGTGCCGGCCATGGCCGCTGGGTGGATCTGCGGCAATCCACCTTCGTGCTCCAGCATGGCGTGCCTGGCCTCGCCGTTCTGGCCGACAAGGTCGGGGGATGGGCCTGCGTCACGACGCCCAAAGCCACTTTCGTGATCCTCATGTACGTCTGCCCGCAAACATTCCCTGACGACGTGCCGGCCCGGTTCTGTGGCGACAGCGGTGAATGGTATCGCTACGTCGCTCTCGATGGCAGCCTGCTGGACAAGGGGTTCGGCCTCGGCCCCGGCGGTCGGGAACCCGACCCGGGCGCGTTCGGGCTGCGCGCCCGGTTGGGGCTTCCTCCCGATTACGAGAAGATCAAGGCCGAAGACGTTTTCTGAAACCAGTCGATCTACGGCGGCCGGCATCAACTGGACAGGGAGTTCGACTCGGCCGCCATCGTCCAGGATGTGGGGATCCCGGAGTGGCCGGCGCTGTTTCTGGGCGGGAGCTGTCCCTGGGCGACGGCATCCGGGAGGATGAAGGCGTAGCGTCCGAGCATGTTGAGATGGTCGAAGCCGAGCGGTGACAGCCGGGGCGGTCGACGACGCTGCCGATGTTCCTGCCGATCCCGGCGACGAGGGAGACGGAATGCCCTTTTCCCGGCCCTTGCGCTGGGATAGCTAGTGACGGTCGGACTCGAGGGGCTGATCTCCAGGCTCGGCCCACGGTTCGGCCTCGGGATTGAGCGGCCCGAGGGGCAGCGCCCCGTCGAGCATTCCGGCCGCCGGAAGCGCGTCCGGAGCGCGGGCGCGGCGCAGCGACCGCAGGATGCGTTCGGCATCCGCCACATGCCGTTCCAGAACCGCGCGGCGCACGCGTCGCCGTCCCAGCGACGGGCTTTCGCGCTCCACGGCTTCCCAGGCCTCCCCGAAAAAGGGAAGCTCGCACAGCGCCGCGATGCGCCGGGGGTCGATCAGGCTGATCCGGGCGAAGCGGTGGACCGACGCGTCCCGCCGCGGATCGTCCATCCCGCCCGACACGTGCAGCCGTCGAAGCGCCGCCCGCATCCGGGCGCGGCGGCAGCAATCGGCCGCAGGCTCCAGGCTCTCGTCGAGTTCCTCGTCCTGCCGGATGATGCGGCGGGCCATGGTTTCCGCCATGCCGCCCCGGGCCCGGCCGACCGTGCGCCCCGACACCACCACCACCGCCTCGGGGGCATGGCGGATGGCCCCGTCCACCCGCCTCAGCGCCCGCATGAAGGCACGGTCCTCGCCCAGCGGCAGCGGGGGCACCCCGCCGGCCCGCTCCCAGGCCGCCACGGTCGCCGCGATGCTGGCGCCGGACGCCTCGGTATGGCGGGGCCAGGGATCGGCCGGATCGGGATCGAGCAGGGCATGGATCTCGTCGAGCTGCCGCCCGTAGGCGACCTCCGCCGCATCGTCCTCGTGCAGCAGGGCGGGAATGGCCAGCGCATCCACCGGGTCGATCTCCGCCCGGCCGCAGACCATCTCCGCCCCGGCGTCGATCGCGGCCAGATTGGCGCGGCACCAGCCGGGATCCGGGCGCCCATCCGCATCCGTGGTGAGCAGCAACCCGTCCGAGCCGGCGAAGGTGGCGGCGATCCGCATGGCCTCCGCCCGGGCCGTGCCGGCATGGGCCTGCTCCGGCGGATAAACGCGCTCGGCGATCGTCACCGCGAACGGCAGACCCGGGACCAGCGCCCGCACGATGTCCGGACCATCGTCACTGTTGTTGTTGAACAGCAGCACCACCCGGTCGGGGAGCACCCCCCGCTGCGCCGCCAGGGCGGCGAGACAGGCCGGAAGATGATGCGCCTCGTCGCGCACCGGGATGGCGACCACCATGCGGCGTTTGTCGCCGGTGCGGGATCCGGCCGTGGAAGAAGGACCTGCAAGGATGACGGATGTCGGAACGGGCATCGACGGGACGGTGCCCCTCCCAGACGGCATGGACCGTTGCAACAAATGATAGCGAACCGTGGTTCCCGCCGCTCACGCGGGAGTGTGCGGACCCGGTAGCCGCTGGCGGCAGGCCGGGAAGACCCGCGGGCGCCGGCCTGGGGGCGCGGCGCCGGTACGACCGGAGCACGGCGGAGGGTTGGTCCGGAAGCGGCGGCGATGCTAGGAGCGCGGAGAAGGACCGCATCCACCGCCCCGACTGGAGTTTCGATGGCCAAGGACGTCAAGAAGGTCGTGCTCGCCTATTCGGGCGGTCTCGATACCAGCGTGATCCTCCGCTGGCTGCAGACCACCTATGGCTGCGAGGTGGTGACCTTCACCGCCGATCTGGGCCAGGGCGAGGAACTGGAGCCGGCCCGCCGCAAGGCCGAGATGTTCGGGGTGAAGCAGATCTTCGTGGACGATCTGCGCGACACCTTCGTGCGCGACTTCGTGTTTCCGATGTTCCGCGCCAACACGCTCTACGAGGGCCAGTACCTGCTGGGCACCTCCATCGCCCGGCCGCTGATCGCCCAGCGCCAGATCGAGATCGCCGAGGAGGTCGGCGCGGACGCCGTCGCGCACGGCGCCACCGGCAAGGGCAACGATCAGGTGCGCTTCGAGCTCAGCTACTACGCGCTGAAGCCGGACGTGACGGTGATCGCGCCTTGGCGGGAATGGGACCTAACCTCGCGCACCAAGCTGCTGGCCTTCGCCGAGGAGCACCAGATTCCGATCGCCAAGGACAAGCGCGGGGAAGCGCCGTTCTCGGTGGACGCGAACCTGCTGCACTCATCTTCCGAAGGAAAGATCCTGGAGGATCCCGCCCTGCCGCCGGACGAGATCGTGTTCCAGCGCACCATCAGCCCCGAATCCGCGCCGGATGTCGCGACCGAGATCGCGATCGATTTCGTCGGCGGCGATCCGGTGGCGATCAACGGCGAGGCGCTCGGGCCGGCGGCCCTGCTGGCGAAGCTGAACGAGCTCGGGCGCGCCAACGGCATCGGACGGCTCGACCTGGTGGAGAACCGCTTCGTCGGCATGAAGTCGCGCGGGATCTACGAGACGCCGGGCGGCACCATCCTGCTCGCCGCCCACCGCAACATGGAATCCATCACGCTGGACCGCGAGGCCGGACACCTCAAGGACAGCCTGATGCCGCGCTACGCGGAGCTGATCTATAACGGCTTCTGGTTCTCGCCCGAGCGACGGATGCTGCAGGCGCTGATCGACACCTCGCAGAACAGCGTCACCGGCCGCGTGCGGCTCAAGCTCTACAAGGGCAACGTGATCGTCACCGGCCGCGAAAGCCCCCACAGCCTCTACGACACCCGCGTGGTGACGTTCGAGGAGGACGGAGGCGCCTACGACCAGGTGGACGCTCAGGGCTTCATCAAGCTGAACGCCCTGCGCCTGCGTCTTGGCGCCGCGGTGGGCCGCAAGGGCGGCACGCCCTGATCCGGGGGCGCCGGGGGCTCAGGCTTCCCGGCGCAGCGTCCGGCCGATCAAGGGCGGAACGGTGGGCGCCTGCACCAGCACCGAGAAGCCGACGATGCCGTAGGTCGCCACCAGCAGCAGCTCCCGGAACGGTCCGTCGGGCAGCGACAGCGCCAGCGCGACCGAGATGCCGCCGCGCAGGCCGCCCCAGCAGAACAGCCCCAGGGGCAGGCGTCCGGCTCCGGCCGCCCGAAGAACGACGGCGGGCAGCGCCAGGCTGATCAGCCTCGCCAGCAGGGCCAGCGGCACCACTAGGGTGGCGGCGAGCAGAAACAACGGCTTCAGCTCGAGCACCAGGAGCTCGAGACCGATCATCGCGAACAACAGCGCGTTCAGGATCTCGTCGATCAGCTCCCAGAACGTGTCGAGCACCTCCCGGCCCCGGTGGCTCATGGCGTGCTCGCGCCCGAGATTGCCGATCAGGATGCCGGCCGCCACCACCGCGAGCGGACCGCTCACGCCCAGCCGGTGGGCCAGCTCCCAGCTCCCGGCGGCCAGCGCCAGGGTGAGCAGCAGCTCCACCTTCTCGTTGCGCACGCTCCGCAGCAGCGCGAAGCACGCGCCACCCAGCAGCACCCCGAGCCCGAGCCCGCCCCCCACCTCGCGCAACAGCAGCACCGCGACCGGACCGGGATGCAGGCCGCCTGTCCCGGTGTCGCCGCCGACCAGGTCGGACAGGGTCACGAACAGCACGATCCCGACGCCGTCGTTGAACAGCGCCTCCCCCGCCACCTGGGTGAACAGCGCCACGGGCGCCCTGGCGTCCTTGAGCATCGCCAGCACCGCGATCGGATCGGTGGGCGATACCAGCGCGCCGAACAACAGGCATACCGGCAAGGGAACGTGCAGTCCCAATGCCGCGAACAGCAGGAACGAGAGCCCGCCGAGCAGCAGGGTGGACAACACGGTGCCCACCAGCGCCAGAACCGCTACCGTCAGCTTCTGCTCCCGCAGCGCGCCCAGATCGACGTGCAGCGCGCCCGCGAACAACAGGAAGCTGAGCATGCCGTCCAGCAGCGCGTGCCGGAAATGCAGCCGCGACACCAGCGCCGCCGCCGGCGCCCGCAGCCCGAACCCCAGATGATCCGCCGCCACCAGCAGCAGGGACACCCCCAGCGACAGCCCCATCAGCCCGACAGTGAGGGGCAGCCGCAGCAGCCGCTCGTTCAGCCACGCCAGCAACACGGTGAAGCACAGCACCGAGGCGACGAGGGACATCATGACGGCAACCTCACGCGTTTCGGTGCGGCGGGAACGGCACCGCCTCGGAACCGTCCTCCGCCGGCCCGGTGCCACCCGGGCCGGGACGGTGCGCGGTCGGGTTCGCGACCGGAAAGATCATGGCCGTGAAGACCATCGCCGGTGAAGACCATCCGCGAGCGAGTGTGACGGGTCGCGCATGATGCTCGGCCCTGGCCACCGGCCGCGCGCAGGGGACGAGATCGGGAAGGCCAACCCATCGCGCCGGTGGATCAGGCGGGACGATGCGGCGGGATGACGTTCGCTGCCGCACCGCCACGCGAACCGCGCCGGGAGACGGACGCGATCGGCAAGGTTCCGGGAAGATGGGGGGCCGAACCGGCAGGACGCGGGCGCTTCCAGTAAATGGCGGCAGAACGACGCCAACGTCGGCGGCGCAACCGGAAACGGGAACGAGGACCCCTGCGACGATCGACGCCGGATGACCGGGCGCCGAGGCGGTCCGGCGCGGAACGACAACGCCGAGGTTGTGGCGCGGGACAGGATGGCGGCCCCCGCGATGGGAACGCTCAGGCCTCCGGATCAAGGCTCAGGGCCGGCGGACCGGCCGGACGACGCTTCCGAGGCCAGCATCGCCTCGATGCGGTCAAGCAGCTCCTGCGCGTGAAACGGCTTCTGCAGGATCTGACGCTCCTCCACCCCGTCGAGCGCCGACAGCTCGGCGTAGCCGCTGACGAACATCACCGCGAGCTCTGGACGGCGCAGACGAGCCTGACGCGCGAGCTCGGTGCCGTTCATCGCGGGCATGGCGAAGTCCGTGAGCAACAGGTCCAGGGGTCCGCCCTCGTCCAGGATCTCCAGCGCGCGGGCTCCGCTGGATGCCTCGCGCACCCGGTAGCCGACATCGGACAGCAGGGCCACGGTGACGTCGCGGACATCCTCGTCGTCGTCCACCACCAGCACCAGGGCACCGGCGGTCTCCCTGCGCTCGGGCGCCGCCGGCACGGCGGGCGCCTGCGTTCCGGGCTGGACGACCGGCAGCAGCAACGACACCCGAGTACCCTCGCCCGGTCGGGATTGTATGCCGGCGCCGCCGCCGGACTGGCGGGCGAAGCCCCAGACCTGCGCCAGCCCGAGCCCGGAATGACGGCCGGGCGGCTTGGTGGTGAAGAACGGCTCGAAGGCGCGCGACAGGGTGGGCTGATCCATGCCGGGCCCGTCATCCGCCACCGCCAGCTCCACGTAGCGCCCCGGCGGCAGGCCCAGCGGCGCCGCCTCGTCCGCCTCGACCGCGCGGTTCCGCGTCTCGATGATGACCGTGCCGCCCTCGCTCAGCATGGCGTCGCGCGCGTTCAGGGCGAGGTTGAGGATCATCAGCTCGATCTGGTTCGGGTCCACCAGCGCGAGCCAGGGTTCCTCCTGCAGCGCCAGCGCCACCTGCACGCTGCCGCCCAGCGCCGCCGGCAGCAGCCGCCCCATGTCGGCGGCGATCCGGTTAAGATCGGTGGGCGCCGGCTCGAGCCGCTGTCGCGAGGAAAAGGCCAGGAGCTGCGCGGTGAGGCGCCCTCCCCTTTCGGCCGCCTGACGGGTGGTCTCGAGCCGCGCCCGGATCTTCGGATCGGGCGGCAGGCGACGCTCCAGGATCTCGATGTTGCCGAGCACCACCGTGAGGAGGTTGTTGAAGTCGTGCGCGACGCCGGAGGTGAGCTGGCCCACCGCTTCGAGGCGCTGCGTCTGCATCAGCCGCGCCTCGCTCTGCCGGCGCTCCGCGATCTCGTCCTGGAGGCGCCGGTTGGCCTCTTCCAGCTCCCACGTCCGGGCGCGCACCAGGGCTTCCAGCTCGCCGCGCGAACGGGCGTCGCGGTCCCGCAGCCGCACCATCTCGTCGATGTCGGTGGAGGTGCCGAACCAGCGCAGGGAGTTGTCGCGGGGGGCATGGGTGGCGACCGCGCGGCCGGCAAACCAGCGATACGCGCCGTCGGCGCCGCGAAGACGATACTCCACCTCGAAGCGGGTGCCGGTCCTTTGGGCCTCGTTCCACGCCGCGGCGACCCGCGAGCGGTCGTCCGGATGCACGACGCGACGCAGCCATCCGTAATCGAGCTGCTGCGCTTCCGGGATGCCGGTGAACTCGACCCATTGCCGGCTGAGATAGGTGCAGCGCCCGCGATCGTCGGTGGTCCAGACCAGCTGCGGCAGCGCTTCCACGAGATGCAGGAACTGCTCGCCGGTGCGCTCCAGCTCCGTTTCGCGCTCGCGCAGCGACCGCATCAGCCGCACGGTCTGCAGGCCGCGCGCGGCGGCGCGCGCCATCGCTTCCAGCACCGACAGTTCGGACTCGCTGGCCTGGTGGGGGCGATTCCAGTAGGCGGCGAGCGCCGCGCGGCCGCCTTCCACCGGCACCGGGATCGTGACCATGCCGCGGATGAAGGTCCGCTCGTAGAGGTCGCGCGCGATGCCGGGCTCCCCGAGCACGTCGGCGACCGCGATGCGCCGGTTCTCCAGCATGGCGTGACCGGTCAGCGTGCCGGCCAGCGGCGCGAAGCGGATGTCGGAGATCGGAACGGTGCTGCCGAGCGCCAGGCGTTCCAGCGAGTCCTCCTGCTGCAACAGCAGGGCCACGGCCTGACAGCCGAGGAGGGCGCAGGTGCCTTCTTCCAGCACCGTGGCGAGCTGCTCGGTGTCGCGCACCGAAGCCAGCCGCTCCACCAGGGCCAGCAGGGGATCGCCATGATCCACCGGGGCGCGCGCCCCCGGCAAGGTTCCGGCGTATCCGTTCACGATGCCGGAACGGTCGCCGGCACGGGCATTCCGGCGGGGTCCTCGGAACGATCCGGAGCGCTCCAGTGCCGGTCGCAGCGCGCCTCGTAGAGATCGGCATCGCCGAGCTCCAGCCGGCGGCCGGTTTCGTTCTTCTTGGCGGTCCACCGCGCGGGTGCTTCGCAGCGATGGCACCGGGCGTGCAGCATCTCGCGGCGATCGGCCATGGCGGCCAGCGCCTCCACCACCGCGAAAGGACGGCGCAGATAGTCGGTGTCGAGGCCGCCGGCGATCACGTCGACCCCTGCCGCCAGCGCCGCCGAAACGTCGGCCGGAAGATCGCCCTCGTAATGGGGGGCGGTCAGGAACTGCACCTCGTCGATCAGCACCGTTCCGACGCCGGGAGGCAGCACCGGCCAGCGCGACACCGGCAGGGCTGCGGCGGACGCGCCGGCACGGCTGGCGACCACCGCGGCGCCGTCGCGGGTGTCGAAACCGGGCTTCACCAGCAAGGCGGCGCGGCCCAGACGCGTCGAATGGCGGATCAGGGCGTGGGACTTGCCGGCGAACATCGGCCCGGCGATCAGCGTCAACGTCCCCCTGTTCACCGCCGCGCCACCCCTTATCCTGCCTGTCCCGCGACCCGCCGCGGGCCGGGTCGTTTCCGCACGGCCCCCCGCCCGGACGGACGATCCGGGGACGTGGCACGACGACGCTCGTTCCGCCGCGGCCGCCGCACGATATCCGTATCCCGTATCGTCGCCAGGATGCGGCGACACGATGCGGAACGTCCACAGGTTGCGCGAGCCCGTCCGGAGCGTCCAGTGCACGTGGGAGTTTCCGGCGCATCTTCCCGTTTCGCTACCCCGGACGTGATCATCCGGGGCCGCTGCGCGGTCGGCGGAAGCACTGGCCCGATCGGCGCGTGTCGAACGAGGCAGGCGGCCGCTCATCCACGGCTTGACCGGGCCGGGGCGGGCGACGGAGAAGATCGCGCATGCAGCGCATCTTCTCCGGCATCCAGCCGTCCGGCGTGCCCACGCTCGGCAACTATCTCGGTGCCATCCGCAACTGGGTGTCGCTCCAGGACGGGCACGAGTGCCTCTACTGCCTGGTGGACCTCCACGCGATCACCACCTGGCAGGACCCGGCCGAACTGCGCGTCCAGACCCGCACCCAGGCAGCGATCCTGCTGGCGAGCGGCATCGATCCGGTGCGGCACGTGCTGTTCAACCAGTCGGCGGTGTCGGCGCACGCCAGGCTGGCCTGGATCTTCAACTGCGTAGCCCGCATCGGTTGGCTCAACCGGATGACGCAGTTCAAGGACAAGGCGGGCAAGGACCGGGAAGCCGCCTCGGCCGGGCTCTACGTGTATCCGAACCTGATGGCGGCCGACATCCACGCCTACCACGCCACCCGCGTTCCGGTGGGCGACGACCAGCGCCAGCATCTGGAACTGGCCAACGACATCGCGCAGAAGTTCAACCACGATTACGGAGTGGATTTCTTTCCCGCGATCGAGGCGGTGGTGCCGCCGCAGGCCGCCCGGGTGATGAGCCTGCGCGACGGATCGCGCAAGATGAGCAAGTCCGACCCCTCGGACCAAAGCCGCATCAACCTCACGGACGATGCCGATGCCATCGCCCAGAAGATCAGGCGCGCCCGTACGGACGCGGAGCCGTTGCCCTCGGAAGAAGACGGGCTGGTGGGGCGCCCGGAAGCGCGCAACCTCGTGTCCATCCTGGCCGCGCTGACGGACCGCAGCGTTTCCGCGGTGCTGGCGGAGCATGGCGGCCAGGGTTTCGGCGTGTTCAAGCCGGCGCTGGCGGAGCGGGTCGCCGCGGTGGTGGCACCGATCGCGGCGGAAGCGCGGCGGCTGCTGGACGACCCGGCGCATCTGGACGCGATGCTGCGCGACGGGGCGGCGCGCGCGAACGCCATCGCCGAGCCGATCGTGCGCGAGGCGGAGCACATCGTGGGCTTCCTGCGGTGAACCAGCAGCCGGACGGAGCGGTCGCATGAGGCAGGCGCTGCACACGCTGTCGATCAACACCCGCCGCAAGGGGCTGCTGCCGATCTCGCGTCCGGTGCTGGACTGGGTCGGCGCGCAGGGCATCGAGACCGGGCTGCTGACGATCTGGTGCCGGCACACCTCGGCCTCGCTGCTGGTGCAGGAGAACGCCGATCCGGACGTGCAGACCGACATCGAGAGCTGGTTCGACCGCGTGGCACCGGAAGGTCCGCACTACGTGCACGACATCGAGGGTCCGGACGACATGCCGGCGCATCTGCGCTCCATCCTGAGCGGCGTGCAGCTGACCATCCCGGTCTCCGGCGGCCGTCCGGTGCTGGGCACCTGGCAGGGCATCTACCTGTTCGAGCACCGCGCCCGCCCGCACCGCCGCGAGGTGGTGCTGCACCTGCTGGGGGAATGAAGCGGCCCGCCCCCGTCCCCGCGCGCGGCGCATCGGCGCGGCCACGCCGCACCGTCTGACGCCATTCCCTCCCGGCGCCGCGTGCCCTAGAAGCGCGGCCGATGCTTCAGATCGACAACATCACGCTGAACGCCTGGGGGCGCCGCTTCTTCGAGCGCGCCTCCGCGTCCCTGCCCAACCCAAGCAAGGTGGGGCTGGTGGGCCGCAACGGGGTCGGCAAATCGACGCTGTTCAAGCTGATCAAGGGCGAGTTCACGCCCGACAGCGGCGAGATCTCCATCCCCCGCTCGGCGCGCATGGCCACCGTGGACCAGGAGCATCCGGCGACGCCGGTGAGCCTGATCGACACCATCCTGGCCGCCGACACCGAGCGGGCGGCGCTGATGGCGTCGCTGGAAACCGCCGAGCCGGAAGCCATGGGCGAGATCTGGAGCCGGCTGATGGAGATCGACGCCGACACGGCACCGGCGCGGGCGGCGGAGATCCTGAACGGGCTCGGCTTCTCCACCGAAGACCTCGACCGGCCGATGAGCGAGTTCTCCGGCGGCTGGCGCATGCGGGTGGCGCTGGCGGCCGCGCTGTTCTCGGCACCCGACCTGCTGCTGCTGGACGAGCCCACCAACTATCTCGACCTGGAAGGCGCGCTGTGGCTGGAAGCGCGGCTGGCGCGCTATCCGCATTCGGCGCTGATCATCAGCCACGACCGCGAGCTGCTGAACAACTCGGTGGATTTCATTCTCCACGTTTCCGAGCGCAAGCTGGAGCTCTACACCGGCGGCTACGACAGCTTCGAGAAGCAGCGGGCGGAGAAGCTGCGGCTGCAGACCGCGGCGCGCGCCAAGCAGGAAGCCGAGCGCGCGCACCTGCAATCCTTCGTCGACCGGTTCAAAGCCAAGGCGTCCAAGGCGGCGCAGGCCCAGAGCCGGATGAAGCGACTGGCCAAGATGGAGCCGGTCGCGGCCACGATCGAGGAACGGGTGGCGCCGTTCATCCTGCCCTCGCCCGCCCGTCCGCTGCCGCCGCCGCTGATGCGCCTCGAAGGGGTCGAGATCGCCTATGGCGACGACCCGGCGGTGCTGCGCGGGCTCGACCTGCGGCTCGACATCGACGACCGCATCGGGCTGCTGGGCGTCAACGGGGCGGGCAAGTCGACCTTCGCGAAGATGGCGGCCGGCGCGCTGATGGCGCGATCAGGGCTGGTGACGCGTTCCTCGCGCATGGAGGTGGGCTGGTTCCACCAGCACCAGATCGAAGCGCTGGACCCGGCGCAGACGCCGCTCGACATCATGCGCGAGGCGCGGCCGCAGGACAGCGACCAGTCCCACCGCTCCCGCCTGGCGCAGTTCGGCATCGACTTCTCCAAGCAGGGCACCACGGTGGAGGCGCTGTCGGGCGGCGAGCGGGCGCGGCTGCTGCTCAACCTGGTGGCGATGGCGGCCCCGCACCTGCTGATCCTGGACGAGCCCACCAACCATCTGGACATCGACAGCCGCCGGGCGCTGCTGGACGCGCTCAACGACTACGAGGGCGCGGTGATCCTGATCACCCACGACCGCTCGCTGATGGAGCTGGTGGCCGACCGTTTGTGGCTCGCCGCCGACAACGCGGTGGTGCCGTTCGACGGCGACATGGACGACTATGCCCGCTTCGTGATCGAGCGCGCCCGGGGCGGCACGTCCGCGCCGTCCCAGGCGGCGGCCAGGCAGAAGCGCGCGAAGAAGAACAAGCGCGCCGGCTGAGGCGGCGCGGCGCGGAAAACGCGCCGGGCGCCCCCGCTACTTCTCGTCGCGGTAGTACGGCACGCCGAGCGCCGCCGGGGCCGCGATCAGGGCGCCTCCCCGCCGCAGCAGCCCGGGCGCGATCATGAACAACAGGGTCACGCCATAGGGCAGCATCGCCAGGAAGGCGGACGGGACGCCCCAGTTGCGCGCCTGGGCCAGATAGCCGAGCGCGTTCACCAGCCCGAACAGCAGCGCGCCGCCCACGATCCGCCAGGGGCGGTAGCCGGCGAAGATCACCAGCGCCACCGCGATCCAGCCGCGCCCGGCCGTGACGCCGTCCGACCAGGAGGGGACGAAGCCCAGCGTGAGATAGGCGCCGGCGGACGCGGACACCGCCGCCCCCAGCACCACGTAGCAGAAGCGGATCGGCGCCACGCGGATGCCGGCGGCATCGCAGGCGGCCGGGTTCTCGCCGATCGCGCGCAGGGTGAGGCCGTGCCGGGTGCGGAACAACAGCCAGGCGATCGCGGCCGGGAGCAACAGAAACGCGAGATAGACCGGCACGCTCTGCTGGAACAGGGCCGGCCCCAGCACGGGGATGCGGTCGAGCAGGGGTATCGGCAGCGGCGAGAAGGTGGCGCCGGCCGGCTGCCCCGCGAACGGCCGCCCGATCGTGGCCGAAAGCCCGAGGCCGCCCATGGTGAGGGCCATGCCGCACAGCACTTGGCTCGCCCGGACCACCACGGTGGCCAGCGCGAACAGGATGCCCGCGCCGCCCCCCACGAGCAGCGCGGCGAGAAAGCCGAGCCACGGATCGTGGGTCGCGCCCACGGTGGCGACCGCGCTCATGGCGCCGAGCGCCATCAGCCCTTCGACGCCGAGATTGAGCACGCCGACCCGCTCGGCCAGCAGCTCGCCCAGCGCCGCCAGCGCCAGCACGCCGCCGCTCAGGATCGCGGTGGACAGCAGCCCGCTCAGCACTTCCATGCGGATGCTCCTCGTCCGGCGCGCGCAGGTTCCCGGTGGTCCGCGAAGGCGACGAGCCCGTGCGGGGCACAGGGCCCGACCGCGCCGGGCCGGGCTCGCACCGCGCGCGGTCGGTGCCATCCGGTGGCGGCTCGCGCCGCGGCCATCCCGCCGCGGCCATGCGGTTCCCGGCGGCTCGCCGCCCGCATCCTCCCGTCCGACGGCGCAGCGAGTCCGTGGGAAGAAAAGGCGATCGCGGCGGCCGCCGGCCGGGCGGGACACCCTCCGCACCGTGTGCGACATGCGGGCGCCCGACGGGGGCTCATGGCACTGCCGGAAGGCCGGCGGCCCGGAACGGTCGCGCGGAACCGGGTCATTCCGCGGCACCGCTGGCCGCCGCCGCCGAACCGGTGCCGGCCGGCGTCGCACGGGGGCGGATCACGGCGATCCGGTAGTGCGACAGGCGCTCGCCCATCGCCACGAACAGCAGGATCAGCCCCACCAGGGCCACGGCGGCGCTGGCCGGCAGCCCTTGCGTTTGCAGCACGGTGCCGGCGTTCAGCACCACCGCCATCAGCAGCGCCGAGAACAGCACGCCCACCGGGGCGGCCGCCGCCAGCACGGCGACGATGATGCCGACATAGCCGTAGCTGTTGCTCAGGCCGCCCTGGAGGCGATGCACGGTCCCGGCCAGCTCGATCATGCCGCCGAGGCCGGCCAGCGCCCCGCCCAGCAGCATGGCCTCGGCCAGGCGCCGCCCGACGGGCATGCCCGCATAGCGCGCCGCCTCGCGGTTGGCGCCGCACACCCGGAGCTCGAAGCCCCAGCTCGTGTAGCGGAAGAGAAGCGCCACCACCGCCGCGAGCGCGATCACCAGGGCTATGCCCCAATGGAGACCGCCCAGGTGCCAGTCGCGCGGAAGCTTCGCGAAGGCGGCGTGGATGCGCGGCGTTTGCGCGGTGACGGAAGACCGCGCGTCGCGCCAGGAGCCGGTGGCCAGGAAGTCCACCAGCAGGCGCGCCACGAAGTTGAGCAGCAGGGTGGTGATGATCTCGCTGGTGCCGAGCACCAGGCGCGCCGCCGCCGGAAGGGCGATCCAAAGCGCACCGCCCGCGGCGGCGGCCAGCGCCATCAACGCGAGCGTGGTCCCGGTGCCGCCCACCGGCAGAAACAGCCCCACGGCGGCCGCGCCCGTGGCGCCCACGAAGAACTGGCCTTCCGCGCCGATGTTCCACAGGCCCACCCGCAGCATCACCGCCACCGACAGGCCGCACGCAGCGAGCGGGCTCGCCAGCAGCAGCAGATCCTCGATGCCGAAACGGGTGCCGAAGCTCGCATGCAGCACCCGCGCGCCGAGCGCCAGCGGCGGCAGGCCGCAGAGCCTCAGCACGATGCCGGCGACGATGAGCGCCAGGATGGCCGACAGCGCGGTGGCCAGCAGCCGGACGCCGCCGGACACCTCCGGCACCCGCTGCACGGCCCAGGTGGTGCGGGTGCTCATCGCAGGCCCTTTCCGACGAAGGCCCGGCTCGCGGGACGGACGAGCGACGGCGACTCCGGCCGCATCGGAGCGGCCGCCCATCCGGCGCCGCGCGCCCTAAGGGGATGCTCCCGCCGCGAGCGCACGCTGGCGCCGTTCCGGCTTGTCGGCGGGGCGCCGCGACAACCGGCCGGTCGAGGGATCGCCTCCGGAAGATCGCATCGTGGACATGCCGTATCGGGGAACATGGACCGGCTCATGCGGATACCGGTGCCCCGGAGGCGAGCGACTGCCCGCTCATCAGCAGCCCGAGCTTCTCGGGATCGGCCTCGGCCACGGGCAGGATGCCGCTGATGCGGCCGGCGCAGAGCACGGCGATGCGGTCGGCATGGTCGAGCAGTTCCTCGATCTCCTCCGAGATCAGCACCACGGCGACGCCGCGCGCCCGCAGGCGGTGCATGGCGGCATGGAGCGCGGCCACCGCCCCCACGTCGAGGCCGCGGGTGGGATAGGCGGCCACCAGCAGGCGGTGGCTGATGCGGGTTTCGCGCTCGGCCACCAGGCGCTGCTGGTTGCCGCCGGACAGGTTCCGCGCGGGGATGGACGGATCGCGGCGGTTCACCGCGGCGGCGTTGATGATCCCCCGGGCGAGCCGCCTGGCGCCGGCCGGGTCGAACAGCCAGCCGAAGCGGGTGCTGGGCGGGAGATGATATTCCCGTAACAGCGCGTTCTCCCCCTGCGGCAGGGTGGCGGCGAGCCCGGTGCGCAGCCGGTCTTCCGGCATATGGCCGACGCCGCGCGAGGCGAAGCCGCGCGGCCCGATGCCGCGCATGGACGCGCCGTCCAGCAGCAGCTCGCCCTCGCTCGGCGCCAGCAGGCCGGTCATCACCTCGGCCAGCGGACGCTGCCCGTTGCCGGCGACGCCCGCGATGCCGAGCAGCTCGCCCGGCATGATCTCGATCGACACCCGGTCGAGCAGGGTGACGCCCCGCGCGTCGCGCACGGACACCTCGCGCAGCACCATGGTGGGCGCCGGATGGGGAACGGAAGGGCCGGCGCCGGCCGTGGCCGCGATCCCTGGCGGCGCGGAAGGGCGCCGGGAAGCCGCCGGATCGGCGACGTCCCGCGCCGGGAGGGGATCGGGATCGGCGCGCGGTTCCACGGGCTCCACATCGGGAAGCGGCGCCGCGACCGCGCGCCCGGACGGGGGCAGGTCGCCGATGATGAGCCGCGCGAGCGAGGCGCGGCTGGCGCCGGCGGCAGGGCATTGCGCCACCGACCGGCCGCCGCGCATCACCGTGACGTGGTCGGCGATCTCCAGCACCTCGCCGAGCTTGTGCGAGATCAGGATCACCGCGTTGCCGTCGGCGCGGAAGCCGCGCAGCGCGGTGAACAAGGCCGCCACCTCGGACGGGGTCAGCACGGCCGTGGGCTCGTCGAGCACCAGCACGCGGGCACCCCGGGCCAGCACCCGCAGGATCTCGACGCGCTGCTGCTCGCCGACGGGGATGTCGGCGACGCGGGCGCCGGGCGTGACGGGCAGGCCGAAGCGCTCCGACAAGGCTTGGGTGCGGGCTTCCAGCGCCGCCGCGCCCGCGCGGCGGGGCGTTTCCTCCCAGCCGAGATGGATGTTCTCGGCCACGGTGAAGTTCTGCACCAGCTTGAAATGCTGGTGCACCATGCCGATGCCTGCCTCGATGGCGGCGGCCGGGTTGTCCAGCCGGCGGGGATGGTTCTCGATCAGGATCTCGCCGGCGTCGGGCTGGTACAGCCCGGTCAGCACGTTCATCAGCGTGGACTTGCCGGCGCCGTTCTCGCCCAGCAGCGCATGGATCTCGCCGGCTCGGAGATCGAAATCCACCCCGTCATTGGCGAGCGTTCCGTAGAACGACTTGGTGATGCCGCGCATCGCCACCAGCGGACGCGGCGCGAGGGTGCCGGGAGCTCCCACGGGTCCGATCACCACGGCCGGCCGGCGACGGCGAGCAAGGACGCGCTCAGCCGCGGAGCCCGCTCACGCCCTCGACGGGCCAGTTCCATTCGTAGAGCGCCATCGGCGTCATGCTCTGGCCCCGGGTGACGCGCACGGTGCCGGCGGCGTCGCGGATCTCGCCCGCGAAGGGGTTCCAGCCACCCATGATGCGCGCCCGCACCGCGTCGGCCTCGCGCCCCACCTCCGGCGGCACGGTGGCGCCCCAGGCGTCGCGGTCGGTGCCGTGGCCCATGGGCAGCAGGGTGATGGGGCCGCCCGTCCACTGCCCCTTCAGGCGGCGGCCGATCTGGTCCACGCAGAAGCCGTTCCAGTCCAACAGCAGCGACGAGACATAGGCGTTGGGGCCGAGCCGGCGCTCGTCGGTGTTCCAGGTGGCGCACTTGACGTTGTTCTTCTCGGCCACCTGGAGACACGAGGCGTCGTCGAGATGCGTGTAGAGCAGATCGACGCCGTTCTGGATCAGGGCGGAGGCGGCCTGCGAGGAGGCCTGCGGATCGAACCAGCTGTTGATCAGGATCACCTGCATGGTGGCATGCGGCGCCACCGAGCGGGCGCCCAGCAGGAAGGCGTTGGCGCAGCCATACACCGCGGCCACCGGGAACGAACCCACGAAGCCGAGCCGGCCGGTCTTGCTCATGCGCCCGGCGGCGACGCCCAGCACGTAGCTCACCATCCAGTGCTGGATGTAGTAGCTGCTCTCGTTGTCGGACTGCCGATGACCGTTGCATTCCAGGAACGCGGTGTCGGTGGCGTCGTCCGCGACGCTCGACAGCAGGTCGCCATATTCCGACGTCACGAACACGATGTTGGCGCCGTTCTCCACGAACTGCCGGAAGGTCCGGGTGGCGTCCGCCGATACGGGGATGCTTTCCACCTCCAGGAATTTCGCCGCCGGGAAGGCCTTCTTCGCCGCGAGCAGCGCCTGGTGATGGGTGAAGGTCCATCCGCCGTCCGATACCGGCCCGATATGGCCGAACGCCACCACGGCGTCCTTTTCCGCGACCGCGGCCAGCGGCGTCGCGGCGCGCACGGCCCGGGGCATGGCGGACAACGCCGCGGCGGCGGCGAGAAGGGAGCGGCGGCGAAGGATAGGCATGATGCTGCGGGCGACTCCGTGCGGCGGCACGACCGGGTGGGATGGAACACCGCTCGGCGAGGGGAGCCGGCAGGCTGGGATTGAAGCGGAACCGCCTGCCCCTCACAAGGCCCGGTCCCGGTCGTCGCGGTGCGAGCGACGTGTCGTCGTGGTGCAAGCGACATGCCGACGGGCGCCAGGTGGTGCGCCGCCCCGGAAGATCGGGCCGCTCTCTCCTTTCCCCGGGGCGTTCATCGAGCCGCGGGGCCTGCGCGCTTCGACCCACACCGGCCCGCGGACAGATGGGCGGGTCGCCCGTGGTCCGGCTCCGAAACCGCTTGTTCGGCGGGCGTCGTGCCGCTCCTGCGGGCAGGGCGGCGCGGGCGCCCGTCGGTAGGGTAATTGGGCCCGGCGCCGCGCGGGAGGCTGGCGGCGGACCGACCCATACCTCGCACAACCGGTCCAGAAGCAGCGGCTCCGCCCGGCGCGTTCTGCCCGCATGGCTGGCAACCCCCGCTCCGAACCGGGCCGATATGCGATGCCGACCGCGTCGGGGAGATGGCGGTCCGGCAGGCACCAAGCGGCGCGGGCAGCCCGGGGGCGGCATCGATGGCCCCGGTGAAGATCGGCCCGTAAGCCGTCACCCGCCCGCGGTCACGGCGGCGCGTCACGAACGGTCATTTGCCAGGACGGGGGGAGCGTGCGAACGCATCGCTGTCATCGTGCGCCGCCGGGGCACGCGACAACCACCCGGCCGGCAGCCCGTTTCCGGCATCCCGTTTTCGGTGCCACCGTCGTGGCATCCATTGGAGGAACCGACCGCCGCATGATCGCCGATCGTCGCACGGGCGTCTGGCGCCTGTTCCTGGAAAGCCTGCGTCCGCTCGTCGCGCTGTTCGCGTGGGACGTGGTGGTGGTGCTGGCGTTCCAGCTCGCGCACCAGCCCTGGATGGACCAGCCCGCCCTGCCCTATTCGCTGATCGGCTCCGCCCTGGTGCTGTTCCTCAACGTCCGCAACAACGCGGCCTACAACCGCTGGTGGGAAGCCCGCACGCTGTGGGGCTCGGTGGTGAACAACACCCGCTCCTTCTCGCGCCAGGTGGCGTCGCTGCTGGGCGGCTCGCCGGAGCTGACCCGCGCCATGGTGGCCTATGTGCACGCCCTCCGGGGCGGGCTGCGCGGCGCGCCCACCACCGAGGACACCAACCGGCTGCTGACCCCCGAGATGGCGGCGCGCATCGCCGAGCGCCGCAACAAGGCCAACGCGGTGCTCTACGAGATCGGCATCGGCGTCGCCGACATCGTCAATGCTCGCCACGTGCACCCGGCGGCGCATTCGGAGATCGACCGCATCCTGTCGGATCTCGCCAACGGCCAGGGCGGCCTGGAGCGTATTCGCAACACGCCGTTGGCGATCCAGTTCTCGGTGCTGCCGAGGCTGCTGGTCAGGATCTTCTGCATCGTGCTGCCGCTGTCGATGGTGCAGGAGCTGGGCTGGATCACCCCGTTCGGCTCCACCCTGGTGGGGTTCCTGTTCGTGGCGCTGGACAAGATCGGCGCCGATCTGGAGGAACCGTTCGTGGACACGCCGCACGCGATCCCGATGCGCACCATCACCCGCAACATCGAGATCGACCTGCTGCAGTCGATCGGCGAGCCGGCACCCGAGCCGCTGCCGCTGATCAAGGGCGTGATGCGCTAGCGCATCGCCGCCGGCGCCCGCTCAGAAGCGCGGGCGGATCGGGGAGATCAGCGGCGGATGCCGCAGGGTGGTGAGAAAGGAGCGCCGGTCGGCCCGGCAGCCTTCCACCAGCACCACCCAGCGACGGCGCTGCCAGCCGTTGCGCCAGCCCTCGCGGACCGACGTCACGCCCGCCGCCACCACGAGGCGCGGCACGAGCCGGGAGCGCTCGCGTTCGCGGCACATCGCGGCAACCGTTTTGAAGCGCCAATGCCTGTGGCCGTGGCGGTCCAGGCCGCAATGGTAGAGGGCGTGTCGCTTCATCGGCGGCTTCCGGCATCGGATCAGAACGGCGCCCACAACGTTCGGCCGTCGGGCGCGTTGCCGGCCCGTCGATCCCGCCCGAAAGGTTCCCGCCGCCCATGTCCCGCCAGCCCACATCCCAGTTGGCCGTGTCCGAGATCATGACCCGCTTCGTCGAGTTCCTGGAGCCGGACGCCACGGCGAAGGATGCCGCCGTGCTGATGGGCGAGCTCGATGTCGGCGCGCTGCCGGTGGGCACGGAGGACCGGCTGCTGGGCGTGGTGACCGACCGCGACCTGCTCTACCGCGTCACCGCGGAAGGGCTGACGGCCGACACCCCCGTGCAGCAGGTGATGTCGCACCCGGTGCTGAGCTGCAGCGAGACGGACACCGTCCAGGCGGCGCTGGACATGATGGCCGCGCACCATGTGCGGCGCCTGCCGGTGCGGATCACCAACGGTGCGCGGATCGCGGGCTGGGTGACTCTGGGCGATCTGTCGCGCCGGCTGCTGGTGGAAAGCCGCCTGTTGCAGGACGCGCTGCAGGACGTCACGGAGCGGGACCGGGCGGCCGTCTGAAGCAGCCCAACCGGGGGATCTTCCGAGCGGAACCGCCCCGGTCGCGCGGCGCGGGCCCTACGATTGAAGGATTGCAACATCCCACGGGGGGCCTTGTCGGCCTCCTGGCCCCTCGGCTCGGTGGCCGTGCCGCCGCACCCGCTCGGGCAAACGGGCGGTTCCCATGAGGGTCGCTATTGCGGGGCTCAATGGGACCGTGTCGTCGCCTGAAGCATCGCCATGCGCGCGACCAAGGCGGCCGGGGTCCTCCTGGCCCTCGATAGGCCGGCATACGCAGCAACGTCACGGGGAAGCCCTCTGGCGGTCGGCTGGCGGACAGCTTCCGGGACCGGCGGCAGGTGCCGATGATGCCCGGGGTTCGCGACTGGCCCGACGGCGTCCGGGCCGCGTGCCGCCGCGTCGCCACCGATCCGCCGTCACCACCGCGACAGCGCCGCGAACAGGATGCGGCACATCGCCGCCGTCGCGCCGCATCCGACCATGTACCACACGGCGATGTAGAACGGGTCGTCGGACGGGCAGGCGAACACGAACACGAACGCGCCCCAGGCGCCGGACGCGATGGCCGCGGCCCAGGCGGTGCCCGCTCGATCGGTGGGCGCCCCGCGACGGATCACGAGCCCGAGCGCCAGGGTGGCCGGCACGGACAATGCGGCCATTTCCCACGCGCACTGCAGTCCATGGACCCAGTCCAGCCGCGTCCACAGCGCCGCCGCTCCGTCGCGCCCGGCATCCACCGCCCAGCCCGCCGCGAGCGCCGCCAGCACCACCGCGCCCAGCGCCCGCAGCCCGCGACGGGGCGAACGGGTGGGATCGAGCGAGAGAAGCGCCACGGCGAAGCCGGCCACCGCGATGGTCCCGGTCGCGCCGAGCTTCCACCACCAGGAGGGCATCTCCATCGCGGCGGGCATGTCGGGCCGGGTCGGGCCCACCAGCAGGAACAGGGCGAGTTCCGCCACGCACGCGAGGGCGAGCCACAGGGCATCGCGCCCCCAGCGGCGGGCCCGCACGGGGGAAAGATCCCGGACCAGCCGGTCGATCAGCGGATCACTCATCGTCGGACGATCCCTGCGCCATTGCGCCCATGCGGCGGAGGCCACGATGGATGTTCACCTTCACCAGGGCGGCGCTCTGCCCCGTCAGGCGGGAGGCCTCCTCGATGCTCAGCCCCCGCAGCTTCACCAGCCGCACGACCCGCGCCTGCGCCGGCTTCAACCGCGCGAGCAGCCGTTCCAGCACCACCCCGGCGCCCACCGCGTCCCCGTGGTCGGCGACCGACAGCGCGGGATCGGTGCCGTCCAGCAGTTCTTCGGTCCGGTGCGCGCTCATGCTCCGGAGCCGGTCGATCCATTTGTAGCGGGCGATGGCGGCGACCCAGGGGCCGAGGGGCCGCCCCGGCTCGAACGTGTGCCGCTTCTCGTGGATCGCGAGCAGCGTGTCCTGGATCGCGTCATCGACCGTTCCCGGCGGCAGCCGCCTGCCGTAGTAGCCGCGCAGCCATCGTTCCAGCTCGGCCAGCAGACGGCGATAGGCGGCGGCGTCTCCTCGCTGCGCGGCGACCATCCAGTCGCTCCAGTCGGCATCGGCCACGCTGTTCTCCGCCTCGGGAAAGATCGGTGCGATCCGGCAGTCGGAGCGGATCAGCCGCCGGCGGCGATCGGCGACGCGCGGTACTGTGCGGGGAAAAGCCGCCGCAACGCGAGGATTTTGGGCTGGTCATACAGGGCGATGTAGGGCTGGTCCGGGTGGCGCAGCAGGAAGTTCTGATGTTCCGCCTCGGCCGGGTGGAAGCCGCGATCCGTGGCGACGGTGGTGACGATCGGCCGTCCGAACGGATCGGCGGCGCGCAGCCCGTCGAGATAGCCGGCGGCGGCCCGCCGCTGCGCCTCGTTTGTCGCGAACACCACCGACTTGTACTGCTCGCCCCGGTCCGGAAACTCTCCATCCGGGTCGGTCGGATCGGTCGCCACCGACAAGAAGATGCGAAGCAGCGCGCCATAGCTGATGAGCTTCGGGTCGAACACGACCCGCACCGCCTCGTGATGTCCGGTCGTGCCCGTGCTCACCGTCTCGTAGGACGCGGTGTCGGCCGCGCCGCCATCATATCCGGCCTCGGTGCCCAGCACGCCCCGGACATGCTGGAACACGCCCTGCACCCCCCAGAAGCAGCCGCCGGCGAAGATCGCGGTCTGCGGGGCGCCGGAAGCGGCCGGCACGTCGCGGGACGCTGCCGGCAAGAGCGTTTCGCCCGGACGGGCCGCCACCGCGGGCGAGCTCGCCGCGATCGCGAGCAGCGCGAGGCAGGCCAGCAGCCCCGAGCCGCGGGGAAAAGACGCCCGGCCCATCACGCGGCCTCGAAGCGGAGCGCGGCGCCGTTCATGCAGTAGCGCAGGCCGGTCGGCGCCGGGCCGTCATCGAAGACATGGCCGAGATGGCCGCCGCAATCGGCGCACAGCACCTCGGTCCGCTCCATGCCGAGGCTGTCGTCGGCGCGCTCGGCGACGGCCTGCGGCAGGGCGCGAAAGAAGCTGGGCCACCCGGTGCCGCTGTCGAACTTGGCGGCCGCGTCGAACAGCGGGGTCGCGCAGCCCGCGCAGCGGAACCGCCCCGGCCCGTGCGCCCTGAGCAGCGGGGACGAGCCGGGCATCTCGGTGGCGCCCTCCCGCAGCACTGCATAGGCGTCGGGGCTGAGGCGCCGGCGCCATTCGGCGTCCGTGTGCCGCACGGGAAACGACGACCCGTCCGCCGCCCGCGTTCGCCGCGGTGCCAGCAGGCTCCCGAGCAGGAAACCGCCGCCGCCCTGGCTGAACAGTCGCCTCGTCAGCTCGTGGCCCATGATCTTCTCCTCGCCAAACTCCGGAAGCTGGTTCGGCAGGGAGGAGAAGAAGGTTACCCCACGAAACGCGATTATCGTTTGTAACCGGTCGGCCCGGCCGACCGAACAAGCGCGTGAACCGCCCACGGAGGCTCCCATGTCCAGGTCGTCGCGCGCAGAGCGCGTGCATTCCCCCGTCGTGAGACTGACCCACTGGATCGCCGCGGCGTCCATGCTCTGCATGATCGGGAGCGGCTGGCAGATCTACAACGCCTCGCCGATCCTTCCCTTCACCTTCCCGCATTGGGCGACGTTGGGCGGCTGGCTGGGGGGCGCGCTGCTCTGGCACTTCGCCGCGATGTGGGCGTTGACGGCGGCCGGGCTGATCTACCTGGTTCATGGCTTCCTCGGCGGCCATTTCCGGCGCGACATGGCCGTCCCGGGACCGCGCGCGGTGTTGCGCGATCTTTCGTCGGCCCTGCGTTTCAGGCTCGCCCACCACGACGGCGAGTACAACGCGGTGCAGCGCCTGCTCTATGCCGGCGTGCTGCTCGTGGCGGTGCTGATGGTGCTGACGGGGCTGTCGATCTGGAAGCCGGTGCAGCTCGGCTGGCTGTGCTGGCTGTTCGGCGGATACGACATCGCCCGGCGCGTGCATTTCGCGCTGATGACGCTGATCGTCGGCTTCCTGGTCGTGCACCTGGCGCTGGTGGCGATCGTTCCGTCGACCCTCGTCGGCATGATCACCGGCGGCCATCGCCGCCCGTCCGCGGCAAAGGAAGCGGTGCGATGATCCCTCCCGACCTCGGCGCGGCGCGGCCGGAACTGCGGAAGATCGAACGCCGCCTCCTGCTGCGGGGCACGCTCTCGCTCGGCATGCTGTCGATGCTCAGCGGCTGCGACATCGGCGACAATGACGGGCTGGAACGAGCCTTGCGCGTGGTGTCGCGCTTCACCGACCGCATGCAGGCCGCCTTGTTCAGCCGCGAGCGCCTCGCCAAGACCTTTCCGGCCAGCGCGATCACCACGCCGTTTCCCTTCAACGCCTATTACGGCCTGGACGAGGTCCGCACGGTGGACGAGGCCAGCTGGCGGCTCGAGGTTTCCGGGCTGGTGGGCGATCGCAAGCCGTGGTCGCTGGCCGACATCCGCCGCCTGCCGCAGCAGAGCCAGATCACCCGCCACATCTGCGTGGAAGGCTGGAGCGCGATCGGCCAATGGTCCGGCGCACCGTTATCGGCCTTCCTGCACCATGTCGGCGCGGACCTGCGCGCGCGGTTTGTCGAGTTCCGGTGTTTCGACGACTACTACACCAGCATCGACATGCAGACCGCCCTGCATCCGCAGACCATCATGGCGGTGGATTACGGCGGCTCGCCCCTGCCGCCGGCCTACGGCGCACCGCTCAAGATCCGCATGCCGACCAAGCTCGGCTACAAGAATCCGAAATACATCTCGGCCATCATCGTCACCAACCGCTTTCCCGGCGGCTACTGGGAGGATCAGGGCTATGACTGGTTCGGCGGATCATGAAAATCTGCCGCGACGCGTAACCCCGGGCGCCATCCTTCCGAATAGTTCCGTGACGAGGCCATCATCGAGGGTGGCCGTCACGACCGGGATCATCCGGATGGAGCTCATCATGATCATCACCCGTTTCCGCGGCGCCATTCTCGCTTCCTGCCTGATCGCGACCGGCCTGGCACCGGCGGCTCTCGCCCAGGACAGCATGCAGAAGCCCGGCGACACCATGTCCCACGACAGCATGGGCAAGAACGGCATGTCGCACGACGCCATGCAGCACGCTCCGATGTCTCACAACGGCATGCAGCACGACAACATGGGTCATCCCGGCATGACCAGGAACGGCATGACCCACGATTCCATGAGCCACGGCCACACGGACGGCGCCATGGCCCCCGACGGCGACAGCAGCCACAGCCTGCCGCCGCGCTGAGGACAGACCGATCGGCCCTGCCGGCGGTGTGGCCGCCGGCAGGGAGGAATTCTAAAGGTTTTCCGCCATCCCGCCCATCGCCGGGGAACGGGCTGTCCGGAGACGATGAAACCGTGTCCCGGGCATGGCCTTGCTCGGGGAACGCCGATCAGCAGACAGACGGCAGGTCCCGTATCGTCCCTGCCGAGCTCGGACGGTCTCCGCGTCGCTGGACTCCATCATCTCACCCACCGGCATTTCTCTTCTTCACCTGCCGAGCGCGCGGCTTCCGCCCCTGCCCTCCGCTCCGAGCGCATGTGTCACGTCGCACCGCGACCGCATCAGGGCGGCAGGACGGGATTATCCCCACATGCCGATCACCTTCCCTCCTCGCCGGCGGTGCCTGAGACGCAGATGCCGCGGAGGTGGATCGATACGTCAGGGCAGTGCCGAACGAGTGCCGGACGAGCTGCGACTTGATGACCTCCCGAGATTCCTTGATCCGGTCGCCCACAAGATTGCCGGGGTCGCCCGTTCGTTGCCGGACCGAGCACCGGGCATCGGAAACGCCTCTGAACTATTCGGCTCGTATGCAGGCCGCTCACCTTTGGAAGCGACTGATCATGGTTCGCCTGGAAGTCCTGTGACGGCGCTCTCGACGAAAGCCGCGAAGCGACGCGCCTTGGCGCTGGTACGCTTGCCGGCCGGAAAGACAGCCCACAATTCGATCGGCGGGAGCGACCAGGGTTCGAGCAGCCGGCGCACCGTTCCGTCCGCCAGCTCGGGAGCGAACATCCAGTCGGACGCGACAGCCAGCCCGATGTCGGCGAGCACCGCCGCACGTACGCCCTCGGCCGCGCTGACGCGCAGCCGTCCCGACACCGCCACGGACGCGACGGCGCCGTCGCGGGTGAAGGACCAGGTTTCGGCCATGCCTGAATGCATCACCGCCTGATGTCCGGCGAGATCGGCGGGCGAGCGCGGCTCACCCGCGCGCGCCAGATAGGCCGGGCTGGCGACGACAGACCGCCGCCCGCTCGCCAGCCGCCGTGCCGATCCGGCGGAGTTCGGGAGCACACCCATGCGCAGGGCGACATCGATGCCTTCCAGCACGAGGTCGATGGCGTGATCGTCGAGCAGCACGTCGACTTCGAGCTGCGGGTTCTCTTCCAGGAACCGCGGCAGCCGGGGCAGGACGTGCAGACGGGCGAAGGTGGTCGCGGCGGAGATCCGTAGCCGGCCGGACAACCCGGCGCCGGCATCCCGCGCCGCAAGCTCCGCTTCCTCCGCCTCGTCCACGGCCGCGCGGGCTCGATCGAGGAAGCGCTGGCCCGCCTCTGTGGGCGCGAGGCCGTGCGTGGACCGTATCAGCAATGCGACCCCGAGCCGTCGTTCCAGCAGCGCGATGGTCTTGGAGACGGCGGGCTGACCAACCCGCATCAACCGCGCGGCGGCGGAGAACGAGCCGGTGTCCACCACCTGCACGAAGGTTTCCATCGCCGCGAACCGGTCCATCACACCATTCCTGCCAGGAATGGCGGTTATCGCTGCCGCCCGTCTGCCCCGTCCAGACCGGATGCTTCATCTCTCGGGTGAACGACAGGTTCGGGGAGATCCGGATGTCCATCTTGTTCGAGCGGCTGGAAATGGGGGCGTTGACACTCGGTCATCGGGTGGTGATGGCGCCGCTGACCCGTCTGCGGTCCGACGCCGGCGATCTGCCGAGCGCCTTGATGCGCGACTACTACGATCAACGGGCCTCTGACGGCGGGTTGATCATCTCCGAGGCGACGCCGGTATCACGGCAGGGCTACGGCTATGCCGGGGCGCCCGGCATCTACGACGACGCGCAGATCGCCGGATGGCGAGCGATCACCGATGCGGTGCATGCGCGCGGCGGCCTGATCGCCCTGCAACTCTGGCACGTCGGACGACAATCGAACCCGGCCCTGCAGCCGGACGGCGCCGCGCCGGTGGCACCATCGGCGATCGCCGCGCATGGCGAGGCCTACACGGCGAACGGCCCGGTGCCCTTCACGATGCCCCGCGCGCTCAAGCTGAACGAGATCCCGACCATCGTCGAGCAGTTCCGCGCCGGTGCCGAGAGAGCCCGTCGGGCCGGGTTCGACGGGGTGGAGATCCATGGCGCCAATGGCTACCTGCCGGACCAATTCCTGCAGGACGGCACCAACCACCGCGACGACGCTTACGGGGGGCCGATCGCGCACAGGGCGCGCTTCCTGCTCGAGGTCACCGAGGCTGCGATCGGGGTCTGGGGCGCGGACCGGGTCGGGGTGCGTCTCAGCCCGAGCGGCACCTACGGTTCGATGCATGACAGCGACCCGGCGGCCACCTTCGGCTACGCCGCCGAGCGGCTCGATGCGCTGGGCATCGCCTGGCTGCACGTCGTGGAGCCACGCATCAAGGGCACGGAAGAGGTCGCGGACGGGGTCGCGGCGGTGGCGGCGGCGGACCTGCGCACGCGCTTCCGCCGCGGCCGGATCATCGCCGCCGGTGGCTTCGACGGCGCGGATGCGGAGGCGATCCTGCGCACAGGGGACGCCGACGCGGTGGCGTTCGGCCGCGCCTTCATCGCCAACCCCGATCTGCCGGACCGTCTCCGGCATGGCTGGCCGCTGACCCCGTACGACCGCGCAACCTTCTATGCCGGAGATGGACGCGGCTACACGGACTACCCCTTCCACGACGGCACCAGAGCCCGAACCGAAAGTCATTCCACGCAGGAATGATCTCGGGCCCGAGCGGCTGCCCTAGGCGTCACGCCGGGGCGGGCGGCCCGAAGCCGGCATGAGCGATCCCGGACCTTATCCGCAGCGGCGCGACGCCGGCGGCCGGATCGTCTGTTTCCCCACCTGATCGATGGAGTCGACCATGACACTGCAGAACAAACTCGATGCCTTCAAAGCGGACTTCGAAGCCGGACGGCCGCCGTACAACGTTCCGGCGTCGGTGATCGAGACCATGCACCGGGCCACTGCCCAGCTGATCGCATCCGGTGCGGCGTCGCGGGCGCTCAAAGCCGGCGACCGCATGCCGTCCTTCACCCTGCCCGATCACGAGGGCCGGCCGGTATCCTCGTCCGAGCTGCTGGCGCGCGGCCCCCTGATGGTCAGCTTCTACCGCGGCGTATGGTGCCCGTACTGCAACATGGAGCTGCAGGCGCTGCAGGCGGCGCTGCCGGAGTTCGAGGCGCTGGGGGCAAGCCTCGTGGCGATCTCGCCGCAAACGGCGGCAAACAGCCGCAAGTCGGTCCGCGAGAACAAGCTGGACTTCCCGATCCTGTCCGACGCCGGCAACGAGGTCGCCGCCGCGTTCGGGCTGCGCTTCGCCCTGCCGGACTATCTGGTCGAGCTCTACACCTCGCTGAAGAACGACCTGCCGGGCTTCAACGGCGATCCGAGTTGGACGCTGCCGATGCCGGGGCGCTTCGCGGTCGGGCAGGACGGCACGGTGCTTTATGCCGAGGTCAACCCGGACTACACGCGTCGTCCCGAGCCGGAAGAGGCATTGCCGGCGCTGCGTCGCGTGTCGTCCCGAGCGGCCTGATCGCGGGGGAGCCGTCGCCCCGCTGTGCCCACGCAGCCGGGGCGGCCGGTTTCCCGGCCCGGCCCTGCCGACACCAGGACAGGACGCACCGGGCGCTCGGGGCGACATCGAACAAGAGCGAGAAATGCGGTGCCTTCAACCGGATGGGTTGAAGGTGATGGCATGGCCGTCTGACGACCCCGCCCGCCTGGGCTCCGGGACGTATCGGCCGGACCATCGAGCGTCGTGTCGGCCGGAACGGCGCGGAAGCAGACCGCTCGGCTGGCGAACGCCCGTGGCCCGGGAGATCAGGCGGGCACCACGCCAGGAGCATCTGCCGAGCATCGAACGGCGATACCTACCCGCCGATGACCGAGCCAGGTGCTTGCGGCCGGCCGAGGTTGCGCGAACCGGTTGACGATGAAGTGGCCGGAGCGGGGCTGGGCATTCGTACTGCATCCGCGACGGAACGGTCGCTCCGATGCGGCGCTGATCGCATGCCGGCCTAGCCCGCGAATGCCACCTGTTGAGCCTCGATACGAGGCGCAGCGCCGCGAACCTGATCATAAAGCCGCTCGCACCGATCGAGCCAGCGTTCGCTGGTGAACATCCGCATCACGCGCTCGCGCGGCACGATGCGGGGGATCTCCAGGGCGAGCGGGATGCACGCGGACAGGGCATCGACCAGCGCGTCCTCTCCGCCCTCCGGCGGTGCGAGGATGCCGGCTTCGGCCACCACCTCGGCGGCGGCGCCCATGGCGATCCCGGCCACGGGAAGGCCGCACGACATCGCCTCGACCGCCACCAGTCCGAAAGGCTCGTCCCAGCAGGGGGTGAACAGGAACAGGGACGCACGACCCATTTCGGAGGCGAGCGCCTCGGCGCGAAGATGACCGCCATAGCGGATACCCTCCCCGAGCCAGGGCCGCACGGCCGTCTCGAAATAACCAGGATCCTCCACCGTGCCGAACAGGGTGAGCGGGATGCCGGCCTTCCTCGCGGCCCGCACCGCTAGGTGCGTCCCCTTGTTGGGGGTGATGCGGCCACACCATACCGCACCGCCGCCGCCGAGGGGCGCGAACGGCCACGCGTCCGGATCGATGCCGTTGTGAAGAACCGACGCTTGCGCCGGGGCTCCTCCCGGCCACCAGGCCTGCATCTGCGCCGCCGAGGTCACGGTAAGCCGGTGCGTCGGCGCCGGGCTGGCGCGGACGAACCAGTGCAGGGCATCGAACGGCGGCACGTGCAGCGAGGTGACGGTCGGCATCTCTCGCGCGCGGTCGAGAGGGAAGCGGTGCAGGCTGTTGTTGTGCACCACGTCGAAGCCACCGGCGGCGATCCGGTCGCAGGCCTTGTCGTATCCCGCATCGACATGGGCGATCAGGGGCGCGCTGCCCCTGTGCTCGGCCCAGGGAAAGGTGCGTTCGTAATGCTCGGCCAGCACGGGATCGATCGCGAAGCGGGGATCGCTGTCGCCGGATGCGAACAGCGTGACCTCGTGCCCGCGACGCGCGAGTCCGTCGGCGAGGTGCCAGGTATAGGCCTCCATCCCGCCCATGAAGGGCTGCGCGATCGGTTGGCGCACATGCGCCAGCACCGCGATCTTCACGCCGCGGCGGCCGCTTCTTCCGGCGCGGCCGCGACATCGGGCGGCAACGCCGCCGCCGCGCGCTGCTCGAGGATGCGGATCACGCTCGTGGTGTTGCTGTAGGGCTGGTGGCTCTGCTGCCCGGTGAGCGCGAGGTCTGCGGCATCGGGTCGGCGCAGGATGCGGATGGGCCGCCCGGGCGCGTCGTCGATCAGCCCCATGAGGCGAAAGGCATGCAGCCAATGCCCCATGGTGCGATATCCCCACTTGCGCTCGAAAAGCTGAGCATTGCGCACGACGCTGTCCAGATGATGGATCGGCGGCATGTGGTGCGGATGATACTGGTGATAGGCGAGCGCGCCCTTCATCCAGGCGATGGGGATGCCTGCCTGGTCGAGGCACTTGCCGAAATCGGTATCCTCGCCGCCATAGCCGACATAGCGCTCGTCCAGCGCGCCGACACGGAAGAACGTGTCGCGGCCGATCGCGAAATTGAGTGACCAGAAGCAGCGATAATCCGTGCACGGCTCGATGCCTGCGGCCGGCGGCCCGCGCCGGTCGGAATGGCGCACTGCGACCGCGGCGAAATCCGACACGCTCCAGTCGCCGTCGGCCGCGCCACCGGGCAGATACATCACCTCGCCCATCAGCACGCCGTCGAAAGCGCGCAGCTCGCGCGCGTAGTCGCCTACCAGCGACGGGGCCGGAATGCAGTCCATGTCGAGAAACACGAGCATGTCACCGGCGGCCGCACGCGCCGCCTCGTTTCGCGCGGCCGCGAGCGGCAGCGACGCGCCCTGGGCGATCATGATCTGCCGCACCGGAAGACCACATTCGGGAAGATCGTAAAACTCGTCCTGCATCACCGCGACGACCACTTCGAGCGGCCGATGTTCCTGTCGCGACAAAGCGCGCACCACGTTGCCGAGATGTGCCGCGCGTCCCCGGGCCAGAGTCACGACGGAGATGGTGTTCATGACGGCTCGGGCTCCGAAAGCGGTATAGGCGGGATCGCGGTTGGCGCAACGGCCGACAGGCGCCAGAGATGCGTGGCCAGGGCTTCCAGCCATCTGGCCGCCTTGGCCGCGGGATGCTCGTCGATCGCCGCGCGCTGACGTTCGCGATCATGCATCGCGCGCGTTTCGCGCAGCGCGGCGCGCCAGCCCTGCGCGGAAGACGGTAGATGGGGGCGCACGGTGGCAAGACCCGCGCCGGCGAGCGCGGCGGCCTTGCGATGCTGCTCGTCGAAATAGCGCCATTCCGGCACCGCGAGCCACGGGCGCCCGGCCGCGAGGATCTGCTGCGTGGTGGTGTTGCCGGTCGACGCGATCACCAGATCGGCGGCGGCGATGTGCGCGGCCGCGTCCGATACCCATCCGCGATGCTCGATATTGGACGGTTCCGTGGCGTGCCAGTCGCGTTCCACCCGGCCGATGGTGATCCAGCGTGTTCCGGGCGTCGCGCGGGCACCGACGCCGAGCGGCGCCTGGGCGAAACCGCTGCCGCCGGCTCCGGCCATCACGAGGATCATCTCCTCGTCGGGCCCGATGCCGAGCTGGCACCGCGCCACCTCGCGCTCCGCCGTGCGCACGTCGGTGCCAAGACCGCCGGCAAAGCAGGTCCGCGCCCGCAGGCTCTCGTCCCATTCCGGCTGGGCGAGCATGGCATGGAACGGCGCCAGCACGCCGGCCGCGCCATCGAGCGCCGCGCGGTGGCCGGGATCGTCGCGATCGCCATGCTGCAGCACGACGACGTGCGGCACCGAACAGATGCGGGAAAGCTGGGCAATCTCCGCGGAAACGTCGCAGATCATCAGCGCGGGATCGGCGTCGTCGAACCAGGACACGATGGCGGCCATCGCGCGCCGGATGCCCGGCCAGCCCAAGGGCGCGCAGTGCAGGGTGTCCGGCGTGGGCACGTGATCCATCCCCGTGGCCTCGCCGCCGCCCGCTTCAAACAGGGACGGGATCACGCGGACCGTGGCGTTGGGCGGCAGATCGGGGAAGATGTCGTCGCGGGCGCAGAACAGACGGACCGGCCGGTCTGGCGGCAGCGCCCGCACGATGGCGGCGCAGCGTTCGGCATGCCCGCGTCCCTGGTGATGCACGAAATAGCCGAAAGGCTTCTTCATGCCGCCGCCAGCCGCCGCGAGCCTAGCCCGAGCGCGCGCAACCCTTCCACCACGCCGGCGGCGTGAGGTGCTGCCGCACGATGCAGTTCCGGGCGCGGACGCAGAACGTCAAGCTCGCGCGACGCATTGGCCACCACGATGGCGTGCCCGGCGGCGTCCAGCATGTCGAGATCGTTGCCGCTGTCGCCGGCTGCCACGCAATCGCGCAACGAAAGTCCCAGCCGCGCGGCGTGGAACGCGAGCGCGCGGGCCTTGCCGCCGTTGGGCGGCAGCACGTCGATCAGCTCATCGTGCGAGAACACCACCCGGGCCGCCACCGCCGCGCCGCCGAGGGCGAGCCTCGCGCGGGCAGCGTCGGACGCATCGCCGAAGAAGCTGAGCTTGAAGGGCGTTCGCGTTTCCGGCGGCTGTGGCGACAGGCGCAGCCGCGCCAATGCCGCCGCGGCCGCCGCTTCATCCCACCCGGCACGGAGAAACGCCTCGAACAGCGCGCATTCCCGCCAACCCCCGCGTCCGTCCGGCAGCATGATCCGCGTACCGACATCGGTGATGAACGCGTCGGGCGCCGGCAACCGCCACCGGGCCAGGATGTCGGCCGCCGCGGCGAAGCCTCGGCCGGTCGCCACCACGAACGGCATCTTGCGTTCCCGATGCCAGTCCCGGAAGAGCCTTGCCCCGTCGGGACAACCGGTGAGGGTGTTGTCGATATCGCAGGCCAGAAGCGCTGGACGGTCCGCCGCGCGCGGGCGACATGTCGCCGCGCGAGACAACGACCGATAGATGTCGACCGAGCGTCGCGCATAACGATGCCAGCTATAGGAACCGAGGCCCTCCCGGCCCGCCCGCGACAGGCGGTCGTGCCGCGCTTCGTCGTCCAGCAGCGACAGACAGGCCTCACCGATCGCCTGGTCGTCGCGCGGATCCACCAGCACGCCGTGACCCAGGCGGCGCACGATCTCCACCGGGCCGCCATTGCGCGTCGCAACCACGGGCACGCCGGCAGACGCCGCCTCGATCAGGGTGAGGCCGAAGGGCTCGTGCAATGCCGGATTCACGAACACGCCGCCCTGTGCGGCGCGGCGATACAGCGCGGACACGTCCACCGCATCGTGCGCAGGCGGCAATGCGACGCGGCCGAGCAGCCGCGGGTCGGCGGCGAGGCGCTGCAGTTCCGCCAGTTCGGCCCGCTCCTCCGCCGACGCGCGCCCGGCACCGTGCTGACCCGCGAGTACGAGCAGATTCGCGCGGGCCAGCAGCGCCGGTACCGCGAGAAAGGCTCGTGGCAATGCGGACAGATTCTTTTTCCGCACCGGGCGGGCGATCGCGAGCACGAGCGGCCTGTCCGTGTCCGCGAACCACTCGCCCAATCGATCGGCGATGGTGGAACGCCCGTTGGGAGCCGGCAAAGGCGGCACGCCGGGAGGCAGGCAGGACAGGCGCTTTTTGGCTCCCGCCACGCCATAGGCCCGCACCTGACGATCCGCCTCGTCGTGGGTGGAAACGATCACCGCGTCGCATTCGGCGATCGCGCGCCGCTCGGCCTCGATACGGAAATCCGATACCGGCGCGGCCAAGCCGGACGCGCTTTCCTGCGCACGCTTGTCGATGCCCAGCGCGTGCGGCGTATAAACCACCGGGATGCCGAAACGCGCGCGCGCTTGAAGCGCCACCTCCGCGGCGTCAGCGAAATGCGCATGGATCACGTCCGGCCGGCGGGCGAGACCGGCCAGATGATCGCAGAATCGCTCGGTGAAGAAAGGAAGGTCTGCGGCCAGGGCTTCCTTTTCCAGATAGCGCCGATCACCCGAATCGATGCGCAGCACGTGCACCTTGTCGTTCAGCGCCTCGACGCCGAGCCTGTGCGTGGAGCCGAGATGATCGTCGTCGAACAATCGCGTGGCCACCGACACCATGTCGACATCATCACGCGATGCCTGCGCGATGGCCGCATGAAGCACGTAGGCGATATGGCCTCCGGTGTCGGCGGTGATGCCATAGCGGATCGGCGGCGCCTTCAGGCATCCGCCGAGCGCTAGGTGCAGAACGAACATTCCTTGCCAGCCCCTCGCGCGTTCCGGCTCATCCGCGTTACGATCACGGTATGAAAACGCGACAGGTCTATCAAGAACTGGACGCTGCGACGATCAAGCGTTGATCAGACTTAGGGGGAAGCGGGAGAAGTTCCGACCGGGCTCATCACAAAGTCGTGGGGCAAGGTGGCTCACGTCCACCGTCACGGGAGAGCGGGACCGCCGCCGCCCTGGATGCCACCGCCCGTCCCCATGCCCCCGTTGGAACCGCCCGGCCCCATTCCGCCATTGCCGAGATAGTCCGGCATCGCCGGTCCTGCGCCGCGCTCGATCAAGGTAGGCGGCGACGAACCGGGCGGCTGCGGGCCGCAGGCGGCGGGGAGCGCGGCGATCAGGGCGGCCACCATGCCGATCCGGCGGCGGCACCGGCTGTGCACCATCGTCATGTTCCTCATCCGCGATATCGCCGCTCGAGACTGCTGGCGACGTCCTCGGGCAGACCGAGCCGGCCGGCCATATACCGCGCGAACGAAGCAGCACCCCCGTCCCGCAGATCGAGCGCCCGCAGCGTCGCCGCATAGGCGTGTCCGCCCATCCGGGAGCGGTGCAGTCGCCGCAGCACGAGATGCAGGGCCGGAGGCTCCCCGAGAGCGCGATGCAGCGCGTCGAGCTGCGCCGGCGATGCGTGCACCATCCGCAGCGCGCCATCGGCGCGCGCGACGCGATCGGCATCGTCCTGGCCCGTCGCCAGCAGCGCGCAGGCCACCGCCTCCATCACCACGGACGCGTCCGCCGCCGGCATGGAGGAGAAATTCAGGGTCAGCGGATGCAGGGTCTGGTTGCGGTTCTGCCCCCAGCCATGGAGCACCTTGCGTGCCAGGATGGCGTGCAACCCATCCTCCACGGTCGGACGTGGCGCCGCACCCGCCGGCAGCAGGTTCCCCGCCTGCACCATGGAGTCGATCGCGGCGATCTTCTCCATGACGCCGCCGCCCGAGATCTCCCGCTCCAGCCCCGGCGCCTGACCGTCGCGGTTCCGAGCCGTGGCGAAGAGATGGGAGATGATCCGTCCGGTGATGCTCACGGTCCGGCCTCCCCGTGGCGGGTCCTCACGCTCCGGCCACGACGCTGGCGCCGGGCACCAGCGCGTCGATCTGCGTCAGAAGCCGGGAGAAATCCACGGGCTTCGGATGGTAGTCGTCGCAGCCTGCGGCAAGCGTCTTCTCCTTGTCGCCCGACATCGCGTGCGCGGTAAGGGCGATGATTGGCAGGTCGGCATTCCCGGCCTTGATGGCTCCGGCCGCGGTCCAGCCGTCCATCACCGGCAGGTTCATGTCCAGCAGCACGATGTCCGGCGCGTCGCCCAGCGCGCGGTCGACGCCGTGCTGTCCGTCATGCGCGAGGATCACGTCGAAGCCGCGGCGCTTCAGGCGACGGGACAGAAAGTCCCAGATCTCCTCGTGATCTTCCACGAGCAGGATACGCGTCATGCGGATGCTCCTTCCGGGGCAGGTTTCGCGTCGGCGGCCGGGCCGCCTTGCCGGGGATCGATGTCGGCGCCCTTCGCGTGGGGAGCGGCCGGGCGGTTGATGCCGCGAAGCTGCTGCGCCAGTTCGCGCAGGCTGGTGGTGCCCTTGTTGATCACCCGCTCGACCCCCCGCAGCCGCTCCAGATCCTGGGGGGTGATGTCCTTGGCCGACAGCACGATCACGCTCACCTCGTTCCAGCGCGGCTCGCCCCGCAGACGACGCAGGAACTCGAAGCCGTCCATCTCCGGCATCATGAGATCGAGCAGCACGATGGCGGGCGCGCGCGCTTCCACCTCCTCCAGCGCCGCCACGCCGTTTGGAGCCTCACGGGTGCCGAAGCCCGCGCGCGCCAGCATGGTGCTGACACGCGTCCGGGCGTCGGCATCGTCGTCCACCACCAGGATGTCGCCGTTGCCGGTGCGGTGGCGGTAGGGCTCCATGGCGCGCGACAGGTCGCTCCAGCCGATCGGCTTGACCAGATAATCGTCCGCTCCGAGCGACGCCGCGAGGCCTTCCTCGTGCACGAAGGAGATCATCACCACCGGCGTGCCCGACAGCTCGGGATCGCCGCGCATCGCGGTGAGCACGGACCAGCCGTCCATCTGCGGCATCATCACGTCGAGCAGCACCACGCGCGGACGCAGCGCCTTCGCCATCGCAAGCCCGCTGCGTCCGTCGGCCGCCGATCGCACGGGAAAGCCCTCGCGCTCCAGGAAGCGGGTCAGCAGATCGCGGGTGGCCGCGTCGTCGTCGATCACGAGCACGCTGTCGGCACCGGTGCCCTTCTCGTCGTCGACCGGCACCGGTTCCGCCTCGGCCGGTCCGGCCGGCGCCTGCTCGGCCAGCGCCGCCGGCACGCGCACGGTGAAGCACGAACCCTTGCCGGGCTCGCTCGCGACCGATACCGAACCGCCCATCAGCTGCATGAAGCCTCGGGTGATCGCCAGACCCAGGCCGGTGCCGCCGAACCGGCGCGTGGTCGACTCGTCGGCCTGCACGAAGCGCTGGAACAGCTTCTTGACCTGTTCCTCCGTCATGCCGATGCCGCTGTCCGACACGGAGAATTCAAGCCAGTCCTGGCCGCCATGCACATGCCGGCTGGCACGGAGGCCGATCACGCCGTTCTCGGTGAACTTGGCGGCGTTGCCCAACAGGTTGAACAGGCATTGGCGGAGCTTGACCTGGTCGGTGTGCGCGTCGCCGAGCGACGATCCGATCTCGAGCTCCAGCCGGTTGTTCTTCTTGGCCACCAGGCTCTGCACCGTGTCCGCCACGCTCCGCACCAGCCCGTCCACCGAGAACTCCTCGGCGAACAGCGTCATGCGGTTGGCCTCGATCTTCGACAGGTCGAGCACGTCGCTGATCAGGCTGAGGAGGTGACGCGCCGCGTCGTTGATCTTGCGCAGATCGGGCAGCATCTGCGGCTGACCGGCGTCTTCCACCTCTTCTTCCAGCATCTCGCTGTAGCCGATCACCGCCGACAATGGCGTGCGCAGCTCGTGGCTCATGTTGGCGATGAACTGGCTCTTGGCGAGATTGGCTTCCTCCGCGGCCTTCTTCGCGGCCTGCAGCTCCATCTCGATGCGCTTGCGGTCGGTGATGTCGGAATGGATGCCGACCCATTCCAGCAGGTTGCCGTCGTCGTCCAGCACGGGGGCGGCGCGGCCCAGCATGTAGCGCCATTCCCCGTCCCAGCGCCGGATGCGGTGCTCGATCTGATACAGGCCGCGGCGTTGCACCGCCTCCGTCCACGCCACGATGGTCGCCGGCCGGTCATCCGGATGCACGACGTTCAGCCAGCCATTGTGGCGCAGCTCGCCGGACGCCTGGCCCGTGAAGGCCATCCAGGCTTCCTCGCCCTCCCGCATCTCGCCGTCGGCCGGCGTGCTCCACACGATCTCGGCCACCGCTTCCACCAGGGACCGGTAGCGGCGCTCGCTGCCGCGCACCGCGTCCTCGCGGTGCATGGTCTCGGTGACGTCCGTGTTGGAGCCGACCCAGCGCAGGATGCGGCCGTCCGGCCCCCGCGAGGCGGACGCGCGCGACAGGAACCACCGCCATTCGCCGTCATGGCGGCGCAATGGAAAGGTGTCCTCCCAGTCTTCCCCGGTGCGGAAGCATTGTTCCAGCCCGGCCACCACGCGCGGCAGATGGGCGGGATCGTGCACCAGCATCCAGCCATCGCCGCGCATGGCGGCGATGTCGTGGCCGGTATAGGCGGTCCAGCGCTCGTTGTACCAGAAGATGTAGCCATCCGGCCGCGCCAGCCAGCAGAGCTGCGGCAGCTGGTTGGCCAGTGCCTGCAGGTCGCCCAGGCCGGGGCCTTCGTGGCCGGCGAGGTCGGCCGTGGAGCCGGGTGGGGAAGAGGGATCGGGCACGAAGACGCTCCACGGCACGGAAGGTGCCGAACAGGAAGCAGGAACCCGGCTCGGCGCCGAAAGTTGTGCCCGTCCGAAACGAACGCCATGCCGCGAGGGGCTTGATGACCACGGATCAGGCACTCGCCTTCGGCATCATCGGTTGCACCGTGGCCCTGTTCGTCTGGGGGAAGCTCGCCTACGACCTGGTGGCGATCCTGGCGCTGTGCGCGGCGCTGCTGACGGGGCTGGTATCGCCGGAACACGCGTTCAGCGGCTTCTCGTCCGAGGTCGTGGTGATCATCGCGGCCGCGCTCGTGATCAGCGCCGCGATCGGCCGGTCGGGCATCGTCGAGAACCTGATGCATCCCCTGCTGCCGCATCTGCGCTCGGTGCAGGCGCAGGTGCCGGTGCTGGTGACCGCCGTGGGGCTGCTGTCGATGTTCTGCAAGAACGTGGGCGCGCTCGCGATCTTCATGCCCACGGCCCAGCAGCTCGCCCGCCGCGGCAAGCGGTCGCCCTCCAACCTCCTGATGCCCATGAGCTTCGCCGCCCTGCTCGGCGGCCTGTCCACCCTGATCGGCACCGCGCCCAACATCCTGATCGCCCAGATCCGCGAGGATCTGGAGGGCAAGCCGTTCGGCATGTTCTCCTTCGCCCCGGTCGGGCTGGTGATCGGCGCCGTGGGCATCACCTTCCTCACCTTCGGCTACAGGCTGGTGCCGAAGAACCGCAAGCCGGCCGGCGGCCTCGATGCCGCCTTCACCTTCGCGGCCTATACCGCCGAGGCCGTGCTGCCGTCCGGCAGTCCGCTTGCGGAGCAGACGGTGGCGGCGCTGGAACGGGCCGGCGATCATGACGTGCGCGCCGCCACCATCATCCGCGAGCGCTTCCGCCGGCTGCTGCCCACGCCGGACACGGTGCTGAAGGCTGGCGACGTGCTTCTGCTGGAAGGCGAGCCGGAAGCGCTGGAAAGGCTGATCTCGCGCGGGCGGCTGCTGCTGGTCGATGGCGGCCGCGCCGCGACCCTCCCCGCCCCCGCCGCGGACGTCCCCGCCCCGGCGGCGCACGAGGACGGCGAGGCCTCGGTGGTGGAAGGCATCGTCACCGCCGACAGCCCTCTGCTCAACCAGACCGCGACCGGCGCCCACCTCACCGAGAAGCACGGACTTGGACTGATCGCGCTCAGCCGCTCGGGCGAGCCGCTGCTGCGCCGGCTCGCGGCCGTGCGGTTCCGGGTCGGCGACATCGTGGTGCTGCGCGGACCCACCTCTCGGGTGCCGGACGCGCTCGGGGCGCTGCGGGTGCTGCCGCTGGCGGAACGCCGCATCACGCTGGGGGCCAGCCATCGCTCGCTGCTGCCGCTGCTGGTGCTCGTGGTGGCGATGGTGCTGGCGGCGACGCACGTGCTGAATCCTGGGGTCGCGTTCTTCGTGGCCGCCGCCGCGATGATCCTGCTGCGCTTCCTGTCGATGGAGGAGGCCTACGAGTGCATCGAATGGCACGTGCTCGTGCTTCTGGGGGCGCTGATCCCGGTGAGCCACGCGGTGCAGGACACGGGCGGCACCAAGCTGATCGCCCATTTCCTGCTCGGCGCGCTCCAGCACGTGCCCCCGTCGGCGGCGCTCGCCATCATCCTGGTGCTGGCGATGGTGATCACGCCCTTCCTGCACAACGCGCCGACCGTGCTGATGCTGGGACCGATCTCGGGCGCCCTGGCACAGCAGCTCCACCTCAACCCCGACGCCTTCCTGATGGCGGTGGCGATCGGGGCCGGCTGCGACTTCCTCACCCCGATCGGCCACCAGTGCAACACGCTGGTCTATGCGCCGGGCGGCTACCGCTTCGGCGACTATTGGCGGCTCGGCCTGCCGCTGTCAGTGCTGGTGGTGGTGACGGCGGTGCCGATGATCATGCTGGTCTGGGGGCTGAAAGGGCACTGACCGCCGGGACCCGGGCGCCCCAGAGCGCGAAAATCCCGATCACCGCGTAGGCCGGCGCCGTCACCAGCCAGAAGCCGATCTGCATGTTCCAGTGCTGCTTCAACAGCACGAACAGCTGCGGCAGCAGGGCGCCGCCGCAGATGCCCATCACCAGCAGCGCGGCTCCCGTCTCGGTGCGAGCGCCCAGCCCCCGGATCGCGAGCGGGAATATCGATGGCCACATCATCGCGTTGGCGAAGCCCAGCAGCGCCACGAACAGCACCGACACCATGCCCGTGGTGAACAGGGCCACGGTGCTGAGCACGATGCCGAGCGCCGCCGAACAGGCCAGATATCGTTCCTGCGACATCAGGCGCGGGATCGCTGCCATGCCCGCGATATAGCCCAGCACCATCGCCGCGAGCGTCAGGGAGGTGAGGAACTTGGTCTGGTCGAGCGACAGGCCGAAGCCACGGCCATAGGTGCCGATCGCGTCGCCCGCCATGACCTCGACCCCGACGTAGAGAAACAGCGCCACCACGCCGAACCAGAGGTTGGACGCCCGCGGCAGCCCGCTCCCGGCGGCTTGCGGAGCGACGGGGGAAACGTGGCCGGCGTTCTGTCGCGCCGGATCGATATCCGGCAGCGATGAGAATTGGAGCGCCAAAGCCGCCAGCAGCAGCAGCACCGCGAGCACGAGATAGGGCAGCTGGACCTGACGGGCGAAACCGTCCAGCAGCGCCTCGCGCGCGGCGGGGTCGGTCGCCGCGGCGATGCGGGCGGCGGCCGCGTTCATGCCGCGCAGCGCCAGCAGACCCAGCACCACCGGCGCCAGCAGCCCCGCGATCTTGTTGCAGATACCCATCAGCGCGATACGCCGCGCCGCGGTGTCGATCGGCCCCACCACGCTGACATACGGGTTGATCGCGGTCTGCAGCAGCGACAGGGCCGCGCCGATCACGAACAGGCCGCCCAGCGCGCCGCCGAACGAGCGGAGCGACACGCATTCCCCGAACGCCGCGGTGCCGGCCGCCATCACCAGCAGCGCCAGCACCAGCCCGCGCTTCATGCCGGTGCGGCGCAGGATCGCGGCGGAGGGCAGCGCGAACAGCAGGTAGGAGATGTAGAACACCAGCGGCACCAGGAAGCCGCCGGCCTCGTTCCGCCCGAACGCCACCTGCACGAAGCTGATCAACGGCCCATTCAGCCAGGTGACGAAGCCGATCACGAAGAACAGCGCGCCCACGATCGCCACGGCGCGCCGGGTTTCGTTCTCGGTCATGATTTCTTCCTTCCCCGTTATGACGAAGCTTGGACCTCCGGCCGCTTCCGGAACAAGCACCGGATGGTGCAGCCCGCCGGGCGGAGCGGTGGCGGGAAGGACAAGCTCGTTTCCGCCCCGCCGGATCGGCCGCGCTCGATGCGCTGCGTGGTCCGGCGTCTGGGGCCGGCGGCCCGGGATCGGCGGCCCGGGATTGGCGTCGGTGCCAGGCCGCCGACAGGTCGCAGCAAGCCCGGCCCTTCGAACCGGCCCGGTCAGGTTCCCGCGCCCGGGCGCGATCCCACGGCAGTCGCCGGGTACCTCGGTGGCCGTGCGACAGCGTCGCGGGAACACCCGCATCCATCTCGCGTCCGGGGATCACGGTATGGGGCCGCCCCTCGCCACCGCGACGATCCACCGCCCGGACACGGCGTTCAACTCCCCGCCCTTGACCGGATCGCAATCGCGGTCCGACAACCATGGCGGTGGCGGTCTCGCCGCCGGGCGGAAGGACGATGCCGATGGCGCACTGTTCGGGCCGGAACCGCTGTGCCGACGGCAGCGCCGCAGCCTCGGCGGGGCGGGCTGGCCGGTGAAGCTGCTGATCCGACCGGACGCGGACAGCGCCGCCGAGACCGTCGCCGTTCTCGTGTCGGCGCAGCTGCGGGGCAAGCCGGACAGCGTGCTGGGGCTGGCCACCGGGCGCACCATGGAACGGGTCTACGCGGCACTGGTGCGCGAGCATCGGCGGGGACGGCTCGGCTTCGCCGGCGCCACCAGCTTCAATCTCGACGAATATGTCGGGATCGCCCCCGAAGATCCGCGCTCCTACCGCGCCTTCATGGACGCCCACCTGTTCCGTCACGTCGATCTTCCCCCCCACCGGAGGCACCTGCCGGACGGGATGGCCACGGATCACGCGGCGGAGGGCGCACGCTACGAGGCGCTGATCCGGGCGGCGGGCGGCATCGATCTGCAGTTGCTGGGCATCGGCGGCACCGGCCATATCGGCTTCAACGAGCCGCTCTCGTCCTTCGCGTCGCGCACCCGGGCGGTGGTGCTCGCTCCCCGCACCAGGCAGCAGAACCGTGGCGATTTCGGCGGCGACGCCGACGCGGTGCCGCCGCGCGCGATCACCATGGGCGTCGCCACCATCGGCGAAAGCCGGCGGGCGGTGCTGCTGGCGACGGGCTCCGCCAAGGCCGAGATCCTGGCGCTGGCGGTGGAAGGGCCGATCACCGCGTCCATCAGCGCCACTGCCCTGCAGATGCATCCCGACTGCCTGGTGATCGCCGACGAGGACGCCGCCGGCCGGCTGCGCGGACGCTCGTACTACGACCATCTGGCGCGTCATGATCCGGAACTGGCGATGCTGTCCGGGGATGCCGGCGGTTGACCGCCGTTCCCGAAGCCGACGGCGCGAACCATTCCGACGAGGCCCAGATCGCCGCTGCCGCGCTCGACCCGCACGGGCTCGACGAACGCCGGCCCGGACCAGGGCCCAGCCGCATCCGCCCGGTGAAGGGTCGCCATCCAGGCGGCCCGGCGACCGCGAAGCCGGTCGTCCGCGTGATCTGGAACCGGGCCACGAGCGGTCGCCCCCGGGCGTTGCGGATGGCTTCGGGAGCCGGCTTCGTTCACCGATCTCGTCGCCGGGCATATCCCGCGCCCACCGCCCCGGACCTCACCGGCGTGATGCCCGGCAGCCGGCGCGCCAGGAACGGGTTCCCCCCGACAGCCCGGACGTCTCACGTTCCGGTCCCGCCATCGTTCCGGGGTAGCCCATCGCCGATCCCGGCGCTTCCCACGGCTCCACCATCCGTTCGATCCCGCGACCTGTCCGGCCCGGGCCGAAGGGCCGCGCCGATGGTCCTTCCCTCCGCGTGTGGGAACGCGGACCCGCCGCATCCCCGCCCTAGACGGAGAGTTCCGCCATGTTCGATGCCCTGCTGATCGAGAAGACCGGGGAGCGGCAATCCGTTTCGCTCGCCTCGCTGGACGACGACGCCCTGCCGGCGGGCGACGTGCTGGTGCGGGTGGATTGGTCCACCCTCAACTACAAGGATGCGCTGGCCATCACCGGGCGGGGGCCGATCGTGCGGCAGTTCCCGCTGGTGCCCGGCATCGATCTGGCGGGCGAGGTCGTCGAGAGCGCCGACGGCCGCTTCCGGACGGGCGACCGGGTGCTGCTGAACGGCTACGGGGTGGGCGAGCGCCATTGGGGCGGCCTGGCCGGGCGGGCGCGGGTATCGGCCGACTGGCTGGTGCCGCTGCCGGGCGCGTTCGACGCGAAACGGGCGATGGCGCTGGGCACCGCGGGCTTCACCGCCATGCTGTGCGTGGACGCGCTGGAGCGGGCGGGACTGACGCCGGACAAGGGACCGGTGCTCGTGACGGGTGCCGCGGGAGGCGTCGGCGGGATCGCGCTGATGCTGCTGCACCGGCTGGGATACGCGCCGGTGGCGATGACGGGCCGACCGGAGGAAGCCGACTATCTGCGCGGCCTGGGGGCGAGCGAGATCGTGGGCCGCGACGCGTTCGCGATGCCTGGACCGCCGCTCGGCAAGGCGCGATGGGCGGGTGCGATCGACGTCGCGGGCGGCGCGGTGCTGGCGGGCATCTGCGGCACCCTGATGCCGCGCGCGGCGGTGGCGGCCTGCGGCCTCGCGGCCGGCATGGATCTGCCCGTCACCGTGGCGCCCTTCATCCTGCGCGGGATCAGCCTGCTCGGCATCGACAGCGTATCCTGTCCGATGCCGGACCGGCAGCGCGCCTGGCAAAGGCTGGCGGAGCTGGTCGACACCGCGCTCCTCGACGGCATGACCCGCGAGATCGCGCTGGCCGACGCCATCCAGGCGGCGGGTGCGCTGCTCGATGGCGGCGTGCGCGGGCGGCTGGTGGTGCGGACGGGCTGAGACGCGCTCCCGGCCGGTTTTCCATCTGGAAGCGCCCGACGCCGCGCCGTCGCAGGGGATGACGCGCATGGACCGGCCCCGGGGCAGCGATGTTCGGGAAGCTTCGCGCGGGGACGAGGCCGATGCGCGTGACGATCCCGCCCGCGCGCTCCCGAAAGGACCACGAAGGAATCCCGAGCGGCGGGCGTGCGACACTCAAGTTGCTCCTCACTCCGGGAGGGCGGCCACCATGCGCGCGAGCGCGTCCCGGTCGGAGGCCGCGGCCGGGGTGAACACCAGCATGGACAATCCTTCCGCGCCCACCACGTCGAACGTCGCATAGTCGAGCCGCAAGCGGCCCCCCACCGGATGCACGAGTTCCTTGCGGCCGACACCGTGCCAGCCGACGGCGATCTGCGGCCACAAGCGGCGGAAATCCGGATCCAGATCCTGCAGTTCCGCCGCCAGCACGGCCTGCGGCGACGCCGGACCCGCACGCGCCACGTCGACCCGGAACGCTCCCAGCAGGAACCGGGCGGTTTGTTCCCAGTCCACCAGATGCTGCCGCGCCCCACCCAGGAAGAAACGCCGCAGCAGGTTGCGGTGGGCGGGGTCCGTCGCGCCGTAATCGCCCCACAGGGCCACCGCGGGACGGTTCCACGCCACCACGTCCCACAGCGCGTTCTTCACCAGCGCGGGCGTGTCGGGCATCGCATCCATCACCCGCTGCACCACGGGGGCGACCGGCGGGGGCATCTCGGGCGGGCGCAGCGGTGGCGCGCGGTGGCGGCCCAACAGAAACAGCATCTCGCGGTCGGCGCCCCCGAGCGACAGGGCCGCGCACAACCGTTCCAGCACCTCGTCCGAGGGCGGACCGCCGCGGTTCTGTTCGAGCCAGGTGTACCAGACCACGCTCACGCCAGCCCTGGCCGCGACGTCTTCCCGGCGCAGCCCCGGCGTGCGGCGCCGGGTGCCGCGATCCGGCGCCGGCGGCAGCCGCCGACGATGCTCGCGAAGAAAAGCGCCCAGGGTTAGGCCCAGGATGGGGCCCGGGGCGGGGCGCGACTTGGGGCCCCGCGACGGGCCGGGCGGCCGGCCGGACGGCTGGCCCGGGGATCGGTCCGGCGGAGCGCTCGCATCTTGACCGGCGAAGGCGCGCGGCGGCGGAGGCGTCAGGAGGCCGTCATCGCTCATGGGGCGAACCATGCCTCGGGCGCCGCAGTTGCGGAAGGTCGTTCCGCGCGGCAGGACCGGCGGCGGGCGCAGCACCCTTTGCCCCGCCCGGGATGGCGTCGCGCGGATGGCCGGTCGAAACCGCCGCCACCGCCATCGTCCCCGCTACCGGGCCGCCCCCACCCGCCCTTCCCGACCGCGCGCAGCCATCGCGCCGGTGCGCGGCGAACGGAGACGGCTCGATCCCTGAACCGCGGCGCCTCGCCCGGATCAACCCGACCGGATCGGCGACCGCGGTGCTTCCGCGTCGGGGCCGCGGCGTGGGCGGAGCCGACCGCCAGGGCGCAGACCCGTGCGGGACGCCGCGAAGCACGGCCGGCTGGCGGCCGGACGATCCTGCCGTCCGGACGTGGTTATCGCCGCAACGCCCACATCCTTATCCGCAGACTTGTCCCCGATCCTGTGGATAAAGGTCCGGGCCCGCATCAGGGGGCCACGGATACCGAGCCGAGGCCGCTTTGCTCGCGGTGGAGCTGCCCGGTGACCCGCGCGAAACGCACCGACACGGCGCCGGACACGTCGGTGTCCGCATCGCCCACCGTGGCCACGACGCGCACCCGGCCGACACCGGAGGCGTCGATCTTGGCGTGGGCCACGGTGCCAGAACCGACCTCGACCTGGCCGCTCCCGCTGAGCGACAGGTCGAAGCGGCTCAGATCCACCTGGTCCAGGGTCGTCCTGCCACTGCCGGACATCACGATGGAGGCGTTGCCGGTCAGCTTCTGGAGCGACAGATCGACCTGGCCGGAAAGCTCGGCATCGAGGCCGTCGACATGCTCGTCGCGGATCACCACCGCGCCGCCACCGTCCAGGGACAGCGGACCGCCCACGTCGCCGATGTCGTAGCGGCCGGTGCCGGACTCGGCGATGGCGAGCGCCATGCGCGTCGGCACCGTCACCGTGATGTCGAGTGTCGGGCTGAAGGAGGTCTGCCCGTCCGGACGCCAGCAGCGGGGTGCCGGCACGTCGATGCGCGCGACCCCATCGGCACGGAAGCGGAGCTGATCCAGCTCCGCCGGGTTGTCGGCCCGGGCCAGCACGCGCACGGACTCATGGGCGGTCGGGTCCGGGCGGATCGTCACGCTGCGGGCACAAGGGCCGGAGATCTGGAGGGAACGCCCCGACAGGGTTTCCATGCGGTCCGCCGACCAGGCGGGCGTCGGGGCTACCGGCACGGCGAACAGCACCAGCAGCGGGAGGGGGATCAGAACGAAGCGGATCATCGGGTCGGGCCTCGGCGGGTTTGCTTTGGGCCTCCTCTGCAGCGGTCGTGCCACCTCCGACACGAGTATCGGCGCGGGTTCTCGCGCCCCAGCACAGTGCGAGACACCAAGGATTGGCGACGGACGCCAATCCTGGAGGAGCTCGCCAGAACCCGGAAAAGCCGGGCAGCGCAGATTCGCGGGCACCGGGATCACCGGGCCGCGGCAGCCGCCCCATACCCAAGCGCGGCGGCGGCCACGCACAGCAGCACGGACAACAGCACGTTGCCGAGCGCCTGCCACGGCCGTCCGTCCCGCAGCAGCTCCAGCGTTTGCAGGCTGAAGGACGAGAAGGTGGTGAAGCCGCCGCACAGCCCGACCATCACGAAGGTCCGCCATTCGCTCGACGCCGCGAAGCGTCCGTCCGACGCGGTCAGCATCCCGAAGAAGCCGATCACGAACGACCCGACCACGTTGATCAGGATGGTGCCCCAGGGAAAGCCCGGTCCGGTGAGCGCCAGCATGGTGCTGCCGACCCAGGCGCGCAGCACGCTGCCGGTGGCCCCACCCGCGGCGACGAGCAGGTAGAGCCTCATGGGCGACGCCACGCGCCGGCCGGCGAAGCGGTGAGAGGAAAGGCCATGGCACAGGCTCCCTTGTTCCGGCGCGTGGAGGCGCCGGGTCCAAACAGGAGTCATCAGCCCACGGCGGGCGGTTGAAGGGGGAACCCCATCCCCTGGCACTTGAGGCAGGCTGGCATCCGGCGGCGCCGCGCTCAAGAGCCGATCCCCGCGCGCCCGCCCGGAAGCGCGGACCCGGATTGGAACGCAGGCGAATCAGGCGCAGACTCCCGGGAAGATGGACCAGCGACATCATCCGGCAAGGGACATGGACCTCGGCGCCGCCTCGAGCGGACAGGTGTGGGCGTTGTACGGTTCGGAATCCGTCGGCCTCGCCGATGCGAGCTCGGCGCAGGTCGCGGCGCATCTGGAACAAGCGAGGCAGAACGGCGGCACCGAATGGCTGTGGCTGCATCTCGACGCGGTGGCGACCGGCGTGGCGCACCGGATCGAGGCCGTTTCATGGCTGCCGGAGGACGCGGCGGAAACCCTGCTGCGTCCGGACAAGGACATGCGGCTGGGCGTCACCGATGGCATCGTGCACGGCACGCTTCCCGCCTTGCAGGCCGCGAGCGACGGCGAGGAGCCGGAGGTGGTGCCCTGGCATTTCGCGCTCCGTCCGGACACGCTGATCACCACCCGGCGCCGTCCGACACCGGGACTGTTCGCGCTGCGCCAGTCGATCGGCCGCGCCGGTACGGGGCCCGCCCCGGAGTTTCCCGCCGAGGTGATCGACCGCGCCCTGCTGGGCTTCGCCAACGAGCTCCGGCGCATGATCGCGACGCTGGATCTCGAGCTGGATGCGGTGGAGGACGCGCTGCTGCAACCGGATCTGGGGAGTGCTACCCGGCAGCTCGGCGGCGAACTCGGCCGGGCGCGACGCTTCGCCACCGTGCTGCGCCGGGCGATCGGCCCGTTGGACCGGGTGATCCACGACGACGACCTCGAGCTTCCGGCCTGGGCGGCGGAGATCCTGCTGGATCGTGCCCGCCCGGCCGTGCGCAGCGTGATGGACGACCTGCTGGCGCTGCAGGATCGCGCGCGCTCGCTACAGGACGAGCTGGCCTCGCGTCAGGCGGAAGAAACCAACCGGCGGCTCTATCTGGTGTCGATCATGACCACGCTGATGCTGCCCGCCACCGTGGTGACGGGCTTCTTCGGCATGAACACGGGCGGCATGTTCCTGTCGAGCCTGCCCCACGGCACCGCGCTGGCCGGCACGGTGTGCCTCCTGTTCATGGCCCTGACCTGGCTGCTGTTGAAGCGCCTGCGGTTGCTGTAGCGCGATCGTGGCCCGGTTCAGGCCTGGGAGGCCTTTCGCGCCGCCAGCACCGCGTGACGGTGCTCGCCGGCCCAGTCCAGCAGGGCGCGCAGATGCGGCTCCAGTGAGCGGCCGAGCGGCGAGATCTCATACTGCACGGCCACCGGCGCGGTGCTGATCACCGAGCGCGCGACGAAGCCGTTCGTCTCGAGCCGGCGCAGGCACTGGGTGAGAGCCTTCTGCGTCACGCCCGGATGCGCCCTCCGCAGGGCGTTGAATCGCATCGGCCCGGCGCAAAGGCTGGCAAGCACCAGCAGCGTCCATTTGCTGGTGATCTGTTCCAGCAGGGTGCGGTTCAGTTCCAGCTCTTCCACGCTCGACGACGCCATCGTCGGCATACTCCCGGCTACCTGGTAGCGGTAAGGTGCCTAATTGCGTCCAGGTATATTGTCTATACCTGTGTCGGCTCCACCGATCGGGATGCCGCCATGACCACGCCGGATAATTTTCTGCCGCCCCTCCCCGCGCGACACGGCGTTCCGCGGCCTGGTCCGGTGCTGGTGTTCGGCGCCACCGGCCAGCAGGGCGGGGCCGTGGCGGCGGCCCTGGCAGCGAACGGGTGGCCGGTCAGGGCCCTGGTCCGCGATCCGGATGGATCGGGCGCCCAACGGCTCCGGTCGGCTGGCGTGGCGCTGCATCCGGGCGATCTGGGCGACCCGGACTCGATACGCGCGGCGATGCGGGGCGTGCACGGCGTCTTCAGCGTGCAACCGAGTTCGGGCCAGGGGGACGCCTACGGCGTCACCGACGAGCAGGAGATCGGATGGGGCCGGTCGATCGCCGACATCGCCCGCACCGAGGGCGTGCAGCATCTGGTGTACAGCTCAGTCAACGCGGCCGGCGAGCCGACCGGCATGGGCCATTTCGACAGCAAGACGGAGATCGAGGAGCACATCCGCCGCTCGGGCCTTCGCCACACCATCGTCCGCCCGGCGGCCTTCATGGAGCTCCTGATGCTGCCGGGCATGGGGCTCGACCAGGGCCGGTTCTCGTTCTTCCTGCGTCCCGACCAGAAGGGACAGCTGATCGCCGTGCAGGACATCGGGACCATCGTCGCCGATCTGTTCGCGGCGCCTGATCGCCACGCGGGCCGCACCATCGAGATCGCCGGCGACGAGATCACGGGCCAGGAGTTCGGCGCGATCCTGAGCCGGGCGGCAGGCAGACCGATCGGCTATGCGCGTTTTCCGGACGACATGCTTCAACCCGGCAGCTTCCTGGGCCGGCTCGCCTCCCTGATCGACGATGGCCGGCTCGCCGGCCGGGCCGACATCGAGGTCCTGCGGCGGGAGTTCGGACCGCTGACGCGCTTCGCGGACTGGGTGGCGGGCCCCGGCAAACCGTTGCTGGAAGCAGCGCTCGGTGCCGGGAAGGCACCCATCGCCCTGCGCTGACGGTCCGGTGTACGCTCGGGAGGAAGACGCCTCTTCGCCGCATGCGGGTATGTCGGGACACGGCCGCCACCAGATCGCGCCGCGGTTCCGCTGCCGGAGCGTATCCCGCTGCGGCACCCGGACCCTTCGTCGGCCCCGGCCGGTCCACCCCCTCGGACTGGATTTCCGCCACACCAGAACCTAAAGTGAACAAGCAATCGGGGGAAAAGGAACGGCAGGGTCCCATGCGACACCGCCGGATCATCCACGTGGACATGGACGCGTTCTATGCCTCGGTGGAACAGCGCGACGATCCGTCCCTGCAGGGGCGGCCGGTCGCGGTGGGCGGGTCGCGGGAGCGCGGGGTGGTGGCCGCCGCCTCCTACGAGGCGCGACGGTTCGGCGTGCGCTCGGCGATGCCGTCCGTCACCGCCCGGCGGCTGTGCCCGGAGCTGTTGTTCGTGCGGCCGCGCTTCGAGGTATATCGCGGCGTGTCGCAGCAGATCCGCGCCATCTTCGCGGACTACACCTCCCTGATCCAGCCGCTGGCGCTGGACGAGGCCTATCTGGACGTCACCGAGCCTCTGCGCGATCTCGGCTCCGCCACCGCGATCGCCACCGAGATCCGCGCCCGGATCCGCGCCGAGACCGGCCTCACCGCGTCGGCCGGGGTGAGCTACAACAAGTTCCTGGCCAAGCTCGCCTCCGACCACCGGAAGCCCGACGGGCTCTTCGTGGTGACGCCGCGCATGGGCCCGGACTTCGTGCTGGACCTGCCGGTGAGCCGCTTCCACGGCGTCGGGCCCGTGACCGCCCGCAAGATGGAGCGGCTCGGCATCCATAGCGGGCGCGACCTGCGCGACCGGTCGGCCGAGTTCCTGTCGCAGCATTTCGGCAAGGCCGGGCCGCACTACCACGCCATCTCCCGCGGCGAGGACGAGCGCGCGGTGGTGGTGGACCGGCCGCGCAAATCGATCGGCGCCGAGCAGACCTTCGAGCGCGACCTCGACACGCTGCCCGACCTGATGGCGGCGCTGGACGCACCCATCGCCAAGGTCTGGGCCGCCTACGAGCGCGGCGGCCGCGGCGCCCGCACGGTGACGCTCAAGGTGAAGTTCTCGGATTTCCGCTTGATGACGCGCGCGGCCTCGTTTCCGCGCGCCGTGCGCACCCGCGAGGCCTTCCGCGAGGCCGCCATGACGCTGCTGCGCGCCCAGCACCCCTTTCCCCTGAGCGTCCGCCTGCTGGGCGTGAGCCTGTCGCGCTACGAGGACGAGGCGGAAGGCACGCTCGCGCCGGGGACGGACCTGTTCACGTCCCTTCTGGCCGCACCGGACGGCATCGCTTCGGCAGGCTGAGGCCTTCCAGGAGGCTCGTGGAGCGAGAGTCTCCGGACCGCAGGCCCACAGCAATCGGCATCCGGCCGCGCCGTCCCATCCCCACCGGCCAGCACGCGATGCGGACCCGCTCCGGATATCCGCTCGACCCGCCGATGCCCGCGATCCGCGATGCCGTTCGTCCTCGTCGTTCGCGGTGGACCGGACGGTGTCGGAGCAACAGGGTGGGTGCCATAAGGTGACGCTCCATCAGCCGAACGGACGCCCCTCCTTGCCGACCCCGCCCCACGCCCCTACCCGCACCGAGCAGCACGATCCGCGCTACGCGACCCTCGATGGCTGGCCGGCCGCCGCCGTGCTGGACGCGTTGCTGGAAAGCCAGATGAGCGGGGTGGCGGCGGTGCGCGGCGCACTGCCGGCACTGGACCGGGTGGTGGCGGAAGCGCTGCCCAGGCTGCGGCGCGGCGGGCGGCTCGCCTATGCCGGTGCCGGCACCTCGGGGCGCATCGCGTTCCAGGACGGCGCCGAGCTCGCCCCCACCTTCGACTGGCCCGAGGACCGCACGGTGTTCCTGATGGCGGGCGGTCCCGCGGCACTGGTCCGCGCGGTGGAAGGGGCCGAGGACGACCGGGCGGCGGCGGAGCAGGCGGTGGCGGTTGAAAGGCTGGGCGGAAACGACGTGCTGCTGGCCCTCGCCGCGAGCGGCACCACGCCCTTCACGCGCGCCGCGGTCGCCGCGGCGAAGGAGCGCGGCTGCCTCGCCGTCGGCATCAGCTGCAATCCCGACGCGCCGCTGCTGCACGAGGCCGACATCGGCGTGCTCGCGGAAACCGGTCCGGAAGCGGTCGCTGGGTCGACCCGCCTGAAGGCTGGCACCGCGCAGAAGGTGATCCTGAACCTCCTGTCCACGACCCTGATGGTGGGGCTCGGCCGGGTGCATCAAGGGCTGATGGTGGACATGCGGGCCACCAACGCGAAGCTGCGGGAGCGGGCCGGGCGGATGCTGCGGACCCTGACCGGCGCCGACGCCGAGGCGGCCGCGCGCGCCCTGGCGGCCACGGGCGACCGGGTGAAGCCGGCGGTCCTGGTGCTGGACGGCGCCACCGCCGCGGAAGCCGACGCGCTGCTCGCCACGCATCACGGATCGCTGCGCGCGGCGCTGAAGGAACGCCGCGGAGGTTGAGCCCGATCGCTGCCGATGGGGTGGGGCGGGACGGATCGCGAGGCCGACGGGCATTGGCGTGGCGGCGCGTGGTCCGGTGAAGGCCGCCACGAGGGCCCACGACCCGACAGGAGAGCGACGATGACCACGGTGCTCGACGGGCAGATCGTCCTGCCGGACCGCGTGATGCCGGGCCGCATCCGGTTCGGCCCGTTCATCGAGACGATCGACCCCCTGCCCTCGGCGCCCGACCGCCTGGTCCTGCCGGGCTTCATCGACGCCCACGTGCATGGCGGCGGCGGCGGCGACACCATCGACGGCGTGGACGGCATCGAGACGCTGGCGCGCTTCCACCTGTCGCACGGCACCACCACCCTGCTTCCCACCACCATCACCCGGCCCTGGCCCGAGGTTCTGGCGATGCTGGAAGCGGTGCGCCGCGTGATGGAGAGTGGCGTGGAGAACGGTGCCGACATCCCTGGCGCGCATCTCGAAGGGCCGTTCATCAGCCCGCAGCGTCTCGGCGCACAGCCGGCGTTCGCGGTGCTTCCCACCCCGGAGAGGGTGCGCGAGGCGCTCCGAACGGGGGCGGTGCGGGTGGTGACGATGGCGCCGGAACTGGAACACGCATTCGAGGCGGCCGCCGCGTTCGTATCGGCCGGCGTACGCGTCAGCCTTGGGCACAGCCAGGCCGACCACGCGCAGGCGGCGCAGATGCTCGACCATCTGAGCGCGTTGGGCGGTGTGGCCGCCGGGACCCATCTGTTCAACGCCATGAACGGCATCGCCGGGCGGTCGCCGGGACTGGTGGGCGCCCTGCTGCTGTCGCCGGACGCGCATGCCGAGCTGATCCTCGATACCCATCACGTGCATCCGGCGTCGTTCCGGCTGGCCCACGCGATGCTGGGCGACCGGCTGCTGTTGATCACCGACGCCATGCGTGCGGCGGGACTGGGGGATGGGGAAAGCGAGCTGGGAGGCCACCCGGTGAGCATCCGCGATGGGATCGCCCGCCTACGCGACGGGACCCTCGCGGGCAGCGTGCTGACCATGGACCAGGCCTTCCGCAACGCGCTCGCCGCCGGGATGGACATCCCGGCCGCCGCCCGCCTGACCGCCGGCAACGCCGCCAGTTATCTCGGTCTGGCGGATCGTGGCGCACTGCGACCGGGACTGCGCGCCGATCTGGTGGTCATGGATGCCTCAACGAGGATCGACGAGGTCTGGCGGCTGGGGCGGCGCTCGCGGTGAGGTGGATCGCGATCCTGGGTGGGAACGGCGCGGAAGTTGCCCGGCAGGTTGACGCTACGGGAAGCGCCGCGACGATGGCATCGAAACGACGCTGCCAGATTCATCGAAAATGCCTGTGCCTGCGACAGGACGTTCCACACCGTCCCTGGTCTTGCTTCAAACATTTTCCGTTGCCTTGGCGGTCGCCTACTCGCGCAAGCCACGCGCAAGGACGCGTCGCCGGAACCCCCCGATGACCATGCGGAACTCAGACGGCACAGGAATGGTGCGAGAACTGTAACGCACATGCGCGGCCACGACCGAGTTCCGGTTGGCGGCCCGGGCGAACGACCCGGTACCGGCATGTGCCGGCACCATCGTGTCTCTCTCTGGCGACGCCCGGCGGCTGCACACGATCGTCGCCAGCGGCGAAAGCCGGCCCGGAGCACTCGGCTCCGGGCACCGTTGTTCAGTAGATCGCCATCCCGCCATGCACCGGCAGCAGCGCGCCGGTGGTGTAGCTGTTCTCGTCGGACGCCAGATACACATAGGCGCCTGCGAGCTCCGCCGGCTGGCCGGGACGGCCGATCGGGGCCTGGCTGCCGAAGCTCTTCTGTTGTTCCGGTTCCATGCCGGTGACGATGAAGGGCGTCCAGATCGGACCGGGCAGCACGGCGTTCACGCGGATGCCTTTCTCCGCCACGCCCTGCGCCAGGCTGATGGTGAAGTTGGCGATCGATGCCTTGGTCGCGGAGTAGGGAATCAGGCTCGGCATCGGATGCTTGCTGTTCACCGACGAGGTGTTGATCACCGAGGATCCGGGCTTCAGATGCGGCAGCGCCGTCTTGGTGATGTAGAACATCGCGTGGATGTTGACGTCGAAGGTACGGCGCCATTCCTCGTCGGGGATCTCTTCCAGCGATTGGTGCGTCTGCTGGAAGGCCGCGTTGTTGACCAGGATGTCCAGGCGGCCGAACTCGGCGAGCGTCTTCTCCACCAGCGACCGGCATACCGCCGGGTCCGCGATATCTCCCGGCAGCAACAGCACGCGGCGCCCCGTCTCGCGGACGAACCGGGCCGCCGCCTCGGCGTCCTCGCTTTCTTCTTCGAGAAAGGACAGGGCCAGATCGGCACCTTCCAGCGCATAGGCCACCGCGACCGCGCGGCCGATGCCGGAATCCGCGCCGGTGATCAGCGCCACCTTGCCGGAAAGCTTGCCCGACCCCTTGTAGCTGCGTTCGCCGTAATCGGGCTCGGGCGTCATCTTCGCCGACAAGCCGGGAAACGACTGCGGCTGCGGCGTGAAGGGTGGCTGCGGATAGCGCGTGACGGGATTCTGCTGATCGGACATGGGAGCCTCCTCGGGTCGGGTTCTCCCAACGACGACCGTGGTGACGAGTTCTGTCACGACATGGGGCGCGGATGCGGCCGCGTCCGACGCCGGGCGCGGCCGATCATGCATCCCTCAATGATGCGAGGGCTGCACGCCCAGCGCCATGCCGTACAGCGTGATCGGCTGGCGCACCGCGTCACGTCCACCGTTCAATCCCGCCGTACGGTTGAGCTGGGCCGCGGGCATCAGCAACCGCCCCTTGTCGTCGAGCCACATCGCGTCGACCCAGACCAGACGAGGATCGGACAGGATGGTGTGCATCCGGCCGTCCGGCGCGATCGCCAGGATGCGCTTGCTGTTCACGTCGCTGAGATAGATCGTGCCGTCCGCATCCATCGCGGTGCCGCCGGTGGATGGCGTGTCCGCGAAATGTTCGACGTGACGCGCCAGCTCGGATGCGGGCAGCGAGGCATCGTCGAGGAACCGCGTCTCGATCCGCGACATGCCGCCGTTGCACGGCTGGTAGTAGAACCAGCGAGCGTCCGGCGACAATTCGAGCTGATCCGCATGGATCACCACCGGGCGTCCCTCGGGATCGATCACCCGCTGTCCTTCCGCCATCAGCGGCGTGCGGGCGGTGACGGACGGATCGCCGTCCAGCACCCGGCGGCCGGCACCCGTCCGCAGATCGAGCAGGATCAGGCCGGGCTGGCCGGCGTCGGTGAGATAGGCGCGGTCGCCGTTGAACCTGACATCGTCGACGAAGCTCTTCGGACCGGTGACGGCGGACAGGTCGTAGCTGCGGGACACCTTGTTGCCGGCGAGGTCGATCCGCACCAGCTTCACCCCGTGCGGGGCGATCGGCTTGCCGATCCCCGGAGCGCCGCGATCCACCACCCACAGCGCCCCGTCCGGCCCCACGCGCAGCGCGTTGACGCCCACGAACCGGTCGGCGCCGTCGCGACCCTTGCGCCAGCCGTTCCAGCGCTTGTCGGGGAACGGCACCGGGCGGCCGTCGCGCACCTCCACCACCTCCGGTCCCCGTCCGGGCCGGCCCGGCTGCACGGGCATGAACATCCGGCCGTCCGGCGTGGTGGCCACGCCGTTGATCACCAGGGAGGACGAGAACACCGGCAACAGGACGCCCTGCGGGCCGGCCGGCCCCGAATCCGGCGCCGCGCGGGGGGCCGCGGCGGTCGCCAGCAACAAGGAACCGACGAGGATCGACCTCGAGAACAGCGTCTTGGCCGCGATCATGGGAACGCGCATTCCTTCGGATGGAACGGTGAGGCAAGACGCCCAACGTTTTCAGGGGCCGGAAGTGGCCTCTTCTTCCGCATCGGATCGTCCGGCGCCGCGACGAAGCGAGGCGTCGGCTTCATCATCCGTTGATGTTGCTCCGGCATGGTCGCGTGGCGGCACGTCGCCGCGGGGGGGGGGGGGGAGACATGCCTGTGCGCCGATTGATGACCATGCTGTTCTGCAGCCTGATGCTCACCGGGTGCGGCCCGCAGATCATCGTGATGAAGAACCCGCAAACCGGGAAGGTCGCGCAATGCAACGGCACCGGGGCGGGGCGAAGCCGCATGGCCAACGCCGACGCGGCGAGCGACTGCGCCCGGGGATACGAGGCGGCGGGCTGGGTCCGGATGAACTAGGGGGGCGGCCCGTTCCGGCCGGGCCGCCACCGTTTCGTCCCGGCGATCGGTCACAGACGGTCCCGTCGGGCCTGATGCGGTTGGGCATCGGCCCGTCCGCATCCACCTGGACATCGCTTGGAAAAACGGCAGGCGGCGGGTGCTCGGCCCTCCACCCTTCCCTCAGGGTCCCGGGCCAGGGCGGGCGCTGCGACGCCGGCGACAAGGAGGATCCTCGGACCGGCGGTGGACGGAGAACGGGGGTTCGACATCACCCGGCTCCTTTCGAAGACTCCGCGCAGGCGAAGCGCCTCTTCCGAGGTCGGCGTGGGGCGGTTGCTCGTCCTTGTCGGCTCCCGGTCCACTCATGTCGCCGGCACGCCCCCTCAGGAAACTCCCCGGGAAATCTCGCTCGGCCGGCCCGCAACGCATGATTCGCTCGCCTGCGGTTCCTGATGCCCGTCGGCGCGGGGCTCAGGAAGGCGGGGGAACAAGGGCACGCGCGATCGCATCTGCCATGGCGGCGACCGCCCCCGTGGGCAGGTCATCGCGGCCTCGCGGCATTGAAACCTGCACGCAGACGCGCCCACGCGAAGGCGCACGTCGGTGTGGGACGTTGCCTGGCCAGGATGGGCCTTCCCGGCCGCCAAGTCGTCGCGGGAAAACGATGACAATCACCAAGGCCGTCCGGGATCGGGATGTCGCACGCAACGAACGGCCGACCCTCGCCCGCGCCTCGGGTCAGCTCAGCGAGACCATCGCATCCTCGGGCTGCACGCGATCGGGGGCGGTGGCGGCGGCCTTGCGGCGGAGCCTCAGCGCGCCCGGCGCATGCGCGGGCACCACGGGGCGATGCGGCGCCACCGGTTCGAGACGCCGATAGGGCTGGCCGGGCGCGGGCCTGGGATCGGCCTCTCCCTTGTTCGGCCAGAAGCTCATGGCGCGTTCCGCCTGGGCGGTGATGGTGAGGCTCGGGTTCACGCCGAGGTTGGCCGACACCGCCGCACCGTCCACCACGTGGAGGCCGGGATGGTTGTGGACGCGGTGGTAGGGATCGATCACGCCGTCGGCATCGGTCTCGCCGATCACGGCGCCGCCCAGGATGTGCGCGGTCATCGGCACGTTGAACAGGTCGCCCCAGGAACCGAACGGCGCCGCCTGCCCCATGCGGTCGGCCATGCGGCGCACCACTTCGTGCCCGGCCGGAATCCAGCTCGGGTTCGGCTCGCCCACGCCCTGACGGGAGGTCAGGGACCGGCCGAACAGGCCGCGCTTGAGGAAGCAGGTGAGCGAGTTGTCGCTGGTCTGCATCACCAGGGCGATGATGGATTGCTCCGACCAGTGCTGGAGCGCCAGCGCGCGAAGGAAGGTGCCGGGCCGCTTCAGGATCTCCTTACCCCAGCTCCGCAGGCGCGACCCGCCGCCGTCGGCGAGCGCGGTGCCCAGCAGCCCCATCAGGTTGGAGCCGCGGCCATAGCGCGCGGGCTCCACATGCGTCCGCTCGTCGGGAAAGAACGAGGAGGAGATCGCCACGCCGCGGCTGTAGTCGGCGTCCTTCCGCATGGTGCGCGCGCCGAGAATGGCCTCGGAATTGGTGCGGGTGAGTTCGCCCAGCCGCCGGGACAGACCGGGAAGATGACCGTCCTCGCGCATGCGGTGCAGCAGCGTCTGGGTGCCGAGCGTGCCGGCCGCCAGCACCACCTCGCGCGCGCGGAAGGTGCGGCGGCGCCAGCCCTTGCGGCCGCGCAACCGGCGAAGCCAGCCGCCGGTCGGCACCGTGTCCACCGCCCAGCCGCCGTCGGCAAGGGGGCGGATCGCGGTGACGGTGGTGAGCGGATGGATCTCCGCGCCGGCATGCTCGGCCAGGAACAGGTAGTTGCGGTTCAGGGTGTTCTTGGCGTTGTGACGGCAGCCGAGCATGCATTCGCCGGTCTGGATGCAGCCCTTCCGGCGCGGTCCGACCCCGCCGAAATACGGATCCTCCACCTCCACGCCCGGCTCGCCGAAGAAGACGCCGACATCGGTCTGCCGGAAGGTATGGCCGACGCCCATGTCCTCCGCGACCTTGAGCATCACCTCGTCAGCCGGCGTCATGGTCGGGTTGCGTGTCTTGCCCAGCATGCGGCTCGCCTGGTCGTAGAACGGCTCCAGTTCGTCCTGCCAGTCGGTGATGTGACCCCAGTGCGGATCGGCGAAGAAACTCGCCGGCGGCCGGTAGAGCGTTTGCGCGTAGTTCAGCGAGCCGCCCCCCACTCCCGCCCCGGACAGGATCAGCACGTCGTGCAGCAGGGTGACGCGCTGGATGCCGTAGAAGCCCAGCGCCGGCATCCACAGGAACGACCGGAGATCCCAGGTGGTCCGCGGCAGGTTGCGCTCGTTGAAGCGCCGCCCGGCTTCCAGCACGCCGACCCGGTAGCCCTTCTCCGTCAGGCGCAGGGTGGCCGTGCTGCCGCCGAAACCGCTGCCGATCACCAGCACGTCGTAGTCGTCACGACGATCACGCCTGGAACGGATGCGGGTGAACCGGATGCGGGCGCGGCGAGAAGCGGTCGGGGCCATGAAAAGCATCGAACTCCGGAACGCGGGACCGTGGGCCGCATGCTGCAACGCAGCGCGAAGCCTACAGGATCGCTGCCGGTTTCCCGCTCTTTTTCTCGTGATCGGTCACGCTGTGCGGGATGGGAGCGGCGTTTCTCGGCCGACACCATCCAGGGCGCCGATCACCGCGAAGCCGTCCTAGCTGGCATCGCTCCCAGCCACCCGCCACCCCGCGGCGGCGCTGAACCGCCCGCACCGCCGCCGCCACACCCGCCGGCCGCATGACTCCAAATGCGCCCGGCCATGTCCGGTCGGGATGGCGCTCCGTTGGCGCACGCGACGGGCACGGTTCACCCACCGCCGCCGCGAAACGTCACCCAGCGTCCCCTACCTTTTCGACAATCGCGCTGCGGGGACTGGCCGCTGGCGGAGCCGTTGCCGCTGTTCGCGCGAGCGCATCCGGATGCGCCGCGGAAAATGCTGGTGGATGACGGCTTCCGCGACATCCTGGCGGACGACGTCGAAGCCGGCATCCGGCCGCGCGGAAAGATCGAGCAGGACATGGTCGCATCCAGGGTGCGTTCGGGCTCGCGCGGGGCGGTGGCGGCCATCCCGGCCTGTCCCGCCCGCCACGCCAGTGCCGCGAAACGCCCCGCGCCCTACGGCGCTACCGCTGCCTCGACGACCACATGCAGGCTCCGGGCGCCGTCCGTGCCTTGGCGGTTCGAGCACGGCGAGGGAAGCTGGAGCGGCGCGCGGCCAACCGGCTGATCTTCAACGATCCGGGATCGCTGTTCGACCCCGTGCTCCAGGGGGCTGTGGATCGGTCATCTTCTGGACGACGAGTGCCCCGCCCCTGCAGGGCGGAGCGCTGGCGGGACTGCCGGCTGGCCAGACGCCAGCCTCGCCGGGGTCCAGCCTCCACGATCCGAGGCGGCGACGGCCTCGGCGGATATCGTCGGTGTTTCCGGCGCCGGCGCGCAGAGAACACCCGGCCGCCCGCGAACGGAGCGGCCGGGCCGACAGGCTAGTGGTCGGTCCAGCCGACGTAGCTGCCGACATTGGCTTGCGTGATCAGCTTCGGCGTCATCAGCATCACCGGCTGCGCGGGCTTCTGCCCGTCCAGGATCTCCTGTCCGACCTTCACCGCGTTCTGGCCCATCCGGTAGGGATCCTGGCTCGCGGACGCCTGGATCATGCCGCCGGTCTTGAGCGCCGCCACGATGTCCGGCGCGCCGTCCACCGAGGTGATCACGATTCCGGAACGGTGCTGCTGCTTGGCGGCGAGGTCGGAGCCGATGGCCTGCGGATCGTTGATGGTGAACACGCCGTTCAGGTCGGGATAGCGGATCAGGTAGCCCTGCATCACCTGGAGGCCGCCGTCGCGCGATCCCTTGCCGTCCTGCGTGCTGTCGAGAATCTTGATCCCGGGCGCCTTCGCCAGCGCTTCCTTGCAGCCCTTCACCCGATCCGTCACCGCCGACACCTGCGGGCCGTTCTCGATCACCACGTTGCCCTTGGCCCCCAGCTTCTCGGCCAGGAACTGGCAGGACAGGCGCCCGGCCATGGTGTTGTCGGTTTCCACCGTGGCGTCGGCGCCCTCGGCGGACACGTCGGCCGCCACCACGGCGATGCCCGCCTTCTGCGCCCGCTTGATCGCCGGCAGGATGGCGTTGGGATCGACCGCGTTCAGCACGATCAGGTTCACGCCGGCGGCGATGAAGTTGTCGATCTGCGTGAACTGCTTGTTGAGGTCGTAGTCGGCCGACACGGCCGTGACCTTGATGGACGGGTTCTTCGCCCGCGCCGCATCCGTCACCCCCTTGGTGAGGGCCACGAAATAGGGGTTCCCGAGCGAGCCCATCGTGACGCCGATGCTCTCGATCGGCTTCGCATCGGCGACGCCCGCGAGCGACGAGGCGGCGAGCAGCACGAGGGCAGCCCCAGCCACCCGTGAGGAGATACGCATGACCCTGATGTTTCCTTACGACCGTGTCCGCCCCTGTTGCTTGATCCCCCCGCGCGCCGGGCCAGCGCGCCAGGGTTTTTCCCGTGACTCCGAAGAACGCCTCAGGTGCGGGTGCCGCTGCCCTGGCGGAACCGGTCCAGCGCCACGGCGCCGATGATCACCAGCCCCTTCACGATGAACTGCCAGATGTCGGACACCCCCACCAAAATGAGTCCGTTGCTGAGCACCGCGATGATCAGCGCGCCGATCAGCGTGCCCCAGATCGAGCCGATGCCGCCCACGAACGAGGTGCCGCCCAGGATCACCGCGGCGATCGCGTCCAGTTCGTAGCTCTGGCCGAGCTGCAGGCCGTTGGCGGCGTAAAGCCGGGCCGAGGACATCACGCCGCCGAGGCCCGCCAGCAGGCCGGACAGCGCATAAACGAACATCAGCACCACCGGCACGTTGATGCCGCTCAAACGCGCGGCCGCCGGGTTGCCGCCCACCGCATAGATGCGCACGCCCAGGACCGTCCGCCTCAGCACGTACCAGGAAGCCACGATCACCGCGATGGCGATGATGGCCAGCCAGGGGATGGTGAAGCCGAGCAGGTTGATCCCGTCATTGCCGATCCAGGCATAGGAAAGCTGCGGGTTGAACACCGTGTTGTCCGCGCCCATCAGCCGGGCCAGGCCGCGCACCGCGGTGAGCGTGCCCAACGTCACGATGAAGGGCGGCAGCTTCACGAACGCCACCAGCGAGCCGTTCACCAGGCCGATCAGCAACCCGACGGCGAGACAGGCGGGGATCGCCAGCCAGGACAGGCCGCCCATCAGCGACACGATCAGCGCGCCCATGGCGGAGGCGGCCAGGATGGAACCGACGGACAGGTCGATGCCGCCCGTCAGGATCACGAAGGTCATGCCCGCGCCGAGCACGCAGTTGATGGAAGCCTGCTGCGCCACGATCGACAGGTTCTGCGCCGACAGGAAGCGGTGCCCGCCCAGCACATGGAAACCGATCGCCAGCAGGATCAGCACCGGCAGCATGCCGGCCGCCTGCACCAGCGATCGTATCTGGACCTGGCGCGCGGACAGGCCGGCGCCCGCGGGCGGCGGAGTTCCGGCCGTGTTGGCGCTGGTGCCCGGCGACGACGGGGCGGTGGCCGAGGTCGGGTTGGTGGCGTCTGACATGGCGATCGGGTCCTAGAAGGCGGCGGACCGGGTGCTGACCCGGTCCGGTCGAACGGGAAGCGGCGACATCACGCCGCCATCCCGGCGGCGTGGATCATGACGTTCTGCTGGTTGATGGGCGTGCCGGTGGTGCCGCCGACCTCGCCCGCGATATGGCCCTCGCGCATCACGATCACCCGGTCGCAGATGCCCACGATCTCCGGCAGGTCGGACGAGATCACCAGCACGCCGAGACCCTTGCGCGCCAGCTCGTCGATGATGCGGTAGATCTCGGACTTAGCGCCGATGTCCACGCCGCGCGTCGGCTCGTCGAGGATCAGCACCTTGGGGCCGGTTTCCAGCAGCCGCGCCAGCAGCACCTTCTGCTGGTTGCCGCCCGACAGCGATCCGACCTGGACGATCGGGCTCGCCGCGCGCACCCGGAGCGACTGGAACGCCCGCGTCGCCCGTTCCCGGGCGCGCGACAGGTTGAGCCGCCCGCCCGCCCCCGCGTCACGTCCGATCACGCCCATGTTGATGTTGGTGCCGCAGGACATGTCGAGAAACAGCCCGAGGCCCTTTCGATCTTCCGTCAGGTAGGCGATGCCGTGATCGAGCGCGTCCTTCGGGCGGTTGATGGACACCGGCGTGCCCTCGACGCGCACGCTGCCGCCCGCCTTGCGGTCGGCGCCGTAGATCAGCCTTGCCAGCTCGGTGCGCCCGGCACCCACCAGCCCGGCGACGCCCAGCACCTCGCCCTTGTGCAGCGTGAAGGAGCAGGGGCGGATGCGACCGCCGTCGGTGAGGTTCTCCACCTCCATCACCACGTCGCCGCGCACCGCGTCCGGATCGTGCGTCTTGGTGTAGAACGAGGAAAGGTCGCGCCCCACCATCATGCGCACGATGGCCTCGGCCGACAGCGCGTCGCGGTCGAGCGTGCCGACATAGGAGCCGTCGCGCAGCACGGTGACGCGGTCGGCGAGCTCGTACACCTCGGCCATGCGGTGCGAGATGTAGATCAGCGCGATCCCCTCGGTACGGAGCTGCCGGATCAGCGCGAACAGCCGCTCGGTTTCGCGCGCGGAGAGGGCGGTGGTGGGCTCGTCGAGCACCAGGATGCGGGACTGGCGGTGGAGCGCCCGGGCGATCTCCACCAGCTGCTGTTCGGCGATGGACAGGGTGTTGACCAGCGTTTCGGGTCCGAACGGCGTGCCGAGTCGCGCCAGGAGCGGACGCACCGCCTCGTTCATGGCGCGCCTGTCCAGCCGGCCGCCGGCACGGGTCAGTTCGCTGCCGAGATGGATGTTCTCCGCCACCGTCAGGTTCGGCGCCAGCGCGAGTTCCTGGTAGATGATGGCGATCCCGGCGGCCTTGGCGACCTGCGGCCCGGTGATGTCGAGACGTTGCCCCTCCACGCGGATCTCGCCGCCCGGATCGGCCTGGTAGGCACCGGACAGGATCTTCATGAGCGTGGACTTGCCGGCGCCGTTCTCGCCCATCAGCGCCAGCACCTCTCCGCCCCAGGCCTGGAGCTGCACGTCCACCAGGGCGCGCACGCCGGGAAAGGTCTTGGAGATGCCGCGCATCTCAAGCGCGGGCGTCATGCCGGCGTGGTCGGCCGCTGGCGGAAGCGGAACAACACCCGGCTCGGAAGCCGCATCGGGGACGGTCGTGGCCATGTGGAACACTAGCCGCGCAAACCCACGTCCTGACAAGAAGCTGGACGCGTCCGACCACCCCGGCGCTGCTGTTTCTGCGCCGCACAACGTCCGGGCCCCGTCAGTGACGGCGGCCGGACGTCATGGGGCAGCCGTTCTTCCGGCCGGTGGCCGGAAGAACGGGACCGCTCAGTTGGTGGAGGGCGCCAGCCCGCGGTTGCGCAGCATGGGCGCGATCTCCGGGTCGCGCCCGTAGAAGGCGCGGAACATCGGCGCGTAGTCCTCGGTGTGGCCGCGCGACAGGATGGCGTCGCGGAAGCGCTGGCCGTTGGCCCGGGTCAGGCCGCCATGCTTCTGGAACCATTCGAAGCTGTCGTCGTCCAGCATCTCGGTCCAGAGATAGGCGTAGTAGCCGGCCGCGTAGCCGTTGCTCCAGATATGGAGGAAGTAGCTCGACCGATAGCGCGGCGGCACGTCGGACACGTCGAGGCCGGTCTTGTTCAGCGCGTCCTGCTCGAACCTGTCCACGTCCTGCGGGGCGGCCGTCGCCGGCAGGCTGTGCCAGTCGATGTCGAGCATCGCCGAGGCCAGCAGTTCGCCCAGCCGATAGCCCTGGTTGAACTTCGCGGCCTTCTTCAGCTTGGCCACGAGCGGGGCAGGCATCGGCGCTCCGGTTCGGTAGTCGCGGGCATAATGGGCGAACACGGTGGGGTCAGAGGCCCAATGCTCGTTGAACTGCGACGGAAACTCCACGAAGTCGCGCGCGACGTTGGTGCCGGACAGGGTGGGATAGGTCTGGCTGGCGAACAGGCCGTGCAGCCCGTGGCCGAACTCGTGGAACATCGTGGTGACGTCCTCGAACGAGATCAGCGCGGGCTGCCCCGGGGCGGGCTTGGTGAAGTTGGCGACGTTGAAGATCACGGGCTTGGTACCGAGCAGCTTGCTCTGCCCGACGAGGTTCGACATCCAGGCGCCGCCGTTCTTGTTGTCGCGCTTGAAGTAGTCGAAATACGCCAGACCCAGTTCCGAGCCGTCCTTGTCGAACACCTCGTACACCATCATGTCCGGGTTCCAGGTCGGGATGTCGGTGCGCTTCTTGAAGGTGAGGCCGTAGAGCTTCTCCGCAGCGAAGAAGACGCCGTCCTCCAGAACGCGGTGCAGCTCGAAATACGGACGCACCTGCGCCTCGTCGAGATCGTATTTCTGCTTGCGGACCTGTTCGGCGTAGTGCTCCCAGTCCCAGGGCTTGAGGGCGAAGTCCTGCCCGTCCTTGCGGATCATCGCCTGGATATCGGCCGCCTCGCGCTTTTCCTGCGCGGTGGTGGCGGGCACCAGCCCGCGCAGGAACCTGTCCACCGCTTCCGGGGTCTTCGCCATCTGGTCGAACAGCACGTAGGCCGCGTAGTTCGGATAGCCGAGCAGCGCCGCCTTCTGTGCCCGCAGATGCGCGATCTGCGACACGGTGCCGCGCTCGTCGTTGGCGTCGCCCTTCTCCGTGCGGGTCCAGCTCTGCTCGAACAACGCCTGGCGGGTGGCGCGATCGGTCATCGGCTGGAGCAGCGGCTGCTGCGTGGTGTTCTGCAGCGTGACCACCCACTTGTTGTCCAGCTTGCGGTCACGCGCCGCCTGCTGCGCGGCGTCGATCGCCGCCGCGTCCAGGCCGGCGAGCTTCGTCTTGTCGTCCACCACCAGCGCCGCCGCCTTGGTGCCGGCCAGCAGCTTCTGGGTGAAGGCCGTCTCGAGCGTGGAAAGCTGCGTGTTGAGATCCCGCAGCTTCTGCTTGTCGGCGTCCGACAGCTTCGCGCCGGCATGCAGGAACTGGGCGTGCACGACCTCCAGCAGCTGCTTCTGCTCGGGATCGAGCTTCAAGGCGTCGCGCTGGCCGTAGATCGCCTCCACCCGTGCCCAGAGCTTGGGATCCAGGTAGATCGCATCCTGATGCGCCGCGAGCTTCGGCGCCATGTCGGCCTGGACCTTGTCCAGCGCATCGTCGGTGTTGGCGCCGTTCACCGCCGAGAAGGCCTGCTGCACCCGGTCCAGCGTGCGGCCCGAACGTTCCATCGCCACGATGGTGTTGTCGAAGGTCGGTGCGGCCGGATCGTTGGCGATATGCTCGATCTCCGCGCGCTGCTCGGCCATCCCCTGCTCGAAGGCCGGCGCGTAGTCGCTGTCCTTGATCAGGTCGAAGCGGGGCGCGTGGAAGGGCAGCGTGCTGACGGACAGCAGCGGGTTGGCGTTGTCCGCCGCCCGGGCGCTCCACCCGGTCTCGGTGGCGGCCACGCCGCCGAAGACGGCGCCGACTGTCGCGACGGTACGGAGCAGGATCCTACGATTCATCGATAACCATCCCCAGGCCCGGCGGGGCGGCCGGGCGACGGGACGCATCGGTGACGCGCCGCCCGGGGGCGGTCAAGCGGGTCCGGGCGATTTGTCATGACGCCGCGGGTGTTTTGCCCGCGTCACAGGCACCGGCAGCACCGGACACCGCCTGGACGCCCTGTTCACGTGCAATCTCAGGTCCGACATCCGCCGCGTGCGGTGATGTCCCCCATGGACGCGCGGCCCCCCGGCGACGGACCGGCGCCGCATTCGCCGCAAGTCACCGGGCGGTTCGTTCCTGGGTTCCGGCGGCATCCCGCTCGCCACCCAGGCGGAGGTTCTCGATCCACCCCCGGGGCACGGGCGGCGGAAGCCTGCCGCCGACGCGCCGACGGCGTTTCGATGGAAGGCGGAAGGGCGCCTTCAGGGCATGAGCTGGCCGCCATTCACCTCCAGCACCTGACCGGTGACGTAGCCGGACAGGATGGAGGAGGCCAGGAACAGGAAGGCGCCCACGCATTCGTCGGGCGTGCCCAGCCGCTCCATCGGCACGCTGCGGCGCTGGGCTTCCAGCATCTCGGGAGAGGTGTAGCGGTCGTGGAACGGGGTCTCGATGATCCCGGGCGCCACCGCGTTGACCCGGATGTTGTCGGGCGCGAACTCCTTGGCGTGGCCACGGGTCAGGGTCGACACGAAGCCCTTGGCCGCCGCGTAGAGGATCGCGCCGCCGCCACCGCCGTTGCGCGCCGCGATCGAGGTGGTGTTGATCACGAAGCCGCCGTCGCGCTTGAGCAGCGGGTGGGCGCTCCGTGTTGCCGCCAGCACGGAGCGAGCATTCAGGTTCATGACCTTCTCGAACTGCTCGTCGGTGAGCTGGTCGGTGGGCAGGCGTCCCAGCATGCCGCCGGCGTTGTTGATCAGCCCGTTCAGGCCGCCGAGCCGTTCGGCCGCCTCCGCCACCACCCGCTCCGACGCGCCCTGTTCCGATAGATCGCCCTGCACCAGATGCACGTCGCCGCCGGCCGCGTCGGCCACCGCGCGGGCCTCCGCCGCGCTGCTGTTGTAGTGCAGCGCCACCCGCGCACCCTGGCGGACGAACGGCCCGACCAGTGCCGCGCCGATGCCGGTGGACGCGCCGGTGATCAGCACCGCCCGCCCCGCCAGGTCGGGGATCCGCAACCCTTCGAACACGCTCATCCGCATCGCTCCCTGTTCCGCCATTCCGGCCGCAACCCGGCGACCATCGCCGAAACGAGAAGCAGCAGGGCGTCCGGAAGAAAGAGCGATCCGACACCCGCCGGGTTCCGCCAGCGGCCACGCTGCCGGCGGGGGATGCCGAAACCGGCCGTCCCGATCAAGCCTGTGGGGGAGCGGGCGGCGCCGCGCCGTCCACCTCTTCCCGAACCGGTTGCCCCTCCGTCTCCAAGCGAGACCGACCGCACCCGCTGCCTTGGGTTCGGCGCCGATCCGGCCAGCCGTCGCCGACGGAGCCGATGGGTCAGGCGGCCCTCGCCGCCTCGCCGACCGGTGCGGGCTCGGCCCGGCGTCGCGACCGGGGCGGACGTGCCCGCTCCTCCGTCGGCAGCCGGTCCAGCAGCAGTTCGGCGTGATGCAGCATGGCATCGCCCCCCGATGCGGGACGCCGCAGCAGCACCCGGTCGCCGGCACGTTCCAGTTCCGGATGCAGACCGCCCGGCGGCGCGTCGTGGAAGCTCGCCGCCACGGCGTCGGGACCGGCCTCGATGCGGGACACGCCACGCCGACGCGCCCTGATCCGCAACCGGCACAGGGCCAGCAGGCGGGACAAGGGTTCTGGCACCGACCCGAACCGGTCCTCCAGCTCCGCCGCGAAGCCGTCGAGCCTGGCGGTGCCGCCCCGGCGCGACAGCCTCGCCAGCCGGGACAACAATTCGACCCGCAGGTTCTCGTCCGGCACATACTCAACCGGAATGAACGCATCGCCGGGCACCGACAGCGATATGGGACGCATCGGCCTGAGGTCCCGCCCGCGCGCCGCGGCGAGCGAGTGGCGCAGCAGGTGCTGATACAGCTCCAGCCCGATCAGCCTCACGTGCCCGGCCTGGGTGTCGCCCAGCAGGTCGCCGGCGCCGCGCAGATCGAGATCGCGGGCGCTCACGGCGAAGCCGGCTCCCACGCGGTCGAGGTCGGCCAGGCATTGCAGGCGCTTCAGGGCCGCGGGGCCCGGTGGGTCGCCCGGGTCGGTCATCAGGAACGCCGCGCCGCGTGCCCGCCCGCGGCCGACACGGCCGCGGAGCTGGTGCAGCTGCGACAACCCGAAGCGCTCGGCGTGCCAGATCACCATGGTGTCGGCGTTTCGCACGTCGAGCCCGGTCTCGACGATGTTGGTGCTGAGCAGGATGTCCGCCTGTCCGTCGGCGAACCGCAGCATGGCGTCGTCCACCGCATCGGGCGCCATGGCGCCATGGGCCTCGGCCTGCGTCAGGTCCGGCACCAGCGCCCGCAGCCTGTCGCGCATCGGCGCGATGTCCTCGATACGCGGACATACCACGAACGAGCGGCCGCCACGGCGATGCTCGCGCATCAGGGCCTCGCGCAGCACCAGCTCGTCGAACGGCATCAGCTCGGTGCGCACGGGCTGCCGCCGCGCGGGCGGGGTGGCCAGCACGCTGAGCTCCTGCAGCCCGACCAGCGCGGTCTGCAAGGTGCGCGGGATCGGCGTCGCGGTCATGGTCAGCAGGTGCACGCACTCGGTGCCGGCGTCGCAGGCCACCAGACGACGCAGCATCGTCTTCTGCCGGGTGCCGAAACGTTGCTCCTCGTCCACCACCACGAAGCCCAGCCGGTCGAACCGGACGTCCGGCGCGGCGAGCGCCTGGGTGCCGATCACCACCCGGACCTCTCCGCTGGCCAGCCCGCGCTTGATGCGCCGGGCCTCGGCCGGCGGGGTGAGCCGGGACAAGCCCTCCACCGCGATCCCGAACGGCTGGAAGCGTTCGCGGAAGGTTTGCAGATGCTGCCGCGCCAGCACGGTGGTGGGAGCCAGCACCGCCACCTGGTATCCGGCAAGCGCCGCCACACCCGCCGCACGGACTGCGATCTCGGTCTTGCCGAAGCCGACATCGCCACACAACAAACGGTCCATCGGGCGACCGGAAGCGAGATCCGCCAGGACGTCGGCGAGCGCGCGATCCTGATCCGGCGTCAGCGGATGCGGGAAGCCGCGATCGAAACGGCCCTGACGCCGCCCGGCCCGCAGCAGCGGGGCGGAACGGCCCTCCCGTTCGGCGACCAGGGCCGCGAGTTCGCGCCCGGCCGTCACGATCTGCTCCGCGATCTCGGTCCGGCGCGTCTTCCAGGCGTCGGTATTCAGATGGTCGAGGGCGACGCCGCTGCCTTCGCCGCCATAGCGCCAGAGCTCGTCGATCTCGTCGAACGGCACCAGGAGAGCGCCGTCGCGCGCGAAGCCGACGCGCAGGCAATCGACCACGCCAGCGCCGCCGTCCACCGTTTGCAGGCCCTGCAGCAATCCCACGCCGTGTTCCCAATGCACCACGGCATCGCCGCAGCGCAGGCCGGCATCGACCATGCCTTCCAGCGGGTCGGCCGCCGCCGCCACAACCCCGCCCTCCCCGTCATGGCCAAACGCGGTCGGCGTCATGACGCAGAAACGGTCAGCCGCCCATCCGGCCGGCCAGGATGCGGGAGCCGCCGGGACGGGCAGCAAGCCGATGGCAGGCGGCTCGCGCCGGAACGAGATCCAGCCATCCACGGGACGGACATCCTGCCGCCCATTGCGCCGGAAGCGTCGCTCGGCCGCCCGCATCAGGGAGGGCGTGAGCATCAGCAACACCGATCCGTCGCGCGCACGGCTTTCGGCGAAGTCGAAGGCCGCCTCCTCGTCGCGAGGGAAGCTGGCGGTAGCGCCATCGTCGTTGGCCGGCGCGGCCCCCGACGCGGACGCGAGCGGCCAGAGGCGCGATCCGGTCGCCAGCGTCCAGGCCGCATCGTCCAGATAAAGCACCGACGGGGGTGCCGGGGCCGGGATGTCGGAGACTCCGCGTGACGCCGACAGCCGCGCGGCGAAGCCGTCATGCAGCTCTTCCCCGATCTCGGTCCGGCGCGCCGGCACCGCGCGGTCATGACTGATCGCCGCGCCGGGCAGAAGGTCGAACGCGGTCCGCAAACGCTCGCCGTTCTGCCCCAGGAGCAGTTCGATCCCGGGTGGCCGGATGGGGTCCCGATCGTCCGGCAGCACCAACTCGGACGCGGCGCGAATGGACAATGCGGACGCTTCCTCGCCACTACGTTGCGAGTGGGGATCGAAGCAGCGGATCGAGATGATGCGCCCCTCGTGATGCTCCACCCGCCAGGCGGTGCAGCGATCCCGCTCATGGTCGGGCGGAAACACGTCGAGGATGTCGCCGCGCAGCGCGAAGTCGCCGGGCGCTTCCGCCAGATCGCGCCGCTTGAAACCGCGGCGCACCAGCGTCGGCACGATCCCGTCGATGTCGATATCGCCTCCCACCGTCCAGTCGAGCGACGACACGAGCTCGGCCGGGAGACGCTGGCTGGCCGCATCCACCGACAGGATCAGAAGGGCGAAGGCGTCGCGCGGTCGTTCGAGGCGTGACGCCACCGCCATCCGTGCGCCCATGCAGGTCGCCGAGGGCCCCGTGCGGTCATAGAACAGGCAATCCCAGCCGGGCAGCAGCTCCACGGCTCGTTCGGGTGCCAACGCCTGCGCCAGCAAAGCAACACGACGGGCACGCTCCTCGGACCGCGCGACATGGATCGCGTCCTGTTCCCCGCGCCGCTCGACCAATGCGATGGCCAAGGCCAGATCATCCAGATCGACATCCGGCGGATCTGCGGTCCGAGGCGCCCCTGCGTCCGGCCGGACGACACCTCCCGACTTTCTGCCCGATCGCTGAGAGCCCCGCCGTGCAGGGTCCGAGGGGGTGTCGTTGCTGAGCCGGCGAGCCATGACGATGCAACGTGCAAGTGGCCGGGAAAGTCACCCACAACGAGAACGTGAGGCACCGCCCGCGATGGGTTCTCGCACGCAAGCCAGATCGACTCGCGACGCCGGGAGCTTCCGCAGAAGGTTACGGCGCGACATTCAGACGGCGTCTCCGCCGCTGGCCATCATTCTCCGCCAGAACCCGGGGGCGGGCGGGCGTGCCGAGACCGGCCGATCACGACAGCCGAACATTCCACCGGCGTGCCGGAGGCGCCGAGCTCGTGAATCGCTCGCTCGGCGCCATCCCCCGCGGCACCGGGCCTTCAGGCCGCCCTTCGTCGAACGGTCTCGAGGAACCGTCCGACCTCGACGCGCAGCTGCTCCGACTGCACCGAAACCAAATCGCTTGCCTCGCGTACGTCGCCCGCCACCGTCCGCACCGTGCTGGAAGCCTGCGTCACGCCGGCGATGCTGACCGACACCGCTTCCGTGCCATCCGATGCACGAAGGATGGAGTCGGCGATCTCCCTCGTCGCGGCATCCTGTTGTTCCACCGCGGCGGAGATCGATCCTGTCATCCGGCTGATCTCGTCGATGGTGCGGCCGATGGATGTCACCGCCTGGGCCGCCTCGTCCGTTTGACCGCGGATGGAGTCCACGAGGGAGGCGATGCCGCCCGTGGCCGTCGCTGTTTGTTGCGCCAGCGCCTTGACCTCGCTGGCCACCACCGCGAACCCCCGACCGGCATCCCCGGCCCTGGCCGCCTCGATGGTCGCGTTGAGGGCAAGCAGGTTGGTCTGCGCCGCGATGGACTGGATCAGCTGCACGATCTCGCCGATGCGCACGGTTTCGGCGCTCAGGCTGGCGGCGATCGCATCCGTCCGGCGCGACTGCTCGACGGCCGCCCGCGTCATCGCCTCGGAGCTGGTGACCTGACCCGCGATCTCCCGGATGGACAAGGAGAGCTGCTTGGTCGCAGCCGCCACTGCCTGCACGTCGCCCGTGGTGTGGCGCGCCGCGGCCGCGACGGCTTCGGCGTCGGTGCTGGTACGGGCCGCCGTGCCCGACATGGTGTGGGACGCCTCGCGCATGGTGCCGGTGGCGGCATCGAGCTGCCGCAGCACATCCGTCGCCGCCACGTCGAAGGCGATCGCCGCCGCACCCAGCTGCTCGGCCTGCTCGCCGGACGCCTTGGCCCGCGCGGCTTCTTCCTCCCGGGCACGGTTCAACGCCCGCAGGTTGCTGGCGATGGAGTCCTGCATTGCCGAGAGCGCCCGCAGCAGCTCCGCCGTTTCATCGCGCCCCCGCACGACGATCACCGAGTCGAGCCGCCCCTCGGCGATCCGCTGCGCCACCCGCAAAGCGCGGCGGATCGGAGGCACCACGGACAGGTTGAGCGTCACCCCGACCACGACGGTGATCAGCATCGCCACACCGAACACCAGGAGCATGCGGAACTTGCTCTCGCCGGCAAGTGCGGCCGCATGATCCCGCGCCTTCAGGCCGTCCGTTCCGAAACGCTGCGTGAACGAGGTGAAGGCCTCCTCCACTCTCGCGACCTCTGCAGGGTCAGCGCTGTTGCTGCCGGTCAGAACGGCGATGCGCGCGCGCAGCGTGATCCCGGCCGCATGGGTGCGCGGGGAGGAGGCATGCGAGATCGCGATGTCCAGCCGGTCCAGGATCGGCTGCACGGAGGACGGGTCGGGATGTCTGACGTAGCGGAGAAAGTCCGCCTGTGCCTGGGCCGCGAAGTTCATGCCCCGGAACGTGTCGTCGTACATGCCGACGGCGGTGTCGCCGAGGGCCGCATTGTCGCGGCGCGCCATCAGCCCGGGCACCACCACCACCGCCAGCAGCAGCAGGCAGGATGCCGCGATCTTGGTTCGGATCGTCATGCGCATCAGTGGACGTTCACGGTCATCTTCATGCCGGGCGTGAGCGCGCATCGCACGGTGAAGCGCCCGGCATTCGCGAACTGGATGCGCAGCGTCTTGCCCGGCTGCTGCAACCCGAGATCCTGCGGATCGCCGTCCTCATCGATCACGCTCAGATTATGCACGGTGCCATCGTCGTTGTGCATCACCAGCGCGTCGCCAGCGGAAAGCGCCACCGCCGACTGGCTGAAGGCATGGTTGGCCTGCTCGATGGACACGTCGGCCGCGCGTGCCGCCGGCACGGAGGCGAGAAGGAACAGCACAGGAAGCACCCGCATGGCGGCGTTTCTCCGGATGAAAGAGGGTGGCGGCCGCGAGGCCTCCCGCCGATCCTGTCCGGGGATGTTGAACGAGCGGTTAAGCGCCGCGCGATATTTGAACGCTCCGGTGCAGTGTGGTCATTGCTCCACCGCCACGCCTTCCACCAGGGCCATCAGCGTCTCGAGGCGGTCGGCCTCGCCGGGCGGCTTGTCGAGCCGCAGCCGGTTGATGCGCGGAAAGCGCATCGCCACGCCGGATTTGTGCCGCGCCGAAAGCTGCGCCGCGTCGAACGCGATTTCCAGCACCAGCCCGTGATCTTCCGCGTGCGACACTTCCCGCACCGGGCCGAAACGATGGACGGTGTTGTTGCGAATCCACCGGTCCAACTGCTTCAGCTCGGCATCCGTATAGCCGGAATAGGCCTTCCCCACCGGCACCAGCTCGCGGCCGCCGTCCGCGGTATCGCGCCACAGGCCGAAGGTGTAGTCGGAATAGAACGACGATCTTTTCCCGTGTCCGCGCTGCGCGTACATCATCACCGCGTCGATGTTGAGCGGGTCGCGCTTCCACTTCCACCAGAGCCCCTTCGGACGCCCCGGCAGATACGGGCTGTCGCGCCGCTTGAGCATCAGCCCTTCGATGGACGCCGCGCGTGCCCCGGCGCGAAGCTCCTGCAGTTCCGCCAGCGTCGGCACCTCGATCAGTTCCGACAGGCTCATCCGGTCGGGCGCCTCCTCGCGCACGAACGCTTCCAGGCGCGCACGCCGCTCGGCGAAGGGCAGCGGCCGCAGATCCTCGCCCGCCTCGAACAGGATGTCGTAGAGCCGCACCGCGACGGGATAGTTCTCCATCATCCGCGCGGTGGGCGCCTTTCGGTTCAAGCGCTGCTGCAGATCGGCGAACGGGGCCACCGCGCCGTCCCGCACCACGAGCAGCTCGCCGTCCAGCACCGCGTCGAAGCGCATGGCCTCCACGATCTCGGGAAACGCGGCCGAGATGTCGTCGGCCCCGCGCGAGTAAAGCCGTCGCCCCCCTTGCGTCGCCACCAGCTGCACGCGGATGCCGTCCCACTTCCATTCGGCGGCGAAAAGCGCGTGGTCCAGCGCCGCCACGTCCGCGTCCTCCAGCGGATGCGCCAGCATCGGCGGCCGGAACACGGGCGCGTCGCGCGGGTCCGGCTTCGGTCCCCGCCCCTCGATCCAGCGGAACAGCTCGCCGTAGGGAGGCTGCAACCCGTGCCACAGCTCCTCGATGTCGTCGGCCGCGATCCGGCCGCCGCCGAGCTCGGCCAGCGCCACCTTGGCCAGCCGCCCGGACGCGCCGACGCGCAGGGTGCTGGTGATGAGCTTGAGGATCGCGACCCGCACCTCGGGCGTGGACAGGTCGAGCCATTCCGCCACCAGGGCCGGCAGCTGGGTCTTTGGCGTCGTGGCGAGCCCATCCACCACCTCGGCCAGGCTCGGCACCGGCGCGTTGCGGCGACGGTCCGGCTCCGGATCGGGCCACATCAGCGCCGTGGTTTCGGCGAGGTCGCCCACGTAGTCGTAGGACCAGGCGAACAAGGTCGGATCGGTCCGGCTTTCCGCCAGCGCCCGGATCAGCGCCGGCTTGGCCGCCTCGAAGCTCAGCTCGCCGGTCAGCGCCGCCAGACCGATGCCGCGATCCGGGTCGGGCTCGGTCTCGAAGAAGCGGCGCAGAAGGGCGATCTTGGCCAGCCGCCCCGGCGTGAGGGTCAGCCGCTCCAGCAACTCGGCGAAGGCGATCATGCGGCGGCTCCCCCGGCCCCACCACGGCCCCGGCGCGCGCGACGGGGGGCGGCCGAGCTATCCGCGGCGCCCGACGGGGCCGCCTCGCGATCCGGGCCGCCTGGACCCAGTGCCGTTGGGCCCGGTGTCGTTGGGCCTAGTGCGGTCGGAGCCAGTGCCGTCGGACCCAGTGCCGTCGCAGGCGGTGCCAGCGGGGGCGGCGCGGCGTTCGTTTCGCCACCCGGCACCGGATCGGCCGCGTCCTCTTCTTCCTCGTCGCCATAGCCGATCAGGCGGAGCGCCCGGCCACGGCGACCCTCCTTCTCGACCTGATGGATCAACGCATCCTCCCGGCCGTGGGTCACCCAGATCTCGGGCGCGTCCACCTCCTCGATGGTGCGGCACAATTCCGGCCAGTCGGCATGGTCCGACACCACCAGCGGCAACTCGACGTTGCGGGCCCTCGCCCGCTGGCGGACGCGCATCCAACCCGAGGCGAGGCAGGTCACCGGGTCGGCCAGGCGCCGCGCCCAGCGGTCGGCGATCGCCGACGGGGGTGCCAGCACGATGGCCCCCGCGAGCTCGGCCTTGTTGCTGGCGGTCGCGGGACGCAGGTCGCCGAGCGGAATGCCCATCGCTTCGTAGGCGCGGCAGACCGACATCAGCGCACCGTGCAGGAAGATCGGGCCGTCCCAGCCGGCGCGCCGCAGCAGGGCGATCAGGCGCTGGCACTTGCCCAGCGCATAACAGCCGACGACGTGGGTCCGCTCGGGAAACAGTCCGACGCTGTCCAGCAGGCGGCGGACCTCCCCCTCCGCCGGGGGATGGCGGAACACCGGGAGGCCGAACGTCGCCTCGGTCACGAACACGTCGCACGGGATCGGTTCGAACGGCAGGCATGTCGGGTCGGGCGTGCGCTTGTAGTCCCCCGAGACCACGACCCGGCTGCCGCGCCATTCCATCGCCACCTGGGCCGAGCCCAGCACGTGGCCGGCCGGCCGCAGCCATACCCGGACGCCTTTCAGATCGATGGTTTCCCCCCAGCCGAGCGGCTGGCGGTGCCCGCCGGCCCGGTCCTCGCCCATGCGGACTTCCATGATCCGCAAGGTTTCCGGACTGGCCAGCACGGCCTCGTGGCCGGACCGGGCGTGGTCGGCGTGGGCGTGGGTGATCACGGCGCGGGCAACCGGATTCACCGGGTCGACGTAGAATCCGCCGGGTTCGCAGAACAACCCGTCGGGCAGCGTCTTCAGCCAGGTCTCGGGATGGGGCATCGGTCCTGCAAATGCCGGGCGGAGCGTCCGGTTCCGGCGACGGCACGACGGGGTATCGGTTCGCGGCAGGGACAGGCACCCTGCGGCCACGGCATTACGAGCGACGGAGACGACGGATGAGCGGCATTCTGGGCAATCTCGGCGGCCTGCTTGGCGGCCTGGTCGGGCAGGAACAGCACGGCGCGGCGGGCGGGCTGCTCGACCACGCGCTGGGCGCGGCGGGCGGCATCCCCGGCATCCTCGATCGGCTGGAACAGGCGGGAATGGGCGACAAGGCCCGCTCCTGGATCTCGGCCCATGACGGCAACCTGCCCATCTCGCCCGAGGAGGTATCGCGGGTGTTTCCGCCTGAGCAGCTGGATGGCTGGGCGCAGCGCTTCGGGCTGCCGGCCGGCACCGCCGCGGCGGTGCTGTCCCATCTGCTGCCCCGCGCGGTCGACCAGGCGACGCCGAACGGGCAGGTGACGGATGCTGCCCCGGCCACGACGCGGGATGCGGAAGACCAGGCCTTCACGGACGACGCGCCCGCACCCGCCGCCGCACCCCGTGGCGCTTCGGGAGACGGATCGCAGGGCGGCCCGGACCTGAGCGGCATGATGGGCCGCATCCTGGACGGCCGCTGAACCGCGGCCCGTTCCGTTCGTTCGCATGTCGTTGCGAAGGCCGGCGCCACCCGCGCCAGGCCGCCATCCAGTCCGGCCGCTCCCGGCCGGCGACATGCGACGGAGGGTTCCTTGACCAAGAGCTTCACATACGGCCGTGCCGCCCTGGTGGCGGGGGCCTTCCTGATCGGCGGCGCTGGCGCGGCGATGGCGCAGCAGACGCCGGCCACACCGGCTCCGGCCGCGGCGGCTCCCGCAGCCACCGCCCCCGCCGGCGGCGCGATGAAGCCCGGCATGGCCATGCCGTCCGCCCCCAGCGTTCCGGCTCCGGGCAAGACCGGTCCGGCCGCGGTGCCGTCGAGCACCACCATGCCGATGGATTCTCACAAGCAGGCGGCCGAGGTGGGCAACCCCACCTTCCCGAACGCGATCGACGGCAAATACAGCAGCCTGAAGCCCGCCAAGGCGATCCAGCAGACCTGCCTCGCGCAGTACAAGGCCAACAAGAGCGATCCTGCCTCCGGCACCAACGGCGGCCTCAAGTGGATCCAGAAGGGCGGCGGCTATTATTCCGAGTGTTCCAAGCACCTGAAGATGGCGGCCAAGCAGTAACTCGCGTCGATCCGGTGACCGGTGCACCAGCACCGGTCACGTTCTTCCCCGCCGGGCTCGGGCCGTTCCGTTCGGCGCGCCCGCCGTAGCCCGGGCGCCCCCGCGGTCGCTCGCCGCCGGAGGGCCTATTCGGCGGCGGGAAGCGCCCGGCGGCGCCGGCGACGATTGGCGAGCCGCCAGGAAAGCGCCAAGCCCGCCCGCTGCTGCGCGAACCAGGAGCCGCTCGCCAGCGCCTCGGACGCGCCGGCATCACCCGTTTCCACCACGTCGCGTCGGAAGTCGGCGGTGCGGAACATTATGTCCCACCAGGGAAACACCGCGCCGAAATTGCACGATTGCAGGCCCGCCGCCTTCAGGCCGTGATGGGTGCGATGGAACTGCGGCGACACCAGCAGCCGCTCGCCCAGCCAGCCATAGGACACCCGGGTATTGGCATGGGACAGGCTTTCCACCAGCCGCAACGCCAGCACCAGCAGGGGAAACTGCATGGGGGGCACCCCGATCAGCAGCCCGACGGCGATGAACCAGACATAGGTGATGACGTCGTCCAGCAGGTGGTTGCGGTCGTCGCTCCAGAAGGTCATCTGCCGCTGGGCGTGGTGCACCGCGTGCAGCCCGTACCACCAGCCAAACATGTGCGAGAAGCGGTGGCGCCAATAATCGGTGAAGTCCAGGATCGCTGCGTAGATGAAGAAGCTCACCACCGGCAGTCCCATCAGGAACGGGAACATGGTCTCGAGCGTCGGCGGCACGTAGCCCCGATCCGTGAGGAAGCCGTTGAGCATGGTCTGGAGCTGGTAGAAACCGAAGAAGGTCACCAGCGGAAACACCCCGATCCGCGCGATCAGGGTGTACGCGACGTCCATCCCGACGGCGTCGCGGTTGGGGAACCGCACCAGGGGACGCAGCCGCTCCATGGGCACGCAGATGGCGTAGTTGATCACCACCTGGAGCACGCCATAGACGGCGAACAACGCCCACATGAAGGACGTGTCCTCCCATTCCATCCAGCCGAACCGCCACAGGAGGGGGATCAGGACGGTTTCGTGTATCCAGCCCGCGATCCAGGCGAAAGGATCGAACATCCAGCGCGCTCCGCTCAACAGCCTCCGCGACGGCGCCGGAAAAGCCATTCACCGATGGCCGGCACGGACGGCGCCCGGTCTAGCATGAGCCCGCGGCCGATTGCAGCAACTCCGGCCGTGGCGCCCCCGCTTCCCGCCCGCCCTCGATGGAACGGCGGCGCGGTGGTTTTCTCCGATGACCGCGCCGTCCGCCCGCCCACGTTTCACGGCCGATTGCCTGACCGCGTCAAACGGGGCACCCTGCGCTCCATGTCCACGCCCCGCGTCCTGATCGTCGAGGATGAGTTCCTGATCCGGATGACCTTGTCCGAGGTGCTGACCGAGGAAGGGTTCGAGGTGGTGGAAGCCGCGGATTCCGCCGAGGCGTTGGCGGCGCTGGAGCGCGAGGCCCATCTGGACGCCATGCTCACCGACATCCAGCTTCCTGGCGGCCTGGACGGCCACCATCTGGCGGCCCGGGCCCGGCAGACGCGGCCCGACATGCCGGTGGTGTTCATGAGCGGCCGGCCTGAACCCGGGCCGCTCGGCCCGCGCGACCTGCAGATCTCCAAGCCCTATTCCCCGATGGCAGTGGCGGCCACGCTTCGCCGGCTGATCGACGATACGGCGACCCCGTGATCCACGCCGCGCACGGAACCCAGGCCAGGGTCCGGAAACGCCCGGGCCCGTGCGTGCGTGCGTGCGCGATGCCGGGCGGCCGTCGCCCGGCCGGACGGAGAGCGCCCGCGTCCGTTCGCCGCGGCATGGCCTCGACCGTCCCCGCATGATGTCGATCATGCAGATCGAGGCGACGGCCTCCTCGCGGTCATCGCGAGAGCGCCTCGACACCCTAAAGCGGGCCTTCGCCGCGCTGCAGGAAGGATCGTTCGCGCCGGCGGCCGAGATCGTGGCCTCGCTGGCCGCCGACGAGAACGACCTGGAAGCCCGGCTGGTGCTGGGGCTCGGGCTCGGCGGGTCGGGACGGGCGGATGCCGCAGCCCCGCTCCTGTGCGACATCGCCGGAAGGCGGCCGGACGCGATGCACCCGTGCGTCGATCTGGCCGGGCTGCTGCGAAAGCAGGGGCGGCTGGCCGCGGCCGAACCCTGCTTCCGCGACTGTCTCGCCCTCACGCCGGATCAGGCGGGCCTGCTGCTCGGATGGGGCAACTTCCTGTGCGACATGTTCCGCTTTGCCGAAGCGGAGACCGCGCTGCGCCGCTGCCTGGAAATCCGGCCCCGTCTGCCCGGGCTGTTGAACCAGCTCGGCGTGGCGGTGGCCTCGCAGGGACGCAGCGACGACGGCATCACCATCTTCCAGGAAGCCGTGGCGCGGGTGCCGGAAGACGCCCCGGCATGGGCCAACCTCGCCTGCACGCTGAGCATCGAGGGGCGGTTCGAGGAATCGCTCGCGGCCTTCCACCGCTCGATCCGGCTGCGCCCGGACGACCCGCAGATCCGCCTGAACCATTCCATCTGCCTGCTCAAGGCCGAGCGGATGACCCAGGGCTGGAGCGAGCATGAATGGCGGCTGAAGCTGCCCGGCCATACCGACCTGCCTCCTGAACGCCTCATGCCGACCCTGGGGCCGGATACCGATCTCACCGGCCAGACGGTGCTGGTGACGCACGAGGAAGGATTCGGCGACACGCTGCTGTTTCTGCGCTACCTGCCGCTGCTCAAGCGCCGGGGCGCCACCGTGATCGCGTCCGTGCCGCCGATGCTGGCGCGGCTGGTGGCGCGCTGCGATGGCATCGACGGCGTGGTGACCGGCGACGAGGCCCGCACGGTGGGCAACTGGCATTGCCCCTTCATCAGCCTGCCTCGCGTGTTCAGCGGAACCGGCGACGCGTGGGGCATCTCCCCGCCCTATCTCCACACCGACCCCGCGTCGGTGGAGGCCGCCGCCCGCCACCTCCCGCCGGGCGACCGGCTGCGGGTGGGGCTGGTCTGGGGTGGCGCGCCGCGCGAACAGAATCCGGCCGCGCACGCGATCGATCGCAAACGGTCCATGCCGCTGCGGACGCTGGCGCCCCTGGCCGCCCTGCGCGACGTGCACCTGATCAGCGTGCAGAAGGGTCCGTACGCCGAGGAGCTGTCCGACCCGCCCGATGGCCTGCGCATCCACGACCCGATGCCGACCGTGGACGACATGGACGACACCGCGAGCCTGATGCGGTCGCTCGACGTGGTGGTGACGGTGGATACCTCGATGGTGCATCTCGCGGGGGGGCTCGGTATCCCCGCCCTGCTGATGGACCGGTACGACAATTGCTGGCGCTGGTTCCACGGGCGCGAGGACAGCCCCTGGTATCCCAGCGTGCGCATCATCCGGCAGTCCAGCTTCGGCGACTGGGATGGCGTGGTGCGGCGGGTGCTGCCGATGCTGCAGGCGATGGCCGACCAGAAGATGGTGGCGGATCGCTTCGCTGCCACCTGGAAGCGCGCCTCCTGATGCAGGAGGGTATTCGCGCTGCTGCGCGATCCGTCGAACCGCGCAACCGCCCCATCGCGGTGCGGTGGCTCGTCCTCGCCGCCGCCGGCATCGCGGCACCGGCGCTGACGCCGGCCGGCTGCCTGGCGGCGCACGCGGCCGCGCCGCGCCTGATGCCGGCTCGCAGCATCGCCGGCTTCGACGCCGCGGCCGCCAGCGCCCGGGCGGTCATGGGCGCGCCGGTCGCCTGGCCGCGCAAGCTGCCGGACGACCGGCCGCTATTCGCCTATGCGGACGACACGGGCGCAGGGCGGCGGCGGGCCTCGATCTCGCTGGACCGGACCGCCAATTGTCACGGTGCGCATTATTGCAGCATCGGCACGATCAGCGTGTCCGCGGATCCGGTCGAGACGCTGACGGACCGGAACGGCAGGATCATCACCCGCCACCTGGCGGACGGCGCCTCCTTCACCCCGGAACATGCGATGGCCGACAACTTCCCGGCCGAACTGCAATGGCGCCGCAACGGGCTGACCTATACCGTGTCGTGGAGCGGACTGCCGCCGGCCAAGGCCGCGGGCGTCCTCGCGGCGGTGAAGCGGTCGGCCGCCGGCCGGGCGCGCTGATCGCGGCCCGGCACATCCGATCCCGCGTCAGGCGAGGTTGAACACCACCTTCACGCAGCCGTCCTGCTTGTCGCGGAACGTCTTGTAGAGATCGGGACCCTCCGCGAGGTTCGCGCTGCGGTGCGTGATGAGGAAGGTCGGGTCGATGGTGCCGGCCTGGATCAGCGGTGTGAGCGTGTCGAGATAACGCTTCACGTGCGTCTGGCCGGACCGGATGGTCAGCCCCTTCTGCACCACAGCACCCATGTTCACCGGCACCGGACCTCCATACACGCCGGGCACCGACACGATGCCGCTCGGGCGCACGGCCTGGATCATCTGTTCGAGCGCATAGGGCCGCTGCGACGAGGTCAGCTTCTCCTGGATGGCGTTGAGCACGCCGATCGCGCCGTGATGCCCGCTGGCTTCCATGCCGACGCAATCCACCACCGCATCGGCGCCCTCGCCGCCGGTGATCTCCTTGATCCGCTCGAGCACGTCCTCGTTCGACGGATCGATCACGTCCGTGGCGCCGGCGCGGCGCGCCAGCGCGATCCGTTCCGGCACCGTCTCGATCGCGATGATGCGGCCCGCCTTCATGACCTGCGCGGACTTGATGGCGAACAGCCCGACCGGCCCGGCGCCCCAGATCGCGACGCTTTCGCCGCCCTGGAGGTCGAGATAGTCGATCGCCTGCCAGCCGGTGGGCAGGATGTCGGACAGAAACAGCGCGTGCTCGTCGTCCATGCCCTCGGGCACCTTCATCGGTGCCACGTCGGCCATCGGCACGCGGACATATTCCGCCTGCCCGCCCCAATAGCCGCCGGTCAGGTGCGAGTAGCCGAACAACCCCGCGGTCGGATAACCGAACTGCTTGGCCGCCATCTCGCCGTTGCGGTTGGATCGCAGACAGGACGCGTAGTTGCCGAGCTTGCACTGCCGGCACTGGCCGCAATTGATGTTGAAGGGAACGACCACCCGGTCGCCCTTCTTCAGCGGATGCTCGGGCGATCCCACCTCGACCACCTCGCCCATGAACTCGTGACCCAGCACGTCCCCGGATTCCATGCTGGGCATCTGGCCGTCCATCAAATGCAGGTCGGAACCGCAGATGGCGCAGGCGGTCACCTTGAGGATGACGTCGCGGCTATCCTCGATGGACGGATCGGGCACGGTGTCGCACCGGATGTCGTTCTTGCCGTGCCAGCATAGTGCGCGCATGTCGCCCGTTCCCTCGATCGCTTGTGCCGGGGCGAACGGCGCGTTCCATACCCGGTTCGGAACGGCGACTTCCCATCTCCGTGTTGTAATAATATCCGCTGCGCTCGTCCGACTTCGATTTTCCCCGGCGTGGCCTCTCATGACTTTGTTGTTTGTCCGGAACGGCTTGTACGCCACGCTGCGTGTCTGCCTCGACTCTTCCGCTTTGCCTCGGAAGGTGTCAGGGACTCGCGTCTCGAAAGATGGGCCCCGCCCCAGCGATCCGTCGTCCGGTCATCAGCACGTTCCTGATGTCGCGCGAACGCCCGGTCGGCGCCGCGACGCCGCGCGTTCCGGGCATCGCCTCGGGCGTTTCCGCGATCCGAACCGATGCGAATGGCTGATCCTGACCCATTGCGCCCCGGACGATACGGGGAAGCTTCTGGTCCCGTCGCGCGCGACGCCCTTCCCGGCCAGGTGGGTCGTCCGGTGTCGCTCGCGGCGATCGTCCGCCGTGCGGCGCGCCCGGTCCGCCGACGGCAGGCACGGTGAGAACCGCTCATGCCCCTCCGTTCCATGAACGTGTCTCCGCCCGTGGCCAATCGGACGGTGCGGCGTCGCGGACGATCCGCTGCGGCTCGCGAGGACGCTCCGGTGGCGCGGCGGGGCTTGCGCGGCACCGCCGCCCCGGGAACCATGAGCGCCATGCCGATCGTTCCGCAGCGCTCCCTCCGGCCGCACCGCTTCCCGCCCGGCCGGCGCATGGTGGCATGGGCGCTCGCCTTGCTCGGGCTGGCCGCCTCCATCCTGCCGGCGCGGGCCGACCCGACGGCGCCGGATCCGGCGCATATCTTCGCCCCGTTTACCTGGAGCGTGCCCCCGGGCCGCACGCGGTCGGCCGGCGGCGTGCCCGGGCCCGACTACTGGCAGAACCGCGCCGATTACCGCATCAGCGCCACCCTGGACGGTCCGACCCATCAGGTGCGCGGCGAGGAGGTGATCACCTACACCAACAACAGCCCCGACACGCTGGACGAGCTGTGGGTGCAGCTCGACCAGAACATCTACAAGGCGGGCTCCCGCGCCTCGTTCTCGTCGCGCTTCTTCGGGCGCGACACCACGGACGGCGACGTGATCGAGAGCATCTGGATCGAGAACGGCAAGCGCACGGTGCCGGTGGACACTCTCGTGTCCGATACCCGGATGCGGGTCACGCTGCCGGAACCGCTGGCCGGACACGGTACGGCCCTGAAGCTGCACATACGCTGGCACCACACCGTTCCCGGCGCCTGGGGCGGCCGCACGGCGATCACCGACAGCCGCAACGGCCCGATCTGGGAGCTGGGACAATGGTTCCCGCGCATGGCGGTCTATGACGACGTGCGCGGCTGGGACACGGCGCCCTATCTCGGCCAGGAGTTCTACCTGGAATATGGCGACATCGACTACACGATCACCGTGCCCGCGAGCTGGATCGTCGCCGGCTCCGGCGCGCTTCTGAACCCGGCGGAGGTGCTGACCCGCACGCAGCAGGACCGGCTGCGCCAGGCGGGCGACAGCGAGAAGACCATCGCCATCCGCGCGCCCTCCGAGATCACCGATCCGAACAGCCGCCCGGCGAAGACCGGCACGCTGTCATGGCATTTCCGGATGGAGAACACGCGCGACGTCGCGGTGGCAGCCTCGCCCGCCTTCGCCTGGGACGCGGCGCGCATCGACCTGCCGCCGCTGCCCTACACCCGTGGCGGCAAGCCGATGCCCCGGCTCGCGATGTCGGTGTATCCGGCCGAGGCGGCGGAAAACGGACGCTGGTCGCGCTCGACCGAATACGTGAAGAGCGCGATCGAGAACTTCTCCCGCCGCTGGTACCCGTACCCCTACCCCACCGCGATCAACGTGGGCGGCCACGGCGCCGGGATGGAATATCCGGGCATGGCGTTCGACGGCATCAAGGACGAAGGCCGCGAGCTGTTCTGGATCACCACGCACGAGCTCGGCCACAACTGGTTCCCGATGGTGGTGGGCACGAACGAACGCCGCAACGGCTTCATGGACGAGGGCTTCAACACCTTCATCGACGTCTACCAGTCCGACGATTTCAACCGCGGCGAATGGGGCCCCAAGCGCGATGCCGAGTACGCGCCCGGACAGGGCACGCCGGCCGAGCAGATCGCCAACCTCCTGCGTGATCCGAACGCGCCCACGCTGCTGGAGCCGACCGACCTCGTGACGGAGCGCTACCGGCATCCGGTGACCTACTTCAAGTCGGCCTTCGGGCTCACCCTGCTGCGCGAGCAGATCCTCGGGCCGGACAGGTTCGATCCGGCCTTCCGCCGCTACATCGCCGCCTGGGCCTTCAAGCACCCGACGCCCGACGACTTCTTCCGGCTGATGAACAGCGAGGCGGGCGAGGACCTGTCGTGGTTCTGGCGCGGCTGGTACGCGGAGAACGCGCGCTTCGACATCGGGATCGCGCGGATCGTGCCGGTGGAAGGCGATCCGAGGCGCGGCACCCAGATCGAGCTGCACAACAACGGCTCGCTCGTGCTGCCCGAGCATGTCGCGGTGCATCTGGACGACGGCACCACGCGCAGCATCACCCTGCCGGTGGAAGCGTGGATGAAAGGCAACGTCGCCACCATCACCCTGCCCGGCGGGGTGCCGGTGCGCTCGGTGACGCTGGACCCGGACCGGGTGCTGCCGGACACCAACCGCGACAACGACACCCTGGACGTCAGGCACTCGCCGCCACCGGCCGACGACACGCCGGACGGCGGCAACTAGGAGCGGGCGCCACCCGGATCGGCCCCGGTGCCAAGCACCGGATGCCTGTAGGTGCTGTGTGCCAGCCGGAGGGCATCCTCCAGCGAGCCGATCGGACGGTCGTCGATCCCCCGCGTGCGCGGATGCCGGGACATGAACACGAACCCCTCGCTCGGCCCCCGCTGCAGGAGGTTCCCGACATAGACCCCGTCGATCTCGATGATCCTCGATCGATACATCGCCCGTTCCCACGCCTCTCCCGCAGGAGACATCATACCACTAATGGGCGTGATATTTCAGTGGAACGATGATTTGTAGTGTTTTCTCGGCATACCTCTCCTGCCGCGACGGGTAGGCAGGGCCGGCCCTCGCCCCACGAAGGACTTCTCTGGGGAGCGCCCTTGCGCCTCCTCGACGCCCCCTTTTGGCGAGGGCGGCTTGCCATGGCGGCGAGCGGTTCCGCGCAGCCGCGCGCGAGGAACGACGCCGGGAAGGCCAGGTTCGAACGACCGCCATGGCGGCCCGACGACAGCGTGCCCCAGGCCGGAACGGCGGATCCGGGGGCGATCATCCGGAACCGGCATCGCCCCCAGAACCGTTCTAGCTCAGCGTCGCAAGATCCCCGGCGCTGAACGCGCGCAGGCCGGCCCGGTCGCCGGTGCGGATCCTGGTCACCCACCGGGGATCGCTCAGCAGCGCCCGTCCCACCGCCACAAGATCGAACTCGTCGCGCTCCAGCCGCTGCAACAGCTTCTCGAGGCTGGCGGGCTCCGAGCTTTCCCCGCCGAACGACGCCACGACATCCCCGGACAGGCCGACCGACCCCACCGTGATGGTCACGGCGTCGGTGAGCTTGCGGGCCCACCCGGCGAAGTTCAGCCCTTCGGGACCATCGATCTCCGGGAACTCGGGCTCCCAGAAGCGGCGCTGCGAGCAGTGGAGGATGTCGACGCCCGCTTCCACCAGCGGCAGCAGCCATTCCGTCATCTCGTCGGGCGTGGTGGCCAGACGGGCGGCATAGTCCTGCTGCTTCCACTGGCTGACCCGCAGGATCACCGGAAGCTCGGGACCGGCATTCTCCCGGGCGGCGGCCACCACGGCGGCGGCGAAACGGGAACGCTCGCGGAGGCTGATCCCGCCCCAGCGATCGTCGCGCCGGTTGGTGCCCGCCCAGAAGAACTGGTCGATCAGGTAGCCGTGGGCGCCGTGCAGTTCCACGGCATCGAAGCCGAGGCGCCGGGCCTCGGCGGCGGCCCGTCCGAAGGCCGCGATCGTGTCCGCGATGTCGTTGTCGCTCATCGAAACGCCGCGAGGCTGGTCCGGCGCCACGAGGCCGGACGGGCTTTCCACCGGCGCGTCCGGTTCCCAGGCGGTCTGGAAGCTCTTCACCGAGCCGGTATGCCAGATCTGCGGCGCGATCCGGCCACCGCCGGCATGGACCTCCTCCACCACGCGCGACCAGCCGGGAAGGCCCTCGCCGTGGAAGAACGGAATTCCGGGATGGTTGCGGGCGGCCGGGCGCTCGATCACCGTGCCTTCGGTGAGGATCAGCCCCACCTCGCCCTCGGCGCGTCGCCGGTAATAGGCGGCCACATCCGGGCCGGGCACGCCGCCGGGCGAGAAGGAGCGGGTCATCGGCGCCATGACGATGCGGTTCGGCATCGCGAGGCCCCGGACCCGGAACGGCTGGAACAAGGAAGCGGCGAGATCGGACATTGAGCAACCGGCAAGCTGTTTCTCGGAGCCCGTAGAAGTATCGCTGGGAAACCTAGGGTCAATCAGGCACCCTGCCTGCACTAGGTAGCCCGGAGGAAACCGTCATCGCCCCGCTTCTCTGCCGCACCGCCACCAATCTCGAGTGCCGGATGCTGCTGGATCAGATCACCGACAAATGGTCGATCCTGATCCTGGCCGTGCTGTGCCCCGGGCCGGCACGCTTCAACGCCATCCGGCGCGCGCTGGACGGCATCACCCAGAAATCCCTGACGCAGACCCTGCGCCGGCTGGAACGCAACGGCCTGATCGTGCGCCGGGTGGTCGCCTCGTCGCCCGTGGCGGTGGAATATGCCGTCACCCCGCTCGGCCACACGTTGAAGGAACCGTTCGCAGCACTCTATGGCTGGACGGTCCGTTCGCTGGCGGACGTCAAGGAAGCGCAGGCAGCCTTCGACGGCCGGATGAACGAAGCCGCCTGAGGAAGGGCTTCAAGGCGAAGGCTGGTGCCGCATCGTTCCCAGCTGTTCCAGCGTTTCCACCAGCGGCTGGTCGTCGATCGAGATGGTCCCCTCGTAGGGGAAGTCCAGCAGATGGATGGTGAGCAGGATCCCGCACAGGAAGGTCGCGAACACCGCCACCACGCCCAACTGGACCGCGTGGTGTTCCATGCCGCTGAACAGCACGAAGCCCACCAGCATCAGGGCGTCCACGATCAGCAGGCCCCACAGGAAGGGCGGCACGTTGGATCGCAGCTGGAACAAACGCTCGGCGCGCGCCTCGTGGATGCGGCCGGCGAGGGTCAGCATGCGGTCGCGGGCCGCCGCGATGCGGGCATTGGCCGGATCCACCGACGCGATCTCGTCGTAGATCCTGCTGAACTGCCCGGACACCGCCCGGCTGAACGACCGCTTCTGCATCCGCGGCCACTCGTCGTCGATCTCCAGCGTGAGGTAGGTGGAAAGCTCGTCGCGCAGCCGTGAGCGCGACGGCTCGGGGACGTTGTCCGCGCGTTCGGCGATCCCGAGCACGCTGGCGCATTCGGTGTCCACCACCTTGGCGGCGTCGTTGAACTGGTCCCACACCTCGCTGAACACGAAGGCCAGCAGCACGGCGTAGATCACGCCGATCTGCAGAAACACCGCGATGCCCACCTCGTGATGGCGACGGCGGGCACTGACGTCGATGCGGCGCGACACCATCAGGCTGACCGACGCCGCCAGGACGAAGCAGAGTCCCAGCGTCAGCAACGCCTGCGCGATATACATGGCCGTCTCAAAGTTTATATTGGTCTGGCAACGATCCTACCCGCCCGGCCGGGTGTCCGGCAACGGTTCCGCCGCTCAATACTGGAACTGGTATTTCAGCGCGACCGACGAGCCCGGATCGTTTTCCGGCGTGGTGATGCCGGTCACCTGACCGCCGGTGCCCACCGTGCTCAGCAGCTTCAGCCGGCGCGTCAGGTCGATCTGCACCTGGGCCTGGCTGCCGCCGCCGCTGGTGGCCTGCCTCGCACCGACATAGACCCCGCGTGCCACGTACTTGCCCGCCTCCACCGCGCTGCCGTTGCCGTTGCCGCCCGTGTTGCCGCCCACGGTGAGCCGGTCGAGGCCGAGGGTCTTGCGCACGGTGTTGAGCGGGTCGAAGCCCCCGCCGCCGCCGCCGGTGAGCGAGGCCAGCGCCGTCGCCACCTCCGCGATCTGCACCGGACTCAGCGACTTGGTGTCCTCGCCGAACAGCAGCAGCGCCAGCACCTGGTCCTGCGGCAGGCTCGGCACCGATGAGAGCGTGATCTTCGGCGCATCGGCATAGCCGCCGACATTGAGCCGGGCCAGGGTCTGGTTGACCTGGCTTTCGGCGGTGAAATCGAGCGTCGGGTCGATCTTGTGGGTGACGCCAGTGCCGTTGAAACCCACCCGCCCGTGGGTGAAGGTGAGGTTCACGCCGGCGAGGTTGAAGGTGCCCCGCCGCATGTCGAAGCCGCCGCTGATCTGCGGCGCGGCCGAGGTGCCGCCCACGTGCAGCCGGCCGCCCAGCTCCGCGTCCAGCCCGTGGCCGCGCAGCAGGATCTGCCCCGGCGCGTCCACCGTGAGGTCCAGCCCGATCAGGCTGCCGCCGCTTCCGGCCTGGGCGGGCGCCGGCGGCTTCTCCCCGGGGCGGATCACGTGCAGCTGCGCCACCGACGGCGGCAGGCTGTTCGGGATGTTGATCAGCGCATTCTCGATGCCGATCCGGCCGCCGACATCCAGCCGCGCCGAGGCCTGGCCGTGCGCGCGGATGTCCGCGTCCAGCACCGCGGTGAGCAGGTCGCTGGACAGGGGCCGTGCCTTGCTGGCGGTGATCCGCAGATCGACCGGCAGACCCGGCAGCAACGCCCCCACGGTGCCGGCGACGTCGATGGTGCCTTCTCCGGCCCGGGCCGACAGGTGCTCGATGGTCAGGCTCTGCCCCTGCGCCGCGATCAGCGCCTCCATCTTCGTGAGCCGCACTCCCTGGGCGTAGTCCTGGAACTGGCCGTTCCGGAGCTGCACGGTGCCGTCGAGACGCGGCGCCTGCACCGTGCCCCCCGCCTGGAGCGCCAGCAGCAGGTCGCCGTCCAGCTGACGCCCCTGCGCGCCCAGCACGGCGTTGGCGAGCGACAGATCCAGTGACCCGTTCGCCCGCAACGCGATCGGTCCGCTCGGGGGCACCGGCACCGTGCCGTCCAGCGCCAGGTTCAGCTTCGGCCCCGCGGCGACATGCGCCTGCAGCCGGGCGATCCCCGCGGCGAGCGCCACGTCCGCCCGCACGGTGGCGGCCGGCAGGGACGCGGCCGGACCGCTGCGCAGCCGCAGCCCGTCGCCGGCGAGGTGCACGGTGCCGTCCGGCTTCGCCACGGTGCCGGACAGGTGTGCCTGCATCGCCAGCACGCCGGCGGCATCGAGGGTCGGCGCGAAGGGCCTGGCCAGAGCCGGCGTGACGTTGTCCAGCCTGGCATCGAGCCGGAGCTGCGGCATCACCTGCCCGGCGACGTCGAGGATCGCGGGCGCGCCGCCCTGCTGCGCCGTCAGGGACACGCGCAGACGGTCCACGGCCACCCGGTCGCCCCAGCTCAGCCGGGCCGGCGCCAGCAGCCGCAGCGCCTCGCCCTTGGCCGATGCGTCCAGCCGCGACAGCGCCACCGTCCGGGCCGGCAGATCGAGGCGCAGGGCGGTGTCGAGCCGCGCCGGGGCGCCCATCAGGTTGGGCAACGCCGCCTGGGCCGATACCATCAGGGCGTCCCGAGGCCCCCGCGCAGTGACGTGCGCGTCCCCGGCGATGGCGCCCGAGCGGATGCCGGTGGCGTCCAGCCGCAGATCCACGCGCGGCGCCTTCACCGGATCGTCCACGGTGCCGGAAAGCCGCAAGGCGCGGACGCTGGCGGTGGGCAGGCCGCCCTGCCCGCTCACCTCGATCCGGACGTGCGGCGCGCCGGCGCCGGCCGGCTGGGTGGTCTGGATCGCGGCCTGCAGGCTGCCCGACACCGGCTGCCCGGCGAGCGCGCTGAGATCGGCCAGCCGGCTCATGCGGATATCCACCGTGCCGAGCGGCAGCGTCGCCCCGGCAGGCAGGGTCAGGTCCGCCCGGCCGGTGGCGCTCTTCCAGTTCAGCCGGTCCAGCAGCACCCGCAACGCCCCGTCGGCCAGGCGGCTGGCTTCGGCGTGCAGGGCCAGGGGTGCCCGGTCCAGCGTGCCGTCCAGCGCGACCGTGCCTTCCGGACGGGCCGGCAGGTGGGCGGCGTCCACCCGGAAACGGAGCGGACCGCGCGGCATCGTGGCGGTGCCGGGATCGCCGGTCACGGCCAGATGCAGCGACAGGTCGGGCGACGGCGACAGCGGCCCGGCGGCGGTGCCCGACAGCGACAGGGCGCCGCGCAGGCTCGGCAGCGCCCGGGCGAGATCCGGCAGCCCGAGCGAGAAGCGGGCGTCGAGCGCGTTCCGGACATCGGTGCCGGACGCCGTCAGATGCAGGGCGTCGCCATCCACGGCGAGCCGGTGCAGCACGATGTCCGAACCGTCCAGCGTGGCCGCCAGGGCGACGCGGCCGCCGCGGCCCACCAGCCCCACCGCCTGCGGCTGGCCGCCGGTGATGGACACGGAGCCGTCCAGGTCGAGATCGGTTTCCGTTTGCCCGCGCACGGCGGCCAGGCTCAGGGTGGCGGCGCCGTCCAGCGGTGTGTGTCCGATCGCCGCCAGCGGCCGCAGGTCGGGCAGTTGCAGCGTGATCTGCACCCGCATCGGATCGCCGGGCCGGCTTCCGCTCAGGACCCCGTGGCCGTCGAGCATCAGCAGGGGATGAGTGGCCGACAGGGTGAAGGGACGTCCGGCCGCATGCGGATCTAGGCTGAGATCCAGCCGCAGGGGCGCTCCCGCCAGCAGCGCGGGGCTCGGCCCGGGAATGCGCACCCCGTCCGCCATGGCGCGCAGATGCAGCGGACCGCTCTGCCCCGCGCCGTCGAAGCGCACGGCGAGGCGGTTCAGCCCCGCGCCGGCGGCGGACAGGTTGTCGAGCACCAGCAGCCCCCTGCCGGCCGGTGCGGCCGCGGTGCCGCGCAGATGCGCGTCCAGCGCCAGCCGGTTCCAGTCCACCCCCGGCACCGGCTGCATCGCGGGCGCCCCGCCATGCAGCACGAGATCGAAAGCGAGATGCACGAGATCGAGGGTGCCGTCGGCCGTCAGGGTCAGCCGGCGGGGAGCCGGCTGGTTCAGCAGCGCGTCGACGTCCGGATCCGTTTCCGCGTTGCCCGGAGCGGGCGCGGCAGCCATGGAACCGTTCGCCCCCGGCGCGGCTGTTGCCGGTGCCGGTGTTCCGGCGCCGGGAGGCGAAGGGGCCGGTCCCACCGCCCCTGCCGCGCCGCCCGGCGCCGCCGGCATTCCCGCCGTGAGGCTCAGCCGCAGCGCCGCCGCGTCGCGCGGGCCGTTCAGCGCCAGCTCCGCGTGCAGCGGATCGAGCCCGTCCTGATGCACGAGGCCGGCCACGAGCCCGTGGGCGGGATCGTCCGCGCGCAGCGTCAGCCCGATCCGTCCGGGCGTGAGCGACGCCAGCAGGTCGAGCGCGGTGGGCGGCCCGTCCAGCCGCCGCACCCCCAGCGCGATGTCGGCGTCGGGCAGGTCCGGCACGGAGAAGCCGGACAACAGCGGCGCTAGGTCGGCCAGCCGGGCATGGCCGTCGATCGACAGCACCGCGGCCGTGCCGGCGACCGGGGCGCCGATCTCGAGACGCCCCACCCGGAGCTGCCGGAGATCCACCCCCAGATGCAGGCCGCTCTTCGCGCCCGGCTGCGCGGCCGGAGCCGGCGGTGCGTTCGGATCGGCTACCGGCAGCCGGGGAATCGCCAGCCGGCCGATCGAGGCCTGTTGCACCACGGCGCGCAAGCCGAGCAGCCGCAGCGGCGACCAGTCCAGCAGGATGTCGTCCACCGAAAGCCAGGCGCCCTCGCGGTCCCGCACCTCGACATGCCGCAAGCGCAGCGCATCGGGGAAGCGGCCGGACAGGCCCTCGATCCGCACCGTGCCGCCGGTGAGCGACGCGGTCTGCCGCTCGATCAGCCGCCGGCCGGGGCCGGTATTGGCGCCCACCAGCACCGCCCCGAGGGCGAGCAGCAGGATCACCAGCAGTCCCAGCAGCAGCAGGATCAGGGCGCGCACGATGCGCCGCCACAGGGGCCGGCGCGGCGGCGTCGCGGGGAACGGGGCGGCGGGGCCCTGCGGGGAGGTGTCGCTCATCGGGCGGCTCCGGTCAGAAGGCTTCCCCGAGCCCGATATACAGCTCGAAATTGTCGCCGCCGGGCGGCTTGTTCAGCGGCACCGCCACATCGAGCCGGATCGGCCCGATCGGAGTGTAGTAGCGCACCCCCACGCCGGTGCCGACCCGCAGGGTGCCCTGGAACGGCGTGCTGCTGGCCGAGACCTGGCCCGCGTCCACGAATGCGGCGGCGCCGAAGCTCTTGCCGATGCGCTGGCGGAACTCGATCGTGCCGGCATCCACCGACGTGCCGCCCACCGGATCGTCGTTGGGGAACAGCGGCCCCACCCCCTGATACTGGTAGCCGCGCACGGTGCCCGATCCGCCGGCATAGAGCCGCTGGTCGGGCGGCAGCCCGAAGGTCGACGCACCCTGCACGCTGCCCACGGTGCCGCGCAGCGCGATCACCGACCGGCCCGGTTTGGACAGCCCGAGACGGTTCAGGTCGAGATAGGTCGAGGCGGTGGCCTGCAGGATGGTGAAGACGCTGTTGCCGCCCTGGTCGGTCACCGAATCTCCCGCGTTGTCGCCGCTGCCCAGGCTGTAGGTGGGCGTGGCCGACACGGACACGCGCACGCCGTGGGTGGCGCTGTCGAGCGGGTTGGACAGGTCGGTGCTGTCGTAGTTGGCCGACAAGGGCAGCGAGACCAGCGTGTAGTGCCGGGTGACGCCCTGCTGGACGATGCGCTCCTGTTCCGCCCCGATCCCCACCCCCACCAGCCAGCGCCGGCCGAGCTTGCGGCTGATGCCGACCCGGGCGAGCAGCGCGGTCTGGTCGTAGGCCTGGAGGTTCTGCTTCAGCCCCTCGATCCGCACGTCCAGCGACTGGTCGCGATGCAGGAAGTCCGGCTTGGTGAGGTCGGCATAGATGTCGTAGCCGAGGCCCTGCTGCGCGGAGCCGCCTAGCCCGGTCAGCAGCGCCGCCAGCCGGAGCTGCTCCGCCTCGCCAAAGAAATTGTGGTGGGTCCAGGTGACGCCGGCGCTGCCGCCGAGATCGGTGGAGAAGCCGGCCTGCAGCGCCACGGTGCGGCGAGGCGCCTCGGTGAAGTCGAAGGTGAGCGGCACCTGGCCGTCCGCGATGTCGTTCGTGTCCGCGGACACGCCCACGTCGGAGAACACGCCCAGCGAGGCCAGGTCCTGCCGCGCCGCCTCGATGCGGCTCGGCTGGTAGAGCTCGCCCTGGTGCACCGACAAACGGCGCGCGACGAACTGGGGGTTCATGCGCTGCAGCCCGGCGAGGCGGATGGCGCCGATATCGAGGCGCGGCCCCTCGTTCACCACCTCCACGATGTCGAGCGTCCGGGTGGCCGGACGCAGATACGCCAGCGGCTCCTTCACGTCGGCCAGGGCGTGCCCGTCCTCCTGCAGCGCCGACAGGAGGCGACCGCGCGCCGCCAGCACGTCCGACGCCACCGCGGGCTGTCCCGGATGCAGCCCGAACGCTTCGCGCTCGGCTGGCGTCAGCGACGCGGCGTCGGCGCCCGCGGGCGTGCGCAGGGACACGCTGCCCAGATGGAACGTCGGCCCGGTGGCCACGTGGATGCGGATGCTGGCCTTCTGTCCCTTCGGGATGGCGGCGATCCGGTCGGCCAACTCGGGATCGGCGACGGGAAGCTTGTTCACCGTGATGTCGATGCTGCCGGCATAGTAGCCGAAGCTTTCCAGCGCCGTGCGCAGCCGGTCCACGTCTTCCCGCGCCCGTCCGGCCAGCGCGAACGGACCCACGGCCTGCGTCTTCTGCAGGGTGGCGAGGCTCGACGTGCCGCGCAGGACGCCGTCCACGGCACCGTTTCCGGTGGGCTCGATCACCACATCGTAGGGCTGGGGATCGGCCGCCCGCGCCGCGGGCATCGCCGACAGCGCGCTTCCCAGCAACAGGGCCGCCAGCACCGGGCCGGCGACACGGGAGCGCCTTGCGTCCGTGTCCGCCGATCCGGCGGCGGCGTCCGCCACGCGCGGGCGCCGCTCCCGGCCATGCCCTGCCCCGGGCGGGGAGCCGCCCCGCCTCCGGGCGGAGCTGGCAGGATGGAAACGTCGACGGCGGCGAGGCAGAAAAACGGACAGGGACAGGGCCTCTTCTGCCGGGCGCCGAAACGGAACATTGTTCTAGCATCGGCGGCGCACCCTCGTCCTAGTCTCCGCGTGGCCGGCACGGTGCGCGACGTTTCCGGGTGTGGCCGGAAGGCCGCGGCCGGGGATCGTCCGATCCCGTCTTGCCGGGACCGGCGACGACGGACACGCCGTTCCCCGGCCTCCCGCCGCTCCCGCACGATGTTCGCACCGGGCCGGATGGCAGTTCGGCCGGCCGCCGGACCGAAACGACACGATGAAGGTTCGTTCCTGTCCCGGGGTCGGACCACGACCGAGCTGCCGGGGCATCGTGGGCGCAGGATGCGTCGCTTCGCGCGCGCCCACTCCGGCCGGAGATCCTCTGGCGCCGCCGTGCGGTTGCGCACGCCTCCGCGCTGGACGAGGCGGCGGCCATTGGTCGACCTGGAACGGCCGTCCGGCAGGCCGGACACCGCGTCGATCCCCGCCGGCGGCCGCTGACCGTCCGGCACCGCGCCGGACATCCCGCCCGGATCGCCGGCCGCACGATCGGCATCCGGGTCGCGGCAGATCGCGCCGGTAGGAGCCTCGGTCCGGAACGGCGTGGCGGGTCATCAGGACACGGGCCGCTTTCCGGTGGGCGAGGCGCCCTCGCTCCCGGAAACGCCGTCCGCCGGTGGTCGCCGCCGCGGACGGAGCCACCCCTCGCGGAGCGGCGGCCTCCATCCGCCCCCGCCCGCGCCGCGTCCGCGACGCACAAGCCCCTTTCCCGCCGGCACGGCCACGGGGACGGACGGACCGGCCCCCGTCTTTTCCCGAACGGAGCGCCGGGCTATGTCGGCTCGCATGCAGGCAGCTCCCCGCCGCCTCGGCCAGCGCATCAGCCCAGACCATGCGCGGCCGGGCACCGCCCTCGCCGGCCCCGTGCTGGCATCCGCCGATCCCTTCGCCGGCCGCGGTGGCCTGGTGCGGCCCTTGCGGGCGATCCGCCGCGGGCTGCTGATCGCGGCCTGGACGGGCGTGTCCTGCGTGATCCAGTCGGTGCTGCTGCTGCTGCCCGGACAAGCCAAGGTGTTGTTCGCCCGTTTCTATTGGCGCCTCAGCTGCAGGATGCTGGGCATGCGGGTGCGGATGGTGGGCGAGATGGCCGGCCGGCGCCCGGGCCGGCAGGCGCCGGATCGCCGCCCGGTGGTGTATGCCTGCAACCATTCCTCCTGGATCGACGTCCCGGTGCTGGGCGGACAGCTGCTCGGCTGCTTCGTGGCCAAGGAGGACGTGGGCGGTTGGCCGGTGATCGGCCTGGTGGCGCGGCTGGGGCGGACGGTGTTCGTCAGCCGGCAGCGCAACAGCACCGGGCGCGAGCGCGACGACATGCATCGCCGGCTGCGCGAAGGCGACGACCTCGTGCTGTTTCCCGAGGGCACTTCCTCCGACGGCAGCCGGGTGCTGCCGTTCCATTCCTCCTTCTTCGCCCTGGCCAAGCCGAACGGCGCCGCGCCGGACCGTCCGCGACCGCTCGTGCAGCCGGTATCCATCGTCTACGACCGGCTGGGCGGTTTGCCGCTGGCCCGCTCGAGCCGCACCCTGTTCGCCTGGTACGGCGACATGGATCTGGCGCCGCATTTCTGGGTGGTGGCGCAGCAGCGGGGCATGCGGGCCAGCGTGCTGCTGCACCCGGTGCTCGACCCGGCCGATTTTCCCACCCGCAAGGCGCTGGCCCAGGCCTGCTGGGACGCGGTGTCCGACGGCGCGGCGCTGCTGCGGCAGAACCGCCCGGTGGACGCGCTGGCCGCTACCTCGCCCGGCGCTGCGACCCTGGCGCCACTCCGGGCGCCGTCCGCGGACGAGGCCTTGTCGGCCGCCTCCCGGGGCGGCGCGTCGTTCCGCGATCCCGCGCTGGCGTCGCCGCCCGGAGCACCGGCCTCTGCTCCGGTCGCGCAACAACCTCCGGAAACCGTCGCGGCGCCGGCCGCCGCCCAAGAGTTGTCACTTGACAAGACTCGTTCCGGTTTCGCCTGATCCAGTTCCTGGGCGTGCCGGCTTCCCCCGTGGCGCGCCGCCTCCTCGCTGGAGCCCGATGGACGATCCCGCCGCCTCCTTCCGCTTCTCCGTTCGCGCCGCCCGGCGTTCCTTTTCCGCTTGAGCCGTCCGGCTCCCGGCCGCCCCGGTTCGGCCGCCGCCCGGCCCGTCCCCGCCCCGCGCGGCGGTTCGCCCTCTTGACCCGGGGGCTGCCCGACACGATTGCTTCCGCGCCCGGCGCGGACTCCTCCGGCGGGCTGCCGGGACCTCGTTCGCCGTGACCCTATCCGCTTTCCCCGCTTCCGCCCCGTCCGGGGTCGGTTCCGAGACCAGTTCCGCAACCGGCGCGGACACGAAGCGGCTGCACGTCATCACCTGGGGCTGCCAGATGAACGTGTACGACAGCGCCCGGATGACCGACGTGCTGCGGCCGCTGGGATACCGGCCGGTGGACGCGCCGGACACGGCGGACATGGTGATCCTCAACACCTGCCATATCCGCGACCGCGCGGCCGAGAAGGTGTTCTCCGAACTTGGCCGCCTCCGGGTGATCAAGGAAGCCCGCGCCGCCGAAGGGCGGAAAACGGTGCTGGCCGTGGCCGGCTGCGTGGCGCAGGCGGAAGGAAAGGAGATCCTGAACCGCGCGCCGTTCGTCGACATCGTGCTGGGGCCGCAAACCTACCACCGCCTGCCCGAAATGGTGGCCCGCGCCGCCCGGGCGGGAGGCGCGGTGATCGACACCGACTTCCCGGTGGAACAGAAGTTCGACTTCCTGCCCGAGGCGGCCGGTCCGCAGCTCCCGGGCGGCGTGTCGTCCTTCCTCACCGTGCAGGAGGGCTGCGACAAGTTCTGCTCGTTCTGCGTGGTGCCCTATACCCGCGGCGCCGAAAGCTCGCGCCCGGCGCTGTCCGTGCTGGCGGAAGCCCGCCGCATGGTCGCCGGCGGCGTACGGGAGATCACGCTGCTCGGGCAGAACGTGAACGCCTATCATGGCGACGGGCCCGATGGCGGGACCTGGACCCTGGCGGCGCTGATGCGGGCCCTGGCCGACATCCCGGGGCTCGACCGGCTGCGCTACACCACCTCGCACCCGCGCGACATGGGCGACGACCTCGTCGCCGCCCATCGCGACCTGCCGCAGCTGATGCCGTTCCTGCATCTGCCGGTGCAGAGCGGATCGGACCGGATGCTGTCGGCGATGAATCGCGGCCACGGCGCGGACGACTATCGTCGGCTGGTGGACCGGCTGCGCGCGGCCCGCCCGGACATCGCCCTGTCCTCGGACTTCATCGTCGGTCATCCCGGGGAAACGGACGCGGATTTCGCCGCCACGCTCGGCCTGATCCGCGACGTCGGCTTCGCCCAGGCCTATTCGTTCAAGTACTCGCCCCGCCCCGGCACCCCGGCCGCCGGCGCTCCCGCCCAGGTGGCAGAGCCGTTGAAGGACGAGCGGCTGCAGGCGCTGCAGGCCCTGCTGCGCGAACAACAGGACGCGTTCAACGCCGACACCGTGGGCCGCACGGTGCCGGTGCTGTTCACCAACCCGGGCCGCAAGCCCGGCCAGCTCGGCGGCCGCTCGCCCTGGCTCCAGGCGGTGCATGCCGACGCGCCTGCAACCCTGATCGGCCGCCAGGCGATGGTGATTATCGAGCGGTCACTCACCAATTCCCTGTCCGGACGTCTCGTGGAAGAGGATCGGACGTCAGGATTTCGTTCAACGGAGAGAGCCTGCGCTTGAACCAGCTCGGCACCGACGCTCCCATCCAGGCCCGTGACGGCGGGCTCCCCCACGGTTCGCGTTCCGGCAGCGGGGCGGCCGGCATGAACGACCCTCGCTCCGAAACCCTCCAGTTCGACGACAACACCCTGCTGCCCCTGTTGCTGGGCGACCACGACCGCCATCTGGTGCGCCTTGAACAAGGGCTCGGCGTCCGCCTGGCTTGCCGCGGCAACCGCATCTCCATCAGCGGCGATCCGGGCCGCGTCGCGCTGGCCCGCTCCGCGATCGGCGGCCTGTACCGGCGGCTGGAGGAAGGGCGCACGATCGACTCCGCCGAGATCGACGCCGCTATCCGGATGTCCGACATCCACGGCGAAGTGCTCGACCCGGTGCGCCCCGCCCGCTCCGCCCCATCGTCCCCGCTTCCCGCCGGAGAACGGTCCATGAGTGCGTCCCGCCGCGGCTTCCCGGGCCTGCCCGGCACGTCCTTCGTGGCCGAGGCGATCCGGCCGGACAATCTGCGCCTGCCGCTGGCCGACCTGCCGGCGATCCGCACGAAGCGGGGCGCGATCGAGCCCCGCTCTCCTGGCCAGGCGCAGTACATGGACATGCTGGGCAGCCACGAGATGGTGTTCGGCATCGGACCGGCCGGCACGGGCAAGACCTATCTCGCGGTGGCGCAGGCGGTGGCCATGCTCCAGGCCGGGCAGGTGGACCGCATCGTGCTGTCGCGCCCGGCGGTGGAAGCTGGCGAGCGGCTGGGCTTCCTGCCCGGCGACCTCAAGGAGAAGATCGACCCCTATCTTCGCCCGCTCTACGACGCGCTGCACGACATGATGCCGGGAGAGCAGGTGATCCGGCGCATGGCCACCGGCGAGATCGAGGTGGCACCGCTCGCCTTCATGCGCGGCCGCACCCTGGCCCATGCGTTCGTGATCCTGGACGAGGCGCAGAACACCACCGCGGCGCAGATGAAGATGTTCCTGACCCGCATGGGCTCGGGCACCCGCATGGCGATCAACGGCGATCTCAGCCAGATCGACCTGCCGCCCGGCGTCTCGTCGGGCCTGCGGGAAGCGGTGGACACGCTGGACGGGCTGCCCGGGATCGGCATCACCCGCTTCGCCTCCCGCGACGTCGTGCGACATCCGCTGGTGGCGCGCATCATCGATGCCTATGATCAGCGCGCGGCGGCGGAACGGGACACCTCCCGGAGCAGAACGCGCCGGGAGAGTGATGGAACCTCGAAGTCCCCGCGGCCGGCCGGCTGACGCCGCCCTGCCGTTTGCCCGTCCGGCCGCCCCGCAGAGGGTGGCCGGCATATCGACCCAGGCCGCGGACCGGCGGCGGCACGGCTCGGCCGACGCCGCCATCTCGCCGCCGGGCCTTCCTCCCGTCGAGATCATGGTGGTCGATTCCCGCTGGCGGCGCTTGGTGCCCGGCGTGGAACGGCTGGTGCGCCGGGCGGCGCGAATCGCCGCGGAAGCGGGTGGCGACGCCGGCTCGGTGGTGCTCGACAACGACCACCGCGTGCGCCGGCTCAATGCCCGCCATCGCGGCCGCAACAAGCCCACCAACGTGCTGACCTTCGAAACGCCGCCCGGCATCCCGGGCGGCGACATCGTGGTGGCGCTGCAGACCGTGCGCCGGGAAGCGCGTGCCGCCGGGCGGCATCCCGCCCATCATCTGGCGCATCTGGTGGTGCACGGCGCGCTGCATCTCGCGGGCCACGACCATCACGGGGTCGGCGAAGCCCGCCGGATGGAGATGGAGGAAGCGCGGCTGCTGCACCGGCTTGGCGTGCCGAACCCGTGGAAGCCGCGCGCGACCCCGCCCATGCCGGCCCCGTCCGGGACGGGCGGCCGATGAACGGCCCGCACGAGCCACGGCCGGAAGCGCGGCCGGACGCGCGACCCGACGGCCGCCACGAGCTGGCGCCCGACCCGCGCGCGGACACGCGAGACGGCGAGGCGAATCCGTTCTGGCGGTGGATGTCCGGCGCGCTGGGCCGGCGCAAGGCCGAGCCCAACCTGCGCTCGTCCATCGCCGCGCTGGTGCAGGAAGCCGCGGACGCCCCGCAGGCGGAAGGCGTGCTGCCGGAGCTGGACCGCCAGGAGCGGGCGCTGATCGCCAACGTGCTGCGGCTGCGAGGGATCGTGGCCGACGACGTGATGGTGCCGCGCGCCGATATCGTGGCGATGCCGGCCGCCCTGTCGTTCGACGACGCGCTGGCCTTCATGAAGAAGGAGAACCATTCCCGCCTGCCGGTCTATGGCGAGCAGCTCGACGACGCGCTGGGCATGATCCACGTGAAGGACCTGGTGGCCTATGACGGGCCGCCGGAAGCGTTCGACATCCGCGCGCTGCTGCGCCAGCCATTGATGATCGCGCCGCAGATGCCGGTGCTGGACCTGCTGCTCCAGATGCGGGTGCGGCGCATCCACATGGCGCTGGTGATCGACGAATATGGCGGCATCGACGGGCTGCTCACCATCGAGGATCTGGTGGAAACCATCGTCGGCGACATCGCCGACGAGCATGACGAGCCCGACGTACCCATGCTGGTGGAGCGGCCGGACGGCACCGTCGACCTGGACGCGCGCTTCCCGGTGGAGGAATTCGAGCGCCGTTTCGGCGCGGTGCTGACCGACGAGGAACGCGAAAGCGACATCGAGACCGTGGGCGGGCTGGTGTTCCGCCTGGCCGGGCACGTGCCGACCCGAGGCGAGGTGCTGAGCCACGAGAGCGGCATCGAGTTCCGGGTGCTGGACGCGGACGTGCGCCATATCCGGCGCGTGCGCGCCCGCACCCCCGAGCCGCGGGGCCCCGGAGCGCCGGAAGGCGTCGCCGAGCCGGCCTCGTTCGGCACCGTGCCCGATCCGTGAAGGGCCACCCCTGCCGCCCTATCGCCGGCCGAGAACCGGCGGCCGGGGTGTGGCGCCGCGAGGAACGGCCTCAGCCTGGGTCGAGTCTCGTGTCTGCCCTGGTGCGAGCGGCGACCGCCAGGCCGGCGGCCATGGCGCCATAAACGGCCGCCATGGAACGCTTCGGCAGCACCAGCTCCCAGCCCGGGGTGAAGCGCCACGGCGTGGCGAGGTAGTCGGTGCCGGCCGCGATCACCGAGGTGGCCACTGCCAGCCGGACCGCCTCCCCCCGTCCCGGCCGCGCCGCGCCGCGGTTGAGCCATTCGAACAGCAGGGCCCAGAAGATCGTGGCGGCATGGTGGGTCAGCAGGCCGGTGCCGGTGTGACGCAGGTCGACACGCGCCACGTCGCCCGCATCCTGCCCGTTGAGCCAGTGACTGGTCGCGTTGAGCGGCTGGACCGGATGCAGGCCTTGTCGCCGGGCGGCGATCGCCAACGCCACCACGGAGGTGACGCACGCCACCGTCCCGCTCCGGATCGCCCGGGAAACGATCCGGCTGCCGATGATCGGTTGCGACATGCGGGAACCTCGGCGGCTGGGGGCGCGGGCGCGGCCGGTCCGGGAATCCGGCGCGGCGAGGCACAACCGGAGAACCGGATGAAGGTTTCCGCCCCGATCGTCTGCCGGCCGCGGCGTGCGGACGAGGATGTCCGCGCTCGCCGGGGACGTCCGGCGTCGGCGGATCAGGCGTCGGGCGGGATCATCACCGACTTGATGCCGCCCCGCCCGTGGGCATGGGCGAGAGCCTTCTCCCAATCCCCGAGAGCGAACTCGTCGGTCACGAGTTCGTCGACCTTGACGTCGCCGCCTTCGAGATAGGCGAGCGCGCGGCCGAAATCGTTGATCTCGGCGAACGAGCCCTTGATGGTGATCTCGTTGCGGAAGACATGCAGCGGGTCGATCGCGAACGAGGTGTTCTCCGGATACACTCCGTACACCAGCAGGGTGCCCCCGCGCCGCACCTGGTGCAGGGCTTCCGCACACATGGCCGACACGCCGGTCGCTTCCACCACGTAGTCGAAGCCGTTGGCACTGATGTCGCGAAGTGCCGCACGATGGCGCCGCGGATCGGCGCGGTCCACCTCCACCACGCGGTCGGCGGACAGCCGCTCGGCCAGCGCGAGCTTGGGACCCCGGGGGGCTGCGACCGTGAGACGCGCGGCGCCGTTGCGTTTGAGCAGTTGCGCCAGCACCTGGCCGGTCGGTCCGGCTCCGAAGATCAGCACGTCCGATCCGGGCCGCCTCGCGAGCACGTCGAGGCCGTGCACGGCGCAGGATGTCGGCTCAACCATCACCGCCTCGCGCCAGGACAGCGAGGAAAGCGCATAGACCTCGCGCCCCTTGATGCGCAGATACTCGGCGAAGCCGCCATCGAGCTGGATGCCGTAGGCGATGAAGTTCTCGCAGCGCAGCGTGTCGCCGCGGCGGCAGAAGAAACAGTGCCCGCAGGCGCGGGTGCAGTTGGCGACGACCCGCTGCCCGACCTGCCAGTTCCCGGCGCCCGGCCCGGCGGCGGCGATCTCGCCCGCGAACTCGTGGCCGGGGATCAGCGGAAAGCGCGGCGCGAACTCGCCCTCGTGGATATGCAGGTCCGTGCCGCATACCCCGCAGGCCCGGATGCGGATCAGGACCTCGTCGTCGTCGATCCGCGGCTCGGGAACGTCGGCGTAGCGGAAGGACCGCGGCGCGTCGTAGAGGATCGCCTTCACGGGGATGTTCCTTCCTGCTCGATGATGGACGGATCCGTCTTCCACGGCACGTAGGTGGCGGCGTTCTCGGAGGTGACGAGCGTGGGCTCGATCAGCACCACGGGCGACGGCGGCTTCCGGCCGTGCACGATGCCGACACCGAGCGCGTATGCCTTGGCCGCCATGCCGTACGGGTCCTGCGCGGCCGACGCCCTGATCAGGGCGCCCGGCGCCCGGAGCGCCTTGGCGACATCGGGCGAACCATCCACCGAGGTGATGAAGAACTCGTCGCGGTGCAGCTGCCGGGCCGCCAGCTCCATGCCGATGGCGGTGGGATCGTTGATCGCGAAGATCGCGTCGATCTTCGGGAACCTGGTCAGCAGTCCGGTGCCTTTCGCGAGGCCGCCCTCGCGGGACGCCGAGGCGTTCTGGTCGGAGGAAACGATGTCGATGCCGGGATGCGCCGACAGCACCTTCCGGCAGCCGGCCACGCGATCGACGATGGCGGAGATCGGCGGCCCGTTGAGGATCACCACCTTCCCCTTTCCGCCGGGCAGGTGATCGACGATGTACTGGCAGGCCTCCGCGCCCGCCTTCACGTTGTCGGTCATCACCGTGACGTCCGCACCCTGGGCGGCGACGTCGAACCCGACCACGGTGATGCCGGCACGCCGGGCCTTCGCGACCGCGGGCGCGATCGCCACCGGGTCCACGGCGTTGAGCATGATGATGCGCGCGCCGAAGGAGATGAAGTTCTCGATCTGCCCGAACTGCTTGCCGAGATCATAGTCGGCGGACGCCACGCTGATGGCGGCGCGGGGCGTCAGCCTGGCCACCGCGTCCGCGATCCCCTTGTTGGTGACCGCGTAATAAGGATTGCCGAGCGAGCCGACGGTGACGCCGACCTTCATCTCGGCCGCCAGCGCCGGAACGCCCGCAGCGCCCCAGATCAACGCCGCGGCGATCGCCCCGACGAGACGGCTTCGTGTGCTCACACCCGTTTCCCCGTTTCTTCTTCGTGCGCTGGATTCCTGACCGATCGCCACAGACGGCCCGTCTCGGGGCCCGGCGGTGAGGAACGGTCCGACTGCGCCACTATTGTGAAGAAGCTGCTCTTTGTTGAAGATCATCTAGGAACCGTCGCCGACCAATGTCAACGACGGCGCTTCCGATGGCGTCGAACAAAATGTGGGTGCGGAGGTAGCGAGGGCGACGAAGCCAAACCGGAGGAGCGAACGCGGGCCGCCTCGGTCGATGGCAAGGAGAAGCACGGCCAGGGCGGCCGCCCGCGACCGGTGGGTGGAGCCGGCCGCGGGGATCGTGGACGGAATGCGCTACAGCGTCACGTTGAGGCGCAGATAGTAGAAGCCGCCATTGATGCCGATCTGCGACGTGCTGGTGTAGTAGCGCGGCACGCCGAGATAGCGGTTGGCGTAGGGCACGCTGGACGGCACCGCGTTGAAGGCGTTGTCGGCGCCGAGCGCGATGTGCAGCGCGTCGCTGATCCGGTAGCCGAGCTCCAGATCCGTCAGGAAGCGCGGCTGGTTGATCATCTGGTTGAAGCGCGTGGACGACACCGTGCTCTGGTTGAGATTATAGTAGGCGGTGAGCTCGTTCACCGTCTGCCCGACGCGGCGCTCGTGGAAGGCGAAGTCCCACCGCCCGTTGCTCCACCGGCCGCCCGCCACCAGCTTGGAGCGCGGATAGGCGCTGGTGAGATAGGCGACGTTCTGCGCCGACAGGAACGGCAGCCCCCGCGAATCCGTGCCCGCATGCGTCAGCCGCGTGCGGTTGATGTTCAGCGCCGCGTCCCAGTCGATGCGGCCGTACTGCCCGAGACGGGTGAGATAGGTCGCGGTGACGTCGAGGCCCTGGGTGCGGGTGCTGGCCACGTTGGCGAAGTAGCGCGCCGCCACGCCCGTCGGGTTGCTGAGCGCGCCGGCCGGCAGGATCAGCCCCGCCTCGCCCAGCGCGGTGATGGCGGCGGCGCCGTTGTACTGGCCGCCCTGGGTGATGATGTCGCGAAGGTTGATCTGGTACACGTCCACCGCGACATGCAGGCGGTCGATGGGCTCGGCGGTGAAACCGCCGGTGACGGTGGTGGAACGCTCCGGCTTCAGCGGTGACGCGCCGATCGAACGGGCGGCAGCGGAGTTGGTCGGCAGGATGCCGCTCGCCGCGGAGGGCGACACATTCAGGTTGGAATAATGCTCCTGCGCCAGCGTCGGCGCGTGGAAGCCGTTGGAGATGGTGGCGCGCAGCGCGAAACGGCGGGAAAAGTCGTAGCGCGTCGAGACCTTGCCGGTCTCGGTATCGCCCGCGTCGGTGTAGTGCTCGAACCGTCCGGCGAGATCGACCTGCCAGTGCGGGACGATCTGCGTCGAGAGATCGATGTAGCCGGCATAGACGTTGCGGGAATAATTGCCGGCCAGCGCGGGCAGCAGGCCCGGGAGCGCCTGTGCGCCGCCCGACAGGTAGGCGTTCGGCTCGCCCGCGCCGAGCCCGTAGGTCTCGTAGCGCTGCTCGGCGCCGAAGGCGATGTTGAGCGGCGCCGGCAGCACCGGCAGCGTCACCGCGCGCGACAGATCCAGGTTGTTGGTCCACTGCCCCGCGTCATAGTCGGCGACGTGGAAATCGGTCTGACGCAGGCCGCCCGACGCGAACAGCGCGGTGTTGGCCGAGTTGATCACGCCGATGGTGTCGTAGTCGTGGCCGTAGGTGGTGGATGCGTCCCACCGGAAGCCGAACAGATCGTCGCCCTTCAGCCCGGCGGTGATCGCCCAGTCGTTCTCGACGAGCGTTTCCAGCGGCGAATACCCGTACGGATAGATCGCCGGCAGCGAGTTGGGCAGACGGTAGTTCTGGTAGCTCTGGCCGTATTTGTGTCCGTAGGTGGCGAAGCCGTACGCCTGCACCCGCTCGGTGATGTCGTAGCCGGCGTTGGCGCTGAACACCTCGCGCGTGTTCTCCGGCGTGCCCAGGAGCTTGTTGAGATCGCCGTTGAGGTTCGGGTCGCTCACGCGGCTGTCGGGCGCGCCGCGATTGGTCGGGTCCTGATGCCGGACCTCTCCCGACAGGTGCAGGAAGCCGTTCGCCCCCAGTGCGACGCCCTTGTCGCCGGACACGTCCTGGGTGAAGCCGTCGCCCTTGTAGAACGCACCGGTGATGGACTGGATGTTGGCGTCGCTCGGACCCTGCTTGAGGATGATGTTGACGACGCCCGCCACCGCGTCCGAGCCGTACTGGGCGGACGCGCCGTCGCGCAGCACTTCCACATGATCCACCGCCGAGATCGGGATCAGATCGATGTCGGCCGGTGTCGAGCCCTGCTGGGGGCCGGCGTTGGAATAAAGGTTGGCGGTGCCGTGCCGGCGTTTTCCGTTCACCAGCACCAGCGTCTCGTTGGGGCTCAGTCCGCGCAGGCTGAAGGAATCGGTCAGGGCGCCGGTATCGAAGCCGAAGGTCGGCACGGTCAGCGACGGAAGCAGCTGCGTCAGCGCGTCGCGCAGGTCGGGCTGCCCGGTTTCGCGCAGCTGGCGCGACGTCACGATATCCACCGGCGCCAGGCTGGTGCGCGCCTTCTTGGCGAACTCGCGGGTACCGGTGACGATGATCGCCTCCCCGGCATCCGCGGAAGCACCCGGCGCGGAACGCGAGGCCGCGCTCGTGCCGGCGATGGAGGTGCCCGCGGCGGAACCGCCGGGCAACGGTCCCTGGTCGGTCGCGGCCGAGGTGGTGGCGGCGGCGGCCGGACGGACACCCGCCGGAGCCAGGAACGGCAGGATCGTGGCCGTGGCCAGCAACCGGGAGCGAAGGGTCATCGGGTATCCGTGGAAAGCCATCGTCCGGAAGCAGTGCGCCGCCGGATCGATGCGCTCCCGTGTTAATTCCACTCCGTCAACTTGTCAAAACCGGAATGAACGCGGAGGGCCGGGTGATATTCGACACCCTAGCGGTCGCGGAAGCGCGGCGGCCGATTATCGTGCGCCCCGCATGGCTGTATGGTGGTCTCATGCGCCCATCCGCCACCACGGCCCTCGTTCTCGCCATCCTGGTGGCCGTGCTGTCATGGGCCAGCGCCTATCCCGTGGTGCGGATCGCCCTCAGCGGCCTGGCGCCCGTGCCGCTGGCCGCCGTGCGCTACGCGGTGGCGTCCGTGCTTGCGCTGGGATGGCTGTTCTGGCGGAAAAGGGTGCCGGCGGCGCGCGACCTGCCGCGCTTCGCCGCCTGCGGCTTCTTCGGCATCTCGCTCTACAACGTGCTGTTCAACACCGGCGAGCAGACGGTGTCCGCCGGCGCCGCCAGCCTGCTGATCAGCGCCGCCCCCCTGATGGCGGCGCTGCTGGCGACGCTGCTGCTAGGCGAACGGCTCACGGTCTGGGGCTGGACGGGCTCGCTGGTGAGCTTCGGAGGCGTGTCGCTGATCGCCGGAGGGCAGTCGGGCGGCCTGTCCTTCGGATCGGGCGCCAGCATCATCCTCGGCGCCGCGCTGTCGGCCGCGATCTTCACCACGCTGCAGAAGCCGCTGATCGTCCGCTACGGCGCGCTGGACGCCACCGCGGTGATCCTGCTGATGGGCGACCTGTTCCTGCTGCCGGCCCTGCCCGCCGGGCTGCGCGAGATGCAGGCGGCATCGCCCACCATCCTCGCGGCGGTGCTGGTGCTGGGCATCTTCCCGGCGGCGATCGGCTATGCCGCGTGGGGCTACGTGATCGGCCGGATGGGTGCGGCGCGCGCCGTGGGGCTGCTCTACCTGCTGCCGCCGACGACGCTGCTGCTGGCCTTCCTGCTCACCGCCGAGGTGCCGAGCGCGCGGACCCTGCTGGGCGGCGCGGTGGTGATGACGGGGGTGGTGCTGATGAACACGCTGGGCCGCGCCCGGCCGGCCGCGGCCCCCGTTTCCGCGACCGCCGCCGGGCGATGAACGCTTCCGCCGCTTCGAGCCGAACGCGGACCGTTCCGATCGGCGGCGGGACCGGGTAGCGGACGCCTGGCATTCCCCTTCCGCGCCGCCGGGGGGCTACTGTGCCGCGCGCGCCCGGCGGGTCTGGAGGCGAAGCTGGCCGGCATCCAGCACCGGCATCGGTTCGGCGAAGCCCGCCTCCGCGAGCGCACGGCAGGCCAGCACCGCGAAGCCGTGCTCCGCCGGCACCGCCATCACCAGCCGCCCGTCGGGCCGCAGGGCGCGGGACGCCTGCGCCACGATGCGCCCCAGGGTACGCAGCGAGGGGTGGGGCACCAGCACGAGATCGGCGGCGAGGTCGCGAACGAAGGCGTCGGGCAGCCGGGCATCGGCGCTCAGGCATTCGGTGTGCACGAGGGCGCAGAGCGTATCGGCCCCACGCTCGCCGAGCACCAGCACCCGCTGGCCCAGCAGATCACCACCCTCGCCCAGCAGCGCCTCGGTGCCGCTGCGGCTTTGCAGGATCGCCTGGGCATAGCGGACGCGCCGGGCGCGAAGCGTATCGGACATCGGAGAACTCCCCCGGGGTCCATGAGGGGACCGCCGGCGGAGCGAACCATGCGCCGGCGGCACCTCAAGAACCGATGGGGAAGAAGCGCACGGGTCGTAAAACCGGGATAAAGCTCCGGACCCCGGTGGGACGGCCGGGGCCGGCCGTTCCGACCCGCCGGCGGAGGACCCCGCAGGCGGGGCGAGAAGGCAGCGACGAAATCTCCCGGCATGACCGGCGCCCCTCCCTGCCGGAGCGGTTTCAGCCAGGCGCCCACCGCCCCGGGGCGCCGCCACCGCTGGAAGCGGGCGGAGCGCGCAACGGCATTCCCGGCCGCCGGCGCCGCTCCCCACCCGCGGAGACCACCGGATGCTCAGCCGGGAACGGCCCCGGCGAGACGGGGCAGGAACTGGCGGAAACAGCGCTCGATGGTATCCACCGTGATCTGCGTTTGCAGTTCAACCTCGTAGTTCATGCGGTCGCCGACCGAGTAGGCGCGCAGGCTGGTCTGGCGGATGGTTTCCGGGATCAGGTTGATCCAGGCCAGCCCCTCGGCCTCGTTGAACGACGCCACCGTCAGGCTGGCGCCGTTGAGCGCCAGGAACCCGCGCACGAAGACGTAGCGGCGATGCTCGGCGGGGATCCTGACTTCCAGGAACCGTTCCGCGCCGTCGAGCTGCATCGACGTGATCTCGGCGGTCCCGCTTACATGGCCGGTGACCACATGGCCGCCATTCTCGGCCCCCGCGCGCATGGAGCGCTCCACGTTCACCCGGTCGCCCACGTCGCGCTCGCCCATGGTGGTGATGCGCGCGGTGCCGGGCGAGACGTCGAAACAAACATCCAGCCCCCCGTCCCCAGGCGCTTCCCGCCATTCGGTCACGGTCATGCAGACGCCCTCGATCGCGACGCTGGCGCCCACCTGGAGATCCTGGGTCATCGTCGCCGGAAAGCGCACGGCGAGGCGGGTATGTCCTTCCAGCGGCGTCCGCTCCACCACCGGCAGCACCGCCTGCACGATCCCCGTGAACATGGAAGCCCCTCCCCTCGCGGCCACGGCCATCGCGCGTCCGTGCCGGGCTGATATACGCCGCCGGCGGAGCATCGGAAGGGGGCGCGCTCGTCAGGCGCTTCCCGTCGCGTCCGCCGCGTGGTCGGCCAGACGGGACGCTTCCGCCCGGCGGTGCGCGTCCGGGTCCTGCGCTTCCACGAAGATGCGCCGCGCTTCCGGATGGGCCTCGCGGATGCGGCGCTCGATGCGCGAGGTCGCCGCTTCCACCGCCCCCGCCGGCACCAGATCGTCCAGATCGAGGCTGAGCGCCACCAGCACCTCCCGCGGCCCGAAATGCATGGTCAGCACCTCGTTCACCCGGCGCACGATCGGTTCGGCGTCCACGATGCGGCGGATGGTGTCCTGCATCTCGCGCGAGGCCCCTTCCCCGGTCAGCAACGACTGGCTTTCGAAGGCCAGGATCGCCCCGGTGGCGCCCAGGATCAGCCCGATCAGCACGGACGCGACGCCGTCCAGCACCGGCATGCCGAGCAGCTGCGACAACGACACGCCCGCGAGCGCCGCCAGCAGCCCCAGCATCGCCGCCGTGTCCTCGAACAACACGATGAAGGACAGCGGGTCCTTGCTGTGGCGGATGCTCTCGATCCAGCCGCGGCCGCCCTTGTGGCGGCGGAACTCCCTGAGCGCCACCAGCCATACCGCGCCCTCGAACACCAGGCTGAGCGCCAGCACGACGTAGTTGACGACCGGGGCGTCCACCGGATGCGGATGGCGGATCTTGTCGATGCCCTCGATCACCGACACGCCCGCGCCGATCCCGAAGATCAGCAGCGCCACGATGAAGGTCCAGAAATACAGCGACAGCCCGTAGCCGAACGGGTGCGACGGGTCGGCCGGACGGGCCGCCTGCCGCAAGCCCCAGAGCAGCAGCAGCTGGTTGCCGCAATCCACCACCGAATGGATCGCCTCGCTGCCCATCGCCGCGGAGCCGGTGAAGAGCGCCGCCGCGAACTTGCTGGCCGCGATCAACGCGTTGCCCCCCAGCGCCGCGTAGATCACCAGCCGGGACGAGGAACGTGCCATCGCCCGACACCAAAGCCCATCGCGCCGCACGGTGGCAACCGCGACGGCCTGCAGGCCACGGTGATCGCCGCTGCCGCTCCGGGGCGCGAACAGGGGGCGATGTCACGGCCGTCGCACCCGCCGGACGGGCGTGGGGACTCGACGCGCCCGACATCGCGTCGCGCGCCCCCTGGGCGGCGGGACGCGGCGAGTCCGCTTCACCGCCGATGAGCCGGATCGGCTGCTGGACGCGCTGCGCCGCCGGATGGAGGGCGCGGCGAGGGACTGAAACGGGCTGGGGCCGGGATTCAGCGATTCTTCAGGAACAGGGGGCAGGATAGTCCCGTGGTGCCGCCGCGGAACGGGCGTTCGGCGCCGTTCTCGCATCGGGTGCAGCCGCCGTGCAGACCGGATACGCCACCATCCACCTGCCGGGGAGCCGGCAGACGACGGAAGACGCGGCGCCCGCCGCCGCTCGTCGCACCCGGCACGGCGATCACGCCGCCGCACCCTTCGTCGTGCCCGGCTTCCCGGAAGGTCCCCCCGGCCTCGCGGGTGCGGCCGTTCCCGCGGCATCGCCCGGCACCGGGACGGTCCAGACGGGCGGCGCAACCTCCTCCGGCGCCACCGCGATCCCGGGAGGCGCCGCAACCACGACCGGGCCGGGTGCCGCCACCGGCGGGACGGCGGGGGCCGGAACCGCCGTGGCGGCCGCGGGACAGGGCTCCGCGCCGCAGGGCGCCGCATCCGGGTCGGCCCACCCCTGGTCCTGGCGGACGATCCTGTCGGACATCAACCCGCTCCAGTACATCCCGGTGGTGGGAACGCTGTACCGCACCATCACGGGCGACGAGGGCAACGACACGCTGCGCTTCGCGGCCTCGCTCGGCACCAGCTTCGCGTTGGGCGGTCCGCTGGGGCTGGTGCTCACGGTGGCGGAACGCGTCACCGGCATCGACCCGGAGCGCATCGGCCGGAAGCTGTTGAGCGGCCTGTTCCATCCGCACGCCGCCGGCGCCCCGTCGCCAGAAACGCACCCGGCAACGAATACGGGAGCGTCGACGGCCGCGATGCCGGCGCCATCCGCTGCCGGGACATCGGTGGCCTCGCCATCCATCCCGCCCACCGCCAGGGCGGCCGGGAGAGTGGTCCGGCCTCCGGAAGGGGTCGATGCCGTGACAACCGGCCGGCGCCCGTGGAGCCCGGCGGAACTGGCGGCCTACGGGATCGCGAACGGCCGCGACGGCGATCTTGCGGCCGGGAGCGTGCACGGGGCCGACGTGCTGAACACGCTGGAACTCGCCCGCCTGCACGGCCTGCTCCCAGCCCGGCTGTCCACCAGCGCCTGATCCGGCGGACCGGAAGCCGCCCGTTCGCGCGACGTCGGCCGCGACGTCGGCAACGCACGGATGATCCGGCGCGCGGCCGGAGCACCTCCCCGACCGCCTCGGGCTCCCGCTCACCGCCGCCCGGTCCACGGCACTCCGGACCGCGATGCGGACGGCGCGTCGCCTGGGCGGGCGGGACGACACGCCGATCGCGGAGGAACCGCAACCGGAACCGGCCGCGCGGCTTCTGGCCCAACCGGACGCACAAACGGGACGGGGACCGAACGGGGACCATGGCGAGCGAACCACCACCCGACGCACCGGAACAGCGCCGGCTGCTGATGCTGGCGCAGCTGCTCGCCGTTTCCGGCGGGCTGGCGGATGCCGGATCGCTGCTGCTGGCCGGATCCTTCACCGGCCATCTCACCGGCAATTCCGTGCTGCTGCTGGTGTCGCTCGGTCATGGCGATCTCCGGCACGCGATCTTCTGCCTGCTGGCGCTGGCGATGTTCGTGGCAGGCTCGGCGGCGGGACAGCTCTGGCCGAAACGGATCGGCGGTGGCCTGGACCGGTTCCAGCCGGTGCTGCTGTTGGAACTCCTGTGCATGATCCTGCCGTTGGGGCTGGCCCTGCTGCTGCCTCCATGGCACCGGCCTCTGCTGCTGGCCGGCCTGGCGTTCGGCAACGGGCTGCAGAACGGGGCGCTGGACCGCGTGGCCGGCGTGTCCGTGCACGGGACCTACCTGACCGGCATGTCCAGCTCGCTTCTGTCGGCCACCCTGGTGAAACCCGATCGCGCCAAGCGCGCGATCCTGGCGCGCACGGTGGGCTGCTTCCTGCTGGGCGCCCTCGCCGCGGTTCCGCTCGCGTCGGCCTTCGGCACCGCGGGGCTGTTGCCCGTCGCGCTGCCGCTGCTCGCGGCACTTGGGGTGTGCCGTGGCCGGGCCGGAGCGCCGGCACGACCGGACGACCCTGCCGGCGTCGCGGCGACCGGGCGGGTGGATGCCATGGGCGAGACGGCGACCGCTTCCCCCTGGGCGGGGGCGGACCCATCTCCCGGACGATGACCACCGCCACCGTGCTGCCCGCGCGCTTCGAGCAATGGTTCCGGTCGCGCGGCTGGACGCCGAGACAGCACCAGCTTTCGGTGCTGGAAGCGGCCCTGCGCGGGGAGGACGTGCTGCTGATCGCCCCCACCGGCGGCGGCAAGACGCTGGCGGGCTTCCTGCCGAGCCTGGTGGAGCTCGCCAGCCCGGATCAGGCGACCACCATGCCGGAAGGCGACGGGCTCACCATGGGCGCCGACGACGATCCCGGAGCGGGGACCGGGCGGTCCCGGGACGCCAGCACGATCGCGGCGCTGTCCACCCCCGCCTCCCGCGTGGGCGCGAGGGCCATCGCCGGGCCGAACCGTGCCCCCCGGGACGATGCCGGGGAAGACCGGGGGGATGCCCGCGCGCCCGAACGGCCGGTCCGGCAGCGGGGCGGAACGCCGGCCGTCGCGCCCGTTTCCGCCGTCACGCCGCCGGGCAGCCCGCGACCCGATAAAGGCGGCGGGGCTCCTGAGGCCGGAGCGGCAGCGAAGAAGCGTTCCGCCCGCCCCAAAGCCTCGTCATCGGCCATGTCCCCTGCCCCCGGCCGGCTGCACACCCTGTATGTCAGCCCGCTCAAGGCGCTCGCCACCGATATCGCGCGCAATCTCGTGCGCCCGGTGGAAGAGATGGGGCTGCCCGTGCGCATCGAGACGCGCACGGGCGACACCCCGGCCGACCGCCGGGCGCGGCAGCGGGACGATCCGCCCGACATCCTGCTCACCACGCCAGAAAGCCTGGCCGTGCTGCTGTCGCGCCGGGATGCCGCGCGCTTCTTCTCCGGGCTGCGCCGCATCGTGATCGACGAGGCGCACGCCCTCGCCGGCATCAAGCGCGGCGATCAGCTGGCGCTGTGCCTGGCCCGGCTGCTCAGGCTGGCGCCGGACGCGCGGCGGATCGGCCTGTCGGCGACCGTGCCGCACCCGGAAGCCCTGAGGGCGTTCGTCGGCAGCGTCCACGCCCCAGCCCGGCTGATCCAGGCGCCGCCCGGCGCGCCGCCGCGGATCCGGCTCATGCTTCCCGAGGAGCGCGTGCCCTGGAGCGGCCGCATGGGGCTGGCGGGCGCCTCGGTGATCATGGAGCGCATCCGCGACGCCGGGCTGAGCATCGTGTTCGTCAACACCCGGGCGCAGGCCGAGCTGCTGTTCGCCGCCATTTGGCGCCTGAACGACGACACGCTGCCGATCGCGCTGCATCACGGCTCGCTCGACATCAACCAGCGGCGGCGGGTCGAAGCCGCCATGGCGCGCGGCCCGGGCGCCAAGGGGGGTCTGCGCGGGGTGATCGCCACCTCCTCGCTCGATCTCGGCATCGACTGGGGCGAGGTGGACCAGGTGATCCAGGTGGCGGCGCCCAAGGGGGTGTCGCGTCTGCTGCAGCGGGTGGGGCGCGCCAACCACCGGATGGACGAGGCCTCGGACGCGATCCTGGTGCCGGCGAACCGGTTCGAGGTGCTGGAATGCCAGGCGGCGATCGAGGGGGTGGCGGCCGGCGAGCTGGACGGCGACGCGCCCGGCCCGGGCGGGCTGGACGTGCTGGCGCAGCACCTGCTGCTGATGGCCGCCTCCCAGCCCTTCGACGTGGACGCGATGTTCGAGGAGGTGCGCGCGGTGCAGCCCTACGCCGCCCTGTCGCGCCGCGACTACGACGACGTGCTGCAGTTCGTGGAGGACGGCGGCTACGCGCTGGCGGCCTATGAACGCTACCGCAAGCTGTTCCGCGACAGCGAGAACATGGTCCATGTCCGCAACGAGCGGGTGGCCCGGCAGGCGCGCATGAACGTGGGCACCATCGTGGAAGCGCCCACGCTCAGGGTGCGTCTGGGCGGCCCGCGCGGCTTCGTGCTGGGCGAGATCGAGGAAGGCTTCGCCAACATGCTGTCGGCCGGCGACGCCTTCATGTTCGCCGGCCGCAAGCTGCGCTTCCTGCGCATCCACGAGACCACGGTGGAGGTGGCCGACGGCGCCGAGGGCGAGCCGGTGGTGCCGACCTATGCCGGCTCTCGTTATCCGCTGTCGTCGGGGCTGGCGGCCCGGGTGCGGCGCATGCTGCACGATCCCGAAAGCTGGGCGCATTATCCCGAGCCGGTGCGGGAATGGCTGGCGCTGCAGGAACATCGCTCGCTGCTGCCGGGGCCGGACGACCTGCTGGTGGAGGTGTTTCCCCGCCACAAGCGGTTCTTCCTGGTGGCGTACTGCTTCGAAGGCCGCAACGCCCACCAGACGCTGGGCATGCTGCTGACCCGCCGGCTGTCGCGGCAGGGCGCGATGCCGCTCGGCTTCGTCGCGTCGGACTACGCGATCGCGGTCTGGTGCGCGGAAGCTCCCCGGGATATTCCCGATCTGTTCTCGCAGGACATGCTGGGAGACGACCTGGAAAGCTGGATGGCGGAAAGCTCGATGCTGAGGCGGACCTTCCGCAACGTGGCGGTGATCGGCGGGCTGATCGAGCGCCAGCTGCCCGGCGCGGCCAAGGGGCGGCGGCAGGTCACCGTCAGCAGCGACCTGCTGTACGACGTGCTGCGACGCCATCAGCCGGACCACGTGCTGCTGCGCGCGACCCTGCAGGAAGCGTCCGGCGGCCTCACGGACGTGGGCCGGCTCGGCGACATGCTCGCCCGCGTGGAAGGCCGCATCCGCGTGGCGCGGCTGGACCGGGTGTCGCCGCTGGCCGTGCCGGTGATGCTGGACATCGGCCGCGAGCACGTTCGTTCCGAGGAGGACGAGGACGCGCTGCTGGCGGAAACCGAGGCGCTGGTGGCCGAAGCCTCCGGGCTGGCCGAGCCGTCGGAAGCCGAGCTGGTGGTGGCGCCGGGCCACGTGCAGGAACTGCGGCGCCTGTCGCGCGTGCCGGGCGGCCGGGATCGCGCCAGGCGCCGCCGCGAGCGGGAACCGTCCGCGAATAGCGGGCAGGTCCTGGACGAGGATGCACCGCCGGTTCCGCGCCGTGGCCGGCGGGTCGCCATCCCCGGCGGCCCGGGCGGCGTCGACTGGGCCCGTCTCGCGGCAGGTGCGCCCGGGCGGGGCGATCGGGACGACGATCAACCGGAGCCATCCGTGGACCCCGAGCCGGTCGGGGATGTCCCGGCATCCGTCGACGCGGCCAGCGGCCTCCCCGCCGCCCGCTCCTGTATGGCGGCCCCCGATCGCGACGCGTCCAGGCAAGGTGCCCCGGTCACGACGACCGGCGTGGAGCGCGCGAGGCCGGCGCCGGGGGAGCGGGACGGATCCGGAACCGCTCGCTCGGGGTCGGGCTGGCCGGATGCTGGCTATGGCGATCGCACCGAGGCTGCGCGCGACCTGGCGAACGGCGCCCCCATCGCCCGCTTCCGTTCGTCGCGGCGACGCGGCGGGCAGGGTTCGCCGTCCAGCCCTCCCCCCCGCCGTTCCCAGCCGCGATGACGGCGGCTCCCCTGCATCTGGCGGGCGAGCGGCTGATGCTCGACCCGTCCGGCATCCTGTGGTGGCCGGCCCGGCGCCTGCTGGCCGTGGCCGACCTGCATCTGGAGAAGGGCTCCGCGGCCGCGCGTCGCGGGTCGCTACTGCCGCCCTGGGACAGCCGCATCACGCTGGACCGGCTGCTCGACCAGGTGAGGCGCTGGCGGCCGGAGATCGTGGTGGCGTTGGGCGACAGCTTCCATGACCGGCTCGGCGCCGCGCGGCTGCCCGGACCGGAAGCGGACCGGCTGCGGCGGCTCGGAAGCGAGACGCGCCTGGTGTGGGTGCAGGGCAACCACGATCCGGAACCGCCGGAAGGCCTGCCCGGCGAGCACGGCACCCGCTTCGAGATGGGGCCGCTGCTGTTCCGACACGAGGCGAGCCCGGCCGAACCGAACCGCGGCATCCGGCGCCAGCCTTCCGGCCCGATCGAGATCTGCGGTCACCACCACCCCAAGGCCAGGGTGGCGACCCGTGCCGGTTCGATCTCCCGTCCCTGCTTCGTGGCAGACAACCGGCGCATGATCCTGCCGGCGTTCGGCGCCTATACCGGGGGCCTCGACGTGCTGCACCCGGCGATCGCGGCACTGTTTCCCCTGGGCGGCCGCGCCTTCCTGCTGGGCACCGGCCGCCTGTTCTCCTTCTCGCTGGCCGCCATTCGCCAGGGGACATGAGCGTGGGGCGACCCCCAGGGATGGTTCGCGATCCCAGAGGCAACGGCGACCTGGGCCTGGGACGGTGGGAACAATTCGCTGGCCCGCTCCGCCGCTCAGGGGCTTCCTCTCGATCTGCCATCGTCATGTCCCGGCCGGGGCCTAGGGCTTCCTGGCCGGAAGCTGCCGTTCCAGCACAGCGCCACGCCGAGTGGCATGACCAGCCGCCTCGGATTGCCGCGCGCCGACCCGGGATGCTGCCTCGCCGCTTCTCTCCGCCGCAGGACGCCAAGGACCGGCGACTTGCTCTGGCAGCGGGGCGGCGACCGGCGAGAATGGCCATTCAGTTAAGCGAACCTGCCGCCAGCGACTGGCCGGCGCCTGGATGAACAACGGTCCGCCCGGACTCAGCCGTCGTTTTCCCCAACCCTCGTTTCCCGACAGTTGGGGCGGCCGGGCAGGTCGATCCCGGCTGTTTCTCGTTATCTTCCCCGGGGTGCTCGTCGACACGGAAAGCCGGTGCCCCATCCATCCGGCTCACTCCCGTTCCCTCCGCCGTCAGCCGCGCGCAAGCGGACCCGGCCGCGGTTCCCGTGGCGCGCGCGGCCACCCCGACCGCCCGGCTCCGGTCCTCGCACCTCCTGCCTTCCCAGCGCTGCCGGTCCCGGCAGCGTCGCGATCCGTTGCGAGGATGATGTCGGGATGCGGGACCTCGACGCCTTCTTCCGCGTTGCGCCTGCCGAACGAAGGCACCACGCGCGGAAGGGGCGGCTGGAAGGGATGACCGGTCACGATGGGAAGCGTCCGGCCCGACGCGGCCGCGCCGAGGCGAAGAACGATGCCGGTTCCGGCAGCGGGAGCGCGAATTCATCCCGGGCGACGCTGCTGTGGTTCCGCCAGGATCTGCGCCTGGAGGACAACCGCGCGCTCCACGCGGCGGCGGATACCAGCCTGCCCGTGGTGTTCCTGTTCGTGCTGGACGACGGGGCGGCAGGCGACTGGAAGGCGGGCGGCGCCGGGCGGTGGTGGCTGCATGGCAGCCTGTCGAGCCTGGCGGCGTCGCTCGAGGCGCGGGGGGCCAGGCTGATCCTGCGCCGCGGCGATGCCACCGCGATCGTGCCCGCCCTGGCGGCGGAGATCGGCGCCGGAGAGGTGCATTGCGGGCTGCCGCACGAGCCCTGGATGCGAAAGCTGGACGAGCAGGTCGCGGCCGCGCTGGAAAAGGCGGGGCGCCGGCTGGTGGCGCACCGGGTCGCCACCACGATGGATCTGGACGCCGTATGGTCCAAGAGCGGCACCCGTTTCGGCGTGTATTCGCCGTTCGCGCGCGCCTGCCGCGCCGCCGGAGCGCCGGACGCGCCGTTGTCGCCGCCGCGAACGCTCGCATGCCCTGGCCCGCAGCCATCCTCGGACGCGTTGGACAACTGGAACCTGCTGCCGACCCGACCGGACTGGGCTGGCGGCCTGCGAAACAGCTGGCAGCCCGGCGAGGCGGGCGCGCAGGCCCGGTTGAAGCGGTTCCTCGACGGACATCTGGACGGCTACGGTGCTTCCCGCGACGCGCCCGGCGAGGCGGACGGCACCTCCATGCTGTCGCCGCATCTGCATTGGGGCGAGTTGTCGCCCAACCAGGTCTGGCACGCGGCGCATGACAGCATCGGCGGGTCCGCTGGACGGCGCGCCGGTTTCGAGACCTTCGAGAGCGAGCTGCTCTGGCACGATTTCTCGGCCTACGTCCTGCGGCACAATCCCGCCCTTCCGGACCGGCCCGTGCGCGGGGCGTTCGAGCGCATGGAATGGCGGCGCGATCCGGCCGCGCTGCAGGCGTGGCAGCAAGGACGGACCGGCGTGCCGATCGTCGATGCGGGCATGCGGCAGCTCTGGCGGATCGGCTGGATGCAGAACCGGGCGCGGATGATCACCGCATCCTTCCTGGTGAAGCACCTGCTGCTGCCCTGGCAGGAAGGCGAGCGCTGGTTCTGGGACACGCTGGTGGATGCCGACCTCGCCACCAACAGCGTGAGCTGGCAGTGGATCGCCGGCAGCGGCATCGACTCACAACCCTTCTTCCGGGTGTTCAATCCGGTCACGCAAAGCCGCCGCTACGACCGGAACGGCACCTATATCCGCCGCTGGGTGCCCGAATTGCGGGAGCTGCCCGACCGGTGGCTGCACGCGCCCTGGGAAGCGCCCGAAGGGGTGCTGACCGAGGCCGGGATCACGCTCGGCCAGGATTATCCGCGGCCGTTGGTGGACCTTTCGGAAGGACGAAACAGGGCGTTGGCGGCGTTCCGCCGGATCGCGGGTCCGGACAAGCGCACCACGGAAAACAGGGAGCAGGCCGACACCGACACCGGCACCGGCGCCGCCAGGTCCGGAAAGACCGGCCGCCGAGCGGACGATGCGCCCGCTGCGGCCACCGGACGCCCTGGACGCGGGAAGGCGGCATCGCCATCTCGTTCAAAGGGTTCGTCGCCATCCGGGCGCCGCGCCGCCGCCGGGAGTTGATGCGCGGTGATGCATGCGGACGGCGCTTTCGGTCCAGCAGACGACGCGGCACGGCCTGACCCAGCGCGTGCGCTGCCGCGCGACCGCCCGTTGCGGGTGGTGGGCGACGTGCACGGGGACGCGGTGGCGTTCCGGCATGCGGTGGCGACCGAGCGTTTCGTGATCCAGCTGGGCGATCTCGTGGATCACGGGCCGGACAGCGCCGAGGTGCTCCGGATCGCGTTCCGGCTGCTGGACGAGAAGCGCGGACTGTTCCTGCTGGGCAACCATGACCGCAAGCTGGGGCGTGCGTTGTCCGGACGGCGGATGCGCGCCGATCCGCCGCTCGAGCACACCCTGAACCAGCTCGACGACGAGTTGCGTGACCGCGCCCTGCACGAGATCGCGCAGGCCCCCGCGTGGCTCGTGAACACGCGCGAGGCGTTCGTGCATGGCGGTTTCCATACGGGGATGCTGCACCAGCCGCCGCCGCCGGGCCTGGATCGGGTGAGCCCGCTCCTGTCGCGCGCCCTGTTCGGCGAAACCACCGGACGGACGCAGCCGGATGGCTTTCCCGAGCGGCGCATCAGCTGGATCGACCACATCCCGGACGGTTACACCGTGTATTGCGGCCATGACTGCCGCAGCACGGACGGGCGTCCCTGGCGCAAGACCGGACGCTCTGGCGGCACCGCCGTGTTCGTGGACACCGGCGCCGGCAAGGGGGGCCACCTGGCCTGGATCGATCTGCCGCCGCTCGGGTGATCCCCTTGTTTCGACGCCGATCAGGGTGCAGGGAAGCCGTTCCAACGGATCAGGCCAACGGATCAGGCCAACGGATCAGGAGTGCCCGCCGGAATGCCGCCGCAGGTCGATGCAGCCCCGCCTTCCCCTCCTTCCGGCGACCGGGCCGACCCGGCCGCGGCCTCCGCGCCGTCGCCGTCCGACGAGCTGAAGGCGCTCCGGCGATCGATCGACAACATCGACGCTGCCCTCGTGCACATGCTGGCGGAGCGTTTCCGCTGCACCCAGGCCGTGGGGCGGCTCAAGGCCCGGCACAGCATGCCGCCGGCGGATCCGGCGCGCGAAGCGGAGCAGGTGGAACGGCTGCGGCGTCTGGCACATGACGCGGCGCTCGACCCCGACTTCGCCGAGAAGTTCCTGAGCTTCGTGATCCGCGAGGTGATCCGGCACCACGAGGCCATCGCCCGCACCGGGGATGCCCGTTCGGGGGACGCTCGTTCGGGGGACGCGCGCGGCGGAAACACGCCGGCCGCCGCGCGGGAAGGCGCCGGTCATGCCGGCTGACGAACCGCTCGCCGAGGTGTCCGCCGGCCAGGAGCCGGCCGGCGGCGGCGGTCGCTGGCGCCTGCTGCTGCTGCGCCATGCCAAGGCGTTTCCGGCCGAGCTGTTCGCGGGCACGGACCATGACCGGCCGCTCGCGGAGCAAGGCCTCGAGGACGCGCGGCAGCTAGGCGCGCAGCTGCGCACGGAGCAGCTGCGACCCGAGGTGGCGCTGGTGAGCAGCGCCGTGCGCACGCGCCAGAGCTGGGACGCCCTGGCGCTGCCCTTGAAGAACGACGCGGCGCCCTGGATCGAGGCGGAACTGTTTCTGGCGGACGCCGACATGCTGCGCCGGCGGTTGGCGCGCCTGCCGGAGGATTGCCGCACGGCGATCCTCGTGGGGCACAACCCGGGGCTGCACGAACTGGCCTATGCGCTGGCACATCGTGCCGGGCACGGTGCGAGGCTGCGCAGCTTTCCGACCTGCGCCCTGGCGGAGTTCGCATTGGGCGAACCCTGGCGGGACGGCCTGTCGGGGGACGGTGCGCCGCCGGTGCTGTCGCGCTTGCGGCTCGCGTGATCGGGCGCCGCCCGCCTCCAACCGCGCGGACGACGCGCGGCGCGCGCGGTTGCCACCCGCTTTTGCCGGGACGTATCGTGCGGCCAACCGTCGCGGTGCCGGTGCCGGATGCCGGACGCTTCCTTCCCGGCGGAGGAGCGGTCGCTCCCGATGATGTCCGGGCCGTCAATGATTTGAAACAGGTGTAGACCATGAGCGAGAGCGCCAAGTCGGTTTCCGTCAGCCTCGACGGCAAGACGACCGAGTTCCCCGTCCTGACGGGAACGCTGGGGCAGCCGGTGATCGATATCCGCAAGCTGCCGGCGCAGCTCGGGATGTTCACCTACGATCCGGCGTATGGCGGCACGGCCGCCTGCGAAAGCAAGATCACCTTCATCGACGGTGACGAAGGCGTGCTGCTGCACCGGGGCTATCCGATCGATCAGCTGGCGGAGAATGCGAGCTTCCTGGAGGTCGCGTTCCTGCTGCTCAACGGCGAGATGCCGACCGCGGAACAGAACGAGCAGTTCTCCGCGCAGATCAAGCAGCACACCATGCTGCACGAGCAGCTCAGGCATTTCTTCAACGGCTATCGTCGCGACGCCCATCCGATGGCGATGCTGTGCGGCACGGTGGGCGCGCTGTCGGCGTTCTATCACGACCATCTCGACATCACCGATCCGAAGCAGCGCGAGATCAGCGCGATGCGGCTGATCGCCAAGGTGCCGACGCTCGCCGCCTGGGCCTACAAATACACGCAGGGGTTCCCGTTCGTGTATCCGCGCAACGACCTGAGCTACGCGGAGAACTTCCTCTACATGATGTTCGCGATGCCGTCCGAGGAGTACACGGTGAGTCCCGTGCTCGCCCGCGCGATGGACCGCATCCTGATCCTGCACGCGGATCACGAGCAGAACGCGTCCACCTCCACCGTGCGGCTGGCCGGTTCCACCGGTGCCAACCCGTTCGCCTGCATCGCCGCCGGCATCGCGGCGCTTTGGGGTCCCGCGCACGGAGGCGCCAACGAGGCGGTGCTGAAGATGCTGGGCGAGATCGGCTCGGTGGAGAACATCCCCGGCTTCATCGAGAAGGTGAAGGACAAGAACAGCGGCGTGAAGCTGATGGGCTTCGGCCACCGGGTGTACAAGAACTTCGATCCGCGCGCGAAGATCATGCAGCAGACCTGTCACGAGGTGCTGGCCGAACTCGGCGTCAAGGACGAGCCGCTGCTCGACCTCGCGGTGGCGCTCGAGAAGGTGGCGCTGGAGGATCCCTATTTCGTGCAGCGCAAGCTGTATCCGAACGTCGATTTCTATTCGGGCATCATCCTCAAGGCGATGGGCATCCCCACCAGCATGTTCACCGTGCTGTTCGCGGTGGCGCGCACGGTGGGATGGATCAGCCAGTGGAAGGAGATGATCGAGGAGCCGGGCCAGCGCATCGGCCGCCCGCGCCAGATCTATACCGGCGCCCCGCGGCGCGACCTGCCGCAGAAGACGGCCTGAACGCCGCCGGGGGCCATCGGCCGCCCGGTTTCTTCGGCATGATAACGAGAAAGGCCCGGCATCCTGGATGCCGGGCCTTTTTTCGGGACCGTCCGAAGGCCGGCCCCGGTTGGGGGCCGGCGTCCGCAAGGTCAGTGGGTGCCGTAGGCGATCGCCAGACCGACCTCGATCGCCTTCTCGCCGTTCGGGATGCCCCGGCCGGTGGCGTTGTCGTAGCCAGTCGCGGTCTTGAGCGACGTGTCGGTGTTGAAGCTCAGGATCGAGTAGCCACCGTCGGAGCGCAGCCGCACAGTGGTCAGGGCGCCGGAATCCGCGGGGATGCCCAGCAGGCCGAAACCGTCCTTCACCACCGTGCCGCTGGCCGTGGTGATGGTGCCGACCGCCTGCTCGGTGGGCAGGATCGGCAGCCCGTCATCCAGCGCGCCGCCGATCATGTACTGCAGCAGCGGGCCAGGCGCGCCGAGCGAGGAGCCGGGGCGGAAGGTCCAGGTAGCCAGATCCACGCCCGCTTCCTGATCGGCCAGCGCCCAGATCGCGGAGAACACCGGGCAGGCGAGGCTGGTGCCGCCGATGGAGGTCCAGGTGGACGGCGTGGTGGCGCTGGTCGGCTCCACGATGATGGCACCGGTATAGGGATCGGCGATCATCGCCAGATCCGGCTCCTGCCGGCCGGTGCCGGGCAGGTCGCTCTGCCAGGAGGGCTTGGCGAAGTAGGCGCTCTGGCCGCCGCCGCCGCCGCCGAAGAAGCCCTGCTGGACCACCGGATTGAGCGGGCTGGACAGCGTGCCGACCTGGGCGCGGTAGTTGCCCCAGCCGGTTTCCACCGGACCGTTCTGCGAGGGGATGTCGAGCGACGTGCCGCCCACCGAGGTGGCCCAGGGGGAGTCGCTCGGCGTCTGCCCGGAACCGGCAGGCGTGCCAACCCCGTTGTCCCCGTCGTCGCCGGACGAGAAGTTGAAGGCGATGCCCTGAGCCGCGGCCTGTTCCGCCAGATTGGCGAAAGCATCAAGGGTCGGACCGTCCACCTCCTTCTCCGCCGCACCCCAGCTGTTGGACACGATGTTGCCGACATGGTTGTCGATCACGTACTGCAGCACGGTCTCGAACGAGGCGAAGCTGTTGTCCGGCGCGATCGCGAGGACGATCTTGGCGCCCGGCGCGATCGCATGCGCCCATTCGATGTCGAGCGCGGTTTCGCCGGCCCAACCGTAATCGACCGCGGTTGGCTGTCCGGCCGGGTAGATGATCTGGAAGTTGCTGTCGTCGAAAGGCTTCACGCCCACGCCGTTGAAGAAGGTGTTGGCGTCCGCGAGCGCGCTCGGCGAGCCGTAGGCATCCACGATCACGATGGTCTGGCCGGTGCCGTCCAGATGGTAGCCGTAGGCTTTGTCGATCTGGTAGTGCTGGACCACCTGCTGCGGCGTGTAACCGCAGATCTTGCCGCCGAACGCATACGTGACGCCCTTGTAGGTCGCCTGGGTGGTGGCGTTCTGCAGCGTGACGGTGCCTTCTCCGAAGCATTTGTTGGTGAAGGAATCGAGAGGCGAGGTCGCGTTGGGGGACGCGGCATTGCTGCTGGCCTTGACCGGGATGCCGGCGATCGGCTTGCCGTTCCCGTCGAGCTGGTGGGCCAGCATCGGCTCGGCCACCACGCCGGACAGGCCGCTGACGCCCGCGACGCGGCCGGCCAGCACGCCCTGCGGCCGGAACGTGCCGGTGCTGGCGTAGGCGGTGCGCCCCGCGGCGCGCATCTCGTGGACCTGCAGGTTGAAGGCACGCCGGATCGCCGAGGCGCTGCCGGTCACGTGGACGCTGGTGCCCGACGCGCTGGTGCCCGACACCGTCAGGCCGAATGCCGCGAGCGCCGTCTTCACGGCGGACAGATCGGCGGTGCTGGGACCGAACGATTTGAGCTCGGCCGGCGTCATCCATTTGTGGAAGCTCGCGGAGCCGACCGTGTAGCGATCCTTCAGCGCGGCCTGGAAAGCGGCCTTGTCGCGCATCGGCAGGTGGATGGTCGCCGACAAGGTGGTCGTCGAGGATACGCTGCCGAGATCTTGCGCGGCAGCAAGCTGGCCGGCCAGGCCGGCGGCCTGCGCCGGCAGGATGGCCAGCGCAGCGGTGGCGCTGGCCATCAATCCGGCCCGGAGGGTTCGGGAAAGGTGCATCATGCCTGGGCGTCTTCCAGCGTCTGGGTGGAATGCGGACGACCATCGGCGGGACCCGATATCGCATCTCCGGGGAACAACGTCCTCGGGTGCGACCGGACCGGGTCCGCTACGCTGGCCGTGCTAGGCCATTCTTGAGCCGCAACGATCGCGGCACAATCCAAAACTTTAAGAAAAGTTAATCTTTCAGGCTTAAAATGAAAATAATCGCATATTTCGCGACCGGTGGGCTTGGAGGTCGTCGGGCCGCATCCGGCCAGATCCGCCGCTCGTGATCGCGTTGGCGCGGACCTTGACGGTAACGTCCGGGGCCTTCCCTGGAAGGCCCGCCAGATCGGCGCCGACCCGTCAGACGGGCCTGGTCAGTCGCATTCGCAGCCGGGAGCCTGGTTGGGATCCTGTCGCACCACGTGGTGGTCGATCCACTCCGACACCAGACGGCGGGCCTCGTTGAGCGAGGCTTCCGGGTGATGGATCCGATACAAGGTGGTGCAGGCGTGGAAGGCGTTCATGTCCGCCGTGCCGCACTGGCGCAGCTCGATATAAGCGGTCACCACGGCCCGTTCGCAGTTCCGCATCACCACCGTCGGTTGACCGCTCACGCGCCGACTCCTTCCGACCAACAGACTTCCTGCGAACCATTCTCAACAGAAGCCGGGCACAAGTTATGCCTGCCCGCTCACGGCGAAACAAGCCTTCATAGCGGACGCCTATCGGTGCGAAAGGTTCCGCGTTGCCGGACCGACCTCAGGAGCCGGCGGAAGCCAGCAGCCGGCCGCGCACGATCCGTGCCACCCGCCCCGCCTCGTCCAGGGGCTGACGGGTCCAGGATGTCATGCCGTGTTCCAGGGGACGGACCTGCCCCTCGGCCTCCAGCTGCCGGGCAAGGAGCCTCGCCGGAGCGCCGGCAGGCGAGGATACCAGCACCGGTCCCCCGGTCGCGCAGGCTTCCAGCAGGGCGCGGGCCCCGGCGTGGGCCACCACCGATGCATGGGCGGTGCCGAGAAAGGCCAGGGTCGGATCCTCCCCCGGCTCGCCGTGGCGGAACACCAGGCTGAGGCAGCCGGAAAGCCCCGCCGCGAAATTGTCGGCGGTCTCATGGGAACAACCGGCGAGCACGGACGCCACCACGCAACCGGATCCGTGCCGGGCGATCGCCGACACGCGGCGCGCCAGCTCCATCCCCTGATCCGGCCGACCGCCTCCCAGCAGCACCGCGACCCGGAAGCGCGGGAGGTGGGACAGCCGCTCCGCCCAGAGATCGCGCGCCCGGGCCAGCAGCGCGGGCGATACCAGATGCGGCGAGCCCACGACGCCGATCGCCCGGTCGGGAAGGGTTCTGCCGGCACCGGGCACGACCGCGAGGTCGAACATCCGGGTGAGGGCCCCAGCCCGCAGCCGGCGCAGGGCGTTGCCGGCGGCGTCCCGCCCTGCCGACAGCTCCCAACCCATGTCCAGCCCCGCGCAGTGCACGGTGCGGCACCCGGACTGGCTGCGCATCGCGAGCGACCAGAGCGCGGCCCGAGGCCCGGCGGAGATCACGAGCCTCGGCCGCGATCCCTCCCGCACCCGCTGATCCAGCGGTGTCCCGATCCGGATTCGCCTGAACGGCGGCCCCAAACGCCCCGCCACGGCACCGGCGTCGTCACGACCGGGATCCTCCACCACCCAGACGGGCGCTTCCGGCATGACCGACCAGCCGCTCAAGCCCGCCGCCTTCCGGCAGCGCCGCACCGGGTCGCCGCGGACGGTGCGGGCCGGGCGTGGATTTTCACCTTCGCCTCCGATACTGGAAGCGGGCGCACAGGGAGCGGAACCATGGGATCGGTCGAGAACAACGGCGGCACGAACGGTGGGAGCAACGGCCGGGGCATGACGGCGCCCAATCTCACGGCGCCCACGCTGACGGACTGGGACCGCGACGCGGCGCTCACCACCGCCCGGCTGTTGCTGGAGATCAAGGCCGTCAATTTCCGTCCCGAGGAGCCGTACACGCTGACATCCGGCTGGAAGTCTCCCGTCTATATCGATTGCCGCAGGATCATTTTCTTTCCGCGCGCCCGTGCCAAGATCGTGGAGCTCGGCGTCGAGAAGATCGGCCGGCACATCGGATACGAGAGCATCGACGTGGTGGCGGGCGGGGAGACCGCCGGCATCCCGTTCGCCGCCTGGATCGCGGATCGCATGATGGCTCCCATGGCCTATGTGCGGAAGAAGCCCAAGGGCTTCGGCCGCAACGCGCTGATCGAGGGCGACGTTCCGGAAGGCAGGCGCACCCTGCTGGTGGAAGACCTCACCACCGACGGCGCCTCGAAGATCGGCTTCGCCAACGCCCTGCGGGACGCCGGCGCGGTGGTGAACCACACCTTCGTGGTGTTCTTCTACGGGGTGTTTCCCGGCGCCCATCGCACCTTGGCCGACATGGACATCTCGCTGCACTCGCTGTGCACCTGGTGGGACGTGCTGGAAGCCTGCGCCGAACGCCCCTACTTCTCCGACGCCGCCGCGGCCGAGGTGCGGCGCTTCCTCGAGGACCCGTGCGCCTGGTCGGCCCGCCACGGGGGCGTGGCCTCGGCCGAGGAGGCACTGGAACGCAAGAACGCCAAGCTGGCCGAAGGCTGAGCCGCCGGCTCCGGGGGATTCGTCGTCCGCCATGACCCGCCTGCTCGCCTTCGATTCCGGGATCGGCGGCCTCGGCATCGTCCGCGAGCTGCGCCGGCAGCTGCCGGACGTTCCGGTGGATTATCTGGCCGACACCGCCCTGTTCCCGTACGGCGAGGTGCCGGACCATTTGCTGGTGCCGCGCATCGTGTCGCTGGTGGAAGCGGCGATCCGGCGGTTCGAGCCCGATGCGGTGGTGGTGGCCTGCAACACGGCCAGCACCCTCGCCCTGGGTGCCCTGCGCGAGCGCATCGCGCTGCCGGTGGTGGGTTGCGTGCCTCCGATCAAATGGGCGGCGGAACGCAGCCGCACGCGCCATATCGGCCTGCTGGCCACCAGCGCCACCGTCCGGCGGGCTTATCTGCATGAGCTGCGGGAGCGGTTCGCGCCGGACTGCACGCTGGTGGCGCACGGCGCGCGGCATCTGGCCGACGTCGCGGAGCGGGTGTTCCGCGGCGCGGCGCCGGACGAGGCTCTGGTGCGGCGGGAACTGAGGCTGTTGTTCGACCAGCCCGGCGGCGAGCGGGTGGACGTGGTCGGCATCGGCTGCACCCATTACAGCTTCCTGCTCGAGCCGCTGCGGCGCCTGTCGCCGCCCGGCACGCTATGGCTGGATCCGGCGGAAGCCGTGGCCCGTCGCGCGGCCGCCGTGCTGGCGGCGGCCGGGCATGCCGTGCCGGCCGGCGGTGGCGAGGGCGGCCCGGCGGGGCGCGACGGCGGCGATCAGCACGTGCGAGGCGACGCCGGGCGGAATGAGGCTCCGGACACCGCCGCGAACGGGGCTGCGGGATCCAGGGCAGGCGCCGCGCCGCGGACGGGCGGAGGCTCCGCAACGGAGCACGGTCCCAGGTCCGGCGGCACCCGGCCGGGACATACCGGGAATGCCCACCGCCCCCCGGCCGGCTCCGACGCAGCCGGGCGGGCCTGGTTCACGGCCGAGCCGCCGGAACGGGATGCGGTACGAGCCGGGCTCGAAGCCTACGGCTACCGGGAACTCGAACCGTTCAGCGTCCCCGGCTGACCGTGTAGGAGGCCACGTCGGCCAGCAGCCGCCGCAGCGGCGAGTCCGGGAAGACCGCCAGCGCGCGGGCCGCCCGATCGGCATAGGCGCTCGCCTGGTCGAGGGTGGCTGCGATGGCGCCGGTGCTGCCGATGAGGTCCAGCGCCTGTTCCAGGTCGTTCTCGTCCTGCCGGTTCTCCTCGATCACCCGCCGCCAGAACAGCCGTTCCTCTTCCTTGCCGGCGGCGTAGGCCGTCAGCACGGGCAGGGTGATCTTGCCTTCGCGGAAATCGTCGCCGACCGTCTTGCCCAGCTCCGCCTGATCGGCCGCGTAGTCGAGCGCGTCGTCCACCAGCTGGAAGGCCATGCCGAGATTCGTGCCGTAGGCCGCCAGCGCGTCCTCTTCGAGCTGAGGCCGCTCGGCCACCACGGCGCCCACCCGGCACGCCGCCTCGAACAGGGCGGCGGTCTTGCCGTGGATCACCTCGAGATAGCGCTCCACGGAGGTGCCGAGATCGTTCTGGGTCGCCATCTGCAGCACCTCGCCCTCGGCGATGGTGGCGGACGCCCGAGACAGGATCTCCAGCACCCGCAGCGAGCCGTCGGCGGTCATGAGCTGGAAGGCGCGCGCGAACAGGAAGTCGCCGACCAGCACGGAGGCCTTGTTGCCGAACACCGCATTGGCGCTGGCCAGGCCGCGCCGGAGCTGGCTCTCATCCACCACATCGTCGTGCAGCAGGGTGGCGGTGTGGATGAACTCGACGCAGGCGGCGAGGGCCACGTGGCGGGTGCCACCCTCGGCGGTGCCGGGATAGCCGCACAGCTTGGCGGCAGCCAGGGTCAGCAGCGGCCGGAGGCGCTTGCCGCCCGCCGCCACCAGATGCGCCGCGAGCTGCGGGATCAACGGCACCGGACTGTCCATGCGCTCGACGATGCACTGGTTGCAGCGGCGCATGTCGTCGGCGAGCAGGGCCGACAGCGCCGACAGCGCGTCGCCGTCGGAGTGACCCGCCCCGGCCTCGGCCGGAAGGACAGGTCGGGACTGGGTGTCGTATAGACCGGCGGCCACGGCCAAGCGATTCTCTCCAACGCGTGGGTGTCGGCGGCGGCAGCGGCCAGGAAACGGAAACCACGTCCCGGCGATCGCGCGGCGACGGGCGGGCGAGGCACATATGAGCAGCGGCGGAAGCCCGGTCAAGCTGCACGCCGTTTCCGCACCGGCGGCGCAGCGGCGAACCGCCGGCGCCGCCCCCCGGAGGCCGAGCATGCGCGACGGGAACGGCACGCGGGCATCGTTTCCCGCACCGGCGATGGGGCCGCACGGCGCAGCGGCCCCGATGCCCGGCACCGGGAGCCCGCGCTGGGAGAGCGGGTTTGGGAAACAAGGCTCCGCCGGACGGTCCGGCGACGAAAGGCCGCGCTTCCACGACCGGAACCCGCCTTCCCCGGTCCGGCAGCACAGCGGCGGCTCCCGCACCGGCCGCGCAGGTGCCCGCAGGAGACGATGCGGTTCGGCGCCCACCGCGGCGGGCGGCACACCATGAGGACGACGATGTGAGGGATGCAGATCGGGCGGAGCCGCCGGACGGCCCGGCGGCGGAGAACGGAGCTGTCGCGACCACCGTCGGAACGCTGCTCGGCGGCCGGGTCGTGTACCGGCAGCCCCGCGCCGGATACCGCACGGGCATCGAGCCGGTGCTTCTGGCCGCGGCGGTACCGGCCAGGCCTGGCGACACGGTGCTGGAAGCGGGTTGCGGCGCGGGGGCCGGACTGCTGTGCCTGACGACCCGCGTGGGCGGATTGCAGGCTATCGGCCTCGAACAGGACGATCTCAGCGCGACGCTGGCGGCCGAGAACCTCGGAATCGCCCATCGCTTCGGGATGGCGGTTCATCGCTGCGTGCTGCCGGCGCTGCCGCCCGAGTTGCCGATCCTGGACCACGTGCTGTTCAACCCGCCCTGGCACCGGGCCGGCGCCACCCCGTCCGTCTCGGCACGCCGCGCCCTGGCCCTCCAGATGCCGGCGGACAGTCGTGAGTCGCCGCTATCCTCCTGGAGCGCCGCGCTGGCGCCGAGGCTCCGGCGCGGAGGCACGCTGACGGTGGTGGTGGCCACGGCCCGGCTGGCCGACGCGGTGGAAGCGTTCCGCGCCGCCCGGATCGGAACGCTGCGGCTGTTGCCGTTGTGGCCGCGTATCGGAGCGACGGCCCGGCTGATGGTGCTGCAGGGCCGCCGGCTCGGGCGCGGCGACGACGCCGTCCTGCCCGGTCTGGTGCTGCACGAGGCATCCGGGCGATACACGGCGGCGGCGGAGGCGGTGCTGCGGGCCGGGACGGCGCTGCCCGGTCTGGGCGACACCCGTTCTACCAAGCGGGGTCGGGGACCGGCTTAAGCATCCCGGACCGGACGGCGCCCTGTTCCGGAAGGAAGACGCCTCACACCCGTTCGAGCTGCCACAGCCGCTGGTGGGCCGCCAGGAAGCCGTCGAGATTGCGGCGATGGATGGCCTCCATCCCGGGAAGAGGTGGTCGGGCCAGCAGACCCTCGGCGACGTCGAGAAGGCCGTGCGCCACCACGAAGTCCCGGAGGTCACAGGCCTGGTGCACCGCCACGAGAATCCGCTCGGGGAGGCGACGGCGCTGCCGGGGCGTCTCGCTGCCGACGAAATCCGGTTCGCCGTCGGTCAGGGAAGAACCGCCGCCATGGCGGCATTGATCAAGTCGCATCGGCCTCGGTACGGAACGAGGTGGGAAAGCCGTCCGGCCGAAGCCGGGCACCTCGTTCCTGCTTGCCTTCCTAGCGAAACAATCCCGGCACATGAAGAGGAACGGGCGGCATCCCGGCTGCCGGCATCCGGGGGAGCCGAACGGCGCCGGCCGGTGGCGCGGCGCCTGGGGAACGCCCGCTCAGGACGCGAGACGGACCTTCACCGCCACCGGCCCGGCATCCCCGTCCTCCATGACGTAGTGCACGGAGTCCCCGCGCTTCAGCCCTTCGAAACGGCCGTTGGTGACGCTGTCGCGATGGAAATAGAGCTGGGTGCCGGTGGTATCGATCAGGAAGCCGTGGTCGGCGCCGGGCTCGATCAACGACACCTGGCCCGGCATGGCATGGGCGGACGGCGATACGGCGGTCCGCTCGCTCTGGCGCCCCTTGAAGCTTTCAAGTTGGCGTTCCGCCGCCTTGAACGCGTCGCGCACGCAGGTGCGGACGTCGGGATGCGCGCGGCGCTCCTTGGCGTGGTGCGGCTCGTGCGACACCGCGAGGTCGCGGCCGCCCGGCACGGACATGATGATGTGCACCTCGCACAGATTGCCGGTCTGGTGCTGCTGGTGCAGCGCCTCGATGGACACGCGGCAGCCGGTCAGCCGCCCATAGCGCTGTTCGAGCCTTTCCACCTGCTTCCTGATCTCTTCCTCCAGAGAGGGCGAGGACTGGATGTTGTGGAAGGCGATCTCCAGCGGGCGGTCCATGGCTTTTCGTTCCCGAAGCTGTTGCCTGCCCGGGGCCGCCGGCCCGGCGGAGGAAGGCTCCGCGAGCAGGCCACACCGGGGACAAGGATCAACGGGATCGGCCCCCCGGCGGTTCCGGCATCGGAGCCGCCGGGCACGAGCCGCCCCGCGGCTCGCGGCGGTGTCAGTTCGGCGGCAGTTCGGCCATGCCGGAGGTGCCGGTCTCGGCGAACACGTTGGCGTCGAACGCCTCCTCCCAGGAGCCGGCGGTGGCGGCGCGGCTGTACTCGGTGGAGCGGTTCTCGAAGAAGTTGGCGTGCTCCACCGCGTTGAGCATGTCGTCCAGCCAGGGGAGCGGGTTGCTCTCGATCTGGTAGAGCGGGTCGAGGCCGAGCTGGATCAGGCGGCGGTCGGCGATGAAGCGGATGTACTGCTTCACCTGCGCCGCATCGAGCCCTTCCACCGGGCCGAGCTCGAACGCCAGGTCGATGAAGGCGTCCTCGTGATGCACGATGGTGGAACAGATCTCCGCCAGTTCCGAGCGCAGCCTGTCGTTCCAGATCTCCGGGTTCTCCTGCACGAAGGTGCGGAACAGCCGGATCACGGACAAGCAGTGCAGCGTTTCGTCGCGCACGCTCCAGGTCACGATCTGGCCCATGCCCTTCATCTTGTTGAAGCGCGGGAAGTTCAGCAGGATCGCGAACGAGGCGAACAGCTGCAGCCCTTCGGTGAAGGCGCCGAACGCGGCCAGGGTCTTGGCGATCTCGTGCTTGGACGAGACCGAGAAGGTCTGCATGTAGTCGTACTTGTCCTTCATCTCCGAGTACTGGAGGAAGGCCGAATATTCGAGCTCGGGCATGCCGATGGTGTCGAGCAGGTGGCTGTAAGCCGCGATGTGGACCGTCTCGATGTTGGAGAAAGCCGACAGCATCATCAGCACCTCGGTGGGTTTGAACACCTGGCTGTAGTGCTTCATGTAGCAGTTGTTCACTTCCACGTCCGACTGCGTGAAGAAGCGGAAGATCTGCGTCACCAGATTGCGCTCGCCCTCGGACAGCGTGCGGTGCCAGTCCTTCACGTCGTCGGCCAGCGGCACCTCCTCGGGCAGCCAGTGCACGCGCTGCTGGGTGTGCCAGGCCTCGTAGGCCCAGGGATAGCGGAACGGCTTGTAGACGGGATTGGCGGTCAGCAGGTCGTGGCGGGCGTCGATGGGCTGGTCCATGGGAAAACTCCGTTGCGGGGCCTCGCGGCCCGATGATCGGATGGAAGCTGCGGAAGAACTCGGGCGGCCAAACTCACGCGTCGCGGATGTCGGCGATCTCCCGGTCTCCGAAATCGTCCCGCTCCAGAAGCACCAGCAGCTTCGCCGCCGCGTCGTCCGGGCTCGAAAGGCCGCCGGTCTGGTGCAGTTCGTGGAAGCGCCCGTCGCCCGGAAACGGCGTCGCGCGCAGGGTCGCCTGCATGGCGGTGTCCACCACGCCGGGCGCCACCGACGCCGCCCGGAGCGGCGCCGCATCCGGCTGGTGCGCCGTCTCGGCGTTGACGCTGCGGATGAAGTTGTCGAGGCCCGCTTTCGCCGCGCAATAGGCGCTCCAGTGCGGCACGCCCCGGCGCGCGGCGCCGGACGAGATCGCCATCAGCCGGCGCTCGTGCGGCGCGTTCGCGGTGGCGCGCAGGAAGCCCGAGGCCAGCAGCATCGGCGAGGCGAGGTTCACCCGCAGGTGCTCCTCCACCGCCCCGTCGTCCAGCGCGCTGGCGGCGGCGATCGGCTCGATCATGCCGGCGTTCAGGATCAGGCGGGAAGGCTGCGCCGCGAAGGAACCCATCAGCTCGGCCATCCAACCGGCCAGCCCGTCCAGCGCGCCGAGATCGCGCCGGATCCAGTGCAGCCTGCCGCTGCCGGCCGCCAGCCCCGGATCGTCGCCGCGGGCGATCGCCACCACCTCGTGGCCGTCGCGCAGCAGCCGGGCGGCAAGCGCGGCACCGAGCCCGCGGGACGCGCCGGTGAGGATGAACAGGCTCATGAACGGTCCTTGCTGGGGGTGGTGCCGGACGCGTCGGTGCCGAATCCGTCCGTGCCGGGCGGCCGGACGATCCCGGCATGACGCTCCGGCGTGCCGGCGGCGGGATGGCCGGGCGCCCCGAGCCAGCGCGCGAACCAGTCGAGCGTGCGCCGGCGGCTGTCGGCCAGGGCGGCCGGATCGTGCATGCCGTGGCCCTGGCCGGGATACACCACGAACTCGGTCGGCACGCCGAGCGTGCGCAGCGCATGGATGAATTCCTGCGTCTGCGGCAGGGGACATTCCACGTCGGCGTCGCCCACATAGGCGAAGCTCGGCGTGTGCGCCTGCTTGATGAAGCTGATCGGCGAGGACCGGGCATAGATCGCCGGGTCGTCATAGACCGACGCGCCGAAGAACGGCAGCATCCACTGGTCGATGCCGTTCTCGCCGTAGTACGACTGCCAGTCCGACACCCCGGCGCCCGCGACGGCCGCCCGGAAGCGATTGGTCTGCGTCACCGCCCACATGGTCATGTAGCCGCCATAGGAATAGCCGGTGAGCCCGAGGCGGCGATCGTCCACCGATTCGGCCGCCTCCGCCGCGTCGACGCCGCGCAGGATGTCGCGCAGGTCGCCATGCCCGAAATCGCGCCGGTTGGCCTGGGCGAAGCGCTCGCCCTGGCCGAACGAGCCGCGCGGATTGGGCAGGAGCACCCGGTAGCCGGCCCGCAACAGAAACAAGGTCTGGCCACGGTCCGACAGGAAGGTGGAAACCGCCGCGGCGGCGGGACCTCCATGCACGGAAACGATCATCGGCCCCTTGGGGGCGCCCGCGCCGCTCGGCGCGCCGGCGGGCGACAACAGCCAGCCCTGCACGGTGAACTCGTCGCTGCGCCAATCGAGGGAGCGGGCGGTGGCGGCCACCACCTGCGCGGCGTTGTCGCGGGTGAGGAGCCGCCAGTCGATCGCAGCACCGGCGGCCCGGCCCGGGGGCATCGCGGCGGTCACGATCTCCGGGGCGGTGGTGAAATCCTGGAGGATGGCGGCCATCCGGCCGGCGCCGCAGGACGGCATCGGCGCGCCCCGCCCCGTCGACACCGAACGGGGCGCCGACCAGAGCGTGCGCGGCGCTCCGCCCGAGGGATCGAGCCCCAGCAGCATCCCGTCCGCTCCGCGGAGGCCGCTGGCGGCCAGCGTCGCGGCGCCACCGGCGGCGCCGCAGCGCCAGGACAGGCCGGTGACGGTGAAGGGAGCGCCGGCCGTGAGGTTGCGGGGCGTGGTTCCGGCACCACCGAGCGGCAGCAGGAAGGCATCGCCTCCGGTGGAGCCGAAATCGCTCATCAGGCCGCCGACGAACGCCACGGCGCGCCCGTCCGGCGATACCACCGGGGTGGCGAGCTGTTGCTCGAGGGACGGCGCGTAGAGCTGCGTGGCCGCCGCGTCCTCGAAGCCGAACAGCCGGGCGGTCCACCAGTTGTTGTCGCCGTTGCCCGGTGCCGCGGTGCCGACGAAGCGCAGGCGGTGCGGCGCCGCCGGATCGGGCCGCCAATCGAACTCGTAGACGTAGAGATTGGGGGGCGATTGCCAGCGGAGGGTCCCGTCCGACACCGTGGCGATGCGCTGCTCGTCTTCCTGGGCACCGATCTCGCCGGAAAGCCTGGCGGCGGCCTGGGTGGCGCCGGGTTCCTTGTGCGCCCCGGCGGTGGCGAGCAGCGCCAGCGTGCCGTCGGGGCCGTAGCGCAGGGCGCCGAGCGTGCCGTCGAAGCGCAGCAGCACGTGCGCGCGGCCGGTGGCGGGGTCGGCTTCCAGCACCTCCCGCTCCCGCTGCCCGGGCTGGCGGAGCACGAACGCCAGATGCCGCCCGTCCGGGGCCCAGGCGAGAAAGGAGGGCGTGCAGCCTGCTCCCGCGCATGGCAGGTCCACCCGGCGCGGGGCGCCCCCTTCCGTCGGCCGCACCGTCACGGCGAGCGGCACCTCGCGGCCCTCCACGGCCGGGACGTCGCCTTCCAGCGACGCGACCATGCGTCCGTCGGGCGAGATCGCCACCTGGGAGAACTGGTGCAGCGGGGGAGCGTCGGCCGCGAGCGCGGTGCCCTGGCCGAACGCGGTGCCCGAGCAGAGCGCGATGATCGAGCCCGCCAGGGGTATCAGGATGCCGCGCCCCGACGGGCCGAATGACGCGCGGCTACCGGCGGCGAGGATCGTCGGGCCGACCGTCCGCCCGCAGCGCGGCAACGCCAGGGGTGCGATCGACGGGCGTGCGATCGAGGAGGGAGCGATCGACGGGCGCGCGATCGACGGGGGCTGGCGGATCGCCGCCACCGGATCGGCACGGCTGCCCGCCCGCCCATCGCCCTGTCGGCCGCCCTCGGGCACTGCGCCGGATGGCGGGCGAACGGCGGTCGCCACCGGCCCTAGCGTCCCCGGAGCCACGATGTGGAGGGAGGCGGTCACCGGATCAAAGCCGCCCGTAGCCGTGGGCCGTGCGAGGCAAGGGATACAACGCGATCTGCCGGGCCGCGGCCGAGAAATCCGGATGCCGGACATCGTCCACCGGAATCAGCAGCCCGTCGGTGGTGAGGGCGTAGTCGGGCCGCTGGATGCCGGGCGCGTTGAACAAATGGATGACCTCGTAGGGCTTGTTGTCGGCGTCGCGGAGCATCCGGACCTCCCAGCGGTCGGACCAGCGGCGATAACCGCCGCCGCTGCCCGCCAGCAGGCCGGGCGTGATGTTCGCCAGCTCGTAGGTGCCGCTCATCGCCGTGGGAGGTCCCTTGAGCACCAGCTCGGTCACGGTGCGATACCAGATGACGATGGAAGGCTGGCTGCCGCGCCAGTCGCCGACGATCGGTCCGGTGGGCTCCCGCGCGCAACCGGCGGCGGCCAGCGACAGCAGCAGTACGCCGGCCCGCCGCAGCCTCGTGAGCGGCGCGCTGCCGCCCCGTCCTTCCTGCCCCGGTTCGCCGCGCGAAAGGCGTTTCCTCGCGTGCGATGCGGAAAGGCTGCCGGACCCGTCGTGACGCATCGAACCCACCATGTCGCGCGCCCGTACCGCGCGCATCCGTTTTCCGATGACCCGTCCCGATCACCGGCCCCCGATCACGGGCAAGACACGCCGCGCACGACGTGTCCCATCGTCACGACCCGCCGGCCGGAATCAGCCGGCGGCCCCGCTCATTGGCAGGCGAGGCATTCCTCATAGTCGGTGGTGGGCTTGGTCGCCTGCACGGGCGGCATGCTGCCGGCTTCCCGCTCCATCACGTCCGGCTTGTTGAGCATGTCGCTCACCGTGTCGGCGCGCTGGATGCTCAGCGAGCGGCAGTAATAGAGCGACTTCACCCCCCGCTTCCACGCCATCAGATGGATCTGGTGCAGGTCGCGCTTGTGGACATTGGCCGGCAGGAACAGGTTGATCGACTGGCTCTGGCAGATGAAGGGCGTGCGGTCGGCGGCATGCTCCACCACCCAGCGCTGGTCGAGCTCGAAGGCGGTCTTGTAGACGTCCTTCTCGGCCTGGCTGAGGAAGTCGAGATGCTGCACGCTGCCCTTGTTCAGCGTGATGCTCGACCAGACCTCGTCCGTGTCCCGTCCCTTCTCGATCAGCAGGCGGCGGAGGTGCCGGTTGCGCACCGTGAAGGAGCCGCTCAGCGTCTTCTGCAGGAACACGTTCGCCGAGATCGGCTCGATCCCGGGCGAGGTGGCGCCGGTGATGATGGAGATCGAGGCGGTCGGCGCGATGGCGATCTTGTGCGAGAAGCGCTCCATCACCCCGTAATCGGCCGCGTCCGGGCAGGCGCCCTTTTCTTCCGCCAGCATGCGCGACGCGGCATCGGCCTGTGCGCGGATGTGGGCGAACATGCGCTTGTTCCACACCTTGGCGATCACGCTCTCGAACGGAACGTTGTTCGCCTGCAGGAAGGAATGGAACCCCATCACGCCGAGACCCACCGAGCGCTCGCGCGCCGCCGCGTACTTGGCGCGCGCCATGTCGTCGGGAGCGCGATCGATGAAGTCCTGCAGCACGTTGTCGAGGAAGCGCATCACGTCCTCGATGAACAGCGGATGGTCCTTCCATTCGAACCAGGTCTCGAGGTTCAGCGAGGACAGGCAGCACACCGCGGTGCGCTGCTGGCCGTACTGGTCGGTGCCGGTCGGCAGCGTGATCTCGGCGCACAGGTTGGAGGTCTTCACCTCCAGGCCCGCCAGCTTGTGGTGCTCGGGGCGCGCGCGGTTCACATGGTCGGAATAGATGATGTAGGGCTCGCCCTGCTCCATCCGCGCCGTCAGCAGCCGGATCCACAGGCCGCGCGCCGACACCTTGCGAATATGCGCGCCGTCCTTGGGGCTGAGCAGCGCCCATTCCTCGTCGTTCTCGACCGCGCGCATGAAGGCGTCGGACACCAGCACGCCGTGATGGAGGTTGAGCGCCTTGCGGTTCGGATCGCCGCCCGTGGGACGGCGGATCTCCATGAACTCCTCGATCTCGGGATGCCAGATCGGCAGATACACCGCCGCGGAGCCGCGCCGCAGCGAGCCCTGGCTGATGGCGAGCGTCAGGCTGTCCATCACCCGGATGAAGGGGATCACGCCCGAGGTCTTGCCGTTCTTGCCGACATTCTCGCCGATGGAGCGCAGGTTGCCCCAGTAGGAGCCGATGCCGCCGCCCTTGGAGGCGAGCCACACGTTCTCGTTCCACAGCCCGACGATGCCCTCGAGGCTGTCGTTGGCCTCGTTGAGGAAGCAGGAGATCGGCAGGCCACGTGTGGTGCCGCCGTTGCTCAGCACGGGCGTTGCCGGCATGAACCAGTGCCGCGAGATGTAGTCGTAGAGGCGCTGGGCGTGGGCCTGGTCGTCGCCGTAGTACGAGGCCACCCGGGCGAACAGGTCCTGGTAGCTTTCGCCGGGCAGCAGGTATCGGTTGTCCAGCGTTGCCTTGCCGAAATCGGTCAGCAGCGAATCGCGCGAGCGGTCCACCCGCACAGCGTGCTTGCCTTCCATCTGCACCACGTCGACCAGCATCCCCTGGCCGTCGGCGCCCTCGTTCAGGCCGGACCGGGCGGGGTCCAGCGTCTCGGCGTGCAGGGACGCGATCGTTCCGTCGGCTCCCATGCGGGCCTCCATGCTCGTGGTCTCGCCGTCGCGAGTCGCGGTGTCCCCATCGCGCAGGGTCATGCGGTGTCTCTCCATCCGGCGGCCTGATTCGGGGGGCGGGAAGGCCTCCGGCACCGCTCTCCGCGGCGACCCCGGCCATCCCGTCCGTCGGGCCTCACTACGCTACATCTGGCGTCCGTTTGCCAGCCCCACCGCTAGATAATGTTGTGTTCCCGTGCCCGGCCGGCAACGCTCAAGCGCAAACAGGAGAGGTTTCAGCGGCTTGCGGCCGGGGGCGGAGATGCCTTCCGAGGGGTCACTGTCGCGTGAATCGAGTCGCGCGGACGGGCAGGTCCGGGCGGCCGGGATTTCGCAAGCGCGGAGCCGGCGGCACCCACGGAAAATCCGGCGAGTCATGTCGCGAAACGCCCCGATCGTTGCACGAGCGCAGCGGGCGGCCATGACCTTCGTCCGGCGTCCGCGAGCCGCCGCCGGTCGGGGCGCTCCGCACCTCCCCGGGGCCGGACGGGACCGTCCCCCGCGTCGCACCGGGGACCCTCGCCGCCGGATCGCGATACCCTTTCTCGGTTCGTCCGGCTCCCGGTTTCCTTCGGCTGTCCGCCGTCGTCCGGCCGCCGTTGCGGTCACGATGGTCGTTCCTCCGGGGCATGCCGCCAGACCGGAGTACGGCCGACGTGACAGACGATGCCGAGGTGTCCCCTCCATTGCCGCGCCCTGCCTCGCCCGGCCGCCACCCGATCCGACCGGGGCAGCCGCGTGGCCGCCGATCTCCCGGTCCATCGCGAGGGCCACGGCCGCCGGCCGGATGATCCCGCGCCCCGACCGCCGCGCTTCCTCCCCGCCCTCCCGCGTCACGATCCCGTCTTCGGGACCGGACACGTCGTGCCGAGGGACCACCACGTCGCTTTCCGGCGTCGCGCCTGCTACGCCCGTGCGCATGAGCATTTCCCCGGCCGAACAGGCCATCGACGCGTCCGGCCTCGACGTGGACAGCGCGGAACTGCCGCGCCTCCTGCGGCTGGTGTCGCGCCGGCTGCCGGCCGACCGGGACACGGTGGCCGCCGCCTTGTGCGAGGTGCGCCGCAAGAACTGGACCGGGCGGCTGATCGACCGCACCCAGCGCGCCGGCCGCCTGTGGGTCCGGCGCGAGGACGCGGCCGAGGCGGCGGCGCGCACCGCCGATCCGGTCGCGGACGACCAGGCGCTGCTGGGCGCGCTGGACGCGGTGCTGCGCGACCGTTTCCGCGACACCGCTCCCGATCCCGCCCGCGCGCTGGAGCTGGTGCTGGCGGAGGTGTTCGACGCCGGCGGCCGCGTGCTGTCGGCGCCGCAGCACGAGACGCTGGCGCAGGAGGTCGCGCGCGCGTTCGGCGAGAACGAGGACGCCGCGTTCCTGCGCGACGCGCGCGCGGTGGAACAACAGCGCCGCGCCAAGCGCGAACGGGCCGAGACCGGCGCCCGCGCCCGCCGCCGCGAGGAGATGCGCCGGCTGCGCGACTGGGAACGGTCGCTGGTCGGCTTCCGCGAGGTGCCGGCGATCCTCGGCTGCACTCCCGCCGAGGCCATGCGCTGGATCGCCGAACGCCGGCTTCCCGTGGCGCGCCGGGTGCCGGGCGCCGGCCCCAACGGGTCGGAGCGCTGGGATTTCGATCCGGCCGAGCTCGAAGCGCTGCGCCCGGCGCTCGATGGCTGGCGCACCCACCCGCTGGCTCCCCGCAGCGCGCGCGACCAGGGGCGCGACCGGGGGCGCGACGAGCGGGAGACCGGCCGGCCACGTGAGCGCGGCATTTCCCCCGATGCCGCCGGCCGTACCTGGCGCGACGCGCTCGCCGAGGATCCCGTGCGCGACGACATGGCCGGTAGCGATGCGGCCGCGCGCCGCCGGCCGCTCGGCGCCGGCGACGAGCCCGGCGAGGCGGATGCCCGTCCCGGATCGCGCCGGCGCTTTGGCGGGGATGCGGCGGACCCCGCCGCCCGGACCGGGGATGACAGGATCGGGGACGACTGGACGCGGTCCGGGCGCGCGGAAGAGGCGGCGGAGGGCGGCTGGCGGGAGCGTCGCACGCGCCGGACCGACGAGCGCGAGTTGCTGCGCTTCCCCGAGCCCGGCTCCCTGCCCGCCGTGCCGCGCGGCGGCAAGGCGGCCAACCAGGCGGTGGCGCGGGTGGCGGCGCTGGACCGCTACGCCGCGCATTTCCGCACCGCCCGCGCCCTCAAGCGCCGCATCATCCTGGTCACCGGCCCCACCAACTCCGGCAAGAGCTACACCGCGCTGAACCGGCTGGCCGGCGCCGACAGCGGCATGGCGCTGGCGCCGCTGCGGCTGCTGGCGCACGAGTTCCGCGAGTCGCTGCTCAGCCGCGGCACGCCCGCCTCGCTGTCCACCGGCGAGGAGCGCATCACCGACCCCACCGCGCGCCACCTCGCCGCCACGGTGGAGATGTGCCCGATGCACGCCCCGGTGGACGTGGCGGTGGTGGACGAGGCGCAGATGCTGTTCGACCCCGACCGGGGTGCTGCCTGGACCGCCGCCATCATGGGCGCGCCCGCGCGCGAGCTGTTCGTGCTGGGCGCTCCGGACTGCGTGCCCATGGTCAAGCGCATCGCCGCGCTGTGCGACGACCCGCTCGAGGAGATCCGGCTCGACCGCAAGGGGCCGCTGGTGGCGGCCAGGGACCCGGTGAAGCTCGGCGATCTCGGCCGCGGCGACGCGCTGATCGCGTTCTCGCGCCGCGACGTGCTCGATCTGCGCGCCGCCCTGCAGGCGCGCGGCCGTCGGGTGGCGGTGGTGTACGGCGCGCTCAGCCCCGAGGTGCGCCGCGCCGAGGCCGCCCGCTTCAACGACGGCGACGCCGACATCCTGGTGGCCACCGACGCCATCGGCATGGGACTCAACCTCAACATCCGCCGCGTGGTGTTCTCCGCGCTGAGCAAGTTCGACGGCACCAAGAACCGCGACCTGCTGGCCCAGGAAATCAAGCAGATCGGCGGCCGTGCCGGGCGTTACGGGATGCACGAGGCCGGCGTGGTGGCGGTGCTGGCCGGCGCCGGCTCGCCCTCCTTCATCCGCACCATGCTCGCTTCCCCGCCCGCCGAGGCCGACGATCTCCGCCCGCTGGTGCAGCCCGACGCTGACATCGTGCGCGCGGTGGCGGCCGAGATCGGCTCCGACAGCCTGTTCGGGGTGCTGGCCCGCATCCGCCGCGCGGTGCTGCGCCGCGACGACCCGAACTACCGCCTCGCCGACATGGGGCAGGCCTTCAGCATCGCCACCGCCACCGAGGGCATCGACGGGCTCGATCTCACCACCCGCTGGGTCTACGCCATGTGCCCGGTGGACGACCGCGACAACGGCATACCCCGCCTCGCCGCCTGGGCGCACGAGCACGCCGCCGGCCGCACCGTGCCGCCGCCCGGCATCGGCCGCCTCCCCGCCCCCGACCGCGCCAGCCGGGAGGAGCTGGAACAAGCGGAGAAGCGCCACAAGCGGCTGGTGGCCTGGCGCTGGCTGTCGCTGCGCTTCCCCGAGACCTACAAGGCGACGGAGGAAGCCGAGGACACCACCGCGCGCATCAACGACTGGATCGAGGGCGTGCTGCGCCAGCAGGTGCGCACGCGCGGCCGCCGGGCGGGCTGATCCCGGCGTCCGGCGCGAGCCGCCGGGGCGGATCCCGGCGTCGGGTTCACGCGACCGATCCCGTTCTCCGGTGCTCGCGGGTCCGATCCGCGCCCGGCGACACCGGCTCGTCCCGCCGTCAGCCCACCACGCGCTTGCCCAGATGCCGGACATGGCGGGCATACCAGAGGTCCAGCACCGCCACCGGCGCCACCACCAGCGTCGCCAGCACCGCCCGCCCGCGTCCGGGCCGGCCCCGCTTCAACGCGCGCGACAGCAGCATCCCGTCCAGCAGGTCGCCGCCCACCCGCGCCCACAGCGCCGTGCGCGGATCGCGCGCGCGCAGCACCAGCACGCCGGTCGCGATCTCCCGCACGCCGAACAGCCACACCAGCTTCTCCCGCCCCTGCAGGCCCGCGGCCCGCGCGGTGGCGCGCGGCGCCAGCAGTTCCGCGAGACCCAGCCCGATGCCGAACCAGGCCAGCCGGCGCGCGACGGATCGTGTGGTCATGATGCTGTTCCTCGTCCGGGCTCGCCGGAACGCGGGCCACGGGAAGCGAACGCGCCCGCCCCCGGCGGTTCGGCGGCCGGGCGCACACGGGATCGGGAGCGCCCGGACCCGGGGCGACGGGCAACGACGGCGATCGGGCGCGGACGGAAGCCCGAGCCTTCCGCGCCCCGCATTTCTGCCCCGCCCGCCCCGGCGCCGCCCCGTCCGGGGCGGGCGCCGGCCTCACCGGAGCTTGATGGGCCGCCCGCAAGCACGGCGGTAGCCGCGTCCGGCGGCCCGGCCCGCGCCGACGATGCCGGGGCGGCGCGTGGGCGGCGAGTGCCCCCGCGCCGTTTCCGGGCGGGTCAGCCCATCACCAGCCCTTCGATGTCGTGCTTCTGCGTCACCGGCACCAGCTCGTCCACCACCCGGCAGTTCAGGTGGGCGCGCAGCTGTTCGGGCATCGCCTCGTGGAAGGCGCGCGTCACCATCAGGTCGTGCATCTCCGCATGCCCCGCCCCCGGCGCGTCCACGCCCAGCACCAGCACCGGCCGCGCGATCGGCGACGGGTGCGCGGTGCCGCGATGCACGGTGAGCGCCGAACGGCAGGAGATGTCGCCCATGCGGGGGAACTTGCGCACCCCGCGCTCGGCGAAGCGCGGCCACAGCGCCTTGTCGGGGAACATCTCGTGGTTCCACTCGCGGCCATCGTCCCATTGCGTGCCGGGCGCCACCTCGAACGGGCCCATATCCTCCGTCACGTCCACGCCGGTGATGTTGAAGGCGAGCGAGGTGATGCGGCGGTCCTCGTAGCTCTCGCGCGGCGAGGGGAAGTCGCGGTGCCAGGGCTGGTCCTTGGCGCCCTGGAACGGCGTGTCGAAACCGACCTCCACGATCTGCCAGTCCGGCCCCAGCGCGCCCTCGGCCATCGCCGCGATCCAGGGATGGGTCGCCAGCGCCACGAAATCGGTCAGCGCCTCGGGGTGCAGCTCCACGTACCAGCGCCGCGGCCCGCGCCCGATCGCCCCGCCCGGCCGGCGGATCGCCTCCCAGAACGCGGTCATCATGTCCTCGCGCAGCCGCTCCACCATGTCGCGCGGCAGCGCACCCTTGCAGCCGACGATGCCATCGCGCTGGAGGGTGGAGAGATCTGACGTCAGTTCCATTGATACATCCCAGTGATCCGATATGTAGACTGAAATTTTGCACAAAGAGACGGTCCCCATAGTTCAAGTTCTCGTTAGCGGAATTCCCCCCGATGCACCACGAGTTCACCGGTGGGATTTAAGATATTATTCGATAAATAAGTAAGTAGTTGTATGCGCGGGCCTTTAAGCAATTTATAGAAAGCGCTGAGTGATGTTTGTCATTCTACGGTCGCTTTCTTATGATCGATGTGCTGAGTAAATCTGGACGAGGGCTGAAGTGTCGGAAGATGGGATCAAGCAGAGCATAATCTGGCAGAATGCGTTCGCGGCTAAGGGAGATGGTTGGGACCAAGAACGTCTCAAATTGGAGATGTCATTGCTAAGTCTTCGAGCAAGAATAATTCCGATATTAGGACTTATATCTCGGGACATGAAGGATTATACAGTCCACGACATCAATCACGTTGATGCATTATGGGAAATAGCCGATATAATCGCGGGCCCCGATCATAAATTGAATCCCGCCGAAGCGTTTGTTTTCGGCGGATCTATTCTATTTCACGACGCTGGAATGACCTTGGCGGCATATTCTAACGGTTTAGATGATCTGCAGAAGACCCCCGTCTGGGAGGACAATTACGTTGCCGCACGTCGTGAGCTCAAGATAGGGGATGACGTCAGCAAAGAGGAGGTGCTGCGCCGGAAGGATTTTTTAGACATTGCCATGACCTCCTCTTTGCGGGACCTGCACGCGTCTGCCGCCGACAATTTAATTAGGAGGAAATGGACAGCACCGAATTCGCAGGATCCAGAGTATCTACTAGAACAAAGCAATCTTCGCGACTTCTTTGGCGAAACGATTGGCCAAATTGCAGCAAGCCATCACTGGGACGGTTCACAAGTCGTCGCCAAACTGGGTGTTGCTTTGAACGCCCATCCGAATCACCACCATGAATGGACGGTCGATAAAGTCAAAGTAGCACTTTTATTAAGATGCGCCGACGCCGCTCACATCGACAGCCGAAGAGCACCTAAACTACTCTTCGCTATGAATCGCCCTAAAGGTATTGCCGAAATCCACTGGAGATTTCAAAGCAAGATCGCGAAACCACGGGCGGTTGACGGCAAACTACGCTACACATCTAGTTCTTATTTTGGTATAGATGAAGTAGACGCTTGGCAGTTAGCGTGGGATACAATAAAAGTTGTTGATCAAGAATTAGGATTCGCTGATGAGGTTCTGCGGCAAAAACAGGTAAACCTATTCGCGGTATCTGGTGCAGATGGGGCAAAACTTCCTCAGGCACTGGCAAAATTTGTACAGGTTCAAGGCTGGACGCCAGTTCTACCTGATATAATGGTTTCGGATGTAGCTCATTTAGCAAAAAATTTGGGTGGCAACGATTTATACTCATCAAGCCGCGCTCCACTACGAGAATTGATCCAGAACGCTGCTGACGCGATTGAAGCTCGTTGTGCTGTAGATAAAGATTTCAACGTAGACGATGGAAAGATTACAATCAAGATAAATGCCGGACTAGATGGTTCGTTTGATATATCTATCGAAGATAATGGTATAGGCATGTCGGAGAGAGTCTTAACAGGGCCACTCATAGATTTCGGGAAGTCTTTTTGGCAATCTTCCCTTGCACGTGTCGAATACCCGGGATTACAAGCGAATTTCCGTGAGCCCCGAGGACGTTATGGGATTGGATTCTTTTCGGTATTTATGTGGGCTGACGACGTTTCTATTGCGAGCCGTCCGTTCTCTGCAAGCCGATCTGATACTAAGATTTTGCAATTCTCGGGGGGATTAGGGCGAAGGCCAATCTTGAGAAATGCTCACAAGGATGAAGAACTTGGACAGAATCAAACAAAGGTTTGTCTTAAAGTTTCATCTGATCAAGTCGAGAACGTATTAAGCTCTCAAGAAATAAGCTCACTTGGCTCCTACGCGCATCTTCCTCGCCGCCTGCGGAACTCCATTAACAGACAGAGGTCCTGGCTTGATGTGGTAGGACTTCTCTGCGGCCTCCTTCAGATTAAGGTGTATGTTGAATTTGAGGGAAAGCGAGAAGTCGCTAACTTACCCAATTGGCAACTTGCTGACCGCTCTGGGTTTGTAAATTTCTTTGCTAAAGCACAAGGGACTAGAAGTTTCGGCGTTTCGCCCGATGAAGCCGAGCAACGACTAAGTCCGGTACATAAGGATGGAATAGTCATCGGGCGAGCGCTTCTCAATTGGGGTGCAGATGCTGACGGTGCCTTAGCGGTATATGAGAAGGGGATATTCGTAAACTTTGCTGGGCGTGGAATCCTCGGCGCAATCGAAGGACGCGCCGTCCGAGCAAGTCGCGAGGATTCTGACTACTTTACACCCTTACATGACGAAGCTTGGCTAAAGGAGCAAGAAGATCGAATATTTCGAAATGCTAATAACGTTGGTGAGACATTAGCTGCTCAGGCTGCCCTGGTAAATATAGGTCGAATAAATGAAAATAAGACCTCGTTTGTTATGGATCGACAATTCGTCAGTTTGGCGGAAGCAGCAGACATCATCCGCCATTACAATCGTGTTGAGTTGGTTTTCCTCGAAGGGTCAGGTAATTCAGATAGATTCTCTTGGAATGTTCCCGATAATCTCTCCATAATTACTGGGCGTAATGTCGTAAGATACAGACTTTATCCTCTAGTAAAGTTCACAAGCAGCCTTACGAGCAACACTCAATTCTCCAACATCATTTCCGCATTATCAACAGGAATAACTGCTTCAAACGCTCGAATTGATAACGCCTTCAAGAAGGTGCTTGATTCCATCAAGTACGCGCTTGGTAACGACCTAAACTTTGAAAGATCTTCATCATATGTCGGAGATTATGACAGAAGACGGTTTCTTCACATCAGTATTGTAGGGGAGAAAGGCCTACAACCCCAAGATGCGATGAAATAGGAAACTCACTCCCACTCGATTGTTTTGGTCCATATCAACCATATGAAATCATTGAAGAAAATATTTTTTCGCTCGAGTACTACCGGCTCAGGACCCGTCAGAAACCTACGCTGTTGATATCGTTGAGGGATTTCGGCCGATCTCCGCAAGCCATCTATCGACTACTATCGGCTCTTTGCGCGCTGCTCCAGCTCTGAGGCCCGGATTCGGATCGCGGCAAAAAGTACCGTCAGCGTCGTCGGATTCCGGCGCGTACGCGAACGCGCAAGGCCTGGCCTCCATCACAAATCCTCCAACCACAGGAGGATAAACATGACCAAAAACCAAGCCGCGTGCGCGTTCTGATGATGCCGTATCAGGATGACGACGATAGAGACCCGGTCGGGTATTCCGGCCCCGCAACCGTGCTGACGGGGCTGCCACGAACTATCCGACGGCATGAACTCCGACTGATCGTGCCGCTCGCCGACAGCACGATCTACGAAATGGAGAAGCGCGGTGATTTTCCTCGCCGCTTCAATCTCACGCCGCGATGCGTGGTTTGGGACCTGGAAGAAGTCGAAACGTGGCTGGAGCACCGCCGCCAGACCTATATTGAAGGCCGAGCGAAGATCGCGCCGGGTCCCAATGTCCATCAGCGCAAGACCCGGCCGGTAAGGCTGACAGACGGCTCAGCGAGTTGATACAGGGACCACCGCATCTCAGGGTGCGGTGGTCCCATCCGCCTCCTCAGGAGGTAGGATGCGGCGTTGTTGTGTGTCAGAAAAATATAGCATATTTTCTGACACGTGGATCAGCCGAGCTCCTCGACTGCCGACAAGATTATCGCCCGCGCTCAGACCCGCGGACGAGGAAGCGTGTTCACGCCCAGCGACTTCCTGGACCTCGCCGAGCGCGCCGCTGTCGATCAGGCTCTCTCTCGTCTCGCAAGGAACGGCAAGCTGCGCCGTCTGGCACGAGGCCTCTACGATCTCCCCAAGATCCATCCGCGGCTGGGGCCACTTTCCCCTGACCCGGACCATGTCGCACGGGCATTGGCGCGGGAGACAGGGTCGAAGGTGCAGATCGCCGGCGCCCGTGCTGCCCACCTGCTCGGGCTGACGCCCCAGGTGCCAGCCCAGAGCGACTATCTGACCGACGGACCATCCCGGCGGGTCGTTCTGGGAAAGCGTGTGATCGATCTGCGCCATGCCTCGCCCAAGCACCTGATGCTGCCAGGAAGCGTGGCAGGCACTGTCGTGCAGGCCCTTCGCCATCTCGGTCCGACACGAGCCGGTGATGTCGTTCGGATCGCTGCCCGATCATTGTCTGCAGCCGACAAGAAGAGGCTGGGTGCATCGGTCCGTCAGGCGCCGGCCTGGATGCAGCGGATGTTGCTGACGATCGCGGCAGTTGAGTTCGATCCTCGATAGAATCGGCCGACTGAGCCGACGCCGTACTATCCTGCTTAGCTGTCGACATCGCCCTCCGGCGCGAAGGCTTCCATGCCGGCTACCTCATCGGCAATCGTCGCAAGCTGCAACTGGGCGTCCATCTTCTCCAACCGCTGCCGAGCCCATCCGATGAAAGCATGCATGGCGGATGCTTCCTCGGAGACTTGGTCAGCGCGAAGCGTCGTCAGAAACGTCCGTAGCCGATCTCGCTCCTGCGCCTGCACAAGCTTGCGATCGAGATATTCCACCCGCTGCTGTTCGAGCTTGGCAAGCCGTGCCTGTTCGGCGCGCCGCTGGCGGGCGATCTCCTCGAGCCGCGCCCGTTCCCGTGCTTCTTCCCGCTCCATCTTCCTGCCGGCCGCGAACGCGGCGAACGAGACCAACATTTCATCGATCCGGCTGTCGATCTTGCGTGCGCGGGTGTCGGCGAACCGCCGCTGGGCGTTTTCATACCGAGACCAGCCTGCGATCTCGATCGCCATCTCGCCGGTCGGCGTGAAGTCATAATAGGGAATAGAGGGACGCTTATCCCAATTGTCCCAATCATTGCGATGGCGGGCATCCCAGCGCTCTCGCCGGCGGGTCTCCTCTTCCGTGGCGACATGGAGCGACCGGCGGATGGTCTGATAGATGGCAAAGCCGATCGCTTCATCGTCGACGACCATTTCGAGGCCCTCACGTCCGGCTTCGAACCGATGGCCACGGGCCAAGGCGTTGTAGACCAGCGCGTTCAGGAAGGCGCCAACACGATCGAGCGTGTCGGGGTGCGCGCGGATCCGGAAGACCTCCCCGCCAAGGCCGGTGATCGCGCCATTGCGATCCGGCTCGGCCTTCCTTGCTGCGGCAAACGTCTTGGCGACGAGTGGGTGCGGCTTCTCCGGTACGGCGACAGCTTCCACCGCCTGTCTGGCGACCGCGATCGCCGCCTCGACAGGCTCGGGCGCTGGTGGCTTCGCGCGGGCATCGATCACGATGCGATCGCTCACGCCCTTTGGCGCGACACCTAACGGTTTACGCTTGATCGGGCGCCCGGCATGCAGCCGTCCCCAATAGGTCGCATCCGGCAAGGGGATTGCGTGCTTCACGCATTGCTTGCGCATCGCCACATCGGAGATGCCGAGCTCGGGCGCCACCTTAGATACGGCGCGTTCCCAGATCATGTCATAAAGCTGCTGCCGGGTGAGAACATGCCGCATTGACAAACCTCCTGCTGGAATTCTTAAGCTCAACACGCTATATGACCATCTACATGGTCAGGAGCGTGACATGGATGCGATCAATCTGGCGGATGCCAAAGCCCATCTGAGCGAACTGGTCGACCGGGTCGAAGCGGGGGATTCAATCGACATCACCCGTCGCGGCAAGCCGGTCGCGCGGCTTACCGCCGTCGCCAGGCCGCGCAAGCCGATCGATGCCGCACTGCTAAAGTCGCTGACGGCAGCGATGCCGCCCCAATCCCAGGGTGCCGCCGATCTCGTGCGGTCGATGCGGGATGGCGACCGCTACTGATGCTCTATCTCGACACGTCGCTGATCGTCGCGGCGCTCTCCAACGAAGCGATGACGCCGCGCGTTCAAGCCTGGCTGGCCGAGCAGGACCCGGCGCAGCTTCTGATCAGCGACTGGACCATCACCGAGATGTCGTCGGCCATGGCGATCAAGCTTCGAACCGGGCAGATGAGCCTCGAGCAACGCGCGGCGGCGCTTGCCATGTTCAACAAGCTGGTCGCCGAGAGCTTCACGGTACTGCCCGTGACGGGTGGGCAATTTCGGGCAGCGGCGCGGTTTGCCGATCAGCACACCTTGGGTCTTCGCGCCGGCGATGCGCTGCATCTTGCCGCCGCGTCGGAGCATGGCGCCACGCTGCACACGCTTGACCAGCGGCTTGCCGAGGCCGGACCGGCGCTCGGTGTGCCGGCGCAGTTGCTGGCATGATCCGGGCCTCTTCTAGCTTGGCCGGTGCGATCTGGATCTGCCATGGCCGGTGACTGGTCCGACGAGCAGAACGATGCGATCGTGGCGGATTATTTCGCGATGCTTGGCGATGACATTGCCGGGCGGCCCTACAGCAAGGCTGAACATAACCGCGTGCTTCAGGCGGTGATCGATCGGCCCCGCGGCTCGATCGAATATAAGCACCAGAACATCAGTGCGGTTCTCAAAGGACTCGGAGAGGATTGGATCCCGGGTTACAAACCGGCGTTCAATTTCCAGACCTCGCTCGTCGATGCGGTGGTGCGCTGGCTCCAGCGTCATCCGGATTGGCTCGCACCAGCCGCGCGGATGGCAATCGGACCGTCGCTGTCAGCGCTTCGGGAAGAAGCAATGCTGTGGATCGGGCCGCCACCGACGCACAGCAATGCGCCGCCGCCCGACGAACTCGAGCAGATGACCGCCATCGCCCGAAAGTACGACGTGGCTGAGCGTGATGCCCGCAATCGGGCTCTGGGTCGAGCGGGCGAGGAGCGCGTTCTCGCCCACGAGCGTGCCAACCTACTCGCCGCCGGCCGGACCGATCTCGCCAATCGCATCCGCTGGGTATCGGATGTCGATGGCGATGGTGCCGGCTATGACATCCTGAGCTTCGACATCGACGGCAGCGATCGGCTGATCGAGGTGAAGACGACCAATGGCTGGGAGCGCACGCCGTTTCACATCACGCGCAATGAGCTGGCCGTTGCGGAGGAGCGTGAGCGCGATTGGCGGCTAGTGCGGTTGTGGAATTTCGCGCGAGAGCCGAAGGCGTTCGAGCTGCGGCCGCCCTTGGAGGCGCATGTGTCGCTGATGGCGACCAGCTATCAGGCAAGCTTCCAGTAGCGGCTGCCACCTTGAGGGGGCGAAAATACCCGATGGACGACTTGCAGGGCCGAGCGCCTGCCTCCCAAAAGCAGACGTCCATTCAGATAACGCTGTACGGAAACTGGTGCGGTATCGAAATGGCAGCCAATGCGGTCGGAAGTGGCAACCCTGACCCTCCGCAGTCAACAACATTGCGGATGTTGTCAGTTCCAACAATATCTTCGACTTCATGTCTTTAGGATGATGCAATTGGCTAGCGAAACTCCACCGACATCTAGAATGAACGCCGGTGGGCGGGCGACGGAAGCCGGGATGGCCTTCCAGGCCGAGGTCGCGACCTGGCTCGCTGCCCATCTGCTGGCGCGCATGCCGGTCGGCGGACACTTCGGTCTCGCCAATGTGGCGCTGCCAACGACGATTCAGCTTGAAACCGGCGAAGGGCTCGACGACATCCGGCTGGATCAGGACGATGCCAGCGGCATCGACCTGCAGAGCAAGACTAGTGCTGGCCTCGCAAAGAGCGCCAAGAGCCCGCTTGGCAAAACCATCGGCCAACTTGCGCGGCTGATGGTCGATGCACGCAGTGCTGGCGTCGAGATCGATTCAAAGAAGGCGCGCGCGGTACTGGCTGTCGCGGCGGACGCGCCGCGCACGCTCGATGCGCTCGAACGCGGCTGCCGTGCCTTCGACCTGGGTGGCCACTGGAGTACCACTAAGGCGGGACGATCGAAGGAGGAGCGAGAGGCGCTCGATCTGTTTGAGGCACACGCCCGAACCGCATTTGCGTCGATGTCCGCGCCGCCACCGACCGACGATGATCTGGTAAAGATGGCACGCGTGTTCCGCGTCTCGCGTTTCTCGATGAACGAGGGCGAGGACAATTGGCGTGAAGCGTCGCGGCTACTTGGCGCGAGGCTCTACGGTTCAGAAGCCGCCGGCGAGGCGCCGCTGCGCGACCTGAAGAGCATCATCCGCGGCATGATCGGCAGCGGCGCGCCCGCGGATCGCGCCGGATTGCTGCGCGAGCTTCGTCGGCTCGGCCATAATGACGTGGGCGCGGCTGACTATACCGCCGATCTCCGGCGATTGTCGGAGGCAACTAACGCCGAACTAATCCGTCTCGCAGGTCATAGGCGCCTGCCGATCGCCGGCGGCATACCTATCGCGCGAGTGAGCGATAGCCCCCTTAGTGCAGCGGTTGATTCGGGCTCGCTCATCGTCATCGGCGAACCTGGCGCGGGCAAGACCGGTGCTCTGGTGGCACTCGCCGAGGCGCGCCGCGCGGTCGGCGATATGGTTGTGTTCCTCTCGGTTGACCGCTTCCCCGGTGTTGCCATCGCTGCAAATCTTCAGTCCGAGTTGGGGCTGGAGCACCCGCTGGTTGAAGTGCTGGACGCTGCGCCGGGTTCAGGTGCCAAGCTGATCATCATCGACGCGCTCGATGCTGCGCGCGGTGGCCCGGCTGAAGGCGTGTTCGCGCAGCTGATTGAAACACTTAGTGCGTCTGGCACGAACTGGACCGTCATTGCATCGATCCGCACCTTCGATCTGCGCAATGGGCGACGGTTCCGCGACGCCATGCCGGGATCGCCGCCCAATCCGGCCTTCGCCGAGGCAGGTTTGGCGAATGTACGGCATTTTCAGGTGCCGCGGCTGGCGGACAAAGATCTCGACACTGCGGGTGCCACTGCAGCAGATCTCGGCAGTTTGCTCGCCGCCGCACCCGGCAAGTTGCGCGACCTGCTGCGTAACGTCTTTAACCTCTCGCTCGCAGCGCAATTGCTCGCCGATGGCGCCAGCCCCGACAGCATCCGCACGGTTGCCACGCAATCTGACCTCATCGATGCCTATGAGGATCGCCGGCTCACTAGCACTGCCCTGCATCAGGCGACGGCAATGACGGTCGGCGCGATGGTGACCCGGCGCAGGCTCGCGGTACGCAAGGTCGTGGTCGGACATAGTCAGCTTGACGCAGTTATTCAGACTGGCGTTCTGACGGAATCCGGCGATCTTGTCAGCTTTGCTCATCATGTTCTGTTCGACCATGTCGCCGGTCGTTTTTTCCTCGAATGGGATGACCCGGTCCGACTGATTGGCCAGCTCGGAGGCGACAGCTCGATTGCGCTGATGCTGGCGCCGGCCCTGCGCTTCGCGATCGAGCGGCTATGGCGCCAAGACACCGACGGCAAGGCACAGGTCTGGCAGCTCGTCGCCGATATCTACGCTGAGCCGGCGGTCGATCCAGTGCTTGCCAATGTCGCGCTGCGCACCGCGATCGAGCGCGTTGCAACGTCCGCCGACGTCGCGGGCTTGGTCGCGTTGATTGCAGCCCGCCCGAGTGAGGAAACGCTGGCGACGATGCTTTCGCGACTGGCCCGCTTTGTCGGGCTTGCGGTCGACACAGCCGGCAGCGTTGTGGCGAGCGAGGCGGTCGCTTGGGCACGGGTCGCCGATGCAGCGATCGCGACCGGTTCGCGCGACCTTTCAGACGCGACGCGGTTCCTGCTCCACACACTATTCGACAAGGGTGACCTTGCTGAGGCGGAGCTGCTCGAGGTCTTCGGCCGCGCGGCACGGGCGCTGCTCGCCTTTGCCTGGGCCACCGAGCCGCCCATGCAGCAGACCGCGACCAACGCCATCCGCTTCGTCGGCAAGAGCTTCGCCTCCGATCCCGCGGCATCTCGCGCGCTGCTCGACCGCATGCTGCGCGATCCGCATTTCTCAGCCTATGCCGACAAGGAAGCGACCTGGCTTTCCGAGCAGATCATGCCGATCGCGCGAGCCGACGCCGATTTCGCAATCGAGATCTACAGCGTCCTTTACTCACGCGACATCACCGATAACAGCACCTCGTTCATGGGCGGGCAGGCAAGCCGGATCATGCCACTCTCGTCCAACCGCAGTCAGGATTACCGTCACTGCCGCTACAATCTGGGCCGGCGGGTCACGCGCCTCCTTGAGTTGTCGGTGCCACTCGGCACGCGCGCGATCGTCGAGGCATCGCTCGGTGACACCAATCGCGCGATGCCCTTGGGCGACGATCGCGAACAAGTCGTCGTGCCGGGCCGCGCGCCGTTCGACCTGCTCGGCCACGATCATGAGTATAGAGCCTGGGACGACACCGAAGAACGTCACGGCACGCAGGACGACGATGTGCTCGCGCAGTTCGTCGCGCATCTGCGCGGCTGCTCGCCCGCCGCCTTTGCCGAGACGGTCGGTGCGGCGGCGGCCGGCTATGCCGGGCCGGCAATATGGACGCGGATCCTCGGCGTCGGCGCCGAGCGCGTCGGCGAGGTCGCAGACCTGCTGTGGCCGTTCGCATGCAACATCACGATCCTGGCCCATGGCGACATCGTCCGCGACGCGGTCCGCCTTCTGGCCGCGGTCTATCCGTCGCGTCCGCGTTCCGAGCGGGCGGCATTCGAGGCCGAAGCGCTGCGGCCCGATCTGTTTACCGACGAGGCCGAGCAGCGCTGGTGGCGCCGCACACTAAGCCGCTTCCTGTCGCTGATCGATGCCGACGCGATCGCGACCGATCCCATGCGTGCGCTGCGCGAGGAACTGGCCGCGGCGAACGAGCTGGCCGGCAATCCGCCGACACGCTCGGGGTCGATCCGCTGGGGATCGTCGCGCGGAGTCACGCGCCGCCTGCTCGCCGGCGAAGGCGTCGATACCGAGGGAGGCGTGGACGCGCAGATGCTTTCGCGGTCCGAGGCGCTCTACGACCTAGTGCAGACGACACCCCCGGCCAGCAACGCGGCTGCGCTTGGCGCCTTGTGGACGGCAACGCTCGCGACGATCGGCATGTACGACGCCAATGCGGCCGCGCTTCACGAAAAGGTCGAGCAGCCCGTCTGGGGGCATGTAAGCAATGCCGTCGAGCGCATCGTCGATGCCGACGCTTATGTGCCCGGCACCGAGGGCCTGCCATCGCTGGACGAATTGCTGGGCATTCTCGAGCGCTTGTGGGCCAGCCGCTTTCCCGAACCCAGGCAGAAGGACGAGGATGCAAGCCTTAGCTGGGGCAATTGGGAAGTCCGCGTCTATGCCGCCCAGACCTATGTCGAACTCGCCCGGCGCTTCGGCGAAACGCATGGCGAACTTGTCGGCAAGTTCGATGTGATGCTCGCCGATCCAGCGCCCCAGGTCCGCCTCCAAGCCGCGCAACGCTTGTTGGTGCTATGGCATGTCGCACGGGAAAGGCTGTGGGACCTCGCCGAACAGGTGGCGCGTGACGAGCCGCACACCGAAGTGTTGGCGTCTTTCCTTCACTATGTCGTGCCGCGCGTCACCTGGCAGGACGTCGAGAAATGCAAGGCGATCATCGAGATCGTCCGCGCCCGCCGCGAGGCGGTCGAGCGCGACGACAAGCCCGGCCGCGACAAGGTCGCCGAACAGCTCGGCGGCCTGACCGCGCAGCTCTGGTGCTGGCAGGAAGAGGCCATCGCGCTCGAATGGCTCAAGGCTTGGGTCGGTGACCCCGCCGCGCACCGCGAGTTCTTCACCTCCTTCCTGTCGATGCTACGCGGCGCCTTCTTCGCCCGCTATGCGAGCGGTGAGGAGCGCGATGCGGGGCTTTCTGATCGCTCACAGCAAGCGGCGATGGTCATTCTGGAGGCGTGCTCGGCAGCTGCGGACGCCAGCCATGCCGCGGTCATGGGCGAAACGGTTGAGGGCGCCGAACGCGAGGCCGCCATCGCCACCTACAAGGCGGCAGAATCGGTGATCAGCCACCTGATGAACCAAGTCTATTTCGGCTCGGGCGCGCATGCCGACAATCGCGAGGCGAAGGTCGGGCTCACGTCCCCCGACACCATACACCGGTTCCTTGTCGATTATCGCCCGATGCTCGCTCTGCTGGCGGCCTCACACGAACCTTCCACACACCATCATCTCGTCGAACTCTACGAGTTTCTGATCCCCGGCGATCCGGCCGGCGTGTTCGATGCGCTCCATGCGCTGCTGACAGGCCCGGCCGCGCGCGAGGGCTATCATCACGAAGGCCTCGCCGCGCCGGTCATCGTACGGATGATCACCCGCTATATCGCCGACTACCGCTCGATCTTTGAGGATAACACGCGCCGCGCCGCGCTCGTCGAGATCCTGCGGCTGTTTTCGGACGTTGGTTGGTCAGACGCGCTAAAGCTGCTCTACGAACTGCCCGACCTGCTTCGCTGACGATGACCCGCCCTCCCAAATGCCGACACGGGCGCTCGCAGCGCCGCGCGAGCGACTGATGCCAGGTCATCACACTGGACACGGACCGCCGATAAAGGGACGACGTATGCCGACAACGGCAGAAATGGAAAAGTTGCGCGAGCGTTCGATCGCCAAGCTCGATGCCGACGCCGCGCTCGACCATATCGCTACCTTGGTCGACACATCACTCGACGCGCAGTTCAAACGCGGTGTCGAACGCGCGCTTTATCTGCTCGACGAGCTGGCAAAGCGCGAGCTGACGCCCAGGCAGGGTGCTCTCATAGAGTATTTTTGCGCGAATGCCTGGAGCGCCAAGGAAGTGTTGGCGGGTGAGCGCGGTTCTTGGGACTGGGAGCATGCCGAGCGGGAACAGCAGATCTTGGCGCTGTCCCGCGCCGTCGCACACCCCGGCTTCGCCGAGCTCGACATCGTCCGCTGCTGCCAGATCCTGACCAATCGCGCGAACCAACTCGATACCATGGGGCGCTTCGTCGACGCGATCGAGGGCTGGGACAAGGCGCTGCAAATCGTCCCCAATTTTGCGATGGCGCTGGCGAACCGCGGCTTCGGCCTCAAACATTATGCCGGGCTGCTGGAGGATGATCGTGAACGAGCGATCCTTCTGCTACACGCACATGATGGTTTCGCCGCCGCGCTCGCGCCCGATGCGATTTATGAAGGCGAGGATCAGACTGGCCTGCGGCGGCAGTTCGCCGCGACCGCCGCCGAATATGCCGCGGCGGCCGATCTGGATCGCATACGCGCCTTGCAGGATCTCGACGGCGCCGGTCTCGGGCGCAGCAAGGCCGAGCGAGCCTATCGGCGGTGGTGCCTAGACCGTAGGCTCTTCCTCAACCCGCTGAATGATCTCGGCGCTTTCACGGTGGCGGCGTTCGACGATCTCGTGTTGCCGACGATCATGGAGTCGTTTGCTGACCGGCCCGGCGCCTTCACTCCGCCGCCGGTGTTCGGCTTCTTCAACCAAATGAAGCAGGAATATGCCTCAGCACGCTTTATGCTGTACGAGGGCCTGAATAGCACCATGCTCCACTTCTCCGACCGCGGCGTACGGCTGTTCGATACGCTCGACTATCCGGCGCATTCGTTAGCGACCGAGCGTGTCCGCACCGCCTACCGCATCGCTTACTCGTTGCTCGACAAGGTGGCGTTCCTCGTCGATCATGTCTGGAAGCTCGGCAAGATCGCCGATCGAATCAATTTCAAGAATGTTTGGATGGTTGAAGGCAAGCCGCGCCTGCTAGACCGTTTCAAAGCTTATCCAAACTGGCCGCTGCGTGGCCTTTACTGGTTGTCGAAGGAGTTGTTCGATGACGAGATCAAGCGTACGACCGCGGCGGATTCCCGCGAGCTGCACGACATCCGCAACGCGCTCGAGCATAAATACCTGCAGGTCCATGAGGGATGGGCATGGGATCTGATGCTCACCTTGCCCGCATCCAACGGCTTAGGCCTGTCGATCAACAGCGATCTGCTCGAAGCCAAAGCGCTCCGGATGATGAAGATCGCGAGGGCAGCATTGATCCAACTGGCGCTCGCTATCGGCGTCGAGGAACGCAACAAAGCCGCAGCGGCGCCGGACCGGCTGATCGGGTCGATGCCTCTATACGCGCTTGAGGAAAAACGAAAGCGGCGCGATCCCAGCTGGTAGTCGTGGTCTCCTGCCCATCGCCAACTCGACTCAGCTCCGATGACCTCTGCAAACCGACCACGCGCTGCGCCGATCTGGCTGAGGCGAGCCGTTTGGCCGTGACGCGCTATCGCAGGATTGAGATGAGCAGATCTCTGATCTTCGCGGAGAAAATCTCGTCGTCGACGCTGCGACCCGTGGTCACGAAGATGACTTCGTCAAGGACGCGCGCTAGCATGATCTCGAGTTCCCCACCCCGTTCCTCGCTCGCTGTCAGGGCCTCGATCGCATCCTTCCGCGCAAAGACCACGATGGGTGGCTCCTCGCCCTCCTTCGCGATGATCCGGGCGGTCGCAACGGGCTTGTCCTTGAGACCTTCGCGAAAAAATTCCGCGACCGTCTTGCTTTCGACTGCCTGGCCGAAGACATGGACGTCAATCGCGGCACCCTCTTCCAACAGGTCGGGCGAGAGAATGTCCGAAAGCTCATCCGCAAAGGCATCGAGGAAGGCTCCGATCACCAGCGCCACGAACATGGATTCAGGTTTCTTGCCATCAGTGCGCACGGTGAAAAGCAGGCGCTGCGTGCTGCCCAGCCGAAGGACAAGGTTCAAATCGTCGTCGGGGCGATGACGCACGACCATGTGGTCCAGCCCGCTCGCGCAGATCCCCGTAAGCGTCAGCAATTCCGCGGTAGTGAAGGCGCGATGCCGACCAAAGCCGAGGATCGCCAGCAAGAGCATAGAGCCCAGCGATCCCTGCTTTCTCAGACCGCGCCGCTCGTCGACAGCAAGGAGGCACCGGACCAGACAATCGAACCAAAATGCACCATTCCGGCCGGGGAGAAAGGACCGGACCAGAGAGCCGAGGACGCTGGGTGCGGCCGCGCTCGGGCAGCGCGATAGCGCTACCGTCATTGCTTCGACCCAAGCACTCGACCCCTTGAGATCGCTCCGGCCATCGAAGGCGAGCGCGATCAGCGTTTCGGGATCTTCCTCCTCGGCGATGAACGGTACGAAGTAGCGCAACAGGCGCTCGGCTTCGGCACGATCATCCCCGCGCAGATACCCGGCGATGGCGAGCGCATAGTCGGACATTGCGTCACGGTCGTGCCCCTGAATCCGGTGGGCGTCTCCCCGCTCCTCAAGCGCGAAGGCCTGCTCGACCCAAGCATAACTGTCCGCCAAGAGCCCAGCGGCGTGGGTCGCATATTGCTCGGCACGTGCTGCGAGTGAGCGCCTTTCCACACCGTCCGCCGCTGCGGCGGCCTGGTTGTCGACCGAGGCGAGCAAACGCGAGCTACGTCCCTCAATGTCTGGCCTGCCCACTGACTGGCCGAGCTTGCCGCCCTCGGCATAGGCCTCTCTCGCGCCAGCGAGATCATCCGCATCGCGCAGCACGTTGCCGAGCATAATCTGGTTGATCGCCACCAGATATCTGTCGCCCAGTTCCTCGCCGATGGCGATCGCCTCGCGGGCCATCGCTTCGGCTTCCTCGAACCTTTTCTCGATGCGGAGGCGCGGAGTTTCCAAATTGCACAGCCACGCGCGATGACGTGGAGAATCGCGCTCGTCGACCTCCAGCTCGGCGCGGAGTGCTTCGGCTTCGCTTCTCCCCTCTTTCGAGAGTGTGAGCGATGCGATCAGATTGCGCGTCGCGATCTCGAGGCCATATCCATCCTCGAGCTCCGCGAAGACCTCGCGGGCGCGCCGAAAGATCGGCGCGGCTGCGTCGGTGTCGTTCACGCTCAGATAGGCGACGCCCTCGTCAAGCAGCAGCCGCCCCTCGCGATCCTTGCGACCCTGTGCTCGCGCAATGTCGCGAAGGGCGCGCACGCGCTCAAGGGCGGTCGCCGATGCCGAACGCCTCAGATCAATCGAGGCCTGAAGCAGATCGATCATCTCGCCGGCTTCGCGATCGTCGATCTGCGCCGCGGTGTCGCGCGCCTCCTGCAACAGCAGCTCGGCCGCTTTGGTCGCGCCCTGGTTCGCGCGCGCCTCGCCGAGCGCAATCAGAACCGAAACAAGGCGGCCCTTCTCCGAACGCGACCGATAATAGTCAACGAGATAGTCGAGCGCATCGGCCAGGTGTCGCGTCGATCCACTGAACACCGCCTCCGAGGCGGCCCGATTGGCGAGCCGCGTGACCCGCTCGGACATCTCGCTTCGCCGCAGGCTGAAGGCCGCCCAGGATCTTCCGGTGCGCGCGAGCCGCTTCGACAGGCGATCGACGAGCAGCCCATGCAATTGGGGACGCTCAAGGACAATCTGCCCAATCTCCTCGCGCAGGCTCTCGTGGATGAAGCCGTACCCGGCCGCGGTCTCCATCAGGAGATCGTCCATAGCGGCGACATGTTCGGTGATTTCGGTTGCTGTCGCGGCCGCACTGCCGAGCAGAGCATGCATGTCGGACAGGGTCAGCATCGCCGGCGCAAGCGACAGATAACCGAGGATCTCGCGCGAGACGGCATCTAGCGCGTCGTAGCGCTGGCTGCCTGTCACGGCCCCCGCCTTCGTGCGAAGGAGGAGCGGCAGATCTCCCTGGCCGGCCGGGACGGACGCGCCGGCGAGCGTGCGCAGCGCCACCAGCTCGTCGCTGGTGAAGCCCTCTACGGGCAGCTCGTCTCCTGCTGCGCCTTCCGGCTTTTCGCGCGTGACGATCACCACCGAGCCAGTGCCACTCTGCCCGAGACAGGCGCCGAGCACCGACCAGACCGCATCGGCATCTTCCGGATCGTCCAGCACCAAGGGCCAGCCATTGCCGTGTCGCCAGCGCGCGACCAGCATCGAGCGGGCGTCCTCGAACAAGGGTGTCGCAAGCTCCGGTCCGCGCGCGATCCCCAGCCGCTCAGCCGCGGCGAGCAGCGCCGTGCGGGCGTCCATGCCGCGCGCGTTGACATAAGCCGCTTCGCGCTCATGCGACCATTCGGCCACGAGCGCCGTCTTGCCCGCGCCCGACGCTCCTGTCACCCAGACGATCCGAGCCAGTGCAGCGGACCGCGAAAGTTGATCGAGTAGTCCGTTGCGCCGGACGCGCAGCGCTTCGCAGCGGAAGATGGCGGCGAGCGTTGCGCTCGCCGTGCCGATGGCCGGCGACGGGGTTTGCGCTAGCGTAACCCGGTCGGTGACTAGCGCCGTCAGATCATCTCGGAACCGCGCCTCGAGATCCTCGCCGTCATCGAAGAAAGAGAGGACGTGTGGACCGCCCATCATCTCGCTCACCATCGCCTCGAGCCGGGCATCGCGGTCGGAAGTGGATTTCAGCACATAGGCTAGGAAATCCTTGCCGAGCCGCTGCGTCTCGCGAAACTCGTCTTCGAGCCCGGAAATGGACATCCCCTTGGCTTCGTCGATCCATCCATAGGATTTGCGATAGATGCCGATGACGATGTGCGAGTCCTGAAGCTTGCGCAGATAGAAGTCGCGGGGCGCCTCCGCTCGCGCGCCTTCGCGCTCGAACTGCACAGGCTCGAAGTTGAGACCCCGGATAGCGGCGCGCGCGGCTTCCCGCTCGGTCGCGCACTCGCCGATTGTCGAGCTGATGAAGACCCGCAGGCGGTCCGCCGTCGCCCGCTGCAGGGGCGGGTCAGCCATAACCGAGCTCCCGAATGCGCTCGATCCGCTCAGCGACGGCGTCCCCGATCTCACGGTCGGGTTCGAGACGCCGCAACAGGAAGGCGGTGTCGAGCCCGATCTGGGCGCTAATCTGGTCGTTCGAGATGACGGTGAGATCGACGTCAATTGAGGCCGGCTCCAGCACCCGATGACGGACGGCGTCGATCATGGCGAGGCGCTTGCGTGCACCGCTTGGCTGATAGGCAAGAAAATCGGCCGACCGAATATTGCAGATCGCCTGCTCGACCTGCCACCGGGCGCACCCCAGCATCAACGCCTGCTCCAGAAACGCGGCACCTCGGTGAGTGTTGCGGAGCACGTGGAGCGTCTTGGGCATCGACGCGGCGAGCCGCCGCTCACGGGCGCTCGCGACGCTCGCGGGATCCTGTTCCGGGGCTGGCGGCCAGCCGGGATCCGGACCATTCTTCGTCCTTGCCTCGAATTCGGCCTCGGTTCTCGCCATCGTGTGAGGCGGTCGATCCTCAGGCCGCCGATAGACTTCAATGCCGGGCAGGAGGATGGCGTTATCCCAATTAGGCGTGAAGCCAAAGTCGCGGCTGCCGCCTCCGCGCGAGACGCTCTCCGGCATCTCCGCCACAATCAGCCGCAGAGGCGCTACCGGCTGCTCGGCATAATCGGCGAGCTGCTCGAGCATCCAATGCCGCGAATCCATGCGCTTGATATGGCTCGTCACCATCATCAGCGGCTGGCGAACCGTGTCGATGCCGGAAACACGCCAGCGCAGGAGATCGACCTGCTGCGAGATCGCGAGCACGTAGCCCGGCCCATCATAAGCGATCTCAAGGCGGATCGCGTTCGGTCCAGACAGCGTGGTCCATTCCTTCAGCAGCGCGAGCGCGGACTGCATTCCGCGAATGTTGGAGCCAACGAGCGTTATGAAGGGCAGATCATCAGGGATGATGCCATAGCCGCAGCCCGAAAAGCCGCCGGCGGCCAGGCGCTGCGACAGCTCCATATTGGCCATGACCATCTCGATGGCGGGCCAGCCCCAGTCGTAGCCGCCCGCATCCCTGATGAGATCGTCACGCTCCGCTGACTGCTGAGCGACTACCTTCGCTTTCCTCGCGCCCTTACCCTTTTTCCCGCTCATTTTTGCACTTTGAAACAGCTCGGCTAAATTGCAAGGACCGCCCTGGAAACAGCGTCAGTCGCTTTCTGGAAGCAAAGCAGGCCCGCCGTTGTGCACGCTATCCTACGCCAGGGCACTCTCACTTGTCGAAGCGGCTTTACATCATCTCGAGAGTGATCGCAGATTAGTTGTGAAAGACATAAATGGTGTGAGTCCGCACGAAGGTAGGGGAAATGAAGGAGAACAGCAATCAAGCGAAGGCGAAGATCACCGCCGGAACTACGCTATTGCCGCCGTTTGTCTCCGTCACTCCCACTCGATCGTTCAAAGGCATCCTAAACACCTAATAATGTTCGATTTTTTATCGTCGAGAGCATCGAAAGCCGACGCTCGGGCCGTCAAAAACCTACGGTGTTGATTTTAAAGGGAAAACTTCTCGAAAATATTTTTGCGTAGTGTCGGCATCTATCGAGATCGATCGGGCAAAAAAACCTTCTGCACTCGAAATGCATGCCGCTGATTCATCTTCAGCAAAGTACCGTCAGGCACCTGTAGCATGCGCTGCTGTCGCGGGCTATTGCCACCGACGTTCGAGAGGTTAGCTGCCGCGCAGATTGAGATCACGGACGGCGATGAATGCGCGATTAGTCTCCGCGGCACGACGGGCCTTCTCCTCCAGCACATCGATCAGCGACACCTTGCGCGAGAGCACCTCGTATAGATCGAGTCCGTCAGCGCAAATCAGATTAGTTTGCCGTCCGCGCGAAAACGCTTCCAAGCCGTCTGCGGTGAATCCGGAATTGCTGACGAACAAGCCACGCGACCACGAGGCCTTGCCCGCGACCTTCCCAGAGAACGTCATCAGATCCGCGAACCCAATCTGTGGCCCGTGCCACTTAGCCTCGACCAGATAAGTCTGACCCCCAAGCCTGAAGCTGCCGTCGATCTGCTCGCCCACAAGCCGAAACGCGCCGCGCGGCGCCAGGCCGAATCCGGCAAACAGTTCACTCAGGAATCCCTCGAAGCGGAGGCCCCGCGTCTGTGGGTCCAGCTTCGTAATTTCAATGAGGCGCGTCGCAAGCTCCTGCGCTTTGGAAGCACTCAAAGTGGCGGACGCCTGCGGTGCCGCCGCCTCCTCGGCCCTCGGCTGGCCAAAGCTATTGAGGAAACCCGGATCAAGCAGCTCCGGTATCTTGAATTCCACGTCGGGAAGGAGGCTGTTCAGGCGATCGATTTCGGCGCGGGTCAGTGGATTTCCTTTGCCGCGCCGATAGGTCATCGCCTGTCGGACGATCGCCATGATCAGCTTCGTGAAATACGAGCGCCGATGTTCAAGCGTCGATGTGAGAAGCTGAACAATCGCCGGCCTCTTGCTACCCGGCACCCACAGCTCGCCAACGCCAGCCTGTGCCGCCGCCAGCGGAAAGGCGGTCCTGTTGTTTCCACTCCCCGGCAGGAAATCATAAAAGAGGTCGGCCAGGTCTTCGACGGTCTGCGCTTCGCGGAATGACAGCATTGTTAGTCGCCCTCAGCCTCCTGCATCCGCGCTTCAAGCTCGTTCAGGAACGGGGAGCGCCCCCAATGCATCCTCCCGCTGCGCGTATCGACATATCCGGAATACAGCATGTGGATTTCATCCCGGGCCCGCGTCAGACCCACATAGAACAGGCGCCGGCTTTCGCGCCGAGCCGCTGGTAGTTCGTTGCGCCACGGCAAGCTGCCCAGATCGAGGCCTACCATGATCACCACGTCATATTCGCAGCCCTTGGCGGAGTGCAGCGTCAGAAGATTCAGATGGAGCGGGGAGCCGTCACGACCGCCAAGGCTCGCGAGATCGAGATCCGCCAGCGGCCCACCAAGAGCAAGCGCGGCCGACATGCGGTCGACCTGTTCGCGCTGATCCGCCACGCTCGGCTCGGCCGCCATCAATGCGTCGAGCATTCCCGCTCGCAGCGCGGCTACGAAGTCTCGGGCGAGCCCTTCTTCAACCCGGAGCGACCAAAGAAGCCGAGTGAGGCTTTGCAACTCTGCGCGGGCCTCCGCATCCGAAATCCGAGCGCGATGGAAACCGATCCACCGATCCAAAAGGCCACGCAACTGCGGCCGCGCCTCGCGCCAGCCACCCGCGCACCAAGCGGCGCAGTCTTCAATCCAGCTCGTGAGTGCGACCTTTCGATAAGGCGCCGCCGTGTCGACGCGCACAAAGTCGAGGCCCGCGGCCGCGACAGCTTCCGCCACCACGTCGCCGGCTCGATAGTCCCGGTAGAGGATGGCGATGTCGCCGAGCGCACGTCCCGGTTTGGCGGCAAGCGCCGCCGGAATGATCTCGGCAACCGCATGCGCGGCCTGACCTTCCAAGCCATCATTGCATTCAACGAAGGCGATCACCGCCTGGCGATCCGGGTCGTTCGATTGGTAGCCCCGAACCTCGCCGAGCGCCATTTCCGAGGCGCTGACGATCCGCGAGGCTGAGCGATAGTTAAGCTGAAGCTGAACGCGCTCGACATCGTCGCGCTCGGCCAGTTCCTGCAGCAAGGCTCCGTCCGCGCCGGTGAAGCCGTAGATCGATTGGTCCGGGTCTCCGACCGCAAAGAGGCGGACACCTCCGTCAAAGGCCACGCGCTTGACGATGCGATGCAACGCCACGCCGAGATCCTGATACTCATCGACCGCCAGGACAGGGAATTTCGCCTGAAGCAGCGGGAGCACCCAATCGTGCTCCGAGACCAGCCGTTGGCCAAAAATCACAAGGTCATCGAAATCGACGAGACCTGTTCGCCGCAGCTCGGCTTCGTAGCCCTCGGCCCAGGCAGCAAGCTCCTCCTCATCTGTCCAGGCTTCCGACGCCCTATCCAAAATCGATCGCCGATGACGCCCCAGGTCCATCGGCTTGTTCGGATGACCTACGCCGAAGAGCCTGTCTCCGATCCGTTTCATAGCCTGGTCACTCTGCCGTTGCGTGGCGACCGCAAGCGGAAATGGAACCGGCAGATCGGCAAGACGGCCATAGGGCATCAACAGATGCCTCAGACAAAAACCATGGACGGTGCCGATGAAAAGGTTCGGCGCCTCTCGCAGGCCCAGCCGTTCGAGCCGACGCGTCAACTCGCGGGCGCACTCCTGGCTATAGGTGATGCATGCCGCACCGCGCGGCGCGCGCACATCTTCAGCCATGATCCGGGCGAGCTTGAGAACCAGCGTTTTGGTTTTGCCGCTGCCGGGGCCAGCAAGCACAACGCAATGTCCCGTCGAGTCATATGCCGCCTGTTGGCCCGGATTGCTGGCCAGGTCAGCCGCTTGGGCGAGATATGCAGCGCTGACACTACGCAATGGCATCGCGGATGTGCTCCAGCGCCTGCCGAATGTAATCCGGGCACGTATCTTCATCGACGTGAGGCGCAAGCGCCTGGGCGAAGCGCCCCTTGCCGATCCGTTCGATGAGCTTGATCAAGCGCTCCTCATCGAGCGTATCGGTGTCGTCGACCCAGCCCTGAATCAGGTCGCGGGTGGCCTGATTGATCGACAACTCCTCCTCGATCACCCCCTGCATCGCTTCCGCTAGCCCGCCACAGAACAGCTCCGGCTCAAGCGTGTTGCTGTTGACGAAATAGCCGAACGGCTCGGCGCGGGCGATCACAGCATCCGCGTCTAGCGGCGTGTAGTTCACGCCGTTCTCGACCAAGCGCAGCACATTAATCAGACGGCGCCGCACCAACGGTGGGTTCGCTCCGTTCGGATCACGATCAGTCAGGATGACGTGCGGAATATTCAGGCCTTGCGGACCGAGCAACTTCACGTATGGCGTGAAGTTAGTGCCGCTTACCGAGCAGACCGTAATGCCCAGCATGTCGAGCGGAATGCCCAGCGCCTCAGCGAATGCCGGGATGAGAAACCGCTCAGCATCGCCTTCGACCAGGATGACGCCGCGCGCGAAGAAGATCTCGCCGCGGCTGACATCGATGTAACGCTGGAGGTCGGCCTCATCGCGTTCGGTCAGCGGAGCCGTCGCCGTCGAGACGGCGGTCGTGGCATCCTCGGCGGCGTCGTGACGGAGCAGGACGATCGATCGGATCGGTGTGACGCTGGCGATATGCGGCGAGTGTGTGGTGAGGATGGTCGTGAGAGGCGGCGTGTCTTCTTGGTCATTTGCAGCACCGCCGAGGAAGTAGCGATAAACAAGCCGCTGCACATGCGGGTGAAGATGCGCCTCGGGCTCTTCGACCACGAAGAAGGTGTGGTCGCGCTCGCCATCAGTCACCAAACGATCGAGCTCGAGGCTCTTCAACGCCAGGAAGATCAGGTTGGCGGTTCCGAGGCTGGCGTCGCCAACGCCGCGCGCTCCATTGTCGATCAGCAGACGCAGGCTGCGCAGCAGCGCATCGACTCGCGTCGGAGCCAGGCCGAGCGTGAGCGGGACGGCGTGCTGCTCGCCCGCAATTGCAATCAGCCGGTCGCTGATGCGTTGTGCCGTGGTAACCACCTCGGCATGGCCGGCAAGTTCGGCTTGAGCCTCGTTGACCTGTTGCTGAATTTCCTCGCGAGCATCTTCGTCGAGAGAAGTCGCCAACTGCTCGATCAACGGTCTCAGTGGCGAGTTGCGCCAACTCGACAAGTCCTTGTCGGCATCGCGCAGCGCAACTTGCACGTCGAGCGGCAACATCCGGCGCAAGGATGACCCGATCGCCATGTCGGGATCGTCGCCGCCGAAAATGACGTACTCGTAGTCGGCCAGGCTTTCCGGATCGCGACCGAGATTTGCCTTGGGCTGGAATCGGTATGTGAGGCGCGCGACCATCGGCGGACCCGGGTCCACCACGCAGTCGTTGAGATGCGCCATCAAGCGCGGGTCGCCGGTGAAATCGGTCAAATCGACAGAGATTTCGATGGTCTCGCCGAGCTTGCCCTCGCCAAGGCCATCCCAGAAATGTTCGAGCCCGAGCTGACGGTCCCGCTCCGACAGGCCGGGGTCCAGGATCAATTGCAGAGCGCGGATGAAGTTGCTCTTGCCGACCTTGTTCTCGCCGACAATGACGATGCTGTCGCCCGTCTCGACATCAATGTCCGAGAAATTTGCGAAATTGCTTATTCTTATGCGTGATATGCGCACACTTTCTCCCCCCGCTTCTTATGCTTGATCGCCGCGATTTGCCCGCCCGGCGATGTCGGCGCAGCGCGCCATCAGTGTTTCAAAAGATTCCGCGTCATCGAGCAGCAGGCCATCCTCGACCATGCGAGTGTAGTCGTCCCCCAGCGCCTTCAGCGCATCGCCCGCAGGCACGAGGCGCAGTCCGCCATGGACAGCAGCTAGATAGTCGATCGGTTCACGATCGGCCGCCTTCTCGGCGAAGAACATCGCCTTGTGTCGTGCAACCGCATCCGCCAGATCCCGATCGGCAAACGCTGCCTCGACGAGGCCTGCCTCGTCCAATCGCACCACGTCATGCCAATGGCGGGCGAAGCGCTCGCCGCGCAGTCGCTCTTGCAGGCAGAAGACGTGAATCGCGGTCGCCTTTTCCCAGAAGGTCCGCTCCGCGTGCAACACCCGCGGCCGGGCAGTTGGAAAAACCACATTCTCGACCAGGCCAGAAGCATCGCAGGCAACATCGCGCTCGCTCGCCGGCTCGCCGGTCGAGCGCGCGCCGAATTCCAGCATGACGCTCGGAGCGACGTAGCCCGTACCCGCGGTCGTCGCTTCATAGTCGATGAAAAGCTTCTCGCCGTCGGCGCGAACCGTCGCTACGAGTTTCTCCTTCTCCAGAGCCCCGGCGATCGTCGGATGGACCGTTCCGGCCAACCATTCAGGAAGCCGCTTTCGCACCTCGCTCGACCACCGTTTTTCCTCGCTGCGCGACTGCGGTAGGGCCTCGCCTTTTTCGCCGACAAGGTCGGGCGCGATCGCCCGAATGTCATAGGTGAGGTTGACATCCTCCGAAAAGCGCCGGATCACGCCATAGGCTTTCGAGAGCGACGTGCCGCCCTTGAAGACAAGGTGCTCGCCCAGCGCCGTGTCGTAGAGCGCCGACAGCGCCCAAACGACCCAGGCATCCTTTTCGAGCAGATGCGCGGGCCGACCTGATTTGTCGGCGGCAATGGCCAGGACGTCACGGCGATCCGACGCCGACAGTCGGAGAAACACGTCAGCCATGCGCGGCCTTTCCGACATTGCGCGCAAGCCACGTCGGAAGCTGCGGCGCCACCGCCACCAGCTCCTGGAAGGTTGTCGAAGGCAGCCTGCGCTTCAGCGTCTGAAGCGCAGCCTCCGCCTTTTCAGGCCCGAGCCACGCGAGCGCCCGCACGGCTTCACCGGCGGGCCGATTGGCCAAGGCCAGTTGCCAACGCGGCGCGTGCCGAAGCTCGACCACTTGCTTTCCGAGGCTCATCGTGCGGCTGCGACCAGAAGTCAGGTAAACCGATCTGACCGGCACCTGCGTCGTGAGCCCGAGCGTGTTCGCGGCGGCCGCCCCGCTAGGTACGATGACTTCGCCGCGTTGACTGGCCAGCGCTTCGACCGCCTGTTCGACCGAAGGCGATCTGATCCCGAACCGGCTTGAAATCGGACGCAGGTAAACGCCGCGACCGGCCCTCATGAGCTGCCCGCGTTCGACGAGGCGCGACAATGCCTGATCCACCGCAGCCCGATTCCCGAGATGCAGCAGGCCCTTGGCGGAAACAGGCGCCCCTTCCGGCAAGCCCCCCGCATAAGACAGAATCTGCTCGGCTAGTCGTTGCATGGCGATCTCCTGTCAGAAATATACGCGGTTTTCTGACAGTTTTCAAGGCGCGACTGCAACAACGGAGGCGCCCTTGACCGGGCCTTTATGACCGGGCATATTTGCCTGCACCGGAGATCAGCCATGTTTGTCTACAACCCGGAAAAGTTCGCGTCCTTGTATGCGTCGGAGCTCGGCCAGCAGCTTTGGGCCTTTCTCATCTTGCCCGAAAACGTCGCCCGCCTCGAGACGGCTTCGGAACTGAGCAAACCCGCCGTCGAGGGCATCGAGGAACAGCTTCTCGAAGCGTTCCGCGAGGACGTGCTGGCGGATCGGGTCAAGCAGATGATTGGCCACATGGTACGCCAGATTCTGGAGCAACGCGGCTGGGTGCTCGACCAGGGCGACGTCAAGGTGCAGTCGGTGCCCTTTACGAAGGCAGCGCGCTATCGCCGGCCGGATTGGTTCACCTTCTACGCCTTCCGCAACACCGGCGATCCGCGCGACGTCGTCATCACCGATCGTCGCCAGAACGCTTCTCTGCCCGAGGACGCGCGCTGGATCTACTACGCCACCTTCGCCAGTCCAATCAAAGCCGCCGTGGCCTTCGGCGTCCGCGACATCAGCCAGTTACGCCAGCAAGTGCATTCAAATGGCTATCAACGCGTCCGCGTCGAGCGGATGCTGCGGCGCGCGTGAGGTCTGACATGGCGACGACATCGATCGACGAATTCATCCGCGTCTCGCAGTTGCTCTCAGGCCTGACAATTTCGGTCCCCATCATGATGATGACGCGGGACGAGGTCGAAAGGATCGTTTCCGACGCGGCGGCCGACACGACGCTCTCATCCCTGGATCGTGAGTTGCGCGCCAAGCTCAAGGCGGTGACCGCACCCGAGGACCATGTCCAGATGGCGCAGGCCTATGAGGCCTATTCCGAAGCGTCCTTCTATCTGGCAATGAAGGATCGCGGCGTTGTTTTGGAGCGCACGCCAGGCACCGGCGGCCATAAGGCAAAGCGGCCGGACTTCCGCTATTCGCACGGCGCAGGCAAACTCTATTTCGAGGTCAAGGCCCTCGAAATCGCCGAACCGCTGCCGCGTCACAAGGAAATCGGTCACGAGGCGTTGGAGGTCGCGGCCGAGTTGGACGGACGCGCGCGGCAACCAGGAATTCACTTCGGCAAGCCGCTGGAGATATCAGGCCACCTGCCCAATGCAGGCTCCGTCGCGCGGATCGACGACACGATCCAGAAGATCAGCAACAACATCAAGCCCGGCCAGATTGAGTACGGCCCGACCGTGCTTGTCGTCGATCTCGGGCGCCTCAGCAGCATCGCGCAAGGCCCTTCGGGCCTATTGCCCGTCTTCTTCCACGCCGGACCTCCGGCGGAAAGCTGTGTAAGTGGCGAACTTTGGCAGATCTCGCTCGGCCTGCCCGGGGAGCAGATCCTTTCGCTTCCGGAGTTCGACGGCAAAAGCAATCTGGCGGGCCACCAGACTCAGGTCGGTATTCTCCGCCAATTTCCTACCCTGATGGCGATCACGTTCTTCCTGCCGCGCTGGAGCGAGAAACCCGAACTGCTGACGATCTGGAATGTGGGCTGGGATCAAACGGCCCTGGAGAATCCGTGCGCCCTCGACGAACATCAGATTGGAGATATTCTTCACGATTATTCCGATGGCCTGAATGATCAGCGAAACGAACTGGGTTGGGATTTTCGCGTGAGTCGATAGACCTTTGAACTACTGCATCGGGCCGACGAGTGCGCGGCCTCGGCGCATCATCATTGGGCTGGAACACATCGACCGGGGGCACGACCGTCAGGGCGGACAACGACCGGGACAAAGGAGGAAGCATGATCGGTCGCGGATCTGAATGGCGGCGCTGGGAGCCACATATTCACGCCCCGGGCACCGTCCTGAACAATCAGTTCGGCGGGGGCACGCCGTGGGAGACCTATCTCACGTCCCTGGAAACCGCCACGCCGAAGATCGAGGCGATCGCGGTGACGGACTATTATTTGACGGACATCTATCAGGAAGTGCTGAGGTACAAGGCAGCGGGCCGCCTGCCCAGCGTCCAGCTCATTTTCCCGAACGTCGAACTGCGCCTCGACGTCGCCGCCAAGACCGGCTTCGTCAACCTTCACCTTCTCGTCAGCCCGGAAGATCCCCGGCATGTCGAGGAGCTGGACCGCATCCTGCAGCGACTCCAGTTCCAGGCGCACGGCGACACCTTCAACTGCACGCGGCAGGACCTGATCTCGCTGGGCAAGAAGGCAGACACCAGTATCATCGACGACCGGGCCGCGCTCGCCCACGGCGCGACGCAGTTCAAAGTCAATTTTGACCAGCTCCGCCGCGTCATGCGCGAAAGCGATTGGGCGAAGGCGAACATCCTGATCGCGGTTGCGGGCGCCGCCGGCGACGGCACGTCAGGCCTGCGGCAGGCCGCCGACGCGACGATGCGCCAGGAAATCGAGAGATTCGCCCATATCATCTTTTCGAGCAGCCCGGCCCAGCGCGAATTCTGGTGCGGACGCCGGAGCGTGACGCTCGATCAGCTTCGCGAACGCTATGGCGGCTGCAAGCCCTGCCTCCACGGCAGCGATGCGCATGATCAGCAGACCGTCGGCCAGCCGGTCGAAGATCGGTATTCGTGGATCAAGGGCGGACTGGTATTCGACGCGCTGCGCCAGGCGTGCATCGATCCCGAGGGTCGCGCTCATGTCGCCGCCGAACCGCCGCGTACGGCGATGCCTTCACAGGTAATCTCCCACGTCTCGCTCGCTGACGCCGGCTGGGCCGCCACGCCCTCGATTCCGCTCAACCCCGGACTCATCGCCATCATCGGCGCGCGTGGTTCCGGCAAGACCGCGCTAGCCGACGTGATCGCCGCCGGCTGCGACGCGATCACACCGGCGGCTTGGCGAGCCAACGAGAATATCAGCCCGTCTTTCCTCGTGCGCGCCCGCAAACTTCTTGGCAATTCGACCACGACGCTGGCCTGGGCCGGCGGCGCCACTGTCACGCGCTTCCTGGACGGCCGCGACGCCAACGGCCATCTGGCCTTTCCCCGCGCACGTTATTTGTCTCAGCAGTTCGTCGAGGACCTTTGCTCCTCTGCCGGTGTTTCGGACGGCCTGATCGCGGAGATCGAACGGGTGATCTTCGAGGCCCACCCCCAGGACGATCGCGACGGCGCCATCGACTTCGCCGAGCTACGCGAGTTCCGGACCGCCCGCTTCCAGCAGGCCCGGGAACGGGAAGCCGACGCGATCGCCGACATATCCGAACGCATCGCCACGGAGATCGAGAAGGAAGCTTCGATCGCCGGTCTGTCCCTGCAGGTCGCGCAAAAGGACGGGCAGATCAAGAGCTACAATCAGGATCTCGCCAAGCTCGTCGTCAAGGGCACAGAGACGCAAGCCGCTCGACACGCGCAGCTGGGACAGGCCGTTCAGGCGCTGCGCGGCACGATCCAGGCCTACGCCAACCAGCGTCGCACCTTCGTCGCGCTGCAAGACGAAGTGGCCAGCACCCGCGCCACCAAGGCGCCCGAACTTCTGCGCCAGGCCAAGGAGCGGCATCAGCACAGCGGCCTGAGCGCGCAGCAGTGGGATGAATTCCTGCTCATCTACAAAGGCAACGTCGACACGAGCCTTGCCGGCTACGTGACATGGGCCGATCAGCAGATCGCGGCGCTCACGGGTGTCCCCGTGCCGCCTGGGAATCCGAATACGCCCGTATTTCCCGACACGGCGGACTTGACCAAGTTGCCCCTTAACACGCTGCTGGCGGAGATGACCCGCCTCGAGGCGCTGGTCAGTGCCGACAACATCGTCCGCAACCAATACACCACCCTCTCGCAGCGCATCGCGCAGGAGAACGCGGCGCTTCAAAATCTGCAGGCGCGACTGACCGACGCCCAGGGAGCCGCCGCGCGTCGCAAGGACCTTCAAAGCGAGCGCGACGCGGCTTACGGCCGAGTGTTCCAGGCGATCATCAACGAACAGGCCGCACTTGCTGACCTCTACGCGCCGTTGATGGCCCGCCTCACGGCATCAACCGGTACGCTGCGCAAACTCGGATTCTCGGTGCGCCGTGTCGTCGATGTCGCCGGCTGGGGAACCGTGGCGGAAGAGAATCTTCTCGACCGGCGTAAAGCCGGACCATTCCAGGGGCGCGGCGCGCTCATCTCGCTTGCCGACGCGACCTTGCGCCCGGCATGGGAAACAGGATCGGCGGCCGATGTGCAGACGGCGATGGCCAACTTCATCGCCCAATATATGAGAGACCTGATCGGTCATGCCCCTTACGCGCAGAACCAGCAGGCTGAATTTCGCGCCTGGCTGAAGCAGTTCGCACATTGGCTCTTCGCCACAGACCACATCTCGGTGCGCTACGAGATCATCTATGATGGCATCGACATCCGCAAACTCTCGCCCGGCACGAGAGGGATTGTGCTGCTTCTCCTCTATCTGGCGCTCGACGATGCGGACGATCGGCCGCTCATCATCGATCAGCCGGAAGAAAACCTCGACCCGAAATCGGTGTTCGAGGAGTTGGTCGCTCTATTCATTTTGGCCAAGGCCAAGCGGCAGGTGATCATGGTCACCCATAACGCCAACCTTGTCATCAATACCGATGCCGATCAGATCATCGTCGCGGACGCCGGGCCACATACAGCAGGCGGTCTTCCGCCAATCACCTATAAGGCCGGGGGGCTGGAGAACGCCGAGATCCGCAAAGCGGTGTGCGACATCCTGGAGGGAGGCGAGGAAGCCTTCAGGGAAAGGGCGCGGAGGCTAAGAGTCAGATTGGATCGATAGAGGGCGACCGTTCTGTTTCTTTCATTCTCCGCACGCCAAGCCACTAGTTCAATGCAGGGGCTCCACCGACAACATCCATTAGCTTCTCGTAGCTGGTGACCACGTCATACTTGACCCGATCCTCGGACACGCGCCGCCCGATCTCGTCGAAGAATTTGCGGGCACAAGCGATCTTTGTTTTCTCGATCTCTCGGAGCTTCATTGAGGACATGGTGCCCTTGGTCTCGGCGACGAAGTAGATTTGCTTGACGCTTCCCTCCTGGAAGGAAATCGCCCAATCGGGGTTGTAGTCGCCAACGGGTGTAGGGATCAGGAAGCCGCGCGGCAGCTTGGCGTAGACCACCACCTCGCTGGCGGTATCGAGCCCGTCGACGAACTTGCGCTCGATGTCGGAGTCGGTCACCACGTAATCGTAGATGTGCCGCTTGAGCTTGGCCGAGGCCTTGGAAAAGTCCTGGCCACTCTGGTTCGCGGTGAAGATGTCAACGTCGTAATGCTCGGCGAGCCCGTCATAGGCCAGCCGCTCGATTACCATCGTGGCCTTCTGCTCGGCGATGATCCGCGATGCCTCGGCGATGAAGTGCTCCGGGTTCTCCTTGAACTGGCCGAACACGCTGCCCTGGATGCCGGTTAGGATCTCGGCTGCAGTCTTGCGTGTGAGTTCCGTATTTTCGGCGATCTTCCCGAGGAGGTCGTACTTCACGAGCGAATGGACCGATCCGCCGCGCTCGGTTGTAGACCCTGTCACGACAAAGCCATCACCTGCGTTCAGCTGCTCGTCAGTCAGCCCATCGCTCTGAATCCCAGTCTGGACGGTGTACTGGAGCGGCGTTACGCGAAGCTGGCTATCGAGGGCGCTTATGCATTTGCAGACCAATTCCTCGGAGTCGAACTCGACGCGATAGACGGCTTTCTGGTTGATGCGTCGCCAGAGCTCCTGGAATTCCTTCTTCTCGAAATTCTCATTCAGTGGATTGGTCTTGGGCTTGCGGCCATCCTCGACCTTGGGGAGTTGGGCGTCGCTGAAGACGCTGTCGATGATCTGGAAGATCTGATCGGCGTGCGCATTCAGCTCATCCGGCAGAGCCGCCAGGGTTCCCGCTTCCTTCGCCTGATGGTAGGCCTCGGTGATCTGGTCCGCGTCATCGGAATAGTCGTTCTTCACGAGGTAGCGGTAGATCTGCTTCGCCATGGCCGGCGTGATCTCGACCGGGCCGGCATCCGTCGTAATGGTTTTGCCCGCGAAGTATGCTTCCGTCGCCTTGCGCGGACGCGAAGTCAGCGTGTCGGCGATCTCCTTCTGGAGACCGGCCACGAAGTTCTTGTAGCTCTCACTTGCGACGACGGTGAGGACGTTGATGTCATGGACAACTGCGGGATTATCCATCCTATCGCCGTGTTGGTCCACCGACAGGCGCAGTCCGCGGCCCACTTCCTGGCGCCGCGAAACGGTGTTGTCGCTGTGCTTGAGCATGCACATGACGAAAACGTTGGGATTGTCCCACCCTTCGCGTAGCGCGGAATGCGAGAAGATGAACCGCGTGGGCTCCGCGAAGGACAGCAGCCGTTCCTTGTCCTTCAGGATCAGGTCGTAGGCGTCAACGTCGTCTGAATCGACCGACCGCGCACCCACGGCGGGGTCCTTCAGCCGGTTCGTCTTCTTGTCGATCGAGAAGTAACCGTTGTGCGTCTTGGCCGCATCGATGCCCGCCAGGTGCTTCCGGTAGGCGTCGTTATCAATCGCCAGCTCAACCAGATATTCCGCCTTGAGAAGCTCGTACTCCTCCTCGAAGACGCGAGCGTACTCGCCCTTCTCATCCGGCTGTGCGTAATCGCGGTACTTCACGACCTCGTCGATGAAGAACAACGAGAGCACCTTGATGCCCTGGGCGAAGAGCTGCTTCTCTTTGTCGAGATGCGCCTTGATCGTCTCGCGGATCTGAATGCGCCGGATGTCGCGCTCGGAAACGTCACCGGTTGCCTCCCCGGCCCGGAGTACCAGGCCGTTGGTGAGCTCGACCGTGTCGTTGCGCGCGTCGATCTGGGAAATCGTGTATCCATCCCGATACTGATCCAACTCGCCGGACTCAGCGAACAGGTCGTCACGAAACTCCAGCCGCTTGAGCTGGCGCTTGATCTCACCGCTCGCGAGCTTCACCTCGATCTCGAGCCGTGCCACCGGCGCCTTCTTCGAAATTTCGATGCCCTCGAGATAGAGATAGGCGTTCGTGCCGGCGAGCCCGCGCGTCTGGATGCCCCGCACCGCAATCTTCTTCACCAGCTTTTGGTTGTAGGCGTCGAGCGCATCGAGCCGGTGAACACGGTTGTGTTGCGTCTTGTGGGTCGCCGAGTAGCGCAGGATCATGAGCGGCTTGAACTTGGGCAGCGCCTCCACCGTGGCCGCGCCTTCCATCTTCTGCGGCTCATCGAGGATCAGGATCGGCCGGTTGCTGGCGATCACGTCGATGGGCCTGCGCGACTGAAAGTCGTCCAGCTCCTCATAGATGCGACGGTTGTCGGCGCCGCGCGCCGCGAACGCCTGGATGTTGATGACCATCACATTGATGCCAGCGTCCGACGAGAAGCTTTCGAGCTCGTGCAGGCGCTTGGAATTGTAGATGAAGAATCGTGCCTTCTTGCCGTAGCCCTCGGTGAAGTGGTCGGCGGTGATCTGCAGCGACTTGTGGACGCCCTCCCGGATGGCGATCGACGGCACCATGATGATGAACTTCGACCAGCCGTAGCGCTTGTTCATCTCGAAGATCGCCTTGATATAGCAATAGGTCTTGCCGGTCCCCGTCTCCATCTCGATGTCGAGGTTGATCTTGCACCCTGCGCTGGCGATCAGTTTGTCCGAGATCGGCAGATTCTGCCGACGCTGAACGTCCTTGATGTTGGCAAGCACCTGAGGCTCGGTCAGCACTAGATCGGCGTTCTTGAACCCGTCCTCGAAGGCGCTCGTCTGCGCCTTTCGGCCCGGATCGATCCGGTAGGTGACGCCGTTCGACATCGGCTGCCCGGCGAAGCAGTCCACGACGGCATTCACCGCCTCGGTTTGATAGGGCTGGAGTTTAAATTTCAGCTTCATGGCAGCCCCTCAGATCGACTTGACGTCAGTGCCGGGGGAGACCTGGCGGAAGACCTGCTCGACGTTGATCTTCACCGCGTCGGACACGAAGCCGTTGTCGCGGAACACGACGCGCAGCGGCTCGCGACCCGCAAGCTCCTTCACCAGTTCCTCCGTCACGCCGGTCTCGAAACATGCGACCAGCGCGTTCCCGTCCACGAAGAACACAGTCTTTCCCTGCACCGTCTCGCGCTGGATTGGCAGTGTCAGATCCACGCCCCAATCGACGAGTACCTGGAACAGCAAGTCCTCAGCAGTCCGGTCGGGCTTGATGTTGTCGACGTCGGCGAGCAAATTCTTCTGATCGATCTGGTCGGGGCGGTAGTACACGTCCTGCATGTTTGAGGTATCGACCTTTAACACGCGAAAGCCAACGTCACGATTCCATTCACTGTGACAATCGCCATCCAGGACTTTCTTTCCAATATGGCGTATTCTCTCTTTCCCAACTTCAGCTACCGTTGAAAACTTTGTCTCCGTTTCCGGAGATTTCATATTTAAGGCTTCCGCCATCTGTATCATGACGAACGGCCTTGATAACCCATCAGCGGCACATGCTTCGATTACGGCATGCGCCATAGTCGAGGAGCCAGAGAAGAAATCCAGAACGATATCATCATCGTTGGTGGAAATTTCCAAGATACGCCGCATCAACCTGACTGGCTTCGGCGTATCGAAAACCTCAGTTGTGCCAAATATATCTTTTATTTCCTTGCGGGCTTCATCTGTATGGCCAGCCTCATCATGAGGCCACCACGTCCACGGAATAACCCCCTTACTTTCGCTTAGGTAACGTATAACCCCCGGCTGAGCATCTCCATTTTTTCCAAAATAGATTTTCCCTTCAGCCTCTAGTTTTCGGAATTGCGACTCTACCATGCTCCAGCAACGCCCGGCGGGTGGCGTGAAGATCACCCCAGAGGGAGAACGAATTTCATACATTTGGTTTGGCCTGTAACCTTGCGCTGTCATAGGTATCGCGCGCCACGGACCGCGACCATCACCATCATCATTGCTGTAAGCCTTTTTTTGAGCCTCCGTTACCCCAACTCTATTGCTAACGCTTTTGAATTGTTCGAACGCCTTCGCATACACTAATATATATTCATGGGCATCGCCAATGACGCCCCTGTTTTCTCTCGAGTAACGCTTTTGCCAAACGTTCTGCGCAACGAAATTATCAGAGCCAAAAATCTCATCACAGAGTTTGCGTAGATTGTGCGCCTCAGAGTCATCTATACTAATGAAAATCACGCCATCTTCACGCAAAAGATCGCGGGCAACTCGAAGTCTAGAATACATCATCGTGAGCCAGTCAGAATGGAAGCGTCCATTCGCCTCCGAATTCGCAACAAGCTTGCCGACCTCAGAAACCTGATTGGATCGCACTAAATAAACGTCCGAATTCTCGGCGAAATTATCCTCATACACAAAGTTTCCGCCGGTATTATAAGGCGGATCTATGTATATCAGCTTCACCTGCCCCAGAAGTGAGTTGCGAAGGAGCTTCATACCTTCGAGATTGTCACCCTCAACGAACAAATTCCTCGTCGAGTTGAATTCGAGGCTCTCACGTTCAGAAGGCCGAAGCGTCTTTGCGATAGGTGCATTAGCCAACGCTAGCGCCTCACGCTTCCCCGGCCAATCCAGTCGGTACCTCTCCTGCGGCCCCTCAACGAGGTGGTCGCTCAATTCCTGGCGCAGCTGATCGAAATCCACCGCCAGACGCAGCTGCCCCGTCGCCTCGTCGCGCGCTTCGGTCACGCAGCCGGGGAATAGGTCACGGATCTTCGCGATGTTCTCCTGGCTCAGGTCAGGGCTGTGCATCTTCAACTTGTCCATCGTCATTCCCTTACTCAATCATCGCGGCGTTGGTGGGCTCTCCTCCGGAGAGGCGCTCCAGCTCCTGCCGTGCGGCACGCAGTTCGGCATTGATCGCCACGCGCTTGTTGAACTGCTTCTCACGGGCAAGACGGGCCTTGATCCGGTCCACCTCCCGCGACTTGGCCCGGATCGCCTCCATCCGCGCCACGCGCGTCTGGATGTCCTCGCCGGTGTGCTCCGCTTTGGCGGCGGCCTTTGGCATCAGCGCCGTAAGGAGGGCGTCGTAGAGACCGCCAAGATTGAGCGCCACCGGCAGCGGCTTGCGCGGCGCATCGTCAGGCGCCCAATCGGTCGCGAAATACTCGCTGACAACCCGCTTAGTGGCGTCGGCGTCGCTCGGCCGTTTGAAGGTGGCCACTGCCTTCCGCTTCCCCGACCAGCTGAGCTCGAAGATCAGCGGGAACGGAATGGCGCGGTCGATCGCGCGCAGCACCTCTTCGTCGAGCTTGCCGTTGCGCAGGCTGATGCCGAAAACCTGAATCTCACTGACGGCCTTCGTCGCCGCGAGGTTCATGGTTTCCGGCGCGAGCTTGTACTTCCAAGTAATCTGATCGACCTGGGTCACGAACAGGTCCCTTGGCGCCGTGCCGACGCCCGCATGCTCATAGATCCGACTTTTCGGAACAACGCGACCGAAGGCGGCGGCTTTGGGATAGTCGAAGAAGGGTGCCGTCATGCCGCCGACTCCTCGATCACGAGGAAGGCGATCAGTTCGAAGTCGTCGAGGCCGGCGATGGTGTGAACCAGCGCCGTGGTCCGCCCGCCGCTGAACAGGCTGTCGATGTCCTTTTCTGCCTTAACCTCGATCATTGAGCGGATCGCGGCGCTCAGAAGCGCGGAGCATTGCTCCATCTTGCGACCGTCCTGCGTCCGCTCATTGAACAGCTGGCAGACCGCCCGGATCGGCTCCGCTTGGCCCTTGCAGCTCGTGCGGATCAGATCGAGCAAGCGCTTCACCTCGGTATGGTCGATGACGACCCCACCGTCGTGACCGACATAGACGAGGTAATAGGGGTGCAGCCGGTTCTGCTGGTTGATGTTCACGCTGTCGTGGATGTTTTTCAGCGCGAAGATCACACCCGGCTTCAGACCTAGCGCCGGCTGCGCCGGCACCACCGCATGCATGCCATTGGGCAGATGCTCGAGGTCCCCGTGCTCCTTGATATGGTTCAAGAGATCCATGCGGAAGTCGTTGAGACCGAGATCGGTAATGGAGATCCCGGTCCGCACGTCCTCTAGCTCGATCACCTCTTCCTGGAGGCGCTTGAGCTGCTCCTTGCGGTAGGCGATGTCGCTGCTCTTGGCGGTCAACACATTGTCGTCGCCGGTCGCCGTGACGTCAGCGATCATCATGCGGTTTTCGACACGCTCCTTGAGATTGATGTACTCATCGAGCGAGATTTCCGGCCAGTAGTTGACGAGCTGGATTTGGGCATTGGGTGACCCGATACGGTCGATGCGCCCGAACCGCTGGATGATCCGCACCGGGTTCCAGTGGATGTCGTAGTTGATCAGATAATCGCAATCCTGAAGGTTCTGGCCCTCGGAGATGCAATCCGTCCCGATGAGAATATCGATCTCGCCCGTTTCCTGCGGCAAGACGAGGCGCTTTTCCTTCGACCGGGGCGAGAACAGCGTGAGCAGGGACTGAAAGTCGTAGCTCTTCTTCAGCGTGCTCTTCGGCGCATCGGAGCCCGTTACCATACCGCAGTGCAGGCCGTCCGACGCGAGAAATGGCGATGCCAGATTTGCGTAAAGGTACTTCGCCGTATCCGCGAAGGCGGTGAAGATGAGAACCTTGCGGTTACCCGGGTTGAGCGGGCCGGCAACCTTGCGGGTCACGAGATCCTTCAGGTGCTGTAATTTTGCATCATCCTCCGGTCGCACCTTGTCCATCGATGCGATCAAATCACCAATGAGCGTCAGATCCGCGGCGAGGTCGTGCTTCCAAGACGGAATGTCCATATCCGACAGGCTGATCTGAATTTTCTTGCCGACTGTGAACTCATCGAGTCCGCTCAGGTCGTCATCGTCCGGATCGAAACCGGGATCGCCGAGATGGTCGCTCACGCTCTGGGCGGCGCCCGTGCTTTCATACGTGTCGATCGCCTGGAGCGTCTGTGCGATGTTGCCGTGCAGCGCCCGCAGGGTGAGGCGGAATGCTTCGACAGAGCTCTCCAACCGCTTGAGCAAATTGGTGGTCATCAGAGCCTGAAGGCTCCGCTCGCGGTCGGCCTGGCGCAACTTGCCGCGACCGCCTTCCACCTGAGTGTCGTAGATTTCTTCGTATTTACGAAGCCGGCTCGGCAGGATGTAGCTGATCGGGGCGTAGACCGCGAGCTTGAGCACAGAGAGGCTGCTGAAGATGTCGTTTAGGCCCAGTACGTCCGATCGATGGGTGATCGGGCATTGATACGACAGCGGCTTTCGGCGCTGGGGAAATTTGCCGATATCCTTGGTGTCGTAGAAGGTCTCGATATGCTTGCGGGAGCGTGCAATCGTTACGGCATCGAGCATCTCGAAAAAATCGAAGTCGAGGGCCTTCAGGATCGCGGCTGCGGTTCGCTCCTCTGGAGGCAGATCGGACCAAGCGTTGAATGCCTTCTGCGCGCGTCGGAAAATCTCCTCGATTCCCGTGTTAGTCTTCAGCTTTCTACTGAGGTTTTCAGAGTCCCCCTCGTAAGCCAGCGCGAGCTGATTGCGCAGATCGTTGAACCGATTGTTCACCGGCGTCGCCGATAGCATCAGAACCTTGGTCTTGACGCCAGCACGGATGACCTTGTTCATCAGCTTCTGGTAGCGGGTCTCCCGATCCTTGAAGACATCATTGTTCCGGAAGTTGTGCGACTCATCGATGACGACGAGGTCGTAATTCCCCCAGTTCACTCGGTTCAGCGGAATCCCGAATGCCTCGCCAGATGTGCGGGAGAGATCGGTATGGCTCAGTACGTCGTAGTTGAAGCGATCCTTGGCGAAAATGTTCGTTGTCAGATTGGTATTGTAGTTCCGCCAATTGTCCGCGAGCTTCTTCGGACACAGAACCAGCACCGATCGATTGCGCAGCTCGTAATATTTGATCACCGCCAGAGCGGTGAAGGTTTTGCCAAGGCCAACGCTATCCGCCAGAATGCATCCATTGTGCATTTCAAGCTTATTGATAATGCCGGTCGCGGCGTCTCTCTGATAATTGAAGAGCTTGTTCCAGACGAGGCTGTCCTTGTAGCCAGTCAGATCGTTCGGCAGTGCATCCTGGTCAACCTCTTCGAGAAAATCCTGGAAGAGATTATAGAGAATATGAAAATAGATCCGCTCCGGGGAGTTCTCTTGGTAGACGGACTCGATGTGATCGCAAATCGCGGCCGTGACGTCGCTGAGCTTTTCCCCATCGTTCCAGATCTGGTTGAATAGCTGCAGGTAGACCTGCGTATGCGCTTCATCGTCGATGCGCGTGACGAGGTTCGATACCGCGTCGCCCTTCTGATAGCCGAGATCGACAGCCGTGAAGCCGCTGATCGGCATGTAGGCGACGTGACTCGTTTCCGCTGCCGCATGGATAAATTGCTGCATCGGCGCCTTGGTCGTGTTCGACCGAAAGCGAGCTTTCTTGCGTATCCAGTCAGCGCATTCTCGCGCAACTGCACGCTGCGTCAGCTTATTGCGAAGCTGTATCTCGAACTCGGTTCCGTACAGGCCTCGCTCGCGTGTCGCCTTGGGAATGAAGAACTCTCGCCGTTCCTTGCGGAGGCGGTCCGTCATTTCCATCGGGACAAAGGTCGGCGCCGTGAAAATGAACTGAACGCTTTCAACCTTTGACAATTCGCTCTTGAGCGCCTCGAAAGCATAGATCGAGAAGCATGACGCCGCGATCTTGAGCCGGGCACCACGTCCCAGCGTCGCCTTAAGGTCATCTCCGAGAAGGAGTGAGGTGTTGTCGATGATCTTCATCGGTTCTCCCTCACACCAATTTCCGAATTGCATACCGCAATGGAGACAATGCCGGCGTATCGCTAATCTTGATTTCCTTAGCCATTGGCGGTCAGCGCCTCGAGATAAGGTCGAATGACCGTCGCGATTGCTCCTCGCTCCGCTTGCCTGACCATTTCACTAGGAGTTGTCTTGCGTTGACGAAGCGCTTCCTGGAGGCCTTCAATCGCCACCGAAAGACCAATCTTGTTGCGATACCGAAAGCAGTCGGCGACCGTCTTGGCGACCCCGAAAACCTTAACGGGCACCCCCTCGATGGTGTGGAACTCCACGGCTTCCGTAAGGAGGCGGTCCGTAAATCTTACGAGCCGAACGGGCGCGCCATGCCCCTTGGGAGCCCAATCCTTTTGGCCGATGGCGATCCACAACTGCCTTGGAAGTTGATCGGTAAGCTGATGGAACGCAAGGGCAGAGACCAAGCATACCACGCCCTTGGGCACCCGTTTCGCCGCCTCGGCAAGACTGTGGTGAGCGTCGAGCGGCGCATCGGGGAGCTGATAAAGCCCCCGCGCAAGCCGAAGGACCTCGCCATCTCGCTCCATGCGGCTCATGGTTGCCGCCGTCACTCCCTCCGCGCGCAGTTCGGCCAGGCGTGCGATACCGCGCGCTTTCAGCACGATGTGGGCAGTTCGGCGCTGAGATGCGGTCTGAGGCAAGATACGTAGGCTCGGAGTTTGAAGTGTATCCTCCGAGGATTTCTATCAGCATTAATGTGCCTAGGAAAGATGCAAAGCCATAAGGCTTTCATGCCGAAGCTAACCGTCAGGTGAGGAAAGCTACCCCTGCGTCGAGCCCGCGGTCTCGGCCGACCCCTTCTGCGGCGAGACCCCGCAACACCCCCGAGAGTGAGAGTGCAGACGCGTTTTCCGTGACGGGTTGAGGGTTGGAGGAGAGGCCTCCGGCGCCCGTCATGGAGGCTAGCCATGACCCATGTAGAGATTCTGGACGCCGCTCGCGACCGCGCTGGCGGCTACAAGGTGGATGTGAACCGCGGCGAGCGGATCGGCCGCGTGTCCTCCGAATGGTTCTCGCGGCCGGCAGATGAGCGCTACCTGTCCCTGTCGGACCTCTACGCCGCCGTCCGTGGCCGGACCGAGCGGAGCCGCACCCGAACCGTCGAGAGCGCGGCGATCCGGGTGGAGGCGAGCCGCGACGATGCCGAGCGCCTGGCCCTGATGCTTCCCGGCTCGGATGCGCCAATCGCGCCGACCCATTGGAGCTTCGGTCAGCTCGCCGGCCTGGTCGGAGCGCCGGCGGCCTATCTGCGCCAGCTTCCGGCGCCACTCGCCGGAATCAACCTCCAATACGGGCTGACCTCCCATCGCGCCGAGCAGGTGAAAACGCTGGAGATCGAAGACGGTCGCGTGGAGCTTCGCGCCGTCACCGGGCCCGACTATGGCCGCATCTTCGATCATGAGCTGGTCGCGGCCGTGCAGCGCATCGCCGGCAATGGCACGGGCGACACTCGCTGGAAGGTGCCGGGCGTCCTCGACTGGTCGACCGGCATCTACAACCCGCGCGTCGATATCACCCAGGACACCACGACGCTCTACGCCTCCGATCGCGACGTCTTCCTCTTCCTGGTCGACGACCTCAATCCGATCGAGGCCGGGCGTCTTCCCGACGGCTCGCCGGACCTCTACTTCCGCGGCTTCTACTGCTGGAATTCCGAGGTGGGCGCGAAGACGCTCGGCATGACGAGCTTCTATCTCCGCGCCGTTTGCCAGAACCGCAATCTCTGGGGCGTCGAGGACTTCGAGGAGATCACGATCCGCCATTCCAAATACGCTGCCTCGCGGTTCGCGCATGAGGCGGCTCCGGCGCTGACCCGCTTCGCCAACTCCTCGTCGTTGCCTTTCGTCAACGGCGTCAAGGCGGCGCGGGAGAAGATCGTCGCGCGAAACGACGAGGACCGCAGCGATTTCCTGCGCAAGCGCGGCTTTTCCAAGGGCGAGACGGCAAAGATCATTGAGACCGTCCTGGCCGAAGAGGGGCGCAAGCCCGAAAGCGTCTTCGATTTCGTCCAGGGCATCACCGCTGTCGCGCGAGACAAGACCCAGCAGGACGCGCGGCTCGACCTGGAGGCGCGGGCGAAAAAGCTGCTCCACCGGGCGGCCTGATACCCGGAAAGCCGGAGATGCGGAACGGCGTGTCTCCGGCTCGTGCTTTTCCGTTTCTCCTGATCGTCGGTTCTGCGGCGCTGTCCTCCAGAGTGAGAGGGCGGCGCTGCGCTTCGTGACGAGTTGATGCCGAGAGAGAGGCTTTCGGCCGCCCGTCGCGGAGTATCATCCCATGGCGACTGCCGTTCAGAAGATCACCCTCTCGCCCTCGCGCGACATCCCCTTCAACAAGCTCTTGCTCAGCCAATCGAACGTCCGCCGCGTGAAGGCCGGCGTGTCGATCGAGGAGCTGGCCGAGGACATAGTCCGTCGCGGCCTGCTCCAGGGCCTCAGCGTCCGCCCCGTCGTCGACCAAGCCGGCATCGAAACCGGCATGTTCGAGATCCCCGCCGGCGGCCGCCGCTACCGGGCGCTCGAGCTGCTCGTGAAGCAGAAGCGCCTCGCCAAGACTGCGCCCGTACCCTGCATCGTCCGCGACAGCGGCATCGCCGAGGAGGACTCGCTCGCCGAGAACGTCCAGCGCACCCCGCTGCACCCGCTCGACCAGTTCCGGGCCTTCCTGGCGCTGCGCGAGAAGGGCCAATCCGAGGAGGAGATCGCCGCAGCCTTCTTCGTCTCGGTCAATGTGGTGAAGCAGCGCCTGAAGCTTGCGTCGGTCTCGCCCGCGCTGCTCGACGTCTATGCTGAGGACGGCATGACGCTCGACCAGCTCATGGCCTTCACCGTGTCGGGCGACCATGAGCGCCAGGAGCAGGTGTTCGAGCGCCTGAAGGTCTCCTACGACAAGCAGCCCTATGTCATCCGCCGCATGCTGACCGAAGGCGCGGTCCGCGCCTCCGACAAGCGGGCGCAATTCATTGGCGTGGACGCCTACGTGGCGGCGGGCGGCACGGTACTGCGCGACCTGTTCCAAGGCGACGATGGCGGCTGGCTGCAGGACGTTCCGCTCCTCGACCAAATGACGGCCGACAAGCTGAAGGCGGAGTCGGAGGCGATCGCCGCCGAAGGCTGGAAGTGGATCGAGGTCGCGCCCGACTTCGCTTACGGCCACGCCTTCGGCCTGCGCCAGCTTCGCGGCGAGACCGTGCCGCTAACCGCTGAGGAAGAGGCGAGCCGCGATGCGCTCCAGGCCGAGTTCGACCGGCTTTCCGAGGAATACCAGGACGCCGACGAGCTTCCGGATGAAGTGGATGAGCGCCTGTCGGAGCTGGAGACGTTGATCGAGGGCTTCGACAACCGCCCGATGGTGTTCGATGCTGCCGAGATCGCGCGCGCCGGCGCCTTCGTCAGCATCGGCGCCGACGGCCAGCTTCGCGTCGAGCGCGGCTATATCCGGCCGGAAGATGAATTGCCGGCCGAACCCGCGTCCGAGGCGGACGTGGACGGCAACGACGAACGCGCGATGGCGGCCAGCTACGAGGTTGACGAGGCCATCGTGACGGCGGAGCCCGACGCCGAACCGGCGGAGGGCGAGGATCTCTCGCCCATCTCCGACCGCCTGATGACCGAGCTGACCTCGCACCGGACGCTTGGCCTACGCCACGCGCTCGGCGAGCGGCCGGACGTCGCCTTCGTCGCGGCCTTGCACGTTTTGACGCTGAAGACCTTCTACCACTACGGCTCGGATAGCTGCCTCGAACTCGATCTGAAGAGCGTCAGCTTTGGGACGCAGGCGCCGGGGCTCAACGACAGCGCATCGGCCGAGGCGATCCGCGTACGGCACGAGAGCTGGTCGAAGGCGCTTCCGAAGGAATCGGCCGCTCTCTGGGACACGCTGCAGGAATGGGACGGCGACAGCCAGGCGGCTCTGTTCGCCCACATCGTCAGCCTCTCGGTCAACGCGGTGTACGAGCCCTGGAACCGGCGGCCCCGTGCGGCCGCCCATGCCGACCGGCTGGCGCAGGCAGTCGACCTCGACATGGTCGCCGCGGGCTGGAAGCCCACCGTGGACAACTTCCTCGGCCGGGTGACGAAGGCTCGCATCCTTCAGGCGGTTTTCCAGGCGAGGGGGCAGCGCGCCGCCGATCGGATCGAGCATCTGAAGAAGGGCGACATGGCTGCGGAGGCGGAGACGCTGCTCGGCGATAGCGGCTGGTTGCCTGAACCGTTGCGCACCGCCGATCGGGGGGCGTCGAATGTCGAGCCCACCGTGAGCAACGAATCTGTTGAGGCGGTCGAACAATCGACGGCAATCGGCGGCGAAACGGCCATGGTCGAAGACGAGCTGCTCGCGGAAGATGAGATCGTCGACGCCGCTCCCCACGCGGTCGCGGCCGAATAACGTCAACGACTTGCGAGACTGGCCCGCCGGAGACGGCAGGCCTTTTCGCATGGGAAACGACCATGACCCAAAATCCGCATGATCTTGCACGTCGCCTCGCCGATCGTGCCGAGACGGTGTGCCGGCACTACCTCTCCAGCGGACGCCGCGAGGGCGGCTACTGGCTGGTTGGCGATGTGCGCAACACGCCCGGCCGCTCGATGTACGTCCGGCTCAAGGACACGCCCAAAGGCCCAGCCGGCAAATGGACCGACGCGGCGACCGGCGAGCATGGCGATCTCCTAGACGTCATCCGCGAAAGCTGCGGCCTGCTCGATTTCAAGGACGTCACGGACGAGGCGCGGACCTTCCTCAGCACGCCACCGCCGGAGCCGGAATCTCGCCAGCAACCGCGGCAAAGCCCGGCGCCGCACGGGTCGCCCGAGGCCGCCCTTCGGCTGGTCCGCATGTCGCAGCCGATCTACGGCACGCTCGTACAAGCGTATTTACGCGAACGCGGCATTACGGATTTACGCGGAACCGGAAGCCTGCATTTCCACCCGCGCTGCTACTATCGGCCCGACGAGCATTCGCCGACCGAGACCTGGCCGGCGATGATCGCGGCCGTCACCGACCTCGACGGCAAGATCACCGGGGCGCATCGCACATGGCTCGATCCCCGCAGCCGCGACAAGGCCCCGGTCGACACGCCGAGGCGGGCATTGGGCGATCTTCTCGGCAACGCTGTGCGCTTCGGCATCAGCGGCGAGGTGATGGCGGCCGGCGAAGGTATCGAGACCGTCTTGTCGCTCCGGCAGGTGCTCCCCGACATGCCGATGCTGGCGGCGCTTTCAGCCGCTCACCTCGCCGCCATCCTGTTTCCCGACACGCTGCGGCGGCTCTACATCGTCCGCGACAACGATCCGGCCGGTGACGGCGCGCGCGATACCCTGATCGAACGAGCGAACGCGACCGGGATCGAAGCGATCGTCATCTCGCCCGAGTTGAACGACTTCAACGAGGATCTGCGCACGCTCGGACTGGATGTGCTGCGCATGGAAGCCCGATTGCAGATCGCGCCAACGGACGTCGCGCGCTTCATGGCGTTGGCGGCATAGCCGGCAGGTTGACAGGCGTTTGGTTCGCCGCCGCGCTCGGCGGATGCGTCAATCCATCGGAGGGGGACCGCGCCTCGGCCTTCGAGAGGGCGATCGGCCCACAAGCCGGCTAGCCGGGCAATGGCGGCGGTCGACTATTTTCCGGCGGCCCTGCGGGCCTTTCCTTCGCGAGGCAAAATAGCCGGCCTTAGCCATCGAGCCCTGCGCTGCGCTCCGGGTGCCCGGCCGTCCGGCTGGTGGGCTTCGTCGCCATGAAGGCCGCGACGGTCGCGGTCCAACCGATGGAGCATCCCATGCGCGATCACGACGACTACGAACCGCACCACGAATCCTCACCCACCGACCATGTCCTCAACGAACTTCAGCTGCACGGCTATCGCCCCTTCGCAGACGAGCCCGACCAGCGACTTCTTCCCGACGGCAACCAGGTCGCGGGCGCTGTCGCCGACATCTTCGACGCCCTGATCGGCACCCTCGAGGACACGCGCCTCGAACCCGACCTTGACGATCTCCTCTGGTCGACCGTCAACGTCTTCCACCGCGCCACCGACCGGATCGGCCGGGAACTGGACGACAACGAGCAGGCCCAGAAGCGGGCCCAGCGCGAACAGGACGGCAGCGAGGTGAAAACCGTCGAACTCGAGCGCTTGATTGCCGAGGGCATGACGCTGATCGAGCGCCAAAACGCCTTCGAGCTAATGCGCGACCAAGCCGGGGAACACTATGAGCGCCACGTCGGAAAGACTTGGCTTCCGCGCAGCGGATCGAAGGTCAACCATCGCAATCTCACCTCGGCGATGATCGACAGCCGCGACTTCCTGATGGCGAAGAAGCGCGCAGACCAGGAGGTACTCCTGCCGCCGGGCCCGAAGATCGTCGTCACCGGCGGGCTCGACTTCGATGACCACCGGCTGATCTGGACCAAGCTCGATCAGGTCCACGAGAAGCATCCCGACATGGTGCTGATCCACGGCAAATCGCCGAAGGGCGCCGAGAAGATCGCCTCGCTCTGGGCAAAGAACCGCAACGTCCCGCAGATCGGCTTCGCGCCCGACTGGACGAAGCACGGCCGGGCAGCACCCTTCAAGCGCAACGACGACATCCTGGAGATCGTGCCGAAGGGCGTGATGCACTTCCCGGGCACCGGCATCCACGACAACCTCGCCGACAAGGCCAAGAAGCTCGGTATCCCAGTCTGGAAATTTGGCGGCGCGTGAGCGCCGCCTAGCTCAAGTCGATGTTCCAGAACCTCAGCACGTCCTCAACCTCAGCCTTCGGGTAATGGAGGTAATCGGCATTGGCCAAATCGGACCGCATCTTCGACTTCCGTTTCGCGATTTCGCGCTCAATGCGCTGCGTGAACGGTGCAGTGCCGGGCGGCAGGATATCCGGGCGATCAGGACTCGGCCAGCTTTTGGGGTAATCGGAGGGCGTCCAACCTGATCGGACTTGTTGCGCCTGCGGCTGCACGGATTCGTGCTCACACGCCCACCCGTACAGATGGAACGAGCAGACCCGCAGCATCGCCTTGATCTCGGGAATTGTGTCGGTGAAGCCCTTCAGCGAGGTCGGCAACCACACCATGTTCGCGACGCAGGAGAAATAGCGCGGGTCCTGCACGACATTGCTGCGCTGAGCGAATGACGGATCGTCGTAGCCCCAGATATGACAGACGGTCCAATTCCTAGGCTTGGGCGTCGCCACATCGAGCGCAGCCACCAGCGCATTGAGCGCCGCCACGTTACCCTCGAACTTCTCGGCGGTTACGCCCGTCGCCTTCCGCGTGTTGGTATATCGGCGAGACCAACCGGCATCGTAGAGCGGGCGACCTCGCGCCGTGTGCGGCGCCCACACCGGCAACGCATGGAATGTGTCCGGATGAACCCACCGGGCCGTTCGCTCAATGAGTTCGACGATCGCGGGAATGTCGGCCCGCAGCGCCTCGTTGCCATCAGGCACATGAAATCCACTCGCCACTGTTCCCCTGCCGATATTCTCGCCTCGGCTGCGCGAGACGTCCGGCTGAAGTCTTGGCACCTGGGCTGTTGAGTTATTCGTCGATTACCATTTCGGACCGACGGACGCACCCCCGCCTATCTGCGCTGATCCTTGGTCAGACTGATCGCTTGACGCCATCAACCCGTGAAGGGTCGGCTATGCGAGCATGCCGCCGCTGCGGCTCCGCCTGCGCGGTGATTGCAGCGCTCAGCCCGACATATCGGGCGCCTGTCAGCGGGGGTGGTCCTCCGCTCGAACAGGAGCCGGATCGATGTCTCTCAACGACGCCCACGCCTTCGCCTTTAGCCTCGCCACCACGCTGATGGCAGCCATCATCAACTTCCAAGCTGGCGACGGCACGCTGTCAGTCACACCCGCCAGCGAATATGACGGTGACACCGTCGCCATCGTCCATGAGATCGACCCCTCCGCCCCCCGACCCGGCCGACGGAAATCGCCGCCGATTTCCGCTCCCGGCACACGCGCTCTTGCGCTATGTTTCAGCCGCGCCGTGGTGGTGGTGGAAGGCGCGACCGTCAGACCTTGTCCATACGGAGGCCACCACCATGATCATCCTCTCGATGCTTGCATCCCTCGCAGCGATAGGCCTGCTTTGCTGGCTGCTGTTCACGCTGGCCGTCTTCGCGCTGCCGGCGTTCGTCGGCGTGACCACCGGCGCTTGGGCGCACGGCACGGGCGCCGGCATCCCGGGCGCTATCCTGGTCGGCGCCGTCGCGGCGGCGATCACGCTCGCCGCCGGCCATCTGCTCATCACCTTCGTCCGGCCTATGTGGTTGAAGCTGATCGTGGCCGTAGCCTTCGTGGCGCCGGCGGCGATCGCCGGCTTCCATGCCACCCATGGCATCGTGAAGCATCTCATGCCGTCCGACGCGTGGCAGATCACCTTCTCCGTCATCGGCGCGGTCGCGGTCGGCATCACCGCCTTCGTGCGGGTCGCTGGAATGGCGGCGGCTCAGGCCCCGTCCGGCCGGGACCTTGGACGGGCCTGATCTTCGACTTCGCCGTCAGGAGGATCAGGGCAGCTGTGGCCGTGGTCGCTTCCGTCGTCTCATTTCGTAACGATGGGCGTGTGCGACGCGGATCGATCCCGGTCCGGAATGGCGGTCCTCGTTGGAGCGCTGCGGGAGCAGAGCCCTGTCTTGGCGGGCACCGGACATTGCACGGCGACCTCGGTGGTGGCGGTACGACGGCCGGATGCGGCAGCGTCGGCCTGGCGGGAGGAGACGAAGTCGGTGAGCATGCCGTGGCGCCGGTTGCCGTTGCGGGACGGCTGCCATCTTCTCCGTTATCTGACCGTGCCTCGACCGCTCGAAACGTCCTCTTCAATGGCCTGATCTGGCCGAAGACCGGCTGCGCCTCGATCGCCTATGACGCAACAGCCGCGTCAAACTTTCTTCCCCTGCCGGCTGCGCCGTCATTCCTCGCGAGACAAGAAAGCCCTCCTTAGCTGTCAGACCCCTTCGGGGTGCGCCGTCAATCGCCTCCGGCCTGCCGATCGCCATCGAGGCCGCAATGGTGCGGGCTCGGGAACGGAAAACGGAGACTTACAATGGCGACCATTGGCACCTTCAAGAAGACCGGCTCGAACGAGTTCACCGGCGAAATCGTCACCCTCAGCGTCCAGGCCAAGAACGTGCGCATCGTCCCCGACCAGCGCGCCACCGGCGAGAACGCCCCCAGCCACCGGGTCCTAGTCGGCCGCGCCGAGATCGGCGCCGCCTGGTCCAAACGCTCCAACGAGGGCCGCGACTATCTGGGCCTCAAGCTCGACGATCCGAGCTTCAACGCCCCGATCTACGCCAACCTCTTCGACGACGAGGAAGGCGACACCTTCTCGCTGATTTGGTCCCGCCCCAACGGGCGGCGGGGCGACTAAGCCCCCGCGCAAGGCCCCGGCCGGAAGGCCCGGGGCCTTCGACGTCTAGGGCGACCGAATCAGTTCACGCCGCATGGATGCAAGTGAAGACCGCCAGAAGGCCTTGAAGCTGGCCTTGGCGCCTCAGAGCGACTATTATAGTCGTAGTTCTGGCGTGGGCGTAGGTCCGAATGGGAGGTGATCATGCATGATCACCGCCCGACAATCGCGGGCCGCACGCGCGTTGCTGGGTTGGACACAGGAGACGCTCGCAGACCGGGCCCGGGTATCTTTGACCGCGCTGAAGCGTCTCGAGTCCGAAAGCGGACTCGAGGTGTACGAGAGCACGCGCGATGAAGTCCGTCGCGCGTTCGAAGGTAGCGGGATCGTCTTCCTGAACTCCGACCAGGGTGTGGGAGTGATGCTTGTCAACAGAAAGAGAGACGACTGACGCCTCGGCGGGCGATCGCGCCGCCCTGTCGCTACCTGTGTGGCCAGCCGGTGGCCTCTGTGCTCAAAACAGCGTTAGCAATCCCCTTCAAAATGGATACATCTATCAAGGGGGAATTCAGTGACCAAAGAAGACTTTCTGGATCAGCCGCCTGATGGCGCGGCGCTCACCGCCTACGACCGGGCGCATCTGAAGCTTTACCTGCGGCTCCTGGACGCTGACGCCGACGGAGCAGACTGGAAAGAAGTCGTCGAAGTGCTCTTCGGCATCTGTGCCAAAACCGATCCAGAGCGGGCCGCCCGCGTCCACGCCGCTCATCTCTCCCGCGCAAAATGGATGACTCAAAGCGGCTACAGCGAGCTCCTTGGGCCCCGCCTGCATTGAGGTGATGCAAAAGTCGCATCACGTTGCTCCGACTTCGTTCTTCCCAGCGTCAACACAACTTGGAATCGTCATCGCTTCTCTACTCGCGTTGCTTAACATTTACGCGGAGGCGGCGGAGGATGTCCGAGGAAGAAAGTTGGCGGTCTGAGACCGCCTATGACTATATCGATCAGCTTACGACAAGCGAACTTGCCTGGGAGTTCCTCAGGCGAAACCCGGATTATAGGGCAAGCTTTCAAAGACTACTGTCCTCTGGACGATTAACCGACGAGACAGCGACAGCCTTTGCGCATCAATGGGGGTTGTCTTTTCGCAGCAGACCCGCGCATCACTGGGCTCGCTCAGCCGATCTTCTGGACCCCGCAAGCCGATCCGGCGGCGATCATTCTCCAAGGCGGCCCCGCCCTATCCGGAGAATCTTATCTCACCGTTGATAGTCTTCGTGCTCACACCGTCCAAGACCGCGGCGCAGCGCTGCTCCGACTGAACCTCAACGGCGAAGCTTTCGATGTCACTCTTTCCGATCCAGCAGAAGACGCCCCGCTTGCTGCGGTAGTCCCGCTCGACGAGATGACACCCGATCGCCTGACGGCTTTGGGCCGGTTCTGGTCGGCCGCCACAGACCGAGCGGTGCCTCCAGATCCCCGCATGACGCCCCAGCGACTGCAGCGGGCGCGGCAGATGCTGCGTGCGGTCGACGCACGTGACGCAGGCGCCATCTATCGCACCATCGCCGAACACCTCTTCCCGCAGCACCAAATCGACACCGCCTCCTGGGTCGGACATCCCATCCGGGAAACCACCATTCGACTCGCCCGCGACGGCATGAAGCTCGTTCGCGGCGGATACCGGGCGCTGCTGCGCCGTCCCCGACGCGAACGCTGACACCCACCCGGGTGTCGAATTTAGCTTCCTTACTTCGACATCGTCCGAGGCGCCGTCTTCGCGCCACCGTGCTCGCAACCCGCCGCTCGTTCGCAGCGGCCTCCCGCGAGACCACGGAGGTTCGATCATGGCCGAAAAAGCCGCCAATCTACCGCCACGATACCTAAGAACGCAGGAGGCGGCTCGCTTCCTCGGCCTTTCCGAACGAACGCTCGAAAAGCATCGCACCTACGGCACCGGTCCGACCTATCGGAAGCTCGGCGGCCGCGTCGTCTATTCGGTCGACGACCTCCAGACCTGGGCGGATCGCGGTCTCGTCACTTCGACGTCAGATCCGCGCGGCGGGACCGTCCTTCCGGCAAAGCGCCAGGCGGCCGCTTCTACCGCTGCTGGCCGCCTCCCGCGCTGAGCTCCTCACGATGTCGGCGCGCCATCACCGCAGCGAACGCGAGCAGCTCGATCTTTTCCGGGCGCTCCCCGGCGATCTCGCACCCCGCGACGCACAGGACCTGATGGCGTACCCGTTCTTCGCCCTCGGCAAGTCGAAACGCCTGGCGCCGATCAACTTCAGGGCCGGCTCCGTCGTCATCCGTGTGGAGGCCGTTCCCGAACACGGCATGGCCACCATCTGGGATGCCGACGTGCTGATCTGGGCGGCGTCTCAGATCGTCGAGGCGCGTGACCACGGACTGCGCCCGTCGCGCCTTATGGCGACCACGCCCTACGAGATTCTGCAGTTCATCGGCCGCGGCGTCAGCTTGCGCGACTACGACCGATTGAAGGCCGCGCTCGACCGACTCCAGTCGACGACGGTCGCGACGTCGATCCGCCATCCGACCGAGCGGCGGCTGCATCGCTTCTCCTGGATCAACGAGTGGAAGGAGCGCGCCGACGCACGCGGGCGGCCGCTCGGGCTCGAGCTGATCGTGCCCGACTGGTTCTACGCCGCAGTGCTTGACGACGCGCTCGTGCTGACGATCGACCGCGACTATTTCGGCCTGACGGGCGGTCTGGAGCGCTGGCTTTATCGCCTCGTGCGCAAGCACGGCGGCAAGCAGGAGTTCGGCTGGAGCTTCGACTTCCCGCATCTCCACGCCAAGTCCGGCTCGCTCTCGCCGCTCAAGCATTTCGCCTACGACCTGCGCGACATCGTCCGTCGTCAGCCGCTGCCAGGCTATCGCCTGACAATCGAGCAATGCCTCGGCGGCCCCGAAATCCTCTCCTTCAAACCCATCGACCCGAACGCGCTCGGCATCCCTCGCCAGCGCCGCCGCTCGACCAAGCGCCCTGGGGATAAGCTGTGAATCATCTCGTGCTATCAGGGACCGGACCCATCGTGCCATCGAGGACCCGATCCTCGTGCTATCGGGGACCGGAATCGTCGAATCCACTCGCTGAATCAGCGACTTGCGAGCCCTGTAACTTCTCTAACCTAGATTCCTTCGGAATCTTTCTAACGCGAACCGCATTTTCGCCGCGTGTGGACGAGACCCCGATCGCCGGGAGACCGTCATGATCGTCGCGCTGCTCAACCAGAAGGGCGGTGTCGGCAAGACCACGATCGCGCTCCACCTTGCCGGCGAATGGGCAAAGCGCGGCCAGCGCGTCACCGTCATCGATGCGGACCCGCAGGGTTCGGCGCTCGATTGGTCGCAGCAGCGTGCGCGAGAAAGCCTTCCTCGGCTCTTCGGAGTGGTCGGCCTGGCGCGTGACACCCTCCATCGCGAGGCGCCAGAGATCGCCCGCGACGTCGACCACGTCATCATCGACGGGCCGCCGCGCGTCGCCGGGCTGATGCGCTCGGCGCTGCTCGCCGCCGACCTGGTGCTGATCCCGGTGCAGCCGTCCCCCTTCGACGGCTGGGCGTCGGCCGAGATGCTGTCGCTGCTCGGCGAGGCCCGCATCTACCGGCCGCAGCTCGTCGCGCGCTTCGTCCTCAATCGCTGCGCCGCGCGCACCGTCATCGCCCGCGAGACCGCCGAGACGCTGGCCGACCATGATCCACCGCTCCTTGCCGCCACGGTCGGCCAGCGCGTCGCCTTCGCCGATACCGCGCAGACCGGCCGGCTTGTCGGCGAACTCGATCACGACAGTGCCGCCGCCCGCGAGATCGCCGCGCTGGTCAGCGAGATCGGGAGGATCGCGCCATGACCGCGACGCCTCCGAAGCGCGGCTTCGCCACTCGGCCGGGCGATGCGGAGACCTGGATCAGGGCCGCCGATGCGCCTCCGGGGCGTGCGCCCGACGCGGCCATCTACACCGCACGGCTCACCATCGATGTCACGCCGGACCAGCGCGCCCGGATCAAGATCGCCGGCTTCCAGCGCGGCGTCACCGTCGCCGAAATGCTGCGCGAGCTGCTCGCGCGCGAATTTCCCGACAGCACTGGAGACGCGACATGACCGGCGCCGCCGCCATCCATGCGCGTGGCGGGCCGAACCCGTCTGCGCCGCCGCACGACCTGACCGAGGTCGAGCTCACCTGGATCGAGAAGCGCATCGAGAATTGGATCCGGTTCGGCCGCGAGGTCGGCGAACAGATCCTCGACCGCCGTCGGCGCGTGCTGCGCTTTGCGCCCGGCAGCGTCTTCGGCTTCGTACGCTGGGCCGCGAACGACTACGGGACCATCGCCTCGCATCTCGACGTGCTGCGCACCGTCCGCGCCGGCGAGCCGCAGCAGACCGTGCCCTTCGTGCGTCCCGGCGGCGATATCCTGCTCAAGGTCGAGGGCTGGCCGAAGGTCGAGCGCGTGCTGCAGATGATCGACGCGATCGAAGCGATCGGCATCGATCCCGGCGACGTCTCGCCCGATCATTGGCGGCACGTCCACAACCGGATGGCTGCCGGCGAACAGCCGCGAACCTACACGGCCCAGCACCACAAGGCCTTCCTCCTGCGTCGGAGGGCCGGATCATGAGCCGCTTCGGCTACGTCGTGGTCACCTACGTCCTGACCATGGGCATGGCGACCGCCGCCTTCGTCGATTTTCCGACAAAGGTCATCTGGAACGCGTCGGCCAGCACGCCGATCGGGCTCTACAGCATCGCGCCGGCCGACCGCTTCGAGGTCACCGATCTCGTCGCTGTGCGTGCGCCCGAACCGCTCGCCGCCTTCATGGTCCAGCGCGGCTATATCGGCCGTGGCGTGCCCTTGATGAAGCGTGTCGCGGGCGTTGCCGGCCAAGAGGTCTGCCGCCGCGATCACGCCATCACCGTGGACGGCGTGCCGATAGGCGATGCGCTCGAACGCGACCATCTCGGCCGCTCGCTGCCCGTCTGGCAGGGCTGCCGCCGCATCGCCGACGGCGAACTTTTCCTGATGAACTGGACAGTCCGCGACAGCCTGGACGGCCGCTATTTCGGGCCGTTGCCGTCCAGCGACGTGATTGGCCGGGCGACGCCGCTCTGGACCGATGAGCATGGCGACGGCCGCTACGTCTGGCGCGCGCCGACCCGCTGAACTTCCGCTTCCACCCCCAACCCAAGGAGACGACCATGACCCAGATCGGCCAATTCACCCGCACGAAGTCCAGCTATTCCGGGCGGCTCACCGCGCTCGGCATCGACGCCGAACTCGCCTTCATTCCGGCCGAGGCGTCGGAGGCCGAGAACGCTCCGGACTACCGTGTCCTGCTCGGCGGGGACGACGGCATCGAGATCGGCGCCGGCTGGAAGCACGTCGGCGAACGTGCCGGCGACTATGTCTCCGTGCAACTCGACAGCCCGCTCTTCCCGCGTCCGCTGCGCGCCAATCTCTTCCGCGCCGGCGACGACAACGGCACCTGGGGTCTGCACTGGTCACGGCCCGCCAAGCCGCGCACCAACACGCGCGGCAGCGAGGATTGAGCGGTGCGCGGCCCGCATCGATCGCAGCATCATCGGAACGGCACGGACAAATCCCGTGCCGCCTCCCGGCTGCTCCTCCTTCTCCTTTCCGGCCCGCCGATCGCCGCGTCGCCGTTATCGCCGGCACAGGCTCAGACCGTGGCGCCGGTTTCGGCCGAGGCGAGCACTCAGATCGCCGCCTTCGTGACCGAGGCCTCGCAGCGGTTCGGCATTCCGGTCGCCTGGATTCGCGCGCTCATGCGCGTCGAGAGCGCCAACGACGTGCGCGCCGTCTCGCCCAAGGGCGCGATGGGCCTGATGCAGATCATGCCCGACACCTGGGCCTATCTGCGCGCGCGCTATCGCCTCGGCAGCGATCCGTTCGATCCCCGCGACAACATCATCGCGGGCACGGCCTATATGCGCGAACTCTACGATCGCTACGGCGCGCCGGGTTTTCTCGCGGCCTACAATGCGGGACCCGGGCGGTACGACGACTACCTCGCGAACGGCCGCGCATTGCCGGCAGAAACGCGCGCCTATGTCGCCCAGCTCGCGCCCCTTGTCGGCGGCGAAGCGTCTCCGGCCGTCATCACCGTTGCCGCCGCCGACCCGCTGGCCTGGACGCGCGCGCCGCTCTTCATCGGCGCATCGGATCGCGGGCCGGGCGCAGCTCCGGTGCAGGCGGACGAACACGCGCGTGACGGCCATACAGCCGCTCCACCGCGTGATGTCGCGGCCGATGCGAGCCCGACCGGCGGCTTGTTCGTCTCCCGCCGGGAGCCTGCAGGCCCGAGATGACCGCCTTTCCCGTCCATCGCAGCATGGCGAACCCCAGCGCAGTTTGGAGGACGTTGGGAGGGAGGACCGCAAACACAACCGCACGATGGCAGGATAAAGGGGCGCGATGTGCGCTTCGGTTCGGTTGTGCTTTTTCAACGAGTTATGCCGCGATTTCGCGAGGTGCGCCTGATCGGCGCAGCCTGCGCATCGGCGCATTCCCAAGCAAAATCATCGCTTTGGCGCGATGTGTGGAGCGCCGGGCATGACCGACGACCACGACTTCCGCATCCGGCCAGGCCGCATCCGCTCGACCAGCGCGCAGCGGGCGCGGCCCTTCATCGCCCAGGCGCTCGCGGCCGCCCAACGCGCCGGCGGCAGCGTCTCCCGGCAAGGGAAGATCGGGTCGGGAGCGCGGTCCCGCTTCGGGCGCGGCCAGCGCGCCTCGATCCAGGCGAACCGCCTCATCACCGCCCGCTCGCGCGGTGCGGTCATCAAGGCGCGGGTCGTCCGTCACGGGGGACGGTCCGCGCCGCTCTCCACGCATCTCGATTATCTGCGCCGCGACGGCGTCACCCGCGACGGGGAGAAGGCCCGGCTGTTTGGTCCGGGCGGCGATGACGTCGACGCCAAGAGCTTCGCGGAGCTGTCCGAGGACGACCGCCACCATTTCCGCTTCATCGTCTCGCCGGACGACGCGCTGGAGATGTCCGACCTCAAGGGCTTCACCCGTGAGCTGGTCGGACAGATGGAGAAGGATCTCGGCACGCGGCTCGAATGGGTCGCGGTCGATCACTGGAACACCGAGCATTCGCATGTCCACCTGATCGTGCGCGGCGTCCGAGATGACGGCGAGAACCTGGTCATCTCGCGCGACTACATAAAGGAGGGCATGCGCGATCGGGCGCGCGACCTGATCACCCAAGAGCTGGGGCCGTGCACCGATCAGGAAATCCGGCGGACGCTGGAGCGCCAGATCGACGCCGACCGCTGGACCAACCTCGATCGCCAGCTCGCCCGCGACGCCTTTCGCACCGGCGTCATCGATCTCGCGCCGCGGGCCGATCGGCAACCCGACGAATTCCATGCCTTGAAGATCGGGCGGCTGCGCAAGCTCGAAGGCCTCGGGCTCGCCGACGAGATCGGACCGGGACAATGGACGATCTCGGACAAGGCCGAGGCGACCCTGCGCGAGCTCGGCGAGCGGGGCGACATCATCAAGCGCATCCACCACGGCCTGACCGAGCGCGGCATCGAGCGGGGCGCCGCGAGCTATGTGCTGGCGTCCGAAAGCCTCAACGATCCGGTCATCGGCCGCCTGGTCGCCCGCGGCCTCGACGACGAGCTGAAGGGCACCGCCTTCGCCGTCGTCGACGGCATCGACGGCCGGACCCACCACATCAAGCTTCCCGACCTCGACGCGGCCGGCGACAGCGCGCCGGGTTCGATCGTCGAGCTTCGGAAATTCGACGACGCGCGCGGTCAGCGCCGCGTGGCGATCGCGGTGCGGTCCGATCTCGACATCGAGCGCCAGGTCACCGCAGCCGGCGCAACCTGGCTCGACCGGCAGAATATCGCCCGCGAGCCGGCGGCGCTCGGCGGCGGCTTCGGCGCCGAGGTGCGCGACGCCATGGACCGGCGGGCCGAGCATCTTGTCGGCCAGGGCCTTGCCGAGCGCCAGAAGCGCGGCGTCAGCTTCCAGCCCGGCCTGGTCGACACGCTGCGGCGTCGCGAGCTGGAGGCGGCTGCCCAACGCATCGCCGCCGAGGCCGGGCGGCCGCAGGTCAAACCTGAATCCGGCGAATATGTCACCGGCACCTATCAGCGGCGGCTGAACCTCGCGAGCGGCCGCTTCGCCATGATCGACGACGGGCTCGGCTTCAGCCTCGTTCCCTGGACGCCATCACTCGAAAAGCAGCTCGGCCGTCACGTCTCCGGCGTCGCCCGGAGCGACGGCGGCGTCGACTGGAGCTTCGGCCGCCAGCGGGGGCTCGGCCTGTGACCACCATCCCAAGCGAAAGGACCCCGCCATGTCCGCCACCAAGATCCTCTGGGGCCAGATCCTCACGGTCTTCGCCATCGTCCTTTTGACGACCTGGGCCGCTACGCAATGGACGGCCTACAGACTCGGCTTCCAGCCCCAGCTCGGGCCGCCATGGTTCATGCTCGGTCATTGGCTGATCTACTATCCGTGGTCCTTCTTTCCCTGGTGGTACTTCTACGACGCCTATGCGCCGCCGATCTTCGTCGAGGGCGCCTACATCGCGGCGTCCGGCGGCTTTGTGTCGATCGCCGTCGCCATCGGCATGTCGGTGTGGCGGGCGCGGGAAGCGAAGAACGCCGAGACCTTCGGCTCGGCGCGTTGGGCACATGAAGACGAGGTGCGCGGCGCCGGCCTGCTCGGCGAGGACGGCGTGGTGCTCGGCAAGTACGACCGCGCCTATCTCCGGCATGACGGCCCCGAGCATGTGCTGTGCTTCGCGCCGACCCGTTCCGGCAAAGGCGTTGGTCTGGTCGTGCCGTCGCTCCTGACCTGGCCGGGCTCGGCCATCGTCCACGACATCAAGGGCGAGAACTGGGCGCTGACCGCAGGCTTCCGCGCCCGCCATGGCCGGGTGCTGCTGTTCGATCCCACCAATGCGAAGTCGGCCGCCTACAATCCGTTGCTCGAGGTGCGCCGCGGCGAGTGGGAAGTCCGGGACGTGCAGAACATCGCCGACATCCTGGTCGATCCGGAGGGCAGCCTCGAAAAGCGGAACCACTGGGAGAAGACCAGCCACGCGCTTCTGGTCGGCGCGATCCTGCATGTCCTCTACGCGGAGGAGGACAAGACGCTCGCCGGCGTCGCCGCCTTCCTCTCCGATCCGAAGCGGCCGATCGAGTCCACCTTGGCAGCGATGATGAAGACTGCTCATCTCGGCGAGAGCGGACCCCATCCGGCGATCGCGTCGGCCGCCCGCGAGCTGCTGAACAAGTCCGACAACGAACGCTCTGGCGTGCTCTCGACCGCCATGTCGTTCCTCGGCCTCTATCGCGATCCCGTCGTCGCCGAGGTGACGCGGCGCTGCGACTGGCGCATCGCCGACATCGTTGGCGCCAAGCAGCCGACCAGCCTTTACCTGGTGGTCCCGCCCTCGGACATTGCCCGGACCAAGCCGCTCATCCGGCTCATTCTCAACCAGATTGGCCGGCGCCTGACGGAGGACCTCAAGGCGAAGGGCAGCCGGCACCGGCTGCTCCTGATGCTCGACGAGTTTCCCGCGCTCGGCCGGCTCGACTTCTTCGAATCCGCGCTCGCCTTCATGGCCGGCTATGGGTTGAAGGCGTTCCTGATCGCGCAATCGCTGAACCAGATCGAGAAGGCCTACGGACCCAACAACTCGATCCTCGACAACTGCCACGTCCGCGTCAGCTTCGCGACCAACGACGAGCGCACCGCCAAGCGCGTCTCCGACGCGCTCGGCACCGCGACCGAGATGCGCGCCATGCGCAACTATGCCGGCCATCGTCTCTCGCCCTGGCTCGGCCACCTGATGGTGTCTCGCTCGGAGACCGCCAGGCCTCTGCTTACCCCGGGCGAGATCATGCAGCTCCCGCCCGCCGACGAGATCGTCATGGTCGCGGGCACGCCACCGATCCGCGCAAAGAAAGCCCGCTATTATGAGGATCGCCGCTTCAAGGATCGGATCATGGCGCCGCCGGCACTCACCAGACCGACGCAGCCTGGCGCGGACGACTGGAGCCGGCTTCCGCTTCCGGCACGGCCGGCGAGCGTAGTGTCGGCCGGTGCGGTCATCGTTGATGATGCTGGTGACGAAGATCCGACCGGGTCGGAACGGCGCCACCAGCCGGAACTCGAACGGGCCGCGCCGGTCGAGAAGAAGGCGCCGATCGAAAACGAGTTCGACGGCGGCTTCGACGACGAGGCCGATGACGACACGGCCCGGATCAGCCGCGCGAACCAGATCATGCAGGGCGTGGCGCGCCAGGTCTCGCTCGATCCGAACGACGGCATGGAGCTGTGAGGCACCCATGGCCAACCCATCGAAGAAGCTGCGCCTGTCGGTCTATCTCGAACCCGAGGTGATGAAGGCGCTCGCAGCCCATGCGGCCCGGCGCGATCAGTCGCGCTCGCTCATCGCCGAGGCGGCGATCGCGTCCTTCCTGTCGCCCGACGCCGCCGAGCGCCAGGAGGCGGCCACGACCAAGCGCCTCGACCAGCTCGATCGGCGCATGACCCGAATGGAGCGGGACGTCGGCATCTCGATCGAGATGCTCGCCGTTTTCGTGCGCTTCTGGCTGACCACCAACCCGCCGCTGCCCGAGCCGGCGCAGGCCGCCGCCCGAGCGCAGGCGGGCGAGCGTTACGACGCCTTCGTCGCAGCGCTCGGCCGCAGACTCGCCAAGGGTCCCAAGCTCCGGCAGGAGATTTCCGAGGACATAGATCCCGCGCGCGACGCGCAATAAGCAGCGATTGCGGCAACTCAAGTATTCGGCGATTCCGCCGAACGCCTGTCTTTGTACGCCACGGTACGACGAGCAAAACAACCTGTTGCCGCCGGCCGATTTCCGGTTCTCTTAATCATCCCCGATCCAGGGACGGCCTGACGCGGTCCCGCAAAGAACGGGGACAACGTGGCCGGTTCTTCCGAGAAATCTGAGGCGATACTTCGCGGGGCGCGCATGCTGCGGACCGCACTCGGTCCCGCCATTGCCGGATTCCTCGGGGACGTCAGCGTGGTCGAGGTGATGCTCAACCCCGACGGCCGCCTCTGGGTCGACCGGCTCTCGGAAGGTTTGTCGGACACGGGCGAGCGGCTGTCCGCGGCCGATGGCGAGCGCATCGTGCGCTTGGTCGCCCATCATGTCGGCGCCGAGGTCCATGCCGGCAGTCCCCGGGTTTCGGCCGAGCTGCCGGAAACAGGGGAGCGCTTCGAGGGGCTTCTGCCGCCCGTGGTGGCGGCGCCGGCCTTCGCCATCCGCAAGCCCGCCGTCGCTGTCTTCACGCTGCAGGACTATGTCGCCGCCGGCACCATGACCGCCGCGCAGGCCGAGATCCTGCGCCAGGCCGTCGCCGATCGCCGCAACATCCTCGTGGCCGGCGGCACCTCGACCGGCAAGACGACGCTGACCAACGCGCTGCTCGCCGAGGTCTCGAAGACCTCCGACCGCGTGGTGCTGATCGAAGACACCCGCGAGCTGCAATGTTCCGCGCCCAACCTCGTCGCCATGCGCACAAAGGACGGCGTCGCCACGCTCTCCGATCTCGTCCGCTCCTCGTTACGGCTTCGTCCCGACCGCATCCCGATCGGCGAGGTACGCGGCGCCGAGGCGCTCGACCTGCTCAAGGCCTGGGGCACCGGACACCCCGGCGGGATCGGCACGATCCACGCAGGCACCGCGCTCGGCGCACTACGCCGCCTTGAGCAGCTCATCCAGGAAGCCGTCGTCACCGTCCCGCGCGCGCTGATCGCCGAGACGATTGATCTCGTCGCGGTCCTCTCGGGCCGCGGCTCCACCCGGCGCCTGGCCGAACTCGGCCGCGTCGAAGGGCTCAGCCCTGACGGCGACTACCGCGTCCGCCCCGCAACCCAGCCCCCCGAAGGAGAACCCGCATGATCCGCCGTGCCCTGCATTTTCGTCGCCATCTCGCGACAACCGCATCCATCCTCATGGCCAGTGTCCTGCTGGCCCCGGCCGCCCACGCATCCGGTTCCTCAATGCCGTGGGAAGCGCCGCTGCAATCGATCCTCGAATCCATCGAGGGACCGGTCGCCAAGATCATCGCGGTGATCATCATCATCGTCACCGGCCTGACGCTCGCCTTCGGCGACACGTCTGGCGGCTTCCGCCGCCTGATCCAGATCGTGTTCGGCCTTTCGATCGCCTTCGCCGCGTCGAGCTTCTTCCTGTCGTTCTTCTCGTTCGGCGGCGGGGCGCTCGTCTGATGGCGGGCCTGATCGAGAGCGGCGGCGACGTTCCGGGCTACACCGTCCCGGTCCACCGGGCACTGACCGAGCACATCCTGCTCGGCGGCGCACCTCGCGCCATCGCCATCCTCAACGGCACGCTCGCCGCCGCTCTCGGTCTCGGTCTTCGCCTCTGGCTGGTCGGCCTCGGTCTCTGGGCCATCGGCCACTTCGCCGCCGTCTGGGCGGCCAAGCGCGACCCGCAATTCGTCGACGTCGGCCGCCGGCACCTCCGCATCCCCAGTCACCTGAACGTCTGAGGCGCGCGCCATGATGAACCTCGCCGAATATCGCCGCACCTCGACCCGCGTTGCGGATTTCCTGCCATGGGTGGCGCTGGTCGCGCCCGGCGTCGTCCTCAACAAAGACGGCAGCTTCCAGCGCACCGCGCGCTTCCGCGGACCCGATCTCGATTCCGCCGTGCAGGCCGAGCTGGTCGCCGTCGCGGGGCGCCTCAACAGCGCCTTCCGCCGCCTCGGCAGCGGCTGGGCGATCTTCGTCGAAGCGCAACGCCATGCCGTCGACGCCTATCCGACGAGCCGGTTCCCCGATCCGGCCTCAGCGATGGTCGATGCCGAGCGCAAGGCCGACTTCGAAGAGGACGCCGTCCATTACGAGTCGAGCTATTTCCTGACCTTCACCTTCCTGCCGCCGGCCGAGGATGCCGCGCGCGCCGAGAGCTGGCTCTATGAGGGCAAGGCCGAGCGCGGCGTCGATGCCTGGGAGGCGCTGCGCGGCTTTGTCGATCGCACCGATCGCATCCTGCAGCTCGTCGAGGCCTTCATGCCGGAATGCGGGTGGCTCGATGATGCCGAGACGCTCACCTATCTGCACTCGACCGTCTCGACGAAGCGCTATCGCGTGCGCGTTCCCGAGACGCCGATGTATCTCGACGCGTTGGTGGCCGATCAGCCGCTCACCGGCGGGCTGGAGCCGCGCCTTGCCGAGGCCCATCTGCGCATCCTGACCATCGTCGGATTTCCGACCGCGACGACGCCCGGCATCCTCGACGATCTGAACCGCCTAGCCTTTCCGTATCGCTGGTCGACGCGGGCGATCCTGCTCGACAAGACCGATGCGACGAAGCTGCTGACGAAGATCCGGCGGCAGTGGTTCTCCAAGCGCAAGTCGATCGCCGCAATCCTCAAGGAGGTGATGACCAACGAGGCGAGCGCCCTGGTCGACACCGACGCCGCCAACAAGGCCGCCGACGCCGACCTCGCGCTGCAGGAACTTGGCGCCGATTATGCCGGACAGGCCTATGTGACCGCCACGATTGCCGTCTGGGATAACGACCCCCGCGTCGCGGCCGAGAAGCTCCGTCTCGTCGAGAAGGTGATCCAGGGCCGCGACTTCACCGCGATGCCCGAAACGATCAACGCCGCCGACGCCTGGCTCGGATCGCTGCCGGGCCACGTCTACGCCAATGTCCGTCAGCCGCCGATCTCGACGCTTAATCTCGCCCACATGATCCCCCTTTCGGCGGTGTGGGCGGGACCGGAACGGGATGAGCACTTTGGTGCGCCCCCCTTGCTGTATGGCAAGACCGAAGGGTCCACCCCGTTCCGGTTCTCCATCCATGTCGGCGACGTCGGTCACACGCTGGTGGTCGGACCGACCGGCGCCGGCAAGTCGGTGCTGCTGGCGCTGATGGCGCTACAGTTCCGCCGCTACGCCCAAGCCCAGGTCTTTGCCTTCGACTTCGGCGGCTCGATTCGCGCAGCCGCCATCGCCATGGGCGGCGACTGGCACGATCTCGGCGGCGGCCTGACCGAGGGCTCCGCCGACAGCGTCGCGCTGCAGCCGCTCTCCCGGATCGACGAGGCGGCAGAGCGTGCCTGGGCCGCCGACTGGATCGTCGCGATCCTGATGCGCGAAAGCATTCAGGTCACGCCCGAGGTCAAGGAGCTGATCTGGACGGCGCTGTCGTCGCTCGCCAGCGCGCCCGTCGCCGAGCGCACCATGACTGGCCTCGCGGTGCTGCTTCAATCGAACGACCTGAAGCAGGCGCTGCGCCCATATTGCGTCGGCGGCCCCTATGGCCGGCTGCTCGACGCCGAGAGCGAGCACCTCGGCGTCGCCACCGTCCAGGCCTTCGAGACCGAGGGCTTGATCGGGACGGCCGCGGCCCCGGCGGTCCTCTCCTATCTCTTCCACCGCATCGAGGACCGGCTGAACGGCGAGCCGACGCTGATCATCGTGGACGAAGGCTGGCTCGCCCTCGACGACGAGGGTTTCGCCGGCCAACTCCGCGAGTGGCTGAAGACGCTGCGCAAGAAGAACGCCAGCGTCGTCTTCGCCACCCAGTCGCTCTCCGACATCGACGGATCGGCGATCGCGCCCGCCATCATCGAGAGCTGCCCGACCCGGCTGCTGCTGCCGAACGAACGGGCGATCGAGCCGCAGATCACCGCGATCTACCGCCGCTTCGGCCTCAACGATCGGCAGATCGAGATCCTCGCCAGGGCCATGCCCAAGCGAGACTATTACTGCCAGAGCCGTCGCGGCAATCGGCTGTTCGAGCTGGGCCTCGCTGACGTCGCGCTCGCGCTCTGCGCGGCATCCTCCAAGACCGACCAGGCCGCCATAGACCGGATCGTCACCGAGCACGGACGCGAGGGCTTCCTCGCGGCGTGGCTGCGCCATCGCGGCGTCGCGTGGGCGGCCGACCTCATTTCCAACCTCACCAACCTGGAGAGCCAGCCATGAAACTGCGTGTCCCCAGCGCGGCGTTCGCCGCCGCCATTCTCGCCGCGCCGCTGTCGGTGTCGCCTGTGCTGATCGCCCCGGCCTCGGCCCAATGGATCGTCTACGATCCCACCAACTACGCGCAAAACCTGCTGTCGGCGACACGCGCGCTCCAGCAGATCAACAACCAGATCACGTCGCTTCAGAACGAAGCGCAGATGCTGATCAACCAGGCGCGCAACCTTACGAGCCTGCCGTTCTCCTCCCTTCAGCAGCTTCAGCAGTCTGTCCAGCGCACCCAGCAGCTCCTCAGCCAGGCGCAGGGCATCGCCTACAACGTCCAGAACATCGACCGGGCGTTCCAGACAAATTACGCCGCCGGCAGCGCGTCGATGAGCGCCTCCGATCAGCAGCTCGTCGCTCAGGCGAAAGAGCGCTGGAACAACACCGTTTCAAGCCTGCAGGACGCGATGCGCGTGCAGGCCGGCGTCGTCGGCAACATCGATACCAACCGTACGCAGATGTCGGCGCTGGTCGGACAGAGCCAAGGCGCCACCGGAGCCTTGCAGGCGACGCAGGCCGGCAACCAGCTCCTCGCGCTCCAGGCCCAGCAGCTCGCCGACCTCACCGCCGTCGTCTCGGCCAACGGCCGGGCCCAGGCGCTCGCCGAGGCCGAGCGGTCGGCCGCCGCTGAACAGGGCCGCGAGCAGCGCCGCCGCTTCCTGACGCCAGGCGCGGGATACCAGCCCGGCAACGCCCAGATGTTTCCGGGCAGCAACTGAGGGCGCGGCGATGGACGGAAAGATTCTCGCCCGTGTCGGCGCCATCGGCTTCGTGACCTTTGCGATCACGGCGACGGCCATCGAACTCTCCCGCAAGGACGAACCGCCGCTCTATCGCAGCGTCGCCGCGGCGACCGAAACCGGCGCCGACCCGCTGAAGACCGAGCTGCGGCGCTGCCAGCAGCTCGGCGAAGCCGGCACTCGTGATCCCGCCTGCCTCCAGGCCTGGGCGGACAATCGCGACCGCTTCCTGAAGCCATCGCAGGCCCTGCAGACGCAACCCGCGCCGCAGGCGCCAGGCCCGCATGGTCAGCCGCAGAACCCTCCGGCCGCCCGCGATCCCGCCGTCAACGAGGCCGCGCCGGCAATCGACTCCCACACGAACGAGGCGCGTTGAGATCATGGGCGGCACCGGCGTCATCGACCATTTCCTGGAGGTCTTCACCCGCTACATCGATAGCGGCTTCGGCCTACTCAGCGGCGAAGTGGCCTTCATCGCCACCACGCTGATCGTGATCGACGTGACGCTCGCCGCGCTGTTCTGGAGCTGGGGTGCCGACGACGACATCATGGCGCGGCTGGTCAAGAAGACGCTCTTCGTCGGCGTCTTCGCCTATCTGATCGGCAACTGGAACAACCTGGCCCGCATTATCTTCGAAAGCTTCGCCGGGCTCGGGCTGAAGGCGTCCGGCACCGGTTTCACGGTCGCGGACATGATGCGGCCCGGCCGGGTCGCGCAGACAGGCCTCGACGCCGGACGGCCGCTGCTCGATTCCATCTCCGATCTCATGGGCTATTGGAGTTTCTTCGAGAACTTCATCCAGATCGCGGTGATGCTGCTCGCCTGGGCGCTGGTGCTACTCGCCTTCTTCATCCTCGCCATCCAGCTCTTCGTCACCCTGATCGAATTCAAGCTGACGACGCTCGCCGGCTTCGTGCTCATCCCGTTCGGCCTCTTCGGCAAGAGCGCCTTCATGGCCGAAAGGGTTCTGGGGAACGTCATCAGCTCCGGCATCAAGGTGCTGGTCCTCGGCGTCATCATCGGGATCGGATCGAGCCTCTTCTCCGAGTTCACCGCAGGCTTCGGCGGTGCGACGCCGACGATCGACCAGGCTATGGCGATCGTGCTAGCCGCGCTGACGCTTCTCGGATTGGGGATCTTTGGCCCCGGCATCGCCAACGGCCTCGTGTCCGGGGGACCGCAGCTCGGCGCCGGCGCTGCGGTGGGAACTGGCCTTGCCGCTGGCGGCATGGTCGCCGCCGGCGCTGCGACGGTCGGCGCGGTCGCTTCCGGAGGCGCGGCGCTTGCAGGAGGCGCCGCTGCCGCCGCCCGCGGGGGCGCGGCGCTGGCGGGCGGAGCTTCCACCGCATATAGCCTGGGCGCCGCAGGGCAGACGGGCGCCTCGGGCGTGGCCAGCGGCCTGGGCGGCGTCGCCCGGGCCGCCGGTTCCGCAGCCACATCGCCGCTCCGCCGCGCCGCCGAGCGCGCATCGTCGAGCATGCGCTCCAGCTTCGCCGACGGAGCCCGATCGGCCTTTGAGGCAACCGGCGGCTCCTCGACCATGGGCACCGTCGGCGAAGCTGCCAACGACGCGACGCCGGGCCCTGCCGGCGGCGATCAGCCGCCCGCCTGGGCCCGCCGGATGAAGCGCTCCCAACAGATGAGCCACGCCGTCTCCACCACCGTCCATGCGGTGCGCAGCGGCGACAGCCACGGCGGCGGCTCTTCCATCAATCTCTCCGAAGGTGACCGCTGATGTTTCGACGACCCTCGACACACTATGGAAAAGCTCCCGAACCCGAGACACCGTACCAGCGTGCCGCGCAGGTCTGGGACGACCGCATCGGCTCTGCCCGCGTCCAGGCGCGCAACTGGCGCTACATGGCGTTCGGGTCGCTCTTCCTGTCGGCCGGGTTCGCCGCCGCACTGGTCTGGCAGTCGGCGCGCGGCACCGTCGTTCCCTGGGTGGTTCAGACCGACCGGTTCGGCCAGGCCCAGGCGATCGCGCCGGCGACGGCGGACTACCAACCGACCGACCCCCAGATCGCGTTCCACCTCGCGCGCTTCATCGAGCAAGTCCGCTCGATCCCGGCGGACGCCATCATCGTCCGCCAAAACTGGCTGCGCGCCTACGACTTCACAACAGACCGGGGAGCAGCGGCGCTCAACGACTACGCGCGTTCCAACGATCCCTTCACCAAGGTGGGCCGTCAGCAGATCGCGGTCGACGTCTCCAGCGTGATCCGCGCGTCTCCCGATAGCTTCCGGGTCGCCTGGACCGAGCGCCGCTACGAGAACGGCCAGCTCGCCGACACGACCCGATGGACGGCGATCCTCACGATCGTCGTCCAGATTCCGCGCAACGCCGACCGGCTGCGCGCCAATCCGCTGGGGATCTACGTCAACGCAATTTCATGGTCACGGGAGCTGGGGCAATGACGATGCCGATTTTCCGTAAAGCCGGAGAACCGGCTTTCCGTACTCACACATTGGCGGCTTTGCTGCTTTCCGCCACGGCGCTTGCCGGCTGCGCGACGACGCAGAGGCCGCCCGAGATCAGCTACGACGACGCGCCCGCCGCCGTGCAGACGGTCGATCCGCCGGCGCCGGTCAGTGTGGTCGAACTGCCGGAGCCGCTTCCGCTGCCCGGACAGATGAAGCCGGTCGAGGAATCGCGGCGAGCGCCCGAACCCGCCGATCCGACGGCGCGCGTCAACCAGGCCAATGCCGCCGCCCGCATCCAGCCGGTGCGCGACGGCTTCATCAACTCCATGCAGGTCTATCCCTTCACCCAAGGGGCGCTCTATCAAGTATACACCGCCGTCGGGCAGATAACCGACATCGCGCTCCAGCCGGGGGAGCAGCTCGTCGGCTCCGGGCCAGTGGCGGCCGGCGATACGGTCCGCTGGATCATCGGCGACACGCAAAGCGGTTCCGGAGCGACTCTGCAGGTCCACATCCTGGTGAAGCCCATCCGCGCCGATCTGATGACCAATCTCGTCATCAACACCAACCTGCGCACCTATTACATGGAGCTGCGCTCGACCGAGCGCACCTATATGGCCTCGGTCTCGTGGCAGTATCCCCAGGACCAGCTCATCGCGCTGCGCCGCCAGAACGCGGAGGCGCAGGCGACCCAGCCGGTGGCGACCGGCGTCGATCTCTCGCGCATCAATTTCCGCTACGAGGTGACCGGGGACCGCGCGGCGTGGCGGCCGCTGCGGGCCTATGACGACGGTCGGCAGGTCTTCATCGAATTCCCCCGGGGCATCGGTCAGGGCGAAATGCCGCCGCTGTTCGTTGTCGGGGCGGAAGGCAACACCTCCGAACTCGTCAACTACCGGGTCCGGAACAACTACATGATCGTCGACCGGCTCTTCGCGGCCGCGGAGCTCCGCTTCGGCTCCGGCGACACCCAGAAGCGCGTCCGGATCACCCGCACCGACGGGAGGCCCGCGTCGTGAGCGACGACCGGAACGAGGAAGAGGAAGCCGGCGCGCCGCTGACGGGATCGGCGCCGGAGGCGGCCGCGCCGATGCGGCTGCGCGCGGAGGCCCCGCGTGTTACGCGGCTATCGCGCAAGGTTCTGGCCGGGCTCGGCCTGGTGGCGAGCCTCGGCCTCGGCGGCGCGCTGGTCTATGCGCTCCAGACCCGCAACGGCGGCCGGGCGCCCGAGGAACTCTATTCGACCGACAACCGCTCGACTGCGGACGGCCTTCAGGGTCTGCCGCGCGACTATACCGGCGTGCCCCAGCTCGGGCCGCCGCTGCCCGGCGATCTCGGTCGGCCGATCGTCAGCGCTCAGAACCGCGGCCAACCCGTACCGACGCCCGGCGTTGCGCCCGCGCAGCCGGGCATGAGCGCGGAAGAGCAGCGCCGCCTCCAGGAGATCGAGACAGCGCGCACCAGCCGACTCTTCGCGGCGGCAGAAGCGCGTAGTACGGCGCCAGCGACGGCGAGCGCTCCCACCCTGGCGCAGCCCGATCTAACGAGCCTTGGTCTCGCGCCGCCGGCAGCGACCCCTACGGCGCAGGAGCGGCAGCAGGCGTTCCTCAACGCTCCGGTCGACCGGCGCGCCGTTGCGGCCGACCGGGTCGCCGCACCGGCGTCGCCGAACATCCTGCAGGCAGGGGCGGTCATCTCGGCGGCGTTGATCACCGGCATCCGCTCCGACCTTCCGGGTCAGATCACGGCCCAGGTTACCGAAAACATCTACGACAGCCCGACCGGCCGCATCCTGCTTGTGCCGCAGGGAACGCGCGTCGTGGGTCAGTACGATAACAACGTGCAGTTCGGGCAAAGCCGGGTGCTGCTGGTATGGAATCGCCTGATCTTTCCGAACGGGCGGTCGATCGTTCTCGAGCGCCAGCCGGGCGCCGACGCCGAGGGTTATGCCGGCCTGCAGGACGGTGTCGATTATCACTGGTGGGATCTCGCTAAGGCAGCCGGCCTTTCAACGCTTCTCAGTGTCGGCGCAGAACTCGCCACCAACGACGACGACCGGCTGATCCAGGCGATCCGAAACGGCGGCCAGGACACGATCAACGACGCAGGCCAGCAGATCATCCGCCGTCAGCTCAATATTGCCCCGACGCTGACGATCCGGCCGGGTTTCCCCGTGCGGGTGATCGTCACCCGCGACCTTGTGCTCGAACCCTACAGAGGATGAATATGACGAAGCTGAAACTCGGCGCCTTGTCTGAGGACAAACCAGTCAAGGTCACAGTTGAACTTCCTGCGCGGTTACATCGCGACCTCGTTGCCTATGCGGAAGCGCTGTCCGACGAAACGGGGCAGCTCATCGCGGACCCAAACAAGCTAATCGTACCTATGCTAAAACGCTTCATAGATACCGACAGGGGGTTCGCGCGAAACCGCCGGCGCTCTACATAGCAATGAGATTGCCTGTCGATAAGTCCACGCATGGGCAACAGGTGACGCTCGAGAGTGCTTTATCCGCGTAGTCGCATGCCATCTTTCTAGCAACTTTGATCAGGTGCTTGAGAGCCGCATTGGTACTGTTTTCCGACCAGACTCCGCTTGAGGGCAGTTCCTCCGCGGCTTCCGACAGCCGACGAAAAACCAGTCCTGGCACTGCCGTTGCAAGGGACGATGTGCTGGTGAGAGTAAGCCCGTAACCGATTGCGACCAGGTTCATCAAGCTTTCCCGGCTAACATTATGGATATCGACCCGCGGCCGAAAACTCAGGTCGGACAGCCTCCTTAAGAGATAGTCATGGACTTCCGGGCCCGGCCCGCCACTCGTTACGATGAAGGCTTCGTCTCTTACATCTTGCCACGCGAGGTCAGTTCTCCGGGCAAGGCTGTGGTCCGAAGGCAGGACGACGTAGATACGTTCAGTCCAGAGCTTCTCGGAGATGTGGCCTGCGATCATCGGCTCGCCGGTGACAAAGACGATATCGAGGCTACCGAGGGCCAACTGATGGAGGTTCTCGTGTACCGTCCCTTCGTGCAGGGTGACTTTAACGCCAGAATAGCGGTGGCGGAATTCCTTGAGCACAAGGTGAAGATATCCCGTAGTCAGCGAAGCAAGTATGCCGATCTTAAGCTCACCATGCTCTCCACGGTTTCTCGCCGAAGCGACCTGAATAGCGCGCCGAATCTGGTCAACACCCGGAGCAGCTTCCTTCAGGAAGTTCTCGCCGTCCTGCGTAAGATGCGCTCCCTTGCGGTCGCGACGAAAGAGCAGGAACCCTAGCCGGTGTTCCAGTAGTTGAATACGACGGCTTACTGTCGATTGCGAAACATTCAGGGCCAAGGCAGCCTGTCTAAAGCTCCCAGACTCCGCCGCAGCCAGTGCATAGCGAAGAAATCGTAGGTCTAGAGCCAGATCAGGCATTGCGCTCCCAGCCCGGAGCCTTGGAAGGCCGGCCTTTTGAGGACACAAGAGTTCGTCTGTTAGGCATTGGCCTCCGACCCAAGGAAGTCGGCCACCGAAGCTTGGCTAACGTGACAAGCAATCACCAGGGTTGCCGGCCGTGGCTTCCGAAGAAACCGCCCGTCGGGCCGCTCTGATCGATCAAAGCCATCTTGATCGCCGTCACGGCTCCTTCTTCCGGCGTCAGGAAGCCCGTGTTGTTGTTGAGATCGGTTCGAACATGACCGGGTTCGACCGCATTGACCTTTATCCCAAGCGCCTCGAACTCCTTGGCAAAGGAGACAGTCACCGCATTGAGCGCGACCTTCGACGAGGTGTAGGCCAGGAGATTAACGGTCGAGAAAATCGAAGTCGGGTCGGTGACGAGTGTGAGCGAGCCTACACCGCTGCCCATCATTACAACCCTCGCGTCCCCCGCAGCCTTCAGAAGCGGCGTGAAAGCCTGCGTAACGCGGATCGGACCATAAAGGTTGACCTCGTAGGTGGCCTTCACATCCTCCATGCTCAGTTCGCTTGGCGGGGTCTCAAGGTCGAGAATGATCCCCGCATTGTTCACCAAGACGTGCAGGGCACCGACGTCGGCCCCGACCGCCTCCGCCGCGCGCCGCACGCTCTTGTCGTCTGCGACGTCGATCTCGAGGAATTTGACGTCGAGACCTTCATCCCGGAGCGCGCGAACGGCCTCCTTGCCCCGGCTGCGGTCGCGCGCGCCCATCCAGACCGAGAGACCCGCTTGAGCGAGTCCCTTGGAAATGGCGAGCCCTATGCCCTTGTTCGCGCCCGTTACGAGCGCCTGCCGCTTGTCTGTCATGACGGCCTCACTCTGCGCTGGCATTGGCTGGGGCGGCGACATGCTTGCTCACGTCGCCGAACAGGCGCGGCTGAACCTCGCGCGAGGTGAAGCGCCACCGCCCGTCCCGCAGCTCGAACGCGTCCACGTACCGGCCAGTCACGATCGGCTGGAGCGGAAGACCGTCAAGCGCCTGGTGCACGGTGAAATAGCTCACCGCTTTCGCGCTCGTCGCGCTCTCGACGTTGATGAGGATGTTCGACAGAGCGTGCCAGGTACGCGGCGTGCCGTCCTCGTGATGCTGCACGTTGCTCCTGAAGAACTGATCGATCTCGTCCTGACCGCTGACGACGACCTCCCCGACCTTGAACCGGGTATCGGCCAGCAGCTTGGCATTCTCCTCGATTTTGCCATCATCGAGATTGTGGACGTAGGTGGCGAGCAGCCGGTTGATCTCGCTCTCGATGACGAGGCGGTCGATGGCAGTCACGGGGGATGTTTCTGTCGACATAAGAAATCCTTAGTGGTTCGAGTGACCAAGGTGATCGTTTGTAACGGTCGTTATATTGCTAGTCGGGAACTGGACCCGGCGCTGTCCGCCATCGGTGCCGCCGGCCGGGGGAGGCCGACGGCACTCCAGGCTATGATCGCGGCTCCGGGGGGCGGATCGCGACCACGGCAACTCGACAATCGACGGGTAATCAAACCTGAGAAGCGCCGCCGTCTGCGAACAGTTCAGCCCCGTTGATATAGCTCGCCGCATCGCTGGCCAGGAACGCGACCGCGCGTGCGATCTCCTCGGCCTGACCGATGCGACCGATTGTGCTGCGTTCGCTGAGATAGGCGATCACCGCTTCCGCCTGGTCTCCGAGGAAAGAGTGAAGCGATGCCGTATCCGTCGGGCCGGGGCTGAGGATGTTGATGCGGACGCCCGATCCCTTGATATCCAGCACCCAGCCACGGACCATCGCGCGCAACGCGCCCTTGGTGCCGCCATAGATGCTCAGGCCCGGTCCAGGCTGGATCGATGCGGTCGAGCCGACGATCACGATCGCACCGCCTTCGCCCATCAGCGGCAGCGCCTTCTGGATGGTGAAGGTCACTCCCTTCACGTTGCCGTTGAACGCCCGGTCGAAATGCTCCTCGGTGACGTCGGCCAGGGGCTTGATCTCGCCAGCGCCGGCGTTTGCGATGAGCACGTCGAGCCGGCCGTGCTTGCTCCTGACGTGCTCGTACAGTCCGTCCAGATCGGCGAGGTTCGACGTCTCGGCCCGAAAGCCCTCGGCGGCGCTGCCAAGTGTCCCGACGGCGCTGTCGAGTTTCTCCTGATTGCGCCCGGTGACGATCACCTTCGCGCCCTGAGCGATCAGCTCCTGCGCGATCGCGAACCCAATGCCCGACGATCCGCCGGTCACAACGGCGATCTTATCTCCAAATGGCATCACAAGCCCTCCTTAACGGCTGATTTCGATATAGTGGTCGCTATATAGGAATCAACCGAAGCTGCCAAGAAAAATGTAGCGGTCGCTATATCGCGGCGCGCATCATTCCTTGAGAATTGGTGTAGGAATCGCTATATGTTGGCGGGCAAGGAGACCGCCATTTTGAAGACGTCCACGAGACAGCGCAGACCTGCCTTCGACCGCGAAAGCGGTGTCGAGATCGCACGCAAGCTGTTTCACGCCAACGGCTACGATGCCGTCGGTATCGCGGATCTCACACAGGCCCTCGGGATCGTTCCGCCCAGCCTCTACGCGGCTTATGGCAGCAAGCTCGGCCTGTTCGAGCGGGCTCTTAAATCATACTGCGCGAACTACACGCTGCCTTTGGAGAGATATCTGCGGCCGGACCGTCCCCCTGCCGAAGCGCTCACGGATCTCATGGTGGCGGCGGCGCGGCACTATACGCGCGATCCGGAACAACTTGGTTGTATGATCACCGAGGCCATGCAGGCGGACGATCCCAAGGCTCGCGAGGTCGCCAACGGCTTCGCCAGGCCCAACATCGATGTGATCCGCGCATATGTCGCCCAGCATGCCGCAAAGAAAGATGTGGAGCGGATCACCGACTATGTGCTGCTGAACCTGCGTGGGCTCTCATCCTATGCGCGCCTTGGTTACACGGCGAAGAAGCTGGTCGACTGTTCCAAGACGGCCGGTCGCGCGCTCGACGCCGAGTTCGCCTAGGCGACAACCAAATCGGCCCGGCTTACGATCTGCAGCGAGTCTCTGGATGGCGGCAAGCCGAAGAACCGGGAATATTCCCGGCTGAACTGGGTCGCGCTCTCATATCCGACCTCGAACGCGACCGCCGTTGCATTGCCTTGTCCAGCGATCAGCAGCGACCGCGCGTGTAGCAGCCGGATACGCTTCTGATATTGAAGGGGGCTAAGAGACGTCACTGCCTTGAAGTGGCGATGGAATGCGGACACGCTGAGCGCCGCCATGTCGGCCAGTGCCTCGACCCTGAGTGGCCGCGTGAAATTCTCGCGAATCCATTGGATTGTGACGCTGACGCGGGACAGCGCCGTTCCGGGCGCGGCAATGTCGCGCAGCATCCAGCCATGTGGCCCTTGGAAGACGCGGTAGAGGATTTCGCGCTCATAGGCTGGCGCAAGTGCCCGAATGTCACCGGGGCGCTCCATGAGGCGTAGCATACGGACCCAAGCGTCAAGCAGTTCGTCGGTCACCGGGGCGACCGAGAAACCCGGACGATACAGTTCGCCCCCGGCAGGTTTAGGCAGGTCGGCCAGCAGGCTCGTGACGATTGTCGGCTCAAGCGTCAGGCTCACGGCCAGATAAGGCTCGCCGCTCTCTGCCGCATGCACCTTGCCCACTGCCGGCAGATCGACGGACATGACGAAATACGTCGCGGGATCGTATCGCAACGTCCGATCACCGACAGTAATCGTCTTTGAGCCCGTGAGGATCAGGTTGACCATCGGATCATAGACTGCTGCGAGCATATGTTCGGGAATGGAGCCCTGCACCATTGCGACACGGGGAATACCTGTGTCGGTGCGCCTACTCTCGGCATGGGCGGTAAGACGCCGTAGTTCGGTAAGGTTCGCCTGCATGGCATCATTCTCTCACGAACGACCCGGCACGCCTAGCGAAAAGCAGAAATAGGCATGAATCGAAGAGGATCGCGTGAGCGGCTGTCTGGCTGGCTGTGTACCCTGAGACCAGCAGCAATCAGAGGTTCTCATGAAGATTATCATCGTCACCGGCGGAAGCCGGGGCATTGGCGCTAGCGCCGCCCGGCTTTGCGCCAAGGCCGGCATGGGCGTCATTCTCACCTACAACGATAATCCTGCATCGGCGGACGCCGTTGTGGCTGGCATCGAAACCGAGGGCGGACGCGCCGTCGCGCTCAAGCTCGATGTCGCGGATATCGCTTCGTTCCCGACATTCCGTGACGCCGTAAGCGAGGCGCTCTCGACCACATGGGGCCGCACCGACTTCGATGCTCTGGTGAACAATGCGGGCTACGGCCTCTACAACCCGATCGCTACGGTGACCGAGGAGGAGTTCGACGGGCTGTATCGTGTCCATCTCAAGGGGCCTTTCTTCCTCACTCAAACGCTGCTGCCGCTGCTCGCCGACGGCGGGCACATCATCAATGTCGCGAGCGCGACCAGCCGCGTCGCGACCGCCGGCGTCGCTCCATACGCCTCCTTCAAGGGCGGTCTTGCGGTTCTGACCCGCTACATGGCCAAGGAGTTCGGCGAGCGCGGCATTCGCGCAAACTCGATCGCCCCGGGCGCGATCAGGACCGAACTAGGGGGCGGGCTGAACGACGAGTTCGAAGCGCTGCTTGCCGATCAGACCGCGCTCGGCCGGGTCGGCGAGCCTGACGACGTGGGCGCGATGATCGCCGGCCTGCTCTCCGAGGATAGCCGCTGGATCAACGCGCAGAACATCGAAGTCGCCGGCGGCTACATCATCTGAGGAGGCGGACTTGCTCGATCACATCTTTCTGACGGTGAGCGACACGGATCGCTCCATCGCCTTCTACGAACGGGTACTGCCCGTCCTCGGCATCACCGCGCGCGGCGATTACGTCGGGAAGGACGGTCCCCCCGGCCACCCTGATTTGAAAGGCTTCGGCGCTAAGGGCCGCATGTTCTTCTGGCTTCGACAGGGCGAGGCCGCACCCGGTGCGGTGCATGTCGGCTTGGTTGCTGGCTCGGAGGCGATGGTGGATGAGGCGTACGCCGCGGCGATCGCCGCAGGCGCCAGCCAGATCCATCCGCCGGGTCCCCAGCTCCACTACGATCCGCGCTACTATGCGGCGCAGGTTCGCGATCTGGACGGCTACAGCCTCGAATTCGTATTCAAGTCGTGGCAGCATGAGCGCTGAGGCTGATAACGCGGGCGAACTGCGGCGGGTCGCCGACGCGTTCATCGCCGCGACCAACGCATTCGACGTCGAGGCCGCGTTAGCGCTGTTCGACGCGGACGCCGTAATCAGTGATCCGTCGACGGGCGGCCGCTTCGACGGCCGCGCCGGCGTGCGCGATTACGTCCAGCGATTTTTCGTCGGCTATCACACGGTCACGCGCCTGCTCTCGTTCGACCGTACCGGCGACCGCAAGGCCCGGCTTCGCGTCGATTTCACTGGCGATTTCGGACACGAGATCGGCCTGCTGGAGATCTTGACCGATCCCGCTGGGCAGATCGTCCGCATCGACGCCGACCTCGAATAATCCAACGAAGGCGATCAAACATGAACAAGCTGATGGTCTATGGAGCGGCCGGCTACACCGGCCGCATGGCTTCCGCCAACGCCCGGGCGCATGGTCTGGACCTCGTCGTAGCCGGCAGGCCCAAGGACGAACCGAAGCTGATCTCGCTCGCTGAGGAGCTGGGCGCGGAGTATCGGCTATTCGCGCTCGATGACTCGCACGCCACAAGCGAGGCACTTGTCGGGATCACGGCGGTGCTCAATTGCGCGGGACCATTCATGCGCACCGCCGAACCCCTGATGCGGGCCTGTATCGCCGAACGCGTCCACTATCTCGACATTGCAGCCGAACTCGACAGCTACCGGCTCGCAGAAGAGTTGGCCCAGGCCGCTCAGGCGGCGGGGGTCATGTTGCTCCCGGGTAGCGGCGGCAGCGTCGCGATGCTGGGCTCTTTGGCCGCCCATGCCGCAAAGCGGGTTCCGGCGCCCACGAAGCTGAGCATCGCTTTGCACGTCGCCGGCGGCTTCTCGCGCGGTTCTGCGATCAGCGCGAGCGAGAACCTGACAACGGAAACCCTCCATCGTGTCGATGGCGCCTTGGTTGCTCGCAACGCGGAAATGGTGCGCGACTTCGATTTCGGCAGCGGGCCGGCGACGTCGTTTGCCGTGACATTGCCCGATCTCATCACGATCTGGCGCGCTACGGACATCCCGAACATCGAGACCTTTGTGCATGTGACGGGCGGCGCTTTCCCCGAGGGCGATCTTGCCGCGATGCCCGATGGCCCCACGCTCGCGGAGCGGGTGGCCAATCGATACCATGCAGCAGTGGAGGTGACAGGCAAGGACGGAGCGGTCGCCCGTTCCATTCTCGATACGATCAATGGCTACACCTTCACAGCGATTGCGTCAGCCGAAGCGGCGCGCCGTGTCCTTGGCGGTGAGGAGAGGCCGGGTTTCCATACCCCTGCCGCCCTCTTCGGTGATGGCTTCGCCGAGACGATCGGCGACACTAGGATCGTTGATCTGTAACGCGCTGCATGGGGAGCGGGCCGGACCGTCCAGCACGTCGCGGGTGCTATCCTCCACGATCTCTTGGCGCATCCTTATAGCGGTCAATATATATTACTTGCATCAGACCTCACGCCTAAGTCATATAGTGACCGCTATATAGTGCGAAGCGAAAAGGCGCAGTTTCGCCATTTCATCTTTTTAGGAGACCATCATGTCGGGCAAGATCTTGGTCCTCGGTGCAACGGGAACGATCGGTCGTCCGCTCGTCGCAGGGCTGCTGGCGCGGGGCGAACCAGTCAGGGCCGCCTCGCGCGGTGGACAGTCGGTTGGTGATGCCGAAGGCCAAGTGTTCGACTTCACCAATCCCGACACGATCGCACCGGCCTTCGATGGCGTCGATCGCGTCTATGTCTTGCTACCTGCCGGTTATACCGCCGTGCAGGATCTGCTGCTGCCGATCGTGGCGGAAGCTGCCAGACGCGATGTCAAGATCGTGTTCCAGAGCGCGATCGCTGCCGACGCCGACGATAGCAACCCCTACCGCCAGGTCGAACTTGCGATCGAGAAGTCAGGCTCGCCCTTTGTAATCCTGCGCCCCAACTGGTTCTCCGACAATTTCCACACCTTCTGGAAGCAGGGCCTCGATCATGGCAGCATCGCGCTACCTGCCGGCGACAGCAAGACGAGTTTCATCGACGCCCGCGACATTGCGGAAAGCGCTGTAGCGGTGCTGAACTCGTCCGAATTCGATGGCAGGGCGATCGATCTGAACGGACCTGAAGCGCTGACCTATACCCAGGCGGCGGCCATCCTGTCCGACGTGATCGGCAAGCCGATCCACTACACCGCCATCTCGGAACAGGCGTTCATCGACATGCTGAAGTCGGCCGGGGTTCCCGGTGAGAGCGCCGCATTGATGGCGTCGATCTTCCATCCTGTCCGCGAAGGCCGGACGGGCACGTTGACCGACGATGTGGAGGTATTGACGGGACGCGCTCCACGCACCCTCAAAACCTACGCGGTCGATAACGCCGCCCTGCTGACCCGCGACGTGCCGAGGGGCGTCTAACGTCGGAGACGCACGTAGAATAAGGCTCCTCCATGACTCCCATACCTGTGGCCTCGACCCGGATGACCGCCTACAGCTTCACCTGTGCCGTACTGATCGCGGCGACCAGCAGCGCGCCAACCCCGCTTTACCAGCTCTATCAGAAACTCTTTCAGCTCTCGTCGGGAGTGATCACGCTCGTCTTCGGTTGCTACGCCTTCGCGCTTCTTGCAGCGCTTCTGACGTTCGGCAGCCTTTCGGATCATCTCGGGCGGCGGCCGCTGATCCTGTTGGCGCTGATCCTCAACGCCGTGGCGTTGGCGATATTTATCGTCGCCGGCAGCGGCGGAATGCTGATCGCGGGACGGGTCGTGCAGGGGTTCGCGATGGGGATCGCCTTCCCGACGTTCGGGGCCGCCATCCTCGACGGCGACAAACGTCATGGACCGCTGCTCAACAGCCTTACGGCCTTTGTCGGCCTGATGATCGGTTCGCTGGCAGGCGGTCTTCTGGTGGCCTACGCTCCCTATCCGACGAAGCTTGTCTACGTGGTCCTTCTGATCGTGACGATCATCGGCATTGGAAGTCTCGCGCTGATGCCGGAAACCGTCACCCGGCAGCCGGGCGCCTGGGCGGCCCTCAAGCCGAACGTCCACGTGCCGCATCGCGCTCGCGCCGCGCTGTTGCAGGCCAGCCCGGTCAACATCGCCTGCTGGTCGCTCGGCGGTCTTTATCTGTCATTGATGCCAACGCTGGTCTCTACGGTGACCGGCATTCACTCGCCCGTGGTCGGTGCGACAGTCGTCGCCGCGCTGATGATAAGCTCCATCGCGTCGATCTTCGTTTTCCGTAGCGTACAGCCCAGAACGGCACTGTTTGCCGGGACGGGCGGTTTGATGGCGGGTGTCGCCGTCACGCTATTCGGCATTCAGCAGCACGCCGTCGCCCTTCTTTTCCTAGGCACAGCCATCGCAGGGCTTGGCTTCGGTTCGATTTTCGCCAACGTCCTGAAAATCGTCCTGCCGCTCGCTGAAAGCCATGAGCGCGCGGGTCTCTTCGCGGCTTTTCTGGTCGAAAGCTATCTGGCCTTCTCGTTGCCGGCGATTTTGGCCGGGCTCGCGATACCGGTGTTCGGCCTTCCTGCAACGGTGTATGCCTACGGAGCAGTCATCCTCGTTCTGGCACTCGTATCGATCGCGGCCACGCGCGGCGGATTGCGAGGAGAAAACACAGCGTTGACTGGTTAGCAAGTCTGGCCACTCACCACAAATTGAGTGATTCGCGGGCTCCATCGGGCTGAAATACCACGGGTGACGGCGCTTCAATCAAGAACCCAAGGGTCAGCCGACACTCCTAGATGGCACTTCGGGGCTTTGCCTCCCCAAGGCTCAGCCTTGTAGCGGGTATCGAACCTCCTAGCACTGTCCATCAGCTCCTACCTTCTCTCTGGCGCAGCTGGCAGCCCAAGAGAAACCCGCCGATATGTACGCCACAGCCCGAAAATGCCGCACAGCTTTTCAAGGGGACTTCCAGTATCGACGTCTATCGTTCTCAATCGCCAAAGCAACTTAGGAGATGGGCGTGGCAGAAACCGAAACCAGGCAAATCCGAAGAACAATCCGGCGGCAGCAATTGCGTGAAATGGTCCCGCTGGCAGACAGCACCATCTATGAGATGGAGCAGCGCGGAGAATTCCCTCGGCGGTTTGCCCTGTCTCCACGCTGCATCGTCTGGGACTTGGCAGAAGTCGAAGCCTGGCTGATGACGCGGCGGGCTTCTCCAGTCCGCCGCGCTCAACATCCGGATGTGTCCAAGCGAAAGTCACGTCCCGTCAAAGGGCGGGATCAAGCTCGACCAGGGGCATAGCCGGTGGCAGCAGCGTCGGAACATGCTTCCGCCCGGCGATCCACGCGTCGACGATATCCGCCCACTCCTGCATCATATGCCGACGCTGGACCTCGTATTCTGCTTTGTTGTAGACGCCGCGCGATGACCGAACGTCTTCATGCGCTAGGCATTTCTCGATCCAATCCCGATTGAAGCCCAACTCGTTCAGCAGGGTCGATCCAGTCCGCCGCAGGTCGTGAACCGTGAATGGTTCGAGCGGCAGTCCATCTCGTTTGGCCTGCTCCACAACCGAATAGGTGACACGGTTGAACGTCGCTCGCGACATCGGAGCATCGGCGTCGTAGCGCGAAGGCAGCAAATACCGGGAGTTACCGGCGCAGGTCTTGAGCGCAATCATGATGTCGAGCGTCTGGCGACACAGATAGACGTTGTGCGCCTTCGACCGTTTCATCCGCTCCTTGGGAATCGTCCAAATCGCGTTTTCGAAGTCGACCTCATCCCATACCGCATCCTGTAACTCGCTCTTGCGCACCATCGTCAGTAGAAAGAGCCGCATTCCCAGACGGATCGTCGGGAGCGTGGCGACCTTTTCCAACTCTTTCAGCATCACTCGAATTTCGGCTGGCGACAGAGCACGATCCTTTGGCGCGAACGTCGCGATCGATGCTGGTCCGACGTCATCGGCCGGATTGGCAACCTTCTCGCCATGCAAGATCGCGAAGCCGTAGATCTGCTTCAGGATGTCCCGGACATGGATCGCCGTCGCCGGTGCGCCCCGATCGACGATCTTTCCGCATTGGGCGCGTAGGTCGTCTGGTGTAATCTCACTCAGCAGACGGTTGCGCCAAACCGGCAACAGCTCGCGTTCAAAGATGGAGCGACGCATCGCTCGGGTGCTGTCGGCCATCGGCGCATTCACCAGCCACTTTTCGCCGAACTCGCCGAAGCTCTTCGCCTCCTTGATACGACGTTTCTCGCGCTGCTTCTCAATGGCCGGTGAACGACCTTCGCTGATCGCCCGCCGTGCGTCCAGGCACAGCTCCCGTGCCCGCGCCAGCGAGATTCCATCTCGCCCGTATTTGCCCAGATAGACCGTCTCGCGCCGTCCGTTGAGCCGATAGTCCAGCCTGAACGAGAGCGCGCCCGATGGGGCAACGCGCACATACATGCCGTCGCGGTCCGTCACCTTGTAGATTTTATCTTGTGGTTTCAGCGCCTTGAGCGCCGCGTCCGTCAACATGGTATGCCACCTCCAAAAAAGTACCGTCACGCGGTTTGGGGGGCTCTCGTCGGAAAAGTCTGCGTATTGTCAGCAGCTTAGCGTAAAAAAAGTACCGTCAGGAGCCTCATCTGCTCTGACGGTACTTTCAAATTCCTAGGTGATCAATATGGGCAAGGGCCGTCAACTGGGCCGCCGCTTTCAATCTCTGCCCAGCGATAGGCGCCGATAGATACCGAGTGAATTATTTGTTTTTATCAGTGGGTTAGATCGTATTTTAGCGTAGTTTCGGATACCCTCGGATGGGCGAAAATCATTCCCACTCAATCGTCCCAGGCGGCTTCGACGTGATGTCGTATGTCACCCGGTTGATCCCGCGCACCTCGTTGACGATGCGCCCGGCGACGCGGTTCAGGAAGCCCATGTCGAACGGATACACGTCCGCGGTCATGCCGTCGGTGCTGGTGACGGCGCGCAACGCGCAGGCCTGGTCGTAGGTGCGGCCGTCGCCCATGACGCCGACGGTGCGGACGGGCAGCAGCACGGCGAAGGCCTGCCAGATCGCGTCATAGAGGCCGGCGGCGCGGATTTCCTCCAGGAACACCGTGTCGACCCGGCGGAGCAGGTCGAGCTTGTCGCGGGTGATGTCGCCGGGGATGCGGATGGCGAGGCCGGGGCCGGGAAACGGGTGGCGGCCGACGATGTGCTCCGGGATGCCGAGCTCGCGGCCGAGCACGCGCACCTCGTCCTTGAACAGCTCGCGCAGCGGCTCCACCAGCGACATGCGCATGCGCGCCGGCAGGCCGCCCACGTTGTGGTGGCTCTTGATGGTGACGCTGGGGCCGCCGGTGAAGCTGACGCTCTCGATCACGTCCGGATACAGCGTGCCCTGCGCCAGGAAGTCGGCGCCGCCGAGCTTCTGGGCCTCGGCGTCGAACACCTCGATGAACAGCCGGCCGATGGTCTTGCGCTTGATCTCGGGGTCCGTGACGCCCTCGAGCTCGCGGAGGAACAGCTCGGACGCGTCGCGGTGGATCAGCCGGATGTTGAAGCGGCCGCGGAAGGTGTTGACCACCTCCTCCGCCTCGCCGGCGCGGAGCATGCCGTGATCCACGAAGATGCAGGTGAGCTGGTCGCCGATCGCCTCGTGGATCAGCACGGCCGCGACCGAGCTGTCGACGCCGCCGGACAAGCCGCAGATCACGCGGCCCTTGCCCACCTGGGCGCGGATGCGGGCGATCTCGAGCTCGCGGAACCCGGCCATGGTCCAGGTGCCGGAACAACCGGCGACGTCGTGGGTGAAGTTGCGCAGCAGGGCGGCGCCGTGCGGGGTGTGCACCACCTCGGGATGGAACTGCACGCCGTACAGGCGGCGGCCCTCGTCGGCGATGATGGCGAACGGCGCGCCCTCGCTGGTGGCGACGGCACGGAAGCCGGGCGGCAGGCGGGTGACGCGGTCGCCGTGGCTCATCCACACCTGCTCGCGCGAGCCGCGCTGCCAGGTGCCGCGCAACAGGGCGCTGTCCTCCACCACCTCGACATGGGCACGGCCGAACTCGCGATGCTCGTGGGTTTCCACCGCGCCCCCGAGCTGGAGGCACATGGCCTGCTGGCCGTAGCAGATGCCGAGCACGGGCACGCCGAGGGCGAACACGGTGTCGGGCACGCGGGGCGAGGCGTCCTCGGTGACGGAAGCGGGACCGCCGCTGAGGATGACGCCGCGGGGGCGGAACGCGCGGATGCGCTCGTCCCCGGCGGTGAAGGGCCAGATCTCGCAATACACGCCGCTTTCGCGCACGCGGCGGGCGATCAGCTGGGTCACCTGGGAGCCGAAATCGAGGATCAGCACCCGGTCCTCGTGCAGCGTGGCGTCGAGCTGGTCGGCGACAACGGCGGCGGGCGGGGTGTCGGTCATCGGCGGGGGTGTCCCTGGAACAAGCGCCGGGGCGTGGCGGGGCCCGGACGAGGATGCGTCGTTGCCGGCTGCTATAAGGAATGGCGGCCCGGGGGGCCAGCGGAAGGCGCCGGGTCTCGGGGGAGGAAAACGGATGGCGGATGGCGGTGGGCGCACGGGGGGCGTGCGGATGGATGTCGCGGCCGGCGCGCGGGATGACGGCGTGCCGGAGGGCTGCGGGCGCGGCGGCGGAACGGCGACGCGGGGCGGCGGCTGGGCGAGGGCCCGGCGTCCGGGCGGCGGGCGGGCGCATCCCGCGCGGGCGGGCCGGCTGCTGGTGCCGGCGCTGGCGGCGGCGCTGCTGGCGGGGTGCGGCGGCGGAAACGGCGGCACGCCGGGCGACCCGGGCGGGGAATGGACCGGCATCCTGCAAACGGACAAGGGCGTGTGCCCCGACCGGGCGCCGTCGCGGCTGGCGGTGGACGGGCGGAAAATCCAGTTCACCCCGGCCGACGGGGTGCTGGTGCTGTCCGGCATCCGGACGGAGAACAGTGACCGGCTGCACGCGCAGCTGCAGCTGACGGACATGAACCACCATCCGCTGCCGATGGTGTTCGAGGGCAAGCTGTCGGCGGACGGCACCCATATCGACGGCACCTACGGCACCACGGCCTGCCGCGCCCACGTGTCGCTCACGCGCCCGGCGGCGAACACGCTGTCGCACGTGCTGGGAAGCTGAGCGCGCTTTCGCGGGCGCACCGGGGGGCGGGCGAGCGGGTCGAGCCGCGACGGCGGGCGCGGAAGGACGCCGCCAGGACGGATCGCGGCGGCGCTTGCACGACCCCGGGGGGCATGGACGGGATGGCCGCCACGGGCGTGGGCCGATCCGATCAAGCCGGGCGCGTGAAGGGGGCGGCTGTTCGGGGCCGCCGGGCCGCCCGGTCGGGAGGTTCGCCTGCTCGCAACTGCGCGGCCGCAGCGCCCTTCCGGGGCCGGCGCGCCGGGATCAGCGATCCGCCGTGCGGGTGGCGGTGCGAGCGCGTCCGAGGAAGTCGAGCAGGATGGTGTTGAAGCGCTCGGGCTGTTCCTGCTGCACCCAGTGGCCCGCGCCGTCGATCAGGTGGACGCCGTCCATCCGCGTGCAGGCGGCGTTGCGCATGCGGTCGAGCGCGCCGGGCTTGCGATGGATGCCCCAGTCGGCCGCACCGGCGATGAAACAGGCCGGCACGTCGATCGTGCGGCCGGCGAACAGCTCGATCTCGCCCCGGCCGATCGGGCCGGCATGGCAGCGGAACCAGTCGAGGCCGCCCTGGAAGCCGGTGCGGGCGAACGCCGAGCTGTAGACGGCCAGGTCCGGCTCGGGCAGCCAGCGGTTGGCGGCGATCTCGGCCGGCGACGGCATGTGCGGGGCGACGGTCGCGGCCATGCCGGTTCCCTGGTCCATGATGTAGTAGGTCGGCAGCGTCGCGATCTCCTCGGCGGAGCCGCTGGCGAGCGGCCGGGGATGGTTGCCGGGCCAGTCCGCGCTTTTCACGTGGAAATACGCACGCAGGAAGGCGTGGAGCCCCTGGGGCGCCCCGAGCATGTCGAGATTGGCGCCGGCGGTGCCGAACCAAGCCATGCTGTCCTGCCGGGGACGCGGCAGAAGCGCGAGCCGCTCGTCCAGGGAGGGGACCCGGGGCGGCAGGTTCGGTCCGGCCGGACCAAGGGCGGTGCCGAACGGGACGGCGGGCGGTCCATCGAACGGAAAGCTGGACATCACCAGCGAGCGGAACATGTCGGGACGCACCAGCGCGCAATAGGCCGCGACCATGGAGCCGACATCGTGCCCGACCACGGCCTGGACGGCGCGAAGCCCGAGCGCCGCCAGCACCCCGAGCAGGTCGCGGGCCTGGTTGTGGGTGCGGAAGGACGCGGCGTCGCCCCGGGGGGAGGCGTCCCACCCGGTGGTGTCGCCATAACCGCGCATGTCCGGGGCGATGGCGTGGTAGCCGGCCGCGGCGAGCGCCGGCATCGTCCTGCGCCAACTATAGGCGATCTCGGGGAACCCGTGGAGCAGCAGCACCGCCGGCCGCCCCGCCGTTTCGAAACCGGCTTCCAGCACGCTGACCGTGAGCCCGTTGATGCCGGGAAGCTCGCGCCGGCGGATGCCGTCGGGCGACGGGACATCCGGCATCCCGGCGCCGGCAGATGCGTGCGGCGTCATCATCGATGGCCCAGCAGCCGGATCAGCGGACGGTCCGGCGTGTCGGTCAGGTAGAACACGGTGATGGCGGCGAGTGCGGTCCCCGACGCGTTGTCGAAGCGCAGGATGGGCTGGTTGGCCGGCTCGAAGAACACGTCGCCGGTCCTGATGATGCGTTCGGGCTGCCCTTCCGGCTGGAACACGAAGCTGCCTTCGGTCACCACGCCGACGGTCGAGGCCGGGTGGAGATGCAGGCCGGTGGGCTGACCCGGCGCGAAGCGGATGGACGCGCCGCGCACCACATGCACGGGAGGATTGGACGCGGGCAACGTCGCTTCCAGCACGGGCCGGCGCTGCAGCGGCGGAAACGGATCGGCCTGAGCCGGAAGGGCAGTGCAAAGGAGCGACGCGGCGGCGGCGATGGTCCTCATGACGAAGCTCCCGTGCGGAACGGGCGGCCGGGGACGATCAGCCATTGCCGTCGGCCGGCACGTAGGCGGCGACGCCGTTGCCGAACGACCAGTCGGGCCGGTCGTTGGGGGAGATGACGACCTGCACGTCCTCCCGTCGCAGGCCGGGATTCGAGGCCAGGTTGTCGGCCAGCGCGCGGTAGAGCGCCTGCTTGGCCGCGGTGTCGCGCCAGCTGCTGGCGACGACGTGGATGATGACCAGGCGATCGGTGCGCGCGATGCCCAAATAGCCCGGATCGAAGATGATCTCGTCCGGCCGGCGCTGCTCGATGATCTGGAACCGGTCGTCCGGCGGCACGCCGTAGGCCTCGACCAGTGCCCGGTGCACGCCGTCCGCGATGGCGCGGAGTTCGGCGGGCGGACGGCCTTCGAGCAGAGAGATTCGAACCAGCGGCATGATCTTCCTCCAGAGCGGGTCGCGCCGGTGCGCCTCGGTCGTCGCGGCCGGCATCGTCTGGAGGCGGAGATGCGCTTCCACAGACAAACATGGAACGTTATGGTCGAAGATGTTGATCATAGCGGAACGATATGATGCTCGACCTCGTGTCGATCCGGCTGTTCATCCTGGCAGCGGAGCTCGGCAACCTCACCCGGGCGGCGGAAGCGGCCGGCACGGTGCAGCCGGTGGTCAGCGCGCGCCTCAGGCAACTGGAAGACGCCGTGGGGCGGAAGCTGCTGGACCGCACGCCGCGGTTCGTCCGGCTCACACCGGAAGGGGTGACGTTTCTGGGCAAGGCCCGCGCGCTGATGGCGGCTCACGACGACGCCACCCGCTTCGACGCCGAGCCCGCGACGCGTTTCGCCCTCGGGGCGAGCGACCACGCCCTGGGGACGGGGCTGGAGCATGTGATCCGCCACGTCCGCGCGGCACTTCCCGGGGCTGGCGCCCTTGAGTTGCGCATCGGCATGTCGCAGCACGTCCGTGCCGCGTTCGAGCGCGGCGAGCTCGACGCGGTGGTGGTTCGCCGGGAAGCCGGCGGCTCGGACGGGGAGGTGCTCGGCAAGGACCCGCTGGGCTGGCGCTCGATAGAGGCGGATCCGGGCGGAAACGGCACCGTTCCGCTGGTGATGCTGGGTCCGCCGTGCGGGGTGCGGGAAATGGCGATCCGGCAGCTCGATGCCGCGAGCCGGCCCTGGCGCGAGGCCTTCGTCGGGGGAAGCTGCGCCGCGCTGATGGCGGCGGTGCGGGCGGGGCTCGGCGTGGCGCCCATGGGCGCCGTGGCGTCCGGGCGGATGCCGGACATGGGGCCGCGCCTCGGACTGCCGGCTCTGCCGCCGTCCGAGATCGTGATGTTCGCCCGCACCGGGACGCCGGCCACCGCGAGTGCTGCGCGGGCGCTGGAAGCGGCAGTGCGCACCCTGCTGCGGAGCGCATGATCCCCGCGCGGGCCGTCGTTCCGAACGGGACTCGGCATCGATCATCGGAACCTCCCCCACCGCGATCGGAAACGCTTCCGCACCGATCCCGGCGCGTGCTTCGGCGCAGCCATGGCCTTCCGTGAAGAGGGCGTCAGGGACCACGGCATGCGGTGCCCGGCGCGCGAGCGTGCGCCAGAACGACGACCGAATCCGGTTTGATCGGTCACGCCTACACGCGGAGAAGCAGGCGTTGCGGCCGGGAGGCCTTCCCTAGGCCTAGATGTCGCGGCAGCGTCGTGGTCCCGTCCGCCGGGTCCGTCCACCCCGACCCGGCGATGACGACGTTGGGATTAAAACAAGGGGTTGCCGGGACCGCGCGGCGGCGCTAAACCCCGCCCCACGACGCACCCGTAGCTCAATTGGATAGAGCACCAGACTACGAATCTGGGGGTTAGAGGTTCGAGTCCTTTCGGGTGCGCCATTCCATTCGGTGAGCGGGCGGGATTTCCTTCGGGAAAGGCCCGCCCGTTTTTTTTCCGGGCTCCTTCGCCCCCGACGACGCTCAGCCGTCCTGCTTTTCGCCGCGCGCCACCACCCGGAGCGCGTCGTCCGGCAACGGCCGCTGCAGAGCCAGCGCCTCCGACGCCGGCGCGGTGAGCCAGCATTCGATCTCGTCCGCGGTGCGCAGGATCACCGGCATCGCCTTCGGGTGGTGGGTCGCGACCGGCAGGCTGGGCTCCGTGGTGAGGAAGCCGAACAGGTCGGCCTCCACCTCTCCTTCCCGAAGCTTGCGCACCGACCGCCATCCCTCGACGTGGAGCCCGGCGAAGAAGGCGAGCGGCCGGCTCTCGTCCAGCGCGAACCAGATCGGAGGGCGGGAGCCGTCGGGCCGCTGCTCGTGCTCGCTGAAGGACGAGAACGGCACCACGCAGCGATGGGCGATCCCGAGCCAGCGGCGCCAGTGCGGCGAGGCGGTGTTGCGGATGTTGGTGACGCCCCCGTCGGTGCGCCGGCCCTTCAACGCGAAGGCGGGCGACGGCATGCCCCAGCGGGCCATGGCCAGCTCGCGACCTTGTTCGGCGTTGCGGACGATCGGCGCGGCCTGGTCGGGGAAGACCGACGGCAGGGGCGGCAGGTTGCCGGTGCGGTCGACGGCTGCCCCGGCCATCGCACGGATCGCGGCCTGACCGTGGATGGAAGCGTACAGGTTGCACATGCGGGTGATCGGTCTCCTGGTCGCCCTGCCCGGCGAGGTCCGGAACGGCATGCCGGCTCCGTGCAACCGGCGTCGGGCATCGCCGTTCCCCGCTGTCCACGGACCGGGAGCGTAGACCGACGCGCCTGGTCGCGTGGGTCCGCCGCGTCCGCCACCGGGCCGTCCCGGAGGCCGGACACCGCGCGAGGAACCCGAAACAGCAAGGGAGGATGTCTATGCACCCCACCAAAGAACAGGCGATCGAGCACCATCAGGCCGCCGCGACCGCTCTCGAGAACGCGGCCAAGGCGCATCTGGAAGCGGTGAAGCACGCCGGCTCCGGCAACTTCGAGAAGGCCCAGCGCTACGCGACCTCTGCCTCGGAGCTGGCCGAGACCGGCACCCGGCACACCACGGAAGCGGCGCTGGTCTATGTCGCGCTGGAGGAGGCCAAGAGCGCCCACCAGCAGGAGGAAGCCGCGGAAGCCGCCGCGGCCGCCGCCAGGCACGCGGCGAAGAAGGAAGCGCACTGACGCCGCGACGCCTGCTTCCCCCGGGGTGGCGCCCGATCAGCCACCCCGGTCCGCTCCTCCCGCACCACCGCGGGAGGACCATCGCGGCCCCTGGTTCCCCGGAACCCCGGGAAAATGGTCGGCGCGATCCGGGGGCCGGCCTTTCGGCGCCGCTATTCGAATGGATTCGCCGTGCGCGCCGGCTCGGCCGAACGCGGGAGCTGTTTCGGCAGGGAGCGACTCGCTTCCAGCACGCCGACCGTCTTGTCCAGCAGGGCTTTCAGCTGCCGCGCGACGTCGAGACCGTGCTGGTCGCGGGTGATGTCGAGGCTGCCATAGAGCGACACCCGGTCGCCGGCGTTCTCGATCGTGAGCTTGCCGATGGAGCTGGAAGAAGACTCGTCGGCGAACGGCGTGAGGTCGGTCATCGCGCTCATCCTTGCAACAGCCAGTCGAGCCAGCTCTGCGGCTTGTGGCCGCGCCGGCGCCGGGCACGGGGTTCATAGGGGCTGGGGTCGGGCGTCGGCAGAACCATCGCGACCTGCTTGAGGCTGTCGGGCAGAAACGGAAACGGATCGATGCCGACCACGCGGATCAGGGCCGCCACCGACAACACCTTGCAGGTGGGACGGGTGTTGTTCTTGCATACATAGACGCCCGTGCCGCCCGCCCGGGGATCGTAGACCGCCTTCCAGGTGGAGCTCGGCACCAGCACGCCGTCCCCGCCGATGCGCTTGAGGCTGCGGCCGCGGAACGCCGGCCCGGTGACCAGGAACAGCTCGCCCTGCCGCTGCGCCAGATCGCGCACCGCTTCCTCCACCCCTTCCCAGATGCCGCGGTTCAGCTCGGCCCGCTGCGGCACCATGTTGGACAGCAGGAAGCTCTGCCCCTGCGCTTCGGGGTCGGGCATGTCCCCGGACGGCGACATGTGACCACGATCATATCCGCTGTTCCGGTAGTCCGAGAGCTGCGCCCGGTCTGCGGCCGGCAAGCGGTCGTCGGCGGCGAACTCCCCGTCGCGCCTGAGCCTGCGCGCGGCGGCGATGCTGGCGGCGGTGGGATGCTCGGCCGACCAGAGCGGGCCGTGGCTGATCCCGGACGCCATCACCGCATAGGCGTCGTTGCACAGCAGCGTGGTGCGCGGGGCGAGCTTCGGGTTGACCAGCGAAGGCGCGACGCCGCCGGGGAAGAATTGCGGGCAGGCATAGGGTGCCACCGGTGCGGCCGGCTGCAGCACGGTGGCGGCGGCCTCGTGGATGCCGGACCCGCCCGCCGCCAGCAGGGCGAGCACCGCCCACCCGATCCCGTACAGGCGCCACCGTTCCAGCATGTGGACAGGGAGCCCGTGCGGGGGATCGACGTCAACAGGCGGGCGAGCCGCGTGCGGTCATCCGATCGCGTGCCTTCTCGCCAGAGTCCCTGCGGCGCATATCCTTCACCCTCGCCCCGTCCGGCGTAGACCCCTGCATCAGCAGCGGAGAATTCCTGCCGAGCCAGCACCGGATCGCGCACCGTGCCGAGGCCCGGCCGATATCTGTCCCCGGCCTTCGACCCGGAACGACCGCGGTGGATGGCCCGCATCCGCGGCCCGGCGGCCATCGCCCGCGGATCGTCATGGCGGCGACGAAACGCGTCCGCGCCCGAAACCAGGCCACCGCCTGGCGAGCCGGACGAGGCCGAAGCGGTTCACGGTCCTCCCCCCGCTGGGAAGGTCGGTGCGACCGTCGATGCCTCGCCCGTCGCGAAACGAGGCCGAGCGGCGCCGCACGGTGCCGAGCAGGTCCGCCGCTTCCGGCCAGGGCGCCAGGATCGCTTCCATCGCATCAAGGATGTCCGGCGTGGCGTCCGGCACCGCGCGATGCCACCAGCCGAGCGCTTCCGGACGCCGCCCGGCCTCCGCGAGCAGCACCGCGAAATTGTGGCAGCCACGATAATCCCCCGCTTCGGCCGACCGGCGATACCACCACGCGGCCCGGGCCGGATCCCTGGGCCTGTCCCATCCCTCGTCGAGGAACCGGGCCACGAGATTCATGGACTTGGCATGGCCGTTCCCGGCCGCCGTCCGGAACAGGGTCCAGGCTTCCGCCCGGTCCAGCGGGACGCCCCGCCCCCGAAGCAGCATGTTGGCCAGGTTGTAGCGGCCCCAATCGTCCCCGGTTGAGGCGGCGATCCGGTACCAGCATGCGGCGCCCGGATGATCGGCCGGCGTGCCCCATCCTTTTTCCAGGCAACGCCCCAGCAGGTTGGCGGCCGGCGGGTAGCCCGCTTCCGCGGCGATCCGCAGCCAGCGCACGGCGAGCGACGCATCGCCAGCGCCGTCGAGAAGCGCCTGGGCATAGACGAGCTGTGCCGCGACGTGGCCGCGCACCGCCGCGGCGCGAAGCACGGCGACATCCGCGATGGCGGCAGCTTGGCCGGAACCAGCGCCAGGACCAGGGGCGATGAAACAAGTTGTCACAGGGGAACGACGCCGTTAGGAGGGATGAGAATTATTCTCATTATCAGAGATGCGCCACGCCGTGACAACCGATCCGCTCCCCGCCCAGCACCGGCGCTCCACCGACCGGCGGTTCGTGTCGACTTTCGGCGCCGTGGTGGCGGGCGCCTGGCTGATGCCGGCGGCGGCACACGCCGCCTCGACGGGCGACGACGCCGACAGCGATCGCCGCGCCGACGGCCCGGAGTCCCTGACCGTCGTGGGCCACGCGCCCGGCTACCAGGAGCTCGACCCGCATCTGGACCGCATCACCACCAGGCTCGTCGACACGCCGCAAAGCGTCACCGAGATTCCGAAGCAGCTGATGCAGGACCAGAACACCACCACCCTGCTGGATGCGCTGCGGACGGTGCCCGGGATCAGCATCGCCGCCGGCGAAGGCGGTCAGCAGGGCGACAACCTGTCCATCCGCGGCTTCAACGCACAGAATGATTTCTATCGCGACGGCATGCTGGATTTCGGGTCCTATTATCGCGACCCGTTCGACCTCGACACCGTCGAGGTGCTCAAGGGCCCCTCCGCCACGTTGTTCGGACGCGGCTCCACCGGCGGCGTGATCAACGAGGTCACCAAGGCGGCGACCATGAAGCCGGTCACCGCGTCCGCGCTGTCGTTCGGCACCGACGGCACCGAGCGTCTGACCGTGGATGCCGGACGATCCTCATCCGTGCTGGGGGGCACCGCCTTCCGGCTCAACGCCATGGTCAATCGCGCGGGCATCGCCGGAGTCGACGAGGCGCGGACCCGGCGCTACGGGGTGGCGCCGTCGCTCGCCTTCGGCCTCGACACGGCGACGCGCCTCAAACTCGACTATTTCCGCCAGCAATCCTACGACACCCAGTACTACGGGATCCCGTGGATCAACGGGCATCCGGCGGACGTGCCGAGATCGAACTTCTACGGCTACAAGGACGACTACCTGCGCTCCATCGTCAATATCGGCACGCTGCGGCTCGAACACGATCTCGGCCGCAACGTTTCGGTGCACGATCAGGTGCGCTATTCCGGATACAATCTGGGGCAGCGCGCCACGGAACCGCTGCTGCTCGGCTACAGCAAGTCCACCGACATCGTTCCCGGCTCGTTGCCGCTCTCGTCGCTGAACGTGTCCCGCAACGTGCTGGCGCTCAGCGGGCCGTCCATGTTGCTGGACAACCAGCTCGAAGGAACCGCCAGCTTCCATACCGGGCCGGTCGCGCACGCGGTCGTGGCCGGCTTCGAGGTGCAGCGGCAGACCGCCGACATCACCCGCTACACCTATCCGCGCGGCACCACGAGCCTGCTCGCGCCCGACCTCGGCACGCCGTTCACCTACAGCTCGGCGTTGCGCTCGATGTCGGGCAGCATCAGCAACGACACCGCACCCTACATCAACGATTCGATCACGCTCGGCCCGCGATGGCAGCTCCTCGGCGGCTGGCGCTGGGACCATTACACCACCGAGTACAAGCAGATCCTCGCCCCCACCACCCATGTGACGCGGGTGGACGACAAGCCGTCATGGCGCGGGGCGGTGGTGTACAAGCCGGCGCCGAACGGCAGCGTTTATTTCTCGTACGGCACGTCGTTCGATCCGTCCGGCGAGAATGTCAGCCTCACCGCTTCCACCGCCGCGGTCGCGCCCGAAACCTCCGACACCTACGAGGTCGGCACCAAATGGGATCTGGGCCGGCTGTCGCTCACCGGCGCGCTCTACCAGATCCGCATGAAGAACGTGCGCGAAACCGATCCGGCCGACGCCACCCGCACCATCCTCGCCGGCAACTATCGTTCGCGCGGCTTCGAGATCGGCGTGTCCGGACACATCACCCGGCAGTGGGAAGTGTTCGGCGGCTACAGCTACAACGACGTGGTGGTGGTGTCCTCCCCCAACCCCCTGGAGATCGGCGACAATCCGCCCAACGCACCGAAGCACACGCTGGCGATGTGGAGCGAATACAAGCTGGACGCACTGCCCTTGTCGTTCGGCGCCGGGGTGAACTACGTCTCGTCGCGCACCGCGAGCTCGCTGCCGGTAGCGGGAACCACCACCATCGAGCGCGCCCGCGGCTACACGGTGCTGCAGCTGATGGCCAAGTACCAGATCAACCGCGCGCTCAGCGCCCAGGTGAACCTCACCAACCTCACCGACCTCACCTATTACAGCGCGCTGCACCCCAGCCACATCGTGCTGGGACCGGCACGCGCCGCGCTGTTCTCCATCAGCGCGGCGCTGTGACGCCATGCTGAACGAGGTCGAGATCCTGTCTGCCGCCGAAGCCGCCGATCTGCGGGCGCGTCTGCTGGAACGGCCCTGGACGGACGGCCGCGCCACCGCCGGCCACCAGTCCGCCCGCGCCAAGCAGAACCTCCAGCTCGACGCGGCCGATCCGGTCGGACTGGAACAGGGCGAGGCGCTGATCCGGAGGCTCGGGCAGTCGGCCGCCTTCGTGTCGGCGGCGCTGCCGCATCGCATCTTCCCGCCGCTGTGGGCGCGCTACCGCCCTGGCGACCGGTTCGACACCCACGTGGACAACGCGGTGCGCTACGGCCACGGTGGGGCCATCCGGACCGACCTGTCGGCCACGCTGTTTCTGACTCCAGAAGACGAGTACGAGGGCGGCGCGCTGGTGATCGAGGACAGCTTCGGTCCGAGGCGGGTCCGGCTCCCGGCCGGACGCATGGTGCTGTATCCCTCCTCCTCGCTGCATCATGTGGAACCGGTCACGCAGGGCGAGCGGGTCTGTGCGGTGCTGTGGCTGCAGAGCCTGGTGCGCGACGACGGCCAGCGCACCTTGCTGCTGGATCTCGACAACAGCATCCGTTCGCTCGGTGCGGGCCTGCCACCCGACGACCGGCGAATCGTGGCACTCACCGGCACCTATCACAACCTCGTCCGGCGCTGGGCGGAGCTTTGAGGCGGAAGGGGCTCGCCGGTCGCGAGGCGGCCGTGCCGGGCGCGCGGCGGAGCAGCCGCGGGTGGAAACTCCAGGCCGACGCTTAGCCGCCCGGCTCAGCCACCTTCCGGAGAAGGGCGCCCGGGGATCGCCTGACATCGCTAACGACGCGTCCACGGCGGTTCAACAACCCGAAACAGGATCGTCGTGGCAGCGGGTGGGTTGGTTCCGCGAAGCCGTCCCGTCGGCTTCGGCGCCGGCGCTGCGCGACCAGCAATGGCCATCACCTCGCCTCCGGCGCGCCGACGCTCCCGGCTTCGAACCTGTTCCGTCTCGGCACCACGTCGCGACATTCCCCCCATGGCGGCGGAACGAGGTCAAGCACCAAGGAACCGCAAGCTCCGCTGCGGATACCTTCGGCTGCCTGTCCGCGCCTCACGGCAACCGTCGCGGGTGGCCGCGACATGAGCCCGACCCGGCGCGGATGGCCCGCTCCGGAGCCCATCGCGTCGCAGGTGGCGGGTCCGGCGCCGGTCAGGTGGAAGCGCCGCCAGCACCGGACGCATGACACCCGCCCGGGAACAGGCTGCCGGATGCGCCGGGCAGTCCGGCTCAGGGACGAAACGGCATCGATGGCGCCAGCGCCGCCGTTTCGGCATCCCGGCCGCAGGCGACCAACCCCACCAGCTCGTCGCCACGCCATTGCCGGGCCAGGAAATCCTGCCGGTCCAGGTCGCCCTCGATCTCCACCCGGTCGAAACCGGCGGGATGGCCGTGCACCTCGAACCGCTTGCCGTGCTGCGCGGTCCAGAAGAACGGCGCCTGGTCGAAACGCGCGTCGTCGCCCAGCATGGCACGCACTGCGACCCTGGCCTGCTGCTGCGCCACGCGCCAATGCTCGACCCGGACGCGCCCCTTTCCGAACGGGAAGCTGGCGATATCCCCTGCCGCGAACACCCCCGCGGTGGCGGTACGCATCGAATGGTCTACCGCCACGCCGCCATCCGGTTCCAGCGGCAGGTTCTCGAGCAGCTCCGTGGCCGGCGACACGCCGATGCCCGCCACCACCAGCCCCGCATGCAGCCTGATGCCGTTCTTCAGCACCGCGGCGGCGACCCTGTTCTCCCCCTCGAAACGCTCCACCTCGCCGATCTGGAACACCACGCCCTCGTCCTCGTGCAGCCGGCGGATCATCGCCCCGATCTCCGCGCCGAGCTGCTTCTCGAAAGGAACGGCGTGGGGAACCACCACCGTCACCGCGCAGCCCTGCTTGCGCAGCCCGGACGCCGCCTCCAACCCGATGAAGCTGCCGCCCACCACCACGACGGGAGGCCGGGCGTCACCGAGGTCGGACAGGATCGCCGCCGCGTCGGCGCGCGATCGCAGGAGATGAACGCCGCGCAGCCCAGCGCCCGGCAGGTCGAGCGGGCGCGGGATGCCGCCGGTGGCCACCAGCGCCATGTCGAAGGTCAGGATGTCGCCGTTTTCCAGCGTCACCGTGCGCGCCGCCGCGTCCAGCCGGACCGCACGATGCTCCCTGCGGTCGACGCGGGCCTTCGTCCAGAAGTCGGCAGGGCGCAGGAGAGGCGCCTCGTCGGGCGTCTTGCTGCCGTCCAGCACGAACTTGGACAGGATGGTGCGGTCGTAGGGCGCCCCGGATTCGGCGCCCAGCATGGTGATCCGGCCGGCAAAGCCGGCGTCCCGAAGCGCTGCCACGGCGGCCGTGCCGGCTGCGCCGCTTCCCACGATCAGCACGTGGCGATCCTGGTCGCGGGGTGCGGCGGCGCGGCGGGCGATCGGCTCCGGCGAGACCAGCACCGCATCGCCCACCACCTGCACGGGGAAACGCCGCAAGGCGTCCAGCGCCGGCGGCTCCAGCAACCCGCCGTCATCGTCGGAGAACATCGCCTTGTGCCACGGGCATACGATCCGGCCCTGGCACCGCGCCCCGTCGGCGAGCGGCGCTCCCGCATGCGGGCATTTGCCGGACACCGCCCGAACGACGTCGCCGTCGCGCAGCAGCAGGATGGAGGTGTCGCCGATCTCGACTCCCTTCATGCCGCCATCCTCGATCTCGGACAGGGTCGCGACCTGCTGCATGGAAGCTGCTCCTTCTGCGTCGACGGCCCCCGTTCCAGGTTCCGGTCTTCCGGAACCGCCACCGCCGACGGGTCCGGTTGCTGCGCACGACCTTGCTGGAAGTTGCAGCGGGACCGCGTGGCACAGACCGAGAAGAAGGCTGCTGGGCGAGCGGAACGTGGTCGCTCGGCCGCCGCCTCCGCGCACGCGGGACCGGGGGATGATGGGAAGTCGCGCGGTCGTTCCCGACGCAGGCCATGGTTCCGGGGATGGAGGTAAGGACCAGCCACATGGAACGGTGCCGGAGGAGGCGAACCGCGGCGCCGGTCGCGAGGATCGACCTGGCGGCGATCACCCGAGCCGAAACGCGCGTTTCCGGCGCGACCGAGCTGCTGTCCGTGTGAGGCGGCGGCTTCTCTGGCCGCTCCGTTCCGCGAGACCCTGATGGGCGACCGGGGGATACGCCGTGCCCGGAGAACGATGCGGCGTCTGCTGGCTCAGGTGCCGGAAGCGACCCGCGCCTTTCGGGCGGCGCGGAAAATCAACGAAAGGAAGGAGCAAAAATTCGGAGACGCTCGAAATGCTCGGAGGGCATCCTTGCCGACGACCCCGCGAAGATGTTCCGACCTCGGGAAAGGCGACGGGCCGCTGGCGAGTCGGTGCCCCCGGCCGGGCGGCACGGGGGCGCGGTCTGGACAGGAGGACGCGCCGACCCCATCCCATGCTGGACGATCACGGGAGAGCGCAGGGTCATGCTGGCACCGCAGACGGAATGGAGCGGATATGACGATCTGGCGGAAACCATCGGCGCGGTGCTGGACGGCGAGCGCGACCTGATCGCCAATGCGGCCAACATGGCCGCGCTGCTGTTCGCGACACTGCCCGACATCAACTGGGCGGGGTTCTATTTCCTGCGGGGCGACGACCTCGTGCTCGGCCCGTTCGGCGGCAAGGTCGCCTGTACCCGCATCCCGATGGGGCGCGGCGTTTGCGGCACCGCGGCGGTGCGACGGGAAACCGTGCTGGTGCCGGACGTGCACGCCTTTCCTGGCCACATCGCCTGCGACGCCGCGTCCCGTTCGGAGATCGTGGTGCCGCTGATGCGCGACGGCCGGGTGCTGGGGGTGCTGGACATCGACAGTCCCCGGCCGGATCGTTTCGACGACGAGGATCGCCGGGGCTGCGAGCGGCTGGCGCGGATGCTGGTGGAAGGCTCGGACGCTTCGTAGCGGCCCCGTGGGCGGCCCCGTGGATCGTCCACCCTTCCGGCCGGTGGTCGGCTGCCTCGCGGTCGTGATCCGGGATGGGGCGGCGCTGCTGGTCCGGCGGGCCAAGCCGCCCGACCAGGGGCGCTGGGGCTTTCCGGGAGGCCATGTCGAACGGGGTGAACGCTTCGCCGATGCCGCGGTGCGGGAGCTGCGGGAGGAAACCGGCGTTGTCGCCGAGCCGGCCGGTCTGCTGGATGCCCTGGATATCTTCCGTCACGCGCCGGACGGGTCGCTGAGCCACCACTACGTGCTGCTGGCGGTCCGGTGCTTCTGGCGGTCCGGCGAGCCGGTGGCGGCAGACGACGCGCTGGAAGCGGCCTGGATGCCGCTCGATCGCATCCCCCGCCACCCGGACCATCCCGACTTCAGCGACGACACTGGCCGAGTGGCCTCGCTCGCCGCGGCGGCCGTGGCGAGGTCTGGCGGCCGCCCGACCGACCGGTAGCAGTTCCGGCCGAACCCCAACCCTGCTGGGCGTGACGTGCCTCCCGCGTCCGCGTCCACCCCGACATCGCCGTGTTGCGCGACGGCCGGCCGTTTCGGCTCGCGGTCGCGTCATCCCCTGATCCTTCCACCGGCGGGGTCGTCCACGGGCGCCCGATCGCTCCTGCAGATCGGCGGCACGGCTCAGCCAGCGCGGCAAAGGCTGCCGAGCAGCACACCGGACAAAAGGATCCATCGCCTCAGGGAATCGAGAGGTTCTGCACCGCCTCCTCCAGTTCGACGAAGCTCGGCATCTGACTGTTGGGAACCATCTTGCGGCCGCTCTCGATGCTGATCTGCGGCGGGTTGCCGTGGAGATGCGCCACCAGCACGGCGCGGATCAGTTCGAAGAACTTGGACTCCTCGATCACCACCGAGCGCATCCGGGCCGCGATCGGCGCCGCCACGCCATAGGCCAGCAACACGCCCAGGAAGGTGCCGACCAGTGCGCCGCCGATCATCTCGCCCAGCACGGCGGGAGGCTCGCTGATCTTGGACATGGTTTTGATGACGCCCAGCACGGCCGCGACGATGCCCAGTGCCGGCAGCGCATCCGACATGGTCTGCAGCGCATGGCTGGGATGCAGCTCTTCGTGCAGGGTCTTCTTCAGCTCGCGCGCCATGATGTCGTCGAGCTGGTGCGGATCGTCGGCGTTCATGCCGACCATGCGCAGATAGTCGCAGATCATGACGCTGGCATGGTGGTTGTCGCGGATCTTGGGAAACGCGGCGAAGGCGGGACTTTCGTCCGGCTTCTCGATATGCGGCTCGAGCGCCATCGCGCCGCGCGAACTCGCCAGCTTCACGAAATAGTACAGGAGGCTGAGCAGCTCCAGGTAGTCCGCTTTGCGGAAGGCCGGCCCCTTGAGCACCTTCTTGAAGCCGGCGGCCGTGTGCTTCACGTCGCTCATGGAGTTCGCCATCAGGAACGCGCCCACCGCGGCCCCCAGGATGGACAGCAGCTCGAAAGGCATGGAAGCGATCAGCGGACCGATCGCGCCGCCCGAGGCGATGAAGGAGCCGAAGACACAGGCCAGCAGGAAGCCGAGACCGCCGAGGGTCAGCATGGCGGCTCAACCCCCCGACGCGGAAACGGGCGTGACGGTAGACGGTGCGGCGACCGGAGGCGCGATGGCCGGGGGCATGGTCCCCGCCCGGTCGGTCGCGGCGGTCCTGGCCGGGTCGGGATGCAGCCTGTGCACCACCAGCACGACCCGGCGGTTGGCGCTGGCCAAGGGATCGGCCGGCAGCAGCAAATGCCGGTCGGCGAAGCCGGTGACGTCCTGCAGCCGTCCGTCCGGCAGCCCGGCCGCGGCCATCACGTCGCGTGCCGCAGCCGCTCGGCCGGCAGACAGGCTCCAGTTCGAGGGCAGGCCCGCCGGCACCGGTGCCGCATCGGTGTAGCCGGCGATCGACAACGGCTCGCCCAGCCGGGCCAGCACCGGCGCCACCGCTTTGAAAAGGCCCACCGCCCGCGGATCGAGCTTCACCGAGCCGCGCGCGAACATCGGCTTGCGCTCGCTGTCGACGATCTGGATGCGCAGGCTGCCCGGCGTGAGGTCGATGGTCATCTGGTCGGACGACGCCGCCAGAACCGGATCCGCCGCCACCGCCGCCTGCAGCTGGTTGGCGGTATCAGCCAGCAGCTTGCGTTCCTCGGTCGCGGACCGAGGCACCGCGCCTCCGCCCGACGAGCCATCGGTCCCTCCGGCCTGCGCCGCCTGCGGCGACGACGGACGGGGCAACGACGCCGATGCCACCGGGCTGGCGCCGGGGCCCGAGGCGACGGCGTCCGTTGCCGCGACCTGGCCCACGCCCTGCGTCGTCGCGGCAGCGGCCTGCCCGGTCGCCGTGGCGGCCGGCGCCTGCGCGTCGCCGTCGCTGGGACCGCCCTTGCCGGCCGGCGAATCGTCGTCCGGGTCCTGGTCGGGACGGCCGCCCTGTTCGTTGAAGAAGGGCTGCGTCGCGGCGGGCGCGGCGGGGGGCGTGCCGGGCGGCGGCGTGCCCTGCCCCTTCATGGCGAGATTGATCCCGTTCTCCGCGGGGCTGATGCCGCCGGGCACCATGCCGGCGCCGGAGAAGCCGTTATCGACGTTGGCGAGCGGGCTGAAATAGGCGGCGATACCGCGGCGCTGCTGTTCGGTGGTGGCATTGAGCAGCCACATCAGCAGGAAGAACGCCATCATCGCGGTCACGAAGTCGGCGTAGGCCACCTTCCACGCGCCACCGTGATGGCCGTGCTCGCCTTCCTCCTCCCGGCGGATCACGATGCTGGCCGCATCCTTCCCGCGTTTCTTCGCCATGCGACCTCCCCGGGGCGACGGTCCGGCCACCCACCGGCCACGACCCCAGCGCATCTTGGCCGCACGAGGTAAAGCGACTTCTAACGCCGGCGATAAACCATACCGTTCAGGGGAGCCTCGCCACCGCCGTGTCCGTCGGGAGCGCCCGGAACCGCACCCGGAACAACCGGTAGCGTTCCGCTTCTCGTCCGTCCCGGGCCCGCACCAGCTCTCCCGCCGGCTCCAGCTCGGACCAGGGCTGTGGATCCGGCGGCTCGTTGCGCCGTGCGCTTCGCACCAGCAGGCCTTCCTCGGACGGCGGGGGCAGGCCATGCGGCAAGGAGAACAGCCGCCAGCGCGGCTCCATGCCGAACACCGCCCGACCTGGCAGGGCATGCGCCAGCTCGGACGCCAGGCCGTACTCGTCGGCCACGAGGAAGCCGTCGGTCCGGGACGCCGCCGCGGTCGCGAGATCAGTCCATCCGCCGAGGCGCTGCAGGGTGACGTCCAGCTTGCGGGGCAACGGCAACAGAGCGGTGGCCGACTGCGCATAGACCAGCAGCGTCATCGCGGCACCCAGCCCCGCTGCCTGCGGCCAGAATCGCCCCCAGCGAACCTGCGCCGCCACTGCCGCGGTCGGCAGCATCGCCGCCGGATAGATCAGTCCTGGCCAGTTTGCCTGCACCCGGCCACCCAGCGCGTGCTGAAGGAACACTGCCACCGGCAGCAGCACCAGCCAGCAGCACAGGGACCAGCCGCCACCGCCGTCGGCTCCGGGCCGCCTCGCGCGACGCAGCGCTTCCGCCATCCCCGCCACCAGCATGAGGAACAGGAGCGGCGTGGCGAGCCCCAACTGGCCGCCCATCAGCTCGCCAAGGAACTGCGCCGCCCGGGCGGGATGCCAGTCGTCGCTCCGCCCCCCCTGCTTGAGGAAGCTCGCCCAGCCATGCGTCGCGTTCCACCACACCACGGGCATGAACGACAGAAGGGCGGCGGCGCCCGCCAGCCATGGTCCCGGCACCCGCATCCACCGCCGCCCCGGGCGGCTCAGCAGCAGCCAGGCCGCGAAGCCGGCGCCCGGAAGAGCGGCCGTGTACTTGCTGTCGAGCGCCAGCCCCAGCAGGAACCCGCACAACAGCCACCAGCCGGTATGTCCCGACCGCAGGGCGCGGCCCAGCGCCCACCAGGCAGCCGTCACGAACACCAGCAGCGGCGTGTCCGGCGTGATGATGACGCTGCCGATGCCGAGCAGCAGCGTGCTGTTCAACAGCGCCGCCGCCACCACCCCGCGCCGGTGCGCTTCCGCCGGATCGGACACGGGTTCCGGCAGGTCGCGGGCGGCGCGATACAGCAGGACGCTGCCCAGCGCGGCGCCGATCGGGGCCAGCAGCCGGATCCCGAGCGGGTCCGGCCCCAGCAACGCGGTGCCGCCCCGGATCCACAATGCCACCATGGGCGGGTGGTCGAGATAGCCAGGCGCGAGGGCGCGCGACCACACCCAGTAATAGCTCTCGTCCGGGGACAAGGGCGTCGCGGCCGCGACCGCCAGACGAAGGATGGTGAGCAGCAGCAGCGCGCCCAGCCATCGCAGGCGAGACGCTTCGAGGCCCTGTGCCGGCGCCGGGAACGATCGCGGGATGGCCGGACCGCGATCGCCCGTCACCGGACGGGTCCGGACCATGGCGGGAAAGAGCCACGCCGCCGTCGCACCGGTCGGCTGGACCGGCCCGCCCCCTCGCGGACGATCCGGCGGCGCGGCGACACGGGGGCGTGGACCGGAGCCGAACCGCTCACCGGGGCCGCCAGATCAGGGTGGAGGCGACGGCATAGTTCCACACCACGCCGATCGCCGCCCCTGCGGCGCCGGCCGGCTCCCATCCGTGGTGGGTCTCGTAGAGCACCCGGGCGATGCCGATATTGGCCACGGCGCCGACGCCGCACACCAGCATGAACAGCACCAGCCCGCCCCAGGCCCGGAAGCCGCGCAGGCGCCGGTCGCGATAGGTGAGCGAGTTGTTCAGCCCGAAATTGGCGATCATCGCCGCCAGCGTGCCCGCGAGCTGCGACGGGCCGAACGGCATCCCCGCCCGGTGCGCCACCGCCAGCACCGCGAGATTGATCCCCACCCCGACCAGTCCCACCAGGGCGAAGGCGATGAAGCGGCTGGGCATGCGGCCGCCGGTGGCCTTGTCCAGCAGCATGAACAGGAACTGCACCAGCACCAGCAGGTCGAGCTTGCTTTCGCCCGCCAGGCGCGGCCGGAACGGGGACGGGATTTCCAGCACCCGCGGCGATGGCTTCGCCGACAGGATCAGGTCCAGCAGGATCTTGAAGCCCTGGCCGCTGAGCCGGGGAGCCGCCTGCTCGAACAAGGCGCGCGGACAAGCGAAGAACCCGCTCATCGGATCGCCGAGCCGCACCGGCAGCAGGGCCTGGGCCACCCGGATGCCGCCTTCCGACAGCCGGTGCCGCCAGCGGGACGACAGGCCGGACGCGTTTCCGCCCTCCACGTGCCGGGACCCCACGGCGACATCGCAGCGTCCGTCCAGCAGCGCCTGCAGCATCACCGGCAGCCGGCTCTCGTCATGTTGCAGGTCGGCATCCATCACCGCCACCAGGGGCGCCGAGGACGACAGCACCCCTTCGATCACCGCGGAAGACAGGCCGCGTCGCCCGACCCGGCGAAGACCGCGCACCCGGTCGTCGGTTCGGGCCAGCTCACGAATGGCCTCGATGGTGCCGTCCGGACTGTCGTCGTCCACGAACACGACTTCCCAGCGCCATCCGCTCAGAGCGGCTTCCAGCGCGCGCACCAGCGGTGCGATGTTGGGCCGTTCCCGGAAACAGGGCACCACCACGGACACCGTGGGCGCGGGTCGAGCGCCGCGGGCAAGATCGTCGGTGACGGCACCGACCACCGCCGTTCCGACGGCATCGGGTGGGGAAGCGTCGAGCGAACCGTCGGGGCGATCAACTGGGAGCATCGTCCGCCGCAGGAACGACGGCAGCCTGTTGTCGTCAAGCCGGAGGGAGTGGCGCGACGACGGGAGGCAACGTCGGGCCGCGTCGCCGCGACTCGCAGGCGCCTCCGCCACCGTGGCGACGCGCCGGTTCCGTTGCGAGGCGGGAGGCCCTTGCGACGCGGACGTCGGGCCCCCGGGGTTGGGTTTCCGCGTCGGGCCGGCGCGCCCCGCAACTCTTCAAACGGGTACGCCGCCTGGTGCGTGGCTGGTGCGGATGGTTTGCAGGGTTTGCAAGCGGCTGACGTTGGGCGCCTCGGTGAGACGGCGCGTGAGCTGGTTCTCGTGCCCGGTGTCGCGCGCCACCACCCGCAACAGGAAGTCGCCGCCGCCCCGGATCATGTGGCATTCGCGCACCTCGGGCCAGCCGGCCACCAGCCGCTCGAAGCCGGACAGCACGCTGTCCTTCTGGCTGTCGAGGCCCACCAGGGCGAAGAAGGTGACGCTCCAGCCCAGCATCTGCGGTTCCAGCTCGGCGCGGTAGCCGCGGATCACCCCGATCTCCTCCAGCCGCCGGACGCGGCGCAGGCAGGGCGGAGCGGAGATCCCGGCTCGCCGGGCCAGCTCGACGTTGGTGATGCGGCCGTCCGCCTGCAGCTCGGCGACGATCCGGCGGTCGATCGCGTCCAGCTCGGAAGGGTCGCGGGGGCCGGCATCGGGCGGAAAGGGTGTCTGCATCGCGTCCGGCAAACTATTGCAGGCGCGCGGCGGCGGAAAGGCCACGCCTCCGCCCGGAAGCGCCGGTCATCGGCCCGGGGACGCCCGGCGCTGCTTGCGCGGCGCGCGGGGGGGCTCATATCCTCCGCGTTCGCTCATGATCCGCCCGAACGCGCCGCCGGGGCGGGGCGGCGAGATGCAACGCTCCGAGGCAGCAAGAACGCCGCACGCATGACCCAGACCATTTCCACCGACGTGCTGGTCGTCGGCGCCGGTCCCGCCGGCTACACGGCCGCGATCTATGCCGCGCGCGCCAACCTCAAGCCGGTGCTCGTGGCCGGGTTGCAGCCCGGCGGCCAGCTCATGATCACCACGGACGTCGAGAACTATCCCGGCTTCGCCGAGGCGGTTCAGGGGCCGTGGCTCATGGAACAGATGAGCGCCCAGGCCGAGCATGTCGGCACCCGCATCATCCACGACCTGATCACCGAATGCGATCTCTCGCCGCGCACGGGAGGCATGCCGTTCCGTCTGGTCGGAGACAGCGGCGACATCTATCTCGCCCGCAGCGTGGTGATCGCCACGGGGGCGCAGGCCCGCTGGCTGGGGCTTCCGTCCGAAGCCGAGCTGCAGGGTGCCGGCGTGTCGGCCTGCGCGACGTGCGACGGCTTCTTCTACCGGGGCAAGCGGGTCGCCGTGATCGGCGGCGGCAACACCGCGGTGGAGGAAGCTCTCTACCTCACCCACCACGCCGACCACGTGACCCTGATCCACCGCCGGGACTCGCTGCGCGCCGAGAAGATCCTCCAGGACCGGCTGTTCTCCCATCCCAAGGTCGCCGTGCGCTGGAACAGCACGGTGGAAGAGGTGATCGGCGAGGGCGCTCCCCGGGTGGTGACGGGCCTGCGCCTGCGCGACACCCGCACCGGCGCCGAGGATCGCCTCGCGGTGGACGGCATGTTCGTGGCGATCGGCCACATGCCCAACACCGCGGTGTTCCGCGGCCAGGTCGAGCTGGACGAGGAAGGCTATGTCCGCACCACGCCGGGCAGCACCCGCACCTCGGTGCCGGGCGTGTTCGCCGCCGGCGACGTGCAGGACAAGATCTTCCGCCAGGCGATCACCGCCGCCGGCACCGGCTGCATGGCGGCGCTGGAAGCGGAGCGCTTCCTGACCGAGCAAGCCTCGCCGCAGGCCATGGCGGCGGAATGAGGGCCACCCGCCGGGCACCGGTCGAGGCGCATCCACGCGGCACCGCCGCCGTCCGGCTCGCGGCCGCCGGTTCCCCCTGGGGCCGTGTTTCGATCTTCGGTCAGGAACCGGGAGCCGGGGCGGAATGGGCGGCCAGCCGGCGGCCGGCGCCGCGCCCCGCCGAGACCAAACGAGACCCGGATGGCTCCGCGGGAGCCGGTCATCCCCGCCGCGTGGGCGGCCCGGGGGCCGGGAGCGGTTTTCCGGCAGCGTGTCGCGATGATGGCCTACGGGCAACACGCTTGGGCGGCGCCGCGACGCGGGCGGGCAGCGAGGCCGCGGCGACGAAGTTCGTCGGCGTGGCCGTGACGACATGTATCGGCGGCGGGGCCGCCTGGGTGACGGGGCGCTAGATGGACTGGGACAAGCTGAGGATCTTCCATGCGGTCGCGGAGGCCGGCAGCTTCACCCATGCGGGCGACGTCCTGAACCTCAGCCAGTCGGCGGTGAGCCGGCAGATCTCCGCCCTGGAAGAAGCGCTGCAGGTGCCGCTGTTCCACCGCCATGCCCGGGGACTGATCCTCACCGAACAGGGCGAGGCCATGAACCGCACGGTACGGGAAGTGTTCGCCAAGCTCGCCATGACCGAGGCGCTGCTGACCGAAAGCAAGGAAAAGGCGGCCGGCCGGCTCAAGGTCACCACCACCACCGGATTCGGCACCGCCTGGTTGGCGCCGCGCCTGCCGCGGTTCCTGGAACAGCATCCCGACATCTCGATCGCCCTCATCCTGGAGGACAGCGATCTCGATCTCGGCATGCGGGAAGCGGACGTGGCCATCCGCATGCATCCGCCGCGCCAGCCGGACCTGGTCCAGCGCCACCTCACCACCATCCAGCTGCCGTTGTGCGCGTCGGAGGATTATCTCGCGAGAAACGGCACGCCGGCGACCATCGAGGACCTGGACAACCACCGGATCGTGCTGTTCGGCTCCTACCACCCGCCCGCGCAGGACATGAACTGGCTGGCGATGCTGGGCCGGGTCGCCGGGCAGGCGAAGCGGCAGCCGGTGCTGGAGGTGAACAGCGTCACCGCCATGACGGATGCGATCGAGGCCGGGCTCGGCATCGGCGCCCTGCCCCATTACATGCTCACCGACCGGCCGAAGCTGCAGCGCGTGCTGACCGAGGTGAAGGCCCCGTCGGTGGAAGCGTTCTTCGTGTATCCTGAAGAGCTGCGCACCTCGAAGCGCGTCGCGGTGTTCCGCGACTTCCTGCTGGCGGAGATAGCCGGACGGTCCTAGCCGTCCCGTCGGCCGTCGTCCGGGTTCTGTTCCGTTCCACCGTCACGTGTCGACCCGGTCCGCGTCGCCGCTCTCCCGTCGCGGGACCGCCACAGGAAACCGTTCTTGATGCATCGGTGCCTGCGTCTGGTTGCGGCGGCGATCGTCGCGTTGTTCTGCCTGGCGCCCGTCCTCGGCCATCCGGGCTGGCCCTATAACCATGACGGGCTGCGCTTCCTGCTCCGGATCGCCGAGATCGGCGGCCAGTGGCGCGCAGGACACCCGATCCCGATCTGGTCCAACGTCGCCCAACACGACCTGGGTTCGCCGGGGCCCGCCCTCTACCACAAGCTGTTCTCCTATGTCGGCGCAGCACTGGTCCCGGTGCTACGCGACCCGAAGGCGGTGGTCTGCGCGACACTGTTCCTGTTCATGGTGCTGGGCTTTCTGGGCATGGCCGCCGCCCTTCGTGCCGCGGCCGCCCGGCGGCACCTGCCGATCGAGTGCCTCTGCGGCACGGTGGCCATCACCAGCAACTACGCTTTCACCGACTGGCTGATCCGCGGGGCAGTGGCGGAGTTCGCCGCGTTCTGCCTGCTGCCCTGGTTCTTCGCCTGGGGATTCCGATGGCTCCGCGCCGGCGTCCCGTCCCGGTGGATCGGCCCGCTGATGTGGTTGTTGTGGCTGGCCCACTCGGCGATCGCGACCTTCAGCTGGATATTCCTGCTCCCTTGCGCGGCGATCGCGGCGATCGTGCAACGCCGGCGGGTGACGAGCGCATTCCGGCCCATGACGGCGGCGGTGCTCTGGTTCGCGGTGTTGCTCGCGCCCTTCGTGGCGGCGGCGATCCCCATGATGCGCTGGGCACAGGTATCGAACCTGGTCGCCTTCCTGAACCCGACCAACACCCACCAGCCCTTCATCCGGATTTTCCGTGACACCGCCTGGCAATGGGGCGGGATCTATACCCGCTTCACCTTGCAGCTCGATCCGGTGCTGATCGGGGTGTTGTTTCTGCTGCCGGCGGCGCTGCTGGTGCCGGGGCGACAACGCGCGCCGGCGGCGCTGTGCCTGATCCCGGCGCTGTTGACCTTGTTGCTGCAGCTGCGGCTCGCGGTGCCATTCTTCCGGGTCGTGCCCGGCTTCGAGTACATCCAGTTCTCGTGGCGGCTGCTGACGTTCCTGACCGTCTCCCTGTCAGTTGGCCTCGGCGTCCTGCTGCTGACGCTCGAGGCCGGGCTGCGGAACAAGTTTCCCCGAACATGGCGACCGACGATGGCGGCCGTCCTGTGCGCGATCCTGCTGGCGCATCTGCCGGAACGCCCTCGGGCGCCAGGAGCGGACCAGCCCTGGTTCGGGCCGGGCGTGCTGCGCATCGCGGCGACGGGCGTGGCACCCAACCCGATGTCGGCAGAGCCGCCGGAATATCTGCCGCGCGGATTGTCCGATACGGGAGATCCGCACGATCATGCACGGATCGGCATCGCCTCGGGCCTGTGCGAGCTAGCGCCGACAGTGGGTCCCGCCGTCGAAGTGGGAAAACTTCATTTCCGGCTCGGCTGCCCTTCCGGACGGGAAGTCGCGGTTAGGCAGTTCCTCGCTCCGGGGATGCGCATGCTGGACGCGGAAGGGCGTGTCGTCCCGGTGCACCGGACATGCGACGACGCACGCATCCGCATCATCGGCGAGAGCCTCGACCTGACACTGATCATGCCGACGATCGGGCGAGCCTTGAAGGACTGGTGGCGCGACGGGGGCGCCTATCGTTCCTGCACGCCCTGACCTTGCATGTCCCGACATCGCGTTCCGCCAGCCGCCCATGAGGGGCGGCTGGCGGACGGGAAGCGGCAGGTGTCTCTGGCCGTCCGGTGTGAGCCGAACTAGTGCCGGCCGGGCAGGATCGAGGACAGCATCTCCCGTGCGGCGTTCCGGATGATGCTGCCCCGTTCCGGATCGCGCGGCAGCGACTTCGCGAACTGCTTGGCCTGATCCACCGTGATGTGCGGCGGCAACGGCGGCACGTTGGGATCGGTGAAAGCTTCCAGCACCACCGGCCGGTCGGAGGCCAGCGCTTCCCGCCAAGCCGCCGCGACCTGGTCGGGGTTGTCCACGTAGATACCCTTGAGCCCGATCAGCTCGGCATATTTGTGGTACGGCATGCTGGGAATGGACTGGGTGGACATGGTCTTGGGCTCGCCGGACTGGGCCCGCTCCTCCCAGGTCACCTGGTTGAGGTCGCGGTTGTTGAGCACCAGGCAGATCCAGTGCGGCGTTTCCCACTCCTTCCAGTACTTGGACACGGTGATCAGCTCGTTGATGCCGTTCATCTGCATGGCCCCGTCGCCCATGCAGGCGATCACCGGGCGGTCCGGAAAGGCGAACTTCGCCGCCACGGCGTAGGGCGTGCCGGCACCCAGGGAGGCGAGGCCGCCGGAAAGCGAGCCCATCATGCCGCGGCGGAACTTCAGGTCGCGCGCGTACCAATTCGCGACCGACCCGGAATCGGCGGTGACGATGGTGCGCTCGGGAAGCTGCTTCGAGAGCTCCCAGAACACGCGCTGCGGATTGAGCGGCTCGGCCGCGTGCATGGCCCGGGCTTCGAGGGTCTCCCACCATTTCGAGACGTGCTTCTCGATGGTCTGGCGCCAGGCACGATCCTCCTTGCGCCGGAGCAGCGGGATCAGCGCCTGCAGGGTGAGCCGGGAGTCGCCATGGAGATTGACCTCGACCGGGTAGCGCAGCCCCAGCATCTCGGGATCGATGTCGATCTGCACCGCCCGCGCCTGTCCTTCCTTGGGCAGGAACTCGGTCCATGGGAACCCGGTGCCGACCATCAGCAGCGTGTCGCACCCGTCCATCATGTCGGACGACGGAGCAGTGCCGAGCAGCCCGATGGAGCCGGTCACGAACGGCAGGTCGTCCGGCACCACCTGCTTGCCGAGCAGAGCCTTGGCGATGCCGCAACCGAGCAGCTCGGCCACCTGGATCAGCTCGTCGGTGGCGCCCTTCGCGCCGGCACCGATCAGGATCGAGACCTTCTTGCCCTCGTTGAGGACGTCGGCCGCGCGCTGCAGATCGGCCTCGTAGGGCACCACCCGGGGCGTGCTGTAGCCGACGGAGGAATGCTCGTAGCCATGCTTGTGCGGCGGCTGCACCACCGCCGGCTGCGTCTGGATGTTGGCGGGCAGGATGACGCAGGTCACGCGCTTCTCCGCGATGGCGATGCGGAAGGCACGATCGATCAGGTGGCGCACCTGCTCGGGCGTGGACGCCATCTCGCAGAAGGCGCCCGCCACATCCTTGAACAGCGTCTTGAGGTCGAGTTCCTGCTGGTCGGAGCCGCCGATCACCGGCGTGCCGTGCTGGCCCACGATGGCCACCACCGGCTGATGATCGAGCCGGGCGTCGTAGAGCCCGTTGAGCAGGTGGACCGCACCCGGACCGGAGGTGGCCATGCAGACCCCGACCTCGCCGGTGAACTTGGCGTGGGCGGAGGCCATGAACGCCGCCATCTCCTCGTGGCGGACCTGCACGAACTTCAGCCGGCCGGCCTTGTCGGCATCGTCCACCGCCACGTCCATGCCGGCGACGCCGTCGCCCGGGTAGCCGAAGATGCGGCGCACCCCCCAGGACTGCAGGCGGTCGACGATGAATTCACTGACGTTCTGCGCCATCGGGGGCTCCGGCTCGTTTACGGGTCGAGGATTCCCCGCCGCAACGCCTCGCCGGAGCGCGTTGTTCCGCTCAGAGCCGATTAAGCGTGATCAACGACGGTTGTAGCTGTCCTCGATCCGGACGACGTCGTCCTCGCTCAGATAGGGGCCGGACTGTACCTCGATCAGGGTGAGCGGGATATGGCCCGGGTTGTTGAGCCGGTGGGTGCAGCCGAGCGGCAGGTAGATGCTCTCGTTCTCGCGCACCAGCACCTCCTCGCCGTCGCGGGTGACCAGCGCGGTGCCGGCGACGACCACCCAATGCTCGGCGCGGTGATAATGCTTCTGCAAGGACAGCTTCTGGCCTGGCGACACCACGATCCGCTTCACCTGGAACCGGTCGCCGGTGATCAGGCTCTCGTAGAAGCCCCAGGGCCGGTAGCATCGGTTGTGCGCCACGGCCTCGTGACGGCCATCGGCCCGCAGCCGGTCCACCACCTTCTTCACGTCCTGAGCGCGGTCGCGGTGCGTCACCAGCACCGCGTCCTCCGTCACCACCACGATGGCGTCGGTCAGGCCGGTGACGGCCGTGACGATGCCGTCGGAGCGCACGTAGCAGTCGCGCGCATGTTCCAGCAGCACGTCGCCGACGGCCACGTTGCCGGCCGCGTCCTTGACGCTCACGTCCCACAGCGCATCCCAGGAGCCGACGTCGGACCAGCCCAGGTCGGCCGGCACCACGGCAGCGCGCGAGGTGCGCTCCGCCACCGCATAGTCGATGGAGATGTCGGGGGCGAGGCGGAACGCTTCGGGCTGCAGGCGGATGAAATCCAGGTCGGTCTGCCGTCCCTCGACCGCGCGCCGCACCGCGGCCAGCACGTCCGGCGAGTGCTCCCGCATCTCCTCCAGCAACGTGTCGGCGGTGAAGACGTACATGCCGGAGTTCCACAGATGCCGGCCGCCCGCCACCAGCTCGGCCGCCCGGGCGGCATCGGGCTTCTCCACGAAGCGGCGCAACGCGTGGACGCCGGGCGATCCGGCGAGGGGCTCTCCGACCTCGATATAGCCATAGCCCGTTTCCGCTCGGGTGGGCTTCATCCCGAAGGTGACGATGCGCTGGTCCCGCGCCGCCGCCACGGCGGCCGCCACCGCATCCCGCAGCGCGTCGGGCCGGCCGATCGCCGCGTCGGCGGCCATCATCCACAACACGGCGCCCGGATGCTGCTCGGCCACCAGCATCGCCGCCGCCGCGATCGCCGGGGCGGAGTTGCGCCCCACCGGCTCCAGCACGATCCGGGCTCCCTCGATGCCCGCTTCGCGCAGCTGCTCGGCGATCAGGAAGCGGTGCTCCTCGTTGCACACGATCACCGGGGGAGCGAAACCGTCGCCCGCGCCGCGCAGGGCGGTTTCCTGCAGCATGGTGCGCTCCGAGATCAGCGGCCAGAGCTGCTTGGGAAAGCTTGCCCGCGACACGGGCCACAGCCGGCTGCCGGAGCCACCGCTGAGGATCACGGGCACCACCGGTGCCGGCGCGGGCGCCGATGCCCGGTCCTCGCGGGACGCCTGATCGGGAAGGAGAACGGCCTGGTTCATGGACGGGTCCGCACCGGGGAGCTGGGGGTGACTGTCGCTCCTTCCGGTCTGGCACGTCCGGACAGGAACGCAACTGGAGAAGATCCAGACGCCCACCGCGCGAAAACGCCCGGCGTGGCCCACGCTCCCGGCAGGATCACGCCACCGGGAACGGCACGACGACCCGGTCGGCGATCAGATCGGGCGGTGCGCCCGATCGAGCAGGCGGCGCAACAGGCCCGGCTTCGCGGCCTTCTTCAGCGCCCGCTGCCGTTCCCGCTCGGCTTCCTCACGCACGGTGTCGGCCCGCCGCTCCTTCTCGGCCATCCATTTCTCGACGCTGAGACCCGCCTTGGCCGCCCGGCGTGCTTCATAAGCCTGCTTGCCCGCCGATCCGGGAGCGGCCGCGGGACGGTTTGCGTTGCCGGCCGATATCTTGCTCGCCGGCCGGCCCGCGGGCGCCTTTCCGGCCGGGACTTTTCCCGGGGATGCGGCGGGCGGAACGGCGCTGCTCTTCTTGCGGAACATCGGAAACATCTCTCACCAAAGCCGGAACGGCGGCGGCCAACCGGGTCACGCCCCGTCCGCGCACCGCGCGCCCCGCTTTTTCCTCCTCCGAACGGCCGGGGGCAAGGCCGGCGGTTCGTTCAGCCGTGGCGGTCGTTGTTGTGCCAGCCGCAGCGACCGCCGGGATGGGAGAAGAACACCGCCTGCCGGGTCGGGGCGAAGAAGCGGTCATGGTCGATCGGCCGCACGATGGCGCGGGCGTAGGCGCGACCCCGGCCATGCGCGTCCCGGCGGCTCCCGTGCCGCAGAGCGGGCGGGATCAACGCCACGCAGCGCAGCAGACTGCCGCGCGGGGCATGGTGGGATCCGTGGGGCGATACGCGGTGGAGGCTCTGCTGAACCGCGGGGACCGTGGCCTGACGGGCGGCGGCCGCGGAAACAGCAAGGGGGACGACCGCGAGTTGGGCGGCGAGAAGAAGCCCGATCCTGGGGAGTCGGAACATCATGATGATTCCCTTCTACCAGACCCAGACTAGCGCCCCGATGGGAACAAAACAAGAACGCGTTAACCGCTTGCAAAAGTGGCGTCAAAAGCACTCATGTTGCGAGAAGAACACAGACCGCAGGGATCGCGGACCGCCTCAACCGATACGACCGCGCCAGTCAACTCCGCCGGGCCGCGCGCACGGCGCGGATATTGACCCGTTCCCGCAGTTCCTTGCCGGCCTTGAAGAAGGGCACCATCTTCTCGTCCACCGAAACGGGCTCTCCGGTGCGCGGGTTGCGCCCGACGCGGGCCTCCCGCTGCTTCACGGTGAAGGCCCCGAAACCGCGGAGTTCCACCCGCTCGTTGCGAGCCAGGGCGGCGGAGATCTCGTCGAAGATGGTGGACACGATCAGTTCGATGTCACCGCTGCGCAGGTGCGGATTGGCCGATGCAAGCTCGGCGATCAACTCCGACTTGGTCATGACGCCCCCGCGGCAGAACGGCTCAAGGGTGCCAGAGGGCTACCGGGCCGTCAAGCGCAACCCCTTGCATTCGCAGGGTTTTCGTCACCCCTTCGCCGAAGGTCGTTTCGATCGCCGACACCAGCACGTCGCCAAGCAGTCCCGACATGCGCGCCTGCCACCAGTGGCGCGGCTCGTGCGGCTTGAGGTCGCGCACCGGCATGTCGAGCGCCAGGTGCCGCTCCCCCGCCAGCCATTGCCGCGCGGCGTGCTCGTCGCCGAGCTGGTCGATCAAGCCGAGCTGCACCGCCTGACGACCGGTGTAGGGGCGGCCGTCCGCGAGCTCCAGCACCCGGCCGCGATCCATGTGACGGCCATCCACCACCATGTCCACGAACTGGTTGTAGAGATCCATCACCACGCCCTGCAGCATCTCGCGGCCAGCGGGCGACAGGGGCTTCACGACGCTGGGCTGTCCCTTCAGGGGCCCCGACACCAGCTCGTCCACCGAAACGCCCACCTTGCCCAGCAGCCCGGACACGTCCGGGCTCTGCATCAGCACGCCGATGGACCCGGTCAGGGTGGCGCTGGACGCGAAGATCCGCGCCGCCGGCACCGCGATCATGTAGCCGGCCGAGGCGCCCAGGCCGCCCATCACCACCACCACGGGCTTGGCCCTGGCGAAGCGCGCCACCGCGTCGTGCAGCGCCTCGCCCCCGGTGACCGAGCCGCCGGGGCTGTCGATCATGAGCAACAGCCCCTTCACCGCCGGATCCCGGCGGGCGGCGTCGAGCCGGTCGATCCGCTTGGAGTCGTCGGTGATCAGCCCGTCCACCCGCAGCCGCGCGAGATGCGCCGGCTCCGCCATGCCGAACCGCCGCTCCCCACCGCGGGGTAGGGCGACCGCGAACAGCGCCACCGCGAAACACACCCCCGCCACCACGCGCCACAGCACCAGCCGGCGATGCGCCCGGCGGCGCTGCAGCACCAGATCGGGGACCAGCGCGGGCGGCACCGGGGGCTCGCCGACGGGAGCGGCACCGGGATCGGATCGTCCAGCAACCAAGGGGCGGCTCCTTCGGCGACAACAAGCGACAAGCTAGTGCGAAAGCCGGACGCACAGGAAGCGCCAGCGCGGCGACGTGGTGACCGGGCGGTAGGGCGGTAGGGCGGTAGGGCGGTAGGGCGGTAGGGCGGTAGGGCGGTCAGGTTGCATTGGCACCGGGCACGGTGGAAGAATCGTTGCATGCCAGAACAATCCGCGCCGGATCCTGCTGCGCCCGGCCTCCCATCGCCGGACGACCCGGCCGCGATGCCGCCCGCCCCCGCGGCGGAGGACCGCATGCCGACCGGCGACGCCGGGCCCGGAGTCGCCGCCCCCCCGGCCGGAACGCCGGACGAGGGCGCTGCCCGCGACCGGCTCGACCGGCTTTTCCTGTTGCAGCGCCAGGCGTCCCGGACAATACGCCCGCCTGAACCGCGCGCCCGCCGCACCCGGCTGGAACAGCTGGAACGGGTGCTGCGGGCGGAAGCACGCGCCATCCACGACGCCATCTCCGCCGATTTCGGCCACCGGGCCTGGCTGGAAACCGTGCTGGCCGAACTGCTGCCGGTGCTCGAAGGGTCCCGTTTCGCTCGCCGGCACCTGTTCCGCTGGACCCGGCCCCGGCCCCGGCGGCTCGGGCTCGCCTTTCAGCCCGGGCGCGCCTGGACCATGCCGCAGCCGCTCGGCTGTGTGGGCATCGTGTCGCCCTGGAACTACCCGTTGTTCCTGTCGGTGGGGCCCCTGGTGGATGCGCTGGCCGCGGGCAACCGCGTGCTGCTCAAGCCGTCCGAACAGTCGCCGCGTTTCTCGGCCCTGCTGGGCAGGCTGCTGGCGCGGGTGTTCACGGAGGACGAGGTCGCGGTGGTGGAAGGCGGCCCGGCGATCTCGCGGCATTTCTGTTCCCTGCCGTTCGACCACCTGGCCTTCACCGGATCCACCGCCACCGGACGCGCGGTCGCCCGCGCGGCGGCGGAGAACCTGACGCCGCTGACGCTGGAGCTGGGCGGCAAGAGCCCGGCGATCCTGTGCACCGACCGGTTGACGCCGACGGGGATGCGGCGCACCGCCCGGGTGCTGGCGGTGTCCAAGTTCTTCAATGCGGGCCAGACCTGCGTCGCACCGGACTATGTGCTGGTGCCGGCGGATGCGGTGGAAGCGTTCGCCGACCATCTGCTCGCGGAAACGGCACGGCTCTTTCCCGTGCTGGCGGGCAACCCGGACTACACCACCCTGCCGGCCGGCCCGCATCTGGCACGCCTGGAACGGATGGTGGCGGAAGCGGAAGCCGGGGGCGCGGTGCTGCGGCGGACGCCCGCGCACGCGATGGAAGCGGGAATGGCGCTGAGCGAGCGGCGGTTTCCTCCGACGATCGTGCTGTCGCCGCCGCTGGACAGTGCCCTGATGCGCGAGGAAATCTTCGGCCCGGTGCTGCCGCTGCTGCCCTACCGGAGCGAGGAGGAAGCGGTCGGTTTCATCAACGCGCGGCCCAGGCCGCTGGCGCTGTACTGCTTCACGGACGACCGGCGGCGGGAAGCCAGCCTGATCCGCCGCACCCTGTCAGGCGGGGTGGCGGTCAACGGGGCGCTGCTGCAGGCCGGCATCCCGGACCTGCCGTTCGGCGGCGTGGGGGAAAGCGGCCAGGGAAGCTGGCATGGCGAGGCGGGGTTCCGGCGCTTCTCGCACGACCGGCCGGTTTATCGGCCGGGAGCGTTCAGCGGCTTCACCACCATGACCCCCCCGCACGGGCGCCTCGCCGACCGGCTGCTGCCGTTGATGCTCGGCCGACGCCGCTGAACCGCGTGTGCGACCCCGCCGGTGCGGGACGAAGCGCGGCCAGACCCGGCGCGACCAATGGTCCCGCAGAAAATCCGGTTCGCGCCGCCGGGGCGGCTCAGCCCTTGTCGGCGTTCCGGCGGCGGCCGCGACGGGCCGGGGTCGCGGGCGCCGCATCCTCGGCACCTTGCGCCGCCGCCGCCGCGACGCGGCCGGTCTTGCGGCCGAGCCCGATCTCGCGCGCCAGGGTGGACCGACGCTCGGCGTAGCTGGGGGCCACCATCGGATAGTCGGACGGCAGGTTCCAGCGCTCGCGATATTGTTCGGGCGTCATGTTGTAGGCGCTCTGCAGATGCCGCTTGAGCATCTTGAGCTTCTTTCCGTCTTCCAGGCAGACGATGTAGTCGGGGAACACGCTCTTCTTCACGGGCACCGCGGGCTGCGGCCTTTCGAGCTCGCTCGGAGCCTGACCGGCGGATGCCAGCGCGTCGTGGACCTGGCGGATCAGGTATGGCAGCGCATCGAAGGCGACGGTGTTGTTCGAAACATGGGCCGACACGATCTGCGCGGAAAGCGCGAGAAGGGTCGGTCGGTCGTCTTCGGCTGACATAAAGATTTTCCGGGCCAATCGTTGTGTAGTTCCTTCAAGCAGGAACGCCTAGGCGATGCCAGTGCCTTGCCCGGATTTCACGAGTTGTTTCTACGCACTGCCACCGGACCCCCGTTATCTTCCGGTTCTACTTCGGGTTCGTGGGTGCGGTTCAATACATGGTGCCGTCACCGACCGCCGCGGCCGCCCCGGCGGGGCCGGTGCCGGCCGGGCCGATGCTCGTCGGCCCAGCCTGCATCGCGGGCAGCGGACGGGAATCGAGAGACCCCGCCCGCGGCGGCGGGCCGCCCCCGATCGGGCCACATGCGCCCACGGCCAGCATCAGCGGCAACGCCGTCGCCCCGATCAGTCTGCCGGCACGGCGTCCGGTCCGGGCGGGAAGCGGGGCGAATTCGCGATCGATCGGCATGGGGTGGCTCCGGCGGAGAACGGCGGAACCGGGATGGGCCGCACGCGCCGGCAACGCCGGCCACGCCCTCCGGGATGCGCGCGAACGCCTCCCGCCGGCGGATATCGCCCGCCGGGCACGGTATCAGGCCGCCTGATCGACGGCGCGAACATCCAGGGCGTCGAGCAGCGCGGCGCGCAACCGGGCGAAATCGGGATCGGCGTGACGGCGCGGCCGCGGCAGCGCGATGGGAAACGAGGCCCGGATCCGCCCCTTGTCGAGCACCACGGCCCGGTCGGCCAGCAGCAGCGCCTCGTCCACGTCGTGCGTCACCAGCAGCACCGCGCAGCGATGCCGGCGCCACAGGGCGCCCACCATGTCCTGCATCCGGAGCCGGGTCAGGGCGTCGAGGCTCGCGAACGGTTCGTCCAGCATGAGGAAGGACGGCTCCCGCACCAGGGCGCGCGCGATGCCGGCCCTTTGCGCCTCGCCCCCGGACAGGGTGAGCGGCCAGGCCGCCAGCCGGTGGCCGAGCCCCACTTCCTCCAGCGCGACTTCCGCCCGCCCCCGGGCGTCGGCACCTTCCAGCCCGAGCGCCACGTTCTCCCACACCCGCTTCCAGGGCAGCAGGCGGCTTTCCTGGAACACCACGGCCTGCGCCGCCGGCACCCGCACCTCGCCTGTTTGCACCGGATCCAGCCCGGTCAAGGTGCGCAGGAGCGTGGTCTTGCCGGAGCCGCTGCGGCCCAGCAGGGCCACGAACTCACCGGCTCCCACGGACAGGTCGAGCCGGTCCAGCACCGTCGTGTTCCCGAACCGGCGCTCCAGGCCGCGAACCAGCACGGTGGCGGGCATGCCGCCGGACGCGGGCGCGCTCATGCCCGATACCCCGGCGACGGCGGCTGCCAGCGCAGCAGATGTCGTTCCAGCCAGCGCACCCCCTGGTCGCTGCCCAGACCCAGCAGGGCGTACACCAGCAGCCCCACCATGATGATGTCGGTGCGCAGGAAGTCCTGCGCATCCATCATCATGTGGCCGATGCCGCTGGACGCGTTCACCTGTTCGGCCACCACCAGCATCAGCCAGGAGATGCCGACCGACAGCCGCAGCCCCACCAGCAGGTCCGGCAGCGCGCCGGGCAGCACCACGTGGCGGATGGTGTCCCGGCGGCCGAGCCGCAGGGTGCGGGCCATCTCCAGCAGCTTCGGGTCGACCGAGCGGATGCCCTTGAACAGGTTCAGATAGATCGGAAACACCCCTCCCAGCGCCACCAGGGCGACCTTGGGCACCTCCCCGATGCCGAACCACAGGATGAACAACGGCACCAGGGCCAGCGCCGGCAGGGTGCGCAGCATCTGCATCGGCGCGTCCACCACGTCCTCACCCAGACGGGACAGCCCGCTGATCAGGGCCAGCACCACCCCGGCGGCGAAGGCCAACGCGAAGCCCGCCCCGGCCCGGCCGAGCGACACCAGAAGGTTACGGCCGAGCGTGCCGTCGGCGGACAGTGCCAGGGCCGTCCGCCCGATCTGCCAGGGTGACGCCAGGGTCTGCGGCGAGATCAGCCCGGCGCTCGACGCTGCCTGCCAGGCCAGCACGATCAACAGCGGGGACAGGAACCGGCGCCCGGCCATCCCGGCGCGCCGCGCCCGAGGGCGTGCGAGAGCGGCGGACGCCGGCGCGGCGGGAACGTGCGCAGGATCCGGCCGCGCGGGAGTCAGGATGCCGTCCGGCAGCAGGGTGTCGGGCATGCGGGGAACCTTTGGCGAAACGCCGGGGGCGGACGGCGATCGATCCAGAACGGAAGGGAGTGGCTCAGCTGGCAGCGACGCGGGGGGCCGGCGACCGCACGTTGGCGATCATCTCGCCGAACGGGCCGGTGTTGCGGGCGGGGCCGCGATCGACGCCGGTGGTGGGACGCAGCCTCAGCCGCGGGAACACCAGCTCGGCGAAGCGGTAGCATTCCTCGAGATGGGGGTATCCGGACATGATGAAGCGGTCGATGCCGAGCGCCATGTATTCGTGCATCCGCGCCGCGACCTGGTCCGGATCGCCTACCAGCGCGGTGCCGGCGCCGCCACGCACCAGCCCCACCCCGGCCCACAGGTTGGGCGACACCACCAGACGGTCGCGTCGGCCGCCATGCAGGGCGGCCATCCGGCGCTGTCCTTCGCTGTCGAAGCCGGCGAAGGCGCGCTGGGCGGTCGCGATGGCCTCGTCGTCGACATGGGCGATCAGCCGGTCGGCCTCGGCCCAGGCCTCGCTCTCGGTTTCGCGGACGATCACGTGCAGACGGATGCCGAAGCTGAGCGTGCGGCCCCGCTCGGCGGCCAGCCGCCGCATGGTCTCGATCTTCTGTCCGACCGCCTCGGGCGGCTCGCCCCAGGTGAGATAAACGTCCACGTGATCGGCCGCCACGCGCTGGCCGGCCTCGGAGGAGCCACCGAAATACAAGGGCGGGTGGGGGTCCTGCACCGGCGGATACAACAGCTTGCCGCCCTGGCTGCGGAGGTGCCGGCCCTCGAAATCCACGGTCTCGCCGGCCAGCAGGCGGCGCCATACGGTGAGATATTCGTCCGTCGCCTCGTAGCGGGCATCGTGCGGCAGGAACACGCCGTCGCCGCGCAGCTCGGCCGGATCACCGCCGGTGACCACGTTCACCAGCAAGCGGCCTTCGCTGAGCCGGTCCAGCGTCGCGGCCATGCGCGCGGTCATGGACGGCTCGCTGAGCCCGGGGCGCACCGCCACCAGGAAACGCACGCGCTGGGTGAGCGGCACCATGGCCGACGCGATCACCCAGGAATCCTCGCAGGATTTCCCGGTGGGGAGCAGCATGCCGTAATAGCCGAGCTCGTCCGCCGCCTTGGCGATCTGGCTCAGATAGCCGAGCGTCACGTGCCGGGCGCCTTCCTGGGACCCGAGATAGCGCCCGTCGCCATGCGTCGGAAGGAACCACAGGACGTCCGCCGCGTCCGCACCTGTCGTCATAGACCACTCCATTGTGTCGGACATTCGTCCCGCCCGGCACCGGCGAGCAGCCGATGCGGATCACCGCGCCCCGAAGAGCATATCGCCCATACGGGCATATCGGGCGTCCGATCCGAGAAACACGACCGCCATCGCACCTTGTTGAAGACACTATGGGATGGTGTTGTTTTGATCAAACCACGGCAGTCCGGATCGACCATGCAGAACGACCATGTCCTCCAGCTTCTCCATCGGCGCGCGGCGCTGCGGGCCCTAGGAATTCTGGCGGCGGTTGTCGCGTCGGGGACCGGTGGAGGATGGCCGGCGGCCCGCGCGGCATCCCGCACGATCCGGGTGGGCTATCAGCGCTACGGGACGCTGATCCTGCTCAAGCACACCGGCTATCTGGAAAAGGCGCTCGCGCTATCGGGGGTATCGGTGGCCTGGAGCGAGCATCCGGCCGGCCCCCAGATGCTGGAAGCGATGGCCGGCGGCGCGGTGGATTTCGGCATCGTGGGCGAGGTGCCGCCGGTGTTCGCCCAGGCCGCGAGCGACCGGGTGGTGTATGTGGGCCACGAGCCGCCAGCCCCGACCGGGGAGGCGATCCTGGTGCCGGGAAACAGCCCGATCCACACCCTGTCCGACCTGAAGGGACACAGCGTGGCGCTGAACCGGGGCTCCAACGTCCACTGGCTGCTGTTGAAGGCGCTGGCAAAGGGTGGCCTCACGGTGCACGACATCCGCAGCGTCAACCTGACGCCGTCCGCCGGGCGACCGGCCTTCGAGACCGGCCGGATCGATGCCTGGGCGATCTGGGATCCCTATCTGTCCTCGGCCCAGGTCACGGCCGCGACGCCGCCGCGGGTGCTGGCCACGGCGGAAGGGCTGGTGCCGAACCGGCAGTTCTTCGTGGCGAGCCGCTCCTACGCCGACGACAATTCCGGCGTGATCAAGGTGATGCTCGAACAGCTTCAACGGGCCGACGCGTGGGCCGAGGCCCACAAGACCGACGCGGCGCGCTATCTGGCCGCCGACACCGGCCTGCCCATGGCCGTGGTGGAAAAAGCCGTGAACCGGCTCAGTTTCGGGGTGAAGCCGATGACGCCCGATGTGGTGGCGGAACAGCAGCAGATCGCCGACGCGTTCCACGCCGCCGGGCTGCTGCCCGCGAGCGTCCGGGTGGCGGACGCGGTGTGGACGGCACCCGCGGCGGGCGGCCGGTGACGCCGGCGGTTCGGCCGGCGCTGGCGGTTCGGCTGGCGCTGGCGCCAGTGCTGATACTGGCGCTCCTGGCGGGATGCGCCACCGGATCGAGCGGCGCATCCCGGGTGTCCGGTCCCTATGTCGGTGGCGGAGCCGGCGGCACCGTGCATTGAGGACCATCCGCCGGCAGCCCGGTCCTGGAAGCAACCCGCGGTCCGGGCGGCCGTATAGGAAGACCCGGGCAGCGGGCGGACGAACACCCCGGCCGTGCCCTCCTTCTTCCGGAGCACGCTCATGATCCGCACGGCATCGCTGGTTGTTCTTCTCGGTCTGCCGCTGGCGTTGAGCGCGTGCGACCCCTATTCCCCCGGCCAACGCGCGCTGGGCGGTGCCGGCCTGGGTGCCGGCGCGGGCGCGGGCATCTCGGCCATCTCGGGCGGGAATGCCGGCACGGGCGCGCTGATCGGCGGTGGCCTCGGTGCCATCGGCGGTGCGGCCACCACGCCCACGCGCTGAGCATCCCGCAACTGTCCGGGCCGCTGGCCCGGGCAGGCGCTCGGCGTGGCGGCGTCGTTCGGCGGACATGACCGCCAGCGACCGGGAACGGGAAGAGGATGGCGGACCCGGCGCGATTCGAACGCGCGACCTTCGCCTTCGGAGGGCGACACTCTATCCAGCTGAGCTACGGGTCCTTGACCGGCTGCATAGCCCGATCGCGGTGCGAGCGCCAGCCCGGAGTTTCGGTGTGCCCGATGCGCGGCCACCCCAGGCTCGCACCCGGCACGACACCGCCCGTCTGGAGCCACGTTGCCGGCCCGCACCGCCGATAGGGGCGCCGCTCCTGTGCCGCGACGTTCGCGATCATGCCGACAGTGGGAGCAAACCCGGCGCACGCACGTCGGAAACGCGGCTGGTCCGCCGACGGTCGGGCCAGCGGATGTCCCGGTGCCGCTGTCGGCGGCCGCCCTCGCAGCGCGTTGGACGGTCGGCGACCTTGCGTCCATGCCCGGCAGACCCGACGCATACCGGGGCTTGGACGCCGGGGACGATCCCCAGGCCGTTCAGGAGCATCGGATCGGTCGGAGCGTCATGAGGTGCGGTCCGCTCGGTCAGGGGCGGGTGTCGGCGAGCCCGTCGGCGGCGGAGGGCAGCCAGAGGGGATTGGTGTCCTCCCAGGGACGGGACGCGACCCAGGCGGCGGCGGCGATGTCCGCGCCGGACGGCAGTGCCCGCTCAGGATGCAGCATCCAGCCGGTCACGTCGTCCAGCGGTGCCGCGCGGCCGAGATCGCGCAGCAGCAGGTGATAGCCGTCGGGGTAGAAGGCCCGCCGCGCCCCCACGGGTAGGGCCTGCCACGCCGAAGCGGTGGCCTGCGGGGGCACCAGCTGGTCGTGCGCACCGTAGGCCGCCAGCACCGGTCCCCGCACATGCGCCGCTTCGTCCTGCGCCCGCGTCATCAGGTCGACGAGGCCACGCAGGGTCGCGGTGCGGGTGTCGTGCACGGTCAGGGGATCGTAGGCCAGGCGATACAGGGCGGCCCGGTTGTCGGTGGCGGACACGTGCAGCGGCAGCTCGCGGCCGGTGAGATGCCAGTCCGGCAGGAAGGTGGCCGCGGCCCATAGCGATGCCGTCAGCAGCGGCCCCATCTGCGCGCGGCTCCAGACCGCCGGCGCTAGCAGCACGGTACCGGACGATCCCAGCTCCGGATGCCGGGCCGCCACCAGCAGCGCCACCGCGCCGCCCATGCTCTCGCCCATCAGGAACAGCGGCACCCCCGGCTGCAGCGCACGCACGTGGCGCGCGAGTTCCGCCGCGTCGGCCACCATGTGGTCGGTGCCGGCCCACCGCCCCCGGTCCGGGGCGCCCCCGAAGCCACGCTGGTCCGGAGCATAGACCGCGATGCCGCGCGCGGCCATCACCGGCGCGGGGAGCTCCCAGGCGTCGCGGCTGTCGTTGAAGCCGTGCAGCGCCAGCACCACCGCACGCGGCGTCCCGGCCGGCAGCCAGCGCCGGGCGGGCAGCCGCGCGCCGTCGGGCATGACGAACACCAGGTCGGGCGGTAGCAGGCGGCGGTCCTGCGCGTGCGGTGGCCGCGCGGCGCATCCGGCAAGAGAAGCGGTCGATCCCGGCGCGGCGGCCGGAGCCGAACCGGCGGAAGCGGGACCTGCCGGGACATCGGGTGCGGCCGGTGAACCAGCCACGATGTTCTGCGGCGGCCTTGGGCAGCGGCCGGCCGCGCCGGGGGGACAGGCCGGTCCCCGGAGGTCGGCCGAAGCACAGGAGGCGGCGACCGGGACACGGGAAGCCGGGCGGGACGCGCATCCCGCCATGGCCAGCATCGTGGCCGCGAGGCCGATCCTGGCCGCGACCCTCCCCGTGGAGATCGATCGCGATCGCGGGGGCGCGCCGGCCGCCCGGCGAGGCGCCGGACCGCACGAGCCTGCCGCACCGGCCGTCGGCTCCGGAACCGGATCGCGCCTGCAAGTCCCGCGATCGTCCGCGTTGCTTGCGACGGTGCGGACGACATCGGCGTGGCGGCCGGCGCGAGGAGAACAGGAACTTGTGCGCGGACGCGGCACCGATCTCATCCGGAGAAGCGCCGGAACGGGGCGAGCCGCACGCGGGCACAGGTTTCAAAGCGGGACGCTCCTGCGTATCATCCCGGGCGATGAGCCGCCATCCGCCCCGCCGGGGCGTTGCGCGGCTCCGGTTCAGGCTTAAAACCGGTGGCCGGGCTCCGGAACCGGCGCGCGGCTTCGGCAGGAACCGGAACATCCGGCTCCCGGGCGGTTTGTCCGGTGGTTCTCTTCCAGCAAGGTGTGCGCATGCCCTTCGGCGTTTCGACCCCAAACCCCCAGCTCGGACTGGTCGAGACCATCGTGGTGCCCAGCCGCGTGGTGGCCTGCGACGGCGGCGACGGGCCGCTCGGCCATCCCCGCGTCTGGCTGCGCATCGTGGAACAGCAGACCTTCTGCCCGTACTGCTCGAGGCTTTACGTGCTGTCGCCGGATGCCGCGGAAGGCGACGACGGCGGCCATTGAAGGCGACGCGGCCGTGAGCACCAGGGGAACGGGCGCGCGCCCAGGCACCACGCCCGGCGCTCGCGGAGCGAAGCACGCCAAGGCAGCCATCGCGCAGGGCGATCTGGCGATGGACGCTGTTCCTCCCGTCGCGCCGGATGACGGGACCGCCGACAGCGCGTCCGCCCTTTCCGGTGCCGAACCGCAAAGCGAGGGACCGGGGAGCGGCGGGATGGCGGATGGCGCATCCTCCCCGCCGGTCGCCGATGGCGACCCCCCCAGGGCGGCGGGCGCCGCGACGGAGCCCACCCTGGAGGACGCCGGCGGAACAGCGGGGGCCGACGAGTTCCGGAACGTCCATCTGGTGCTCGTGGACGGGTCCGGCTTCATCTTCCGGGCCTTCCATGCCCTGCCGCCGATGACGCGGCCGGACGGCACGCCGGTGAACGCGGTGTACGGCTTCACCAACATGCTGGCGCGGTTCCTGCGCGACCATGTGGGCACCCACCTCGCCGTGGTGTTCGACGCGGGGCGCACCACCTTCCGCAACGAGATGTACGCCCAGTACAAGGCTCACCGGCCGGAACCGCCGCCCGAGCTGGTGCCGCAGTTCGCGCTGGTGCGCGAGGCGACGGCGGCGTTCGGCGTGCCGGCGGTGGAGCTCGCCGGCTGGGAAGCGGACGACCTGATCGCCGCCTATGCCGGCGTGGTGGCGGATGGCGGCGGCCGCTGCACCATCGTCTCGTCCGACAAGGACCTGATGCAGCTGATCCGGCCCGGCATCGACATGCTCGACCCGATCAAGCAGAAGCCGATCGGCGCGGACGAGGTGCGCGAGCGCTTCGGCGTCGGGCCCGAGAAGGTGATCGAGGTCCAGGCGCTGATGGGCGACAGCGTGGACAACGTGCCCGGCGTGCCCGGCATCGGCCCCAAGACCGCGTCGCAGCTGGTGGCCGAGTTCGGCGATCTGGACGGAATCATCGCCGCCGCCAAGGACGGCCGCATGAAGGCGTCCAAGCGGCGCGACATGCTGCTGGAACACGAGGACGCGGCGCGCATCTCCCGGCGGCTGGTGATCCTCCGGCACGACGCGCCGCTGCCGCTGCCGGTGTCGCAGCTGGGCTTCACCGAGCCGGACGAGAGCAGGCTGGCGCCGTGGCTGGCATCCATGGGCTTCCGCTCGGTGGCGCAGCGGCTGCAGATGAAGGAGCTGCCGCCCCCTGCCCCGGCCGCCGCCGTGGCGTCGGGCGCGGCGCCGGAAGCGCCCGCGGCCGAGCAGGCGCCGTTCGGCCCGTACGAGACGGTCACCGACCTCGACACGCTCCGTCGCTGGGTGGCGGAGGCGCGCGCCGCCGGGCTGTGCGGGCTCGACACCGAAACGGACGGGCTGGATCCGATGCGCGCCAACATGGTGGGCTTCTCGCTCGCCGTGGCGCCGGGCCGCGCCTGCTACGTGCCGCTCCGCCACGAGGGCGACCTCGAGCATCCGGTGGGACCGCAGATTCCGTTCGAGGCGGCGGTCGCGGCGCTGGAACCGCTGCTGACCGATATCGGCGTGCTGAAGGTGTTCCAGAACGCGAAGTTCGACCTTCTGGTGCTCGCCCGCGCGGGGGCCGCGCCGTGCGCGCCGATCGACGACACCATGCTGATCTCCTACGCGCAATCGGCCGGCGCGCACGGACACGGCATGGACGAGCTGTCGGCGCGCAATCTCGGTCACACGCCCATCACCTACGACCAGGTGACCGGCACCGGCCGCAACCGCATCCCGTTCGCCCGGGTGCCGTTGCCGCGCGCCACGGAATACGCCGCCGAGGATGCGGACGTGACGCTGCGGCTATGGCACGTGCTGCATCCGCGCCTGCGCACCAACAAGTCGCTGGCGCTCTACGAGCAGATCGAGCGTCCCCTGGTGCCGGTGCTGGCCCGGATGGAACGCGCGGGCATCATGGTGGACGAGGCCGAGCTGCGCCGCATGTCGGCTGATTTCGCCGCGCGCATGGAGGTGATGGAGCGCGACATCCACACGCTTGCCGGACATCCGTTCAACCTCGGGTCCGTGAAGCAGCTGGGCGAGGTGCTGTTCGACGAGATGAAGCTGCCGGGCGGCAGGCGCATGAAGACCGGCGCCTGGGGCACGGATTCCGCGGTGCTGCAATCGCTGTCGGAACAGGGGCACGAGCTGCCGGGCCGGGTCCTGGAATGGCGTCAGCTCGCCAAGCTGAAATCCACCTATGCGGACGCGCTGGTGGAGGAGATCAACCCCGAGACCGGCCGGGTCCACACCTCGTTCCAGATGGCGATCACCGCGACGGGCCGGCTGTCCTCCAACGAGCCGAACCTGCAGAACATCCCGATCCGCACCGAGGAAGGCGGCCGCATCCGCCGGGCCTTCATCGCGGCACCCGGCCACCTGCTGGTGTCCGCGGACTACTCGCAGATCGAGCTGCGGCTGCTGGCGCACGTCGCCGACATCCCGGCGCTGCGTGAGGCCTTCGCCGAGGGGCAGGACATCCATGCGCGCACCGCCTCGGAGGTGTTCAACATCCCGATGGAGGGCATGGATTCCCTGACCCGCCGCCGCGCGAAGGCGATCAATTTCGGCATCATCTACGGCATCTCGGCATTCGGGCTGGCACGCCAGCTCGGCATCGGCGCGGGCGAGGCGCGTTCGTATATCGACGCCTATTTCGCGCGTTATCCGGGCATCCGCGATTACATGGAATCGACGCGCGAGGAAGCCAAGCGCCAGGGCTTCGTGCTGACGCCGTTCGGGCGGCGCTGCTGGATCAGCGGCATCGACGACAAGAACGGCGCCAGGCGTGGCTATGCCGAGCGTCAGGCCTCCAACGCGCCGCTGCAGGGCGGCGCGGCGGACATCATCAAGCGAGCGATGGTGCGGCTGCCGGCCGCCATGGACGCCGCGGGCCTGCGCTCGCGGCTGCTGCTGCAGGTGCATGACGAGCTGCTGTTCGAGGCACCGGAGGACGAGGCGGACGCGCTGGAGCGGGTGGTGCGCGGCGTGATGGAATCGGCGGCCACCCTGTCGGTGCCGCTGGTCGCCGAAACGGGCCGCGGCCACAACTGGGCGCAAGCGCATTGAGCATCCTCGATCCCGGCAGCCGCACCATGCGCGCGGTGCGGAAGCTCTTGCCGGTGTTGATGGCGCTGACCCTGCTGCTGGGACTGGCGCAGGGCTTGCACTGGTTCGGCTGGGGCGCGCCTGCCCCGGTGGACACGGGAAGTTTCTGAGCGTCATGCCGTCGGCGATGCGGGTACTGGTTGTTCTTGGGGCGCTGCTGGCCACGTGCCCCGCGCTCGCCGCGAACGGGGATCACCGCGGCGGCACGCTCCGGATCACCGCCGATGCGGGTGCCGGCACCATCGATCCGCAGATCAACTATTTCAGCGAGATGATCCAGGTCCAGGTGGTGGTCTATGACGGCCTCACCGCGTTCTCGAAGCATCCGGGCGAGGCCAGCAACCACCCGGTGGCCGATCTGGCGGACGCGCTGCCGGAGCCGCAGGACGGCGGGCGCACCTACGTGTTCCATCTGCGCGACGGCATCCGCTTCTCCGACGGCCGCGCCGTCACGGTGGACGACGTGGTCGCGAGCTTCCGGCGCATCTTCAAGGTGCATGCGCCGTCCTCCGGCAGCTTCTACGCGGGCATCGTCGGAGCGTCCGACTGCTTGAAGGATGCGGAGCACTGCACCCTGCCCGGCGTGCAGGGCGACGCGGCGGCACGGACCGTCACGTTCCACCTGACGGCGCCGGACGCGGAGTTCCTGGACAAGCTCGCCTTCCCGCACGCCTACGTACTGCCCGCGGACACGCCCCCGCACGATCTGGGCAACGATCCCGCACCGGGCACCGGTCCCTATCGCTTCGTGTCCTACGACTCCAATCGCGGCATGGTGCTGGACCGCAACCCGTTCTTCCACGAGTGGAACGCGGAAGCGCAGCCGGACGGCTACGTGGACCGCATCGAGTACAGCTTCGGCCTGGATGACGAAGCGGAAGTGACCGCGGTGGAGAACGGGCAGTTCGACACGCTCTACGACAACGTGCCGCTCGACCGTTATGGCGAGATCGGCGACCGCTACACCGACCAGGTGCATATCGAGGACGTGTTCGCGCTCTACTACCTGGCGATGAACGTCAACCTGCCGCCGTTCAACAACCTCAAGGCGCGGCAGGCAGTGAACTACGCCGTCAACCGTCGCGCCATGCAAACCTTCTACGGCGGCGAGGGGGCGGCCAGCATCGCCTGCCAGTACATCCCGGCCGGCCTGCCGGGACATGTTCCCTACTGCCCCTACAGCCGTGGCGCCGACAACGCGCATCCGGTTGAGCACTGGGCGGCGCCCGATCTGGCGCGCGCGAGGCAGCTGGTGGCGGAAAGCGGCACGGAGGGACAGCATGTCACCCTGGTGGTGCCGAACCGCGCGGTGGAGATCGCGATGGGCACCAACCTGCAGAACATGCTGCGCGCCATCGGCTACGACGCCGACGTGAAGCCGATCGCCTTCGCGATCCAGTTCAACTACATCCAGAACTCGTCCAACAAGGTGCAGATCAGCCTGACGGACTGGTTCGCCGATTTCGCGCGGCCGTCCAACTTTGTGTCGGCACTGTATGGCTGCGGCAATTTCCATCCGGGCTCGGATTCGTCGCCGAACGTGTCGGGCTATTGCACCCCTGCGCTGGAAGACGTGATGAACCGGGCGATGTCGGAATCGCTCGCCGATCCGGCACGGGGTGACGCCTTGTGGGCGCAGGCGGACCGCATGTTGTCGGCCGATGCCCCGGGCGCACCGCTGATCCAGATCAAGAAGATCGATCTCGTGTCGAAACGGCTCGGCCACTACACGGCGACCAACCTCTACCACATGCTGTTCTCGCAGGTCTGGGTGCGGTGAGCGGCGGCGGCGATCTCCTTCCCGCCGGGCCGGCCACCGGCGGCCTCGCGGCGTCCGACGCGGTCGCGCGCGGTCCGGTGGCGCCGGGTCCCTGGCGGGTCGCCGGACAGGCGTTGCTGCGCAATCCCAGCGCCGTGACGTCCATGGCGGTGCTGCTGCTGCTGGTGCTGTTGTCGCTGCTGGCACCGGCATACGCTCGATACGTCGCCCACACCGACCCCTTCATGTCCGACGTGGCCGCCACGGTCAGCCTGCACGGCGAGGAGGTGCCGGTGATGCAGCCCAACCACAACAGGCTGCATCTGGGCCTCACGCCGATCGGGCCGACCTGGAACCCACGCGCCGACCTGCTCGGCGCCGACAACCAGGGCCGCGACGTGGCGGCACGCCTGCTGTACGGGGGCCGCAACTCGCTGCTGATCTCGTTCTGCGCCGCCATCCTCTGCATCGCGCTGGCGGCCATGGTCGGCATCTGCGCGGGGTTCTTCGGCGGCGTCACCGACATGCTGTTGTCCCGGCTGATGGACATCATGTGGGCGATCCCGGTGTACCTGTTCGCGATCTCGCTTTCCATCGTCTCGGTCTCCCAAGGATTGCATCTGGGACCCGTGACCATCCGCTCCGACAGCCTGCTGCTGCCGATCGTGATCATCGCGCTGGTCTATGTGCCCTATGCCGCCCGGCCGGTGCGGGGGCGCGTGCTCAGCCTGCGGCGTGCGGAATTCGTCACCGCCGCGCGCTGCCTCGGCGTGCCGCGGCGCCGCATCCTGCTGCGCGACATCCTGCCCAACGTGAGCACCACCCTGATCGTGCTGGCTCCCCTGGTGATGGCGCTGGCGCTGCTGGCCGAAAGCGCGCTGTCGTTCCTCAGCATCGGCGTGCAGGCGCCGGCGGCGAGCTGGGGCACCCTGATCGAGGACGGCACCGGCCTGATCTACACCCGGCCGGCGGTGGCGATCGCGCCGGGCATCGCCATCGTGGTGACCGTGCTGGCGCTCAACATCCTGGGCGACGGGCTGCGCGACGCGCTCGACGTGCGCGAGACCAGCCGGGGACGCTCCTGATGCTGATGGCGCTGCTGGGGCGTCTGGGGCAGACGCTGCTGGTGCTGCTGGGCATCAGCGTGCTGGTGTTCGCGGTGTTCTTCGCGACGCCCGGCGCCGACCCCACCGCCCGCATCGCGGGCCGCAACGCATCCCCCGAGACCATGGCGGCGGTGCGCCACGAATACGGCTTCGACCGTCCGCTCCCGGTGCAGTACCTGCGCATGATGGACAAGCTGTTCGTCACCCGCGACCTGTCGTCGTTCGTGGATCATGGGCAGAAGGTCGTCCCGGAGGTGCTGCGCGCCGCCCCGGTGACGCTATCCCTCGTGGGTGGAGCGGCGGCGATCTGGGTGGCGGCGTCGGTGACGATCGGCACGATCGCCGCCGCCATGCGCGGCAGCTGGATCGATCGCGGGCTGATGATGCTGGGACTGGTCGGCATCTCCATGCCGGTGTTCTGGCTCGGCGAGGTGGCCAACCTCGTGACCCAGAGCCGCTATCATCACAGCTGGCTGTTCTCCTGGGTGCCCGGGCTCGGCTACGTTTCGCTGTGGCGCGATCCGTCCGGATGGTTCGCCCATCTCGTGATCCCCTGGATCGTGCTCGCGGTGCTGTTCATCGGGATCTACGGCCGCGTGCTCCGGGCGGACCTCGTGGCATCGTTCGACGAGGATTTCATGCGCACCGCCCGCGCCAAGGGTTTGTCCGACAGCCGGGTGCTGCTGCATCACGGCCTGCGGACCTCCATGATCACCTTCGTGTCGCTGTTCGGGCTCGATTTCGCGCAGCTCGTCGGTGGCGGTGCGCTGCTGACCGAGGTGGTGTTCGGGCTGCCCGGCGTGGGCCGGCTCACCTACCAGGCGCTGAACAATCTCGACCTGCCGCTGATCATGGCGACGGTGATGTATTCCGCCGTCTTCGTGGTTCTGGCCAACGCCGTGGTGGATCTCGTGTATCTCCTGCTGGACCCGCGCACGCGATGACCGCGACCCCGGGCTTCCCCCTGCTGGAAGTGGAAGCGCTCACCATCTCGCTTCCCGCCCGCGGCGGTGGCTGGACCGATCTGGTGCGCGACGTGTCGTTCTCGCTGGCGCCGCGCGAGATCCTGGGGCTGGTGGGCGAGAGCGGCTCGGGCAAGAGCCTCACCGCGCTGGCGCTGATGGGGCTGGTGGACGCGCCGGGCGCGCGCATCACGGGGTCGGCCCGGTATCGCGGACGCGAGCTGCTCGGCCTGAAGAAGCGCGAGATGCAGCTGCTGCGCGGCGCGGAGATCGCCATGATCTTCCAGGATCCGATGACCGCCTTCACCCCTGTCTACACCGTGGGCGCGCAGATCGACGAACAGATCCGCGCCCACCGCGCCCTGAGCCGCGCCGGCGCCCGGGCGCGAACGGTGGAGATGCTGGGCGAGATGGGCGTGCCGGACCCCGCCCGGGCCGCCGACCGCTATCCGCACCAGCTGTCGGGCGGCCTGCGGCAGCGCGCGATGATCGCGATGGCGCTGAGCTGCAACCCGTCGCTGCTGATCGCCGATGAGCCCACCACCGCGCTCGACGTCACCGTGCAGGCGCAGATCCTCGGGCTGCTGCGACGGCTCCGGCGCGACTACGCCTCGGCGGTGCTGCTGATCACCCACGACATGGGGGTGGTGGCCGAAACCTGCGACCGGACCATGGTGCTGTATTCGGGCAGCATCGCGGAAAGCGGCCCTACCGACGCGCTGTTCCTCCAGCCCGGCCACCCCTACACCGCCGGGCTGCTCGACAGCATCCCGCCCCTGCATGGACCTCGCCCGCGCCGTCTGCCGGCGATCCCCGGTGCGCCGCCATCGCCCGCGCAGCGACCGCAGGGCTGCTCGTTCCGTCCGCGCTGCGCCTTCAACCATGCCGCCTGCCTCGATCCACCGCCCATGCTGCGGCGAGGCAGGCAGGACATCGCCTGCGTCCTGCCTGCGGAAGGGCGCGACCTGCCGCCCCGCCCCATGGCCTCGTTCGATGCTCCGGTGCCGGCATGAAGGGGCACGGACGCGACGACGCGACGCCGGCGGCGCAGGCTCCCGGCGGACCCGGGCCGGCGGTATCGACCGGCCCGGCCCAGATGGACGCCCTGCTTCCGGTCCCGACGCCGCTGCTGGAAGCACGCCATCTCGTTCGGGAATACCGCGTGGGGGGCGCGTTCACGCGGCGGCGGCAGGTGCTGCGCGCCGTGGACAACGTGTCGCTGCAGGTGTTCGCCGGGGAGACGCTCGGCATCGTGGGCGAGTCCGGCTGCGGCAAGTCGACGCTGGGACGGTGCCTGTTGCGGCTGGACGACCCCACCGGGGGCGAGGTGCTGTTCGAGAACCGGGACATCACCCGCCTGGGCGAAAGGGCGCTGCGTCCGCTTCGCCGCCGGATGCAGATGGTGTTCCAGGATTCCTACAGCTCGCTCAATCCGCGGCGGCGGGTGGGCGACCTGATCGCCGAGCCGTTGCGGGTGCATCCGGCGCCGGAAGGCAGTTCGCGCACCGCCGCCGCGATCCGCGCCCGGGTGGAGGAGCTGGCCGAGCTGGTGGGACTTTCCGCGGCGGCGCTGTCGCGCTACCCGCACCAGTTCTCGGGCGGTCAGCGCCAGCGCATCAACATCGCCCGGGCCCTGGCACTGTCCCCCGCGCTGGTGGTGGCGGACGAACCGGTCTCGGCGCTGGATGTGTCCGTGCAGGCGCAGGTGGTGAACCTGTTCGCCGACCTGCAGGAAAGACTCGGGCTCACCTATGTCTTCATCGCACACGACCTGAGCGTGGTGCGACAGATCGCGAACCGGGTCGCGGTGATGTATCTGGGCGCCGTGGTGGAAATGGGCGACGCCGACGCGGTGCTGCACAGCCCCGCCCATCCTTACAGCGCCGCACTGGTGTCGGCGGTGCCGGAACCGGTGGTGGGCCTGCCGGACCGGCGCACGGTGCTGACCGGCGACGTGCCGAGCCCGGTGTCGCCCCCCTCCGGCTGCCGGTTCCATACGCGCTGCCCGGCGATGCGGCCGGTGTGCCGGAGCGAGGCACCGAAGCTTCGTCCGCTGGGAGGCGAGTTCCGCTCCGTGGCCTGCCATTTCCCCCTCACGGCCGCCTGAGCCGCCGCGAAGGGGAACGGGTTCTTCGACGCTTACTTGTCGTAGTCGTAGCCGTGCAGCTTGTTCAGGCTGTCCTTGGTGGCACCGGGCAGCACCAGATGGCCGGCCTTGTTCACCTTGAGCCGGGAGAACGGCACCTCGACCAGCTTCGAGCCGATGCCGAGGAAGCCGCCCACCGAGACCACCGCCATCGCCGGCTTCTCCCGCTCGGACAGAAGCAGATCGTCCAGCGTGCCGATGGAGGTGTCGCCGCTGTTGTAGACGTCGGATCCGATCAGCTTGCCGGCGCGGAGGAAGCCGTCACGCGTCACCTTGGACGTGGTGTCGTTGCCGGCCGCGCTCTTGGCCGACGGGGCGGTCGCGTCCGGACCGTTCGCGGCGGCAGGCGTGGTGTTGACCGTGGAGGAACCGTTCTGCTGCGCCAGCGCGGTGCCGGACAACAGTGCCAGGCCGGCGGCGGCGGCAAGAACGGAACGGCCGAAGGTGGGACGCATGGTGATGCTCCTGCGAAGCCCCCGAACGGGGGGCGGTCGCCGAGCACAACGCCGCTCCGCGCGGGTGGATCGACTGCCACGATAAGACCTTGGTTGTGGCCCATCTGCGGCGACGCATCGCGCCGCGGCGTCCGCGCGCGGTCCACGCACACGTCTCCCGCAGCCGCGCCCATGGTCATGCAATGTCACTGGCCTCCCGGGCACCTGGCGGGGATAGGGATGCTCCCGTTCCTTCTACCCGCCCCGGGCCGCCTTGCGCTTCCTCGCATTATTCCTCGCCGTCCTGTTGCTCGCTCCCACCGCGGGTGCGCGGGCGCAGACCGACTCGCCCGATCGGGAGGAAGCCTATGGCGGTCCACTGCCGGCCACGCCCGCGCCCGACACCAGCGTCGGAAGCTGGGGGGTGTTCAACGCGCAGAACGGCCAGGCCGCGGGGTGGGGCCCGGTCGCCCGCTACGCGCAGGCGCGCTGGGCGGAGGACTGGAGCTGGCTGCGCGACCGGTCCGCCGCCGGGCGCCACGACTGGTTCGACCGGCTGAAGTTCATCCGGCTGGACGACCGGGGCAGCGTCTACCTGACACTGAGCGGCGAAGAGCGGCTGCGCACCTTCCACGAGTCCCGCCCCTTTCTCGGCACCCAGCGGCCCGTTGATTCCGACCGGTTGCTGGTGCGCAGCGTGCTCGGGGCCGATCTGCATCTGGGGCCGGACATCCGCACCTATGTCGAGCTGGTGAACGGGATCGCGGGAGGGCGCCGCTATTACGGCTACAATGCCGGCAATCAGCGCTCGCGTCTCGAACTGCAGCAAGGGTTCCTGGAGATATCGGGCACGGTGCTCGGCGCCCGGGCCGGCGTGATCGGCGGGCGGCAGGTGTTTCTGGACGCGCCGCCCTACGTGCTGTCGCTGCGCGACCTGCCGAACCTGGTGCAGAGCTGGAACGGACTGCGCGGCTACGCGGTATGGGACCGGTTCCGGCTCGACACCTTCTACCTGCTGCAAACCGACTGGCTGCCGGCGGCGATGCTGGCGGACGACGCCAACTGGAACGCCCGGCTGTTCGGCGCCTACGGTTCCTGGGGATTGCCGGGCTTCCGGATGGCCGGCAGGCCGGGGCAGCTGTTCGCCGACCTGTTCTATTACGGCTACCTGTATAGCGGCGCGATGGCGGCGATCGGCGGCCCGGGCGGCAGCCTCGACGGTTCCACCCGGCGCGACAATGTCGGCGTACGGCTATGGGGCGCGGCCGGCCCGGTGGAGCTGAGCGTGGGCGGCATCCACCAGGGTGGCCGCTTCCATCCGCGCGGCGGCGGCAGCAGGCCGGTGGATGCCTATTCGGTCAATGCGAGCGTGAGCTACCGCTTCGCCGGCCTGCGCGGCCGGCCCGCCGCCGGCATCCAGGCGGACCTGTTCTCCGGCGGCGACGCCCGCCGCCGCACCGGCACCGTCGGCACCTATGCCGCACCCTATTTCAACGTGCCGTTCTACAACGACGTCACCACCTATCTCGGGCCGCAGAACGCCGTCAGCGCCGGGCCGGTGGCGGAATGGAAGCCCTGGAAGCAGGTGACCCTACGAGCCCACCTCCCCTTGTTCTGGCGCGCCAGTACGAACGACGATCTCTACGGCACCAACCGCGTCTACAGCTTCCGCGATCTGCATGGCGGCTTCGTCGGCGCGCTGCCGCAGGCCGGCATCGCGTTCCAGGTGACGCCGCATCTCGCCTGGTCGCACGACCTGGCCGCGTTTCTCGCCTCGTCGTCGCTGCACCGTGCCGGTGGCCGCGATGGCGGATTCTACATGCAGACGCTGGACTTCAAGTTCTGACCCGCGGGTTCACCGCCGGCGGAGCAGGCGCGAGGCCCTCCGCAACGGTGCGGTGATGCGCCAGGAGGAGGAACGTTCCAGTTCCGCGATGCGGCGCTCCAGTCCGCGCCGGACCGCTGCCGCATGCTCGTCGGTCTGGTTGAAGCCGGCGCGGTTGATGTTGGCGCTGCGGGTGATCACCACGTCGCAGAACATGTCCTGCTGGAGAACGAAATATTCCATCGCGAAATCATGGGCGATCATGAACTCGTTGGTGGCGTCGATCACCCCGAAGCGCAGGCCGGAGGCATCGGCCGGCGTCAGCACGTAGTCGTTGACGATGATGCGCCCCGAGCTCTTCACCTTCGGCAGGCAGGCCTGGAGGTCCGCCCGAACGGCATCGTAGGTGTGATCGGCATCCACATAGATGACATCGACCGAATCGTCGGGCAGCGCCGCGATCCCGGCGGCACTCCCGCTTCTGATCACCGTCACGAGGCCGGTCCCGATCTCCCGCTCGAACCTGTGCTCGTAGAAGCCCTGGTGGCCCCAGCCCTCGAACACTTCCGCCGACGGGCGCCCCCAGAGAAGCTCCACACGGTCGAGACCGAAATCGTCGATGGCGACGAAGGATCGCGGCGCGCAGATCGTCATGACCTCGTGCGTGAACACCCCGATGCCGACGCCGACCTCCACGAACGCGCAGTTCCGGGGCAGCCTGTGCAGCATGTCCCGCCTTGAGGCGACGACACGGGCGGCGGATAGCAGGTGGGGCGGGATCTCGATCGGCATGGCGGCGTCCAGCATCCGCCGCCGGTTCGGAGCCTGTCAAAGCCTGTATCGCCACCGTGGACACGGCACACGGCATCACGCTCGTCGCGCCGGTGGCCGTTGCGCCACGGAACCGGACATGGCGGCGCCCTGTTGCACGGAAAGGTTTGTTTGGAGGCGACATCTTCCGTGACGTTCAGGACCTTCTCCGGCCTGCTGCCGTTGCTGCTGGTGCCGGTTTCGCTCGCGGCCGGCTTCGTGCCGGACATCTCCCCGGTATGGGTGTTCGTGCTGGGAGCGGCCGCGACCGCGGTGCTGGCCGACTGGGTGCGGCGTGCCACCGAACAGCTGGCAGACCGGACGGGCAGCGCGGTGGGCGGCCTGCTCAACGTGTCGTTCGGCTCCGTCGCCGAGCTCGTGCTGGCCCTGTTCGTGCTGGCCGGCGGCCATGCGGCGGTGGTGCAGGCACAGGTCACCGGGTCCATCATCGGCACCGGGTTGCTGGGACTGGGGCTCGCCATGCTGGTGGGCGGCATCCGGCGGGACCGGCAACGCTTCAACCGCGACAGCATCGGCCTGCTGTCCACCCTGCTCATCCTGGTGCTGATCGCGCTGCTGTTGCCGGCGATCTTCGACCTGGCCCAGCGCAAAGCGAGCCCCGGCCTCGATCCCGCCCTGGCGGACGAGAAGCTGAGCCTTGGCACCGCGATCGTGCTGCTGGGTCTCTATGGCGCCAATCTCGCCTACACCCTGGTGACGCACCGGGACATGTTCGGCGGCGGAGAGGAAGACGATCCCGGACACGACCGGGCGGCCTGGAGCCTGGGTCGCGCGCTCGGCGTGCTGATCGGCGGCACGGCGCTGGTGGCGGTGGAAGCCGAACTGGTGTCCGGCGCGCTGGAAGCCACCGCGGGGAGCCTGGGCTTGTCCTCGACCTTCCTGGGCATCGTGGTGCTGGCCCTGGTGGGAACGGCGGCGGATCTGTTCGCGGCCGTGGTGTTCGCGCGGCAGAACCGGATGAGCATCGTGTTCAGCATCTGCATCGGCTCGGCGATCCAGATGGCGATGGTGGTCGCCCCCCTGCTGGTGCTGGCCTCCTGGGCGCTCGGCCACCCGATGAACCTGGTGTTCGGCGACCCTCTCGATCTGCTCGCGATCGGCGCCACCGCGTTCGTGATACGGGCGATCAGCGCCGACGGGGAAACTACGTGGTTCGAAGGATTGTTGCTGATCGGGCTCTACGTGCTGCTGGCCCTGGCCTTCCTGTTCCTGCCGCATTCCCCCTGAGGCGGTCCCGGTTTGGCGGCAGGGCCGGAGGAGCGCATCACTGATACGTGGCGTGTCGGGCGAAGACCCGGCCTGCCGGGAGGATATCCGCCATGACCCATCTGTTTCGCGGCGCCGTTCTGCTGGCGCTGCTCGGGCTGGGCGCCTGTGACGTGACCGGCGTCGCGCCGCCCTCAAGCCAGCAGAAGACCAACGCGGTGCCACTAGGGTCGCCGGGTTCCAACGCACCCTAGTTTCGCGCCGGGCTTCCGTCCGGCACAGGGCGCAGTCGTGGCGCCGTGGCCAGGCTCGGACGTTCTCGCGGTCGAACCTGCCGAGGGTTCTATCGCGCTTTCGAGTTCGAGCGCTTCGGCCAGCCCGATCGGACAGGTGCGCGACCATTCCGATCGACGGCTGCGGCGGCCGACCGGGAGGGTGGGATGCGGGTGTCAGGATGACGGAACGGGGATGCCCCCGGCGTCGCAACGGCGGCGGGGGACCACACCGGCAGAAGCTCCGAACGGCGCCGGCGGGCGTGGCCGATCGAGGCGGCCGTGGCGGACGGTCGTCAGCAGCCTGCCCGGCGGATGCGCGCGCGCCGGCAGGCAGGTTGCGGCCGCCCGGACGTAGTATGCTCAGCCGGCGGCGAATCCCAGGCGCCTGAGCCGCACGACGGCGTTGTCCAGCGCCGACAGGAATGCGGACCGTTCCTTGGCGCCGAATGGGCGCGGGCCGCCGGTCATCTGGCCCTGCGAGCGCAGGTCGTCCATCAGGTTGCGGGTCGCCAGCGCCATGCCGATGGAGTCGCCGTCGAAGGAACGGCCATTGGGACGCAGCACTTCCGCGCCGTTCCGGACGCAGCGCGCCGCGAGCGGAACGTCGGATGTCACCACCACGTCCCCGCGGGCGGCCCGCTCCGCGATCCAGTCGTCGGCCACGTCCGGGCCCGCTTCCACCACCACGCGCTCCACCAGCGGATCGGGAGGCACCGCCATCAGGCTGTTGGACACCACGAACACCTGCAACCGGTAGCGCGAGGCGACGCGGAAGCATTCCGGCTTCACCGGACAGGCGTCGGCATCGACGAACACCCGGACACGCTGCCCGGCCGGCGCGGGAGGCAGGGGAGCGCCGAACCCGGACATAGTTTCAGCCAGACGCTCGCAGAGCCGACAGCGCCGCTTCCACCGTGGCGTCCGCGGTGTCGGCCACCTGGACGCGGATCACGGGCTCGTCGTCGGCCGGTTCTTCCAGCGTCTGCAACTGGCTGGGCAGCAGGCCGGCGGGCATGTAGTGCCCCTTGCGATGCGCCATGCGGGCACGCAACACGGCTTCCGGCACCTTCAGATACAGGAAGAACACGCCGGGCATGTGGTCCACTAGCTGATTGCGATAGGCGCGCTTCAGGGCGGAACAGGTGAGGATGCCGCCGCCGTCGGCCTCCTGATGCTGGCGGACCCAGCGCGCGCACCGGGCGAGCCAGGGCTTGCGATCCTCATCGGTGAGCGGGATGGAGGCCGACATCTTGGCCACGTTCTCGGGCGGATGCAGGTCGTCGCCCTCCTGGAACGGCCAGCCGAGCCGCTCGTGCAGCTGCAGCGCCACCGTGGACTTGCCCGAACCCGACACGCCCATCACGATCAGGACCCGGGGCGCGATCGACCGGATGTCATCGTTCCGGACGATTTCCTCCTGATCGCTCACGTGCCGCGCCCGACGGTGTGCACGCCGTTCGGGCCGGCGAGCAGCGCGATCTCCGCGCGCCCGATGAACAGGCCGCATTCCACCACGCCGACGATATCGCGGATCGCCCGCTCCCGCTGCGGGGCGTCCTCCATGGGGCCGAACACGCAATCCAATATGAGATTGCCGCCGTCGGTGACGAAGAAATCGCCCTTCGGATCGCGCCGCGGCTGTACACGGGCACCGATCGCGCCGAGGCGATGCGACGTCGCTTCCCAACCGAACGGGGTCACCTCCACCGGCACCGGCGCCTTGCTTCCCAGGTGACGCACCAGCTTGCTGTCGTCGGCGATCACCACCATGCGGCGGGAATTGGCCGCGACGATCTTCTCGCGCAGCAGGGCGCCGCCCAGGCCCTTCACGAGATTGAGCGTTCCCTCCTCGATCTCGTCGGCGCCATCGATGGTGAGGTCGATCTCGGGATGGCGGCCGAAATCGGACAGGGCGATGCCGAGCTTGCGGGCCCGCTCCTCGCTCCGGATGGAGGTCGGGATCCCGGTGAAGCGCAAGCCTTCGGCCCAGCGCCGTCCGAGCGCGTCGATCAGGAAATTCGCCGTGGAACCGGTGCCGAGGCCAACCACCATGCCGTCCTCGACGAGACGGGCCGCCGCCTCGCCTACGTCGCGCTTCAATCCAGCCGCCGGATCCTCGTTCACGCCGACATCCTCCCGCACGCTCAACCGTGCCCGTCTTCCTCCCCGGCGGACGCCTTGTCCAGCAGCCACACCAGTTCGCCTTCGCTGGTGATCGCCGATGCGGGCTGCGACGGGTCTCCCGAACGCACGAGAGGCACCACCTCGGCCTTCGACTTGCCCGCCACGAGGAACATCACCGTGCGGCTGCTGTGGATGGCCGGGTAGGTCAGGGTCAGCCGCGTGTGCGGCGCGTCGTGCGGGACGCAGCTCGACACCCACTTCTCCTTCTCCTGCAGCACGTCGGTCCCGGGAAACAGGGAAGCGGTGTGACCGTTCTCCCCCAGCCCGAGAAGCACCACGTCGAACAGCGGGCGTCCTTCTTCGAGCGTGTCGCGCCCGTAGAGCATGCGCAGTTCCCGCTCGTAGCGCGCCGCCGCCTCGTCCGGATCGCCGTCCGTGGGCATCCTGTGCACGTTCGCCGGCGGCACCGGCACATGCGACAGCAGCGCCTTGTTGGTCATGTTGTAGTTGTTGCTCTCGTCGTCGGGCGGCACGAAGCGCTCGTCGCCGAAGAACAGCTGAGTCCGGTCCCAGGGGAAGCGCGACGCATAGGGTTCCGTGGCCAGGATCTGGTAGAGCCGCTTGGGCGTGGACCCACCCGACAGCGCCACGACGAACGGTCCGTCCGCTTTCGCGGTGGCGGCCTCCAGCAGCCGGTCGGCGACCCAGCGCGCCATCGCCTCGCTGTCAGCCAGGATCTCGACGCGGCCATCCTTCACCGTGTGGCCACCGGCACGCGTTCCGCTCATTCTTCTTCTCCCAGCACGAAGCGCTCGATCCCCTTGGCGAACCCTTCCTCCTCGGAGGAATCGCTCACGTGGGTCGCCTGCGCCTTCACCTCGTCCGACGCCTGGCCCATCGCGATCGACATCCCGCTCTTGCGGAACATCAGCACGTCGTTGGGCTGGTCCCCGAAGGTGGCGATCTGCGACGCCGGGATGCCCAGCATCTTCTCCAGGCTCAGCACCACGCCGCCCTTGTTGGCCTGCGGGTGGGTGATGTCCACGTAGTACGGCTGCGAGCGCGCCGCCGACGCGGTATCACCGAGCGCCTGCTGCACGTCGCGCTCCACGGTCTTCATCAGTTCGAGGTCGTCGCTGACGCCCACGATCTTCACCACGCGGTCGAGCGCGGGCCCGAAATCGGTGGCAACCTTGGGAGGGAACTTCACCGTCCATTGTTCCCGGGCCACATGCGGCCCTTCCGCGTCCGGCACCAGCCAGTCGTCGCCGCTATAGACCCACACATCGACCTTGTGGTCGCGCAGAACCGCGATCGCCTTTTCCGCGGCGTCACGCGGCAGGGTCTTCTGCTCGATGATCTCGCCGTCGGGCTTGACGAACATGCCGCCGTTGAAGCCCGCGACGGGTTCGCTGATCGCGAGCGGCTCGATCAGCATCGACATGCCCTTCGGGGGCCGGCCGCTGGTCACCGCGAACCGGATCCCGCGCTCCCTGAGCTTGTGGACCGCCCGGATCGCCCGTTCCGTCAGCAGCTTCTCCTTGGTCACCAGCGTTCCGTCGACGTCCGCCAGCACCAGACGGATCTCGGCCTTGTCGGATTGCGGCATGCAGGGCGCTCCCTATGGGCCGGCGCGCAACTCGTCAGCCTCGTGGCCCGGCGCGCGCGGCAGGATGAATTCGTTCACCGCGAAGGCCCAGCCTTCCCGGTCGTTGGCTTCCGAAACGAGGTGCGCCTCCGCGGCGACGGCGTCGCTGGCGTTGCCCATCGCGATGCCGAGCCCTGCCTGCCGGAGCATCGGCACGTCGTTGCTCATGTCGCCGATGCAGGCCACCTCGTCCGCAGGGACGCGGAGCATCGCCGCGAGATCGAGCAGGGCCTGCCCCTTGTTCGCGTCCGGATGAGTCACGTCGAGGTAATAATCCGCCGATCGCCGGGCGCTGACCCGGTCGCCGATCAGCGCGCCGAGCTCGATCTCCATCCGCTCCAGCAGCGCGTAGTCGTTGCTGGAGCCGGTGAGCTTGCCCACCGCGCCCGTGACATCCCGCAGGTTCGACACCACCACCGGATCATACCCGATCGCCCGGCGCTCCTTGGGCACGTATGGCTCCGGACCGGCCTGGATGAACCAGTCCTGGCCGGCGAACAGCCAGCAATGGACATGGTGCTCCTGCAGCATGTCGAGCACGATCCGCAGGCTCTCCCGCTCCATGGCGCGGGTGGCGAGCACGCGATGATCGGGCGAGACGATCTCGCCGCCATTGAGGCCGGCGCGCGGCGTATCGATGCCCAGCGGCTGGAGAAACTGGTGCATCCCCCGCGCCGGCCGGCTGCTCACCAGACAGAGCTTCACGCCCGCCGCCCGGAGGCGGCCCGCGGCGGCGATCGTCTGGTCCGTCAGCCGCTTGTCGGGCGTGAGCAGCGTGCCGTCGATATCGGACACGAGAAGCCGGATGCGCTGCGCCGGCGTCCGGCGGCCGGGAGGCAGGCTCATATGAGGCGCAGCCAGTGGCGCTTGCGCCTGGCCAGCAACTCGTCGGCCGCGTCCGGACCCGCCTTGCCGGCCGGATAGAAGCACAGCTCGCCCTCGCCGGCCCCCCAGGCATCCAAAGCTGGCTGCACAACCTTCCAACCGGCTTCGACATTGTCCGCACGCTGAAACAGCGTCGCGTCGCCGATGAGGCAATCGTAGATCAGGGTCTCGTAGCCGGTGCTGGGACCCTCCTGGAACCAGTCGTTGTAGTCGAACTTCATCCGGACGCCGCCCAGCTTCACCGTGGGGCCGGGCACCTTCGCCGAGAACTGCATGGTGACGCCCTCGGACGGCTGGATCTGCAGCACCATGATGTTCGGCGTCAGTTTCTCGACCGGCGTGTCGCGGAACAGGGCGTAGGGCGCCTGTTTGAAATGCACCGCGATCTCGGTCTTGCGCGTCGCCAGCCGCTTGCCGGTGCGCACGAAGAACGGCACCCCCGCCCATCGCCAGTTGTCGATCGACAGCTTCATCGCCGCGAAGGTCTCGGTATGGCTGTCGGGCGCGACATCGGGCTCCTCGCGATAGCCCTTCATCGCCCGCCCGGCGATGGAGCCTGCGGTGTACTGCCCGCGCACCAGATCCTGCGCGGACAGTTGGTGCACCGCCGCTAGAACTTTCGATTTCTCATCGCGCACGGCATCGGCGTCGAACGACGTGGGCGCTTCCATCGCCACCATCGCCAGGAGCTGCATGATGTGGTTCGGCACCATGTCGCGCAGCGCGCCAGTGTTCTCGTAGAACCGCCCCCGCTTCTCCACGCCCACCGTTTCCGCCGCGGTGATCTGCACGTGGTCGATGTTCTGTCGGTTCCAGAGCGGCTCGAAGAAGCCGTTGGAGAACCTCAGGGCCAGGATGTTCTGGACCGTTTCCTTGCCGAGATAATGGTCGATCCGGTAGATCTGGCTCTCGTCGAGCACGGAGCGCAGCTGGGTGTTCAGCGCACGGGCCGAGGAGATGTCGGAGCCGAACGGCTTCTCCACCACCACCCGCCGATAGCTCCATTCGGTTTCACGCGACAGGCCGGAGGCATCGAGCTGGAGCACGATGGGCGCGAAGAAGCGTGCCGCCACGGCCAGATAGAACACGCAGTTCATCTGCCCGCAGACGGCGTCCAGCGCCTTGTAGGTGTCCGGATCCTCGAACGAGCCGCGCAGGAAGGTGATGCGGCTGCGCAGCCACGCCCACTCCTCTTCCTGGAGCTGGCTCGCGACCGCGCGGCGCTGGGTCACGAACTGCCGCATCGTGTCGTCGAACTGCGCGCGCAGGTTCTCGGTAGAGTTGTCCGCCCAGTCCACCACCACCACGGAGAAACGCTCGTTGAGCAGCCGCGCGCAGGCGAGGTTGTACAGTGCGGGGATCAGCAGGCGCTTGGTCAGGTCACCGCCGCCGCCGAAGATCACCAGCACGCAGGGAGGACTCTGGGCGGGAGCCGGAGCAACGTCGTGCTCCTCTGCCTCCGCCTGCTCCGTCCCGCCCCCGTCGAACTCCAGCGGCGCTGTCATCGTCAGCTCTTCTTCTCCTGCACGTCGGCCCCGTGCTTGTGCTCGGTCTGGTGCTGTTCCACGTGGCCGCCGAACTGGAAGCGCATCGCGGACAACAGCTTCTCACCAAAGTTGTTTCCGGTGCGTGAACGGAACCGGGTATAGAGCGCCTGGGTCAGCACCGGCACGGGCACGGCCTCCTCGATCGCCGCCTCGATGGTCCACCGACCCTCGCCGGAGTCCGCCACCTGGCCGGTGAAACCGTCGAGCGAGCCGTCCGACGCCAGGGAATTGGCGCACAGATCGAGCAGCCAGGACGATACCACGCTGCCGCGGCGCCAGACCTCGGCGATGTCGGCCATGTTGAGGTCGAAGCGCTCATGCTCCGGCAGGTCGCCGGAGTTCTTGTTGCGCATGACGTCGAAGCCTTCGGCGAAGGCCTGCATCATGCCGTACTCGATGCCGTTATGGACCATCTTCACGAAATGTCCCGACCCGGCCGGGCCGCAGTGCAGGTAGCCCTGCTCAGCACGCGGATCGAGACCGTCCTTGTCGCGCCCCGGCGTGCGCTCCACCTCGCCCTTCCCGGGCGCCAGCGCCGCCAGGATCGGATCGATATGATCCACCGCTTCCTTGGCGCCGCCGATCATCATGCAGTAGCCGCGATCAAGGCCGTAGACGCCGCCGGAGGTGCCGACATCGACGTAGTGCAGTCCCTTCTCCGCCAGCGCGCGCGAACGGCGGATGTCGTCCTTGTAGTAGCTGTTGCCACCGTCGATGATGATGTCGCCCTTCTCCAGCATCCCGGAAAGGGTGTGGACCGTGTCCTCGGTGATCTTGCCGGCGGGCAGCATCACCCACAGCACGCGCGGCGCCTTCAGCTTGGATACGATGTCCTCCAGGCCGGAGGCCGACTGGCCGCTGCTGGTCTTGCCGCGAACGGTTTCGGTCACCTTCGGGTCGTGGTCGTACACCACCACGTCGTGCCCGTGCCGCGCCAGCCGGACCGAGATGTTGCCGCCCATGCGGCCGAGCCCGATGATACCGATCTGCATGTGTCTTCCCCGATGATCCGGCCCCTCCCGGGCACCGGTCGCGCGTTGATCCGGATGTGAACCGGCGCCGCCCGGGGGCGGCGCCGGGGCCGCTCAGGCAGCCGCCGCGGCGATGGCCTGGCCGAGCCGGTCGAGGCCGGCCTTGAGATTGCCCTTGATGTGGACCCGCAGCGCGCGTCGGCCGCGCTCGGCGAGCACGTCGAAATCGCCCCGGGCCTGGGCCGCCTTCACCACGCCGAAGCTGTACTTCGCACCCGGCACGGCGACATCGGCCGCATCGTCCGCCGTGATCTGGATGAAGACGCCGCTGTTCGGCCCACCCTTGTAGGCCTGGCCGGTGGAGTGGAGGAAGCGGGGCCCGAACTCGGCGGCGGTGGCGATATGCTTGCCGTCGCGGATCGCCAGCCGCGCCTTCTGGATCCAGTCGCGGGTCGCGTCATCGCGCTCGATATAGGCGAGCAGCGCCACGTAGTCGCCCTCCTTGATCCGCGCGAACTGCGCCTTGATCACGTCCTCCAGCGACGACCCCCCGAGCGCCGACGCATTCTTCTCGTCGGCGAAGAAGGAGAAGTCGCCGTCGGTGCCGAACGGCGTTTCCGCCGGCAGGCTGCCGCTCTGGTTGTAGGCGTCCGTCAGCTTGCGGGTCTCGACCTTGCTGGCTTCCACGTCCGGCTGGTCGAAAGCGTTGATGCCGATGATGGCGCCCGCCACGGCGGTGGCCAGTTCCCAGCGGAAGAACTCCTGCGCGATCTGCAGGGTGTTCGACAGGGTGATCGTCACCACCGGTTGCTTCGCGGCCTTCAGCGCCTCGATCGCCTTGTCCTGGCCAGCGTCGGGACTGTCGGCCAGTCGCAGATAAGCGAACACCCGGTCATGGCCATATACCTCGGGGCCACCCAGCGTCTCGTCGTCGATCGGGATCAGGCCGTGGCCCTCCTTGCCGGTCGACTCCGCCATCAGCTGCTCGAGCCACGCGCCCATGTCGTAGATCGCGGGGGACGCGACCACCGTCACCTTGTCGCGGCCCAGCTTGGCGGACACGCCGAGCACCGTGCCGAGGATCACGCCCGGATTCTGCAGGGGTGGCGCGCCGTCCGAGCAAGCCTTCGCCATGCGCTGGGCGTTCTCCAGGAACTCGCGCAGGTCGAGGCCCATCGCAGCGGCCGGCACGATGCCGAAATTCGACAGCACGGAGAAGCGGCCGCCGATCTGCTTGTCGCCGTAGAAGATCCGCCAGAAGCCGTCCTTCTTCGCGACCTCCTCCATGTGCGAACCGGGGTCGGTCACCGCCACGAAATGGCTGCCGACCTTGTCGCCTACGGCCTGCTTCACCTTGTCGAAGAAATAGTCCTTGAGGATGTTCGGCTCGAGCGTACCGCCCGATTTCGACGAGACGATCACCAGCGTGTTCGCCAGGTCGACCTTGCGCTCGAAGCTCGCCACCTGCTGCGGGTCGGTGCTGTCCAGCACATGGAGCTCGGGGAAGCCGGCGCGATGGCCGAAGGTTTCCGCCAGCACCTCGGGGCCAAGGGACGAGCCGCCCATGCCGAGCAGCAGCACGTGGCTGAAACCCTTGGCCTTCACCTCGTCCTGGAAGCTCTGCAGCACAGCGATATCGCCGAGGCGGTCATCGACGATCGTCAGCCAGTTGAGCCACTTGGCTTCGTCCTTGCCGGTCCAGACGCTCGCATCGCGCTGCCACAGGCGGCGGATGGTGCCGTCCTTGCGCCAGCGATCGAGGCTCGCCTTCACGCCCTCGTCCACGTCCTGCGGCAGGCTGAGCTCGGTCTTGGTCAGCGTGTCGGCCAGCAGCGCGGTCTGCTTGGCGGCGACCGCCCCCAGCAGGGCGTCGAAGGAGTCGGCGAACGCGTCCACGCCGTCCTTGACCAGCTTCGTGGTCACCCCGTTCAGGTCGAGCCCGAGACGGTCGGCATCGGCCAGCACCTTGCGCGCCGCCTCGATGTCGGCCCCGAGGGTCTCGGCCACAGTGCCACGCTCGCGGAACGCGTCCATAGTGGCCGGCGGCATGGTGTTGACCGTGTCGGCGCCGATCAGCTCGTCGCAGTACAGCGTGTCGGGATAGGCCTTGTCCTTGACGCCGGTGGACGCCCACAACAGGCGCTGCGGGTTGGCGCCGGCCGCCTTCAAGGTCTGCCAGCGCGGCGAGGCGCTGACCTCCAGATAATGCTGGTAGGCCATCTTGGCGTTGGCGATCGCGACCTTGCCGCGCAACGCCTTCAGCGTCTCGGCGTCCTTGTCGCCGGCGGCCACGCGCTTGTCGATCTCCTTGTCGATCAGCCCGTCGATGCGGCTGACGAAGAAGCTGGCGACGGACGCGATGTGCGAGATGTCCTCGCCCTTGCCGTGCCGTTCCTCGAGGCCCGCGATGTAGGCTTCCAGGACCGCCTTGTAGGCGTCGAGCGAGAACAGCAGCGTGACGTTGATGTTGATGCCGTCGGCGATCAGCTGGCGGATGGCCGGCACCCCGGGCTCGGTGCCGGGCACCTTCACCATCAGGTTGGACACATCCACCGTCTTCCACAGGCGGCGCGCCTCGGCGATCGTCGGCTCCGTTTGCAGGCCGAGATAGGGTGACACCTCCAGGCTGACATAACCGTCCAGCCCTTCCGTCGCATCCCATACCGGCTTCAGCACCGCGCAGGCGGCGCGGATGTCCTCGATCGCCATGGTCTCGTACAGCGTGGACACATCGGTGTTGCCGCCGCCGACGAGCTGCTTGAACTGGTCGTCGTAGTCGGTGCCGTGGCCCATCGCCTTCTCGAAGATGGCGGGGTTCGAGGTCACGCCTTTGAGCCCGTCCTCGTCCACCAGCTTCTTCAGGCTGCCGTCATGGATGAAGGAGCGCTGGATGAAGTCGAGCCACGGCGACTGCTTCACCGCTTCGAGCTTCTTGAGCGGGTTGCCCGCCGCGGCGGCGGTTTCGGGCTTCTGGACGACGTTCATGGACAAACTCCTCGAACGGAAACGGGAGCCGGGGGCAGACATGCTCCGGGGCCGGACGGCGGAGCTTTCCTGGATGTCTGCGGGCCGTGCTGCGGACCGGCGGAAGACGAGGCGGAACGATGCCGGGGCCGCCGTCGCGAGGACGGCGGCCCCGGCTGGACCAATCAGCCCTTGCTCTTGCTGATCTGGGCCCGGGCGGCCTCCAGCACCTTCTCCGGCGTGAAGCCGAACTTGGTGAGCAGGTCGCTGAGCGGCGCGGACGCGCCGAAGGTGTGCATGGCGATGATGGCACCCGTGGAGCCGACATAACGGTCCCAGCCGAGGGCCGCACCCTGCTCCACCGCGACGCGCGCGGTGACGGAAGGCGGCAGCACGCTGTCGCGGTATTCCTGGGTCTGCTCCTCGAACAGATCCCAGGACGGCATGGACACCACGCGGGCCTTCACGCCCTCCGCGGTCAGGGTCTCGTAGGCGCCCACGACCAACGCCAGCTCCGACCCTGTGCCGATCAGGATGACCTCCGGCGTGCCGTCGCAGTCGCCGAGCACGTAGGCGCCCTTCGCGACGCCCGACGCCGGCGCATATTTCTTACGGTCGAGCGTCGGCAGGTTCTGCCGGCTGAGGACCAGCACGGCGGGCTGCTCGCTGAGCGGCATGATGGTGCGCCAGGCTTCCGCCACCTCGTTGGCATCGCCCGGACGGATGGTCAGGATGCCCGGGGTCGCCCGCAGCTGCACCAGCTGCTCGATCGGCTGATGCGTCGGCCCATCCTCGCCCACGCCGATCGAGTCGTGGGTGAAGATGTAGATGACCGGCAGCTCCATGATCGCCGACAGGCGGATCGGCGCCTTCATGTAGTCAGAGAAGATCAGGAAGCCCGAGCAGTACGGCCGGATGCCCGACAGGGCGATGCCGTTGCTGATGGAGCCCATCGCGTGCTCGCGCACGCCGAAATGCAGGTTGCGCCCGCCATAGCTACCGCCGAAGGCCGGAGCGTTGAAGCTGCCCGCCCCCTGGAAGGTCAGGTTGGTCTTGGTGGACGGCGACAGGTCGGCGGAGCCGCCGATCAGCCACGGCACGTTGGGCGCGATCGCGTTCAGGATCTTGCCCGAGCTTTCGCGGGACGCCACGCCCTTGGCGTCGGCCTCGTAGACCGGAATCTCCTTGTCCCAGCCATCGGGAAGCGTGTGGTGCTCGATCGCCTCGAGCTCGGCGGCCAGTTCCGGATACTGGGCCTTGTAGCGCCCGAACAACTCGCCCCAGTCCTTGCTGAGGGCGGCGCCCCGCTTGCCGATGCCGTCGGCGAAATGCTGGGTCACGCCATCCGGCACATGGAAGGCCTCGTCCGGCCAGCCGTAGAACTTCTTGGCGCCCGAGATCTCCTCGGCCCCCAGCGGCTCGCCGTGCGCGGCGGCCGTGCCCTGCTTCTTGGGCGCGCCGTAGCCGATCTTGCTGTGCACCACGATCAGGGTCGGGCGACCATCCGGCGCGCCGTCCTGCGCGCGCGCCTCGTCGAACGCCTTCTTCAGAGCGACGAGGTCGTTGGCGTCCGGCACCTCGACGACGTTCCAGTCATAGCCCTCGAAGCGCTTGTGCACGCTCTCGGTGAAGGCCAGATCGGTGGAACCCTCGATGCTGATCTGGTTGCTGTCGTAGAGCCAGGTGAGGTTGCTCAGCTTCAGGTGGCCGGCCAGCGACGCCGCCTCGCCCGACACGCCTTCCATGTTGTCGCCGTCGCCGCTGAACACCCACACATGATAGTCGAACAGCGTGAAGCCCGGCTTGTTGTAGCGCTCGGCCAGCCAGCGCTGCGCCATCGCCATGCCGACCGAGTTGCCGCAACCCTGGCCCAACGGACCGGTGGTGGTCTCGACGCCGGAGGTGAAGCGGTACTCCGGGTGCCCCGGGGTCTTGCTGTTGAGCTGACGGAACTGCTTCAGGTCGTCCAGGGTCAGCGCAGGAGCGCCGCGCTCACGCTTGTCGCCATGCGGATCCTCGTCGTTGACCTCGACCACGCCCGCCAGATGGATCAGCGAGTAGAGCAGCATGGACGCATGGCCGACCGACAGCACGAAGCGGTCGCGGTTGGGCCAGTTCGGCTCCTTGGGGTCGTAGCGCAGCACCTGGTTCCACAGGCTGAACGCGGCCGGCGCCAGCGCCATCGGCGTGCCGGGGTGGCCGGACTTCGCCTTCTGCACGGCATCCATCGCCAGCGTGCGGATGGTGTTGATGGACAGGAGGTCCAAGTCCTTCGCCGGCGCGGAAGCGGCGCCGTCCGGCGCGCGGGTGAGGCCTGTCTGGCTGGAGCCCATGGAAACTTCGCCCTCCATCATCCTGGCCGCATGCGGCCGCGTCGCCCGCCCCTGGGCGGACAGCTGAAATCGACGCGAGCTCCGGCCGGCCTGAAACGGCATCCGGACGGGCTACGCCATTCGCCGCTCCGCAGGAACGGCGTCGGAAAACCTCACTGAACGAACGCCGCCGCAGCGACGGCGACGCGACTCATTCCGATCACGTAAGCGCGAGCGAAGCAACCCCGCGGCCACGGTGCCGCATCGGCACAGCCTCTCAATGGCGGGGGTGGTCGGTTTCCGTTCCGGCTCCGGTTCCACCATGACCCGCGCCACCTTCCGGCAACGTCGCGTGCGGCGCGATACCGAATAAACGATGTGCCTTCTCGCGCAAGGTCTGGAACGTGACGTACAGCATGGGAATGATGAAGATTCCGATACCGCTGGCGGCCAGCATGCCCGCGAACACCGGGGTGCCGACGTCCCGCCGGCTCACCGCGGCGGCGCCGCTGGCCGTGACGAGCGGCAACAGCCCCAGGATGAAGGCGAACGAGGTCATCATGACCGCGCGGAACCGCATGTGCGCGCCCTGCCGCGCCGCCTCGCGGATGGTCTCGCCCGCTTCCCGCCGCTCCTTGGCGAATTCGACGATCAGGATGCCGTTCTTGGCCGCGAGCGCGACCAGCACCACCAGCCCGATCTGCGCATAGAGATCCAGCGACAGCCCGGCGATGCGGATGCCGATGAAGGCGCCGAGCACGCCCACGCTCACCGACATCAGCACCGGGATCGGGATGATCCAGCTCTCGTAGAGCGCCACCAGGAACAGAAACGCGAACAGCAGCGCCATCGCCAGGATGATGCCGGTCTTCCCGCTGGCCAGCACCTCCTGGTAGGCCGTGCTGGTCCACTCGTAGTCGTAGCCCGCCTGCAGCGTCTGGTTCGACAGCCTCGCCATGGTCGCCAGCGCCGTGCCGGACGACACCCCGGGCGCCGGCGTGCCGTTGATGGTGACGGCGCGGTAATTGTTGTAGCGCGTGATCGCCTGGGGTCCGGTGATGGTGCGCAGCGTCGCGAGCGCCCGCAGCGGCACGAGTCCCCCGGTGTTGTTGCGCACATACAGACGCCACAGATCCTCGATCCGCGAGCGGTTCTTCGCCTCGCCCTCCACGTTCACCTGCCAGACCCGGCCGAACAGGTTGAAGTCGTTGACGTAGAGGCCGCCGAGCGAGCTCTGCAGGGTGGTGAAGATGTCGTTGATGTTGACGCCGAGCGCTTCCGCCTTGACCCGGTCGATATCGAGATAAAGGGACGGATTGGTCGCGGTGAAGGTGGAGAACACCCGCGCCAGGTCGGGGCTGGCATTGGCGGCCGCGATCAGCCCGCTCATCTCCGATCCCAGCGTCGACGGATCCTGCCCTTCCAGCGCTTCGAGCTCGTATTCGAAGCCGCCGCCAGGGGACAATCCGATGATCGGCGGCAGGTTGAACGGGAACACCGTGGCCTGGCGGATGCCCTGCGCCTCGCCGAACACCCTGGCCACCAGCCGCATCGCGTTTTCGGAGGCCTTGGTGCGATCCGCGAACGGCTTGAGCCGGACGAACACGAAGCCGGCATTCGGCTCCTGCACCGTGTCCAGAAACGAATAGCCGATCACGCCGAACGAGTGGGCCGCGCCCGGCAGGCTCAACGCCAGCTTCTCGACCTGCGCGATCACGCCGCTGGTACGCTGCACCGACGCCCCGTCGGGCAGCTGCACGTTGATGAAGAAGCCGCCCTGATCCTCCTCGGGCAGGAACCCGGCCGGCATCGAGCGCTGCAGCCAGGCGATGGCGCCGCCGCACAGCAGCACCACCAGCACCCCGCCGACCGCGAAGCCGAGCAGCCGAGACACGATGGCCGAGTAGCCGTTGCGGACCCGGTCGATGGCGCCCAGCACATAGCCCATGATCCCCCGGCGGGGCCCGCCGTGGCGAAGGAACACGCCGCACAGCGCCGGCGACAAGGTGAGCGCGTTGACCGCCGAGATCACCATCGCGATGCAGATCGTCACCGCGAACTGCCGGAACAGCACGCCGCTCAGCCCGGGGATGAAGGCGATCGGCACGAACACCGACAGCAGCACCAGGGTGATGGCGATGATCGGCCCGGTGATCTGCGTCATGGCCAGGCGGGCGGCCTCCGGCGGCGGAAGCTCCGGATGCTCCTCCATCACGCGCTCGACATTCTCCACCACCACGATCGCGTCATCCACCACGATGCCGATCGCCAGCACCATGGCCAGCAGCGACACCGTGTTGGCGGAAAAGCCGAGCGCGCTCATGCCGGCGAAGGCGCCGATCAGGCTGACCGGCACCGCGACCGTCGGGATGATGGTGGCCCGCAGGCTTCCCAGAAACAGGAACACCACGATCACCACCAGCACGAAGGCTTCCACCAGCGTGCGCAACACCTCGTGCACCGTGTCGTGCACGAAGTCGGTGCTGTCGTAGGTGATGTTGTACGTGAGCCCGGCCGGAAAGCGCTTGGACAGCCGGGTGATCAGCTTCTTGATCGCGTCCGCGGTGTCCAGGGCGTTGGCGCCCGGAGCGAGATACACCGCCAGCGCCACCGACGGTGCCCGGTCGAAGCGCGTTTCGGAATCGAGCGTCTGCGCGCCGAGCTCGACCCTGGCCACGTCGCGCAGCCGCAGGTTCGAGCCGTCGGGCTGGGCGCGGATGACGATGTTCCCGAACTGTTCGGGGGTCGTGAGGCGACCCTGCGTTTGCACGTTGAGCTGATATTGCTGGTTCGGCAGCGCCGGCCGGGCCCCGATGCGGCCCACCGCGGCGACATTGTTCTGCGAGGAGATGGCGCTGGTGATGTCCGCCGGGCTCAGGCCGAGGTTGGTCAGGCGGTTGGTGTCGAACCAGATGCGCATCGAGTATTTCTGGCGCGACAGCAGCGATGCCTGCCCGACCCCGGTGGTGCGCGACACCGCGTCGATCACGTTGATCGTCATGTAGTTGGCGATGAACAACGGGTCGAACTTGCGGTTCGGGCTGTAGAAGTTGATGAACTGCAGGATCGCCGAGGAACGCTTCTGCACCGTGAGGCCCTCGGCCTGCACGATCGAGGGCAGCTCCGCGTTCGCGGTCTGTACCCTGTTCAGCACGTTGACGGTGTTCACGTCCGGGTTGGTGCCCAGCAGGAACGACACCGTCAGGTTGTAGGACCCGTCATTGCCCGACACCGACCGCATGTAGATCATCTTGTCGACGCCGACGACCTGCGCCTCGATCGGCTGCGCCACCGCCTGCTCCACCACCGCCGCGGAGGCGCCAGGATAGGTCGCCGCCACCTGCACCTGCGGCGGCACGATGTCGGGGAACTGCGCCACCGGGATGCGCGACAGCCCGACGAGGCCCGCCAGCGTGATGACGATCGCGATGACCAGGGCCAGACGCGGCCGGTCGATGAAGACGCCCGAGATCATCCGAGGAAAGCCCTAGCTTCGGTGTCGAAACAGGAAACGGGGAGCGGCATTCAGTTCCGCGACGGCGTGCCGCCGGGCGCCGGACTGGGACTACCCTGCGCGCCCGCGGCCTGAGTGCCTCCGCCGGGATTGCCCGCGGCGCCGCCGCCGCCCGCGGCCTTCGCGTCCGCCGGTTCGGTCCTCGTCTCCCCCGGATCGCGGATCACCGGCTGCGGGGCCTGCGGCGACACCGCCTGTCCGTCATGCACGCGCTGCACGCCATCGACCACGATCTTCTGGTGATCCTGCAGGCCGCTCGTCACCACCGCGTCCGCACCCACGATCTGGCCCAGCTTCACGTTGGTCCGGTGGACCTTGTTCTGGCCGTCCACGCTGAACACGTAGTCGCCCTGCTGGTCCGACAACACGGCGGCGCGCGGGATCACCAGCGACACCACGGGCTTCGGATCCTCCACCGTCACGGTCACGAACTGCCCGTCCACCAGTTCGCGGTTGGTGATCCCCGAGCCGGGATCGCCGCCACGGATCGGGTTCGCCACCGTGCCGCGCAAGGTCAGGGTATCGGTCTGGCGGGTGACGATCGGCGAAACGTAGTCGAGATGCGCGTCCTGGTCGTAGGTACTGCCGTCGGCGAAATGGATGCGGATGCGCGCGGCCGCCAGACCGCCATTGGCGCCGAACCGCTTGCGCATGCTGGCCACATCGCGGGTCGCAACCGAAAATTCGACGTACATCGGGTCCTGCGTCACGATGGTGGCAAGCGTGCCGCTGCTCGGCGTCACCACGTTGCCCTCGTTGACGCTGGTCTCGCTGATGCGCCCGTCCACCGGCGCGCGGATCTCTGTATACGCGAGGTTGATCTCGGCGCTCTGCAGGTCGCCCTCCGCCGTCAGCACCTGGCCGGCGTTCGCGCCCTGCTGCGCCTGGGCATTGTCGTAGGCCTGCTTCTGCCCGGCCGGCGTGTTCAACAGCGCCTGCTGGCGACGGAAATTCACCGACGCGTTGCGGACGTTGGCCTGCGCCTCGGCCAAATTGCCGCGCTGGGCCAGGACCGCGGCCTGGAACGGCCCTTGTTCCAGCACATAAAGAAGGTCGCCCTTCTTCACCTCCGACCCTTCCCGGAACAGCCGCTTCTCCAGATAGGCGGTGACGCGCGCCACCAACGCCACGCGATCGATCGCCTGGATGCGTCCCAGATACTCGTTCTGGCCGGTGACCGCTTCCGATCGCACCTCGTCCACGCCCACCGGCGGCGGCCCGCCAGGCGGTGCCGCGAGCGCGCCGCCGGCCGCGGACAGCCAGAAGGCCGCCGCGCCGGCCGACAACAGGCCGGCCACGAGCGGACCGGACGCAGGCAGACCGGACGGCCGGACGAACGGCCGGGAAGACGCCGTGGAAAACGGGCGCTGCATCGCGTGGACCATCTCAGCATGGTGGACCGTCGGGGTCGGGTCACGATGCCGCCGGCGATTCGGTTGAACCGGGATCGAACGGCCGGGGGCAGGGCGGCTCGGCAGCCGGCGGCGCCGCGGGGGCGGCGACGGGGACCGCTTGCATACAGTCATGCCCGCGCGCCGCGCAACGCGTCCCCCGCCCGGGCGTTGGGCAAAGCGGGCCTGCTTCGGCGTCGCGTCCGGCACAGCACCATGCCATCGAGAGAACCGTCCGGTCAGGGAAAGCTTGCCGCATGACTGATGTTCCGCCGCAGCGTCAGCTACCGAACGGTTCGGTCAACGCCGTCGAAGGCGGGGCAAAGCCTCACAGGATCGTGATCGTGGGCTGCGGCTTCGGCGGTCTCGCGGCGGCCAAACGTCTCGCCCGAACCGAGGCTCAGGTCACGGTGATCGACCGCACCAACCACAACCTCTTCCAGCCACTCCTATATCAGGTGGCGGTGGCGGCCCTCAGCGCGGACAGCATCTCCACGCCCGTGCGCTCCGCCTTTCGCGGCCACCCCAACGTGTCCACCGTGATGGGCACCGTGACCGGCGTCGACCGCGCCGCTCGCCTCGTGATGCTGGAGGACGGCACCCGCATCGGCTTCGACACGCTGATCCTGGCGTCGGGCTCGGTGTATTCCTGGTTCGGTCATCCGGATTGGGCGGAACGGGCGCCGGCGCTGAAGACCGCCGCCGACGCGATCCTGCTCCGGGACCGCATCCTGTCCGCCTTCGAGCATGCCGAGCTGCAGACCGATCCGGACGCCGCGCGTCGGCTGCTCTGCTTCGCGGTGGTCGGCGCGGGTCCCACCGGCGTGGAGCTGGCCGGCGCGATCGCCGAGCTGTCCCGCACCACGCTGGCCCGCGACTTCCGGCGCATCCGCCCGGGCGATGCGCGGGTGGTGCTGTGCGACGCGGGCCCGCGGGTGCTGGCGGCCTTTCCCGACCATCTGTCCGACTATGCGGCCCGGCGGCTCCGCGAGCTCGGCGTCGAGCTGCATCTGGGCGCCGCGGTGGACACCATCGACGATGACGGCATCGTCGCCGGCGGCACCCGCATCGAGGCCGGCAACGTGTTCTGGGCGGCGGGCACCGAGGCGACCCCGGTCGCCAAATGGCTCGGCGTGGAGGCCGGCAAGAACGGCCTCGTGGCGGTGGAACCGGATTGTTCCTTGCCGGGCGACCCGTCGGTGTTCGTGCTGGGGGACGCTTCGCGCATGACCGGGGAAAATGGCAAGCCGCTTCCCGCCCTGGGCGCCGTCGCCAAGCAACAGGGCGCCTATGTGGGCGACCTGCTCGCCCGCCGGCTGTCGGGCCGGGCGCCGCCGAAGCCTTTCCGTTATCGCAATCTCGGCGAGCTGGCGACCCTGGGCGGCTCGTCCGCGGTGGCCAATTTCGGCTTCGTGCGCCTGACAGGCCTGCCGGCCTGGATCGTCTGGAGCGCGGTGCATCTGTTGCTGCTGGTGAGCCTGAGGAACCGGCTCGTGGTCTATGTGAACTGGATGTGGGCCTGGCTCACCTATGGCCGCGGCGCCCGCGTGATCCTGCAGGAACCGCAACGCGCGCAGCAGACCGCCTTCCATCCGGCGCCCGCTCCCCGGTGACCCCGGACATCGGGACGGCCGACCCGCCCGGGCCCGCGGAACCGGAGGGTGCCCCGCGCGACGCCCGGGGCCGCTTCCACAACCCGCCCCTGCCCGGCGGCGCGGCGACCGGCGGCCACGGCCTGCTGCCCGTGCTGCGGTGGCAATGGCGGCGGCGTCACCGCCGCGCCGTCTGGCCGGACCGGATCATCGACCCGCCCCCGCCGGGCGACCCCCACGCCGTGCCGCCGGCGGGCCATGCGGCCCTGACCTTTCTCGGCCATTCCGGGTTCCTGTTGCGCCTTCCCGGCGCGGCGGGCGCCTGCGTCACCCTCCTGTTCGACCCCGTGTTCAGCGAACGCTGCTCTCCCGTCCAATGGGCCGGCCCGAAGCGCGTCCGGGCGCCGGGACGGTCCTTGGACGCGATCCCGCTGCCCGACCTCGTGCTGGTGTCGCACAATCATTACGACCACATGGATCTGCCGGGCCTGCGGGCGCTCCGTCGGCGCGCCCGACAAGCGGGACGTTCGCTGCGGGTGGTGGCACCGCTCAACAACGCACGCCATCTCCGCCACGCGGGGATCGAGGACGTGACCGAGCTGGACTGGTGGCAAGCCGCGCACCCGTTGCCGGGCCTGCATGTCATCGCCACCCCTGCCCGCCACTTCTCCGCGCGGACGCCCTTCGACCGCAACGAGGCCCTGTGGTCGGGATTCATGGTGCGAACGGACACGGCGCGGATCCTGTTCGCCGGCGATTCCGGCCAGGGTCCGCACTGGCACGAAATCCGGGCCCGGCTCGGCGCCCCGGACATCGCGATGCTGCCGATCGGCGCCTATGAGCCGAGGGAGATCATGGCGGCCGTGCACATGAACCCGGCCGAGGCGGTGGCCGCGCACCTTGCACTCGGGGCGCGCCGGTCGGTGGGCATGCATTTCGGCACCTTCCAACTCACGGACGAGGCGATCGACGCCCCGGCGTCGGCCCTGGAAACCGCGCGACAGGCGGCGCGGGTGACGGAAGAAGCGTTCCGCGTCCCGGCCCTGGGCCGGGTCGACCTGATAACGCTGGACGGCGAGCGATTGCGTCCAGCGTGAGGCAACCGGGGGGTTCTGGCGCGGTTCTGGCGCAGCACCGTTTTCTTCCTCCTGCTCCCCGGAACGCGCACGTGACCAGCATCCTGAAGAACAAGCTTCGCGAGGGCCTTCCCTACCCCAGGGGCGCGACCTGGGATGGCAAGGGCGTCAATTTCGCCCTGTTCTCCGCCAACGCGACGAAGGTCGAGCTCTGCTTGTTCGACGACTCCGGTGAAACGGAGATCGAGCGCATCGCGCTTCCCGAGTACACCAACCAGGTTTTCCACGGCTATGTACCGGATCTCGAACCGGGCCAGAACTACGGCTACCGGGTGCATGGCCCGTACGATCCCCATAACGGCCACCGCTTCAATCCCAACAAGCTGCTGCTCGACCCCTACGCGCGCGGCTATTTCGGCGAGCTGAAGTGGGATCATGCCCTGTTCGGCTACACCATCGGCCACCCCGACGACGATCTGAGCTTCGACAGGCGCGACAGCGCGCGCTTCATGCCGAAATGCGTCGTGGTGGATCCGAACTTCGATTGGAAGGGCCACCCGGGGCGCAACCCGATCGCGTGGGACCGCACCATCGCCTACGAGACGCATGTCCGCGGCTACACGATGAAGCACCCGAAGGTGCCCGAGGAGCTGCGCGGCACCTATCTCGGCCTGGCCAACAAGGACGTGCTCAAGCACATCCGGGATATCGGCGCGACCTCCATCGAACTGCTGCCGGTCCACACCTTCATCAACGACAGCCACCTGCTGGAGAACGGCCTCACCAACTACTGGGGATACAACACCATCGGGTTCTTCGCGCCCGACCCGCGCTATGCCCATGAACCCGAGCAGACGCTGCGCGAATTCAAGGAGATGGTGAGCGCCATCCACGAGGCCGGCCTCGAGGTGATCCTGGACGTGGTGTACAACCACACCGCGGAAGGCAACGAGCGCGGTCCGACCCTGTCCTTCAAGGGCATCGACAACGCATCCTACTACCGCCTGCTGCCGGACCAGAAGCGCTACTACATCAACGACACCGGCACCGGGAACACCGTCAATCTGAGCCATCCGCGCGTGATCCAGATGGTGACGGACAGCCTGCGCTACTGGGTCACGGAAACGCATGTCGACGGCTTCCGCTTCGACCTCGGCACCATCCTGGCGCGTGAGCCGAACGGCTTCGACAACCAGTCCGGCTTCCTCAAGGCCTGCTCGCAGGACCCCACGCTCAGCCAGGTCAAGCTGATCGCCGAACCGTGGGATTGCGGGCCCGGCGGCTACCAGGTCGGCGAGTTCCCGCCCGGATGGGCGGAATGGAACGACAAGTTCCGCGACGTGGTGCGTGACTTCTGGCGTGGCGACGTCACCGCCGGCAAGCTGGCGCCGCGCCTGCTGGGGTCGCCCGACGAGTTCAACCACCAGGGGCGCAAACCCTATGCTTGCGTGAACTTCATCACGGCGCACGACGGCTTCACGCTCAACGACATCGTCACCTACAACGAGAAGCACAACGACGCGAACGGCGAGGACAACAAGGACGGCTCGTCCGACAACCGCTCGTTCAACTACGGCGTCGAGGGGCCGACCGACGATCCCGAGATCATCCGGGTCCGCGCCCGGCAGATCCGCAACATGCTGGCGACCCTGCTCTTCAGCCAGGGCACGCCGATGATCCTGGCCGGCGACGAGTTCGCCCGCACGCAGAACGGCAACAACAACGCCTATTGCCAGGACAGCGACATCTCCTGGGTGAACTGGGACATCGCGGAGAAGGGCCAGTCCCTGATCCGCTTCGTGTCCCGTCTCACGGCGCTGCGCAGCCGGTTCCCGATCCTGCGCCGCGGCCGCTTCCTCACGGAGGCCTACAACGAGGAGCTCGGCGTCAAGGAGCTGACCTGGGTCAATGCCGGCGGTGGCGAGCTCCAGGGCGGCGACTGGGACAGCGCGCGCTGCTTCGGGCTGATGCTGGATGGGCGCGCCCGTCCCACCGGGCTGATGAAGCGCGGCGAGGACGCCACGCTGCTGCTGGTCTTCAACGCGTGGCACGACTTCGTGGAGTTCAAGCTGCCGTCGCTCGGCGACCAGCGCTGGCGTCTGATGATCGACACCAACATCTCCGAGGAAGCCGACGAGCGGGAAGATCTGAGCTTCGAGCCGGGCTTCGTGTACGGCGTCACCGGGCGCTCGTTTCTCCTGTTCGCGCTGGAAGGCAACGGCGCCGAGGGCGGCCATGTCGGCCGGTCCCAGGTCGACAACAAGGGTGTCGCGCGATGAGCGTGCACGGGCGTGCGCTCCCGCAGGGCGCTTCGGTGGAGGCGGACGGTGTCCGCTTCCGCTTCTGGGCGCCCGGTGTCGACGAGGTCACGCTGCGGCTGGAGGACGACGCGGTCGGCACCGCGTTGGCCATGCAGCCGCGACCGGACGGCTGGTTCGAGCTGCTCACCGACAAGGCGCGTGCCGGCAGCCGGTACCTGTTCGAGCTGCCCGACGGGCTGCGGGTGCCGGATCCGTCGTCGCGCTTCCAGCCGAACGACGTGCACGGTCCGAGCGAGGTGATCGACCCGGCCGCATACGATTGGACGGTGGCGTGGAACGGTCGCCCGTGGGACGAGGTGGTGCTCTACGAGCTTCATCTCGGCAGCTTCACCCCGGAGGGCACGTTCCGCGCCGCGATCGGCAAGCTGGACCATCTTCGCGATCTCGGCGTCACCGCCATCGAGATCATGCCGGTGTGGGATTTCCCCGGCGGGCGCAACTGGGGCTATGACGGCGTGCTGCCCTACGCGCCGGACTCGTCCTATGGCCGTCCGGAGGATTTCAAGGCGCTGGTGGAGGCGGCCCACGCCCGCGGCATCGCCGTGCTGCTCGACGTGGTGTACAACCATTTCGGTCCCGATGGTAACTTCCTGCCCGCCTACGCGCCGAAATTCTTCACCGAGCGGCACCACACGCCCTGGGGCGCCGCCGTCAACTATGACGGCGAGAGCTCCGGGCCAGTCCGCGAGTTCGTGATCGAGAACGCGCTCTACTGGATCGAGGAGTTCCAGCTCGATGGCCTGCGCTTCGACGCGGTGCACGCCATCATCGACGACGGCCCCAAGCACCTGCTGGTGGAGCTGTCGGAGCGCGCGCGCGCCTTGTCGCCCCGCCCGCTGCACCTGCTGCTGGAGAACGAGGACAACGAGCCCCGCCGCCTGACGCGCACCGGACATGACCCGGTACACTACACCGCCCAATGGAACGACGACGTCCATCACGTGCTGCATTGCGCCGCGACGGGCGAGCGAACCGGCTACTACGAGGATTACGAGGGCAACGACGTGCTGCTCGGCAAGGCGCTCGCCGAGGGCTTCGCCTATCAGGGGCAGATGATGCCCTATCGCGGATCGCCCCGCGGAGAGCCGAGCTTCGCCCTGCCCCCCGGCGCGTTCGTGGCCTTCATCCAGAACCACGACCAGGTCGGCAACCGCGCGTTCGGCGAGCGGCTGAACACCATCGCGACGCCGGATGCCATGCGCGCCCTCGCGGCCGTCTATCTTCTGCTGCCGCAATGCCCAATGATCTTCATGGGCGAGGAATGGGGCACGCGGAAGCCGTTCCCGTTCTTCTGCGACTTCTCCGGCGATCTGGCCGACGCGGTCCGCAAGGGACGCCGCGAGGAGTTCGCGCGTTTTCCGGAGTTCCAGGACCCGGACAAGCGCGACAAGATCCCGGACCCGCTGGCGGAGTCCACCTTCACCTCCGCCAAGCTCGACTGGGACGCGATCGACGCGGATCATCTCGCGCACTACCGCCGGCTGATCTCAGCCCGCCGCGACCACGTGGTGCCGCTGCTGCCGCTGATCGAGCGCGGCGGCAGCTGGACTCCGTTCGGGCCGAAGGCGCTCCAGGTGCGCTGGCTGGCCGGCGACCGCACGCTCGTGCTGAGCGCCAACCTGTCCGGCGCCCGCGTCACCATCCCGGCGGCGCACGGGGAAATCGTCTGGGCCGAGGGAGAAACGGGCGACGAGTTCGGCCCGTGGTCCGTCCGCTGGACCCTGGAGACCACATGAGCACCAGCCTGAACGACGCCGTCGGCGCCCCCGCCGCCATCCCCGTCCCGCGCGCCACCTACCGGCTGCAGTTCCACAAGGAATTCACCTTCCGCGACGCGGCGCGAATCGCGCCCTATCTCGGCCGTCTCGGCATCAGCCACGTCTATGCCTCGCCGTTCCTGAAAGCGCGCCCGGACTCCACGCACGGCTACGACATCACCGACCACCATGCGCTCAACCCCGAGCTGGGCACCGAGGATGATTTCCGCGCCATGGTCTCGGCATTCCACGAGGCAGGGCTCGGCCAGATCCTGGATTTCGTGCCCAACCACATGGGCGTCGGCGGCGCCGACAACCCGCTCTGGCTCGACGTGCTGGAATGGGGCCCCGATTCCGCTCACGCCGGCTGGTTCGACATCGACTGGGATCCGGATCGCCGCTACCTGCTGAACAAGCTGCTGGTGCCGTTCCTCGGCGACCAGTACGGCGTGGAACTGCAGGCCGGCAACCTCGAGCTCCGCTTCGACGACAACGAGGGGGCTTTCGCGGTGTGGGCGTACGGCAGCCACAAGCTGCCGATCTCGCCGCTGCACTATGACCGCATCCTCGGGCGAGAGACCGCCGGACTCGACCGTCTCAGCGACCTGTTCGTCGACCTGCCGTTGTGGCGTCCCAACGTCGTCGAACGCACCGTCGAGCTGAAGGCACAGCTCGCGGCCCTGATCCGCGACGACGCGGAGTCGCGGGTCGCGCTGCGGGCCGAGCTGGACGGCTTCAACGCCGATTGGCGCCGTCTCGACGCGCTGATCCAGGACCAGCACTGGCGCGTCGCGTTCTATGGCGTCGCCGGAGACGATATCAACTATCGCCGGTTCTTCAACATCAACGACCTCGCCGGCATCCGCATGGAGCTGCCGGCGGTGTTCCGTCACGCCCACGCCATGATCGGCCCGATGATCGCCGACGGCACGCTGGACGGCATCCGGCTCGACCATGTCGATGGCCTGCTCGATCCGGCCGGCTATTTCAAGGCGCTACGCGGCGTGTCGGACCGTCCGTTCTATCTCGTGATCGAGAAGATCCTGGCGCCCCACGAGCAGCTCCGCGAGGATTGGCCGGTGGAAGGCACCACCGGCTACGACTTCACCAACCTCGCCACCGGCGCGCTGGTGGATCCTGCCGCGGAACAGGCGTTCGACGACTTCTATCGCTCCTTCTCCGGGTTGCACACGCCGTTTGAGCACATCGTCCGGGCCTGCAAGATCCGGATCATGGAGAACGAGATGGCGAGCGAGCTGAACGTGCTCGGGCGCGACGCCGGCCGCCTCGCCCGCCAGAATCCCGTCACCGCCGACTTCACCCGCCACGTCCTCGAGCGGGCCATCAAGCAGATCGTCGCGAGCTTCCCCGTCTACCGCACCTATATCGACATGGAAGGAGCCCAGACCGAGGCCGACCGCCGCGACCTCGATTGGGCGATGGCCCAGGCACGCCGCGCAGACAGCAGCATCGACCCCTCGGTGTTCGATTTCCTGCAGAAGACGCTTTCCGGCAACCTCGTGGCCGAGCCGCGGAGCGGTTTCAGCCGCACGGCGGTGCTGCGTTTCGCCATGAAGCTGCAGCAATATTCCGGCCCGGTGATGGCCAAGGGTCTCGAGGACACCGCCTTCTACCGCTACAACCGCTTCGTGGCGCTCAACGAGGTCGGCGGCGAGCCCGATCGCTTCGGAGTCAGTGCCGCGACCTTCCATCGGGCCAACGGACTGCGCGCCCGGCACTGGCCGCATGCCATGCTCGGCACCTCCACCCACGACACCAAGCGCGGCGAGGACACCCGCGCCCGGCTCGCCGTGCTGGCGGACATCCCCGACGAATGGCAGCGCCAAGTGACCACCTGGAGCCGTCTGCTGCGGGCGCGCCGCGGCGATGTGGAAGGCAACGCACCGCCGGACCGCAACGACGAGTACCTGCTTTATCAGCTCCTGGTCGGGTCGTGGCCCGTGGAGCTGCTGGAAGAGCCGGACGAGGCCGGTCTCCAGGCCTACGGCGAGCGCATCAAGGGCGCGCTGGAGAAGTCCATGCGGGAGGCCAAGCTGCACTCCACCTGGACTTCGCCCGACACGGCCTACGAGGACGCGATGCAGGGTTTCGCCCGCGACGCGCTCAGCAGTGGCCGCAACAGCTTCCTGGCCGCCTTCCTGCCCTTCGCCGGCAAGGTCGCCAGGCTCGGGGTCCGCAACAGTCTCGCGCAGGCGGTGATGAAGCTCACCGTGCCCGGCATGCCCGACATCTACCAGGGCTGCGAGATGTGGGATCTCAGCCTGGTCGATCCCGACAATCGCCGCCCGGTGGACTATGCGGTGCGCGAGGCTGCGCTGGCCGCACTGGAAGGTGAACTCGCCGATCCCGGCGGCCGCGGGGCGAAACTGCGGGAACTGCTCGAGCACTGGCAGGACGGCCGCATCAAGCTCGCCGTCACCACACTCCTGTTGCAGCTGCGGCGCGAGATGCCGGCGCTCTTCGAGGGTGGCGGCTACGAGCCGCTTCCCGTGGAAGGCGAACAATCGGACGCGGCGCTCGCCTGGGTGCGGGAAGCGGATGGGCAACGGCTCGTCACCCTTGTGTCCCGCTTTCCCGGCCGCGAAACGGTGGGCGACTCCCCGGCCGGCAGCCATGTCGCACTGCCCCCCGGGCGGTGGCTGAACTGGCTGACAGGCACGGAGATCGACGGCGGGGACGTCGCCGTCGGAACGGCGCTGGAGGGGCTGCCGGTCGCGGTGTTCCGGAAAGCCTGACGAGCTTCCGCCGGGGATGGCTGGCCGCTGTGCCATCCCCCGGGGCCGCGGTGAAGGAGTTTCTCCCGGCCGGCCCGCCGCTGCGAAGCGATCCCGCATCCTGTTTCCATCGGGTGCAGGGAAGCGGCGCGGGCGGTCGCCACGGGTTCAGCGGAGCCAGCTCGGCCCCCGTCCCATGTTCACGGGCTCCTGCGCCGGGCGACCAGTCCGAGAGGTTTCCCCGTGGCGTGACGTCGCCGCATCGGAAGATACCGTCCGGGCGGCTTCTGTTCTAGAGTCGACCGGATTGCCCGTTTCCCCGGAGGCTTTCCGTGCCGGACCCCGCCGAACCCCCCACCGAGCCGGTGCTGCCGGCCGGCTTCACGCACGAGCAGATCGAGATGCTGTATTTCGGCGCCGCCCGTGACGGGCATGCCGATCTGCTGCAAGGCTTTCTCGACGCGGGCGCGGATCCCAACCATCCCGATGGTCGCGGCTACACGCCGCTGATCCTGGCCTCCTACAACGGCCACGCCGAGGCGACCCGGTTGCTGCTGGCGCGCGGCGCCGTCGTGGACGGGCAGGACGCCAAGGGCGCCACCGCGCTCGCCGGCGTCGCCTTCAAGGGCGATATCCCTCTGGCGGAGATGCTGCTGGAGGCCGGCGCGTCGGTGGACAAGCCCAACCATGTCGGCCGCACGCCGCTGATGTTCGCCGTGATGTTCGGCCGCACCGCGATGGCGGCGCTGCTTCTGCGTCACGGCGCCGATCCGCTGCATCGCGACGGGGAGGGCGTCAGCGCCATTGCCCTGGCCGAGCGGCAAGGAAGCCGGGAGATGCTGGCGCTGCTGGCGCCCTGACGACGACCGGCGCCGACAGCGTCACGGCGGTCGGCGCCGATGCCGTTTCGGCTGCGGCTGCGGCTGCGGCTGCGGCTGCGGCTGCGGCTGCGGCTGCGGCTGCGGCTGCGGCTGCGGCTGCGGCTGCGGCTCACGTCACCCACATCGGCCGATGCGTCCAGCGGTCGATCCGGCGTCACCGCCATTTTAGACGGAATCCCGGCGAGGCGCGGCAGGCCTCGTACCCGGACTTCATCCTCACCAGCCCTGTCGTCGAGCCGAAGACGCCTCTTCGGCAGCCGACCGCCTTGAACGCGGGATGCCCACGCCGCCCCCGGGCTCCGTCACCCTTTCGGCGAGCGGCATGTTCCTTCCGTCGCGTTCACGTCGGGAAGGAGCATCCTCCTCCGGCCTCCCTGCTCTCACCTTGACCAGCCAGGTTGGCGATCGCGCCGTCATCAACGTCCAACGGGCATCCTCGCCACCGGGCGGCCTCAGCCCGCCAGCCGCCGGATCGCTTCGGCCAGCACGCGCACCGCCAGCCACGCATCCTCCGCCTCGATGGACTCCGCCGGGTTGTGACTGATGCCTCCCCGGCAGCGCACGAACAACATCGCCATGGGGCACAGGGCGGCCATGGCCATCGCATCGTGTCCAGCACCGCTGGGCAGCCGCCGCGGCCGGACGCCGAACGCTTCCACCGCCTCCGCCAGCACGTCCTGCAGCACCGGATCGCAGGGGGCCGCCGGGCTGTCATGGGTGCGCACGATCTCCAGCGACACGCCGTGCTCGTCCGCGATCGACGACAACGCTTCCTCGATGGCCGACAGCGCGTCCGCCCGCGCCGCGTCCTCCGGCGCCCGGAGATCGAGCGTGAACGCCGCGCGGCCCGGGATCACGTTCACCGCGCCCGGATGGATCTCCATCCGGCCCACCGTGGCGGTGATGCCCGGCCGGGCGAGCCCTTCGCGCCGGATCGCCACGATCATCTCCGCCGCCGCGGCCAGCGCGTCGCTCCGGCCCGCCATCGGCACCGTTCCCGCATGGCCGGCGCGGCCCATCACCTCCAGCCGGAAGCGGGACGCCCCGTTGATCGCGGTGACGATGCCGAGCGGCAGCGCCTCGCGCTCCAGCACCGGTCCCTGCTCGATATGCACTTCCAGGAACCCCCGCACCCGCGACCGGTCGAGCGCCACCGCCGCCAGCCCCGCCGCATCGCCGCCGAACGCGTCCAGCGCGTCGCCCAGTGCGATGCCGTCCGCATCCCGCGCGGACAGCTGCGTCGGGATGTCCAGGATGCCGGCGAGCGCCCGCGAACCGGTCAGGGTCACCGGCCAGCGCACTCCTTCCTCGTCCCCGAACGCCAGCAACGCGACCGGTGCGCGCGGCGACCATTCTTCCGCCCGCAGCAGCTCGATCGCCGCGAGGGCGGCCAGCACTCCCAGGGTCCCGTCATAGCGCCCGGCATCGCGCACCGTATCGACGTGCGAGCCCAGCAGCAGCGCCGGGGCGTCCGGATCCGCGCCCGCGAGCCACCCTTGTAGGGTGCCCGCCGCGTCCAGCCGCACGATCAGGCCCGCCCCCGCCATCCATTCCCGCAGCACCCCGGCGGCGGTGGCGTGGGCGGACGACAGGAACGGGCGGCTCAGCAGGCCGGGCTCGTCGCTGTGGGCGGCCAGCGCGTCCAGCCGCTCCATCAGCCGTTCCGCGATCTTGCCTTCCGCTGTTGTCATCCGTCTCCGCCTCCCCGACCGCCGCCGCAGTCGGCAGGCCATACTTCATTGTTCCTGTTGAACAACCTCGCCGGCGACGTTTCCACGCCGCGCGCGACCGGTGCTAGCATCCGGGAAACATCGCCGAACAGAAAGTTCCAGCCTCATGTCGTCAGTCGTTCCGGCACCGGGCCGGATCACCACCCATGTTCTCGACACCGCCGCCGGCCGGCCGGGTGCTTCCATGTCCCTCACCCTGCATCGCCTGGAGAATGGAGGGCGCGAACTGCTGGGACGATTCCTCACCAACGCCGACGGACGCTGCGACCGCCCGCTGCTGGAAGGTGCCGCCATGCGCCCGGGGCTCTACGAGATCACCTTCCACGTGGCGGAATGGCGCGCGGCGGAAGAAACCTTCTTCGACGACATTCCCATCCGCTTCCGGGTGTCCGACCCGCACGCCCACCATCACGTGCCGCTGATCCTCGCCCCCTTCGGCTACACCACCTACCGCGGGAGCTGACCGCTCCCGGCCGCGCGGCACGGTCCTTGCTCGACCTGCCTTAAGCACCACGACCGCCGAGGCTTCCGCATCTTGTTCCAGTCTTCCTCCCCCGACACGTTCCCGATCCGCGATCTGCAGGCCGTGACGGCCGGCGATGGGGGGGCGGCGCCGGGTGCCGGGCTGGCGGCGCTGGAGAACCGCGTTCGCGAGGATCTGCGGCGGATCGACTACCCGTCCCTGCCCTGGGTGCCGCCCAGGCGGGCGTCGAACGGGCAGGCGGTGCTGGATGTCGCGATCATCGGCGGCGGCCAGGGCGGCCTCGCGGCGGCATTCGGGCTGTTGCGCGAGAAGGTGTCCGCCATCCGCGTCTTCGACCGCAACCCGGCGGGCACGGAAGGCCCCTGGGTGACGTTCGCGCGCATGATCACCTTGCGCACCCCCAAGCACGTCACAGGTCCGGACGGCGGCATCCCCAGCCTGACGCCGCGCGCCTGGTACGAGGCGAGCCACGGCTCGGCCGCCTGGGAGGCGCTCAACAAGATCCCCCGCGAGGACTGGCAGAGCTATCTCGGCTGGTTCCGCCGCGTGCTCGAGCTGCCGGTCGAGAACAACAGCAGCGTCGTGGCGATCGAGCCGGTGACGGAAGGCGGGAACACCCTGCTGCGCCTTTCGGTGGAGGGACCGGACGGCGCCGTCCGGCCGGTGCTGGCGCGCAAGGTGGTGCTGGCGACCGGCATGGACGGCGGCGGGGCGTGGAACGTCCCGGACGTCATCCGCCAGGGCCTGCCGCCCGACCGCTACGCCCATACCGCGCAGGAGATCGATTTCGCGCGGCTGCGCGGCAAGCGCATCGGCGTCCTGGGCGCCGGCGCGTCCGCGTTCGACAACGCGGCCACCGCGCTGGAACATGGCGCCGCCTCCGTGACGCTGTGCGTGCGCCGCCGGGAGCTGCCCCGGATCAACCCGTATCGCTGGATGGAGAATGCCGGGTTCCTAGGCCACTTCGCCAGCCTGCCCGATCTGCAGCGCTGGCGTTTCATGCGCCACATCTTCGAACTGAACCAGCCGCCGCCGCAGGACACCTTCTGGCGCTGCCGCCGCCACCCAAACTTCTCCATGCTCACCGGCTGTGCCTGGCAGGACGTGCGGATGAACGGCGACGCGATCGCCGTGACCACGCCGGACGGGCAGCTCGATTTCGACTTCCTGGTGGTGGGGACGGGCTTCCTGGTGGATCTCGGGCTGCGTCCCGAACTCTCCGCCGTCGCCGGACACGTAGCCCTATGGCGGGATCGTTTCGCCCCGCCCCCCGGCGAGGAGCATGCGGGCCTCGGGAGCCATCCCTATCTCGGCGACGGCTTCCAGTTCCTCGAACGGGTTCCGGGCAGCTGTCCCGCGCTCGCGCACATCCACAACTTCACCTTCGGCGCGACACCGTCGATGGGGCTGTCGGGCGCGTCCATCAGCGGCATGCGCTACGGCGTCGCCCGGCTGGTCTCGGCGTTGTGCCGGTCCTTGTTCCGCGAGGACGCGGAAGCCCATCTGGACAGCCTGCTGCGCTACGACACGGCCGAGCTGGTCAGCCTGGAGCCCCCGCAGACCGCGTGACGGAGCGGAGGCATCGCAGGTCGAAAGGTCGCCGGTCCGGCGGCCGCCTGCCGTGTTCCCGGCCCGCGTCCGGCGCCAGCGCCGCTCGTGGCGTCAGCGCCGCTCGTAGGTGCCGATCAGCAGCCCGCGGGCAATGACGTGGCCTTCCAGCGCCTCCAGCAGGGCGCGGCGCCCCGGCACCGCCCTGAATTCCGGCACGCTGTCGAGCGCGAACAGCTGGAACGCGTAGCGGTGCGGCCCGTGCCCTCGCGGCGGATCCGGCGGCAGGTAGGCCCGGCGCAGAAACGAGTTCCGGCCCATGCCCAGCGTCTCGTTCTCGTGCACATGGTCGGAGCCCGGAAGCGCCCCTTCCGGCAATCCGCCATCGCGTGGCGGCAGGTCCGCCAGGATCGCGTGCACCAGGGGCTTCGGCGTGGGGCTGTCCATGTCCTCGATCATCAGCACCAGGGCTTCGGCCTCCGGCGGCACCCCGACCCATTCCAGCGGGGGCGAGATGCCTTCGCCGTCGTCCGTGAACCGAGCAGGCATCCCGCCGTCCGTCGCGAAGGCCGGCGAGGTGAGGCCGATCACCTCCGGCACGTTCTCGAAAGCCGGCACTCCGCTCGCCAGCTCGTCCGGTCCATGCCGCATGTTCTGCAACGCCCGGCCCAGTCCGGCGGGAATCTTCTGGAGCATGACCCGTGATCTCCTGCCGGCGCCCATCGGCGACGTATTGCGCACGCTCAACCGACGCCGTGCCCCACCCCAGGGTTCACCGCTCGCGAGACCGTGCGAGACGAGACGCGGCGGCCTGCCCGGTCATGACCCCGCGCGCGGCAGGAGCCGGGTCCACTCAACCCGGCCCGGCAGGCGACGCATCCCGGACACAGGACCGCCCATCGCCGCATACTCGCGACGACCTTCCGCTTCGCGAGGCGATCGCGCGGCGGCTTCTGCCAATCCGCCACCGTTCTTCCGGAAACGGACGTCTCCCCCTCCCGGATGCCGCCCCGGCCGACGGCCTCGACCGGCATCGCCTCGCGGCCACCGGAGCACGCGCCGGTAGGCGGCAGGAGCCCGGCCATCACCCTCGGATCTCCGGAAACCATCCTGCCCGCCGCGGGGGCGGCCGGCATCCAACCCGATTCGCCGGAACGACGTCCCGACCGCCATGGTCGCCCTCGATGACGTGCCGGATGCCCCCCGTGCATCACGGCGGCATCTCCGATAGAAAAACCGACCCGTCCGTCCCGCCGGCGCCCGCATCCCCGGGGCTCGCCGGCCTCCCTGCCCGGAAATCGAACCTGCCGATGAGCCGCTTCTGGAGCGCCCGCGTCCACGACCTCGTGCCCTACGTGCCGGGTGAACAGCCGAAAACCCGGGACCTGGTGAAGCTCAACACCAACGAATGCCCCTATCCCCCGAGCCCGCACGTCGCCGGGGCGGTGGCCGAGGCCGCCGGATCGCTGCGCCTCTACCCCGACCCCGCCTCCACCGCCCTGCGCGAAGCGGCGGCGCGGGCGAACGGCCTGTCGCCGGAGCAGGTGTTCGTCGGCAACGGCTCGGACGAGGTGCTGGCCCACAGTTTCCAGGCCCTGTTGAAGCAGGACCGGCCGCTGCTGTTCCCCGACATCACCTACAGCTTCTATCCGGTCTATTGCGGGCTCTACGACATCGCCTTCCAGACGGTGCCGCTGGACGAGGGATTCGCGGTGCGGGTGGAAGACTACCGGCAGCCCTGCGGCGCCATCATCCTGCCCAACCCCAACGCGCCCACCGGGACCCCCCTCCCTCTGCGGGAGATCGAGCGCCTGCTGCGCGAGCATCCCGACGTCCCGGTGGTGGTGGACGAGGCCTATGTCGCGTTCGGTGCCGAGAGCGCGGCACCGCTGATCCGCCACCATCCCAACCTCCTGGTGGTGCGCACGCTCAGCAAGTCGCACGCCCTGGCCGGCCTTCGCGTCGGGTTCGCGCTCGGCGATCCGGCGCTGATCGAGGCGCTGGTGCGGGTGAAGGACAGCTTCAACTCCTATCCCATCGACCGCCTCGCCGAAGCCGCCGCGATCGCAGCACTCGACGACCGGGCGTGGTTCGACCACACCGTCGGACGCATCCGCGCCGACCGCGAACGGCTGCGTGCCGGCCTGGAAGGGCTGGGGTTCCGGGTGCTGCCGTCGGACGCCAACTTCCTGTTCGCCTCCCATCCGGACCGGGACGGCGCGGCGTTGCAGGCGGCGCTGCGCGCGGAAGGGGTGCTGGTGCGGCATTTCAACAAGGAGCGCATCGCCGGCTTCCTGCGCATCACCGTGGGCACCACCGCCGAATGCGACCGGTTGCTGGGCGCCCTGCGCCGCATCCTGCGACCGACCTAGAAACCGCCGAAGGCGGGAACGCCCATCGGGGGAACATCTCCCCGCGCCCATCCCGGAACAAGGCGGCAGGCAGGCTCGGGGATCAGTCCGCCTCGCAGGAAACCAGCGCCGCCCGGCGTCGCCCGCGGGCGAACCAGGTGCCCCACAACGAAAGCGCCACCACCGGGGTCACGATCGCCGCCGCCAGCAAGACCTCCCACGCCGCGCCGAGCCCGATCACCGGCAGCACCAGCAGCAGGGAGTCGTCCGGATCGAACAAACGCCGCGGCTCACCCGGCCGCGCCTCGTCGCGCACGCCCGGAAGGTTGAGCCGGGAAAAGATCGCGGCGATGCCCACCGCCGCCGCGACCCCCATGAGTTCGGGCATCACCGAGGCCAGCAACGGCACGCGGTTCTCGGCCCAGTCCGGCGCATCGGTGCCGATGCCGAGCCCCACGAAGATGGCGGCGGTGGCGACGCAATCCGCCACGAGGTCGAACCGGCCGCCGAAACGGCTGAACCGCCTGGTCTGCCGCGCAAGCTCGCCGTCCGCCCGGTCCAGCAGGCACGACACCAGCATCAGGCCAAGCCCGGCTCCCAGCATCATCGGCCCGATCGCGAAGGCGACGGCGGCGGCAAGCCCCGTCAACAGGCGGGCGATGGTGAGCTGATCGGGCGTCACCGCCGTGGCGGCCAGCAACCGCACCGCGGGCCGGACGCTTCGGTGCAGCAGGGTGTGGTGGCTCAACGCGGGCATCGCCTTCTTGTTGTGACAGACGATGTAGGTCCCGTCCCGGCATGGCCGCAACCCGCGACGGCGCGAGGACGCCAATGGCGGGCGGCATGCCGACAGCGTCGCGGCGCCAGCCCAGGGCACGGGCACGGGCACGGGTCACGGGTCACGGGTCACGAACGGGATTGGAACCCGCAGCGGGAGGCGAGCCTGCCGGACGAAGCGCCGCGGGTGGGCCGGATGGCGATGCGAAGAACGCGCCGCTCCGGAAGCACCGCTGCGGGATTTCCAAGGCCTGCCCGACGCGGATCGGCCGCCCGCCGCCCGGGACGTCGATGTCAGTCCGATCATCCCCGTCCCGTGCGGCGGTTCCACGCCGGTTCGGGGCCGGAAACTCTCCGCCCGGCGCCCTCGCCCCGAAAGCCGTTGCCGGTCGAGGGCCGCCCTGGTCTGGACGAATCCACCGGGCTATCCTGCCTCCGCCCGTGCGGGCCGGCGTAGCTGGACGGTTTCAGGCGTCGAGCCCGACACCCGTTCGGGCAGGATAAGGAGTATCGCCACCATGCGCGCCATCCACGGCCAGCTGTCCGACAACCAGCCGATCCGGCGTTCGCTGCCGGAAAAGCAGAAGCAGCTGCGCGAGCTGCGCGAAACGCTCGCGGGCATGAAAGCGCACACCACCCCGTCGCTGCGCGACAGCGTCCGCAAGCGCATCGCGGAGCTGGAAGCCGAGCTCCGCACCGCCGGGGTGCCCACCCGCCCGAAGGCCTGAGTTCTTTCCCTCCGCCCGGATCGTCCGGGTTCCAGGCGGCAGGCCCGTTCCGACCGGCCTGCCCGCCGCATCCCTCGCGCCCCACCTCCCGGCTGCTTTCGCCCCGGTGGGGCCGGGAGCCCGACTATCCCCCCGCCCGGACGCATTCCGCACCGATGCCGGGGGTGCGTCCAGATTGCAGCGCCTTCCCCGATCAGGGAACCGGCCGCTTCACGCTTTGTCGCTTATCCGTTTGCGTTCGCGCGCCCCGCCGCGATAGCGTCGGCCCGATAGCCTGGGATGCAGGACGTCGCGTTCGGGATGGACGCGCGCAGCCGGAGGCCAGACGGGTGTTCACCACACGGGCCGGCGACCTCCTGAGAAACGATTCGCCGGCAGGAACCGGGCGGAACATCGCGACCTCGGCCCCCGAGATCCAGGCTCAGCTCGACCGCCAACTTCGCCAGGGCGAGCTGGTGGCGGATTTCGCCTTGCTGCTTCTGCGCAGCGACAGCATCGAGCCGTTGTTCCAGGAAGCCTGCCACGCCGCGGCCGTAGGGCTCGGCGCGACGCAGGCCAAGCTGCTCCAGTTCCGGCCGGGCACCGCCGATTTCGTGTTGCGTGCCGCGGTGGGTTGGCCGGACGCCGCCATCGGCACCACCACCCTCGGCAGCGGCCTCCGATCCCCGGCCGGCGAGGCGTTCCGTAGCGGACGCCCGGTGGTGTGCGGCGACGGCTCCCAGATGTTCCGGCTGCCGCGCCTGCTCCGGCAGCAGAACATCCTCAGCGCCGTGGTGGTGCCCATCCAGCAGGACGAGCCGTTCGGCGTGCTCGAGGTGGACAGCCCGGACGAGGAAGCCTTTTCCCGCCACGACGTGTCGTTTCTGCGCAGCCTGGGCACCATCCTCGCCGCCGCGGTGGAACGCCGCCGCCGGGAGAAGGCCCTGTCCCGCGCTCGGGAGTTCGCCGCCAGCCTGCTGGAAGCCTGCCCGGACGTGATGGAGGCGTTGGATGCGCGCGGCCTGGTGCTGGCGTCCAACCACACGGCGGGAGACAGCTTCGGCGCGAACCGCCCGGGCCTCGACTGGTGCCGGGACTGGATACCGGACGAGTCGGCCGAGGACGGTCCCGCCCACGCCGCGTTGCACGTCGCCAGCACCGGTGGAACCGGACGGTTCAACTGCTTCCGCCCCGACCGGCACGGCAACCCGCGCTGGTGGGATGTCGTGGTGGCGGCGGTGCCGACGGATCGCCATGCCGAGGCACCACGTGCGGGATCTGGACGCAACGCGCCCGCGCCGGTGCCCCTGCCCGACCAGGAGCCCGGGATCGCCGCCGATCCGCGCTTCGTCGCGGTGGCGCGCGACATCACCGAGCAGGTCCAGGCCTCGCAGGACAAGGACCGGATGCTGCGCGAGAAGGACCTGCTGATGCTCGAGGTGCATCACCGGGTGAAGAACAGCCTGCAACTCGTGCAGAACCTCCTGTCCCTGCAATCCCGCGCCGCGACCGAGCGCGCCAGTGCCGACCAGCTGCTGGAAAGCGCCAACCGGGTCCACACCATCGCGGCGATCCACGACCGGCTCTACCGCTCCGGCGCCGCGCTCAGCGTGGAGATCGGCCCTTATCTCCAGGGATTGATCGACGACCTCGAAGGCGGTCTCGCATCCACCTTGCAGCAGCGGCCGATCCGGCTCGCCGCCGATCCCGCGATATGGGCCGCCGCCGACGTGCCGACCCTGGGGCTGGTGCTGACCGAACTCGTGACCAACTCGCTCAAATACGGGCGGGGCACGGTGCGAGTGATCTTTCGCCAGCCCCCGGGCGGCCAAGCGACCCTCGCGGTCGAGGACGACGGCGGCGGGCCGCCGCCCGGCTTCGACCTCGAGGAAAGCCAGGGTCTGGGCATGCGGCTGGTGACCGGCCTGCTCAACGGCGACGGCGCCGGGCTGGAGATCGAGCGCCCGGGCGGCCGCGCCCGGTTCCTGGCCCGCTTCCCGCTGCCCACCGACGCCTTCGCGGTGCCTCTGCAGGCCTTTTGACCGGCCGCCCCGTTCAGTCGAATTCGGTCGGCAGCGACGGGTCGGCCCGGTGGGCGAACAAACGCTCCAGCTGGTGCGGCAGGGTACGCCCGGTGGACAGGTCCGCGGGCAGCTCGTGCCGCCCGAAGAAGCGCGCCTCGGCGGTCTCGAGGCTGCCGGCCGCCTCGCCCCCCAGCAGCTCGCACAGGAAGAACAGCTTGTAGATGGAATGCGGCCCGGCCGGCCGGTGGTTCTGCCGCGCGCGGTCATGCACCAGCGCCAGCTTGCTCGCCCGCACCACGAATCCGGTTTCTTCCCGCACCTCGCGCACGGCGCATTCCGACGCGGTCTGGTTCACGTCGGCCCATCCCCCGGGGAGGGTCCAGCGGCCGCCATCCACCAGTTCGCGCACCATCAGGATGCGGTTCTCGGCATCGAACACCGCGCCGCGGACGTCCACCTTCGGGGTGGCATAACCCGCCTCGGCCCGGAACGCGTCCAGCAACGCCGTCTCGTCCGCGCCGCCGCACCGGGCCATCATCCGTGCCGCCAGCGCGGTCAGCGCCTCGTAGCGTTCGCGGTCGTAGGGGTCGCGGGTGAAGGCGAGCCCGCTCTGGGCGGTGGCCTGGATCTCCCGCGCCCAGAGCAGCCATTCCGGTTCGGTGCCGTTCATCGTCTCGCTTCCCTTCCGTGCGTTCCGTCCGCGATCCCTCGGGCCGGGCCGCCGAGCACGTCCACCGCGACCGCCTTCACCAGCGCCAGCATCGGGCGTCCGGGCTGGATCCGGAGGCGTTCCACCGCATCCGCCGACAGATGCGCCATCATCACCGCGGCCGGCGTTCCGCTTCCGCCACGCAGTTCCAGCAGCACCAGCCGCGTGTTGCGGTCGGGCAGCGGACGGACCCCCGAGACCCGGACCGGCAGCAGGTTCTGCGCGCTGATCGCCGGCAGCCCGTGCCCGTCCGGCGCATCCACCAGGATCACGTCGCGGGCGGGGATGCGCAACCGCAGCGGCGTGCCCGGCGGTTGCGCGCGCAGGGGCACCCGCAGCACGCCGTCGCTCCCGTTCGCGCCCAGCGACGCGAACGTCAGCCCCGCCGCCGGATCGTGGCGCCGGACCGTCGCGAACAACAGCGCGCCCGCATCCTCCCGGACCGCCAGCGCGGAACGATGCAGCACCTCCGCCACCGGGCCGGTGTCGCCGATGCGCCCATCCTCGACCAGGGCCAGCGTGTCCGCCAGCTCCAGCACCTCGTCCAGCGCGTGGGTGACGTAGAGGATCGGCAAAGCAAGCCTCGACCGCAGCCTGGACAGGAACGGCAGGATCTCCGCGCGCCGACGATCGTCCAGGCCGGTCAGGGGCTCGTCCATCGCCAGCAATCGGGGCCGGGACAGGATCGCCCGGCCGATCGCCACCCGCCTCGCCTCGCCTCCGGACAACCCATGCACCCGGCGCCCGAGCAGCGCCTCCAGCTCCAGCAGCGACGCGACCTCCTCCAGCGAGGGTGCCTCGCTCCCACGCTCCCCCGGCGGCGCGCGGCGGGCGCCGAAGCGGAGGTTCCCTTCCACCGACAGGTGGGGAAACAGCCGCGCATCCTGGAACACCGTGCCGATCCGCCGCTTCTCCGGGGGCACCCACAGGGCGGGTCCGGCGAGCCGGTGCGCACCGATCCGGATCACCGCCGCGTCCGGGCGGAAGAAGCCGCCGAGCGCCGAGACCAGCGAGCTCTTGCCCGAACCCGACGGCCCCCACAGCGCCACGACGCCCGGCAGCGGTGCCCGGAGCCGGAGATCGAGCGATGGGCCGTCCGGAAAACGGTGACGTATCTCCACCAGGAGGCCGTCGTCCCCGTCGCCCCCCGGTCCGGAGCCGTCCCTGGCCGGTCGCGGAACCGCGGGCGGAGCGGCGGCCCGCCGCCAGAACGATCCCATCCCCTAGTCAGCCATCGCCGCGCAGCCACCGCCGGATACGGCGATGCACCATCTCCGCGCCCAGCAGCCCGGCCACGGCCAGCACCAGGGATACCGACGCCAGACGTGCCGCCTGCTGCTCGCCGTCCGGCACCTGCAACGCCGCGTAGATCGCCAGCGGCAGCGTCTGCGTCCGGCCAGGGATGGACGCGGCGAAGGTGATCACGGCGCCGAACTCGCCGAGGCTCGCGGAGAAGCCCGCGACCAGCGCCGCCAGCACGCCCGGCGCCGCCAGGGGCAGCACGACATGGAGGAACCGATCCGCCGGTCCGGCGCCCAGTCCCTGCGCGGCCTGCCTCAACCGCCAGTCCACCGCTTCCAGCGACAGCCGGATGGTCCGCACCATCAGCGGCAGCACCATCACCGCGCAGGCCAGGCTGGCGCCCGCGGTGGAAAAGGCCAGCCGCACCCGCAGCCATCGCCACAACAGCGCCCCCACCGGCCCGTGCAGCCCGAACACCAGCAGCAGCAGCCAGCCGGTCACCACGGGCGGCAGCACCATCGGCAGATGCACGAGCGTGTCCAGCAGCACCCGTCCCGGGAAGCGCCGCCTCGACAACAGCATGGCCAGCGCCAGCGCCACCGGCGCAGCGCCCGCCACCGCGAGGCACGACACGCGCAAGGTGAGCCGGACCGCCATCCAGCCATCCGGACCGATCCGCAGAAGCTCCATGCCGGACGGCTCAGCCACCGCGGCGCGCGGAACGACGCCTCATCCAGGGATCACGGGGAGGCCTGGGCGGGTGCCTGGAAGCCCGCCCGGCGGAAGATGGACCGGGCGGGCTCCGTTTGCAGGAAACGCAGGAAGTCCGCGGCCTCGGTGGCGTGCGGCGCGCCGCGAAGCAGGGCGGCGGGATACAGGATCGGGTCGTGGCTGGAGGGCGGGAACACCCCCGCGACCGCCAGCGTCGGCGCCGCGTGCACGTCGCTGCCGTACACGATGCCGGCCGGGGCCTCGCCGCGCTCCACCAGCAGCAGGGCGGCGCGGACATTCTCCGCAGGCGCCAGCCGCGCCGATAATCCGTTCCACAACCCCAGATGTTGGAGGGCCTGCCGCGCATACAGGCCGGCCGGAACCGACCCCGGGTCCCCCACCGCCAGCCGTCCGTCGCGGCCCAGCACCGCATCCGCATCGAGTGCCGGGCCGATGGTCACCGGGCGGAGCGATGCGCGGGGCTCCACCAGCACCAGGTCGTTGCCGAGCAGCAGCACCCGCGACGATGCTTCCACCAGCCCCTTGTTCTGCAGCCAGTCCATCCATTTCAGGTCGGCGCTGAGAAACAGGTCGGCCGGCGCGCCGTCGGCGGCCTGGCGCGCCAGCACCGCGCTGGACGCGAAGCTGAGGCGCGGCATCGGGTGATTGCCCGACGCCCAGAGCCGTGCCGCCGCGCCCAGCGCGTCCGTGAGGCTGGCCGCCGCGAGCACCACCGGAGCGCGGTCCGCGGCCAGTGCCAAATCGGCGGCCAGAACCGCGCGTCCCGGCAGCAGCAGCACCGAAAGCACCATCGCCAGAAGAAGCCATCCGCTCCGGCGGAACGCCGCGCGGGAGCGACCCGACAGCGCGCGCGCCGCACCGGTCGTCATCTCGCAAGGCGAATCGGGATTGGACATGGCTGAACCGTTTTCCGCAGGACACCCAGCATAGGAACAGGCTGCCGGCTCCGCCAAGGAAGCGCACCTTCGACCCCGCTCACCTGGCGATCTCCGGAATGGCACATCGCAGGCGAGTGGGCGGGCCGCCGGGGCGCTACCACCCCCGCCCTGGCAGGCCGACGCCACTCGGGGCCGGGTACGCATGGCCCGATCCTGCGCACGAGACCTCGACAACCGCGCTTGCCCTGGCGCAATGGGCGGGTCGCGAGCCGCCTCCAGGCACGAGGCGGTCGCGGCCGAGGCGGCGCTTCCTGCCCGGGACGGAGCTGCCCGGGAACGGCGTCGCCGTTCTTCCGTCGATCCTGGCGGCCGCCGAGGGCTCCCCGCCGCGCCGCACCGGCCCCTCACCTTCCTGGAGTTCCGCCCGCATGCCGGCCCCATATCCCTCCCTCCCGGCCGCCGATCCCGATCTCGCCGGCGCGGTGGCCGACACGCTGGACGCGGTGCGTGCGCGGCGCCCCCTGGTGCACAACATCACCAACCTCGTGGTGGCCAACAGCACCGCCAACGCCCTGCTGGCGATCGGGGCGTCGCCCGCGATGGTGATGTCGCCGGAGGAAGCCGGCGCCTTCGCGCGGATCGCCGATTCGCTGGTGATCAATCTCGGCACGGTGGACGCGGTGTCGGCGGGAGCCATGCGCCTGGCCGCGGCGGCGGCGCAGGAGGCGGGCACTCCCTGGGTGCTGGATCCGGTCGCGGTGGGGCCGTTGTCGTTCCGGTCCGAGCTCGCGCTGTCCCTGCTGCGCTTCCGGCCCGGGGCGATCCGCGGCAACGCGTCCGAGATCATGGCCCTGTCCGGCCTCTGCGGCGCGCCGGCCGACGGCAGCACGGGTGACGACGGAGGCGGCGACGATACCGGGAGCGACGATACCGGCGGCGGCCGCGGCGTGGACAGCGCGCATGGCGCGGACGCCGCCCGGTCGGCCGCGATCGCCCTCGCGCGCCATACGGGCGCGGCGGTGAGCGTCAGCGGCGCGGTCGACCTGGTGACCGACGGCGTCCGGACGCTGCGGATCGGCAACGGGAATCCTCTGATGACGCGCGTCACCGGGCTCGGCTGCACCGCCACCGCCCTTACCGGGGCCTGCCTGTCCACGGCATCCGACACCCTGCAGGCCGCCGCGCACGCCATGGTGCTAACGGGATTGGCCGGGGAGATCGCGGCGGAAGAAGCCGCCGGGCCAGGATCGCTCCAGGTACGGCTGCTGGACGCGCTCCACGCCCTCGACCGCGACACGCTCGTCGCGCGCGCCCGCTGCTGGTGGGAGCGCTGACGGATCGCGCCCGTCCCGCGCGAAGGATCGGTGACCGGGTTTTCATGCGCCGGGGTCGCCACGATCGGCGCCGGTGGGCGTTCACGGAGATCGCACGGGCCGCCATGCGGCCATGTCGCCCCGGCGGGCGGCGGTTTGACAGCCGGAACGCGACCGTGATCCGTCCGGGATCAGGGTTCCACCGAGGAGTAAAGATGAGCGCAGCCCCCGCGAGCCGTTCGGTTCCCGTCGCCGGTTCCCCGTTCGCCACCGGTCCCAGACCCGGTTTCCGCGGGTTGCCGGCCGTGGCGTCGACCCTGCTGGCGCTGCTGCTCGCGGCCGCGATCCCGGGCGGAAGCGCCGTGGCCCAGGACGCGGTGCGCGATGCCGCGTCCCAGGCTGCCCATGACGAGCAGGTTCCCGATCAAACGGCCGCCGAGGCGGATGGCGACAGCCATGCCCTGGATGCCGACCAGGAAGACCGGAAGGGTGCCACCCACGCCGCGCCCCGGCAGGATGCGGATTCCCAGGCCATCCTGCGCCTGTTGAACGACCCGCGCCGGCGCGCGGCCCTGGCCGCGGCCCTGGCCGGCGACGACGTGACGCCGACGCCCCATCGCGCGGCCACGGCCGCGCCGGCACCAGCGCCCAAGGCCGCCGCACCGGCCGCCAAACCCGCGCCGACGCCCGCCACGCCCTCCAAGGGCGTCACGGTGGAGCAGGACAGCCTGATCGGCAGCCTCGGCACCGAACTGCGGCAGGTGGGCGGCTTCGCGGCCGACCGCACCCGGAGCTTCGGGCGGTTGTTCGTGGACATGGCCCTGGCGGGGCGCTGGCTGGAGCGCGAGCTGGCGGCGCCGGCCTCGCGCGTGGTGTTCGTCGACGTGGCATGGCGCGCCGTGGCGATGATCCTGATCGCCATGGCGGTGGACCGGCTGGTGCTGCTGGCCTTGCGGCGGCCGTTGCGCGCGCTGTCGCGCCAGTCGCGCGCGGTGGAAGAGGATGCGCAGATCGCCGGAACCGAAAGCGCCGATGTCGGGGCGCCGGCGGGCATGCCGCCCGCGCCGCCCGCCGCGGGGCCCGGAACGAGCCCGGAAACAACCACCGTCGCGTCCGCGGCGGCCCTCGGCTCCGCGCGTGCCCAGGACGGCGCGCCGACGATCGCCGGGACGGGAAGCGCCGCCGTCGAACCCGTTCCCGGGTCGGCGCCCGCTCGCGGCGAGCCTGACGTCGTGCCTGGCTCCGCGCTCGACCTGCCCGTGGTGGAGCCGGCGGTGCCGGGCGCGGTGCAGGCCGGTCCGGTCCATCCGGACGAGCAGATCTATCCGGCGAGCGCCCCGGCCACGCCGGTGCTGCCGCAGGCGCCGTTGCCGAGTGCCGACGATGCCATGTCGCCGGAGCGCGCGGCCCGCAACGCCGAGGCACGCCAGCGCGACGCCATGCATCACCGGCGCACGCTCCGGGTGCTGCGGCGCCTGCCCTTCGCACTGCTGCGGTTCATCCTCCGGCTGATGCCGCTCCTGGTGTTCCTGCTGGTCGGCAATCTGGGCGCGCCGCTGATCGCCGACAGCGCCCGATCCGAGCTGGTGATCACCACCCTGACCAACCTCTACGGCATCGGCCGGGTCGCCTACCTGCTGATGGAGATGCTGCTGGCGCCGGATGCGCCGGGCGTGCGCCTGACATCGGTGTCGGATGCGCGCGCCACGTTCCTGATGCGCTGGTGGGCCATGCTGGTAGCGGTCCCGATCGTGGGGCTGTGCATCCAGGAGGTGGGCCACGTCCTGTCCATGCCTTCGCGGGCGTCCGATGCGGTGATTCGGGCGGTGGTGCTGGTGGAACACGTGCTGCTCGCGGTGCTGATCTGGCAGACGCGCCAGGCCGTCGCGGTCGCCCTGCACCCGCCCCGGCGCCTGCGCGACCGGCCGCTGGGCCGGCTGCTGGTGCTGCTCGCGACCTATTGGTGGCTGGCGGCCCTGTTCTTCGACATCGCGCTGTGGGTGGTGTGGGCGGCACGCATCCGCGACGGCTACAGCCGCATGTGGTCGCTGTTCCTGTCGAGCTGTGCCGTGCTGCTGATCTGCCGCCTGATCGGCATCGCGCTGCTGGGCATCCTGGACCGGGTATTCCGTTTGACGCCGGACACGGCGCTGCGCCATCCCGCCCTGGAACGGCGCTTCAGCCACTACTACCCGGTGATGCGGCGCCTGGTGTCGTCCGCCCTGTTCGTGGTGGCCGCGCTGGCCCTGCTGCAGGCGTGGAACGTTCCCGTGATCACCTGGCTCACCCGCACGCCGTTCGGCGCGCGGCTGATGGGCGCGCTCGGTTCGGTGGCCACCATCCTGGTGGTGGGCGTCGCGGTGTGGGAGCTGGTGAACAGCGGGCTGGAGCGCCAGATCGGCCGCTTCGACGATGCCGGGCAGGTGGCGCGGGCCGTGCGGCTGCGCACGCTGCTGCCGATCCTGCGCACCATCCTGTTCGTGGTGCTGGCCGTGATCATCACCCTGACCGTGCTGCAATCGGTGGGCGTCAACATCGCCCCGCTGCTGGCCGGTGCTGGCATCGTCGGCGTCGCGGTCGGCTTCGGCTCGCAGAAGCTGGTGCAGGACTTCATCACCGGCATCTTCCTGCTGGTGGAGAACGCCATGCAGGTGGGCGACACGGTTACCGTGGGCGGCGTCACCGGCACGGTGGAGCATCTGAGCATCCGCACCATCCGCTTGCGCGGCGGCGACGGGTCGCTGCAGATCATTCCGTTCTCGTCGGTGTCCACCGTCGCGAACATGAGCCGCGACTTCGCGGTGGCCAGCGTGTCCGTCAGCATCGCGTTCTCGGAAGACACCGACCGGGTGTGCGACATGATGCGCGGGATCGGCGCCGAGCTGCGGAGCGACCCCGCCTTCGCCGACCTGATCCTGGCGGATTTCGGCCTCAACGGCGTGGACAGCCTCGGCGAATACGCCGTGGCGATCAGCGGCACCATCCGCTGCACGGTGGGCGGCCGCTGGCCGGTGCAGCGCGAGTTCAACCGCCGCCTGCGCCAGCGCATGGACGAGGGCGGCATCGCGATGCCGGCCGCCCGCCAGACCATCAACGTGCCCAAGCTGCCGCTCCCGGTTCCTCCACCTTCCAACGCTCCGGCCAGCCCATGACCCAGCCCGATTCCGCTTCTGCCGGCCCCTTCGCCACGGGCACCCACGAGGGTCCAGGCGCCACGCTGTCCGCCGACGGCTACGCCTTCGTTCCGGCGGCCGGCATGCTGCCCCTGCTGGAGCCCTACGGGTTCCGCGACTGGGACGGGTTCGCGCGGAGTTGGAACGACCTCGGCATGGACCGCTACATGGCCGATGGCGGGCGCTATCGCCGGCGTCGGCACGCGGTGTTCGCGGTGTCGGCGGACGGCGTGGACCGCAAGCCGCACCAGCCGCACTACCAGAGCCGAGACTACAACCCGCTCAACGGGGGCATCGAGCGCTGGTTCAGCCCCATGGAAGACCATGTGGCGGCGCATCCGGCGATGCAGGCGATCCTGCGCTGCTGCTTCGCCCTGTTCGACGGGCTCACCCCTCCCCCGCTCCGGCCCGCCGCCTGGCACGTGGAAACACATCAGTTCCGGGTGGAAGCGCGCGCCCACGAGGCCGGCAAGCCGACCCCGGAGGGGATGCACCGGGACGGCGTGGACTGGGTGCTGGTGCTGCTGGTGGCGCGCGAGAACATCGAGCGCGGCGACACCGCGATCCAGAACCCGCAGGGCCGGATGCTTGGCTCCTTCACCCTTGAAAGCCCCCTGGACGCGGCGCTGGTGGACGATGCCCGGGTGGCGCACGGGGTCACCGCGGTGCAGCCCCTCCGCCCGGGTCAGCCGGCGTTCCGCGACGTGCTGGTGGTGACCTTCCGCCGGTGAAACAACTCCCGGTCGCCGGGAGCCGCGGCCGGTTCCGGGCGTTGGAGGAACCATCCTCTTTTGCCGAAAGGAGTGGGCCAATGGGCACCGCGTTGAAGATCTTCCTGCTGGGCGTGGCGCTGGCCGGCCTCGGCACCCTGGGCGTCCGCCGGTTGCGGCAGAGCCGCCCCGACCTGACGTCGGGCGAACCGGACTTCACCTGAGGAACGGCAGCCTCATCATTTGCGTATGATAATCGTTCTCATGTAGCGTCGGGTGCGTCCCTGGGATGTCCCCCGGGGGCGCACCGACGTGCGGAGAACGATCATGCAGCTGGTTTCCACCCCGCCTGGCGCGATCGCCGGCACCGACCGCCTCGTCCTGCAGGCGCTGCGCGGCCTGTTCATCGCGCGCCGCCTCCGCGAGGTGCCCCCGGCGGTGGTCGCTGCCTGCCGGACCCTGGACGACGAAACCCTCCATGCCCTCGAGGACATGCTGCGGGCGCTCGAGAACGGCCATATCCGCCCCCCAGAGCTGCGCTGCCTGTGCCAGGAGCACCCGTCGCCGGACGAGGAGCTGTTGCTCGACGTTCTCGCGCTGCAAGCGGAAGGCCGCCCGGACGACGCCTATGCCGTGCTCCGCTTCTTCACCAACGAGCGGGCGGCGGCCCTAGCCGGGGACGCAGCCCTCAGGGTGGTGCTACAGCTGGAAGCCGCCGGCATCCTGATGGACCGGGGCGCGGATGCGGTGAGGCGGCATGCCTTCGCGGCCCTGTTGCCCCTGACCATCCCGGGGGCCCGTCAGGAGCAAGGGGCGGGCGCCTGCCTGCCGCACTGAGCGGCGCGCCGAGATGTCCTGACGGAGCGTCAGCGGGCCAGCAGCCAGATCCCGACGGCGCCGGCGGCGACCGCCAGCATCACCACGAGATTGGCGAGACGGGACAGCGCATCGGCGCGGAGAACAGGCATCTTGCCCGAAGCGGAAACGGTGGACGTGGTGGCGCTCATCGTGGTGGTCCTGCAACCGGATGGCGACGCCCTCCGTGCCGGACCGTGATCCGGAACCGGCGGGCGGAAGCGTCGCGAGAGAACGGAAACGGCGCGGCCGGGACGCTTCCCGAGGGAAGCTCCGGGCGCCGCGCCGGTGATCTAGGCTGACCCTACCGCCCGGTCCATATCCGGAATTGCATGCCTCGTGTGCAGATCACGCCCGGAACTGCCAACCCGATAGGCATATCCGGACCGGTCTTCACCGCTCCAGCAGGAACATCGCCTGTTCGCCGAAGAGGTTGGCGAGCCCGGGGAAGCGGCGCCACGGCGCCCGCTCGCCCTTCTCGTCGATGGCCATCCAGCGGCGCACCGCATAGCCCTCCTGCCGGCACAGCACGAAGAAGTCCCGGATGGTGCAGGGATGGATGTTGGGCGTCTCGTACCAGGGGCGGCCCCAGGTTTCGGTCATCGGCATCCGGCCGCCCAGCAGCAGCTGCGCCCTGAGCTGCCAGTGGCCGAAATTGGGGAACGACACCACCGCCCGGCTGCCGATGCGCAGCATTTGGCGCAGAACCTCGCGCGGCCGTTCCACCGCCTGGAGCGTGCGCGACAGCACCACGTAGTCGAACGCGCAGTCCGGGTAATGGGCAAGATCGGTGTCGGCATCGCCATGCATCACCGGCAGCCCGTGCGCGACCGAACGCGTCACCTCGGCCATGTCGAGCTCGATGCCGCGCGCATCGCAGTTCCGCGTGCGGAACAGATGCTCGATCAGCGAGCCGTCGCCGCTGCCGATATCCAGAACGCGCGTGCCGGGCTCAATCATCTCGGCGATCAGCCTCTGGTCGAGGCGCATCAGGCCGCCACCCCCGGCGCGAGGCCGGCATGCTCGGCGCAGCCCTGCAGGAACCCGCGCAGCGTACGGTCCAGCGCCGGCTCGTCCAGCAGAAACGCGTCGTGGCCCTTGTCGGTCTCGATTTCCACGAACGACACGTTGGCCGCCGCCTGGTTGAGCGCGCGCGCGATCAGGCGCGACTGGGAGGTCGGGAACAGCCAGTCGGACGAGAACGAGATCACGCAGAAGCGTGTCGGCGTGCCGCGGAACGCGGCGGCGAGATCGCCATCATGGTCCGCCGCGAGGTCGAAATAGTCCATCGCCCGGGTGACGGTCAGATAGGAATTGGCATCGAACCGGCGCACGAAGCTCGATCCCTGGTGGCGGAGATAGCTTTCCACCTCGAACATCTCGCCGAACAGCCCCAGCGGCGACTGCGCGGGCGCGGCGCTGCCGATCGGGGCGGGCACCGTCGCCTCGCGCCGGGTGCGGCGCCCGAACTTCCGCGTGAGTGCTTCCTCCGACAGGTAGGTGATGTGCGCCATCATGCGCGCCACCGCGAGGCCGCGCGCCGGCACCCGTCCGTTCGTCCAGTAGCGCCCGTTGTTCCAGTCGGGATCGGCGAAGATCGCCTGGCGGCTCACCTCGTTGAAGGCGATGTTCTGCGCGGAATGAAAGGAAGCGGTGGCGATCGGCACCGCCGCGAACACGCGCCGGGGAAACAGCGCCGCCCAGGCCAGCACCTGCATGCCGCCCATGGACCCGCCGATCACCGCGAACAACCGGTCGATGCCGAGGTGGGTGATCACCTTCTCCTGGGCGCGGGCGATGTCCTGCAGGGTGATGGGGGGGAAATCCGTTCCCCAGGGCTCGCCGCCGGCCGCGTCCGGGCGCGGCGAGCGGGGTCCGGTGGAGCCCATGCAGCCGCCCAGCACGTTGACGCACACCACGAAGAAGCGGTCGGTGTCGATCGGCAGCCCCGGCCCGACCATGCGCGCCCACCAGCCGGGCTTGCCGGTGATCGGCTGTTGTTCCGCCACGTACTGGTCGCCGGTCAGGGCATGGCACACCAGGATGGCGTTCGCCCGCCGGTCATCGAGGCGGCCGTAGGTCTGATAGGCCATCTCGACGGGGGCCAGCCGGCGTCCGCAATCCAGCTCCAGCCCTTCGGCGAAGCGGACATGCTGATGCTCCACCGCAGGTAGGGGGGAGATGGAGGCCGGAGACTCGGCGGGCGGGGGAGCGGGCGGTGTCTGGTCCATGGAGAACGGCCGGTCGATGGGCCGCCGCACCATGCCAAAGGCTCGGCGATCCGTCACCCATCCCCGGAATGTCGTGGCCGCGGCCGCCCGATCGCGAGGAGCAGGCACCATCGGCCCGGGAGCTCGTGATGGGACCGGCGCCGCCACCGGCCCCCACCCGCGAGAAAGGGACAAGACGGGCCATCCCCGCCCCACTCCAGCGCAAGCCGCCGATGCAGGAAGCCCGACTACCGCATCGCGGGATGCGGCCTTCGGCGGACAGAGCGGCCGGACTCCGCCAGCCTCGACGTCGAGATTCTAGGCATCCCCCGGAAGAGATTCATCCCACTCCCTGGCCGATGCGGAAGATCCATGCTGACGCTCGATGCGGCGCCGAAAGGAATTCGACACCGGCCGCAGGACATGCTTTACGAGCGATCGTCGTTGCGGATACGGTTCATTAACCAAATGTTAGTGAACGCGTCATGGTGCCTTGTTCGAACACCCCGAGCGGCAACGGGCTTCTGATCCTCCAGCGCTCTGGCCTGTTCGATCCCGACTATTACCGGCGCCAATATCCCGACCAGACCGGCCTCGGAGCCGAACTGCTGGTGCACTACCATGTCCACGGGTGGCGCGAAGGGCGCAAGCCGAACTCCTATTTCGATCCCAGCTTCTATCTCGACAACCACCAGGACGTCGCGGCCGCGGCGATCGACCCGCTGGTGCACTACATCCTGCGCGGCGAGGCGGAAGGGCGGCGGCCGAGCGCCTGGTTCGATCCGGCCTGGTACGCCCGCACCTACGAGGTGCCGGACGGCACTTCCTGCCTGCGCCACTACCTGCTCAACCGGGCCGACGGCCGCCACAGCGCGATGGCCGAGTTCGATACGCCGTTCTATCTGCAAAGCTACCCGGACGTGGCCGAGGCCGGCATCGATCCGCTCGAGCACTACATGGTGCAGGGCTTCCGCGAAGCCCGGCGCCCGTTTCCCGAGTTCGATCCCACCTTCTACCGGCAGCGCTATCTCGGCGGCGATCCGGAAGCCAATCCCCTCCTCCATTTCATGCGCCACCGCGACCAGCCGGGCGTGTTCCCCAGCATGCCCGCCACGGAAACCACCGTGCCGCGGGAGATGCGCCGCAACACCCAGCCCGGCCCGTTCTTCGAGGAACGGCGGCCGCTTCCCGCGTCGGCGATCCGCCGTGCCCTGGTGCTGGCGTACTACCTGCCGCAGTTCCATCCCATCGCGGAGAACGACCGCTGGTGGGGCGACGGCTTCACCGAATGGACCAATATCTCGCGCGGGCTGCCCCGCTTCGCCGGCCATTACCAGCCGCGGATCCCGCGCGATCTCGGCCATTACCGGCTGGATGATCCGGAAACGCTGCGCCGGCAGATCAGGCTGGCACTGGAAGCGGGCATCGGCGGCTTCGTCTATTATTTCTACTGGTTCAACGGCACCCGCCTGCTGGAAAAGCCGGTGGAGAACATGCTGGCCGACCGGTCGCTGGACATGCCGTTCTGCCTGATGTGGGCCAACGAGAACTGGAGCCGCCGCTGGGACGGCTCTGAGAACGAGGTGCTGATCGGCCAGGATTACCGGCCGGAAGACGAGCCCGGGCTGATCGACTGCTTCGGCCGCCATTTCGCCGATCCGCGTTATATCCGCGTGGGCGGCCGTCCGTTGCTGATGATCTATCGCATCGGGCTGATCGGAGATGTCGCCGACACCGTGGCCCGCTGGCGCCGGCTGTTCCGGGAACGCTGCGGCGAGGATCCGATCCTGGTGATGTCGCAGAGCTTCAACGACGAGGACCCCAGGCCGCACGGGCTGGACGGCGCCATCGAGTTCCCGCCGCACAAGCTGGTGCGCGGCCACCAATGCATCAACGACCGGTTGTCGGTGCTGGATACCGACTTCTCGGCCCAGGTGTTCGATTACGGCGCGGTGGCCGAGGCGGCGGTGGCCGAGCCGCCGGCGCCCTTTCCGCTGATCCGCACCGCCGCCCCGTCCTGGGACAACGACGCCCGCCGGCAGGGGGCGGGACTGGTGCTGCATGGCTCCACCCCGGCGCTCTATGAGCGCTGGCTCGGCGGCCTGATCCAGCGCGCGCAGACAGAACGGTTCCTGGGCGAGGCGATCGTGTGCGTGAACGCCTGGAACGAGTGGGCCGAGGGCGCCTATCTGGAACCGGACGTCCATCACGGCAGCGCCTTCCTCAACGCCACCGCCCGCGCCGCCACCGGGCTCGGCCAGGGCGGCATCCGGTCGCGCCTGCTGCTGGTGGGACACGACGCGTTTCCGGCGGGCGCGCAGATGTTGTTGCTGGCGCTGGGGCGCCACCTGCGGCGCACGCACGGCCTCGAGATCGAGTTCCTGCTGCTGGGCGGCGGCGCGCTGCTCGACGACTACCGCGCCGCCGGCACCACCACGGTGCTCGCGGACACCGGGCTCGCGGGCGACGAGGCGCTGGAGGATGCCGCCCGGCGCCTGCGCGACGGCGGCACGGGGGTGGCGATCGTCAACACCAGCGCCGCGGCGGTCGCGATCCCCGCCCTCGCGCGGCACGGGATGCGGACGGTGCTGCTGGTGCACGAACTGCCCACCCTGCTGGCGGAGAAGAACCTCGTCCACGGGCTGCGCGCGGCGGCGGAACAGGCGGATGCGATGGTGTTTCCGTCCGTCGCGGTGCGGGACGCGGTGCAACCGCTGCTGGCCGGCCGGGTGCCGCCGGTCGCCGTGCTGCCGCAGGGGCTCTACAAGCAGAACCGCTTTTCCCGCCGCGCCCGCACCGCCCTGCGCCGCCGCCTGGCGCTGGACACCGGCGACGTCCTGCTGGTGGGGGCCGGCTATGGCGACCTGCGCAAGGGGTTCGACCTGTTCGTGCAGCTGTGGCGCCTCCTGCAGAAGCGCGCCACCGGCGGCCGTCGGCGCCATCGCAACGTTCATTGCCTGTGGCTGGGCGACATCGATCCGGGGCTGCGCGCGTCCCTGCGCGCGGAACTCGACGCAGCCCTGGCCGCAGGCACCTTCCACCTGGCCGGCCGGGTGGCGGAAATCGGCGACCATCTCTCGGCGGCCGACGGGTTCGTGCTGTGCTCGCGGGAGGATCCGCTGCCGTCCGTGGTGATGGAGGCGCTGGCCGCCGGACTGCCGGTGACCGCCTTCGACGGCTCGGGCGGCATCCCCGCCCTTCTGGCCGAACTCGACGGCGGCCGTTCCGTGCCGCTTGGCGACGTGGACGCCATGGCCCGCGCCGCCCTCGCCATGGCCCTCGACTGCCAGGAGGAGGACGCGGCCGAGCGCGCGCGCATCGGCCGGTTCATGGCGCGACAGTTCGAGTTCAGCCGCTATGCCCGGCAGTTGCTGGCGCTGGCCCAGCCCGCCATGCCCCGCGTGTCGGTGGTGGTGCCGAGCTTCAACTACGCCCGCTACATGCGCCAGCGCCTTGCCTCGATCTTCGCCCAGGGCTTCCCGGTGGAGGAGATCGTGGTTCTCGACGACGCCTCCGGCGACGCCAGCGTGGCCGAGGCCCGCGCCGCCGCCGCGGAATGGGACCGAGAGGTGCGCGTGGTGGCCAACACCCGCAACTCCGGCTCGGTGTTCCGCCAATGGCAGCGCGCGGCGGCCGAGGCGCGCGGCGACTGGGTATGGATCGCCGAGGCGGACGACGCCGCGGACCCGCGGCTGCTGGAAAGCCTGGCCGCGGCGGTGGCCGACGCGCCCGGCGCGGTGATGGCGTTCTGCGACAGCCGCGCGGTGGATGGAAACGGCAACGCGGTGAGCGACAGCTACAAGCCGTACTACGCCGCCACCGCCGGCGCCGCTCTCGAGGCGGACGGCCTGCATGACGGGCCCGGCTTCGTGCGCACCTGCCTCGCCGAGCGCAACCTGATCCTCAACGTCAGCGGCGCGATCTTCCGTCGCGACGCCCTGCGCGCGGCCCTGGCGCGGTGCGGCGAGGAGCTGGTGAGCTTCCGCATCGCGGGCGATTGGCGCCTCTACATCGAGCTGCTGAGCCAGGAAGGGGCGCAGGTGGCCTATGTGGCGGCGCCGCTGAACATCCATCGCCGCCACGGCGACAGCGCCACCCACACCCTGGCGGCGCAGACCCATCTGGGCGAGGTGGCGCGCATCCACCGGCTGGTGGGCGGCCGTCCCGCGGTGCTGGACGGGGAGCGGCTGCGCCAGCGCGCCTACCGCACGGAGCTTGCGCGACAGTTCGGGTTGAAGATCGCGGGGGAATAGCCTCGGATACGGCAAGGGGCACGAGCGGACGCGCTGGCGGACGCATCGTTGTTCTTCCCTCGCACCGAGGCGTTGCTCGCCGCCCGGTCGCCTTCCGGCGACATCTGGTTCGAGCCCAGCGTCGCCGACGGTGCGAGGCGCTCCTCTCGCCCGACCCGGACGGTCATGCGCGGCCTTGCTGCTCCGCAACTCGTCGGGTTGACGGGGGCGGCGGCGCTGGCGAGATTCCCGTATTGGCGCGGAGTTTCCCGGCGGCCTTCCGCGCCGGTGCGAACCGGTCGCGGCGGCCGACACCGCAAATCTCGGCGCGATCATCATCCGGTGCGCGACGCCCCTTCGATCGTGTCCGCCTCGGCGGATCGCCCTGGCCCCGTCCGCCGCGGGGCAGCGTCCGGACCTTCGCGGCGTGCACCGCAGGGAGGCGGTTTCCTCGCCGGACGTTTCCGCCAGACAGGCACGAGGTCCTGTGGCCCGCCAGCCCGATCGGCCGACCGGTCGGCGCGCCGGCCCCGTCCGTTCCCGACCCCTGACACCCCCCGCACCGGGGCGGCCACGGCGACGCCGGCAAGCCCTCAAGCATCCGGGACTCAGGGACGGCGCAGCGGTGCCCGCACAGGCCGGGACGGGCACCCGGTCATCGCAGAACCATCACTCGCGACAACAACAGCGCGGCGGTGTCGAGAAAGCGTCCCACATCCCGGAACGCACGCGCCGACAGCATCGCGCCGTAGATCGCCGACAGAAAGGCGTCGGCCTCGGAAGCCGGTGCGCCCGAAAGCCTTACCGTGCCTTCGGCCACGCCGTCGTCGAGGATACGCGCGAGCCACCCGGTGGAATCGCGGAAATGGGCCTGCACCGCCGTCGCCACGTCCTCGGGAAGCGCCGGCAGTTCGGCGGCCAGCACGGCGGCCACGCAGAAGGCGTCGGTGTCGTCGAGGATGCAGCGCTCCCAGTACGCCACGTAGGCACGCAGCTGGTCGCGCGGGCCGATGTTCGCGTCCCGCATCTGGCCCGCATGGCCCCGGAAGCCGTCGCGGGCCTGTTCCACCACGGCGCGCACGAGGTCGGACTTGGCGGCGAAATGATGGTGGATGCTGGCCTTCCTGATCCCCACCGCGTCCGCGATGTCGGCGTAGCTGAAGCCGTTATAGCCGCGCGCCATCACCAGGCGCCGGGCCTCGGCCAGGATCCGGTCCGCGGTCGATTGTTCCTGCACGTCGGGTTTCCGTGGTTTGCGCGGTGGATATAGCCCCGCGGCGGCGATACACGCCATTTCCTTCCCGCCTCATACCTACTAGTAGGTAGAGTCGGAACAGGAGAATGCTCATGCCGATGTCGGCTTCCATCCCATCCACCCCTCGCAACCACCCCAGCACCCGATGGCTGCCGGCCTACTACCTGAGCCGGGCGGCGGCTTCCGCCGTCTGGATCGGGATCGTGCTTTCCGTCGGGAGATCGATGCCCCCGGTCGCAGCGGCGCTGCTGGTGGCCTATCCGGCCATCGATTCCATCGCCAACCTGTTGGATGCCCGCCGAAACGGCGGCGTCGCGCGCAATCCGTCGCAGGCGCTCAACAGTGCGGCCAGCGCCCTGGTCGCATTGGCGGTGCTGGCAGCGCTGCACCGGCCGAACAGCATTCTCGTCGTGCTGGGCGTATGGGCCGCCCTGGCCGGGCTGCTGCAGCTCGCCACCGGCGTACGGCGCTGGCGGCACCATGGCGCCCAGTGGGCGATGATCCTCAGCGGCGCGCAATCCACCCTGGCCGGGGCGTTCTTCGTGAGGCAGGCGTTGCTGGCGCCCCTGTCGGTGACCGACACGGCGGCGAAGCTGGTGGGGTATGCGGGGTTCGGCGCGTTCTATTTCCTGTTGTCGGGGGTCTGGCTGCTGATCAGGCGCCAGGAGAAGGACATCCCCGCCCGGAGGGTCTGACCGCCCCGCGGGGAGAGTGCAGGGCCGGAAGCGGCGGGAAAGCGTCGCTTCTCAGGGCGTTTCTTCCGCCAGCGCGATCGCGCGCGCCGCCAGGGCCCGGGCGCCTTCGCGGCTGCGCGCGGCGGCGACGAAGCAGCGCAGATGCACGAACACCGCGTCCGGCACGCCGGAAATGTCCGCCAGCGCCTGGTCCTGCAGCCCCGCCCAGGCGGCGGGCAGCGGCAGGCGCTGGGCGAAGGAGCCGGGTTCGGGCGGCACGGCATCCACCATCCAGTTGCCGTTGGACGCGGGATAGATGCCGAAAAGCACCGGCAGCCCGTCGGCGAACACCACGTCCTTCCAGGGCATGCCGCGATCGAGCTCGAGGATGCGCGGATCGGCGGCGCTCCGGAACGCCTGGCGCACCAGGGCCGCCCCGCGCAGCCGGGCCGCCACCCGGGCGACGCGCCGGCACAACAGGCCGTCCGCCAGTTCCGCCGCGTCCAGGAAGGCCGCGTCGGCCGCGGCGTCGCCGCCGGCGGCATCCCAGGGCGGATTGAAGTCGCCCATCAGGCCGCTGAGCCCGAGGCTGTCCCCTTCCGGTCCGATCCCGTTGTCGACCTCGTCGATGCGCCGGACCATGCCGCCATCGATCTCCGCGGCGATCGGGCCCGCCAAGTCGGCGTCGCGGCCGCCCAGCACCGCGAGCACCGCGCGCTCGCCATAGATGCGCCAGACCAGGCCAGCCGAGCTGTAGGGCGTGCCGTCGGGGCGCAGCGGCGCGCCGCGCTGATGATGGTCGTAGCGTTCCGTCGCCTCGTCATAGACCGTGCCGACGTCCCACACGATCTTCCCCGCCGCGATGCGCGCCGGATCGCGGGTGCGCACCAGCAGGTGGTCGCTGCCGCTGGGCCCGAGCTGGAGCGCCCGGCGCAGCACCGCATAGGCGAACACCTCATCCAGGTGGAACTTGCCCCCATGGGTCACGAGCAAGGGCAGCGAGACAGACATATGGGATGATCGCTCCAGGAAGGGATGAGAAAGCGGCGCCCCGGGATGATCGGTCCCCGTTCCGCCGCCCTCTTCCCCTATACCGGAAATCGCGCGGCGTCTCCGTCGTGAGACGCTTCCCGGACGCATTGCGGATATTATTACATCCGTGAGGCTCAGAGCGGCGCGAAGCGGGGCACGATGCGATCGCCATGCGTCAGGGATTCGCGCCACATCGCCAGCGGACGCACCCAGTAGTCCCCGCTCGCCTCGGCCCGATAGGTCACCAGCCATTCCTCCGTTTCCGAATGGCGGCCCACGCAGATCAGGGTGTAGAGCCCGCCCTTGTAGTGACGGTAGGGGCCCGGCTGCGGCAGCGCGGCCACGTCCGGACCCGAAGGGGAAGGTTGCAGCATCGAATCATCTCGTTTCAACGGCTCGCCACCCCTACATAGGGGCCGCGCTTTTCTGGAACCGGTCCTCGCAGCATGACACGCCGCGCCTTTCCCGTCCTTCTTCCCTCGCTGCTGGCGGTGGCGATCTCCCTGGTGGCCGTGCCTGGCGGGGCAGAGGCCGCCCGCCACTCCAGGACGGCCGAACCCAACACCGGGCCGGTGGTGCTGACCCAGCAGCCGGGCACGGCGCTGGACCAGGCCGCCCGCCAGCTTAATGCCGACGATCTTGCCTCGGCCGCGAAGCGCAACGAGAGCCCGGTGGTGCTGGTGGGCTCGGCGCCCTTGGCGGGCACGGGCGCGCGGCAGCAGGCGCTGTTCGTGCAGATCCAGTCCGCGAGCCTCTGCGGATCCGCCGGCTGCTCGACGTCGGTGTATCTGCGCCGCGATGACGGCTGGACCAAGGTGCTCGATTCCGTCAGTGGGCCGGTGAAGGTGTCCACCCACCGGCACAAGGGGGTGCACGACCTGATCGTGGGCGATCACGACCGCTGGATATGGAACGGCACCACCTACCAGGACACCCTGCCCGCGGCCCCCATCGGCAACCTCCGCCAGTCGGTGGAACGCCACCAGGCCGCGGTGAAGGAGAAGGGCGCCGTTCCGGCCCCGCGATAAGTCGCGGGGTCTGGCCGCAGGGACTGCCCCCAGGGACCACTCCCAGTGACTACCCCCAGGGACTGCCCCCGCGGCCGGCCGCCGGAACCCGATGAGCGACGCGACATCCCGTGCCGCCGGAAGGGCGGAAGGTCCCGCGGACGACGGCGATGCCTTCCCCATGCTGCCGCTGAAAGCCGGGCGCCGCGCCTTCGGGCATGATCCGGAAGGCTACGCGGCGGCGCGGCCGTCCTATCCCTCCGCCCTCTGGGACGCGGTGGACGCCGCCTGTTCCCTCAGGGACGCGAGCGTCTTCGAGGTCGGTCCCGGCACGGGCGCGGCCACGCTGCCGCTGCTGCGGCGATCCCCGCGCCGGCTGGTGGCCATCGAACCCGACGCCCGGCTGGCGGCCTACCTGGAACGGCGCGCCGCTTCCCCGGGCGACCGGCTGCAAATCCGGCGGGAACCCTTCGAGGAGGCGGCGCTGGGCGCCGGGGAGTTCGATCTGGGCGTCGCGGCCACCTCCTTCCACTGGCTCGACCAGCGTCCCGCACTCCGGCAGGCCAGAAGGGCCCTGCGTCCGGGGGGCCTGTGGGCGATGTGGTGGACGGTATTCACCGACCCCGATCTCGCCGATCCGTTCACCGAGGCCTGCGCGCCGATCTTCTGCGCCTTGCCCAGTTCGCGAACCTTGCGGACGGGTCGCGCCCCGTTCGCGCTGGACGAACCGGCACGACTCGCCGATCTGCGTGCCGCCGGGTTCGGCGCGTGCACGGCACAGCGTTTCCGCTGGCGAACGGCGATGGATGCGGACGCCACTGTCGCGCTCACCGCCACCTTCTCGCAGGTGAGCCAGGCGATGTCCGCCGCCCGCGAGGCGGCCCTCTCGGCGATCGGCGCACTGGTGCGCGACCGGTTCGGCGGCCGGTTGGAACGGCATTTCGTGTCGGTGCTGTATCTGGCGCGAAACGGAGACGAGTGACCCCGCGGCGTCGGAGGGAAGGCGCGGTGGAGCGGGTGAAGGGAATCGAACCCTCGTATGCAGCTTGGGAAGCTGCCGTTCTACCATTGAACTACACCCGCCCGGGAACCGGGCGCGGTGGCCGGGGGAATGCCACCGGACACATGGCCCCTTCCATATCGTGCCCCGCGCGGCGCCGCAACCGGCGGGAGCGGGCGGCGTCGGCGGAGCGCATTGACGGACCGGCGGGGAGGCTTCTACGAAGGGGGCGAGCCGACCGCGCGAGCGGCCGGGTCCCTCGCGATTTGATCGGCCGGCTTGCGGCGAGGTGAAACAAGCGCGCTAAAGAGGCTGTGGCGGGGAAGCGCGGCGCAGGCCGCGGCTCCTGTCCCTGCGGCATCCAGGCCGGCGTTTCCGCCACGAGGCGGCGATGGCGCGGCATACGGCCGGCAGCCTCGCCGCCGGCTTCGGGATCTTGACCGCGATGACCGACAACGCTTCCGCCCGCCCCCTGCGACCCGCCACCCTGCTGCTCCACGGCGCCCTGGAACGCACGCCGTTCGGGGAAACCAGCGAGGCGATGTTCCTCACCTCCGGCTTCGTCTACGACAGCGCCGAGCAGGCGGAACGAACCTTCACCGGCGAGGTGTCGCACTACCAGTACAGCCGGTTCGGCAACCCGACGGTGTCGGCGTTCGAGCAGCGGATGGCCCTGCTGGAAGGCGCGGAAGCCTGCCGCGCCACCGCGACCGGCATGGCGGCGGTGAGCTCGGCGCTGCTGAGCCACCTCAAGGCGGGCGACCGCATCGTGGCGGCGCGCGCCCTGTTCGGTTCCTGTCACTGGATCGTGGCCAACCTGCTGCCCCGCTACGACATCGAATGCGTGTTCGTGGACGGCGCCGATCTCGCGCAATGGCGCGAGGCGCTGAGCGTGCCGACGCAGGCGGTGCTGCTGGAAACGCCGTCCAACCCGATGCTGGAGATCGTGGATCTGCGCGCGGTGTGCGATCTGGCGCACGCGGCCGGCGCGATGGTGGTAGTGGACAACGTGTTCGCGACGCCGCTCGGGCAGAAGCCGCTGGAGCTGGGCGCGGACGTGGTGGTGTATTCCTGCACCAAGCATATCGACGGCCAGGGCCGGGTGCTGGGCGGCGCTGTGCTGGGCCGCGCGAAATGGGTCGAGGACGTGCTCCAGCCCTTCATCCGCAACACCGGCCCGGCGATGTCGCCGTTCAATGCCTGGGTTCTGCTCAAGGGGCTGGAAACCATGGCGCTCCGCGTGGAAGCGATGGCCGCCAACGCCGCGAGGATCGCCGACTTCCTGGCGGCCTCCCCCGCCATCGCCCGCGTCTGGTATCCGTTCCGGGCCGATCATCCGCAGGAGGCGCTGGCCCGCGCCCAGATGAGCAACGGCGGATCGCTGGTGGCCTTCGAGGTGCGCGGCGGCAAGGCAGAGGCGTTCCGGCTGATGAACGCGCTGCGGCTGGTCGCGATCTCCAACAACCTGGGCGACAGCCGGTCGCTCGCGACCCATCCGGCCACCACCACCCACATGCGGGTGGGCGCGGAGGAGCGGGCGCGCCTCGGCATCACCGACGGGGTGATCCGCTTGTCGGTCGGGCTGGAAGACGCGCTCGACCTGGAGGACGATCTCGGCGCGGCGCTTTCGGCGCTGGACGCGCGCGAGGCCGCGGAATAAGCGGAGGCTGTCGCCCAGGGAACGGTTTCGCCGGGAAGCCCGGGGAACGGACGCCGAGGTTGATCGCGCGATGAAGAAACACACGCTGCCGCCCGACATGCTGCCGGACCCCGATGCCCCCGACAGCCTCGCCGAAGCCGAAGGAGCCTTCTGCGCCACCACCCGCGACATCCGGGTGGCGGTGCGCTCGTTCTTCCTCGACGACCAGTCGCAGCCCGAGGAGCGGCAATACCTCTGGGCCTACCGCATCCGCATCGAGAACCAGGGCCGCGACACCGTGCGCCTGCTGCGCCGCACCTGGCACATCACGGACGCCGCCGGCCGCGTCCAGCAAGTGGAAGGCGAAGGGGTGGTCGGCGAGCAGCCGCAGCTGGGGGCCGGCGAGGCGTTCGAGTATACGTCGGGCACGCCGCTGGAAACGCCGTCCGGCTTCATGCGCGGCGTCTACCACATGGTGGTGACGGCCACCGGGGAGCGGTTCGACGTCCGCATCCCCACCTTCAGCCTGGACAGCCCGCACCAGTCCGGGATCGTCCACTAGCGGGCCGCCGTGCGGCCGTCCTCATCGCGAGTTGAAGTTCACAGACATGGATCATCGTTCGGACGCGGCGGAGCCCTTCTCCGACGCGCAACGCCCCACCGCCACCGAGGCGGAGGAAGCGGTTCGCACCCTGCTGCGCTGGGCGGGCGAGGACCCGTCGCGCGAGGGGCTGCTGGATACTCCCGGCCGGGTGGTCCGCTCCTACGAGGAATTCTATCGGGGCTATGCCGAGGACCCGCACGAGATCCTGAGCCGCACCTTCTCGGAGGTGGAGGGCTACGACGAGATCGTGCTGCTGCGCGACATCCGCTTCGAGAGCCATTGCGAACACCACATGGTGCCGATCATCGGACTGGCGCACGTGGCCTACCTGCCCCGCTCGCGCGTGGTGGGCATCAGCAAGCTCGCCCGCGTGGTGGAGGTGTATTCCCGCCGCCTGCAGGTGCAGGAGCGCCTCACCGCGCAGATCGCCAACACCATCGACCAGGTGCTGCAGCCGCACGGGGTCGCGGTGATGCTGGAAGCCGGTCACCAGTGCATGACCACCCGGGGCGTGCACCGCCCGGGCGTGTCCATGGTCACCAGCCGCATGCTGGGCGTTTTCCGCGACAACGGCGACACGAGGCGCGAGCTGTTGTCGCTGCTGAGCAAGCGCAGCAGCGTCAGCCCGTTCGAATAGGATCGCCCCTGGCGTCGGACGACCGGTCCGGCGCCGTGCGGCTTGCCCCGACGGACGATGGCCGCGACCCGGCCGCGTCGGGAAACCTCATCAGGACACCATGCACCGCTCCATGCGGCACCTAGCCCGGCCCATTCCTCCACCGGCCGATCCGGCGCGAACCCGGGCGCGCCTCCGCACCCTCCGGGACAGCGGCACCTGTTCCCCGGGCCGATGCTCGTCCGGTGCGAGAACCCCGATGCTGCTCATCGTCGCCTTCGTGCTGGTCGGCGTGAGGTTCCTGAGCCTCGTGGCGGCAAGCCCGCCCGCCCTCCCCCGCGACGGCAGGCCGCTCGCGCCCGGGGCGGCAGACCTCTCGGCGGATCTGCGCCGGCTCCGCACGCTCCGGCACCGACGGGGTCCTTCCGCCTGGGAGCGGGCCGGGCGGCGAGCGGTGCCGATGTTCGTCGCGGCCGCCTTCGCGCTCGCCGCGTGGCGGTTCCTGGCGCTGCACGCCGGCATGACCCCGCGCGCGGTGCCCGAGCTGGCCTCGCTGCACGGGTCCGATCCGGTCAGCGGCCCGGACATGCGATGGTGGAACTGGTGGGACCAGTGGCTCTACCTGCGGGCGGCCCTGGCCTGGGGGCGCGGGCTGACCGATCCGGCACTGCATTGGTATCTGCCGGGCTATCCCCTGCTGGGGGCTCCGTTCACCCGGCTCACGCCGCTGGACCCATTTCTCCTGCCCAACCTCGCGTGCTTCCTGGCGGCGCTCGCCTGCTGCATGGGATTGGGGTGCCGCCTGCTCGATGCCGGCCGGTGGTCGGTGCCGCTCGGCGCCGCCGCGTTCGCGATCGCGGCGGCGTTGCCGACCGTCGTGACCCAGGACTGGATCACGCCCTGGTCGACCACGCCGGAAACGCCCTGCTTTCTCGGAGCGCTATGGTTGATGCTCGGGATCGGGCAATCCGGTCGCCCGGTCCGCCACGGCATCGCGGCCGGCGTGCTGGCCGGCCTGGTGGGAGGATTCCGACCGGCGGACGGCCTCGTGATTCTCGCGGTGGTGGTGCCAGGGTCCTTCTGGCTGGCGGGGCCGCGGCGGCCGTGGGGAGCCCGTGGATGGCGAGCGGCCGCGTCCGTCGCGGCTGGCGCCTCCATGTCGCTGGGCATCATGGCGGCGGCGTATCTCGCGGTCTGGGGCCCGCATCCGAGCCCCTACGTCGCGTCTTCCGGAAAGATCGGCTTCGAGTTCGGGTTGCTGCGGTTCCGCTGGGTGTCGATGATGATCAACCCGGCACCGCTGCTGCCGGATGGCATCGGGCTCGCGCAGGCGTTCCCCTGGATCGTCGCCGGGGCCGCCGGGCTGGCGGCATCCCTGATCCGACCGGGACGGGCCGGACGCGCGGCGCATGGGCTGGTCGGCGCCGCGCTGGCGGGGGATCTGGTGCTATTCCTTTGCTACCGCGATCTGCATCCGGTGGGCCTGTGGCGGTTCCAGCTGCATCATTATTTCAAGACGGTGCTGCTGTTGTTCGCCCTCTACGCCGGGCGTCTGGTCGTGATGGTCGTGGCCGGCCTGCATCGCTCGCGCCGCGCCGATATCCCGGCGGCCATCGCCGGAGTGGGGTTCGCGGTGGCGCTGTTCAACTGGCATTTCGTGTTCGTGCCGGTCCACCCACTCCCCCGGCGAGGCATCGACGGGATCGTCATACCGGGCGGTTTCCGATCGCTGAGCGCCATGGTGCTGGTACCGGGCCACGGCAGCACGAACTCCCTGGTGGCGCCGGGCCGGGCTGTGAGAGCGGACGGCAGGCCGATGCGTTTCGGCAAGGATGTCGTCGCCTATGATCCGGGAGATGCGTTGCGGGTGCTGCCGCTGCGGCTCATGCCGCCCTCCGATACGGTGCTGCTGTTCGGTAAGGGAACGGCGATGGCGGGCGACGAGCAGCCCATGCTCGGCACGCTGCGCCTGCGCTGGGGGCTGCCGCCCCACTGGTTCCAGCGAGCCGGCGCGCCGCCCCCGTGAGCCATCGGCGGGAGCGGCGACCCGACCCTCCCGCCCAACCCGGATCAGCCGCGCAGGAAGTCCAGAAGGTCCCGGTTCAGCCGGTCCTTCTCGGTGATGAACAGGCCGTGCGGGGCTGAGCGGTATTCCACCAGCCGGGCGTCCGGCAGCGCTTCGGCGGCGGCGCGGCCGGCGATGTCGATCGGCACCGTCTTGTCCTCGTAGCCGTGGATCACGAGCACGGGGATGTCGAGCTTCGGCATGTCGCCGCGGAAGTCGGTCTCGCCGAAGGCGCGGACGCAGTCGATGGTGGCCTTCGGCGACGCCTGCATCGCCATCATCAGCGACCATTGCAGCATCTCGGACGACACGCCGCCGCCCAGGAACCCGACGCCGAAGAACTTCTTGCCGAACTCGGCCAGAAAGTGCGGCCGATCCGCTTCCAGCCCGTCGATCATCTGGTCGAACACCTCCCGCTTCACCCCGTTATGGTGGTCGGGCGTTTCCAGCAGGAAGGGCGTCACCGCCGCCACGAGTGCTGCCTTGCGCAGCCGGCCGGTGCCGTGGCGGGCGGCATAGCGCGCGATCTCGCCGCCGCCCATGGAGAAGCCCACCAGCGACACGTCGCGCAGTTCCAGCGTCTCGATCAGATCGGCCAGGTCGTCGCTGAAATTGTCGTAGTTGTAGCCGTCCCACGGCTTGTCGGATCGTCCGAAGCCACGGCGGTCATAGGCGACGACCCGGAAGCCGTTGCCGGCGAGGAAGCGCGCCTGGTAGTCCCACATGTCGCCGTTGAGCGGCCATCCATGGATCAGGACGACGGGCGGCCCCGACCCCAAATCGGTGTAATGGAGGTTGATCCCGTCGCGGGTTCGAACAAAGGCCATGCGAACATCCTCCCGTTCTGGCGCTGGGTGTTGCCGGCGCAACGGAACAGGATGGCCAGGGTTCGGCGCGACCGCATTCGCCGCATGGGGAACGCCGTCGCGCCGCGCGGCCGGGATCAGTCGTCCGACTTTTCCTCGATCTTGTAGACCAGCGCGATGTGCTGCGGCGCGGTGTTGGTCCAGTCGGTGCCGACGGACGAGCCGATATTGGCCTTCTTGTAGAGGGCGGAGATCGCGGCCTGGGCCTGGGCGAGCTTCGCCTGGGTGATCTGGTCGCCCGGCTTGATGCCGCCCGCGGCGATGATGTCGGCCGTGGAGATCTTCTTGTTGCCGGATGCGGTCACGCTGTCGGCGGTGATGCCCACATGGGTCACGGTGGGAGCGACCGGCGCCTGTTCCTCGAGCGTGTAGGCGATGGTCGCCTTGTTGTGCAGCTCGCGCATCCGCTGGCTGATCTTCACGCCGATATTGTGCTTCTGGTAGGTGGCGACGACCGCGTTGATGTTCTCCTGCAGGCCCGCCTTGTCGATCGGCTGGCCCGGCTGGATCGGCAGCGCCGCCTGCAGTTCCTCGCTGCTGATCTTCTCGTTGCCCTGGAAGGTGACGCCGGTGAGGGTGTAGCTCTTGTCCGACTGGGCGAACGCCGGCGATGGCGCGACGATGCCCACGGCCGGCACGACGGCGACGGCGAAAGGCAGCAGGGCGGCGCGCAGCAACTGAACGGTTCTCATCGTGATCCCGGCATTCCCGTTGATGGAGACCGGCAGCTTCCCACGCGCCCGCCGACCCGTCCATGCATCGGCACGCGCGCTCCCGCCGGCCCGCGACGCGCCGGCAGGGGGCGCGACGGCAGGGGACGCGACGGAACCCCACCGTCCGGGGCGACGCGCGGCCTCCGCCTCAGCCGGGTGCCAGGATCCGCTCCACGAGGGTCCGGGCCGTGCGGTGCCACGAGCTCGGTTGGAACGAACGCCGGACCTCGGCTTCCCAGTTTCGGAGCCCTTCCCGGTCTTCCAGCACCGCGCGGATCGCCCGCACGGTGTCGTGCAGGTCGGTCGGATCGAAATACCGGGCGAGTTCGCCGCCCGCCTCGGGCAGCGCCGTGGCGTTCGACGCGAGGCAGGGCTTGCCCATCGCGAAGCTTTCCGCGACCGGCAGCCCCCAGCCCTCGTGGAAGGACGGGAAGATCGTGAACAGGCAGCCGCGATACAGGCTCCGCAAAGCCTCGTCGCCCAGCCCTTCCAGCACATGCAGCCGCCCCCCGAGGAAGCGGCTGTTCTCGATCTGCGCCATCAGGTCGGCGACCAGCCAGCCGACGCTGCCGGCGAAAACCAGGTCGGGCACGTCGGTCGGGGGCATCTCTTCCAGCAGCCGGCGCCAGGCGCGGAACAACAGCAGGTGGTTCTTGCGCGCCTCGATGGTGGACACGAACAGCACGAAGGGCCGCCCTTCCAGGCGCCGGGCCAGCACCGGCGGCAGGGACTCCGCGGCCGCTTCCCCGTTTCCGCCTGCCGCCGCGTCCCCCGCCTTTCCGGGCTGTTCCGGGCCGAAGCCGGTGCCGAGCGGCAGAAGCTCCACGGGGGCCCGCAGAACGATGTTGTCGCGGCGGCACCAGCGCCCGAGATCGTCGGCCGTGGCGCGCGAGATCGCGAAGATGCGGTCCGCCAGCGGCAGCACCGAGCCGTACCAGCCGCGATAAGCCCGCACCATGCCGCGACTGGTCCATTCCGGCCGCAGCGCCGGGATGGCGTCGTACACCAGCACCGCCAGCCGCAGGCCGAGGCGACCGCGCAGAAAGGCGGCGCGGCGCGCGTAGTCGCTCTCGAACCAGGGCGATCCGAGCACCACCAGCACGTCGCCGCGGCGTGCCACCGCTTCCAGCGGCAGCGGCTCCGGTTCCAGCCCGTCTTCCGGCCAAAGAGCGGCCGCCCGTGCACCCAGGCGGGAGGACGGATCCACCCTGGAACGGACCACGGTCCCCAGCGAGCGATGCGCCCGCGCGGCACCCATCGCCGCCGTCCGGGTGGCAGCGCCCGCCAGCGCCGCCGCCGCCTGCACCTGCATCACCGCGAACAGCTGCGCCGGCCGCCGCACATGGTCCGGCACCACGCCCAGCGCCCGCTTGGCCGCCCGGCGGCCGTAGCCGGCCACGCCGCGGGGATGGCCGGCCGCATCGCCGTCGGCGGCTCGCATCGCCGCGCCGGGACTGCCCGGAAGTGCCGCGTCATCGCGGGCCGCGGTGGCGCGGTCGATGATCTGCCGTATCTCGGCCCAGCCCGCTTCCACGAAGCCGCTGCCGTGCGGGCCGGCATTCGGGGCGTGGCGCAGGAATCCGACGCGTCCGGCCAGAACCGGATCGTCCATCAGCGCGGCGTAGATCTCGAAGCAGACGCGCTGGATGCCGGACGGTCGGCCGCCGTGACGGCCGAAATGGAACAGGTCCTCGGCATCGAACCACAGACGGGCCTCAGACACGATCATGCTCCTCGAGCGCCGCCAGCAGCGTTTGCGCGGTTTCCGTCCAGGACACGGGCCGGAAGTCGCGCTTCACCTGGTCCTCCCAGCGCCGCAGCTCGTCGCGGTCGTCCAGCAGGGCGCGCACCGCGCGACAGGCATCGTCCAGCACGAACGGATCGAAGCGCCGCACGAGCGGACCGCCGGCCTCGGGCAACGCCGTCGCGTCCGCCACCAGGCAGGGCTTTCCCAGCGACAGGCTTTCGGACACGGGCAGCCCCCAGCCCTCGAACAGCGACGGCATCACGGTGAACAGGCATCCCCCGTAGAGCCGTATCAGCGCCTCGTCCGACGGGTCCTCCACGATGAGCAGGCGGCCATCCAGATAGTTGGTGGCGGCGATCTGCTCCATCAGGTCGGACACCAGCCAGCCGATCCGTCCGGCGAACACCAGCGTCGGCAGCCTGTCAGGCGGCAGCTCCTCCTGCAGGCGGCGCCAGACCTGGAACATCAGCAGATGGTTCTTGCGCGCCTCGATCGTCGACACCACCAGCACATAGGAGCCGGCCGGCGGCAGGGCACGATCCGGCAGCGGCTCGTCCGCCCCGGGTGCCGCGGCGCCGACGGCGAAGCCCGTGCCGAGCGGCAGGGTCCTGACCGGCCGATCCGGCATCCCGCGCTCCCGGAACAAGGCGCGCATGTCGGCCCCGGTGAAGTCGGAGATCGACAGCACGGCGTCCAGCTCCGGCAGCACGCCGTCCAGCCAGGTATTGAAGCCGTCCACCAGGGTGTGGTGGCACCATTCCGGCCGGCGCAGCGGGATCAGGTCGTAGAACAGCATGGCGGTGCGCAGCCCGCGACGGCGCGCGGAGAACAGGAGCCGCCCGTAATCGGTGCGGTGCCAGGACGCGCCCAGCGACAGGAGCCAGTCGCCCGGCCGGCCGAACGCGGCGATGCCGGACACAGCCGGGCCGCTGATGGGCGGCATCGCGGGGGGCACCAGACCGGCCGTTATCTGCTTCTCCTCGCGCCGCCCGACATCGCGCAAGGAGCGCAGTGCCGCGCCCTGGAGCACGCGGAAGCGATGGAAAGGCTGTGCGGCTTCGGGCGGCAGACGATGCTGCACCGCTCCCGCGAGCCTGCGCGCCAGAGGCTTGCGTCCGCCGCCCCGTCCGGCCCGATCGGGGGATGCAGACCCGTCCCGCGGCGGCCCGGACGCTGCGTCCGCTCCGAGGCCATCGAACAGGGCCCTCACCTCCGCCCAGTCGGCCGGCACGATTCCGTCGCCCGAGAACCGCACGAACCGCACCCGGCCGGCAGCGGCGGGGATCGCGAGCAGTGCCGCGTAGAGCTCGACGCTCAGCCGCTGGATGCCGCTCGGCCGGCTGTTGTGCCGCACGTAGTGGAACAGGTCCTCGACCTCGATCCACAGGGTGGGAGCCGGATTGGCCGAGGGCGCCCCGCCGCCGCCGCTTGCGTCCCGATCATCGAGTCCCGTCGCCAAGGCTACCCTCCGGCCCGGGCGGCCCCCGGGCTCGTCTTGCTTGCTCGTCACCCGGTGAATGGCACAGACCGTTTCCCGGGACGACCCCTCGAACGCTCGCCATCCGTCGCGGCAGGAAGCGGATGGATCGTCGTCGGAAAGCCCCGGGGCACCGGCCTGCACCAGCCTCCGTTCCGCCTCGCGCCTCCAGCGCGACGGTACGAAGGGGAATGGTCGTCCACCATGGCGCCCCTTGCCGGCGCGCCGGTCTCGCGGAATTGCGAAGGTGGCGCCTTCACGCCCGGCGGAAGGGCCGCATCGATGTCCGGGCGGCCGGGGCCGGCAAGGGGCGTTCGCCTCCTCCGGGGCATCCGCCGGCGCGCGACCGCCTCAGCCGCCCCCGCCGACATGCACCCAGCTCCTGGAGCCCTTGATGTATTTGAAGCTCACCGGGGCGGTCGGGCTCAGGGTGGCGGGGCCGCCGTAAACGCCGGCGGCCGGATCGACGCTGCCCCAGGACAGGTTGGTGATGGTCTGGGAGGTGGTGGTGTAGTTCTCCACCTGGCCGTCGGGCGGGTTCGCCGGCAGCGCGATGCCGAAGCCGGACACGTTGCCGCCGCCCGACAGCACCACGGTCTGCACGCCGGCCGGCGTGCTGTAGGTGTTGCCCGCCGTGGCCGCGCCGGGCACCACCGTTTGGCGCCAGCCGATGCCCGTTTCCTGGCATCCGAGATAAAGGTTGCTGAGCTGGTCCAGGCGCTTGCCGCAGATCCGGTAGGAGGCGGCGTTCGGCATGTCGATCGCCACCGCCCCGGGCTGCGTGGTGTCGATGTCGGTCTCGACGCCGTATCCTTCCGTCGCGAAGCTGAGCCCGCTGCCGCCGAACAGGGTGAAGCTGGTGGCGGCCGGCTGGTGCGAGAAGGCGAGGCCGAAGAACTTGTTGCTGTTGACGTAGGTGTTGGCGGCGCCCGTGACGCGGCCATCGTCGCCCTGCATCACCCCGGTCGAACCGGCCCCGGCGAGGTTGATCAGGCCGCCGAAGAACGCGTTGGTGTCGGCCGCGACCGTGATGTCGATGCCCTTGGTCTGCACCGCGAACAGGTTGATGTTGGAATAGATGTTCTGGGTGTTGACCTGGTCCGGCACCAGGCTGGCGTTCAGGTGGCCCTGGATGACGAGGCAGGTGCCGCAGCCATACACCGTGAGATCGTGGACGTTGTTCCAGGTGACGTTGCTGCCCAGGCTCGCATCCGGCGTGGACGTCGCCAGCGCGCCTCCGGTGGACAGCACGGTGGCGCCGGTGAAGCCTTCCACCAGGATGCGGCCGATCTCGGAATGGCTCACCGTCGGCAGGGCCATCAGCACGTCGCCCGCATCGCCGCCGGTGGCCGGCACGAAGCGCACATCCGTCAGCGCCGTGCCGGAAAGCTGCGAACCCGGCGCCTGCGAGACGCAGGGCGATATGCCGCAGCGAAGGATCGTCCCCGCCCCGGACCCCAGCATCCGCACCCCGCTCCGCAGCAGCAGCGTGCTGGTCAGCAGCAGCGTGCCGGGCGGCAGCAGCACCGTGCCGCCGGCCCCCATCCGTGCGGTGCCGGCATTGATGGCCGCGGCGGCATCGGCCGATCCGTCGACGGGGGCACCGAAATCCAGCGCGCTGAGCCGGTCGGCGGCGCGATCGGCGGCCGTCCGGGGGGTGGCGGTACCGGTCGCCGTCACGACGGTGGCGCCGGAATCGCCGCCCGCTGCGCGCACGGCCGCGGCGGCTGTCGCCTGGGCGGCGGCGAGCTGGGCGAGCATGGCCGCCAGGCTGGTGCCGGTGACGGTCGTGGATGGATCGAGCGCGCGGAACCGTGCCATGCCCGTGGCCGCGTCGATCGAATAGCTCGGATTGGCGCCCGGCGCGCTGATGCCGCCGGCGCGGGTGAAGCTCGGTCCGTCGGCCCGGGCGGCGGCGGCCGGCAACAGGCCTGCGAGGATGACCGGCCAGAATCTGCCGAAACGCTTCATGCCGCCATCCGCCGCCATCGCCACCATCGCCACCATCGCCACCAAACGGGGAAGATGTTCGACCCAGCCGCGCTCGTGAAGCATGGATGGCGAATGCCGGCGATCGGCACCCTCCGGGCGGGCGATGTCTCCGGCCGCCGGACCCCAGGCCCGCCCCCGCCCGCGGCGGGAAGACCGTGTCAGTCGTGCGAGGGGGTGAGATGCTCGCGCAGGCGGGGCATCAGCTCCACGAAGTTGCAGGGCATGTGGCGGCTGTCGAGCTGGAAGCGCAGGATGTCGTCCCAGCCATCCTTTACCGCCCCGTTGGAGCCGGGCAGCGCGAACAGGTAGGTGCCGCCCGCGACGCCGGCGAGGGCGCGGGACTGCACGGTCGACGTGCCGATCTTGGTGTAGCTCAGCATCCGGAACAGCTCGCCGAATCCCTCGATGCGCTTCTCGATCACCCGGTCCATCGCTTCGGGCGTGACGTCGCGGCCGGTCACGCCGGTGCCGCCGGTGGAGATCACCACGTCGACCGTCTCGTCGGCGATCCAGTGCCGCAACCGGTCGGCGATGCGAGTGGCATCGTCCGGCTCGATGGCCCGTCCGGCCAGCACGTGGCCGGCCGCTTCGAGACGGCGCACCAGGATGTCTCCGGACGTGTCGGTGGCCTCCGTGCGGGTGTCGGACACGGTGAGCACCGCGATGCGCACGGGCAGAAAGGGCTTGGTGTCGTCGATGCCGGCCATGGGCGGCACTTCAACAGCGCGACAAGCCAGGGGTCAATGCGGACGGGAGGACCGGTTTCGGTGTCTGGGCAACGGCATCCGGGAGCCGGCCTCAGGTCCGGGAGCCGGGTCCGGGGGCCGGCCAGGACCCGGCAGTCGCGCCGCGATCAAGGCTGCGCCGCCGACATACCTGGCTTCGAAATCCTGCCGCGCCGCGAGAGGCACTTCTCGAACTCCCGCCGGCTGCCGGAGAACTTTCTTTCCGCGGATGTCGAGGCGCGAGTGTCGGGCGGGGCGGCCGCCCACCCCCGCGCCGTCACGGCCCCACCGGCGGCCACCGCGGGCGCGTGGCGTTCCCCGGCCATCGCGGAACACGCCTGCGCTGCTGATCACTTCCGGCACGTAACCGTTGGCCCGGACCCTGCCGTCACCTATCTTCGATTGCATGGCGCAGCCTCCCACCCCGGACCTTTCCGCGACCGACGTGACGCTGATCACCCGCGCCCTGGCCGATCCCCGGCGCTACGGCATCGTGACCCAGGTGGCCGGCGCGGGGGATACCCTGCAATGCTGCGCGCTCGCGGAAGCCGGGCGGGTCAGCCCGTCCACCATGACGCATCATCTGCAGCAGCTGGAACAGGCGGGACTGATCGAGGTCACGCGCGACGGCAGGTTCGCGAAGCTTCGCTTCGTGCGCGACCGCTACGAGCGCTATCTCTCGCGGCTCCAGCACGATGCGGCGCCGGCGGCGGCCCGGTCATGCGCGGGCGACGGAGCGCCGTCCGGCGCCTGACCGGCCGCAAGGCGACCGTCGGGGGCCGGAAGACAAAGGTCGGGCGGCAGGGGTTGAACGACACCGGAAGGCGCACATTTCGATAAACATCGAAACGTGGAGACAATCATCATGTCGCAGCTTTCCGGCAAGGTCGCCCTGGTCACGGGCGCTTCCAAGGGTATCGGCGCTGCCATCGCGGAAGCGCTCGCCGCGGCCGGCGCCGCGGTCGCCGTCAACTACAGCAGCAGCCGCGAAGGCGCCGAAGCGGTCGTGTCGCGCATCGCCGCCAAAGGGGGCCGCGCCGTGGCGGTCGGAGGCGACGTCGCCAAGAGCGCGGACGTCAAGCGCATCTTCGCCGACACCACCGGCGCGCTGGGCCGGGTGGACATCCTGGTCAACAACGCCGGCGTCTACCGCATGATGCCGCTGGCCGAGGTCACGGAGGAGGAATTCCACCGGCAGTTCAACATCAACGTGTTCGGCTTGCTGGCCGCGAGCCAGGCCGCCGCGGCTCAATTCGGGCCCGAGGGCGGCAGCATCATCAACATCAGCTCGATCGTGACGCGCATCACGCCGCCCACCTCCGCGATCTATTCCGGCACCAAGGGCGCGGTGGATGCCATCACCCGCACGCTGGCCAAGGAGCTCGGGCCCAACAAGGTGCGGGTGAACTCGATCAATCCCGGGTTGGTGGTGACCGAGGGCACGAACGCCGCCGGCATCATCGGCAGCGATTTCGAGAAGGGGGCCGCCGCGTCCTCGCCGCTCGGGCGCGTCGGCCAGGTGGACGACATCGCGTCCGTCGCCGTGTTCCTGGCGTCCGATGCCGCGAAATGGATCACTGGCGAGATCGTCAACGCGTCCGGCGGCGTGTGATCCCCGGGGCGCCGGACGCGTCGTTTCGCGCCCGGCGCCCGCGAGCCGCGAGCAGCATTCACCTCATCCCGGCCGGCTCCCGGGCCGATCCGGGCGACGGCCGGGCAGCCTCCGTGCATCGCGGCCTGCCGTCGATCTGCCGGATCCCGCAGGATCACGGCGCGGCCGAGTCCACCGGCCGCCGACGGTCGTCCGCCTTCAGGTGCCTGCCACGCCCGGCACGGTGACGACATCGTGCTTCCCGGCGCGAAGCGTGGCCGCTTCTTCCGGCGAGGGACGCAACCTCACCAGCTTGGCACCTTCCGCCAACAGTTCCCGCATCCGGGGCACGGCGCGCGCCGCCGCCACCGCTTCCCGCGCCGCGTCGCGCCGGCAGAGTTCGAGGATGGCGGGGAACTCGTCCGCGCCATGCAGGATGACGTCCGCCTCGCCCATCAGCCGCAGCGCCCGCAGGGTCACGAGGTCGGGCTCTCCCGGCCCGGGATCCACCAGGTAGGCGATTCCGGTCTCGGGCCGCCGGGCATCCCGCTCCGCCGCGTCCAGGGCCGCGCGATAGATCCGTTCCGCGCCGGGCTCGTCGCCCGACAGCATCAGGTCGGCGGCCCGGCCGGACAGGACCCGTTCCAGGAAGCGCCGCCGGCGCAGCACGTCGGGAAGACGACGCCTGGTTTCCCCCTGGAGTCGGTCGGCCAGGGCGGCCAACCTCCCGAAGCCCGGCGGCACCAGCGTCTCGATGCGCGCCCGCAGCAATCGTGCCAGCACGGGCGCCGCGCCCCCGGAGGCGATCGCCACCTGCAGGGGAGGCCGCGACAGCACCGCCGGGGTCAGGAAGCCGGACAGCTCCGGCCGGTCCACGACGTTGAACGGAATGCCGCGCCGGCGCGCTTCGGCCGCAAGCGCGTGGAGCGCATCCTCCGATGCGCCCGCCCCCACCGCCAGCACGCAGCCATCGAGCATCGCCGGCTCGAAACGGTCCGCCGACTCCCGGAGCACGGCCCCGCACGCGATGAGCGTCGTTCTGCGGCGCTCGGCCGCCTCGCCGCTGCCCAGAAGCAGCACCGGACGGCCGTACAGCGACAGGAACAAGGGAAACAACGGCCGCCGCTGCGGCGGCAGGGCGACGCCTTCCAGCGTTTCGCGGTCTGATCGGTCGCTCATGGCTGTGTCCGGTCCGTCGTCGCCGGCGGGCTCGTCCCGCAGGATGCACCGCATCGAGAACAGCGGCATAGCGACGTTCGGCCGGGCCCGGAACCCGCGCACCGATCCCGGACCCCGGACGGGTTGCGTCCGGACGGGACCGCGCGGAGGAACGGGCACCGGCCGCCGGACGCCGTCGCTCCCGCACGGGAGATCATGGCGGAGATCATGGCCGCGATCACCGGCCTTCTTGACGCTGGGCAAGTCCGCCGCGCCGGTTGATCATGGGCCGCGACGGTGCCGGACGGAGAAACGCCGCCATGACCTCGGGCCTTTCGGTTCTGCTGCTGGCGGCGGTGTTCGGCTGCGCGCCGCTGGTGCTGGTGGCGCGCACGCTGGTGAGCGGCGCGGCGCGGGCCCGGCACCACGAGGTGGGGAGCGCGGTGTTCCTCCAGCTCGGCGCGATCTACGCGGTGCTGCTGGCCTTCATCTTCAACGAGGTCTACGGCGAGTACGTCGTCGCCGAGCAGTCGATCAACAAGGAATGCGCGGCGCTGCACGCCACCGCCATGCTCGGGGACACCCTGCCGGAACCGGCCCGCACGGGGGTGGAAAACGCGATCACCCAATATGTGCGCGCGGTGATCCACCAGGAATGGCCGGCGATGACCGAGAACCACGCGAGCCGGACCGCCATGGATGCCGAGCAGCGGATGTTCCGGACCGTGGCTTCGCTCAGCGGCGCCGATCCGTCGGTGTCGTCGCTGCGGAGCACGATGCTGGACGAGCTCGCCCAGGCCCATGCCAGCCGGGAAACCAGGCTGTTCGAGATGACGCTCGACGTGCCGCCGCTGATCTGGGTGCTGCTGTTGTGCTTTTCCGCGGTGCTGGTGACGCTGCTGCTGATGGCCAACGTGGAACGGTTCTGGCCGCAAACCGTGCTCACCGCGACCTTCGTGGGCGCCGTGGCGTTTCTGCTGGTGGTGATCCGGCTGCTCGACAGCCCGTTCACCGGTCCTCTGGGGCTGCAGCCCACCGATTTCCACCGCACCCTGGAGCGGGTGACGTCCCTCCAGCCGCCCGCCTGATCCCCGGGGAACCGAGGCGGGCCGGCGGCGGATCAGTCCGGCCGGTCCCCCGATTCCTCGAGCCGCAAAGGGCGGCCGCCCAGGCCGGCGAACAGGTCGGCGCGGCAGGTCAGCACCACGATCTGCATCCGGGTCGCGGCCTCGCTCAGGATGTCGAACATGCGTTCGGCCCGGGCGCGGTCGGAGAATGCCAGCACGTCGTCGAGCACCAGCACCGCCGGCTGGCCGCCCTGCACCAGCATGTCGGCGAAGGCCAGCCGCGCCAGCACGGCGATCTGTTCCTGGGTGCCGTCGCTCAGCCGTTCGAACGGTTCCGCGTCGCCCGGTCCCGGCGTCGTGCCGAGACCGCTTCCCATGCTGCCCCCAGAACTGGCCCGGCGGTGCAGCGCGCGCACGCGGAAGCCGTCGTCCAGCTCCACGGCGGCACCCGGCAGCAGGGCGCGCAGGAACGGCGTCATCCGCCCGGTCAGGGGTGCCAGATGGCGCTCCCGCGCGTCCCGCCCCGCCCGTTCCAGCGTGTCGCGCAGCAGCAGCAGCACGTCCGCTTCCCGCTTGAACGCCGCCACCTCGGCCCCGAGCGCGTCGCCCAGCCGTTCCTGCGCGTCCAGCGCCTCGTCCAGCCCGACGCCTTCCTCCTGCGCGATGCGGGTTTCCAGCCGGACGATGTCCTCGCGCAGGCGACCGGCGTTGTCGCGCCGGCTGGCGAGACGGGCTTCCAGCCGCTGGATCTGCGCGTCGCACATCGCCAGCGTGCCGGTGGGCGCGTCCGCTTCCAGCGCTTCCAGCCGGGCGCGGTCCGCCCGCCATCGTGCTTCGGCATCCAGCCGCCGGCCGGCGAGCGTTTCGTCGTTCTCGAGGGTGCTGGCCGACGCGTCCTCGTCGCGCAGCCGGTCGCGACCGGCTTCCGCCCGCACCCGTTCCTCGCGCGCATCGCGCAGCAGTTCGGCCGCCAGCACCTGTTCCGCGTCCGGCGCCAGCAGCGCCCGCCGGGCCTCGGCGGCGCGCAGGCGGGCTTCCTCCAGCGCGCGCTCCGCCCGTGCCAGCGCCGCGCGCAGCGCCGCCGGATCGGCGGGTCCGGGCGATAGGTCGGATGACCGGTCCGGGGCGCCACCGGACGTCGCGGCCGGAGCCGCGTCCCCCACCGAAGCCGCCACCGAGGCCGCATGGACCCGGAGCGCCTCCAGTCCCGGGCGCAGGCCGCGCGCCGCATCGCCGGGCACCAGGGCGGACAGTTGGCGCCTGGCCTCGTCCAGCGCGCGGCGCATCCGCTCGGCCTGGGCCACCGCCTCGTGCGCGGCGGCAGGATCCGCGGCCCCGAGCTCGTCCAGGAGCCCGCGCAGCGCCTCGCGCGCGTCGGCGACCGCGGCATGACGCTTGCCGGCCCCCGGCGCCGCAGGCGGGACGATGCGCACCTTGCCCACGCCCGCGATATGCAGCACCGCCGCCTCCGCGATCCGCAGCTCCGCCCCGGCCGGCACCGGCCTGCCATCCAGGGTCGCGTCCACGCCGGGCTCCAGCGCGAGCTGCAACAGGGTTCCGGCGCTGTCGGCCGCCAGAAGGGCCCGGCGCAGGGCCGCGTCGGCATCGTCGAGCGCCCGCAGCCGGTCTGGGGTGGCGCGAGCCAGCGGCATCAGCGCCGCGTCCAGCCGGGTCACCTCCGCAGCGGCGGCCTCCGCGATCCGCAACCGCTCCGCAAGGTCGCGCGCGGTGGCCCGGCGTTCCGCATCCGCCAGCGAGCGGGCGGCTTCCCCCGCCGCGCGCCCGGCCGCTTCCACGGCTTCCTGCGCCCGGTCGAACGCTTGCCGATCGCGGATCAGCGCCTGACGCGCCGCCTCGCTGCGGGCCCCGGCGGCGGCTTCCCGGCCGAGCGCCGCGTCCAGCGCCCGCTCGGCCGCCGCGAGCGCCTCGCGTCTGGCTCGCCGGCGCTCCTGTTCCGCCCTCGCATCCGCCACGGCGCGCTCGGACAGGGCGAGCGCGTTCGTGAGCGCCTGGATCCGCGTCTGGTGGGTCTGGATCCGTTCGCGCGCCGTGCGGGCGGCGGCCAGCGCGGTGTCGTCCTCGGCCGCGCCGGCCGGATCGGTTTCCCGGGCCAGGGTCAGGCGGTGCTCGACCAGCACCGCCAGATCGTCCGCCAGCCTCGCGCGCCGCTGTTGCAGCGCATCCGCCGCCCGGCGGGCGTCGTCCAGGGCCTCCAGCGCCGCCTTGTAGCGGCCGCGCGGGTTGTTGCGGCCGTCCAGCAGCGCCGCAAGGTCGGCCTGCACCGGACGCAGCAGGCGCATCACCTCGTTCTGGCCGGTGAGTTCCCCGAGTTCGGCATCCAGGCAGGCGGCAAGGCTGTTGCGCGCGCCTTCCCCGAGCTCCGCCTGCTGCAGCGAGGCGCCCTGCGTCACCAGCAACGCGCGCCAGATCGAGCCGGCATCGCGGCCGTCGCGTCCCTTGGGCGGCGGCGGCAATCTCAGGAGGGCGGCCAGCTTCTCCTCGGCCTCGTCATTGTCCCAGGTGGCGCCGGCCCCCTGGAGCCGGGCGAAGGGCCGGCCGAGGAAACGCTTCTCGACCCGCCAACGATCGGCGCCGAGCTCGAACTCCGCGGCCACTAGGGGCGCCGCTCCGCCGCGCAGGGGGCGATGGCGCTCAATGGCGTCCGCCTTGGAACGGTGCGGGTCGAACAAGGCCGCGCGCAGGGCGGCGAGCAGGGTGGACTTGCCGAACTCGTTGGGGCCGCACAGCAGGTTGATGCCCGGACCGAGGCCCTGGAGACGCACCGGCCGGTCGAACCGGCGGAACTGGTGCAGCTCGAGCGACCGGAGGATCATCGGAGCGCTCATCGCCGGTTCTCCCCCGCCGCCCGCGTCCGCGGTTCGGCCGGCAGATGCTTGTGCAGCAGGTGCAGGCGCAGCAGGGCCGCGCGGGCGACGTCGCGCGCCGGATCGGCGGGATCGGCGGCCCGGGCCGCGAGCGACGCGCCGGCTTCCCGCAGCGCGGCGCTGTGGCCGATCTCCGCCAGCTCCCCATCCGCGGGTGCCAGTTCCAGCCGGTCGGCATCGAGCCGCAGCACCCGCAGCGCCGCGCCGACGCCGTCGCGGATGCGATCGTCGAAGGCCGCCCGCTCGCCCAGGGTGAGCGCGCCGGACACCCGCAGCCAGGCGAGCACGCGACTCGGGTCCTCCTCGTCGAGGGCGCGCAGCCTTCGTTCCAGCGCGTCCACGCCCGCGGCATCCGTCAGCACCGCGTCCTCGCGATGCCAGCTGAAACGCCCCACGCGATGCGGCACCACGACCGGCACCGCGCCCGCCCCATCGAGCGACACCACCAGGGCCGAGCCGCCCCCGTCGCCGCCGCGGTCGAACCCGTCCACCTCCGGCGTGCCGCTGTAGAAGCAGCGCGCGTCGACCGGACGCATCCCGTGCCAGTCGCCGAGCGCCAGATAGCCGAGCCCGGCGCGAGCGGCCCGGTCGAGGGCGATGAGGTTCGGCTGCGTCGCGGGATCGGAGCCGAAGGCACGGATGGAACCGTGCGCCAGGCCGACGCGCAGGGCGCCCTCGGGCGTGCCCATCCCGTCCATGGCCGCGGTGGGATCGCCGAAGGCGTGGCGGCGGCCGAGCGGTGCCGGCAGCAGCCACACGCCGGCACCGGGCGCCTCCTCGTCCAGCCGGACGGCGCCCGGCGTCAGATGGGCGTGGACGTTGGAAGGCCAGCCATCGCGGTTCATGCGCTCCCAGGGGCCGCCGGGAGCGTCGGGATCGTGATTGCCCGGGATCAGGTGCCAGCACAGGTCCGGGAACTGGCGCATCCGTTCCACCGGCTGGCGCAGGGTGCGGAGCGAGGGCTGGGCCATGTCCCACACGTCGCCCGCCACCAGCACGTGGGCGCATCCCTCGGCCCGCGCGAGCCGGCCGAGCCGGACGATCACCTCCAGCCGCTCGTTCTGCAGCACCGCCAAGGTGTCGTCGTCGGCGAAGCGGAAGCTCTTGCCGATCTGCCAGTCCGACGTGTGCAGCCATCGCATGGACCGCAGTATCGGCGATGGCACCGGGATGCGGCAAACTGGTCGGCATGATTCCCGAGTCGCGCCGCCTGGAGCTTTCGCCCAGGCACCCCGCCTTCGTGCAGGATCCGTACGGAGCCTACGCGACCATCCATCGCCGCGGCGGCCTGTTGTGGTGGGCCGAGTACGGCCACTGGTGCGCGTTCGACCACCGCACCGTGTCGGCGCTGCTGCGCGACCGGCGCTTCGGCCGCGAGGTGCTGCACGTCGCGACGCGCGAGCAGCTAGGCTGGGAAGAGGTGCCGGCGCACCTGAAGCCGTTCTACGACGTGGACGGTTCCACCATGCTGGAACGCGAGCCGCCGGTGCATACCCGCCTGCGCGGACTGGTGAACCGCGCCTTCGTGTCGCGGCAGATCGAGCGGCTGCGGCCGGAGATCGAGGCGCTCGCCCACCGGCTGATCGACGCGGTGGAGGCCGGTCGGCGGATGGAGCTGATCGAGCAGTTCGCGACGCCGATCCCGGTGGCGGTCATCGCCGGGCTGCTGGGCGTCCCGGTGGCGGAAGCGCCGAGGCTGCTGGACTGGTCGCACCGCATGGTGGCGATGTACCGGTTCGGCCGCACCCGCGCGGACGAGGACGCGGCGGTGGCGGCGACCGCCGAGTTCGTCCGCTTCCTGCGGGACCTGCTGGCGGAACGCCGGGCGGTTCCGGGCGAGGACCTGATCTCCACCCTGCTGGCGGCGCGGGACGGCAGTGACCGGCTGAGCGAGGACGAGTTGGTCGGCACCTGCATCCTGCTGCTCAACGCGGGGCACGAGGCGACCGTGCACGCGATCGGCAACGGGATGCTGTCGTGGCTGCGCTCGGAACGCGATCCCGCCGCCTGCTTCGCGGACCCGGCCCGCACGGAAGCGACGGTGGAGGAGATGCTGAGGCACGACACGCCGCTGCACCTGTTCACCCGCTACGCGCTGGAACCGCTGATGCTGCCCGACGGCGCCGGAGGCGAGGCACGCTTCGCGGTGGGCGACCGGATCGGGCTGGTGCTGGGCGCGGCCAACCGAGACCCGGCGGTGTTCGCCGAACCGGACCGCTTCGACCCGGACCGGGAGCGCCGCCCGCACGCGAGCTTCGGCGGCGGCATTCATTTCTGCATCGGCGCCCCGCTGGCCCGGCTGGAGATGCAGGTGGCGCTGCCGATCCTGGTGCGGCGGCTGCCCGGCCTGCGCCTCGCGGAGGAACCGCGCTTCGCGGACAGCTTCCATTTCCGGGGGCTGGAACGGCTGGAACTGGAGTGGGGGTCGTGAAGGACTCCATCGCGATGCAGCCCATCGCCCATGTTCGCGGCGGCAGGACCGGCATGGAAGACGATGGATGGGGCGCGAACCGGGTCCGGATCGAGCTCGATGCCGCCCGGTTCACGGCCGCCGCCCTGACAGGCCTCGATGGCTTCAGCCACGCGGGGATCCTGTTCCTGTTCCACGCGGTGCGGCAGGAAACGGTGTTCGCTGAGGAACGCCGTCCGCGAGGCAACCCAGAATGGCCCCGCGTTGGGATCTTCGCTCAGCGCAACAAGGATCGACCCAACAGGCTCGGCGCGACGATCTGCCGGATCGTGGCGGTTGAAGGAACGGTTCTGATCGTGGAAGGACTGGATGCCATCGACGGCACGCCGGTGCTCGACATCAAGCCGGTGATGCGCGGCTTCCTGCCGCGCGGCGATGTGCGACAGCCGTCCTGGGCGGACGCGCTGATGGAGAATTACTGGTGACGCCCGGCCTGCCGGGCATCAGCCCATCATCGCCGTGACCACACCATCGCACCGCCCACGATCCCCGCAGCGGCCGCGAGCCCCAGCATTCCCACCGGGTTGCGTCTCATGACGACAGCGACCTTTTCCAACGCGCCCTCGACGGCACCGGCGCTGTCGATCAGCACGGGGATCATCCGCTGGTCCAGCGCCCGCTTGAGGGGACCTGGACCCTTGGGCACATGCAGCATGTAGCTCGGCTTGACCATGGCGCGCATTCCTCGGCCGGCTCGGCGACCCGGCGGGGGCGCTCAACAACGCGGCATCGGGAGGCAACGCGGGGGACGGGAGATTGTTGTTCTCCTGATTCCTCCTCCAGGAGCACCGTTCCATGAGCCGCACCCCATCCTTCGAGCCTTACGAGGGGCCGGCCGGCGGCTGGGGCTCCGCTCGCTCGCTCGGCAACATCCTGCGCCGGGAAGGCGTGCCTGCCTCCGGCACGCTCGTGCTGGGACGGCAGAACAAGGTGGACGGATTCCAGTGCGTGAGCTGCGCCTGGGTCAAGCCGGCCAAGCCGCTGCCGTTCGAGTTCTGCGAGAACGGCGCCAAGGCGACAGCCTGGGAGATCACCTCGCATCGCTGCGAACCGGCGTTCTTCGCCAAGCATACGGTTTCCGAGCTGCTGGGTTGGGATGATTACCACCTGGAACAGGTCGGCCGCCTCACCCACCCGATGCGCTACGACGCGGCCAGCGACAAGTACGTGCCGGTGTCATGGGGCAAGGCGGTGCGGGAGATCGGCCAAACCCTGCGCGCGCTCCCGGACCGCCGCAACGTGGTGTTCTATTCCTCGGGGCGCACCTCCAACGAGGCAAGCTACCTCTACGGGCTGTTCGCCCGGCTGTACGGCAACAACAACCTGCCCGACAGCTCCAACATGTGCCACGAGACCACGTCGGTGGCGCTGCCACCCGCGATCGGGGTGCCCGTCGGCACCGTGGCGCTGGACGATTTCGCCAAGACGGACTGCATCCTGTTCTTCGGCCAGAACCCGGGCTCCAACAGCCCGCGCATGCTGCATCCAATGCAGGAAGCCGCCGAGCGCGGCGTGCCGATCATCGCCTACAACCCGCTCCGCGAGCGGGGGCTGGAGCGCTTCACCAATCCCCAGTCGCCCACCGAGATGCTGACGCATCACGAGACGAAGCTCGCCTCGCAGTACCACCAGGTGAAGGCGGGTGGCGACCTCGCGGCGCTGACCGGCATCTGCCTGGCGGTGCTGGAGATGGAGGACCATGCGAAGCAGGCACGCCTGCCGCCGGTGCTGGATCACGATTTCATCGACACGCACACGCACGGCTTCGGCGACTTCCTGGGCTGGCTCCGCACACAGGGCTGGGCGGAGCTGGAGCGCCGCTCGGGCCTGTCGCGCAGCGCGATGACCGCCACCGCCGAGGTCTATGCCCGTTCCAAGGCCACGATCGGCATCTACGGCATGGGCCTCACCCAGCATCGCGCCGGGGTGGAGACGGTGCAGATGCTGGTGAACCTGCTGCTGATGCGCGGCAATATCGGCCGCGACGGCGCCGGCATCTGCCCGGTGCGGGGCCATTCCAACGTGCAGGGCCAGCGCACGGTGGGGATCACCGAGAAACCCGAGCTGGTGCCGATGGACCGGCTGGCCAAGCAGTACGGCTTCGAGCCGCCGCGAGAGACCGGGCTCAACACCGTGGAGGCCTGCGAGAAGATCCTCGCCCGGGAGGTCCCCGCCTTCATCATGCTGGGAGGCAACTTCGTCCGCGCGATCCCCGATCGCGGACAGATGGAACCCGCCTGGCGCGAAATCGGGCTGACGGTGAACATCGCCACCAAGCTCAACCGTTCGCAGCTCGTGCCGGGCCGGATCAGCTACATCCTGCCGGTGCTGGGACGTATCGAGCAGGATGTGCAGAACGGCCCGCAATCCACCTCGATGGAAGACAGCACCGGCTGCATCCACGGCTCGCGCGGCGTCCGCAAGCCGGCGTCGCCGCACCTGATCAGCGAGACCCGGCTCGTCTGCGAGATCGCGGAGGCGACCCTGGAGTCCAACCCGCTGACGCCGTGGAAGGACTGGGCCTCGGACTACCGGCTGATCCGGAAATCGATCGGCGAAACCTATCCGGAGATCTTCTTCGACTACGACCAGCGCATGTGGGAGCCGGGCGGCTTCCAGCGTCCGCTGCCGGCGCGCCACCGCGAGTGGAAGACCGAGAACGGCAAGGCGAACTTCATTACGCCGAAGGGCCTGGCAGAGGACAAGGACATGCCCGAGCCGGACGAGGATGCGCTGCGGCTGATCACGCTGCGGTCCAACGACCAGTTCAATACCACCGTCTACGGCTATACCGACCGCTTCCGCGGCATCCGCGGCACCCGCGACGTGGTGCTGATGAACCGGAGCGACATCGCCCGGCTCGGTCTCTCGGAAGGCGACAGGATCGGGCTGCGCACCGCCTCGAAGCGCGACGACGTGCGGCGCGAGCTGGGAGGCCTGACCGTCGTGCCCTATGATATCCCGGCCGGGTGCATCGGGGCCTATTATCCGGAAGCGAACGTGCTGCTGCCGATCTGGCACTACGCCGAGGGCAGCAAGACGCCGGCCGCGAAATCGGTCCCGGTTCATGTGTATCGCGGGCCTGCGGCGGCCTGAGCGGGACGGCCCCGGGTGCGTCGCGTTCCCGTCGCCAGCCGGCGCGGGATCTTCGAGCCTGCCGCGCTGGGTTCCGCCCCCGGATGAAGGGGCGCCGCTCGGGATGAGCTGATCCGGCGGAACCGCGATCGTTCCGCCGGAGATGGTTCAGAACAGCTCGATGTGGCTCTTGAAGCCGAGCAGGGCGGCGTTGGGCAGATTGCCCTGCGCGTTCGGCCGGATGAAGTACTGGAAGTCCGGCGCGAAGGTGACGCCGCGGAACACGTGGATCTGGTAGGTCGCCTCGAAGTTCATGGTGCTGGTCTGGATGCCCGGTCGGCTGTCGTTGTAGAAGGTGCTGCCGTTGCCGGTGATCGGCAGGCCGAGCTCCTGTTGCAGCAGTTCGGTACGGCGCAGCACGCCCGACACCCGCATGTAGTTGAAGGCGACGCCGATGCCGTCGAGCGGCCGCGCCTTCCAGAAGCCGTGGTCGATCGCCGCGATCTCGTACTGGTTGGCGCGCGTCGCCGTGCTGGGGTCGTTGTGGTAGTAGCCGCCGAACACGATCAGGCCGTTGGTGTCGCCGGGTCCGTGCCGCAGCACCATCTGGTCGACCAGGACCCAGGCGGCCGTGGCGCCCTTGCGTTGCAGCCGGGCGAGGCCGGTCTGGGCGTAGGCGCCGCCGTTCACGTCGTAGTACTGGTCGGCGTGGTTGTTGTTGTCGTAGGCGAAGCCGAGCTTGTAGTGGCCGGGCAGCTGGTCGGGACCGAACCGTGGCTCCCAACCCGCTTCAACCGGGAAGGCCTGGCCGCTGATGTGCGACGAGTCGAACGTGAAGCCGCTGCGGTAGCCGTTGCCGGCCTGATAGATGTTGTCCTCGCTGAAATAGATGCCCGACTGGATGTAGGTGGCGGCCGTCGGCCGCACCCGGGCGCGGATCGCCCAGCCCGCGTCCGGATAGGAGGAATGCGAGGTGTTGTCGGACGACGCTTTCGGGTTGCCGCAGAAAGCGTTGTTCATGAAGTTGCAGTAGAGGGGCGAGGCGGAGAAATCGTTCAGGAACGGGATGCGTCCCGCCGCCACGTCGAAGCGGCCGCCGTAGAGCGTTTCCTCGCCATAGGCATATACCAGGTGCGCCGCCACGTTGCCGCCGGCGCCGTAGATTTCGCTGCTGGGGTTGAGGTTGTCGCCGAAGATGCGGCTGGACGGGATGCCGTAGCGTCCGACGATCACGCTGTGGGTGGAGAAGCCGCCGATCCCGGCCAGCTTTTCCCAGTCGATGTCGGTTTCGAAGCCGTACTGGCCGGCGTTGCTGGCTCCCTTGTGGACGCCGCCCGCGAAGGCGCCGGAGAACTCGTTGGTGTTGTCCAGCAGAACGGCGATGCCGTGATCGCGCAGCCATGGACCGGCACCGAGGATGTTCGGCAGCAGGGCTTCCGGCTGCGGCAGCGGCGGCACCGCGGTGATCTTGTTCGGGATGCTGCCGAGCGGCGTGGACACCCGCTGGCTCGGGTTGAGCGACGTCTGCGCCGCGGCCTGTCCCGCCAGCAGCAGGGCGGCGGTGCCCCCCACCAGCGCGCCGAGGCGCGCGGCCCGTTGCCCGCGTCCCGTATCGGCGGATCGAGCGATCCCGTTCATGATGGCGTTCCCTCAAACTCTTGCCCGCGTGGGACGCGGCGTTTCCGCCGTCCGGTCCGCGGGATCCGAGGCGGACCTTAGGAGCCGCTCCGGAGGCCGGAAACCGGCGCGTTCCGGCTGATCGATCAAAATGTTCGAACAAGTGTCCGGAGCGGGAACGGTGATGCCGATCCGCCACGATCGGGCCGGGCCGCGACGTCGACGGGCCGCCACGGAGGCTGCCGGTCGCGATCTTCCGCCGGTTTCGCCCTGGGGTCGTGTACATCGCGGAACCGCATGTTGAGCAAGGACCCCGCGATGCAACTCCGCCTGCTGGTAGCGGTCATGATCGGCGCCGCCGGGCTGTGCGGCCCCGCGCGGGCGGACGGGCCGACATTCACCCGCGATGGCGGCATCCAGGCGCCGGGAACCAATCCCAGCTACACCATCGACTCGCGATCGGGCATCGCGCGGTTCCGCGACGTGTCGCTCGGCGCCACCTCCCTGAACGGCGTGGTGACCGGCATCGCCAACCAGGCAGCGGGTCCGGTGACCCGACGGGCGCCCACCGCGATCGACGACGGTGCCCACGGCTACGCGGTCGGCAACCTGTGGAACGTGCCCGGCAAGGGCATGTGGATCTGCCAGGACGCGACCGTGGGCGCGGCCGTCTGGGCGCCGGCACCCACGGGCATCCTGCCGCTCGACGCGGTGCCGGGGGTGGCGCTGCACGGCTGGGGCACGCGGCGGCTGCGCGCGGCCTATACCGGGCCGCTGCTGGCCGTGACCCCGTCCGGCGGGAGCGCCACCAACATCGGCGCGGATGCGAAGGGCAATCTCGACCGGACGGCCCTGGCCTCCGCGATCGGTGCCGTTCCGGTCATCAGCACCACGGCCGGTCCGCAGATGTGGAGCGCCGGCGTGACGGCCTGGTTCGACCAGGGGAGCGGAGGAAGCGCCGATCTCTCGGTGCCCTCGGGGTCGCAGGCGCCGCAGATCTCGCCGCTGCACATGACGGCGGGCTCCCCGTTCGTGGCCTTCGCCGATGGCGGCATGAACTGGATCACCGACGCGGTGAGCCCGCAGGTGATCCAGCATCCGCGCCTCAGCAACACCGCGATCGGCAGCACCTCGGCGCTGAACGTGTCCATCGTGGGCGTGGTGCGCAACGGTGCGTCGGGCCAGTCCATGACGACGTTCGCAGCACTGGGCGGCGGCCCCTATCCGGTGGCGTTCAACCTCGCCGACATCCTGGTGAAGTCGCCGCTTTATGGCGCCGCCTCGCTCGCGGACGGCTTCAGCACCCAGCTCGGCTTCTTCGTCCCGAGCACGCCCAGCGTGTTCGGCCTGTCGAGCACCGCCGCCGGACTTTCGGCCTTCGACGACGACAACAGCTATGCCGGCCCGGCGGTGCTGGGCAATGCCAGCAATACAAGCTTCATCCTGGGGGGACAGGACAACACCAACAGCGGCTTCGCCGGGGCGGTGTCCGCGGCCATCGAGGGCCCGGCGCTGACGGCGGCGCAGCTGCTGAGCCTGCGCGAGGCGCTCACCGACACGTTCGGGCTGACGCCCCAAGTGCGTGACCAGATCATCCTGGCGGGCGCGTCCACCGACGCCGGCGCCGACGGCTGGATGACCCAGGCCCCGATCCGCTTCGCCGAGGCGGCGCTGCGCCGCCCCTACGTGATCTACAACCAGGCGATCGCCGGCTCGACCCTGCATGCCGCGGCGCCGGGAGCGAACGGGGTGTTCGCCGGCATGGTGGCGCCCCTCTACCGTCCGTACGCGCTGAACGTGCTGGTGCTCGGCAGCGGCTCGGAGGTGAACAGCCTCGGCTCGGGCGACAGCCCGGCGACCGCCTTCGCCGACTGGCAGAGCTGGATGAGCCAGGCACGGGCGCTCGGCAACAACGTCCGCCTGGTGGCCGACACCGTGTCGCCGCACGGGTCCATCTCGAGCGACAGCAGCCGCACCGCGTTCAACGCCCTGCTGCAGAGCGTGACGGGCACCTACGACGCGCTGGACGACGAGGCGGCCAATCCCGTGCTCGGCAACACCGCCATCCTGAACGACCGCACCTTCACCGTGCCCGGCGGCGGCCATCGCAGCCCCTATGCCCAGGCCCTGCAGGGCGCGCTGCTGGCCGACGCCATCAACCGCGCGGCCGCCACCCCCTGACCACGCCGGGCGGCGGAGAAGTCCCGCTGCCCCGCTACACGGAGGGGAAACAGCGACACGGCTGGTCCCGCACGCCAGCAAGGCGCCCGCCAGGGTCGTTGGTGGCGCGGAACCAGACTATTTCAGGATCGTCCGGCAGGATCGCGTTCCGGCGCACCGACGATCCGCGCCTCGACCCATCATCGGCTTCTTGATGCGGCCGCCGGGGTTCCGGACGTTTCACACCGTCCGGATGTCGCCATCGCGCCTGCCGATGCCGCGATGCGCGCCCCATCATCGCGATGGGCCATCATCGCGATGAGCACGGAAGATACCTTGTTGGCGATCTCGTTCTGCTCGCCGGACGACGCTCTCCACTCGACCGGAGGGTTGCCGCCGCCCCCGCGGCAAGATCAGGCGACTGCGGGAGTCTCCGGCCGTCTCGTAAGGCACGCGATCGCCACGACCGCGTCCCGCCCCGGGGGAACACCCCGTTCTTCCCCGTCCGCGACGGCGACCGAGCCGGACCGCCACCCCTGCGCCCCTGGAAACGTTCCGGCGCCGGTCGCGCCCGTCACTCCGCGAACGGCTTCCCGGAAGCCTCAGGCGTCGCCGAGCGCCGCCAGCCCGGTCGCGACCGCCCGGCGCATCAGGGTCGGAAGCGCTTCGTTCTCCAGCGCATCGAGCGGGCAGAGGAACGCGCCGCCGGCTGCGGAGGGAAGGCCGCCGGGGAGCCGCGCCGCCCGTATCCGCAGCGTCAGGGCGAAGTGGGTGAACACGTGCCGCACGTCCCCCGCCTCCTGCCAGGGGGCCGTGGCGGCGGGGGCGAACGCCTGCGCTTCCTCGGCCGTCCAGGGCGCTTCCCGCCACGGCGTGCCGGGCAGCTCGCTCATGCCGCCGAGCAGCCCACGCGGCGGGCGGCGGCGCAACAACAGCCGGTTCTCGTCGTCGAGCAGCAGGAACGCGGTGCCGTGCCGGTCCGGCCGCGCCGCGCGAGGCAGCTTGCGCGGCAGCTCCTCGGCGGTCCCCGCCGCCCGCGCGCGGCACGGCGACCGCCAGGGGCACAGGGCGCAGGCGGGCCGGCGCGGCGTGCAGATCGTGGCCCCCAGGTCGAACAAGGCCTGCGCGAAGTCCGACGGGTGCGCCCGAGCGGCAGGGTCCTCGCCCAGGCGCGCCGCCGCCTCGGCCAGCCGGGGACGTGACGCCGGCAGCGGAGCCTCGATCGCGAACAAGCGGGAGCAAACCCGTTCCACATTGCCATCCACCGGCACGCCGGGGCGATCGAACGCGATCGCCGCCACCGCGCGGGCGGTATAGCTGCCGATGCCGGGCAGCGTCCGCAGTTCTTCTTCCGTGTCGGGAAAACCGCCGCGTGCCGTCACCGCCTGCGCGCAGCGATGCAGGTTCCGGGCGCGGGCGTAGTAGCCGAGACCCGCCCAGGCGGCCATCACCCGCTCTTCCGGCGCCGCCGCCAATGCCGCCACGGTGGGGAACAGCGACAGGAACTTGCGGAAATACGGCCCCACCGTGGCCACGGTGGTCTGCTGCAGCATGATCTCGCTGAGCCAGACATGATAGGGATCGGCCCGCTCGCCCGGTCCGGCACGCCAGGGCATGCTGCGGCGATGGCGCGCGTACCAGCGCAACAGGTCGGCGGCGGGAAACGGAACGGGGTCGGGGAGCACGCGGCGTTCATGACGAAGCCAGGTCCACCCGGCAAGACGCCGGATGCCCAGGCCGCGAGGGCGGCGCCCAGGCCCCGCCGGGCCGCTCCGGGGGCCGGCGCGCGCGCGCCGGTCGAAGGGCCAGCGCCCGGCGGCGGGACGCTGCCGGCGGCGACGCGCCAAGGCGGCGGAACGGAGCCTCCGCGCCGCGCGGTGCCCCTGCCGCCGACCGGCACCGCCCCCCCGGGCAAGGCAGAACCAGACACGGACGCGCCCGCGCGCACCGGACAGCCGCTTCCCGCCGGCCCGGCGGAGAACGCCGGACAGACCGCGCAGCCGCCCCGGCCGCCGGGGTCCGACAGGCGGTCGGCTCATGGAACCGGCGGCACCGGCGAAAGCGGCCGTCCCGGCACCACCTCCCCCCGACCCCGGGAGGGCGGCGCGCGAACCGCCAGCCCGGAACAGGCGGCCGAGGCACGCCGGTTCCTGTTCGGCCCGCGGCCGCTCAGCGCGCTTCTGCCGCCGATCACCCGGCCGGCCTTTCGCAGACGCGCGCCCGCGGCGGCGCAGATCCTGAGCGACTGGCACAGCTTGGTGGACGCCGCCACCGCCGCCCAGACCCGGCCGATCCGCTTCTCCGGGGGCACCCTGACGCTCGCCTGTTCCGGCCCGGTGGCGCTGGAACTGCAGCATCACGAGGCGGCGTTGCTGAGCCGCCTCAACGGCTCGCTCGGCCGGCAAACGGTGGAACGGCTGCGCTTTCTCCAGGACGACACCCTGCTGGGGACGGCGGTTCTGCCCGCCGCCGCGCCCCTGCCGCCCGACCCGGTGCCGGTGCCCGGCGTGGAAGGACCGCTGAGCGAGGCGCTGGGGCGTTTGGGCGCCCGCATCGCCGCACGGCGCGACCGCTCCCGCAGCTGAGCCGTCCTGCGGGTGGCCGGACGCGGATGCGGGCCGAGCCATCGGCCCGGCGTGAGGCGGCGCGCCTGCGACCGGTGTTTGTTTCATCGGCCGCCGCCGGGTGATCGCCCCCGTCGCGTCCGGCCCGGCGCTACCGGAGATGGATGCTTGCCAGCGGTGGGACGACGCGCCACCACACGGGCTGCCACTGCCTGTCCGGAGCATCGCCATGGGATCGCGCCCCTTCAACAGACGATCCATGCTGGGCGGTCTTCTGGCGGGCGGCGTGGCGTCGGGCCTGTCCCGCGCTGCCAGCGCTCAACGGCTTGTAGCGGCGGAAGCGAACGCGCCGGCAGCGGGCACGGCGACAGCGGGCACGACAGGGCGAAACCCGCCGCAGCAAGGCGCGCCGAGCGGCGATCCGCGTATGGCGGAGCGCGCGCTGGGGCGCCCGGACGCCCCCGTGGTGGTGCAGGAATGGTTCTCCCTCACCTGCACCCATTGCGCGCATTTCGCCCTCACGGCGTTTCCGGAGGTGAAGCGGACCCTGATCGACACCGGACGGGTGCGCTACGTGTTCCGCGATTTTCCGCTCGACCGCCTGGCGCTCGCGGCGGCCATGGTGGCGCGCACCCTGCCGCCCGACCGTTACGCCCCGTTCGTGGACACGCTGTTCGCCACTCAGGACCGCTGGGCGTTCGTCCGCGACGCCGATCCGATCGACCGGCTGCGGCACGAAGCGGCGCTGGCGGGCATGGACGACGCCTCGTTCCGGCGGGCGCTGGACGACCAGGCGCTGCAGGACGCGATCCTGCGCGAACAGACCGAGGGCGACGGGCGCTTCAAGATCGAGGGAACACCGACCTTCGTGTTCAACGACGCCAAGCGCGGTCCGATCATCACGGCCGCCGATTTCCTGAAGGCCGTGGACGACAGCGTGCATGACGGGCCGCCAGCCGGCAAAGGCTGACGACGCGTGACGGCCCCGCGCGACGCCCAGGACCCCGCCGGTTCCGCATCCCCCGGCACCCCCCGCCGGCCAGACGCCCGGCAGGAAACGCCGCCGGAAACGAAACCATCGAGACCGGGCATCCGCCCAGAGACGTCCGGGCCGGATATCCGCCCGGAGATGTCGAGCCCGGGCATCGGCCCGGAAACGTCGGCACCGGGCATCCGCTCGGAAACCTCGGGACTGGGCATCCGCCCGGAGACATGGCCTGCCGGGCTCCGCTGGGTGGCGCTGCTGGCCTTGTCGGCCGCGGCCGTGGCCGGACTGGAAGCCGCCCGGTTGCCCGCGGCCCTTCTGCTGGGTCCCATGCTGGCGGCGATGTCGTTGGCCGGAGCGGAAGCGCCCGTGCGCCCCCCGGCACCGGTGCTGATGGCGGCACAGGCCGTGGTGGGCTGCATGATCGCGAACAGCATCCCGACGGCGATGGGGGGAGAGCTGGCGCGCCACTGGCCGGTGTCCGCCTCCGGGGTGTTGTCGGTGGTTCTGGTGGCCACCGCGCTGGGATACGTGCTGGCGCGGCTGCGGGTGCTGGACGGCTCCACCGCGGTATGGGGATCGATGCCGGGCGCCGCCACCGCGATGACCCTGATGGCCGCCGATTTCGGCGCCGACATCCGGCTGGTGGCCCTGATGCAATATCTGCGCGTGTTCTGCGTGACCGTCGCCTCCACGATGGCGGCACGGCTGGCGGGCGTCCGGGGCACGGCGACGCCGGCGGCGCACTGGCTGTCCGTGCCGGCCGCCGGACCGCTGGCGGCGACGTTGCTGCTGCTCGCCGTTGCGGGCGTCGCGGGCGCGCGGTCGCGGATATCGGCCGGCGCGCTGATCCTGCCGATGATCGCCGGGATCGCGTGGAAGGCGACCGGCCTGCCGATCCTGCTGCCCATGCCGCTGCTGGCGGCGAGCTACGCCGTGATCGGCTGGTTCATCGGCCACCGTTTCACCGGCACCGTGCTGCGCCAGGCGTTGCGGGTGCTCCCCAGGGTGCTGGCGTCCATCCTGCTGCTGATCGGGCTGTGCGCCGGGCTGGCGCTCGCGCTGCACCGGACGCTCGGGACCGACCTGCTGACCGCCTATCTCGCGACCAGCCCGGGCGGCGCGGATTCGGTCGCCATCATCGCCGCCTCCGTGCCGGTGGACGTGCCGTTCGTGATGACCATGCAGGTGGGACGCTTCCTGACGATGCTGGTGCTGGGACCGATGCTCGCCCGGTTCGTCGCCCGCCGCGTGGGGCGCAACGGGGCGCCGACGGCCGGTGGCGCCTGACGGCGTGTCCGCGGCGTCGCCCGGACGAGCCGCCGGACGGGTATCCGCGCCGCTTCGCGTCGCTTGACCTCCCGCCGCAACAACGGTTCCTTCCGGCAGGGGCGCGTTCCGGTCCGCCCCGCTGCCCCGGAGTGTTTCGCCGATGTCCATCCGCCGCCGCACCCTGCTGGCCGCCAGCCCCGCCCTGCTGCTGGGCGGCGGCGCCCTGTTCGGCGGTGTCCTGGCGGCCGGCGCTCCGGCCCGGGCCGCGGCCGGTGCCGATCCCCGCATGGCCGATCGCGCGCTGGGCAAGCCGGATGCCAAGCTCGTGGTACAGGAATGGTTCTCGCTCACCTGCACCCATTGCGCCCGGTTCGCGCAGGTGGTGTTTCCCGAGGTGAAGCAGAAGCTGATCGATACCGGTCGCATCCGCTACGTCTTCAAGGACTACCCGCTCGACCAGGTGGCGCTGCTGGCCGCCATGGTGGCGCGCGCCCTGCCGCCGGAGCGCTACGAGCCGTTCGTGATGAGCCTGCTGGCCTCGCAGGACCGCTGGGCGTTCGCGCCCAACGCCGATCCGCAGGCCGAGCTCGCCAAGATGGCGGCGCTCGCCGGCATGAGCCACGAGCTGTTCCAGAAGACGATCGCCGATGACGGGCTCAAGCAGGCGATCCTCGACGAGCAGGATCGCGGCGTGAAGCAGTTCAAGATCGACAGCACGCCGAGCTTCCTGTTCGGCTCCAAGCTCGTCACGGGCGAGATGGACTACGACACCTTCCTCAAGAACGTGACCGAGGCCGGCGCCTGAGCCGGACGCCGTTCATCCGCCGACGCCGTTCCGTTCCATGCCGGTCTCCTTTTCCCGCCTGCGTATCGCAGGCTTCAAGAGCTTCGCGGAACCTGCCACCGTGGAGATCAGGCCCGGCCTGACCGGCATCGTCGGACCCAACGGCTGCGGCAAGAGCAACGTGGTGGAAGCGCTGCGCTGGTGCATGGGCGAAAGCTCGGCGCGGTCGCTGCGCGGCGGCGAGATGGACGACCTGATCTTCGCCGGCACCGCGGCCCGCCCGGCGCGCAGCCACGCGGAGGTCAGCCTGACGCTGGACGGCACCGAGGGCGCGGTGCCGCCGCCGTTCGGCGCCCTGGCCGAGCTGCAGATCGACCGCCGCCTGGAACGGGGCGCCGGGTCCGCCTACCGCGTCAACGGCCGCGAACAGCGCGCCCGCGACGTGCAGACCCTGTTCGCCGATCTCAACAGCGGCGCCCGCTCGTCGGGCATGGTGAGCCAGAACCGGGTATCGGCGCTGGTGAACGCCCGGCCGGACGAACGCCGTGCGGTGCTGGAGGAAGCGGCCGGCATCACCGGGCTCCATGCCCGCCGGCACGAGGCCGAGCTGAAGCTCCGCGCCACCGAAACCAACCTCGGCCGTGCCGAGGATCTGCGGCAGCAGCTCGAAGGCGTGGTGCGCTCGCTGGGAGCCCAGTCCGAACAGGCACGCCGCTACCGCGAGATCGCGAGCGCGCTGCGCGACGCGGAATCCAGCCTGCTGGCGCTGCTGCACGCGCGGGCGCGGCTCGCCGTGGAGCGCACCGGGGAGGCGAGGCGCAACGCGGCCGCCGCGCTGGTTCTGGCCGAACGGGCCGCCGCCGAAGCCGATCGCGCCGCCGAGGCCGCGGAAGCGGGACTCCCGGCCCCGCGCGAGGAGGAAGCGCTCGCCCGGGCGCTGCTGGAACGGCGGCGAGTGGAGGCCGAAGGCGCGGAAGCCGAGGTGGAACGGTTGCGTGCGGCCTTCCAGGCGAGCGAAGCGCGCGTCGAACAGGCGGCCGCCGATCACAGCGCCGCCGCCGCGCGTCTGGAGGATGCGCGCGACGCCACCGGGCGGCTGGAAGCAGAACGCGAGGCCCTGGTCGAAGCGCGCGCCAGCCTGCCCGCACGGCAGGCGGCGGCGGTCGAACGTCGCCGGACGCTGGACATCCGCGTCGCCGAGGCCGCCGCCGCGCTGGAAGACGCCCGCATCGCTGTCGAGGAAGGCCGCCGCCATCGGGACGATGCTCGGCGCGTCCGGGACGAGGCGGCGGCGCGGCTGGAGGAAGCCGCCGCGCGTGCCGGGATGGCGCGAGCCGAACGCGACGCGCTGCGCGACCGCAGGCCGTCCGCCGACACGCTGGAAGCAGCACTCGCCGCCCGCGCAAACAGCGCGCGAATGCTGGCCGAAGCGGCGAAGCGCCTGGAAGACGCCAACGCGACGCTGTCGACGGCGCAGCGCCGCGACGACGCCGCTCAGGCCGATGCCCGGGCCGCTGCCGAGCGGCGCGAGAACGTCGCCACCGCCCTCCGCTCCGCCGAGGCCGCCGCCGGACGCGCCACGAGCGCTCTCGTGGAACTGCGCGGCCGGGACGCCGCCGCCCGGGACGCGCTGCCGGACCCGGACATAGTGGCCGATGCGGAACGGGGCGCCCGGCAGGCGGCGGCCGAAGCCGAGAAAGCCCTGGAAGCGGCCGAGGACGCGGTGCGGCGTCGCGAAGCCGCCCATGCCGCCCGGCTGGAGGCCGAAGCCCGCCACCGCGACGCGGAGCGGGAACGCGCGGCACGGGAAAGCGCGCTCCGCGACGCGACGATCCGGCTGGAAAGGGCCGACAAGGCGTTGCACGCCGCCCAGGCGGGTCTGCGCGACGCGAAGGGCGCCCTCCTGCCGCCCGACCAGCTGGATCAGGCGGCCGAAGCGGAGCGGCTGGCCGAGCGGACGCTCGCCGAAGCGCGGCGTGACGAGCAGGCCGCGGAGGAAGCGTCCCGCCTCGCCAGCCGCGCGGCGGCCGAGGCCGACGCGGCGCTTGCGGAGGCGCAGGCCCGGATCGGCGGCCTGGAAGCGGAAGCGGACGGCCTCGGACGGCTGCTCGGGATCGGTCCGGACGGTGCTCCCGCGACGGCCGGGCAGGCAGGCGTCGCGACGGGCGGCGGAGCCCCCTCCCGCGCGCCGCCGGTGGTGGACGGGTCGCCGGGCACGGTTCCGGAGGATGGCATCGGCACCACCCCCGCGAACAGCGACCTGCTCGACGTCGCCGCCGCGATCCGCGGCCCGGCGGAGCTGGATCTCGCGGTGGCTACCCTGTTCGGCGAAGGGCTCGACGCCGCGGTCAGCATCGCCGCCGCCCCGCCATCCGCCGATGCGGGCCGGGCGTTCCTCCTTCTGCCCCCCGCCGACCCGGCGCCGTTGCCGGAGGGTGCGACTCCTCTGGCGCGCCTGGTGGACGCGCCGCCGGCCCTCGCGCGGGCGCTGGAGGCCTGCGGCGTTCTCGATGCGGCAGGCGACGGCGACAGGCTGCAGCCGATGCTGCGGCCGGGACAGGTGCTGGTGGACCGTGCGGGCGCCCTTTGGCGCTGGGACGGGTTCAGGGTCGCCGCCGGACAGCCGAACGGGGCGGCCGTGAAACTGCAGCAGCGCCGTCGCTGGCGCTTCCTCCAGGATGCCCTCGCCGAAGCGCGGCTGGCGCTGGACGTCGTCGACGCCGCCCGTGACGAGGCGGCCGCGCGGCGGACCGAGGCGGACACCGCGCTGTCCCGCTGCCGTGCCGCGCGGCCTCCGGCGGAGCTGGCGCTGCTGACCGCCCGGAAGCGGCACGCGGAGCTGGCGCAGCAGGATGCCGCCGCGCGGGCGCGGATCGGCGCGCGGCAACCCCAGCACGACGACGCGCTCGCCGCGCAGGACGCGGCCGCCCGCGCCCACGAGGAGGCCCGGAACGCCCTGGCGGCGCTGGCCGAGCGGGAGGGCGACGCCCCGGCCCGGGATGCCGCCCGGACCGCGGAACAAGCGGCGGCGGTGGAGGCCGAGGCGGCGCGGCAGCGGCAGCGCGCGTGCGATGCGGCGCGCGATGCGGCGCGAACCCGGGCCGAACAGCTCGCCGGCCGCGACCGCGACGCCCGAGGCGCGCTGGACACCCTGCAACCATTGATCGAGCGGGCGCTGGCCGACGAGCAGGCGGCGCGGCTGGCGCTGGACGCCGCGCGCAACGCGCACGCGGCGGTACCGGATCCGGCGGGTGCCGCGGAAGCAGCGGAGGCGGCCAGCGATGCGGTGCACGCGGCGGCGAAGGCCCAGGCGGACGCCAGGGCGGCCCGCGCAGCCGCGGAGATCGCCGACCGGGCGGCGCGCGAGGCGGCGGAACGGGTCGAGCGCACGGCGTTGGAGGTCGATACCCGGCTGGCGGTGGCCGAACCGCGCGCCGCCGAAACGGAGGCCGAACGCGACGCGGCGGCGGCGCGACTGGACGCGGCGGAACGTGCGCTGCACGCCCTGCCGGACCTCGCAGCCGGGGAACACGCGCTCGCGGAAGCGGCCGCCGCCCTGGACTCGCTGCGGAACGCGCAGAACGACGCGCTGCAGGACCAGGCGGCCCTGCGGGCGGAAGAAGCCTCGCTGCAGGCGCGTGCCGCGCCGCTGGAATCAGGCTTGGCAGAATGGGCGGGCCGGCTGCGGGACGCTGCCGCCGACCACGAGGAAACCGAACGACGGCTGCGGGCGGCGCAGGCCGAATGGGACCGGGCGGCGCTGACTCCGGACGCGCTGGTGGAGCGGCTGGACGCCGCCGCGCGTGCGGTGGCGGCCGCCATGGCGCGCCATGCGGAGGCCGCGGGTGCCAGCGAGGCGGCGGCGACGCGACAGCGCGACGCGCATGCCGCGCGCGACGCCACCGCGCGCGCGCTGAACAACGCGCGGGAAGCCCTGCTGCGCGCGGAAGGCCGGGAAGAACAGGCGCGCGGCGTGATGGCCACGCTGCTGGCCGAACACGGGGAACAAGCGGGCGAAGCGCCGCGCGACCTGTCGGACAACGCGGAAGCCGCGCTGCGCCGGCGCACGGCGAGCCTGGCGGCGGAACGCGACGCGCTGGGCCCGGTGAACCTGCGCGCGGAGATCGAGCTGCAGGACGCGGACCAGCGCATGGCCCACATCAGCAAGGAAAGCGCCGAGCTGGAAACCGCGATCAACCGGCTGCGCGGCGAGGTGGGCCAGCTGAACCGCGAGGGGCGCGAAAGGCTGATGGCGGTGTACGCGGAGGTGGACCGGCATTTCCAGTCGCTGTTCAGCCGGATGTTCAATGGCGGCCGCGCGCATCTGGGCATGGTGGGATCGGACGATCCGCTGGAAGCCGGCCTGGAAATCTACGCCCAGCCACCGGGCAAGAAGCTCAGCACCCTGTCGCTGCTCAGCGGCGGCGAGCAGGCTCTGACGGCCTTGTCGCTGATCTTCGCGGTGTTCCGCTGCAACCCCGCGCCGGTATGCGTGCTGGACGAGGTGGACGCGCCGCTGGACGACGCCAACGTGGAACGGTTCTGTGCCCTGATCACCGACATGGCGCGCGAGGGGGGCACGCGCTTCCTGGTGGTGACGCACCACCAGCTCACCATGGCGAACATGGACCGCCTCTACGGCGTCACCATGCAGGAGCGCGGCGTGAGCCGGGTGCTTTCGGTGGACCTGGAAGCGGCGAGCGCGATGGCGGGATGAAGGCGGCGCCGGCAGCGCCGGGAAGGTCTGGCGTGCGGAGATGCCGGGGCCCATCCTGTTCGCACCGTATCGAGGCCCCTGGACCACCGCCATGATTCCGGAACCGGCGCATCGCTATTCTCCGCACAGCGCGCGCTGTGCGGCTGCCAAGCCGAACCGGCTTCTGGAAACCTCCGCCGGTTCCGAATGGGCTTCGGTGCTGATCGATCGTCACGAGGGAGCCGGTCAGGGTGCGACGTTCGAAACCCATCCGACGACCGACCTGACGCTGGTGGTGGCCACGGCGGGACACCATCAGATCGACGTGCTGGCACACGGACGATGGCGGTCGGCGTTCTATCAGCCGGGCCATGCCGGCATGACGCCGCCGGGAGAAACCGCCCGGCTGCGCTGGCGCACGGCGCCAGGCGACCAGCCGTTCCAGACGCTGCATCTTTATCTGCCGGGATCGCTCGCGGCCGCGGTCGCGGAGGAGTATCGCCGGATCGGCGAGCGGATCGCGCCGGAGCGGCTGTCGGTCCTGGCGTTCCGGGACGCGACGGTCGAGCGGCACGCGAAGACGCTGCTCGCGGCGCATCGCGCCGGCGCGCCCGACCTTTATGCGGCGGGCGCCGCGCACTGGCTCGTCACGCACCTGCTTTCGCGGCAGGCGCGGTGGGGATACATCGCCGACGATCCCCGGCTGGCCGCCACCATCACGGACCGGCGGCTGGCTCGGGTGATCGAGTTCATGAGCGCGCATCTCGACCGCGCGATGACGCTGGAAGAGCTCGCCCGGGAGGCCGGGATCAGCGTCCACCATTTCGGCCGCCGGTTCCGCGAAAGCACCGGCCTGGGGCCGGCGGCCTATCTCACGACCCTGCGCATGGCGCAGGCGCGGCTTCTCCTGGAGACCACAGACCTCGCCGTCGCGGAGGTGGCGGCGCGATGCGGCTATTCCCGCGCCAGTGCGTTCGCGACCGCGTTCGCCCGACACGCCGGAATGGCTCCCCGCCGCTACCGCAGGTCCGCCTGATCTTCGTCATCGGACGATAAGCCTTCGCGATTCCGGCAAAGCGGCTCGCGGGCGCAACCCGGCACGACCGCCGGCCGTCATCACGTCCACCGAATCCAAGGACACGCGATCCATGGCTCCGAACGGACGCTCCGTCATCGTCACCGGCTCCTCCACAGGCATCGGCGCCGCGATCGCGGAAAGGCTGGCTACCGACGGCTGGGCCGTGACGGTCAACTATTCGGGCAACGAGGCGGCGGCCGAGGCACTCAGGAACAAGCTGGTCGCCGCGGGCGGACGGGCCATCGCCGTCAGGGCGGACGTCAGCAACCCGGCCGAGGTCGAGGAGCTCTTCGGCAAGACCGAGGCGGCCTTCGGCGGCATCGACGCCCTGGTGAACAATGCCGGCATCATGAAGCTGGCGCCCATCGCCCAGACGACGGACGAGCTGTTCGACCGTCACCTCGCGATCAACCTCAAGGGCGTCTTCAACTGCCTCCGCGCCGGAGCGCGGCGCATCCGGCAAGGCGGCCGCATCGTGAGCTTCTCGTCCAGCGTGGTCGGGCTTTATCAACCGACCTATGGCGCCTACGCGGCCACCAAGGCCGGGGTCGAAGCCCTGACGCACATTCTCGCCAAGGAGCTCGGGAGCAAGAATATCACGGTGAACGCCATCGCGCCGGGCCCGGTCGCGACCAAGCTGTTCCTGGACGACAAGACGGAGGAACAAATCGCGCAGGTCACGAAGATGATCCCGCTGGGACGGCTGGCCGAGCCGGAGGACATCGCCGCGGCGGTCGCGATGCTGCTCGGCGCCGACAGCCACTGGATCACCGGGCAGGTGATCCGTGCCAATGGCGGCGCGATCTGAGGACACACCGGTCAGGAGCCTCGTCACGATCGTCACCGGTGCGTCCAGCGGGTTCGGCCAGATGATCGCGCGCGATCTGGCTCAGGCCGGGCACATCGTCCACGCCTCCATCCGCGATGTCGCCAGCGTCGCCCGCGCGGTCGTGGACGTCGTCTCGGCCCCCCGGGCAAGAAGCCGTTGAGAGTTCATGTGGATCCGGCGAACGACGGCGCGGCGGTGAGCTTCGCGGTGATGGACCGGGTGCGTGAGCAGTTCCTGCACCGCATCGGCTTTCCGGAGCTGTTGCATCCCGCATCGTGAAGCGCGGTGTTGTCCGCGTCACCGAAGAAAGCCAGGCGCCTGCCGCCCGCGTTTCCGCCGGAAGGTCGTTGCAGCACCATTCCCGCGAGCGGGTCGCGGGCACGGCGGCGTTCCGGGCCGCGTGTGCGGTGCTGCCGGGTCGCGGAAACGAGGCCCCGCTGTCCGCGAGCCCCGTTCCGGCTCGCCGCCCCGGTCACCGCCCGGAACCGGGAGCCCCGCCTCTTCGTATGGAGGCGACATCTTCGGCCGGTGCGATGCGAAAGGCGGTTGTCATGACAGCGAAGTCGGGGACAGGGACGACCACGGCATGAGCCCCTCCATCGGCTGGCTGCATATCGGCGATCCGCACCTGGAAGCCGCCGACGGATGGGAGAGCAGGGATCGCCTGCGGCGGATCGTCGCCGAAGCGAACGATCATCTTGGGAACCTCGATTTCGCCTTCCTTCCCGGCGACATCGCCAACAACGGCCTCGCGGAGGAATATGGCGCCCTGCACGACGCGTTGTTTCCGCTTCGCCTGCCCTGGCGTGCGATTCCCGGAGATCACGACATGGCGCCGGGCGGCCTCGGGAACTTCCTCGGCGCCCTGGCGGAAGCGAACCGGCCGGAAACGGAGGTGATCGCGGGCCATCGCTGCATCTTCCTGGACATCGTGTCGGGCGGCGGCGGGGGCCCGGATTTCCGGCTGACCATGCATCACCGCAACCGGCTCGCCCAGGAACTCGCCATCGCCGCGGCGGCCGGGCAGCCGGCGCTGGTGTTCATGCACGCCTATCCGGGAGACCTGGCCGCCGACGGGGCGGAGATCGCGCGAATCATCGCCGATGCGGCGGTCCGCTTCGTGTCCACCGGGCACACCCACTACAACGAGCTGCTCAACGACGGCCGCACGATCTACGGCGCCGTGCGCTCCACCGGGCAGATCGAGGAAGCGGGGGGTGCCCCGGGCTACGCCGTGGTGTGCGTGCATGACGGCGTGCCGAGCTGGCGGTTCCGGCCCCTGGGCCAGCCATTTCCCATGCTGCAGATCGTGTCGCCCTGCGACCTGCGGCTGGCGACCCGGCTGTTCGAGCCCGCGCAGGTCCCTCGGCCGGGCCCGGTGGATCTGGTGGCGCGTTCCTTCGGTCCCCTGAGCGGGCCGGTGCAGGCGTCGGTCGACGACCGGGCGGCGGCCCGTCTCGCGCCGGAGCCGGACGGCTTCTGGCGCGGCACGATCGAGATCGATCGTCCGGGGCTGTTCCGGGTGACGGTGGAGGGCGGTGGCGCGTGGGACGAGATCGAGCTTCTGGTCCGTCCGGCGGAGGCGCCCCCCAAGCGCCGCCCGCCCGTGGCGCTCGGCGAAAGCTGCCACGCGATCGGATGCTGGCCGCGCGCCGGCCTGCTCGGCACCCGCCTCGGCCCCAACAGCAACGGGCGCGACTGGTAGCGGCGACCACCGCCGGGGTTCCCGCCGGCCAGGAACGCGCCAGACATTGTGGCTGCCGGTCCCGCCAGATCCCGCCACGGGGCTGTTCGGGTCGTGGGCGTCTTGCCGGCGGACCACCGCGCGCCGTCGGGGCCTGGCCGCCGCCGGACGGGCGGGCGCTTCTCGCACCATGGCGCTCGTCCGTGTGCCGTGCCCGAGACGGAACGCCCTGTCGCGGCAGCCTTCCGCCGCCCGGGGCGTTGCAACGCGGTCCGACTCCTTTGGCCTGCGGTACGGCAAGGAGCGCGAGGGAGGCTTGACCATGTCCGACGATACGACCCCCGTCTGGTTCATCACCGGTTGTTCCACCGGGTTCGGGCGGGAACTGGCACGGCTCGTGCTCGCGCGCGGCTGGCGGACCGCGATCACCGCGCGCAACCCCGACCAGCTTTCCGACCTCGTGGCCGAGGGTGGCGATCGGGTGCTGCCGTTGCGGCTGGACGTCACCGACGCGGCCGCCATCGAACGTGCCGTGGCCGAGGCGGAAGGCCGTTTCGGCCGCATCGACGTGCTGGTGAACAACGCCGGCTACGGCTATCTCGCCGCGATCGAGGAAGGCGAGGATGCGGGCATCCGCCAGCAGTTCGAGACCAACGTGTTCGGACTCGCCGCGCTGATCCGCCGCGTGCTGCCGGGGATGCGAAGGCGCCGGCGCGGACACGTGGTGAACATCTCGTCCATCGGCGGCCTCGTGGGCTTCGCCGCCACCGGATACTACCACGCCACCAAGTTCGCGGTGGAAGGCTTGTCGGAGTCGCTCGCGGTGGAAGGAGCGCCGCTCGGCATCAAGGTGACGATCGTGGAGCCGGGACCGTTCCGCACCGATTGGGCGGGCCGTTCCATCATCGAGAGCGACACGCGCATCTCCGACTACGAGGAAACGGCCGGCGCACGCCGCCAGCAGACGCGCGAACGCTCCGGCAACCAGCCTGGCGACCCGGTGCGGGGCGCGGAAGCCATCATCGCCGCGGTGGAAGCGGCGGAGCCGCCGCTGCGGCTCCTGCTGGGCGCGCCCGCGTTCGAGCTGGCGCAGAAGAAGCTCGAGTCCATGCGCGCCAACTTCGATGCCTGGAAGGACACGACGCTGGGCGCCGACTATCCCGAGCATCGGCGGCGATAAGGCCTGCGGCGACCGGGCCGGTGCACCCCGGGTCCCGCCACCCGTGATGGGGACGCTCGTGGGCCGAGTGACGAGAGGCCACCCGTCGTCACACCGGCCGGTCCCGGCGGAGGATCATGAACCCCTCGGCCATGACCGGCGCTCGGCGAGGCCTGAACGGTGGCGGCTCTGGTCGGCTCAGGTCGATCGCGACGGCAACGGGACCTGGCCGCCGCCGGGCGGCACCCGGCCCACGCGGACCCTTCCCGACCCGGCACGGTCGGTTGCCGCGGCGAGCCTCAACGATCGCCGGGCAAGCATCACGGGGAACGCCTATGACTCCGGGGAAACATCCTCGGCAGAGCCGGGCAGCACGGGTTCGCCGCTCCTTGCCCCGCCATGCCGCCACAACAAACGGAACCCAGCGCTTTGCTGTATGCAGCCGGTTCTCGTCGCCCATCCCTCGGGCGAACGCTTCCGCCGTCGGGCCCGGGCCGGACGCGCAGCCGCTCCTTCCTGACGGCTTCGCGATGCAGCCGAAGCGGCGCGCGGGCGTTCCGTGCCGCGTCACCACGTTCAAGGAGCATCCATCCATGGTGCAGAAGCATGCCTCCGCCGTCTGGTCCGGCGGCCTGAAGGACGGCACGGGCCGCATCTCGACCGAGAGCGGCGTGCTGAACGAGACGCCCTACGGCTTCAACACCCGCTTCGAGGGCCAGAAGGGCACCAACCCCGAGGAACTGATCGGCGCCGCCCATGCGGGCTGCTTCACCATGGCGCTGAGCAAGGTGCTGGGCGAGGCCGGCCTCACCGCGGAGAAGTTGGAAACCAAGGCGACGGTGACCCTCGACAAGGTCGGCGAGGACTTCGCCATCACCAAGATCCATCTGGTGCTGCGCGCCACCATCCCGGGCGCGGACGAGGCGAAGTTCCTCGAAGCGGCCAACGCCGCCAAGGCCGGCTGCCCGGTGAGCAAGCTGTTCAAGGCCGAGATCACCCTGGACGCGGCCCTGGCCTGATCCCGCGAACCGGCCGTCCGGGGATCCTCGGGCGGCCGACGGCGCCGGCATCGGCAGCGGCTTGGGCATCAACGGCGGCGCGGCTGCCGCCTGCCGCGACGACGACCTCCCGGATCTGCCGCCGGACGGATCAGCTGCCGTATTCGGCGTCCGACACCTGCTCCAGCCAGACCACCGCCACGCCGTTCTCCGTTCCCGCGACCGCGAGGTGGCTCATCGCGCAGGCCGGAGCCGCACCGTGCCAGTGCTTCTCGCCGGGCTCGAAGAACACCAGGTCGCCGGGCCGGATCTCTTCCACCGGACCACCCTCGCGCCGCGCCCGCCCCAGGCCGGAGATCACCAGGATGGTCTGGCCGCGCGGATGGGTATGCCAGGCGGTGCGCGCGCCCGGCTCGAAGGTGACGGTGGCACCGGACAGGCCGCCATCGCCCTTGAACGGCGCGTCGACCCGCACCGTGCCGGTGAAATAGGCCGCCGGGCCGCTCGCGGAAGGCTGGGTGCCGCTTCGGGTGATGTTCATGATCGGACCTCCGCAGAAAAGCCGGTGCTACGCGGGGGAGGCGTCGGCGTTCGCGGGATCAGAGCACGGTTTCGTCCGGCAGCGGCAGCGCCATCCCGTCCTTGAGCTCCTCCATCGCGAACGAGGACGACACGTCCACCATCGGCGCGATGGCGATCAGCGCCCGGTACACCCGGTCGTAATGGGCGATGTCCGCCACCACGATCTTGAGCAGGTAGTCCACCTGCCCGCTCATGCGATACGCCGACACCACCTCGGGAATCGCCCGCACCCCGGCGGCGAAGCTTTCCAGCCAGCGCTCGTCGTGATGGCCGGTGCGGATGCTGACGAACACCGTGGCGCCGAGCCCGAGCGACGCCGGATCCAGCAGCGTGACCCGCCGGCGGATGATGCCCGCCTCCTCCATCGCCCGCACGCGGCGCCAGCAGGCGTTGGCCGAAAGCCCCACCCGCTCGGCGAGCTCGGCCACCGTGTCGGTGGCATCCTCCTGCAGCCGCCGGAGGATGCGCAGGTCGATGCGGTCCTTCGGCGCGGCCCCGCGTCCCGCCACCGACGTCGCGGCGGCGGAGGCGTCAGCGGAAGCGCGTCTGGGCATGGCGCTGGCGGTTCACGAGCATCCGGTCGTGCAGGCTCTGGATCGTGCGGCTTCCCGTGGTGGTGAACAGCACCGGAACCAGCCCGTGCAGCAGGCAGGCGACGCCGCCCCCGATCATGCGCAGGCCGAACCCGGACGCCACCAGCAGATGTGCCCCATAGCTTTCCCCCACGGTACGGGGGTGCCCGAGAAAGAGCTTCTCCACCATGCCGGTCCGTGCCATGCCGCGATCCTCCTGAAAAGAGAACGAAAGCCTATCCCGTACCACTGCGGAATACCTCCCAAACTTGAGCTGGTTACGCCGATCCATCCGCCATTCCTGGCGGATTTGCCCCGGCTCCTTGGGATTTCTTTTCGTAAGCCACGCGCGCGTCCAATATAATACGTTATAATGTACTAGCCGAGCTACGTCACCTGGTGGCGTCCATCAGGTCGTTCCCGCATCGACAGACATCGTCCGGCCGGCGCCATCTTCATGTTCAGCCCGAGCCGTCCTGCGGCTGACGGAGAGCGGTCGATCGTCCCGCGCAAGCGGGCGCACCGGGGATGCCAGGCCCGCCGGCCGGGTGGGATCGCGGGCGTGAGGCGGCAGTTGCTCCCGCACAGCGAGCGGCGAGTTCGGCATCAGGACGCAGCGGGGAAGGCGATCCCTAGGCGACGCCGCCGGGCGGAATGCACCGGGAGGATCGGGGCCTGAACGCCGCCATGCACGGTTCCGCCGCGTGCCGTCGCACGCCGTTTCGTTTGTTCGTGCTGTTGTTGTGGCGCGGCGGCGGAACCGACGGGCCGCGTGGCTGCCCGGCGCCGCTCGCTCCGCCGTGCATCGTGGCCAGGGTCGGTGGTTGACGGAAGCCGCGATGGCGGGCCGATGAGAAACGGGGGACGGATTTCGGCGTTCGGCGGCGGCCTGCTAGGATCGAGCCCATGCCCGTTCTGCTGATCGTTTCGGTTGCGGCCGCCGGCACCTGGGAAGCGGTGTCGTGCTGGCTGCTGTGGCGCCAGGCGCGGGCGGCCCGGCGGCATCGCGACCGAGTGCCGGACGGCTTCCGCGACGCGATCGGGCCCGACGCCCACCGCCGCGCCGCCGACTACACGGTGGCGCGGGCCAGGGTGGCGACCGCGGACGGGCTGGTGGGGCTGGCGGTCACGCTCGGGCTGCTGGGCGGCGGGCTGGACCGGCTGGCGAGGCTGAGCGAACGGCTGATCCCGGACACGGCGGCGGGCGGCGCGATCGGGCGGGACGTGGCGCTGATCGCGCTGGTGGCGGCGGTGGGCTTCCTGTGCCACCTCCCGGTGTCGGTGTTCGGCACGTTCGTGGTGGAAAAGCGCTTCGGCTTCAACCGCACCGGACCGCGCCTGTTCGTGCTGGACCTCGTACGGCGGATCGGGCTGTCGGCGGTGCTCGGGCTGCCGCTGCTGGCCGTGCTGTTTCTCGTGATGCGCCACGGCGGCCCCTTCTGGTGGCTCTATGCCTGGGCGGCGCTGCTGCTGATCGGGCTGGCGGCGCCGGCGATCTATGTCCGGCTGGTCGCGCCGCTGTTCAACCGGTTCGAGCCGCTGGCCGACGCGGCGCTGGCCGCGCGGCTGGACGCGCTGCTGCGGCGCTGCGGGTTCCGGGCGTCGGGCTTGTTCACCATGGACGCGTCGCGCCGGTCGTCGCACGGCAACGCGTTCTTCACCGGCTTCGGCCGCTCCAAGCGCATCGTGCTGTTCGACACGCTGCTGGACAAGCAGAGCCACGAGGAGGTCGAAGCCGTGGTGGCGCACGAGCTCGGTCATTTCCGCCACCGGCACGTGCTGTTCGGCATCGCCCGCGGCGCCGTCACCTCGTTCGTGATGCTGGCGGCGGTGGGATGGCTGGCGCGGCAGCCCTGGCTCGCCCCCGGCTTCGGATTCGGCCACCGCGGCGATGCGGTGTCGCTCTACGCGGCCGGCGTGCTGCTGGGGATCGTGACCCCCGTGCTGACGCCGCTCGGCAACTGGGTCTCGCGCCGCAACGAGTTCCAGGCGGACGATTTTGCCCGCCGCGAGGTGGGTGCCGCGCCGATGGTGTCGGCGCTCACCGGCCTGGCGCGCGACAACGCGTCCACCCTGACGCCCGATCCGCTCTACGCCCTGTTCAACTACAGCCACCCCCCGGTGCCGCTGCGGGTGGCGCGCTTGCTGCGCGACGCGCGCGCGGCGGCCTGACGACGGCGCGCCCATGGCCTTCCCGTTCAACGTCGACCTCGCGCACGAAACCGCGGACAGCGTCGCGCACATCATCCAGACCGCGCTGACGCCCGTGTTCATGTTGTCCGGCATCGGCACGCTGCTGAACCTGTTCAACACCAGGCTGGCGCGGGTGTCGGACCATATCGAGCAGGCGGCGGACCTGCTGGAGGACGCCACGGAGGACCAGGCCCGCTCCGTGCTGCGCCGGCACCTGACGCGGCTGCATCGCCGCACCATCCTGCTCGACGTCGCCATCCTGCTCGGCGCGGTGGGCGGTGCCGCCACCTGCGGCGCGGCCTTCGACCTGTTCCTGGGCAGCGTGCGCGACGACCGGATCAGCGCGTGGCTGGTCGGCTTGTTCGGGGTGGCGCTGTTGTGCACGGCGACCGCGCTCGGCGCCTTCCTGCTGGACAGCGTCTTCGCGTGGCACGGCCTGCGCATGGAAGGGCCGCTGCCGCGCAAGAAGACCGGCTGATCTTCCACGGCTCCCGATCCCCCTCCTCTCCTCGGGCCCGCTCGGCGCCCTGACGGTTCGCGCGCGGGGTTTCCGCTCCTGCGGGACCGGCTTCAACGAGACGCTCACCCCGGCTCTCCGGGCGCCGGCGAATTCGATATCCCGGCGGAATGGACAAGCCGGACCCCATCGCGGACAAGAGACGGCGATGGCCGCGATGGCGCTTCCTTGCCCGGTGGACCGGCGCGAACCGAACGGTTCGGGCCCCGGCGGGACCGCGCGCCTCTGCTTCTGGCGCTGGCTGCTGGTGGCACTCGCGATGAGCGTGCCGCTCGCGCTCAATGGATGGACGCCGCCGGCACCGGACGGGGGACGCACGGCCACCGACCTGCTCGCCAGCCTGACGACCCTGTGCCACGCCGGAACTGCCGTTCCCGAGCATCCGCGTCCCAAACCGGCCGGATCGAGCCACGGCCTGTTCTGCCTGCTGGCGGATGCGGCCGCGAGCCTGTTGCCGGTTTCGGCGCCGTTGCCGATGGTCTCGCCGTCGGTCAGGGCGACCGGCTACCGGAGCCGGCCGCCGGTCCGTGCTCCACCGCCGTTCGTCGCCGGCCCCTTCCAGGCCCGGGCACCTCCCGGCTCCGATCCTCGCTGACACGCCGCCGGTTCCGGATCGCTCGCGCGACCGGAGCCGCCCGTTCCCTTGGTCGGATCCCGTCGTATGTTCCGCTTCCGCCATGCCGCGCTCGTGCCGCGCCGGCATCCTTCCGCGCCTTCCACCCGCTGCGTTCTTCCGCGCGCCCTTGCCGTATCGCCGCGCGCCTGCCGCTGCCTGTTCCCGGCGCTGTGCGCGTCGATATGCCTCCTCCCCCGCCTCGCCCTGGCCGATCCGGAGGCGGACCCCTCAGGACCTCCGCCAGGTGTTCGAACCGTTTCCGCCCCGGCGTCGGCGGGAGGAACATCCGTTTCCCCGTCCGGGGGCGGCGGCATTCCCGCGGCATCGACCACCCGAGCGACGCCGGCGGACGCGTCGCCGGAAGACGACGCCGAGACCGTGACGGTGCAGGGCGGCACGCGGGTGCCCGCCACCGCGCGGCCTGCCGGCCAAACCCGCTACGGCGCCACCCGTGCGGTGTTCGCCCGCACCCCGGCATTGACCGCGGCCGACATGGTGGCGACCATTCCCGGCGTGTCGGCCATTGCCGGCAACGGCCCGCGCGACACCGCGATCTCGGTGCGCGGCTCCGACGCGCGCCAGACGTTCGGTCTGCGCAACCTCCAGGTGCTGGAGGACGGGTTCCCGATGACCCAACCGGACGGACTGGCCCGTTCGGACCTCATCGACCCGCACGCCTATGCCAGCCTGGACGTTGTGCAGGGGCCGTCCTCGACGATCTACGGCAACTATGCGGTGGACGGCGCCCTGCTGTTCCACACCCGCGACGGGGCGGACATCCAGGGGATCGAGCTCGGGTCGGATTTCGGATCCTACGGCCTGTTCAACCAGTACGTCTCGGCCGGGGGCGCCGGACGCTGGTGGGACCTGTCGGTGTTCGGCAGCGACGTGCGCGGCGACGGTTTCATCCGCAACAGCCGCTTCGACACCTCAACGGAGAACGTCCGGCTGCGGATCTCGCTCAGTCCGCGCGACCGGCTGGTGTTCAAGGTGGTGAACAACCGCACCGATACCCGCCTGCCGCTGCGGCTGTCGCTCGACCAGTTCGGACGCAACCCGTTCCAGCGCGACTGCGGGGCCGCGGTGGCGGCGGGCTGCGGCAGCGTGTCGCTGTTCCGCAACGGCGCCTACGGTGCCACCGTCGCGACGACCGCCGATGCGGCGGATTTGGGGCGGTTCGACCGCCGCACGATCGTGGGCATGCGCTGGGAGCACGACCTGGCAGACCGCGCGACCTGGCGCACGCAGTTCGCGTACGACGAGCGCGACATCGACCAGCCGACCTCGAACACCTCGTTCGTGGGGGTCTACGATTCCTACAACGTGTCCAGCGACCTCACGGCCGACGCGCGCCCGTGGGGCGTGCCGGTGCGATCGTTCGCCGGCCTGAACTTCAACTATCTCGATCTCGGTTCCCAGGTGTACAATATCACCCCACTCGGAGGTGCTACCATCGGCGCGCCGACGCAGCTGGTGTACGGCCATCAATGGAATGCCGGCGCCCGGTTCCAGGAAGAGATCCGGCTCGCGGCGCGATGGAAGCTGGTGCTCGGGCTCGGCGGCGAATATTCCGACCTCGGCGCCACCGAGACCATTCTCGGCTACACAGCCACGAGCGCCACGCGCCGCTTCGTCACGGCGAACCGGTTCTATTTCAACCTCGCCCCCGAAGGCAGCCTGATCTACACGCCGGACCAGCACTGGACGCTGCATACCCGCGTCGGCACCGGCTACGGCACGCCGCAGACCAGCAACCTGTTCGTGACCCCGGCCGGCGTGTTCGGCAACAACGCGCAGCTCGAATCGCAATCGAATGTCGGGGTCGATGTCGGCGCCGAATGGCATCCCTCGGCGGCGCTGAGCCTGCAGGCGACGCTGTTCTACGAGTTCTTCCGCAACGAGCTGGTCACGCAGTCGGCCGGGGTGAACCTGCAATCCTACACCTTCAACGCGCCCGCCTCGGAACATCGCGGCGTGGAGCTGGGCGCGGACTGGCACATGCTGCCGCGCGCGCTGCCCGGCGCGCACCTGCTGCTGAGCTACACCTACGACAACCAGATCTACACCAGATACAGCGACGTGCTGACCGGCGGAGGCACCTCGGCCACGTTCGACCGCGCCGGCAACGCCATTCCCGGCGTGGTGCCGAACCAGCTCGATCTGCGCCTGCTCTACGACCAGCCGGACGGCCGCCTGGAAGGCGTGGGCGGCTTCGTGGAGTTCAACTTCCGCGATGCCTACTGGCTCGACAACGCCAACCTGCTGCGCGCGCCTTCCGCCGGGCTTCTGAACCTCGAGCTGCATTACGATCCGCCGAGACGTATGGGCGCGTGGCACCGGCTGCACCTGTTCTGCGAGATCGAGAACCTCGCGAACCGCACCTATGTCGCGTCGGCCGCCAACATCGCCGACGGGCTCGGCGCGAACGGCGCCCCGCTCGGCAAGACGGCGCTCGCCGGGCGCACGGGATCGATCTATGCCGGGCAGCCACGCTCGGCCTTCGGCGGCGTGAAGGTGCGGTTCTGATGCATGGCTCCCTTCCGCCTCCGGGCGCTGCGCGTTTCTGGCCGCGCCGGCACACGCTCTGGCGCTGGCATTTCTATGCCGGGCTGTTCTGCATCCCGTTCGTGCTGATGCTGTCCGTCACCGGCATGATCTATCTGTTCAAGCCGCAGATCGATGGCTGGATCGACCGGCCGTTCGACCGCCTGCCGCCCGCCGCGCACCCGGGGGCGCCCTCGGCCGAGGTCGCGGCGGCGCTGCGGATGGTGCCCGGCGGCCGGCTGCTGGCGTTCGAGCTGCCGCACGCGGCCGGCGGCGCGCCGCGCGTGCTGGTGCAGCGGGGAAGCACGACCTTCCGCGCCTATGTCGATCCGCGCGACCTGTCGGTGCCCAAGCTGGTGCGGGAGGACCGGCGGTTCGAGCGGCTGGTGTTCCGGCTGCACGGACAGCTGCTGATGGGCAATGGCGGCTCGCTGGTGGTGGAGCTGGCGGCGTCCTGGTGCATCGTGATGATCCTGACCGGGCTGTGCCTGTGGTGGCCCCGTCCGGACCCCACGCGCCATGGCCCGGCCGGGCTGCTGTTGCCGCGCCTCGGGCCGCCCGCCCGTCGGTTCGACCGCCGCTTCTGGCGCGAGCTGCATGGCGCGTCGGGCTTCTGGGCGTCGGGATTGTTGCTGTTCCTGCTGATCTCCGGCCTGCCCTGGGCCTATGGCTGGGGCAGCCTGCTGCAGGAGGCGCGCGACCTGGCCGCGCCCCGCGCCGCGACGGCGGCGGCGCGCGCTTCGCCGGACTGGCAGGTGGGAAACGTGCCGGCGGGAGTGGAGATCGCGGGTGCGGCGACCCCGGTGCGCGGCGACGGTCCGCCGCCCGCCGCCGATGCCGATGCCTCCATGGCCGACATGCCGGGCATGGGCGGCATGGCCGGTCCGGCGCCCATGGATGATGGCGCGGCGCTCGACGCGGTGGTGCCGGCGGCGGCGCGGCTTCATCTGGCGGAACCGGTGCTGATCACGCCGCCGGCCCGCCCCGGTGGAAGCTGGACCGCGCGCTCGGACTCCCAGAACCGGCTGCTGCGGGACAGCGCCAGCATCGACGCCGAAGGGCGCGTGACCGCCCGCCTGCCCTTCAGCGGGCGGCCGCTGCTGGACCGGGTGATCGGGATCGGCGTGGCCGTGCACGAGGGACACCTGTTCGGCTGGGCCAACATGGTGCTGAACGCCTTGGCGGCGGTGCTCGCAGCGACGCTCGGCGTGAGCAGCCTGGTGTTGTGGCTCGGACGAAGGCCGGCCGGGCGGCTCGGCGCCCCCCGGCCCCTGCCGCCACGACGGGTGGCGATCGGCTTCGGGATGCTGGTGCTGCTGATGGGCTGCCTGCTGCCGATGTTCGGCGCCAGCGCGGTGCTGGTGTGGGGCCTCGACCGCCTGCTGCTGCGCCGCTGGATCGGCTGGCGGCGCTGGCTGGGCGTGGAGGAGCCTGAGGCTCCCCCACCGGCCGGATGACGAGCGGCGGGTGCGGCGGACGAATTGGCGCCGGCGCGGGCAACATGGGCATGATGAGGGCGGACGGCATTCCCGCCGGCCCGGAGTCAGGCTGCGTGTTCGACGGCACCTTTCCCTTCGCGATCGCCATCTGCGGCCTCGACGAGCTCGCCGGGCACGGTGGCGCGGGGGCTACCCACGTGTTGTCCATCCTGGACCCGGACCGCGCGGTGCCCGACGCCTTCACCGGCTTCCGGACCCACCGGCGGCTCGAGCTGCGGTTCCACGACGTCGTGGAACCGCTGGACGCCATGGTGCCGCCGGACGACGCGCATATCCGGGCGCTGCTGGCGTTCGGGCGCGACATGCGCGCGAGCGAGAGAGCGCCGCTCCTGCTGGTGCATTGCCACGCCGGCATCTCCCGTTCCACCGCTGCGATGGCGCTGATGCTGGCGGACGCCATGCCGGAAGAGGACGCGCACCGCGTGCTGCGGCGCGTGCACGCGGTGCGCGAGAAGGCGTGGCCGAACCTGCGGATGATGGAGCTGGGAGACGCGCTGCTCGGCCGGCGCGGGACGCTGGTCGCGGCCACGCACGCGCTGCACCGGCTGCAGCTCGACCGGCGGCCGCACGTGGCGCCGCTGATGGAACGCGACGGGCGCGGGCGCGAGGTGCGGGGCGCGGTCCGGTCGGCGCCCCTGGTGCCGGCACCGGGCCGTTGACGCTACCATCCGCGCCCGGCCGCCGGCACCCCATCGTTCGAAACAGCGGAGTTCCCCGCCCATGGTCGACATCTCGGTTGAAGCCGATCACGAGATCGAGGCACGGCTGCTGCGGGTGATCGGGCTCGCCACGCTGACGGCCTATCCCGTGCCCTACATGTTCCAGGAGTTTCCGCTCGACGCATTTCCGGGCGCCGTGTCGCCCGAGGCGCTGGCCCTGGTGCGGGACGACCAGCTCTGGTCCCAGCTCGTGCCGGCGGACGGACGCGGCGAAGCGTTCACCTTGTTCCGCTTCCATTTCCCGGACGGCGTGGACAATAGCGGCTTCGTCGGCTGGCTGGCCTCGATCCTGAAACGACGGTTCGGCAGCGGCGTCTTCGTTTCGTGCGGCCACAATGCGGGCCGCGGCGGGATCTACGACTATTGGGGCGTGCCGGTGGCGATCGGGCCGGACGTGCTCCGCGCGGTGCGGGCGCTGCGACACGAAACCGGCTGAGCCGGCGCCGTCGCGGTGGCGCGGCGACCCGCCGTCCCGGCGCGGGTTTTCAGGCCATGCCCAGCAGCCGGATGAGGCCGAAGCCGATCGCACCCAGCATCAGCAGCGACAGCACCACCGCCGCCACGATCCGGCCGCCGCTGCGGGCGGCGCTGCGGATGTCGGTGCCCAGACCCAGCGCCGCCATCGACACCACCGTCAGCAGGCTCGCGGCATCGGCCATCGGCGGCAGCAGCGCGCCGGGGATCAGGTGGAAGGACCGCATTCCCGCCGTCACCAGGAAGCCGGCGATGAACCAGGGCACCACGCGGGAAAGCGGCAGCGCCACGCTGCCGGGCCGGTTCGCGCCGGCCGTCCCTCGCGCCGCCTCATCGTCCGCCGCGGTTCGGGTGCGGCCATGCAGCAGCGCCAGCGCCACCACCACCGGACCCAGCATCAGCACCCGCACCAGCTTCACCATGGTGCCGAGCTGCACCGCCACAGGGCCAGCCGGCGCGGTGGCCGCCAGCACCTGCGGCACCGCGTACACCGTGAGCCCGGCCAGCGCGCCATACTGCAGGCCGCTCAGATGCAGCAGCGGCACCAGCACCGGCAGCCCGAGCACCAGCGCCACGCCGAACACCGCCGTGAAGGAGATGGAGGCGGCCACGTCCTCGCCGCTCGCCCCGATCACCGGGGCCACGGCGGCGATGGCAGAGTTGCCGCAGATGGAGTTGCCGCACGCCACCAGGGTCGCCATGCGATGCGGCAGCCCCAGCGCGCGGCCGATGGCATAGGACGCGCCGACCGCCAGCACCACCACCGCCGCGACGCCGATGATCAGCGCGGGGCCGGCCGCCAGCAGCGCCCGGGTGCTGAGCGAAGCGCCCAGCAGCACCACCGCGATCTCCAGCAGCAGCTTCCCCCCGACCGCGATCCCGGGCTTCCAGCGCGCGCCCGGCATCCAGCAGGCGCGGGCCGCCGCCCCCAGCACGATGGCGAGCACCAGCGGCTCGAGCCAGACGGCGCCGAACGCGCGGCGCTCTAGCCCGGCCAGCAGGAAGGCGCCTGCGGTGACGGCGAGGCACAGCGCCAGGCCGGGCAGGGCTCGGCCGATGGGACCGACACTCCCCGCCCGTGTCCCGCCATCGCCCTGCGGAACGACGGCGGAAGACAGGCTGACGGACGCGCTGGTGGGCATGAAGAACTTCCCGGCTGGAACGCGACCACGAGTGCCGCGCTGGCCACCTCGGGTCCAACGGATTATTCCGGTCGGATCGATCCGAATTGGAGAACGATCGCGTGACGCTGGAGCAGATCAGGATCTTCGTCGCCATCGCGGAGCGTCAGCACGTCACGGCCACCGCCCGCGCCCTCAACCTCACCCAGTCGGCGGTGAGCAACGCCCTGGCCGCGCTGGAGGAGCGCCACGCGGTGCGGCTGTTCGACCGGGTCGGACGCGGCATCGTCCTGAACGGGATCGGCCGGACATTCCTGGTGGAAGCGCGCGCGGTGCTCGCGCGCGCCGCGCTGGCGGAAGCGGCCCTGGCCGACCTGAGCGGACTGCGGCGGGGCACCCTGCGGGTGTTCGCCAGCCAGACCATCGTCGGCTATTGGCTGCCTCGCCGGCTGGTGCGGTTCCACCAGTCCTATCCGGGCATCGAGCTCTCGGTGGAAGCCGGCAACACCCGGGAGGTCGCGAACGCGGTGCTGGACGGGCGGTGCGAGCTCGGCCTGGCGGAAGGCGAGGTCGAGAACGCCGGGCTCGAACGGCGCCCCGTGGGCGAGGACCGGCTGCTGGTGCTGGCGCGTCCCTCGCACCCGCTGGCGCGCCGCGATGCGGTCCGGAGCGAGGCGCTGCTGGAAGAAGCATGGATCATGCGCGAGGCGGGTTCCGGCACCCGGTCGACGCTGGAATCCGCGCTGCGCGCCGCCGGCCACGATCCCTCGGCCCTGCGGGTGCGGATGGTGCTGCCGTCCAACGAGGCGGTGCTGGGCGCCGTGCAGGCCGGCGGCGGGGTGGCCGCGCTGTCCGAACAGGTGGCGCGGAGCGCCCTGGCGGCAGGGCACGTGGCCGCGATCCGGTTCGCGCTGCCGGCACGGCCGTTCCACCTGCTGCGCCATCGCGAGCATTACCGGACCCGCGCGGCGAACGCGTTCGCCGCGCTGCTGGAATCGTTTCCCGAGGAGGAAGCCGTCGCTCCCGTGTCGCCGTGAAGCCCAGGGCGACGAACTCGGGGCGACGAGGCCGGGGCACCACCAGACAGGATGGGCCGGACCGGCGCGCTAGACCGTGATCTGGTGTCCGATCTCCACCAGCCGGTCGCGCGGCAGCGCGAAGCGATCCGGAGCGCGCACGGCGTTGCGATACAGGAAGCCGAAGATCTGCCGGCGCGGCCGCGACATCTGCGGATGCTGCGGGTGCGGCACGACGTCGTCGTCGCCGGCGAAGAAGATCACGCCGTGCAGATCGACCTTGCAGCCGAGCTCCTTGGCTTCCTCCAGCACGGCATACAGGTTCGGGATCTCGACGAAGCCGAAGCAGACCTTGATCTGCCAAAGGCCGTTCTCGCCCATGCGCACGCTCATGCGCTTTTCCGGGGCCACGCGCGGCACCTCCTCGAAACGAACGGCGAGCGCGATGGCCGTTTCCGGCAGCGAGCGGAAGGACGCGACGTGACGCGCCATCAAGGGCGGCACGGGGCTGTCGTAGCGCGACAGGAACACCGCGGCGCCGGGCGTGCGCACCAGCCGCCCTTCCCGCACCTCGCGCAGCACGTCGTCCGCGCGTTCGGTGAGCGGCTTCAGCCCCTTCAGAACGAGGTCGATGCCGCGCCGCCAGGTCGTCATCAGCCCGAAGATCAGCAGCCCGATCAGCAGCGGGATGTAGCCGCCCTGGTCGATCTTGAGCAGGTTGGCCGAGAAGAAGGCGAGGTCGATCAGCGCCAGGAACAGGCTCACCCCGAGCGCCACCGGCAGCGGCCAGCGCCAGCGGTCGCGCATCACGTCGAAGATCAGCAGCGTGGTCATCAGCATGGTGGTGGACACCGCCGTGCCGTAGGCGCCGGATAGCCGATCGGAGTTGCCGAAGCCGATCGCGATCGCCAGCGTCACCAGCATCAGCACCCAGTTCACCACCGGCACGTAGATCTGGCCGTACTCCGTGTCGGAGGTCTGGCGGATGTTGAGACCGGGCATCCAGCCCAGCTGCATCGCCTGGCGGGTCAGGGTGAAGGAGCCGGTGATGATCGCCTGGCTGGCGATCACGGTCGCCACCGTCGCCAGCGCCACCATCGGCAGCACCAGCCCGTGCGGCAGCATGGCGAAGAACGGATTGTCCTTGTTGCCGGGATGATGGATCAGGAACGCCACCTGCCCCGCATAGGACAGCACCAGCGTCGGCAGCACCAGCGCGCCGAGCGACAGCCGCACGCTGGCACGGCCCACATGGCTCATGTCGGCATAGAGCGCCTCGGCGCCGGTCACGCTGAGGAACACCGCCCCCAGGATCACCAGGCTGCCGGCGCCGTGCTTCACGAGGAAGCGCAGCGCCAGCAGCGGGTCCAGCCCCGCCAGCACGGCGGGGGCCTGCAGCAGGGACACGAGGCCGATCAGGCCGATCGCCAGGAACCACAGAAGCATCACCGGCCCGAACACCCGCCCGATGTGGGCGGTGCCGAGCGGCTGCACCGCGAAGATGCCGAGCAGGATCACCACGGAAGCCGGCAGCACGTAGGGATCCACCGCGTGCGTGACGACGCTGATGCCGCCCACCGCGCTCAGCACGGAGATCGCCGGAGTGATGGCGCCGTCGCCGTAGAGCAGCGCCGCGCCGAACAAACCGGCTGCGGCCAGCAGGGTGGCACGCGAAAAGGAGCGCGGCCCGAAGCGCGGCCCCACCAGCGACAACAGGGCCAGGATGCCGCCCTCGCCGTTGTTGTCCGCCCGCATCACCAGGGTGGCGTATTTCAGCGCCACCACCAGCATCATGGTCCACACCAGCAGCGAGAACGAGCCCAGCAGGGTGGCGCGGTCGGTGGCGTTGCCGGTGTCCGACATCACGGTCTGCAGCGTGTAGAGCGGGCTCGTGCCGATGTCGCCGAACACGATGCCAAGCGCCGCGAGTGCGCCGCCCCACAGCTTGTTGCCGCCGCTCATCGCCCTGCTCCCACGCCGAGACCGCCGAAGAACCGGGACCCGGCCCGCCAGCTGCCTGAATGCGGGGGACGCGCTGGCGGTTCCCGGAAACGTGAGCGGGCCGCACGAGGCGACCCGGTCCGGGGGACCCGGCGCGCATCACCCCCGCCCGTGGCGGAGCGGTCCGATGGCCCCAGCGGGGCGGCGACGATCGGCCGGAACCGGCGGGGCCTGGCCTCAGGGCTTGCTACGAGCGAAACCCGTTCCGCACGTGACGCCCGGGGTCGGCGCCGACGACGGCGCCCGCCTCCGACACGAAAGAACCGAGCTTCGCTTCCGGGATGGCGAACGCGGCGGTGGTTCGGGGCGCCCCGCATCCAGCGGCGTCCGGGGCCGCACAAGGCAGACGCCCGGAGTCGGCCGCACCGTCGCCAGCGCGAGCATCCCGGGACGTCCGGAAACAGCGCGCCCTCTCGCCCTCCGGACGCCCCTCCCCACGGACGGCGCCGCTCCCGCGAGAAAATCCGGCCCATGCGGAGGGCATCCGGTCCCGCATTCGGGTGCCGGGCAGCGGATCGCGGCGGCCGGACCCGGCGCCGGCTGCCCCCGTCCGCGCCCGCCGCACAACCGATTTCCGTCGATCCTCGCACCCCGGGAGTGCTGGCCTGCCGGGCGAGGGGAAGGGCGGCGGCCTGGCCGCCCCTGCCGGTCGGTCGGGACGGCATGCCCGATCTCGGGCTACCGCGTCGGGGGCCGCCGCGTGGAGATGTGGCGACGGCCGGTGAGCGGTGGGCGGTGGGTGGTCCGGTGCGGCCCTATCGACCCGGCACGCCGAGCGACCGCCAGGAATGGATCCAGCAGCGACCGGCCCAGAAGGATTCCGCGAGCCCGCCTTCCTCCTCGTCGAAGCAGTGCACGACGCCCTCCGCCGCGACCGCCGGCATGGACGGGGCGCGCCGCCAGCGCACCCTGCGATCCCGCAACAGCGTGACGCCCGCCGCGCCGCCGGGGTGCAGTTCGATGTTGGCGACGAACAGCGACCCGTCCATGGGCGCGCTCCAGCCTTCCGCGTAGCCTTCCGGCACCCCGGGATCGACCGGCGGTTCGGGGCGAGGCCCCGGTCCAGCCTCTGGTCCAGCCTTTGGGCCGCTCGCCGGCGCGGCCACCGCTTCCCCCGCCGAAGCGCGACGACGGACACGGGACAGCAGGACGTCGATCAAGCGCGGAACTCCTGGGGCAGGGAGCGGGATGGAAAGCCGACCCTAGACCAGTTCCAGCCCACGAACAGCCGCGTACCCGCGTGACCCTCCGCGGGATGGGCCCGGCGGATGACGGACGGTCCGGCTCCGGAGCAGGCCGTCGTCCCGCAGAAGGGGAAGACACATCCGCGCCGGGGCCAGTCGCGAGGGGCCGGGCGGGAGATGCCGGTCGCGAGGTGCCGGTCGCGAGGTGCCGGGCGGGACCGGTCCCGCCGTCTGGCGTCGCCCGCGAAGCAGCTCCGGCGGGGGCCGTCGCCCGGTCGCGAGAGGGGATCGCTGCGCCTTCCTCCGGTCTTCCCCGGGTCCGATCCGGATGGGCACGATGGGTCCGGCACCGCCGTCCGGGCATTGCGGTCATGGCGGGAGCGTGACCGATGCGCGGGCGGTCGCGGATCCCTGGATGCCGGCCGGGCCGAGGCGTGGCCGCCCCCTCGGGAGGGCGCGATCTCCTGATGGGGTGAAGCGCGACACCGTTTCTCCCACGCACACCGGGTCGCCGGGGAAGAACCGGACCGGGCCGGTCCGGCGCCCGTGCCGTGTTGGCCAGGTCATGCCGTGGTCGCTGCCGCCAGAAGGGCCCCAGGCGGCCGGCACCTCCGTGGGCAACGATCCGGCTGCCATGCCCGGCCGGGGGGCCGCTTCCACGACGGCACCGGCCTCACGGTCTCGGGCGGAGCCCATGACCGGGGGGCGCCGGAGAAAGCATGTCGGCGTCACGCTTGTGTGGAAGGAGCCGCCGGCACGCGGGAACACGGGTCCGCCAGCCGCTTCTCCATGCGACGATGCGGCAGCGTCACCTCCATGAAGAACGCTCCAGTGGTCCGGTAGCCGAGGCGCTCATAGAAGCCGATCGCGCCTTCCCGGGCGGACAGAAACACGAGCTCGGTCGCGCGGGCGCGCAGAAACGCTTCCGCTTCTTCCACCAGCCGGCGGCCGAGGCCCTGGCCGTGGAACTCCGGCGCCACGGCCATCTGCCGCAGCCTGACGCTTCGCGCCTCCGCCGGTGCCAGCAACAGCGTGCCGCCGACGAGGCCGCCATGCCACAGAACCAGATGATGCTGGCCGGCCTCCTGCCGCAGTTCCTCGTCGGAAAAGCATAGTTCGAGCGGCTCGCGCAGCACCCGGTGGCGCAGCGCCACCATCCGCCGCCACGCCTCGCTCCCGTGGGGTACCCATTCAAGGCGGATTTCACCCATCGGACACACACGCCCCTTGCAACACCACGATGTCCCAAGCTGCAGGGATCGGGCCGTCCGGGAAACAACGATCTGATCGGCCCCGGGGCGGTTCGGCGACGGCGCGGCAAGGAACACCGTGCGGGCGGAGAAATGATCCCGCGACAGCCAGCGGACATGTTATCCGCCCTTCACGACGGCGCCGGGCCTTTCAGCCACCGCCGGAGGGGCCATACCAGAAGCGCGGACGCGAGCAGGATACCGGAAGCAGTCAGGAACCCGCCGCTTCCTGTTTCCGCGCCGTGTCTGAACAGCCCGATCAGCAACGGCCCCACCGCCCCGCCCAGGGTGCCGAGGCTGTTGATCAGCGCGATCCCGGCCGCCGCGCCGGCGCCATCCAGAAAGCTGGGCGGCAGGGTCCACAAGGGCGGCTTGGCCGCGTTCACCCCGAGATTGGCCAGGGCGAGCGACAGCACCAGCAGCGGCACCAGGAACGGTTGCGGCCCGGCACCGGCGGCTTGCGTCCGCATCGCCAGTCCCGCCAGCAGCAGCCCGGCCGCCGCCACCAGGCAGGCCAGCGCCACATGGAAGAACCGTTCCCGCCGGCGGTCGGAGCGCCTGGCCCACCACACCATGCCGATCACCGCCACAACGTTGATGAGCGCGCCCAGCCACCCGATGTTCCACAGCCCGACCCCCGCCCCGCTCAACAACAACGGCGTCCAGATGCCGACCACGTAAAGCCCGACGGAGGTGCCGAGATAGATCGCGCCCAGCAGCAGCACCCGCCGGTCGCGCAGCGCCGCCGCCACCCCCACGTGGTTGCCGCCGTCGGCCCGCTCGGCCCGCTCGCGCGCCAGCACGCCGACCAGCCAGTCCCGCTCTGCCGCCGGGAGCCACGCGGCCTGCGAAGGCTCGTCCGTCAGGAACCACAGGCACGCCACTCCCAGCAGCAGCGACGGCAGCGCTTCCATCAGGAACAGCCACTGCCATCCCTGCAATCCGAACACGCCGTGCAGCTGCATCAGCGCCGCGGAAACGGGCGATCCCACCGTGCTCGCCAGGGGAGCCGCGACCATGAACACCGCCCCCACCGTGCCGAGACGGGCCCGGGGAAACCACCGGGACAGATAGAGCACGATGCCCGGAAAGAAGCCCGCCTCGGCGAGGCCGAGCATGAACCGCGCGAGGATGAAGCTGCGCGGGCCTTCCACGAACGCGGTGAGCCCGGACACGACGCCCCAGGTGATCATCACCCGCGCGATCCAAAGCCGTGGCCCCACCCGGTCCAGGATCAGGTTGGACGGCACCTCGAAGCCCGCATAGCCGAGAAAGAAGATGCCTGCGCCGAGCCCGAACAGCTCGCCGCTGAGCCCGAGCGCGCGGTTCATGGTGACGGCCGCGAAGCCGACATTCACCCGGTCCAGGAAGCTGACGAAATACAGCAGGGTCACGAACGGGACGATGCGCCTGGACACCATGCGCATCGTCCGGACTCCGATGTCGTTTCCGGCGGGGCCGGATGCGGCCGGAGGATCCGCCTCGGGCGCGCGGGGCGCGGTCAGGACCGCACCTCGATCATCGTCCGGCCCGAGCTTCGGTCCGTGCCCCGGCCCGGGCCTCGGACCGTGCCTCGCTGTTCCCGCCGCCATCGTCATCCCCGTTTTGTTTCCTCGCCGGGAGGCAACATGGTCCCGGGCGCCGGACGGGGATCATGACAAATCGGGATGGATGGATGCTCCGGACGGATCGGCCGTCGGATCGCGGCTGGACATTCCGGAAGCGGGAGCGCGACCGCGCCATCACCCGACCGGCGCGGAATCCTCCGGCGGCCCGCCTGCCGCGACGATGTGGGTCGCCGGACATTCGGGCCCGGAAGGATCGGTCGCGAAGATGTCGCCACAGGGCGCTTCCGCGTGCTCCAGCGACGACCAGAACGCTTCCGCCGCCGCATTCTGCCGGGCACGAGGCCGGAACAAGCAGATCTCCACCGAAACGTCCCACCGGGTGTCGGCCGCACGCACCAGCCGCCCTGCGGCCAGATCGGGTTCCACCAGGCTCCGGGGCAGAAACGCGGCGCCGCGGCCTCCGAGCGCCATGACGTGCAGCACGGTGGCGAGGTGGGAGGTGAACACCGGGGCGATCCCCGCCGAGCGGCCATCCAGCCCATGCACGCCGCCCAGGATGCGTCCGAGGCCCGAGCGCTCGTCATAGGCCAGAAACCGGAAGGAAGCCGCCGGTCGGCCGGCCGATGCGCCGTCTGCATCCGGCGCGGGCGGCAGCGGGTGGCAGGGGCTTCCGTTTCTGCCGGGGGCCGATACGGGCATCAGCGTGTCGATGCCCAGCGAGCGGTGGCGGAAGCCGCTTTCCGCGAGCCGGTCGGGCACGGCGGGATGGCGGTGGCACAACAGGAACTGCGCCTCGCCCTGCTCGATCAGCCGCTCGCACGCCGCCATGGTGTCGGCGGTGAGCCGCACCGGCCCGAGCGGGCGTCGCTCCTCCATCCGCTGGAGCCAGCGGGGAAAGAACAGGATGGACAGGGCATGGGTGGACGCGAACCGCAACGGCAGCGCCGCGCGGTCGGCGGCCTCGCGCGCCGCTTCCCGGCCCAGCACCAGCTGGCGCGTCACCTCGGCCGCGGTGTCGCGGAAGCGCTCGCCCGCCGGGGTGAGATCGAGACGGTGGGTGTCGCGGCTGAACAGCGACGCGCCGATCCAGTCCTCGAGCGCCTGGATGCGCCGGCTCATCGCCGACTGGGTGACGTTGCGCCGCTCGGCGGCGCGGGAAAAGTTGAGGGTCTCGGCCAGCACCAGGAAATCCTCCAGCCAGCCGGCATCCATGCGAAGCGCTCCCTACCCGTCCGCGAGGCGATGCGGACCGCGCATCCTATCATCCCGCGTCTTCATTGGCTTCCGGCGCCGGGGCAGACCAGATGCTCCTCCGCACCGAGTTCCGGAAAGGCGTCCGACATGTGTCCGTCCCGTAGCGACGACCCCGTTCCGCCCATCCCGCCGGCAGGCCCCGGGCGCCGGCGGGCGGTGATGACGGCCCTGACCGCACCGCTGCTATTCGGGGCGGCGGAGTCCTGGGCCCGGGCGGCGGAAACGGAAGACGGAGCCACAGGTCGGAAGGACCGGGATAACGCCATGTCGCAGCTCCCCACCACGGACCCCCGCCTCCTGTTGCAGCCGGCCCCCGCGTCCATGCCCCTTCCGGCGGAAGCGGTGGACGCGAACCGGCGCTTCTTTCCAGGCTTCAGCCAGCGTTTCGTGCAGGCCAACGGGGTCACGATCAACGTCCTCACCGGTGGCTCCGGTCCGGCCCTGCTGCTGCTGCACGGCCATCCGGAAACCCATGTCGCCTGGCACCGGGTGGCCGCCGCCTTCGCGCAGCATTTCTCCGTGGTGATGACCGACCTGCGCGGCTACGGCGATTCGGAGAAGCCGCCCGGCGGCGACGATCACGTCGGCTACTCGAAGCGCGAGATGGGCCGCGACCAGATCGAGGTGATGCGGGCGCTGGGGCACGATCGGTTCGGGGCCATCGGCCACGACCGGGGCGCTCGCGTGCTGCACCAGATGATGCTCGACGCGCCCGCCGCGGTGGAACGGGGCGTGATGCTCGACATCCTGCCGGCCGACATGATGTACGCGCGCACGGACCAGCGTTTCGCCACGCGGTATTTCTGGTGGTTCTTCCACATCCAGAAGGCGCCGCTGCCCGAGCAGATGATCACCGCCTGCATCGAGCCCTATCTGCGCGAGCATCTGGCGGTGCAGAACAAGACCCCGGGCGCGGTGACGGACGCGGCGTTCGCCGAGTATCTGCGCGGCTATCGCCGGCCGGGCGCCGTGCACGCCGTGTGCGAGGACTACCGGGCGTCGATGAGCTGCGACATCGAGATCACCCGCAGCGGCCCCGAACGGGTATCCCAGCCGCTACTGGCGCTGTGGGGCGCCAAGGGCACGGTGGGACAGCTGTTCGACGTGCCCGCGCTGTGGCGGCAGCGCGCGGCGGATTTCTCCGGCCAGGCCCTACCCTGCGGCCACCTGATCCCGGAGGAAGCACCCGACGCCCTGCTCGCCGCCACGATGCCGTTCCTGCGGGGATGATCGCGATGGGGTTCATCGGCCGTCCCGCTATCGGCCCGCGTGTCGGCGCGTTGGGCGCGGAACCGTTTCGCGTTCCCGATCGAGGAAGCCGCGCATGACCATCGACGATCCCGCCGTGCTGCTGCGCACGCTGTTCGACGCGGCGGTGGCAGCCGCCGATCCCCGCACGGTGCTGGCCGCGCACCTGCCGGAGCCGCCACGCGGGCGCTGCGTGGTGGTGGGGGGCGGCAAGGCGGCCGCGGCCATGGCCCAGGCGGTGGAAGCGGCGTGGCCGGCGGTGGCGCTGTCCGGCGCCGTGGCGGTGCCCGAGGGCCAGACCCTGTTCTGCCGGCGGATCGAGGTGATCGAGGCCGCCCATCCCCGTCCGGACGAGCGCAGCGAGCGTGCCGGGCGGCGGATGCTGGAGCTGGTGTCCGGGCTCGGCGCCGATGATCTGGTGCTGGCCCTGGTGTCGGGCGGCGGATCGAGCCTGCTGTCGGTGCCGGCGCCCGGCCTCGTGCTGGCCGACAAGCAGGCGCTGACCCGCGACCTGCTCCGTTCGGGCGCCACCATCGCCGAGATGAATTTGGTGCGGCGCCAGCTTTCCGCGATCAAGGGCGGCCGTCTGGCCAGGGCCGCCGCCCCCGCGCGGGTGGAAACCCTGCTGGTGAGCGACATTCCCGGGGACGATCCGGGCGACATCGCGTCGGGTCCCACGGTGGACGGGCGCGGAAACGCTGCCGAGGCGCTGGCCATCCTACGCCGCCACCGGGTGGAGCCGCCCGCCGCGGTCCGGGCGCTGCTGGAAAACGCGGCCGCCGCGACTTCGAGCCCATTGTCGCTTCCGGCGCCACGGCTGATCGCGACGCCCATGATGTCGTTGCGGGCGGCGGCGGACGCCGCGCGGGCACGGGGGGTCGTCCCGATGGTGCTGGGAGACGCGCTGGAAGGCGAAAGCCGGCAGCTCGGGCTGATGCTGGCGGGCATCGCCCGGTCGGTGCGCGAGCACGGCGCGCCGCTGCCGGCACCCTGCGTGCTGCTGAGCGGCGGCGAGACCACCGTGACCATCGGCGCCGGCCCGGCCGGGCGCGGCGGCCGCAACACCGAGGCGTTGCTGGGCTTCGCGCTCGCGGCGCCTCCGGGCTGCTGGGCGCTGATGGCGGACACGGACGGCATCGACGGCGACAGCGACGCCGCCGGCGCCATCGCGTCGCCGGACGGGCTCGCCCGCGCAGCGGCGCTCGGACTGGATGCGCGCGCCATCCTGGACGGCCACGACAGCTACCGGCTGTTCGACGCGCTGGACACGCTGCTGCGCACCGGTCCGACACACACCAACGTCAACGATTTCCGTGCCGTGTTCGTGGGCGAGGCTCCCGGTGCCTCGCCCATCCGTGGCCCGCAAGCCCGCAGGAGACTGGTTTCGTGAACAGCAACCGCGTCTACACCATCGCATCCATTCCTGGAGACGGCATCGGCGTGGAAGTGACTCCCGCCGCCGAGCGCGTGCTGGAAGCGACACAGAAGCGCTTCGGCTTCCGCCTCGATGTCGAAGCCGTGGATTACGCTTCCTGCGACTACTACACGAAGCACGGCCGCATGATGCCGGAAGACTGGAAGAAGCGGCTCGAAGGCAAGGACGCGCTGCTGTTCGGCGCGGTCGGCTGGCCCGACACGGTGCCGGACCACATCTCGCTATGGGGCTCGCTGGTGCAGTTCCGGCGGGAGTTCGACCAGTATGTGAGCCTGCGCCCGGTGCGGCTGATGCCCGGCGTGCGCTCGCCGCTCGCCGACCGGGTGCATGGCGACATCGATTTCGTGGTGGTGCGCGAGAACACGGAGGGAGAATATTCCCAGGTGGGCGGCCGCATGTTCGCCGGCACCGACCGTGAAACGGTGCTGCAGGAAACCGTGCTGACCCGAACGGGCACCGACCGGATCCTGCGCTACGCCTTCGAGCTGGCGAACGGACGTCCGCGGAAGCATCTCACCTCCGCCACCAAGAGCAACGGCATCGCCATCTCCATGCCGTACTGGGACGAGCGGGTGGAAGCGATGGCGCAGCATTATCCCGAAGTGAGCTGGAACAAGTTCCACATCGACAACCTCGCCGCGCAGTTCGTGCTCAATCCGAGCCAGTTCGACGTGGTGGTGGGCTCCAACCTGTTCGGCGACATCCTGAGCGACCTGGGCCCGGCCTGCACCGGCACCATCGGCATCGCGCCCTCCGGCAACATCGATCCGGAACGGCGCTTCCCGTCCCTGTTCGAGCCGGTGCACGGCTCGGCCCCGGACATCGCCGGCAAGGGCATCGCCAACCCGATCGGCGCGATCTGGGCGGCGTCCATGATGCTCGACCATCTGGGCGAGTCCGACGCCGCGGCGGCGATCATGCGGGCGGTGGAAACCTCCCTGTCGGACGAGCGGTCCCGCACCCGGGACCTCGGCGGCAAGGCAGACTGCGCGGGCTGTGCCGACGCTGTCATCGATGCGCTGAACGCCGCCTGAACCGGCACCCGCCGGGCGGCCTCGCGGGCGGCACGCCGCATCGCGAGCCGCCCGAACGGATCAGGCCGAACGGATCAAGCCGGAGGCATCAGGCAGCCTGGGCGATCCCGCACAACATGCCGGCCGACATGGACGGCATCGCCACGGCTGCAGGGAGCGAAGGCACCGCCGCCGCCGGCTGCACGCGGCATCCCTGCTCGTCCAGCCTGTAGCCCAAACCGCGCACGGTCCGGATCAGGTCGTGCACGCCGAGATCGGCCAGCTTGCGGCGCAGCTTGCACACGAACACGTCGATGATGCGCGCTTCCGGTGCGTCGCGGCCGCCATAGAGATGGTCGAGCAGCAGGTCCTTGGTCAGGGTGATGCCCTTGCGGGTCATCATCAGTTCCAGCAGCTCGTATTCCTTGTTGGTGAGCACCACCGGCACGTCGTTCACCTCGAGCGACCGGCGGATCATGTCGAAACGAAGCGGCCCGAGCACCATCGCGCTGGCATCGCTGCCGCGGCAGCGGCGGACGATGGCGCGGATCCGGGCCGCCATCAATTCGCCCGGCACGGCACCGCACACGATGTCATCCACGCCGGAAGAGAAGAAGCCCACGGCCTGCTCGGTGTTGAGCGGGCGGCCGACGATCATGATGGGCATGCGACGCTGGCGCTCGCGGAACGCCCGGACGCTGGCGACCGCCGCGCCGATGGCGCCAGAATCGATCAGCAGCATGTCGATCGGATAAAGCTCCGCGAGTTCCGCCACGTCCGCGAGGCGGGCGCAGCGCTCGACGCGGATGCCGTGCTCGACCAGGGACGCGGCGAGCGGCACGAGATTTGGATCAGAAGACAGGATGGCGATCTGCACGGTTCAACTCTTCGGTCAACCCTCACCGAAACGTTACCTACCAGCGCAGTTCGTTAAAAGGAAGTTAAATCTACCGCTTCTTCCAGTATTGTTTTGGAGATTTGTCTCCCGCAACGATCTCAGCCGTCAAACTCTGTAATATCAAAATAGACCAACCGCATCACTGGACAAAACTTTTCGTTTGTATTTTCTTCTCCATGTCGATCCCGCAACATGTTGCTTCGTATGTCCAACGCTTCCAATAGGTTTTCAAATCTCATTGCTTTGCCGTCGCAAGCCATTCCGACAGGAACGCCGCCCGCCTCTCGGATACCGCCGTCCGCAACACCGGATCGGACAGCAAGTGGGTCCCTGGCAGAAGCATCAATTCATACGGCTTGCCGGCCCGGGTCAGGGCCTCGGTCAGCTTGACGGTGTGGCTGAAATAAACGTTGTCGTCCGTGAGACCGTGCAGGATCAGCAGCGGACGCGATAATCCGGGCGCGTAGCTCAGCACGTCGCTGCGGCGATATCCTTCCGGGTCGGACGACGGTAGGCCGAGATAGCGTTCGGTATAGGCGGTGTCGTAGTCCCCGAAATCCACCACCGGCGCTCCCGCCACGCCCGCCCGGAAGATGTCGGGACGCCGCGCCACCGCCATCGCGGTGAAATAGCCGCCGAACGACCAGCCGGTGACGCCCACCCGCGACAGGTCCATCTCCGGGAAGCGGGCACCGAGCGCCTTCAGCCCGTCCACCTGGTCGGCCAGCGGCACGTCGATCAGGTCATCGTGGATCGCACGTTCCCAGTCGCGCCCCCGCCCCGGCGTGCCGCGGCCATCCAGCGACACCACGATGAAGCCGCGATTGGCCAGGCACTGGTTCTCGGCAAAGGCGCGCGGCGTCCGGTTCACCATCTTCGAGCCGGGACCGGCATACACCCACAGCACCACCGGGTAGCGCCGCCCGGCCGCGAAGTCCGCCGGGCGCACCACCACGGAATCGTAGCCTCGTGATCCTGCCTGTAGGAATTCCGTGCGCGGCCGTACCGGCAGCGGCTCGGCGACGGACGGGATCGTGCCCAGCATCCGCCCTTCGCCGTCGCGCAGCAGCGTGCGGATGTCGCCGTCGGCACCATCGAGACGGTCCACGAACGTCAGCGCGTGGCCGCCTGGCGCGACCGTCGCCTCGTGCAGCCCCGGTTCGGATGCCACCGCCCGAAGCGCGCCGCTCGCCAGATCGAGACGGTACACGGCGCTGTCCAGCCTGTCGGGTGCCAGCCGCACCAGCGCGGAACGCCCGTCGCGGTCCATGCCTTCCAGCGACACGAACGGCAGTGCCTTGGGCGTCAGCACACGGTCCAGCGCGCCGTCGGGCCGGTGTCGTTCCAGCCGCCAGTCGCCGTCCCGCTCGCTCGCCCACAGGAAGCCGCGGTTTCCCGCAAGCCAGCGCGGCAGCGGGCGGAGCGCGTGGCCATGATCGGGCGAGATGTTCACCCAGGCGGGATCGGTCTCGCTCAACAGGGTCCGCGTGGCGCCGGTGCGGGGATCGACCGCCAGCAGCCGCTCCTCCGTCTGCGCCCGGTTCAGCACCACGAGCGACAACGGCCCGCCGGCCGGCCATACCACGCGGGCGAGATACGGAAAGCTTTCGCTGTCCCAATCCACGGGGCGCGGCGATCCGCCGCCGTCCGGCGACAAGAGCATCAGCCTCACCCGCGCATTGGTGGTGCCCGCGCGCGGATACCGGAACTCGACCGGCGGCTTGGCCGGATCGGAGGGGTCGGCGATGAAATGCTTCTCGACGGCGGTGGAATCTGCTTCCTCGAACAAGATCGTCCGGCCGTCCGGCGACCACCAGCTGCCGTCGGAACGGGCCAGCTCCTCGGCCGCCGCGAACTCGGCCAGCCCGCGGGTGCGGGTTTCGTCGCCCCCGCTGGTGAGCGCCCGTTCCTGCCCGGTATCGAGATCGATCAGGTGCAGGTCGTCCTGCCGCACCGCCACCGCATGGCGGCCGTCCGGCGACAGGCGCGGCGCGATCCAGTTCTGGCCCGGCAGGCTCCGCACCGCGCCATCGGGAAGCGAGATGCGCAGCAGCCGGCCGCCCTCGCTGGCGAGCACCACCCGGCCGTCGTCGGACAGCGCGAAATCGGTGATGCCCGTCAGCGTCATGCGGGCACGCTCGCGCCGCGCCTTTTCTTCCACCGACAGGGTTTCGGGGCCGCCCGGCGGCGCCGCGAGCTCGGTCACCGCCCCGGTAGCGACGTCGAGCCGGAACAAGCGCTGCCGGGTGTCGCGCGGACCGGACCGCAGAAACAGCACCGACCGGCCATCGGGCGTGGGCACCGCATGGACAGGCAGACCCAGCGTCCCGCTGCGGGTCGCGGCCAGGGTCGCGAAGCAATCGGCCGCCGGGGCTTCCGGCCGCCCGGCATCCTGTCGTCCGGCAGCGGGTCCCCCGGCTTCGGTCCTCTGGATATCTGGCCCTCCGGGGCCGCCTTGCCCGCTCCCCGGGACCGCAGGCACCTTCGCGGGATAGGCCGGCGCCCCAATGGCGGGCGAAGAAGTGGCGGGCACGGCGGCAGCCACTTCGCCCATGGGCAGACAGACGACCGGGGACAGGCCGCAGATCAGGCGAAGCAGAACGAAACGCATGGACAGCCGCATACCGGAACAGGAAGCGCATGGTCCGGGAACAACTGCCGTCGCACAAGGCCGCAAGATGCTGACAGATCGAACCTGAGCGAGATGAGAAACTTGAGTTCGTCGCCAGGCGTCGGGGGCTGCGATCGCCGGTGAAGACCCCGACGGTGTTCGGAGGCGACCTGCCGCCCGGCCCCGGGATGGCGCAGCGTCGATACGCGACGATGCCGACCACGGTCTTCGAACCAAGCCGAAACAACCCGAAACGAGGCGGGCAACAGGGGGTCGCGACGATCGCGGGAAGCGCAACACCGACGATCGGGCAATCGTGGGCCTCGCCTACCGGCAGCGCGACCGCCGTCACCAGGATGGACATCAGGGCCGGCAACATCTTGCCCATGCAGCAGGCGAAATGCGGGGCGGCGAACAACCCGACCGGATGCAGCAGCCGGCAGACCAGCAGGACGATCGATCATCCTGCACCAGCCCATGCGAAACGCTGCTCATCTCCAGCAGCCCGATCACGATCCGGGCGATGGGCACGCAGTCGCCGAAATCGCCGTGCACCCGCACGCGCCTGCCGGCTGCGCGTCGCCATCTTCACCCTGCCGGACCCCGGACGCCGCGCCCCTGCCCAGCACCCAGAACGACAAGACGGCTTAGACCACGGGGGAAAACGGCGGCGACGCGGGCGACGGTCAGCGGGAACGGCATGGTCATGGCCGGCGGATTCCACGGCATCGTCCGGGGTTCGTCATGCCGTTCCGAACCCGCGCCGACCAGCCGCGCGCCGCATCCTGCGCCGGCGATCCCCACCGCCCGCGTCCGTCGTCACGCCCTGGGAGGTTATCGGGCGGTTTCCGACTCCAGGACGGACGCTTCCCGGAACGGCTCGACGGTCCGGTCGCGGTCATAGACCGGCCGCCCCGCCACCCAGGTGGCGCGCACGCACCGCTCGTCCGCCAGGGTCGTCAGCGCGAACAACAGGTCGGAGACGGTTTCGGCCTGGGCCGCGCGGAAGGCCAGCAGCGGCGTCGCCCGGGGATCGAGCACGCACAGATCGGCCTCCAGTCCCGCCTCGATGCGGCCGACCCGGTGATCCAGATGCAGCGCCCTGGCACCTCCCGCGGTGGCCAGCCACAGCGACTGCACGGCGTCCAGCCGACGGTTGTGCAGATGCGCCACCTTGTAGGCCTCTCCAAGCGTGCGGAGCTGGAACAGGCTGGTGCCGGCGCCGACATCGGTGCCGAGCCCGACGCGGACCGGGCGCCGGCGATCCGCCGCGGCGCGAAACAGATCGAACGCGCCGCTGCCGAGAAACAGGTTGGAGGTCGGGCAATGGGCGAACGCTGCGTGCGCCTCGTGGCAGCGGCACAGTTCGCGCTCGCCCAGATGGATCGCGTGGCCGAACACGCTGCGCGGCCCGACCAGACCGGCACGGTCGTACACGTCGAGATAGTCGCGCGCGTCGGGAAACAGGTCGCGCACCCAGTCGACCTCGGCGCGGTTCTCCGACAGGTGGGTCTGGAGAAACAGGCCGTCATGCTGGCGCAGCAGAGCGCCCGCCATTTCCAGCTGTTCCGGCGAACAGCTCGGCGCGAAGCGGGGCGTGACCGCGTAGCATTGCCGCCCCCTGCCATGCCAGCGGCCGATCAACGCCTGGCTGTCGTCGTGGCCGCGCCGCACGTCGTCGCGCAGTTCGGGTGGCGCGTTGCGGTCCATCAGCACCTTGCCGGCCACCATGCGGGTGTCGAACCGCTCGGATTGCCGGAAGAACGCGTCCACCGATTCGGGATGCACGGTGCAATACACCGCGGCCGTCGTGGTGCCGGCGCGCAGCAGCTCGCGCAGAAACAGCGCCGCGACCCTTTCCGCGTGCGCCGGATCGGCGAAGCGCGCCTCGGCGGGAAACACGTAGCGTTCGAGCCAGGGCAGCAGCTCCTCGCCGAAGGCGCCGATCACCGACAGCTGCGGATAATGCACGTGCGCGTCCACGAAGCCCGGCACGATCAGGGCGTCGCCATAGTCCACGACCGGCGTGCCGGGCGGCAGGACCGGGCGCACCGCGTCCCAGGAACCGGCGGCCTCGATCAGGCCCTCGCGCAGCAGCACCGCCCCATCGGTCTCGTGGGCGAGACACTCAGCCGATGGCTGGAGAAAGGGATCCGTCCGCAGCGACAACAGCTGTCCGCGGAGGGCGACGGCGGTCACGAACTTTCCTCCCCGTCCCGCCCGTCGGCGCGGAACGGCAACCGGCGCAGCAGCTCCACGATCGTTCCGGCGCAGCGGCCGTCCGTATCCAGCTCGGGATCGAGGATCGTCACCGTCATGCCGAGACAGCGGGGGTGGGCCACCAGCGGCGCGAGGATCGCCCGCAGCATTTCCGGCGAGAGCCCGGGCGTGCCGGGACAATCCACGGCCGGCATGAGGTCGCGGTCCATCACGTCCACGTCGAGATGCAGCCAGAAGGGGAGGCCCGACGCGGCGGGGCCTCCCCCGGCGGGGTCGCGCCCCCCAAGCTCGCGCGGCACGACCCCGGCATCGGTCCGGACAGGTCGGGGTGCGGCGAGTCCGGCCGCCCTGGGGCGCGACCGGTGCGCTCCGCCCGCCGCCGGACCGGTCCCGGCTGCATCCGCATCGAGCCGGCGCACGATCCGGGCGAGCACACCCGCCGCGCCCAGCGCTTGCGCCTCGAACACGTCGATGCGCCCGATCGCGGTGTCGTGGATGTCGGCCCAGGGATAGTCAGGGTCGCGTCCTTCCCGCTCGCCGAGCTGGATCGCCAGCGCGTCCGGCACCAGGGGCGGCGCGATGCCGGGCCAATCGACGAGCAGCGCCTCCCCGCGCCCGGTCGCCAGCGCCAGGTCCATGCCGGCGACCGCGAACGGTTCGGGCGCGTTTCCGCAGTTGCCCGGATGGCGGAAATCGCTGTGGCCGTCCACGTGCACCAGCGCGACCGGGCCGGTGCGGCGCGCGGCGACCAGGGCGCCAAGCAGCACGGAACAATCGCCGCCCACCACCAGCACGAAGCATCCCCGGCCGATCGCCTCCCCGACCCGGTCCGCGAGCAGCAGGGTGTAGTCGCGGATCGCCGGGCCGTTGCGCAGCCGGGTGCCCGCGACCGGAGCCTGCCCGCCGCGCGGACGAGGGAGCTCCTCCAGCGGCGGATCGCCGAGCGCCTCCAGCAGCCCGGCCGCAATCAGGGCCGCCGGTGCCCGCCAGCAGCCCGGCTCGTGACCGGAACGGAGCGGACCCAGTCCCAGGCTGGTCGGGGCGGCGATCACCTGCATGAAGCGATGCTACGGGCGGCGACGGGGGCGGGCAAACAGGGGACGCAGAGCCGTTCCGCCGCGACATCGGCGCGCGGCGGCGGCCGGTCGCTTTCTTCCGATCTTTTCGCGCGGGAGGAGTGGCGGGTTGTGACCCCGTTCCGCGGTGCGAGGGAAGAAATCCCGCGCGCCATGCGTGAGCGGTCGGATGCGGCGGACCAGCGGGCGCGGCGATCCGGCCTTCATCCCGCGGGTGTCGCCGCCGTGTGCCGCCGCGACCCGTCGCGAGAAACGGTTGCGCGTCCGCCCCCTCCGGTCCCGATGGAGAGGATCGTCGGCGGCCAACGACGCGGTAGCCCTTTGCGGCTCCTCGCGACGAGCTTGCGATGGGCCGGCCGGGAACCCGACCCGCCCCCCGTCTGTGGATGGAGACGGGGCTGGTGGATACCCCGGTCCGAATCCGGGGCAGCCAAGCCTGGAGAGGTCCAGGCCGAGATCATCGGAGAAAAGACCGTTAGTTGGCCTCAACGCGCATCCGGCTCGACCCGATGGACGAGATCGACCCGCGCTTCCGCCGGGAACAGCGCAGCGCCTCAGCGCAAGGGCGGGACACGATGGGGGGCAAGTGGCTCCGCGTGCGCATCCCGAAGGACCCACGCCGGCCGTCGAGCGCCGCGCAAGCCAGTCCTTTCGGCTCTGCGGCGTTCGCGCCGAGGCGCGATGCGGCGGACCTACACGCGGAAAGCGGATGGAACGGTTCTTCGCCATGCCGCCCGCAAAGATGGCCGAGCGGCAACATCCACGTGCCAAAGCCGGGTCCGGACGGATCACCGTGCCGGACCAGCCAAAAGGATGTGCGGGGCGCCGGCGTAACGGCACCCCGAAGCACTAGGCGGCGCGGTGCGGGCCGTTGGAGCGGCGCTGGCCGTTGTTCTGGCCAGCGGCGTGGCCGCCGTTCTGCGGACGCTGGCCGCCACGGCCAGCGTTCTGCTGGTGATGACCGTGCCCGGTCTGGTTGCCGTGCGGACGGGGACCGTTGGGACGCTGCGGGCCGCGCTGGTTGTTGTTGCGGCCGCGACCGCCGCCGCCCAGCACCGGCGGACGCAAGGTGGAGTTCGCCGCGTCCTCCGAATGGAACGGATGATCCTTGAGCACCGGCACCGGCTTGCCGATCTCGCGCTCGATGTCGCGCAGCCAGGCACGCTGCTCGGCATCGCACAGCGACACCGCCCAGCCCTCGCGGCCGGCGCGCGCGGTGCGGCCGATGCGATGGACATAGGACTCGGGCACGTTGGGCAGGTCGTAGTTGAACACGTGCGTCACGTCGTCCACGTCGATGCCGCGCGCCGCGATGTCGGTCGCCACCAGCACCTTGACGCTGCCCGACCGGAACCCGGCCATGGCGCGCTCGCGGGCGCCCTGGGACTTGTTGCCGTGGATCGCCTCGGCCGCGATGCCGTTCTTGCTGAGGAATTCGGCGACCTTGTTGGCCTCGTGCTTCATCAGGGTGAACACCACGGCGCGCTCCACCTTGGAAGACTGCACCAGCATCAGCGTCGCCTGCTTCTTGTTCGCCTCGTCGACGAACATCACCGCCTGGCGGATGCGTTCCACGGTGGTGGACGGCGGCGTCACCTCGACGGTGGCCGGGTTCCGCAGCAGGCCCGCCGCGAGATCGGCGATGCTCTTCGGCATGGTGGCCGAAAACAGCAGCGTCTGCCGGTCGGCCGGCAGCAGCGCCACCACCTTCCGGATGTCGCGCACGAAGCCCATGTCGAGCATGCGGTCGGCCTCGTCGAGCACCAGCACCTCGACGCGGCTCAGGTCGATATGCCCCTGGCCCACGAGGTCGAGCAGACGGCCGGGCGCGGCCACCAGCACGTCCACGCCGCGGCGCATGGCCTCGACCTGCCGGCCCTGGCCGACGCCGCCGAAGATCACGGTGTGGCTGAGGCGCATGTGGCGGGCATAGGCGACGAAGGACGCGTCGATCTGGGCGGCGAGTTCACGGGTGGGCGCCAGCACCAGCACGCGGGCACCCTTGGGCGGCGCGGGGCGGCGGTTCTTGTCCAGGCGATGCAGGATGGGCAGCGCGAAGGCGGCGGTCTTGCCGGTGCCGGTCTGGGCCAGGCCCAGCAGGTCGCGGCCTTCCAGCAGGTGCGGAATGGCGCCGGCCTGGATCGGGGTGGGCGTGGTGTAGCCCTCCTCGGACAGGGCGCGCAGCAGAGGCTCGGACAGGTTGAGGTCGGTGAAGCTGGTCATGCGGTACAGGGCGCCTCCTGGCGCCGGGTCGGCGGAAAACCGCCGAACGATGAAGGGGAATGAAGACGCCCACGCTTGAAGCGTGACGATGTCCGGATGCCGCGGAGGCTCCGGAGATACGGACGATGATCGGGAAGGGCGTCGCGAACCGTTCAGGCAGCCATTCTGCGCTGGAGCTGCCGAAGGGGAAGCGGATGGGCGCGCGCAGAGCGCCTCACGGCCGTCCACATAGCGACGAGCCGCCCGAAAAGCAAGACGCGAGGTGGCACGGCCGCCGATCGGGCGGGAAGAGCCGGGGCGAACCGCCCAGGAACCGCGCCCGGGCCGATGCGGATACCGACGGCGGGAGCGAAGCCGCCGGGCGGCAGGAACGGCGCGGGCAGACCGGGATATCGCCGCGCGGACGGCAGCAGCCGTCCTGACGGCTCCCCCGCCCGCCACGCGACGGTTCTTCTTCCGGCGCGAACGATCGCAACCGTTCGCGCCGGGATTGGCCGCTTACTGGAACGGCAGGTAGCGGAAGGAGAACATGACGATGTTGTTGTCGGTGGTGGGGTTGCCGCCGACGCCGCTCCACACCGCGCGCTTGGTGTAGGAATACTGCACGCCGCTCTGCAGGGTGCCGAAATCGCCCTTCAGGAACCGCCACCAGCCGCCCACCGTGCCCTGCACGATGCCGGACGTGTTGCCGGTGCAGGTGGCGCTGCTCAGCTCGATGTCGCAGCCGGCGTTGGAATAAAGCGGGCTGCCATAGCCGTAGCCGGTCCGGCCGACATGGTAGTCGACCCGGTGGGTGATCTGCTCGGTGCCGACATAGGTGTAGAAGTCGAGCATCTTGGTCGGGTGCCAGATCAGGCCGGCCAGGGCCAGCACCTCCGGCAAGGGCGCCGGCGAGCCGTCGCGCCCGATCGTCGCGTCGGCGAGCTGCGCCGAGCCGTAGCGGCCGATGCCCTCGCCGGCGAGGCCGGAAGCCTGGAAGTCGAGCTTGCCCTTGATCAGCGGCAGGATCATGCCGGCACCGCCGCCGCCCGCGAGACGGGTATGGCCATCGCCGTTGCCGAGCGTGCTGACCCGGTCGTGCAGGAAGCGCGCGACGCCGAACAGCTCGTAATGGCCCCAGCCCGGATCGGCCGTGCCCTTGATGATCACGTCCGGAGCGTATTCGGTCGAGTAGTTGGCGCCGTTGTTGAGCGTCGAGCCGTTGCCGTTCAGGCCCGGATTGCTGGTATTGATCGAATAGGCCGAGCCGAGCGAGCTCGCGGTCTGCGCGTAGTTGCTTTCCGGGCTTTCCACGGCCAGCCCCAGATCGAACTTGTCGTGCATGAAGCCCTTCACGACGCGCAGGCCGACATTGCGGGTCCACACGAAGCCGGGCACGTACTGCGCGTCGATGGTGAGCGGCGTGTCTTCCTGGCGGAGCTTGATGCCGCTCTTGTTCATGGTCAGCAGGCTCCAGGCCTGACCGCCCATGACGTAGAAATCCCAGTCCGACCGCTCGTAGCTCGCGTAGAGCTGGCGCTCGCGGAAGGTGTAGCTGTTGCTCTCGTTGGAATTCGACGTGGCGCCCGCGCTGTTGAAGTCCATCTCGTAATAGGCGGACAGGCGGGTGTGGTCGTCGGGCGTGCCCTCGGCCAGGATGCTCAGGCGGCTCTGGCGGGCCGATCCGCGGAACTCACCCTGATGGTAGTTGGGGCTCTGGGCGAACGGGATGCCGGTGTTGAAGGATGACGCGATGTCCGCGACCTCGTTGCGCGAACGATAGATGCCCGCCGCCTCGATGAAGCCGCCCAGCGTCACCCGCACGCCACCGACCTGGAACTGGCCCTGCTTCAACGCGGGCCCCTTGGTGCGGTACGGGGTGCCGTCGACGTTGAGATAGGGCGATCCGTTGGGCAGCGTGTTGGACGCGAGGCCCGGCGGCGCGGCGAGCGAGCCGAGGCTGCCGCCGTTCTGGTTGAAGCGCTGCGTGTAGCTGGTCATGCGCGCATCGTTCGCACGCGCCGCGCGGCTGGCCTCGGCCGCCTCCTGGCGGGCCGCACGAACCTCCTCGTTTCGGGCGGCCAGGTCGTGCTTCATGCGGTTGAGCTGACCCTGCAGCGCGCGGATCTGCTTCTCGATGGAGCCGATCTGCGCGCCGGTATCGTCGGCAAGAGCGCTTGTGGCGCCGATGCTGCCGCAAAGCGCGGTGGCGGCGAGCAGCCGCCCGTAACGCGGCAAGCGGTTCGGGTGGGGAAGGATAATCATTGCCTGCTGTTCCGGGCCCGGCGGGACGAACCCCCGCCGTTCGGGCGCGGAACGAATATCGAAAGGTCTCGGGGGGGTGGTGTCAGCTCCGAGACGGGAGGATGACAGTTGCATGACAGCCGGGAACCGCGGGGCCTCCCGCGGCGGAAACACTGGGACAGGCGCCGGAGGGGCCCCGCGCGGGGAATGCTGGATTCGGCGGATTGTTGCGCGCTAGACACATTCGGCAACCACCGCGCCAGGAGCTCGTCCCGATGAAGCCGCTGATGTCCGCCCTGCTCGCCTTGTCCGTGCTCGCCGTCCAGGCCGGCACTCCCGTCACCGCCGCCGTCGCCGCCGAGCAATGCCGCAACGACAAGGGCAAGTTCATCAAGTGCCCGCCGCCCAAGCCGAAGACCTGTCGCGACGACAAGGGCAAGTTCATCAAGTGCGACGCGGGAAGCGCGTCCGGCCGCTGACGCCGGTTCCGCCGGGAGTCCCTTCCTCGGACGGTCCGCCACCGGGCGGCGGGCAGCCTCGTGGCACCGCCGCGAGGTTCGCCGTCCCGGAAACGCCGTCTCGACGGGCAGGTCCGGACGACCCGGGATCGACATCGGCAGTCCGGTGCCGCGGGAACGGCCGCCTGCCGGGGATGCCGGATCGCCGTGACCCGCGCGATGTCTCCATAAGGGTCCGCTCCGTGATCGACCCTCCCGTGCCCTGCCCGCGTCCGTCCGGCCATGCCGGAAGGCGCTTCACCCGGGCGTCATCGGGCTCACGCATCTTCCGACGGTGGAACAGGCGGTGGACTGGGACGATCTGCGCGTAGTCCTGGCGATCGCGCGGGAAGGCTCGCTGCGCGGGGCCGCCCGCGTGCTCGGGCAAAGCCAGCCGACGATGGGGCGGCGGCTGCGATCGTTCGAGACCCGGCTCGGACGGCCTCTGTTCCAGCGCACGGCGGACGGCTTCCTGCTGACCGACGACGGATCCGCCGTGCTGCTGCATGCCGAGCGCGTGGAACAGGAAGTGCTCGCGCTGGACCGGCGGCTCGCGGGGCAGGACGGTCAGCTGGACGGCACGTTGCGCGTCACGTCGTCGGACTGGTTCGCCACCCACGTGCTGGCCCCGGTGCTGTGCGAGTTCGCGACGCTGCAGCCGCGCGTCATCGTCGAAACCATCACCGGCAACCGCGTCCTCAGCCTGTCCCGACGGGAAGCCGACCTGGCGTTCCGCACCATGCCGTTCGATGAGCCGGAAGTGGTGTCGCGCCGGCTGGCCAGGATCGAGTACGCGGCCTATCTCAGCTCGGGTCTCCCGCATCCGCGCGCCGGCGACGGCACCGGAACGGCGCTGATCACCAGCGACACCGCCTTCGCCGGCAGGCCGGAAGCGGTCTGGATCCGGCGCACGCTTCCGAACGCCCACATCGTATCGCGCAGCAGCAACCGCGACGTGCAGGCCCATCTCTGCGCGATGGGGATCGGACTCGCCGTGCTGCCGCGCCCCGTCGGCGACAAGCTGGATGGGGTCGAACGGATCGATCTCGGCGCGGAGCCGCCGCTCCGGCATGCCTGGATCGGCTACCACCGCGATCTCGGACGATCGAAAAGATTGCGGGCGCTGCTCGACCTGTCGATCGGCCGCCTCGCACGCTGAGGCCGCCCCGGGACGGGCGGCACGTTCGTGAATGCGGCCCATGCGATCCTGTGGATATCGGACGGTCCGGGGGGAACCCATGTCTCGCGGCGCAAGCCGATCGGAACGGATCGGACAGGAGACGCGATGACCATCCGAACCGCACGACCAGCCGCCACGAACCGCAAGACCTGGACCCGCGACCGCTATCGCGGCATCGAGAACCTGCTGCTGCCGTCCTTCGGTCCGGACCTGCGGACGCTGGACGAGGACGCGATCCGGCGCGACGTGCGTGCCGCCATCGCGCATGGCTGCTTCTCGACTCTCTATGCCTCGCTCGGGCACGACGTCAGCACCACGATCCGCGCCCTCGAGGTCGCGTGCGACGAGGCCGGCGGCCGCATCCTGGTCGGGGCGTTCACGGAATACCCGACCCTGGCCCCGAACGTCGCGCTGGTCAGGGGGGCGGCCGCGGCGGGATGCAGCCATGTGCTGACGATGTATCCGCCGCAGATGACGCCGCGATCCGAGCAGGAGGTGCACGACTATCTCCAAGCCCTGATCGACGCCGCCGACATCGGCATCGTGCTCTACGCGACGCCGCATCCGGGCATCGAGGCGTTCGATCCTACGGGCGTGGCGCTCGACGTCTTCGACCGGCTGGCGGACCTGCCGACCGTGGCGGCCCTCAAGCTCACCCAGACCATCGATCCGACCCTGGCCAGGATCTGCTGCGCGCGCTTCGGCGATCGCCTCGCCATCAACTGCGTGCCGCTGGAGCTGATGCCGCTGCTCGCCCGCGAGTTCGACATCGTCTGGTCGGGCCAGTGGGCGGTGGAAGGTGTGCAGGGTCCGGACCGGCGGCTGGTCGCGGAGTACGTCGCGCTGATCGCCGGAAAGAAGTTCGAGGCGGCGGAGGCGCTCTACTGGACCCTGCATCCGGCCTACAAGCTGTTCAGCGCGTTCCAGGTGCCCAAGCTGAAGCTGGGCGGCCATCCCTGGCAGCACCTGAAATACTACCAGTGGCTGACCGGCGGGAACGGTGGCCTGGTGAGCGTGGAAGGACAAAGCCTCGACCAGGTGGGCAAGCTGCTGCCGGGCGACCGCGAGAAGATCCACGCCACGTTCGCGAAGCTCGGGATCGCCGTCACACGGGCGGCGGAGCACCAGTTCATCACCGGCGTGGAAGCGGCTGATCGCGGCGTCGGGGCGGAGGCTTTCGTCCGGCGGCCGTTCTACGAATAGGTCCGCGGTTCGGCCGGGAGGATGCGACGCAGCCCGTGACGCAGGAGCCGCACGCATCGGGACGTCCCGGGAAGATCCACCGTTCCGTTTCACGGCGCGGGCGCCGGGGCGCCGGGGCGCCGTGCCGGAGGCGGGTTCTCGGGGCGGGGCCTATCCGCCCACGGGCAGCCAGATCTCCGCGCGCAGGCCGTTGCCGGGCTCGCTCGACAGCAGCAGCCGGCCGCCGTGGCGCGCCACCACATGCTTGACGATGGCGAGCCCGAGCCCGCTGCCGGGCAGCCGTCCCTGCACCTGTTCGGCGCGATAGAACCGCTCGGTCAAACGCGGAAGATGGTGGGCGGCGATGCCCTCCCCGCCATCGGTCACCGCGATCAGCAGCCACGATGGCGGCGATGGCTCGGCCTCGGTGCGAGAGCCGAGCCAGGACGGCGCCGCGGGCGCGGCCGACAACACGATCCGGTTCGTTGTTCCCGGACGGACGCCGTATTTCAGAGCGTTCTCCAGCAGGTTGCGCAGCACCTGTGCCAGCTGGTCGGCGTCGCCGGCAACGTCCGGAAGCAGGTCCGCCGCCTCCAGCACCAGCTCCGCGCCGGCGAGGATGGCCTCCGGGGCCGCGCCGTCCAGGGCGGCGCGCAGCAGCGGCCGCACGGCCACCCGTTGCCTGGGCTTCTGCCGCTCGGTGAACTCCGCGCGCGACAGGCTCAGCAGCGAATCGATCAGGCGCCGCATGCGTGCCGCCTGTTCCGCCATGATCGGCAGGAAGCGCTGCTGGGCGGCCGGATCGTCGGCCGCCGGCCCGCGCAGCGTCTCGATGAAGCCGATCAGGCTGGCCAGCGGCGTGCGGAGTTCGTGGCTGGCATAGGCGGCGAAATCGGCCCGGGTGCGTTCCAGCGCCTGCTGCGCCGTATGGTCGGTGATGCCCAGCAGCACCAGGTCGCTCGCCGCCCGCCGGAACGCCACCTGCAGCACCCGTCGCACCGGCACGTCCATCGGCACCTGGATCTCGCCGATGCTGCCGGGCGGCGCGGCGCGCAGGGCGTCGTTCAGGGCCGGATGGCGCAGCAGCGCCGCCAGCGCGTCGCCCAGTCCCTCGGTCGCCATGCGGTTGGCGTGCAGCAGCATGCCGAGCCCGTCCAGGGCCAGCAGCGGATGCGGCAGCATGTCCAGCACGTCGAACAACGGCTGGCCGGAAAGGGGCGTTCCTGAACCTGCACCTGCACCGGCGGCGCTGGTCGCGGGACGGTCGGGCTCGTTCCGGAGGGTCCGGAACGAGCCGGACCTGAGCGAGAAGGGCGCGGCAGCATACTTCCGGTCCGGCACGGACCGGCGGCTGCGGCCCTCTTCCCGCTCGGCATCCGCCGCGGAAATGGCGGCGGGGCCGGAGGCGTCGTGCCCCGCCGAACGCGTCTCCGGCCCGGCGGCGGGCGGCACGCGGCGCCGGCCGTGCCCGAACCGCCGCCTGACCGACGCGAACGCCGCCCAGCCCGGCACCGCGGTGCCGGGCACCAGCCACATCCAGGGCGGCACGATCCGCGTTTCCGCGTTCCCCGTCAGGCGGTCTCGACGTCCAGCGCGTAGCCGGCGGCGCGCACGGTGCGCACCACGTCCAGCTCGCCCGGCCCGTTCAACGCCTTGCGCAGCCGGCGGATATGCACGTCGACAGTGCGGACCTCGACATGGATGTCGGCGCCCCACACCGCGTCCAGCAGATCCTCGCGCGAGAAGACGCGGCGCGGATGCTGCAGCAGGAATTCCAGCAGCCGGTATTCGGTCGGGCCCAGATGCACCGCCCGGCCGCCGCGCTGCACGCGGTGCTCGGTGGTGTCGAGCGTGATGTCGTGGAAGCTCAGCGTCTGGCCGGGCGGGTTGGGCTGCGCGCGGCGCAGCAGGGCGCGGATCCGCGCGGCGAGCGCGTCCATGCTGAAGGGCTTGGTGATGTAGTCGTCGGCGCCGGTGTTGAGGCCCCGGATCGAGTCCTGCTCTTCCATGCGCGCGGTGAGCATGATGATCGGCAGGTCGCGCGTGGCGGCGCGGCGGCGCACCTGCCGGCACACCTCGATGCCCGACAGGCTGGGCAGCATCCAGTCCAGCAGCATGATGTCCGGCGGCTCCTCGGCGGTGCGCAGCAGCGCTTCCTGCCCGTCGGCCGCCTCGTCCACCGCGTAGCCGAGCTTCTCGAGGTTGTAGCGCAGCATCACCGCCAGGGCCGGATCGTCCTCGACGATCAGCACCCGGGGCGCCGGACCGGCACCCGCGCGGCGTGCGGCGGGCGTTTCGCGCAGAGTGGGCTGTCTCATGTGGTTCATTCCGGTGCGGCTCCGGCGCCGCGGGGTCTCGCCGGCGGCAGCATCTCGCCGGTGACGGCATAATGCACGCGCTCGGCGATGTTGGTGGCGTGGTCGCCGATGCGCTCGAGATTCTTGGCGATGAACAGGAGGTGGGTGCACGCGCCGATGTTGCGCGGGTCCTCCATCATGTAGGTGATCAGCTCGCGGAACATGGCGGTGTACACCTCGTCCACCGCCTTGTCGGAGCGCCACACCTCCAGCGCCTTCTCCTTGTCGTTCTGGCCGAGCGCGTCGATCGCGAGGCGCAGGCTTTCCTGCACCAGCCGCCCCATGGTGCGCAGGCCGCCCAGCGACAGCTCGCTCGGCATGGTGCCGAGCCTGAGCGAGCGCTTGGCGACGTTGGCGGCGTAGTCGCCGACGCGTTCCAGGTCGCTGGTGATCTTGAGCGTGGACACGATCTCGCGCAGGTCCTGCGCCATGGGCGCCCGCAGCGCCAGCAGCTTGATCGCGCGGCCTTCCACCTCGCGCTCCAGCGCATCGACCTCGGGGTCCTGTTCCATCGCCGCCTGCGCCGCTTCCGCGTCGCGGTCGATGATGGCGGCGATGGCCTGGGCGGTCTGGCTTTCCACCAGCCCGCCCATGCGGGTGGTGAGCGCGCGGAGCTGGTTCAGCTCCTGCTCGTAGGACCGGACGATGTGGCGGGGGTCGGTGGACATGGCGCCATTCCTTCCTGTCAGCCGAAGCGGCCGGTGATGTAGTCCTGGGTGCGCTTCAGGCGCGGGGTGGTGAACATGCGGTCGGCGCGGTCCACCTCCACCAGCTCGCCCATGAAGAAGAACGCCACTTGGTCGGCGCAGCGCGCGGCCTGCTGCAGGTTGTGCGTCACGATGGCGATGGTGAAGTCCTGCTTGAGCTCGTCGAGCAGCTCCTCGATGCGCGCGGTGCTGATCGGATCGAGCGCCGAGGTCGGCTCGTCGAGCAGGATCACCTCCGGCCTGGTGGCGATGGTGCGGGCGATGCACAGGCGCTGCTGCTGTCCGCCGGACAGCGCGCCGGCGCCGGCGCGCAGCCGGTCCTTCACCTCGGTCCACAAGGCCACCCGCCGCAGCGCGTCCTCGATGCGGCCGTCCATCTCCGACCGGGAGATGCGCTCGTGGAGCTTGATGCCGAACGCGATGTTGTCGCGGATCGACATGGGAAACGGCGTCGGCTTCTGGAACACCATGCCGACCCGCGAGCGCAGACGGTTCACGTCCGTGCCGGGCGCGATGATGTTCTCGCCGTCCAGCAGCACCTCGCCCGTGGCGCGCTGGCCCGGATAAAGATCGTACATCCGGTTGAGGATGCGCAGCAGGGTGGACTTGCCGCAGCCCGACGGGCCGATCATGCCGGTGACCTGCCTCGCCGGGAAGTCGAGCGAGATGCCGCGCAGCGCGTGGTGGTCGCCGTAATGGAAATCGAGCCCGCGGATGGAGATCATCGCGCGCGCGGCGGCGGAAAGCGCCCCGTCCGCGGCGGGAATGGCACTGTCCGGCATCGCCCGGCTCCTGTGGTTCGCGTCGGGTTCCATCGTCACCGCTCCCCGCGCCGGCGCAGCGCGAAGCGGGCACCCATGTTGAGCAGCAGCACGCCCGCCGTGATCAGCAGCGCCGCGGTCCAGGCGAGCTGGACCCAGTCATCGAACGCCGATCCCGCATATTGGTAGATGGTGACGGGCAGGCTGGCCATCGGCGCGCCGAGACGGGTGCTCCAGTTCAGGTTGCCCAGCGAGGTGAACAGCAGGGGTGCGGTTTCGCCCGCGATGCGCGCCACCGCCAGCAGCACGCCGGTCGCCATGCCGCCCGCCGCGGCGCGCACGCACACCAGCAGCACCACCTTCCAGCGCGGCGCACCCAGCGCCGCCGCCGCCTCGCGCATGGACAGCGGCACCAGCCGCAGCATGTCCTCGGTGGTCCGCACCACGATCGGGATCACCAGGATCGCCAGCGCCACGATGCCCGCATAGCCGGAGAAGTGCCGCACCGGCGCCACCAGCAGCAGATAAACGAACAGCCCCACCAGGATGGAGGGCGCCGAGAGCAGCATGTCCGAGATGAAGCGCACGGCCGTGGCGAAAGGGGAACCGGCGCCGTATTCGGCCAGGAATATCCCGGCGGCGATGCCGATCGGCGCGCCGAGCAGCGTGGCCAGCGCCACCTGGATCACGGAGCCGACGATTGGGTTGAGCAATCCTCCGTTCTCGCCGCCGGGCGCGGTGACCCGGGTGAGCGTGGCGACCGACAGGCCGCCGATGCCGTTCCACACCAGGGTCGCGAGGATGGAGAACAGCGCCAGCAGCACGAGCACGGTGGCCAGGCCGCACAGCAGGGTCGCGAGACCGTCGCGCAGCCGCCGGCGGCGATCGAGCCCCCGGTCGCGTCCCCGGTTGCGTCCCTGGTCGCGCTCGACCCCGCCCGCGGGCGCCATGGCGCCGCTCATGCGCCGCGCCTCAGCAGCAGCCGCGAACAGAACAGGGTCACGAACGAGATCAGCATCAGGATCAGGCCCAGCGCCAGCAGGGATGACAGCTTGAGGCTGCCTGCGGCGGATTCCGGAAACTCCAGCGCGATCAGCGAGGCGATGGTGTTTCCCGGCGAGAACAGCGAGGCGCTGATCCGGTTGGTGTTGCCGATCACGAAGGTCACCGCCATGGTCTCGCCGAGCGCGCGGCCGAGCCCCAGCATGATGCCGCCGATCACCGCCTGCCGCGACCAGGGCAGCACCACGAGGCGCATCACCTCCCAGCGCGTCGAGCCGAGCCCGTAGGCGCTTTCCTTGAGCACCGCCGGCATCGAGTTGAACACGTCGCGCATCACCGCCGCCACGAAGGGCGTGATCATCACCGCCAGGATCAGCCCGGCGGTGAGCAGCCCGGTGCCGAAGGGCGGTCCGGAGAACAGGGTGTGCAGCAGGGGCAGCTGGCCCAAAGAATGCCGCAGCAGGGGCTGCACGTGCCGGGCCATGGCCGGCACGATCACGAAGAAGCCCCACATGCCGAAGATGATGGAGGGCACCGCGGCCAGCAGCTCGACGGCCGTGCCGAGCGGCCCGGCGAGCCAGCGCGGCGCCATCTCGGTGAGGCAGAACGCCACCCCGAAGGCAAACGGCACCGCGATCAGCAGACCGATCACCGCGGTGACGATGGTGCCATAGACCGGCGCCAGGGCCCCGAACCGGTTGGTGACCGGGTTCCAGGCCGGGCTCCACAGGAAGCCGAGACCGAAGGTGGAGAACGCTTCGCGCCCGCCGAAGGCCATCACCAGCATGATGCCGCCGATCAGCAGCAGCACCAGCAGCCCGCACAGCCGGACCAGCAGCCCGAACAACGGGTCGCCGAAGCCGCTCGGCCGCGCTCCGCCGGCGGAGGCCGCGGCCGGCCAAGTCGCCGTCCGGACCGACTGGCTCATGGCGTCGCCCCCCGCACGCCCATCCGCCGGCCCCGGTCAGGAACGGAAGGCACGACCCGGCCCGGCGCACCCCAAACGGCATCGGCGGGGAAGATGGCGGTCGGGACGGCGTCGGCGGGCCGGCGGGTTCCGGCGCCGCGAAGGAGGAGGCTGGGTCGGCTCATGCGCAAACACCTTCGAACGGCCATTCCGGAACCGGCCCGTCCTCTCGGGCGGGGAGCAGGCGGGCGACCGCCCTTCCCCCGCCCTTGGCTGGAACGCCGGGGTTACTGCGCGACCTTCGCGCCGGCAACCTTGCTCCAGCTCTGCCGCACGCTCGCCTGGACGGCGGCGGGCAGCGGCACGTACTGCATCTTCTGGGCGATGGGGGCGCCGTTGCGGAAGCCCCAGTCGAAGAAGCCGAGCACGGCGCTGGCGCGGGCGGGATCCTTCGGGTTGGTCGGCACCAGCACGAAGGTCGCGGACACGATCGGCCAGGCGCCGGTGCCGGCGGTGTCCAGCAGGTCCACGGCGAAGTTCGGGGCGTTGTTCCAATCGGCGGCGGCGGCGGCCTTGGAGAAGCTGTCGAAGTTCGGGGCGACGAACGCGCCGGCCTTGTCCTTCAGCTCGGTGGTGGTGAGGTGGTTCTTGTCGGCATAGGCGTACTCGACATAGCCGATGCCGCCTTCCGTGTTGCGCACGGTCGCGGCGACGCCGTCATTGCCCTTGGCGCCCGCGCCGGCCGGCCACGAGATGGAGGAGGCCGCACCCACCTTGCTCTTCCAGTCGGGGTTGGCCTTGCTCAGGTAGGAGGTGAACACGAAGGTGGTGCCGGACCCGTCGGCGCGATGCACGGGCGCCACCGCGGTGTCGGGCAGCTTCACGCCCGGGTTGAGGGCGGCGATCTTCGGGTCGTTCCACTGGGAAATCTCGCCCGAGAACAGCTGCGCCAGCACCTCGCCGGTGAGCTTGATCTGGTTGGGGGCGATGCCGGGCAGGTTCACGATCGGCACCACGCCGCCCATCACGGTGGGAAACTGGAGCAGCTGGTTGCTCGACAGCTTGTCGGCCGCCATCGGGGCGTCGGAGGCACCGAAATCGACCGTGCGGGCGATCACCTGGTTCTGGCCGGCGCCCGACCCCAGCGCCTGGTAGTTCAGCGAGGTACCGGTGGCCGACTTCGCGGCCGCGCCCCAGGCGCCGTAGATGGGCGCGGCGAAGGTCGAGCCGGCGCCGGTGATGTCGGCAGCGGCGGCCGGGGCGGCACCGAGGGCCAGCGTCGGCAGCGCCGCCAGCAGCGTCGCGGCGCCCGCGAACAGCGTCTGGCGAAAGCCGGGGCATGCACCGGAGCGCAGGACGGTGCGCGAGGTGGCAGAAGACCGCATGGAACCTCTCGGGAGAACACGGGCCGGACAGGGACGGAGATCAGAAGCTGATCCGGCGCGATCGTCGCGCTCCCGTTCCGGATGCGGCGGCTTCTACCGCGGAGGCGGCGACGCCGTTGTTGCAGAAAGATGACCGTTCGATGACAGCCGCCAGCCCCGTGGCGGGCGGCGATCCACGAGGCGGCATCCCGCTTCTCCGTCATGATCGGGCCGACGATTATTTCCCCTGCCGCCGTTTCCGATCTGACCCGATCGGTCTAGCTTCCGGTTCATGATCGATCTCCGCCTTCCCTTCCCGCGCCGCATCGGCGGTCCAGGACGGTGAAAACGGTCACCTACGCCATCGGCGATATCCATGGCCGGCTCGATCTGCTGGAAGAGCTGCTGATCCTGGTCGAATCCGACGCGCGCCGGCGGGAGGCGCGGGCGCTCGTGGTGTTCACCGGCGATTACGTCGATCGGGGCGGGTGTTCCCGCGGCGTGGTGGACCGGCTGATGGCGGGGCCCTCGCGGGCGGACGACCGGTTCCTGTGCCTGCGCGGCAACCATGACGACCTGTTCGTGCGGGCCGCCACCACCGGCGACGGTGTTCCGGACTGGGCCTGGTTCCTGTTCCGGCACACGCTGCGCAGCTATGGCGACGACGCGCCGGGCCGAGACGCGCTGCGGCGCCATGTGCGCTTCCTGCGCGACCTGCCCTACACTCACGACGACGGCACCCACCTTTTCGTGCATGCGGGCATCCGACCCGGCGTGCCGATCGCCGACCAGCTCCCCGAGGAGCTGATCTGGATCCGCGAGCCTTTCCTGAGCTTCGCCGGCCCCCTGCCGCGCCGCGTGGTGCACGGCCACACCATCATGGGCGACCGACCGGTGGTGACGGACAACCGCATCTCGATCGACACCGGAGCCTACCGCTCCGGCATCCTCACCGCGGCGGTGCTGGACGGCGGCGACCTCGCGTTTCTGCAGACCGCCGGCCGCCCCGACGAGGGCGCGGTGCGACGGGAAGAAGAGCTGGGCCTGAGCATCGGGCGCGGCTTCTTCGAGCCGGAACTGGACCGGACGCCGCCGCTGGCCGCCGAGATGCCGTAGAAGAACGACGCCCGCCCCCGGGGAGGGACGGACGCCGTCGCGGTTCAGTATTTGTGCGTGGAGGCCTGGTAGATCGCGTCCACCGAACGGCCAAGGACGGCGTCGAAATCCGCGTCGCTCATCGAACGGGTCAGTCCTTCCACCAGCGCGCGGGAGAAGGACGCGATCATGCCCGGGTTCTCGGCCAGCCGCTGGTTGGCTTCGGCCTGCGGATAGCCGCCCGACAGCGCCACCACCCGGATCACCCGCTCGTGCTCGATCAGCGGGCGGTAGAAGTCCGGCACCTCGGGAATGGTGAGCTTGAGCATCACCTTGCGATCGCCGGAAAGCGCGTCCAGCCCCTTGCGCAGCTCATCGCGCAGGATGGTCTCGGCGCCCTTCTTGTCCGGGCTCTTGATCAGCACCTCGGGCTCCAGGATCGGCACCAGCCCGTGGCTGAGCACCTGCTCGCCCAGCTCGAACTGCTGCCTGGCGATCGCGGCGATGCCGGTGGAAGACGCCAGGTTGATGGTGGAGCGTTCCTTGGTGCCGAACACGCCGAGCCTGGCCGCACGGTCGAGCAGGGCGTCGAGCCCGGGGATCGGCTTCATCAGGCTGACGCCGTCCGCTTCCTTCTCCAGCCCCTTGTCGATCTTGAGAAAGGGGACGACCCCGCGTTCCTTCCACAGATAGGTCGGCACCGGCAGGCCGTGGGCCTCGCCGTCCATGGTCTGCTCGAACAGGATCGCGCCGATCACCTTGTCCCCGGTGAAGGAGGGCGACGACATGATGCGCACCCGCATCTCGTGCATCAGCCCGAACATCTCGGCGTCGTTGCTATAGGCGTCCTCGTTCACGCCGTACTGCTTGAGCGCGCCGGGGGTGGAGCCGCCGCTCTGGTCCAGCGCGGCGATGAAGCCGCCCTTGCCCGAGATCTGGGTCAACATGTCCTGGTTCATTCTGGTCCCTCCTTGCCGGATCCCAGGGCCCGGCCGTTCCGGGCGGGACGCCCCGGAAATGGTCGCGGGCGGGCCGCCGGCGCCGCCGATGGCGCGACGCTACCTGCAAAGCACCGCCCCGGCGAGACGGCGGAACGCCGCGTCGGGGGCGGCATGCGGGCGTTTGCGTCGCCGATATCGGCTGTTCCAGCGCGTGAGCGCGCGTCCGGTTCGCAATCCACCCCGGGGCCGTGCCGACGCCCGGGTGGGGACGCGGTCGCGGGGTTCAGGCCCGCTGCCGGAACCGGCCGACCGTCTGCCGGCTCGCCAGAAAGAAGCAATCGGCGGCGAGGCGGAGCGGGCGCGTTTCCACCTCGCTGTGCCCTTCGCGGATCAACGCCGCGAAACGGCGGTAGAGGCGCGGATATTCGTCGTCCCGCTCGTCGAGCAGGCGTTCCCCGTCCAGAAGCAGCCTCGCCCCGCCGGCCCCGAGCCGAAGGCTCCCGCCATCCTCGAGCCCCCACTCGATGTTCCAGCATTCCTCGCCGTGGTGGTCCCAGTCGAGATGCGCCTCGAAACCGTCGGCGCGGGTGGGCGTGGCGAAGCAAATATCGGCCGCGACCGGGGTGTGGGCCCCGTCCGGAACGCGGAACGCCGCCTCGCGCACGAACAACGGCTCGGGCATGCAGGCGACCACCACGGAGAAGGCGTTGATGCCCGGATCGAACACCCCGAGACCGCCGGGCTGCCAGAACCAGTCGACGCCCGGGTGCCATTTCTCCACGTCCTCGCGCCATTCGATGCGCATGGAACGCGGCGCCCGCTGCTGCAGCAGCGCGGCGGCCGGCGCCACGCCGCCCGCGAACATGGAATGCCAGGCGGTGAACAGGGTGCGGCCGGCCCGCGCGGCCTCCTGCGCCAGATCCTCCATCTCGGCCACCGTCAGGGCCGGCGGCTTTTCCAGCAGCACGTGGAGACCCGCCCTGAGCGCCGCGCGCGCCAGCTCGTAGCGCACCTGCGGCGGCGTGCTGATCGCCACCGCGTCCACGCCCCCGGCGGCGATCAGGCCGTCCAGGCTCGGATACAACGACAGCCCGGCCGGCAATGGCACCGCCACCGGATTCACGGCCGCCACCGGCGTGAAATCGCCGGACGCGAGCAAGGTCGGGAAATGCCGGGTGCGGGCGATCTGTCCCGCGCCCACGACGCCGATGCGGAGCCGGCCGGTGCTGGTCATGGCATGCGATCCTTCAGGAAGCTTAGGCACCCGAGGCAGGACGTTGTCTCGGCAGCCGATCGGCGGGGGCAACGGCTCGGTTCATGTGGCGCGGAACAACAGAAGCGGGAAGCACGGCGCCTCCAGCGCCCGGACCGGTTGCAGGTCGACGCCGCGTACCTGAACGCCCTGCGCGAGAACGCCCCGCACCGGGATGCCCTGCGGGATGGGAGCGACGCTCGCCATGATCGGCAGCCCTGGCTCCCGCCCTGCCCGGTCGCGGGGTGTGTTCGGTCGGAAGATGGGGATGACGGGGAAAGCCGGTCGAGAAAGCACGGCCCGACCGACACCGATGCCGGCATCGCGGGCCGCCCGGTGGCGGGCACGGCCGAGGGGCCGGTCCCCACCGGGATCATCGCGGCTCAGGTGCCGGCGCAACCACGAAGCCCGGACAGCCCGGTGCATGCACGCCTCAATCCGCGCGGATGCCGAACCGGAACAGCGTGCTGCTGCGGAAGCGTTCGCCGGGACGAAGCACCGTGGACGGGAAATCCGGCTGGTTCGGGCTGTCCGGAAAATGCTGGGTCTCCAGGGTGAATCCGTCGGTCTGGCGGTAGAGGCCACCCCGGCCGGCATAAGTCCCGGCGAGAAAGTTGCCGGTATAGAACTGCACGCCGGGCTCGGTGGTGAGGCATTCGAGCGTGCGCCCGGAGGCCGGGTCGTACGCCTCGGCCGCGGGCTGCAGCCCGTTGCCGCTGCGGTTCAGAATCCAGTTGTGGTCGAAGCCCTGGGCGATCGCCAGCTGCGGATCGTCTGCCCGGATGTCGCGGTCGATGCGCTTGAAGGTCCGGAAGTCGAACGGCGTGCCCGCCACGAACGCCATTTCGCCGGTCGGGATCGCGTGGGGATCGGTGGGCAGGTAGCGGTCGGCGTGGATCCGCACCAGCTGCGGCCCGACGCCGGCGGCCGATCCGACGCCGGCCAGGTTGAAATAGGCGTGGTTGGTGAGGTTGATCACCGTCGGCTTGTCGGTGGTGGCCTCGTAGTCGATCCGCAGGCCGTCGTCCGCCAGCGTGTAGGTCGCGTGCACGACCAGCGTGCCGGGAAAATTGCCGTCGCCGTCCGGGCTCACCAGCCGAAGCGTCACGGCCGCCGCCCGCGGATCCTGCTTCCCCCCGGCGATCTCCCACAGGCGCTTGTCGAACCCGTTCCGGCCGCCATGCAGCGTGTTGGAACCGTTGTTGGCATCCAGCACGTATTCGTGGCCGTCGAGGGTGAAGCGGCCGCGCGCGATGCGGTTGGCGAAGCGGCCGATCAGGGCTCCGAAGAACAGGTTGCCGTCGGCGCTCTTGGTCTCGTATTCGCGCAGCGAGTGGAAGCCGAGCACGATGTCGGCCGGGCGGCCCTGGCGGTCGGGCGTCACGACGCGGGTGACGATGCCCCCGTAGTCGGTGACGCAAACCTCGATGCCATGCGCGTTGCGCAGGGTGAACAGCGTCGCCGTGCGTCCGTCGGCGGTGGTGCCGAACGGAGTGGCTTCCAGAGTCACCTCGCCACCGGCGGCGGCCCCATCCTCCGCCGTCACGGGCGCTGTTCCGCCGGAAACGGTCCGATGCTCGCGGCCATGCGCCTGCTCCCTGGGAACGGTCCGGTGGTGGAAGCGGGGCGGCGGCTCGCCGGGAGCCGCCGCCCCGCGCGGATCAGGCGGCGCCGTTGGCGTTTTTGGCGTCCGCCAGCTCGTCGAGCGGCGACGGGCCGAGCTCCTGGAGCACCTGCGCCATGCGCGCATAGGCCTTGTTGCGATAGGCGACGAGCCGGGCCGCCATCTCCGGCTCGAACGTGCCGTAGAAGCCGGCGCCGTTCTTCACGCCGTGCTTGCCGCTCGACACCAGGGAGCTCAGCAGCTCCGGCGTCTTCAGACGGTCGCCGAACGCGTCCTCGAAGGTCTTGAAGCAGTTGGCGTAGACATCCAGCCCCGCCATGTCGGCGATGCCGAAGGGGCCGAAGAACGGCAGCCGGAAGCCGAAGGTGGAGCGGACGATCACGTCCACGTCCTCGGCGGTGGCGATGCCCTCCTCAACGATGGCGTTGGCTTCCTTGAACAGCACGTATTGCAGGCGGTTCAGCACGAAGCCCGGCGCGTCGGCGACCTGGGCGCCGAGACGGTTCGCGCGGCGCAGCATCTGCTTCACCACGGGGATGGTCGCCGGGTCGGTCGCCTCGCCGGCCACCAGCTCCACGCCGGGGATGAAGGGGGCCGGGTTGGAGAAATGCACGGTGAGGAAGCGCTCGGGGTTGGTCACCGCCGGCACCAGCACGCTGACGGGCAGGGTGGAGGTGTTGGTGCCGATGATCGCCTCCGGCCGCGCGGCGGCGCAGATGCGGCGCAGCACCTCGTGCTTCACCGCCGGCACCTCGAACACGGCTTCCTCGACGAAGTCGACGTCGCGCACCGCGTCCTCGATGGAGGGCGCCGCGCGCAGGTTCTTCTCGATCGCGGCCGCGGAGCCTGCGGGGAACAGCCCCTGCTCCTCGAACTCGCGCGCTTCGCGCAGCAGCCGCTCGTGCGCCTTGGCCGCCGCGTCCGCGGACACGTCCGCCAGCACCACCGACAGCCCGGCCGCCGCCAGCGACTGCGCGATGCCGCCGCCCATGTAGCCGGCGCCGACCACCGCCACCGTTTCGATCGTCGTGATCATCGAAGCAACACTCCCGAGGGCCGCGTCGCGCGGCCGGTTTTCTTATTGAAGAACGGCCGGTCCGGCGGATGCGGCCGCTTCGGTCAGCACCTGGCGCAGCGCGCCCACATCGTGCGCGAAACGGCCCAGAAACAGCCCGTCCACCGCATCGCCCAGCCGGGTCAGCAGCCCGGGCCCCGCGCTGCCGCCATAGATCAACTTCGCCCGCGGCCAGCCGGCCAGCAGCGTGCGCAAACCGCCCGCCACGGCGGCGATGTAGTCGGGGGGCGCCGGTTCGGCCGCACCGATCGCCCACACCGGTTCCCAGGCGAACACCAACTCGGACTCCGCCGGAAGCCCCTCGGCCGCGCTGGCGAACTGCGCCGCGCACTCCGCCACGGCTTGTTCCGGCGTGCCCCGCCGCATTTCCCCGATGCACAGCACCGGCACGAGGCCGTTGCGGATCGCCGCGCGCATCTTCAGCGACACGACCTCCTCGGTCTCGCCGAACAGCCGGCGGCGCTCGGCGTGGCCGATCTCGACATAGCGGCAGCCGGCCTCGCGCAGCATCGGCGCCGACACCTCGCCGGTGAAGGCGCCCGCATCCTCCCAGAACATGTTCTGGGCACCGAGCGCCACGCCCGTGCCGTCGAGGATCTCGGCCGACTCCCGCAGGGACAGGAAGCCCGGGATCACGAACAGCCCGACGCCGGGCGGCAGACCCTCACGCGCCGCCGCGGCGACCGCATCCATCCATTCCCGGGTGCGGGCCAGCCCCATGTACATCTTGAGGCTGACGCCCACGAGGCGCGTGCGACCGGACACCGAGAAGGCTCAGTTCCGCTGCTCGTAGGAGCGGATCGCCTCGACCTTGGGACCGGAGGACGAGGACGGGTCGAAGCGGTGCTTGAGCCATTCCGCCGCGAGCGCGCGCGCCAGCTCCAGCCCGATCACCCGCTCCCCGAAGCACAGCACCTGGGCATCGTTGCTGAGCACCGCGCGCTGCACCGAATAAACGTCGTGCGCGGTGACGGCACGGATGCCCGGCACCTTGTTGGCGCTGATCGCCACGCCGAGGCCGGTGCCGCAGATCAGCAGCGCCCGGTCGGCCTCGCCCGCCGCCACCATGCGCGCCGCGCGCACCGCGACGTGCGGATAGGCCTCGGGATCGTCGGCGACCACGCCAACATCCACCACGGACGCCACCGCCTCGTGCTTCTCGAAATCGCGCTTCAACGCGTCGCGGAAGCGGACCCCCGCCTCGTCGCATCCGATCACGATGCGGAACCCGGTATCACTCATCGAACGAACTCCCCGACAGTACGGGCGGCCAGCGCGAACGAGACCGCTCCGGCATCGCGATGACCGCGCGACCGTTCGGCATGGTTCCGGGCCCGCCCCAGTTGCGGCAACAGATCCTTGGTGCCCTCGGCGGCGGCGTGCGCCGCCTCCGACGCCCTGCTCCAGGCTTCCGAAAGCGGCGTGCCCGCGTCCAGCGCTCCGGACAGGACCCGCGCGAAAGGCTCGAACGCGTCCACCAGCGTCTTGTCGCCGGGCTTGGCGCCCCCCAGGCGCATCACGTTCTCGATCGCCGCCCGCGCGGCGGCGGCCACGGCGGCCGCGTCGGGCGCCCGCTCGTCGCTCAGCGCCCCGGCGGCGGACCGCAGGCCCAGCCCCCAGATCGCGCCCGAGGTGCCGCCCGCCCGGTCCGCCCAGCTGTCGGCGGCCGCGGCAAGCACGCTGGCGGCACCCGCACCGGCGCCGGCCGCCTCGCGCGCACCGGCGGCGGCGGCGGCGGCGCCGCGCGTCATGCCCTGGCCGTGATCGCCGTCGCCGGCCAGCGCGTCGATCCGGCCGAGCTCTTCTTCCGCACCGCGCAGCGCGGTGGCGAGCGCGTCCAGCGCCCGGGCGATCCCCGCGCCGGCTTCACGCGACGGCGCGGGCGCCTCGGTCCAGCGATTGCCCGCCTCGGCGTCGTCCGGCGGCAGCGGCGCGGCGGGGCCGGCCTCGGACACCGTGCCGATCCGCAGCGCGGGCGAATCGCAGGGCGCGAGCCAGAACCGCTCCAGCTCCTCGTCCAGCCAGCAGATCGTGAGCGAGCAGCCTTCCATGTCGAGGCTGGTGACGTATTCGCCCACCAGCGGCGCCACCAGCGCGAGCCCCGCCCCCCGCAGCGCGGACGCCACATGCGTCCACAGCACGAACAGCTCCTCGTACTTGGTGCCGCCGAGCCCGTTCAGCAGCACCGCCACCCGGCCGCCCGTGGCCCCATCCGGCGCGTCCTCCAGCAGACGGCGCACCAGCAGCGCCCCGAGCTCGGCCGCGGATGCCGTGGGCTGCTCGTCGATGCCCGGCTCGCCATGGATGCCGAGCCCGATCGCCATGCGGCCTTCCGGCACGGTGAACAACGGTCCGTCGGCGCCCGGCAGGGTGCAGCCGCCGAACGCGACGCCAAAGGAACGGGTGCGGTCGTTGGCGTGGCGTGCCAGCCGCTCCACTTCGTCGAGACCAAGCCCGGCCTCGGCGGCGGCACCCGCCACCTTGAGCACCATCACGTCGCCCGCGACGCCGCGGCGCCTGGCTTCCTGGCCGCGGGGAGCACTCACCACGTCGTCGGTCACCGGCACCACCCGGGTGTCGATGCCGTCCGCGCGCAGCCGCTCGGCGGCGAAACCGAAATTGAGCACGTCGCCCGCGTAGTTGCCGAAGCACAGCACCACGCCGCCGCCGCGATGGGCCTTGCGCGCCACGTTGGCGATCAGCCGGGTCGCAGGGGACGCGAACACGTCGCCCGCCACCGCCGCGTCGCCGAGGCCGGGACCGACATAGCCGTTGAACACGGGATAGTGGCCGGAGCCGCCGCCGATCACCAGCGCCACCTTGTTCTCCGGGGTCGCGGTGGCGCGCACCACGCCGCCGGTCACCGGCCGGACCAGTCGCCCGTGCACGTCGCAGAAGCCCGCCAGGGCCTGTTCCGCGAAATGGTCGGCATCGTCCACGATATGGGTCACGTGTCGCTCGTCCTTTCCTGCCCGCACGTCACGGGACAGACCCTCCGCCGTCCTCGGGCCGTCGCCACCGGCCATGCCGATGAGAACAGCCCGCGTGCCGGTCGGAACAGGACCCCGCTCCGCGTCGCGGGCCGCCGGCCGGAGGACCGTCGCGGGCGCCGCTTCGTTGAGGCGAACGATAAACCTCCGTTTGATAACGGTCCACCATCGAAGATCGTGATTTCCATACCAGGATCGGTATGATCGGGCCGATGGTTTCCCGCACCCGCCTCCTGCCCGGCTGGTTCAGCCACAGCCGGCTGAAGATACGCCACCTCCAGCTCCTGGCGGCCCTGCACCGGCAGAAGCGGCTGCATCTTGCGGCCGACGGGCTGGGCATCTCGCAGCCGGCCGCGTCCCGGCTGCTGGTGGAGCTGGAGGACGGGCTCGGCCAGCCCTTGTTCAGCCGCCAGGGCCGGACCCTGGAACCGACCCCCTTCGGCGAGATCCTCACCCGGCGGGCGCTGGCGATCCTGAGCGAGCTGGACGGCGCGCGCGACGAGATGAACGCGCTGGGCGACGGCCATCTCGGCCGCGTCGCGGTGGGCGCGGTGGACGGCCCGATGGTGGAACTGCTGGCGGGGATCGCCGCGCGTGCGCTGGAAGACCATCCGCGGCTGGAGATCGCCCTGCATGGCGGTTCCAGCACCACCCTGCTCGACGGGCTGCTGGGCGGCCATCTCGACATGGTGCTGGGCCGCCCCGTGCCGCCGTTCGATCCCAAGCTGCTGAGCTATGCCGAACGGGGCCGGGAGGATTTCGCGCTGGTGGCCCGCGCCGGACACCCCCTGCAGGCGCAGCTGTCGCGCCACAAGCGCCGGTTCGGCCTGGCCGAGCTCCGCGAGGCGCGCTGGGTGCTGCAGCCGCGCGGCTCCATCCTGCGCGACACGGTGGATGCGATGTTCCTGGCGGCCGGCACCGCCCCCCCGGACCGGATGCTCAGCACCGATTCCTTTGCCGCCACCCTGAGCCTGCTGCGCGAGACCGATGCGGTGAGCGTGCTGAGCGAACCGCTGGCGCGGCAGCAGGCGGAATACGGGCAGCTCACCATCCTGCCGCTCGATCCGGCACCGAGCGCCGGGCCCTACGGGCTGATCCTGCCGGTGGGCCGCTCCCCGTCGCCCGCCGCCCGCACCGTGCTGGCGCTCCTTGACGCGGCGGTGCCACCCCCTGGCCGGACGGGCCCGTAGGGCCGGCCACCCGGGTCAGAACCGACGCGGCGAAGCGCGATCGGTCCGGCGGTGCTTGAGAACCACGGTGCATCCGGGGCGGAACGCGGTCCATCGCCAGGTCACGTAGAGAGCATGGGCGCCCGCGTCGGCTCAGCCCGCCAGACTTGGGGCGCCAAGTCGGGCCGCCAACGTCGGGCTGCCAGACTCAGCGTCCCAGAAACGGTTGCACCGCGTCCAGCCATGCCTGCGGGCGTTCCACCGGCGGCGCGTGCCCGCAATCGGGCACCACCACCAGCCGGGCGCCGGCGATGCGCGCGGCGTAGTCCCGGCCGTCCGCCAGCGGCACCAGCCGGTCGTCGCCGCCCCACACCACCAGCGTCGGCACCCGGATGGCGCCGAGGCGGCCATCCACGAACGCGTCCGCCGCCTCCATGCCCTGCCAGAAGCTTTGCACGGTCCAGCCGTCCCCGGCCTCCAGCTTGGCCTCGAACTGCTGGCGGGCGAGCGCGGGGGTGGCGAGCGACCGGTCATGGAAGATGGTGGCGAGCGATCCCTGGCTCTGCGTGATCGACAAGGGCCGGCCGAACGCGCCACCCCCACGGGCCAGCAGGGAGCGGTGCCCGGCGGCATCGGTGAGCACCAGATGGGCGGGAAGCGGCAGGCCGCGGGCGGGATCCGAGGCCGCGATGGTGTAGCTGGCGGCGATCCATCCGCCCAGCGACTCTCCCAGCAGGTCGAACCGCGCGGTGCCGGTCGCGTGGAGGAAGCCGCCCAGCATGTCCACCCACAACGGCACCCCGTAGGACACGAGCGGCTTGTCCGACAGCCCGAAGCCGAGCTGATCCGGTGCCAGCACGTGGTGATCGCGGGCCAGCACCCGCATCACGCGCCCCCAGTCGAACGAGGCCCGGCTACCGAGCCCGTGCAGCAGCACGATCGTCGGTCCCTCGCCCAGCTCGTAGAAGCGGATGGTTCTGCCATACACCGAAACGCTTTTCTGGGCAGGCAACGCCGAAACATCGCCCAGCGGATCGGGAGCGCCCGGTGTGGCCGCCATCCCCGGAACCGGAACGCAGCCCAGCGCCGCCGCGAACCACATCGCTGCCCACCGCCGCATCACCCGGCCACCGACCATGACATCCGCCCCTTCATTGCCGTCGAGGGGTGTCAGCGTGGCATCGCCGGCCGTGATGAAGCAATCGCCGCCGGCGCGGCACTCGTCCGGTTCAGCCCGGCAGCACCGGATGCTTCACCTTGTCGAGCGCGCCCATCACGGCGTCGGACAGATCCAGATGGCCGCGCACGAGCTCGGGCGGCGTCAATGCCATCCACTGGTTGAGCGAGATGTCGGCGAAGCGGTCGCTCTTGAACATCTCCAGGAACCGCAGCGTGTCCTTGCCGGTATTCTCGATATAGTGCCCCATCGCGAACGGCACGTAGCCCACGTCGCCCGCACGGTAGTCGAAGGTGCGCGCGTTGCCGGACGAGCCGAACACGCCCATGCGCGCCTCGCCGGAGATGTAGTACTGCCATTCGTCCGCGGTGGGATGCCAGTGCAGCTCGCGCACGCCGCCAGGCTCGATCTCCACCAGCGCCGAGGCGATGGTGGTCGCTACCTTGAAATTGGTGGAATCCACGATGCGCACGGTGCCGCCCGGCATGGATTTCGGCGTCATCGCCGTCATGCGGAACGAATATGGGTTCGGTACCGTCCCTTGCGGGTTGGAAGGGCGGTCCGCGGGCAGCGGTCCGGGCAACGGCAGGGGAAAGATGTAGCGCTTGTCGGGATCGGGCGTGTGCCCGAAGTTATCAGCCGGGACGCGGAAGTTCTTCGCCAGCACGCCGGGCGGCACGTGGCGGAACCAGTCCGAGATCAGGAAGGTGCTGTCCTCGTCGAAGGCGCCGTCATCGAACACCAGCAGGAACTCGCAGCCATCGTCGCCGAGGCCCTGGATGGAATGGGGGATGCCCGACGGGAAGAACCAGAGATCGCCTTCGTGCACGTCGTCGATGAAGTTGCGTCCGTCGGCATCGATGGCGCTGATGCGGGCCGATCCGTACAGCATGAAGGCCCATTCCGCCTCCTTGTGCCAGTGCATCTCCCGGGCCGAGCCCTTGTTGAGACGCATGTTCACGCCGGCGATGTTCTTGGACACGCCGAGTTCGCGCACCGTCGCCTGCCGGGTCCAGCCGCCGTCGGTCTGGCGCATATGGGCGTCGGCGAAGGAGAAGCGCAGGTTCGGCAGCGTGCCGTGGTCGGTCGCCGGCGGATTGAGCATGTCCGGGTTCTGGCCGGCGCGGACCGGGTCCCCGGGACCGGGATCGGTGCCGCCCATGCCCGGCTGCCGGGAGGGTGCGGGCAGGCTGGCGGCGTGCGCGACGGCCTGCCTTGCCGCGGCGAGACTGGCCGCCGACACGCTCGCGGCGGCGCCGGCGGACAGGATGCGTCGGCGTGACAAAGGATCCATGAACCGCGTTCCCCCCTGGTCACGACACGAACGGCCGGATCGGCGGATCGTTGCGACGGCCGTTTCCCCGGAGGACCGGGGAAACGGGGGCGCCCTCAGAACGTGGCGGTGAGCCCGAACTGGAAGTTGCGCTGGACGATGCCCTTCTGCGCCCAGGCCGGGTTGTAGAGGTAGCCGCCATAGGTGCCGAAATCATACGGCGCCCGGAAGCCGAGCAGATTGTAGATGTTCACGTAGGTCGTGAGCTTGGGCGTGATCTGGTAGCTGACCGTCAGGTCGACGTCCCAGAAGCTGTCCACCCCGCACTGCACCGGCACGAACGAGTTGGTCTGCTGCGCGGTGGAACAGTCGTTGCGGGTGCCGGCGCCGGCGGCATCCTCCGCGGTCGTCTTGTAGCCGCCGGTGTAGTAGACGGTCGGCGTCACCGCGAGCTTCTTGTAGACAAGGGTGTTGGACCAGTTCGCACGCCAGTGCGGCGTGCCTGCGCCCGACACCTGGTTCACCGGACCCAGCGTGCCGGCATAGCGCTGAACCTGCCCGTCGGGCGTGGTGAGGTTGAAGCGGTGCACGAAGGTCGCGCGTCCCTGACTGATCCAGCTCACGTCGTGGAAGATGCCGGGGAGCTGGGTGTGCGCCTGGAAGGCGAGATCGAACCCGTCGGTGACCAGCTTGTTGGTGTTGACGTAGCCGAGGTTGATCAGCGCGGGCCGCAGCTGGCCGGACAGATTCTGCTGGTCGGGAATGTCCGGCGTGACCGAGATCGGGCCGCCATTGCTGTAGGCGTTGGGGTTGGCGAGCCAGTTGTTGGCCACCGTGGCGGTGCCGATCGGGTTCGGCGCGATGAAGTTGTCCTTGCGGATGTAGTAATAGTCCGCGGTCAAGGTCAGCCACCGCGTCGGCCGGAAGACGGGACCTCCGGAGAAGTTGGTGGACACTTCGGGCTTCAGGTTCGGATTGCCCGAGGTGTTGGAGCCGATGTTGTAGGTCTGCGCATAGGCGTTGGGCTGCCCGTTCGGCCCCAGATGCTGCGAGATGAAGTTCGCGTTGGTGGGCGTGTAGGAGGTGTAGCCGACGTTGGAGCCGCCGGTCTCGGCGAAGCTCGGGACGCGGAAGCCCTTGGAGAAGGTGCCGCGCAGCCACAGCTTCTCGACCGGCTTCAGGATCACGCCCACCTTGGGCGAGAAGCGGCTGAAGCCTTCCGAGTAATGGTCGTAGCGGCCGGACACGTCCACGTCGACCATCTTGATGACGGGTGCGTCGATCTCGAAGAAGCCGGCCTCGACCCAGCGGTGCCCGAACGCGTTCACCGGATTGATGGTGCCGGTGTACTGCGCCGTCGGATCGTCCGGATCGTAGGGATTGGCGCTCGGGTCGCGCAGCGCCTCGTAGCGGATGTTGCCGCCCACCGCGAGTTTCGCGGTGCCGCCGGGCAGGTTGAACAGACCCTTGCTCAGCGTCGCCTCGCCCGAATAAAGCTGGGTGCGGGCGTGAATGACGTTCTTCGGCGCGATCGCGCTCAGCACCGCCTGCGAGTTCTGCGACGGGTCGACGAAGTTGTAGGTGCCGTTGGTGATCGCGTTCTCGATCCCGCGGATGGTCGGCACCCCGGTGATGGTCTGGCGCAGCGTGGTGTTCATGCCCACGAAATTGACGTCGTAGTTCCAGTCCGATCCCCAGTTGGACGGCGCCCAGCCGGAATAGCGCGCCGAGCCGCGGTAGTTCTGGCTCAGCTCGGCGGTCTGGGGCACGAGGTCGGCGAAGCGGTAGGTGATCTGCGCCGCCTGCCCTGCGGCCGCGAACGGATTGTTCGGGTTCAGCTCGCCGTTCGGCAGCAGGGCCGGCAACGGCGTGCTCAGCGTATCCACCTGCCGGGACTGTGCCTGGACGCGCACCGCGTTGGGCAGCCGCCCGCCCGCGACCGACTGCACCTGGCCGTAGTTGAACATGGCGGTGAATTGCGAGCGATCGGTGACGTTCGCGGTGAGGTGGGCGTTGACGTTGACCCGCCGCAGCGAAGGGGAGATCTGCGCGTAGTCCTCGGAGTTCAGGCCGCAGGCCTGGCTCAGCCCGCCATCCCCGGCGGTGGCGGCGCCGGTGACCGGCGATCCGCCGGGGCCGCACCCGGCGGCCGGATTCAGCAGCTGGTAGGGACCGATGCCACCGGTGCGGCCGTCGCTGCGCCGCACCAGCGGCACGGTGGTGGCGCCGAAATTGGTGATGGTACCGTTGCGGAGCACGTTGTAGTTGCCGTTGGTGCCTCCGATGCCGGTGAGGTCGCCGCTGTTGTACGGGCTGCCGGCCTGGCGATAATAATAAGCGTCGTCCTGCTGATACTCGCCGTTGATGTAGAAATTGTAGCCGTCGCGCTTCAGATCGCCATGGCCATAGGTCAGGTAGAGCCGCTGGTGGCCCGAGTTGCCGTTCTCGGCGACGCCGCCCTCGGCGTTGGCTTCCCAGCCCTTGATCTCCTTGCGGGGGATCAGGTTGATCACGCCGGCCACCGCGTCGGCGCCGTAGGTGGCCGAGCCCCCGTCCTCCAGCACGTCGACCGTCTGCATGATCGACATCGGGATCCAGGTGGTGTCGGCGAAGTTGCGCTGCCCGTCGTCGGCCAGCGGGTAGAACGACAGACGCTGCCCGTCGAACAGGGTCAGGGTGGAATCGGTGCTGAGACCGCGCAACGACGGCGCGGACGAGCCAGACGCGAAGCCGCCGCCCGCCGACCAGGCGTTGGTCTGGGTGCCGGCCCCGTTCGAGGAAAGCTGCTGCAGCGCGTCGGCCACCGACTTGACGCCGCGCCGCTGCAATTCCTTCTGCGACAACCGCGTGATGGGCGAGGCGCTGGTGACGTTGGGATCGCGGAACAAGGTGCCGGTGACCACCACGTTCTCCGACCCTTCATCCGCCGGGGTCGCGCGCGGGGCGGGCGCCGACGACAACGATACCCGGGGACGCCCCGCGGCGGCCCCGGTGCCCGCTTTCGGCGCGGGCGATGGGGCATCGGCGGCGGGAGGTTCGGTTTCCACGGCAGCGTCGTTGGGGGCGGCGGAAGCCAGGGCTGGAGCTGCCATCAATGCCGACGAAACGAGCAGGAATCGTCGGAAACATGTCGCATAGTTTAGCAATGTAGCTTTCTAGCCCCCGATAAGGGCCCGCAATGCATATCTTTCGAGCATCGAAGGCGCTATAACACGCCCGAGAGTTACAACTTGCTCATGGCGCGGCAACCTCGATTCACCCCCCGAGACGTTCGAACCCTAGAGCCGTTGTTCCACTGCAACAGTTTGTGACTTAGTTTGTCATACACTGTTCGGCCGTGCTTCTTTCCGGGCCTGTGGCGGAGCCATGGTCGCCCCATAGAGGGGACGTCCGTCCGTCGTTGCGCGGGCAGCCGCTCAGGTGCCAGCGTCCCCGCCCTCCCTCTCGCTCATCGGTGCCGGCATGAATGCGTCGCTTCTTCACGGCTTCTACCGCGACTACATCGACTGCCTGAACGCGCGCGACTGGGACCGCCTCGATCGCTTCGTGCATCCGGCGGTGGAGCATAACGGCCGGAACCTGGGCCTCAGCGGCTACCGGGACATGCTGCGGGGCGACGTCGATGCCATCCCCGACCTGCGTTTCCGAATCGAGTGGCTGGTGTGCGAGCCGCCGGCGATCGCCGCCCGGCTGAGCTTCGATTGCACGCCCACGGGCATGCTGTTCGGATTGCCCGTGAACGGCCGCCGCGTGCGCTTCGCCGAGAACGTGTTCTACCGCCTGGAAGACGGACGCTTGCGCGAGGTCAGGTCGGTGCTGGACAAGCTGGCCGTGGAAGCCCAGCTCGGCGGAAGCGCGCCCGGGGGATGATTCCGGGCGCGGGCCGAGATTTCGAGAGGCTCTAGAATCCGACGCCGACGATCAGGCTCTGGGGCTTCTTGCAGCCCACGTCGGAGGATTGCGAGGCATCGTCGTCGTATGGAAAGCCGTATTGCAGGTGCGAGATCGCATGCTCGTGCCAGAAGGCCGAATAGAAGTTGGACGGGATCGCGCCATAGAAGCTCGTCGGCGGATGCTTGCTCCAGAAGCTCTTGTCGGCCAGCGTTCCGTCGGGGTTGAAGGCGCCCGTCACCGCGGCGACATGGCGGTTCAGCGCGCCGCTCAGGTCGGGAAGCTGCGTGGCCAGGTCGAGGAAGTTGGTGGGCTTGGGGATCGTCAGCCCGTCCACGCGCCAGACCTCGTCGATATAGGAGCTGTAATAGCCGGAATACGGTCCGTTCTTGCCGAACCCGGCCGCACCCGGCTCGTCGATGCCGTAGGGCCAGCTCTGCTGAGCCGCCGCGTTCCAGGGCGAGCCGAGTTCGGCCTGGTATTTCATCAGGGTGACGTCGCGATCGTCGACGAACAGACCCACATCGTCGCCGCGTTCCACCACCGTGCCGTCGCCGCATTGCAGGCGGAACGCCACGGGAAGCCCCCAGCGATCCACCCGGGTGGTGTCCATGTTGATCCAGTACGGGCCGTTGTTGGCGTCCTGGCCGACATTGAGCTCGAGGAAGTCGAAATAGTTCTTCTGCCCGGTGCCGATCGAGGCGGCATCCGGCGCGACATACACGTAGAGCCGCGTGCCGCCGACCTTGGGCAGATCGAAATAGGGCTTCTCGGCGAAGGAGTGCGCCTCCTTCACGGTGTTGCCGCTGCCATCGCGATATTGCAGCGACCAGAACATCTGCGAGTCCGGCACGCGGCCGAGCGACGCGTTCAGGAACGCCAGCGTCATGACGTTGCGGGCGGCCGGAATGTCGCCCGCCGCGGCCAGAACGGAGTCCGGCGGCGAGCCGTCGGCGTTCGGGCCAATATAAAGCGTGCCGGTTCCGGAACGGGTGCTGCCGCCGGGCCCGGTGACGATGACGCTGTATTGCGTGCCGTCATCCCCTTGGGCGGCGGGCGCGGTGAGCAGGAAGGGCGCGGTGCCGCCCGGCACCGCCGTCGGCCCGCTGCCGGGCCGCGCGGCATACCATTGATAGCCGGTGGCGTTGTCGGCCTTCACCAGGAACCCCGCGCGCTGCCCGACCTGCAGCACCTGCCATTGCGGCTGCCCCGTGATGACCGGAGCGGCCGCCGGAGCCGCCCCGGCCGGAAGGGCGGCGAGCAGGCCGGCGGAAACCAGGACGCCTCGGAGGGCATGGACGGTGAACGCCTCGGTCATTCGATAACCCCGGAAGTGATGATCCCGTTCACGCTAGCACGGCGGTGCGCCGCCCGGCCGGAATCCTCCATCGCGCGGTTTCCGCCGGACGACGAGCCACCCCTGCCCGCGCGATGGCCGCCGGCGCCCATTCTGGCCTAGCATCGATGCCATGAGCGAACCGCCGTCGCTGTTCCCCCACCAGCCTGTTGTGCGGCGCCTGCCGTGGGAGATCCACCCGTCGCTGCGGGAGGAACGGCTCAAGCTGTGCGCCCGCATGCTGGCCGACGCCCGCCGGGATGCCGTGGCGCTGCGCCGGGCCGACCTCGGCGACGATGGCTGGTCGGTGGGCTGCCGCGCCTACGCCTTCGGCCGTAAGCGCCTACGGCAGGCGGCGGACGAGAAGCGCTATTCCTGGCTCAGCATCCGGGACTCCTCCAACCGCTTCATTTTCCGCATCGGCGAGGTCGATGTGCGCTTCTTCCGCGGGTCGGCCGATGAGCCGACCAGGCGGACGCTGCGCCGCCACGGCGAGGAAGCCCGGCAGATCGCGCTGCCGCTCCATGCCGACGTCACGGCCGGGCTGGTGTTCCGTTTCGCGCTGGAAGCCGACGAGGCGGGCGACATCGAGCGGGTGGTGTTTCTGGCGCTGCACGGCGAGGACGGTCATGCCGAATGCTTCTGGCCGATCCCGCTCGACGCTGCCCCGGTCAGGCGAGCCGCTGCCGGGCGGCAGCTCACCCTCCTGGGCGACGAAGGCCTCGCCTCCGACTGGTACCGCCTGGACCCGGAAGCGCCGCCCGACACCTGAGCGCCCTGCGGCTACTCGGTGCGATACGCCGGCGCCCCGAACGGGGCTCCGGTCGCCCCGCCATCCACCGTGATTTCCGCCGCCGTGGTGTGCGCGCTCTCGTCGGACGCGAGAAACAGCGCCGCCTGCGCGACCTGCTCGGCCTCGGCGAAGCGGTTCAGGGGCGTCGCGCGGTTGAAGCGGGCTTCCAGCGCTTCCAGGGCTTCCGGCGTGGGTGCCCGCCCCTTCCAGATCGGGGTCCGCGTCGCGCCCGGGACCACCGTGTTCACCCGGATGCCGCGCGGCGCCAGCTCGGAGGCCAGCACCCGCGCCATCGACGATATCGCCCCTTTGCTGGCGGCATAGGCGGACGCGCCCGGGATGCCGAGCACGGCGTGCACGGAACCGTTCAGGATGATCGAGGCGCCGTCCTTCAGGTGCGGAAGCGCCGCCTGCACGGTGAAGAACACGGCGTGGAGGTTGGTGCGCACGATGCGGTCGAAGGCGTCCAGCGTCGTGTTCCCGAGTGGCGTCGCGCCGGGGATGCCGGCATTGGCGAACAGCACGTCCAGCGCGCCGAACCGCGCCACCGCGTCCGCCACCGCCCTGCCGGTGGCATCGGGATCGGTGACATCGGCGGCGAGGGCGAAGCCCCTCTCGCCCAGAAGGCTGCGCGCTTCTTCCAGCCCTTCCGGGCGACGTCCGGTCACCACGACCCTGGCCCCTTCGCGCAGGAACAGGGCGGCCGCTGCGAGGCCGATGCCGCTGGTGCCTCCGGTGATGAAGGCGGTCTTGTTGGCGAGTCTCATGGTGTCGTGCTCCTGCCGACCGGCCGATGCGGCCGTTGAATTACGGTCGTAATATGGTATTATGATCGTCTTTCAAAGGGGTCGAGGCATATGCGCTACACCGACGGCCAGCGCGAGCGGACTCGCGACCGCATTCTCGATGTCGCGGGCCGGCTGTTCCGCGAACAGGGCGTCGCTTCCTCAGGGATGGCCGGGTTGATGGCCGCGGCAGGTCTCACCAACGGCGCGTTCTATGCCCACTTCCCGTCCAAGGAAGCCCTGGTGCAGGAGGTGCTGGCCCACCGGCGACAGGGCCGCTTCACTGAAGCGCTGCGGGAAGGCGAGCCGCCGGAGCGCTGGATCAGGCTTTATCTCAACCCGGATCATCGCGACCGTCCCGGGGAAGGCTGCATGATGGCGCCGCTGGCGGCGGAGATCGGTCGCCACCCACCGGATACGCGGGAACGTTTCTGCGCGGCACTGGGCCGAACCATCGAACTGATCGCGGCCCACGTGCCCGGGGCGAGCGAGGCGGATCGTCTGGTGCGCGCCCACGCCGTGTTCGGACTGATGATGGGCACGCTGCAGCTCGCCAGGGCCACCGGCACCGGCTCGGCGTCGGACGCCATCCTGGGAGGCGGTGTCCGGGCGGCGCTGGCGTTGTGCTTGCCGCCCGGCGGATGAGCCGTCGGGCGGGGAAAGCCTCCCTGTCCTTCCGAAATGACGCTCTTCCAGCCCTCCTTAGTGCGTCGCCGCGCCCTCCGCGCCGATGCCGGTCTGGGAGCGCACGAACTGCGCGTCGAACCGCCCCCGTTCCGCGGCCGCGCGCGGACCGTTGTCCGTCACCGAGCCGAGCCAGCAGCCGAGAAAGCCGAGCGGCAGGGAGAACAGCGCCGGACCGTCCAGGGGAAACACCGGATGGGCGAAACCGAGGATGTTCACCCAGACGGCCTTGCCCAGCACGGTGAGCCCCACCGAGCTCACCAGTCCCAGCGCGCCACCCAGCACGGCACCACGGGTGGTGAAGCGACGCCAGTACATGGACAGCAGCAGCACGGGGAAGTTGGCGCTGGCCGCCACGGCGAAGGCGAGCCCGACCAGGAACGCGACGTTCTGTCCTTCGAACACGATGCCGAGGATCACGGCGAGAAGCCCGATCACCAGCGTCGTCGCCTTGCTGACCCGGACCTCCGTGTGCTCGTTGACGCGGCCATGGCGCAGCACGCTGGCGTAAAGGTCGTGGCTGATCGCGCTGGCGCCCGCGATGGTCAGGCCGGCCACCACCGCGAGGATGGTGGCGAACGCGATGGCGGAGATGAAGCCGTACATCAGGTTGCCGCCCACCGCGTGGGCCAGATGCACCGCCGCCATGTTGGCCGAACCGCGCAGCTTGCCATGGGCATCGAGATAGGACGGGTCCTGGGAGATCAGGGCGATCGCGCCGAAGCCGATGATGGAGGTGAGCACGTAGAAATAGCCGACCAGACCGGTCGCCCACAGCACGGAGGTGCGCGCGGCGCGGGCGTCCGGGACCGTGAAGAAGCGCATCAGGATATGCGGCAGGCCGCCGGTGCCGAACATCAGGGCGAGGCCGAGCGAGAACGCGGATAACGGGTCCGCCACCTGCGCCACCGGCGCCATGATGGCCGCGTGCTTCGGGTGCGCCGCGATCGCCGCCGCGAACAGGCGGTCGAACGAAAAGCCGAACCGGCCCAGCAGCAGCAGCACGATGACGGACACGCCGAACAGCATCAGGCAGGCCTTGATGATCTGCACCCAGGTGGTCGCGAGCATGCCGCCGAACACCACGTACAGGATCATCAGCACACCCACCGTCACCACGGCATAGCCGTAGGGCAGCCCGAACAGCGTCTGGATCAGGCCGCCGGCGCCGACCATCTGCGCCACGAGATAGAACAGCACCACCACCAGCGAGTTGATCGCGGCGATGGTGCGCACCGGCCCCTGCTGCAGCCGGAAGCTCACCGCGTCGGCGAAGGTGAAGCGGCCGAGATTGCGCAGCCGGTCGGCGAGCAGACCCACCACCACCGGCCATCCCACCAGGAAGCCGATGGAATAGATCAGCCCGTCATAGCCGCTGTTGTACACCAGCGCCGAGATGCCGAGGAACGAGGCGGCGGACACATAGTCGCCCGCGATCGCCAGGCCGTTCTGGAACCCGGTGATGCCGCCGCCCGCGGCGTAGAAGTCGCGCGCCGACCGGGTGCGCCGCGCGGCCCACACCGTGAGCCCGAGCGTGAACAGCACGAACGCGGTGAACATCACGATGGCGGTGACGTTGACCGGCTGGCGCGCGACCGGTCCCGCGTCGATGCCCGCGGCCCGCGCGGCACCGGCCACGGCCACACTTCCGATCGCGGCCGCGGCGACCGCGAGGGCACGCCTTCCGCCCGCCGGCGGGCGGGGCGTCGACAGAACGCTCATCGGCCGTGACGCCGGAGAAGCTCGGCATTCATGTGGTCGAACACCCGTCCGCTCCGCCGCACGTACAGCGCCACCAGCCCGAAGGTGACGAGCATCACGCCGAGACCGAGCGGAAAGCCCACGGTGATGACGCCGGAAACCTTTTCGTGCATCAGCCGCGGCGCGAAGGCCAGCAGCGCCACGAAGCCGAAATAGATCGCCGCCGTCAGCCCGACCACCGTCAGCCCGAGACGATCGCGCTGCCGCACCAGCGTCCGGAAGCCGGGATCGGCCAGCATCTCCAGCTTGTCCGGATCGGCGGCGCCCGGCGGCCGCCAGGCGGGATCGGTGCCAGCATGGATCATCGCACGGTTCTCCCGGAACCGGCCCCCGCAGGGGATGGTGTGATCGCACGCCTTGATCGGCGCGTCGTTTCGGCTCCGATGCTATCTTGAAGGCCGCCGGGACGACGTGGCAAGCCGCCGGGCGGTGGTGATGGCGGCGGACGAGCCCGGGTCCGGCAAAAGCCCGGCGGGGTCGCCGCTCCCTCCCGCCAGACCCGGCGCCGGGAGCGCCGCGGCCAGGCGGCCCCGGCCGGGCGCGGTTTCGGGCAGCCGCCATGCCGCCAGCAGGCCCAGCGCCACCGCCCCGAACATGTAGAAGCCCGGCGCCATCGCGCTGCCGGTCCAATGCACCAGGCAGGCGATCACCAGCTGCGCGGAGCCGCCGAACACCGAGATGGACACCGCATAGATCAACCCGAGCCCCCGCGCGCGGAGGCCCCGCGGCAGGGCCTCGGCGATGGTCACGATCATCGACACGTTCGAAAGCGTCATGCAGCAGGACAGAAGAGCTGCCATGCCGAGCAGCACCGCGGGCTCCCGCACCCGGTCGAGCAGCGCGAACGCCGGAAGCAGCAGCAGCAACAGCAGGAGGCCGGGCACCAGCAGCACCGGGCGGCGCCCGAGCCGGTCCGACAGCCAGCCGCCGAGCAGGTCGCACGCGACCCCGCAGCCGCCCACGATCACCGTGACCCGGAACGCCACCGACGGCGACAGGTGCAGCGTGGCCTCGGCGAAGGTGGTGAGGTAGTCCAGCGTGTAGTTGCCGATCGTGGCGGCGGCCAGCATCGCCAGACCGAGCACCGCCACGCGCCGTACCGGCATGCGCCCCACCGGCACGCGATCCACCTGCACGCGATCCACCGGCAGGCCCGGAGCAGCGGAAAGCGCCGACACGTTGCCGTTCGCTCCTCCATGCAGGGTTTCCCCGATCGTCCGGCGCATCAGCAGGCCGAAGGGCACGGCGGCGGCACCGAGCAGAAGCGCCGCGCGCCATCCCCAGCGCTCGAGCCCCGCCGCATCGGTGAGAAACGACAACAGGATGCCGACGAGCCCCGCCACCAGCACCGCCGCGTCCGCGCTCGCCGCCTGCAGCGCGGTGAACAATCCCCGCCGTTCCGGCGGTGCCGCTTCCAGCAGGAAGGCGGTGCTGGGCCCGACCTCGCCACCCAGCGCGAAGCCCTGCAGCATCCGGAACCCGATCGCCAGCACGGGCGCCGCCGGCCCGATGCTCCGGTAGGACGGCGTGAGGGCCAGGCCGGTGACCGAAACGCCGATCAGCGCGAACGACAGAAGCATCGCCGGCCGGCGCCCGCGCCGGTCCGCCACGCGACCGATCGCCCACGCGCCGAGCGGACGGAACAGGAAGCCGACCCCGAAGGTGGCGAGGGACGCCAGAAGGCTGCCTTCGGCGCCGAGGTGCGGAAAGAAGCAGTGCCCGATCTGCACGGCGAAGAAGCTGTAGGTGACGAAATCGTAGAATTCGAGGCCGTTGCCGGCGGCCACCGCCGCGATCTGCCCCGCGCCCGGCACTACGCCCGGCCCTGCGCCCGGCCGTTTCTGGTTCTGCATGGCCTTGCGGTCCCCGGTCGGTTGGCGACCGGCTGATGCAAGAAGCGGGCAGCGGGCCGGGCGGATGAGAAACCGGCGCGGCGAGGTCCCGGACACGCTGGTCGCACGGCAGGCGGCCGGTCCGATGGCTGGAACCCCGTCCACCCGCGCCGGCGGGATGCTGCGGTGAGGGCGCCCCTTGAGGGCCGTCAGGTCCGGGCGATCATCTCCCGGTCCGCCCGCGTCCGTCGTCATCGCGCGCGGGGGGGGGGAGCGCCGAGGTGGACGCGCCAGATCCGGCAGCGGCCGGGCAGGCCCGGCGGCCGGACCCGTCCCGTTCTCGCCGCGCGCGTATCGGATCAGGCTGGCAGCGACACCTCGCCGGAAGGTTCGTGCAGGGGACTGCCATCGATCCGGCTGCGCATGCCCGACAGTTCCGGATAGGCCTCGCGGCGCGAGCGCATGATGCCGCCGAGCGGACGGTGCGCCGCAATGCCGTGCCAGGGGTTGAAGCTCGTCCGGTCGTCGCCGATCGCCATCAGGTCGTGCGGCACTTCCACGGTGCCCTGCAGGAGCCCGTGGCTCTCGACATGCACCGCTTGCTCCGCATGTCCGTAACTTCTAGCGGTGACCTCTTGGAGGAAGCGCATCGCCGCCCGCATCCCGGCGAAGGTTCCGGCCTGATCCAGCTCGGGTCCTCCGAACTCCGGCTTCAAGCACCGCGGCCGGAGGGGAATGGTGTCGGCCATCACGGACGTTCCTCGGACGCGATCCTGCTTACCCCGGCGAAACGCCAACCGCTTCCAGCCGTAGAGTCTCGAACGCTCTCGGCGAGCCGCGCGCCCGGCGGTTCCGCCCCGCGGCGTGCCGCGACCGGCGCCGCGCCCGGCACCACCTCCCATTCCGGAGCCCGTCCATGATCCATCACGATCCGGTCCGACCGCCCCCGGGCGCCGAAACATCGGCGGCTCCCGAGGCCGGCGTGTCCAGCATCGACCCGGCGACCGGGCGGCTGATCCGCCACTATCCGTTCGATGACGAGGTGGCGGTGGAGCGATTGCTGGCGTCCGCCGCCGCGGCCTTTCCGGCATGGCGCGACGGGGGCCTGGACCGGCGCACCGATCGGTTGCGGACGCTGGCCGACCTGCTGCGCCGGGACACCGGGCGGCTGGCGGCCCTGGCCACCGCGGAGATGGGCAAGCCGATCGCGCAGGCCCGCGCCGAGGTCGCGAAATGCGCCGCGCTCTGCGACTGGTACGCCGAGCAGTCGTCCCGCCTGCTCGCTGACGAGCCGGCGGAGGTGGAGAAGGGTTCCGCCCGCGTCTGCTTCCGGCCGCTCGGCACCATCCTGCTGGCCATGCCCTGGAACTTCCCGTTCTGGCAGGTGCTGCGCGCGGCGGTGCCCATCCTGGCCGGGGGCAACACCGCGGTGCTGCGCCACGCCGGCAACGTCACCGGCTGCGCCTACGCGCTCGGGGCGCTGCTGGAAGAAGCGGGCTTCCCGTCCGGCGCGCTGGCGGTGGTCAACCTGCCGCATGACCGTTTCGGCCGCCTCATCGAGGACGACCGCATCGCCGGGGTGTCGCTCACCGGCAGCGTGGGGGCCGGCAGCGCGGTCGCCGAGCGCGCCGGCCGGGCGCTCAAGAAGAGCGTGCTGGAGCTGGGCGGGTCGGACCCGTTCATCGTGCTGGCCGATGCCGACCTGGACCGGGCGGTGGACGCGGCGATCCAGTCGCGCTTCGGCAACACCGGGCAGGTGTGCATCGCCGCGAAACGCATCATCCTGGAAGCCCCGGTGGCGGAACGCTTCACCGACCGCTTCGTGGACGCGGCGCGGTCGCTGCGGCTGGGCGATCCCACGAACGAGGAAACGTTTCTGGGTCCGCTCGCCCGGCTCGATCTGCGCGACAGCCTGCATGCCCAGGTGCAGGCGAGCGTGCAGCGCGGCGCCACCCTGCTGCTGGGCGGGGAAATGCCGGACGGCCCCGGCGCCTTCTATCCGGCGACGGTGCTGGGCGATGTGCGGCCCGGCATGGCGGCGTTCGATCAGGAAACGTTCGGGCCGGTGGCCGCGCTGTGCGTGGCGGCCGACGAGGACGAGGCGATCGCGCTGGCCAATGAGAGCGAGTTCGGGCTGAGCGGCGCGTTGTGGACCCGTGACGCCGCCCGGGCGCACCGGCTGGCCGCGCGCATGGAAACCGGCGGGGTGTTCATCAACGGGTTCTCCGCGTCCGATCCGCGCGTGCCGATCGGCGGCATCCGCCGCAGCGGCTACGGCCGGGAACTGTCGCATTACGGCATCCGGGAGTTCACCAACGCGCAGCTGTTGTGGGACGGGCGCGGCTGATGCGCCGCCGGGTGGAGCACCGGCGGACGATCTCCTGACGCGGAGATCGCCCGGGCGGGAACAGGGGATCGGAAAATACGGGCTGGGGCGGAACACGCGTCGTCCGGTCGCGGGACCGGACACCGGCCGGTGGAACGGCGTGCGGCCGCCCTCACCCAAGCCGCGTGTAGAGGGCGAGCTTGAGAGCCGGATCGTCGTTCGCCTGGAAGCTCGCATACGCGAAGCGCATCTCGCCCAACCCGGGATGGTGGAGCCGCTTGGTGCCCGAGACCGGCGCGCCGACGCCGTGCTCGCGCCACCAGCCTTCGAATGGTGGACAATCGCGACGCAGGCGGCCCACGAGATCGTCGAACGCCCGGTCGCCCGCCCATAGATCCGCCACGGCACGGAACAAGGACACCATGCGCCGGGCTTCCTTCGCCCAGTCCGCGCCGAACAGGGCGCGGGCGGCGGGATCGGCGAGCATCCACCACAGGATGTTGCGGTCCGCTTCCGGCAGCCTTCCGAAATCGCCGAACAGCGCGGTCGCCGCCTCGTTCCAGAATAGGATGTCCCAGCGCTGGCCCGTGAGGTAGGCCGGCTCGGGCAGGGCCGCCACGATGTGGCGAAGCGCGTCGGGCACGTTCTCGCGGCGGAACGGCCTGCGCCCACCCGCCGCCGCGAGCGACCGGAGGTGGGCCAGCTCGACATCGTTCAGCCGCAGGGCGTGCCCGAGCGCGTCCACGGTCGCCGACGACGGGCACACGGCCCGCCCTTGTTCCAGCTTGACGTACCATTCGGCGCTGATGCCCGCCCGCCTGGCCACTTCCTCGCGCTTCAGCCCCGGGGTCCGCCGCCATCGCGTGGTGGCGTCCTCGCCCCCTTCGGGCGCCAGACGCGTCCGGCGGGATCTCAGGAAATCTCCGAACGCTCGGTCGCCGTCCATGGCGGGCTCCTGAAGGTGGGACAACAGAAGGCCAGTATGATCCCGGTCGTTCCACGCCGGTGCGCGAACGCCATCTCGCCTGAATCCAGCAAGAAGGAGACGCAGGATGAAGGCAGCCATTCTTTCCGCATTCGGGAAGCCCCTGGAGATCGGAAACGTGCCCGACCCCGGGATCGGCACCGGCGAGGTGCTGGTGGATGTCGTGGCGGCGCCGGTGCTGTCCTATGCCGGCGAGGTGTTCAGCGGCGCGCGGCGCTACCTGCTCCCCACCCCGGTGGTGCCGGGCTGCGGCGCCATCGGCCGGGTGCGGGCGGTGGGACCGGACGCCACCCGGCTCCAGCCCGGGGACTGGGTGTTCTGCGATCCCACCGTGCGGTCGCGCGACGGGGCGGACACGCCCGACATCACCCTGCAGGGCTGGAGCGCGCGAGGCGAGGGCGGCGAGAAGCTGCAGCGCTATTTCCGCGACGGCGCCTTCGCCGAACGGATCCGCGTGCCGACGGAGAACGCGGCGGCGATCGGTCCGATCGAGGCGGCGGAGGCCGGCTCCTGGTGCGCCATCAACACGCTGCTGATCGCCTATGGCGGGTTGCTGGCCGGCGGCTTCCGTCCTGGCGAAACGCTGCTGGTGAGCGGTGCCACCGGCCATTTCGGAGCGGCCACGGTGGCGCTGGGGCTCGCCATGGGTGCCCGCCGCGTGCTGGCGCCGGGGCGCAACGCCGTGGTGCTGGACGATCTGCGCGCACGCTTCGGCGACAGGTTGGTGCCCGTTCGCCTGTCCAGCGACGAGGCGGCGGACAGGCGCGCGATGCGCGATGCGGCCGGAGGTCCCATCGATTGCGTGCAGGACTTCCTGCCCCCGTCGGTGCCTGCGTCCGTGGCGCGCACCGCCATCATGACGCTGCGGCAGGGCGGCCGGGCCGTGCTGATGGGCGGCGTCGGCATGCTGGGCGGCGAGGATCTGGCCCTTCCCTACCCCTGGATCATGCGCAATCTCGTCACCGTGCGTGGGCAGTGGATGTATGACGCCGCCGCCGTGCCGGGTCTGGTAGGGCTGATCCGTGGCGGCTTGCTGGACCTCCGGCAGTGGTCGGTCACGGCGTTTCCGCTTGCCGACGCCAACGCGGCGGTGGCCTACGCCGCCGCCGATGCCGGTCCGTTCAAGCTGACGGTGCTGATGCCCTGAGCGGTTCGGGCCGCCGTCGCCGGCATCGCCGCGCCGGCCGCACCGACGTTGTACGCGGTCCCGCTCCCTGGAGCCGCGCTTGGCCGAACGCACGCTTCACCCCGGCTTCGCACCGCGGGCGCGGCCGGGATGTGGCGCGCATCGCGCCCGCTGTCCTGTTCCGGGTTGGCGGCGAGCGGGTGGCGTTTCATCGACGGGGCGCGGGCGGGCATCTCCCCCGCTCGCGGCGCGTCCCGCCGCCCCGGCCATTGTCCGCCACCGGGGCGGGAGAAACGGAGGCCGCTCATGGCGGAGGCGTGCCCGGCAGCAGGGGGTTCCGCCGGCGCACCCGAAACGGTTCGGCCGCCCCCGCGCCGGATCCCGCGCGCGACACCGGAATGGCCCGCGGTTGACGCTGTGCCGACACGATGCAGTATCGCAACCGTCGGACAAGCCCCCGATGGGGCTGCGAGCGGCGCCTCTTCAACCACCACGGAGCGTTCTGATGCCGCCTTCTGGCACCGACCGGGACATTCATGTTCCAGATCCCGTCGATGCCGTGGCGCGCGACGCCGAGACCAGGCCTCACCCCCGCTCGCTGCCCGTGCCCCTGATCGCCGCCGTGGCGGCTCTGGGCGGCCTGCTGTTCGGCTACGACACCGGCATCATCTCGGCCGCCCTCCTGTTCATCGACAAGAGCTTTCCGATCGGCACGGGCGCCAAGCAGCTGGTGACGTCCGCGATCGTGGCGGGCGCGCTGGTGGGCTGCCTCGCGGCCGGCCCCGCGTCGGACAAGCTCGGCCGGCGACCCGTCATCATCCTGTCGGCGCTGTTGTTCGCCCTGGGATCGATCGCGTCCGCCTGGGCGGGATCGGTGCCGAGCCTGACCGGCGCCCGCCTCCTGCTGGGGCTCGCGGTGGGTGCGGTGAGCCAGATCATTCCGGTCTACATCGCCGAGCTGGCGCCACCGGCCCGGCGCGGCGGCATGGTGGTGCTGTTCCAGCTGGCGATCGTGGGCGGCATCCTGTTGTCGACGGTGATCGGCTGGTGGCTCGGCGGCGACGCCGGGGTGTGGCCGTTCCCGTATCCGGGCGGCAACTGGCGCCTGATGTTCCTGCTGGGCGTGCTGCCGGCGGCGATCCTGTTCGCGGGCATGTTCCTGCTGCCCGAAAGCCCGCGCTTCCTGGCCTTGCGGGGCGACCTTCCCCGGGCCTTCTCCATCCTGCGCGGCGTGCGCGGTTCGATCGCCGAGGCCGCCGAGGAGCTCCGTTCCATCCTGGCCCAGCCGCGCGAGGACGGCAGCTGGCGGTTGTTGTTCTCCAGGCCGGTGCGTCCGGCACTGCTGGCCGGCACCGGGGTGGCGATGTTCTCCCAGATCACCGGCACCAACGCGACCATCTACTACGCGCCGACCATCCTGGCCTCCGCGGGTTTCGGCGCCGGTGCCGCGCTGCAAACCCAGCTGCTGATCGGCGTCACCATCGTGTTGGCGACGATCATCGGCCTGATGGTGGTGGATCGCTGGGGCCGCCGCACGCTGATGCTGCGCTTCCTGCCGGTGGCGGCGCTGGGACTGGCCCTGCTGGGCGCTTCGTTCCTGGGCGGCAACCCGGCGGGTGCCGGACGCTACGCGGCGGTGGCGGGCCTCGTAGGCTACGAGATCTTCAACGTCGGCAGCATCTCGGTGGCGATCTGGCTGGTGGGGGCCGAGGTGTTTCCGCTGGCGATCCGCGGCAAGGGCATGAGCATGGTGGCGCTGAGCCACTGGGGCTTCGACCTGGTGGTGTCGCTGTTCACCTTGTCGGTGGTGCAGGCGTTGGGCACGTCGGGAGCCTTCTTCCTGTTCGCCGTGATCAACGTCCTGGCCTGGCTGTTCGTGTTCCGCCTGGTGCCGGAAACCAAAGGGCGGTCGCTGGAACAGATCGAGCAGAGCCTGCAGGCGGGCCAGTTCACCGCCATGCGATGATCCGGCCGGCGTCGGCGCCGCCGGGTCCGCGCCCCCTCCGTCGGGGCTTGCCCCGCCCGCCGAAATTGGTATGGTCCGCCGCCCATCCGGCGGAAACGCCGGAGGTAGTGCGGATGGGTGGCCGAGCGGCTTAAGGCGCACGCTTGGAAAGCGTGTGTGCGTGAAAGCGTACCGTGGGTTCGAATCCCACCCCATCCGCCATCTATACCCGCTAAGTCGTTGCTTTTGGGTCACCTTTCTGCAGGTGTCAGTTTCTTACCCACTCCCCTACCCCCTTCGTGCCGCGCGTCCACTTAGGATTGGGAGTGGCCAAGACGGCCATCAGGCTCTTGGAAGCCACCGGGGTGTCGAGTAGCTGGTAGGCGGTTTGGTTCCGGGAGCTTCTGTTCGCCACGATCTAAGTTGTAGCATTACCCCCCTCTGCTTGGCAGAGTGTGCCGATCCGCGTATCCGAGCACTGTTCCTGCTGCGGTCTGCACGCGTCATCCGAAGGTCGAACGTTCACAGGCTCAAGTTCCGTCCTTCCAATGAGCCATGCGCGGTAAGTCGCTCTCAAACGGTCGATTGGCCCAGGCTCAGGCCTCTGTATCAGACCCAGTATGTGACGGTCGTGGCGATGCAGATCGCCGAGAAGAAGGTATGGGCGCAGCGGTCGTAGCGGCTTGCGATGCGTCGCCAGTCCTTGAGGCGGCCGAACATGTTCTCGATGCGGTGGCGCTGGCGGCAAGGCGTCCGGTCGTGTGGCAGCGGCGGCTTGCGTGATCGTGTGGAGGGACTGCACGGGGTGATGCGGCGCCCGGCCAGGATGGCTCGGCACCAGGTGCTGTCATAGCCGCGGTCGCTGAGCAGTTCACATGCCCACGGCAGGATGGGCAGCAGCAGGGCGGCACCGTGGTGATCGCTGCGTTATCCTTCGGTCAGCGGTAAGACAGCGTGCCTGCCCGTCGCAGACCGCGCGCAGTTTGGAATTCAAACCGCCTTCGGTGCGGCCGATATGTCGAGCACCCCTTGTGGGACCGTGCGGTGCGCCTTGAGGTGGATGGCGTCGATCATCAGCCGCTGCGGCGCCCTGCCCCTGGCGGCCAGAGCGGCGAAGATGCGCACGGCCACGCCAAGGCGGCTCCACCGGATAAAGCAGTTGGAGAGCGCCCTGGGCGGACCGTAGCCGGACGAGGCGTCTTTCCACTGCAGGCCCCGTAGCGGATCACATAGATGATGCCGCTGACCACCCGCCGGTCGTCCACCCGCCGCAGCCCGTGTGATACCGGGAAGAAGGGCTGGAAGCGGCGCATCTGCGCTCAAACAGCATGGGCAGCTTCGGCATCCGGACCCTCCAGATGCCTCGAAGCACGTCAAGAACGAGCCGTAAAGCGTTCGGAGCCTAGGGGGCAAGGCGCTGCGCGTCCCGCGTCGGCTGCCCCAGCGTTGGACGCGTGAGAAAAAAGTTGAAAGAGCCGCCTACGGCGGACGCCCACGTACGAGTTCGTGACAGCAGGATGCGAGCCTTCGAACACTAGCGAAGGCACTTTCATGACTCGCTTTCTCCGCCGTCCGGCCGTCACCGCCCGGTATGGTCTCCCGCCCAGCACCCTTTATGACTGGATCGCCAAGGGGCCCTGTCCGCCATCGTGCTGCCTCCCCACCCTGGTCGAGCATAGGGGACGGCTCCCGTCCGCGTCACGCTCCCGTTGGTTGCCTCAATCCCGTGTTGCATGCGGCATTGCCGTACATACGGCAACGCCGTATACGTGTCGACCTGCAGGCGGTGCTGGAAACCTCGATCTTCACGCGGCGGGCAGCCGCTCTGCTGGGTCGTGAGGAACGGGTCGAACTGGTCAACCTGCTGGCGAGCGATCCGGAGGCTGGTGACGTCATTCCGGGCACCGGGGGTATCTGCAAGCTGCGGTTTGCGGCCGGCGGCCAGGGCAAGCGGAGCGCCTTCCGGGTCGTCTAGGACGTCCTGAACGACGACATGCCCGTGCTGGCGTTGCTGATCTACGGCAAGGGCGAACAGGTGAATCCCACGCCCGGCCAGAAGCGGGCGATGGCGGCGATCGTGGCCGGCTTCAGGACGGTGCATGGGCAACGGAGGAAGGCATGAGCGAGCGTATCGACATCACCGACGAGCTGATTGCCTCCCTGCAGGAAGCAGGCGAGATCCTGTCTGGGACCAAGGCCCCGGCGCGGGCCTGGACGCCTCCGGCCGACGTGGACGTGAAAGCCATCCGCGCGCGCCGTGGGCTCAGCCAGGTGGCGTTCGCCCGGCGCTATGGCTTCAGCCCCGACGCCGTGCGTGACTGGGAGCAGGGACGCCGACGGCCGGAGCAAGCAGCGCGCACGCTGCTGCTGGTGATCGACAAGGAGCCAGAGGCGGTCGAACGGGTGTTGGCGGTGGCCTGAGATTAGAGCCAGCGCTGCAGCCGGTCTCCGGCGATTGCACCGCCTCCGTGGCGGAGATCAAGTCTCGCTGGTGATCAGTATGATCTTGCCCAGAATGCCACCACGCTCCATCATCCGGTGTGCTTCGGCAGCCGCAGTAAGCGGGAGGACGGCGTGCACCAGGGGGCGCAGGCGGCCCTGCCGGAAGAGTGGCATTGCTACCTCTTCGAAGCGACGCACCATGGCACGCTTCTCTTCGGCTGTCCGGGACTTCATCACGGTTCCCTGGATGCGCAGATGATTGTGCAGCAGTAGGTTGAGCGGGATGGCAGCCTCCGCTTCGCCGCTCAGGATGCCGACCTGCACCAGCGTTCCCCCTGGACGGAGACAACGCAGGTTCGGCCCGAGAAAGGCTCCACCAACGAAATCAATCACGGCGTCCACACCCTGATCGCAGGCGGCGTGCACGCCGTTCTGCCAGTCGCCGGACCGGCGGTCGAACACGATATTGGCCCCGATCCGACGCACATCCTCGGCCCTGTCGGCACTGCAGGTAGCCAGCACCTTGAGCCCGAGGGCCGCCGCAAGCTGCACGCAGGCCGACCCGATGCCGCCAGCCGCAGCATGGATCAGGACGCTGCGCCCTTTCCGCAGTCCGGCCAGATGGTGGATGGCTTCCACGGCCGTGACGAAGGACTCCATGATGGCCGCGGCGTCGTTGATCGAGAGATCATCCGGTATGCGCACCGCCATCGAGCGATCGACGCGCGCGTACTCGGCATAGGCACCTCCGCCGACGATCGCCATGACTCGGTCGCCCGGTGCGAAATTCGTCACGTCCGCTCCGGTCGCTACGACGTCGCCGGCCAGTTCGAGGCCGAGCAAGTCGCTTTCACCGAAATGCTGGCCCGCGTAGAAGCCGTCCCGCTGGAGGATGTCCGCACGGTTCACGCCTGCCGCCCCGACCCGGACAAGAAGGTCGGTCGGCCGCACGACCGGCAGCGGCACCTCTGCCAGGTGCAGCACCTCCGCCGGGCCGAACCGGTCATGAACGATCGCCCTCATCGTGCCGTGTCCTGCGCACGCCGAGTCCGGGCGCGCCGGGCGATGCTTTCGGCGAAGAGCGGCGTTTCGCGGCGGTTGTGATCGCTGCCGGCGGCTTGTCGCGCTTCGGCTGCCGCCTCGAAGCTCATGCCGTGCTGCGCGATGAAGCTCATGAAGGCGTCGGTCGGACGAGCCGTGACCCGATTGGTATAGCGTGTGCGGCCGTTGCCGGCGTCTTCCGCGATAAGCTCCCAAAGCACGTTGACCTGGGTGCGGCCGTTGGCGGTGAACACGTCCGAGATGGAATTCATCCGGCAGTAGCTGGCTGTCGCCTCGTCCGCCACGTAGTGCTGCACCACCAGGCCGGTGCCGACCATCTCGACGTTGATCGACATGCGGCGCCCGTCATCGGTTGTGGTGATGCCGGCCGCGATGTGGTCGGGCTCGCAGCAGCGGCGATACTCGGCCTCGGGAAGGGTAAACAGCCAGTCGGCGATGTCGATGTCGGCCAGCGGAACGTCGATCTCGTGGGAATAGGCGGATTGGGACAGGATCTGGTCGAGGACCTGCATGAGCGTTCTCCTTGGATCGGGGCGGAGGGTCGTCCGCCCTTGATCGGAGAATCGTCTCGACGGCACCTTGACGGGAACGCACGCTGAGCTGCGAACGGTTTTGCCTGCCAAGCAAAGAAGGGCTCTGGGGCATGAGGGACCCGCGCTTCGCCGAGCACCTGGCCGTCTTCGTTGAGGTTGCCCGGCTGGGGAGCTTCTCTGCCACAGCCCGGAAGCGCGGGCAGACGCCGTCGGCTGTGGTGCGCCAAATCGATATGCTCGAGCATTCCCTGGGCGTGGCCCTGCTGGTTCGCTCCACCCGTCTTCTGGTGCTGACCGATGCAGGCGAGCGCCTGCTGGAGCGGGCGCAGCCGCTCCTTGATCAGCTCACCGACGTTCATGCCGAGGTGGCCGCTTTCGACGGAGTTGTGTCCGGAACGGTCCGGATCGCCTGCTTTCCCTCTTTCGGCAAACGATACGTCATCCCCGCCATGGAACGGGCGATGGCGGAGCATCCGCGGCTCCGCCTGGAGCTGGACCTTACCGAGCGTCTCGCAGATCCGGTGCTCGACCGGCTCGATGCTGTTATCCGCATTGGGCATCTCGCGGATAGCAACCTCATCGCGACGAAACTCGCTGAGCAGCGCCGGCTGCTCGTGGCAAGCCCGGCCTATCTCGAACGTGCTGGAACTCCCGCCCACACGGCTGAACTCCAACGCCATCGCCTGATCGACAAGCTTCATGGGGCGGATCTCCTCGGCTGGAGAGATCTCCTCGGGCAGCGCGTGGGAGAGGAGCCGGAAGGCGCGGCGGTGTTCCGATGCGACGACTTCGAAGCGATGCGTCTGGCAGCTCGTGGCGGTGTTGGGGTCGCCCTGCTGCCTGATTGGGTGGTCGGCCCAGACGTGGGGAAGGGACACCTGGTCCGCCTAGCGATAGGTGGAGAGCCATGGAACGCGGAGCCTACGGGGATCTGGCTTCTGCGGGCGCTTGCTCAGCCTTCGGCCCGGCTGCAGGTGGTCATGGCAACATTGCGGACGCTAATCGGCTCGCCTCCAGTTTGGGCGACCTACCTGCCTACCATCACTGCTGCTTAGCAGGCGGAGGCCGCTTTCTCAGGAGCGGCGACATATGACATATCGTCGGACGGCACGACCCGTCTCACTTCAAGGCCGCCTGGCTCCCTACCTCTTCCCGACCGCAAGTGTCCGCGCAGCCGACTGCTGCCCGAGCGATACGTCATCTGAATGATGCCCCTGCGGGCCTTCGAGTTGGGGGCGATTTTTTACGTTTCAGGATACTGTGCGCCCGACCGACAACAAGTTGCTGCCAGCGAGGCGCTAGACGATCGGCGGCTCCAGCACCACCCACGCCAGCCCGCGCAGGTGGTCGGCCATCTCGGCGAGGGGTTTGGCGCGAGCTAGCCTCAATTCGTGTCAGCATCGTCGAGGCATGACCGGAAGAGTTGTGTGTACTTCGGGGGATCAGCTGGTCGGCTCTGGTACGGGGGTCAAAAGCCGAGCCTTTGTAGGTCCTCTGGTTCGAAAGCTTGGCCGCTCCGGTTCTTCACGCTCGGCAGGTTTGAGACGCGAGTGCGCCAACTCGATAGCGCGGTAAGTTCTGGTGTAGCGGAAAGTCCTGCCGCATCAGCGAACATCAGCCCCGCGAACAAGGTGATGTCGGCCATTGAGAAAGTGTCGCCGGCCAAAAAGAAGCGGTGTTGCAGTACCTCGTCGAAGGTGGTCATGCCCGCAAGCGCGCGATCCCGCTCCCGCCGGCCCCAAATCTCACGCCCCTCCCAATCGAGGCTCTTGAACGCCCGCAGCTCGGCGCTGAGGCTTGGGGTCGCGTAGTGGAAGTAGTGCCCGACCGCGTCCAGCACCTCGGCCTCCGCGCGACGCTGCATCATGTGGATCATGGCTTTCTCGCGCGGCGTCCTGCCTGTAAGCCGCGGATCGCCGTCGAGGTTGTCGAGATACTCGGTGATGGCCGTGCATTCGGTGACGTAGGTGCCGTCATCGAGCTGCAGCACCGGAAGCACGCCGACCGGGTTCTTTTCCAGGAAGGCCCGCTGCTTGTGCTCGGCCGCGATTAGATCGACCGGAACGAACTCGATCTCGGAGTCGAGGCCCTTCTCAGTCAGGACGATGCGGATACGGGCCGGGTTCGGGAAACCCGGGCGATCGAAGAGCTTCATGTGCGCCTCTCATATGACTGTCTATCGATAGATAGACAAGCGGTTGGCTAGGCCTTCTCCTGAGGCCCGTCAATAGCTATCTATCGGTCGATAGAGAGGTCGCTAATGGCGCGAGTAACCGGTCTGGACATGCGCGAAACCCTTATGGCGGCAGCCCGCCTGACGGTGCAGGCGCATGGCTATAACGCTCTGAGCTTCCGCGAGCTGGCTCAGGAGGTCGGCATCAAGAGCGCCAGCGTCCACCACCACTTCCCCACAAAAGGCGCGCTCGCGGCGGCACTGGCGCGACGCTATACCGAGGATGGCGTGGCCTATCTGTCGGACCTTCTGGCACGGTCGAGCAACCCGACTTGGTGTATGGATCGCTATGTTGAGATCTTCCGGTCTGCCCTGACGAACGACAACCGCATGTGCCTGTGCGGGATCATGAGCGCGGAGTTGGACGACCTCCCTCCGGAAGTGAGGAGCGAGATTGATGCCTTCACAGCTACAAACGTCGAGTGGATCGCTAAGGTGCTGGAGTTCTCCAAATCCAAGACGAGTGCCCAGGAGCGCCTGGACCGGGCCATCGCGATCTTCTCGGCCATTGAGGGTGCGCAATTAGTCGCCCGTGGGGGTCAGGACATTTCGATCTTTGATCGGAGCGTGCAGGCCTACCGAAGAGCCGGGCTTATTCCATAGCGAGATGATTGGCATCATCCGATCTTGCACATGTGTGCCGGCGCCCTGCGTCTCGGGTCATGTATGTTATTAGCCGCTTAAGCGTCCCACCAGCATCCTCCACTGTAGCACGACCCACCATAGCAGACGCCAACCCGGACAGGCAGTTCGCCAGGATCCATTTCAACCGGGTGCAACTCTCTCCATATCCGTTTCGGGATCGGGGCAGCGACAATCGGCAACGCGACCTTCGCCGGCGCTTCCGTCCCACAACTATGGGTGGTGGAACGATCGTTCGGCTGGATGGCCCGCTTCCGCCGCCTCGCTCGCGATTACGAGCGCCTACCTGAAACCTTGGCCGGACTGGGCCTCGTCGCCCTCGTGGTTCTCCTGCTCCGACGCGTCGGCCAACTGACCGTCAATGCGTAACTGCCTCTATCTCCGACTGACGGGTAGAATTTTATTATATCTAGACGTTACGTGCATCCAGATGAGTGCATTGCACGTAGTTCCTTACGGAAGGGTGACCGGAACAGGCCGGTTGTCGGGAGGGAACAATATGAATACTTCAAGACTGGCTGTTATGGCTCTCTCTACCGCACTCCTGGCCGGATGTGGTGGGGCGATGTCGCAGCCTGCGGCGACGGGCATGCCGATGACGGATCCGATGGTCGGCGGGGCGGCGATGTATCCGCAGCGGAACATCATTCAGAACGCGGTGAATTCGAAGGACCACACTACCCTCGTCGCCGCAGTGAAGGCGGCTGGACTCGTCGATACGCTGTCGGGCCCGGGGCCGTTCACGGTGTTCGCGCCAACCAACGAGGCGTTTGCGATGCTGCCGGCCGGCACCGTCGATACCCTGCTGCAGCCCCAGAACAAGCCTCAGCTGACCAAGGTTTTGACCTACCATGTCGTCGCGGGGACGATGGATACGAAGGCCCTCACCGCAGCGATCAACACCGGCGGCGGACGTGCCACGCTGACCACGGTGGAGGGCGAACCGCTGACCGTCACGATGCCAATGGCCGGCACCATCGTGCTGACCGATGCCAAGGGCGGAAAGGCGACCGTCACTACCGCAAACGTGTATCAGAGCAATGGAGTGATCCACGTCATCGACCACGTGCTGATGCCGTAAACGACCAGATGCAGCCCGGCTGTCAGCCGGGCTGCACAAGTCGGTCGAAAGTCTTACTT
>JAMZEJ010000020.1 GCA_024508355.1 Rhizosaccharibacter radicis
GCCGACGGGGTGAACTACGGCCGGCTGTTCGACGACAAAAGCAACAGCGTGCTGCTCAACGGCGTCCAGCTCACCATCCAGCGCCCGATCGATCCCGCGTCCGCCACCTGGGACGTGGGCTTCATGCTCCAGGGCACCTACGGCTCGGACGCCCGCTACACGCACTATCTGGGCGAGTTCGGATACCTGACCCACGACCGCTACCAGTTCAGCATCCTGCAGGCCTACGGCTCGCTGCACGCCCCCGTGCTGGCGGCGGGCGGCATCGACTTCAAGCTCGGGCAGTTCGCCACCCCCATCGGCTTCGAAACCATCGATCCGGCCACCAACCTGTTCTATTCGCACTCCTACAACTTCAATTTCGGCCCCTTCCAGCACACCGGCCTGCAGGGCGTGGTGCATCTGTCGCCCACCATCGACCTGTGGGGACAGGTGGATACCGGGCTGTCCACCACCTTCGACGGCGGCGACAACAACGCCCGCCCCGCCGGCCTCGTGGGCGTCGGGCTCAACAACCTGCTGAACAACAAGCTCACCGTGCTGTGGCTCACCCACCTGGGCCCGGAAGACGCCACCAACGCCATCGGCCGCGAGGCCAACCATTCCATGCGCTACGAGAGCGACCTCGTCGCCACCTACAAGGCCACCGACAAGCTGACGCTGAGCACCGAAGCCCAGTGGCAGCACGACGATTTCTACGGCGCCGACAGCTACGGCCTCGCCGGCTACGCGTCCTACGCGCTCACCCCCACGCTCGCCGCCAACTTCCGCGGCGAGATCTACCGCGACAACGCCGGCTTCTTCGTGGTGGCCAACCCCGGCAACCTCGACGCCATCCGCGCCCTCAACGGCCTGCCGTC
>JAMZEJ010000021.1 GCA_024508355.1 Rhizosaccharibacter radicis
GATCGCGCCGTTCAGCTTCTTCGGGAAGAAGCCGTAGGATGCGCTGGCGCCGCCGAGATAGACGATGTTCAGCACCTCGTCGGGTGTGCGGGCGAAGGCGATGCTGTTGTTGTCGGCGGGAACGATGTTGCTGACGCCGTTCAAGGTGACGCCCTGGTCGTCGCCGGCGCCCGGCCCGCCGACGGCCGCCGAGGCGGCGGCCCGGAGTGCCGAAATCTTGTTGGCGGGATCGGCGAGCCCGTTCATGGCCAGGAGGGTGCGGACCGCGCCGCCGTGATAGGCTTCCACCGCGAGGATGCCGGCGGCGGCCTGCAAATAGTCCTTGCTGCGGATGAAGGTCGCGGCGCCGTTGTAGGCGGTGACGCCGACGTCCTCGAAGATGAAGGCCGCCAGCAGGAAGCTCGCCTCGTCCGCGAAAGGATTGAAGGTGGCATTGGCGCCGATCACGCCGGCCGCCCGGGCTGCCGTGGTGAAGCTGTCGCGCAAATCGATGGTGGGACGCGCCACGGCCTGGCTGCCGAGGGCCGCGCGCAGGAAGCGCACATGGTGGAGCTCGTCGCGCGCCACCTCCTCCGCATGCTGCTGGTAGAGGGCGCTGCTGAAACTGACCTTGGACCCGCCCCATACCGGGCCGGGCTGGCCGCGACCGGTGATGTCGGCCTCGCCGAGACCGTGGCCGAACGCCCCGCGCAGATAGAACTCGGCTTCCAGATATTCGAGATTGAGCGCGAAGTTCAGGAT
>JAMZEJ010000022.1 GCA_024508355.1 Rhizosaccharibacter radicis
TCCGCCTCGTTGAGAGTGTTCTGAGCGGTGTTGGAGATGGTGATGTGGTCGAGGCCTGCTTCTCGGATCTGCTCGGTGGGGTTGTTGTGGTCGATGTATCGGTCCGGGAGGGTGAGGGGGCGGACGCGGAGGTTGTCGAGCAGTCCGGTGCGGGCGAGGTGGTGCATGACCATGGATCCGAAGCCGCCCTCGGCGCCTTCTTCCACGGTGACGAGCACCTGGTGGGTGCGGGCGAGTTCCTCGAGCAGGCCGGTGTCGAGGGGCTTGGCGAAGCGGGCGTCGGCGACGGTGGTGGGCAGGCCGCGGGCGGCCAGCGTGTCGGCGGCGCGCAGGGCGTCGGCGAGCCGGGTGCCGAGGCTGAGGATGGCGATGCCGCCCCGCTTGGGGTTGCTGCT
>JAMZEJ010000023.1 GCA_024508355.1 Rhizosaccharibacter radicis
GCTACTAATTGTTGGAGCGGTAGGGGTATGGGTGTCGATCGTAAGGCTCTGTGGGCTTGACGGGGCGGATACGCCACCGAGACTATCCGTTTGAGTAGTGGTGATCTGATAGGTGCCATCGGGCAGCGCTGTAGGTGCGACTAGGTACCACGTTCCGTTAGCCGCGACAGTAGTTGTTCCCAGCAGACTTTGTGTCCCGCCAGTATTGGCATAATAGAGATTAACTTGGTTGCCTGCTACCCCCAGTCCGCGTAGGACAGGAGTTGGATTATTGGTGATGTGTGTGCCATCAGCCAGGGTGGTAACTTGCCCCGTCACGGAGGGGGAAGTCATGGAGACC
>JAMZEJ010000024.1 GCA_024508355.1 Rhizosaccharibacter radicis
CCTTCATTCTCTAAAGTAGGCATGCCTGCTATTACCGGACTGGCCGAAGCTGGTGCCACCGTCAAGATCTATACTCTGATCAACGGTATTCAGACCCAGATTGGCACATCCCTTGTCGGACCAGATGGAACTTGGGCGATCGTTCCGGCCTCGGTATTGAATGACGGAAAATACAACATCAGCGCCATTCAAACGAGCAGAGCTGGAATAAGCTCAATTGCTTCCAGTCCTCAAGCC
>JAMZEJ010000003.1 GCA_024508355.1 Rhizosaccharibacter radicis
CACATTATAAACAACAGAAGACGAGGGCGGGGCACCGTGACACCATGGCAGTACCATGCCAGGGGATACGTCGTGCATTTCGACCTGCTTCTGAAGCAAGGCACCGTGTTCACCGGTGCAATCGGTATCGCCGATGTCGGCTGTCGTGACGGGCGCATCGTCGCCGTCGGCGACCTCCGCACAGCAACCGCAGACCAGACCATCGACTGCACCCATCTCCATGTGCTGCCGGGCCTGATCGATCCTCACGTGCATTTCCGCGATCCGGGCGATCCCGCTGTCGAGACGCTGGAAACCGGAACCCGTGGCGCCGTGCTCGGCGGGATCACCAGCGTGTTCGACATGCCGAACACGCGCGAGCCTGTGGTTTCCAGGGACATCCTCGACCGCAAGCGCGCATCGCTCGAAGCCGGTGTGTGGTGCGATGTCGGCCTTTATGTCGGCGCCACCAAAACCAACATTCCGGAACTCGCCCAACTCGAACGACAGCCTGGCGTCTGCGCTATCAAGGTGTTCGCCGGATCTTCCACCGGCGATCTGCTCGTCGAGGACGATGCCAGCATCGAGGCCCTGATGCGCGCCGGCACCAGGCGCGTCTGCTTTCATTCCGAGGACGAGCCTCGTCTCCAGCAGCGGCGCCAGCTCTTCTCCGTGGGCGCGCCCTATGCCACCCACATGGAGTGGCGCGACGTGGAATGCGCCTTCCTCGGCACCCGGCGGATCATGACGCTCGCGCGCCGCACCGGCCGTCCCGTCCATATTCTGCACGTATCCACCGCCGAGGAGCTCGATTTCCTTCGCGACTTTCCCGATCTCGCCACTACCGAGCTGCTGGTCAACCACCTCACCCAGATCGCCCCCGACGCCTACGACGCCCTCGGTGGCTATGCCGTCATGAACCCGCCGATCCGCGATCGCCGGCACTACGATGCCGCCTGGGCGGCCGTGACCGGGGGCGGCGTCGATTGCATCGGCTCCGACCACGCACCGCATCCGCGCGAGGCCAAGGAACGCCCCTGGCCGCTCACCGCCGCCGGTCTCACCGGCGTGCAGACCCTGGTGCCGATCATGCTCGACCACGTCCATGCCGGGCGTCTGTCGCTCGATCGCATGGTGCAGTTGATGGCCGAAGGGCCGGCGCGGGTGTACGGCGCGGTCGGCAAGGGGCGGATTGCCGAGGATTACGATGCCGATTTCACCATCGTCGATCTCGCCCGCACACGGACCATCGAGGAGGACTGGATCGTTTCTCCCTGCGGCTGGACCCCGTTCGCCGGCCATCGCTGCCATGGCTGGCCGGTGATGACCGTGGTGCGCGGCCATGTCGTGATGCGCGAGGACGAGGTACTGGGACCGCCGTCCGGACAGGCGGCGCGATTCGCCCTCGCGTGAGGGTCCGCAGGCTCCAGGGCGGCCGCGACGGCATCCCGAGGAGCTGCGACGCCGGCATCTCTCGCAGGCGGTCAAACCTGCAGGCGATGATTGGGGAATGGCAGCGGCGACCCCCGCCCGGATGTCGCGCCGGCCACCTGTCTCGATCGCCAGATGGAAATCCCAAAGCCGGAGCGGCCGCGAGCCGACATGCCATGCTCCCGCCGCGATCCCACCTGGGCTCGTCGAGCATGGGAGCCGCCCTCGGTTGTCGAACAGGCACGTTGGCGACGCGCTGCGCTTCCCCGCCGTCGCCGGCCGCTGATCCGGCGGTTCGACCGCGCTTGCGAGCCGGTGTACCGCGCGCCCGGCTCCGCATACGACTCATCTCCCGGACGCCACCGCGCGATCGCCGGACGAGCGCGCCAGTTGCCGTGGCGGCAGAAGCCCTTTAATGGCAGGGCCGTGGAATCAGTGCCTCCCGGCGCCTGGCCGTCCCGTTCATCGAGCGTCGTTCGTCGCGCCGGTCCGGGGTGCCGGCTTCCGCAGGTTGTCGTCGCGGTTGGAGAAGAGCAGGCGTGCCTACATCCCCATCGAGCGACGCCACTCCCACTCCTGCCGCCGATCTGAGTCAACCTGCCCGGCAAGGTCGGGTGCCGGCGCGTGCTGTCGCGTCGCTGCTCGCGTCGGGCCTCGTGCTCGCCGGCTGCGGCACCGTCAGCAAGGTCCGCAATCTCGCCTTCGGGCCGCCGTCCCCCTATCTGTCCGGCTATGTGGGCGCGGTGTCCGCCGACGAGCCGATCGCGGCACAGACCGGCCGCGACGTGCTGGCCCGCGGCGGCAACGCCGCCGACGCCGCCGCCGCCACCGCGTTCGCCCTGTCGGTGACGCTGCCCTCCCGCGCCTCGCTCGGTTCCGGCGGTGCGTGCCTGGCCTACCGGCCGGACCGCAAGGACCCGCCCGAAGCGTTCCTGTTCCAGCCCGTGGCCGGTTCCGGCGGCCCCCATGCCGATCGTCCCGCCGCCGTGCCGATGATGGCGCGCGGCATCTTCCTGATGCAGGCCCGCTACGGCAGCGTCGGCTTCGACGAGCTGGTGCGGCCGGCCTCGCGGCTGGCGCATGGCGGCATCACCGTGTCCCGCGCCTTCGCCGACGATCTCGCCGCCGTGTCCGGACCGCTGCTGGCCGATCCCGGTGCCCAGGCCGTGTTCGCGCCGGCAGGCACTCCGGTGAAGGCGGGCGACCAGCTGGTGCAGCCGCTGCTGGGCGAAACGCTGGACCAGCTCGCCGTGGCGGGTGCCGGCGATGTCTATACCGGCCTGCTGGCCCAGCGCCTCGCCGAAGGAGCCACCAAGGCCGGCGGCGGCCTCACCACCACCGATCTGCGCAACGCACTGCCGAGCGTCGAAACGGTCCAGACCGTTTCGCGCGGCAATGTCGAGGTCGGCTTTTCTCCGGCCGATGGCGGACTGGCGAGAAGCGCGTTCGAGGGCGGGGACGCCACGCGGTCCGGCCGCTTGCCCGCATCCACTTCCTTCGTGGTGATGGATCGCGACGGGGGCGCCGTGGCGTGCGATCTCACCATGAACAACCTGTTCGGCACCGGGCGTATCGCCGGCGAGACCGGGGTGGTGCTGGCGGCGTCGCCGGCGCGGGTGTCGGCCCCGCTGCTGCCGGCCGCGATCGCCTTCAACGCGTCGTCCCGGGCCTTCCGGGCGGCGGTGTCCGGCTCCGGCCAGGGCGAGGCCGCGGCCGCGGTGGGGAGCGCGATGAGCAACCTGCTGCGCGGTGCCCCCGCCGCTCCGGTCACCGACGCCGGACGGGTCAACAGCATCGCCTGCAGCAAGGGACTGCCCGGCGACTCCGGCAGCTGCGTGGCCGCAACCGATCCGCGCGGCATGGGGCTGGCGACCAGGCCGGACTGACCGGCCATCGTCCGCCGTGAGCGGCACGGCCGGCAGGGTGCCCCGATACTCGTGATCCCGGCCAAATGGGCAGCTTCGCAGCGTGAGCCGCGTCTGGCGAACGCCGTAGGGGCCGCGGTCGTGACGGTTCGGTCGACTCATTCCTCCCATCGGATCGCGACGGGTGGGTTCTTTCTCTGCGCGACGGTGATTCCGCACCCGGCGGTGGGCGACGGGTTCCGGATCGTGCGAACGGATGGGCGCCCCGGCCGGCGGCCCGCTGCGACACGGTGCATGATCGCGGCGACCGTCGGTTCGCGCGGACCCTCGCGGGGGCCGGGTGCCCGAAGCCGCGGTCATGGTGCCGGCGGAGCTGGAGCATGATCCTTCATCGGACCGGTCGGCGCTCGAAGTCGGGTCAGCCCGTGGGGGAGGTATCGTGATGACCGATCGGAAGCGCCCCCGTTTGAAGCAGGGGGCGGGCGGCGCGCTGCCCTCCTTCCTGGTGATGGACGTGATCCGCCAGGCCAACGCACGCCAGCGCTCCCTGCCGGCCGGCGCGCCCGGCGTGCTGCGGCTCGAGGTCGGGCAGCCCGGAACGGGCGCGCCGGCGCTCGCGGTGGAAGCAGCGCGAAGCGCGCTCGGGCGGAAACTGGCGCTCGGCTACACGGAAGCCTTCGGCCTGCGGTCGCTGCGCGAGCGCATCGCCCGGCACTACCGGGAGTTCTACCGGGCGGACGTGGCGCCCGACCGGATCGCGGTCACCACCGGGGCGTCCGGCGGCTTCCTGCTGGCGTTCCTCAGCGCGTTCGACCCTGGCGACCGCATCGCCCTCGCGAGCCCGTACTACCCGCCCTACAACAACATCCTGCACGCGCTCGGCATGCGGCCCGTGGTGCTGGAAGCGACGGAGGCCAGCCGGTTCCAGCCCACCGTGCCGATGCTGGAAGCCCTGCGCGACACGCCCGAAGGCCTTCCCGACGGGCTGATCGTGGCGAGCCCCGGCAACCCGGCCGGCACCACCCTGTCGCGCCGCGAGCTGGATTTTCTTGCCGGGTATTGCGAGCGGGAAGGTATCCGGCTGATCAGCGACGAGATCTATCACGGGCTGAACTGGGAAGCGCCGCCGGACACCGCCGCCACCCCGACCGGAACGGCCATCGTGATCAACAGCTTCAGCAAGTACTGGAGCATGACCGGCTGGCGCGTGGGCTGGATGGTGCTGCCGCCCGACCTCGCCGGCGCGGCGGAACGGCTCAAGCAGAACCTTTTCATCAGCGCGCCGCACATCTCCCAGGTCGCGGCCGAAGCGGCCATGGACGCCACCGACGAGATCGAGGCCAATGCCGCGCGCTACCGCCGGTCGCGTGGGCTGTTGCTGCGGGCCTTGCCGGAGGCGGGCCTCGCGGATCTGTCGCCCGCCCAGGGCGGCTTCTACGTTTATGCCCGCCTGCCGGACGCCGCGGAGGACAGTCTCGGCTTCTGCGAGCGGTTGCTGAACCACCATTCCATCGCGGCGACGCCCGGCATCGACTTCGATCCGAGGCGAGGACATCGTTTCGTGCGGTTCAGCTATTGCGGCGCGGAAGCGGATATCGCGGAAGCCGCGGAACGATTGAAGATCTTCGACCCGCGCAGCGCCGGATGAGGGCGCCTGTCGATGGATCACGCCGTCACTGGCTGGCATGACAGGTCGAGGCGGAGATCGGGATGCGCCTCATGCGCGTCGGATCAGCGCTTCCTCGGTGGCGTTCCTGACCTGCCGGAGTGTCTTGCCGTTGCCGTCGAGAACGGGATGATCGCCGCTCGCCGTCCGAAGGAAAAGGTTGCTGGGTCGGACGACGGCGTTCACGACCAGAACGAGCGCCGCCAGCGGACAAACCAACCCGAAGCCCCTGGCGTCGGGACTGCCGAGGCCTCCGAATGCCGGCAGGGCGGCAACCGACGGCAGGTAGATGGTGACGCCTTTATTCGGTGGCCTGATGAAAACGCGGCCGATGTCTGCCCCGGAACGTGTGTCGCCATCAATCCTCACAAGGGCGCGCGACACGACGACCGACCGTCACCGGAAAGGTTCTGGTCGCCCTGGCTCATGGCGACCGTATTCTCTCCTTGGAACCCGCCGATGTTCCAACATCGTTATGATGAAGATGGAGCCGGCTCGGTCCGAGCGATCATCTGCCGCACAGAAGACGTGATGTCGGCTAGTCTCGACGAACCGCCGCTTGCCCTCCCGATGCTCCCATGACGTCGCGACATGTCGCCATCGTCGGTGCGGGGCCGGCCGGACTGTTCGCGGCCGAGCGCATCGCCTCGGCCGGCCACCGGGTCACCGTGTTCGACCGGATGCCGAGCCCGGCGCGCAAGCTGCTGATGGCCGGGCGGGGTGGGCTCAATCTTACCCATTCGGAACCGCTTCCCGTGTTTCTCGACCGCTACCGCGATGCGCGGCCGTGGCTGGAAGCGGCGGTGGCGACATTCGGCCCGTCGGCGCTCCAGGCATGGGCGGCATCGCTCGGCCAGCCCTGCTTCATCGGCAGCAGCGGCCGGGTGTTCCCGGAGGCCATGAAGGCGTCGCCGCTGGTGCGGGCCTGGCTGAAGCGGCTCGACGGGCTCGGTGTCGCGCTCAGGATGCGGTACCGGCTTCTGGAGCTGCCCGGCTCTGGGCATCTGCGGCTCGACACGCCCGAGGGCGAGCGCTTCGTCGGAGCGGACGCGGTGCTGCTGGCGCTCGGCGGCGGTTCATGGGCGAGGCTCGGGTCCGACGGCGCCTGGACCCGCTGGTCCGGTCTTTCCCCCGCGAGCCTGGCGCCGCTCGCGGCGGCGAATTGCGGCTTCCGGATGCAGTCGACCACCGGTTTCCCGGCCCGCTACGCCGGCACGCCGATCAAGCCGGTGGCGGTGGCGTTCGAGAACGAGCGGGTCCGGGGCGAGCTGGTCGTCACGCGTTTCGGGAGCTCGGCCGGCGAGACCGGGGTGGGGGACGGCGAGTGCGGCCTCGAGGGAGGAGCGATCTATGCCCTGTCCGGGCCGATCCGCCGGGCCATCGAGCGCGACGGGCGTGCGGTGATCCGGCTCGATCTGCGGCCCGGGATGAGCGAAGCCGCGTTGTGCGAACGGCTGGCGCGCCTCCGGCCTCGCGAGTCGCTCAGCAACGCCCTGCGCAAGGCATTGCGGCTGCCGCCGGTAGCGGTGGCGCTGCTGCGGGAAGCGGGCGTGCCGGACCGCGCCCCGGCCGCACTGGCGGCGCTCCTGAAGGCGGTGCCCGTGGTGCTGGTGGCCCCGGGGCCCCTCGACCGGGCGATCTCCACCGCGGGCGGCCTGCGCCGGGAAGCGCTCGATCCCGGCTTCATGCTGCGCGACCGGCCCGGCGTGTTCGCGGCCGGCGAGATGCTGGACTGGGAAGCGCCCACCGGCGGCTACCTGTTGCAGGGCTGCTTCGCCACCGGCCTCGCGGCCGCGGACGGCTTGCTCGACTGGCTGCGGGCGGGCTTAAACCCACCGCGATGAATGCCGCCGCCGTTTCACCGATGCGCGAGTCGACCGACCGGCCGGCGCCGCTCCGGTTTCACCGTCCGGACCCGGACGGCCGGCCCGGACCGTATGTGCCTCGGCGCGCCGGAGGGTCGCCAGCATCCGGTCGCGCGGGCGGTTGGGCCGGGTTGCCGACGGCCCGGGCGGCCGATCGGCATCGTGCGCTTCCCGGCGGATGGCTAAGGGCCGCGCCGGGAGCGCCGACGTGGAGATCGGCCGCCCGGGCCGTCGTGGATCCGGGGCAGGCCGGCGGCATGATGGCCTCGGGAGCGGCTTCGTTCGGCAGTCGCCTCCAGGGCTCGCAACGGGAGGGCGTTCGGAACCGGGCCTCCGCTCCGTCGGGGTCGGAGAAGGGCTCGTGAGTCTGCCGATCGAGCTCGGCACCCGGACGGACCGGCCGGGCGAGGCCGCGAGCCTGGATCTGGAAGAGCTGTTATCGACCCGCCTGCTGGTGCAGGGCAATTCCGGGTCCGGCAAGTCGCACCTGCTGCGCCGCCTGCTGGAACAAAGCGCGCGCTGGGTGCAGCAGGCCATCATCGACCCGGAAGGCGATTTCGTCAGCCTGGCCGAACGTTTCGGGCATCTGGTGGTGGATGCGGCCGAGCATACCGAGGCCGGCCTCCAGGCGGCGGGCGAGCGCATGCGCGCGCACCGGGTGTCGGTGGTGCTGAGCCTGGAAGGGCTGGATGCCGAGAACCAGATGCGCCGCGCGGCCTCGTTCCTGAACGGCATGTTCGAGGCGCCCCGCGCGCATTGGTATCCCGTGCTGGTGGCGGTGGACGAGGCGCAGCTGTTCGCGCCGGCGGCGGCGGGCGAAGTGTCGGACGAGGCGCGCCGCGTGTCGCTCGCCGCCATGACCAACCTGATGTGCCGCGGCCGCAAGCGGGGCCTGGCCGGTGTGATCGCCACCCAGCGGCTGGCGAAGCTCGCGAAGAACGTGGCGGCGGAAGCCACCAACTTCCTGATGGGCCGGACCTTCCTCGACATCGACATGGCCAGGGCGGCCGACCTGCTCGGCATGGAACGGCGCCAGGCGGAAAGCTTCCGCGATCTGGGCCGCGGTCAGTTCGTGGCGCTGGGGCCCGCCTTGTCGCGCCGGCCGATGCCGGTGCGGATCGGCACGGTGGAAACCGAGAGCCGCTCCGCGGGTCCCGCGCTGATGCCGTTCCAGCCTGGCGCGCCCGATGCCGAGATGCGGGCGCTGATCCTGGCCCAGCCGGACGAGCCCGCCATGCGCGCACGCCGTCCGCTGGCGCCGCCGCCGCCGGACATCCTGCAACAGCTCGCCGCCGCCGGCGCCGCCCAGCGCGCGGTGCGCGAGCCGGAGGAAGCCGCGCGACCGGCGCAGGAAACGCTGGAAGACGCGTTCGCCCATCGCCGCCGCGTGCTGGCCGTGATCCACGCCATGCTGGCCGATCCGGAGGCCGGGTTCCGGCCGGTGCCGGTCTTGTTCCAGGACTTCCTGCTGCGCTGCCGGATCGAGGGCATGGGCCGCGACGCGCTGGACCTGTCGCGGTTCCGGCGGGCGCTGGCCACCGCGCGCTCGGGCATCGATCCTGACCGCGCCGAGGGCGCGGAATGGCGCCGGGCGGAGGATATCGCCAGCGCGCTGCCGGAAGACGTGCAACCGGTGTTCCTGTTGCTGGCCCGCGCGGCACTCGACGGCGAGCCGTGCCCGTCCGACGCCGCCATCGCCCGTGCCTTCGGCACCCACTCCCTCGGCCGGGCGCGGCGCCAGCTGCAATATCTGGAAGAACGCGACCTGCTGGTGCTGCGCGAGGACGGCGCCGGACGCCGGACCGTCGTGCTGATCGGTCTCGGCTGGGAAACCGCGGCCGGCGATCCGGGCGCGCCCGTCGCGGCCTGAGGGTTTCGGCAGGGGCAGGGGAGGGAGCGTCGCCTCGGCTGCGGAGCCGGGCGCTGCGGCCTCGCGTCCGCGTTTCAGTTGGCTGCCGCGTGTCGCAGATAGCTTTCGAACATGTCGGCCATCGCCTCGGCGTGGCGCTCGATCTCGTCCAGGGTGCGCGGCCGCTCGGAGAAGCGCCGGGCCACCTCGCCGAGCGTCGTGTCCACCAGCTCGGCCGCCACCTGCCGTGCCGCCTCCGGGCGGTGGGCCAGAACCTGATGGACCAGGATCTCCAGCATCCCCTGGCCGCCGGTATCTTCGGGATCGGGCTCGTCGCGGATGCCGGGCACGGCCGCCTGCAGCGCCATCCTGATCGCGGCCTCGTCGCATTCCGACTGCACGAAGCGATGCACCAGCACCCGCATCCGCTCGATGGGCGGCGTGTCCGCGTCTGCGAGGATCAGGTGTGCTTCGGCGGCGGTCTGCTTCCATTCGTCCGATTGCAGCCGGAACAGGATCGCCGCCTTGTTGGGGAAATACTGGTAGAGCGAGCCGACGCTGATGCCCGCTCTCTCGGCGACGCGGGCGGTGGTGAAACGCGCCGCTCCTTCGGCGCGCAGAACGCGAACAGCCGCTTCCAGAATGGCCGACACCAGCACGCCGGAGCGTGACTGTTTCGGGTTCTTGCGCGCATCGATCTGGATCTTTGCGGACCGGCCCATGCTGCTCCCGGATGCGAATTGTGGCTCGCCGGCCGCACCGTATCCTTTTTCCCGGCCGGCCGCCGTTTTTTGCCGGCCGGATGGAGGTTTGCATGAATACCCTGGACAGCGCACGGCTGGCACCGCTGCTGGAGCGGCTTTTCGCGGAAGCGGACGCCGCGCCGCCCCCGGCGATCGATGCGATCCCGCGCGAGGAGCTGCATCGCCTGATGCGGAGCAAGACCGAGTACGTTTCCTTCTATGGGAACCTCAAGGACCAGTGGCTGGCCGTGTCGCGCGATACGGCGAGGCTGCTCTACCTCCAGGCCCGGAGCATCGGTGCGCGCAGCATCGTGGAGTTCGGCACCTCGTTCGGGCTGTCGACCCTGCATCTGGCGGCGGCGCTGCGCGACAACGGGGGCGGCCGGCTGATTTCCACGGAATTCGAGCCCGGCAAGGTCCGGCGCGCCCGGGAGAATCTGGAGGCGGCCGCGCTCGCCGACCTCGTGGACATCCGGCAGGGCGATGCGCTCGACACCTTGTCGTCCGACCTGCCGCCGGTGATCGACATGGTGCTGCTGGACGGCGCCAAGGGGCTTTATCCCGAGGTGCTAGCCCTGGTGCAGCCTCGGCTTCGCCCGGGGGCGATCGTGGTAGCGGACGATGCGGAAGCCAATCCGGATTATCTGGCGCTGGTGCGCGAGCGGGGCGGTGCCTTCCTGTCCTGCTCGGTCGGCGACGGGGCGGAAATCTCCCTCCGGCTGCACTGAGCGAGCGGCCCGCGCAGCCCGAAGGCCGCCGGCGGGGGGAACGTTTCCTGTTCCGCAGTCGCGATGGGAAAGGCCTTGCCGCCGGTGGCTGGGCCGCCCGGTCATCGCTGCGCGAGCCTCATCCTCGCAACGCGGGAATGATCCGGCCGCACCGCGGTGACATGGCGGTGGGGCCGGGCCGTCGCACGGGCGGGCGCCCTGGCGCCGGCATGATCGCCGTTTCGCGCGGGGCCAGCGGCCGGGGCACCGGTATCGTCGCTGGTGGGCACCGGACGTCCGCCGCGCGGGGCGATCCGCTTCCGGCCCGGTGGCGGTTTCGAACCGCTCCGGAGGGCAGGCGTTGGACGCCCGACGGAACGGTCGCCGACGGAAAGGCTCCCAACGGAAAGGCCGATGCCGTCAGCCGAGGAGACATCCGAATCATGAACCGACCGAAGCTTGTGCTCGGTGCCCTGGCCTCCCTGCCGCTGCTGGCGGCGCCGGCCGTCGCGCAGGAAGGCACCGGCCTTTATTCGAGCCAGCGCGTCGCGACGCCGCTGGGCGGCAACACGGGCATCAACGCCAACACCACGCTGGGCGGCCTCGCGCAACGCTTCATGCCGGGCATGCCGAACCTGAACGGCGCCAGCGGCTCCAACCTCGCCGGCGTGCTCAGCTATTGCCTGCAGAACAACGAGGTCCAGAACGGCGCCGCCAGTGCGGCGCTGGGTGCCGCGACCCAGAATGGGACCGCCTCCTCCAACCAGTCGGCGTTCCAGCTCGGGCAGCAGGGCCAGCTGCAGACCGGCAACGGCAACACCCTGTCGGTCGCCGGCCTGAAGGACCAGGTGCGCCAGCGCGTGTGCCAGATGGTGATGAGCCGCGTGCAGGCGATGCGCTGAGGCGCGCCGCCGACGGCGTCCGGGGCGCCCGGGCGCGGCTTCGCTAGGCCGGGCGGGACGCGATGTCCTGGACCGCCCCGGTCGCTGCTGGCAGCGTGCGCCGAACGGAGCACGAGCCGCGCGGCGTCGCGGCGGCCGGCATCGACCGCCCCATTGTCACGAGGACCCACGAGCATGGCCATCATGCGGCAGGTGATCACCGCCTTGAACCGCGACGGAACCGACCGGCTCGGCACCCGCAATCTCGCGATCAAGGTGGCGGACGAGAGCATCGTGTCCGGTTCGCTGCTGACCGTGGAGGCCAATCATTTCTGCATCCTGAAATCGCGCGGCGCGGTGCTGCAGGTCTACGAGACGGGGCAATACACGCTCACCACGCCGGACAAGCCGCTGGTCGGCTCCATCGTGCAGGGCTTCTTCGGCGGCGCGTCGCCCTGGGTCTACGAGGTGGTGTACATCAACCGCGCGAAGCTGCTGGTGCGCTCGTCCGGCGTCGCGACGAGCGCCGAGATGGCGGAAGTGTCCTATCAGGCGGACTATTACGTGCATGTCGACAGCCGCGAGGCGGCGCTGGATCTCGTGACCCACATGCCGTTCACCGGCCGGGTGATCGATGTGCAGGAGATCGCCGACTATGCCGGCCCGTCCATCGAGCAGGCCATCAACCAGGTGATCCAGGTGACGCGCCTGGAGAACATCAACGAGCGCATCCACGAACTCCGCGAAGCGGTGAAGGCGCACCTGTCGGATTTCCTGCGCGTCTACGGCATCACGCTCAACGACCTGAAGATCCTGATCGTGCCGCGCGACGAGCGCATGCGGGAGCTGATCTCGCTACAGGCGTTCGGGCTGAGCCCGATCGAGGCGGTGCGCTACCATCTGGCGCTGCGGATGGCCGATCGCGGCCTCGTGTCGGCACCCAACGCCGCGATCGGGGCGCCCTATGGCGTGCCGCAGGTGGATGGGGGGTGGCCGCCGCGGGGCCTGAGGCCGCCGGCCGGCCTGGACCCGGATGAGCGGCCGCCGACCGTGCCCGCCGTTTCCGATCCGTCGTGAGCGTTTCCCCGGAGGGGGCGGTGGCGGAGGAGCAACGCCGCCGGTCGCTGGTGGCGGACGCGATCCTGCTCCTGCGCGATCTGGCCGCGAGCCGCGAGGGCGAGTTCCGCCGGCGCTTCCTGCCTCCCTTGTCGCGGTCGCTGCCGCGCCACGATCCGGATCATCTCCGCGCCGCGCAGCTGCTGGAAGCGGCCGGACGAGAACTCGATGCGGCGTCCACGCAGCTCCGTGCGGCGCCGAGGCTCGACCCGGCCCGTTTGGCCGGCCGGCACGGCGGCCTCGCGTCCGGCCTGTTGATGCTGGCCGAGCTGGACGACGAGTTCGAGCGCCATGCCGGGTTCCTGCGCGAGCTGCTGGGCGGGGACGCCGACGCGCCGTGGTCGGTGGCGGATGCGGACGGGCTGCGCGGCCACGCGGCGTTCTTTCGCGACTGGGTGCGGCGCCGGGCGGACCTGATCGGATCGTGGGGCTGACGAACTTCCGAAGCATGCGGGAGCGCCACGCGCCGACGGCTGGAGGAACGAGACGCTCCGTGTGCACGGACGGCCGTTGTGCCGGATACCGTGCCGGCGACCGGACCATCTCGGTGACGGCGCGGAGCCACCGGCGGCACCGCTTCGTAGTCTGTGCCCCATGGGACGGCGGTCGAGAATGTCGCGCGCCTGCTGACGAGAAGGCTCAGGTCGGTGGTGGCGTCGGGCACGATCGGCCGGCGCGGAGGCGCGGCGTCAGCCGGGTGGGGACGAGGATGGGGGTGTCAGGAGGTCCTGGTTGAAGGACGGCTCGCTGATGTCGCAGCGGCGCACCGGTTTCGGACTCAGATCTTCCATGTTCGACATCCAGCATTCGTCGAACACCGAGCAATAACATGTGCGCAGATGCAGATCGCGCCAACGGCTGCGCAGGCGCAGGAACACCGGTGCGGGCACCATGGCCGGCGTCACGTCCAGCAGCACCCTGTTCTCGCCTGGACGGAGCACGCTCATGCTCGCCAGCGAGTTGGGAACCTTCATGTTCTTCCACTCTTCCGGCGTCACGCCGCAACAGCGTTCGAACAGCGTCATCGTGTCGGGAACAGGCTTGTTGTCCAGCATGAGCTGGATCGTGTTCACCTTCGCCGGACCGATGCCGGCGTTCTCCATCGACATGCTGAGCTGCTCCGGAGTGCCGGTCCCCTCGTACTGCAGATACGGCCAGGAATTGGCCGCCACCAGATCGCGCTCGGTGCGACCGTGCTCGATGGCCACGTAGAGCGAGATGGCCGAGATGAACACCGCCGTCAGCGCCAGAAACAGATCGATCCCCCGGTGCCCGGTATGGCGCGGATGCGCGTGGACCTCGTCGGACGATACATGCACGGGCGGCTCCCTCATCGATCGTTCCCGGATAGGCGGTCCTGCGCCGCCGGAAGGCCGCACATCAGAACCGTTCCGCCGTGATGCGGCGTTCGAAGCGCGACAGATCCGCTTCCAGGCGCCATTGCTGCGTCGCCTTCTCGCTCGCGTGCAGGAACGAGGCGCAGGCGGCCGGCGGCGCGCGCTCCGGATCGGCACCGGCGCAGGGACCGGCGACCTTGTCGCCATCGCCGAGAAGATCGGCGCCCGGCAGGAAGCTGTAGCGCAGCGAATGGCGCGCCATCGTCTTCAGTTCCGGATAGCGCACATGCCAGTCGGTCGCGGCGCGCAGGAACTCGTTGGTGAGGTCGATGCGGCTGACGCCTTCGTCGTCGGTGCTGAGCGACATCGGCACCCCGGCCGCCCGGTACAGAAAGAACGGATGCGCCTGGCCGCGCACGCCGAGAATGACGTCGTTGCTGGTCTGGTTGATCTCGACGTCCACGTGCTTCGCGCGCATCTCCGCCAGCAATCCGGGCGCGTCGTCCTCGAACGAGATGTCGACGCCGTGGCCGATGCGGCTGGCCCCCGCGACCTCGATCGCTTCGCGGATGTGGAAGCGCAGCTCCTCCGGCGGCACCAGCCCCATGGTGAGCTCGCCCGCATGCAGGCTGAGACGGATCTCCGGATGCTGCGTATGGAAGAAACGGAAGGCGCGCATGTGCAGGTCGTAGTCGCGCAGCGCCACGGGGTTGTCCTCGGGTGCCACGATGTTGATGCCGACGAAGCGGCGATCCGCCTGCACCAGCGCGAAGCTGTAGGCCAGCTGCGCGAACACCGCCTGCGGCGGCAGCACGCGCAGCAGCTGCGTCATGTAGCGCACCGTGACGCGGCATCCCGGCTGCGGCGCCGGACCGTCGCAGCCCAGCACCTCGTGCATCCGTTTCTCGGCCGCATCCGTGTCGGCGCGCGCTTCGGCCAGCAGGGTCGGGATGTCGCCGTCGAGCTCCCGCGCGTCGGCCGCGAAGTCGTTGCCGTGCCAGGGATGCTTCAGGCCGCCCGCCGCGCTTTCCCGGACCCGGGGATACCACATCAGCTCCAGGTAGGAGATGTTGTCCTCGGCGGCGCGGTTGGCCGCTTCGGCCATCATCTCGCCGACATGGCCGGTGCTGGCCTCGTCGAACCGGGCGAAGGTCGCGAAGAAATGGTCGTGCCCGGACGCGTCGCCGAGCGACAGGTTGTTCGGCGCCGGCCGGTCCGGCTCGGGCGTGAAATCGCGCATCGACATCGCGTCGATCAGCGTGTTGCCGAGTGCTGGCGTTTCCCGCAGCACGTCGGCCAGCGGGCGGCGCCCGTCGGCGCAGGGCGGCTTGCTCAGCGTGCGGGTGTCGACCTGCACGCACAGCCCCGACTCGGTCGCCCAGCGCAGGTAGTTCTCGGCATACACCGCGCCGCTCAGATGGTTGTGCAGATCCGCACCCTTGGGCATCGCGCGCAGGAACACCCGTGCCCGTGCCGGCTCCGCCACCAGCCGGTCCAGCAACGCGGCGGCGCTGGTCTCCGACGATGCCGCGGGAGCCGCCAGGGACGCGGTGACGGAGGCGGCGGCGAGGGGCACGAGCAGCGCGACGGCGGTGAGGGCGGACAGCTTCATGCTGGCATCGTGACGAAGCCACGGGAGGTCGGCAACGGGGCACCGTTACGAACACGCGACCTTCCAGGCCCGGCCGATGGGTCGCCGGGCCTCCGATCCGCCCGGTCGCCGGCGCCCGGCGCGAGCTGTCCCCGATCCGATCCGCGCATCGTTCCGCCGGTCCGACGCCGCATCGTGGCGACCATGAGCCAACAACCCGCGACACCGTCGCAAGGGGCACGGAGAAGATTGCCCGCGAAAATGCCCTCGATCGTGCTCCCAGCCCCGAAGCGGATCGCCTCGCAGCTATCGAGCGCTCGTGAGAGTGGCGAGCGGCCGCGAAGCTGGACGTCGCTGATCCGGTCCGTCCGGGTCGGTTCGGGAGCGACGGTCTTCATCGGCGTCGTATGACGAAGAACGGAAACGAAGATCCGGATGGCGCGGGCTCGGCGGCCCGATCGTGCATCCCAGGAAAAAGGCCCCGCCCGTATCCCGGGCGGGGCCTTTCCTAGCGATCCTGGCCGATCCGACCAGGGGCAGGCGCGATCAGCGGCGCCACCAGCCGCCGCGCCGGGCCGCGGGCGCGGTGTCCTCCGTGATCAGCGTCGGCTGCACGATGCTCGGGTCGGCCGCGCGCTCCGTGTTCGTGCCACCCGGCGTGGCGGGGACGTCCACCGCCGCGGACGGCGTGGCCTCGGGCCCGGTTTCCGGAGCGGCGGGCGCCGTCGGCGTCTCGGCCGGAACCGTAGCCGGCGCTGCCTCGATGCTCGCGTCCGCCGTCTTGCGCGCCCGGCTGCGTCGCGGGCGGGGTGCGGGAGGTTCCGCCGCGGCGGTCGTCGTCGCGGGATCGACGGCGGGTGCCGCGTCGGCGTCCGGCGGAGCCGTGTCTTCGGTCGCCGCCTTGCGCACCCGAGGCTTGCGGGCACGGCTCGGTCGCGTTTTGGCTTCGGCCTCCGGGACGGGTGCTGCGTCCGCGGCGGCGCCGTCGCGGGCTTGCGCGTCGCGGGCGGCGGCTTCCGCATGTTCCGGCGTCATCGGCGCATCCACCGACGGGCCGTCGATCGCATACGGGTCCTGCGGCGCAGCCCCATCCCGCACGATCCGATCCCGGGCGGTCTCGCCCGGCACCGCGTCGAAGGACGCCGCGGACGCCGACGGATCCACCACCAGGCTGCCCGGGGCGGCATCGCTGCCACCCTCGCCAGAGCGGCCGGACGCGGCTTCGGCCTCGCGCTCGATCATCTCGAAGATGTCGAAGCTGCCCGCGAACGGATTGGCCGGGGTGGGACCGGACACGGCGGCGGGCGCGGTGTCTCCCGACGGGTCGCGATCGTCGCGACGGCGGTTGCGGCCGCCCCGCCGTCCACGGCGCCGACCAGACTCGCCGTTCCCGGCGCCGTCCTCGACGTCCGGCTGCGACCCGATTTCGGGTTGCGCGCCGAAGCCCGCCGCTTCCGCGCGAGGCTCCTGGCGATCATCCCCGGCGTCGGCGGCGATGTTGTCCGCGGCTTCCTCGTCTTCCGGCTGGCCATCGTCGGACACGCCGGACGTCTCGTTCTCGTCCGGACGGCGACCGCCCCGCCGCCGCCGGCGACGGCGCTTGCGGCGACGCTCCCCGTCCTCGGCGCCGCCCTCGCCGGACACGCCCGGCACGCCACCTTCTTCGGCCTCGTCGTCCTCGTCCGCCGACGCCGCATCCGGCGGAGCGTCGCCGATGGGGATCCGGGACACGTTGTCCCGGGTGCCGCCCGAAACGGGCTGGCCGGCGTGCTGGCGGGTGTTCTGACCGGTGGGCTGGGCGACCACGGGCTCCGATGCCGCCACCGGCGCGGCGATCGGCGCGGTCTGCGGCCGGACGCGCTCGATGTGCAGGTTGGGCGGGATCAGCGTGTCGTCGGCCGCGATCTGCACCGTCATTCGGTGGCGGCTCTCGATCTCGGCCAGCCAGGAGCGCTTGTGGTTGAGCACGTAGAGCGCCACTGGGGTCGCGACCTTGACCAGGATTTCCGCGGCGCGGCTCTTGGCGCCTTCCTCCTCGATGGCGCGCAGCACGTGCAGCGCCGCGCTGTCGGTGGAGCGCATGAATCCGGTGCCGCCGCAATGCGGGCAGGGCACGAAGCTCGATTCCGCGAGGCTCGGACGCAGGCGCTGGCGCGACATCTCCATCAGGCCGAAATGGCTGATGGAGCCGACCTGGATGCGGGCGCGGTCGTTGCGCAGCGCGTCCTTGAGGCGCCGCTCCACCATCGCGTTGTGGCGGCGGGCTTCCATGTCGATGAAGTCGATGACGATCAGCCCGGCGAGGTCGCGCAGGCGGAGCTGGCGCGCCACCTCGTCGGCGGCTTCCAAGTTGGTGCGGAGCGCTGTTTCCTCGATGCCCCGCTCGCGGGTCGAGCGGCCGGAATTGACGTCGATCGCGACCAGCGCCTCGGTCTGGTTGATCACCAGATAGCCGCCCGAGCGGAGCTGCACGGTCGGCTGCAGCATGGCGTCGAGATGGCGCTCCACCTGGTGGTGGGAGAACAAGGGCTGGCCGCCGTCGCGCCACAGCTTCACCTTGTTGGCGTTGGCGGGCATCAGCATGCGCATGAACTCGCGCGCCGACCGCCAGCCGGCCTCGCCGTCCACCGAGATTTCCTCGATGTCGCGGGTGTAGAGGTCGCGGATCGCCCGCTTGATCAGGCTGGCCTCCTCGTAGACCAGTGCCGGGGCCATCGAGTTCAGCGTGTTCTCGCGGATGTCGTCCCACAACCGCAGCAGGTACTCGCCGTCGCGCCTGATCTCGTTCTGCGGGCGCTGGGCGCCGGCGGTGCGGACGATCATCGCCATGCCGCGGGGAATGCCGAGCTCGGCAGTGATCTCCTTGAGGCGCCGGCGATCGGCGGCCGAGGTGATCTTGCGCGACACGCCGCCGCCGCGCGGGCTGTTAGGCATCAGCACGGAGAATCGGCCGGCCAGCGAGATGTAGGTGGTGAGCGCCGCACCCTTGTTGCCGCGCTCCTCCTTGACGACCTGCACCAGCAGGATCTGCCGGCGCCGGATCACCTCCTGGATCTTGTACTGGCGCAGGAAGCGGGCGGTGCGGCGCTGGCTGCGGCCTTCGTCGCCGTTGTCGCTTTCGCCGCTGACGGTTTCCGGCGCGGGGTGGGCGGCAGCGTCCTCGTCGGAGCCGGCCGCATCGCCGGCGGCGTCCGCGCCGATCGCCTCGCTCGATACCTCCTCAGGCTCGTGGTCCGGCAGCTCGTAGGCACCCTGCACACGCGCACCGTCGATGCCGGCATCGAGTGCTACGGCGTCCGGATGGTCCTCGTGGTCGCGGGCATCGCCGCCGTCATCCTCGTCGCCGCCGCCGCTCCGGCCGCGGGGGTCCGCATCGGGGGATCCGGACGCGCCGGTTTCCGCGTCGTCGTCCGCCTGTTCCTCGGCCCGGGCTTCCTCCTCCTGGAGCGCAAGCAGCCGTTCGCGGTCGGCGACGGGGATCTGGTAGTAGTCGGGATGGATCTCGCTGAAGGCGAGGAAGCCGTGGCGGTTGCCGCCATATTCGATGAACGCGGCCTGCAGGCTCGGCTCGATGCGGACGACCTTGGCGAGGTAGATGTTGCCCTTGAGCTGCTTCTTGCCCGCGGTTTCGACGTCGTAATCTTCGAGCTGGTTACCGTCCAGCACGACCACGCGGGTTTCTTCCGCGTGTGTCGTGTCGATCAGCATGCGCTTGGTCATGAAGGATGGAACTCCGGATGGCCGGGGCGCGGGGCGGCTCGCTTCGCGATCCGGCGGGACGGAGCCCGGGGCGCGTGGAAGCGGGAGCCGCGCGAGATCGCGCGCGCACGGCGAGGGGATCGGACGAAACGGACCCCGGCTGCCCGTCATCCCGGTCGTTCGCAAGCCGCGCGGAAGAACCGGGGCAGGGCCCACGGCATCCGGAACGGTGACCCGCCCGCGCGATCGCGGTGCGGCTGGAAACGGGGGAGCGGAGGGCGGTGGTGGAGGTCATCCAGTCCGAAACGAAAGGCGTAGCGTGAAATTCGCCCGGCGACGGCGGGAAGCCGGATCGACGGGCAAGGCGGCATGTGCGGGGCGCGGCAGCGGCAAGCGCGTTCGGCCGTCGCGGCATGGGCGGAAGCAGCCTGCGGGCGCCGGCCCATGCGGAAGCCGGGATTGGCTTCCAGCCGGAACGGGCGCACGGTCCGCGTGCGGAAGGCGACATGCCGGACACGGGCGGATCGCCCGCGTCACACGACGATCACAATGACAACAATCCCCGCCCTCCGCAAGCCGGGCCCTTCCGCCCTCCCCTTGTGCGATCAAAGGCTTGCGGTGGCGCGGGTGCCGGGCCGGAAAAGCCGCTCCGCCCTTATTTCCGGCGCTCCGGTAGCCGACGCCTCGTGTTAGGGTTACGGCTCGCGGGGGCGGGGGAGCGTATGGACAGCATCGTGCCGGGCGCGGACGACACGCATAGCGGGAGCGACCATCCGCAAACCGGGCAGCGTCCGCCCGTTCTCGACGCCGACACGCATCTGGCGGCATCTGAGCCTAGCGCATTGGCCTCGGCGCCTCGCGATCGGGTGCGCGGGGGCAGCGGCGGCATCGTTGTCGCGGCGAGCCGCGCGGTGCCGGCGGGAGGTCGATCCGCCGGTTCGCCAGGCCCGGCGTCCGGAGCGCCGGCTTTACCCTTGCCCGTTTCTCCCCCGTCCCTTTCTCCCCACTCCGCTTCTCTCCGGGCAGTCCTCCCCGCTGTCGGACCGATGGCCACCCGCCGGCAGTTGGCGCTGCTGGCCGCCGGTGCGGCGCTGGCGCCGGCCGCGGCGTCGGCCGCAGCGTCGACGCATCGCCCGACCGCCACCACGCGTTCCGCCCGGTCTTCCGCCCCGGCCGTCGTCGGTCGCGCCCGCCGCCCGTTGCCGCTGGTGATGCTGGACCCCGGCCATGGCGGCAAGGATCCCGGTGCGATCGGGGTATCGGGCACCTACGAGAAGCATGTGGCGGAAGCGGCCGCGTCCGAGCTCCAGCGTCAGCTGATGGCCACCGGGCGCTACCGGGTGGAGCTGACGCGCGGCCGCGACATCTTCATTCCGTTGGAAGACCGGGTGGCGATCGCGCAGGGCAAGCAGGCGGCGCTGTTCGTGTCCATGCATGCCGACGCCCTGCACGATCCGGGCGTGCGCGGCGCCAGCGTCTATACCTTGTCGGACAGTGCGTCGGATGCCCAGACCGCCGCTCTCGCCGTCCGGGAGAACAGCGCCGACCGCTTCGCCGGTCCGCGGTTCCAGGGCTCCTCGCCGGAGGTGCAGCGCATCCTCGCCAGCCTTGTGCGGCAGGAAACCAGGCTCGGCTCGGCCCATATGGCCGGCAGCGTGGTGGCCTCCTTCCGGCCCAGGGTGCCGCTGTTGAACCATCCCTCGCGCCACGCGGCCTTCGTGGTGCTGAAGGCGGCCGACATCCCCAGCGTGCTGGTGGAGATGGGCTTCATGTCCAACCGGCAGGACGAGGCGGCATTGCGTCAGTCGTCCCATCGCGCCGCCGTGGCGGCGGCGATGCGCACCGCCATCGATGGGTTCTTCGCGGGCGGAGGCGGGTTCACCCGGCTGTAGCGTTTCCGGTCGAACGGGCGCGCGCGCATCGCGGACGGGATGAGTGCGGTTGTGGTCCGGGGCCGGGAAGCGTCCCGCGATGCCAATGGCGCGGACCGGCCCTGCGACCGCATCGCCGCCGGCTCTCCAGACGGAGGAGTCGCGTCATCCGGACGGATCGCAGGCGCTACCTGCTTGTCCGCTTGTCGATCCCGCGTGCCCGTGAGCATTCGGATCGTGATGGAGGGCGTGCGGGGTCGGGTCGCAGCCGGTCCGGCCATACCAGCCAGGAATGCCGCCCGGCCTCTTCCAGGCATCCTGCCGGCACGGACGAGCGCCGCCGGCCCGGCGCGGCGAACGCGAGCGTCGCCACGACCTTCTCCTCGATAACTCGATAACGGGTCGGACGCGCCTCGATGGTGAGGCGACGACCCATCCCGACCGATGGTGGGGGACGGTGAGGCGCGCCTGATGCCGGTGAGCCCCCGGGGGGCTCGATCCCGCCCGGTCGTCGGCCGCAGCCTCGATCGCCGCGATCCCCACCGTTCCGGACCTGACGTCGCCGCGCGCGACCTCAGTAGGGGTACGGCCCCGGGGCCACGATCACCGGTGCGGGCGCCACCACGACCGGGGGCGGCGGTGCCACCACCACGGGAGCGGGCGCCACCACCACAGGGGCAGGCGCCACCACGGCGGGTGCCGCCGTTAGGGCGGGGGCGTAGGAGCCGGCGACATACGGGGTGGAATAGCCGACGATCGCCGGGGCATTGACGATGTTGCCGGAGGCCTGGGTGCACTGGATGTAGGCCGCGTCGTAGCGCTGCTGGAAGCTGGCGCCCGACGCCTGGGCGCGGTTTGAGCCGATCGCGCTGCCGAGCAGGAGGCCACCGCCGGCGCCGGCGGCCGCCCCGATGCCCGGATTGCCCGCCGCCGCGCCCAGCAGCGCGCCCGCCCCGGCACCCAGCAGGGTTCCCAGCGCGGCGGACCCGAAGGCAGACCGGTTGGACGCCTCGCCCGGCGTGACGTTGCCGTTGGCGGCGGCGGCATATTGCCGGCAGCGGGCATCCTCCGCCTGGAATTGGGCGAAGCTCTTGTTCTTGCCGGGGGTGGCCAGCACGGAAGGCCCCGGGGGCGGCTGCACGGTGCAGGCGAGCAGCGGCGTCGTCGCCAGCAGGGCGGCGAGCGGGCGCAGGCGCCGGGCAGGCGTGGCGGGAGGAGAGGCGAGGATCATGAACCGGCTCCAGCGATCTGCGCGGCGTTCGGGGGCCGACCGCCCACCCCGGAAACAGAGATGGTGGCCGTCGGATCCAGTCTAGACCCGCCGGCGGGGCGGAGGGCAGCGCCCGGCGCGTGAGCATTTGTAAATCTGGCGGCCAGAAACGGTTTCCCCGCACCGGGGGCCTTCCTGCTCCCGGGGATAGAGGTTGTTGGTTGCCGTTCGCGGCCGCGCCGGGTTGCGCCCGAACCCGAGCGTCCCGCCGCGATCCGCGTGGCCGGGAATGCGGGCAGAAAGGAGGGTGCGCCCGTCGCGCACCGCCGACGCCGGTTGATCTGGCGGCTATCGCACCTGTTGTTCGCGCGGGTCCTCCGGGCCACCCCCCCCATCGAGGGGCGCCGTGCGCCGAGCAATCTGCCGGACGGCGTGGCTTCCCGGCTGTTTCCGCTTCCAAAGCCGCGCGCGTCCGGTGCGCGCTTGTGCCGCGCCGTCGGGCGGCCTAGACAGGTTGGATGGTCCCGCACAGGATCCGCATCGATCTGTCCGCCCGCGCCGTCGCGCGTGGCGCCGCTTGCGCGCTCGCTCGCGCGGCCGGCATTGCGGTGCCGGATCTCCCCCGCCCGGCGCTTCTCCGACTTACCGGCCCCTGAGCGTTCCGCCGGCTGCCCGTCGTGGTGGCCGCGTCGCTCCGGGGACCTGGATACGCGCCGCCCGCCGCCGGTTGCCTCGTCGCAACCACGGCGTTCCGGCGCCGCTTCACGATCGAGAAGACACAACACGGCCGGTTCCGGCGTCCGCGTGTCGGCGGCGGAACGGCACCCACGAGGCCTCGCACGACATGAGCAGCATCGACCATCCCAGCTTCGGCCGCATCGACGACGACCGGGTGATCATCTTCGACACCACGCTTCGCGACGGCGAACAGTCGCCCGGCTTCTCGATGAACATCGAGGAGAAGCTGCGCATGGCGCACGCGCTGGCGGAACTCGGGGTCGACGTGATCGAGGCCGGTTTCCCCGTGGCCAGCCCCGGCGATTTCGACAGCGTGCGCCGGATCGCCGAGGCGGTGCGGGGGCCGGTGATCTGCGGTCTCGCCCGCACCGGCGGCCGGGACGACATCGCCCGCGCTGGCGAGGCGGTGCGCGGTGCCGAACGGCCGCGCATCCACAACTTCATCTCCACCTCGCCGCTGCACATGAAATACAAGCTGCGGATGGAGCCGGACACGGTTCTGGAGCTGATCACGAAGGGCAACGAGGCCGCCCGGCGATACACCGACGACGTGGAATGGTCGGCCGAGGACGGATCGCGGACGGAGCCGGATTTCCTGTGCCGCTGCGTGGAAGCGGCGATCAAGGCGGGCGCCACCACCATCAACATCCCGGACACGGTGGGCTACGCGACGCCCGAGGACATGGCGGCGATCTTCCGCATGGTGCGCGAGCGGGTGCCGGGGGCCGATCGGGTGATCCTGTCGGCGCACAACCACGACGATCTGGGGCTCGCCGTGGCCAACACGGTCAGCTCCCTCCAGGCCGGCGTCCGGCAGGTGGAATGCACCATCAACGGCATCGGCGAGCGCGCGGGCAACGCGGCGCTGGAGGAGATCGTGATGGCGCTGCGGACGCGCCAGGACGCGCTGCCGTTCCGCAACAACATCCGTACCGAGAACCTGTTGAAGCTGTCGCGGATGCTGGCGACCATCACCGGCTTCGACGTGCAGCCCAACAAGGCGATCGTGGGCCGCAACGCGTTCGCGCACGAGAGCGGCATCCACCAGGACGGCGTGCTGAAGAACGCGGCCACCTACGAGATCATGACGCCGGAATCCGTCGGCTGGACCAAGTCCTCGCTGATCCTGGGCAAGCATTCCGGCCGCGCGGCGTTCCGCGACAAGCTCCGGGCGATGGGCTACGGCGAGCTGGGCGACAACCAGCTGAACGAGGCCTTCGGCCGCTTCAAGGACCTCGCCGACCGCAAGAAGGTGGTCTACGACGAGGACATCGTGGCCCTGGTGGACGACGAGGCCCGCGACCATGCCCGGATCCGTTTCGGCTCGCTGGAAGTGGTGAGCGGGTCGCGCCGGCCGGCGCGTGCCGAGCTGACGCTGGAGATCGACGGCGGGGCGGTGGACGCCGTGGCGACGGGCGACGGTCCGGTGGACGCGGCGTTCAATGCCATCCGTTCGGCCTTCAACCACGAGGCTCGCCTGACCCTGTATTCGGTGGGCGCCGTTACCGAGGGCACGGACGCGCAGGCCCGCACCACGGTGCGGCTGGAAGAGAACGGCAAGATGGTGGACGGGCAGGGCGCGGATACCGACACGGTGGTGTCCGCCGTGCGGGCCTATGTCCACGCGCTCAACAAGCTGCTGGTGAAACGCGCCCGCACCGCGCCGGAAGCCCTTTCGGCCTGATTTACCCAGCATCCGGTCCCGCTCGCCAATGTGCGAGCGGGTGTCGGGGAACGGCACCGGCCGCATGCGTGCGGGATCGGGCAGCACCGAGGACGGGGACGGGTGTCGCTTCGTCCCCGGATACCGGGCTCGATTTCGGGCGATCCGCGTCGGGCGAGCTCGTTCGGCCCCGCCGCGATCTCTTCCGGGTCTGAACCATCGTCATGGCCTGGAGATGGTCCGGCCGTCGGTTGTCCGAATCCTGACGTCGCCGCGTGCACGATCCGACGCCTCGGGTTGCCGGGCGGGACCTGGGTTTTCACCGGCCCCGCGTGCCTCCGCAGGCGCCCCGAACCTCGGCTTCTGCCGATAGAACCATCACGGGTGCTCTTGCAGAAGACCCTGCGTCGGGCGCTGGGGGGTTGGCCTGAAGGGGCTGCTAGAGGCCATGCAGATCCGGCGAAGGTTATCCGTTCCTACCTGAGCCACAGGAGGAACAGGCGTTCGCACCGCGCCGTCGGTTCGTCCGCGAGAGGACGAACCGACCGGAACGAGCCTCAGTATCCGTAGCCGGGTGCCGCGTACCCGGGCGGCCCATAGCCCGGCTGGGCATATCCGGGCGCCGCATAACCCTGGGGCGGATAGCCCTGCGGCGGCGGGTAGCCGGGTTGCGGGTAGGACGGCGGCGGCGCCTCGGCGGGATAGGCATAGCCAGGCGGCGGGGCGGGATAGGCCTGGCCGTAGCCGGCAGGAGCGGCGTAGCTGGGATTGGGCGTGGTGGCCGCACCGCCGACCGCGCCGACCGCGCCGCCAGCAAGCGCGCCGATCGCAGCGCCGCGGCCTCCTCCGGCGATGCCGCCGAGGGCCGCCCCGGCCCCGGCCCCGAGCAGGCCGCCGCCGACGGCGCGCTGTCCGGGGTCATAGGGATCGGTGCAGGCGGCCAGGGGCAGGATCAGGCCGAGGAGGACCGGCGCCACGCGGGAGGCCCCGGTCCGCGGCCGCCGCGGGAGCTGGTTCAGCGGTAGTAGCCGCGGCTCGGGGTCGTCGCCGCGCCGCCGACCGCGCCCACCAGACCGCCCAGCAGGGCGCCGGTGCCCGCGTTGCCGCCCGCGATGCCGGCGATGCCCGCGCCGGCGCCCGCGCCGAGCAGGCCGCCGCCGACCGCGCGCTGGCCCGGGCTGTAGGGATCGCAAGCGGCCAGGCCGAGCGCGAGGCCAGCCGCGGTGGTCGCCATGATCATCTTACGCAACATCGACCCTTGTCCTTCTTCAAGATCCTAACCGTTCCGGGCCACCTGGGAGGTGTTCCAGCCCATCCGTTCGCCCGCGGAACGTGTAGAAGCGGGCTGCACCCGATACGGTTCCGTGCGGTCGGCGGAGGAATGTCTACCCGGCCGGTCCGGCAGAACATCACAACGCACGGGGACCGTGGCCGTTGAAGGGCGGGACCGTGGCGGGAAATAGGTTCACGCGGCTGTGATCTCGGACGACCACAGCTGAAACGATGGCTTGCTAGCCAGGGGCGTCGCCGCTAAGCCGTGCCCCGCCCGGGACGGAGGAGGTCTCGCCCGTTCTGCCTCCAGAACCGGGCCGTTTGTGCCGTTCGGGGAAACCCCGTCTTTCGGCCGCGGCCGCCGCCTCGTCTTCCCTGGCCTCGTTTCCGGAGTGGTCTTCCTGATGTTCTCCCGCCTGCTGGGCGTCATGTCCAACGACATGGCCATCGACCTCGGCACCGCCAACACGCTGGTCTACGTCAAGGGTCGCGGCGTGGTGCTGGACGAGCCGTCGGTGGTGGCGATCGCCGACGTGCGCGGCAAGAAGCAGGTGCTGGCCGTCGGCAACGAGGCCAAGAGCATGGTGGGACGGACGCCGGGCAACATTACCGCCATCCGTCCGCTGCGCGACGGCGTGATCGCCGATTTCGAGGTGGCGGAGGAGATGATCAAGCATTTCATCCGCAAGGTGCACAACCGTCGCGGCTTCGCCTCGCCGATGATCATCGTCTGCGTGCCCTCGGGCTCCACCGCGGTGGAACGGCGGGCCATCCAGGAAAGCGCCGAGTCGGCGGGAGCGCGCAAGGTGCTGCTGATCGAGGAGCCGATGGCCGCCGCGATCGGCGCCGGGCTGCCGGTGACCGAACCCTCGGGCTCGATGATCGTGGATATCGGCGGGGGCACCACGGAGGTCGCGGTCATCTCGCTCGGCGGCATCGTGTATGCCCGCTCGGTCCGGGTCGGCGGCGACAAGATGGACGAGGCCATCATCTCCTACATCCGCCGCAACCATAACCTGCTGATCGGCGAGAGCTCGGCGGAGAAGATCAAGATCGAGCTCGGTGCCGCCCGTCCGCCGGAGGACGAGTACGATGACGGCCCCTGGCGGGAGGTGAAGGGCCGCGACCTGATGAACGGCGTTCCTCGCGAGGTGGTGGTGGGCCAGCGCCAGATCGCCGACAGCCTGGCAGAGCCGGTGAGCCAGATCGTGGACGCGGTGAAGACCGCGCTGGAGAACACCCCACCGGAACTCGCCGCCGACATCGTGGACAAGGGCATCGTGCTCACCGGCGGGGGCGCCCTGCTGCACCGGCTGGACGAGGTGCTGCGCGATGCCACCGGGCTGCCGGTGGTGGTGGCGGAGGACGCGCTGTCCTGCGTGGCGTTGGGCACGGGGCGGGCGCTCGAGGAGATGAAGCGCCTGCGGAACGTTCTCACGACGATGTATTGAGAGCGCAACGGATCGCGGCGACGTTCCGGACGTTTCGTGCGCGGCAGGGGGCGCGGATTTCCGTCGGACCCCCTGTTTCGGACGCTGCAACCGGCGCCCGGTTTGGACTATGAGTTCGCTGTTCACGGTTTCGGGTGGGGCGCGCAGCATGGCGGGGATGACCGGATGATCCGGCTGTCGATCCTGACGCGTCAGGCGTTGGCCAAGCTGACGCTGCCGCTGCTGCTGCTGTTGGCCTGCGGGCTCGTGGTGCTGGGCCAGGCCGACCGCCGGGTGGCGGAGCGCGCCCGGGTCGCGGTGTCGGACGCGCTGGCGCCGCTCTACGGCCTGATGGCGCGCCCCCTGTCCGGCCTGCGCGACGCCGGCGGCGAAGCGCAGCACCTGGTGGACGTCGCGGCCGAGAACGAGCGGCTGCGGGCCGAGAACATGCGCCTGCGCCGCTGGTACAACGTCGCCGTCGCCCTGCAGGCCGAGAATGCCCAGCTCAAGGACCAGCTCCACTGGATGCCGGACCCGGCCCCCTCGTTCGTGACCGCCCGTGCCGTCGCGGACACGGGCGGGGTGTATGCGCGCTCGCTGCTGGTGTCGCTTCCGGGCGACGTTTCCATCAGCAAGGGCGAGGTCGCGGTGGATGCGTCCGGCCTGATGGGGCGGGTGACCGAGGTCGGCACGCGGTCGGCCCGCATCCTGCTGATCAACGACATCACCAGCCGCGTGCCGGTGACGCTGACCGGATCGCATGCCTCGGCTATGATGGTGGGCACCAACAACGCGACTCCGCGCCTCATGTATTTCCCCGAGGACGTGCATCCCGCCGAGGGCGAGCGGGTGGTCACCAGCAGCGAGGCGGACGCGCTGCCCGCCGGGCTGCCGGTCGGCACCGTGCATTACGAGCGTCCCGGCATGCCGGTGGTGGAGCCTTTCGCGGCGTTGGACAGGCCCGGCATCGTGCGGCTGTTCGATTACGGCCTGACCGATATCGTGCCGCCGGAAGCGGCGGCCCGGGTCGGTCCCCGTCCCGCCGGGCGGGGCGCGGTCGGTCCCGTGCCCGGTGCGCCCGGGGGCGCCGCCGCGCCCGTCGCCGCGCCACCGTCCTTTCCGGCGTCTCATGGCGCGTCCGGAGAGCCCGCCGTCACGCCGTCCCTGCCGGTGCTTCCCATCCGCGGCTTCTCCAAGCCCGCGATCGGACGCGGGTGAGGGCCATGCATGATGGTCAGCGAGTTGTCCGCGGAGCGCCGCCCCGGCATCCGGCCGCGGCCCACGCTGGGACGCAGGCTGGACGCGGCCGCGCGGCGGGTGCTGCCGGTCGGCTTCACCGCGCTCGCGATCCTGTTGCTGTCGGCGCCGCTCGGGCTGCCGGAACAGGAAGCGCTGCTGCCGGGCACCGTTCTGGCGTCGGTGTTCTTCTGGTCGGTGTTCCGGCCCCCTTCCATGCCGGGTTGGGCGGTGTTCGGCCTGGGGCTGTTGTCCGACCTGCTGGGGTATGCGCCGCCCGGCCTGACCATCGTGATCCTGTTGCTCGTGCATGGGGTGGGCATCGCCGGACGGCACGGGCTGTCGCGGCAGGGCTTCCTGCTGATGTGGCTGGTGTTCCTGTCGGTGGCGTCGGCCGCGACCTTGCTGGACTGGACGGCGCGGTCGGCCTTCGCCCTGCGGCTGCTGCCGGTTCAGCCCGCCTTGTTCCAGCTCGCGCTGGCCGCGGGACTCTACCCGCTGTTGTCGGCGCTGTTCACCTGGGCGCACCGCACGGTGGCCGATCCGTCGCGCGCCTGAACGACACCTCCGCGCGGCCGGGGGCGGCATGAGGCTGTTCTCGCGGTCCGGGAAGGCAAAGCCGCGCCGTCCGCTCTCCTCCAACCGCACCGCGGCGCAGGATCTGCCGTCCCGCGGGGTGTTCACCCGCCGCGCGCTGGTGATGATGGCCGCCCAGAGCGCGGTGCTGGGCGTGCTGGGCGACCGGCTCTACAAGCTGCAGGTGTCCGAAGGCGGCAAGTATGCCGCGCTGGCCGAGAACAACCGGGTCAGCACCCGGCTGCTGGCGCCGCCGCGCGGCCGCATCCTGGACCGGTTCGGCGCGCCGCTCGCAGCCAACAAGGTGAACTGGCGCGCCCTGCTGCTGGCCGAACAGACCGCCGATGTGCCCGCCACGCTGGATCGCTTCTCGTCCATCATCCCGATCGACGACCACGACCGCGCCCGGATCGAGCGCGAACTGAAGCACAAGCGCCGCTTCATCCCGGTGGTGGTGCGCGACTTCCTCAGCTGGGACGACATGGCCCGGATCGAGGTCAACGCTCCGGATCTGCCCGGCATCCTGATCGATGTCGGCACCACGCGGCTCTATCCGCAGGGGCCGCTGCTGGCCCATGTCGTGGGCTACGTCGCACCGCCGAACGAGAAGGACGTGGCCCGCGACCAGACCCTCGCTCTGCCCGGCATGCGCATCGGGCGCGCAGGGGTGGAACAGTTCCACGATGCCGGGCTGCGCGGCACGCCCGGCTCGGTGCAGATGGAGGTCAACTCGGTCGGCCGGGTGATGGCCGAGCTGAACCGCCAGGAAGGCATCCAGGGCGAGGAGCTCGGCCTGTCCATCGATCTCGGGCTGCAGCAGGCGGTGGCGGACAGGCTGACCGACCAGGCGGCCAGCGCGGTGGTGATGGATTGCCGCACCGGCGAGGTGCTGGCGATGGTCAGCAATCCGAGCTTCGACCCGAGCCTGTTCGATTCCGGCGTGTCGCAGCAGCAATGGATCGACTGGACCAACGACCAGCGCACGCCGCTCATCAACAAGGCGGTCGCCGGCGTGTATCCGCCCGGCTCGACCTTCAAGCCGGCGGTGGCGCTCGCCGCCATGCAGGCCGGCACGCTGCGCCCCACCGACCGCATCTTCTGTCCGGGCTATCTCGACGTGGGCGGCGTGCGGTTCCATTGCTGGGCCAAGCACGGGCACGGCTCGCTCGATCTTCACGGCGGCATCAAGTTCTCCTGCGACGTGTTCTTCTACGAGGTGGCGCGGCGCACCGGCATGGATGCGATCGCCGCGACGGGACACCAGCTCGGGCTCGGCACCGTGCTGCCGATCGAGCTGCCGCATCAACGGGCGGGACTGATCCCGACGCCGACATGGCGCCGTTCCAAGGGCAAGCATTGGAACGGCGGCGACACCATCAACAGCGGCATCGGCCAGGGCTACGTGCAGGCGACGCCGCTGCAGCTCGCCACCTACTGCTCGCGGGTGGCGACCGGGCGTGCGGTGGAGCCGCATCTGACGCGAACGGTGGGCGGAATCATCCAGGTCGCGTCCGAGCCCGCGCATTTCAAGCCGCTGCCGATGCCGGACGAACAGCTCGCCGCCCTGCGGGGCGGCATGTTCGCGGTGGTGAACGAGGCGCACGGCACGGCGCCCAAGGCGCGTCTGCCGATGGACGGGGTGCAGATGGCCGGCAAGACGGGGTCCGCGCAGGTGCGCCGCGTATCGCGCTGGCTGCGCGAGAGCGGGCATTTCGACTCGTCCCGTCTGCCCTGGGAGATGCGGCCGCACGCGCTGTTCATCGCCTTCGCGCCCTACGACGCGCCGCAATACGCCCTGTCGGTGGTGGTGGAGCATGGCAACGCCGCCGCCGAGGTGGCGGCCCCGCTCGCGCGCGACATCATGATGGACACGTTGAACCGCGATCCCGCCAACCGGAAGGATGCGCCCGGCCAGCGGGTCGCCGACGCGGAATAGCGCCGCCGCTTTTCCAGGATGCGGCTCGAGCTCCGGTGGGGGCTGGCCGCCGCGGGCGGAGCGTCCCCGCCGGCCCAATCATGGGGCCACTGCCGGGAAGCCGTGCCGCTCATCGGGTCGACACTCGCCCGCCATTGGGCATGCATCCGCCACCCGTCACGGTGATCGCGGGAGCCGACCGGGGCGGCCGCCGTCCGTTGCATTTCATGACGTGGCTCTGGGGCGGCGGAAGCGTGGACCAATCCGCCCCGGACCGACGATGCGGCGCTCTGTCAGGCGGGTTGAAGGAACATCCGGCTTCAGGATGCTCTGGCCATAGCTCCTGGGAGGAGCGAGAGGGTCGCTCCCGGCCCGTTCCTGCACGGGGGCGCATGGGGTCGATTAGCCTGGCGGTGCCGCACCAGAGGCCGGTGATACCGACGCCCTTCCGGCAGGGCGGGTTGCGGCTCGATGCGGGCAGGCCGATCGGAGCAGGACGGCGATCTTGGTCGCCCCGGCCTTCGGATCGGCGGAGCGACCCGTTGCCGCCCCGCAGACCGGCTACCACGGCGGCAGCGCTTCTCCCTCCAACCATGGTGGAGGGGGGGCGGCGCGGCCGAGATGGCCGAACGATCGCCCGGCGCTTTGCCGGTATGGACGGCGGAACACGGATCAGGCCGGCCGCTTCCTTGCGCGCTTTGTCGGACGCTGCGCGGGGCCGCCATCTTCTTTCCCTGCATCCGGCGGCGGCGGTCCGCGTTAGCCGACGACCGAAGTTCCGGTCGATGGAGTTCCGAGGACGTCATGCGGCTTCTGATCGCGCTTCTGCTTCCATTCCTGTTGTTTTTCACCATCGGTCGGCCGATCTCGGGCCTGGTGTGCTTGTTGCTCCAGGTGACGCTGATCGGCTGGATCCCGGCGGCGATCTGGGCGGTCTATGCGCTCAGCCAGTACAGGACCGACCGGAAGCTCGCCGGTCTGCGCTGAACGCCTGATCGTGGCTCCGCCGTTCCGATCCAGGCTGCCGCGGGCCCTTCGGCGGCCTTTGGACCATCTGCATCTGGCAGGGGGTTCGCCCCGTGCGGTGAGGATCGGCGTCACGGGATTGGCCCGGTCGGGCAAGACCGTTCTGTTGTCCGCGATCGCGGCGTCGCTGTTGGCCCCTCCGGGCCATCGTCCGTTCCCGGGGCGGTTGCTCGGGGTCCGTGTGGCACCCGGCGGAGCCGGCACCATTCCGCGGTTCGACCCGTGGGGTCATCTGGCGGCCTTGGCCGCGGACCCGCCGCGCTGGCCGGCCCGCACGGACGCGGTGTCGCTGCTCGCTCTGGAGCTCGAGGTGGATGCGTCGCCGCTGCCACCCCGAAGGCTGCGGCTGGAGCTGCTGGACTACCCGGGCGAATGGCTGCTCGATCTGCCGTTGTTGTCCGTGTCGTTCGCCCAGTGGTCGGGAGAAGTGCTGGACCGGCTGGAGCGGCTGCCTGCGGCGGCGGCGGCGGAAGCGGTGCCGTTTCTGCGCTTCGTTCGGAGCCTCCCGGCCGGGATGGCGGCGGACGAGGCGCTGGCGGCTTCCGGCCACCGGCTGTATCGCGCGCTGCTCAACCAGCTGCGCGACCGCCACGGCCTGTCGCTATTGCAGCCCGGTCGGTTCCTGATGCCGCCGCCGGGCGCGGAACCACCCTGGATGGAGTTCTTCCCGATCCTTGGCAATGGCGGCCTAGTGTCGCTGATGGGGGAGCGCTTCGAGGCCTACAAGACCGCGACCCGGAACGATCTGGCGTCGCCCTCCTTCGGACGGATCGACCGGCTGGTGGTGCTGGCCGACCTGCTGGGTGCCCTGCACACGGGGCAGGTGGCGTTCGCGGACGCGCAGGCGGCGCTCCGGGCGACGGCGAGAGCGTTGCACTGGCGGGGCAGCTGGCTCGCGACCCTGAGCGCCATGGCCCGGTTCGGGCTGCCGGCGCCGGCGATCGGTCGGGTCGCGTTCGCCGCCACCAAGGCAGACCATGTGGGCGAGCGGCAGAGGGGCAACCTGGAAAGCCTGCTGCGCAACATGGTGTCCGTTCCGGCCACGGGCAGCCTGACCGAGGCGATGGCGACCGCCCCCGTGCCGACCGCGTGTTTCGCCCTGGCGGCTCTGCGATGCACCGAGGATTTCGTTTGGAGCCTGGACGGCCATCCGGTGTCCGCCGTGCGGGGGCGCCTGATCGGTGGCGACCGGCTGACACGATCCTATCCCGGGGAGGTACCGGACGTGCCGCCGGACGCCACCTTCTGGCAGCACCCGTTCCTGAAGCTGCCGGATTTCGAGCCGGTGCGCTTGCCGTCGGCGGGGCGGAACGGCGTGCCGAACATCGGGCTGTCCACGCTTCTGGGTTTTCTGCTGGAGGATATCCTGTGAGCCTTCCGTTTCTCGATCGGCGTGCGCCGCACGATCGAGGCGCCTCCGGCGGGTATGCGGCCGGCGGCGACGGGTCCACGCCCGAGGCGATGGGTGCCGGTGGGGCGCGGCGTTTCCACGGGGGTGCAGAGAACCGTCGGCGACGCGCGCGCACGTGTCGCGAGGGGCGGGGTAGTGGTCGGGTCCTGAGCGCGCCTGGCGTTGTTCGGGCAGGAAGCTGGCGATCCTTCGGGCACCGGGGTTGCGATCGATTTCGGGCAGGCCCGGTCGGCCACCATCCTTCCGGCCCGGATTCGGCTCGCCAGGGCGTCCCGGCCCGATGTGGAGCGGCGAGGTGCACGAGCGGCCCCCATCGTGAGCGTGCACCGTGAGCCGCGAACCGTTCCCCCCGGCCGTGGCGGGGGCAGGACCGACAGTCTCGCCGCGGGTCGAGACGGAGGCTCCGCTGTCGCCGCGTCTCGAGGCCCCGTCGGTCGCGACGACCCCGACGGATGTCCCCCCAGCCGAGGGCTGGGGCATGGTACCGCTGGTGCTCGGCGGCGCGTCGGTCCTCGCGTTGGGATATGCCGGCCTGGATGCGGGAAACTTCGTCGTCGCGCAGTTCCAGCGATCCGCCTTCCTCGGCTGGCTGACCCTGCTGGTCAGCGTGGCGGGTTTCGGCATGATCCTGTGGGGGATCGCGCGGGAATGCCGTGGCCTGCTCGCGCTTCATCGCGTGGACCGGCTGAGGGCGGATCTGGCCGGCTCCGATGCCGCGCGCAAGATCGAGGCGGCCCGGCTCTGGTTGTCGCGCGTCGAGGGCGGCGACGCTCTGCGGCCGGCGCTGGACGCGCTGAACGATCCGGACGCGGTCGTCCCGCTCCTGTCCGCCGGGACCGAACGGATGCTGCGGTCAGGGACCGATGCGCTGTCGAGGCGCGCGGCGATCCAGGTGGTCGCGGGGATGGCGGCGACGCCCGCCCCGTCGCTGGTCGTGCTGCTGGTGTCCTGGCGGGCCCTGCGGCTTATCCGACAGGTGGCGGCACTGCACGGCCTGCGCCCGGGGCTGTTCGGAACGCTGGGCCTGCTGCGTCGCACGGCCTTCGCCGCCGGCGCGACCGCCATGACGGAAGCGGCGGTCAACGCGGCGGCGCATGCGGTGCTGAGCACGCCCATCCTGACCCACCTCGCCGGGGAGATGGCGGGGGGAGCCGTGGCCGCCCGCCGGATGATCGTGCTCGGCCGGGCGACGGCCGCGGCCTGCTCGCCGCTGCCGCCGAAATAACCCGGGGAGGAACCGGCGCCGGCACCCTTGCCCTGCGTGGCGGCCCGGGTGGTGCCCCGGCCGCGACCTGTAACGATTCCGGGCTGCGACCGGAAGCGGTGGCGGCCCGGGAGGCGGTCGTTAGGTCGGCCTCAGGAAAGGATGACGTGCTGCAACAACATCGCGGGGTTCGCGGCCGCGCTCGCGGCGATCCCGCCTTGTCCCACAAGCGTCATCTGCAACCCGGCGTGTCCGGCGGTGTCGTGGAACGACACGACCATGTCCTGCCCGTTTGCGGAGGTGCCGATGGTTTCGTAGCCGCCGATACGGCTCATGTCCCCGTTCCAGCCGACCGCAGACAGGGTATTGCGGAGGTCGAGCACATCGTTGTTGTTCATGAGGTCGCCCGCGATGGACACCGAGCCGCTGCCCGGAAGCATCAGGCGGTTGTTGTGGCCGAGTTCCTGAAGCTGGCCTCCGGCGACGATGTTGATCACGCTGTTGTCCGCCAGGAACGTCATGCTTCCCCCGTCGAACACGGTTGGTATCGCCGCGTTGTCGGGAGCGTTCGGCGCCACCACCAGGGTCTTGGCGGTGGAGGGCGCGGAGGAAAGCCCGGCGCCGTTGGTCTGGATCGCGCTGATCTGGTAGCTGCCGGCCTGCAGTGGAGTGCTGGACCAAGTATCCCAGTGGCCGGAACTGTCCGTCGTGGCGTTGCCGATCAGGATGTTGCCGGCGTTGTTGCTGCCGTAGATGGCAACGGAGGCGCCGGCGCTGGCAGTCCCGGTGAACTCCGTCAGGCCGGGTGCCACGACGGTGGTACCGGAGTCCGGGGTTGCGGCGCCGCGGCCGCCGCCGCCGATGGCGAACTGCTGGGTTCCCACGCTTTTCAATTCGGCATTCTCGGTGACGGTGCTGCCGTTCAAGGAGATCGAGTTCACCCAGAGGTTGGTGTCCGTCGCCGGCGTGCCGGCATACACGTCGTTGAGGAAGGTGATGGCGACCTGATGCTGGCCGGCGGCGAAATGGCCGTTGATCGTGAAGACGTCTGACGCCCCGGCATCGTGCTTGGCGGTCACGGTGTTGGTGCCGCCGATCTGCTGGCCGTCCACGGTCACGGTGAATTGGGCGCCGACGAGCCACCAGTCGGCCGACATGTTGAGCGTCAGCGTATCCAGGCCGACCGCCAGGGCTGGCGCGGGCTGGACCTGGGTGTTGATGGTCGCGTTTTGCCAGGCGCCGGCGGCCGAGGTCCCTCCGATGGCGTCGGTCTGAGTGGCCTGGATCCGGTAGGTTCCGTCGGGAACGCTGATGGGCGCGGTCAGGCTCCAGGAGCCGGTGGCGGTGGCGGTGGTGGTGCCCAGCACCTGCACAATACCGCCCACCTGGGCGTAAACGGTGACGAGGTTGCCCGGATCCGCGGTGCCGAGCAGTGTCGGCTGACTGATATCGGTGACAGCGCTGCCCGTACCGGTCGAGAGGATTTGCCGATATCCGCCGAGCGTCTGATAGGACACGCTGCCGATCGATGGCTGTTCGTTCTGGATGACGACTGTGCTGCCGTCGGCGGTGATGCTATTGACGTAGAGGTTGGTATCGGTCGCCGGCGTGCCGGCATAGACGTCGTTGAGGAAGTTGACGGCGACGGTATGCGGGCCGGTGCCGAAATTGCCGACGAAATCGAAGGTCTGGCTCTGGCCGAGGCTGTGCAGGGCAGTGACGCCGTATGTCCCGGCGAGCTGCTGGCCATCCACGGTCACGGTGAACTTGGCCGCTTCGCTGAACCAGTCCGCCGACACGTTCAGGCTGATGACGTCGGCCGCCATCATGATCGCGGGCGCGTTCGGGATGTGAGCATCCACGAGCATGCCCTGCTGGCCTGATCGCGCCGAGACCGTGCCCGCCTGATCGGTCTGGGTAGCGGAGACCTGATAGGACCCTTCAGCAAGAGGAGAGGTCGTGGTCAGGCTCCACAGGCCGTTGCCATCGGCAATGGCGCTGCCGAGCGGGATGCTGTTTCCACCGAAGGCGGCCGTGACGATCACGGTGGCGCCGGCCTCAGCCGTGCCGGTTATCGTCGGTGTCAGGGTCTGACTGAGCTGCGGCGTCGAGACCGTGGGCGCGGCGGGAACATGGGTGTCGATCACCAGCGTCTGGGACGAGACGGGTGACAGCGCTCCCAGACCGTCGGCCTGGATGGCGAGGAGAGTGTAGCGTCCGTCCGCCAGGGGGGCGGCAGACGTGACGCCCCACAGGCCATTCTGATCCACGGTCGTGATGCCCAGCGTCGTGCTCTTCCCCGAGGCATCCACGGCAGACACGAACATGACTGCCCCAACCTGACCTGTACCCGCAACACGCGGCGTGCCGGTGTTGGTGATGAAGGCGCCGGCAGGGGTCTGGTTGATGAGGGTCGGTGCACCGGCGAAGGTCCGGGAAAGCGTTCCCGCGCTGGCCTGTTCCAGCCCCAGCACCGTCTTCTGTCCGTCGATGGTGACGGCGTTGAGATAGAGATTGGTATCGGTCGCCGGCGTGCCGCCATAGATGTCGTTGAGGAAGGTGACCGCCACGGTGGGAGCCGGGCCGAACTGTCCGGTCAGGACGAAGTCCTGGTTCTGCCCGATGGAATGAAGGGCAGTGGTGGTATAGACGCCGCCGATCTGCTTGCCGTTGACGCTGACCGTGAACTGCGCGTCCTGCGACCAGGCATCCTCCGAAATGCCCAGCACCAACGTATCTTGGTTCATCAGGAACACAGGTGCCGACGGTTTGGCCGTCTCGACGTCGAGCAGCGTCGTGCTGGTGATGGTGCCGGTGGCATCCATCGTCTGGATGGTGGCGGTGATGGTCCCGCTATAGCCGGATACGGGCTTGAACTTCAGCGCATCAAGGCCCGCGGTGATCTGGGCGGCCGTTCCGGTGAAGGTGGCGGTGTCGCCGTTGCTGGAAAAGGAGCCGGTGGGGCCGGACAGAGTGCCGCCGGCAACGGAGGACAGGTGAACCGTGGAGGTCAGCGTCGCGCCGGGGTTGCTTGCGAAGACGGTGGCGTTGGCGAACGGCGTGGCGGCGTTCGACACCTTCAACGTCGGTTCCGCGCCGGTGACGATCATGTCGGCGGGGCGGGTGGCGCCGGCGGTCTCGAGGCCGTTCTCGGAGTTGGTCGACGTAAGTGCGAGCCCCCCCAGATAGGCAGCGACATCGGTGAGGCTGTTGCCGTCGTGCGGGGTGAAGGTGTTGCCGTCGCCGGAAGACCGGTAGTTCTCGACGATGAACTGCGACGGCATGGCCCCGGCGGCCTGCAGGATGCTGACCAGCTTCTTCGTGTCCGCCATGAAGCTGTTGTCGTAGCCGTTGGCGTCGATAGCGGCGCTGGAGGGCGAGACGATGACCGAGGTCCGCAGGCCATTCTGGTTCGCCCAGATGATCTGCTGCTCGATGTTGCGCAGATAACTGGCAGCGCGGGCGAAGGCATAGGACGGCGGAAGGTCGAAGCTCAGGCCGCCGCCGTAGAGCGCGGCCGCCCGGACGTTGGCGTACCAGGGGGAGATCGCGAACGGGATCGACAGGTCGGCGTTGTAGTTGTTGTCGGACCAGATCGGCGCGACGTTCATGATTCCCTGGGCCCGGGCGTTGTCGACATAGCCCTTCCAGGCCGCGAGGTCGTTGTCGGTCCAGGAATAGTTGCTCACGACGTTGACGTTGGTTTCCGCGGGTGCGTAGCCAGCGCTGGTGTAGATGGTGGTGTAGTTGCCGGGCGTGCTGCTCAGGAAGCCGTTATAGGTCGTATAGGAGCCATCGGCGCGCATCGAGGTCTCGACGAGGCCGTTCTGCTGGGTGCTGGTCCAGGCCTGCCCGCCGGTGGCCGCGCTGGAGCCCAGGATGGTGAACGGCGAGGCGGACGCAAAGCCGGTGAGGCTATTGGCGGCGATGTTGGTGGCGGCGCCGAGCTGGGTTGCTTCGACGGGGACCGTGAAGCTCGAGTTGGCGGCAAACTGGTAATAGTAGCGCCCGCTCGCCAAATCGTAGCCGGACGGGGCGGCGTTGACGTTGCTAACCACCTGGAACAGCGAACCGTTGGCCGCCTGCAGGATCGCCCCGACAAACAGGCGCTGGCTCTGCGCGGTGTTGTTGGCGAGGGTGACGGTGGCACTGGCGAAGCCGGGATCGGCGCCGGTTTCCGAGACGCCGGAACCGTAGGGCTTCATCAGGGTCGTCACCGCCCCCATCACGCCGCTCTGATAGAGCGAGAAGATGCCGTTCACGTGGCCGTAGAGACCAATATCGCCCGCGGTAACGAGGGTCGCCGCCGTCAACGGATCGATGAGATCCGTGAGGTCGGTCACGCCGCCCAGGAAAATCTTGATGCTCGTCGAGGACATCGTGCCAGCTCCGCTTCCTGAGCAGCACAAAACCATCCCATCGTTAATTTATCATCAATCTGACGAGTGCTAATCGACGTGGCCAGCGGGATATCGTGGTTCCCCCCTCCGCCTCCTTTAACGAGGTCCGACTTTCGTGCCGGTGTCGTACCATCCGTTCGGGGGCACCCGGTTGAGGGGCGGGGCCGGATTGGCGGCGGAATAGGCGCTGCCGAAGGAGCCGATGCTGGCGCCCGTGTTCTCGTCGTGGAACGCGTCCTTGCTCCCCGGCGGATCGAATTTCGGGTCGTAATGCGGCGCCGGCGGCGGCTGGAACCGCGAATGATGGCCCCGCACGGTCAGGTTCTCGTCCGCGTTGACGTGACGCGCGTCGTTGGTTTCTGCCGGGGCGGCGGCCTGCCGGGCCCGCGACGGCTCGCCGATACCGACCAGAAGCAGCGAGGCGATGGCGAGACGCGGGGCGGGAAGGCCTCGGCGGTGTTGAAACATGGCGATACGTCCCGGGATCAGGGCGTCGTGGCGACGCACGATCATGCCGCTAGCAGCCGTGGCGACGGCCGGCAAAACATTCTCGGCAGTCGGCAGTCGGCAGTCGGCAGTCGGCAGTCGGCAGCCGCCAATAGCCCTAGACGCCGACCCCGGATCGTTTCCGGGGTCGATCGGCTAACCTATGTCCGCGCGACGCCGCTGCGGATCAGACGCTCCGAGGCCTCGCTCACCTCCCGCGATGCCACGCCCGCGTCGGAGCTTCGGTGGCATACGTCCCAGGAGAGGCCGCTCGCCCATTCCCGCGACCGCCGATCCCTTCCGCGATGCACCGTGGCGCGCTCCGGACCCAAGGCCGACCCACCCTCGGGGGCGCCCGTCTCGCCCGCAACCGCGCTTCCCGGTCCGGTCAGCGCGGCCCCACCCGCGCGGCGCTGCCTTCCGTGCCGTTGCGCAGGGCCGGGTTCAGCGGCGCCGCCGGATTGGCCGCCGAATAGGCGCCCCCGAAATTGCTCAGGTCGGTGCCCGTGTTCTGGTCGTGCAGGGCGCCCACCGTGCCTGGAGCATCGAATTTCGGGTCGTAATGCGCGCCCGGCGGCGGCTGGAACCGCGAATGATGGCCCCGCACGGTCAGGTTCTCGTCCGCGTTGACGTGCCGCGCGTCGTCGCCGGAGCCGGGGCTCGTCTGCGCTCCCGCGGCGGCGGGCGCCAGCGATCCCGCGACCAGCACCACCCGCAGCCCGAGACGAGGAAGAAAGCGCGGCGGGGCGGAAATGGCGAGCATGCGGCGGTCGATCCTCGTGTATCTGCATGGCGGGAGTGCGGGAGTACGTCCCCCGGGTCAACCGGCGCCTCGCCCGGGTGTTCCCCGACGATCGGGGATGGCCCCCTCGAGATCGCCGTCATCCGCCATGCCGAGGCACGCCGCACGCCGGCCGCCACGTCTCCGCCCCCGTCGACCGGGATCGCCGCGCGGAGCCGCACGAGCCTTATTTCGCGGCAGATCGCCCGTCACCCTCCGGCCACCCCGGCCCGGAGGCGCTCGTCCCGCCGGACCTCGTGGACCCTCCTCGCGCCCTGCGGCTCACGGCCGACCGCCGACCGCCGCCCCCGCACTCACATGTCCGCCTTCCTTCGCCGGCCCGCTCCATCCCCCACGCCGCCGGCCCCCCGGACATCAACCCCGCTTTCCGATGGACTTCCCGCCCGCGCTCGCGGCATCTCCTGCCCACCATGATCACCGAGAAGCGCCTCCTCCGGGCCGAGCCCAACTTCCGGCTGCTCGCCAAGCTGTGGCGGATCAACTGGATCTACGTGCTGCTGATCTGCCTGCTGGGCGGGGTCGGCTACGGCGCGCTGTATTCCGCCGGCGGCGGATCCGCCAAGCCGTTCGCCGGACCCCAGAGCATCCGCTTCGCGCTTGGCGTGGTGATGATGGTGGCGCTGGCCATGGTGTCGCCGAAGCTGCTCGTGAAGCTCGCCTGGCCGTTCTATTTCTTCTCGCTCGCCCTGCTGGTCGCCGTGCTGCGCATGGGCCATGTCGGCAAGGGGGCCGAGCGATGGCTCATCCTGGGCGGCGTGCAGCTCCAGCCCTCGGAGCTCGCCAAGATCGCGCTCGCCCTGGCGCTCGCCACCTGGTTCCACCGCGCCTCCTACAAGCGCATGGGCAACCCGCTGTTCCTGATCCCGCCCGCGATCATGACGCTGGTGCCGGTGGCGCTGGTGCTCAAGGAACCCAATCTCGGCACCGCGGTGATCATCGCCTGCGTCGGCGCCGCCATCTTTCTCGGCGCCGGGATGCGGCTTTGGCAGGTGGCGCTGCTGGCGGCACCGGTCCCGTTCCTGGGCGAGTTCGCCTACAGCCACCTGCACGACTACCAGAAGGCCCGCATCACCACCTTCCTGCATCCCGAGAGCGATCCGCTCGGGGCCGGCTACAACATCATCCAGAGCAAGATCGCGCTCGGTTCCGGCGGCATGTGGGGGCAGGGCTACCTGCACGGCACGCAGGGGCAGCTGAACTTCCTGCCCGAGAAGCAGACCGACTTCATCTTCACCATGATCGCCGAGGAATGGGGGCTGGTGGGCGGCCTGTGCGTGATGGGGCTGCTGCTGCTCACCATCCTCGGCGGCATGCTGATGGCGCTGCGTTGCCGTCACCAGTTCGGCCGGCTGCTGGCGCTCGGCATCTCGATGAATTTCTTCCTGTACTGCGCCGTGAACCTGAGCATGGTGATGGGCGCCATCCCGGTCGGTGGCGTGCCGCTGCCGCTGATCTCCTATGGCGGCTCGGCGATGCTGACGGTGATGTTCGGGTTCGGGCTGCTGCTGTCGGTGTACGTGCATCGGGACATGCGGTTCGGGGAGGTGGAGAGGGCGGGGGTCTGATCGAGGTGGGACCCAGATCGACCAGACCATACGCATCTTGAATGCGCATGAGGTCGGGCGCATCCTGGGACGGGAAGGAAGACCTGCCCATGCCCCGCGCCGCCAAGCTTTCCGCCAGTCCGCGTCGCGCGACCAATGTGACGCTCCCCGAGCCCCTGCTGCGGGAGGCGCGGTCCTTGGGCGTCAACCTGTCCCAGACCTGCGAAAGGGGCCTCGCCGCGGCGTTCGCGGCAAGCCGGCGGCAGCGCTGGTTGGACGACAACCGGACGGCGATCGACAGCTATAACGAGCACATCGCCGAACACGGCCTGCCCCTGGCCGCCTTCCGCTCATTCTGATGGCGCGTCTCGACGCCTACCCGATCCCCGACGGTGGCGACGGATACGTGGTGGACGTCCAGGCCGAGCTTCTGTCGCATCTGGCCACGCGCATGGGGTACCGCTGCTTCCCACCGACCGGGCGCCCAGGCCGATCAGCGAGCTGAACCCGGTGCTGCCGGTGGGTGAGGGACGTTACGTGCTGCTGACCCAGGCGATGGCCACCGTGCCGCTGCGGGAGTTGCGGCGACCTGTTTCGTCGCTGGCGGACGAGCATGATGCCGTCGGCAAGGCGTTGGACATCCTGTTGTTGGGGTTCTGACGCCTTCAGCTTGTTGACCGTGTGATGCCTGAGAAGCGCCAGCCGCCGCTATGGCTTGATATGGGTTTTGCGGGGGCATTTGAGCGGCTTGCCGGACCGGATCCAGCAGAAGCTAAGGAAGCTGAAGAGATGACTGCCAGCAAGAAGGTGGTGGGGGCATCCACTCCCCCACCTGATCCATCGCTTGAGCCACGCAAACGGCGCAGACAACAGCGAAAGAGCGGCTAGAAGCGCACCCCCCGGATGGGCGGGGAGCGCCAGTGCTGACGCGTGAACCGCGGTTTACCATGATGAATAGAGATGTATTCGGTCACATGGACCGTTCGATAGACGTCGGACATCGATGCCCTTTCGGCGCCTGATATGAAATAACTTGCTCAGGGACGGCAGCGGGCGTACGGTTCCGAAGTGAACTGGGTCCGTACGCCGCTCCCGTTATGCGGGCAGCCTAGTGGGAATCAGACGGAAGATGGCGGGTGGAGCGGTGCTCGTAACACCGTTTCGCCTGCCGTCAGCCCATGTCAGCAGCCGCTGGCTAGCGATCCTCGATAGCATCTCCGTTCTGGTTGCGATCCCGGTGGCCTTGCGGGAATGCTGCATCCGCAGGCTCGTTCATGCCCTCAGCACGCTTGTCGCTCGGGCCTTCATCTCGTTCTAGGACGGGAACCCAATCACCATGTCCCATCTGTCGCGCTCTACCCCTATCTCGCAGCGTTTGAAGGGCCATACGGACCGATGACGGGTTCAACACAACACCGTCAGCCGCAGCCATACGAACTAGAGCCAAGGGGCCAATACTCGTCGAAGCGCGGCGGAGGTAGGTCTCCGTCGTGTCCATGACGTACCCGGGTCTTGCGCGTGAACTCGGATAGTTGGGCCCCTTTGCCTCATCATCGTCTACTATATCAGGCGCAGGAGCCGACTGGGCCGATGGAATTATCGCGCCATCTGGCTCAGCATCGTTGGCGGGCTGAGCCGCCTTTGACGATTCGGCCGGCTCATGAGCGCGAGAAGTGCCATTGCGGTCAAGGAACGCTTTGACTTCGGCAACAATGCCAGCAACCGATGCCCGTTCATCCTCGCGGCCTTTCTCATACGCGCGGTCAAAAAGGCGAGCGACTGTCGCTAGGACTTCCTCACGAAGACTCTCATGATCGTCGGGCACCAGACGCTCCTGATCTAGCGTCCAGAATGCCGCTCGCGACGTTGGAAAGTCAAGCGGCTTTGTCGCGAATGTCAGAGGTCGAGCCGCCCTGGGTCTAGCACGTATCTAAGTGCCCATTTTGGCTGACCCGGCATGTTAATCGCGCTACGCTGCCGCCACCAGTCCAGCCACCGGCGGGCGCTTCGCAGCGCGATGAACTTCTTCCTGTACTAGGCCGTAAACTCAAGTGTTGGCATGAGCCGCATCCTGGTCGGCGCCGTGTTGCTGCCGTTGATCTCCTTTGGATATTTTCGAACATAACGATGATGTTTAGGTTCGAGCCTCTGCCATCATTGCATGTATACCTAGCATGCAAAGGAAAAGAGCAAAGTATTGGCTGTGAGCCATGCCGAGGACTTTTATCTATAACGCCACAAGCAAAGCAAAACTACCGCAATTACGCTATACAAATTATTAATACGAAAGCAGTTCATTAAGATTACTCACTTAGCAATGTTTATTTTACAAGTCCGAAAGACAGAAACATCAGTACAAAAGTGGATAAGACGATCAAGATCGTAACAATGCTGACAGAAGCTGACTTGATGCGATATTCTATTAATCCACCAGGGCCAGTTCCCCTCTCAGGTTTATTGTCAAACTCGTCCGGATGCTCCTTTCTGTATCGTTCGTAGTCTGGCGAATCGTGGTTGGGGTACTTTGCTAGTATAGAGTCGTATTTATCAACAATTGCCATAAATTCTTGCCTGTCGCTAATTTGGCCGTAGGAAATCTTTCGTCTCAAGGCAGTAATCTCCAGGCCACTCGAATGTAATTTCGCGCCTTTCACTGCATCCTCAGATGCATATTGCACTAGGGCAGTGACTAATATCATTATCGAAGCAAATATAGTCAATAGTGTAATTGCTGCAGTAACCCACTCATTTGTCTTAAGCGTCAGGGGAACCACCGAGAGGAATATCACAGCAGCACTAGCAACAGCATTGAGAACATTGATGCGTTTATCGCGCTTTTGGAGGCGTTCAGCCGAGTTAAACCTCGACCCGGCGGTTGTTTTCATCCGCCACGAAAGATCCCGCTTATCAGCGTCAAGCGCGCTATCTTCATTGTCGATTATCTTCATATGATTCCCTATTTACACCACCCAGACAACAGTGAGACAGCATGCACAGCTGATAAACTAGACTTAAAGTAAAATATCCATCCAGATCTAATATAGACGAATTACGATATCACTTTGCTTTGATAGAAAGAATTGCTTTTATGCAAAAGAAAATGAGGACACAAAGCGAGCCCAGCTCGATCTGCACCCGCGTCCCCGGCTGCACCGCCATCGCCACCAGCACCCCCGCCACCACCGCGATCGTCGCCCACGACAGCCCGGGGAACAGCCACATCCGGAACGTCGGCCGCCGCCCGGCGCGCTCCATCCGCGTCCGCAGCCGGATCTGCGCCAGGGCGATCAGCAGGTAGTCGAACAGGATCAGCGCGCCGGATGCGTTGAGCAGGAAGGCGAACACCTTGTCGGGGCTGAGCGTGGAGGCGATCGCCACCGCGACGCCGATCCCGCTGCCAGCCAGGATGGCGCGGCGGGGCACGCCGCCGGGGCCGGTGCGGACCAGCCAGCGGGGCGCGTCGCCGTGGGCGGCCATCTCGAACAACACCCGCGAGGTGACGTAGAGCGCCGAGTTCAGGCAGGACAGGATCGCCACTAGCACGATGGCGGACATGATGAGCCCGGCGCCAGGAATGCCGAGCCGGTCCATCACCGCGACGAACGGCGAATGGCCGGGCACCTGGGCGCTCCAGGGCATCAGGCACAGGATCACGGCGATGGAGGAGATGTAGAACAGCAGCACCCGCAGGGCGACGGTGGAGGTGGCGCGGGCGACGTTGCGGCCGGGATCGTCGCTCTCGGCCGCGGCGACGGTGGCGATCTCGGAGCCGGTGTACTGGAACACGATGGTGGGGATGATCGCCAGCACGGCGCCGAGCCCCTTGGGCAGGAAGCCGCCATCGGCCCAGAGCGGCCGGACGGTCGCGAATTGCGGCCCGAACGCGCCGAGCAGGGCGGCGAGGCCCAGGCCCACGAAGCCGACGATGGCGACGATCTTGAGCAGCGAGAACCAGAACTCGAACTCGCCATAGGCGCGCACCGACACCAGGTTGGTGCCGGTCAGCAGCCCCACCAGCACGAGGTCGAGCGCCACCCGGGGGATCGGCACGTAGAGGGCAAGCAGGGCGGCGCCGCCGATGGCCTCGGCGCCGACCACCACGGCCCAGAACAGCCAGTAGATCCAGCCGGCGACGAAGGCGGCGCGATCGCCGAGCCCGCGCCGGATATGGCCGACGAAGGAGCCGGCGCCGGGCTCGGCGATGGCCATCTCGCCCAGCATGCGCATCACCAGCAGCGCCAACACCCCGGCGAGGATGTAGCTCAGCAGCACGCCGGGACCGGCGCCGGCGATGGCGGCGGAGGAGCCGACGAACAGCCCGGCGCCGATCACCCCGCCGATGGAGATCATGGCGACGTGGCGGGTGCGCAGCGTGTGGGCGAGTGCCGGCGGCGTGTCCGGCCGGCGGGGGACGCCGATGCCGTCCTCGCCGTCCGACGTGACGCCGAGATGCGCGAGCGGCCCGGCGGCGGGGGCAGGGCGACGGATGCCGGAAGCCGGGACGGCGGCGGGGCCGGGCTTGCCGGCGGTGGTGCGCTTGCGCACGGGGGCGCCGGCCAGGGCTTCGGTGGGAATGCCGGGGAGCATGGTGTCGGGGGCGGGGCCGGCGCTCGGTTCGTTGCCGGTGCCCTGGTGCGCCGGCGGGCGGCGCCCGGGCCGGTCGGCGGCGCGCCGGTCGAAGGTCAGGGTCGAGCGGCGTCGGGACATGGGCGGAACGGTCCTGGTGTCGGCGGGCGTGGATCGGCAGGGCCGGCGCCGCGCCATGATCGGCGGGGCGATCCGCTGGTGCAAGGATCGTGCGCGCGGGCGCGGTCAGTCGTGGCGGCGAGGCGAACGTCGGGGGCGGGCGCGTGGAGGCCGGACGCACCGGGCGGCGCTTCGAGGCGGCATTTCTCAGGGTGGGCCGCACGCGGGGTCGTGGAAGCATTGGCGGGAGGTCGCGCGGCGCGCGTGCGGCGACCGGCGCGCGGTGGACGCCTGGTGAGCGAGCAGTTTGCTGCCGTGGGCGGGCGGTGGGCGATCGGACCGCGCGTGGTTCGTGGTTCAGGGTAGGCGCCGTGCGCCGCGTCGTGATGGAGCCGGGCGAGGGGACCCGGCGTTGGCGGCGAACAGCGACCGGGGAGACCGTGATGAAGGCCTTTGAGATCCTGTCGGGGGACGGCATCGAGGGGTTGCGGCAGGTGGAGCGGCCCGAGCGGGCGCTCGGGCCGTACGAGGTGCGGGTGCGGACGGGCGCCGTGTCGTTGAACTTCCGCGACCTGATGGTGGTGCGGGGGGTCTATTTCGACCCGGCGCCGCATCCGGTGATCGCGGTGTCGGACGGGGCGGGCGAGGTGGTGGAGGTGGGCGCCGCGGTCACCCGCTTCCGGGTCGGCGACCGGGTGATGACCACCTATTTCCCGGACTGGGCGGACGGGCCGGCCACGGCGGCCGCCCTGCACGACACCTACGGCGCCCAGCTGGACGGGGTGCTGTGCGAGCGTTTCGTGGCGCCGGAAACCGGCCTGGTGCGATCGCCGGAAGGGCTCGACGACGCCGAGGCGGCGACGCTGCCGTGTGCGGCGGTGACGGCGTGGAACGCGATGTTCGGGCGCGGCACATTCGGGCCCGGCCACACGGTGCTGGTGCAGGGCACCGGCGGCGTGTCGGTGTTCGCGCTGCAGCTGGCCGAGGCGACGGGGGTGGAGGCGATCGTCACCTCGTCGTCGGACGCGAAGCTGGAGCGCGCGCGGGCGCTGGGTGCGCGGGCCGGGATCAACTACCGCTCGACGCAGGATTGGGGAAAGGCGGTGCTGCGGGAAACGGATGGCCTGGGGGTCGACGTGGTGATCGAGGTCGGGGGCGCCGAGACCATGCGCCAGTCGCTGGAGGCCGTCCGGTTCGGCGGCGAGGTGGTGGTGATCGGCGGCCTGAGCGGCTTCACCGGGGCGAATGTCGACCCCGGCGCGCTGATCGCGGGCAACAAGTCGCTGATCGGCGTGATGGTGGGCTCCCGCGCGATGACGGAGCAGGTGGCACGGTTCGTCGGGCAGCGGCGGATCCGGCCGGTGATCGACCGGCGCTTCGGCTTCGGCGAAACCCGCGCGGCCTACGAGCATCTTCAGGCTGGCAAGGCCTTCGGCAAGGTGGTGATCGAGGTCGGCTGACGGCCGGATTTTCCGGTGGTCCGACGATCGTGTCCGGTCGTGCGACGCACGACGGCCAGTCCCGTGATCGGTTCGTGAAGCACCGCTTGGCCGCAGACCGCGCCGCCGGCATGGCCTTCGTCGCGCGTCGCGCGTCGCATGCCGGTCCCGGCCGGCGAGCCTACTCGGCAGGCAGGAGTATCTCCGGCCTTTTCGCAGGAGCGTTCCGCGAGCGGCCCTACTCGTCGATATCCGCCGTTTTTGCGACAGAGTCGTAGAGCGGGTGCGCAACGGCGGCGCGGACCTTCTGGTAGTCCCTGAGGTTGATGGACGGCGTGAAGCGCTCCCCCGCCCCGTCTTCCTCGTAGGCCGCCCGGAGCGTCCTGGTCGTGGAAACGACGTTGAAGAGGGGAAGCCGGCTATTGCCCTGCGCGATCTGCGACAGGGAGGGGACCGCTTCCCCCTCCTCCTCGTCCCGGACCTGCGAGGGCCGTTGTTCCGCCAGGGCCGAGAAGGAAGAAAGCGGACGATCCTGGAACGCGCTGCTGCCGGGCGCCCATTGCATGCGAACGGTGTAGGGAAGCTGGTTGTAGCTGGTGTTGTTCCAGTTCTTGACGATGGGGAGATCTTCCCAGCTGTCGGCGACCACCGTATCGGCGACCTGACGCGGATCGCGCGGATCGCCGATCATGACGAAGGCGTGGGGATCCCTGTTGAGGTTGTAGCTGACGGGCAGCCTCTTGATGGATGTCGATGCTCCCGCCGCCCTGTCCGCCATCGGCCGCGCCGGACGCCTGGCTTCCTGCGCGACCACGGACCTGAACAGGACGTTGTTGACGTCGCTGCAGACGCCGGCGCCGGACCGGGCGGTCTCGTCCGCGCGTGTCGTGCCGTACTGGGCAGCCTGCAGAAATTCCGGTGTGGTCCGCGAGGCGAAGAAGCGCGACACCGCCTCGCCATCCGATGCCACCAGGCTGGATGTGTTGTTGGGCCGGAACGGCACCAGTTCTGACACGCGCTGCTGCGTGGGCTCGGTGCGCTTCATGATCCCGATCCCGGTCGCGCCCAGCGGAAGCACCGTGACCTTCGGTTCGGATGCCGGCCGCATCCAATTCCACGGGTTGAAGCGCCGGGAAGCTGCCGGCGCTGCTTCCAGGGCCCGGAGGCCCGTCTGACCGACGGAGGCTTGCCACAGGGTGGCGCCGTCGCTGGAACTGGCCCGCGTCCAGTCGAGTTCCTGACTGTTGGGAAGGGCGCGCGCGAGTTTCTCATCGCGTCCGGCTTGCCGCGGCCGGTCGCCGGTTCCGGCTTCATGCGCGGCCAGTGTCCTGAACTCGCTCTCGGACGAACGGTCGGCGGCCGATCCGCCCGCGCGGGCGGCTTCCCCCAAGGCGCCTGGAACGATGGGATCGATCATCGAGCGATCTGCCTGTTCATGGCGGCAGGCTAGGCGAGGACGCGACGGCGATGCAAACCGGGAAGCCGCACATGCGGCTCCTTCAGCAGCGCGCGGGCCGTGCCGGCATGAAGGTGCGCATGGTGCCCTTCATGCGGAAATCGCCGAAATCCATCTCCAGCCGGTCGCTGACGCCGTTGGCGAAATAGCGCATGCCGATCTCGTAGTCCGGCGACACGGTGCCGGGCTTGCGGGCAAAGAACGACACATGGACACGGCCGGAGCCGAGTGAACGGAGCGCTGCCTCCCCGGTGTCGCTCGGGGCGGGATGCCAGCCGAGGATGCTGACATAGCTGTCGCTCGGCCCGTCGGCGGAGGTGCCGTCGAACAGCACCGGATCGATGCTCTTCTTGCCTTCCATGGCGGCGCGGATGATCGCTTCTGTGTGCGCCATGGGAAACAGCGTGCCGGCCGGCAGCGCCATGGTGGAACGCGCGGGCAGCGTGAACCGGATGGAGCCGCGGCCATCGGCGCCGGTGGATGCCTCGCCGCGCACCTGCTGCGTCACCTGACCGTTGGTGCGCTCGCGCATGTCGAAGGTGAGGTGGTGGCCGTCCTTGGACTCCAGGGTGGCGTAGTCCGACACCATGTCGGTGCTCTGCCCTTCCCGGGTCACCACCTGGAGATGGAGCTGCTGGGTGGTGGCCCAGCCGGTGCAGACGTCCGTGACCTGGAACGTCATGGAACCGGACGCCGCCACGGTGCTGCCGCCCGTCACCTGGTCGAGCGTGAGATCGTAGCTCGCCTTGTGCGCGGCGATGGACGTCGGGGGCTGGGCTGCCACCATCGTCGCAGGCGCCGCCCCGGCGGCGGCCGTCGTCAGCGCGATCGCGACGGCGGCTGTCGGCAGAACGCCCGGCGCGGCGAACGTCGCGCGGGCGACGACGATGGCGGCGAGCCGTGCGCGCGCGGGAGCGGACACGCGGCGGACGGTTGCGGGGATCGGATCGTTTCTCACCGAACGGAGCCTAGGACGAAGCGCCGGTGGCCGTCATCCCGGCCGCGTCGCGCCCGGGCTGCTGCGGCGGCCCGTACGGCGGGACCTCGCCCAGCAGCCGCCGCAGCATCGGCATCAGCCGCGCGTCCCCCATCTGCGCCACGTTGAAGCGCATGAAGTTCCGGGCGGTGCGCCCCGCGCTGAACACGTCGCCCGGCGCCAGCACCACGTTCTCCCGGAACGCCCGTTCGGCCAGCACCGTCGCGTTCCGGTTGTCGGGCAGGCGGCACCACAGGAACAGCCCGGCGCGGGGCGTCAGCCAGGGCTGGATGCCGAGTTCCGCGAGACTGGCGGCGGCCTCGCGGCGTTTGCGGTTAAGGCGCCGGTGGAGCATGTCCAGGTGCCGCCGATAGCTGCCGTCGATCAGCATCTCGGCCACCATCGCGGCCGCCATCGGGCTCGGGCCTCCGAACTGCGTGGCCACCTGGAGATCGGTCAGCGCCGCGATCCAGTCCGGACGGGCCGCGATGAAGCCGCAGCGCACGGACGCCGAGAGCGTCTTGGAGAAGCTGCCGATCCGGATCACGCGCGTCAGCCCGTCCAGCACGGCGAGACGGGCGGACGGTTCGGGCTCCAGATCGGCGAAGATGTCGTCCTCGACGATCACGGTGTCGGCCACCGCCGCCGCGTTCAGGACACGGTGGGCGATCCGGGCCGACAGGGTGGCGCCGGTCGGGTTATGGATGGCGGAGTTGGTGATGTAGAGCCGCGGCTCGTGGCGCGCCGCCGCGTGCGCGAACGCGTCCGGATCGGGGCCTTCGGGCGTGAAGGGCACGCCCACGACCCTGGCCTGGTGCGCCAGAAGCAGCGCCCGGAAGTTGAAGTAGCACGGATCGTCCACCAGCACCGTGTCGCCGGGCCGGAGCATGAACCGGCAGATCAGGTCGATCGCGTGGGTCCCCGAGCCGGTCAACAGCAGCTGGTCGGCAGCGACCGGCAACCCGGCCATCGACATCTGGCGTGCCAGCACCTTTCGGAGCGGCGGGGCGCCGAGCGGGCTGCCGTAGTCGGTGAGGATGGACAGATCGGCGCGCGACAGCGTGCGGAGCGCCCGGCGGATGGCGGCGTCGGGCATCCAGTCGGCCGGCAGCCAGCCGCAGCCCGGCTTGAGAACCGCGTCGCCGCCGTCCAGCGCCTGACGTGACATCCACAAGGGATCGATCTCCCGCTCCGGCTGCGGCGCCACGGCGGCCAGCGACAGGGGAAGGGCGGTGGCGGCGAGAAAGAAGCCCGAGCCGGGCCGGGCCCGGATCAGCCCTTCGGCGGCCAGCCGGTCATAGGCCTCGGCCACGGTGGACGGCGACGCTCCGAGCGATCGCGCCAGACCCCGGATGGACGGAAGCCGGTCCCCCGGTCCCAGCTGCCGCGAGGCGGCACGGCGCCGGATATCGGCCATGACCTGGGCGGTGCGTCCGGGGGATGAAGGCATCGGCAACGGCTCCTGCGGTGGCCGTACGGGTTCCGTGGGCCATACAGTTCGGTCGAATCGTACTGGGGTGTATCTGCCCGATCCTCCATTCCCGGCCCAGGCTGGTTCTGGATGGGAAAGGAGAAGCAGATGCGACGGGGCGCGACCGGGTGGGGCCACGGCATGATGGGCGTGGTGATCTTCAGTGGCTCGCTGCCGGCGACCAAGCTGGCGGTGGCCGATTTTTCGGCGCTGTCCCTTACTGGCGCCCGCGCGGTCATCGCCGCGGCGATCGGGACGGCGCTGCTGCTGATCTTTCGACAGAAACGGCCGGCGCGATCCGACCTGCCGAAGCTTTTGATCGTGTCAGGCGGGGTGGTGATCGGCTTTCCGCTGCTGACGGCGCTGGCGCTGCGACACGTCACCGCCGCCCACTCGCTGGTCTTCGCCGGGTTGCTGCCGTTGTCCACCGCGAGCTTCGGAGTGTTGCGCGGCGGCGAACGGCCGGGCCCGGGCTTCTGGCTGTTCGCGTTGGGGGGCAGTCTTCTGGTGATGGGCTTCGCGGCCTGGCAGGGGGCGGCGGGATCGCGCGGGGACGATCTGCTGCTGGTGGGCGCCATCCTGTTGTGCGGCCTGGGCTACGCGGAAGGCGCGGTGCTGGCCCGGCGGCTGGGCGGCTGGCAGGTGATCTGCTGGGCGCTGCTGCTGGCGCTGCCGGCGGCGGTCGCGGTGGTCGCGGTTGCCTGGCCGGCGCGGTGGAACGGGGTGCCGACTGGGGCGTGGCTCGGGCTGGGCTACGTGTCGCTGTTCAGCATGCTGATCGGGTTCATGTTCTGGTACCGCGGCCTGCTGCTGGGAGGCATCGCGGTTGTCGGCCAATTGCAGTTGCTACAGCCGCTGCTCGGGTTGCTGTTGGCCGCCCTGATCCTGCACGAGCCGGTGGGATGGACCACGCTGGCGGTTACCGCGCTCGTGGTCCTGTGCGTGGCGCAGGCCCGGCGCCACGCCTGACGGTTGATTCGCGCAGGGGGAGTGGGAGAGGGGAGAACCGGCTCCCCTCCGCCTCACGACCGGTCGGGTGCCACCGGCTCCTTGGCGCTCTTGTCGGCCGGCGGGCTAGCGGTGCCGCCGGTGGGCCTGGCGGGCGGCAGGTCGAGCTTGAGGCTCAGCTCCTTGAGCCGGGCGGGGGGCACCTCGGCCGGGGCGCCCATCAGCAAGTCCTCGCCGCCCTGGTTGAGCGGAAACAGGATCACCTCGCGGATGGACGGCTCGTCGGCCAGCAGCATCACGATGCGGTCCACCCCGGGCGCCGAGCCGCCGTGCGGGGGCGCGCCGTAGCGGAAGGCGTTCAGCATGCCGCCGAAGCGCGCTTCCACCTCCTCGGCCGAATAGCCGGCGATGGCGAACGCGCGGAGCATGATGTCGGGGCGATGGTTGCGGATCGCGCCCGAGCTGAGCTCGATGCCGTTGCACACGATGTCGTACTGGAACGCCTTGATCGTCAGCGGGTCCTGGCTGTCCAGCGCCTCGAGGCCGCCCTGCGGCATGGAGAACGGGTTGTGGGAGAAATCCACCAGCCCCGTGTCCTCGTTCAGCTCGTACATGGGGAAATCGACCACCCAGCAGAAGCGGAACGCGTCCGGCTCGATCAGGTCGAGCTCCGTGGCGATGCGGGTGCGCACCGCGCCGGAGAACTTGACGGTTTCCATGCCCTGCAGGCCGGCGCGCGGTCCGGCCACGAAGAACACGGCGTCCCCCGCCCCGAGGCCGCACGCGCTGCGGATCGCTTCCGCCCGATCCGCTTCCAGGTTCTTCGCGATCGGGCCCTTGGGACCCTCTGCGTCGAAGGTGATGTAGCCGAGGCCGCCCTGCTTCTCGTCGCGCGCCCAGTTGTTGAGCTTGTCGAAGAAGGAGCGGGGACGATCGCCGGCGCCCGGTGCCGGGATGGCGCGCACCTGCCCGCCGGCGGCCGCGATCTTCGCGAACAGGCCGAAGCCCGAGTCCGCGAACTGCTCGGTCACGTCCGTGATCAGCAGCGGGTTGCGCAGGTCGGGCTTGTCCGAGCCGTAGCGGGCCAGCGCCTCGTCGAACGGGATGCGGCGGAAGGGTGCCGCGTCGACCTTGCGGCCGCCGCCGAACTCGGCGAACACCCCGCCGATCACCGGCTCGATGGCGGCGAAAACGTCTTCCTGGGTGACGAAGCTCATCTCGAAATCGAGCTGGTAGAATTCGCCGGGAGAGCGGTCGGCGCGGGCCGCCTCGTCGCGGAAGCAGGGCGCGATCTGGAAATAGCGGTCGAAGCCCGCCACCATCAGCAGCTGCTTGAACTGCTGCGGCGCCTGCGGCAGCGCGTAGAACTTGCCCGGATGGTTGCGCGCCGGCACCAGGAAGTCGCGCGCGCCTTCCGGCGAGGACGCGGTCAGGATCGGCGTCTGGAACTCGGTGAAGCCCTGTTCCACCATCCGGCGCCGCAGCGAGGCGATCACCTGCGCGCGCAGCATCATGTTCCGGTGCACGCGCTCGCGGCGCAGGTCGATATAGCGATAGGCCAGACGAAGCTCGTCGCCGTAATGCTCGTTGCCCGCGACCTGCAGCGGCAGCACGGCGGCTTCCGACTGAACGGCGAGGTCGGACGCCCGCACCTCGATCTCGCCGGTGGGCAGGCGCGGGTTCACGGTAGCCGGGTCGCGCAGCACCACCTCGCCGGACACGGTGATCACGCTTTCCACGCGCAACCGCTCCACGATCTCCAGCAGGGGCGAGCCGCCCGGCACCACGATCTGGGTCAGGCCGTAATGGTCGCGCAGGTCGATGAACAGGAGGCCGCCATGGTCGCGCTTGGAATGCACCCAGCCGGACAGCCGGACGGTCTGGCCGGCATCGGCGGCGCGCAGGACGGCGCAGTTGTGGGTGCGATAGGCGTGCATGGTCAGGCTGAACCCCGTGTTGGGCGGCCCCGGTACGGGGCGCGGACCGGCGGGTCGCGCGCGAGGCCTTTGCTTGGAATCGGGCGGAGGAAGCCGGGGGGCGCTTCCGGTGTCAAGCGGTGCGATCCCCCGCCTCGCGCCGGGGCGCGGCTGGGGACGCCGACCGGGAGCGCCGACCAGGAGCGCCGCCCGGGAACGAGGGACGGGGCGGCGCAGTTCTGCGGTTCCCGTCCTCATGGCCGTGGTCGCCAGTACAGGACGGCATCTATCCTGATGCCGGCCGCGGTCGAAGCGGCGGAGCGGTTCCGGGAGCTTGTGAGATCACGAGGGCGGCGGAACGTCGCAAACACCCACGGGAATGCCACCGCGAGCGAAAGCGTCACGACTCTCGGTGCCGGCCGGGCACGGCGGCGGCGAACGAAGCGGCCGGCCTCGCGCGCCTGTTCGGGCCCGCGGCAGGGTGCCCGGCACGGTGTATCCTGCCCCGGGGCTATAGTCGGGGTGTCCGGACTCGTCGTCGCTCTTCTTCCCGGGACCGGCTTTCGCGAGGTAGCGGGTGCTCCAGGGGGCGCCGCGGACGCGGAGCATCGGGACGAACGATAGGCCCGGCGGCCGTTCCGGTAGGCGAGCGGGACGTCGCTCAGGTGCCCGACGGAGCGTCCACGCCGACGTTGTTCAGCTGGCCATCCAGATCAACGCCGGGGATCAAGGAGCCGATCTGAGGGCGCTCCTGCTGGCGCTTGAGGATCGCATCGTCGTGCGGACGGATGGTGAAGAGCACGTGGTGCGCCAGCGCGTCCTGCTGTAGCGCGGCGTTTCCGGTAAGATCGGGCTTGCTGGTGCGGCAGTCCCGGAGGGCCGCCGGCAACTCCTGCTCGTAGACCACCCTGTGCCGCCACAGGCAGCGTACGTCGACGCCCGGCGTCGCCAGGCCGGTGACTTGGTTCTGTGCCGGGGACGCGGCCCGGGCGCCGGTCGCGCCGATGCACAGGAGGGAAAACGCGCTGAGCAGAACCCTCGGGAATCGCGGCATGCTGTTCGTCCTGCTGAGGAGGTGAGGAAGACGATAGCTCGTTACGGTTCGTGGTATAACGCGACGATCGCATGGGTGGTCGCGGCTCACCTCTTCTTGAAGCGGTCGTCGGTTCGGGGCTTCGGGGCGCGGCCGGGAAGGCATCCGGTCTCCGAGGCGCGCGCCACGCCGCCGGTTATCGGAGGTGGAAAGACCGGCCTTCCCCGCCGTGCCGATCCGCCACATGTCCGTCACGGGCGCTTCCGCCATGGGACCGGGTTGTGTAGATCGTTCACCATGAAACGGTCCGACCGGAATCGCTTTCCGGACCCCATCCTGGTCACCAGCACCGGGGCGCTCGCCGACACCGTGGCCCGGCTGCGGCAGGAGCCCTTCGTCACCATCGACACCGAGTTCGTGCGCGAGCGCACCTACTGGCCGGAGCTCTGCGTGGTGCAGCTGGGGGGCGCCCACGAGGTGGCGGTGATCGACGCCCAGGCGGACGGGATCGACCTCGCACCCCTGGGCGAGCTTCTGGACGATCTGGCGGTGGTGAAGGTGTTCCACGCCGCGCGGCAGGATCTGGAGATCTTCCTTCACCGCTTCGAGCGGCTGCCGGCCTCCCTGTTCGACACCCAGGTGGCGGCGATGGTGGCGGGCTTCGGCGACCAAGTGGGGTACGACAGTCTGGTGTCGGCGCTGACCGGCGGCCAGATCGACAAGGCGCACCGGTTTTCCGACTGGTCCGCCCGCCCCCTGTCGCCCGCCCAGATCGCCTACGCGGCGGCCGACGTCACCCATCTGCGCGACGTGTACGTGAAGCTGCGCGAGCGGCTGGAACGGGAAGGGCGGCTGGAATGGGTGGCGGAGGAGCTGGCATCCCTCACGGACGCCGCCACCTTCCGGCCCGATCCGGACACCATGTGGGAACGGCTGCGTCCGCGCACCGGCAACCGCCGCATGCTGGGCATCCTGCGCGCCATCGCCGCGTGGCGGGAGCGCGAAGCGCAGCGGGTCAACGTGCCGCGCCAGCGCCTGCTCAAGGACGAGAGCCTGCTGGAGATCGCCGCCACCGCCCCGGCTGATGCCGAGGCGCTCGGCCGCATCCGGGGCGTCAGCCGCGGTTTCGCCGAAGGGCGCAGCGGCAGCGGCTTGCTGGACGCGGTGGCGGCCGGCCGTGCCCTGCCGGAAGCGAGCCTGCCCCTGGCGCCGCGCAAGGACGGACCCCGCCCGTCGCCGGCCCTCGTGTCGTTGTTGAAGGTGCTGCTGGCCGCCAAATGCGAGCAGCATGACGTGGCGCCCCGGCTGGTGGCATCGTCGGAGGAGATCGACCGGCTCGCCACCGAGTCGGAGCCGGACATCCCGCCCCTGCACGGGTGGCGCCGGGAGGTATTCGGCGCCGACGCGCTGGCGCTCCGGTCGGGCAGCGTGTCGGTGGGCGTGGACGGAAAGCGGATCCGGCTCATCAGGAGCTGAATTTCGTTTCCTGCGGCTCGACGCTGCGTGAAACGATTCCGTCCCCCGACTCGCCCACCGGAATCGAGGGTCTTATCCCGCGTGCCGTCCACAAGATTCTTGCATCCCTCGGTTGAGACGCCTGCGCTGTAGGCGTTAGCGTTCCCGTCGCAGGGAAGCGTTGAGGAACCGGTGTGATGGATTGGACGGAGGAGTCGATCTCCCTTCTGCGCGCGCTTTGGCAGGAAGGGTTGTCCACCGCGGAGATCGGCCGGCGCATGTCGGTCACCAAGAACGCCGTGGTGGGCAAGGCGCATCGCCTCAGCCTGCCGCCGCGTCCGTCGCCGATCCGCAAGATCATCGACGCAGGCAGCACCGGGCTGTCGCCCGTCTCCGTCGCGTCGCCGCCGAGGCCGCGCCGGGGCGCCGCCGACATCGCGTCCGCGGCAGCACTCGATGCGGCGGAAACGGTGGCGCCGTCGCCGGCTCCGGTCCCGGCACCTCGGCCGGTATCCGTCGCTCCGGCCGCGACCGTGGTGCCTCCGGTGGCGGCGCCAGTGGCAGCGTCGGTGGCCGCCCCGGCGGCGAACGAGGCGGTCGCCTCCGCTCCAACCGAGACCGTCGCGGCGCCGGCCGATCGCGTGCCGTCGTCGCCGGTCGCGGAAGCGTCCGTGGTGCCGCTGCGCAAGCCCGTGCCGCCGGACGCGTCCGAAGCCGACACCGGGACGGCGCGCGCCGAGGCACCGCCCTCCCGTCCGGTGCCGGAACGGGCGCCGTTGCGCGCGGTGTCGGCCGAACCGCGCCGCCGCGGCCTGACCTGCTGCTGGCCGCTGGGCGAGCCGGGCACCAAGGAATTCCGCTTCTGCGGCGACGAGCCGGTGCCGGGCAAGCCGTACTGCGCCGAGCACGCGGCGCTGGCCTACGTGAAGATCCGCGACCGCCGAGACAGCGTGGCCTGAGCGCGGCGGCGTTCGCCCGCCTGGGCCTACTTTTCCGGGTCTGCTCTTCCGGGTCTGCCTGTTTCCGTTTCGCGGCGATCGGACCTCGATCGGGCACGCCATCCTGCCCGCCGACGGTGCCGGTGGAGCGGGGGAGCGATTGAAACGGGATCGCCTGGTCACCCGGGAGGGCGCGGCGCTTGGATAGTCCGCCCCACGGCCGACATCCGTCCATGCGCGGATGAGGAGGCCATGCCCCTCCCGCGTCCGGGCCGTCAGCCGCCGCCTTCCTCCGGTGCCCAGAAGATCAGCCGCCGCAGCAGCCGATCGGTGAGCACCCAGAGCAGCATCGTCATCGCCGCCAGCACGGCCAGGGCGGCGAACATCAGGTCGGTGCGGGTGCGGGCATTGGCGTTCAGCATCACGTAGCCCAGCCCGGAGGAAGCACCGACCCACTCGCCCACCACCGCGCCGATGGGGGCGATGGAGGCGGCGATGCGCAACCCCGACCCGAACGCCGGCAGCGCCGCCGGCAGCCGCACGCGCCACAACAGGGCAGCCGGCGAGGCGCCCATGGTGCGCCCCAGCTCCAGCCAACCCGGCGCCGTGCGGCGCAGGCCGTCCGCGAAGGCCGCGGTGACCGGAAAGAAGATCACCAGCACAGCCATCACCACCTTGGACGCCATGCCGAAGCCGAACCAGAGCACCAGCAGCGGCGCCAGCGCGAAGATCGGCACCGCCTGGCTCAGCAGCACGATCGGCATCAGCCACCGTTCCACCCGGGCGGACAGCACCATCAGCAGCGCGCATCCCGCCCCGACGAGCGTGCCGGCCACGAGGCCCATCACGGTTTCCGCCAGAGTGGTTCCGGTGCTGTCCAGCAGGAGCGCGCGGTTGGACCACAGCGCCCGGGCCACCGAACCTGGGTCCGGCAGCAGATAGGCCGGGATCGCGAAGCAGCGCACCGCCAGCCACCAGGCGGCGAGCAGTCCTGCCAGGGTCACGAGTGGACGGAACCCGCCGCGCCATCCACCGCCCCACCCGCCGCCCCACCCGCCGCGCGGTCTATCCGCCCCGGCGCGGCGCGGCGCGGGCTGGGCGACATCCGTCGGCGCCGAGGGGCGCGAGGGCTCCTTCGAACGAGCCTCTCTCACGCCGCCTCCGTCATCAGCTGGCGCATCAGCCGCCCTTGCACCGCCAGAAGCGCCGGATCGTCCGGCGGCCGCGGGGTGGGGCCGGGGATCGGGATCCGCTCCTGGAGCCGGGCCGGGTGTCCGGACAGCACCGCCAGCGTGTCCCCGAGCCGGCAGGCTTCCAGCGGATCGTGGGTGATCAACAGCACGGTACGGCCCCGGAGCAGTTCGGCCGCCAGATCCTGCATCCGGGTGCGGGTCGCGCTGTCGAGCGCCGAGAACGGCTCGTCCATCAGCACGAACGGACGGTTCTCGTAGAGGGTTCGCGCCAGGGCCACGCGCTGCCGCATGCCGCCGCTGAGCTGCGCCGGCAGCGCACGCTCCCGTCCCGCCAGCCCGACCCGTTCCAGCAGCGTCCCCGCCCGGCCGCGGTCCGGGCGCCGTCCACGCAGCCGGTCTCCCAGCATCACGTTGCCGGCGACGTCGAGCCAGGGCAGCAGCAGGTCGCGCTGTCCCATATAGGCGACGCGGTCCCGCACCGGCGCCCCGTCCGCCGCCGTCACCCGGCCGGCCGTGGGCTGCTCCAGCCCGGCCACGATCCGCAGCAGGCTGCTCTTGCCGACGCCGCTGGTGCCCAGCAGCACGGTGCAGCGGCCGCCCGGCAGCACCGCCGACAGGCCGGCGAAGATCTCGCGCGCGCCGAACCGGAGCGTCAGCGCGTCGAGAACCAGATCCGGCGCCGGGGGAAAGGAACAAGCGGGCATGGCGCCGGCTTAGCGCATTTCATCGCCCGTCGCGCCCGGGCGCGCCGACGGACGCGAGCGGCGGCGGAGCTTCGGGGCGGGGACGAGCAACCCCGTCGTTGCCCGTGGCGGACCGGCATGGCGTGCCGGTTTCGGTGCGGTGGCGGGGAGCTGTCCTCCATCCCGACCCTTGGCCGAAGCATCCATGGCCGCGAAACGGCAGTGCGCGGACGGGGGCGGCTCGGCCGTCGGCGCCGACCCGTCGCACCGGCATCCGGACGCCGCATTGAGATCGGGGGCGTACGCGTGATCCGGCACTGTCCATCGGCGTCAGAAGACGCCGATGGTCTTCTTCGAGTCGCACGCGGCCCGGACGCACCACCATTCCGGCGGCCACAAGGACGACGACGCCTCACCGTTCCGCTCCAGGTCCGCCAGCCGGCCGAGCGACTGGACGAGCGGGCGGTTCTTCCGAGGACGCTGCCCGGGCCGACCACGGGAGGATCACCGCCATGCCGCGTCCCACGTGACCGCGCGGGACGTGGAGATCTGACGGCAGGAAAGCCAGGCGCGGCACGCCGCTGATCCCCGTCGCGCCGCGCGATGACGTGCCTTTTTGCGGTGCGTCTACCGCGCTCCTATCTCGGCAGCACCAGGCGGTAGATGGCGCCGGGCCCCTTCAACAGCGCGTAGAGTTCTCCGTTCGCGTCCTCGCCGAGCCGCAGATCGGAGCGGCTGCCTTCGCCGATCGGCGAGGCGCTCAGCGAGTCGTAGGTCACGCCGTGATAGCGGAGCCCGATGGAGAACACCTGCATCGCGGTGGACAGGTCGCCGCCGCCCCAGATGCCGAACATCCTGCCCTGCACGAAGTCGGTGAACACGTAGTCGCCGTGATATTGCGGCGCCATCGCGCCGCGATACAGGAAGCCGCCGGCAACGCCGCTCGCCTGGGTGCCGCCGTCGCGGGCGTCGTCGCTGTGGTCGTATTCGGCGATCGGATAGGACAGCCCGGCCGCGTCGGGAGAGGGCAGGGGATAGGACGCGTAGTCGTTCTTGCCGCCTTCGCTGTTCACGCCGGTGCCGGTGGCGAAGGTGCCTTCGCGGATCTGCCAGCCATAGTTGGCGCCGGGCACGCCGAGCTCGATCTCCTCCACCTGGTTCTGGCCGATGTCGCCGATGAACATGCGCTGGTTGCCGCCCACCTCCCAGGAGAATTGCTGCGGGTTGCGCAGGCCGTAGGCCCACACGAGCGGGCCGGCGGAAGGCTGTGACAGGAACGGATTGTCCGCGGGAATGCCGTATTTCGCGCCGCCCGCCGTGGCCATCGGATCGATGCGCAGGATCTTTCCCAGGGGCGAGGACAGGTTCTGGGCGTTGCCGCGCGGATCGTTGCCGTCCCCGCCATCGCCGAACCCGATATAGAGCTTGCCATAGTCGCTCGATCCCGGCTGGGCGTTCGGGTTGAAGCGGATCACGCCGCCATTGTGGTTGGCGGCGAACTTGCCGACCCGCAGCACTTCCCGGGAGCTTCCGTTGAAGGTGGCCGCGTACGGATCGGCGGTGGTCCATTCGCGGATCACCTGGTGGTGGCTCGCATCGTCGTTGGCCAGGAAGTCCGGCGTGCCGCTGGAGCGATCGGCGCTGTAGGCGGTGTAGAACCTGCCATAGCCCGGCCGCGCGGGATCGCCGGCGAAGTTCGGGTGGAACGCCAGACCCACCAGACCCTGCTCGCCGGTCGGCGAGATGATGCCGAGATTCTGCGTCCGCAGGTCCAGATAGGGTGTCACCTGCGCGCCGTCCGCGCTGACCCGGTAGATGATGCCGACCGCGTCGAGCACGAACAGGTCGGAACTGTTGTCCGCGGCCGGGCACAGGAACTGCACCCTCGCGGCGCTTCCGTCGTCGTGGCGGGGCAGTGTCACGAAATCCTGCAGTTCGATCACCGCGCCCGACGGGGTGGCCTTGGGCAGCAGCGGCTGCGGCAGCGCGTCGGGAGCCGCGCGGGCGGCGATGGTGGGGCCGGTCAGGATCAGGGCCGGCGCCAGCAGAAGGGTCCACCTGTTCATGGTCGTTCCTCGCGGGATCGGTGCGTCTCGCGGACGCACCTCGTTGCGGAACGGCGACGAACCGCGCGGTGCCGCGTTCCGGTTCCCGATCCTAGGAAGCGGCGCCGTACAGGAAGCAACGGTCGCGACGGCTGCTTCCCGGCGATGTGACCGGCGCGTTGTGCCAATTCCCGGACGCCGCTCAACCGCTGCGCCTCGCGCGCCGATCGTCTCGGCTGCGGCGGCAGGATCATGCGGTGACCCACCGCGCGTGTGGTAAGCGGTGCTGCGGTCGTGCCGGACGTGCGCCTGCATGATATCGTCGGTATCCGCCGCCGGCCGCGCCGAGGGTCGCGCCACGACGAGATGGGACGACATCATGCAGGACCTGTTCGGCCGGCTTCGTGATGGCGCTCAGGGGGAATGGCACCGCTATACGCATCATCCCTTCGTGCTGCGGCTGGCGGACGGCACGCTGGAGCCGGAACGGTTCCGGCGTTTCCTGATCCAGGACTACCTGTTCCTGCTGCAATATGCCCGGGCCGGCGCGCTCGCGATCCACAAGAGCGACGACGTGGCGGCGATGCGTCTCGCGGCCGAGGGGGTTTCCACCCTGCTGGCGGTGGAGCTGCCGCTGCATGTCGGCTTCTGCGCCGAATGGGGGCTGGACGAGACGCGGCTGGCCCAGGAGGAGCCGTCCATCGAGCTGCTGGCTTATGGCGGGTTCCTGCTCGACAGGGCGCAGAGCGGCGACCTGCTGGACCTGCAGGTCGCGCTCGCCGCCTGCCTCGTCGGTTACGGGGAGATCGGCGCCAGGCTGTTGTCCGACCCCGCCACCCGGCTGGACGGCAATCCGTTCCGGGCCTGGATCGAGACCTATGGCGGCGAGAAGTACCAGGCGGTCGCGCAGGACGGGCGACGCCGCCTCGATGCGCTGGGGGAGGCACGGGGCGCGGAAGCACGGTTCGGAACGCTGCTGCGGGATTTCCGCCTGGCGGTGCGGCTGGAGGCCGCCTTCTGGGATGCGGGCTCCCGCGACGCCGTCCCCGTTCCCTGAGGGTGACGGCGCGACGGGACACACCGCCTCCGCCTGCCGGCCCGGAGCATCGCCGCGCCACCGGGGAGGCGATAACCGGCGAAGCGGCGGGGACGGAGGTTGGAGTCGAGCGGGGCTGCCGGAGGCCGTCAGGCGACGTTTCTGGCGGGCGAAAGGCCGGTCTCGAACAGCGCGAACGCCGCGAGCGCACCGGCGATGCAGCGTTGCTCGTGTTCCGGGGGAAGGTCGAGCGCGTCCAGCCCGGCCACGACGGCGGCCCAGCGGCGGCCGCGACCACCCTCCGGGGCGGCGAGATGACGCGCCCCGCGATGTTCGTCGATGGCCAGGGCCGCTGCCCGCTTCAACAGGATCGCGGCGCCGAGCAAAGACCCTTCCGCGCAGTACAGCCAGCCGATCGCGGCCGGGTCTCCGGGGAGGATGGCCGGGACGGCCGCGACCGCGTCCGGCGCGGCGCCGAGATCGCGCAGATCGGCGGCCACCGCCTCGAGGCGCCCACCCCCGGCCAGGGCCGGCCACGCGCGCAGGAGCGGCGACGGGTCGTACAACGGTCTGACCACGGCGTGGAAGCGATGCTGGACCCGCAGGAACCGCAGATAGCCCGCGCGGTGCCGGAACAGCCCGGTATCGCCCACCAGGGCATCCACCCGCTCGTGCGCGGCGCGCGTCGCGTGTCGCAGGCGGGCGGACCGGGAAGGGTGAGCAGCATCGAACATCGCCGCGCCATCTTCCACGGCCGACGCGCGGGGGCCAAGCCGCGGCGTTGGGGATGCGCGGGCTGCCGGCGTGCGGATCAGGCGGCGCGCAGGTCCCCGGGCGGAACCGGCCCGCGGGAGACCGGCCGGTCGGGGCGAAGCATCACCGACAACCGCCGCACCCCCACCAGCCGCCGCAGATCGGCTTCCAGCGCCGGCAGCAGCGCGCCCGGCAAGGCGTCGATGCCGATCTCCATCCACAGCGCGTCGCCGCGGCGGCCAGCCCGGGCCTGGTCGGGCAGCAGGTCGCGGCGGGCCAGGGCGCCGAACACCCTGGGCGGCAGGCCGGCATCGGGATCGCCGTTCAACTCGAACAACACGGACCGGCAGGCCGGTTCGACGGCGGACAAGGGCATGGGAAACGGGCACATGGGAAGCGGCTTTCGGATCGGGACACGGGGTGTGGGAAACGAACGTCCCGGCCACCCGACCTCCCCCGGCCACGTCGCACGAGGCGAGTGGGCGGGTCCGGCTAGGCAGCCGGGCCGATAATTCGTTTCGTGTCCGAAGTCCGAAGCATGGAATTCAGCGTAGGCGCCTCCGCCGCCATCCGGGGAGAGCGTACCGCGCAGGACCGCGATGCAGGAAACGGATGGCTCCCGCGGTCGCGGCGGCGGCCGGTCACTGCGGATATTTGAAGGTAAAGCTTTCGGTGAACGGCGCCCAGAAGCCAGGGGTGCCGGTTTCCTTGTCCACGTGATGCGCGAACCCGGTGCTCTCGGGCGAGGCATAGCGGAAGGCCACCGTGTAGGTGCCGGGTCCGTCCATCTTCACGTTGTTGGCGTAGTGCGGACCATCCTTGGCCGTCATGGGGATGAGGCGACCCTTGGCCGTCCAGCCGCTGTTCTGCTTGGTCAGCACGTAGTCGATGCCGAGATAGGGCACCCAGGCACCGTCCGGGAAACCCCACTGGTTGTCGGCCAGGGCATGCACGTCGGTCTCGAGATGGATGGTCCCCGGGCCCATCGGCATGTCGGCCGGCATGGGGGCCATCTCAACCCCGACGAGGTAGTTCGCGGCGATCTCCATGTCGTGGGCGTGCACCGGGCCGCCCACCGGATACTCGCGGGCGATCGCCGCGGATAGGGGGGCGACGCCCAAGAGGAGGAGAGCCACGCCGCGGGCGGCGGCCGTCGGGAAGCGCATAGTGGAAGCTCCTGTGGGGCGGGAAGGATCAGTGGCCGGCGCGGCTGAGCGACACACCCGCCGGATGGCGGCTGCGCGGGGTCGCCGAGACCGCGCGGCCGGCCACCAGCAGCACCACCAGCGTCGCCAGCCAGGCCGCCACCTGCACGCCCATCGGGCGATCGGAATATCCGACCAGTGCCTTGGCGGCACGGCCGAGCAGCGAGCCGTCCGACAGGATCCGGGAGGTGTCCCAGAGCTGGTAGCCCCAGGCCGGGATGATGTCGTCGCCGGCCAGCAGGGCGGCCGCCTGTCCGGCCATGCCGGCGGCCAGGATCGCCACCAGCGCGGTGGTGACCGCGAACAGCCGGCGAACCGGGATCGCCACCAGCCCGCGATAGATCAGCCAGCTCAGCACGCCGCCCGCCAGCACCCCGAGCAGTCCGCCGCCCAGCATGGACAGGAAGCCGGTCCTGGTGGACACGGCGACGCCGTACAGGAACAGCACGACTTCCGAGCCCTCGCGCAGCACCGCCACCGCGACCACGACGGCCATGGCGAACAGCGAGCGCCGTCCTTCGGCCACCTCGCCGGCGAGGCGGCGCATGTCCTGCGCCATCTCCCGCCCGTGCTTCGCCATCCAGATGTTGTGCCAGCCCAGCATCACCACCGCGACGCAGAGCACGGCGGCGCTGAACACCTCCTGGCCGTTGCCGCTGAACAGGTTGGCGAGCGATCCGGCGAAGCAGGCGAGGATGGCGGCACCGAGCACTCCGGCGCCGATGCCGCCGGCGATGAAGGCCGCGCGGCCGCGGATGCCCTCGGTGGCGGCGAGCACGATGCCGACGATCAGGCCGGCTTCGAGCACCTCGCGGAAGACGATGAGCAGGCTGGCGAGCATGGGCTTACTTTCCTTCGGTCGCCGTGACGGTCCCGACCGCGCTTTCGGGATGGTAGTCGTCGAAGAACTTGTAGGTGCCTGGATGCAATGGGCCGGCGCGCACCGTCACGGTGGAGCCCACGGTGACGATCTTCTCGAACTTCATGTCGTAGCTCTCGAATTCGTCGGTGGTGTCGTCGTTGTTGGTGAGCTGGATGCGGAAGCGCTGCCCGGTGGGCACGTCGAGATGGTCCGGCTGGAACTTGTGGTTCTTCAGCGTGAGCTTGAAGACGAGCGGCTCGTCGGCACGGGCGGTCAGGAAGGGGACCGCGAGCAGGACGGCCGCACCGAGGAAGATCCCGATGCGCATGAAGGGGTTCCCGAGGATCATGGGGCGGCTGCTCCGTGACAGCCGCGAGACGGTCGCGGCCTGATACTGCGAGCCATTCGCATCGGCAAGCTTTTAGTGCTAGGTCCCCGGCCGATGGCTGGCATGCCGCGGTGCGCCGCCGTGGTTGAGGAGGTCGAGCGCGCCGATGTCGTCGCATCCCTTTGAGTTCATGCGGCTGCCGTTCGGGCTGCTGATCGCCCTCGACAGCCGGATGTTCCATTTCTGGATCCAGCCGATCCACTTCCTGCTGCGGATCCTGCACCTCCTGTCGATGGCGGTGTTCTTCGGGATGGTGCTGATGCTCCAGGGCGGCATCTGGAACCGCAAGGCGCACATCCCGCTGCGGCCGGTGACCGAGCTCGTGCTGCCCTGGCTGCACTGGTCGTTCGCCGTGTGCATGGTCACCGGCGTGCTGCTCTTCTTCTATGACCCGGTGCATGTCGGCAGCCGGGGCTATTTCACGCCCAAGCTGCTGCTGATGGCGATCGCGATGACCCTAGGCTGGTTCGGCCACCGCCGCACCCTCAAGCCGACCTTGCTGAGCGGCGTGCCGGCGAGTCGCGAATCCCGGGTTACCGCGATGTTGTCCATGGTGCTGTGGGCGGGGGTGGTGATCTGTTCCTGCCTCAACACCGAGGGCGTGCCGAAGGTCTTCCTGCGCTAGAAGCACCGGCGGCGCCCGGCGCCGCTGTGGCGGAGCGCGGCCGGAACGGGTTCTGCGGCACTTCTCGCTGCCGCGCGCCACGGTCGGTGCTTCTTGAGGCGCCTGTCGGTCGCCGCATCCTTCACCCGTCCCTCGGCGCCGTGTCGGACGTCGCCGCGCCCCCGGTGGTGTGCGGAAACATCTTCTCGTCCCTGTTCTCCTTCGCCGCTCGCGCGACGGATCCTTCACGCGAGCCGGATGGTTCTGCTCGACGTCGGGGCTGGCGATGCTCCGTCTCCTGTCGGCGGGGACGCCCGATGGCGGTCCTGAAGCAACCCGATGCACGGGGCCGACGGCCGTTGCCCGATGCCGTCCGCGTTTCGGCGGGCACGCTGAGGTCCGACGGCGGCTGCCACATAGGAACGCGGGTCCCTGAACAGCGAAACCGGATCGGCTCGCGGAGAGCGGCGGGACGATCCGTTGCTGGCGCGGCTCGCGGCCGCCAGTTTGAGGGTGGCGGCGCTGGAAGCCGGCGCCCTGCGACCTCCGCGCGATCATGCCGCGGACGAAACGGAAGCCGCGGGACGATAGCGATGGGTTGCGCGCCGAACCTCGAATCCTGCCGGCATTGAACCACGGGCCGGATGGCAACCGGCGCGGCGCATGACGGTTTCCGCGTTGGCCTTTCCCATTGCCGGACCTGCTCATGCAACAAAGTGCCGCCCCCGCGGGCGACGCCATCACCTTGTTTTGTCTTCATGCCCTCGGCGGCAGCGCCCGGAGCTGGGACGGGCCGTCCGCGTGCCTGGGGGACGGCGTCCGGTGCGTGGGCATCGACCTGCCCGGCTTCGGCGATACGCCCATGCCCGGAAGGCACGAGGTGGAGCAGTTGGCCGACCACGTGGCGGAACTGGTGCGTGTGGCAGCGCCGGTGCGCTGGGGGCTGCTCGGCAACAGCATGGGGGCCAAGGTGGCGCTGGCGGTGGCCCGGCGCGCGGAAGATGGCGAGGCGGGCCTGTCGGGGCTGGAACGGCTGGTGCTGATGGCAGGCTCCCCGCCGTCGCCCGAGCCCATCCCGGAGGAACGGCGGCGCGAGATGCTGCAATGGTTCCGGGACGGCCCCGCCCGCGACCGCGAGCAGGCGCGCATCTTCGTGGCCGCCAACGTGTCTTCGCCGCTGCCCGCCGACCGGGAGCAGGCGGCCGTCGAAGACGTCCTGCGAGCCGACAAGCGCGCCTGGCGGGCCTGGCTGACGGTCGGGGCGGCGGAAGACTGGCAGCAGCGGATCGGCGTCCTGCGGACACCCGCCCTGGTGCTGGCCGGCCGCGCGGATGCCGACCTCGGTCCGGACGCGCAGCGCGCCCTGATGCTGCCGCATCTGGCGCATGGCCGGCTGCTGGTGCTCGATGCGGGTCACCTGCTGCCGTTGGAGCGTCCGAAGGAGGTCGCGGACGCCGTCGCCGCGTTCGTGCGAAAGGATGGGGCGTTCCCCGGGGTCGCTGCGGGGCCTGTTCTGCCGGACGAGGCCTATCGGGCCTTCATCGCGTCCGACCGCGTGTCGCGACGGGTGCGCGCGGCGCTCGAGAAGCGGATGGAGGCGGACGATCCTGCCTACGCTCCCCAGGTCCTGACCCCCGTCGCCCTCGCGTTGCTTCGGGCGGTGATGGCGCGGGTGCTGCCGCAGACGAGCGACGAGGCGAACCAGGGCACGATCGACCTGGCGGCGCGGCTGGACGCGCAGCTCGCGGCCGGTGGCGGCGACGGCTGGCGCGTGGCGACCTTGCCGCCGGACGCGGAGGCCTACGAGCGTGGGCTGCGCACCCTGGACGCCGTCGCGCGGCAGGGCGCCGGCTGCCCGTTCCTGTGCCTCGACGGTGCCGGACAGGATGCGCTGCTGCACGAGGTGCAGGCGGGGCAGTGCCGGGCGGACGGGTTGTCGCCGCACCAGATGCTGGCGTGGTTCGAGGATGTGCGGGGAGACGCGGTGCGTCTGTTCGTGTCGCACCCCGCCACCATGGCGCGGCTGGGATACGGCGGCATCGGCAATGGCGGCGACGAGCCGAGGCTGCGGGGCTTCGACGGGTCGCATCTCGACCGCCGCGAGGCATGGGAGCCCCGAACCCCGCCCGGACCGGGGCGGGTGCTGGCGGAGACCGGGGCATGACCGGGATCCTGTCGCTGCCGGAAAGGCGCTTCGCCGACGAGGAGGTGGTGGATGTCGTGGTGGTCGGCACCGGCGCCGGAGGGGCCCCGGTGCTGGCGCGGCTCGCGGCCGCCGGCCTGCGGGTGGTGGCGCTGGAAGCCGGCGCCCCGGGCCCTCCGCGCGATCACGCCGCGGACGAAACGGAAGCCACGGAACTGTACTGGCTCGCCGAGCGTCTCGCCGGCGGCACGACGCCGCAGCCCATGGGCGCCAACAATTCCGGCACCGGGGTCGGGGGCTCCCTGCTGCACTGGGGCGCCTTCGTGCCGCGCCCCGATGCCCGCGACCTGCGGCTGCGGACCGAGACCGGACGGGGCCGCGACTGGCCGTTCGGGCTGGACGCGCTGCTGCCCTATCTGCGAGAGGTCGAGGAGGCGATCCAGGTTTCCGGTCCGCGGAACTATCCGTGGGATCCGTCGCGGCGCTATCCGCAGCCACCGGTGGCCCGCAACCAGGCCGCCGACGCGATGGCGCGGGCCTGTGACTCCCTGGGCATCCGCGCCACCGACGCTCCGGCGGCGCTGGTCACGCGCGATACCGAGCAGCCGGGGTTCGGGACGCGGGAGAGCTGCATCCATTGCGGCGCCTGTCATCAAGGCTGCCGCAACGGCTCCAAGGCGGGTGGCGACACCACCTTCCTGCCCGCCGCGGTGCTGGACGGCGCGGAGATCCGGCCGAACTGCATGGTGACGGGTATCGAGCGGGACGCTCTGGGACGCGTTTCGGCCGTGATCTACCGGGAAGACGGGCGGGAACGCCGACAACGCTGCGCCGCGCTGTTCCTGTGCGCGGGCGCCGTGGAAACGCCGCGGCTGCTGCTGCATGCCGGGCTCTGCAACGGCAGCGGCCAGGTGGGACGCAACTACATGGCCCATGTGGCCACACAGGTCTGGGGCACCGTGGACCGCGAGATCAGGCCGAACAAGGGCTACCCGTCCTCGCTGATCTCCGAGGACATGGTGCGGCCGGCGGACGCGGATTTCGTGGGCGGCTATCTGGTGCAGAGCCTGGGCATCATGCCGGTGACCTGGGCGAACCAGGTGGCGCGCGGACGCGGCCTGTGGGGACGGGGGCTGACCGACTATCTCGCGCAATACAACCGGGTGATCGGCATCGGCATCAACGGCGACTGCCTGCCGTACGAGGAGAACCGCCTGACCTTGTCGGACGAGCTGGACGAGAGCGGCATGCCGAAGCCGCTGATCAGCTTCAGCGCCGGCGAGAACGAGCAGCGTATCCACGCTCATGCCGAGCGGGTGTTGTCCCGAATCTGGGAGGAAGCGGGCGCGTCCGACCTTTGGACGCTGACGCGCTACGCCCACACCATCGGGACGTGCCGCATGGGCCCGGACGGCGACGACGCGGTGGTGGACGGCCGAGGGCGGTCCTTCGAGATCGACAATCTGTGGATCTGCGACAACTCGGTGTTTCCGAGCGCGCTGTCGGCTAACCCTGCCCTGACCATCATGGCGCTGGGCCTGCGCAGCGCCGATGCGTTCCTGGGGCGGCTGCCGGCGTGAGCCGACGGGTCGTGTTCATGAAAGGATTGTCCGCGTGACGAAGCCCGGTTCGCGACGATCGCGGACCGGGCTCCTTGTTTCGACGCGACTGGTTATTTCGCCGGCGTCGCCACCGTCAGCGGCGCGAACAGTCCGCCGACCACGGGGCGGGCGGTGAACGCGTTGAACGAGCTGTTCGGATCGTAATAGTCCGGGAACGGCACCCCGGACATCGTGGTGTTGGCGTAGGTATAGACCTCGTCGATGATGTTCTGCGCCAGCGTGGGGTCGTTGGTGCTGGCCGCGGTCCAGAGCTCCCAGTCCGCCTTGGTGAAGGTGTGCGGCGGGTTGTCGATGGTGCGGGGATCGAGCTGGATGCCGGTGGGATGTTCCTGCGTCTTGTAGAAGTCCGCCTCCTCCGTGAGGATGCTCTGCGGAAGCAGGTTCAGCCCGAGCAGCTTGTCCGGATAGGCGTTGTACTTGAGGCTCCAGTAGCTGTCCGGTTCGCCCGTCGTGTCGCCGCTATAGGGGTTGGCCGGCTCCTTGTATTGCAGCAGCAGATGGCTGCCGGTGCTGTTCTGCGAAAGCTGCACCCACGAGCTGATGAGCTGCTCGGCCTGCTGGCGGAAATACTTGGCGTCCCTGGTATTGCCCGCGTATTTCGCGATCTGCCCCATGGCGCCGACCGCCTCGATGCCCTTCAGGGCGAGGTTGACGCTGTGCGCGATCGGCCCGGTGAAATCGTCGGTCTGGTTCTGGAATTGCGGATCGAGGGCGTTGGGATAGCGCACGCCGGCCGGGATTGTCAGGAGATAGGTCGCCCACTGCTTGAACAGGGCGTAATGGTCGTTGGCATAGACCGCCGCGTCGGCCTTGCCGACATGCTGCATGTAGGCGTCGGCCATGATGAGCATGTTGGCCGTTTCCTCGACCGGCATGTTCTCCCCGCCGCCGTCGTTGTGGCCGGTGGCGTTCGGGTACGTCGACCCGAGATCGTGCGGCGCGAAGAGCTGCGGCCAGAGGCCGGACTCCGAGTAGGAGATCACGGGCGCCAGCAGGTATTTCACCAGCTCCGGGTTCATGTACAGGAACGCGGGCATGGACGGATACATCACGTCCACCGTCGACACGTTGTCGTCCGAGCTGATCTCCTCGAGAAATAGGTAGGGATCGTCGGTCGAGGTGCCGGTGAGCTCCGTCGCCGCGAAGGCCTGGCGCAGGGACAGGGCGGTGAGCGCGGAATAATGGGCACCTCCCACCGCGCTCGACGCCTTGTCGATCGCCGCGTCCAGCTTGTCCGCCCGCTTCAGGGCGGCAGCCGCGTCGTTGAAGGCGAAGGCGAGCATGCTCTCATAGGCCGGCCAGTACTGGCGCCAAAGCGACGGGATGCCGTTGCCAACGAAGTTGATGGCCGGGTCGCGCACATGTCCGATCAGGGCCGTGAAGGACGCGGTAGGCGTGCTGCCAACGCTGCCGAAATCGTTGGAGAACGCGAACACCGGATAGCGGTCGTTGATGGCGCGGGGCTGCACCCCGTCATTGCCGCCGGTCAGCTTGCCGTAGCTGACGAACTGGGTGCGCACGTCGGCATCGGCACCCGACTGGGTGGTGAGCGCCTTGGTCGTCTCGGTGGCGAACAGCACCGTTCCCCAGGATGGGTAGTCGTTCACCTGCTGGAACACCGTGGGAGAATTCGGCGTCACCGTCCATGCCGACAGGGTGCCCTTCCGGCTGCTGCCGTCGGCGTCGCGGTTGATGGTTTCGGGCGCCCACCGGATCAGTTGCGTGGGGTCGCCGTGCGCCCATTCGCCGCTGATGTCGTAATAGACCTCCACCTTGTGCGCGATTCCGTCGCTGCTGCGGGCACTGGTGACGATGTCGGACAGCGGCATGCTGAGACGGCGCAGATCCTTCGCTTCCACCGGCGACAGGAAGTCGACATCGAGCTCGACGCCACCGCCCGTGAAGGTGAATTTCGATTGGGTTGCGGTGGTCACGAGCGACGTCTGCACCATCTGCCGGGTGATCTTCGGCGTCGACGGCGCGCCGAGGAACAGGAAGGGCTGGCCGTCGATCAGGACGATCCCGGTGATCGCCTTGACCGCGCCGTTCCAATGCGCGGGCCACACGCCCGGTGCCTGCGCCGTGTTGGTGCGCAGCCAGACGTTGAGATACGGCTCCCGCGTGACCAGGGGTACGGCGGGCGGCTTGATCGGGGTGAAGGATTGCGCGCCTGCCGGATCGCAGCAGAGCGCGCCGGCGGCAGCGATGATGCTGGACGCCAGCAGACCTTGGATGCGTCGCATGATTTCCTCGCCTGTTTTGGCAATGTCACCGACGTTTGCTGCGTTGTTTTATTATGTGTCGGCGAGGAAACGCTAAGTCCCGTGGCCGCGGCCCGGCAAGTGGGCCGATAATCGCACTGTCGGGGGCGATGACACCACCGGGTCGATTTCGCCTCACACTGGCCGGACCAGTATCACAACATCTGGTCCTGCAACCCGCATCATGAGTTACCAAACAACAAGCTGGTCAAGACCTGATCAGCCGGGATGACGTCAGGTCAGGCACATGTCATCTTTGATTGCAGACACTGCCGGTCTACTCATCAACAACACAAGATCGTGAGAGACTAGTGCGTCAGCATCGGGCGTGCGGAGGTCGCCGGTCGCGGCTTCCGGTCTTCGTCCGGCCTTCGGTCGGACAACATGCGCCGTTCCCACGCCAGCGATGAGCCGACGATGCGATCCAGCCCCTGATGACGCGGCTGCCAGCCGAGCGTCTGCCTGATCCGGTCCGCCCTCGCGACCAATGCCGGAATGTCGCCGGGGCGCCGCTCGGCCCGGCGCAGCGGCAGCGGACGGCCGGTTTCTCGTTCCACCGCCCGGACCACCGCCCGAACGGAATGGCCGGTTCCGTAGCCGCAGTTCAGCGTGGTGGCCTCGCCCCCCCGCCGCAGATAGCGCAAGGCCAGCACGTGCGCTTCCGCGAGATCGGAGACGTGGATGAAATCGCGCACGCAGGTGCCGTCCGGCGTGCCGTAATCCTCACCGAACACGTCCAGGGCGTCGCGCTGTCCCGTGGCGACCTCGCAGGCGACCTTGATCAGGTGCGTGGCGCCGGCCGTGTATTGGCCGGTGCGGCCGGCGCCGTCGGCGCCGGCCACGTTGAAATAGCGCAGCGCCGCCACGCGCAGCCCATGGGCCGCGCCGGCTTCGGCCAACATTCTTTCGGCGGACAGCTTGCTGCTGCCATACGGCGTGATCGGCGCGGTGGGGGCATCCTCGCCCACCATCGCGGCATCCGACGGCCCGTACACGGCGGCGGTCGAGGAGAACACCATCCGTTCCACCCCGGCGCGCACGCAGCTGTCGGCGAGGCTCAACGTGTTGCACACATTGTTGCGCCAATAGCCGAGCGGGTTCGCGACGGAGTCCGAGACCACCAGCGATCCGGCGAAATGCAGCACCGCGTCTATCTGGAAGAAGCGCAGCACGTCGCCGACCAGGCCCGCGTCGCCTGTGCTACCCTGGATGAAGGTGGCGCCGTCCGGCACGGCGCGCCTGTCCCCGGTGCACAGGTTGTCGAGCACCACCACCGGGATGCCGGCATCCAGCAGCGCGAGGCTGGCGTGGCTGCCGATATAGCCGGCGCCTCCTGTCACCAGGACCGGTCGGTTCTCGCTCATGCTGCCGTCTCCCAGGGTTGCAGTTTCGGACCGAGTGCGGTCGCGGCCTGCGCCAGTGCACACAGGATCCGGGTCCGGATCGCGGGATCGGTGCACACGATGGTTGGGCTCGGATGCGGCATCGCGAACAGGCGGAGCTTCGGCCGCAGCGCGCCGAGCATGGGCGCCGCCCGTCCTGCCGTGCTGCCGGCCAGCACGGCTACCGAAAGCTCCGGAAGCAGCGTCAGCAACGACTCGAGTGCCGCCAGGCCCCGTCGCAGCTCGTCCGGCCGTGGCGCGCGGTTGCGTCCCCGCGCGTCGCTGCCTGCCCATGGCACCACGTTCCAGATCAGGCTGTCCTCGCGGTGTAGTTCGGCCGCCTCGCAGAACCGGCGGAGGTTGCGTGCCGTGGGCGTCGCGTTGTCCCGCGACATGAAGCCCGGTGCCTCCGCGGCGAGGCCGGGACGTTCCAGCAGAACCAGCACCCGAGCCTCCGTGCCGCCATCGAGCGGATCGGCGTCCGGCACCGCCACCCCGTGCTCGCGCCGCAGCTTTTCGGCAAAGATGGCCAGCGGACGCATTCCCGGTCGGAGCAGCAGGGCACGCCTGCGGGCGATCTCCACACCGTCCAGCCGCGTCGCATCGCCGGGGCGTCGGCTCACGCGGGAGCGCCGGCGAGGGTCATGGCCCGCGCAGCCGGAAAGGGCAGGGTCCCCTGCCGGCGGAACCGCTCGATCGGGCCGGCATCGCGCAGCGCGCTTTCCAGTCCCGCCCGTCCACCGAACTGGTAGCCAAGCTGCGTGCGGTAGGCGGCACAGGCCGCGAGGCGGGGCTCGACCGCCACCGGGACGCCGATCTCCGGCAACGCGCCTATCGCCTCCGCGAACGGCGCCCTGGGCGCGTCGCGGCGCGTATAGGGGAAGTCTCGCCACCACAGCACGGGCCGGTCGGAAAGCAGCGTGCCCAGCACCCGCCCCAGCACCACGTGGTCAACATGACCGCCGATCGCCTGCGGAGCCAGTATCAGCGCCGGCGAGTGCTCCCGCAGCAGCTTCTCGACGGCGGGGCCGATCGCCTCCGCCGCCCGGTCGTCCTCGCGAACATCGGCGAACAGGGCGGCCGCGGAGTGATATCCGCGATGCGGCGCCTCGGGAAACGGCAGCCAGGCCGTGTCCGCCCCGAGGAGGCGGCAGGCTTCCGCATCCTCGGCGCGACGCAACGCCATGTAGTCGATGTCGGCGTCGAGGCCTTTGTCGAGCTGGCAGGCCAGAGCGAAGCCGGCCGGGCTTGGCATCGACCGGGTGAAGACCGTGGCGACCACGACGCGCCACCCGTCGGCCGCCAGCCGTGCCAGCATGCCGCCGCAGGAAAACACGGCATCGTCCAGGTGCGGCGACAGGGCCAGTGCCAGGGGGGGAGGGACGGACGACGTCACAACAGATGCGGCGCGTCGCGGTAGCGGCAATCCGAGCGCGGCAGGTCGATCTCGAACCGGTCCGAGGGCGCCTGATGCACGATCTCGCCATAGACCCGCATGATCTGCCGGGCGACCGGGCCCCACGCATAGGTGGATCGGCATTCCGCCAGGGCCGCCGACGCGAGGCGGGCGCGCAGCGGCCGGTCCTCGATGATGCGCCGGAGGGCGGCCGCCTGCGCCGGCACGTCGCCCGGCTGCACCAGCAGGCCGTTCTCGTCGTCGCGCAGGCAGTCCATCACCCCCACCGCGTGGCACGACACGATGGGCAACCCGGCCGCCATCGCTTCCAGCACGGTGTTGGAGAAGCCTTCCATGTAGGTCGGCGACACGAAGGCGTCCTGACCGTGATAGACCGCCGGCGCCGCTTCGTAATCGGCATAGCCGCTGAACCGCACCGCGGACTCCAGCCCGTGCTCGGCGGCCCGCTGCCTCGTGGCGTCGAGATCGGGGCCGATGCCCGACACCGTGGCCGCGAAGGGAATGCCGTCGTCGCGCAGGATCCGCAGCGCGTCCATGAAGTCGAGCGAGCCTTTCCGCCGATCCACGCGGCCGTGGTAGAGCAGCCGCACCGGGTCGGCGGCATCGCCCGGCACGCGTCCCGGTTCGGGAACGAAGCGCGAGGTGTCCACCGCGCCGGGGACGATGGTGAAGCAGTCGCGATCCACGCCGAGCCGGTCCACCACCTCCTGGGCGAAGCTTTCGCAGCCGATCAGCACCGCGTTGGCGTTCTCGATCACCCGCACCATCGCCAGGCGGTGCATCTCGCAACAGGAGCCGACCCAGTGGCCGTCGCCGCCCTGAATCGACACCACGCAGGGGATGCCCAGCTCGCGCGCCGCGCGCAGCACGGTCCAGCCGTTGGGATAGCCATATTGCGCGTGCAGCAGGTCGAATGGCTGCCGCGCATGCTCGGCGCGGATGGTGTCGAGCATGTCCTCGACGTCGCGTTCGAAATCGCCGCCGTTCTCCTCGCCGAACGACCGGCGGCCGAGGATCCGCACGCCGGCGAGCTCCGGCGGCGGACCGCCGCCATAGATGCGGGTGCCGGTCTCGTCGCCGCGATACTGGCTGACCATGGTCATGTCGTGGCCGGCCGCCACCAGCTCTCGCAGCAGGTTCTGCGCATACACGCTCATGCCGCTGATCGCCGGAAAATACCGCCGCGAGCAGAACAGGATCCTCATGTCCTGTTCCTCAGGCCGCTTCCCGGGCGCGGCGGCATTCCTTCAGCCAGCCCAGGGCGTGCGGCACCATCATGTCGGCGCGGCCGCTGTCGGACGACAGTTCCACGCATACCAGCCTGGTGAAGCCGATGCGGTCCAGCGCGTCGAGGCAGCCGCGGATGTTCATGTCGCCGTCGCCGAACGCCAGGTGCTGGTGCACGCCCCGCTTCATGTCCTCGATGGTGACGCTGCCGAGATGAGGTGCGAACTCGATGATGGAGTCTTCCGGCACGCGCTCCTGCGTCACCATGACGTGACCGAGATCCAGCGCCAGGGTCAGGGCGGGGAAACGCTCGGCCAGCGTGCGGTACTGGTCGACGGTGCGCACCACCACCTCGGGTTCCGGTTCCGGCTCCATCGCCGCGGTCACGCCGACGCGCTCGGCGTGGGCCAGCACCTGCTCGACGCCGTCCGCGAGCCAGTGTTGTGCCTGATGCGCGGCGACGTTCGGCTTCAGGGCGCCTGCCCAGAACGACATCGCCTCCGCTTCCAGCATCGCGCCGATCTCGAGACAGCGCTTGAGCCAGGCGAGGCGCAGCGCGCGGCCTTCCGCGGTGGGGCTCACGAGCGTCGGCTGATGGCGGTCGCGCGCATCGAGCGCGAAACGGGCGCCGCTCTCGATCACCACGCCCAGACGGCGGCGGCTGATGTCGCCGGCGAGCGCTTCCGTCCGCCGCTCCCAGCCCTCGGCCATCGGATCGAGGACATGGTGGTCCAGTGTCAGCGCGATGCCGTCATAGCCGCTGTCCGCGATCAGGGCGACGGAATCCTCCATGCGATGATGCGTGGTGCCGTTGGTGTTGTAGGCATAGCGAAGGGTCACGACGCGTCCTCCATTTCCTTCGTGGCCGCGCGGGATTGCTGTCCCTCCGCGGTGCGACGTTGCTGTCGCAGCAGCTGCGCGGAGAAGCAGCCGGTTTCGCGGTAGAGCGGGTAGAGGCTGCCGACGATGCGATCGGCCAGCACCGCGTCGAACCAGGCGGGGCCCCCGGCGCGCTCCTCATCCTCGGGGCGCAGCAGCACACGCCTCGCACCCTCGCGCGGGGCGTCCAGGATCAGCGCGTCGCCGCGCGCGCGCAGCCGCTCGACGCCGCGCCGACCGATGCGGCCATAGCTCATGGTTTCGCTTTCCAGGCCGGGCACCACGACCTTGACCGCGCGCACCGGGCCACCGGCGGGGGAACAATCCACCACGACCGGTTCCATTCCCTGCGCGGCCAGCCGCTCCAGAAGCAGCGTCAGCCGGGCGGCGGAGGTGGCGACCTGCTCTGCCGCCGCGTCGGGCAGCTCGGAGAAGCGCACCGTCCGCTTGTGCGAAAACACGGTGTCCGACAGCCGTCCGCGCAGCGTCGCCGCGTCCTGGTCGAGCCATTCCGCCATCGCGTGCAGCGCGCGCGGTTCCTCCTGGTCGAGCTGCACCGCCGCCAGCTGCCGTTCCACATGCTCGGCCGGCATCACCCGCCGCAGCATCTCGGGCTCGCCGTGCGTGCCGACCTTGCGGGCGCGCGATCCGCAGAATTCCAGCAGCGCCTTCCGCAGCGCCCGGTGCTTGTCAGGATGCGCGGCCTCGCCGCACGCCGTGACCTGAAGGGGCGAGGCGGGCATACCGCGATCGTTGCCGACCACGTAAAGGTTGGTGATGCCGAACTCGGTGGAGGCGAGCTTGGCGGTGACGTCGATGCCGAGCTCGCGCAGATGCGCCAGCAGCGCTCGCACCGGCTCGTCCCGCACCGCGTCCAGATCGATCACGACGCCCTGGTCCAGCGCGCGGAAGCCCACCACGTTGCCGTCGCGCTGCAGCAGTTCCATGATGCCGTGGCCGATCGCGTGTTCCAGATCGAGCCCGGCGCCGAGGCCGTTGGTGATGGGCGTGATCAGGCGTTCGCCCGGCGGCAGATCGAAATTGTGCGAGGCGATCCACTCGTCGGGGATCAGCACCGGCTCGCCGCCCGGCCAGCGCCGGGCTTCCACCCAGCGAAGCACGGTGTCGCCCGTGTAGCCGGCGCCGGCCGGCAGGCAGAGCGTCATCGGGTCGATCACTGCCCGCGCGCCCCGCGTGCGCACGAGCTCGTCGAAGGACGAGGCCACGCCGGGATGGCGCGCCACCCAATCCGCGCAATGCACCTCCTCGCACAGCTCGCCGAGCGCGCCGACCTCGCCCTCGATCGGCGCGAAGCCGTAGCCGTGTCCCGTCACCACCGGCGTTCCGGGTGAGAGGAGGTTGGCCTGCACCACCGGGATACCGGTACGATCCAGACCACCCAGCTGGATCACGGACACCTCGCCGGTGGCCGGCAGAGACTGGCGGAAGGTTCGCGCGACTGCGCGCAGCTCGTCGCTCATGCGGCGCTCCATCGCTTGATGTTCTGGCCGCCGATGTTCCCGCCGTCCGGGCTTCGGGCCTGCCTGAGTTCGTGCATGGGGATGTGGCGTACGCCCGGCGGTCCGCGCATGCCGTCTTCCAGCACCGCGACCGCCATGGCGGGCGTGATGCCCGGGCCGTATTCGAACGGGGTGCATACCGTGTCGAAATCCAGCGCGCCGATCACGTCGCGATAGCGGCGCAGCTCGGCCGGCGTGAGCGGGATGTCCTTGTGGAACGCCTTGTGCGTGGACATGGCGAGATTCTCGCCATGCTCGTCCTGGTCGATCTTGAACGCGTCGCCGCAGAACAGCATCCGGCGCGCCGGATCGTGCAGCACCGACTGCCCCTCGTAATGGCCGCCGACATGATAGAGGGATTGCCCGGTGGGAAAGCTCATGGCCTCGTCGAACGGCCAGGTCACGCGGAACGCCTTGGTCATCCGCAGATCCTCGCGCTGGATCGCGAGCACGTCCGGCTGGAACTCGTTCTGGAGCTGCCACAGCGCGCCGTAGCCGTGGACATGGCTCGAGCTGAGATAGCGGATGCCGCCGAGCCGCCTGATCTCGGCCAGCATGGGCGGGGTGTAGTACGGCGCCGCCTCGAAAGCGAGGTTGCCTTCTGGATGCAGCAGCAGCCAGCCGGTGCCGTTCAACCCGAAGCGCGGGCTGGTGGAGAACGCCACCACGTCGCGCCCCACCGTTCGCCAGGAACCCTGCAACCTCGAGGCGACGTCCGCCTCGGGCCGGAAGTCCCAGCCGTCCGGCGGCAGGTCGTTCCGGGTGTCGGTGCAGACCGGACAATCCGGCGGCGGCGCGAAATAATGCTGCCAGTGGCCGCAGTTCGAACAGCTGTAGTAGCTCAGCGGCATCTCACGCGATCTCCGGCAGCATCAGTGAGGAAGCGGACACCGTTTCCGGGTCCCGGATACGGTCCTGGGTCCGGCCCCGGGCGGCGGCATAGGCGCGGTCCAGCAGCCGCATGGTGTGCAGGTCGCGGGCGGCGTCGAACCGCTCGCGGCCGACGCCACGCACCGCCTCGCCGAAGGCGCGCATCTGCCGGGTGAAGGGGGAAGCCTCCGCGTCCGGAACCGCGAGCGTCACGATCTCCGCCGTGCGCGCTTCCTGGAACCGGACGGTGCCGCCCGGCTCCTGGCCCATGGTGTCGGTCGCCGTGAGGAGGCCGCCGGTGCCGACGATCTCCAAACGGCGGCGCGGCAGGGATTCGGGATGGTTGTAGGCGACGTGGAGGCTCAGCAAGGCGCCGCCCGCCGTGCTTCCCAGCAACATGGCGCCGTCATCCACCGGGTAGTCGTGCACGCGCCGCTGCAGCAGCGCGGTCACGTCGGCGATCGGCTCGTCCAGCAGGAAGGCGGCCAGGTCCAGCCCGTGCGGCGCGAGGTCCATCAGCGCGCCGCCGCCGGCCGCCGCCGGGTCGGCGCGCCAGTTCTCGGCGCCGCCGGTCGCACTCCAGTCCCGGCCGAGCCAGCACGCATAAACGATGCGGATCGCGGTCACGGTGCCGATGCGACCGCCGCGCACGGCGTCGCGCAGAACGGCGTGCGCCGGATGGTGCCGCTGGTCGAACGCGGTGCCGTAGGGCGTGCCGGTGGCGCGGGCGGCGTCGGCGATCGCTTCCGCGTCGGCCAGCGTCGCCGCCATCGGCTTCTCGCACAGCACCGGCCGACCGGCCCGGAGCGCCGCGACCGCCGGCTCGCGGTGGCGGTGGTTCGGGGTCGCGACATACACCGCGTCCACCGCCGGATCGGCCAGCATGCCGCTCAGCGTCTCGTGCACCGCGATGCCGTCCGCGTGGGCGGCGGCGCGGGCGGCGGGCGAGGGATCCACGATCGCCGCGACGCGGTGGCCGGCGTGCCGCATGGCCGGTGCGGCGAAATCACGCGCCACCCAGCCGTAGCCGACGATCCCCCAGCCGAGCCCCGGGCTGCCGGGCGCGCTCATCACCAGCGCTCCGGCAGGTCGAGCAGTTCGCGCCGGCGCAGCGCCTCGGGGGGCGCCCGCCCTGCTTCCATCTCCGCCGGGAGCAGGCTGCGGGCCGGATAGGTGGCTCGTGGCGCGTACTCCGCGCGGTAGCGATCCGATGGCCAGCCGAGGGTGCCGGTCTCGTCATAGAGCGGATTGCGCCGCACACGGGCTTCCGGTGCGGGCGCCGCGAAGCGTCCGGCCACGGCGCGCGCCGGCGGAGCGCCCTCGGCTACGGCGAACGCTTCCACCGCACCGAGCGCCTCCGCCGGCGCGGGTCGGGGCGCGCGCTGTTCCAGCAACGCCTGCGTCAGCTCGGCGTCGTCGAACAGGCTGGCTTCCGGAAACATCGCCGCCAGTTCCGGCGCGCTCATCGCCGCGCCGGCCGACAGGTTCGGCCAGTCGCGGTTGTGGATGTGCCCGACCAGCAAAGTGCCATCCGTGGCCAAGGCCCGCAGCCGATCGAGGATGAAGGGCTTCGGCTCCAGGAAATAGAACGCGTCGTGGCAGGCCACGAGGTCGAAGCGGCGATCGGCGAGCGGCCAGGGGGCGGCGGCGTCGAAGCACACCAGCTCCGCCTCGGGCACCACCCAGTGCCGGGCGATCCACAGCTTGGCGAACACCACGTCCGCGCCGGCCACCGCGGCGCCGGAACGAGCCATCGCCCGCAGATGGTGGCCGATGCCGCAGGCGAGCTCGAACGCGGTGGCGGGTGCGCGCCAGTGCGCTTCCGCCAGCGCCAGGCCGGCCATGAAGGTGGGATCGCTCCAGCGATGCGCGAAATAATCGCCGACCCTGCCCCAGCTGAGCAGCGTCATCGCGTCGCGCAGCGACAGGACGCGACATTCCCGCACCAGCCGGTGCAGCGCGTCGGGCTCCGCGCGGGGGCCGGTCCACCAATCGTCCTGGTCGGCCAGCAGCGTCACCAGCGCTTCCACGCGGTCGCCCCGGTCCAGATGACGCAGCGCCTCGTCCGCCAGCGCTTCCCGCCCCGCGCGCATGAACGGGATCCCGTCGATCACCGGCCAGCGGCGGATGCCGTCCGACAGCGCGTGCGCGCCATCCGGCCGCAGCGCTTCCCCGGACGGCGAGCGGAGAACGGTCACGGCAGCAGCCCGGCCGCGCGCAGCACGTCGTCCTGGAACGGCTTCACCGGACCGTCATGCACGAGCGCCATGTCGTCCAGCACGAACCGCAGGCTGGTGCGGCCCGCCCGCAGGTGCTGGTCGATCTGCCACACCCGGTCCAGCGTATCGGCGGCATGGAACGCGCGCCCGCCCGGCGTCTCGGCATCCGGCAGCAGGAGTCTTGCTTCCTCCACCCGCGCCGCCAGCGCGGAGGGCAGTTCGCGCAGGGCACGATCGGTGGTGCGGCGCATGGCCGGTTCCAGATGCCGGCCCAGCAGCATCTCACCGGTGAAGCCCGCGTCGGGCATGAAGGCGTTGTGCAGGTGGTGCGCCATGCCGGCCAGCCACACCGTTGCAGGGTCGGCGCCGAAGCCCGGCGCCAGCAGAGCGCCGTAAACGGCGACCGTCAGGCAGTGCTCGGCGTGGTTCTCGGGCGGCTCCAGCATCAGCCGCGGGCGCCCGGGACAGGTGACGCCGGCGCGGGGCTGCTCGGCGAGCAGCCGCGCGAAAGCCGGAATGGCGCCCGGCGGCAGATCCGGCTCCGGGAACGACCCCGCCGCGATGCCGGGCATGGAGTGGGCCGCTTGTTCCAGGATCCCCAGCGCGTCGGTCCGCTCGATGCCGAGCTCGGCGAGGGTCGGCAGGTCGAGGTCGCCGAGCCGCGCGGCCGCCAGCGCCGAGGCGACGGACGTGGCGGCGGCATCGGACGTGGAAGCTCCCCCGACCAGGATCGACCAGCCGCTCAGAAACAACCGTTCCGCCACCGACCCGGGCCGGCCTGCGGACCGGACCCGCTTGAGCTCGCCGAGCTCGCGCAGGGACTCCAGCAAGGGTTGGGAGAACGACAGGCTCAAGACGGACCTCGCACCGCGGACCGACGGCGCGAACGACGCCCTCGGGCGGTGAACGAGGTCGAAAGGAACCGGTTGTCGTCTTGTTCGTTCCGGAGCGCCGCTTTCGGCGGGGCTATGTTGGGATCGCTTCTCCACCCCCGCATGCCCGTGGATATAACCCGGCGCGGAGCCGCATCCGGGACCGTTCCGCACCCGACGGTGCGCCCGTGCCGACCGCCGAGCGTGCTCGTCGCAGGTGGGTTCGCCCCCGGCCGGCGGCACCGGCCCGGGGCGAGGATCCCGTCAGCCGATGCTCATCAGGCTGGCGTTGCCGCCGGCGGCCGCGGTGTTCACCGACACGGTACGCTCGAGCATCAGCCATTCCATCGGCCAGGCACCCATATCCGTCGCGGGCCCCAGATGATGCACCGACACCACCGCACCATCGCCGGCGGCCATCCGCTGGTTCACTGCGCGGAGCGCGTCGCCGTCGCCCTCGAACAGCACGGCGGACACCGCCATGCCGTCGCTTTCGGGCATCAGGCGGCCGCGCAACGGTTCCGGCAGGCCGGCCTCTTCCAGCGCCCGCAGACGGTCGGGCGGCAGCACCGCGCGATTGCCGGTCGCGAGGGCGGCCATCACCTGGAACAGGGCCCCGTCCGCCGTGGCGGGCAGGCACAGCACGTCGCCTCGCGGATGCAGCGCGTAGCCGTTGCGCTCGCCCACCGGTCCGGGCAGTTCCAGCGTCGCTCCGAACGGCGAGGCATTCAGCAGCGCGCGGCAGCGATCGAGCAGTTCCGGCGACAGCCGACCCTGCAGCCATTCCAGAAACAGGGTCGCGGGGCGCGGCCGGTGCCCGGGTCGCAACGCATCCGGCAGCGGCGGGCGGCGGTCGAGCAGGCGGCGCAGATAGAGCGGCCCGCCCGCCTTGGGGCCGGTGCCGGACAGGTTGTGGCCGCCGAAGGGCTGCACCCCCACCACGGCGCCGATCAGGTTGCGGTTGACGTAGCAGTTGCCCGCCTCGGCGCGGTCGAGCGCCTGGCGGATGGTCTCGTCGATGCGGCTATGGACCCCGAAGGTCAGGCCGTAGCCGGTGCTGTTGATGCCGTCGAGCACCGACAACAGCTCGGCGCGGCCATAGCGCAGCACGTGCAGCACCGGCCCGAACACCTCCTCGCGGAGCTGCGACAGGTCGGAGATCTCGATCAGCGTCGGCGCGACGAAGCTGCCCTGCTCGTGGTCCGGCCCCAGCGGCAGGGACCATACCGGGTGGCCGGCCGCGCGCATCGCGTCCACGTGCGCGAGGATCCTGTCGTGCGCGTCGGCGGTGATCACCGGTCCGACATCGGTGGACAGCCGGTCCGGGTTGCCGACCGCGAGCTCTGCCATCGCGCCGCGCAGCATCGTCAGCAGCCGGTCGGCGCCGTCCTCCTGGACGCACAGCACCCGGAGCGCCGAGCAGCGCTGTCCCGCGCTGTCGAAGGCCGACGCCACGATGTCGCCCACCGCCTGCTCGGCCAGGGCCGAGCTGTCGCATATCAGGGCGTTCTGCCCCCCGGTCTCGGCGATCAGCGGGATCGGGTCACCAGCCGGTGACAGCCGCGCTGCCAGGGTCCGGTTGATCGCCCGCGCCACCTCGGTGGAGCCGGTGAACATCACCCCGCGGACGGTCTCGTCCGCCACCAGGGCGGCTCCCACCGCGCCGTCGCCCGGCACCAGCACCAGCGCATCCGCGGGAACGCCGGCCTCGTGCAGCAGGCGTACCGCCTCGGCCGCCACCAGCGGGGTTTCCTCCGCGGGCTTGGCGATCACGCTGTTGCCCGCCGCCAGCGCCGCCGACACCTGGCCGGTGAAGATGGCGAGCGGGAAGTTCCAGGGGCTGATGCACAGCACCGGGCCGAGCGGCCGGTCCTCGTGCGCGTCCAGGGTGCGGCGGCACTGCGCGGCGTAGTAGCGCAGGAAATCCACCGCCTCGCGGATCTCGGCCACCGCGTTGCTGAACGACTTGCCCGCTTCGCGCACCACCAGCGCCACCAACTCGGGCAGCCGCGCTTCCATCGCGTCCGCCGCTCGCTCCAGCGTGGCCGCGCGGTCGGGTGCCGGGGTGGCGCTCCAGCCACCGAAGCCCCCGGCGGCGATCCGGGCCGCCTGCGCCGCCCCCGCGGCGGTCGCGTCCGACACGGTGCCGACGAGGTCGCGGCGATCGGCCGGGTTGCGCGCGTCCCACACCGGCGCCGTCTCGACGCCGGGGGCCGGGGCCGCGTGCGGCACGGTGGCGGCCTGCCCGAGTGCGGCCGCAGCGAGCGAGGCCAGCCGCTGCTCGTTGCTCAGGTCGAACCCAGCCGAATTCGGCCGCTCGGCACCGAACAGGTCGCGCGGCAGCCGGATGCCGGGATGGGGCTGGCCCACGGGCTGATCGTTCTCGGCCGCCAGCGCCGCCACCACCGCCACCGGATCCGCCACCAGCGCGTCGACCGGCACGGCGGGGTCGTTGATCCGGTTGACGAACGAGGTGTTGGCGCCGTTCTCCAGCAGGCGGCGCACCAGATAGGCCAGCAGCGTCTCGTGCGTGCCGACCGGCGCGTAGATGCGGCAGGGCCGGTTCAGCTTCGCCGCACCCACCACCTCGTCGTAGAGCGGCTCGCCCATGCCGTGCAGGCACTGGAACTCGTACTGGCCGGCGTGGAAGTTCTGGCCCGCCATGGTGTGGATGGCGGCCAGCGTGTAGGCGTTGTGGGTCGCGAACTGCGGAAACACCGCGTCGGGTGCCGCGAGCAGGCGGCGGGCGCAGGCGAGATACGACACGTCCGTGTGCGTCTTGCGCGTGAACACGGGAAAGCCTTCCAGCCCGTTTTCCTGCGCGCGCTTGATCTCGCTGTCCCAGTAGGCGCCCTTCACCAGCCGGATCATCAGCCGGTGTCCCGAACGGCGCGCGAGGTCGATCAGCACGTCCAGCACGAACGGGGCGCGCTTCTGATAGGCCTGCACCACGAAGCCGATGCCGTTCCAGCCGGCCAGTTCCGGTGCGAAGCAGAGCGCTTCCATCAGGTCGAGCGAAAGTTCGAGCCGGTCCGCTTCCTCGGCGTCGATGTTGAGCCCGATGTCGTAGGACCGCGCCAGCACCGCCAGCGCCTTGAGACGCGGCAGCAGCTCGCCCATCACCCGGTCCTGCTGCGCCCGGCCGTAGCGCGGGTGCAGCGCCGACAGCTTCACCGAGATGCCCGGTCCCTCGTAGATGCCCCGGCGGGCCGACGCCTTGCCGATCACGTGGACGGCGTTCTCGTAGTCCTTGTAGTAGCGCTCGGCATCGGCCGCGGTCATCGCCGCCTCGCCCAGCATGTCGTAGGAATAGCGGTAGCCCTGCTTTTCCATGCGGCGGCTGTTGCGGATCGCCTCGCCGATGGTCTGGCCGGTGACGAACTGCTCGCCCATCATCCGCATCGCCATGTCCACGCCGCGCCGGATCACCGGCTCGCCCCCGCGCCCGATCAGCCGGGTCAGCGCGTTGGACAAGGACTGCTCGCTCGCGGTGGCGGTCAGCTTGCCGGTGACGATGAGCCCCCAGGTGGCCGCGTTCACGAACAGGGACGGGCTCTGGCCCGCATGGCTCTGCCAGTCGCCGGTGGCGATCTTGTCGCGGATCAGCGCGTCCCGGGTGGCCCGGTCCGGGATCCGCAGCAGCGCTTCGGCCAGGCACATCAGCGCCACGCCCTCCTGCGACGACAGCGCGTATTGCTGGATCAGGGCTTCCACGCCGGACCGGCTGCCGCGCGCGCGAAGCGCCTGCACCAGCCGGGTGGCCAGCGTCCGCGTCCGGTCGGCGTCCGCTTCGGACAGGGTGGCTTCCGCCATCAGCAACGGCAGGCAGTCCGGCTCTGGGCGGCGATAGGCGGCGGTGACCTGGGCGCGCAACACGGAATGGGGACGCACGGAGCGGGCGAACGCCAGGAAGGGGCTGGCGCCATCGGAGTCCATGGGCGGGGTTCCCGCGGACGCGGCCGGCACGGGAACGGAGGCTTCCATCACGTCCTGCAGCGAGGCGCCGTCTTCCAACCGCTTCAGCGCCGCCATCAGCGCCTGTTTCACCAGCCAGTGCGGCGTCCGGCCGTTGGCGTCGGCCACCTGACGCAGGCGGCCGCGCAGTTCCTCGTCGATCTTCACACCAATGGTGGTGGACATGGGCAGCGGGTTCCGGTGGGTTGCACCTTCGGATCATAAAGGTGCAACCCTGGCCGGAGAAGCGGCTTTGGCATCGCGAGAACCGGCACAACCCGGAAGAACCGCGAACGAAACGGGCGGATCTTCCGTTCAACGTCGCGGACACGGAAGGCAGGGCGGCGTGGAACGGTCGGCGGGGGCGAGGCTGACGATCGCGCTGGCGGCGATGGTGGGTGTGATGGTGAGTGCGGGCGGAGCCCCGGCCGCGACGGCCGCGACGCCGGAAGCGATCGGCCGGCAGCGGGTGCTGCTGGTGTTCGTCCCGTCGGCTGGCGATCCGCGCCTGGCCGCGCAGCGAACGGCGCTGGATCGGGCGGCAGCCGAAGCACGCGCCCGCGACCTCGTGCTGGTGGCGGTGCCGGAGGGGTCGTCCGACGCGGAAAAGCTGCGTCGTCGTTTCGATGTCGGGCGGGGCTTCGCCGTCGTCCTGGTGGGCAAGGACGGCACCGCCAAGCTCAGGTCGGAGCGTCCGGTGCCGGTCTCGACTTTGTTCGGGCTGATCGACAGCATGCCCATGCGTCGGCAGGAGATGACACGCGATGGTGGATGACGCCCAGGAAAGCGGCTGGCATCGCTACGATCCGGCGGAAGGGCACGGCTTGCGGCACGACCCGTTCAACAGCATCGTGGGACCGCGCCCGATCGGCTGGATCGGCAGCCGCGCGGCCGACGAGACGCCGAACCTCGCACCGTACAGCTTCTTCAACGCGTTCAACTACACGCCGCCCATCGTCGGCTTCGCCTCCACCGGCTGGAAACACAGCGCCGCCAACATCGCCGCCACCGGCAGCTTCACCTGGAACCTGGTGGACCGGTCGACGGCCGACGCCATGAACCGGTCCGCGGCCACGGTCGGGCCGGAGATCGACGAGTTCTCGCTGGCCGGCGTGTCCGCCGTGCCGGGCGAAGTGGTGGACGCGCCGCGCGTCGAACAAAGCACGGTGTCGTTCGAATGCCGCCTGTTGCAGCAGATCAGGCTGCACGACCTCGAACGACGCCCGGTGGATACCTGGCTGACGCTCGGGCAGGTGGTGAGGGTGCATATCCGCCGGTTCCTGATCCGCGACGGCGTGTTCGACACGGCCGCCGCAGCACCCGTGCTGCGGGCGGGCGGCCCCAGCGCCTATGTGGCGGTGACGCCGGAAAGCTTCTTCCACATGCGCCGTCCGGATTGACCGTGTTCTAGTTCGGAACGGTCGTGGCGGTTGCGGCGCAGTCCTGCCGCGGCCGGATGTCGGCGGCCGGGGGGTGTGCCAGGATGCTCACCGTGGCGGTCATGCCGCTGGACAGCACCACGCCGCAGGGCACCTCGTCCAGCGCGATGCGGATGGGAATGCGCTGGGCGAGGCGCACCCAGGTGAAGATCGGGTTCACCGACGGCAGGCCCTGCACGCCGGGCTGGGCGTCGTTCACGCCGATGCCGCGGCCGATCCCGGCGACGTGGCCGCGGACCGGGCGGCGCGGATAGGCCATCAGCACGACCCGTGCTTCCAGCCCGTCGCGGATACGCGGCAGCTGCGTCTCCTCGAAATAGCCCTCCACCCAGAAGCTGTCGGCATCTATCAGCGTCATGGCGGCCCGTCCGGTGTTCGCGAAGCTGCCCGACTGCAGCAGCAGGTTGCTGACCCAGCCATTCACCGGGGAGCGCAGGGTGGTCCGGTCCAGGTCGAGCCTTGCCTGGCTCAGGGCGCCTGTGGCGCGCAGCACGGAGTCGTCCGCGCTGAGCGCCGCGCCGGCCGAGTTGCCCTGCTGCTCGGCCGACACCGCGATGTCCGGCAGCTCGGCGCGCCGGCGCGCATCCGCGGTGAGATACGCAGCCCGGGCCTTGGCCTCCGCCAGCGCGCCCTCGGCCTGCGTCAGGGCGTTGCGGAAGGTGCCGGGATCGATCTGGAACAACAGGTCGCCCTTGTGGACGAACTGGTTGTCCGCCACCGGCAGCCCGACCACCGTGCCGGACACCTCCGGCGCCACCTGCACGGTGTAGACCCGGACGCGCCCGTCCCGGGTCCAGGGCGAATATTCGTAGTAGCGCCACGCCATCCAGCCGAGGCCGCAGGCGGCTCCGAACACGATCAGGGTGGACAGGAAATTGAACACAGCCGGCAGCCGGGGCTTGTCGGCCATCTCATTCACCGAAGCGGAGCGACAGGATCAACAGGAACCCCAGGATCATCATCACGGACAGGTCGAACAGCGCCCGGTTCCATACATGCCGGTTGATGGCGGTGCGGTCCAACAGGCGCCGAAGCAACGCGGCCGCGAACACCGCCACGGGGATGCAGCAGGCGGCCGGCGACACGAACACCCCCAGCACGTCGATCTCGCGCAGCGGGATCATGCCGCGTCACCACGCATCAAGGGCGACGTCAGCACGAGCATCGCGCACCGTGTGCGGCGGCGACGCGGAGCGAGGCGTCACTCATCCGACGCCGCCGGCGGCCAGGACGGACGCATTCTGCCCGGTCGTCAGCAGGGCCGCCTGCCGCAGCAGGGCGCAGAACGCATCCATCGCGGCGCCGGTGGCGCGGCGGGATCGTTCCAGGCAGATATCGACTGGCCGCAGGGGAGGGAGCCCCGCGGCCTCGCCGATCTCCACCAGCCCGGGCGCGCAGAAATGCTGCCCGAACGCCGAAACCCCGATGCCGGCCTGCACCACCGCCTCGATCGCGCCGAAGCTGAGGCTCTGGAACGCCACCCGCCAGGAGCGTCCGGCGCCGCGCAGCGCGTCGAGCATCGCCTCGCGCGACACGCTGGGCGCCGGGATCACCGCGAGCGGTATCGGGTCGGGCAGCGGAAGCGCCGGCTCCTCGCGGCCGAACCACGCCAGCGGTTCCGACCAGAGCCGTTCTCCCCTCGGCGCGGAGCCGGGTCGCTTGGCGACCACCACGTCGTAGCGGCCTTCCTCCATGCCGTTGAACAGCATGGTGCTGAGCCCGCACTCGACGTTGAACGCGAAGGCGGGATGATCGTGCGAGAACAGGGCGAGCACGGTGGGCAGCGCCGTGCGGGCGAAATCCTCGGTCAGCCCCAGCCTGATCTCCACCTCGCCGGGCGACAGGCTGAAATGCCGCTTGGCATCCTCGCCGATCGCCAGCATCGCCCGGGCGTAGACGAGATAGGATTCCCCGTCCGCGGTGGGGGTCAGGCCGCCGGCGCCACGCTGGAACAGGCGCCGCCGCAACCCCTGCTCGATGGTGCGGACCTGCTGGCTGACGGCGGACTGGGTGATGCCCATCGCCTCGGCGGCGCGGGAAAAGCTGCGATGCCGGTCGATGAGGCTGACGAGCCTGAGCTGCTCGAGATTGAACGGCGGTCCTGACATCCGTCGAGCTTCCGGCACATGTGCGACGAGCCAGACTAGGAACCGGGAAGCGCGGCGGCAAGCCGCGGGCGGCCGGACGACGTGATGCCGCCATTAGTAATCACTTATCGAACTTTCAGCCAAGTTCCCGACAAGGGCAGTCCAACGTTCGTCATAACTGTTCTGGTGCCGAAAGCTCTTGTGCATTTTCGGCGATCCCATACTGTCCGACCGGGGCGCTACGCCGAGGTTGCTGAACAACGCGGCGTCTTCTTGATCAGCATGCAGTCCGGACCGCGCGACCGCGGTCCGGCCGCGTTCGCGAGGAAAGACCATGGCCGCACGAACCATTGCCGACCTGCTGGTCGCCACGCTCAGGAACGCCGGCGTCCGCCGCGTGTATGGCGTGGTGGGGGACAGCCTCAACGGCATCACGGATTCGCTGCGGCGGGACGGCTCGATCGAGTGGCTGCACATGCGCCACGAGGAAGCGGCGGCGTTCGCGGCCTGCGGCGACGCGCAACTCACCGGTTCCCTGGCCGTCTGCGCCGGTTCCTGCGGTCCGGGCAACATGCACCTCATCAACGGCCTCTACGACGCGCACCGCACCCGGGTGCCGGTGCTGGCGATCGCCGCCCACATCCCGTCCCGCGAGATCGGCTCGGGCTATTTCCAGGAAACCCAGCCCCAGGCGCTGTTCCGCGATTGCAGCCATTATTGCGAGCTGGTGTCGTCGCCCGACCAGATGCCGCGCATGGTCGACAGCGCGATCCGGGCCGCCGTGGGCCATCGCGGCGTGGCGGTGCTGGTGATCCCGGGCGACGTGGCGTTGCTGCCAGCGGATGCTCAGCCGACGCCCGCCACCGCCCTGCTGCCGGCCGCGCCCATCAGCCGGCCCGCCGACGACGAGCTCGACCGTCTGGCGGCGCTGCTGGATGCGGGCGAGCGCGTAACGCTGTTCTGCGGCCGGGGCTGCGCCGGGGCGCATGATCCGCTGATGCGGCTGGCCGAAGCGCTCAAGAGCCCGATCGTGCACGCGCTGGGCGGCAAGGAGCACGTGGAGTTCGACAACCCGTACGATGTGGGCATGACCGGGCTGATCGGCTTCTCGTCCGGCTACCATGCCATGATGGAGGCCGACACGCTGCTGATGCTCGGCACCGACTTTCCCTACCGGCAGTTCTTTCCCGAAAAGGCCCGCATCGCGCAGATCGATTTGCGGCCGGAAAACCTGGGCCGGCGCTGCCCGATCGAGCTCGGTCTGGTGGGGGACGTCGCGGCCACGATCGAGGCGCTGCTGCCCAGGCTCCGCGCGCACGCGGAGCGGGCCCATCTCGACCGGGCGCTGTCGCATTACCGGTCCGCCCGGGACGGGCTGGACGATCTCGCGACGGGCGAGCCCGGACACAAGCCGATCCACCCGCAGTTCGTCGCCAGAACCATCAGCGAGCTGGCAGCGGACGACGCGGTGTTCGCCTTCGATGTGGGCACGCCGACCATCTGGGCCGCGCGCTACCTGGCCATGAACGGGCGGCGGCGGATGATGGGCTCGCTGGTGCACGGCTCGATGGCGAACGCCTTGCCGATGGCGATCGGCGCGCAGGCGGCCGGGCGGTCGCGGCAGGTCATCTCGCTGTCCGGCGACGGCGGCTTCGCAATGCTGATGGGCGACTTCCTGTCCCTGGTGCAGCTCGATCTGCCGGTGAAGACGGTGATCTTCAACAACGGCCTGCTCGGCTTCGTCGATCTGGAGATGAAGGCGACCGGCTTCCTTCAGACCGGCGTCGAGCTGAAGAACCCGGATTTCGCGGCGGTTGCGCGGGCAATGGGCGTGAAGGCGCAGCGCGTCGAGGATCCGGGCGATCTCGCGGGCGCGCTGCGCGAGGCGTTCGCGCATCCCGGCCCCGCCCTGGTGGACGTGGTGACCAATCGCGACGAGCTCGCCATGCCGCCCAAGATCGAGCTGCAGGCCGCCAAGGGCTTCTCGCTCTGGACGCTGAAGGCGGTGATGAATGGTCGCGGCGACGAGGTGATCGATCTCGTGCGCACCAACAAGCTGTCCGGCTTCTTCCGCTAGCGCCGGGTCGCGATGGATCGGCGCATGCCGTTTCTGCTCACCGACATGCCGGCGAGCCGCGATGCTCCCAACGAGGCGGCGATCAGAAACGCGATCCAGCACGCGACGAACGCCTTGCGGGCCGTTTCGCCGCGGGAACGTTCTTGCGTCGTCCAGGAGGATGACACGGCCGTTCTTTCGCTCGGCCCTTCGTGCCTTGCCCTCCGAGCGTCCCCGGCCGCCATCATCGTCCAGACCGCGCCGCGGGCCGGACGCAATGGGGTGCGCAAACGGCTCTCCCGTCGCGTGGACGTGACGGTCCGCTCCGAACGCGCCGCCGCGTCCGCGGGATGCGCCGATCAGCCCGCACGAGGTGCCGACGGAGGAGCGATCCTTCGGCAGCGCCGGGGCGAGGCGTGGCGGATAGGCAAGCCCGACGACCCCCAACCAACAGGAGCACAAGCACGATGATCCGATGCGTTCGTATCTGGACCGGTTCCGACGGGCACTCGCTGTTCGAGGAAGGGCGGATCGACCTGCCGCGCGGCGAACGCGGCGACACGCTCTGCGACAAGATCCCCGCAACCAGCATCTCCTTCCGCGAGACCACCGTCGGCGGGACCTACTCGCCGCACAACGCGCCGACGCGGCAGTTGGTCATCACGCTGACCGGGACGCTCGAGTTCAAGACCGAGAAGAACGAGACCTTCCTGATCCGGCCGGGCGATATCCTGCTCGCGGAAGACACCACCGGCAGCGGCCACAGCTGGCGCCTCACCGACGACCAGCCCTGGCGCCGCGCCTACGTCATCATCGGGGCGGACACCGAGGTCCCGTTCGTGTCCAGCACTTCCTGACCGGCCTGTCCGGCGCGCGCCGCCGCCCGCTCGATCCCGTTCCGGCCGCACCCGCGGTGCGTGCCCACCCAGTTCCCGCAAGGAGTTCCTTTCATGTCCTCCGACCGTCCCGACATCGTCCTGATCGGTGCCGGCATCATGAGCGCGACCCTCGGCACCGTGTTGAAGGAGCTCGACCCGGCGCTCGACCTCGTGATGTTCGAGGCGAGGCACGATTGCGCGCAGGAAAGCTCCGACGGCTGGAACAACGCCGGCACCGGCCACGCCGCCAACTGCGAGCTGAACTACACCCCGCAGCAGGATGACGGCACGGTCGACATCTCGAAGGCGCTGGAGGTCAACACGGAGTTCGACATCTCGCGCCAGCTCTGGGCGCACCTGGTGGGCAAGGGCGCGATCCCGGATCCGCGCGCCTTTCTGCATCCCTGCCCGCATATGAGCTTCGTGTGGGGCGAGAAGAACGTCGCCTTCCTGCGCGCACGCCACGCAGCGATGGCGGCCCACCACTGCTTCGCCGGCATGGAATACAGCGAGGACCCGGCCACCATCGCCGGGTGGGCGCCGCTGATCATGGAAGGGCGCGATCCGGGCCAGCCCGTCGCCGCCACCCGCATGATCACCGGCACCGACGTCGATTACGGCGCGCTGACGCACCTGCTGGTGGATCATCTCCGGTCCGGAGCCGGCTTCGCCGTGCATTACGACCACGAGGTGGTCGGGCTCGAGCGGGAGCCGGACGGGCGCTGGCGGGTGGAAGCCCGGCATACCGCCGATGGCACCGATCTCAGCGTTTCGGCGCGCTTCGTGTTCATCGGTGCCGGCGGCGGCGCGCTGCCCCTGCTGCAGGAATCCGGCATCGAGGAGGGCAAGGGCTACGGGGGCTTCCCTGTCAGCGGCATCTGGCTCCGCTGCGACGTGGACGAGATCAGCCATCGCCACCACGCCAAGGTGTACGGCAAGGCGGAGTCCGGTTCGCCGCCGATGTCGGTGCCGCATCTCGACACCCGCATCATCGGCGGCAAGCAGTCCCTGCTGTTCGGCCCGTATGCCGGCTTCTCCACGAGGTTCCTCAAGCACGGCTCGCTGACGGACCTGTTCGGGTCGCTCACGCACGACAACATCATCCCGCTGCTGGATGTCGCGCGGGACAATGTCGATTTGTCGGAGTATCTGGTCGGCCAGGTGATGCAGAGCGCCACGCACCAGTTCGCGACGCTGAAGGGCTTCTTCCCCAACGCCGTGCGGCGGGATTGGCGCGAGGCCGTCGCCGGGCAGCGCGTGCAGACCATCAAGCCGCACGAGACGTCAGGCTGGTTCAAGCACAAGGCGGGAAAGCTGCAGTTCGGCACCGAGATCGTGTCGGCGGCCGACCATTCCATCGTCGCCCTGCTCGGCGCCTCACCCGGCGCGTCGACCGCCGCCTTCATCGCCCTGGAGGTGCTCGAACGCTGCTTCTCCGACCGGCTGGCGAATGGCTGGGGCGGGAAGCTGCGCGAGGTGATCCCGACCTACGGGATCGACCTGAAGCAGGATGCGCAGGCTTGCCGCGGAACCCGGGCCGCGACGGCCTCCGTGCTGAAGATCGAGAACGTGTAGTCCCCCGGCACCCGTCGCCGCGGCGCGCCGGCGGTCGGGTTCCGTGGGCCGCCGCCAGCGCGCAACTTCGCCGTCGCTGGCCGCGTCACTGCCCCACCATCCCGCCCGCGCCGATTCCTCGCCAAGGAGCTTCCGATGACCGCGTCCGACCACCATCCCATCCAGGCCGACCTGCCGATCGGCATCGCGGCGACCGGGACGCGGCGCGAAACGGACTCGATGGGCGAGATCGAGGTGCCGGCGGACCGCTACTGGGGCGCGCAGACCCAGCGCTCGCTCGAGCATTTCTCCATCGGCGAGGACCGCATGCCCAAGCGCGTCTATCACGCCTATGGCTACGTCAAGAAAGCCGCCGCCCAGGTGAACGCCGCGGCCGGCCGGCTGGAAGCCTGGCGGGCGGATGCCATCGTCCGCGCCGCCGACGAGACGATCGCGGGCGAGCTGGACGAGCATTTCCCGCTCTATGTCTGGCAGACCGGCTCCGGCACGCAGAGCAACATGAACCTCAACGAGGTGCTGTCGAACCGCGCCATCCAGCTGCTGGGCGGCGAGATCGGGTCCAAGACGCCGGTGCACCCGAACGACCACGTCAACATGGGGCAGAGCTCCAACGACACCTTCCCGTCGGCCATGCACATCGCCACGGTGCTGGAACTCGACGAGATCCTGCTGCCCCAGGCCCACGCGCTGGCCGACACCATCTCCCGCAAGGCCGAGGGATGGATGGACGTGGTCAAGACCGGCCGCACCCATCTCCAGGACGCGACCCCGGTGACCGTGGGGCAGGAATGGTCCGGCTGGGCCGAGCAGATCCGCGACGCGCTCGTGCTGGTGGAGGCGTCTCGCGCCGGGCTCTACAAGCTGGCGGCCGGCGGCACCGCGGTCGGCACCGGGCTCAACGCGCCGGAGAATTTCAGCCGCGACATCGCCGCGCGCATCGCCGAGCTCACCGGCAAGCCGTTCGTCACCGCGCCCAACAAGTTCACCGCCCTCGGCTCGCTCGATGCGATGGTGGCCGCCATGTCCGCCGTGAAGGGCCTGGCGGTCGCGCTGCTCAAGATCGCCAACGACATGCGCTGGCTGGCTTCCGGTCCCCGATGCGGCCTGGGCGAGCTGATCCTGCCGGCCAACGAGCCCGGCTCCTCCATCATGCCGGGCAAGGTCAATCCGACCCAGTGCGAGGCCATGGTGATGGTGTGCATCCAGGTGATGGGGGAGGACGGCGCGGTCGCGATCGCCGGCAGCCAAGGCAATTTCGAACTCAACGCCATGCGCCCCATCATCATCAACAACGTGCTGCACTCGATCCGGGTGCTGGGCGACGCGTGCGAGAAGTTCCACCGCTATTCGGTGGAAGGCACCCAGCTGAACCGCGCGCGCATCGACGAGAGCGTGGACCGGTCCCTGATGCTGGTAACGGCGCTCGCGCCGGTGATCGGCTATGACAAGGCGTCGGCGATCGCCCATCGCGCCGACCATGAGAACTCGACCCTGCGCGAGGCGGCCATCAAGGAAGGGGTGGACGCCGATCGGTTCGACGAGATCGTCAATCCGCGCGAGATGATCGGCCACGGGCTGGCCGGCGCCTGACCGCAGGCCCCGGGCGGCAGGCTGATCCCCGCCCCCGGGGCGACACGCCGAGTTTCCAGGCTTCCGGACCCGTGGGATCGTGTCCGTCCCGATCCCCCCGCGAGGTTCGATCCGCTTCCGATGCGCGCCGCCTTCGCTCCCCTGGCCTGGTTCCCCCGCGCCGCGCTGGCCTTGCCGCGGGAAGGGATGGAAGCGGTGCGGCTCGCGGTCACCGCGATCATCGCGCTGTTTCTGGCGATGGGGCTCGAACTCGACGCGCCGCACTGGGCCGGCTGGACCGTGCTGTCCGTCACCCTCGCCACCCGGGGGGCGTCCCTGCGCAAGAGCCTGTGGCGGGCCGGGGGCACTCTGGTCGGGGTCGCGGTGGCGTTGCTGCTGGTGGCGAATTTCGCGCAGGCGACCCTCGCCTTCGACGTCGCCATCGCCTTGTGGCTCGGGCTGCTGACCGCGGCATCCACCATCGAGAGCGGCCAGCGATCCTACGGCTTCGCGCTGATCGGCTTCACGGTCCCGATCATCGCCTTCTCCAACATCCCGCACCCGCTGGACACGTTCCACGAGGGGGTGGACCGGTTCTCGACCATCTGCCTCGGCATCGCCTGCGCCTACATCTCCAACAGCTTCGTCGCCATCGGCGTGCCGGAGGTCAGCCGCCGCCTCGGCAACCGGCTCGACGACGCGGCGACCGCGTGCCGGCGGTGGGTGGACGTGGCGCTGGAGGAAAGGCGCGATCCCGGTCCGATGCCCAGCGGACAGGTGATGGCGCTGGGCGAGGCGGTGATCGACGCCTTCACCGCGCAGCCTTCCCTCCGGTCCGGGGCCTATCCCGTTCTCCGCGCGGCACCGCGCCTGCGACAGGCGCTGGCGGCCGGTTTGCTGCGCTCCCGGCTGCCCGACAGGGCAGGGGCCTTGTCCAGCACCCTGCTCGGTCTGACGGGGGGGCGCGCGACGTGGCAGATCGCACGCGTCCAGGCGGCGGCGCGCGCCCTGCGGAACGGCCGGCGCTTCGGCCGGCGCCACGTGACGTTCCGACCGCACCTGTTGTTGTGGAACGACCTGGACTGGGACGGCATCCACGCCCTGCGCAACGCCTTGCGCACCGTGATCGCCCTGTCCCTGGTGAATGCCGTCTGGTACGCGACCGAATGGAGCAGCGGCGCCACCGCGGCCACCTGGTCGGGGCTGCTGTGCGTGCTGCTGGCCTCGCATCTCGATCCGGTGGCGGAATCGCGCGCCTTCTTCATGGGCACGATCCTCGCGGCCATCGTCGGCATCTTCGTGCACTACGCGCTGCTGACGCGCACGGGGCACTTCCTGTTCCTGGCCGCCATGCTGCTTCCGGTCTGCATGCTGGCGGTGCTCGGCCGGTCGGACAAGCGCGCGGTGTGGGGCACGGGGTTCGGCTTCCTGATCCTGGGCGTGATCAACCCCACCAACGTCATGAGCTACGACCTCGCCGGCGCGCTCAATGAGATCCTGGCCGAGTTGTTCGGCATGGCGACCGCGGTGGTGGCCTTCAGCGCCCTGCCGCCTCCGGTGACCGACGAAACCCGGCGCTGGCGGGCCAGACGGCGGCTGGTGCGGGGCGTCCGGGCGGTGGCATTCCATCCCCGCTTCCTCCTGCCGCCGCGCGACCGGTGGATGGCGCGCGGCTTCGGACGGCTCGCCCTGATCACCGGCGACGGCGAGGCGCACGAGGACGCGCAGACCATGCTGCTGATCGGCCTGCTTCTGCTGGCCCTGCGCAGGGTGGACGACCGGCTCGGCCGCCGGGTCGCGGGCATCGTGTGGGACGCGGTCGCGGCGGCCCCGGCGGTGGTGGCGGAACGGTGCGCCGAGCTGGACGGACTGGCCGCGGGTGCCGGCGCGGTGTCCTTGCAGGGCGAGCGAATCGGCGCCCTGGCACTGCTGTTGCGCGGGTTGCAGCTGGGTCCCTGGCCGGACCTGTTCCGTCGGCGCTTGTTCCGGCGCGTGCGCTGATCCCCTTGCGCGGCAAGCGTTTTCCGCGGCACCTGCAACGCCATGCGATCGCCGCCCCCCGTCACCAGACTGTCCAGGAGCGTCCCCACCGGCGTCCCGGTCGCCGCGGCGATCCCGGAACCGCGGCCGGCGTCCCGGCCGGGGCCGATGTTGGCGGTGCCGGTGGCGATCCTGCTGACGGCCTGTTCCGCCCCGCGCCCTGATCCGTCGCTCCACCGCTTCGACGGCACCTATCGGGGCAGCGCCACACCGGCCACCGGCAACAACCCGAACTGCGACGGCGACACCAAGCGGGTCCACGTCGTGGTGTCGGACGGGCGCGCCGAGGTTCCCAGCCGCCACCGGCACCGGCGCATGGACGGCACGGTCGATGCCGAAGGCCAGATCACCCTGCGCGAATATAGCGGCGACCGCGTCCTGAACGGCCATATCGCGGGCGACGCCCTGACCGGCACCGAGATGGAAGGCGGATCGCCGCACGGCGTCACCGCCCGCGTTCGTGCCGGTGCCGGAAGCTGCACCTACTGGGTCCAGGCGACGCGTACAGCCGGGAGCGCCACGAAGCCTTCCGATTGAAGCGCCAAAGCCGAAACTCAAGTGCACCGGTAGAGCTCTAGGTTGCCGACTCGATCAGGCCCGCAATAAGCAGGAGGCGCGTCTGGGCCTGGGCCAGCATCAGCAGCTTCAACGTCCGGACCCTCCAGACGCCGTTGAATTATATCAGGCTCGCGCCATGAAGGGTCCGGAGCATAGGCAGTATATCCGGTACGGCTGTGGGCGGATCAGAAGCGATCCGCTTCCTCGTCCAGGATGGCGCTGGCAGGATAGCTCGTTGTCCCAAACCCGATGTTCCCACCCTGCAGCGGAGGGACCAGACTTGCGCCGAGGGGGTTGTTGTTTATCAGGGGCGTCGGGACCGTACCGCCGGCTCCGAACCCGGACGGGAGAGTGGAGCCGTCGGAGGTCGAGCCAATGAGCATCGTGCTGTCGACCTTGTTAGCTTCATGCGGCTTATCCGCCACTGCTGCCGGAACCCCAATGGTCAGCGCCGTTCCTGCGATCCCGCCTGCCACAACAACGGGGTGCCGGATCGCGAAGTCGACCGCCCTTCGCCCAAGGTTTTCGGAAGATCTGGCGACCGAAGAACCGGCTTCTGGGCCACTACCCCCGGGGGCACCGCTAGCGGGCGCCTCCGCCGGCGGCCGCGGGGGCAATGGGGGCCCATCACCGGCGGCTTCGGCCTCGAAGTCACGGAACTGCGGCGTCCCCTTGAAGGCCGATGCCTGGGTCCGCTCGGTGAGGATGTAAATTGGCTTCTCGCCATATTCCTTCCTGTTGAAGCCGGCAAATTTCATGTTGCTGGTTTTGTATATCTCGTCGCCATGCAGGACGACCGCTGGCTCGCCCTGAAACTCTATGTGATGAGCCACGGGATGTTGCGCGACGCCGTCTACCGGGCCCCGGTGAGCGAAACGTCGGGGTTCGAGGCCAGGATTGGCCGCACGGAAATTCTGGAACAATTTCAGGCGGTCGGTGGAAGAGGCGCTTTCCCCGATCTCTTTTCGCAGGCTGGCCGTCGTCGAGGCGGGAGGTATGGTAGACGGCGTCTCGCCCATAAGCGGTCGGGCGACTTCGGCGAAGGCCTGCTCATGACCCTCGTGGATGCCGACATGGGCTGCTGCTGAACCTGCCGCTCCGACACCTGCGGCTTCCACGCCAGCATGTTCGATCGAGCTGATACCCATCGCGATGCTCCTTTGTGGCTCCCCTCCCACGATTCCGTAGATGTTGAATTGCACACTTGCAAGTAGAATGGTATTTTGGGGTTCTTGTTATGGGACCACAGATGTCATCAGCTTCTTGGCGTGCGTCGCGCGGGGCGCGCGAAATGCCGTTGAGCGGTCCGGATCTTTGCCACTGCTTCGCATTGAAGCGCGCGGCACGGCACACGGCGCGGTTCTATGACCGCCATCTGGCGGCTGCCGGACTCAAGACCTCGCAGTTCACCCTCATGGGCATGGTGAAGCGGGACCCCGGCATCGGCATAGCCCGCTTGGCGGTCTTGATGGTGATGGAGCGGACCACTCTACTGCGGGCGCTGAAGCCTCTGCAGGAGGCTGGCTGGGTCGAGAGCCGGCGTCCCTCACATGGACGCGCCTACGAGCTGATCCTGACCGACGCCGGATCTGCGAAGCTGGAGGAGGCTGAGCCGCTCTGGCTCGCGGCGCAGGCGGCGTTCGAGACCTCGGTCGGTGCGTCAGACGCGGCCGGGTTCCGTGCCGCGGTGCTCGCCATGGCTTTCAGCGGTGAGGGGTAGATCCATGTACCGTCCAAAGCGTCGGCAGCTCGTCGCGGGACTGGCGCTTTCGACCGCCGCGGCGGCCCTCGGTCCAGTGCAGGCCCTCGCACGAGGCGGGAAAGATCCGATCCCGGAAAAGAACTCCCGCTGCGTTGGGCTGATCGGCGGTCTCGGTCCGCCCTCTACGATCTTTTACTACGAGAACCTGCTGCGCGCGTTTGCCGAGGTCGGAGTGACGCCGCGGCTTCTCATCGACGAGGCGGACCTTGAGCGCGGACTGGCCTTCGTACAAGCGGATGATCGCGCCGGCCTCGCACGCTATCTCGCGACCCTGATCGACCAGCTGGCAGCCGGCGGCGCCCAGCTCGTCGCGATGGCGGCCGTGACGCCGCACCTTTGCATGCCGCAGCTGGCGCCGCTGTCGCATTTGCCGATTGTCGACATCATTACCGCCATTGATGTCGAGCTGCGTCGTCGGCGTGCGCACCGGGTTGCGCTTCTCGGCAACCGCTACACCATGGCGCAACGGCTCTACGGCCGTCTGACCGGCTTCGAGTTGATCGACCTCGGTCCGGATGTCGTTTCAAAAGTCCACCGCATCTACCTCTCGGTGGTCGCTAACGGCGGCGCATCGCCGGATGATCTGTCCTACCTCCGCGCGCTCTGCGCCAGGCTGGTGCGACAAGAAGGGGTCGACACTATCATCGTCGGAGGGACCGAGTTGTCCATCGTGCTGAAGGAGGGGACGGAGCCGTTTCCCCTGCTCGACTGCTCGCTGGCGCACATCAGGGCGATCGTCGCACGCGCGATGGCCTGACAGACGCGCGTCGATGACGAGGATTATGGCGCTGCGGCTGGCCTCGACCGGGCGCCCCGGGACGGGTGCTGCCGGCCCCTAGCTTGCCGCTTCGATCGCGCCATCCAGAAGCAAGCGGTTGCGACCAGAGCGGTGGCTGACAGGTAGTTTCTGGCAGGCCTGTCGGAGCGGGCGGCGATGCGGCACCAGTCCTCCATTCTGTAGAACGTGCGCTCGATGACGTTGCGTCGCCTGCAGGCAACGCGACCAGGCGGATACGGATGGCGGCGAACGCCGTTGGACGGGATCACCACCTTGGTGCCGAGAGCCTGGAGCGGCTTGCGGGAGTGTCCGCAGCCCAGGCCTTGTCGGCCAGCAGACACCGTGGCGGCGCGCTATCTTCGAGCAATGTGTCGGCAACGCTGATGTCGACGACGTTGCCAAGCGTCAGGCCAAAGGCGGTCGGTTTGCCTCGAGCAGTCGCCAGCGCGTGGCTCCTTGTGGTCCGTCCACCGCGTGAGTGGCCGCTTGCCTGTGCTTGCTCCCCATCTTCACGCCGGTTGCGGAGCGGTGGTTTTTCAAATGAGTGCTGTCGATGCTGGAGCTCGTCCGGGATGTTCCAAACTGCCGCCAGCCTCGCAAACAGCTTGTTCCAGAGTACCTGCGTGCTCCAACGGTTGTAGCGGTTGTAGATCGTGGTGGCCGCGCCGTCCTCCGGCGGACAGTCCTCCCATCGGCAGCCGGGGCAAAGCACGTGGAGGACGCCGCTGATGACACGGCGATCGTCGACCCTTGGCGCACCGGGTCGGTTCTTCGGCAGATGAGGTTCCAGCACAGCCCATGCCTCATCGCTCAGCCGACCGTGGTCGCTCATGCTGATCGCCGCCAATCAGCCGAGGGGACCACAGCATCCCTTTCATTTAATTACGGCGATCAGGTTGTCGGCCTGGTGATCGAGCCAGCCGGGAGCGTACTCCACCGTTCCGCTCAAACCGCGCAGCCCGTCCGGAACCAGTGGCAGGATCCGGCAAATCTCCGGGGATGCCTCGAACGGCAGCAGGATCGGGTAGCGGTTCAGCGGCTGGTAGCCGAGCCGGTCGTAGAAGCGGAGAATCCCGACCAGCACCACGGCGCGGAACCCGAGAATGGCGGCACGCCGGTGTGCTTCCCGGACAAGCCGTGCGCCGATCCCCCGCCCGCGGTGTCCGGGAACCACCGACAGGGGCGCCAGGGCCAGAATCTCCGCGTTTCCCTCCGGGCCACGGACATGCGCCTTCGTCAGCAGCACGTGTCCGGCGATCTCGTCACCGGCCAGGGCCACCAGCGACAGGGCGGGAACGAAGGCGGCCGTCTGCCGAAGTCGTTCCACCATCAGATGTTCCCGGTGATCGCTCCAGGGCACCCCGACATAGGCCTGCCGGATGGCATCGGCGATCGTCCCGGCTTCTCCGGGCCGTTCGGCACGGATGGCGATGCGGGTCTTGCCAAGCGTGGCCGGGGAATTGGCGGTCATTCCCGGGCGGCCCCATCGTGGTCCGGCGGCCCGCCTGTTCCCCGCCACCAGGCCACGGTCTCCCGCAGCCCGTCGGCCAGAGCGATAGCAGGCCGCCAGCGTTCCGCCGGAAGGTTGGCGTGGAGCGCCGGGCGCCAGTCCCGATGCAGGATCTCGCGGATCTTGCCGGGGCCGAAGATCGTGCCGTGGCCGAGCAGCGCGGCGAAGGTGGCGTTCGACCACGCGGCGAGGTGCAGCAGCCCGTCCGGCACGGGCACTAAACGCGGCGGCGGCCTGCCCTGCGCGCGGGACGCCTCGATTATCAGCCGTGGCCACGATACGCCGCCGCCGCCGTCCGACAACTCGAAGGAACCGTTCGGCGCGTCAGGCTCGCAACAAGCGGCGATCGCGGCGGCGACGTCGCGCACATGCAGCAGGCTCAGCACCAGATCGGGTGCGCGCGTCACGGGCACCACGCTCCGCGACGCGAGGCGGAGAAGCGCCCGACCCTCCGTGTCGCCAGGGCCGTAGATCACCGGCGGTCGCAGCACCACCAGCGGGCCCGCGCCGAGGATCCCCGCCGCGGCCTCTTCCGCCGCGCGTTTGCTGGCGGCATAGGGCGACAGATGCGGCGCCCGCGCCGCCTGCGACGAGACCAGCACGAAGCGGCGGATCGCGGGTGCTGTATCGCGGGTGGCCGACGCGAGGCGGCCGGTCCCCCCCCGATTGACGTGGTCGAACGCCCGGGGGTGCCGTGCCTTCACCAGCGCCGCGGCATGCACCACCGCGTCCGCGCCCGCCGTCAGCCGCCGCAGCGCCGCCTCGTCGTCCAGGTCGCCGGGCACCAGCTCCACCTGGTGGTCGCGCAGCAACGGATGGGGCGCCCAGCGCCGCACCAGCAGCCGTACCCGCCAACCGCGGGCCGCCATGACCGCGGCGACGTGGCGTCCAAGGAAGCCGGACCCCCCGGTCAGCGCGACGAGTCGCCGGCCGGCCGGCGATGCGCCGGCCACGTCCTCGGGGCTCACCGGATCAGGACGCGACCGCCGTCGTGGCCGGAAGAACGAAGGCTCCGCCCAGGAACCGCTGGCGGGTGCCGGCGCGGCTGAGCTTGCCCGAGGAGGTGAAGGGCAGGCTGTTCACGGGCAGCAGCAGCACCTCTGCGTCCACCCCGTGCTGCGCGCGCACGGCGCCCGCGATCGCCGCCTCGATGCGCTCGGCCGGCTCGCTGCTGGGGCGGGTTTCCGCCGCCAGGATCACCGCTTCCCGTCCGCCGCGATCCACCGAGAAGGCCGCGACGCGCCCGGCGCGCACCTCCGGCACCAGGTGCTCCACCGACCATTCGAGGTCCTGCGGCCAGATGTTGCGGCCGTTGACGATGATCAGGTCCTTGGCACGGCCAGTGATCACCAGGCTGTCGTTCAGCCGGTAGCCGAGATCGCCCGTGTCCAGCCAGCCGTCCGCGGACAGCACCTCCGCGGTCTCGGCCGGGCGCCCGTCATAGCCCAGCATCAGGCTCGGGCCGCGGGCGAAGATGCGTCCCACCTGCCGGTCGGGCAGCACGGCTCCTTCCTCGTCGCGGATCTCGGCCTCGTGGCCGGGGAGCGGCGTTCCGCACACCACGAAGGACCGTGCCCGTGCCCCGGGGCGCGGCGGCACGGCCACCTGCTCGCCTTCCATGCGATCCACGTCCAGCGTGTCCTGCTGCAGCCCCTGGCCGAGCGGGGCGAAGCACAGCGCCAGGGTGGCTTCCGCCATGCCGTAGGACGGCAGGAAGGCGCTCGCGGCGAAGCCCGCGGCGGCGAAGCGCCCGGCGAATTCTTCCAGCACGTGCGGCCGGATCATGTCGCCGCCGATGCCGGCGATGCGCCACGACGACAGCTCGAACTCCTGCGGTGCGAGATTGCGCCGGACGCACAGCTCGTAGCCGAACGAGGGCGAATAGGAGATGGACGCCCGGTTGCGCGAGATCAGCTGGAGCCAGAGCTGCGGACGGCGGGCGAAATCCTGGGTCGGCAGCAGGTCCACGGTGATCTGGGCGGCGAGCGGCGCCAGCAAAAATCCCACGAGACCCATGTCGTGATACAGCGGCAGCCACGACACCGCCCGGTCCTCGGGCGTGCCCCGCAGCCCGTGGGCGACGATGCCGCGCAGGTTGGCCATCAGGGCGCTGTGCCGCACCGCCACCCCCATCGGCTGCCGGGTGCTGCCCGACGAGAACTGGAGGTAGGCGAGATCGTCCTCGCCGACGGCCGGCAACGCCGCCACCTCGCCGCCGCCGAGCGCCTCCAGCGCGCCCACGCTGCCGCAGAAGCGGAGCCCGAGCGCCGCGGCCTCCGGCGAGAACCATTCCGCGAGCGAGGCGGGGGCCAGCAGGATGGCGGCCCGCGCCTGCCTGATCATGCGTCCGGCGTGGTCCAGGTAGCTGGCGCGACCGCCGAAGGCCGCCGGCAGCGGCAGCGGTGCCGGCACCACGCCCGCGTACTGGCAGGCGAAGAAGGCGCGTACGAAATCGGCGCTGGTGTCGGCGATCAGCCCCGCCCGGTCGCCCGGCCGGAGGCCGATAGCGATCAGCCGGCGAGCGAGCCTCAGGGCGTCCTCGCGCAGGGTGCGGAAGAACAGCGGCGTGCCGCCATCGTCGCGCGCGGAATGGAACAACAGCCCGTTGGCCCCCGTCGCGGCATAATCGAGCGCCTCGCACAGCGTCGGGAAATCCCCGAGACGCTGCGGGACGAGGCTGGCGGTGGGCATGGGCGACATGGAAGCGCGCTCCGGGAACTCAGGCCGCGACGAAGCGGGCACCGCCCGTCGCATCCGGCACACAGAACCGATCCCGCGCGCGGATGGCGGCGGGATCGCGGGGATGGAGCCTGGCGACCGTCACGCCGCCCGCCGGCTCAGGATGGTTTCCACCAGACGCAGATCGTCGGGCTTGTCGACGTCGATCGCCGCCTCGGGCTGGGACAGGCGTATCGCCGCCAGCCGGGTTCCGGTGCGGCGGCCGAGGCCACGCGCCGCGTCGTCGAGGCTCAGCCGGCGGAACAGCGTGCCCAGCAGCATCGCCGGCCCGATCGCCGCCGCCATGCGCCAGGGCTTCTTGCGGTTGTCCTCGAGGCGCCGCCAGAAGCCGGCGATCCTGGCCGCGTCCGGCGTGGCCAGCAGAAACAGGTTGCAGCCGCTGAAGCCGCCGTCGCGGAAGCGAAGCCAGGTGCGGCGTCCCCGGGGAAAAGCCGCCCGGAACAGTTCCTCCTCCACCACAGCCGCCGCGGCGGCCACGCCGGGGGGAACCGACGCCAGGAACTCCTCCACCATGGCCGGCCGGAGCAGCGGGTGATCGGCGGTGGTCACCAGCAGCGGCGTGCCGAGCGAGGCGAGGGCCGCGGACACCGTGCCGGCCGGGCTCGGCGCGGTGCCCATCGGCTCGGCGAGCGTGTCGCAGCCGCTCCGGTGCAGCAGCCCGGCGGCCTCACCGGCATCCGGGCCATCTCCGGCGGCCACGACGACGCGGGCGACCGACGGGCAGGCGCGCAGGCTCTGCACCACCCTGAACAGCATGGGCTGGCCGTCGACCGGCACCAGCGCCTTGGTCGGCTGCCCGGCGAGAGCCGCCACCGGGTCCGCGGCACCCCGGCGGCTCCCGGCGAGCACCAACGCCGTGAGCCGACGGTCGCCGGATCGGGACGCTCCCCACGAGGGCGGCTTTTCGGCCGGGACGGAGGCGGTCACGCGAGGCGCTTCTCGAACAGCCGGTAGCGCTTGTACGGGCGCCCCCCCATGGCCTCGGCAAGGCGGCGCATCGGCTGGTTGCTTTCCAGCACCCAGCTCATCTCGGCGTGCTCGATGCCGATCGCCACCGCCTCGCGCCGCAGTGCTTCCACCACGTGGAGCGGCAGGAGGGAGCCGAGCACGCTGTTCGCGTAGCGGCGGCGCACACCCATCAGCGGCACCCGGCCGGTGCGGATGCCGCCGACCTTGAGGCGCCACAACAGCTGGGCCCAGCCGAACGGCAGCAGCCGGCCGTCCAGCCCGCGGATCGCCTCGTTGAGGTTGGGCAGGCACAACCCGAACGCGGCCGGCTCGCCATCGACCTCGGCGAACCAGACCAGCCGGTCGTGCAGAAGCGGCTTCAGCGCTTCCGCCATGTGCGCCACCTCTTCGGGCGTGATCGGCACGAAACCCCAGTTGTCGTGCCACGCGTCGTTGAAGATATCGGCCAGCGCCGCGATCTCGGCGTGGAGCCGGTCGCGGCGCAGCGGGCGCAGCACCACGCCCTGCGGCAGGCCCCTCGCCACCAGTGCGGCGGCGGCCGGGGGCAGGGTGGCGTTCATGTCGCACAGGAACGCCAGCAGGTCCTGCGCCTTCGTGTAGCCCAGCCGCTCCAGATGCCCGGCCGCATAGGGCGGGTCGTGCGGCATCATCATCATGGGAGGGGCGTCGAACCCCTCCACCAGCAGGCCGCATTCCTCGTTGATCGAGAGGCTGAACGGGCCCTGCAGCCGGTCGAGCCCGCGCGCCGCCGCCCAGCGCTCGGCCGTTCCCATTAGCGCATCGAACACCGCCGGGTCGTTCTCGGCCAGCAGCATGCCGAACTGGCCGGCCCGGGCGTCGGGTGCCAGCGAGTCGTGCTGCGCGCTGATGCGCCCGACAACGCGCCGGCCGCGCCGCGCCAGCCAGAACGAGGCCACCGCATGGCGGAAGAACGGGTTCCGGTGCCGCGACAGCGCTTCGCGCCGTTCCATGCGCAATGGCGGCACGAAGAACGGGTCCTGCTTCTGCAGCCGTTCCGGCAGCCGGATGAAGCGCCCGAGCTGGCTCGGATGGAGAACGGGGACGATCTCGAGCGACGCGTCCGGAAGGGGGGCGCTCAAGCCGCTCCGCCCGCCTGCTCGGACACGGCGCGGCCGGCGTCGCCCGCGCGGCGCGGCCGGTCGCGCGGCATCTCCCCGGATAGCCGGGCCACCCAGGGATAGCGGGCCGCCTCCGTCGCGTCGTAGCCGAGGTTGAACACGTGCGGCGACCGGTTCCGCTCCCGCGCGGACGCGTAGTAGGTGCCGAACACCCGGTCGATCAGGAACGAGGTGATGCCAAAATTCCCGTGCTCGTCCTGGAAATGGTGGTTGAGGTGCAGCTCCTTCATGCGCCGCAGCAGCCGGGAGCGCGGCTTGAAGTTGAGATGCTGCACGCAGTGGCAGAACTCGTAGATGCAGGTGACCGCGAACCCGGTGGCCACCGCCGCCGCGGCCCCGCCGATCCCGCCGCCCGCCACCCAGCCGAGCGGCAGGGTGATGGCGACGATGGTGGGCACCGTGGTGAGCGGGGAGCCGAACAGCACGTCCATCCGGTGCGGATCCTGGTGGTGATCGAAATGGATCCGCTTCCACAGCGCGGCCGTCAGCGGGGACCGGTACAGGAACCTGCTGTGCAGCACGAAGCGGTGGATCAGGTACCAGGCCAGCGGATACACCAGCAGCGTGAGCAGCACGGCGCGCAGCGGCGCCCAGCCCGCATCGCCGCGAAGCATCGCGATCACCGCGCCCCCCAGCGCGCCGGCGACATACAGATGGACCGCCGGATGGCTGCCATAGGCCTTCCAGAGATCTCCGAGCCCCATCCGTCCAAGGTCGAAGCTGCGGCCGTGTTTCCGCCAGCGAGCGTACATCAGGTTCCTCCTGCGGATCGAATGGTGCCGGGGGCAGGGGCTGTCAAGGAACGGTCATGCCGGCGGGCGGCACCCGAGGCGCCGCGGCCACGCCGCGCCCGGGGCGGGCGGGATATCAGGCCGCCTCCGCTTCCCGCAACCTGACCAACCCCAGCGCCCCGAAAAGCACCGGCGCCGTCCAGACCGCCACCGCCGGCGGCAGGGTGTCCGCCCGGCCGAGTGCTTCCAGCAATCCGGCGAGCGCCAGGAACCCGAGCCCCAGCCCCAGGGTGCGCATCGCGCCCATCGGATCGCTCCCCGTGCGCGGCGGCGTCAGCAGCACCGGAGCGGCCAGCAGCACCATCACGCCCGGCGTCACCAGTCCAGCCAGAAGCGCTTCCAGGTCGGTGCGCAGGAAGCCCGGGCCATGCACGCTGGCCCAGCGACCGCGAAGGGCCTTGAGCAGATGCGGCAGCGGGAGAGTGTCGGTTGGCTGTCGCAGCTCCTCCATGTTGGCCGGGACCGGCCCCTGGCGCCATTCGAGGCTCGGCAGGCGGGCGGCGAGCGCATGATCGGGACGGGTGACCTGCACGTCCTGCAGCTGCCACGCATCGTGCACCCAGCGGCCTCGCGCCGCGTCGATCCGGGCCTCCAGGTCGCCGTTCGCCGCACGGCGCAGGATGGTGACGTCCCCGATCCGGCGGCCGCCGGCGTCGGCGCTCCCGATGCGCGCCACCTCGTGGTTCAGCGTCAGCCAGATGTCGCCTTCCGGATCGGCACGGGGCTGAGCCTGGCGAGCCGGGTCGGTCGTTGTCCACCATCGCGCCAGGGCCTGCTCGCTCCAGGGCGTGATCTCCGCGTCGAACAGGCCCTGGACGGCCGCCAGCAGCAGGCAGGCCGGCAGCAGCCGCCGCAGCACCTGCCGGAGGCTGAACCCGGCGGCGGACAGGGCGGCCATTTCCAGCCCGCGCGACAGGCGTCCGAAGCACAGCAGCGCGCCCACGAGGCAACCGAGCGGGATCATCTCGCCAACGAGGAAGGGCAGCCTGAGCAGCACGTAGCGGCCGAGCGCGCCCAGGCCGCCGCGCGCGATCACCGCGCCGGTCTTGTCCAGCAGGTCGAGCAGCTGCACCAGCGCCACCATGCCGGCGAGCACCGCGAGCACCCGCACCAGAAACAGCCGGATCAGGTAGCGGCCCAGCATCAGGAGCGGCCCAGCATCAGGAGTGGTTCGGCGATGGGTCGGGGAACATCAGGAGGGTCCGCGCATCGCGCGCCCGGCGAGCCGCCGCGCCGGAGCCGCCAGCCGCTGGGCGGCCGGCCACCGCCCACGCGGTCGCCAGCCGCCCAGCAGCCGGCCGGTCCCGGACGACAGGGCGTCCAGCAGATGATCCACCGGGCTGTCGGCCATCCGCCGCGCCGCCACGCGGAAGCTGTGGATGCTGCCGACGGCGAACAAGGCGAACAGGCTCCACAGGAAGGGGCGCGGATCCAGGCGCCCCTGGGTCCCGAAGGACTGCGCAAGCTGCAGCCCATGGTAGTAGACGACGAGGATCACCACGCCCGCCACCAGCCCGAGCTGTCGCCCGGACCGCTGGGCGCTGAGGCCGAACGGCACCGCCAGCAACGGCAGCAGCATCAGGCTCAGGGAGCGCACCAGCCGCCCGTGCAGCTCGCCGAGCACCCGCCGCCGATCGAGCTTGCTGGCCGGATGGGCCAGCTCATGCCGCAGCTCGCCCAGGGTCATCTCCCGCTCGTCCGCGCCGCGGGCGCGGAGGCCAGGAATGACCACCGTCATCGCCCGGGCGCCGCTCGCGGTATCGCCCCGCGCGGTGCTGGCCCGGCCTTCGGCCGAGCGGTCCAGCCGGATGGCCTGGTGCAGCACCAGTTCCATCCGCGTTCCGTCCGCGGACGGCAGCAGCATCCCGGAGCGTGCGGTGGTGACGCGCTCCGTGCCGTCCGGGAGGTGCTCGATCAGCATCACCCCGCGCAGCTCGCCGGTGACCCGGTTCGAACGGTCGGCGATCGCCTGCACCCCGTTGCCCAGCTTCACCAGCTCGCCAGCCGGCGCCGCGCCGTTCCACCCACCCTGCGTCGCCGCCAGGGCGGCGGTGCGATAGGCGTAGCGGGCGAACGGCTGCAGATAATCGTACAAGCCGAATCCTAGCACCGCCATCACCACGCCCATCAGCAGGAACGGGCGGCTGATCCACAGCAGAGAGAAGCCGGCGTTCTGCATGGCGTCGAGCTCGTGCTCGGCCGACAAGCGCGACACCACGGAATAGATGCCGATGAACAGGGCGGCCGGCAGCGCCAGCCCGAGATAATGCGGCACCAGGTCGAGCAGCATGCGCGCCACCGAGGAAGCGGGCACGTTGGCGGTGGCCAGCAGGTCGAACAGGCGCAGCAGACGTTCCAGCAGCAGCGCCGGAAGCACGATCAGCAGGGTGGCGCCGAACGGACGCGCGGCCAGGCGCAGCAGGTAGCGGCTGATGGTCCGGCCGGGACGGCGGCCCGGTCCCGCCCCGCCCGGACCACCGTTCCGCCCCGCCACCGGCCGGACGTGCGTGGTATCCTGATCGCGCACGGGTCGCCGCGGCGATCGGGAGAGCGCGGCGAGGATGCGCCGGGCCATCGTTCCACCATCGGGTGCTCGACTCATGACGCGGGTTGTGCCCCCGGGGCCGCCGGAAAGGGAAGGGCGGGGGGTGTTTCCGGAGCCTTGGCGGCGCTGGCAGTCGCGGCGGCATGGGCTCCGGCCGCGAGATCGCCGGCCGCGGCCGAGGGCAGAAACATCTCCCACCGGCCGGCGACACGCATCGCCCCCGCTTCGTGATCGACGCGGCGGGCTTCCGTCGCGATCCACCAGCCGCCGGGGCGGCGGGCGATGCTGTGCAGATGCCAGCCGGCGGCCTCGCGGGCACCGGCGCCGGCGGATGCGGACGGCACCCCGGATACCGTGGTGACGCCGTGCGGTCCCTGGAGGAACCGGAGGCGGCCTGCGTGGTGGTGGCCATGCAGCACCAGCTCCGCGCCGCTCCGTTGCAGGCACGCCGCCAGCGCCGCGCGGTCGGTCAGCGCCTTCCGGTGGCCGCCCGGCCCCAGGATCGGAGGGTGGTGGATGAGCACCGCGCGGAACATGCCGGCCCGTCCGGCCGCGCTCAGCATGACCTCGAGCGCATCGATCTGCCGTTCGCCCACCCGCCCACTGGCCATGCCCGGCGGCGTCGCGACGGCGGAGTCGAGACCGATCAGCGCCACCGGCCCGCGATCGCGGCGGAACGGCCAGCCGGCGCGGCCGTCATCCCCGGTCGTCCATCGTTGCCAGTCCCGGCAACCGGCGTCGGCGGCCGGCACCAGCCGGTCGTGGTTGCCGGGCACGAGCGACACGGCATCGGGCGATCCCAGGGCTTCCAGCCATGGGATCGCGGCCAGGGATTCGCCTTTCGATCCAAGGTTCGTTATATCGCCTGTCACAACAAGGTGATCGGGCTGCATGCCCCGGATATCGCCCAACAACAGTTCCAGCGTTCTGCCGCCATGCGTCCTGCCGCGCTTGCGCCTCCAAGAGGCCCGCGCCATGACCTGCTTCAGCGTCAGGTGCCGGAGCGCCGGTACGGGAAGCGGCAAGTGAGGATCGGACAGGTGGGCGAGACGGAATATCCCGGAAATCGCGCTTGTCCTCAGCCGCTGGCGGGGAGCCACCACTTCTAGCATGGCAGACGGTTCCGGACACGTCCCCGCACTCGCGGTTGGGCAGCGGCTGGTGGGAATGATCAGCAATCCCCGGTCGCACCGGCACGGACGATCGGTGCCGAGCAGCACCCTGGTGCTTCGTCATCCGGAACTGCTGTTGTTCGAGCCGCGCGACAAGCCGGCTCTCGACGAAGCGTTGCGGACCTGCGCCCTGCTCGGCATCCGGCTGCTGCTGGTGCGTGGCGGCGACGGGACGTTGCGCGACGTACTATCCGCCCTTCCCTGGGCCTACGGGACGCACCCGCCCGAGATCGCGCTCATTCCCAGCGGCAACACCAACCTCGCCGCCCGCGCGCTGGGGCTCCGCCCCCGGGGGCGCGATGCGGTGGACGACGTGCTGCGCGCGGTCCAGGCCGGCGACGGCGCCTTCCGGCGGGTCGAGTGCCCGGTGATGGAGGTGCGCTGGAACGGCGACAATCCCCGGCGCCCGATCCGGGGATTCCTGCTGGGCGCCGCGGCCTTCACCGCCGGCAAGAAGCTCGCCGACGACGCCGTGCACCGGCGCGGGATCCATAATGGGCTGGCGGTGGCGCTGGCGGTGGCGATCGCCATCGGCACCAGCCTGTTCCGCCGCTCGGGTATCGCTGCGGGCAACGAGATGGACATCCGGGCCGACGGACATCCGGCGCTGAGCGGGCGGCACTACCTGCTGCTGGTGACCAGCCTGCCACGGATGATGCTGGGGCTGTGGCCGTTCTGGGGCGACGGCGACGCGCCCCTGCAGTCGCTCGCCATCTCCGCGCCGCCCCGACGGGTATGGCGCCTGATCCCGCGCGTGCTGATGCGCCGCGGTTCGGCACAGCTCACCCGTCAGGGGTTGCACTCGGTGCGTTCCCACGGGATCGAGCTGCGGCTGGATGCCCCGTTCGTGCTGGACGGAGAACTCTACGAGCCGGGGCCGGACGGCGTGTCGGTGTCCTGCTGCGGCCGCATCGGCTTCGTGACGCCCGCCTGACCGGGCGCTTCCACGACATGCCGAGCCGCATGACGGAATGCGATCCCCTGCGGAGGCTGCTGGCGCCGGAGCTCGATCGTCCGCCGCCGCCGAGGCTCAAGGCGGTGCTGGACGCGCTCCGGCAGCGGCATGGGGAGTCGGTTCGGTCGATCCTGTTCTATGGGTCGTGCCGCCGCACCGGGACGCTCGACGGGCTGCTCGATCTCTACGTGCTTCATGACGGGCATCGGCGGTTCCACCGCCGGCTGCTGCCGGCCCTCGCGAACCGGCTGCTGCCGCCGAATGTGTTCCTGCTGCGCGTTCCCGACGGCGAAGGCGACCTTATGGCGAAGGTCGCGGTGTTGTCCGAGCGCCAGTTCCTCCGCGCCATGCGTCCGGCCTCGCTGGATGCCAGCCTCTGGGCGCGGTTCTGCCAGCCCGTTTCCTTGCTGTACGCCCGGGACCCGCAGGCGCGCGAGCGGGCGGAGCGCGCCGTGGCCGGGGCGATCCGCACCGCGGCCTGGTGGGGAACGCGCTTCGGAGCTCCGCCGGACGACCCGGCGGCGTTCTGGGAAGCGGTGTTCCGCCATACCTACGGTGCCGAGCTGCGGCCGGAACGCCCGGGACGGGCGGCGGAGATCGTGGCGCATGCCCCGGACTGGTTCGCCCGCATTCTTCCGGCCGCCCTCGCCGGACAGGCGCCGGCGGCGGGACCGCGCTCCTGGCGGCTGCGCCGCTGGACGGGGCGGATGTTCAACGCGGGCCGGCTGGTGAAGGCGGCCTTCACCTTCGAGAACGGCGGCGACTATCTGAGCTGGAAGGTGGAGCGCCATACCGGCCGCCCGTTGCGGCTGACCCCGGCGCAGCGCCGCCATCCGCTGTTGTTTCTGCCGGTGGTGTTGCTGCGCCTGAGACAGGCCACAGCCTCCGCTCCCCGGTGAGCCGGCCGCCGGGGCGCACCGAAGGGCCGCGATGGGGGCCGAGCGGCCCCGCCAAGGTCGCGTTCTATTCGGCGGCCGCGACGTCCGGCATCGCCGACCGCACACCGAGCGAGGTGCCGATGGCGGCGATGATCTCCACCGCCCGGTCGATTTGTTCCGGCTCGTGGGCGGCGCTCACGGACATGCGCAGGAGGGACTGGTTCTCCGGCGTGGCGGGGGGCAGGGCGAGGTTGACGTAGAGGCCGGCCGTCAGCAGCTCGTTCCAGTAGCGCATGGCCAACGCCGGATCGGACAGCCGCACGGAGACGATCGGGCTGGGTACCGGTCCGAGCACGAACCCGGCCGCCCGCAGGCCATGATACAGCCGCTCGGCGTTGAGCTTCAGCCGTTGCCGCAACTCGGGCTGCTGGTCGATGCGGTCGAAGGCACGCGACACGCCTGCGGCCACCGAGGGCGGCAGGGAGGCGGTGAACATGTAGGCGCGCGCGGTGAGGCGCAGCAGCTCGAAATCGGGCAGGTCGGACGCGCAGAAGCCGCCGATCGCGCCGAGGCTCTTGCTGAAGGTTCCGACCACGAAATCGATATCGGACTCCACGCCGGCCACTTCGCCGAGGCCGCGGCCGTGATCGCCGTACACGCCGAGCGAGTGGGCCTCGTCCACCAGCAGGTAGGCGCCGTGCTCGCGCTTCACCGCGGCGATCTCGCGGAGCGGCGCGGTATCGCCGAGCATGCTGTAGAGCCCTTCCACCACGATCAGCTTCTCGCCGGGACGGTCGCGGAGATGGCGGAGGCGCCGGTCAAGGTCGGCGGGGTCGTTGTGGCGGAAACGGGTGACCTGCGCGCCGGCGAGGCGGGCGCCGTCATAGATGCTGGCGTGGCTGTCGGCGTCCAGCAGCAGCGTGTCCTCGCGGCCGGCGAGGGCGGACAGGATGCCGAGATTGGCCTGGTAGCCCGTGGTGAACACCATGGCGTCACGGCGGCCCAGGAAGCGGGCCACGCGCCGTTCCAGCGCCGCATGGACGCCGTAGGTGCCGTTGGCGATGCGCGAGCCGGTGGTCCCGGTGCCTTCCTGCCGGAGCGCCTCGGTCGCGTCGGCGATGCAGGCAGAATCGAAGGTGAGGCCGAGATAGTTGTTGGTGCCGAGCAGCAGCACCGTCCGGTCGCCGAGCCGCGCGGTGGTGGGCGACAGGATGGCGTCGAACGTCACGTCGAACGGGTTGCCCATGGCGCCGCGGGCCTGGTGGAAGGCGTCGCGCAGGGACGCGTACTTCTTCAGCATCTCAGGACAGGCTCGCCGCCGGCTGCGGCTGGGCGTCGAGCAGCCGCGCCAGATCGCCCACCGTCTGCACGTCGGGCAGGTCGTCCATGGAGATCACGGTGTCGAAGCGCTGTTCCAGCGCCATCACGAAATCCATCACGGCCAGCGAGTCGAGCTTGAGGTCGTGGGCGAGAGTGGTGTCGGCGGCGATGGGAAGATCCTGGGGGATGGCCGGGTTCTTCAAGGAACGCACCACCTCCGCGATGGCCTGTACCGCGTCTTCAGTCGCTTGCACTCGCATGTCCTCTGCGTCGGCATGGCCATCGTCCCGGCGGAAGATGCACGTCGAAGATTTTAAGCCCGATGGGGTGGACCATAGGCCGCTGGTGCGTCGGGCGGAAGCATGATGCAACAGATCGGTGTCGCCGCTGTCACGGAAGCCGCACCGGGCTCCCGGCCGTTCGCCGGGAAGCTGGCTGGGGGACCTGGATTCGAACCAGGGCTGACCGGGTCAGAGCCGGTAGTTCTACCGCTAAACTATCCCCCAAGCGGCCCGACATGTCGGTGGCGGCGACGTAGCACCGGCCGTTCGTCCTGGCAACACTCTACCTGTCGGGCCGTGGTCGTCGGCCTGCCGGTGGCTGCTGGGCGGACCGGAGCCCGTGGCCACGTCCCGTCGAGCCCGAAATAGTCCTTGCGACCCGCGACTCCGCGACCAAAGATGACAACAACATGTCCGGGCCGTCATCTGTCATGCGCTGACGGCAAGGCTAAATCCGCCATTGCGGCGCGAAGGGGGGCGAGATGGCCGGAGTTGCGGATGCTGCTTCCCTTGCCGCCGGCTGGGCCGCGGCGGCCGACCCTTCCATGAGTTTCGCCGCGCTGGATCTCGGTACCAACAACTGTCGCCTGCTGATCGCGGCCCCCACGCGGGACGGCGAGTTCCGGGTTCTCGACAGCTTCAGCCGCATCGTCCGGCTCGGCGAAGGACTGCAGAACTCCGGCCAGCTCAGCCCGGCCGCGATGGACCGGACGCTGGACGCGCTGCGCATCTGCGCGTCCCGTCTCAGCCGCCGCCCGATCCATGGGCTGCGGGCCGTCGCGACCGAGGCCTGCCGCCGTGCCGGCAACGGCCGGACGTTTCTCGACCGGGTGAAGCGCGAAACCGGGCTGTTCTTCGAGGTGATCTCCACCCGGGAGGAGGCTGAACTGGCTCTGGAAAGCTGTTCGGCCCTGCTGCACGCCCCGCCGGGCGGTTTCCCGCGTGCCTCCCTGCGCGCTCGCGGCGTTCGCGAGCCGGAAGCGCCGCCGCCCGAGAGAGCCCTGTTGTTCGATATCGGCGGCGGTTCCACCGAGATCGCCTGGATCCGCCTCGATCGCGACGCCGGCGGCCGGCCGGCACAAACATTGATCGGCTACCACAGCATCCCCGTGGGGGTGGTCACGCTGTTCGAGCAGTTCGGCGAGAGCGTCTTCGAACCGGACGGCTACGCCGCCATGGTGGACCACGTGACCGATCGGCTGCGACCGTTCGAGGCGGTGCATTGCATCGCCCGGGAAGTCCGGCGGGGAACGGTGAGGCTGCTCGGCACCAGCGGCACCGTCACGACCCTCGCCAGCGTGGCGCTCGACCTGCCGCGCTACAACCGCTCGCAGGTGGACGGCACCATGCTCGACCGGATGGACGCGGCGGCGGCGATCCGCACCCTCCGCCGGCTCGGGCCAGATGGACTGCGCCGCCACCCGTGCGTCGGGCCGGAAAGGATCGGCTCCGTGCTGCCTGGATGCGCCATCTTCGACGCGATACACCGTTTGTGGCCGACCGCGGAGGTCGCGGTGGCCGATCGTGGATTACGGGACGGATTGCTGCTGCGGATGATGCGCAAGGAAGACCTTCGGGCCGCTCCGACACCGAGGCGGGCGGTGCGCCGCCCGGCGCCGGTCCGTCGCGGCGACTGGAATGGCTTTCCGGCCGCGGCCGCGCCGTGAGCAAGCGAGGAGGGACGGGCGGCAGCGCCCGGCCGCCCGGGCCTGGCAAGCGTGGTGGCGCCCCGTCGGGCAAGACCGGTCCCGTCGTGCCGGGCCGCGCGCTTCCCTCCGGGACCGTGGACAAGCCTGGTGCGGCGAGCGCCGCGGAGGATGGCGGCGCCGCGAGATCGGCCCGCGTCCAGGCCGTGTCGCTGCGCAAGACCCGCGGCCGGACGGTGGCCCAGCAGCGCTGGCTCGAACGCCAGCTCAACGACCCCTACGTCCAGGCCGCGCGGAAGGCCGGATGGCGGTCCCGCGCCGCCTTCAAGCTGATCGAGCTCGACGATCGCTTCCGGCTGATCCGTCCCGGCATGCGGGTGGTGGATCTGGGAGCGGCTCCGGGGGGCTGGAGCCAGGTCGCAGTGAAGCGGGGTGCCGCACGGGTGGTGGGCGTGGATCTGCTGCCCATCGAGCCGGTGCGCGGAGCCGAACTGCTGCAGGGCGATTTCAACGATCCCGACCTGCCGGACCGGCTGCGCGAGCTGCTGGGCGGTCCGGCAGATCTGGTGCTGTCCGACATGGCGCCCAACACCACGGGCCACGCCGCCACCGACCATCTGCGCATCATCGGGCTCGCGGAGCTGGCGCTGCATTTCGCGATGCAGGTGCTGGGCGAGGGCGGCGGTTTCGTGGCCAAGGTGTTCCAGGGCGGTTCGGAGAAGCAGATGCTCCAGCCGATGAAGGAGGCGTTCGGCACCGTACGCCACGCCAAGCCGCCCGCCAGCCGCAAGGATTCGAGCGAGCTGTATGTCGTAGCCACCGGTTTCCGGCCGGACCGCGCGGAGTCGTTCCGCGAGCGCATGGCTCTTCCGCCCGGCTAGGGATCATGGGTGGGCCAGAGCCGGTATTGACGCCGGGCAACGGGCTTCCCCCTCATTGACCGCATGAGCGCTTTCCGCCAGCCCGATTTCCGCCCGCGCGACGCCGAGAAGCGTCGGCTCGAGGAACAGAACCACGGCATGCGCAACTGGCGCCTGTGGGGTCCGTACCTCAGCGACAGGCAATGGGGCACGGTCCGCGAGGACTACAGCGAGAACGGCGACGCCTGGCATTATCTGTCGCACGAACAGGCGAGGTCACGCGCCTATCGCTGGGGCGAGGACGGCCTCGCGGGTGTCTGCGACCAGACGCAGCGCCTGTGCCTGTCTCTGGCGTTGTGGAACGGGCGCGATCGCATCCTCAAGGAGCGCTTGTTCGGACTCACCGGCCCGCAGGGCACGCACGGCGAGGACGTGAAGGAGCTGTACTGGCATCTGGATGCCCTGCCGTCACACGCCTATCTGCGGATGCTCTATAAATATCCGCAGGAGCCGTTTCCCTACGACCGGCTGGTGCAGGAAAGCCGGCACCGGTCGCGGCGGGAAAGCGAATTCGAACTGCTGGACACCGGCGTGTTCGACCAGAACCGCTATTTCGACGTCACGGTCGAATACGCCAAGGCCGACGAAGCCGACATCCTGATGCGGGTCACCGTGATCAATCGCGGGCCGGAACCGGCAGAACTGCATCTCCTGCCGCAGCTCTTCTTCGCCAACCACTGGTCCTGGCGGGAGGATCATCCCAAGCCGACCATGCGCACCTACGGCCGCCGCTGCGTGGTGGCCGAGCACCGGATGCTCGGTCACTACACGTTCCACGTGGAAGCCAACGCCGAATTCCTGTTCACGGAGAACGAGACCAACCCCACCGCGGTCGGATCGCCGCCCGGCGAGGGGGTGTACAAGGATGGCTTCCACGAGCGGGTGGTGAACGGCGTCCGTGGCGCGGTGCGCGGCGAAGGGCCCGCCACGAAATGCGCCGCCTGGCATCGCCGCGAGCTGCTGTCCGGCGAGCACTGGACCATCCGCGTGCGGCTGGTGCGCGGCGAGCCCATCATCCCGCCCTTCGCCGGGTTCGACGCGCTGGTGGAAACGCGCCGCGCGGAGGCCGACCGGTTCTACGCGGCTCTGCAGAAGGACATCGCGGACGGCGATGCGCGGCTGGTGCATCGCCAGGCGCTGGCCGGCATGGTGTGGAACAAGCAGTTCTACTCACTCGACGTGTATCGGTGGCTGCGCGGCGATCCGACCCTGCCGGCACCCCCCGAGCCGAGGCGACGCGGCCGCAACAGCGACTGGCGGCACCTGAACGCCGACGACATCATCTCCATGCCGGACAAGTGGGAATATCCCTGGTTCGCCGCATGGGATCTGGCGTTCCACTGCATCACCTTCGCCCTGATCGACATCGATTTCGCCAAGGAGCAGATCCTGCTGCTGGCGTCCGAGTCCTACATGCATCCCAATGGGCAGATCCCTGCCTATGAATGGAACTTCGGCGATGCGAACCCGCCGGTGCAGGCATGGGCGGCGTGGCGCGTCTACCAGATCGAGCAGGAGCAGACCAGCAACGGTGACCGGTCCTTCCTCGAACAGATCTTCCACAAGCTGCTGCTGAACTTCGCGTGGTGGGTGAACCGCAAGGACAACCAGGGGCGCAACGTCTTCCAGGGAGGCTTCCTGGGTCTCGACAATATCGGCGTGTTCGACCGGTCCCGCCCGCTGCCGACCGGGGGCTATCTCGACCAGACCGACGGTACAGCCTGGATGGCGATGTTCGCGCTCAACATGATGCGCATCGCGCTGGAGCTTGCGCTCGAGGACAAGGCGTTCGAGGACATCGCCTCGAAGTTCTTCGAGCACTTCCTCTACATCGCGCAGGCCCTCAACGACATCGGCGATCGCGGCGTGGGGCTGTGGAACGACAGCGACAAGTTCTTCCACGACGTGCTGAACCTGCCCGATGGCCGCACGCACGAGCTCAAGCTCCGGTCCATGGTTGGGCTGACGCCCTTGTTCGCGGTGGAAACGCTGGAACCCGCGCTGTTGAAGCGCCTGCCCAACTTCTCGCGCCGCCTGCATCTGTTTCTCAGCCGTCGCCCCGATCTCGCCGGGCTGGTGGCGCGCTGGGACGAGCCGGGGATCGGGGAGCGCCGCCTTCTGTCGCTCCTGCGCGGACACCGCATGAAGCGGCTGCTGGTGCGGGTGCTCGATCCGGCCGAGTTCCTGTCGGACTATGGCGTCCGGTCGCTGTCGCGCTTCCACGCCGACAACCCGTACGTGTTCAACAGCGACGGCGCCGCCATCCAGGTGGGATATGAACCGGGCGAGAGCGGCACGGACATGTTCGGCGGCAACTCGAACTGGCGCGGCCCGGTCTGGTTTCCGATGAATTACCTGATCGTGGAAGCCCTCGACCGCTTCCACAACTATTACGGCCGCGACTTCCTGGTGGAATGTCCGACGGCGTCCGCGCGGTTCCGCACCCTGCGCGAGGTCGCGGACGAGATCGCCGAGCGGCTGACGCGGTTGTTCCTGCGCGATGCGGACGGGCGGCGGCCGATCTATGCCGATTGCGAAACACTGCAATCGGACCCGCATTTCGCGGGCCTCGTGCTGTTCCACGAGTATTTCCACGGCGACAGCGGAAAGGGGCTGGGTGCGTCGCACCAGACCGGATGGACGGGTCTCGTCGCCAACCTGTTGTCGCGACGCCGCTAGCCCCGCCGGAACGGGTCCCGGGGACCGGCCGCCGAAACGGACGGCCCCCGGGGAAGCGATTACTTGCCGTAGGTGGCCTTGAGCTGCAGCAGCCGGTTGGCGATGTTGCTCGCGTTCAGGACGCCGAGGCCGGTGGCGTTGTCATAGCCGGCGATGCCGGAATAGCCCCAGTTGTCGCCGCCCTTGATGTCGGTGGAACCGTCCGGACCCAGATCATAGGCGATCGCGTTCAGGAGGCCGACGCGGCCGCCCAGGGCTTCCACCGCCAGTGCCGTCACACCGTTGAATTGCGGCGCCACGAAGCTGGTGCCCCCCTCGAAGGTCGTGAGCTGGCCTTCGGAGATGAACTGGTAGCCGCTTTCCGGATCGGCGTTGGCCGACAGATCGGGCAGGTTGCGCCCGGCGAAGCCCGCCGGCAGGTCGAGCTGCTTCACCGGACCGGAGCCGGTGTCCTCGGTGAGGTACTGTCCGGCCTGCGTCACGGTGATGCCGCGCACGCCCTTCTGGTAGTAGGGCTTCTTGAAGTAGCTGCTCACGCCGCCGCCGTCGCCGGTGGCGAACAGGCTTTCGAGCGCGATCGGATGACCCTGGTCGCGCGTCTGCTGATAGATGTAGTTCCAGCTCCAGGCCTGCTCGCTCGCGACGGTCAGCTTGGCGCCGCTTCTCAGGTTGAGCGACAAGGGCAGGGTGGTGCCGCCCGCGCCGGTGATCGCGGGATCGTTGGCGGGCGAGTCCACCGAGTACGGAGCATTGCAGACGGGGTCCTGCGCCGTCGGCGTTCCGAACGCGGGGCAGCCGCGGACGGTGTCGAACGCACCGGAATCACCGGTCGCCGCGTAGAGCGACTGTCCCTGGATCGCCATCTCCAGGAACACGTCGTGGAAGGCGTCGAGCAGGTCGGTCGAGGCGGGGATGTTCGCGCCAGGCTGCGCGAAATAGTCCAGCTCCGGCTGGCCCCAGCTGACCGACACCGTGTCGGCGATGTTCTCGGAGGCCGTCGCCTCGAACGCGTCGATGAAATTGGCGTTGGTGTTGTTGGGCGCGATATAGACGCGGATCTTGGCGCCCGGGGCCAGGCCGCCCGACTCTTCCACGTCGATGTCGGTTTCGCCTTCGCCCAGGTTCGGATCCGGCGCGATCTCGGTGCCGCCATCGACATCGACGGTGGTGATGCGGTCCTTCGCCGTCGGGATGCCGGCCGACTGCCAGAAATCGTAGGCGTCCGCCTGATCGAAATTGGCCAGCGTCACGATCCCGATGGTGGCGCCCTTGCCGGTGTAGCCGTTGGCGTAGATCGGGTTCACGCCGTAATGGTCGGCGAAGTCCTTGGGCAGGTAGTAGCCCGGCTGGCCGCCGGTGAGCGCCGCGCCGGCGGCGTGCGGGGTCACGGTCTGCAATGCGGCCGCCTTCACCTTCAGCGGCCGGGGCAGGTGCAGGCTGTTGAGGCCGCCGACGCCGCGCACGAGATCGCGGATCGAGGCGGGCACGGTAAGGGTCCCGGTCGGCACCACGCCGCTGCGGCCGTCCACCGTCATGCGCTTCAGCTTCACGCCGAACGCTGCCTGCGTGGCGCCGGCCGTGCCGGTGACCTGGATGGCCAGATGGTTCGGGAACACCAGCCCCACCGTGTAGCCGAGCTGCGTCAGCACGCTCTTGACCCGGGCGATGTCGGCGTCCGTCGGGGCGAAACGCTTCACGAACTCCGCGCGGGACAGGAACTGATGGTAGTTCGCGCCGGGGGTCTGCACCTTGCGGGCGAAGGCCTCGGCCTCGTCCGGCTTGCGCAGCGAGAGATAGATGGTCTGCGCCACGGGGTCGCCGATGGCGACGTCCTGAGCCTGGACCGCGGCCGGCGTCGCCGCGCCGGCGCCACACACACCCGCGCCCATGATCGCGGCGGTCGCCGCGGTCGTGAAGAGAAGCCGGCGTCTCATTGTCCGGAAGGCCATGTCGGTTTCTCCGTATGCCGGTGCAATCTGCACCATTACGGAATGACACCGTTTGTCATGCCACCGGTCAAGCCATTGTTTAAAAAAGCGTTAAGATTCTTTTAAATGTAAAGATCGCCGGGCGGTGCTGCCGGGGTGGCGGCGCCCCCATCAAGGCCAGGGGGTCGGGCGATCCCGAATCCCGCCCGATATCGGCCCGACGCACCGGCCTATCAGCCGCCAATACCGCCAGCGGAGGGTAAGGCATGGCGTCGGACGCTGCCGCATCCTCCCGACCGGTCATGCAGCCGGGCGGCGCCAACGCCCGACGATCCCGGCCGTGACTGGCGGGAGGACGTTGCGTCGCTCCCCGCCAGCTCCGAGATCCTCAAGGGGTGCGGGTGCAGCTCGAGGCCTGGCCGTTGTTGCGGTCGGTGAGGCTGACGGTGCCGTTCGGGCCGCCGGTGCGGAGCTGCAGTTCGGCGTCCTGGAACACGGTGGTGCCGTTCGGGTCCACCACGCGGTTCAGGGTGTGGGGATGGGAGGTGGCGCCGTCCATGCGCAGGATGGTGGCCTGGTCCGACGAGCGGTAGCGGGTGTCGAAGAAATGGCCGCCGAAGCTGCCGCCCTGGCAGGTGTAGTGGTTGCGGTCGCCGCCGTTGTCGCCGCCCAGAGCCGCGAGCCCGCCACCATCGCCGGCGCAGGCGGCGAGGCCGAGCAGGAGACCGCCCCCCGCCAGCAGCGTGAGCGGGGAAAGGCGGCGGGAGATCGGAAGGGATGATGTCGTCATGGCCCGAGAACGATCCTGTCCGTTTCTCGTTCCACCGCGTGCCGCGCCGCACGTCGATGTTGCGTTGCGGCGAGCGCCTGGCGTAAGGGGAACCGCCAAAGGTCGGGAACCCGAGGCGCCGTGATCCCAGCGGCCAGATCCGGACGGGCCCCCGCGCAGGAGAGCCCCGCCATGGACGTCGGACACACCCTTTCAGCCGTAAGCGCCAGCCTGAGCGCGAGCCGCATCCAGGAAGCGCTCGCCTTCGACGACGTGCTGGTGGTCCCCGGCCTCAGCGACGTGCTGCCGGGAGCGACCAGCACCCGGACCCGCCTGACCCGCCGCATCGAGCTCAACATCCCGCTGGTGTCCGCCGCGATGGACACCGTCACCGAGGACGGCATGGCCATCGCGATGGCCCAGGCCGGCGGCCTCGGGGTGATCCACAAGAACCTCACGATCGAGGAGCAGGCCGAGCAGGTGCGGCGCGTGAAGCGCTTCGAGAGCGGCATGGTGGTGAATCCCGTCACCGTGCATCCGGACCAGACGCTGGCGGAGGTGAACGCCATCATGGCCCGGCACCGCATCAGCGGCCTGCCGGTGGTGGAACGCGGCACCGGACGGCTGGTGGGCATCCTCACCAACCGCGACCGCCGCTTCGCCACCGATCCCGGCCTGCGGGTCGAGAGCCTGATGACGCACGAGAACCTCGTCACCGTCACCAACGGCGCCGCCCCGGACGAGGCCCGCACCCTGCTGCACCGCCACCGGATCGAGAAGCTGCTGGTGGTAGACGAGGCCGGGCGCTGCACCGGCATCATCACCGTTAAGGACATGGACAAGGCGGTGGCGCACCCGCTGGCCAACAAGGACGATCTCGGCCGGCTGCGCTGCGCGGCCGCGACCGGCGTGGGTGAGGATGGCTTCAACCGTGCCCGCGCCCTGATCGAGGCGGGCGTGGACGTGCTGGTGATCGACACCGCGCACGGCCATTCCTCCGGGGTGCTGCGCGCCGTGGACCAGGTGAAGCGGCTGAGCAACGCGGTGCAGCTGGTGGCCGGCAACGTCGCTACCCCCGAGGCCGCCACCGCGCTGATCCAGGCCGGAGCGGACTCGGTGAAGATCGGCATCGGGCCCGGATCGATCTGCACCACCCGCGTGGTGGCCGGCGTCGGCGTGCCGCAGTTCTCGGCGGTGCTGGAAACCGCCGCCGCCTGCCACGAGCTCGACACGCCGGCGATCGCCGACGGCGGCGTCCGCACGTCCGGCGATATCGTCAAGGCGATCGGCGCGGGGGCCGACGTGGTGATGGTGGGCTCGCTGCTGGCCGGCACGGAGGAAGCGCCGGGCGAGGTGTTCCTCTACCAGGGCCGCTCGTACAAATCCTATCGCGGCATGGGTTCGCTCGGTGCCATGGCCCGCGGGTCGGCCGACCGCTATTTCCAGCAGGAGATCAAGGACACGCTGAAGATGGTCCCCGAGGGCATCGAGGGGCGCGTGGCCTTCAAGGGCGCCATGGGGGCCGTGGTGCATCAGCTCGTCGGCGGCCTGCGGGCCGGCATGGGCTATACCGGCTCGGCCACCATCGCCGAACTGCAGCAGAAGGCTCGGTTCCGCCGCATCACCGGGGCTGGCCTGCGCGAAAGCCACGTGCACGACGTGGCGATCACCCGCGAGGCGCCGAACTACCGGCAGGACTGAGGGGGGCCGACGGCGCCGCCCGCCTTGGCCGACGGGGTGATCCGGATCGCCGCCGCCCTGGCGGAGGCTCCGGACGGCCGCCTGGTTCTGGTGCGCAAGCGCGACACCCGTTTCTTCATGCAGCCGGGCGGCAAGATCGAGGCGAGGGAAGAGCCGGTCGACGCGCTGCGCCGCGAACTGGAAGAAGAATTGGGCGCGGTGCTTCCGCCGGATCTCGGACCGCCGCTCGGCCTGTTCACGGCGCCGGCGGCACACGAGCCGGGCCATCTGGTGGAAGCCTGGCTTTTCCATGTCCGCCTCCCCCATGCGCCCGTGATTGGGGCGGAGATCGCGGAGCACGCGCTCGTCGGCGCCGACGGCGCGGACCACCTGATGCTGGCGCCGCTCACGCGGGAGCACGTCATGCCCCTGTGGCGTCGCCTCCGAAGCGGCCGCTTTTCCTGACGGACCATCCGCGCGGCGGTTCAACCGCTCGCTGGTGAAGGGTGCGCCCTGGTAGAGAGGATCGCCGTTCGACCCAGGCCGAGGCGCCGGGCCTTTGTATCTGGCGTTTCTTCCCCGGTATCCGGCTCCGCCCGCTGAGCGGTTGCCACAGGGGGCGGTGATCACGCCCTGGAGTCGATGGTTTCGGGCTTCGGACCGATGGTGGTCTGGCCGGCGCTTGGCGTCGAGACATCGGGATCAGGACGGCGCTGGAGCTGGCCGCGAGGTGCGGGCAGGTCTCATCCCGGATACGGCCCGGTTTGGATGCTGGCGTGACGCAGCCTCCCGGGCGAGCCAGGGCCGCCATGATGTTCGTCGTCGGGACATGGCGTTAGCGCCGTGGACCAGCGCGTGATCGTGGGCAGGCTGGGGTGTCTGTCCGCTGCAGAGCCGGAAGATGTCGGCCTCGTTCGTCAGGCTGACACGGGCTGCTGGACGCCCGCCCTGGCGATGCACGGCCGATGTTTCCCGGCTCTTCGGCTTCTCCCGGGCCTCGCCGACGCTCCGTCGCGCCACCCGGTTCCGTTCGACAAGCGGACGTTCCGCCCCGTAAGAGGACGCCCCGCCCCATCCGCCGGCCGGATCGCTCCCGCGATCGTGCCGCCCCGAGGTTGTTCTCGTCCCATGACCCCCACCGCTCGCCTCGCCGCCGCGATCGACCTCCTGTTCGCGATGGAGGACGCGCCCCGGCGGCCGGCCGACGCGGTGGCCAACAATTTCTTCCGCGAGCGTCGCTATATCGGCGGCGGCGATCGCCGGGCGGTGTCGGCTCAGGTGTGGGCGGTGCTGCGGCAATGGCGGCGCCTGGCCTGGTGGATCGGGCGCGCGGGCGGTGAAGTCACGCCGCGGCTGCTGGTCGCGGCGCAATCGGTGCTGGAGGGCCGTCCCGCGGAAAGTCTGCAGCGGGCGTTCTCCGGCGGCCGCTACGCGCCCGATCCGCTCGATCCGGCGGAAACCAGGGTGCTGCGGGCGCTCGAGGGGCACACGCTGCATCATCCCGCCATGCCCGAGGCGGTCCGGCTGGAGGTGCCGGACTGGCTGTTGCCGAGCCTGCGCGCGCAGTTCGGAGACGGCGCGGCCGCCGAGATCGAGGCGCTGGGCGCCCCGGCCACGCTGGATCTGCGGGTCAACCTGCTGAAGGCCACGCGCGATCAGGCGCGCGAGATCCTCGCGGCCGACGGCATCGCGGCCGAGCCGACGCCCCTGTCGCCCTGGGGGCTCCGGGTGCCGTCCCGCCAGCCGGTGACCGCGAGCCGTGCCTTCCGCGACGGGCTGGTGGAGATCCAGGACGAAGGCAGCCAGCTCGTGGTGGAAGCGCTGGGTGCCGCGCCGGAGATGCGGGTCGCGGATTACTGCGCGGGCGCCGGCGGCAAGACGCTGGGCGTGGCCATGTGCATGGAGAACCGCGGCCATATCGTGGCCTGCGACGTGTCGGCCGCGCGGCTCGAGGGAGCCGTGAAGCGGCTGCGTCGGGCCGGCATCCACAACGTGGAGCGCCACCTGCTGGAAGCCGGCGACAAATGGGCCAAGCGCCGGGCAGGCTCCTTCGATCGGGTGCTGGTGGATGCGCCCTGCACCGGCACGGGAACCTGGCGGCGCAATCCCGACGCCCGCCTCCGGCTGCGGCCTGAGGATCTGGCGGAACTCGTCGCCAAGCAGGCGTCGATCCTGCGCGCGGCGGCCAAGCTGGTGAAGCCGGGCGGCCGGCTGGTGTACGCGACTTGTTCGGTGCTGCGGGAAGAGAACGAGGCGCAGCTGGAAGGCTTTCTCGCGGAAACCCCGGGCTTCGAGCGGCGTCCGATGCCCTTGTCCGGGTTCTCCCAACCCCCGGAGGTACTGCGCCTGTCGCCGCGCTCCCACGGCACCGACGGCTTCTTCGCCGCCCTGCTCGAACGCACGGCCTGAGGCGGTCCGATCGTCCGGGGTGCGCGCGGCCGCGCCCTGGCGGCCTGCGCCCCGGCGGATCTCAGGCGGGGATCTCGATCTCCGAAAGCCCCGCGGCGAGCAGGCGCCACAGACCGTCCTTTTCCAGCGCGATGCAACCTTCCGTCGGCGCGCGGTCCGGGCGGCACAGGTGCAGGAAGATCGCCGATCCGCGACGGGGCACCGGCGGGTCGTCGTTGTGCCCGAGCACGCCGACGACGTCGTACACATGGTCGTCGCGCCAGAGCCGCTCGTGCCGGGCCGGATGCGGCAGGCTCACCTGCCGGTTGTAGTCCGGGTGCGCGGGATCGTCGCACCAGCCGTCCCCGGGGGAGAGCGGCTCGCGCGGCAGCGGGCCGGGAGGGGCAAGAAGCCGGTCCGCGCGGAACAACAGGCGGTGGAGCGGAAACCGTCCGGCGGGCGTGCCGCCGTCCCCTTCCTCCTTGTGGCGCACGATGCCGGCAGCCCCGAACACCGCGGGCTCCGTCAGCCCGTTCATCCGCAGCAACCCGGTCGACGTTCCGGTTGCCACGAGTACCGCGAGGCTCATAACCTTCTCCGAAGGACGCCCGGACCGGTAGCACGATTCGGTGCCATCCGCGGCGGATGCTCATCACGGAGAATTTTGCCGCGGGCATTGAGCGCCGCGTCATGACAAGCGTTCACCGGGGCGTGAGTGGCTCGGGCAGGCCGGCCTCGCAGCGCACATACGGTCCGGACGCAACGAACGCGGCGGGCCGGACGGGCGTCCAGGGGAACGAAGAGGAAGACATGGCGGGTGAGCGTCCCATCCTGGTCGTCGACGACGATCAGGCGCTTCGTGACACTCTGGTTGAACAGCTCCAGGTGGATGGCGAGTTCGCCGTGCACGAAGCCGACACGATCGCCCGCGCGGCGGAACTGCTGGACCAGCAGGGGGCGCGGTTCGACGCGCTGATCCTGGACGTGTCGCTGCCGGACGGCGACGGCCGGGATTTCTGCGCCGAGCAGCGCCGTCAGGGCCGGCGCATGCCCATCATCATGCTGACGGGCTCCGACGACGAGACCGACATCGTCCGGGGCCTGGATGCCGGCGCCAACGACTACGTGGTGAAGCCCTTCCGCATCGCCGAGTTGCTGGCCCGCGTTCGGGCTCAGATGCGCATCTTCGAGAACAGCGAGGACGCGGTGTTCACCATCGGGCCCTACACGTTCCGACCCTCGGCCAAGCTGCTGCAGGAGCAGAGCCGCAACCGGCGCATCCGGCTGACGGAAAAGGAAGCGGCGATCCTCAAGTTCCTGTATCGCGCCGGCACCCGGCCGGTGGCGCGGCAGGTGCTGCTCAACGAGGTCTGGGGCTACAACGCGGCCGTGACCACCCACACCCTGGAAACCCACATCTACCGGCTGCGGCAGAAGATCGAGCCCGATCCGGCCAACGCCTCCCTGCTGGTCACCGAGGGCGGCGGCTATCGCCTCGATCCGGCGGCGGGCGCCCCGCCGGGCTGACGCGGCGACGTGCCGGCCGCCCTTGGGCGGCCGGATCCCCGACCACGCTCAGGCGTCCAGCTCCAGCATCACCGGCGCATGGTCGGACGGCACCGGCCAATCCCGGGCGTCCTTGTGCACCGTCATGGCGCGGAGCCCTGGCACCAGGTCCGGCGTGACCCAGACATGGTCGAGCCGCCGTCCGCGATTGGACAGCTGCCAATCGCGGTTGCGATAGCTCCACCAGGAATACAGCTTCTGGTCGGCGGGCACGAAATGGCGCATGGCGTCCACGAAGCCGCTGCCGAGCCACCGCTCCATGCGTTCCACTTCCGGCGGGGTGTGGCTCACGACGTCCAGCAGCTGCTTGTGGCTCCAGACGTCGTGTTCCAGCGGCGCGATGTTGAGGTCGCCCACCAGCACGGAGCGCCGCAGGTCGGCACGCCCGGCGAAGTACCGGGTGGCTTCCTCCACGAAGGCCAGCTTGTGGGCGAATTTCGGGTTCGTGAGCGGGTCCGGGATGTCGCCGCCGGCCGGCACGTAGAAATTATGCAGCTCCACCGCGCCGCCGGGCGCCTGAAGCCGCACCGCCATGTGCCGGCAATCCCCCCGGCCGCACCAGTCGGGCGCGTCCGCCAGCACCGTCATCGGCACCCGGGAGAACACCGCCACCCCGTTATAGGACTTCATGCCGCGGAAGGCGTGATGGCCATAGCCGAGCAGTTCGGCGGCCCCGGCGGGAAACAGCTCGTCCGGAACCTTGGTCTCCTGGAGGCAGATCACGTCGGGCGACAGCTCGGCGGCCAGCCGCTGCAGCAGGGGCATCCGCAGCCGCAGCGAGTTGATGTTCCAGGTCACGATGCGCATGGCCCCGGGTGGTGGCCGATCCGCGCCGGCTTGGCAACGGGCTCCGCCGCGCCCGGCGGACGGCTGCCGGGCGGCTGAACGTCTTCCTTGCCGCCTGCCGCGGGGATGCCCGGCCCCTGGTCAAGTGGCGGCGCGCACCCCATCGTCCGCTGCGCCATGACCGATCCTTCCACCGACCCCGCCGCTCCCGCGGAGGCAGGCGCCCTGCACGGGGCGTTGCTGACCCTCGACAGCCACATCGACATTCCCTGGCCGGACGGGGAGGATCCGTTCGAGGAGACCGCCCGCCGCCTCGTCGATCTGCCGAAGATGCGGCGGGGAGGCGTCTCGGCCGGCTGCTTCGCGGCCTACATCCCGCAGGGCAGGCTGGACGCGGCGGGTCACGCCGCGGCGCTGGAGCGCGCGCTGGCCATGCTGGACCGGATCGGCGCCATAGCGGGGCGGCGGAACGGGATCGAGGCCCGGATCTGCGATACCGCCGATGCGGTGGAAGCGGCCCATCGAGATGGGGCGCTGGCGGTGATGCCGGCGGTAGAGAACGGCTACGCGGTCGGCAGCGACCTCGCCAACATCGCGCTGCTGCGGCGCAGGGGCGCGCGCTACCTCACCATGACCCATAACGGGCACAATCTGCTGGCCGACAGCGCCATCCCCCGGCGCGATCTGGGCGACGGGCAGGCGCCCAACAACGGCCTCAGCACCCTGGGACGCGAGGCTGTGGCGGAGCTCAACCGGCAGGGGATGCTGGTGGACGTGTCGCACCTGTCGCGCCAGGCGATGCTGGACGCCGCCGGCTGCTCGGCGGTGCCGGTGGTCGCGACGCATTCCTGCGTGGCGGCGCTGTGCCCGCATCCCCGCAACCTGGACGACGTGCAGCTCGACGCGCTGCGGGAGACCGGCGGGCTGATCCAGATCACCGCCATGCCCGGCTTCCTGCGTCCCCGCGGTGCCGACCCGGCCGGGGCGGACGTGGCCAGCTTCGTGGACCATCTGGATTACGTGGTGCGCCGGATCGGTGTGGCGCATGTCGGCATCAGCTCGGATTTCGATGGCGGGGGGGCCATCGTCGGCTGGCGCGACGCGTCGGAATCCGGGGCGGTGACGGCGGAGCTGCTGCGGCGCGGCTACCGGGAGGCGGAGATCGCCGCCTTCTGGGGAGGAAATTTTCTGCGGCTGCTGCGTCGGGCCGAGCAGGTCGCCGCGGCCTGATCCGGTGCGACTCGTGACGCCGGACCGGAGCGGGGGAGGTGTCAATCCGAACAAAGTGCGACCATCGCATCGGAATGAAAATCATGGCACCGGGGCCCGATCATCCACTCCGCGGATTGACTCCCTTTTGTTTCAACATGATGGCAGCCCAACTTGAGCCGAGACGAGCCCTCGGCATATTAAATCGAGCATTTTCAGTGGGTTGCGTGGATGCCTAAAACATAAGCAATCTGATCGCGGCCCAATGAATACGCGGTCCCCGGCCGTTTGCCCGAACTTGTCCCACAGACTTATCCACATGATCGGTGGAGAACCCGAAGGCTCCCAATCCCGCCATGCCGGGCCTACATCAGGCCCCATGAGCGACGCCACTTCCGACCGGAACACGGACCCCCTGATCCCCCTGGCCGGGAACGAGATCCGGTTGGAACGCGGCCCGGATGAGGACACGTCCGTGGATGCGATGGGGAATGGCCCAGCGGTGCAGCTCGTGGCGGCGGAAGCCGGCGTGGTCGGGGTCGCGGTGATCGAGCGCGCGCTCCTGACCATGCCGCTCTCGCCCGGCGTTTATCGCATGCTCGACCGGACGGGGGAGGCGCTCTATGTCGGCAAGGCGCGCGCCCTGAAGAAGCGCGTCTACTCCTATACCCAGGTCGGGCGGTTGCCGGAGCGGCTGCGCCGGATGGTGAGCGAGACCGCCTCCATGGAGGTGGTGACCACCCATACCGAGGCCGAGGCGCTCCTGCTCGAGGCCAACCTGATCAAGCGGCTGAAGCCGCGCTTCAACATCCTGCTGCGCGACGACAAGAGCTACCCGTGGCTGATGATGACGGACGGGCACGCCTTTCCGCAGATCGGCAAGCACCGGGGCAAGCCGCCCAAGGGGGCTAGCTACTGGGGACCGTTCGCGTCCGCCTGGGCGGTGAACCAGACGGTGACGGCGATGCAGCGGGTGTTCCTGCTGCGCTCCTGTGCCGACACCGTGTTCTCGTCGCGCACCCGGCCCTGCCTGCTGCACCAGATCAAGCGTTGCTGCGCGCCCTGCGTGGACCGGGTGTCGCCGGAGGATTACGCGCGGCTGGTGGGGCAGGCGAAGGCGTTCCTGAGCGGCAAGGCCAACAGCGTGCAGCGCGAACTCGCGGCCGAGATGGAACAGGCGGCGGAAGCGCTGGAGTTCGAGCGCGCGGCGGCATTGCGGGACCGCATCCGCGGCCTCACCCACGTCCAGGGCGGAACGGGCGTCATCAATCCGGCCTCCATCGAGGATGCCGACCTGATCGCCATCCATCAGGCGGCGGGACAGAGCTGCGTGCAGGTGTTCTTCGTGCGGGGCGGCCGCAACAACGGCAACCGCGCGTTCTTCCCGGTCCATGCCAAGGGTGAGGAAGCCGCGGAGGTGCTGGAAGCCTTCATCGCCCAGTTCTACGACGACAAGCCGCCGCCGCCCTTGATCCTGACCAACGTGGCGCTCGGCGAGGCGGCGCTGGTGCAGGAAGCGCTGACGCTCAAGGCGAAGCGGAAGGTGGAGCTGCTGGTGCCGCAGCGCGGCGAGAAGCGCGCAGTGGTGGAGCACGCGGCCACCAATGCTCGCGAGGCGCTGGAGCGCAAGCTGGCCGAAGGGGCGGGGCAGGCCAGGCTTCTGGACGCGGTGGCGCAGCTGTTCGGGCTTCCGGCGCCGCCGGAGCGGATCGAGATCTACGACAACAGCCACATCATGGGCACCAACGCCTATGGCGTGATGGTCGTGGCCGGCCCGGAGGGCTTCAACAAGCAGGCCTACCGCAAATACGCGATCCGGGGTCCGATCGCCCCCGGCGACGATTTCGCCATGATGCGCGAGGTGCTGGAACGGCGGTTCGGCCGTGCCCTGCGCGAGCAGGCAGAGCGGCAGGCGGCGGCCGAGGAAGCCGGCAGCGGCCCGGTGGAGATCGGGCTGCCGTCGCCGGACGACGATGCCGATCCGGCCCTGGCGGCCCAGGCACGCCCCCCGTCCTCGCGCGCAGGCTGGCCCGACGTGCTGTTGATCGACGGGGGCGCCGGGCAGTTCTCGGCGGTGCGCGGCGTGCTCGACGATCTGGGCGTCACCGACGTGAAGCTGGTGGCGATCGCCAAGGGGCCGGACCGCGACGCCGGCCGGGAATGGTTTCATACCGGCGACGCCGAGCCGTTCCAGCTGCCGCCGCGCGACCCGGTGCTGTACTATCTGCAGCGCCTTCGCGACGAGGCGCACCGCTTCGCCATCACCACCCACCGGGCCGGCCGGTCGAAGGGCCTGAGCCGGTCGGAACTGGACGAGATCCCCGGGATCGGGGCCGCCCGCAAGCGTGCGCTGCTGAACCATTTTGGATCCGTACGCGGGGTGCGGCAGGCCGGACTCACCGACCTGGAAGCGGCGCCGGGGATCAGCCGGGAAACGGCCCGGACCGTGTACGGTCACTTCCACGCGGGGTGGCGCGCTTCGGAGGGCCGGGGTGCAGACGCGAAGCGCGATCAGGGCTAGCGTCGGCCCATGAGGACACGCCGCGCTCCATGCGTCCGGTGCGGTGGCCGCCAATCTGGGATACGAGACCGGGCGAGATGCTGACCGACCTGCCCAACCTGCTCACCCTGTCGCGGATCGCGGCGATCCCGGTGCTGGTGGCCCTCGTGGTGATGCGCCTGCCGGCCACCGATCTCGCGGCCTGCCTCGTGTTCATCGCGGCCGGGGTCACCGACTGGCTGGACGGGCGCATTGCCCGGGCGAGGGCGCTGCATTCCGATCTCGGCCGCATGCTGGACCCGATCGCCGACAAGCTGCTGGTCGGGGCCACGCTGATGGTGCTGGCGGGCATGCTGCGGCTGCCCTGGGGGAGCCTGTATCCGGCCATCGTGATCCTGCTGCGCGAGATCCTGGTGAGCGGCCTGCGCGAGCACCTGGCCGGCCTCAGGGTCCGCTTGCCGGTGACGCGGCTGGCCAAGTGGAAGACCGGGTTCCAGATGGGCGCTCTCGGCGTGCTGCTGGCCGGCGACAGCACGGCGCGGCTGCTGCACCTCGACTGGCTGCTGCCGGTGAGCGCCATCGGCGCGCTCATGCTGTGGATCGCGGCGGTGCTGACGCTGGTGACCGGCTGGGATTATCTCGTGACCGGCCTCCACCATGTCGGCCAGCCGGCGAGGCGGCCTGGCTCGGAACAGGCGCTGCCCTGAGCGGAGCGAACGCGGTGCCGCCGGCGAACGGTCCTGGCGTCGGGGGGCATGTCCGTGACCGCTGGGGCGACGGTGCCGGCATTCCGCCCGGCATGGCCGTTCTCGGCATCGTCGGCCGATCCGGGAGCGGCAAGACGACGCTGATCGAGTCGCTGTTGCCGGCGCTGCGGGCGGCGGGACTGCGGGTGTCCACGATCAAGCACAGCCATCACGGGGTCGACCTCGATCCGCCCGGCAAGGACAGCCGGCGCCACCGCGAGGCTGGCGCCGAGGAGGTGCTGCTGGCCACGGCCGATCGCTGGACGCTTCTTCGGGAGGAGCCGGACGGCCTGCCGCCCCTGCCGCGGCTGCTGGCCAGAATGACACCGGTCGACCTGGTACTGGTGGAAGGATTCGGCCGGTATCCCATCCCGCGCCTCGAAGTGGTCCGCACCGGGATTCGCGCCGGAAGGAACAAGCGGCCGCTCTGCCTGGACGATGCCTCCATCCTGGCGGTGGCGGCGGACGAGCCTTTCCAGGGCTGGCCCGGACCGTGGCTTCCGCTGGCGCAGCCGGACCGCATCTGTGGCTGGATTGTCGCGCTGGCGAGGGGTGCTGGGGGCACCTGACTTGTTGTTGCGACGCACAGGGGGCAAATTCCCGTCCATGGGGCGGCGATTTGGCCGCAGGGGGTTCGGGTTCATGCGTCGCTCATTCCTGGTGGCGCCGGTCAGGCCGGCGATCTTCATGCTGCCGGTCGTCGTTTCGCTCGGGGGGTGTTCGGGCCTGGGCAAGTTCTTCGGAGATACCGCCACCCTGCCGGGCTGGAACCCGAACCATGTCGAGGGCGTGAGCGAGAACCTCCGCCGCGCGCGGGGCCAGACCCCGGCCGAGGTGCCGATCGAGCCGGAAGATGGCAACATGTGGCCGGGACCCCCGCAGCCGCTGCCGACGCTGGCTGACGTGGCCAAGCGGACCGGCCTGGGGGACAACGGGGCGGGCAACCCGCTCGGCGGCCCGGCGGCCCTCCGCTCCGGCGGCAGCATGAGCATGGGCGAGCAGAACGCGATCTCCGGCGGCGTGCCCGTGGATAGCGGGTTCGGCGGCGGTGTCGGCCTGGGCGGTGGCGCGGGCGGCGGCGCCGGCGTGCTGCACGATTCCGTGCCGGACGCTTCGGCGAAGTTCCGGTCCACGGACAAGGGCAGCGACATCGTGATCCCCAACGGGGATGGCACCAGCACGGTGATCAGCCCGGACGGCAGCGTGAAAACCGTCAAGAGCGCCCCCAAATAGGTCTCGACGGCGCGCGGCGCGCGGTCCGGCGGATCAAGGGTGCGGGCGGCTGATGGGTTCGGTGCATCTGCTCTACTTCGCGTGGCTGCGCGAACAACTCGGCCGCTCGGAGGAACGCCTGGATCTGCCCCCGGAGGTAGACCGCGTGGACCGGCTGCTGCGATGGCTCCGGCAGCGTGATCCGGCGCTCGACTCGCTGGCCGGCAGCGGCCGGGCGATCCGCGTCGCCGTCAATCAGCGCTTCGCCCGGGATGGCGATCCGGTGCGCGCCGGCGACGAGGTGGCCTTGTTCCCGCCCGTGACGGGCGGATGAGGGTCGGCGGACGATGATCCGTGTATCCGTGCAGGCCGAGCCGTTCGACGCGGCGGCCGAGATCGCCGCGCTGTCCGGCGTCGGCGCGGCCGTCGGTGGCCTCGGTTGCTTCATCGGCCTCGTCCGGGCGGACGACCGCCCCGGTGAACCGCCCCTCGCCGCCCTGGTGCTGGAACATTATCCCGGCATGAGCGAGTCGATGCTGCGCGAGGTGGCGGAACAGGCCTGCGCACGCTTTCCCCTGCTCGGCTGCACCGTGATCCACCGGTTCGGGCGGCTGCCCCTGGGCGAGCCCATCGTGCTGGTGCTCGCGGCCAGCCGTCATCGTCAGGCGGCGCTGGACGCCACCGGCTTCCTGATCGACTGGCTCAAGACCGGAGCACCGTTCTGGAAGCGCGAGGAGCGGACGGACGGCAGCTCCCGCTGGGTGGAAGCGCGCCCGGCCGACGATCACGCCGCGGCGCGGTGGAAGGACTGACACGACGCCGGCGGGGCGGGGGCCGGAAGGCGAGCCGGCCGCATGGTTCCAAAGGAAGGGCGGCCACCTCTCGGGAGACGAGAGGTGGCCGCGCCGCCGTCAGGGGGCGATCTGCTGTGTTTCGGCGCCGCTGTCGGGCCGCGCCGGGCCCAGAACCGGCTCCTGACCGAGGGGGCGGTTCTGCACGACGTTGAAGGTCCCCTTGCCGTCGAGGGCGGGCCCCTCCGTCCAGCGTCCGGGCGGCGGGGGCGCCCCGTCGATGCCCGTCGCGAAGAAGCTGTAGTTGAACTCCTGGTTTTCCTGCGATTGCGGGAAGCTGTTGGGGATCGGCAGCGTGCCGTGGTGGCCGCCCAGCTCTTCGATCACTGCGAGCCACTGCTGCTGGTGCATGGTGTCGCGTCCGATCAGGAAGCTCCACATGTCCTTCATGCCGGCATCGGTGGTCGCGTTGAACAGCCGTACCGCCAACACCCGTCCGGTGGTCTCCGCCGCGACGTTGCAGTACATGTCGGCGGCGAGATTGCCGCTGGCATAGATATGCGACATGTCGAACGGCACGCCGTCGCTGTTGGCCGGATAGGCCGCCATGCCGGTCGACAGCAGGTGGCGGTGCAGCATCCCTTCCACGGTGTGGCGGGCACTCGCACCTCCCATCACCGCGCCGACGATGCCATCGGCCGCGCCGGTTTCCTGTAGTTCGGTGGGCGCGGTTTCCAGGTTCATCGCCACCGCGGTGGCGAGCATCTCGATATGGCCCATTTCCTCGGTGGCCGTGTGCAGCAGCATGTCACGGTATTTCGTGCTCGGTGCGCGGTTGCCCCAGGCCTGGAAGAAATACTGCATGCAGACACGTATCTCTCCTTCGATGCCGCCGATCGCCTGTTGCAGCATTCGGGCATACACCGGGTCGGGTGTTTCGACGCGAACAGGATATTGCAGCCGCTTGTCGTGGTAGAGCATCGACATCCTCCAGGGGAGATCGCATCCCGTTGCCGGGTGCGACCCCCTGTTAGGGGCCGATCATGTTCATGGATATTCACCATGTCGTTGATCACGTAATCGTCGACGTTGCTGTAGGAGAATAAACGCGGCACCAGAACGTTCTTAAAATCTCGGCTCGAACCTCGACGTCATGCGTTGCCGAGCACACGCCGAAGCGCCGCCGCCAGGACATCCAGTTCCTCCGGAGCGATCGTGAAAGCCGGCGTCAGATAAAGGATGTTCCGGAACGGGCGCACCCAGACACCTTCGGCCAGCAGCCTGCGTTTCAAGCCGCGCATGTCCTCGATCCGCTCCAGTTCCACGACGCCGATCGCGCCGCGCACCCGGACATCCACCACGCGCGGAAGGTTCCGGCAGGCCGCGAGACCTTCGCGCATCCTCGCGCCGATGGCGTCCACCTGCGCCAGCCTGTCTTCCCGCTCGAACAGATCCAGGGAGGCATTGGCGGCGGCGCAGGCCAGGGCGTTGGCCATGAAGGTCGGCCCGTGCGCCAGCGCATGCGCCGGATCGTCGCTCCAAAACGCCTCGAACACACGGGGACGGGCCACCGTGGCGGCCAGGGCCATCGTGCCGCCGGTGAGCGCCTTGCTGAGGCAGACGATGTCCGGGACGATCCCGGCCTGCTCGCAGGCGAACATGGTGCCGGTGCGCCCGAAGCCGGTGAACACCTCGTCCAGGATCAGCAGCAGCCCGTGCCGATCCGCCGCCCGCCGCAGCGCGCGCAGCACGGCGGCGTCGTGGAACAGCATGCCCCCGGCCCCCTGCACCAGGGGCTCCACCAGGATCGCCGCGCAGCTTCCCGCGTGCGCGGCCAGGAAGGCGTCGAACGCCGCGAGACCCGCCTCGTCGCGCGGCAGCGGCACCACGTGGTGTTCCGGCAGCACGCCCCGGAACAGGCTGTGCATGCCTTCCTCCGGGTCGCACACCGCCATGGTGCCGAGCGTGTCGCCATGATAGCCGCCGGCGAACGCCACCAGCCTGGTCCGCCCGCGCTCGCCGCGATTCAGCCAGAACTGCACCGCCATCTTGATCGCCACTTCCACGGCGACCGAACCGGAATCGGTGAAGAACACCCGTTCGAGATCGCCGGGCAGCAGCGCGGCCAGTCTCGCCGCCAGCCGTTCCGCGCCCTCGTGCACCAGGCCGCCTAGCATCACGTGCGGCATCCGCGAAAGCTGCTCGCGCACCGACGCCGCGATATGGGAATGGTTGTAGCCGTGGCAGGCGGTCCACCACGACGCGATGCCGTCGACGAGCACCCGCCCGTCATCCAGCGTGATCCGGCTGCCTTCCGTTCGCACCGCCCGCAGCGGCGGGTCGGCGGTCTTCATCTGGGTGTAGGGGAGCCAGAGATGTCGGGTCATGCCGCGGAGATGCGCGCGAGGCTCCGGTTTGTCGATGTCGCGGGCATGGCTGCTCCTGCGGATCGTCTTTTCCCGGCGAGCGGAACCGCAGTCCGGACGGGGCGGCGACCGAGGCGACGGTTCGACCGCCGCGGGCGGCCGTTCGGGCCGGACCGCGCGGTTCGGCTCACGATGCTGATCCGGTCGCGGGTTATCCCGACGATCCGGCAATCCGGGGGCGTCGGGCGTCGGGCGACGTGCCTGTGGCCTCCGATGTCGCAGCGGGTCGTCGCGGGGAGCGCCGCGATGGTCGGCGGCGGCCCGACGCTCATGGCCCGCTGCCCGCGCTCGCGGCGCCGAGTTCGCTCCACCCCTCGTCGTCCGGCACTTGTCCGGGACGATGCGGTCGCGCCGACGCGGGAACGAGGTCGCGGCCGCGTCGCTCCAACACCCGCGCGGCCGCGATAGAGGCATGGCGCACGGCGCATGCGGAGCCGCCGGGCCAGCGTCGCCTCCTGGCCGGGCGCCGGTGCCAGCCGGAGCCGCCGCCGGTCCAGCTCGCGGGAACGACCGTTACGCCCGTCGCCGCCGGCCCCGATCCTCGTTCGCGGCGGGGATATGACCCGGCCGCGCGGCAGGGGCGGGTCATCGTGCTGTTGACCCGCCACCGGCGCTTCCGGCACCACCTCGCCCCATGTCCGGCCTCGACCCGTTCTTCCTCCAGACGCTGCACGAGCTGTCGCACGAGCACATCCGCCGGGTGCTGCGGCCGTTGGAGGTCGCGGATGTGCCGCCCGGTCATGTGGGCCGCGACGGGCGGACGCTGCTCAATCTGAGTGGCAACGATTATCTCGGCCTGAACCGGCACCCGCTGCTGGCGGAACGCGCGGCGGACTGGGGGCGGGCCCTGGGCACCGGAGCCGGAGCGTCCCGCCTGGTGAGCGGAACCATGGCCGCGCACGGGGCGGTGGAGGACCGGGTCGCGCGCTGGAAGAACACGGAAGCGGCCCTGTTGTTCGCGTCCGGCTGGCAGCTCAACGCCGCCGTGCTGCCGGCGCTGCTGCGGGCGATGACGCGGGCCGCGGGCGGAGCGGCGCCCTTGTTGTTCACCGACCGGCTGATCCACGCCAGCCTGCACCAGGGTGCCGCCGCCAGTGGCGTGCGGCAGCACCGTTTCCGCCACAACGATCTGGCCCACCTGTCGCGGCTGCTGGACGCGCGGGCGGGGGAGCCTGGCCGGCGCCTCATCGTCACCGAAAGCGTGTTCAGCATGGATGGCGACCGGGCCGACCTCGCGGGGCTAAGGGTTCTGGCCGACCGCCACGACGCCTTCCTGTACGTGGACGAGGCGCATGCGACCGGCGTGCTGGGACCGGCCGGCGCGGGACTGGCGTGCGACGCGGGTGGCGCCGATCTCGCGATGGGCACCTTCTCCAAGGCGATGGGCGGCTTCGGTGCCTATCTGGCCGGGTCCAGGGCGCTGTGCGATTTCCTGCTCAACACCTGCTCGGGCTTCATCCACACCACCGCCCTGCCGCCGACCGTGCTCGGCGCCATCGACGCGGCGCTCGATCTGGTGCCGGAGATGGACGCGGAACGTGCACGGTTGCAGGCGATGGCCGCCCGCCTGCGCGACCGCCTCGCGGGCGAGGGGTTCGAGACCGGCGGGTCCACCACCCAGATCGTGCCCGTGCTGATGCCCAGCGCCGAGGCGGCGCTGGATGCGACCGCAGCGCTGGAGCAAGACGGGGTGCTGGGGGTGGCGATCCGGCCGCCGACCGTTCCGCCGAACGGCAGCCGGCTGCGCCTCGCGTTGAGCGCCGTTCACCCGGCGGACGCGCCGGACCTGGCGGTGGATGCGCTCCGCCGCTGGCGCGACGCCCGGCCGAGCATGGCGGCGGCGTGACGCCGATGCCGCGCCGCGTTTGCCGCAGGGGCCGCGTACCCCGGGGTCGGGACGCCGGCCCGGGCGGGTCGCTCGCCGGGCCGCCGGGTGGCCCGGTGCAACGGTGCGTGGATGCCTGCGGCTTCCCGCCCGCGCCGGAAACTTTCCGCCGGGGGAGCTCGGCATGACCGGGGCGATCGCCATCCTCGCCGTGCCGGGCTGGAGCTTCGATGGAAGCTTCTGGGGAGCCGTGCGGCAACGGATGCCCGAACGACGCTGGATGTGCGCTGATGCGGACGTGGCCACGGTGCTGTCCGGGACCGGGGAGCCGGTGGTGGCGGTCGGGCATTCGGCCGGGGTGATGCGTCTGCTGCGGCAGATGCCGCGGGAGGAAGCCAGGGTCGCCGGAAGCGCTGCGGGTGCCGCTGGGCGATGGCGCGGACTGGTGGCGATCAACGGGTTCGCGCGATTCACCGCCGGACCCGGGTTCCCGGCGGGCGTGCCTCGCCGGATGCTGGACCGCATGATGGGGCGCCTTCCTGCCGATCCGGAGGCGGTGGTGGCCGACTTCCGACGCCGCTGCGGTGGCGAGGAGGGCGCGGCCGGCCCGATCGATCCCGATCGGCTGCTCGCGGAGCTGACCATGCTGCGCGACGACGATCTGCGAAGGGAATGGTGGTCGGCCGGGGTGCCGCGCCTGTCGATCGAAGGTGGTCTCGATCCGATCGTCGGTGCTTCGCATGCCCGCGAAGCCCTGCCGGGCCTGGGGCCGGACGCTCGCGCGATCCTGCCGGAAGGCGGTCATCTGATGCCCTTGCAGCACGCGGACTGGGTCGCCGACCGGCTTCGGGCTTTCCTGTCCGGGCTCGCGGCGTCATGAGCCGGCATCGACGGGTCGGCGACGCGTTCGGGGCGGCCGCGGACGAGTACGAGAACGCGGCCGTGCTGCAGAAGCTGGTGGCCGAGCAGGTGGCGGACCGCGTCGCCGCGGCGGCCGGTTCGAGCCGCGGGGTGCGCATCCTGGAGATCGGCTGCGGCACCGGGCTGCTGACCCGCGCGCTGCGGCGGCGGTTGCCGGATGCGCTGCTGGTCGCGACCGACATCAGCGAGGCGATGCTTCGTCGCTGCCGGTCCGCCTCCGGCGGCGACGAAAACCTGCTGTTCGCAGCCGCCGACGCCGCGTGCCCCCCGATGGCGGGCACCTTCGACGTGGTGTGCGCCAGCCTCGCGCTGCAATGGGTCGAGGACCTGCCCGGGTGCCTGTCGGCGCTGGCCGCGGCGCTGCGTCCCGGCGGGCGGCTGGTGTTGTCGACCCTGGCCGAGAACAGCCTTGCCGGATGGCGACGCGCGGCGGCGGCGGAAGGCGTGCGGGCGGGCACGCCCGATTATCCTTCGGCGGCGGCGCTCGAGGCGGCCTGGCCGGCGGCGGGGGCCGGACGCTGGACGCTCGACACGGTGGCGGTGCCCTATGCCAGCGGGCTCGACTTCCTGCGGTCGTTTCATCGCCTGGGCGCCCATCTGCCCGCGCCGGCCCTTCGTCCCGCGACCGCGGGAGCGCTGCGGCGCGCGATGCGCCGGTTCGACCAGGCGGGCGCGGTGGCGGACTGGCGGGTGGCCTTGGGCGAATTCGTTTCCGCGTCGCGTCGCGGCGTGTTCGTGACCGGCACCGATACCGGGATCGGCAAGACGCTGGTGTCCGCCTGTCTGGTGCGGGCGTGGGACGCCGAATACTGGAAGCCGATGCAGACCGGTCTCGCGGAAGATCCCGGCGACACCGGCACCGTGGCGGCGCTCGCCGGGTGCACGCCGGAGCGGGTGCACCCCCCGGCCGTCGAGCTGGCGGCCCCCTTGTCACCGGAAGACGCTGCCCGCGGCGAAAGGGTCGCGCTGCATCCGGAAGCCTTGCGCCTGCCGCCGGGGGGAGAAGCGCCGCTGGTGGTGGAAGGTGCTGGCGGAGTGCTGGTGCCGGTTGGTGGGCACATGCTCACCGCCCACCTCATCGCCCGGCTCGGCCTGCCGGCGATCCTGGTGGCGCGCAGCACGCTCGGCACCATCAACCACACCCTGCTGAGCCTGGAAGCGCTGCGGGCAAGGGGGGTGCGGGTGCTGGGCGTGGTGATGAACGGACCACCCTCTGCCAACAACCGCGCGGCGATCGAGCGTCATGGCCGGGTGAGGGTGCTGGCCGAGCTGCCCGAGCTCGCCGAGCGGCCGCCGGGACCGGACGATGTCGCGCGCTGGGCGGCGCTGCTGCCGCCGCTGGCGGCACTGGCTTGATCGTTCCCTTGAGCATCGACGGGGAACGACGCGGGCCTGCGGCCGCCTAGGACGCGACGCCCGGGCGCCGGTTCCGGATGCTCCCGAGCAAGAACCGGCGAGACGCGCGGCGTGACCGCTCGGCTCGCCGAAGGAGCCGGTGCGACGGGAGCAACGGAGCGTTGCCGGGTCGCACGACTCATGCGCCCCGGCGACGCCCGCCGGCGTGACGGATTTCCCGCCGCGCGCCTCAGGCGCGCGAACGGGAAGCCTTCATGCCGCGAGGCCCTCCGTGGAACGGGTCGGGCAGGGGCGAGCGGGTTCGGCCGCCAGATACTCCCCCACCGCGTGCACCGTGAGCCGAAGCCGCGTGCTGCGGCTCCGGGCGGGCAGCACGAGGCGGGCATCGCCGTTCGTCCAGCGCCATGTCAGCTCTCCCGTCGACTCGGGCGCGTGCCAGCCCACGTCGGCGACCGCGGGATCGCTCAGGTCGAGCGGCACCATGTCGTGGCCGTCGCCCCATGTCGCGTCGGCGAACGCCACGCCGAGCCGGCGCCGATCGTCCACGAAAGGCCCGTCAAGCTCCGCGCGGGACGCTGCGCGCGATCGGAGCCGCACGGCCTCGGTGCCTGCGGGCAGGGTCGCCACCAGGATGCCGCCCCGCAGGCTGGCGGCGAGCGGCGTTCCATCCTCCAGCGCGAGACGAAGATCCGGATCGGCGTGACGGCGCGTCGCGGGGGCGGCGCCGTATCCGAGCGCCTCCGACCGCGCCGCCAGGTCCCGCCAGACGGGCTCGACCGCTTCTCGCGCCGTGAGCAGCGGAGCAGAGGCGTGCGCTGCCCAGGTCGCCGTGGCCTGCGTGCCGTCGAAGCGTGGATGCAGGGCGATCGCCGGCGCGTCGTCGAACGAAGCGCGGTTGCCGGTGTCGAGATAGCTTTCGCACGGCAGGTTGTCGGCCAGCAGGATGTCGTGGCTGTCCAGCTCCACATGGAACACGCGGAAGCGCCGCATCCCGCGTTCGGCGCGGATGGAGCCCCCGTTCACCAGCATGCGTGCCGGAATCAGGCCATCCGCCACGGCGATGCAATGTTCCGGCGTCACCAGCAGGTCGCGCGACGGCACGTTCGGCGAGAACGCATCCCGGCGGATGCGCACGGGATGGAGCGTGTCCGGTTCGGCGGCCCGCGCGAGATCGACGTCGCGACGGCCCATCCAGCGGACGGGTCGCGCGGCGCCGGACGCGGTCAGCACGAGATCGCCGGCACGCAGCGTTTCCACCGCGACCTCGCCCGACGGCGTGAGGATGCGCGTGCCCTCAAGGAAGCAGGTCAGCTCCACGAGGGTGAGGGACGGGTCGTGGTCGCTTTCGCGGGTGCTGTCGTTGTACTCGGCGTTCACGTGGACGGTGGTGAACTGCGACGCATCGTAGAGCGAGCCGGTCGCCAGCGTGTGATCGAGCGACTCCGCGTTGCCGTTGAAGACGTAGGTATAGCGGTTGTCCGCCGCCTCCTTGAGGTTGAGGTCGGTCAGCCCCCCGCTGGTGGCGTAGACCTGCTGTGCCGGGCTCCAGTCCACGTCGTTGAAGTCGCCTAGCACCGCGATCTTCGCGCCGGGATCGGCGTCAGTGAGACCCTTGACGTAGTCGCTGATGGTTTGTGCCTGGGCGACGCGGTTGTTCACCACGGAAGTGTCGCCGCCGTGGTTGATGGGCGGCTGCACCGAACCGTATTCGCCGGACGAGCCCGCCTGGGACGAGTTGTGCACGTTGACCAGCGTGATCTGCTGACCGTTGAAGGAGAAGGTGCCGACCAGGGGGAGGCGGGTGTTCTTGAACACGGTGCCGGACTGGTCGACGCCGATCTGGTCGAGCGACACCAGGCTGACGCGGCTGGTGTCGTAGAGGAAGACGTTGCGGATGTTGCCGCCGGCGACGCCACCCCCGGTATCGTTGACGGGATCGATCTGCGCCCAGGCGTAGGTGGGGCCGCCGGCCGCCTTGATCGCGTCCACCACCGCCTGGAGCGTCTGGGACGCGTCGACGGTGCCGTCATCGACGGTGCCGTTGTTGTCCTGGATTTCCTGGAGCGCCAGGATGTCGGGCGAGTTCAGGTTGCCGGTGATGATGCCGGCGAGCTGCTGGATGCGCGCGAGGTTGGCGCTGGTGGTGATGTTGAGGTTCTCGACATTGTAGTCGGCCAGCAGGAGATGCGTCGGATCCTTGGCGAAGCTCGTGACCTGCTGCGCCGGCGCGTCGTGGGTGACGGTGATCGCGGTGGTCGGCACCAGCTCGTAGATGCCGTTATAGTACTGCAGGATGCCCGACACGTCGCCGAGGCTGTCGCCAAGGGTCGCGAACGGCGAGGTGCCGGGCGAGGTGCCGCTGTCGAAATAGATCTCGATGCGCTGGGTGTAGTCGTTGGTGGCGGTCTGGATCAGCGCGCCACGGCTGTTGAGCAGTCCCGCGCCACCGTCCGGCACCACCCAGGTCGCGCCGGACGCGGTGGATCCCACCACCTTGACGTCATGCAGGGTGATCAACTGACCCTGAAGGCTGCGATAGAAATCCAGCGCGTTGGTGGTCGGCGACAGGGTGGCGGTGCTGGCGTTCAGGTTGGTGGAGCTGCCGGTGTAGTCCGCCGTCGGGACCGACAGGCCGCCCGCGCCGATCAGGGTGGGGGCGATGGTCGCGGTGCCGGAGCCCACCACCACCGGTGCCGCCGTCTGGTTGATCTCCGGCGTGGCGAGCACGTTGCTCTGGCTGCTCGGCGTGTACATCGTCATCTTGCCGGTGACGGTGACCGTGCTGCCGACCGTGGGCAGGGCCGCGGCGCTGCCCACGTAGACGAAGATGGCGCTGCTGCCGACGTGGCTCGGGTCCTTCGTCGCCTGCTGGATCCAGTATCCGATCGTGCCGGTGCTATCGATCGCGGTGACGATGCCGGTGGTCGATACCTGCTGGTTGCTGTACGGGCTGCTGTAGCTGTCGCCGTTGAGCGCCTGGATGCTGACGGTGACCGGCGTCGCGGCGTTGCCGCCCGCATTCGGGGCCCCCGGGGTGTTCGAGACGGTGCCGCTGGCGGGCGGGTTGCTGTTGCCGATGCCGGCCTCGCCCGGGTCGTTCGGGACCCAGTCCGCAGCCGTGTTGGTGTCGCGGCCGTCCGGCACGCGGGATGCGCCCAGGATCGACGCGCCCGTCAGCACCGGCGCGCCCGCATAGGTCGGATCGGACGCGTCGCTGTCGCGGACGGCGATGCTGTCGACGATCCCCGTCCAGGGCGTCGAGGTCAGGCTGCCGGTGTTGCCGGCATCGAGATCGGTGCCGACCTTCACCGCCGGGTCGAGGTTGCGCACCAGCAGCACCGTCTGGGTGCCGTTCTGCAGCTTGTTGGTCTGGAACGGGGTGACCCAGTAGCCGTCGGCGTTGGTGGTGCCGAGGGTGAAGATGTTGTCGACGATGCCGGCCTGGCTGCCGTCGCCATCGATCACGAGCAGCGAATAGCCGCTGTAGTCGGTGGATGGATCGCCCTTGATCTCGATGAATTCGTTGGGGTCGCCCGCCAGGGACGGATTGAACAGAAACTCGTTGATCAGTGGATCGGTCGTCATGCCCGTCTCGCCCTGAGGGATCGTTACGGGTGATTACGTTAGGTTAATAATTTCGAGGCGAGTGCGAAATTTTCGAGAAAAACTTGACCTCCAGACCAGCTTTGCCCGCCTGGCGGGCGAGGAGTGCATGATCTGCCCTTTTGGACGTCATGCATCCCCGAAGGGGGGTGAGGGAAAGGGGGAACGACCCCCTTCTCTAGTAGCTTCGCAGCAAGCCCACGAGGCGACCCTGCACCCGGACGCGATCCGCCGGAACGATGCGGGTCTCGTAGCGGGCATTGGCAGGTTCGAGGGCGATCGCGCTGCCCCGCCGCCGCAGCCGCTTGAGCGTCACTTCCGAGCCGTCGATCAGCGCGACGATGATCTGCCCGTTCTCCGCGGTCTCGTCGCGGCGGATGATCACCGTGTCGCCGTCGAGGATGCCGGCCTCGATCATCGAGTCGCCCGCGACCTCCAGGGCATAGTGATCGCCGCCGCTCAGCAGGGCCAGCGGCACTTCCACGGTGGTGCCGGTGTCGCGCAGCGCCTCGATCGGCAGGCCGGCCGCGATCCGTCCGTAGAGCGGCAGCTGGATGGCGCCGGCTTCCGCCGCTGCCCGTACCCCGGCGAGGCGCGGGTGGAAGTCGCCCTTGATGACGTTGGTGATGATGCTCCGGGGCGAGGCCCCCTCGTCGGCGACGTCCGCTGCCGTCCTGGCCGCCGCAGGCGGGGACGGCGCATCCGGCATGCGGATCACCTCCAGCGCGCGGGCCCGGTGATGCCGTCGGCTGAGGAAGCCGCGCTCCTCCAGGGCGGAGATCAGGCGGTGGATGCCCGACTTGGACCGCAGCTTCAGCGCGTCCTTCATCTCGTCGAAACTGGGCGAGAAGCCGGTTTCCCGCAGGTAGCGGTCGATATAGATGAGCAACTCGTGCTGCTTGCGCGTAAGCATGGACCGTCCGCTTCGGCTCGGCGCCCGCGTCCCGCCCGCCACCGGACGGACTTGAACAAACAGGCAACACCCCGACGATGTTCTAGATTGGTTCTCGTCGTGACGTCAAGCGGCGCGGCCGGTCTCGTGGCGCCCCTCACAGCCCATGCCGGTCCAGCCGGATGATCGCCACCGTGTCGCCGGCGGCGGCGGGCGGGGCTTGCGGCGCCCGTACCACCAGGGCCTCGGAGGCGGCCAGCCGGCGCAGCATGCCGGAATCCTGGCGGGTGAAGGGCGACACCAGATAACGGCCGGCCTCGTCGCGACCCAGCGCCGCGCGAAGGTGGTCCGCCCGCTGGTCGTTGGCGGGCAGGGGAGTGGCCAGGGTGGCCAGCTCCAGTTCGGGTTCCACGTTCTCCTCCCCTCCCAGCCGCCGCAGCGCCGGCAGAAGGAACAACAATCCGCAGACCAGCGCGGACACCGGATTGCCCGGGAGGCCCAGCACCGGGACGTTCCGATCCCCGGCACGGAGGTGGCCGTGCATCAGCGGCTTGCCGGGCCGCATGGCGATCCGCCAGAATCCGACCTCCAGCCCGTGCCGCGCCAGCGCGGGCTGCACCAGATCGTAGGCCCCCACGCTGGCGCCCCCCAGCGTCACCAGCAGGTCGGCATCCAGGGCGCCGGCCGCGCTTCGGGCGATCGCTTCCACGTCGTCGGGAGCGGCCGGCAGCATCACCGGCTCGGCGCCGGCGGTCCGCACCAGGCTCGCCAGCATGGGGGTGTTGGAATTGACCACGCCCCCCGGAGGGATCGGGTCGCCGGGCAGCGCCACCTCGTCCCCGGTGGCCAGGATGGCCACGCGGGGACGCCGCCGCACGGTCAGCCAGCAATGGTTGCCCGCGGCGATCACCCCGATGTCGCGGGCGCCCAGCCGCCGCCCGGCCGCGACCACCACGTCCCCGGAGGCGAAATCCTGGCCGGCCCGGCGGATATGGCGTCCCGCCGCCACCGGCTCGGTCGGCCGCACCGAAACACCGTCGACGGCCGCGTTCTCCTGGATCAGCACGGCGTCGGTGCCGTCGGGCATGACGCTGCCTGTGAACAGACGCACGCACTCGCCGGGACCCACGGTGCCGGCGGAGGGATGGCCGGCCGGCGCCTCGCCCACCAGGCGCAGGGCGGCTCCGTCCTGCGTGTCGCCGCCGCGCACGGCGTAGCCGTCCATCGCGGAGATGTCGGCCGGCGGGTTGTCCAGCCGGGCCGCCACCGGCTCGGCGAGCACGCGGTTCCACCCGTCGAGCAGCGGCACCAGCTCGTGGCCGACAGGCCGGATGCCGTCCAGCACCCGCGCACGGGCCTCGGAAACGCTCAGCATGGAGTTTCGTCCGTTCGTCGAAGGGGAAAGCCACGGGCTAGCCTGCCCCGGATCGCGGTGGAAGCGCGCCGGGAGCACGATTCGGGCACAGAACCATGCAGGCGACGCTTGACCTGCTGGCCCCGGATGCGCATGTTCGGCCCCCTCGGAAAGAAGGCTGCTCCGGCCGGCATCTGCGTGCCGCGGTCGGGCGTGCTGAAGGAAAGGCCGGTTCGGTTCACTCCTTCGGCGGGCCGCAGCGGCGCGAAGGCATGAGAACGGACCATGGCGAAGACCAACACCATCCAGATCAAGCTCGTGTCGTCCGCCGACACCGGCTATTTCTACGTCACCAAGAAGAACGCCCGCGCCCAGACGGGCAAGCTTGAGATGCGCAAGTACGACCCCGTCGCGCGCAAGCACGTCGCGTTCCGCGAAGCCAAGATCAAGTAGGATCGGCCGACGCGCGGGACACGAAAGAAGGGCCGGCAAGACCGGCCCTTTTTCATGCCCGGCGTTCGGGTGTCAGTACAGCTTGTGGTTGTTGCCGTACGGCACCACGAGGTCGCCGTTCTCGGTGAGGTTCAGCATCGCGCGCGCCCGCTCGTCGAGCGAGTCGGCGTCCAGCGCGCTGGCCCGCAGGCCGCCGACCTTCTGCGTCCAGGCCACCTGCTCGGCGTTCGCCGCCGCCTGCGCGGCCTTGGCCTGGTCGAGAAGGTGCAGCTGGGCCTGATAGGTCCGGAGGCCATGGTCGCCCTGGGTGGCATTCCAGCCGAAATAGCCCACCAGCGATAGGAACAGGAGCGGCGGGATCGCTTCGCGGACCTTGCGCTTGATCATCCGCCCGACGCTCATGAAGCCGTGTCTCCGTTCGAGCCCGCGCATCCGGCCGCCGGCGCTCGATCACGCGCGAGTCTAGTCCGGCCGCCGGCCGCTTTCCGACCCCGCAGAGGGGTGCCGCCGCCGTTTGCCCGCGGGCTGTGCTTCCCGCGACACGATCCGCCGCGACTAGTCCACGAAAAAGCCCCGGACCTGCTGGCCCGGGGCTGTCGTCATGAGCGGTGGGCGGCGATCAGCTGCGCAAGATGGTGCGCCCGGCGTAGCGGCCGGCGGTGGCCAGCTCGTTCTCGATGCGGATCAGCTGGTTGTACTTCGCGGTGCGGTCGGAACGGCTGAGCGAGCCGGTCTTGATCTGGCCGCAATTGGTGGCGACGGCGAGGTCGGCGATGGTGCTGTCCTCGGTCTCGCCCGAGCGGTGGCTCATCACCGCCGTGTAGCCGGCCTTGTGCGCCAGCTCGACCGCTTCGAGCGTCTCGCTGAGCGTGCCGATCTGGTTGACCTTCACCAGGATGGAGTTGGCGGTCCTGGCGGCGATGCCGCGGCGCAGGCGCTCGGGGTTGGTGACGAACAGATCGTCGCCCACCAGCTGCAGCTTGCCGCCCAGCGTGGCGGTGAGGTGGGCCCAGCCCTCCCAGTCGTCCTCGCCGCAACCATCCTCGATGGACACGATCGGATAGCGGGCGGCGAGGTCGGCCAGATAGTCCACCATGCCGGCGCTATCCAGGCTCTTGCCTTCGCCTTCCAGCTCATACTTGCCGTTGCGGTAGAACTCGGTCGCCGCGCAATCCAGCGCGAAGGTCACGTCCTCGCCGGGGCGGTAGCCGGCCTTCTCCACCGCGCGGGTGATGAAGGTCAGCGCCTCGTCGGCCGACTTCAGGCCGGGCGCGAAACCGCCCTCGTCGCCGACATTGGTGTTGTGGCCGGCATCCTTCAAACCCTTCTTGAGCTGGGCGAAGATCTCCGAGCCCCAGCGCACGGCATCGGCCAGGGTGGGCGCGCCCACCGGCTGCACCATGAATTCCTGGATGTCGATCGGGTTGTCGGCGTGCTGGCCGCCGTTGACGATGTTCATCATCGGCACCGGCAGGGTGCGGGCGAACACGCCGCCGACATAGCGGTACAGCGGCACCTGCAGCTCCTCGGCGGACGCCTTGGCGACCGCGAGCGACACCGCGAGGATGGCGTTGGCGCCGAGCCGGGCCTTGTTCGGCGTGCCGTCCAGCTCGATCAGCGCGTTGTCGATCGAGACCTGGTCGTAGCTCTCGACCCCGGCCAGCGCTTCGGCGATCTCGCCCTCGACGAACTCCAGCGCCTTGAGCACGCCCTTGCCGCCGTAGCGGCCCTTGTCGCCGTCGCGCAGTTCCACCGCCTCGTGGGCACCGGTGGAGGCGCCCGACGGCACGGCGGCACGACCCTTGGCGCCCGAGCTCAGCTCCACGTCGACTTCGACCGTGGGATTGCCGCGGCTGTCGAGGATTTCCCGGGCGACGATATCGACGATGGCGCTCATGCTGCTGCGGTCTCCGTGAGAGCGGATGCAAGACGGAGCGGCAGGCAAGCCGCCCGTTCGTGGCACTTCTTCCACCATCTCGGCGCCGCCCGCGCAAGCCGCCGCCGGAACGCCGCCCGTGACGGCATCATGATGGCGGCGATGGTGGCGAACACCCTCTCCCGGGTCCACCGACGCCGCGGAACAACTCGCATGCCCTGGACCGATCCCTCCGCGACGGCATCCGCTCGCCCCGTGACCGGGTGGAGCAGGCGATCCCGTCGGCGCGCCGAGCCTTCCATAGCCGCGCTGCCGACCATGGCATGAAGCGCGGTGAGGCCGCCGGGCGGACCCGCTCCGCTTGCTGCGGCAGGCTGTTCACGAAGCGACGGGCGATATGCTGGCCCGTCGGCGGACTATCTCCCGCCGTCGCCCTGGCCGCATCCTGGTGCCATCCCCGACCGCGGAACGGCCGCGTCCCATGCGGTCATGTCGTCGCCGCGGATCGGAAGCGCATTCGGTCGGCTCGGCGCTCGGATCTCTATCGGACCGGCGAGCCTGTTCCGCGCGGCCGGCCCGGAACATTCGGCCCCATCTCGCGCTGCGAGCGGCGCCACCGTGCGCGATCATGTCACCGGTGCGCGATCGTGCGTGCCGTGCGGAACGCGGATGATCCTGTCGCGAGGCCCGCGCAGGCGCGATCGTGTCCGCGGGGCGGCCCGGATTATCTTCCCGCGGCTTCGCCGGACGGAACCGCATCTTCTTTCCGCCGCCGGGCGTTGCGTTTCGGATTTGCCGCACCCGGAGGCCGCCCTGCCATGAAGCACTTGCCCTTGTTCGCGATCCTGCTCGGGCTCGGTGGTCTGCTGCCGTTTCTGTTCTGCGTGGTGGCGATCGTGGCCTTTCCGTCCAGCGTGCCGGTGCCGCGGCTGGTGATGGCGCTGTGCTTCTACGGCGCCTGCATCCTGAGCTTCCTGGGAGGGGTGCATTGGGGCTTCGCCTTGTCGCCGGACGGGGGCGGCGCGGTGCCCGGACGCCGGAACGCCGATCGCTGGCGGTTGTGTCTCGGAGTGCTTCCGTCGCTGGTGGGATGGGCGGCGCTTCTGGTGACGCTGGTATCCTCGCCGGTGCTGGCGCTGGCGATCCTGGCGATCGGCTTCCTGCTCACCATCGCGGCCGAGGTGGCGGCGCAGCGGCGGGGCTTGATGCCGCCAGGCTATCTCGCGCTGCGCTGGCTGCTGACCGCCGTGGTGGTGCTGTGCCTGCTGGCGGCGGCCGGAGCGCGGCTTGTCGGCTGAGGGCGCGCCGGACCCGGCGGGCGAGGGCGTGCCGTCGGGATCGGGGCCGGTCCTCCTGCAGCTCCCAGGCGGCGCGGTGCGGGGCGTGGCCCTCGGCGGGAACCTGCGGTGTTGGAAGGGGATACCCTTCGCCAGGGCGGCGCGGTTCCGGGCGCCGGAGCCGCCCCTGCCGTGGCCCGGCGTGCTTGCCGCCGACCGGTTCGGGCCTGCCTGTCCGCAGGCGGTGCCGCGCCTGCCGCTCGCCGCCGGGCCGCCTGCCCGGTTCGACGAGGACTGCCTGCGCATTAGCGTGTGGTCGGCTGTTCCGCCCGGTGCCCGCCGTCCGGTGATGCTTTGGGTGCATGGCGGCGCGTTCATGATCGGCAGCGGCGACATGTACGACGGCGCGGCCTTCGCCGCGTCCGGCGAGATCGTGTTCGCCACCATCAACTACCGGCTGGGCGTGCTGGGCTTCTGCGACCTGGGCGACGCGCTGGGCGACGGCCGCATCGACAGCAATCTCGGCCTGCGGGACCAGATCGCGGCGCTGCACTGGCTGCGCCGGAACGTGGCGGCGTTCGGCGGCGACCCAGACCGCATCACGCTGGCCGGCGAATCCGCGGGCGCGATCTCGGTGGCCCTGCTGCTGCACGCCCCGTCCGCGCGCGGCCTGTTCCACCAGGCGATCCTCCAGAGCGGTGGCATCAACCTGATCCATGGCAGACCGAGGGCTGCGCTGTTGGCGGAGCGTTTCCTGTCCCTGTTGGGCCCGGATGGAAGCTCGCTGGAGCGGCTACAGGCGCTGCCTCTCCAACGGCTGCTCCGGGCCCAGAACGAGCTGCAGCGCGGTGACGCGGGCGGCATCGCGACCACGCCCTGGTTCGACGGCGATCTGCTGCCGGCGTCGATGGACGAGGCGACCGATCCCGCGCCGGTCAGGCTGCTGGCCGGCTTCAACCGGCACGAGATCCGCAGCTTCGCGCTGTTCCCGAACCGGGTCGTGCCGCGGCGCCGGGCCGATCTGGCGGCGATGCTAAGGGAAGGGCTGGGCAGGCCGGCGGCGGAGGCGGTGCTGAGGCAGTATCCCGATCGCCGCGCGGCTACCGGCGCCCTGGCCACCGATTTGTATTTCGCCATGCCCACCCGGCATGTCGCCGAACGACAGGCGGCGATGGCGGCCACTTGGTTCTATCGTTTCGACCGGCGGCATCCGCTGTTCGGGGCGATCCACGGGCTCGACCTGCTGTTCCTGTTCGAACTGCGCGGCTGGCTGTGGGACCTGCTGCGGGGTGGCCGGCTGAAGGGCGGGCGGCGGCGGCTGGCGACGCGGATGCGGGGATATTGGGTGCGGTTCGTGGCTTCCGGCTCTCCTGGCGACGACTGGCCGCCCTATCGGCTTCCCGAGCGCGCCGTGCGGCTTTTCGGGCGACGGGACCAGATGGTATGCGACCCGGATCGGGCGCGTCGCGAGGCCTGGGGAGGTCGGGATGTTCCGACCGGATCGATCGATGCTGGTGCGCTAGGCCACAACTGAGGAATCTTTGCGGAACGATGGCTAATCGCGCCAACCAAAACCGAACTTGATCAGGCGCTAGTCGGAAATCCCTCGTATTTTCAATGGTCTAGTTGTGCCACTCCGGCTGGCACGAGGGCTGCAATTTCGTCGATGTGGCCGATCCAGGTCACCGAACGGAGTTCACGCCGATGACCACCATGACCTTCAATGCCGGCACCCTGTTCAATCGCGCCGCGACCGCCCAGCTGTCCCGCCGCCCGGTGTCCCTGCGTATCCCGCGCGTGCTGCGCGTCCGCGAGGCCGTGCTGCCGATGGTGCCGCACCGCGACGCCGTGACCGAGGCCGGCGAGCTGGCCGGTCGCGCCGCCCTGGCGATGCTGCCTTTCTCGTTCCTGTGCTGGGTGTTCATCGCCCACTGAGCCGCCCCGGTGAGCGGACAACCGCCGGGGCGCCACGGAGCGGCCCCGGCGGAGAAGCGGGTCAGCTCTTGCCGCTGATCGCCACCAGTTCGACCCTGAACTGCAGGGCCGTATCCGGCGGGATCGGACCCACACCCTTCGACCCGTAGGCCAGCGCCGGCGGGATATACAACATCCACTTGTCGCCCGGGCGCATCAGCTGCAGCCCTTCGCGCCAGCCGGGGATCACGCCGGCCAGCGGCAGCGTCGCGATGCCTCCACCATGTTCCTCCGAGCTGTCGAACGTGGCGCCGTCGGACAGCTTGCCGACATAGTTCACGAGCACCGAGTCCTGCGGCGCCGGATGCGGTCCGGTCTGGGGTCCGGAGGCCAGCACCTTGTAGGCGAGGCCGGACGGGAGCGTCTTCACGTCTGGCTGGGCGCTGATCTCGCGCATGTAGTCGGCGGCGATCTGTGCGTGCGTCCGGGGCGGCGGCGGCGAGCCGCAGGCCGACAGCACGAGAAGGCCGGCGACGGCACCCGAGGCGAGGAGGCGGCGGGGAAAAGCGATCATGCGGAAGCCCGGACGTTGAACGATGGAAAGAGCCGACCGGCCTCATAACGCAGAACGCCTGCCCGGGGCATCCCCCGGGCAGGCGTCCGACGTGGATCCGGCCGGACCGGATCAGAACGCCGTGGACAGCGTGCAGATCGCGGCGAAGCCCGGCTGGAGGTAGTAGGCCGGGGTGCTGGCGGCGATGGTGCTGCCGAACACGCCCTTGGTGGGACGGGCGTTGTTCTGCACGGTGTAGACGCCGTTGCGGAAGGTGGCGCCGGTCAGGTTCAGCAGGTTGAGCTGGATCTGCGGCGCTTTGAGCACGCCGTAGCGGTGGAAGCGATAGCCGCCATACACGCTGTTGGTGACGTAGTCGGGCATCTTCTCGTCGTTCATGAACGTCGAGTATTGCTGGCCGACATATTTCAGGTCCACGCCGCCGAAGAGGTGGCCGTCGTCGTAGTCGAGGCCGAGGCCGGCCTGCACGTGCGGCGACTGCACCGCGACCTTGCCGGTGGTGGGCAGGTAGTCGACGACCGACTTGCCGCGAAGCGTGCCAGTGGCTTGAAGATTGTTGTCGATGCGGGCGTCGAGATATTCGAACGTCGCATACGGCCGCAGGTGATACAGGATCGGCAGGGTCGAGACCTGCACATCTACGCCGCGCGACGTCTGGCCGCCCGCGTTCACCGTCTGGCTGAAGGGCGCGCCGCCGGCATCGAGGAAGTTCAGCCCGATCTGCCGGTTGGTGAAGTTGTAGTTGAAGAACGAGATGCTGCCGACCAGGAAGTCGCCGTTGTAGCGGTAGCCCACCTCTTCCGAGATGGAATATTCGGATCGGCTGTCGCCACCGCGCTGGGTGAACAGGCCACTCGTGCCGCTGATGTAATCCACCAGCGAGGTGTTGCTCGGCGTGCGGAAGTTGGTCGAGCCGGTCACGTAGATCTGGTGGCGCTTGTTGAACTGCCAGGAGATGCCGAGCTGCGGCAGCGGCTGCGCATCGTTGATATTGCGGTTGTAGGTCGTGCCGGGGATGTAGTTGTAGGTCCGGCGGGTGACCATGGCCTCCTTGAAGCCCGCGTCGACGGTCAGGTGATCGTCGAAATACTTCGCGTGGTCACCGATGAACAGCATGTTCACCTGGGTGAGCGTCAGGAAGTTGCGGGTGTAGTACGGCTGGCCGTTGGGCAGCAGATAGGTGTAGTGCTTGCCCCAGATGTCGCCGGAGATGCCGGTCTGCTGGTTCACGAGGCTGACCGGCGAATACTGCAGCAGGTTGGAATACTCGTACCACCAGCCGGCTGTCAGCTGGTTGTGCCGGTCGAGATCGTAGCTGACCTTCACCGTATTGCCGGGGCGGAACTGTTCCTGGTTGGACGGTGTGAGAGCGATGGCCTGCCCACGGTTGATGCGCCCATCGCCGTTCAGGTCGAGGTTGACAAGGCGGTTGCCGTAGAAGGTGCCGACAGGATTCGTCGCAGTGCCGCCGGCGCGACCGGGCCCGGCGTTCTCGGTCAGCAGCGAGGCGCCCGTGCCGTTACCGACGCCATGCCAGAAATAGGGGGTGTCGTCGATCTTAAGGCGCGAATTGATGACCAGGGTGGAGGGCGCGCTGGCGACCACGTTCTCGAACGGGTTCTGGCGCAGCTGATAGAAATTGGCGCCGTTGCTGTTGACGCCGGCATAGGTGGCGGCGAACGAGTTGCTGTTGCCGTTCACCACGTAGTTCATCGGGTTGACGGTGTTGTTGTAGCCGCTGCCGTTGTACTGGTTCGCGGTCGGGTAGTTGTAGTTGCTGTTGACCTGCGAGTTGTAGGACACGGTCAGGCCGACATGGCTGCCGTTGTTCCAGTCCTTCACCAGCTTGAAGTCGTAGTGCTTCTTGGCCGCGCCGCCCGGACCGCGCCAGGCGTTGGCGTGGGTGTAGGAGAAGGCGAACATCGCGCGGATGCCGGTGTTGCGGATGTCGCCGCTGTCGAGGCGCAGGAACTCGCGCTGCGCCTTGTAGGAGCCGAACGACAGGTCGAACAGGCCGCCCGGACGATAGGCCGGGTCCTTCATGGTGAAGTTCACGAGGCCGGCCGACGCGTTCACCACGGGCGCATCGAGGTTCACCGAGCCGGGCTGCAGCGAGACCGAGTCGAGATCTTCGGCTTCCAGCACCTCGTTGGCGTAGAACTGGCCGCCGCCGATGTCGTTCAGCGGCGCGCCGTCGAGCAGCCAGCCGACCTGCGACGACGAAAGACCGCGGATGATGGACTGGCCGCTCCACAGGCCGAACGGATCGGCGTCGGACACGTTCGCCGAGGGGAGCATCTTGAGCAGCTGCTGGCCGTTGGTGGTCGGCGACTGCTTGGCGATGAAGTCGCGGGTGACGGTCTGCACCGCCTTCGGCGCCGTCTCGATGCGCATCAGGCCACCGCCCGGCGACCGCTGGCGCGCGCTGCGGCCGGTCACGGTCACGCTCTCGGCGTCGTTGCCGCCCGCGGCCGACTTGCCGTCGCTCGCGACGGCGGCGCGGCCGGTATGGGCGCTTTGCGCTTCCGCCACGGCGGAGATGGCAGTCATCGCGGTGCTGGCGAGAAGAAGGGACAGACAGGTTCTGGTCAGCATTGGGGAGCGGGAGCCTTGCAACAGGTGGCCGTTGCCGCGCTTCTATCTCGCGAACGCAACGTCGGGCACAAAAACCTGTCCGGTTGGACAAGAGAAGGGCAATGCTGTGGCGCACAAGACACGCCGCCGTGGCCTGGATGCCAGAATATGTCATATAACAGTCATATGCCCGTCAGACGGGCATCATGATTGAACGAAAAATAGGCGCCCCCTCGCAAGGGCGCCTTGGGCCGATGTCAGCCTTGCCGGAAGACTCGTTCGATGCCGGAGCGGTCTAGACCAGACGCGCCTTCTTCAGGGACGCCTCGATGAAGCCGGAGAACAGCGGGTGCGGAGCGAACGGCTTGCTCAGCAGCTCCGGGTGATACTGGACGCCGACGAACCAGGGATGATCGGGATATTCCACGATCTCGGGGAGGATGCCGTCCGGCGACAATCCGGAAAAGCTGAGACCGGCCGCTTCCAGCCGCTCGCGATAGTGGATGTTGACCTCGTAGCGGTGGCGATGCCGCTCCCGCACGGACGTGGTGCCGTAGATGCCGGCCACCCGTGATCCCGGGGTGAGGGCGGCGGGGTAAGCGCCGACCCTCATCGTGCCGCCCATCTCCCCGCCTTCCCGGCGACGCAGCAGCTCGTTGCCCTTGGCCCATTCGGTCATCAGCCCGACGACCGGCTGTTCCGTCGGCCCGAACTCGGTGGAGGAGGCATCAGCGATGCCCGCGAGGTTCCGCGCGCATTCGATCACGGCCATCTGCATGCCGAAGCAGATGCCGAAGAAGGGAATCCGGCGTTCGCGGGCGAAGCGTACCGCTTCGATCTTGCCTTCGGACCCACGCTCGCCGAAGCCGCCCGGCACGAGAATGCCGTGGACGTCTTCGAGACGCTGGATCGCGCCCTGATGGGAACCGCCGGCACCCTGTTCGAAGATCTGGCTGTCCACCCAGTCCAGCTTCACCCGGACCCGGTTGGCGATGCCGCCATGCAGCAGGGCTTCGTTCAACGATTTGTAGCTGTCGAGCAGCGAGGTGTACTTGCCGACGACCGCGATGCGCACCTCGCCCTCGGGGTTGCGCATGGCGTCCAGCACGCGGTGCCAGGCCGACAGGTCCGGTTCGCCATCGTGCGGCAGGCCGAAATGCCGCAGCACCTCCGTGTCCATGCCGGCTTCGTGGTAGGAGATCGGGCAGGCATAGATCGTGTCCACGTCCAGCGCGGAGATCACCGCTTCGGGCCGGACGTTGCAGAAATTGGCGATCTTGCGACGCTCGTTGTCGGGCAGCGGCCGGTCGGCGCGGCACAACAGCATCTGCGGCTGGATGCCGACATTCTGCAGCTCCTTCACCGAATGCTGCGTGGGCTTGGTCTTGAGTTCGCCCGCCGCCGGAATCCAGGGCACCAGGGTGAGGTGCACGAACATGGTCCGATCGGGGCCGAGATCGTTCCGCAGCTGGCGGATCGCTTCCAGGAACGGCAGACTCTCGATGTCGCCCACCGTGCCGCCGATCTCGATCAGCGCGAAATCGAGGTCGTCCGTGCCGGCGACGATCGCTTCCTTGATCGCGTCCGTGATGTGCGGGATCACCTGCACCGTGGCACCGAGATAATCGCCGCGCCGCTCGCGGGCGATCACCTCCGAATAGATCCGTCCCGTGGTGGCGTTGTCGGCCTGCGTCGCGTGGACGCCGGTGAAGCGCTCGTAGTGCCCGAGGTCGAGATCGGTCTCGGCGCCGTCGTCGGTGACGAACACCTCGCCGTGCTGATAGGGGCTCATGGTGCCCGGATCGACGTTCAGATAGGGGTCGAGCTTGCGAAGCCGGACCCGATAGCCGCGCGCCTGCATCAGCGCCGCCAGGGCTGCCGATGCGATGCCTTTGCCGAGCGAGGAGACCACGCCGCCGGTGATGAATACGAACCGCGTCATGGGCGGCCGTCATACAACGGCAGCGTCGTCCACGGGAAGGGCGCATCGCAATCCGGCAACAGCCATGCGCGCAAGTCAGGACCGCCGCAGCCGGTTCATCACCGCGCCTGCCGCGCGCTCCCCGTCCAGCATGGCGCCCCCCACGGTGCCGGCGAGACCGTCCGTCCGGCAGGCCTCCCCCGCCAGCACCAGTCGCCCGCCTCCCAGCGGTGCGCCCAGCATCTCGCGCGCGTCGGCATGTCCGGGCCTCGCGAAGGAATAGGCGCCGCCGTGCAGGGGATCGGTGCCCCAGTCCGATACCTCGCCCGTGTCCGGATCGAGTCCGGCGGCGGCGGCGGCGCCGAGCATGGCGCGCACCCGTTCCCGGGCCTCCGCCAGCATCGCCCGGGCATCGTGCTGCAGATCGCGGGCGTGGCGGCCGCCGAGAAACCCGACCAGGATCGGAGCCCGGTCCGGGCAGGCGCTCAACAGCATCATCGGGTCGCCCCGGCGGCCCAGGCGCGACTCCAGCAGCGTGTCCGCCGGCACGCCCAGGGCGCGTCCGGACGAGGCGACGCCGTTCGCCTCCGCGTCCCGCAGCGGCACGGCGAGCTTGCTCAGCAACCCCATCGGCAACCCGTCCAGTGCCCGGAGCTGGTCGGGAGGCAGTCGCGGCTCGAACCGCAGCCGGCCGTCGCGCAGCACCCCGGTCGACACGGTGACGATCACCGAACGGGCTTCGACGGTGCCGAACCCGCCTTCCACCCGAACCATGTCGCCGGGCTCCCCCCAGGCGATCCGCGACACGGCATGGCCGAGATGGACCTTGCCGGCGTCCGGACCGAGTCGCCGTGCCAGCAGGGCGCCGGTTCCGTGCGCCGGACGCAGGTCGTTCTCCGGCAGGAGGTTGCGGTGCCAATCCAGCAGCGACAGCGACTCCGCGTCGGCCGCCGCGATGACCGGACCGTTCCAGCCCTCCACGTTGGCGAGCCACGGAAGGTCGGGAAGCGCCGCGGTGGCGTCCCGCAGCGAGATGTCGCGGCCCCGCTCCGCTGCTTGCACGGCGGCCTCGTGCCAGACGCGCTCGGCCCGCTCGTAGGCCGGCTCCGCGTCGGGCGCCGCCGGAGCGCCCCCGGCCTCGAACAGCATCCGGTCGCCCGTGTGCGCGGGGAGCAGATCGTCGCCCGCCGCGCGTGCCAGCCGCACCAGCGGGTTGTTGTCCGTGCTGTGCAGCCAGGTGGCGCCCGCGTCGAAACACACGCCGCGCAGCGAAGCGGGGTGGAGCGTGCGCGCCCGCCCCCCGATGCGGGGCGCCGCTTCCAGCACCGCCACTGTATGGCCTTCGCGGCGTAGGCGGGCCGCGGCGGCGAGCCCGGCCGCGCCGGCCCCGACGATCGCGGCGTCGATCGTCACGTGCAGATCCGTCGGGCGCGGCCGGCACGGATTCCGGGTGGCAGGGCGGGGCGGGGTGGCCGGATCGCGTGCATGGCCGACAAAGCCGTGGGGCGACGACCCGGTTCCCGGGAGGCGGGGTTCGGTGCGGCGTGCCACCGCCGCGCGAGCCTGGGCGGCCGAGGGCCGGATCGAGGAGGAAGAGCCGCGCTTCAGGTGCCTGAGGGCGCGCCCGGCGCGGCGGCGCAGGCCGGATTCCGGATCTTGAGCCGAGGCTTCCGGTCCAGCGGCTGGCCCGATGAAGTTCCGGCGTTCGCCCGGGTATTCCGGCTTCGCGGTGCGCCGGACGTGGATGCGCGCCGTCGTGGCGAAAGATCAGGAAGGACGGAGGGGTGCCCGCGCCGCAACTTCAGCGCTGGGCGCGCCACCGGTCTGACGGCGTCCAGCCCATCCCGGGCGGCGGCTCACGGTCCGGGAGATGGACCTTGGAGCGCTAGGCCGGCGGCGGATGCCGCCGGAACGACAACCCCCGCCTCCCCGATCAGTGCGTGGGCACGCTCGGACCGGCCGGCGGAGTGGGCGCCTTGGGCGCGGCCGGCGTGGCGGCAGCGGGGGCGGCGGGCTGCGCCAGGATGTCGTGGGACCGGCCGGAGGTTCCGCGCTGCGCCACGGCGAGTCCGAGGGACAGCACCATGAAGATGCCGGCCAGGATCGCGGTGGAACGCGTCAGGAGGTTGGCCGTGCCGCGGCCGGACATGAACGAGCCCATGCCCTGGCTGGTGCCGATGCCCAGGCCGCCACCCTCGCTGCGCTGGATCAGCACGGTGCCGATCAGCAGCAGGGTGACCAGGAGATGCAGAACAAGAAGAACGGAGATCATGGCGGGATCGGGAACACCGGAAGCGAAAGAAGAAGGATCAGCCGCCCTGCGCGGCCGACAGGATCTGCAGGAAGTCGTCGGGCTTGAGGCTGGCGCCGCCCACGAGCGCGCCGCCGACCTCGGGGATGGCCAGCAGGGTGGCGGCATTGCCCGCGTTCACCGAGCCGCCGTACAGGATGCGGACCTTCTCGCCCGATTCGCTGAACTGGCGCTTCAGCTCGGCCCGGATGAAGCCGTGCATCGCGGCCACGTCTTCCGCGGTGGCGGTGCGGCCGGTGCCGATGGCCCACACCGGCTCGTAGGCCACGATGGCCTCCTCGTCGGCGAAGCCGTCCGGGAGCGAGCCCTTGAGCTGCCACCCCACCGTTTCCTCGTGGCCGTCGGCGGAACGCTGTTCCGCGGTTTCGCCCACGCACACGATCGGCACCAGGCCGGCCCTGCGGGCGGCGACGCATTTCTCGCGGACGGTCTCGTCGAGCTCGTTGTGGTTCTGGCGGCGCTCCGAATGGCCGAGAATAACGTGGGTCGCGCCGAGATCGCGCAACATGCTGGGCGAGACGTCGCCGGTATGGGCGCCCTTCTCGTGCATGGAGCAGTCCTGGCCGCCCACCCGGATGTCGCTGCCGGCAAGCAGGCGGGACACCGCGGCGATCTGGGTGAAGGGCGGGCACACCAGCAGCTCGGCGCCGGGTGCGCCGGCACGCTCGCCCACACCACGCAGCAGCGCGGCCGCGAGGGCGTCTGCCTCGGCGGTGAGCCCGTTCATCTTCCAGTTGCCGGCGATCATCTGCCGCGACATGTCCGGCTCCGTCGTTTCGGTCCGGTTCCCGCGGAAGCGCCCGGGGGAACGGTGGACGCGGCCATAGACCATGCCGCGCCCCGCGATGACAAGCGAAGGGCCTCCCCGGGATGATGTGCGGTCCCGGATGTGCGGTGGCGGCCGGGTCGCGTGCCGTCCGATCCTGGGAACACATCGGATCGCCTCCGACGAAGCGGAAGGCCGTCGGACGCTCGTCATTGGATAGGGAAAGGGTGGCTCCGGTCGGGCGGGAGAGGCCAGGTCGCGCGGGGAGGGTGGTGCGGCTGAAGAACGCCGCGTTTCCGATCGCCGCTCGGGGGCGTGCCGAGGCGTCGCTGTCCGTGGTGCCCGGCCGAGGTAGTCCGCGATGGGGGGAAAAGGCTCCCGCGATGCCCCTGCGCCGCCGCCCTCTGGGGGATCGACCGAGGGTGGTTGCCCGGCCCCATGAGCGGACCCGGACCATCCCGGGACGGTGCGTGTGACAAGAAGCGCCCGGCTACCTATGGTGCGCCGCCCGAAGGCGCCCCGCGCGCCGGCGGGCTGTCGCGTACCCCCACCTTCCGCATCGGCATCCGGGTTCCGTTCATGCTTGCTTTCCTGCGCCGCCTGTTCGTCGGCTCCTGGGCGGGGCGCATCCTCGCCCTGCTGATCTTCCTGAGCTTCGCGGCCTGGGGCGTGGGCGACTTCATCACCGGGCTCGGTCGCAACAACGCGAACAACGTGGCCACCGTGGGCGACCGTCACGTGTCCGCCGACGATTTCGAGCGCGCCTATCGCAACAATCTGGCCCAGGTGGCGCAAAGCCAGAACGGCCGGGACGCCGATCCGCAGGCGCTGCCCTACGGCGAGAAGCGCGAGATCGCGGCCCAGGCGCTGCAGCGCCTGGTGCTCCAGGCGGTGGTGGCGGAAGCCGCCGCGCGCAATGGGTTGATGGTGCCGGACAAGGTGGTGCGCGATACGGTGTTCGGGTTGAAGGAGTTCCAGGGCACGGACGGCCGCTTCGATCGTTCCCTGTTCGACAGCCGCCTGCGTGCCGCCGGGCTGACCGAGGACCGGCTGATCGACCTGATCCGCCAGCAGACCGCGGCGGACGGGCTGGTGGAACCGCTGCGGGCCGGCGCCCGCGCCTCGGACGAGCTTGTCCGCCGCGCGTTCGATTTCGGCGGCGAAACCCGCGTGTTGGACATGGTGACGTTTCCGGTGGAAACGCAGCCGACCCCGGCGGCGCCCGACGAGGCGACCCTCCGCCGCTATTACGACAACCACAAGAGCCGCTTCCAGGCGCCGGAATACCGGCATGCGAGGGTGGTGCTGCTGTCGCCCGCGACGATCGCACGGGGTGCGGACGTGTCCGAGGCCGACGAGCGCAAGCTCTATGACGAGCTGATCACGCAGTACAAGGTGCCCGAGAAGCGCTCGGTGCAGATCATGATCGCGCCCGACGACGCGGCCGCCCGGCAGGTGGCCGAGATGTGGCGGGGCGGTGCGGCCTGGGATCGGCTGCAGTCGGCCAACGCATCCTCCACCCCCGTGGCGCTGGACGACAGCACCGAGGCCGGCATCCCGTCGCCCGAGCTCGGCAAGCTCGCCTTCGCCGCCCCGCAGGGTGCCGTGACCGGTCCCACCCACACCGAGAGCGGCTGGGTGGTGCTGCGGGTCAACAAGATCACCCCGCCGGTGGACCGTTCCTTCGAGCAGGTGCGCGACGAGCTGCACGACCGCATCGCCCAGGCGCGCGCACGCGACGACATGAGCGGCCGGGTGCAGAAGCTGCAGGACGCGATCGCCGGCGGCGGCCTGGACGCGATCCCCACGGAGCTGGGCGCCGTGGCCGCGCAGGGCACGCTGGACGCCCAGGGCTTCACCCCCGACCGCGAACCGGCGCCGCTGCCCGGCTCGGACGCGATCCGCAACGCGCTGATTGCGCGCATCTTCGCCGTGCGCCAGAACGACGCGCCCACCCTGCAACAGGGGCCGGAAGACAGCTGGTTCGCCGTGTCGGTCGACAAGATCACCCCGCCCGCGCCGCAGAGCTTCGACGTGGCGCGTCCGCAGGTGCTGGCGGCCTGGACCGACGAGGCCCGGCGCCGGGCCGCGGAAACCCAGGCGGCGGCGCTCTACGCCCAGGCCAACGACACGAAGAACGGCGGCCTGGCGGCGGTGGCGGCGACGCGTCCCGACCTGAAGCGCGGCATCTCGGTGCGCCGCAACGGTTCCCCGGACGTGCCGCAGCGCTTGTCGCAGATCGTGTTCAGCCTGAAGCCCGGCGAAAGCACCATGGTGGACGACACCACCGGCTTCATCGTGGCGACGCTCACGGCGATCCGCCATCCCGATCCCGCGACGGACAAGCTCGGCTATGACCGCACCCGCCAGGCGCTGGACCGTGCGGTGGGCGACGACATCGAGCTGTCCTATGTCGGCTGGCTGCGCGATCGGATGAAGCCCAGCATCGACCCCCGCGCGATCGACCGGATGGTGGGGCCGGCGACCGGCGGCGAGGGCGGCGCTTCCGACGGAAACGGTTCGTGACCGATCGGGCGCCGGAAACGGCGGCCGCGCCGGAGGGCAAGGCCGGGATCGTCTTCGCGATCGAGCCGGCGGACCTGCTGACGCCGGTCGGGGCGTTTCTTCGGCTGCGGGAACATCTGCCCGGCGCGGCACGGAACGGCTTCCTGCTGGAAAGCATCGAGGGCGGCCAGGCGCGCGGCCGCTTCTCGGTCATCGGCCTGCTGCCGGATCTGTTCTGGCGCTGCCATGGCGGCCGGGTGGAGATCTCGGGGCCGGGGAGCGGCGATGTCGCCGCGGCGGACGCGTCCGGACCCATCGCCAGCCTCCGGGCGGTGATCGCCGCGAGCCGGATCACGCTGCCGGCCGAGTTGCCGCCGATGATCGGGGGCGTGTTCGGCTATCTCGGCTACGACATGGTGCGGCAGATGGAACGGCTGCCCGACGTCCCGGCGGACGATCTGGCGCTGCCCGAGGCGGTGATGCTGCGGCCGTCCTTGTTCGCGGTGTTCGACAACGTGCGCGACGAGCTTGTGCTGGCGGTTCCCGTGCGGTGCGCGGCGGGCGAGGCGCCCGGGCAGGCCGAGGCGCGCGCGCGGGCACTGCTGGCGAGCGCTCGCGCCGTTCTTTCGGAGGGGAGCGGTGCTGCGCCCGGGGGAGCCGGCGCCGGGGTCTCGCCGGATGCCCTGGCCGAGGCGCTGGCCGCGCTGGCCTCGCCGCGATCCAACATGGAGCGCGACGGCTTCCTCCGGGCGGTGCGCCGCATCCAGGACTACATCGCGGCCGGGGATGCGTTCCAGGTCGTGCCGAGCCAGCGCTTCTCGGCTCCGTTCCCGCTGGACCCCTTCGCGCTCTACCGGGCCCTGCGGCGGATCAATCCGTCTCCCTTCCTGTTCTTCCTGGAATTCGACGGCTTCAGCCTGGCGGGCAGCAGCCCAGAGGTGCTGGTGCGCCTCCGCGACGGCATCGTCACGGTGCGCCCGCTCGCCGGCACCCGGCGGCGCGGCGCCGACCGCGCGGAGGATCTGGCGCTCGAACGGGACCTGCTGGCCGATCCGAAGGAGCGGGCCGAGCATCTCATGCTGGTGGATCTCGGGCGCAACGACGTCGGCCGGGTTGCCGCAACGGGCAGCGTGCGGGTGGCCGAAAGCTTCGTGGTGGAGCGCTTCAGCCACGTGATGCACATCTCCTCCACGGTGGAAGGGCGGCTGAGGCCGGAACTGGACGCGCTCGACGCGCTGGTCGCGGGTTTCCCGGCCGGAACCCTGACCGGCGCTCCGAAGATCAGGGCCATGGAGATCATCGACGAGATGGAGCCGACGCGCCGGGCCGCCTATGCCGGCTGCATCGGGTATTTCGCCCCTGACGGCAGCATGGACACCTGCATCGGGCTGCGCATGGCCGTGCTGAAGGACGGGATGATGCACGTGCAGGCCGGGGCCGGCGTGGTGGCGGACAGCGATCCGGACGCGGAATGGGAGGAAACCCGTCAGAAGGCGCGCGCCCTGTTCCGGGCCGCCGAGGCGGCGATCGCCACCTGCGCGCCTTCAGCGGCCGGACCGGGCGTTGCGCCCGCAGGCGCGTGGCGGTCGTGACCTCCCGACGATCGTGCCCCGGCGTTCATGCCCCGGATGGCCCCCTTTGACCGGCCGCCCGGCCATACCCAAGATATTTCCATGATCCTGCTGATCGACAACTACGACAGCTTCACCTTCAACCTCGTCCATTACCTGGGCGAGCTGGGGGAGGAGTGCGACGTGCGCCGCAACGATGCGCTCAGCCCCCGCGAGGCGCTGGCTCTCGAGCCGGATGCCATCGTGCTCTCGCCTGGCCCGTGCTCGCCCAACGAGGCGGGCATCTGTTTGGACCTGATCCGGGAAGCGGCGGGCGTCGTGCCGGTGTTCGGCGTCTGTCTCGGGCATCAGGCGATCGGGCAAGCGTTCGGCGGCACGGTGGTGCGGGCGCCGACCCCCATGCACGGCAAGGTGAGCCCGGTGCAGCACGACGACACCGATGTGTTCGAAGGGCTGCCGAGCCCCTTCGCGGCGACGCGCTATCACAGCCTGACGGTGGACCCGGGCACGCTTCCGGACGCGCTGGTGGCGACGGCGCGCACCGCGGACGGGGTGGTGATGGGGCTGCGGCACCGGGTGCTGCCGATCTTCGGGGTGCAGTTCCACCCCGAAAGCATCGCCTCGGAGCACGGCCACGACATCCTGCGCAACTTCCTGTCCATCGCGCGGGGCCGGAACAGCGGCGGTCCGGAAGCGGTGGCCGCGTCGCATTCCGTCGCCCGGCCGGCCTGACGCGATGTCGCCTGCGGGAACGACGCCGGCCGGCGGCGGCTCGGCGCTCAAGCCGGTGCTGGCCCGTCTGGCCGCCGGAGAGCGGCTGGCCGAGCACGAGTCCGAAGTCGCGTTCGGCGTGGTGATGGAAGGGGCCGCCACGGCCGCGCAGATCGCGGCGCTGGTGATGGCCATGCGGGTGCGGGGGGAAACGGTCGCGGAGCTGGAAGGGGCGGTGCGGGCCATGCGGGCCCGGATGCGGACGGTGCCCGGGGTTGCGGATGCGATCGACGTGTGCGGTACGGGTGGCGACAACCACGGCACCCTGAACGTGTCCACCGCGGTCGCTTTCGTGCTGGCGGCGCTGGGTGTGCCGGTGGCCAAGCACGGCAACCGGGCGCTCAGCTCGCGCGCCGGAGCGTCCGACACGCTGGAAGCGCTGGGCGTGCCGCTCCACGACGATCCGGCCGTGCTGGAACGGCTGCTCCAGGAACAGGGCATCGCGTTCCTGTCCGCGCCGCTGCATCATCCGGCGATGCGGCACGCGGCTCCGGTGCGGGCGGAGCTCGGCACGCGCACGATCTTCAACCTGCTGGGACCATTGTGCAATCCGGCCGGGGTGCGCCGGCAGATGATCGGGTTGTTCGACGCGCGCTGGGCCGAGCCGGTGGTGGCCGTGCTGCGTCGGCTGGGGGCGGAACGTGTCTGGGCCGTGCACGGCAACGACGCCCTGGGCGGTTCGGCCCAGGGCCTGGACGAGCTGACCCTGGCCGGGCCGTCGGACGTGGTGGCGCTCGAAAATGGCGAGGTCCATCGCTTCACCATCGAGCCGGAACGGCTCGGGCTCGCGCGGCGGCCGGTGTCGGACATCTGGGGCGGCGACGCGATCGGCAATGCGGAGGCGCTCGAATCGCTGCTTCGTGGCGCGACAGGGGCTTATCGCGAAACGGTGTTGCTCAACGCGTCCGCCGCCTTGCAGGTCAGCGGCAAGGGAAACATGTTGCGCACGCCGGACGGCGAGGCCCTTCACGCCATGCTGCGGGAGGGCATGGCGCACGCGGCACGGACGCTGGACGACGGTTCCGCCCTCGCGGTGCTGGAAAGGCTGCGGGCGGGCTCCGATATTCCCCGGGAAGACGATGTTGCGATTGGCGCCATTCATGGCGGATGACACGGCGGCTGAAGGCAGGGTGGATCGGTTGACGATCGAGAATGGTGCCGACGCCGGGTTTCGGCTGGCCGGAACGGCCCCTTCGGGGGTCCCGGCCACGCCCCAGGACGTGCTCGAGCGCATCTGCGCCCAGACCCTGGGAGAGGTGGCGCGCCGGTCGGCTGCCCTTCCGCTCAAGGAAATCAAGGCGCGGCTCAAGGACCTGCACGAGGCGCCGCGGGGCTTCGGCCACGCGTTGAAGCTCAAGACCGCGGAGCGCCAGGTCGGGCTCATCGCCGAGATGAAGAAGAGCTCGCCCTCGGCGGGACCGATCCTCGCCTCCTACGATCCGGCGGCGATCGCCCGGCTATACGAGCAGGCCGGCGCCGCCTGCCTTTCGGTGCTGACGGAAGGGCCGTCCTTCGGCGGCCACGTCGCCGATCTGCAGATCGCGCGCGCGGCGGTGTCGCTGCCGGTGCTGCGCAAGGACTTCATCCTGGAGCCGTGGCAGGTCTACGAGAGCCGGCTCATCGGTGCCGACTGCATCCTGCTGATCATGGCGGCCCTCACCGACGAGCGGGCGGAGGAGCTGTTGTCGATGGCCCGCTCGCTCGATCTCGACGTGCTGGTGGAAGTGCATGACGAGCCGGAGCTCGACCGGGCGCTCGGCCTGAACACGGCGCTGATCGGCATCAACAACCGGAACCTCAAGACCCTGAAGACCGAGCTCGGCACGACGCTCTCGCTCGCCCCCCGGGTGCCGCCCGACCGTATCGTCGTGGCGGAAAGCGGCATCCGGAGCCGGGAGGACGTGCTGCGGCTGGCCGGAGCGGGGGCGTCCTGCTTCCTGGTGGGGGAGAGCCTGCTGCGGCAGGCCGATCCCGGCGAGGCGTGCGCCAGCCTGCTCGGGCCGCTCTGAACATGGCGGCCGATGGGGACCCGCTCGTCGATACGGCCTCGGCCCTGCTGACGCATCTGGATCGGGCCGGACATGCCCGCATGGTGGACGTGTCCGACAAGGACGTGACGCGCCGGGAAGCGGTCGCGGCCTGTGCGGTGTCCATGCGGCCGGACACGCTGCGGATGATCCTGGACGGCACCGCGCCCAAGGGCGACGTGCTGGCCACCGCGCGGATCGCCGGCATCATGGCGGCAAAGCGGACCGCCGATCTCATCCCGCTCTGCCACCCGTTGCCCTTGTCGGGCGTCGCGGTGTCGCTGGTGCCGGCGCCGGGGGGGACGGGCGTTATGGTGAAAGCGCGGGTGCGCACCACAGACCGCACCGGGGTGGAGATGGAGGCGCTCACCGCAGCCAGTGTGGCGGCGCTGACGCTTTATGACATGTGCAAGGCCGTGGACCGCGGGATGCGGATCGGCGATCTCCGTGTGGTGGAGAAGTCCGGCGGCCGGTCGGGGACGTATCGGGAGGAGGCGGCTGCCGCCCTCCCGCGTGACGGAGCGGGCGGGAGCCCGCCGGGGAAAGGAAACGAGCGATGAGGGATCGTCGATGAGCGGGTCGGCCAAGAAGAAGAGCGACACGTCCCCCGCCCCCGGGCAGGCACGCGGCAACCAGCCGACCCTGGACAAGGAGGAGCTGCTCCGCGCCTACCACGACATGGTGCTGATCCGCCGGTTCGAGGAGCGCACCGGGCAGCTCTACGGCATGGGGCTGATCGGCGGGTTCTGCCACCTCTATATCGGCCAGGAGGCCGTGGTGGTGGGCGTGCAGATGGCGCTCAAGAAGGGCGACAAGATCGTCACCTCCTATCGCGACCACGGCCACATGCTGGCGGCGGGCATGGACCCGAAGGGCGTCATGGCGGAGCTGACCGGCCGGGCCACGGGCTATTCCCGCGGCAAGGGCGGCTCCATGCACATGTTCTCCAAGGAAGAGCATTTCTACGGCGGCCACGGCATCGTCGGCGCCCAGGTGCCGATCGGCGCGGGCCTTGCCTTCGCCAACAAGTATCGCGGCACCGACGAGGTGGCGGTGGCCTACATGGGCGACGGCGCATCCAACCAGGGCCAGGTGTTCGAGGCGTTCAACCTGGCCGCCCTGCACAAGCTGCCCTGCATCTTCATCATCGAGAACAACCAGTACGGCATGGGCACCTCCGCCGCCCGGTCGTCGGCGTCCAAGGCGCTGTGGCGCAACGGCGAGCCCTGGAGCATCCCCGGCCAGAAGGTGGACGGCATGGACGTGGCGGCCGTGCGCGCCGCGGCAGCCGAGGCGGTGGCGCATTGCCGCGCGGGCAACGGCCCGTACCTGCTGGAGATGTCCACCTACCGGTATCGCGGCCATTCCATGTCCGATCCGGCCAAGTACCGGACCCGCGAGGAGGTGGAGGAGATGCGCCGCGAGCACGACGCGATCGAGCGCGTGCGCCGGGCGCTGGCGGCGCTGGGCGTCGAGGAGCAGCAGCTCAAGGCGACCGACGACGAGATCAAGAAGGTCGTGACGGAAGCGGCCGAGTTCGCGCAGACGAGCCCGGAGCCCGATCCGAGCGAGTTGTGGACCGACGTGCTGGTGGAAGGCTGAGAAACCCCGATGGCAACCCAGGTTCTGATGCCGGCCCTGTCTCCCACCATGACGGAAGGCACGCTGGCGCGCTGGCTCAAGAAGGTCGGCGACACCGTATCGGCGGGCGACGTGATCGCGGAGATCGAGACGGACAAGGCGACCATGGAGGTCGAGGCGGTCGATGAGGGCACGCTCGGCAAGATCCTGGTGGAGGAAGGCACCGAGGGCGTGGCGGTGAACGCCCCGATCGCGGTGCTGCTGGGCGAGGGCGAGGACGCTTCCGCCGCCGACGCCGCGCCGGCGAAGGAAGACGCCGCGATGCCCAAGGTCGCGGCCGAGGGCACGGACGCCAAGGCGATCGCGGACAAGGGCGGGGAGGCCCGGGCGCCGGAACTCGCGAAGCCCGAGCCGGAGCGCGATTGGGGCGAAACCAAGTCGATCACCGTGCGCGAAGCGCTGCGCGACGCGATGGCGGCCGAGATGCGCGCGGACGACGACGTGTTCCTGCTGGGCGAGGAGGTCGCCGAGTATCAGGGCGCCTACAAGGTCAGCCAGGGTCTGCTGGACGAGTTCGGCGCCCGGCGCGTGATCGACACGCCGATCACCGAGCACGGCTTCACCGGCATGGCGGTGGGCGCGGCGCTGACCGGCCTGAAGCCGATCGTCGAGTTCATGACGTTCAACTTCGCGATGCAAGCGATCGACCAGATCATCAACTCCGCCGCGAAGACCCTCTACATGAGCGGCGGCCAGATGGGCTGTCCGATCACCTTCCGCGGCCCCAACGGTGCCGCGTCGCGCGTGGGCGCTCAGCATTCGCAATGCTATGCGAGCTGGTACGCGCACGTGCCCGGCCTGAAGGTGGTGGCACCCTACTCGTCGGCCGACGCCAAGGGGCTGCTGCGCGCGGCGATCCGCGATCCGAACCCGGTGATCGTGCTGGAAAACGAGATCCTCTACGGGCAGAGCTTCGACTGCCCGGTGGCGGACGATTTCGTGCTGCCGATCGGCAAGGCCAAGATCGAGCGTACCGGCAGCCACGTCACCATCGTGGCGTTCTCCATCATGGTGGGCGTGGCGCTGAAGGCAGCGGAAACGCTGGCCGAGCAGGGTATCGAGGCGGAGGTGATCAACCTGCGCTCGCTGCGTCCGCTCGACACCGCCACGGTGGTGGAAAGCGTCAAGAAGACGTCGCGCCTGGTGACGGTGGAGGAGGGCTGGCCGTTCGCCGGCATCGGCGCGGAAGTGGCGATGCAGATCATCGAGCACGCGTTCGACTGGCTCGACGCGCCGCCCGTACGCGTGCACGGGCTCGACATTCCGCTGCCCTATGCCGCCAACCTCGAGAAGCTGTCGCTGCCGCAGCCCGACTGGGTGGTGGACGCGGTGAAGAAGCTGGTCTGAGGAGCGCCCGCGATGCCCGTGAACATCCTGATGCCGGCGCTATCTCCCACCATGACGGAAGGCACGCTGGCCCGCTGGCTCAAGAAGGAAGGCGATGCGGTCGCGTCCGGCGACGTGATCGCCGAGATCGAGACCGATAAGGCCACCATGGAAGTGGAAGCGGTGGACGAGGGCATCCTCGGCCGCATCCTGGTGGCGGACGGCACCGAGGGCGTGAAGGTCAACGAGCCGATCGGCGTGCTGGTAGCGGAAGGCGAGGCGGTGCCCGCCGGGGCCGCGGAGGCATCCATCGCCCCGGCGCCGGCCGCCGTCGCCAAGGACCAGGGCGGCGCCAAGCCGGCGGCCGACGGCGCCGCCGGTACGGCGAAGCCCGATACCGCAGCCGGCGTGCCCGCCAAGGCACCGGCCGCTCACGCGACGGCAACTGCCGCGCCGGCGGCCGGGGGCCGGGTGTTCGCCTCGCCGTTGGCGAAGCGCATCGCGAAGGAAGCGGGAATCGAGCTCGGCGCCCTCAAGGGCAGCGGCCCCAACGGCCGTGTCATCCGCGCCGACGTGGAAGCCGCGAAGAGCGCGCCGAAGACCGCGCCGGCTCCGGCGCCTACCCCGGCGGCTGCGCCGCCGCGTCCCGTCGCCGCTCCGGCGATCGCCGCGCCGCACCAGAAGCTGCCCAACTCCAACATGCGCCGCACCATCGCGCGCCGCCTGACGGAGTCGAAGCAGCAGGTGCCGCATTTCTACGTCTCGATGGATATCGAGCTGGACGCGCTGTTGAAGCTCCGCTCGCAGCTCAATGCGGCGTCGCCGGCGGATGGCCCGGGAACCTTCAAGCTGTCGGTCAACGACATGCTGATCAAGGCCTGCGCGGTGGCGCTGCGCCGGGTGCCGAAGGTGAACGCGTCCTACACCGACGAGGCGATCATCCTCTACGACGAGGTCGACATCTCGGTGGCGGTGTCGATGCCGGACGGGCTGATCACGCCGATCGTCCGGAGCGCCGACCGCAAGTCGCTGAGCGAGATCCACCGCGAAGCGTTCGGGCTGATCCGCCGTGCCCGCGAAGGCAAGCTGAAGCCCGAGGAATTCCAGGGTGGCGGCTTCTCCATCTCCAACATGGGGATGTATGGCGTGCGCGACTTCTCGGCGATCATCAACCCGCCGCAGGGCGCGATCCTGGCGGTGGGAGCGGGCGAGAAGCGCGCGGTGGTGAAGAACGACCAGCTCGCGATCGCCACCGTGATGACCTGCACCCTGTCGGTGGATCACCGCGTGATCGACGGCGCGCTCGCCGCGGAATGGATGGCGGCGCTGAAGGCGATCGTCGAGAACCCCCTGAGCCTGGTGGTCTGAGAACATGGCCGATACCGAGTTCGACGTCGTCGTCATCGGCGGCGGTCCAGGCGGCTACGTGGCCGCCATCCGCGCGGCCCAGCTCAAGCTCAAGGTCGCCGTGGTGGAATCCACCCATCTGGGCGGCATCTGCCTGAACTGGGGTTGCATCCCGACCAAGGCGCTGCTGCGCTCGTCGGAGATCAACCACCTGCTGCACAACCTGCCGGAGTTCGGCTTCTCGGCCGACAACATCCGCTTCGACCTCGCCGCGATCGTGAAGCGCTCGCGCGGCGTGTCGAAGCAGCTGGCGAGCGGCGTGGGTCATCTGCTCAAGAAGAACAAGGTCCCGGTGTTCGACGGGCGCGGCAAGCTGGCCGGCACCGCCGGCGACAAGCGCCGCGTCGCGGTCACCAAGGACGGCAAGGATGTCGCGACGCTGACGGCGAAGCACGTGATCCTGGCGACCGGGGCCCGCGCGCGGGTGCTGCCGGGGCTGGAGCCTGACGGAAAGCTGGTGTGGAGCTACCGCGAGGCGATGGTGCCCGACGCGATGCCCAGGCGGCTGCTGGTGATCGGCTCCGGCGCCATCGGCATCGAGTTCGCCTCGTTCTTCCGCAACATGGGCGCGGAGGTGACGGTGGCCGAGGTGGTGGACCGCATCCTGCCGGTGGAGGACGAGGAGATCGCCGCCTTCGCCGCCAAGCAGTTCGAGAAGCAGGGCATCCGCATCCTCACCGGCGCGAAGATCGGCACGCCGGAGAAGAAGGACGGCTCGGTCTTGGTGGAGATCGAGAGCGGCGGCAAGAAGGAGAAGCTGGAGTTCGACCGGATCATCTCCGCGGTCGGCATCGTCGGCAATGTCGAGGATCTCGGCCTCGACGGCACGAAGGTCAAGGTCGAGAAGACCCACGTGCTGATCGACGAGTTCTGCCGTACCGGGGAACCGGGCGTTTACGCGATCGGCGACCTGGCGGGGGCACCCTGGCTCGCGCACAAGGCCAGCCACGAGGGCGTGCTCTGCGTGGAGAAGATCGCAGGACTCGACGTGCATCCGATCGACTGGACCAACATTCCCGGCTGCACCTACTGCCGGCCGCAGGTGGCCTCGGTCGGGCTCACCGAAGCCAAGGCGAAGGCCACAGGCCACGAGGTGAAGGTCGGCCGCTTCCCCTTCATCGGCAACGGCAAGGCGATCGCGATGGGTGAGCCGGAGGGCATGGTGAAGACCGTGTTCGACGCGAAGACCGGCGAGCTGCTCGGTGCGCACATGGTGGGGGCGGAGGTCACGGAGATGATTCAGGGCTACGTAATCGCCCGGACCCTCGAGACCACCGAGACCGAGCTGATGCACTCGGTGTTCCCGCATCCGACCGTCAGCGAGACCATGCACGAGAGCGTGCTGGGCGCATTCAACCAGGCGATCCATTTCTGATCTCCGATCCCGTTCCTGGCCGGCGGCGGCTGGGGACGGGTTAGGATGCGGCTTCCATAGCAGCGGGAGCCAGGTTCATGCCGGGTGGTTCTTTTCTCGACGCCATCATCGGGCTCGCCCTGACCTATCTGGTGCTGGCGATGTCCGTGTCAGCGATCCAGGAGGCTCTCTCCGGCTTGCTGCAATGGCGCGCCCGCACCCTCGCGCAGGGGCTACGGTGCCTGCTGCAGGCGGTGCCGCCTTCGGAGCATCCCAATCTCCTCCAGGCCGCCACGGCCTGGGTGCTGCGTGGGCCCCGTCTGCCCGTGCCGCCGAACGGGCCTGCCGACCCGGCCGAGCGGGCGCATCTGGAAGCGCTCTACCAGACGCTGGTGACGCACCCGCTGGTGTCGGCCGCGGGCCGCATGCCGAGCTATATCCCGTCCGACGGCTTCGCCACCGCGTTGCTGGATACGCTCGGCGCGCTGGCGGCGGTGCCGGCCGAGCTGCACGACCGGATCGATGCCCTTCCCGACGGCCGCCTGAAGCAGGCCCTGCTGACCTTGTCGCGTGAAGCGGGACACGACGTCACCGTGCTGCGGGAAGGACTCGCGCACTGGTTCGACCACGCCATGGACCAGCTTTCCGGGGTGTATCGCCGCTGGTCCGCGGTGCTCAGCTTCGTGCTGGCACTTCTCGTCACCATGCTGCTGAACGCGAGCACGGTGGGCATCCTGCGCGACCTTCTGGGTGCGAACGGCCACGCGGCCGCGCTGGCGGACGCGTTCGCGGGCGGTGCGATCCCGGACACGGTGGCGCTCGGGCTGATCGCCGATCCGGGCTACTGGCTGCATGGCTGGCACGGGGCCTTCTGGCCGCACATGCTCGATCTGGCGGGCTGCCTGATCACCGCCTTCGCGGTGTCGCTCGGCGCGCCGTTCTGGTTCGGCATCCTGGGCGCCGCGTCCGACATCCGTTCCGCGGAGCCGAAGCCGAAGAAGGCGCCCCGCGCGACCTGAACATCGGGAGGACCGACCGGGCGGGAGAGGCATCGCCGGGCGGACCGCTCCCGGTCCCGGGGGCAACTGCCGGCGTCCACGACCGGTCCACCGACGGAGGCGTGGCCGAGGATCGCCTCCTGGTTTCCGGATCCTCATGGCTCTCATCCTCCGAACGACCGGCGACCACCGTGGCCGGCGGTCGGCATCGCGAATGCGTCGGCGGTCGGAGGAAGGCCGCCCGATGCCGGGCGGTCCCGGGGCGTCTCGGCAGCCCCGTGCGGCTTCGACCCGAAGCTCGCGCGATCGGCGTGATCGCTCGCCAGACTGCCCGCTGCCGAATCACCGGCACGACGTCGCGGCCCCATCTGCGGCATCTTCCGCGAGAGACGCTGACGGCCCGAGGATGGCCGCGCCGGCTCCGCAGGCAGGACGGCATGCTGGCGCCCGGGGGTCGCTCCGCAACCAGCGTTCCACGAGTCCTCAGCGTCGCAAGCTCTGTCGGGAGCCCGGGGTTCGACGGCATTGCCGACAGGAACGGCGCCGGGCGATATTGGGCACCGGAACGGCGGCCGGTCTCTCCTATCAGGCCCCTGCCGCGTTCCGAGACCGATCACGGGCGCAGACCGCGCGGCCTCGGAGGGTCTGGTGCCCGGCGCCGGCGGTTGACGGGACCGGCTCCGGGTTCCACTTCTGCAGTGGGTTATTCTGCCGGGATCAGCCGTTCCGCCATGTCCACGCGCTTGTTGATCGACCATCGGACCGGGAGCCCCTCGCGCGGACCGGACGCGGCGCAGGCCGAGCCATCGCGCCCCGTGCGCCATCCCGAGAAGGCCCATCGCCCCGACAATCCGATCGCGCGCAAGCCCGACTGGATCAGGGTGAAGGCGCCGACGCATCCGATCTATCACGAGACCCGCACGCTGATGCGCGAGCAGAAGCTCGTGACGGTGTGCGAGGAGGCGGCCTGCCCCAACATCGGCGAGTGCTGGAGCAAGCGGCACGCCACCATGATGATCATGGGCGACATCTGCACGCGCGCCTGCTCGTTCTGCAACGTCCGCACCGGCCAGCCGGACGCGCTGGATGCGGGCGAGCCCGGGCGGGTGGCGGACGCGGTGGCGAAGCTCGGTTTGCGCCACGTGGTGATCACGTCGGTGGATCGGGACGATCTCGTGGATGGCGGCGCCAGGCATTTCGCGCGGGTGATCGAGGCCGTGCGCGCGGCTTCGCCATCCACCACGATCGAGATCCTGACGCCCGACTTCCTGCGCAAGCCCGGCGCGCTGGAGATCGTCGCGGCCGCGCGGCCCGACGTGTTCAACCACAATCTCGAAACCGTGCCCCGGCTGTATCCGACGATCCGGCCCGGCGCGCGCTACTACCAGTCCCTGCGGCTGCTCGACGAGGTGAAGCGGCACGATCCGACCATCTTCACCAAGTCGGGCCTCATGGTCGGGCTGGGAGAACAGCGGCTCGAGATCCTGCAGGTGATGGACGATCTCCGGGTCGCGGACGTCGACTTCATCACTCTCGGCCAGTATCTGCAGCCGAGCGTCAAGCACGCGGCGGTGGACCGCTTCGTGACGCCCGACGAGTTCGCCGACTACGCGGCGATGGCCCGCGCCAAGGGCTTTCTTCAGGTGGCCGCGACGCCGCTCACGCGGTCGTCCTACCACGCGGACGAGGATTTCGCGGCGCTGCGGGCGGCGCGCGAAGCGCTGCTGACCCGACGCGTCGCCAGGGAACCGGGGGCGGGGATCGCGGTTCCCGGGTAATGCCGACCCACGCCGAACGCCGCCTGATCCCGTATTCGCCCGAACAGCTGTTCGACCTGGTGGCGGATGTCGGGCGCTACCCGGAGTTCCTGCCCTGGTGCGCCGGGGCGAAGGTGCGCACCCGCACGGAGACCGAACTGGTGGCGGACCTCACCATCGGGTTCGGCCCCTTCCGTGAAAGCTTCACCAGCCGGGTGGCGCTGGATCGTCCCCGGCAGGTCAGGGTGCGCTACGAGCGCGGACCGTTCCGCTATCTCAACAATGTCTGGACGTTCACCCCGGACCCGAAGGGGTGCCTCGTCGATTTCTTCGTCGAGTTCGAGTTCCGCTCCCGGTTGCTGCAGGCGGCGATCGGGGTGGTGTTCAACGAGGCCGTGAAGCTGATGGTGGGGGCGTTCCTGAGACGCGCGCGCGACATCTATGGCGCGGACACCGCTGCGCGCCCATCCGCGCCTGCTGCGTCGCGCGCCGGCGAGTCGCTTCCGGGCGACGGCGTGCCGGCCGCCGGTGGATCTTCCTGAGGCGTCGTCCGTCGCGCGAGATGTCGTCTCCTGGCGGAGAAAAGCCGGCTCACGCTGCGCTCGTGCGACCATAATCCCGGCGCTGTGGCGGAACCGACACGGCCGGTTTTCGTTTCTCCATCGTGTCGGAGCCGTAGGTGCGCTACGGCTTCACGGCGACGGTTTCGCTGTCGATGAACGATTGATTAGGGAACGAACGATGAAGTCCATTCTGAAGGCGCGGGCTCTGCAGGCTTCCGTGTGCGCGGCGGCCCTGGCGTTCGCGGTGCCCGCGATCGCTCAGACGGATTCGGGCGACATGCACAAGGGCAAGATGCATTCCACCCATCACCACATGGGCAAGATGGGCAAGATGCATGGTGGCAAGGGCTACAAGACCGCCATCAACCCGACCACCGAGGATCTGAACGCGAAGAGCCTCGCGGCCGCCCGCTCCGGCACCGATGCGACTGCCGGCGCTCCGGGCGCCGCCGCTGCCCCGGCTCCGGCCGGTGGCGGCATGGCGCAGCCGGGTGCGATGGCGCCGGCCGGTTCGGGCACCCCGGCGACCACCGCCCCCGCCGCGGCTCCCGCGCCGGCTGGCCAGTAAGGCCTACCCCACCCGGCAAGGGGTGGATCGGCGGCTCTTTTCGGGCCGCCTTCGAGACGACGAAGGCCCGGTGGCGACGCCCCGGGCCTTTCGTTCGTGCGAGGGCATGGTCGTCGTCGTGCCGTAGACGCCGGGGGCAAGCGCTCGATGGCGGACGCTTTCACCCTTTCCGAGGGGCCGTTCCGAAGCGGACGGATCGGTCAATCCGGCAGCACCTGCCGCAGCAGCCTCAGGGCTTCCCGCACGGCCGATTCGCGCACGGCGTCGCGGTCGCCGGGCAGATGTCGGGACACCGTGCGGGTCGGATGTCCGGCATGGGCCAGGCCGAACCATACCAGCCCCACCGGCTTGCCTTCGTCGCCGTCGGGACCCGCGAGACCGGTGATCGACAGCGCGAGGTCGGCGCCGGCGGCCGTCAGGGCCCCGTCCGCCATCGCCGCCGCGGTTTCCGCGCTGATGGCGCCGAAGCGCTCCAGGATGTCCGCCGGCACCCCCAGATGCCGCCGCTTCATCTCCCGGCTGTAGGTCACGAAGCCGCCCAGGACCACCGGGGAGCTACCGGGCGGATGGGTCAGGCAGGCGGCCAGCAAGCCGCTCGTGCAGCTTTCCGCCGTCACCACCCGTAGTCCGGCATCCCGCAGGAGCGGCACCAGCGCATCCGCCTGTCGCAGCGTTTCCTGCCCGATCATGTCCAGCGCCTCCTCAACTCCACAGCCGCCACGCGGCGCGCACTGCCACGAGGAGCAGCGCGCCGATCAGCCCGGCCGCGAGATCGTCGCCCATCACCCCGGCGGCATCGTGGCGCCGGTCCAGCATCCCCACCGGACCCGGCTTGGTGATGTCGAGCAGCCGGAACAACAGGAACGCCACCGCGATCCCGGCGGCGAGCGCGGAACCGCCCAGCGTGACGCAGCCCGCGCAGGGCAACAGGCCCAGCAGGGTCAACCATTGGCCCGCCACCTCGTCGATCACGATCCAGCCGTGATCGGCGCCGTCCGCGGCGGCGCCGATCGCCCAGATCCCGATCGTGCTCGCCGCCAGCACCGCCGCCACCAGGACGGGCCAGGCGAGCGATGGCGGTAGCCACCACACCGCCACGCCACCCGGAAGGAGGGCAGCCGCCGAACCGATCGTGCCCGGGGCCGGCCGGAGCCAACCGCAGCCGCCGAAGCTGGCCACCCATTCCGCGAGCCGGCGGCGGGTCATGCCGCGTCTACCGGCTGCGGAACGGCTCGGCACGAGGCGGACGATCCCTCCTGCAAGGTCCGTCCCGTCCCGCGCCCAAACGCTCTTTTCGCTCGGCACGAGGCGGCGGAAGCGCCCGATCCCCGTCGCGTGAAAGCCCGGTGTCCGGCACCGGCCTCGGCACACAGGCGGCCGGTGGCCTTCACGAGGTGCTCCCGTCGCCATCGGCGTAGATGGCGGTGTTCTCGGTCACACGCTGCACGTAGTTGCGGGTTTCCGCGAAGGGGATCAGCTCGATCCAGTCGATCATCGGCGTGCTGGCGCCTCCGGCCGTCCCGGGGTCGCGTGCCGGATCGCCGTTCTGGGCCAGCCACTGGTCGACCCGGTGCGGACCGGCGTTGTACGCCGCGACCGCATACGGCACCGTTCCGCCGAAGCGGCGCAGCAGGGACGACAGATAGGCGCTTCCGAGCCGGATGTTGGCGTCCGGATCGTAGAGTCCTGCGGCGGTCCCGTCCGTGCCGCCGGATCCCGGCAGCGACCTGGCCACGTCACGGGCGGTGCCCGGCATGAGCTGCATGAGGCCACGGGCGCCGGCCGGGCTGGTGATGCCGGGATCGAAGCTGCTTTCCTGCCGCATGATGCCGAGCGCCAGGCCAGGCGGCAGGTCCTCTCCCGCCGCCGGCGGCGGCGCGAACGGCCGGGGCCAGCCGGATTGTCGCAGCACCAGCCCGTGCCGTCCCGCGCTGCGGGCGATCGCCACGCCCACGTCGGGCAGTCCCAGCCGGTCGGCGAGGCTGGCGGCGAGTGCATGGTCGGTGTCGCTGGTGGCGTCCGCGTCCAGCCGTAACAGGAAGGCGCGCGCGTGGCGGGGATCGTTCCATCCGACCAGCAGGGTGGCTGCCCGCGCCAGTTCCAGCCCGGTGAAGCGCACCGCATCGGCGGTGCTCCAGTCCGGATCGCGCAGCGCCGCCAGCCGGTCGTGGAGGGCATCGGCATATCCCGGATCGCGATGCGGCGCGTCCAGCACCGCGTCGTCTGACGCGCCCCGTAGCCGGGCCAGCGAAAGCTGGCCGTAGAAGGTGGTGGGAAGACCCGCAGCCTCCTCGAACGCCGCTTGGGCACCGGCCGTATCGCCCCGCACGCTTCGTGCCTCGCCCAGCCAGAACCAGCCGCGGCTGCGCGTCAGCACCGACCGGCTGCTGGTCAGCGTCAGGAACCTTTGTTCCGCGTCGGCCGGCTGGTGCAGCCGGCGCAACAGGATGAAGCCGCTCAGGAAGGCCGAGTCGAACCGCGGCACGTCGTCGCGCTGAAACGGGTCCTCGGCGAGCCGCAGCGCGTCCTGCGCCGTGGCGGGAGCGCCGGGCATCAGCATGTCGCGGCTCAGCGCGTCCCGCTCGCTCCAGAACGCCGGGAGGCGGGGGCCGGGAGCGGTCCGTTCCGCGGCCAGGGCACCGTTGTTCCAGGCGGCGATGCTGTCGGCGATGCGATCGTTGCGCCGGAGCCAGCGCACCAGGTCGAGCTGCAGCGCGGGGTCCGCCGCATCCGTCGGCGGCAGTGCCGCCGCCAGCCCGTCGGCGCCCGCGTCGCGGCGATGCAGAGCGAGCCTTGCGGTGGCCAGCGGCCGCCGGTCCGGCGACAACAGGGGCAGCATCCGGGCCGCCGCCGGCAGGTTGCCGGCCCATTCGAGCCGGTCGAACCGCGCCCAATGGTCCGGCGGCCGCAGGGCCTGGCTCCAGAGCCGAAGGAACAGGGCCGCCTGGGCCGGGGAGTCGTTGCTGTCGCGCCAGCTCCGCCGCACCCGCTCCAGCAGCGCCGGCGGCAGTTGCGCGATCCCCGCCGCGGAAAAGGGCGCCACGGGCGCGGAGGCATCGGGGCCGGGCGCCGGGCGCGGCGGCAGCGGGGCCGAGCCATCGGGCAGCAGGGCGGGCGGGGCGGCGGTGCTGCCCGGCAGGGCGGGCGACGGCGTGGCCGTCGGCGGCGCGGCCAGCAGGGCGCAGCGGGCCAGGGCGGCGCCGTTGCTCAGCAGGTCCCGGCCGCAGATCGGACCGAGCACGGATGGGTCGGTCTCGTTGGCCACGGCGTCGTTCAGCCGCTGGATCAGGGTAGGGCGGTTCGGCCAGCCCGGATTGGCCGCGAGGAAGGCATCGATCCGGGCGGCGCTGCCGGGCGGCGGCGTTCCGGGCGTCAGCAGCTCCAGATACACCGCGAGCTTGGCCGCCACCGGATCACCGGCCGCGCCGGCGGTGGCGGCCGTGCCCGCCACCAGGGCCGTGGGAGGGCTGGCGGGCATCTGCGCCGGACGCGCGGAGCATCCGGCCAGCAGCGTCGCCCCTGCGAGTGCCATCGCGGCACCCTGGCGGCACAGCGGCCGCCTCCGTCCGGTATCTTTTCCGGCCGCCGGATCGCTCGGGGATGGAAAGGTCGGAGCGGTGGCGGACCGCCGGATGCGGAGCGACATGGCGGGGGAAGGGAGGGTCATGCGGGCGCCAAGCATCCCGTCAACGAACGCGGGCGGCAAGAGCGCGATGCCGAACCGGCGCTAGCCGTGAATGGTGGAACGCCGGTGTCCCCAGAGTGTTAGGAGCGCCACGACGGGGGAGGTCGGCGTGAATGAGCGACGCTACCCGCGCGGCCGGACCAGCGGAGGAGATGGCATTCATGATCAGCAACCGAACGGTCCGTGCCGTCCTCGCGGGCGGCGGCCTCGCGATGCTGCTGTGCGGGGGCGCCCTCGCGCAGCCGGCCTCGCCCCGCGGTGACGTCAGCAGTGGGCAAAGGATCACCGGCCACAACAGCACCCACAAGGACGCCCATTCCAACACCGGCCCCGAACAGCCCGCCCCCGCCAAGGCCAACGCCGTGGCTCCTTCCAAGCGTCTGCCGGAAGGAAGGGTGCAGGAGCGCGAGCAGGTGGCGCCTTCGGTGGACGCGCCGGTCAAACCCGGCACGCGTCCGAAGCCCGGTCAGGACATCCCGCACTAGGTCCAGTATCGGGACACGATCGAGAGCGTAGGCCGCGTGGTGCGCAACGGCGGCGCAATGATGCGCTGAAGCGCTTCCGTCGATCCGCGGCAATCTCGAGCGTTGGGGAACGCGGAGCGAGTGGCTGGGTCCCCTGGGCGAGCCAGCCTCTCGCGGGGCGACGGTTCACGGCGCTGATCGGCTGGAGTAGAACCGGCGGCGCAGGCGGAGACATGTCCGCCCCGGGCACCGCACGCGCTTGAGGGTGCGACGCCGCCCGCGAAGGCTTTCAGGAGCGTTTCCATGTTCAAGGGGTCGATCGTCGCCCTCATCACGCCGATGGCCCCGGACGGCACGCTGGACGAGGCGGGGTTCGAGAACCTGATCGACTGGCAGATCGACAGCGGCACGGCGGGGCTGGTGCCCTGCGGCACCACCGGCGAAAGCCCCACGCTCACCCACGCCGAGCATTACCGGATGATCGAGGTCGCGGTGGCGGCGGCGCGCAAGCGCGTGCCGGTGATCGCCGGCACAGGCTCCAACAGCACCGCCGAGGCGATTGAGACCACCCGCCATGCCAGAGCCAGCGGTGCCGACGCCGCGCTGGTGGTCACGCCCTACTACAACAAGCCGACCCAGGACGGACTGTATCGCCACTACATGGCGATCGCCGATGCGGTCGACCTGCCCATCGTGATCTACAACATCCCCGGCCGCAGCGTGATCGACATGAGCGTCGACACCATGGCGCGCCTGGCGAAGCACCCCAACATCGTGGGCGTGAAGGATTCCACCGCCAATCTCGTGCGGCCGTTGCAGATCCGCCGGCGCGCCGGGACGGAATTCAACCAGCTCTCGGGCGAGGACGGCACCGCGATCGCGTTTCTGGCGACCGGCGGGCATGGCTGCATCAGCGTCACCGCGAACATCGCGCCTGCCCTGTGCGCGAAGATGCACGCGGCCTGGGAGGCGGGCGAGGTGGCCGAGGCGATCGCGCTGCAGGACCGGCTGCTGCCGCTGCATGACGCCCTGTTCCTCGAAAGCAACCCGGCCCCGGTGAAGTACGGCGCGTCCCTGCTGGAACTCTGCTCGGAGTTCTGCCGGCTGCCGCTGGCGCCGATCGCGGACACCACGCGCCACGCGGTGCGTGCTGCCATGGAGGAGGTCGGCCTGCTCGGCTGACGTGACGACATGGTGGAAAAGACCAAGAACGGGCTGATCTCGCACGGCATCGCCTCGCAGAACCGCAAGGGGCGGTTCGACTACTCCATCTCGGAGGAGATCGAGGCAGGGATCGTGCTCAAGGGTCCCGAGGTGAAGAGCCTGAGACATGGCCGCGCTACCCTGACCGAGGCATATGCCGGCGAGCGCGACGGCGAGATCTGGCTGTTCAACTGCTACATCCCGGAATACCAGGGCGGCGTGCTGTCGCGCTTCGAGCCGCGGGCGCCGCGCAAGCTGCTGCTGCATAATCGCCAGATCAGCAAGCTGCTGGGCGAGGTGGCGCGCAACGGCCACACGCTGGTGCCGCTCGACATCCACTTCAACGAGCGTGGGCGAGCCAAGGTGACCCTGGGTGTCGGACAGGGACGCAAGAAGGCCGACAAGCGCCACGCGATCGCCGAGCGGGACTGGCAGCGCGACAAGGCCCGGCTGATGCGCGATCGGGGCTGAGGGGACAAGGCGGCGGGCGGTATACGCCACCCGGCAAGGTCAGCTTTCCGCCAGCTCGAACAGCGTGTCGAGACGGCGCAGCAGTTCGGCCGGATCGTCGAACACCGCGATCGCACCGGCCGCGCGAAGGTCGTCGTCCGGAAAGCCGCCGCATCGCACGGCGACGGTGCGCAGGCCGGCCTTCGCGGCCGCTTCCGCGTCGTAGGGCGAATCGCCGAACACCAGCGTGTCCTTCGCGTCCACCCCGTCGAGCCGATCCAGAGCCGTCTGGAAGATGTCCGGATCGGGCTTGGAGCGTTCCACGTCCTTGGAAGAGGTGGCGCTGTGCAGCAGGTCGCCGATCCCCAGGCGCTCCACGAAGCGCTCCAGTTCCTCGCCCTTCGCCGACGACGCCAGGGACAACCTTACCCCCCGATCGGCGAGCGCCTGGAACAGCGTCCGGACGTCCGCGAACGGTCGGATGGACGGAAAATACTCCTCCCGGAACAGCTCGCCATGGCGCTGGCTGATGCCATCGCCGTCTCGTTCCAGCGCCTCTCCCTGAAGGAAGAACGGGAGCAGCTTGTCGCCACCCTTGCCGATCTGGCGCCGCGCGTCCGCCGCGGGAACGTCGTGGCCGAATTGCGCGAAGGCCCGATGCCAGGCCTCGCCATGGGCGTCGACGCTGTCCAGCAACGTGCCGTCGATATCGAAGATCGCGCCCTTGAGCATGGAAATGCGGCTTCCCGAGTTGTGACGATAACGATGGGTTGGGACCAGGAACGTCCGTCCGGTCCCGCTGTTCCACACCCGCAAGGGCACGCGCCGCCATGATCCGTTCCGGGTTTCCGGCGCAGGCATGACGGAACGGGAAGGGAGAATGCGCATGGATATGCAACAATTCGTACCGTTCCACGACGGCATCGAGACCCGGCGTCCGGAAGAGGACGAGGCGATCGACGGCATCATCGAGACCATGATCAGCGAGAGTCGGAAGGTGACCGGCCGCGAGCACCGGGCGGTGCGCGCGTCCCACGCCAAGAGCAGCGGGATCGTGAAGGGAGTGTTCGAGGTGCCGGAAGGGCTACCGGCTCCCTTCGCGCAAGGTATCTGCGCCCGTCCCGGACGATATGACGTGCTCGCCCGGTTCGCGCAGGGCCCGGGCGAGGTGCTGCCGGACAAGGTGTCCACGCATCGCGGCTGCGCGCTGAAGCTGTTCGGCGTCCGGGGTCCGAAGCTGCCCGGGCACCACGACGACACTCAGGATTTCGTGCTGGCGACCGGACCGGTGTTTCCCGATCCGGACGCCATGTCGTTCCTCAAGAGCATCCGCAACATTGAGCGCAACGTGGAACGATCGGACGGCCTCAAAGCGGCCGTGTCCGCCGTGGCACGGGTGGCGAACGACGTGGTGAAGAGCGTCAAGGGCAGCGACGTTCCGGTGCTCGACTTCTTCGGCCATGCGCCCGCACATCCGCTCGCCGAGAGCTACCACAGCCAGGCGGCCCTGCGCTGGGGCAACGCGGTGGCCAAGGTGGCGATCTTTCCGGTGTCGCCGGGGCTTCAGGCACTGGCCGGCGAGACGCTCGACGTGAAGAGCGATCCGGACGTGTTCCGCCGGGCGGTGGGCGACTGGTTCCGCGGCAACGAGGCGCGCTTCGAGTTTCGCGTGCAGCTCTGCACCGATCTCGACGCCATGCCGGTGGAGGACGCGTCCGTGCCCTGGCCGGAAGATCGCAGCCCCTACGTTACCGTCGCCACGCTGAGCTTCCCGCCCCAGGATGCGTTATCGCCCGCGCGGCTGATGTTCGTGGAAGAGCGCATGAGCTTCCGGCCCGCCCATGCGCTGGAGGCCCACCGGCCGCTCGGGTCGCTGATGCGCGCGCGGTTGAAGGTGTACGGGGCGATGGCGGCGTTCCGCCAGAACGACAACGGCAGCGTTCCGCAGGAACCCGCAACGCTGGCCGCCGTGCCGGACTGAACGGCGGGGACGCTCTTCCGGCTTCCGGTCATGGGTCCCGGTTCGATGCCGCCCGGCACCGCGACCCGCGTGCCCGGAGCGAGGGAAACTCCCCCCGTGTCAGGAAGCTGACGACATGGTCCACGGCATCGCGATTGCGGACGATGCCGTGATGCGAAGCAGGAATTACCGCGTGTCCGGTCATGCCCGGCACCATCGTGCTCCGGACCGAGACGCGGCCATCGTTAGCGCCAGGGATCAGCATCCATCCGAGAGGATCCAGGAAGCGGTTCCCGGCGATGATCCCCAGCGGATACGCGATATCGCTCAGCAACGCCGTCGTTTCGGGAGATCGGGCGGTACCGAGTTCGCGTGCCGACGGACCGAGGACCCAGCGGGCGAGGCGGATGCGGCAGACGAGGTCGGCCAGCTCGCTGCCGCGGTTGGGTGGGGCGATCATGACCACACGGCCCAGACCCGACGGACGGTATCGCGCCAGATAAGCTCGCGCCAGCAGGCCGCCCATCGAGTAGGTGACGAAGTGGGTCCGAACCGCGACCTGCTTCTCGTCCGCAAGCTTCTGGTGCAGCAGTTCCACCAGCTCGCTGAGCGGCGAGCGGAGGGAGGGATAGCCGGGGTTGAGGACCTGGAAGCCCTGCGCCAAAAGCGCCCGCTGGATGACGCGCATCGAGCGGCGGCCGGCGGCGAGACCATGGAGCAGCACGACGCGGTCGGGAACCGGACCATCTTCGATCCCCCACGACCCCGGCGGATCGCCCGGCTTGCGCTCCGTGTCGCCGGCCTCCCGCACTCTCGACGACACGCTCCCGGACTGACCCGCGGGGTGATGATGGGTGCGATGCCTCATGTGAAGGCTTCCTGCCAGAAATCATATGCAGCGGAGAATGCGGCAAACCCGGATGGGGAGTGGAACGATACCGCAGCCGGGAAGCCACGTGCCTCCCATCGGCCGCGTCCTCGTTCCGGTGCCGGAAGATCGGCGGCGCGATCGTACCCGGGGGAGTCATGCCGTGGCCCAGTCCATCGAGAACCATGCCGTCATCGGCGATCTGCGGACCGCGGCCCTTGTCGGGCTCGACGCCAGCATCGACTTCCTGTGCTGGCCGCGCTTCGACAGCCCCAGCATCTTCGCATCGCTGCTGGACGACGAGCGGGGCGGCGAGTTCTGCTTGCAGCCCAAGCTCGATGGCGCCCGGCAGCGTCAGCTTTACCTGCCGGACACCAACGTGCTGCTCACCCGGTTCCTGTCGTCGCGCGGGGTGGCCGAGGTGTCCGACTTCATGGTGATGGCCGAGGGCGATCCCGCCGAGCACGCGACCGTGCAGCGGCTGGTGCGCCGGGTGGAAGCGATCCGCGGGCCGGTGAGCTTCACCATGCGCTGCGCTCCCCGGTTCGACTACGCCCGCACGGTGCCGGACGTGACGGCCGATGGGTCGACCGTCGTGTTTGAGGGCAAGGTCGCCGGTAGCGAGCCGCTCCGGCTGAGGCTGCACGCGACCACCGAGCTGCGGATCGGCGAGGGCGAGGTGTCGGCCGAGTTCGAGTTGCAGCCGGGCGAGAACGTGAGCTTCATCCTGGAGGATGCCTGCCACGGCGCCGACAGCGATGCGTCCCGCCCTGACTATGTCGCCGACAGCTTCAAGCGTACCTCCGACTACTGGCGGAACTGGGTGCGGCGCGCGAACTATACGGGGCGCTGGCGCGACGAGGTCACTCGGTCCTCGCTGGCCCTGAAGCTGATGACCTCGGCCGAGCACGGATCGATGGTCGCTGCCCTGACCTTCGGGTTGCCGGAAGAGATCGGGGGTGGCCGGAACTGGGACTATCGCTACACCTGGCTGCGCGACGCGGCCTTCACCATCTATGCGTTCCTGCGCATCGGCCATGTGGAGGAAGCGAAGGCGTTCATGCATTGGCTGAGCGACCGTGGCGGCCAGACCACCGCCGACGGCACGCTGCAGATCATGTATGGCATCGACGGCCATTCGAAGCTGGAAGAGTTCGAGCTTCCTCACCTCCGCGGATACAGGGACTCCACCCCGGTGAGGGTCGGCAACGGCGCCTTCAACCAGCTGCAGCTCGACATCTATGGCGAGCTGATGGACGCGGTGTATCTGTCGGACAAATATGCCGAGCCGATCTCGCGGGACACCTGGCAGGGCATCCGCCGCGGCATGGACTGGTTGCAGCAGAACTGGCAGCGTCCGGACGAAGGCATCTGGGAGATGCGCAACGGCCGAAAGCATTATCTGCATTCGCGGCTGATGTGCTGGGTGGCGTTCGACCGGGCGATCCGGCTGTCGCGCAAGCGCGGGTTGCCGGCGCCGCTGGAAACCTGGCTGGACACCCGCGACGCCATCTACAACGAGATCCACGACGAGTTCTGGGACGAGAAGCAGCGCAGCTTCGTGCAGTACAAGGGCGGGAATTCCCTCGACGCGTCGTGCCTGCTGATGCCGCTGGTGCGCTTCATCAGCCCCACCGACCCGCGCTTCCTGTCGACCCTGGAAGCGGTGGGGCGCGGTCTCACCGACGACAGCCTGGTGTATCGCTATTCCACGGCCAACGGCGCCGACGGGCTGCACGGCGACGAGGGCACCTTCACCATGTGCTCGTTCTGGTACGTGGAATGCCTCGCGCGCGCGGGCGACGTGGCGCAGGCCCGCTTCCTGTTCGAGAAGATGCTCGGCTACGCCAACCATGTCGGGTTGTTCGCCGAGGAGCTCGGCCCGGCGGGCGAGCATCTCGGCAACTTTCCGCAGGCCTTCACCCATCTCGGCCTGATCAGCGCCGCCTACTATCTCGACCGGGCGCTATCCTCGCAGGGCCGGTGACCGGGCGCGTGGCGGGACGCGGTCCTCGAGTTCAGCCGCCACCCGGCTTGTTCAATCGTTCGGCCAGATCGCCCACCACCGCCTCGAACATCGCGGTGGTGAGAACGCCCGTGTTCGTGTTGTAGCGCGACACATGGTAGCTGTCGGCCAGCAGCAGGGGCGGCAGACCGTCACCCGTGGCTGGAAGTTGCAGCACCTGCCCGTGCTTGAAGGGCTGACGGCTTGCCGGCAGACCGCGCGCCCGCAGCAGCGCGTTGTGCGACACCACGCCGAGACACAGCACCGCCCGCAGCGCCGGCATCGCCGCCAGCTCGTCCCGCAGGAAGCCGTTGCAGGTGCGTATCTCCACCGGCTGCGGCAGGTTCGCCGGCGGCACGCACCGCACCGCGTTGGCGACGCGCGTGTCTCGCAGCCTCAGCCCGTCATCCGGATCGGCCCCGTAGCGACCGTCGGCGAAGCCGAAGCGCGTCAGCGTCTCGTAGAGCAGCATCCCCGCATAGTCGCCGGTGAAGGGGCGCCCGGTGCGGTTGGCGCCGCGCACGCCGGGCGCCAGCCCCAGCACCAGGAGTCGCGCCTGGAGGCTCCCCCAGGAGGCCACCGGACCGTTCCACCAGCCGGGCTCGGCTTCGCGGTTGCTGTTCCGGTACGCCACCAATCGGGGGCAGGCCGGACAGTCGCGCGGCGGTGCGCCGGGTGCCGCGGCCGGGAGTGCGGGCAGCGGCGTGTCGCGGACCGCCCGCGGACGCGCACCCGTTCCGGCTGCGGGCGCCCCGACCTGTCGCCCCGCCCGCTCTCCGCGCGCGGCTCTCCGGGCCACCACGCGGGGCCTACTCCGTCAGGCCGCCGTGGGAGTCGGCTTGTCCACGGGCGGGGGTGCCGCGCGGGCGCGGCTCGATCTGCCGGCGGGTGAAGTCCGGCGCGATGTCGGCCAGCTCGATGAAATGGTCGCATTGCCGGCGCAGCTCGTCGCCCACCAGGGGCGGCTGCGTGCGCACCGACGACACCACCGACACCCGCACCCCGCGGCGCTGCACCGCTTCCACCAGCCGGCGGAAATCGGCATCGCCGCTGAACAGCACGGCGTGGTCCATGTGCGGCGCGAGCTCCAGCATGTCGATCGCGAGCTCGATGTCCATGTTGCCCTTGATGCGCCGGCGCCCGTTGGCGTCGGTGAACTCCCGGGCCGTCTTGGTCACGAGGCTGTAGCCGTTATAGGCGAGCCAGTCGGTCAGGGGCTTGAGCGGGGAATATTCCTCCGTGTCGAGCACGGCCGAGTAATAGTACGCGCGCATCAGGTTGCAGCGTTCGCGGAAGAAGCCGAGCATCTCGCGATAATCGACGTCGAAGCCGAGATAGCGCGAGGCGGCGTACAGGTTGGCGCCGTCGATGAACAGGCATACGCGCTCGTCGGGACGGAAGAATGTCGGGGAAGGCATGATGGATCGTCCTGTGGAGATGAGGGTCTCAAATGCACTGGATCCGGCGCGGGGCCGGGGGCCGCGCCGGACGGAAACGAACGAGTGCCGCTTGTGCCAGCACGGCGTGATCCGCACCAGGGCGCGGTGCGGTGCGGGAGCAACGCGGCGAGCGGGCGGATGGTGCCTGCGATGACCCGGCCGGACGGTGGGCATCGCGATGATGCCCCGGCCGGTGGCGGCCAGGACGCCGGGGGCGGGGAGCGTGCCCGGGGCGAGGGGCGCGGGGATGCCGGGATCCTCGTGGCGATCGGGGCCAACCTGCCCGGCCTCGCCGGCGGCGCGGCTGACGCGTGCCTGAACGCCGTGGATGCCCTTCGCGCGCTGCCGGGCCTGCGGGTGGCGGCGGTATCGCGCTGGTACGAGAGCGCGCCGGTGCCACCGTCCGGCCAGCCCCCCTACGTCAACGGTGCCGTGCTGCTGGAACCGGTGGCCGCGATGCCCGACCCGGCGACGCTGCTGGCCGGGTTGCAGGCGATCGAGGCCGCGTTCGGGCGGGAGCGGGGCGAACGCAACGCGGCCCGGACGCTGGATCTGGATATCGTGGCGATGGCGGAGATCGTGCGCGACGCACCCGATCCGGTGCTGCCCCATCCCCGGGCGCATGAGCGTTCCTTCGTGCTGCTGCCCGTGCGCGACGTGTCGCCCCGGTGGACGCATCCCCGGCTTGGACGGGACGTGGACGCGCTGATCCGCGACCTGCCGCGGGAGGCATTGGCACCGGCCGCGATCAGGCTTCTGGCCTGAGGAACCGGGGAAGGGCGCCCCGGTCTGCCCCCTTGCGCGGCGCCGGGAGCGGGATCATGATCCGCGCCCGTCACGGATCCATCGCGCCGCCGCTCCTGAAGGGATGCGGCGCGGCGTCTTGCTTCGTCCGGAGCAGGACCCTATAGTCCGTGTTCCCCGAGTTTATGAGCCGGAGGCTGGCCGCATGGCGCGCGTCACCGTCGAGGACTGCGTTGAGAAGGTGCCGAACCGCTTCGAGCTGGTTCTGCTGGCCGCCCAGCGTGCGCGCAACCTGAGCCGTGGCGAGGAACTCACCATCGACCGGGACAACGACAAGAACCCGGTTGTGGCGCTGCGCGAGATCGCGGAGGAGACCGTGGAGCTGAGCCGTCTCCAGGGCGACCTGGTGAAGTCGCTCGCCCGCGCTCCCGAGCCCGAGCCCGCGGACGAGGAGGTGCTCGACCTCATTCCGACCGACCAGAACATCTTCGGCCTGCAGGACGTGTCGGCCGAGGAGGAAGCGGCCAACATGGGGGCCGAGCTGTCGCCGGAGGAGCTCGAGGCCGCCATCGAGGCGGAACTGGGCGGCCGGCGCCGGTAAGGGCGCTCGCCTATGCGGCGCGGCGGATCCGAGGACTCCCCGGGTTTCGCACGCCGCACGACTTTCGCGCCGGACGGCCCCATGATGGGCGCTGCCGGCGCCGCCGCCCGGCAGGACGCGGAAGCCGCGGCGGGGCGAGAAATCTCCTGCGCGGGCCTGCTGCGGCGGGTCCGGGCCTACGATCCCGGCGCCGATCTCGGACTGATCGAGCGGGCCTTCGGCGTCGCCCGGGAGGCGCACGCCGCGCAGAAGCGCGACAACGGCGAGCCCTACATCATCCATCCGCTCGCCGTGGCCGGCATCCTGGCCGGCTTCCGGCTGGACGTCGCGTCGATCTGTACCGGGCTGCTGCACGATACGATCGAGGATACCGGGCTGAAGCTGCCGGCGCTGGCCGCGCAGTTCGGCGACACGGTGGCCGTGCTGGTGGACGGGGTGACCAAGCTCACCCGCCTGGAGCTGCAATCCGACCGCACCAAGCAGGCCGAGAACTTCCGCAAGCTCGTGCTCGCGATGAGCCGCGACATCCGGGTGCTGATCGTCAAGCTGGCGGACCGGCTGCACAACATGCGCACCCTGCACTATGTGCGCCAGCATGAGCGCCGGGTGCGGATCGCCCGCGAGACCATGGACATCTATGCGCCGCTGGCCGGCCGCATCGGCATGGACAAGGTCAAGACCGAGCTCCAGACCCTGTCCTTCAACGAACTCGAGCCGGAACACAACGCCACCATCCAGGCGCGCCTGAACTATCTCCGCGGCCAGGGCGCCGACGTGATCGAGGAGGTGCGCCGGGAGCTGACGCGCCTGTGCGCCGACGCGGGGGTGTCGGTGGTGGAGGTGACCGGGCGGGAGAAGTCGCCGTTCTCCATCTGGGAGAAGATGCAGAAGCGCAACGTCGCCTTCGAGCAGCTGTCCGACATCATGGCGTTCCGCATCCTCGTGCCGACGCGCGAGGCCTGCTACGTGGCGCTGGGGGCGGTGCACGCCGCGTATCCGGTGATCGCCGGGCGCTTCAAGGACTACATCTCCACGCCCAAGGCCAACGGCTATCAGAGCCTGCACACTGGCGTGACGTTGCGCCACCCGCGCAACCAGAAGATCGAAGTGCAGATCCGCACGCCGACCATGCACGACGTGGCGGAGAACGGCGTCGCCGCACACTGGGACTACAAGGGCCTGGGCGAGAGCGCGCAATCGGGCCCTGCGCGGCCGCCGCGCCTGCGCTGGGTGCAGGACCTGCTGGAGATCTTGGAGAACAGCGGCGCGCCGGACGAGTTTCTCGAGAACACCAAGCTCGAGCTCTACCAGGACCAGGTGTTCTGCTTCACCCCCAAGGGACAGCTGATCCAGCTCCCGCGCGGGGCGACGCCCATCGACTTCGCCTATGCCGTGCACAGCCAGATCGGCGACACCTGCGTGGGCGCCAAGATCAACGGCCGCCTGATGCCGCTGCGGCACGAGCTGCAGAACGGCGATCAGGTGGAGGTGATGACCGCGCGCGGCGGCACGCCGTCCCCGGCCTGGGAACGCTTCGTCGTCACCGGCAAGGCCCGCGCCCGCATCCGCCGCTACGTCGCCGCCCAGCAGCGCGAAACCCACCTGGATGCCGGCCGCGCCATGCTGGCCAAGGCGTTCAGGCAGGACGGCGTGGACGGCTCCGAGAAGGTGCTGGACGGCGTCGTCAAGGGCTTCAAATGCGCCACCGTGGACGACCTCTACGTCGCGGTCGGCAACAACAACGTGTCCGCCCGCGACGTGGTGCACGCGGCCTATCCCGAGCTTCGCCAGGCGCCGCGCGGACCGCGCATGGTGCCGGGACTGCTGTCGCGCCCGCCGAGCCGCCCGCTCCCGGCCTCCGCGCCGGGCATGTCGCTCACCGGCATCGGCGCCGGCGTCGCGGTGCATTTCGCCGGCTGCTGCCATCCGCTGCCGGGCGACCGGATCGTGGGCATCGTGTCCACCGGCAAGGGCATCACCGTGCACACCGCCGGCTGCCAGACGCTGGAGAACTTCGCGGCGACGCCCGAGCGCTTCATGGACATCGACTGGGACTACGACTCGATCGGGCGCGGCAAGGGCGATTCCCATGTCGGCCGCGTCAGCGTGATCGCCGCCAACGAGCCGGCCGTGCTGGCCTCGCTGACCAACGCCGCCACGCGCCACGAAGGCAGCGTGGTCAACCTCAAGATCGTCAACCGCCAGCTCGACTTCATGGAGATCCTGGTGGATCTGGAGGTGCGCGATCTCCGGCATCTCGGCTCGGTGATCGCCGGGCTGCGCTCGGCCACCGGCGTCACCCAGGTCGAGCGCGCCAAGTCCTGACGCCGGGGCAGGAGGCGCAGACAGCATGATCGTCGGGTTCGGCACCGATCTTTGCGACATCCGCCGCGTCGAGGCGGCGCTCGGCCGCTACGGCGACCGCTTCGTCCGGCGATGCTTCACCGAGACCGAGCGCGCCAAGGCCGCCGGGCGCACCGAAGGGCTGCGCGCCGCCACCTTCGCCAAGCGCTGGGCAGCCAAGGAGGCCTGCGCCAAGGCGCTCGGCACCGGCTTCAGCCACGGCGTGTTCCACAGCGACATGGGCGTGGTGAACCTGCCCGGCGGCCGGCCGACCCTCGTGCTCACCGGTGGCGCGCTGCTGCGGCTGCAGACCCTGATCCCCGCCGGGCACGAGCCGCTCCTGCTGCTCACGCTCACCGACGAGCCGCCCTATGCGCTCGCCCAGGTCATGATCCAGGCCCTGCCGGCCTAGGTCCTGCCGCCTGCCGGCGGCGGCCGGCGCGCTTCATCCGCAACCGGCCCCGACGCCACCCCGCATCCCGGATCGCGACCCCTGGCGCCGGTCCGCAAGCGTTCCTCCGGGTCTTCCGGCCGCTCTCGTGGCCCGTGCGCGCGCGTGCTATCGGGGGCCACGGCGGAGGAGCGGAACGATGGCCGACGACCACACAACCGAGAACGCGGGCGATGCCACGGCGATCTGGGACAAGCGCTACGAGGGCGACGAGCACGTCGGCACCCGCCCCGTGATCGAGAGCGATCCGATCGACTACACCCAGCACAAGTTCCTCTACGAGCGCGCCATCGCCCGGCCCCAGACCGGCGCTCTCGACGGCTACAACCTCGACCGCATCGGCGAGCGCTACCTCAAGCCGAACCCGGGCCGCATGCTGGCGCTGGGCGTGGGCATGGCCTTCACCGAAGAGCACGTGCTCCGTCACGGCTACGCCGACCACGTCCTGGCCTACGAGATGTCGCGCCAGGCGGTGGAGCGGGCACGGGTGCGTTTCGACGAGGGCGGACTCGGCGACCGGATCGAACTGCGGGCCGCCGATGTGCTGGAGGACGACCTGCCGGACGCCGCGTTCGACGTGGTGTTCGTGCAGGCGGCGATCCACCATTTCGACCGCATCGAGGACATGTTCCGGCTGATGCACCGAGTGCTCAAGCCGGGCGGCCTGCTGGTCTATGACGAGTACGTGGGGCCCGACCACCACATGTACCATCCCGAGGTCATGGCGATCATCGACGAGATCGATGCCTGCCTCGCGCCCGGCTACCGTCACGACCATCTCGCCGGCAGGATCCGCGAGAACATCCCGCCGCCGTCGCTGGAATGGATGCTGCAGCACGATCCGTCCGAGGGCGTGCACGCGTCCCGCATCCTGCCGCTGACCTACCAGTATTTCGACGTGCTGGACCGCGCCGACTATGGCGGCACGCTGGTGCGGCCGTTCTTCACCGGCATCCTCCGCAACTTCGACTGGACCGATCCCAAGGACCAGACGGTGGGCGCCCTGGTGGTGCTGATCGAGAAGCTGCTGTGCCGGCACGGCGTGGTGCCGAGCTACCAGACCAGCGTGGTGGCCCGGAAGCGCGAACAGCCGCGTGCGCCGCTGTCGGCCGCGGAGGAGGCGCGCATCGCCTATGCCGACTGGCCCGGTCTTGCAGCCGCTCCCGCGCCCGGCGGGTCGCGCGAGCCGTCGGCGGCGCCGCAGCCGCTTCCCGAGTCGCCGGCCGCCGGCCTCGGCGACCGGCTTCGCCGCCTGCTAGGCGGCGGTGCCGGCCGGTAGCAGCCCCAGCCGCGGCCGGCGCACCAGCCTCGAGGCGAGGCGGAGCGCCGGCCGTTCCACCAGATGCCATGACACGAGCCCGGCCGCGATGCTGAGGATCGCGCAGGTCACCACGGGAAAGCGGTCGCCGGGCAGCTTCTCCAGCACCAGCTGCTGGATCGGGAAGGCATAGAGATAGACGCCGTAGCTGGCGTCGCCGAACCGCCCCGCCCGGCGCAGCACCGGCAGCGACATCCGGCCGAAGCTGATCACCAGATAGGGCAGGGTCAGCCACTCGAACGGCAGGTTCCCCCAGCCGAACCAGCCCGAGAACACGTAGTTGCCGATCAGGAAGGTCAGGCACAGATCGGTCCGCCACAGGCCGTCCGCGCGTCCCGCCCGGACCAGCCGGTCTTCCAGCAGGAAATAAAGCCCGCCGACCGCGAAGAAAGGAACCTCGGCGAGGGCGTATTTCGGGTCGATGTTCCACACCAGCGGCCAGGGTCGCACATGTCCGTGGAACAGCACGATGCTGATGCCCCCCGCCACGGCGGCGAGCGCCAGCAGGGCCGCGTGCCGCGTCCGGCCCTGCAGCAGCGCCAGCAGCGGCACCGTCAGGTAGCAGCAGAACTCCGGCATCAGGCTCCAGAGCGAGCCGTTGACGGCATCGTCCGGCCCGGCATGGCCGAACACGCCGGGCAGCCTCAGCTGCAACAGGAACCCCATGTTGGTGAGGTAGAGCCAGGTGAGGCCGCTCGACAGATAAGACAGCACCGGCATCACCGTGACGGCCGGCCCCAGCACCAGTACGGTCACCAGCACGCAGGCCGCCAGCCCGGGCAGAATCCGCAGCGCGCGCTTGAGCAGGAAGTCGCGGAAGCGCGGGTCGCGCTGCCAGCTTCCGGTGACGAGGTAGCCGCTGATCGAGAAGAAGATGTCGAGCCCGACATGGTGGAACGGCAGGTTCCACAGCCCGGCCACCGGGCCGCCGGCCAGCATCCAGCCGTGGCCGTGCACCACCATCAGGGCGGCGACGAGACGGAGCGCGTCGAAGTTGTTGTGCCGCATCGGCGCCGCTCCTCAGGACGCCACGGGGCGGAACAGGAGCCGCGTGGCGATCAGCGCCGCCGGACGTTCCACGATCTGCCATGACAGGAGGCCGGCCAGCGCCACCGGCACCGCGCACAGCAGGATGCCGTGCGCCAGATGTCCCGGAAGGCGCAGCACCACCAGCTGCTGCAGGGGAAAGGCGTAAAGGAACACCCCGAGGGTAGGATCGCCGAAGCGGCGTCGCAGCGCCGTCGTCCCGGGCAGCGTCATCCGTCCAAAGCAGGCTGCCATGTAGGGCAGCGTGAGCCATTCCACCACGATGTTCCACTGGCTGAACCAGGCCGCCACGCCCCAGTTCAGCGCGAAGAACATCATCGCGAGGTCGGTGCGCCAGGCCGCCGGCCGGGAGTCCAGCCCGGCGAGCAGCGCGCCCACGCAGAAGAAGGGGATCTCCGCGTAGACGTCCCGGCCGTCCATGAACAACACGCGGTGGACCAGCCCGGGATGGGTGAACAGCCACAGATAGGCCGCCGCGGAGGCGAGGCCGGCCAGCGCGATGATCGTCCGCCGCAGCCGGGCGGGCGCCAGCTCCAGGATCGGCACCGCGACGAGGCAGGCGGCGAGAAGCCGCGCCTCGTCGAGCATCGGGTTCACCGCGCTGTTCCATTGCAGCCCGCGAAAGGCTCCGGGCAGAAACAGCTGCGACTGGAAGGCGAGATTGTGGAGGTAGAGCCGGGTCACCGGGCTGAACAGGAAGCTCCGCAACGGCAGGGGCGAGGACAGCGGTCCGATCACGAAGGCGGTGAACACCACGCACGCGGCGTAGCCCGCCAGCAGCCCGGCCGCCCGGCCACCCACCCGCCGGGCGGACGCGGCGCGCAGGGGCGCCGGAGGCTCGAACCAGGCCCGCACCGCCAGATAGCCGGCGGCCGAGAACATCAGGTCGAGCCCCACCCGCCAGAACGGCGCTCCCCAGACCCACGGCGACACCGCCCCCGTCAGCAGGAAGCCGAGGCCGTAGAGCATCAGCACGGCGCCGAACAGGGTCACCAGCGTGAAGCCGGTGGCGGGCGGCTCGGCGGGGGAAGGGTAGGGTGCGGGCGGAACCACCGGAGCCGCAGGCAGCGGCGAGGCGGGCGCGACGCCAGCCGGGGCGAGGCGCGGATGTTCTGGCATGGGCAGCATGCGGCAACGGACCATCGGCCGCCGTCCGGCCGCCCCGGCGGAGTTGCCGGACGGGCGAGGCGGCGGTTGAGCCCGTCGGATAGCACGCCCCCATGGGGGCTGGGGCGGGGGTGGTGGCGCCGCCACAACAACCGGCGCCCGATCGTGGCGGGAACAACACAACCGTGCCGCTTGACAGCCGGGGGTGCCATCGGCTTGATCCGCTCGCCCGACGGCCCCCGTTCGAGTGCCGGCACGGGGACCGGGCGACGGGCCGCGCGGGGAGATGTCCTCGTCCTCGTTTTCTGCTCGATCCTGCCGCTCCGTCGACCGCTCGGACACGGCGAGCCCCGGGAGCCTTCCAGCGTCATGAACTCCATGCGAAGCCGCCGGGGACAGGGGCCAAAGGGCGCCGCGACCGGCACCGTCGGGTCCGGGCTGGGCGAAACCGCTCGCACGGTGGTCTACGCCCTGCTGATCGCGGTGGTGGTGCGGACCTTCCTGTTCGAGCCGTTCAACATCCCGTCCGGCTCCATGATCCCGACGCTGCAGGTGGGCGACTACCTGTTCGTGTGGAAGCCGAGCTACGGCTTCTCCCGCTTCTCCCTGCCGTTCTCGCCCAACCTGTTCAGCGGCCGCATCCTGTTCCGCGAGCCGCACCGGGGCGACGTGGCGGTGTTCCGCTTCACGCGCGACAATTCCATCGACTACATCAAGCGCATCGTCGGCCTCCCCGGCGACCGCATCCAGGTGCGGGAAGGGCGCCTGTTCCTGAACGGCCAGGAAGTGCCCCGCCGCGAGGAAGGCGACTACGTGGCCGTGGACGAGCACCGCCAGGAGCTCCAGGGCCGGCTCTACGAGGAAAGCCTGCCCGGATCGGCCGGGCGTCCGCCCGTGAACCACCAGATCCTGCGGCTGACCGACGAGGGCCCGCAGAACGACACGCCGGTCTATACCGTGCCCGACGGCTATTTCTTCGCCATGGGGGACAATCGCGACGACAGCGCCGACAGCCGCTTCATGGACGATCTCGGCTACGTGCCGATGGAAAACCTCGTCGGCCGCGCGGAGATGATCTTCTTCTCCTTCGATGGCCGGCATCCGACCTGGCAGTTCTGGTACTGGCCCGTGGAGATCCGATGGAACCGGTTGTTCCGGTGGGTGCATTGAGCGGACCCAGAGACGAAGCCGTTCCCCTCGCCATGGCGCCGATCGAGGCGGCGCTCGGCTACCGCTTCCGCGACCCGAACCTGCTCCGGGAGGCCCTGACCCACCGCTCGGCCGTGCAGCGTCCGGCGCAGGGCCGCCGCGGCAAGGGCGGCCGGACGCCGCCGGGATCGTCGCTCGGCTCGAACGAGCGGCTGGAGTTCATCGGCGACCGCGTGCTCGGCCTGTTGATGGCCGAATGGCTGATCCGCCGCTTCCCCGACGAGCAGGAGGGCAAGCTCGGTCCGCGCCTTGCCCATCTGGTGTCGCGCACCGTGCTCGCGGAGCTGGCGGTCGAGATCGGCATCCGCGAGGCGCTGGACGTCGCCGCCCACGAGGAGCGGGCCGGTGTCAAGCAGATGGCCAACGTGCTGGCCGACGCGGTGGAAGCCCTGCTCGGCGCCACCTACCTCGATGGCGGCCTGGACCCCGCCCGGCGCTTCGTGCACCGCGTGTGGGACCGGGTGATGGCGGCCCAGGTGGAGCCGCCCAAGGATCCCAAGACGGCGCTCCAGGAATGGCTGCTGGGTCGCGGCCAGCCTTTGCCCGCCTATGCCGTGGAACTCGCCGAGGGTCCGTCGCACGCCCCGCGCTTCGTGATCCGCGTTGACGGCGGCGGGCGGTCGGGGCACGGCGAGGCCGGTTCCAAGCGCGCTGCCGAGAGTGCCGCCGCCGCCCAGTTGCTGGCCCTCCTTTCCGGAAGACACGCGCCATGAGCGATCCCGCGTTTGCGCCCACCCGATGCGGCTTCGTCGCCATCGTCGGCACCCCGAACGCCGGCAAATCCACGCTGCTGAACCGCATGGCCGGCGCCAAGCTGTCCATCGTCAGCCCCAAGGCGCAGACGACGCGGTTCCGGGTGCTCGGCATCCTGATGCGCGAGCGCACGCAGATCCTGCTGGTCGACACGCCCGGCATCTTCCGCCCCAAGCGCAAGCTCGATCGCGCCATGGTGGCCGCGGCCTGGACCGGCGCCGAGGATGCCGACCTGTCGGTGCTGCTGGTGGATAGCCAGAAGGGCATCACCGACGGGGTGCGCGCGGTGGCCGAGCGGCTGCGCGACGGCCGCCGGCGATGCTGGCTGGTGCTCAACAAGACCGATCTCGTGGAACGCGGGCGGCTGCTGCCGCTCACCGAGGAGCTGAACGCACTCGCGCCGTTCGAGCGGGTGTTCATGCTCAGCGCCCGCACCGGAGACGGGGTGTCCGACCTGCTCGACGCGCTGGCGGCCACCCTGCCCGAGGGACCGTATCTCTATCCGGAGGACGATCTCACGGATCTGCCAGACCGATTGCTGGCGGCGGAACTCGTGCGCGAGCAGATCTTCCTGCAGACCCACGAGGAAATCCCCTACAGCGCGACGGTGGAGACCGAGAGCTTCAGCGAGCGCCCGGACGGCTCCGTGCGGATCGACGCGACGATCTACGTGTCCCGGCCCGGCCATAAGGCGATCCTGATCGGCGAGAAGGGCGCGCGGATCCGGGAGATCGGCGAGAAGGCCCGACGCAACCTGAACCACCTGCTGGACCGCACCTGCCACCTGTTCCTCAACGTCAAGGAACGCGCCGGCTGGGACGAGGAGCGGGCGCGGCTGCGGGCGATCGGACTCGACGACGCGGAATAGCGTCCCACACCCGCGAGGTTCCGCGTGACGGGCACGCCTGACCGGAGGGGGGGAGGCCGGGAAGACCCCACCGTCGGCGGCCATCGCCCGGCCCTGCGGGACGTGGGCACGGCTTGTTCTCGCGGGGGGCCGGCTTTATGAGGGGCCGCCGGAGCGCCGGATCAGCTCATGCCGTTTCGTGCGGCCCGCCTTCGTGGCGGAACCCCAGTTGAACAAGCCGGAGGAATGATGACCGACGCCTCGCCGACCTCCGCCGCAGCCCCTTACAAGCGCGTGCTGTTGAAGGTCTCCGGCGAGGCCCTGATGGGCAAGGGCTCCTTCGGTCTCGATCCCGACACCGTGTCCGCCATCGCCGCCGACATCTGCGACGTCCATTCCATGGGCACCGAGGTGTGCCTCGTGATCGGCGGCGGCAACATCTTCCGCGGCATCGCGGCCGCCGCGCGCGGCATGGAGCGCGCCCAGGGCGACTATGCCGGCATGCTCGCCACCGTGATCAACGCGCTGATGATGCAGAACGCGCTGGAAGGGCGCGGGGTCGCCACGCGGGTGATGTCGGCGATCCAGATGTCCTCCATCGCCGAGCCCTATATCCGCCGGCGCGCGGTGCGGCACATGGAGAAGGGGCGGGTGGTGATCTTCGCCGCCGGCACCGGCAACCCGTTCTTCACGACCGACACAGCGGCCGCCCTTCGCGCGGCCGAAATGGATTGCTCCGCCCTGTTCAAGGGCACCCAGGTCGACGGCGTCTACTCGGCCGACCCGCGCAAGGATCCGGCCGCCGAGCGCTACGACGAGCTCACCTACATGGACGTGCTGTCGCGCGACCTGAACGTGATGGACGCATCCGCGATCAGCCTCGCGCGCGAGAACAACCTGCCGATCATCGTCTTCAACATCCACGCGCCCGGCGCCTTCGCCCAGGTGATGCGTGGCGAGGGACCCTTCACGCGGATCGTCGATCCGTCCTGAGGGCGGGCTCAAAACGGGGACAACAGGCCGGGTTTGACGGTCGATCCGGTTCTCTGAACTGCCGGAACAAGCGGAGGACGCCATGGAAGCGGACCTGAACGAGCTCAAGGAAGACCTGACCCGCCGCATGGACGGGGCGCTGGAAGCCCTGCGCCGCGATTTCGGCGGCCTGCGTTCGGGGCGTGCCAGCCCCGCCCTGCTGGAGCCGGTGCGGGTCGAGGCCTATGGCGGCGAGGTGCCGCTGAGCCAGGTCGGCACGGTCGCGGTGCCGGAAGCGCGCATGCTCACCGTGCAGGTCTGGGACCGCACGCTGGTGAAGGCGGTGGAAAAGGCGATCCTCAATGCCGGTCTCGGGCTGAACCCCGCCGCCGACGGCCAGCTCGTGCGGGTGCCGATCCCCCAGCTCACCGCAGAACGCCGCCAGGAGCTGGCCAAGGCCGCCGGGCGCTACGCCGAGAACGCCAAGATCGCGCTGCGCGGCGTGCGTCGCGACGGCATGGACCAGATCAAGAAGCACGAGAAGAAGTCCGAGATCAGCGAGGACGACGGCAAGGACTGGGCGGAAGAGGTCCAGAAGCTGACGGACAGCTACGTCAAGCGCATCGACGAGAGCCTCGCGGAAAAGGACCGCGAGATCAGGCAGGTCTGAGCAGCGGCGTGGCGGACGCGGATCCCCTTCCGGCCGGGCGCGTCGTGCCCTCCGCGCTGCGCGAGCCCGTGCGGACGGCCGCGGCCGAGGTCACCGCGCCCCGCCATGTGGCGCTCATCATGGACGGCAACGGCCGCTGGGCCGCCGCGCGCCGGCTGCCCCGCGTGGCCGGGCATCGCGCCGGCGCCCAGGCGGTCCGGCGCTGCGTCGAGGCGGCGATCGACAACAAGGTCGGCTGGCTGACGCTGTACGCCTTTTCCTCGGAGAACTGGCGCCGGCCGCCCGAGGAGATCGTCGATCTCACCGCCCTGCTGCGCCATTATCTCCGATCCGAGATCAACGAGCTGCATCGCCAGGGCGTCCGGCTGCGGGTGATCGGCGAGCGGGAACGATTCGGTCCGCAGATCGAGGCGGAGCTGGAAGCGGCCGAGCGCCGCACCGCCGGCAACACCCGCCTCAACCTCATCATCGCGCTGTCCTATGGCGGCCGCAGCGAGATCCTCCGCGCCGCCCGGCGCATCGCGGAGGCGGCGCGCGACGGTTCGCTCGACCCGGCCGCGCTGGAAGAGGAGGATTTCGCCCGTTTCCTCGCCACCGCCGAGATCCCGGACCCCGATCTGGTGATCCGCACTTCCGGCGAATGCCGGCTGTCCAACTTCCTGTTGTGGCAGTCCGCCTATGCCGAGCTGGTGTTCCTGGACGTGCTGTGGCCCGATTTCGGGTCGGCGCATTTCGGGGGCGCGATCGCCGAGTTCAACCGACGTCAGCGGCGGTTCGGTGCCCGACCCGCTTGAGCCGGCACCCCAGGGTCCGGCACCGTCCGGCCAGGGCGAGACCGTGCCCGGGGAGGCGTCTTCGCGCGGAAATGCCGCCGGGGATGATGCTTCCGGCTCCGACGGGTCCGGTCTTGGAGATGTCGGCCCCGGTGCCGGTGAAGCCGCTGCCGGTCGGATCGCTGCCGGTCGGATCGCTGGCGGCGCGGCTGCCGGCAACCGGGCGGTTCCGGGCACCGGGGCGGTGAGCGATCCGGCCCCGGGAGACGGGGCGTCCGTCGTCGGTGGCATGTCCCCGGACATCGCCGCCCGCGATATCGCACGCCCCGGCATCGTGGCACCGGGCGCCGTCCCGGTGGGCGCCGCGCCGGTGGGCACCGCTCCGCCGGGCGGCACGTCCCCCGGCGGCACGGTCTGGCGCGACCTGCGGGTGCGGGTATTGTCCGCGCTGGTGCTGGCCCCGGTCGGCATCGCCTGCATCCTGATGGGCGGTCCCCTGTTCGCGCTGTTGGTTCTCGCCGGCATGGTGGGCATCGGGGTCGAATGGCGCGATCTGCTGCGTCATCCGCCCCGCAGCCTGCGGGGGCTGGTGTTCCTGTGCTGGCCCGCCATCGCCGCGATCGCCGGCCTGACCGGGCGCTGGCCGGGAGCCCTGTTGATCCTGGCCGCATCCCTGGTGCTGGGCGTTTCCACCGCGATCGGCGTCGCGGCCACCGGCCTCGCCGGGCTCTCGCTGTTGTGGCTCCGCTTCATGACCGGCAGCGGCGTCGCCGACGTGTTGTTCGTGCTGCTGGTGGTGTGGGCGAGCGACAGCTTCGCCTATCTGGCGGGACGCCTGATCGGAGGGCCGAAGCTCGCACCGAGCATCTCGCCGGGCAAGACCTGGTCCGGCTCCGTCGGCGGCCTCCTGGCCGGGATACTGGTGGGCGGGATCGTCGCCGGCTGCGCCGCGTCTCCGGGGGCCTCCCTGCTTCCCGCGCTAGGCCGGGGCCTTGCCGCCGGTCTGCTGCTGTCCGTGGTGTCCCAGGCGGGCGATCTGGCCGAAAGCGCGCTCAAGCGCCGCTGCGGGGTCAAGGATTCGGGCCGGCTGATCCCGGGCCATGGCGGGCTGCTGGACCGGTTCGACGGCCTGCTGGCCGCGGCGCCGGTCGCGGCGCTGTTGTCCTTGTGGGCGCCGGCGGGCGGCGGGTTCTGGTTCGCGGGCGCCTCCGGCGGGCTTCCGGCGATCCATGCGGCCCCGCACTGGGTTTCCGCCCATCTTTCCTTTCTGCTGCCTCCTGAGGATCGCCCATGAGCCCCGTTCCCCCGTCCGCCGTGCGGACGGTGTCCGTGCTGGGAAGCACCGGCAGCATCGGCTGCTCCACCGTGGACCTGCTGCTGCAGGCGCCGGATCGCTTCCGGGTGCGGGCGCTGGTGGGCGGCCGCAACGCGGCGAGGCTGGCCGAGCAGGCGCGCCAGCTCCGGGCGGAGATCGCGGTGATCGCCGACGAGGCGGCGCGGGCGGAGCTGGCATCCCTGCTCGACGGTTCCGGCATCGAGGTCGCGGCCGGACGCGCGGCGGTGTGCGAAGCGGCGGCCCGCCCGGTCGACTGGTGCATGGCGGCCATCACGGGCGCGGCGGGACTGGAACCGACACTGGCCGCGGTGCGCAACGGCGGCAGCGTCGCCCTGGCCAACAAGGAAGCCCTGGTGTGCGCCGGGGACGTCATGCTGCGCGCGGTGGGCGAAGCCGGCGCCACCCTGCTGCCGGTGGACTCCGAGCATAACGCCCTGTTCCAGGCCATGGCCGACCGCCAGCTCGGGCGCATCGAGAAGCTCGTGCTGACGGCGTCCGGCGGTCCGTTCCGCACCGCGACGCTCGAGGAGATGGAGCGGGCCGGTCCGGAAGCGGCGCTGAAGCACCCCGTGTGGTCCATGGGGGCCAAGATCACAATCGACTCCGCATCCATGTTCAACAAGGGGCTGGAGGTGATCGAGGCCGCGCGGCTGTTCGGTTTTCCCGAGGACCGGATCGAGGTGCTGGTGCATCCGCAATCCGTGGTGCACGGCCTCGTCCAGTACGCGGACGGCAGCCTGCTGGCGCAGATGGGCTCCCCCGACATGCGCATCCCGATCGCCCACACCCTGGCCTGGCCGGAGCGGATGCGGACAACCTCGCCCCGCCTCGATCTGGCGGCGCTGCGAAGCCTGACCTTCGAGGCACCCGATCCGGTCCGGTTCCCGGCGCTCGGCCTCGCCCGGCGGGCGCTGCGCGAGGGCGGCGCGTCGGCCGCGATCCTGTCGGCCGCCAACGAGGTGGCGGTGGACGCCTTCCTGAACCGCCGTATCGGCTTCCTCGACATCGCCCGCGGCGTGGAGCGCGTGATGGACCGCCTGGGCGCTCCCGCGGCCGACACCATCCCCGAGGTGCTGCACTGGGACGCGGAGGCCCGCCGGATGGCCGCCGAAAGCGTCGCCGCGTCCCGGGCGGCGTGACGCGCGCGCCCCACGTTCCCATATGAGGGCGGACGGGCGCCGGGGACGTTCTCCGTGCCCGCCCTGACCCGCCATCCTGTCGGCCCCGCTCCGGCGTGGCCCATCAGCGTTCGAGGCCGTTCATGCTGCCTGCCGTGATCCGCACCCCGCTCGCCGCCATCTTCGTGCTCAGCGTGCTCGTGTTCATCCACGAGCTCGGGCACTACCTCGCGGCGCGCTGGCGCGGGGTCCACGTGGAGGTGTTCTCCATCGGCTTCGGCAAGCCGATCGTCACCTGGCACGACCGAGTCGGCACCGAGTGGCGGCTGTGCTGGCTGCTGCTGGGTGGTTTCGTGAAGCCGCACGGCTTCGAGGTCGCCGCCGACGCTTCCCCGGAGGTTAGGGCGAGCTGGCAGCCGGGGCGGACCTTCCACGACAAGCCGGTGGGCTCCCGGGCGATCGTGATCGCGGCGGGGCCGGCCTTCAACTTCATCCTGGCGATCCTGCTGCTGACCGGGGTTTTCGCGATCGCCGGCCGGCCGGTGGAGGTCCAGAAGCTTTCGGACGTGCCGCCCGTGGTGGGCGAGGTCTCGGCCGACAGCGCGGCAAGCCGCGCCGGACTGCACCCCAGGGACCGGATCGAGGCGCTGGACGGCACGGCCGTGGCATCGTTCGACGCGCTGCAGAAGCAGGTGCTGGCCCATGGTGGGCAATCCGTGACGCTGCGCGTGCTGCGCGACGGGCAGACGATGGAGGTGCCGGCCGTGCTGGGGGGTACCCAGGGTGCGGGCCGGCTCGGCATCGCCGCCTCGCTCGTGTCCCGGACCGAGCATCTTTCCTTGCCGCGCGCTTTCGTGGCGGGCACGGCCGCCACCTGGCGCATCACCCAGGGCACGGCGGCGGGCCTTTGGCAGATGCTCACCGGCCGGGTCGCGGCGTCGGAGGTCGGCGGACCGTTGCGGATCGCGCAGATGTCCGGGCAGTTCGCGGCGGCCGGCTGGGTCAGCCTGCTGACCTTCATGGCGATCCTGTCGGTCAATCTCGGGCTGATCAACCTGGTGCCGCTGCCGATCCTCGATGGCGGCCGGCTCCTGTTCTACGCGGTGGAGGCGCTGCTGGGGCGGCCGATTCCCCGGCGCATCCAGGAGGCGAGCTTCCGGGCGGCGTTCGCGCTGATCGCCTGCCTGTTCCTGTTCGTCACGGTGAACGACGTGACCCAGCTCAACCTGTTCGGCTGGCTGCGCGGGCTCGCGGGCTGAGGGACGTCGGCGAAACGGCGGCGCGCCGCCGTACCAGAGGGGTGTGGACGGGCAACAAGCGCCAGGAAAGGTTGCGAAAGCGCACCGCGCGGCGCTTGCCTTGGGCGTCACAATTCGGCTAGCTCCGGCCCCGGTGGGCTCGTCCACTCAAGGTGGCAGAAGCAGGGGCGGTCCGCGTCGCGGGCCTTCCCCTCGGGGGTGGGTGGTCTTGTCCGGTAATCGATACGCTCTGCTCGCGTCCGTATGCCTGGTGCCGTTCGCGGCCGACGCCGCTTCCGCCCAGACCACCGATCGCGCCGCCCATCGTCCCTCGTCCCACCGGAGCCAGACGGTGCGCCGCGCCTCCGCGTCGGCCCCCGCCACCGGCGGTGTGATCCAGTCGATCCAGGTACAGGGCAACGAGCGCATCGAGACCGGGACGATCCTGTCCTATCTCGTGGTGCGCCCCGGCGATCCCTTCGCCCAGGACCAGCTCGACCGCTCCCTCAAGACGCTCTACGCCACCGGCCTGTTCCGCGACGTCACCCTGCACCGCGAGGGCGGGACGCTGGTGGTGAAGGTGGTGGAGAACCCGATCGTCAACCGCATCGCCTTCGAGGGCAACCATGCGGCCAAGGACGACGACCTGATCAAGGTGATCAGCCTGCGTGCCCGTGCCGTCTACACGCCCGAGATGGCCAGCCGGGACCGGCAGAAGATCCTGCAGGTCTATGCGGAGAAGGGGCGCTACAACGTGTCCGTGACCCCGCAGATCATCCGGCTGTCGCACAACCGGGTCGACGTGATCTTCCAGATCAACGAGGGCACCCTGACCCTCATCAAGAAGGTCGCCTTCGTCGGCAACAAGGCGTTCAGCGAGGCCCGGCTCGCCCAGGTCATCACCTCGAAGGAGACGGCCTGGTACCGCTTCTTCTCCTCGTCCGACGAGTACAACCCGGACCGGGTGAAGTACGACAGCGAGCTCCTGCGCCGCTTCTACCTGCGCAACGGCTACGTCGACTTCCAGGTGGTGGACGCCACGGCCGAGCTGGCGCCCGACCGCAAGAACTTCTTCGTGACCTTCACGGTCGACGAGGGCGCGCGCTACCGCATCGGGCATATCGAGGTGAAGTCCAGCCTGCGCCACGTCACCGCCGAGAGCCTGCGGCCGCTGATCAAGATCTACGAGCATCAGTGGTATAACGGCGACGACATCCAGCAGACGGCCGAGGCGCTGCAGACGCGCCTCCAGGGGAGCGGCGAGCCGTTCGCCCAGGTCAAGCCGGAGATCGCCCGCAACACCGACAACCACACCGTGGACCTGCTGTTCGACGTCAGCGAGGGGCCGCACGTGTATGTCGACCGCATCGACATCGCCGGCAACACCATCACCCAGGACCGCGTGATCCGCCGCCAGTTCGACATGGCCGAAGGCGATCCATACACCCCGCAGCAGCAGCGCCGGGCCAAGCAGAGCCTGGAGGATCTGGGCTTCTTCAACAGCGTCACCGTGGACACCGCGCGCGGCGCCGCGCCGGACCGCGTGGTGGTGAACACCGGCCTGACCGAGAAGCCCACCGGCCAGCTCACGCTCGGCGGCGGCTACTCGACCGACGCAGGTATCCTGGGCAATGCCGGCATCCGGCAGTCCAACCTGCTGGGCACCGGGATCGACGCCAGCCTGCAGGGCACGGTCGGCCAGTACCAGAACCAGGTCGATTTGTCGGTCACCGATCCGTACTTCCTGGGCCGCAACCTCGTGGCCGGCGCCGACCTGTTCTACCTGGACAGCTCCAACCAGGCGATCGCGAACTACTACGAGACCCGCGTCGGCGCGACCGCCCGCATCGGCTATGCCTATAACCGCTACCTGTCGCAGAGCTGGAACTACTCGATCGTCCACCGCAGCGTCGGCGACATCAACAGCGGTGCCTCGGTCTACATCCAGGCGGAAGACGGCCGTTCGCTGCTGAGCCAGATCGGCACCACCCTGGCGCTGGATCACCGCGACAGCCGGCTTCAGCCGCATGACGGCTACCTGATCTCGGTGGGCGGCGACTTCGCAGGCATCGGCGGCGACGAGAAATACGTCCGCGGCAAGATCGACGGCTCGTACTACATCCCGCTCGATTATTTCACCGGCAACCACGACTGGACGGTCTCGCTGCGCGCCGGCACCGGCTACATCTCCGATTTCGGCGGCGGCCGTCAGGACGTGGTCGACAACTTCTATCTCGGCGGCGACAACCTGCGCGGCTTCTATGACGGTGGCGTCGGCCCGCATTCCCGGATCACCGACAAGTACAACGTGTCCGACGCGCTGGGCGGCCGCTTCATCTATACCGGATCGGCGCAGGTGAACTTCCCGCTCCCCGTCGGTCCCGACCTGGGGCTGTCGGGCCGCTACTTCGTCGACATGGGCGGCCTGTCGGGCGCCCGCGTGCTCAGCCGGAACTACTTCTCCCGCGATCCCCAGGCCGCGATCGTCCAGAACAACCTGACGCCGCGCGTGTCCACCGGCGTCGGCGTGTCCTGGAAGAGCCCGTTCGGCCTCATCAACGTCGACATCGGCATCCCCATCGTGAAGCAGGACCAGGACACCCAGCAGGTGTTCCGGTTCGGCTTCGGCTCGCAGTTCTGAGGTTCTTGATGCTCCACACCGACGGCGCCTTCCGCCGCCGCCCTTCCGGTTCCGCTGGCGGCCTGCGCCTGCCCCTCATGTTGTCGGCGGCGCTGCTGGCCGCCCAGGCGGTGCCTGCCCATGCGCAATCGAGCGGCGGCTGGTTCGTGCCCAAGAGCGGCCAGCCGGCGGCCGAAGCGCCCGCCGCGGCCCATCGCCGCGCGGCGCCCGCGCCCGCTCCGCGTCCGGTCCCGGTGCCCACGGCCGCGCCTGCCGCCGACGGTGACGATTCCGGCGCGCCGCAGACCGCGCCCGTGCTGCCTCTGCCGCCGGTCCCGGCGCTGCCCGAGCTCGCCAAGGGCGCCCCGCCGCCGAACGCGGTGATCGGCGTGCTGAGCGTGCAGGACGTGATGCGGCAGTCCTCCGCCGCGCAGCAGGTGGACAAGGTGCTCGGCGCCCGCCGCGACAAGCTGAACCAGGACGCCCAGCGCGAGCAGGCCGGCTGGCGGGAAACCCAGCAGCAGCTGCAGAACGCCAAGGGCCTGACCAACGACCAGATCCAGGCGAAGGAGCGGGCGCTCCAGAACCGGGTCACCAGCGCCCAGCGCGATTTTCGCAACCGCAACCGCATCATCCAGGAAGCGGCCCAGGTCGCGTTCGGACAGATCGAGCGGGAACTGGTTCAGGTGATCCGCCAGGTCTCGTCGGCGCACAACATGAACCTCGTGCTCCATCGCGAGCAGGTGGCGCTCAACGTGCCGGAGTTCGACATCACCGCGCAGGTGGTGACGCAGCTCAACGCCGCGCTGCCTTCCGTGGTGATCCTGGAGGACGGGCAGGACCCCGAGATCGTCGCCAAGTCCGGCAAGTATCCGACGAGCGAGAACCCAGGTGCCCAGCCCGGCATCCAGCCCGCGGCGCCGCCGCCGACGGTGTCCAACCCGGCACCCGCCGCGCCCAAGAAGTAGTTCTTCGCTGTGAGCGATCCCGGCGCACGCGGTTTGACCGACGGCGAGCGGACCGGTTCCGGCCAGAACGGAGGCGCCGACCGGTCCGCCGGGGCGCCGGGCGACGCTCGTTTCTTCGCCCGCACCGGGCCGCATCCGCTCGCGCTGGTCGCCGAGCGGATCGGTGCCGAGCTGCCCGAGGGCGCACCACGCTCCCGTGCCTTCCGCGGCGTGGCGCCGCTGCAGGCCGCCGGGCCCGACGAGGTGAGCTTCCTCGACAACCGCCGCTATCTGCCCGTGCTCGCCGAAACGCGGGCCGGGGCCGTGATCGTTTCGCCGGCTTTCCGCGACAAGGTCCCCCCCGGCAGCGTCGCCCTGGTGACGACGCAGCCTTATCTCGCCTGGGCCGGTGCCGCTGCCCTGTTCCATCCGCGCGACCCAGTGGCGCCTGGCATCCATCCCACGGCGGCGATCGAGCCCGGCGCCCGGATCGATCCCACCGCCGGCATCGGACCGTTCGCCCTGATCGGCGCGGGGGCGGTGGTCGGACCCCGCACCCTGGTGGCCTCGCACGCCGCGATCGGCGCCGGCTGCGAGATCGGCGCGGATTGCCGGATCGGCAGCCACGTCACCTTGTCGCACGCCGTGCTGGGCGATCGCGTGACCCTGTATCCGGGCGCGCGCATCGGCCAGGACGGGTTCGGATTCGCCGTTGGGCCGTCCGGTTTCGTGACGGTGCCGCAGCTCGGCCGGGTGTTGATCGGCGACGACAGCGAGATCGGCGCCAACGCCACCATCGACCGGGGATCGGCCCAGGACACGGTGATCGGGCCGGGGTGTCGCCTCGACAATCTCGTGCAGATCGGGCACAACGTCCGCCTGGGCCGCTGCTGCATCGTCGTCGCTCAGGCCGGGATTTCCGGCTCGACCGAGCTTGAGGATTTTGTGACGATCGCCGCGCAGGCCGGGCTGATCGGTCACATCCGCATCGGCCGCAAGGCGCGCGTGGGCGCGCAATGTGGCGTGATGTCGGACGTGGAACCCGGCGCGGACGTGATCGGCAGTCCCGCGATGCCGTTCCGCGAGTTCTTCCGGAACGTCGCCCTGCTCCGGCGTCTGGCACGGCAGCGGAGCGGGGGATCGGACGCTTCGGCGGATTGATGCCGCGATCCGGCCCGGGGTCCGGGACGGGCGGTTGATGCTGGGCGGAAACGCTACCGGCGGCGCGGCCGACCGGGTGTAGGGAGACGGGTTGAACGCCCATGGACGGAACGACACAGAACGACGAGGCCCCGGCCGGCGGAGTGGCGGCGGCGACCGCCGTCGGATCGTCCGCAGCCGGCGGCGCCACGGTGGGCGGGGCCGGGTCCGTGGTCGGCGCGACCCTGGCCGATGGCACCGGGCGCACGGTCGACATCCTGGAGATCATGGGGGCGATTCCCCATCGCTACCCGTTCCTGATGATCGACCGCATGGTCGACGTGCATCCGAACCAGTCGGCGATCGGCATCAAGAACGTCACGGTGAACGAGCCCTTCTTCCAGGGGCACTTCCCGAGCAAGCCGGTGATGCCGGGCGTGCTGATCATCGAGGCGATGGCGCAGACGGCTGCGGCGCTGGTGGTGATCACGCTGGGCGACGTGTTCCAGGGCAAGCTCGTCTATTTCATGACGATCGAGGGCGCGAAGTTCCGCCGTCCGGTCGGGCCCGGGGACCAGCTCCGGATCGAGGTCGTCAAGGAGCGGCAGCGCGGCAACGTTTACAAGTTCCGGGGCATCGCGCGGGTGGACGGCGTGTCGGTGGCCGAGGCGACCTACAGCGCCATGATCATGGGCTGAGCGCACCGGTTCCGTCCCTCGATCCCGGCCGCGCCGCGCGATACCCGACGTAACACGAGTTGTTTTTGCCGGCCTCCGGACCGGCTCTAGAGCAAGGGGATCGACGGCCTCCGTTCGCGCGCCGTGCCGGCCCGTGGGCGGCGGTGCCGGTGCGGCACAAGGCGATCCCGTCCATCCTTTCTCGGAGTGGAAGCGACACGGCATGATGGTGGATCTGGTGGCGCGTCCGCACGACGAGGCCCGAGCACGGCCGCCGGTCGTCCATCCCAGCGCGGTCGTGTCGCCGGGCGCCAAGCTCGGCGCCGGGGTGCGGATCGGGCCATTCTGCACCGTGGGACCCGACGTGGTGCTCGAGGATGGGGTGGAGCTGGTTTCCCACGTGGTGGTCGACGGCCATACCCGCATCGGCCGCGACGCGAGGCTGTTTCCCTTCTGCACGGTGGGGCTTGCGCCGCAGGACCTGAAGTACAACGGCGAGCCGACCCGCTGCGAGATCGGCGCGCGTACCGTGATCCGCGAGAACGTCACCATCCATCGCGGCACCGCCACCGGCATCGGGATCACCCGCGTCGGCAGCCAGTGCCTCGTGATGGCCAACGCCCACGTGGCGCACGACTGCGTGCTGGGCGACCGCGTCATCATCGTCAACAACGTGGTGATGGGCGGTCATGTCGAGATCGCCGACGATGCGCGCATCATGGGTTCCGCCGCCCTGCACCAGTTCGTCCGCATCGGCCGCGCCGCCGTGGTGGGCGGCGTGTGCGGGGTGGAGTCCGACGTCATCCCCTATGGCGGCGTGCTGGGCAATCGCGCGCGGCTGGTGGGACTCAACTGGGTCTGGCTGCGGCGCAACGGCGTGGCGGGCGGCGACCTGCACCGGCTGCGCCGCGCCTTCCGGCTGCTCTATCCCCGGCATGCCGTGAACGAGGTGTTCGAGCGCCGGCTCGAACGGGTTCGGGCCGAATTCGGCGATGACCCGAGGGTGGGCGAGATCCTGAACTTCATCGATGCACCCAGCCGGCGCGGGCTCGTGCGCATCGCCACCCGCGGCGCCGGCGACGACGGCGAGGGTGCCCTCTAGCCCCGTCGTGGCCGACCCACGGGCGCGCCCGCCATGAGCACCGCATCCGGCGACCACGATGTTCTCGGCATCCTGGCGGGTGGCGGCCCGCTGCCGGGCCAGGTCGCGGCGGCCGCCGCCCGGGCCGGGCGTGAGGTGTTCATCGTCGGCTTCCAGGACTTCGCCGAGCCTGCCGTGATCGGGCCGTGGCCGCACGAGATGATCAGGCTAGCCGCCGCCGGCCGCATCCTGTCCGCGCTGCGCGCCCATCATTGCCGGGAGATCGTGCTGATCGGGCCGGTGAAACGCCCGTCGCTGCGCGACATCCGCCCGGACGCGGAAGGTGCCCGTATCCTGGCCAGGATCGGCCGGGCGCTGTTCAGCGGCGATGACGGACTGCTGGCGGCGCTGGTCCGGGTGTTCGGCGAGGAAGGTTTCGTGGTGCGCGGCGCGCACGAGTTCCTGCGCGACGCCACCGGACGTCCCGGCATACTCGGGCGGCACGCACCGGACGAGGGCGCGCTGGCCGACATCCGTCTCGGCGTCCGGGTGGTGCGGGCGCTTGGGCGGCTCGATGTCGGACAGGGCTGCGTGGTGCAGGACGGGCTGGTGCTGGCGGTGGAGGCCCTGGAAGGTACCGACCGGATGCTGGAGCGTGCCGGCACCCTGCGCCAGACGGGCGCCGGCGGCGTGCTGGTGAAGCTGTGCAAACCCGCCCAGGAGCGCCGGGCCGACATGCCCACCATCGGGCCGGATACCGTGACGGCCGCCAGCGCCGCCGGACTGCGGGGGATCGCGTTCGAGGCCGGAGGCACGCTGTTCACCGATCCGGTCCGGGTGCAAGCAACCGCGGACGCTGCCGGCCTTTTCCTGTTCGGCCTCGACCCGGACGCGACGGCGGACTGATCGCGCGACGGGCCGCCCGGGCCCAGCTTGAAGGAACACCCCCGACGATGCCGCGCTACCTGCACACGATGGTCCGCGTCCGCGACCTGGATGCCAGCATCCGCTTCTACAACCTGCTCGGGATGCGCGAGCTCCGCCGGCGCGAGGTGCCGGACGGCAAGTACACGCTGGTGTTCGTCGGCTACGACGACAATCAAGCGGGCGAGGCCGAGATCGAGCTGACCTACAACTGGGGCCAGGACGATGGCTACGAGGTGGGCACGGGCTTCGGCCACTTCGCGGTGGCTGTGCCGGACGTGGCCGCCGCCGCGGACGCCGTGCGGTCGGGCGGCGGCAAGGTCACGCGCGAGGCGGGTCCCGTGAAGTTCGGCACCACGGTGATCGCGTTCGTGGAAGACCCGGACGGCTACAAGATCGAGCTGATCCAGCGCGGCTGAAACTCCGGGCCGCGGTCGAGCCGCCCGGCCGGTCGGATACGACCGGCCGGGCACACCGGCGGAACCCTTGCACGCGTTTCACCCGCCGGCGGCTCGGTTGTAGGCGATAATTGTTAAGGGAGTTTACGATTCCGTCCGCCGAGACGCTGCTCGGCCTTCTCGATCGCGGCGATCATCGACTCCGCCGCCCGGCGCACCGTCTGGTCTTCGTGGCCGCTGATCCGGTCCGCGAGCAACAAGGGCGGCGACAGGATCCCGCGCAGATCGTGGCGGAGCGACGACATCTCCCGGGCCAGGATGCCGCTTTCCTCGGCGACCGCGGCGGATGCGGTTCCGGGTGCCGCCGGCGGGGGCACCGCCGCCCCACCCACCAGCCGCGCCAAGGTCCGCCATGACAGCATCCCGACCAGCAGAGCGGCCAGGACGGTGCCGGCCAGCATCAGCGCGGGGGAAACGCTGGCCGCCAGCAGCACCAGCCCGACCACGAGGGCGGCCAGCCCGGGGGACAGGGCACGGAAAAGCGTCAGGCTGATCATCGAGGCGTCATTCCGGGCATCGTCGCGGCAGGCAGCCTTCGGCGGGAAGGCAGGCCGTGGCGTGGAGACAGGGGTGTGTAGGAGCACCTTGCGGGCGTGGCGGTCGGGCCGTGGCGGTCGCTTGAGACGGACCGCACCCTAGCCCAACGGCGCTGGGCGGTCATGGTTGACGACGCACGGACCGGACCCCTATAAGCCGCCCCTTCTGCGGACGGCCTCGCCCGACGCGGGTTCGGGCATGCGCGGTTCTCCGCCCGCCCTGACCGGCGTGATTCCTTCCGCTCGTTCGATCCCAGGCAGGAGTGCCGTTCCGTGAAGCGCACCTATCAACCGTCGAAGCTCGTCCGCAAGCGGCGCCACGGCTTCCGTGCCCGCATGGCGACCGTCGGCGGCCGCAACGTGCTCGCCAGCCGCCGCGCCAAGGGCCGGAAGCGTTTGTCGGCCTGAAATCGGTCGGGGGCGGCGTGCGTCGCCCCGATCGTCCCGACAGGTCGTGGAGGAGCCGCGTGGCGTCCCCCCGGGCCGCTCCGGTCGAAACGTTTTCCCGGTGAAGATCGCCCAGAAATCCTCTGGAACTCGCCGTCTGAAACGTCGCGCCGAGTTTCTCCGCGTCGCCGCGAAGGGCAGCAAGGCGCCGATGCCGGGCCTCGTGCTGCAGGCGCTCTCGCGACATGACGAGGAGCCGGCGAGGCTCGGTTTCACCGTCACCAAGAAGGTCGGCAACGCGGTGGTGCGCAACCGTACCAAGCGACGCCTGCGCGAAGCCGCCCGTCTGCTGCTGGCCGAGCGTCCGCTCCGTGGGGTCGATCTCGTGCTGATCGGGCGGGACGGTACCCGTTCGAGGCCGTTCCCGGCGCTGATCGACGATATCGCCCGGGCTCTGCGCAAGACCGGGGCAATGCCGGGCAGGCCGGCGGCCACAGCACCGGCCGTGGTGGTGCCGGGGGCTGCGTCCGGCGCGGGGCCCGACGGGGCGTGACCGCCGCCCTTCCATTCACCCTGCTGATCCGGCTGTACCAGATCGTGCTGCGGCCGGTGCTCGGCCCGAACTGCCGGTTCACGCCAGGTTGCAGCGACTACGCCTTGCAGGCATTGCAGCAACACGGCGCATGGTCCGGCTCGCTGCTCGCGGCGAAGCGGGTCGCACGCTGTCATCCCTGGCATCCGGGCGGTTACGATCCGGTGCCCACCGGCCGCTGTTCCTGCGGCCGCCCTTCCTCGCGTTCGGACCGGCTGCCTTCCTGATGGACAACAAGCGTTTCTTTATCGCCGTGCTGCTGTCGGCGGCGATCCTGGTCGGCTTCGAATGGCTGATGCCGAAGCAGAACCGGCAGCAGGTCCAGCACCATGCCCAGCAGAGCACCCAGGCGACACCGCCCGGTGCCGCGCCGCGGCCGGGCATCGACCCGGCAGGCCCCGGGACCCAGCCGGCCGCGATCGCGCCGCCCGCGTCGCATACGCGGCTGCCGCTGCAGGGCGCGCGGGTCAGCGGCTCCATCGATCTCACCGGTGCCCGCTTCGACGACCTGATCCTGCGCGACTACCGTGAAACGGTGAAGGCCGACAGCCCGCAGGTGCGGGTGCTGGAACCGCAGAACGAGAAGCAGCCGAACTACGTGCAGCTCGGCTGGAGCGGCGCCGGCGGCGACGGGGTCAAGCTGCCGGATAGCGGCACGGTGTGGACGGCCGACCAGCCGAAGCTCACCGAAGGACATCCGGTCACCCTGAGCTGGGACAACGGCGCCGGGCTCCAGTTCCAGATCGTGGCGTCGATCGACGCCAACTTCATGTTCACGGTGGAACAGCGCGTGCGCAACACCAGCGGCAAGCCGGTGGCGCTGTTTCCCTGGGCGCGGGTGAGCCGCGGCTACACACCGGAAGTCACCGGCGGCTATCTCGTGCACGAGGGGCCGGTAGGGGTGGTGGGCGGACAGCTGGAGGAGATGTCCTACAGCTCGCTGCGCACGAAGTCGGACGAGAACAACGGCGTCGGCTGGAGCAAGTCCGACAAGGGCGGCTGGGCCGGGATCACGGACAAGTATTGGCTGACGGCGCTGCTGCCGGACCAGAACGAGGCGGCCACCGCGTCCTACCGCTACCAGCGCGACGAGGGAGCCGGCACCTACCAGGTCGATTTCATCGCGCAGAACCCGCAGCAGGTCGCGGACGGCGCCACCGGCTCCGTCACCAGCCACGTCTTCGCCGGGGCCAAGGAAGTGCATCTGCTGGAGGGCTACGAGAAGAGCCTCCATGTGGCGGACTTCTGGAAGGCGGTGGATTTCGGCTGGTTCGCGTTCCTCACCAAGCCGATCTTCTACGTGCTGGACTGGCTGAACACGGCGCTCGGCAATTTCGGCTTGGCGCTGATGGCCTTCACCCTGATCGTGAAGACCCTGTTCTTCCCCCTGGCCACCAAGCAGTTCCGCTCCATGGGCAAGATGAAGCTCCTGGCGCCGAAGATGCAGGCCCTCCGGGAGCGTCACAAGGACGACCCGATGGGCATGAACCAGGAGATGATGGCGCTCTACCGCGCGGAAGGCGTCAACCCGGCCTCGGGCTGCCTGCCGATGCTGGTGCAGATCCCGGTGTTCTGGTGCCTCTACAAGGACCTGGTGATCACCATCGAGATGCGGCACGCGCCGTTCTTCGGCTGGATCCGCGACCTGTCCGCACCCGATCCCACCAACCTGTTCAACCTGTTCGGACTGCTGCCCTTCGATCCGACGGTGCTGACGCCCATGCTGCATCTGGGCGTGTGGCCGCTGATCCTCGGCGTGACCATGTTCCTGATGCAGAAGCTGAACCCGCCGCCGGCCGATCCGGCCCAGCAGCGCATCTTCCAGCTGATGCCGCTGATCTTCATGTTCGTGCTGGCCCGCCAGCCGGCTGGCCTCGTGATCTACTACAGCTGGAACAACCTGCTCACGATGGCGCAGCAATGGCTGATCCAGCGCAATGCCCGGCTCGGCGGCGGTTCCCGCGCCGTGGCCGCGACGCCGCGCTGAACCTGGGCTGCGGACGGTGGGACGCGGATTTGAGGATGTGCCGGACTTCGCGCCCGCCGCCGACACCGAGGAGGAGCGCGCGGCCGCGATCGAGGCCGGGCGCCTGCTGTTCGCGCAGCCCTGCCGGTTCTTCTTCGCGGCGCAGCGCATCGATCAGTTGCCGCCCCCCGCGCTGCCGGAGATCGCCTTCGCCGGGCGCTCCAATGTCGGCAAGTCCTCCCTGATCAACGGCCTGACCGGCCACAAGGCGCTCGCCCGCGCCTCATCGACCCCGGGCCGCACCAAGCAGCTCAATTTCTTCGAGCTGGGGGGTCGGCTGACCCTCGTCGACATGCCCGGCTACGGCTATGCCGAGGCCGCCAAGGCGGTGAAGGAGGACTGGCAGGGGCTGATGTTCGACTTCCTTCGCGGCCGCCCGACGCTGCAACGAGTCGTGTTGCTGCTCGACAGCAGGGTCGAGATCAAGAAGACCGATACCGATGCGATGGCGCTGCTGGACCGCGCGGCCGTGATCTTCCAGCTGGTGCTGACCAAGGCCGACGCGGTGAAGCCGCCGAAGCTGGCCGCCAAGCAGGCGGAAGTGGAAGCCCTGGCACGCCGCCATCCCGCCGCCCACCCGGAGGTGCTGACGACCAGCAGCGAGACGGGGGCGGGGATGCCCGAGCTGCGCGCTGCCCTGGCGGCGCTCGCGGAGCCGGCCTGACGCCGTAGCTGCGCCGTCGCGGCGCGGGATCCGCTGGGCCGCTCCCGCCCGGGGTCCTCGAACGACGCCCATATCCTTTCCTTTCCGCCGGACGATAATGATCCCTGCCGAGCAAGGAGTGCCGCCCGCCATGTCTTTCGACGAGGATGTCCTGAAGAACGCGCGTGAGCAGGCGGCTGTGCTGGCCAACGCGCTGCCATTCCTGCGCCGCTACGCGGGCGACACCATCGTGGTGAAGTATGGCGGCCACGCCATGGGCGAGGCGGCGCTGGCCGAGGCCTTCGGGCACGACATCGCCCTATTGAAGCTGGTCGGCGTCAACCCGGTGGTGGTGCATGGCGGCGGCCCGCAGATCAACGCCATGCTGGAACGGCTGGCGATCCGGTCCCAGTTCGTGGACGGGCTGCGGATCACCGACGCAGCCATGGTGGACGTGATCGAGATGGTTCTGTCCGGATCGGTCAACAAGCAGGTGGCCGAGCTGGTGAACCGGGCCGGGGCGCTGGCGGTCGGCATCTCGGGCAAGGATGGAGGCCTGATCCGCGCCCGCAAGCTGACGCGCACCGTCCGGGATCCCGACAGCCGCATCGAGCGGGTGCTCGACCTCGGCTTCGTGGGCGAGCCGGAGCGCATCGACACCCGCGTGCTGTATGCGCTGTCGGGTTCGGGGCTCATCCCGGTGATCGCCCCGGTCGGCCAGGGCGCGGACGGCCAGACCTACAACATCAACGCCGACACCGCGGCCGGCGCGGTGGCCGGTGCGTTGAACGCCACCCGGCTGCTGATGCTGACGGACGTGCCCGGCGTGCTGGACGAGAACAAGCAGCTGATCCCAGAGCTCACCGCCGAGCAGGCGCGGCGCGGGATCGAGAGCGGCATGATCTCCGGCGGCATGATCCCCAAGGTGGAAACCTGTCTGGAGGCGGTGCGGGCAGGGGCGCGCGCGGCGGTGATCCTGGACGGCCGCGTGCCGCATGCCGTCCTGTTGGAGCTGTTCACCTCGGCGGGGCCGGGCACCATCATCCGCGCCGACTGAGGGGATGGGGGAGCGGGCGGCTATTCCGGGTCCTGACCGCCCTCTTCATGCTCGGCGTCTTCCGACCCGGCGTCGGTGCCGACCAGAGCCAGGTGCCACATCATCGTCGCCCGCCCGACCGGGATTCCACCGTCCGGATGGCGCGACAGGATCTGGTGTCGCAGCAGCCCCGCGATCTCGCGCTGAAGCAGCTCGCTGGAGCGGAACGAGAAGCTCGCGCGCCAGGCTAACGCCACCAGCGCCGTCGCGTCGCGCAGCTCGACGGCGGCGCGTACCGTTCCCGTCGGAACGTCGGCCGCCTTGGCCAGCAGCGTGATCGCCACCTCGTGCCGTCGTTGACGGGTGGCGCGCAGGAAGGCCGTTTCTGGTTTTTCCACCGGTGACGGCGCCACGTCGGGCGCAGGCGGGGCGGCGATGGCGGTCACCGGCGCGTCCTGCTCCCTCCCGGGGACGACCGGGGTCGGCGGCGCTGCCATAATTTCCAGGTCGGCCGCCAGCAGCAGGTCGAGCGCGGCTTCCTCGGCCATCGGTCCTGGCTCGCGAAGCATCAGCCTCACGGCCTGCAGCCGCCGGGCCGGATCGCCCGCGAGGAGGCTGGCGGTGCCCCGCGAATCCGCATCCTCGGCAGGGTTGCCCGTCGGCTGAGCCGCCGCATGCCCGCCACGGATCAGCTGTCGCACCAGGATGCGCAGGGATCGATCGGCGCGGAGGAAGAGCGTGCGGCCTTTGGGAGGCGGCTCAGCCACGACGCCGCGTCGGGGCGGCGAGATCCTGGGGATTGTCCGGCGGCATCACGGGTTGCCCTCCTGGAAGACATGCCAGCGCCCGCCACCGACGGCGCGGACGGCCCCCAGCGCGGCGCCGGCCTGTTCCGTGAGGGTGTCGAGCGATATCGCGCTCCGGGCAAGGCGGGGAGCGATCCCCACCGACAGCACGAGCCGGTGACCGTCCGGCCGGCTTAGCGGCACCCCGTGGCGGCATATCAGTTCCGCGCGTTCCGCCGCCGCGAACTGGTCGGCGCCATCGAGCCACAAGGAGAAGCCGTCGCTTCCCAGCCGGCCGATCAGGTCGGTCGGCCGCACGGCGTCCCGCAGCACCGTGGCGGCCTGCTGCAAGGCGGCATCCGCCACCTCGTGGCCATGCGACGCGGCGAGCGTGTCGATGCCCTCGACCGCGGCGCACACCAGGGTGGCTGGAAGCCCTTCGGCGTCGAGCCGGTCGAGCCGCCGGCCGATCTCGAACAGGAAGCCGTCCTGGTTCAGCAGCCCCGTCAGCAGATCGGTGCGCGACCGCGACGCCATCTCGCGCTGCACCTCGTCGTCATCCAGCCGCGCGCACAGCAGTGCCAGCAACTCGGCTGCTAGCAGGAATTCCTCCTCCAGCCACGGCATCGTCGGGGCGCGCCAGACCAGCATCATCACGGGGGAACGGAACCGCGACGAATCCGCCACCAGCATCGCTGCCCGGTCTCCCAGCGTGATCTCGCCGCGCCAGGGGAGCGGACGATCCAGCCCGGCGTCCGCGGTCAGGCGGCCCAGCAGCGCCGCTTCCGGCAGAGGGAGCGCACCACCGGCGAGCTGAAGCAGCTGGAGGCCGGGCATTCCATCCGGTCCCGGCGCCGCGCCGCGTCGGTCCGTAGCCAACAGCGCCCCGTCCGCCCCGATCGCGTCCAGCAGCTCGGAAAGGGCGGTACGGAGGGCGGTGTCCGGCGCGCCCAGCCGTCGCATCCGGGTGTCGATCCGGCGCAGCATCCGGCCCCGCAACGCTTCGCGCACCAGCAGGTCCCGGGCCTCGGCGTCCTCGTCGAGGAACAGCGCGCCGCGGCAGCCGTCCGGGAAACGTTCCGTTCCGAGCCAGGCGACGGCGCCGCTTCCGTCGCCCCGCCGCACCCGCACCCGGCGGCGGCCGTTCGACGCCAGTGCCGGCAGGTCGTCCGCCGACAACAACGTCGCGGCTTCCTGGCCCACCAGCGCGTCCGTCCGCCAGCCCAGGGCACCATCCGGGGCGACGAAGGCGAGCCTGCCGCCATGGTCGGTTTCGAACACGAGGTCCGCACCGAGCAGCGCCAGGCTTCGCCAACGGTCGCGGCTGGACCGGAGCGCCTCGGTGACCCGGCGGCGTTCCGCATCGGCAACCAGCTCGGGCACGCCCGGAGGAGAGGGGATGGTCAGGTGAAGCTCCGACATGGCGTGGGCTCGGAAGTCTCGTGCAGCGTCCGGAGGAAGTCTCGTCCCAAAAAGCTGAACATCGGGTGAACGCCGCTGCCGGACCGGTGGGCGAAGCAGCGAACGGGCGGGTGGACGCGTTGACACCACCGGGTCGGCTGAGCATGGTCCGGCCGCCCCCGGCACCCTTCGCGCCGGCATCGGCGCGTGTCTGCAGGCCCTGCTGCGTTCCACCCGACGGGGGCGAGCGCGGGGGCCGATCGTTTCCCGCTCCCAGCCAACGGCGGAACCATGCCTGTCGCTTCTGATCTCCATCACCGCATCGACGCCCTTTGGGAGCGGCGCACGGAGCTGTCGTCGGCCACCACCGGCGACGACCGCGCGATCGTGGACGCGGCGTTGCAGATGCTCGACGACGGCACGCTTCGGGTCGCGTCGCCGAACGATGCCGGAGGCGGCTGGGTCGTCCATGAGTGGCTCAAGAAGGCCGTGCTGCTGTCGTTCCGGCTCAACGACAGCGTGCCGGTGCCGGGTGCCGGCGGCGCGCCCGTATTCGACAAGGTCGCGATGAAGTTCGAGGGCTGGGACCGGGAGCGTTTCGATGCCGCCGGATTCCGCGCCGTGCCGGGCGCCGTGGTGCGGCGGTCGGCGTTCGTGGCACCCGGCGCCGTGCTCATGCCCTGTTTCGTGAATGCGGGCGCGCATGTGGGGCAGAACACCATGATCGATACCTGGGCCACGGTCGGCTCCTGCGCGCAGGTCGGCCGCGATTGCCATATCAGCGGCGGCGTGGGGATCGGAGGCGTGCTCGAGCCGCTGCAGGCGGCTCCGGTGATCATCGAGGACAACTGCTTCATCGGCGCGCGCTCGGAGGTGGCCGAGGGCGTGGTGGTGGAACGGGGCAGCGTGCTGTCCATGGGCGTGTTTCTGGGCGCGTCCACCAAGATCGTGGACCGGGCCACCGGCGAGATCTTCGTCGGCCGGGTGCCGGCCTATTCGGTGGTGGTGCCGGGCACGCTGCCGGGTGCGCCGCGCGAGGATGGCCGTCCGGTGCCCGCGCTCGCCTGCGCCGTGATCGTGAAGCGGGTGGACGAGCGCACCCGCGCCAAGACCGCCATCAACGATCTGCTGCGCGATTGAGCGGCGCCACGCCTTCTCCCGGACCGGTCCCGCGCGGTGACGCCCTGGCGATCGCCAGGGCGCTGATCCGCCGGCCTTCCGTCACCCCCGCGGATGCCGGGGCGCAGGCGGTGCTCGCGTCGATGCTCCGCGAGATCGGCTTCGAGGTGTTCTCCCTGCCGTTCGGGGACGGCGATGCGCGGATCGAGAACCTGTTCGCCCGCATCGGCACCGGATCGCCGCATCTGTGTTTCGCCGGGCACACCGATGTGGTGCCTCCGGGCGATCCCGCGGACTGGAGATCGGGCCCCTTCGCGGCCGAGATGGACGGCGACGTGCTGGTCGGGCGGGGTGCGGCCGACATGAAAGGAGGCATCGCTGCCTTCGTCGCGGCGGCCGGTCGCCATCTGGCCGATCGCGACACCGCGCTTTCCGGCTCGATCAGCCTGCTGATCACCGGCGACGAGGAGGGCGACGCCGTGAACGGCACCGTCCGGGTGCTCGAATGGATGGCCGCCCATGGCCAGATCCCGGATTTCTGCCTGGTGGGCGAACCGACCAACCCGGAGCGGCTGGGAGAGATGGTCAAGATCGGCCGTCGCGGGACGCTGAACGCCACCGTGACGGTGGAAGGGACCCAGGGCCACGCGGCCTATCCGGATCGCGCCGACAATCCGGTGCACCGGCTGCTCCGCATCCTGTCCGACCTCACCTCGGCCGCGCTGGACGAGGGCACGCCGTTCTTCCAGCCCTCCAGCCTGCAGGTCACCAGTGTCGACGTCGGCAACGGCGCCTTCAACGTGATCCCGGCGCGCGCGGGCGCGAAGCTCAACATCCGCTTCAACGACCTTCATGACGGCGCTTCGCTGTCCGACATGTTGCGGGCTACCGTGGCCCGGCATGCGCCGCGGGGGCGCGTCGATATCCGGGTGGGCGGCGAGGCGTTCCGCACGGATGCCGCGCCCGAGGTGGCGTTGCTGGTCGAGGCGATCGAGGCCGAGACCGGGCGCCGCCCCGTGCTGGACACCGGCGGCGGCACGTCGGACGCGCGCTTCGTCGCCCGCTATTGCGGCGTCGCGGAGTTCGGGTTGGTGGGCGCTTCCATGCACAAGGTCGACGAGAACGTTCCGGTGGGCGAGCTGAAACAGCTCCAGGCGATCTATGAGCGCTTCATCCGGCGGGTGATGGGCTGATGGCGCCCCGCAAGCCCGACAACGACCCCAGGCGGACCGGCGGCCGCGATTCCCGGCGTCTGCCAGGCCGCCCCGGCATGTCCGGCGGCGGCAGCGTGCTGCTGGGCCTGCTGCTGTTGTCGCGGGGGCGCCGCGACGCGCTGCGCTGCTTCGAGCCTACCCGCGATGCGTTTCTGGCGGCGTTGGCGCCCTGGATCGCGTTTCTGCTGGTCGGCACCGCCCTGGCGATGTCGCACCATCCCACGGCCGTGAACCTTCTGTTGTCGCTGTTGTCGCTCTGCGCGCTGCTGCTGCCTCCGGTGCTGACCGAGCTGCTGGCGCGCCGCTGGAAGCGGCAGGATCGCTGGCTGCGCTTCGCGACCGCGTCCGTCTGGTCCGGCTGGCTCATCATGGTGGCCTACATGCCGGCGCTGCTGGTGATGGCCCTGCTGCTGCACGCCGGCGTCGCGCAGAAGCTCGCGGTCGGCGTCGTGGTGACCCTGCTGGGCGCGTACTGGTTCTGGCTGCACTGGTTCCTGGCCCGTCACGGGCTGGAAGTAGGGCGTGCCCGGGCGTTGCTGGTGGCGCTGCTGGTGGCGGGATCGAGCGCCGGATTGCTGGCGCTCGCGGAGGTGCTGCCGCCCTATCGCGACCCACCGGGTGCCGCGTCTCCCGCCGCCGGACCACCCCCGTCGCCGGCACCGTTGAAGCCGCCCACCGCCTAGCGTTCTTGGGGGAGCGGTCGCCGCCCGGGAATGCGGTTCATCCCGGTCCTGGCGGCGCGTCGCGCGACATCGCGGAAAGGCGGCCTAGTCCGGGGCCGCCGCCGGCCGGCCGAACGGGCTCACGGGGTAATCCACCCCCACGAGGCACAGCCCGTCCGGCGGCGCCGTGGGGCCGGCGGCGGCGCGATCGCGGGCGGCGAGCGCTGCGGCCACGCGCTCCACCGGCCAGGAGCCATCGCCCACGAGCTTCAGCGTGCCCACCATGTTGCGTACCTGGTGGTGCAGGAATGCGCGGGCTTCCGCCTCCACCACGATCTCGTCCCCCTGGCCGTCGCGCCGGACGTCGAGGCGGTCCAGCGTGCGCAGGGGGCTGCGGGCCTGGCAGCTGGAGGCCCGGAACGACGAGAAATCGTGCCGCCCGAGCAGGGTCCCGGCCGCGGCGGCCATGCGTGACGCGTCGAGCGGCGTCTTGACGTGCCAGACCCTGCCAGCCGAGAGCGCCGGCCGCGCCGCCCGGTTGAGGATGCGGAAGCGATAGCGGCGGCGGATGGCCGAGAAGCGGGCGTTCCAGTCGTCGGGCGCCGGCGCCGCTTCCAGCACCGACACGGCATGCGGCTTCATGTGGAAGTTGAGCGCCTCGCGCAGCCGGAACCCGTCCAGTCCCGGCCGTAGGGGGAGATCGAGCTGCACGGTCTGCCCGGCGGCGTGGACGCCGGCGTCGGTGCGACCGGCGACGATGCTGTTGATCGCGCGCCCGCCGAACAGCCGGGCGGCGGCCGCTTCCAGCACGGCCTGGACCGACACGCCGCTCCGTTGCCGCTGCCAGCCGACGAAGCCGGCGCCGTCATATTCGATCAGGAGCGCCCAGCGGCGCGTCGGCACGGCGTCGGGGGGCGTCGTATCCCCGGGCCGCGAGGCCGGGTCGTCGCCCGTCAGCATCCGAGCAGGGTGCCGGGGGGAAGCGGCCGTCCGCGCAGGAAGCTGGCGGCGTCCAGCACCGCCCGCCCCGGCAGCTGAAGTTGCTCGATCCGCAGCGCACCCTCGCCGCATCGGACCAGCAGCCCGTCACGGCCGCTCGCCAGCACTTCTCCCGCGCGGCCTCCGGCGGCCCCCGGCACCCTTTCCGGTGCCGCCCGCATGATTTTGAGCGGCGTGCCGTCCAGCAGGGTGAAGGCGCCGGGCCATGGCGTCATCGCCCGTATCCGCTGGTCCAGCGCGATCGCGGGTTCCGACCAGTCCAGCCGGCCGTCGTTCCGGTCCAGTCGCGGCGCGTAGGTGACGCCGGCGTCCGGCTGCGGCACCGCTTCGGGAGCCCGGGCCAGCACGTCGAGGATCATCCGCGCGCCGAGGGCTGCCAGCGCGTCATGCAGGGTGCTGGCGGTGGTGTCGGCCTGGATCGGCACCGCCCGGCGATCCAGCATCGGCCCGGTGTCGAGCCCTTCCTCCATCTGCATGATGGTGACGCCGCTTTCCGGGTCCCCGGCCAGCACCGCGGCCTGGATCGGCGAGGCTCCCCGCCAGCGCGGCAGCAGGCTGGCGTGGATGTTGAGGCAACCCCGGCGGGGGGCGTCGAGCATCGGGCGCGGCAGGATCAGCCCGTAGGCCGCCACCACGGCCGCATCGAGATCGAGCACCCGGAACGCTTCCCAGGCCGCCTCGTCGCGCTTCAGCCTGAGCGGAGTGCGCACCGGGAGCCCGAGGCGCTCGGCCTCGGCGTGCACCGGCTGCGGCCGCACGTTCTGGCCGCGCCCCGCCGGGCGGGGGGGCTGGCTGTAGACGGCCGCGATCTCATGGCCGGCGGCGTGCAGGGCGCGCAGCGCGGGCACCGCGAAGTCCGGGGTGCCCATGAAGGCCAGACGGAGCCTGGCGGCAGTCGGGGCCGGCGCGACGGCGGCCTCGCCGTCCGGCGCGGCGTCAGCCACGACCGGTCTTCCGGTCCTTGGCCAGGCGCCGCATCACCATGTTGCGCTTCAGCGTGCTCAGATGGTCCACGAACAGGATGCCGTCGAGATGGTCGATCTCGTGCTGGAGGCAGGTGGCCAGGAGCCCGTCCGCTTCCAGCTCAGTGGTGCGGCCTTCGATGTCCTGGAACCGGACCCGCACCTTCTCCGGACGAACGACCTCCGCGTACTGGTTCGGCAGCGACAGGCAGCCTTCTTCCCGGGCGGCGAGACTGTCGCTGTGCTCGATCACCTCCGGGTTGATGAGCACCAGCGGATGGCGCTCGCCTTCGTCGGCCACGTCCACCACCGCCGCCCGGAGCCCGATCCCGATCTGCGGTGCCGCGAGCCCGATGCCGGGGGCGTGGTACATGGTGGCGAACATCCGCGGCAGCAGCGCGCGCAGCGCCTGGGCATCTTCCGGCCGGACGACGCGCGCCTTCTGCTTCAACACCGGGTGGGGAGCCACCAGGATGTCCAGCAGCTCGGCGGCGGGGGTTTCCGCGGCAGCGCCGGCGTGGGCTTCGGGGGCGGGGGAGGCGTCGCTCATGCGCGCGATGTAGCGTTCCGCGACGCCGGACGCCAGGATGCGCGGTCACGGTTCATCCGTGACGGCGTGCTCGGACACGCGCCACCGTCGGCCGCACCGTTCATTCCCCCTCGGTGCCGATGCGCGCCGTCGCCGAGAGCCACGGGTAGCCGACGGTGTTCCACGCGCCCGGTTGCATGGTGGCCAGGGCATCGCAATATAGCATCAAGGACGGCGTGCCTCGGGCGCCGGTCCGACTCCGTCTCGCTCCCAGGAGGAGGCTCGCATGTCCGGCCGATTGTTCACCTCGCCCATGTTTCTGGGCTTCGATCACCTCGAGCAGATGCTCGAACGCGCTTCCAAGACATCCTCGGAAGGCTATCCGCCCTACAATATCGAGCAGATCAGCCCCACCGGGCTGCGGATCACGCTCGCCGTGGCCGGGTTCGCGATGGAAGACCTCCAGATCACCCAGGAGGACAACCAGCTGGTGATCCGCGGCCGGCAAACGGACGACAGCGAAGGCCGGGTGTTTCTGCACCGCGGCATCGCCGCCCGGCAGTTCCAGCGCGCCTTCGTGCTGGCCGAGGGGATCGAGATCGGCGGCGCCTGGCTTGATAGCGGTCTGCTGCATATCGACCTGGTGCGGCCGCAGCCCGAGGTCCGGGTCAAGCGGATCGAGATCGGGCGCACGGAGGCCGGCCGCCGCGCGGGACGGGAAGGGGGGGAGTTGGTCAAGGCCCGCCCCGCCCGGGTGCTGCGGAGCGCCGCGGTCGAGGAATGAGCCGGTCGCCCCGGCCGCACCATACCTTGCCTGAACCGGTGCGGCGGTCGATCGGCCCCCAGACATCCAATAACCAGCCGGGGGTGACGGCGTTGCCCATGAGCGGAATGTCCGTTCCCCGCCGAAAGGACGCCCCCAACGGGGTGGACAAGCCATGAACAGCAGTTCCAGCCGAGACGCGTTCGCCGATGGGATGCCCATCGACATCCGCCACCTGTCGACCCGCCAGCTGCAGGCGCTCGGCGTCAGCCAGCTTGCCTACGTCAAGTCGGTGCTGGTGGATGGCGAGATCGCCTTCGCCATCCACGCCGCCGACGGCACGCCGATGGCACTGGCCGGCGACCGAGAGGTGGCGGTGGCGGCCATCCAGCAGCACGAGATGGTCGCGGCCTCGGTGCATTGAGGCAGGCCGGACGGCGCGCGCCGGCCGCTCACCGGCGTTGACGGGCAGCCCGATCCGGCGGTGCGGTTCGCGATCGGGGGCATGCCTTCCGAGGGGCATTCGTCCGGGTCGAAAGCGGATCTCGCTTCCGATTGAGCGGGGGACGGTCGATCCACCGGCGGAGCAGTCCTTCAGGTAGCTACAACAGCTGCCCATCCGCCGGGGCCGGGAGAACGGCCTCGTTCTATTCGGACGTCGGGTCCATCCAGCCGATCAAACCGTCCGGGCGGCGGACGACGGCGTTGATCTCCCCCGTCGCGCAGTTGCGGAACATCAGGGCGGGCTCGTCGGCCAGCTCGAGCCGCATCAGCGCCTCGCCGACCGACAGCGTCGACAGCGGCATCCGCTCGGTATCCACCACCGTGGCGCAGACCGGTGCCATGCCGGCACCCATCCGCGACCCGTCGGTCTCGGTGGGCTTGAGCACGTATTGCCGGCCGATCTCCGGCTCGTCGCGCCGGGCGACGTCGCGCGCGTGCTCGCGAACGCGCCGGCGATAGCGCCGGAGCCGGCGGGCGATATGCTCCACCGCGTCATCGAACGCGCTGGGCGCATCGGCGGCTTCGCCTTCGCCGTGGAGCATCAGTCCGCGGTCGGCCTGAAGATTGATGTCGCAGGTGAAGAAGGAGCGGGCGCGGCCGAACGTGACACAGGCTTCCTCAGCCTGGCCGAAATACCGGGCGGCGATGCGGCTCAGGTGCGAGGCGACCCTGCGCCGCAGGGTATCGTTCAGCTCCTCCTGGCATGCTCCGCCGACGGTGATGCGCATGATCTGATGCGAACTCCTGTTCTGGCATCCGCCGAGCGGCGGGAACATGCGCGAATGGCGGTGGCCGCCGGTTGTTCCGGCCTGGGGCGCGCCGGCAGAACCGGCTCCGATCAGGCCGGCATCGATTTTTCCCGCTTGCGCTGGACAGAACTGGGGATGCGCAACGCTTCGCGGTATTTGGCCACCGTTCGCCGGGCGATGTCCACGCCTTCCCGGCGCAGGGCCGCCACGATCGCGTCATCTGACAGGATTTCCTGTGGCGTCTCGGCCGCCACCATCGCCCGGATGCGGTGGCGTACCGCTTCGGCGCTGTGGCTTTCGCCGCCCGCGGTGGCGGCGATGGCCGTGGTGAAGAAATATTTGAGCTCGAACAGCCCGCGCGGCGTGGCGATGTACTTGTTGGTGGTGACGCGGCTCACCGTGCTCTCGTGCATCTCCACCGCGTCCGCGATGTCGCGCAGGATGAGCGGTCGCAGATGGCCGACGCCGTGGCGCAGGAAGCCGTCCTGCTGGCGCATGAGCTCCGACGCCACCTTCAGGATGGTCTGCGCGCGCTGGTGCAGCGATTTCACCAGCCAGTTCGCGCTGGCCAGCTGCTCGGCCAGATATTGCCTGGTGTCGCGGCCGGCACCCACCACCGCGCGGGCATAGAAGCCGCCGCTCACCAGCAGGCGCGGCATGGTGTCGGGATTGAGCTCCAGCACCCATTCGCCCTTGGGCGTCGCGAACATCAGCACGTCCGGGACCACCGCCTGCATGGGCGCGTCGTCGAAGCCGGCACCGGGCTTGGGGTCAAGCGCCCTGATCTCGGCGATCATCTCGGCCAGGTCTTCCGCGTCCACCTCGCACACCGCCTGCAGCCGCTTCAGGTCGCGCCGCGCCAGCAGCTCCAGATTGTCGAGCAGCGCCGCCATCGCCGGATCGAACCGGTCGAGCTCCCGCAGCTGCGCTTCCAGGCAGCCGCGCAGATCCTGCGCGAACAATCCCGGCGGATCGAACCGCCCCATCCGCGCGCGCATCGCCGCCACCGCCTCCGGGGCGATGCCGAGGGCGGACGCGATGTCCTCGTCGGAGGTCGGAACGCGCCCGGCGGCATCCAGCAGCGCGATCAGATGGGCGCCGATCAGCCGCTCGGCCGGATCGGCGATGTTGAGGCGGAGCTGCTCGGCCAGATGCTCGCGCAGCGAGCGCGGCTGCTCGGCCAGCAGGGCGGTGCCGTCATCCTCCGGGCCACCGGACAAGCCACCGTTGGCGCCCGGGCTGCGATCGGAAAGGCGGCCGGGATCGGCGTTGTCGTAGGCCACGCCGTCGCCGGGGCCGTTCTCGTACTGGTCGTGGGGGTCCGCATCGAGCGGAGATGCGCCGGTGGTGGTCAGGAGATCGCCGCCTACCGCCTCGGCGGCGTCGCGCGGTTCGGGAAGCGGGTCGCGCTGGTCGAGGGCGGCGCGCTCGGGCAACGCGTCGGCGCGCTCGTCCCGCTCGAGCAGCGGGTTGCGCTCCAGCTCCTCCTCGACGAAGGCGGCGACTTCCATGTTGGAGAACTGGAGCAGCTTGATGGCCTGACGCAGCTGCGGCGTCATCACCAGGCTCTGCGCCTGCCTCAGCTCCAGTCTTGGCCCGATCGACATCCGGGGCGGAAGGCTACAACGAGAACCTTTCGCCGAGATAGACGCGGCGCACGTCCTCGTTGGCCACCACCTCCGACGGCACGCCTTCCATCAGCACGGTGCCCCCGTGCAGGATGTAGGCGCGGTCGATGATCTCCAGCGTTTCGCGGACATTGTGGTCGGTGATCAGCACCCCGATGCCGCGATCCTTGAGATGCGATACGAGGTCGCGGATCTCGCCCACCGCGATCGGATCGATGCCCGCCAGCGGCTCGTCGAGCAGGATGTAGTTCGGCTGGCTCGCCAGGGCGCGCGCGATCTCCAGCCGGCGCCGCTCGCCGCCGGACAGGGCAAGCGAGGGAGAGCGCCGGAGATGGCCGATGCCGAATTCGTTCAGGAGGCCGTCCAGCATGGTTTCCCGCCGGTCGGGATCGGGTTCCACCACCTCGAGGGCGGCCATCACGTTCTGCTCGACGTTCAAGCCGCGGAAGATGCTGGCTTCCTGGGGAAGGTAGCCGATGCCCAGACGCGCCCGGCGATACATGGGGAGCTGGGTGATCTCCGCCCCGTCGAGGCTGATGGTGCCCGTGTCCGGCTGCACCAGCCCCACGATCATGTAGAAGGTGGTGGTCTTGCCGGCGCCGTTGGGGCCCAGCAGCCCGACCGCCTCGCCGCGGCGGACGTGGATCGACACGTTCTGCACCACGGCGCGCTTCTTGTAGCTCTTGCCAACGCCGCGGGCCATCAGCCCCACGTCCGGCCCGTCGCCGAATGGGGAGAAGACCGGTCCACCGGCCGCATCGCGGGACTCGACGCTTAGATCGTTCATTTCTGCTTGGCCGTGCCCGCGGGCGCTGCGGACTTGCCGCCGTTGCTGTCGCCCTCGTTCGGGACGATCAGGCCCTGCACCCGCGCGCCGGGGTCCTCCGTCATGGTGGCGAGGCCGGTGCGCATGTTCACCACGGCGGCGGCACCGTTGAGCTGGTTCTGGCCGCGGGTGATGTGGACGTTGCCCACGATGCGGGAAATGCCGGTGTCGGGCACGTAGACGCCACGATCGCCGGTCACGGTCTCGGTGCGGGTCCTGACCACCACGTTGCCGAACGCGTTCACCTTCTCGAGCTTGCCCGAGGAAGCGATGGGGTCCTGTCCCGGAGCGTTCGCCGCCGCGGGGGCGTTGGCTGCCGGCGGCGCGGGCTTGGGCTGCTTGGACGGATCGGGCGGCGCGCTGTAGCCCACCAGCACGTCGGCCCGGATGCGACGGCCGTCGTTGGTGGTGACGGTGGCGTCGCCGCGGCCGATCGAGACGCGCGTCTGGGAATAATATTCCATGGAATCGCGCGCGGTCAGCAGGTCCTGCGGCGTGATCAGGTGCAGGTCGTGACCGGTGAGCACCAGCACGGCCTTGTCGATGTCATACACCGCATGGTCGCCGAACGCCTGGTCGGTCTGGGTGAAGATGTGGACGTGGCCGATGGCTTCCAGACGGTAGATCTCGTTGGCGCCGCTCTCCCCGCCGGGAGCATCCGGGTCGCCGGGCGAGGCGGGAGCCGGGTTCTCCGGAGACGGTGCGGGAGCGGACGCGGGCGTCGCGCTGCCGGGCGCTGCCGGGGTGGGGGACGGCGTTCCGGATGCGGCGGCAGGTTTGGCGCCGGGAGGCGTCTGCTTCTTGCGGTAATAGGCGATCAACCGGTCGGCGGTGACGGTGACGTTGCCTCGAACCGCCTGGGCGTTGTCGAAGGCGGTGACGGTCTGCGCCTTCTGGTCCCAGTTGAAGCCGCCGGCGGCGGTCACCTGCACCTGGCCGCCATGCGACAGGTCGATCTGCTGCGCTCGCGCGGCAATCGGCAGCAGCGCGGACGCCATCAGGCCCGCCGCGAGCAGACGGGGCGCGACGCGCCGTGCCGTGCGTGGCAGCCGCTGGCGACCGGCGGAAGGGAGGCCCAGGGGCATCCGCGGGCCGCTCCGCGTGGCGACCGTCATCGGCCGGTTTCCCCGCCCGCAGGGCGCGCCCGCGCGGGCGCGGGCGCGGCGGCGTTGGCGGCGTGCGTCGCCGGCGCCGGTCCCCGGGCCACGTGGTCGTCGTTCAGGATCATGCGGGAGGGGCCACGGAACTGCACCAGATCGTCCCGCTGCGACATCAGGTAGCCCTGGGCGTCGAGCACGCCGAAGGGTCCCTCCGCGTGGACGCCGTCGTCGGACGCCACGATGCCGCGCTTGAGATCCATCCCGGCGGTGGGTCCGGTCATCATGATGCCGTCGTCGCGATACAGGAACACGTGTCCATCCAGGTCCAGGAGCTGGCTGTGCTGCATGTACACGCCGCGATCCGCCCGTATCATGATCCAGCTTCCGCTTTGTGTCAGCGTGTCGGCGATCGGCCGGGTGAGGTTGATGCGATCGCCGTTGCCGCCGGCCTGCTGGGCCTCGTCGGCGGTGATGGTGTAGGGGCGGTTGTGCATGTCCAGCCCGCGGTAATGGGCGCCGATCAGCCGGCCGCTATCGAGCGCGATGCGCGTCGCCTGTCTCAGGTCGGCCCTTTGCGCGTTGAGCGAGCGGCTGATCTCGGGCCATGCCCCGATGGAGATCAGCAGCACGGCCGCCGCACCGGGCAGCACCCATTTGGTCCAGCGCAGGAACCGCCGCCGCCGCGCCATCTGCCGGGAGTCCGGGGCGCGGTGCAGCATCTCCCGACCGAGGCTCATGCGGCGGCGGGCCACGGCGGCACTCGGCTCCGCGGGAGCCGCCGAATCCGCCGCGCCCGTCGCGGGCGAACCGCCGACCGGCCGCCGCAGGGGCGCGCCATTGTCCGCGGCACCCGGGCTAGGGCGGCCTGGCGCGGCGGGGGGCGCTTCCCATGGTCGCGCTTCACCGCGGGGCGTGCCGACCGGAGCCGCGCCGTCGGCACGGGCGTCGCCGGGAGGCGCGGCGTTCAGGTCGGGGCGATGGTCGGGGAACGGGTCCGGCGGCGGTGCCACAGCGGTCAGTCCCGGCACCGTCCGGCGCCGCGGGTCCGCAGGGGGGCACGGGTGTTCAACAACAGCACGATGATCTCCCCGGTTTGCGGTGGCGAAGAGCGCCCGGACCGGCGCGGCATGCCGCCCGAGGGGAGGGCGGCCATCCGCTCCCTTATAGGCCGGAACGGGCCGGCTTGTATGGGCACGGTGCCGCCCTCCGTCAAATCGCCAGGAAGGGTGCGGAGCCGGTACCGGCCCCGCCGCCGTCAGTGCGCGAAGATGTCGGGCTCGTCGTAGCCGAGCAGATCGAGACGGGCGCGGGCCGGCAGGAACTGGAAGCAGGCCTCTGCCAGCGCGGTGCGGTTCTCGCGTTCCAGGAGGGGCCCGAGCCGGTTCCACAGGGCGTGGAGATGCAGCACGTCGGAGGCGGCATAGGCCATCTGCTCGGGGGAAAGCTCGGGCGCGCCCCAGTCGGAGCTCTGCTGCTGCTTGCTGAGCTCCACGCCCAGCAGCTCCCGGCAAAGCTGCGCCAGCCCGTGGCGGTCGGTGAAGGTGCGCACCAGCTTGGCGGCGATCTTGGTGCAGCGCACGGGCGACACCTCGATATCGAGGCTGTGCTGCAGGATCGCCACGTCGAAGCGGGCGAAATGCATCAGCTTCACCACGGACGGATCCGACAGCAGCCGCTTGAGGTTGGGGCAGTCGGCACCGCGGCCGCCGAGGCGGGGAGGAACGATCTGGACCAGATGAGCGGTGTTGTCGCCCGCGGAAAGCTGCACGAGGCAGAGCCGGTCGCGGTGCGGGTTGAGACCCATGGTCTCGGTATCGACCGCCACCACCGATCCGAAGGAGATGTCGGGGGGAAGGTCGCCACGATGCAGCCGGATGGTGGCGTTGGCCATGAACTGCGTGACGCTCACCGTGTGACGATCATCGTCCGGGCGATCCCGCCGGGGCCCCGGGAGGGGTTGCCGGCGTGCTCGACCTTGGTGCCCAGGAGAAGACTCGAACTTCCACGACCTTTCGGCCACAGGTACCTGAAACCTGCGCGTCTACCAATTCCGCCACCTGGGCTCAGGAGGCACCCGGCTCGTCTGTGCGGAGCGTGCCGGGTCGGTGGAGCGGGGGTGTAATGGGGCGTCGGCATGCCGTCAACGGGGGTCGAAGAGGAATATGGGCGCCCTGCCGCAAGGCCATCCCGGACCCGCGGATGGGCGCGCGGCGACGGTGGCAACGGCGGGCGGGGCGCGGGCGTTGCCGGTGGGCGCCGTTGCTGTAGGAGAACGGTGTGGCCGCGCGTCGGCGGCGGAATGCGGGCGGCGGATCGCGGCGATCGCGGCCCGGCGGGAAAGAGGATCGTGGCTGGATGACGACTCGAAGCGTGGCGACGGTGTTCGGCGGCTCGGGCTTTCTCGGGCGCTACGTCGTGCGACGGCTGGCCGCGCAGGGGCACGTGGTGCGCGTGGCGGTACGGAGGACCGCGCCCGCAGCGGCGATGCGTCCGCTCGGGCAGGTGGGGCAGATCGTTCCGCTCCACGCCTCGCTTGGCGACCAGGCGACAGTGGCCCGCGCGGTGGAAGGCGCGTCGGTCGTCGTGAATTTGGTCGGCATCCTGGCCGAAAGCCGGAAGGGCGATTTCGACCGTCTCCACGCGGAAGGCGCCGAGCGCATCGCCCGCACCGCGGCCAACGCAGGCGTGGCGCAACTGGTGCAGGTGTCGGCCATCGGCGCCGATCCCGACAGCCCCAGCGCCTATGGCCGCTCCAAGGCGGCGGGCGAGGCGGCGGTCCGGGCGGCGTTTCCGTCCGCCACCATCCTGCGGCCGTCGCTGGTGTTCGGTCCCGAGGACGATTTCTTCAACCGCTTCGGCGGGATCGCGAGGCTGGCGCCGGTGATGCCGGTGTTCTGCGGCGATACCCGGATGCAGCCGGTCTATGTGGGTGACGTGGCCGACGCGGTGCACCGGGTGCTGACCACGCCGGACGCGGCCGGCGGCCTGTTCGAGCTTGGCGGCCCGCGCGTCTGGAAGTTCCGGGAGATCATCCGCTTCATTCTGGAGCAGACGCACCGCCGGCGCCGGATGGTGGACGTGCCCATGGGCCTGGCGCGGCTGCAGGCATCGTTCCTGGAGCATGTGCCGGGCAAGCCGCTGACGCGGGATCAGCTCGCGATGCTGGGCCGCGACAACGTGGTGGCGGACGGTGCCGCCGGACTGGAGGCGCTCGGGATCGCGCCGACGCCTCTCGAGCTGGTGGTGCCGGCCTATCTCGCCCGCTACCGGCCGGGCGGCGGCAAGCGCGAAATTCCCGAATAGGGCCGAACCGGACCAAATCCGGGCGATTGCGAGGACCATCTTCTCTAAAACCGGTGGCTAATCGCTAGTAAGGACAGGATAGCTGTCTTTATTCGTCGCTGATCGCGTCCTAGCATGTGGGTGGCTCCGATAGGGGCGCACCACGCATGTCTGGAAGGCAGCCCCATGGCCACCACCGGCCCCGAACGGATGCTCCGTTTCGTTTCCGTCGAGCAGCACCAGCCGGACAAGCGACAGGCGACCGAACGCCGCGCCGATTTCGCCGAGATCTACCGCGAGTTCAGCATCGGTCAGGCGGAAACCCAGGCCAGCCGCTGTTCGCAATGCGGCGTTCCCTTCTGTTCGATCCACTGCCCGCTCGGGAACAACATCCCCGACTGGCTGAAGCTGGTGGCGGAGGACCGGCTGGACGAAGCCTACGAGGTCAGCGCCGCCACCAACAACTTCCCCGAGATCTGCGGGCGGATCTGTCCCCAGGACCGGCTCTGCGAAGGCAATTGCGTGATCGAGCGCGGCTTCGAGAGCGTCACCATCGGGGCGGTGGAGCGCTTCATCACCGAGAACGCCTGGGATCAGGGCTGGGTGAAGCCGATCGTCCCCGCATCGGAGCGCGCGCAATCGGTAGGCATCGTCGGCGCCGGTCCGGGCGGCCTGGCGGCGGCCGAGCAGCTGCGCAAACGCGGCTACCAGGTGCACGTCTACGACCGCTACGACCGGGTCGGCGGGCTGATGATCTACGGCATCCCCGGCTTCAAGCTGGAAAAGGAGGTGGTGCTGCGCCGCCACCGGCTGCTGGAACAGGGTGGCATCGTGTTCCACCTGGGACGCGGGGTCGGATCCGAGGACAGCGACACGGAGATCGCCTTCTCGACCTTGCGTGCCCGGCACGACGCGATCCTGATCGCGACCGGCGTGTACAGGTCGCGCGAGCTGGGCGGTCCCGGCGCCGGGCTCGGCGGCATCGTCAAGGCGATCGATTATCTGACCGCGTCCAACCGCCGGTCGCTGGGAGACGCGGTGCCGGAGTTCGACAGCGGCGAGCTGAACGCCAGCGGCAAGCGGGTGGTGGTGATCGGCGGCGGCGACACCGCGATGGATTGCGTGCGCACCGCCGTCCGCCAAGGGGCGAAATCGGTGCAGTGCCTGTATCGCCGCGACCGGGCAAACATGCCGGGCTCAATCCGCGAAACCAGGAACGCGGAAGAGGAAGGCGTCGAGTTCGAGTGGCTGGCGGCGCCGGAAGCGTTCACCGGCGAGCACAAGGTGTCGGCGGTACGCGCGGTGCGCATGCGTCTCGGCCTGCCGGACGCCACCGGGCGCCAGTCGGTGGACCCCGTGGAGGGCAGCGCGCACGCGCTGGACGCCGATCTGGTGATCAAGGCGCTCGGCTTCGATCCGGAGGACCTGCCGGCGATGTGGAACGAGCCGGCGCTGGAGGTGTCGCGCTGGGGCACGCTCAAGGTCGGGCCGAAGAGCTTCATGACCAGCCTGCCCGGCGTGTTCGCCGCCGGCGACATCGTGCGCGGCGCGTCGCTGGTGGTGTGGGCGATCCGCGACGGGCGCGACGCGGCCGAGCAGATCGACCAGTGGATCGGAGCGAACGCCATGCTCCAGGCGGCGGATTGAGGAAGAACGGCCGATGAACGAGATCCTGCCGATCGAGACCGCGCCCGAAAGCGGGGAGGCGTTCCGCGCCGCCTGGGACGCCAACGTCCGCGCGCTTTCCGGCTCCTACCATCCTTCCATGGAACATGACGCGTGCGGCGTCGGCCTCGTGGCCGCGATGGACGGCCGCAAGCGGCGCGACGTGGTGGAGGCGGGCATCGCCGCCCTGCGCGCCGTGTGGCATCGCGGCGCGGTGGACGCGGACGGCAAGACCGGGGACGGTGCCGGCATCCATGTGGAGATCCCGCAGGATTTCTTCGCCGACGCGATCGCCTCCACCGGCAATGCCACCGATGGCAGCCTGGTGGCGGTGGGCATGGTGTTCCTGCCCAAGACCGATCTGGCGGCGCAGGAACGCTGCCGGCAGATCGTGGAAACCCAGATCCTCGCGTTCGGCTACGCGATCTATGGCTGGCGGCAGGTGCCGATCGATGCCGGCTGCATCGGCGAGAAGGCCAACGCGACCCGTCCCGAGATCGAGCAGATCATGATCCGCAACCTTCGGGGTGTGGACGAGGGAACGTTCGAGCGCGATCTCTATGTGATCCGCCGGCGCATCGAGAAGCAGGTGATCGCGGCGCAGATCGCCGAGTTCTACATCTGCTCGCTGTCCTGCCGGTCGGTGATCTACAAGGGGATGTTCCTCGCGGAGAACCTGACCGACTTCTATCCGGACCTGCTGGATGCGCGCTTCGTGTCGCGTTTCGCGATCTACCACCAGCGTTATTCCACCAACACCTTCCCGACCTGGAAGCTGGCGCAGCCCTTCCGCACGCTCGCCCATAACGGCGAGATCAACACCGTGTCGGGCAACACCAACTGGATGCGCTCGCACGAGACGCGCCTGGCCGACCCGCTGCTCGACCCGTTCATGGAGGACATCAAGCCGGTGATCCAGGCGGGCGGTTCCGACACCGCCACGTTGGACAACGTGTTCGAGCTGCTGTGCTTCGCCGGGCGCGACGCCCCGATGGCCAAGGCGCTGCTGGTGCCGGCAGCGCTCGCCGACGAGCCGGCGATGAAGCCCGAGCACCGGGCGATGTTCCAGTACTGCAACGCGGTGATGGAGCCCTGGGACGGCCCCGCCGCGATCTGTGCGACCGATGGCCGCTGGGTGATCGCGGGCCTCGACCGCAACGGCCTGCGGCCGCTGCGCTACACCATCACCGCGGGCGACATGCTGATCGTCGGCTCCGAGACCGGCATGGTGAAGGTGCCGGACGCCGAGATCGTCGCGCGCGGGCGCCTGGGGCCCGGCCAGACCATCGCGCTGGATCTGGCCGAGAAGCGCTTCTTCGGCGACGCGGAGCTGCTGGACAAGCTGGCGGGGCGGCAGGACTTCACCGGCTGGGCGCGGCGCATCCGCAAGATCGACCACATCGTCCGGGCAGACGCGACCGAGCCGACGCTGTTCACCGGCGAGCTGTTGCGCCGCAGGCAGGCGGCGGTCGGGACGACGCTGGAAGAGCTGGAGATGATCCTGCATCCCATGGCGGCCGAAGGCGCGGAAGCGATCGGCTCCATGGGCGACGACACGCCGCTCGCGGTGCTGAGCGAGACCTATCGCGGGCTCGCGCATTATTTCCGCCAGGCCTTCTCCCAGGTCACCAATCCGCCGATCGACTCCCTGCGCGAAACCAGGGTGATGAGCCTGACCACGCGGCTGGGCAATCTCGGCAATGTTCTCGAAGAGAACGAAAGCCAGTGCGACCTGCTGCAGCTGGCGAGCCCGGTGCTGACCACCGGCGAGTACAACGCGCTGCTGGAGTTCCTGGGCGACAGCGCCTGCGTGATCGACTGCACCTTCCCAGCGGCGGACGGCGAGGCGGGGCTGCGCGAGGCGCTGACGCGCATCCGCCGCGAGGCGGAGGAGCGGGTGCGCGAAGGCTGCGCGCACGTGTTCCTGTCCGACGAGAAGCAATCGGCCGAACGCGCCTATATCCCGATGATCCTGGCGACCGGCGCGGTGCACACGCACCTCGTCTATACCTCGCTGCGGACCTTCACGAGCCTCAATGTCCGCACCGCCGAATGTCTGGACGTGCACGCGATCGCGGTGATGATCGGCGTCGGCGCCACCACGGTGAACGCCTATCTGGCGCAGGAATCCATCGCTGACCGCCATCGTCGCGGGCTGCTCGGCGACGTACCGCTGCGCGCGGCGGTGGAGCGCTACCGCAAGGCGGTGGACAAGGGCCTGCTGAAGATCATGTCCAAGATGGGCATCTCGGTGGTGGCTTCCTATCGCGGCGGCTACAACTTCGAGGCGATCGGCCTGTCCCGCGCCCTGGTCGCGGAATATTTCCCAGGCGTGCAGTCGCGCATCTCCGGCATCGGTCTGCCGGGTCTCGCGCGCAACGTGCTGGGCTTCCACGCCAAGGCCTGGAACCTCGACGCGGCGATCCTGCCCGTGGGCGGGCTGTACAAGCTGCGCCGCAAGGGCGAGGTGCACGCGTTCGATGGTGGCCTGATCCACACGCTGCAGACCGCGTGCGCCACCGACAGCTTCTCGATCTATCGCCGCTACGCCGACGCGGTGCGGCGCCAGCCGCCGGTGGCGCTGCGCGACCTGCTGGATTTCCGCGGCGGCCGGACGCCGATCCCGGTGGAGGAGGTCGAAAGCATCACCGAGATCCGCAAGCGGCTGCTGGCGCCCGGTATCTCGCTCGGCGCGCTGAGCCCGGAGGCGCACGAGACGCTGTCGATCGCGATGAACCGCATCGGCGCCAAGTCGGATTCCGGCGAGGGCGGCGAGGATCCCGCGCGTGCCAGGCCGCGTCCCAACGGCGACAACGCCTCCTCGGCGATCAAGCAGATCGCATCCGGGCGTTTCGGCGTCACCGCGCAATACCTGAACGATTGCCGCGAGATCGAGATCAAGATGGCGCAGGGCGCCAAGCCCGGCGAAGGCGGCCAGCTGCCCGGATTTAAGGTCACGAGCCTGATCGCCAAGCTGCGGCATTCCACGCCCGGCGTGACACTGATCTCACCCCCGCCGCACCACGACATCTATTCCATCGAGGATCTGGCCCAGCTCATCTACGACCTCAAGCAGATCAACCCCGAGGCCACCGTCACGGTGAAGCTGGTGGCGCGCTCGGGGATCGGCACCATCGCCGCCGGGGTCGCCAAGGCCAAGGCGGATTCCATCCTGATCTCGGGCCATTCCGGCGGCACCGGGGCCAGCCCGCAGACGTCGGTGAAGTATGCGGGCCTGCCCTGGGAGATGGGGCTCGCGGAAGCGCATCAGGTGCTGATGCTCAACCGGCTGCGGCACCGGGTGAAGCTGCGCACCGATGGCGGCCTCAAGACGGGACGCGACGTGGTGATCGCGGCCATGCTCGGTGCGGAGGAGTACGGCATCGGCACCGCGAGCCTCGTGGCCATGGGCTGCATCATGGTGCGGCAATGCCATTCCAACACCTGCCCGGTGGGCGTGTGCACACAGGACGAAACCCTGCGCGAGAAGTTCGATGGCACGCCCGAGAAGGTGATCAACCTGTTCTCGTTCATCGCCGAGGATGTTCGCAACATCCTGGCCTCGCTCGGCGTGCGCTCGCTCAACGAGATCATCGGGCGAACCGACATGCTTTATCAGGCTAGCCGGGGCGCCGATTATCTCGACGATCTGGATCTGAATCCGTTGCTGGCCCAGGCCGATCCCGGACCCTACGCACGCTACTGCACCCGGGAAGGCCGCAACGAGGTGCCGGAAACCCTCGACGCGCAGATGATCACCGATGCGAAGCCGCTGTTCGAGCACGGCGAGAAGATGCAGCTGCATTACAACGTGCAGAACACGCACCGCGCGATCGGCACCAAGATCTCCTCGCGCATCGTGCGGCGCTTCGGGCAGGACACACTGGCGCATGGCCACCTGACGGTGCGGTTGCGCGGCTCGGCCGGCCAGTCGCTCGGTGCCTTCGCGGTGAAGGGCCTCAAGCTCGAGGTGATCGGCGACGCCAACGACTATGTGGGCAAGGGGCTGTCCGGCGCCACCATCGTCGTGCGCCAGTCTCCGACGTCCGCGCTGGTCAGCAACCAGAACGCCATCATCGGCAACACAGTGCTCTACGGCGCCACCGCCGGCGCGCTGTATGCGGCGGGGCAGGCGGGGGAGCGCTTCGCGGTGCGCAATTCCGGCGCCACCGCGGTCGTGGAGGGCTGCGGCTCCAATGGCTGCGAATACATGACCGGCGGCACCGTGGTGGTGCTGGGCGCTGTGGGCGACAATTTCGGGGCCGGCTTCACCGGTGGCATGGCCTTCGTCTACGACGCCGACGGCGATTTCGAGGCAAGGGTCAATCCGGACACGCTGATCTGGAACCGCGTCACCGAGGCGCGCTGGCATGACGAGCTGCTGCGGCTGGTGGAAACCCACGCCCGGGAGTCCTCCTCCCGCTTCGCCGCCCTGCTGCTGCATGACTGGAACAAGGCGTTGCCGAAGTTCTGGCACGTGGTGCCCAAGGAGTTCGCGCGCATCCTGTCCGGGGAAGCCACCGCCAAGTCTGCGCTGCGGGCCTAGCGCAGCCGGCTATCCCGGAAGGCCGGGCGACGTCCGTGGATGTCGCCCGCGCCGGGGCGCGTGCCACGCGGAAGCGGAGCCGTGGCCGCGCAGGCCATCTTGGTCATGATGCTGGTGGTGGACGGAAGAAACCGCAGGGGCGCCCGCGCCGTGCCTCCGTCCCGACACCGGCCCTGGAGGTAGGCCCGGATCGGGACCTCATGACCCAGGCGCGGAACGCCGCAATGGTTGTACAGCTTTGGTCGCCACGCCCCCGGCCCACGATGGATCGGCGGGTTCGTATGCGTCGACACTCGACGGAGTTGCTCGCTGGGCCTGCGCGACCCGATACCTGACCTGTTCGGGATGTGCGTGCAAGGCCGGTGGAAATCGGTCGATCCTGCGCATGCCCGCATCGGCGCCTCAATGGATTTCAGTGCGTCGTTCGCAAGACCTTCGCGCGCTTGGTGACCCATGTTCCGCTGAATTTTCCGGCCCCGCGGCAAGATTCGTCGTGTCGTCCATGTGAGCAAGCCACTACCCCTCTTCCGCGCGGTCAAACGCACCTCTCGCGATGCTGTAGCCCTCGTCTGCGTTGATCCTTTGCGCGGCGCCGAACTATCGGGAGCTGGAACGGCGCGGACCGGAGCGGAAGTTCAGCCAGGCGCGATCCCTGTCCGAACGATCGTCGCCTTCGCGAAAAAGCGCCACGACGCCCGAAGTCGGGTTGTCATTCTTTCAGGAAGCTTGTCTGAGCGCCGCCACGAGATGATCGACGAAGAGCCGGGCCGCTCGCTGCGGGGGCTGCGATCCGGGAAAGAGGGCATGGGCTTCGAGATCGCCGATCTGCCAATCGGGCAGCAACCGGACGAGTCGCCCAGCCGCCAGATCGTTGCCGAGTGCCGATGTACTCGCAGCACCCAGCCCGAGCCCCTGCCGAACTGCCGCGACCGCGACCTCGCTCGACGTGACGCTGAGTCTGCCCCTGACCTCGAACGTCCGGGAGTCGCCATCCCTGGTGATCTGCATCCGCCGGCCGACGATCGGCCCTGCGACGACGAAGTCGTGATCGACGAGATCCTCGGGATGGCGAATAGCGGAATGCGCGTCGAGGTACGCAGGCGAGGCGGCCACGACCAGCGGCCAGGAGCCGATCCTGCGCGCCCGCATCCCCGTATCCGGCAGCTTCCCAAATCGGAGGGCCACATCGACCTGCTCGAGGATGAGATCCTGACGTCTATCATCCGAGATGAGCGATACCGACAGGTCCGGATGTGCCGCCATGAAGTCGTTCAGATGTGGGATGACCTGGTTGATCGCATTCGCGGCCGCCAGTCCGATCCGGAGGGTCCCGGTGAGACGAGACGTCTCCACGGCGGCCTGTCCGGCGTGGTCGAGGGCCGCCAGCACCGGCTCGATCGCCGACAGATAGTTCCGGCCGCGCTCGGTCAAGACCACAGCTCGTGTCGAGCGCGTGACCAGAGTAACGCCGAGATGCTGCTCCAGCGACGCGATCATGCGCGAAGCCGTTGCCTGCGACACGCCCAGGGTCTTCGCGGCGCCCGAGAAGCTGCCGCTCCGCGCGAGAAGGACGAAGACCCGGAGCGCCGTCAGCTGATCTCGCATCGCGACCCCGACCCTAGCCGACAAATGGTCGCGGCGTCAGCGCATGCACGGTTAGTTTCCTTCTCCGGCTCCCGTGCCGAGGAGAATGTCTCTTCCGGCGAGCGGACCACCGGCTTGCTGCAGCCGGCCGCCCGTTTCGAGGTCGCCGAGCAGGATCGCCCGATAGCCCATGTCCTCGATCAGGGCGGCGACTTCCGTATTGGCGTCCGCGTGATCGCCGGACACGAAGAGAACCCGTCGGGCTCGGCCGTCGAGCGGTCCCTTGGTGAAGTTTGCCATCGTGACCGAGTTGAACGCCTTGACGACGCGCGCGCCCGGCGCCTGTTTCGCGACGATGGCACTGGCGCTTTGACCGTCGAGTTCTGCCAACTGCGGCGGCTCGAAGGTCACGAACGGATTGGTTGCGTCGATCAGGATCTGGTTCCGCCAGCTCCGCGAAAGCGGGGCAAGAACCTCGGCGATGTCGGGCCAACGGACGGCAAGAACCACCATGTCCAGCGCCGCCGCGTCCCGGACCGCGCCTGGCTCTGCGCCGCCAAGCTGCTCCGCCAGAACCTTCAGGTCCGCCGCAGGGCGGCGACCAGCGATCACGACGCTCCGACCCGCCGCGATCGCGAGCCGGGCGATCGCCTGACCGACCGTGCCTGCGCCGATGATGCCAAGATGTCGCATGACACGCCCTAGTCGAAGCGCCTTTCTTCGGAAAGCATGATCTGGGTCTTCGTTATGTCGATGAAGTTCAGATCGTCCCGCTTGATGATGTTCCACCATCCATCGGAATTGATGAAGGTCATCGCGTCCTCGATGCTGTCGTACCAGGCTTCCGCGATCCCATCGAATGGCGCGGCCGCGGTATGGTCCGGGACCACATAGGTGTTGTGCTGCTGGCGATAGCCTCGTGAAACCTTGCTCTCGGGGACGGACGCCACGGCCTTGAGGTGAGTGGTGCCCCAATATTCCCGAAACTCCTCGACCGACATCCCCGGCTTGCGCGCGATGAGTAGCGTCATCTTGATCATGGATCGCCTCCGTGTGCGTGCGGAAAGGACCTAGCTAGGAGGCGCGGCAGGCGCCGGGTATGGCGCGATCTGAATTAGAGTTATTCACCCTGCGATCCCGCGTCCGCGATTTCAATCCGTCCGCTTTCGTATCTCCAGACATCATGATCGCGGCGTGGGCTGTGCCGAACGCCGCACGCCGACGAGAGCCCAGACGTCCCGAACACAGGATCTGGAGGAGATCGCCAATAGCGGAGGGCGGCCTGCTCTCGCCCTCATCGCCGCTACGCCGGGTGAGACGAATGGGTCGCCCCCAGGGACATGAAGCGGCCGGTACGGGAGCGTTCGTGATCCAGTCCGACAAGTGTCGGGCCGGGCTACCGCCACCTCCACGCTACCGACCACGGGGGTAAAGGCGCGGTGCCGTACGGTAATCCCCGGCATGGGGCGGCAGCGGGGTGCATCGGCGCCGCGCGGACGCCTGGCAAATGGCAGGATCCGGATCGATAGCCTGCCCCGCCGAGCATTGTTGTCGGCGGCGTGGGCGCTCGGGGGCGGGAAAGCGGGGCAGCGCCCGACACCATCCCCGGTGCCACTCCTGATGCCGGCGGCTCACGTCGCGATGTCATCCAAGGTTCACGGTCGGGACGGAGCCGAGAGCGGCCTCATCTCGTAGCATGGGACGAACCCGCCGGAGAGTTTCCGATGTCCGACGTCGCCGCCCGCGTGGCGCCGAGCTCGCCTTTCGCCAGCCGTGCCCGCGACGCCGGAAGGACCGGGCGGGGGCGGAATCGTCCCAGCGTCGCCGGAACCCTGTTGTTCGTGCTGATGCTGGCCGGCGGCCTCGGCTACGCCACCTGGGGGCTCGTGTCCGACATGCACGAGACCGGGGCGCCCCCGCTCGCGATTGGTACGCTCGTGATGCTGGGGCTGGCACTGCTGATCGCGCTGGGCTTCGAGTTCGTGAACGGCTTCCACGACACCGCCAACGCGGTCGCCACCGTGATCTACACCCACAGCCTCCGGCCGATGGTGGCGGTGGTGTGGTCCGGCTGCTTCAACTTCCTGGGCGTGCTGCTGAGCACCGGCGCGGTCGCGTATTCCATCATAACCCTGCTGCCGATCGACCTGATCCTGTCCGCCGGAAGCCAGGGCGGCTACGCCATGATCTTCGCGCTGCTGCTGGCGGCCATCATCTGGAACCTGCTGACCTGGGCGGTCGGCATCCCGAACTCGTCCTCCCACGCGCTGATCGGGTCCATCCTCGGAGTGGGCCTGGCGAACCAGCTGCTGACACCCAGGGACCAGCCGCAATCGGGCGTGCAGTGGGATCAGGCGCTCAAGGTGCTGGAGTCGCTGTTGTTCAGCCCGATCGTCGGCTTCCTGGCTGCCGGAGGGCTGCTGCTGCTCGCCAAGACCCTCGTCCGGCGCCCCGAGTTGTGGCGGGCGCCGGAAGGCGACCGGCCGCCGCCGCTCTGGATCCGCGCGCTGCTGATCCTGACCTGCACGGGCGTGTCGTTCTCGCATGGCGGCAACGACGGCCAGAAGGGCATGGGCCTGATCATGCTCATCCTGATCGGCGCGGCTCCCACGGCCTTCGCCCTCAACCGGGCGATCCCGGACTCGGCCACGCCGGCCTTCATCCAGTCGACGCACGAGGCGAGCGCGATCTTCGCGCTCCACGCGGACGGCACCCCCGCCATCAGCGCCGCCCGGGCCCGCGGCATCGTGGACAGGGCCATCAAGGAGAAGCGGCTCGACCAGCCGGCCTCCTATGCCGCCCTGTCGTCCCTGTCCGACGATATCGGCCGGCAGATCCAGTCCTACGGCGCCATCCGCCGGGTGCCCGCCGAGGCCGTCAGCAACGTCCGCAACGACATGTACCTGGCTGCCGAGGCGGTCCGCCTGCTTCCCCGGGAGGGAGCGCATTTCACCGCGGGCGAGTCCGACACGCTCAAGCGCTATGCCGGCCAGCTGAACCACGGCACCCGCTTCATCCCCGTCTGGGTCAAGGTCTCGGTGGCGATCGCGCTCGGACTCGGCACCATGGTCGGCTGGAAGCGGATCGTGGTGACCGTGGGGGAGCGCATCGGCAAGACCCACCTGACCTACGGCCAGGGCGCCAGCGCGGAACTGGTCGCGGCCGCCACCATCGGGCTCGCCGAACTCTACGGCCTGCCCGTGTCGACCACCCATATCCTGAGCAGCGGCGTGGCCGGCACCATGGCCGCCAACGGGTCCGGCCTGCAACGCCGGACGCTGCGCAACCTCGCGCTGGCCTGGATCCTCACGCTGCCGGTGGCGATCACGCTGGCGGGCCTGCTCTACTGGCTGCTGCACGCGCTGTTCTTCTGAAGCGCCCGGGCCCGGCCTGGGGCTAGTGGCCTGGGGCCAGGGGCTCGGAGCTAGAGGCTCGGGCCGGCCGGGTGCGGCGACGCGATCCGGGTTCCCGCGCGGCCGGCGATGGGCACCGTTCGATGCGCCGCGGGTGAGGGAGGACGACCCGTCGCGCACTGCCGCGACCGGCCCCGATCACCGAAGCGTGCCGTCGCGCCCGCCGCCGATCCGGGCGACACTCCGGGCCATGCCCAGGATTCGCCCGTGATGTCATCGTCCCACCTCGACGTGCCGATGCCCGAGGGGGCGGTGCCGGTGCCGCTCTCGCCTCCCGTGATCTGGTCCGCGGCGAGGCTGGCCGGGGTCGCGCGCACGGCGATCGCCGTGGCGATCGGCGGGCTGCTGGTGTGGCTGCTGTCCAAGCTGGTGCTGCTGGTGTTCTTCGCCGCCCTTCTCGGGATCACCCTGAGGGGCGGGGCCGACTGGTTGGCCTGGCGCACGGGCTGGAAGCCGGTCCTGGTGCTGACGCTCCTGTGCGTGCTGATCCTGCTGACGTGCGCCGGAGGCGTGGCGGTGCTGGGTCCGCGCCTGTTTCATCAGGCTACCGACCTCACCAGCCAGCTGAGCCAGGAAGCGGCGACGCTGCGCGACCGCTACCAGTCGACGTTCTGGGGCCAGAAGGTGATGTCGCACCTGCAGACCGGCGGAGGAAGCGGCGGCGGGGAGAGTGCTACCGAGATCGCGCAGCCGGCGATGAAGGTGCTGGGCGTCACGCTGGATCTGCTCGCGACGGCGGTGCTGCTGGTGATCACCGCGCTGTATTTCGCCATCGCGCCCGACCTGTACCGAAGGGGCATGCTGCGGCTGGTGGCGATCCGGCACCGGCCTCGTGCGGCCGTGATCCTGTGCAAGGTCGGCCGGGCGATGCGGCGCTGGCTGCTGGGGCAGATGGTCGACATGCTGGTGGTGGCGGTGGTGACCACGGTGGGTCTGGCCCTGCTGGGCACGCCGGTGCCGCTGGCGCTGGGCGTGCTGGCCGGCATCCTCACCTTCATCCCGTATTTCGGCGCGATCCTCGCCGCTATCCCCGCGGTGCTGGTGGCCCTCGCGGTCAGCCCGGTGATGGCGTTGTGGGTGATGCTGATCTACGTGCTGGCCCATCTGGTGGAGGGCTACCTGATCTCGCCGCTGGTGCAGAAGCGTCTGGTGGAGCTGCCGCCGGCCGTCACCATCCTGTCCATGACGGCGGGGGGAACGTTGTTCGGCCCGCTGGGCATCGTCCTCGGTACCCCGATGGCCGCGGCGGGACTGGTGCTCGTGCGGGAATTCTACGTGGCGGACATCCTGGGTGACCACGAGATGCGACAGGATCCGTGAGGGTCGGTCCGGCGGAAGCCATGCTGCCGCTGCGCGATCTGGTGCTGTTCGCGCTGGCGGCGGTGGCGGAGATCGGCGGCTGCTTCGGTGTGTGGGTGGTGGTCCGGCAGGGACGCACGGCGTGGTGGCTGTTGCCGTCGCTGTTCTTCCTGGCCGCGTTCGCCCTGTTGCTCGCTCGCACCGGCGGCACCAGTGCCGGCCGCAGCTTCGCCGTGTATGCCGGCATCTATCTCTGCGCGTCGCTCGTCTGGATGCGCGCCGCGGAAGGCGTGTCGCTCACGCGCTGGGACCTGCTCGGCGGCGCCATCTGCCTCGCAGGCTGCATGCTGATCCTGCTGGCGCCGCGCGCATGAGCGGCTGGCGCGCAGATCATCGGCCGCTCGGCCCGCATGGCCGATCCGAGCAGCGGTTCCTGGCCCACCTCGAATGAGATCGGGAGTTATCGGCCACCGGCCGCCCGACCCCACGCCGGAAACATCGGGCCGGCCGGCGTCGCCCCGATCCGCAACGCCGCCATCACTCGCGCGATCCGCCACAGGGGTGGCCGTGCCCGATGCCGATCCATCATGCGGCACGGTATGAGGCGGCACGCGCGGCCGCCCGGACAACCAGCCCGGGCGACCCGCCCGGAGCAACATGCGCGGCGCATTCGCCGGACGCCGCTGTCATGGGAGTGGGCCGGTGCGCCGGTCCGGGTTCCTCCGCGCCGGAACCGATTATCTGCCGTGCCCTTCCCTCGGTGGGGTTCGGGTCATAGATCGGGGGAACAGGATCAGGGACCACCACCCACATGTTCACCGCTGCCCCGCCATCTTCCCCCGCCTCGCCGGTCAAGGGGATGCTCCGCGACAATGCCGCCTCGGCGACCGGGGCCGGCGCGGCCGACCTTCCGCAATGGAACCTGTCCGACCTTTATGAGGGTCCCGACAGCCCGGTCCTTAGAAGCGACCTCGACGCGGCGGAGGCGGCGGCACGGGCCTTCGCCGCCGCCTATGCGGGAAAGCTCGATACCCTCGACGGCGCCACGCTCGCGGCCGCGATCGCCGAATACGAGCGCATCGACGAGGTGCTGGGCCGTGCGGGATCCTATGCCGGGCTGCTGTTCGCGGGCGATTCGGTGGATCCGGTGGTGGGCCGCTTCTACCAGTCGACCAACGAGCGCATCACCGCGATCTCGTCCCATCTGGTGTTCTTCACGCTGGAGCTGAACCGGCTGGACGAGGATGCGCTGGCCGAGCGGCTGCGTGACCCCTCACTCGCGCGGTGGGCGCCGTTCCTGCGCGACCTGCGGGTGTTCCGGCCGCACCAGCTCAGCGAGGAGAACGAGCGCCTCCTGCACGACAAGGCGGTCACCGGTGCGTCGGCCTGGAGCCGCTTGTTCGACGAGACGATGGCCGCCCTGCGCGTTCCCGTCCCGGGCGAGGACGACGCGGCGGCGCCGGAACAGCTCACGGTGGGCGATGCGCTCAACCGGCTGTCGGATCGCGACCGTCCGACCCGCGAGCGGGCGGCGAAGGCGATCGGCGAGGTGTTCAACCGCAACATCCGCCTGTTCTCCCTGATCACCAACACGCTGGCCAAGGACAAGGAGATCTCCGACACCTGGCGCCGTTATCCGCGGCCCGGTTCGGCGCGCAATCGCGGGAACATGGTCGAGGACGAGGTGGTGGAAGCGCTGGTGGAGGCCGTACGCGGCTCCTATGGCCGCTTGTCGCACCGCTACTACAGGCTCAAGGCCGGCTGGCTTGGCCTCGACACGCTGCAGCATTGGGACCGCAACGCCCCGCTCCCCGGCGACGAGGACCGGATGGTGCCCTGGAGCGAAGCCCGCGAGCGCGTGCTGGGCGCCTATGGCGCGTTCGATCCGTCCATGGGCGAGATCGCCGGCCGCTTCTTCGACCGGTCCTGGATCGACGCCACCCTGCGTCCGGGCAAGGCCAGCGGTGCCTTCGCGCACCCGACCGTGCCGTCGGCGCATCCCTACATCCTGTTGAACTACCATGGCCGCACCCGCGACGTGATGACGCTGGCGCACGAGCTAGGCCACGGCGTGCACCAGGTGCTGGCGGCCGAACAGGGCTACTTCATGAGCGGCACGCCGCTGACCCTGGCCGAAACCGCCAGCGTGTTCGGCGAGATGCTCACCTTCCGCGCCGTGCTGGACGCCGAAACCGATCCGAGGCGCCGCCGGCGGATGCTGGCCGGCAAGGTGGAGGACATGCTCAACACCGTGGTACGCCAGGTGGCGTTCTACCGGTTCGAAACCTTGCTGCACGACGAGCGCCGCAAGGGCGAGCTGCTGCCCGAGCGCATCGGCGCCTTGTGGCGCGAGGTCCAGACCGAGAGCCTCGGCCCGGCCTTCCACTTCACGCCGGACTACGACGCGTTCTGGGCCTACGTGCCGCACTTCGTGCACTCGCCGTTCTATGTCTACGCCTATGCGTTCGGCGACTGCCTGGTGAACGCGCTGTTCGACGTGTTCCAGGGCGGCCATCCGGATTTCCAGCGCAAATATCTGGAGATGCTGCGCGCCGGAGGCACGAAGCGGCACAAGGAGCTGCTGGCGCCGTTCGGGCTGGACGCCACCGATCCCGGCTTCTGGAACCGTGGCCTCGATGTGATTTCCGGCTTCATCGATGAACTGGAAGCGGCGGACGGGGGAACCGGAGGCATGGCAGCGGTGTAGGGGTCGCCATGACCACCAGGGACGATTTCGAGCGCGGCAGCGTTTTCGGGGAATTGCGCCGCTTCGCCCGCACGTCCGGCGCGGTCGGCGGCATCGCGGCGCGGCTGGCGGGCAGCCGGATCGGCATCCGCACCAACAAGACGGCGCACGCGGAAGACCTCCGCGCGGTGCTGGGCGGCCTCAAGGGGCCGCTCATGAAGGTGGCGCAGATCCTGTCCACCATCCCGGACGCGCTGCCCGAGGAATATGCGGCGGAGCTGGCGCATCTCCAGGCCAACGCGCCGCCGATGGGCTGGAGCTTCGTGAGGCGCCGCATGGCCAACGAGCTCGGCCTCGACTGGGAGAAGCGGTTCGGCTCGTTCGAGCGCGAGGCGGCGGCGGCGGCGAGCCTGGGGCAGGTGCACCGCGCGACGCTGCCCGACGGCACCCCGCTCGCGGCCAAGCTGCAATATCCGGACATGACCTCCACGGTGGAGGCCGATTTGCGACAGCTCCGGCTGGCGATGGCGGTTTACCACCGCATCGACAACGCCATCCAGCAGGACGAGGTCTACAAGGAGCTGGCCGAGCGGGTGCGCGAGGAGCTGGACTATCTCCGGGAAGCCTCGCACCTCCGGCTGTATCGCGACATGCTGGCCGACCATGCCGACATCAGCGTGCCGCGCCCGGTGGAGGAACTGTCCACCCGCCGCCTGCTGACCATGGAATGGCTCGAAGGCACCTCGCTGCGCGACCGGCTGGACGGCGACCCGTCGCTGGAAAGCCGCAACGCGATGGCCAGCGCGCTGTTCAAGGCGTGGTACGTGCCGCTCTACCGGTACGGCGTGATCCACGGCGATCCGCACATGGGCAACTTCCAGGTCCGCGCCGACGACGGCCTGAACCTGCTCGATTTCGGCGCCATCCGCATCTTCCCGCCGCATTTCGTGCAGGGCGTGATCGACCTGCACCGCGCCATCGAGAAGAACGACGAGGACGCGGCGCACCACGCCTACGAGACCTGGGGCTTCGTGGGGCTCACCCGCGAGAAGATGAACATCCTCAACGAGTGGGCGCGTTTCATCTACGAGCCGCTGCTGCAGGACCGGGTGCGGCCGATCCAGGAGAACGAGGACCCGATGTTCGGCCGCCGCGTCGCCGAGCGGGTGCATGAGGGGCTCAAGCGCACCGGAGGGGTAAAGCCGCCGCGCGAGTTCGTGCTGATCGACCGCTCGGCGCTCGGGCTCGGCAGCGTGTTCCTGCGGCTGAAGGCGAAGCTGAACTGGCACCGGATGTTCAACGAGCTGATCGCCGATTTCGACGAGCAGCGCCTGGCGGCGCAGCAGAAGGCGGCGCTGGAAGCGGCAAAGGTGCCGGCGCCGTTGTCGGCCGTCTGACCCCACGTCGCCTTCCGTGGGGGGCGACGCGCCCGTCGCCCCGTATCGTTGGCGCAGCCGGGGTCAGGCGAGGGGCCCCAGCCTCGCCGCCACCAGCCGGCCGATCGCGGGAAACAGCTCCTTGAACTGGCCCTGTGTGGGGATGCCGCCCCGAGTGTAGGCGCAGATCACGATCGGCGTGGACGGATCGGCCCAGGCCATCGCGATGTCGCCGGCGGCGTCGGCGCCGTTGTTGCCGGTCTTGTCGCCCACCCGCCAGCGTGCCGGCAGTCCCGCCCGCAGGCGATCCAGGCCGGTCTCGCACGCCACCATCCAGCGGATCAGCCGGTCGCGCGATGCCGGGGCCAGGGTATCGCCCAGCAGCAGACCCTGCAGCACCCGCGCCATGCCGCGCGGCGTCACCGTGTCGCGGATGCCGCCCGCCGGGGTCCGGTTCACCATCGGCTCCCCGTCATCGAGCCGGCCCTCCCGGTCGCCGAGCTGCCGCCACAGGGCGGTGACGGCCGCGGGACCGCCGAAGCGCCACAACAGGATGTTGGCGCAGCTGTTGTCGCTCACCGTCACCGCGGCCTCGCTCATCTCGTCCAGCGTCATCCAGCCGCGGGAAAGCGCCGCCCTGGCCGCGGGAGCATGCCAGTCCGGCACGTCCGATGGGCGCAGGGGGAGGCGGTCGCCGGGCCGGGCCTCGCCGCGCTCCACCGCCCGGAGCGCCAGCGCCGCCACGGATACCTTGAAGGTGCTGCACGCCACGAAGCGGTCCGCTTCGCGCCATGACAGTGCCGCCCCGGTGCGCAGGTTTTGCGCGAACATTCCGACATGGCCGCCACTGGCGCGCTCGAAGGCCCGGAGCGGGGCCATGTCGTCGGCCGTGGCGGCGATGGCGCCGCGCCGGGCGCACGCCGCCGACAACATCAGGCCGCCGCCCAGGATCACGTCGCGCCGCTTCATGCCCGCCTCCATCCCCACCGCCGCCGGGAACCTCAGCTATTCTGCGGGTCCACGCTCCGGAAGCCGTAGGTCTCGTAGCGGGTGAGCAGCCTGTTGTCGCGCACCTCGACCACCGTGAAGCCCTCGGGCGTGCCGAGATGGGTGCCGTGCCACCAGTTGCCCGACACCGCGCCCCCGGTGATGAACGGGATGCCCTGCCACCACACGGTCTCGTTGACGTGGGTGTGGCCCTGCAGCACGCCCAGCACGTTGTGCCCGCGCAGCAGATGCAGCACGTCCGGCGCGTTGGCGACCGAGATCTGGTGCCGGGGGATCGCCGCCGCGACCTTCGGGTTCGGATCGCCGTAGCAGGGAAACGCGGTGACCAGCGGCACGTGGCTCACCAGGATGACGGGCGTGCCGGCCGGCAGCCGGTCGAGGTCGTTCCGCAGCCAGTCGACCTGCTCGGCATCCACCAGGCCCTGGTAGTCGCGGTCCGGCGTGACGCCGATCGAGTCCAGCACCACCAGGTGCACACCCTTGTAATCGAAGGCATAGTGCAGCGGCCCCCAGCGGTCCTGGAAGAACTTCTTGCCGTAGAGCGGATCGGAGGGCTCGACGCCGCTGCGGGCGTAGATGCCCAGCAGGTCGTGATTGCCGATCGCATGATGCACGCGCATGCCGAGCCGGTGCTCGGTACGGTCGTAGAGCCCGGCCAGATCGATCGCCCGCGTGCGGGCGACGCCCAGCGCGTCGAACACGTGGTCGCCGCCTTGGATCGCGAAGTCCGCTGGGATCCGCGCGGCCTTGTCGAAGCACAGGGCAGTGCCCGCGGCGGCGTCCAGCTCGGGCTGGATGTGCGCGTCCGTGATGAACAGGAAGGTGAAGGGCTCGTGGCGCCGGAGCGGGGCGCCGAGCGACGGTCGGGGAAGTCCGGCCGCGAGCAGGCCGCCGGCCGCGACGCCGAGCAGGGTTCTGCGACCGGTCGGTTGAGGCATGTGCTTGCTCCGTCGCTGGGCGGACGAGGTGTCCGAGACTTTCGCCATCGACAAACCGGCATGAACGAACGCACGGCCCGACGCCAGTGACGGTTCGGCGTCATCGCGGCCGACCCGGCGCGCTCCGGCCGCCCCGAGCCCGACGGTATGAGGCGGCCCGGACCACCGAGGGGGCCTAGCCGAAGGCGATGCCGCCGCCGTCCGCGAGACCGTGGAAGGTCGCCGCGTGGCCGTCCTGCATCTGCACCACGAGCGAGCCGCCCACGATCTGGCGACCCGTCACGGAGCCGGCGCTGAAGACGACCTGATCCCGGCCGGCGGAGAAGCCGGAGATGTCCACGTTGCCGACCGAGCCGCCGTCGAGCCGGAGCGACGCGCCGCTGGTGCCCGACAGATCGATCGCGAGGCTGCCGCTGCCGACGGTCACGGCGAGCGAGCCGCTGCCGGAATGGATGTCGGTCGCCCCGGCGCCCGTCTCGACCGACACGGCACCGACACCGGCCCAGACGCTCAGCGCGCCGGTCTGATGCGCGGCGTGGATGAACTGCATGCCGTTCCCGTTCGGGTTGCCGATCACGACGGCCGACACGGTGTCCGCCACGGTGATGTCCTGGCTGCCGGCCGCCGTCGAAGACGTTCAGGGTTTGAATCTGGTCAGCATCGGCTCGGACCGACACACTCCCGCCTCCGGTGACGAGCGTGCCGTCTACGACTAAGGCTGCCAGCAGAGCCTGATCGATGCCATCTTCAGCATTGACGCGAACATATGGGTATCAGTGCTTCCGTCTATAAAATCCGGTGAAAGAGACGTTCCTTCCTCCACATCTCTGATTGTCGATCACGACCATCCAACTCTGATCACGAACAGCTTCAAGCTTACATCCGCCGTCGGTAATCGTTACGGTGTTGCCGGTTATCGAAGCGTGAGAGGAAAAGTCTCCGGTAAAACGCACGGAATTTCCCTTCTGCCAAGATGAATGCCCGGAGACGACCAAGCCGTTATCCTTCTGGATGATCTTGATGAGACTCGTTCTCTCAGCCCAGTTTCCGACCCAATCGCTTGCGCTCGTTTTGCGCGCAGCCATCGGCTGAAGGTCAGACATGGGTAACCATCCAAATACGGAAGTCCTTCCTTTCCTATTATTATTGAAGGGATATTCGGCGCAGGAATATGACAAGCCCTTACCTCCAACGCCGATTCCGAAAACCAGAAAGACATGATCGCCCTTGATCACGTATGGCTTGTCAGGAAACTGGCAGTACGGTCCCTGGCAGGAAGTCGATGGAATGTTTTTAAAAAAAGACTTCGCAGAAGAGACCTCAGCCGTAGCAATCAATGGAAGAGGATCGTCCCCACCAGTGGTTCTAATACCGGAACACAAATCATGCTCCGCATGCGCGCTGCCGAACATCATGATCAAGAACACGAAAGCTAGGAAATTCTGAGGCAGATTCATCGGTAGGTATCTTTGGAGGGCGGGTGAGGTGGCAACAGCTTTCTGTCGGGCGAAAACATAATTCAACTATGGTGCCTTGGATGGAGCAGTCTGATGGTCTCTCCTGCAAAATCGAGTCTGTCATTGGTGTCGGTGCCGATTTCCGCCACGGTCACGGCACCCTTTCCGGCAAAGACGGCGTGGGGCCGAGGCTGAAGATCGCCGCGTTTCTGATGGCGGACCCCTTGAGCACGAAGTTGGCGTTGGTCGCGATGCCTTCGAGGTCTTCGAATCCCCGACTTTAGCCGAACCAGATGTGCCGACATCCCCACCGAAGTCAGGATCGAGATCGAGATATCCTGTTCCGGCCCAGATCGTGTTCCCGCTGCCGCTCTGGATAAGCAGATCCCCGGTCGCGGCAGGCCCGTTGGCGACAATGATGCTGTCGGCACTGTCGAAGCGCAGCTCGGCAACGCCGCGAAAGACGGTGGTGTTGCTCATGGGCAGCTAGACCGGTGTGTCCGCCAGCCTAGTAGGGGAGTAGGGATTTCCATCCCGGCCGCACGCTTCACCGCGAGGGGATAGATCATCGGCAGGGGCGTCGGCCGGCTGCGCCGAGGAGGCTGGCGGCAGATTGGTCAAACGGCCTATCGAGTCCGATTCCGTTGCATCTTTCCGCTACATCAAAGACCGCCTAGCGTAACTCAGTCCGCTATCGAACCGAATCCTCCGCCGCCCGGGGTCTCGATCACCAGCACGTCGCCCACCGCCAGCTCGGTGCGGAATACGCCCGGGAGGGTCTCGATCCGGCCATCCGCCCGTTCCACCCGCTGCCGGCCCGGCGCGCCTTCGGAGCCTCCCGCCAGGCCGAACGGCGGAACCGTCCGCCGCGAGGACACCAGCATCGCCTCCACCGGCTCGGTGAAGCGCAGCCGGCGCACCGCGCCGTCGCCGCCCGGCCAGCGTCCGGCACCGCCGCTGCCGGCGCGGACAGAGAATTCCTCCACCCGGACCGGCAGGCGCATTTCCATGATCTCCGGGTCGGTCATGCGGGTGTTGGTCATGTGGCTGTGCACGGCGGACGCGCCGGCGAAGCCCGGTCCGGCGCCGGTGCCGCCAGCGATGGTCTCGTAGTAGCGGCAGGTCGGGTTGCCGAAGGTGAGGTTGTTCATGGTGCCTTGGGACGACGCCGCGGCGCCGAGCGCGCCCAGGATCGCGCCTGCCACCGCCTGCGAGATCTCGGTGTTGCCCGACACCACCGCCGTCCCCGGGCGTGGGCGGAGGAAGCTGCCCTCGGGGATGCACAAGGTCACCGGCCGGAGGCAGCCATCGTTGAGCGGGATGTCGTCCCGCAACAGGCAGCGCAGCACGAACAGCACGGAAGCCCGGACCACCGCCGGCGGCGCATTGAGGTTACCCGGCCGCTGGTTTCCCGTGCCGGCGAAATCGATCGTGGCCGCGCCCACCGCCCGGTCCATCCTGATCGCCACCCTCAGCGGCGTGCCGTCGTCCAGAACGGTGTCGAACTGCCCGTCCGGCAGGGTCCGCAGCAACCGGCGCACCGCGTCCTCGCCGTTGCGGATCACCGCGTCGGCACCGGCTTCCAGGGCGGTCCATCCCTGGCGGGCGGCCAGGCGCCGGAGATCGGCGGCGCCCGCTTCGTTGGCGGCGATCTGGGCCAGCATGTCGGCGATGTTGGTATCCGGATCGCGCGCCGGGAACGGCCCCCCGGCGAGATGTGCCCGCATCTCCGCGTCGAGCAGCCGGCCACCGCGCATCAGCAGCACATCGTCCAGCACCACCCCTTCCTGATCGAGCGCCGTGGAAAAGGGCGGGATCGAGCCGGGTGTGATGCCGCCCACGTCCGCATGGTGGCCACGGCTGCCGAGAAAGAAGCGGGGACGCTCCTCGTTTCCGGCGAACACCGGCGTCACCACCGTGATGTCGGGCAGGTGGGTGCCGCCGTTGAACGGATCGTTCAGCGCCACCGCGTCGCCCGGGCGGAGCGAGGCGCCGCGCCGGGCGATCACGTGGCGGACGCTTTCGCCCATCGCGCCCAGATGCACCGGCACATGCGGCGCGTTGGCGATCAGCCAGCCATCGCGGTCGAACACCGCGCAGGAGAAATCGAGCCGTTCCTTGATGTTGACGCTGCGTGCCGTGCTGCGCAGGGCCTCGCCCATCTGGTCGGCCACGCTGCGGAACATGTTGTTGAAGAGTTCCAGCGCGGCCGGATCCGTGTGCTCCGGCCCCGATCCTGTCGCGTCCGTCTCGTCCGTCGCACTGAACGCGTTCGTCCCGGATGCCGCTTCGGGCGGGGCGCTCCCGGCGCCCGCGGCAGCGATCATCGGCGTGTCGCCCGCCGTTGCGCCGGCCACCGGAACTCCCGGGATCGCCTCGTCGTCTGCCGCCCCGGGACCGATCGCCTCGCTTGCGCCCGCAAGGGACGCCGCCGCCGCCCAGCGGCGCATCCGCAGCATGCCGTCGGGCAGGACCTCGCCGGTCCAGCCGGGATCCAGCACCGTGGTGGCGCCCTCCTCGCGGATCAGCGCCGGTCCCCGGATCTCATGACCCGGGCGTAGATCGCCTCTCGCAAAGACCGGCGTCACCTGCCGCTCGCCCCGATGATGCAGGATCACCTGGTCGATCGGCGCCGGAAATGCCGGTCGCGACGGGGCCGAGGACGGCGTGGTCGCCGGGAGGTCGGGGCCGGGCAGGGTGACGATCACCCGCACCGCCTGCACCACCAGAGCCGGATCGGACGGCGCGAAGCCGAACCGCTCCCGGTGGGCGTGCTCGAAGGCCGCCCGCACTTCGGCGGCCGAAGCGAGCGGGATCTCGAGCGCCGCATCGGCACCGGCATGACGCAGCAGCAGCGATGTCCGCCGGCGGAGCGCTCCGGCCTCCGCCCCGTCTTCCTGCAGCGCCAGGGTCGCATCGTCCGCCATGGCGATCGCAATTCCGTCGAGCTCCGGCAGCATCTCCGGGGTGAAGGGGCGTTCCACCGCGCGCTCGCGCAGCAGGCTCTGGTCCGCGAGCCCCATGCCGAGCGCCGACAGCAGTCCGGCCTGCGGATGCACCAGCACGGTATCCAGACCGAGCTCCTCGGCCACCAGGCAGGCGTGCTGGCCGCCGGCGCCGCCGAAGCTTTGCAGCGCGAAACCATCCAGCGCCCGGCCCTTCGCCACCGAGATCGCCCGCACCGCGTTGGCCATGTGCAGCACCGCGATGCGCAGGAAGCCCTCCGCCAGTGCCGGCACGCCGTCGCACCGGCCGGTGGCCGCCTCGATCTCCGCGGCGATGCGCCCGAACCCGGCTTCCGCCGCGTCCGCGTCGAGCGGCTGGTCGCCGTTTGGGCCGAACAATGCCGGAAAATGCCCTGGTTGCAGCCGTCCCAGCACCAGATTGGCATCCGTGACGGTCACCGGACCCCCATTGCGGTAGCAGGCCGGGCCGGGCAGGGCGCCGGCGCTTTCCGGTCCGGCCCGCAGGCGGGTGCCATCGAAGCGGAGGATCGAGCCGCCCCCGGCCGCGACGGTGTGGATGGCCAGCGCCGGCACCCGGAGCCGGATGCCGTCGATCTCGCCTTCCTCGCAATGCTCGAAACGGCCCTCGAACAACGACACGTCGGTGGAGGTGCCGCCCATGTCGAACGCCACGATCCGGTCGTGCCCGGCGGCGGCTGCCGTGCGCGCCGCGCCCACCATGCCGCCGGCCGGGCCGGACAGGATCGCGCCCTTGCCGTCGAAGCGTTCCGGCGACACCAGCCCGCCATGGGACTGCATGAACAACAGCCGGGTGCCGGGCAACGATCCGCCCAATGCGGCGACGTGGCGGCGGAGCGTGGGGGTGAGATAGCCGTCAGCGACGGTGGTGGCCGCGCGCGGCACCAGGCGTGGGCGCTGGTCGGCCTCGTGGCTGACGAAGACTTGCCGGAAACCCGCCTCGCGCGCCAGGGCCGCGACCGCCCGCTCGTGGTCCGGATGGCGCCAGCCATGCAGCAGGGCGATCGCGCAGCTCTCGATGCCTGCCCGCCGCGCGTCCCGCAGCGCTGCCAGCAGCGTTTCCGGATCGAGCGATTCGATCTCCCGTCCGGACACGTCGAGACGGCCGGCGATGGACAACACGCGCTCGTGCAAGGCCGGGCGGTCGGCGATGGCCAGCGCGAACAGGTCCGGACGGCTCTGGTCGCCGATCCGCAGCAGGTCGTGGAAGCCGCGATTCACCACGAGAAGGGTTCGGGTGCCCCGCCGTTCGAGCAGGGCATTCGTGGCGACGGTGGTTCCCATCCGGACCGTCTCGACCGCGCCGGACGGGATGGGATCGTCCGGCCGCAGGCCGAGGAGGCGGCGGATGCCAGCCAGCACGGCGTCGCCGGAGGAAGCCTTCTCGCTCAGGAGCTTGAGCGGGACGCGGCGTCCGTCCGGCGACAGCCCGACGATATCGGTGAACGTGCCGCCGCGGTCGACGAAGAACTGCCAGCCGCGGCGGGGGGCGTCCGGCGTGCTCAGTCGGCGCCCACCAGACGCAGGGCCGGACGGCGCTGGTTGATGAGCTGGCGGTAGATGGCGAGATAATCCTCCGCCATGCGGCGAGCCGTGAAGCGGGTCTCGAACCGGCGGCGGATCTTGTCGGGGTTCAGCTCGTCCAGGCCGGCGATCGCGGCGATCGCGCTGGTCTCGTCTTCCACGATAAGGCCGGTCAGGCCGTTCTCGATCACCTCGGGCACCGAGCCGCGGTTGAACGCGATCACCGGGGTGCCGCAGGCCATCGCCTCGATCATCACCAGGCCGAACGGCTCGGGCCAGTCGATGGGCATCAGCAGGCCGCGGGCACCGCTGAGGAAGGCGGGCTTCTGGCTGTCGTTGATCTCGCCCACCAGCTCGACGCCGTTGCCCAGCATCGGGCGGATCACCTGGTCGAAATACTCCACATCGACCTTGTCCACCTTGGCCGCGATCTTGAGCGGGATCCCGACGGCGCGCGCGATGCGGATCGCCTTGTCGACACCCTTCTCGGGGCAGATGCGGCCGAGAAACGCGAGATAGTCACGCGACATACCCTGCGGCGTCAGCAGCTTCTCGGGCAGTCCGTGCAGCACGGTGCGCACGAAGTTCGCCTGCGCCAGGGGGCGGCGCTGGCTGTCGGAGATCGACACCACCGGCACCTGCGGGAAGGCGTTGAACACCGGCTGCAGCTCCGGCAGGTCGAGCCGGCCGTGCATGGTGGTGACGAACGGCGTGTCCTGGCGCGAGAAGTGGGTGAACGGCCAGTAATCCATGTGGAAATGCAGCACGTCGAACTCGGCCGCGCGCTGCGACACGTGCTCCATCATCAGCATGTGCGGCGCGATCGGGTCGCGGATCGCCGGGTCCAGTCGGAGCGCCCGCGGCCAGGACGGATGCAGGTTCGCGCTGGTCACGCTGTCGCCGCTGGCGAACAGGGTCACCTCATGCCCCAGCCCAACCAGCTCCTCGGTCAGAAAGGACACCACCCGCTCGGTGCCGCCATACAGCTTGGGCGGAACGGCTTCGTGCAGGGGAGCGATCTGGGCGATGCGCATAAGGCGAGCCTCCTCGGATGTCTGGCCTCGTATCAACGAGACGATCGCGGCAATTGTTTGACGACATGCACCGTGTCTCGCGGCAAATGCCCGTTCGAGGCACGATCTCCCCGGTGTTGCGGCCGGGAAGCCACACATCGCAGACCACGCCCGGACGCCTTTCGCCCCCCCGTGAACCGCGTGGGAAGGTGAACCGGCGGCGAGGCTCGGCCGTTAGCCGGACCGGTTATCCGTGATAGGAGGGTCCCAGGCGGCACGGCCGTGCCGTGCACGATCCGGATCGAAAACAAAACGGAACGCCCCGGGTTCAGCTTGTCACCAGAAGGTTATTGCCGCATGGCCGCGACCGCGATTTCCCCGGGTGCGAACGGTCCGGCCGCCACCGGCCAGAACCACAATGCCCGAGCCGCCGAGGGTCACGCCGGGGTGGAAACGGTGACCATTTCCGATGCCGACCTCGTCCGGCTCGCGGGCCGGCCGCTGCCGTTCATGTTCCGGTACGTCCGGCACCGGCCGGTGCAGCATCTGTTCATCCTGGCCTCCGTCGTGCTGGCGGTGGCGGCGGTGGTCGGCTCGTCCTATGCCATCCACTTCCTCGTGGACACGCTCACCGCCTACCATGGCGGCCCGATGCGGCCGGTCTGGATCGCGGTGCTGCTGCTGGGTGGCCTGATCGCGGTGGACAACCTCGCCTGGCGGATCGGCGGCTGGATCGCCGCCCGCACCTTCGTCGACGTCACCGGTGACGTGCGCCGGGATCTGTTCCGCCACCTCACCGGGCATGCCCCGGCCTATTTCTCCGAGCGCATGCCGGGAACCCTCGCCGGGCGCATCACCGCCACCTCCAACGCGATGTTCACCCTGGAGAACCTCGCCACCTGGAACGTGCTGCCGCCCTGCCTCAACGTCGCCTTCTCCATCCTGCTGATGGTGACGGTGAGCCCGCTCATGGCCCTGGTGCTGGTGATGCTGGCGGCCGTGATCTCCATGCTGATGTTCCGCCTCGCGGCCAACGGCCGGCCCCTGCACCACCACTACGCCACGGACGCGGCGCGGGTGGACGGCGAGCTTCTGGACATCATCAACAACATGCCCCTGGTCCGGGCCTTCGGCGCCGTCCGCCGGGAGCGCAACCGGTTCGGGCAGCGTATCCGGGGCGAGATGTCGTCCCGTTCCCGGTCGCTGCGGTATCTGGAGAAGCTGCGGCTGATCCATGCGGTGCTCACCGCGTTCCTCACCGCCGGGCTGCTGATCTGGGCGATCCTGCTGTGGCATTCGCACGTCGCGTCCGTGGGCGACGTGGTGATGGTGACCACGCTCGGCTTCATGATCCTGCACGGCACCCGCGACCTCGCGGTGGCGCTGGTGGAAACCATCCAGCACGTCGCCCGTCTGGCGGAAGCGTTGTCCACTCTGCTGCTGCCGCACGACATGCCCGATGCCGCGCATGCCAGCGGCTTCGGGCACCATCCCAAGGGCGAGGTGGTGTTCGAGCGTGTGACCTACGCCTATCCCGGCAGCGCACCCGTGCTGGACGAGTTCTTCCTGAGGGTGGAAGCAGGCACCCGGGTCGGGCTCGTGGGCAGGTCCGGCTCCGGCAAGACCACCGTGCTGGCCCTGCTGCAGCGCATGCGGTTCATCCAGAAGGGCCAGATCCTGATCGACGGCCGCGATCTCCGCGACCTCACGGAGGATGCGCTCCGGGCGGCGATCTCCGTGGTGCCGCAGGACGTGTCGCTGTTCCACCGCTCGGTGCTGGAGAACATCCGCTACGGCAAGCCCGAGGCCACCGACGAGGAAGTGTTCGCGGCTGCGGACGCCGCCGGATGCCGGGAGTTCATCGAGGCGATGCCCGAGGGCTTCGCGACGGAGGTCGGCGACCGCGGGGTGAAGCTGAGCGGCGGCCAGCGTCAGCGCCTGGCGATCGCGCGCGCCTTTCTTCGCAACGCGCCGATCCTGCTGCTGGACGAGGCCACATCGGCGCTGGACAGCGAGAGCGAGCAGAAGGTGCAGGAAGCGCTGGACCGCCTCATGGTGGGGCGCACGGTGATCGCGGTGGCCCACCGTCTGTCGACCCTGCGCGATTTCGACCGCATCGTGGTGATGCAGTCCGGCCAGATCCTGCAGGATGGGCCGCCCGCCGTGCTGGAGCGCTCCGAGGGGCCGTATCGCGACCTGTTGTCGCGTCAGGCGGTCACGCTCGAATCGGTGGCGTGAGGGCAGGGCGCCCGTCCGCCACGACGTCGGGGAACTTGTTACAACAACGTGGGTTCTTCTAACCGGGACGTGGCCGTCACCGCCGCCCGTCCTACCCGCGTCGATATCGTTTCGATGGAGGTACGTATCCGATGTTGTCGTCGCCCCCGGCCGTTCAGAATGGCCCCCCGGACGGTGCCGTCGTCCTGTGCGATGGCGAGCGGGAAAGCCTCAGCCAGCGTGCCTACAAGGCGATCCGTGGCAGGCTGGTGTCCAGCATGCTGCGGCCCGGCCACAAGCTGGTGTTGCGGCCCCTCGCGGCGGAGCTGGGCCTCAGTCCCACCCCGGTGCGCGAGGCGCTGCTGAGGCTGGTGTCGGAGAACGCGCTCGAGCTCGACGATCGCGGCACCGCCATCGTGCCGATCCTGTCGCACGCCGATTTCACCGAGCTTTGCGGCGTGCGCGGGGATCTCGAACTGCGAGCGGCGGCCGCGGCGGCGGAGCGGGCGCTGCCACACGAGATCGACGAGCTCGAGCGGCTCAACCTGCGCTGTCTCGAGGCCTTCCGGTCTGGCGACAAGCTGACCATGCTCGACAACAACACCAGCTTCCACCGCACGGTCTGCCAGCTGGCGCGGACCCGTCTGGTGCAGCGGATGCTGGAAGGGCTGTGGATGCGGTTGGGGCCGGCCTACGCCCTCAGCGCGGACCTGGCGATGCCGGTGATCCCGGCGCCGGAACATCATCCGCACACGCTGCTGATCAACGCCCTGCGCGCGCGCGATGTGGAGGCGGCAAGGCGTGCGGCCCAGCAGGATATCGACATCTCGGACACCTGGCTCGGCGCCGCGCTGGCCGAGGAGACCTGAGAACCAGCCGGTCCGGACCGCCAGGCCGGGCCGAGGCCCGGCGGCGTTCCGCGGCCGTCCCGGCCGATCAGTTCCGGACGATCGCCGGCTTGTCCTTGTCGTCGGTCGACGTTCCAGCCGGCTTGGCGGCGGCCGGGGTCGCACCGGCCGCGTTCCGCGCCGATGCGGAAGAAGGCGCGCCGTTCTTGTCGCTCTTCAGCCCCGGGACCTCGATGTCGATCTCCAGCGTCGACACGGCCGCCCCGCGGTCGAGCTTGATCTGCACCTTGTCTCGATCCACCGCCACGTGCTTGGCGATCACCGCCAGGATCTCCTCGTGGAGCTTGGCGAGCAGGTCGGACTGTCCTTCGCCCGCGGCCCGTTCGTGGGCGAGCAGGATCTGGAGGCGGTCGCGGGCGACCGGGGCGGAGCCCCGGCGGGAGAAAAGGCTGGCGAGCAGGCTCATGCGACCCTCCGCTTGAACAGCTTGCCGAACAGGCCCTTCTTGTCGGACGGGACCTGCATCTCCAGTGTCTCGCCCTGGAGACGGCGCACCGCATCGAAATAGGCGCGGGCGGGCGCGCTTTCCGGGTTGCTGAGCGTGACGGGCGATCCGAGGTTCGATGCCCGCAGCACTTCCTCGCTTTCGGGGATGATGCCGATCAGCGGGATCGACAGGATCTCCAGCACGTCCTCCGTCCGCAACATCTCACCCCTGGCCGCGCGCGCCGGATCGTAGCGGGTCAGCAGCAGGTGCTTGGCGATCTTCTCGCCCTTCTTGGCCCGCATCGTCGTGCTGTCGAGCATGCCGATGATGCGGTCGCTGTCGCGCACCGACGACACTTCCGGATTGGTCACGACCACCGCCTCATCGGCGTGATGCATGGCGAGCTGGGCGCCCTTCTCGATGCCGGCGGGGCTGTCGCACACGATCCAGTCGAACTTGTCGCGCAGCTCGCCGATCACCCGCTCCACGCCGTCGGGCGTCAGCGCGTCCTTGTCGCGCGTCTGCGAGGCGGGAAGGATCGACAGGGTTTCCACCCGCTTGTCGCGGATCAGCGCCTGGGACAGCTTGGCGTCGCCCTGCACGACGTTGATCAGGTCGAACACCACGCGGCGCTCGGCCCCCATCACCAGATCCAGATTGCGCAGCCCGACGTCGAAATCCACCACCACGACGTTCTTGCCGCTCTGCGCGAGTGCCGCGCCGATGGCCGCCGTCGAGGTGGTCTTTCCCACGCCGCCCTTGCCCGATGTGACGACCAGCACCTTGGCCATGCGGCGTTTTCCCCCGTTCTGTCCGGGAAACGGTCCGGGCTCCGGAAAATTCGGGCCGAACATCGATTCCTCGGGAACCTTTATCAATCGAGCGGCAACAGCACCAGGGACTCGCCGTCCAGCTTCGCCTGCACCGACCGCCCCACCCGGTCGGCCGGCATGTCCTCGGCGGTCATATAGAAGCCGTCGATCGCGATCAGCTCGGCGTTCATGCGGCGGCACAGGATGCGGGCATCCCCGTTGCCGCCGATCCCGGCCAGCGCCCGGCCGCGGAGGGTGCCGTAGACGTGGATGGAGCCGCCGGCCGACACCTCGGACCCGGACGCGACCGATCCCATCACCACCACGTCCCCGTCCGGATGCGAGATCGACTGGCCGGAGCGCACCGGCTCCTCCACCAGCAGGGTGTGCGAGGTGGCGGCCGGCGGCTGCGGAAGCTCTTGTTCCGGCACCTCCACCGGACCGATCGCCCGGCCGCCGGAGAAGGTCTGCGGCCAGTCCCAGTCGCGCGTGGCGTCCCAGCTCTCGTCGGCGCCCTCGATCCCCACCAGGCGGACGCCTCGGGCCGCGAGGGCCGGCACCAGCTCCGCCAGCCCGTCCTCCTCGGGCACCACGAGCCCCAGATCGAGGATCACCGGCTTCGCCTCGAAGAAGCTCGCGGACTTCGCGATCTGGATGTCGAGCGCCCGCAGCCAGTCGCCCAGCGGCGGTTCCGGGGACAGCACCAGCGCCATGAACGACCGCCCGCGCACCCGGATGGCGGGCAGCGGCCGGTCGCCCTCGGTCGGGGCGTCGGCGTGCGCCGCCGGACGGACCGTTGCCGGCGCGGCGTCCGGGGCCGGCATCGCCATCTCGGGCTCTGGATCGTGGGGAGCGGCGGCGTCGGACACGGCGGAACCTCGGAACAGGGCGGGCGGAAAGGTGGAGCGAGCCGCCCGACCCGGGAGGGGAGCATGGCGCGGCCGCAGAGGGAACATCAAACCCGAACCGGAATCGCTTGAAACCGCAGCACTTCCCCGGTCCGTTTCCGCCTGCTGCGTGCTGGCAACACCGGGCGGGATGACTTACGGTCGGCGCGCCATGCGAATCCTCTACCACATCCCGTTGTCGCCGTTCGCCCGGAAGGTCCGCCTGGTGCTGAGCGAGAAGCGGCTGCCGTTCGAGCTCAAGACCGAGAAGGTGTGGGAACGCCGGTCGGAATTCCTGGAAGCCAACCCTGCCGGCACCGTGCCCATGCTGGTGGAGGAGAACGGGCTGTCGATCCCGGATTCGGGCGTGATCTGCGAGTATCTCGAGGAAGCCTATCCGGACACCCCGCTGATGGGCCGCACCCTGGCCGAACGGGTGGAGGTGCGCCGGCTGGTCGCGTGGTTCGACGGCAAGTTCAACCTGGAAGTGACCCGCAATCTCTACGGCGAGAAGTTCCTGAAGCGGCTGGTGGGCCGGGGCAATCCAGACGCCGGCGCCCTGCGCGCGGGCTACGCCAACATCCGCTATCACCTCGACTATATCGGCTGGCTCGCCGAAACGCGGAAATGGCTGGCGGGCCCGAACCTGTCGCTCGCCGACTTCGCCGCCGCCTCGCACCTGTCGACGCTGGACTATATCGGCGATCTGGACTGGACGCTGAGCGCCGCGACCAAGGACTGGTATGCGCGCATGAAGTCGCGGCCCTGCTTCCGGTCGCTCCTGAACGACCGCATCGTCGGCACGGAGCCGCCCGACCATTATTCCGACCTCGATTTCTGAGCCGTCGCCCCTGCGGGCGCGGCGCCGGAGTCGTCTGCCGCGGATGGCGAGGTCAACCGTCCTTCCGCCGGCCTCGGCTTTTCGGATCGGTCTGCGACGCGTCGATCCGGCCGTGATGTCCGTTCTCGCGCCGGCCATCCTTGCGCCCGTGTCGGCAGTCGCCTCGCCGCTCGGGCCGGGCGGCTTTCCCGGCCCCGGCCGCACACCCCGATGAAGACCGACATCGTGGTGATCGGCGCCGGCGCCGCGGGGCTGATGGCGGCGATCGCGGCCGGTCGGCGGGGGCGCCGGGTGCTGGTGCTCGACCATGCGGACAAGGCCGGCGCCAAGATCCTGATCTCGGGCGGCGGGCGCTGCAACTTCACCAACACGGGCTGCGTCCCGGAGCGCTTCCTGTCCGGCAACCGGCATTTCGCGCGCTCGGCCCTGGCGCGCTATACGCCGGCCGACTTCCTGGCGCTGGTCCAGAAGCACCGCATCGCCTGGCACGAGAAGACGCTGGGCCAGCTGTTCTGCGACAACTCTGCCCGCGACATCGTGTCCATGCTGGTTGGGGAAGCGGAAGCGGCCGGGACGACGATCCGGCTGCGTACCCGGGTGGGCGAGGTGAGCCGTCCGGACCGCTTCCGCATCGACACCGACGCCGGACCCGTCGAGGCCGAAGCCCTGGTGGTCGCGACGGGCGGCCTTTCCATCCCCCGCATGGGGGCGACCGGGCTCGCCTTCCGGATCGCCGAACGGTTCGGCGTGCCGGTGGCGCCGACCCGGCCCGGGCTGGTGCCGCTCACCTTCGCCGAACCGGAAGCGGCCCGCCTCCGGGCCCTGGCCGGAGTGTCGCTCGACACGGAAGCGGCGATCGGCCGCGTCCGGTTCCGGGAAGCGTCGCTGTTCACCCATCGCGGCCTGTCGGGGCCGGCGATCCTGCAGATCTCGTCCTACTGGGATGGCGTCGGCCCCGTGGAGCTCGACCTGCTGCCGGGCCGCGACGCCCGCGAGGTGCTGAGAAGCCGCCGCCGCGGCAGGGGCAAGGCCGCGCTCGCCACCATCCTGGGCGAGCTGCTGCCTCAACGGCTGGCGCAGGACATCGCGGGCGGCATCGTGGCCGAAGCGGGCCCGGCCGCCATGGGGCCGGTGGGGGGCCTGCCGGACCGGGTGCTCGACCGCGTGGCCGCTTCCCTCAACGGCTGGAGCCTGCGCCCCAGCGGCACCGAAGGCTACGCCAAGGCGGAGGTGATGGTGGGCGGCATCGACACCCGCGCCCTGTCCTCGCAGACCATGGCGGCCCGGTCGGTGCCCGGCCTGTTCTTCGTGGGCGAGGCGGTGGACGTCACCGGCTGGCTCGGCGGCTACAACTTCCAGTGGGCCTGGTCGAGCGGCTGGGCGGCGGGGCAGGCGGCATGACGAGGTCCGACATCGAGACCAGCGCGGCCGTGTTGGTCACCACCGCCACGGCGGACGAGCATGCCGCCGAACAGATCGCGGCGGCGCTGCTGGACCGGCGGCTGGCGGCCTGCGTGCAGATCCTGCCGGTCCGCAGCCGCTATCGCTGGAAGAACGTGGTGGAAACCGCGGAGGAATGGCGGCTGGAGATCAAGACCATGCGGGATCGCGTGCCGGCGATCGCGACGCTGCTGGACCGGCTGCATCCCTACGAGCTTCCCGAGCTGCTGGTGCTGCCGGTTCTGGACGGATCGGCCGCGTTTCTGGCCTGGATCGACGAGAACGCGTCGGGATGAACCGGCGCGCCGGCCCCGTCGTTGCCGCGGCGGGTCCCGGCGAAGAGTCGGAGCGCCCGGACGAGGAGCCCGCCATGTCCTATCGCCTTGCCTGGTCGGAGAACGGCCGCGAACAGGAAAAGACCGTCGACACCGCCACGATCGCCGACAACTGGATCGGCGAGCTGCGCGGGCGAGGGATCGCGGCGGTCACCCTGTTCCGGGACGGCGAGGAGGTGCCGGCGAGCGAGCTGCCCGCGCTCGCCACCAAGGAAGCCTCCAGCGGACGTGACGCCGCCGAATCCTGACGCCCAGTCCTGACGCCGCAGAATCCTGAGGCGGCGCCTCGCGACCGCGCCCGGGCCGCATCGCCCGGGGCGGCGGGTGCGAGGATGGCGGCACCGGGAATCGCCGTTGGTCCGTGTCACCCGGCGGGAGCCCGCACGGCGTGATTGACGGTCGGCGCCGCGACCTGTCACAACCGCTGCGCCGACGTGGGAGAGACCGGTGGAGAGCCGGCGCCGAAGGAGCAACCGCCCCGGAAACTCTCAGGCAGAAGGACCGCTCGGCTCGAACTTCTGGAAAGAGGCGTCCCGGCTTGCCGCCGGAGGATGTCCGCCGACGGGATAACGATCTCAGGCAAGCCGACAGAAGGGGCGCGACACCGGCCAGCATCCCGCTGGCCGCCGGGGAGGCGCCATGTCGTTCGCGAGCGGAACCGATCGATCCTCGTCCTCACCGTCCGTGGCCGCCGCCCTGGCGCCCGGCGCGGTGGCCGCGTCGGTCCGCCCCGACCCGTCCCAGGCATTGAGCGTCTTCGACCTGTTCACCATCGGGGTGGGGCCGTCCTCTTCCCACACCGTGGGTCCGATGCGGGCCGCGCGCGCCTTCGCGATCCTCGCGGTGGACGAGGCGCGCCGGCGCGGCGTGCCCACGTCGCTCGGCTGCCGGCTGCTGGGCTCGCTCGGCCTGACCGGCCGGGGCCACGCCACCGATCGCGCGGTGATCCTGGGACTGCTGGGCTTCCGTCCGGAAGCGCTCGACCCGGACATGGTGCCGTCCCTGCTCGCCGACGTGGCGCAGGACGGGGTGTTGCGGCTGGGCGGCGCGGTGGGGGTGCCGTTCCAGGCCGGGCGCGACCTGCTGTTCCACGGCCACGAGTTCCATGGCAGCCATCCCAACACGCTGGAGCTGTCGGCCCGCTTCGCCGACGGCTTCGAGCTGCACCGGGCGTATCATTCGGTCGGTGGCGGCACCGTGGTGGAGGCCGGATTCCGGCCGGTGCCCGCCAACGTGCTGTTGCCGCACGGCTTCACCTCCGCGGCCGAGCTGCTGGCGGAAGGTGAGCGCACGGGGATGTCCATCGCCGCGATGATGGCGGCCAATGAAAGGTCGTTCCGCTCGGACGCCGAGACCGAAGGCTTTCTCGACGCGGTGCGCGACGCGATGGATGGCTGCATCGAGCGCGGCTGCGCCGGCAGCGGCGAGCTGCCCGGTGGCCTCGGGGTCCGTCGCCGGGCGAGGCACACCCTGCTGGCTTTGCGCGACGCGCCCGAGGCCGGGCCGCACGCCGTGTTCGAGTGGGTCAGCCTGTGGGCGCTCGCCGTGAACGAGGAGAACGCCGCCGGGGGCAGGGTGGTGACGGCGCCGACCAACGGGGCGGCGGGCGTGCTGCCGGCGGTGCTGCGGTATTACGAGCGCTTCGTGCCCGGTGCGTCGCGCGAGGGGGCGCGAACCTTCCTGCTGACCGCGGCGGCGATCGGGTTCCTGTACAAGAAGCGCGCCTCGATCTCCGCGGCCGAGATGGGCTGCCAGGGCGAGGTGGGCGTGGCCTGTTCCATGGCCGCCGGGGCGCTGTGTGCGGTGCTGGGCGGATCCAACGCCCAGATCGAGAACGCGGCCGAGATCGGCATGGAGCATAATCTCGGCCTGACCTGCGACCCGATCGGCGGCCTGGTGCAGGTGCCCTGCATCGAGCGCAACGCCATGGGGGCGGTGAAGGCGATCAACGCGGCGCTGCTGGCGCTGCGCGGCGACGGCCGGCACGTGGTGTCGCTGGACGCGGTGATCGAGACCATGCGCCAGACCGGCGAGGACATGCGCTCCAAATACAAGGAAACCAGCCTCGGCGGCCTCGCGGTCAACGTGGTCGAGTGCTGAACGATGGTCCTTCTTCCACCCGCCGGAGCCCGTCGCCGATGAGCGAGAATTCCCCGCAGAGCCTCGACAAGATCCAGGCCCCGGTCGGGCGGACTTCCCTGCACGCGCTGCATCTCGAGCTCGGCGCGCGGATGGTGCCGTTCGCCGGCTACGACATGCCGCTCCAGTATCCCGCCGGCATCATGACCGAGCACCTGCACACCCGGACGCGCTGCGGCCTGTTCGACGTGTCGCACATGGGGCAGGTGCGGCTCGTGCCCCGGTCGGGCGCGGTCCGCGACGCCGCGCTGGCGCTCGAAAGGCTGGTGCCCGCCGACATCGGCGGCCTCGCCGCGGGGCGGCAGCGCTATGCTCTGCTCACCGACGACAATGGCGGCATCCTCGACGACCTGATGGTGGCCAATCTCGGCGATTCGCTGCTGGTGGTGGTGAACGCAGGCTGCAAGGTGGCGGACGTCGCGCACATGAACGCCAACCTGTCGGATGCCTGCGAGGTCGAGTTCCTGGAGGACCGCGCGCTGCTGGCGTTGCAGGGTCCGGAAGCCGAGGCGGTGCTGAGCACCCTGCTGCCCGAGGCGCGCGAGATGCGCTTCATGGACATGCGGCGCTTCAACCTGGACGGCCAGGAGCTCACCGTGTCCCGTTCCGGCTACACGGGCGAGGACGGGTACGAGATCGGTCTGCCGGGGTCGTTCGCCGACGAGTTCGCCCGGCGGCTGCTGGCGATCCCCGGCGTGCTGCCGATCGGGCTGGGCGCGCGGGACTCGCTCCGGCTAGAAGCGGGGCTTTGCCTGTACGGCAGCGATCTCGGGCTCGACACCAGCCCGGTCGAGGCGGCGCTGGAATGGTCGATACAGAAGAGCCGCCGCGCCGGCGGCGCCCGCGCCGGCGGATATCCGGGGGCGACCCTGATCCAGAACCAGCTCGATCAAGGGGCGCCCCGGCGCCGGGTCGGGCTGCGGGCCGAGGGACGGGCGCCGTTGCGCGGGGGCGCACCCTTGTTTCTGCCGGACGCTCCGGGCGTCGAGGTCGGGCGGGTGTCGTCCGGCGCGTTCGGCCCGTCGCTCCAGGCTCCGGTGGCGATGGGCTTCCTGCGCGCCGATCTCGCCGAGCCGGGAACCCGGCTCGTGAGCGAGCTGCGCGGCCGCGCGGTGGCGGTGACGGTCAGCGCCATGCCGTTCGTGCCCGCGACCTACAAGCGCTGAGCGCACGGGGATGGCGTTTCCGATCCTGGCCTGGGCCGTCGCCACGCCGGAAGCCGCGACCGATCTCGGTCGTCACGCGGTTCCTGGCGGCGCTGCGGGGGGCCTGGGGCTGCCGGGCGCCGTCACGCGGCCCGTCGGGGTGATTTCCGGTTCCGGACGACCCTCCGCTTCCGGCCCGGCGGTCGAAGCCTCCGTTCCCGCCGCCCTCCTTTTCGTCGCGACCGCGACCATGTCCTTCACCGCCCAGCACGGTTGATCCCATGCCCGACGCCATCATCGAGACCTCGCCTGCCGTCCATGCCGCCCCGGAGTTGTGGGCGGACGCCACCGTGCCCGCGGACGGCTTCGCCGGCCGCCATATCGGTCCCGACGCCGCGGAGATGCGCGCGATGCTGGCCGCGGTGGGCGCTTCCGACCTCGACGCGCTGTGCCGCGACACGCTGCCCGGCTCCATCCGCGACGACGCCCCGATGGGGCTGGGTGCGGCGATGGGCGAGAGCGAGGCGCTCGAACGGCTACGCGCGGTGGCGGGGCGCAACCGGGTGCTCACCTCGCTGATCGGGCAGGGCTATCACGGCACGGTGCTGCCCGGCGTGATCGGGCGCAACGTGCTGGAGAACCCGGCCTGGTACACGGCCTACACGCCGTATCAGCCCGAGATCAGCCAGGGACGGCTGGAAGCGCTGCTGAACTTCCAGACCCTGGTGTCCGACCTCACCGGGCTGCCGGTGTCGAACGCCTCGCTGCTCGACGAGGCCACGGCCGCCGCCGAGGCGATGGCGCTGGCCCAGCGCATGAGCAAGAGCAAGGCGCGCGCCTTCTTCGTGGATGCGGGCGTGCATCCCCAGACCTTGTCCGTGCTGCGCACCCGCGCCGAGCCGATCGGCGTTTCGGTGGTGGTGGGCGATCTGGACGCCGATCTCGATCCGTCGGCGGTGTTCGGCGCGCTGATCCAGTATCCCGACACCGCCGGCCGGCTGCGCGATCCCCGCGCGGTGATCGAGCGGCTTCATGCCGCCGGCGCGCTGGCCGCGGTCGCCGCCGATCCGCTGGCGCTGTGCCTGCTGGAAAGCCCCGGCAGGCTCGGGGCCGACATCGCCATCGGCTCCATGCAGCGCTTCGGCGTGCCGATGGGCTATGGCGGCCCGCATGCCGCTTACATGGCGGTGCGCGACGACTACAAGCGCGCGATCCCGGGCCGGCTCGTGGGCATGTCGGTGGACGCCGCCGGCCGCCCGGCGCTGCGCCTCGCCCTGCAGACGCGCGAGCAGCATATCCGGCGCGAGAAGGCGACCTCCAACATCTGCACCGCGCAGGTGCTGCTGGCGGTGATCGCCTCCATGTACGCCGTGTATCACGGCCCCGACGGCCTGCGGGCGATCGCGTCGCGCGTGCACAAACAGGCCCGCATCCTGGCCGCGGGCCTGCGGGCGCTCGGCCAGCCGGTCGAGCATGACCGCTTCTTCGACACGCTGAGCGTGCGGACGGGCGGCCGCACCGATGCAGTGATCGCCGCCGCGGTGGCGGCCGGGATCAATCTGCGCCGCCTCGACGCGGAGCGCGTGGGCATCGCGCTGGACGAGACCACCACCCCGGCAATCGTGCGCCGGGTGTGGGCGGCCTTCGTGCCCGACGCCGATCCGGCGGCGCTGGAAGCGGAGCTTCGCCTGGAGGGCGACGCGATCCCGCACGGGCTGCGCCGCAGCGCGCCGCTGCTGCCGCACGCGGTGTTCCGCACCCACCATTCCGAGACCGAGATGCTGCGCTATCTGCGCCGGCTGTCGGACAAGGATCTGGCGCTCGACCGCACCATGATCCCGCTCGGCTCCTGCACCATGAAGCTGAATGCCACGTCGGAGATGATCCCGATCACCTGGCCCGGCTTCTGCGACATGCATCCCTTCGCCCCGGCCGACCAGGCCGAGGGCTATGCCGAGATGTTCGCCGATCTCGAGGACAAGCTCTGCCGGATCAGCGGCTACGACGCGGTATCGCTGCAACCGAACTCCGGCGCGCAGGGCGAATATGCCGGGCTGCTGGCGATCCGCTCCTATCACCGCTCGCGCAACGAGGCCCATCGCACCGTCTGCCTGATCCCCGCGTCCGCGCACGGCACGAATCCGGCGTCGGCGCAGATGGTGGGCATGCAGGTGGTCGTGGTGGCCTGCGACCGCGAGGGCAACGTCGATGTCGACGATCTGCGCCGGAAGATCGGGCAGCACCGCGAGAAGCTGGCCGCGATCATGATCACCTATCCCTCGACGCACGGCGTGTTCGAGGAACGGGTGCGCGAGATCTGCGACCTCGTGCACGAGGCGGGCGGGCAGGTGTATCTGGACGGCGCCAACCTCAACGCGCAGGTGGGCCTGGCGCGCCCGGGCCAGTACGGCGCCGACGTCAGCCACTTCAACCTGCACAAGACCTTCTGCATCCCGCATGGCGGCGGTGGCCCCGGCATGGGCCCGATCGGCGTGCGCGCGCATCTGGCGCCGTTCCTGCCGGGGCGTCCGGACGCGGGCGGGGAGAACGCGGTGTCGGCGGCGCCCTTCGGCTCCGCGTCCATCCTGCCGATCTCCTGGATCTACATGCTGATGATGGGCGACGAGGGGCTGAAGCGCGCCACGCAGGTGGCGATCCTGAACTCGAACTACGTCGTGGCAAGGCTGGAAAAGGCCTTTCCGATCCTGTTCCGCGGCCGCAACGGTCGCGTGGCGCACGAGTGCATCGTCGATCTGCGCCCGTTCAAGGACAAGCACGGCGTCACGGTCGACGACATCTCCAAGCGCCTCATCGATCACGGCTTCCACGCGCCCACCGTCAGCTTCCCGGTGGCGGGAACCTTCATGATCGAGCCGACCGAGTCCGAGAGCCGCGTGGAGCTGGACCGCTTCTGCGACGCCATGCTGGCGATCCGCGAGGAGATCCGCGCGGTGGAGGAAGGCCGGGTGGCCGCCGAGAATTCGCCGCTGCGGCATGCGCCGCACACGGTCGCCGACCTCGTGGCCGATGGCTGGGACCGCGCCTATACCCGTCAGGAAGGCTGCTTCCCCGCCGGCACGCCGGCCGACCGCTACATCCCGCCGGTCAGCCGCATCGACAACAGCTACGGCGATCGCAACCTGGTCTGCGCCTGCCCGCCGCTGGAGGATTACGAGACCGATTTCGTCGATCTGCCCTGACCGAAAGGCGGCTGGCGCGCGGCCGCCTTGGGTTCGAAATGCCGACCGAACGGCCGGACCCCTCCTGGGAACGGTCCGGCCTGTCCGGCGGCTCAGGACGCGTCCGGATCGGCTTCCAGCAGGGCCAGGTCCTGCTGAGCGAGGTCGGCGTCGTGCGTGTCGGGGCTGAGCGCGAGGATGCGCTGCCAGTCGGTGCGGGCGCCGTCGGCGTCGCCGGCGCGCTCGCGCAGGATGCCCCGCTCGAGCAGGGCGTCCGGATCGTCCGGACGCAGCCTGCAGGCGAGGTCGATATCGGCGCGGGCGGCCTCGAGCCTTCCCGCCAGTCGCAGGGCCTGCCCCCGCAGCACCAGCATGTCGGCGCGCCCGGGCTGCTGCTCGATGATCCGCGACAGGTCGGCGACCGCCGGCTCCGGCTTCCCGGCGGCGATCAGCGCGCGCGCATGGCCGGCGAGCAGTTCCGGGTCGCCGGGCCGCGCGTCCAGGGCGGTTCCGGCCGAGCGCAGGGCGTCCGCCGGACGGTTCGCCATCAGCCAGCCCTGCGCCGCCTCGCTGGCGAAATCGGCCTTCCTGGGGCTGGTTTGGGCGGTGCCCGTTCCGGCCAGCCGGTCCAGCTGCGCCGCTCCGCCGGCCGGGTCGCCGCCCGCGATGGTGGCCAGTGCCCGGCATTCCCGCGCATCGTCGCCCCCGCCATGCGCCAGGGAACGGTCGGCCTCCGCCAGGGCGGCATCGGGATCGTCGGCCAGCAGCGAGGAGCAGCCATCCTTCGCGGAGGGGGGGAGCTGGGTCGACAGGCCGCGGCGTGACGGATGGCGTTCGGCGGTGGCATGTCCGTCGGCCGATGGCACTGACCCGGTGCGTCCGGCGGCCGGTGGCGCGGGCGACGCCAGGATCAGCGGAAGCAGAAGCATCGGAAGCACCGGCTTGCCGCGCCAATCGCGGCCCAGGGTCGCCAGCCAGGTCATCGTCCGTGGTCCATCCGTTCCTGGCCAACTACTGGGGGCCGCCTACCCGTGGCCGCCTGTCCGCGGGCGAACCGCTCCGATCACGCGCCGTTTGACCCCGGGCCTGGACGGTGCGGAGCCTTTCGTGGCCGCAACAGGATGGCCGTCCCCGGCGCGGTCGGGAAGGGCGGGACGAACGGATGCCACAACCGTGACCGGCGGCGGCGTCCGGTTCCGGGAACGCCAGCGCGTGGAGGAAAGGCTCGGGAATGGCAGGATCAAGCGAAACGCCGCATCTGCTGGTGTTCGGCCTGGGATATTGCGCCAGGGCGCTCGCCGTGATGGCGGTAGGGGCGGGGTGGCGGGTGACCGGCACCAGCCGCCGACCTGACGCCGCCCCGCCCGTGTCCGGCGTCCGCATCGTCGGCCCGAGCGAAGGCGCCCTGATGGCCGGCGACGTGACGCACCTGCTGAGTTCGGTGCCGCCCGACGCGGACGGCGATCCGGTGCTGCGGCTGCTCGGACCCCGCCCCTTGATCCCGGCCCTGCGATGGGTGGGCTATTTCTCCACCACGGGCGTGTATGGCGACCGGAACGGCGACTGGGTCGACGAGAACACGCCGGCGGCTCCCGGCGGCGAACGGGGACGGCGCCGCCTTGCCGCGGAACGGGACTGGGTGGACGCGGCGGGCGTCGTGCCGATCGACCTGCTGCGGATCGCGGGCATCTACGGCCCCGCCCGCTCTCCGTTCGACGCGCTGCGCCGGGGCGAGGCGAAGCGGGTGGCGGCGCCCGGCCGGCTGTTCGGCCGCATCCACCGCGACGATGTGGCCGGCGCGACCTTCCAGGCGATGCGGCAATGCTGCGACGGATCCTGGCGGCAGGATGCGCCGCCGCGCGAGCCCGCCCGGGTGCGGGTGCTCAACCTCAGCGACGACCTGCCGGCCGAAAGCGCCGCGGTGACGGCGGAAGCGGCGTCGCTGCTGGGCGTGGTGCCTCCGGACCCGGTGCCGCTGGAGGAGGCGCTGCGGACGATGAGCCCGATGGGCCGGTCGTTCTGGGCCGAAGATCGCAAGGTGCGCAGCGTCCTGACATGCCGGCGCCTCGGCCGGCCCTGGCGCTATCCGACCTACCGGGAAGGGCTCCGGGCGATCCTGGAGGCGGAAACGGCGGAGGGCTGACGCTCCCGGCCGAAGCGCCGGATCGGCATGGCCGGCGTCACGTCGGATTCTCGCGCCACAGATCGGTGACAATGTCGCGCAGCAGCGCGATGTCCGCCGGTCGCGACAGGCGGTGATCGCCATCCTTGATCAGCACGACGCGGCAATCCGCTCCCTGCGCGGCGTCCGCGATGGCGAGCGCCGTTCGCCACGGAACGACGTCGTCCCGCTGGCCGTGCAGCAACCGGATCGGACAGTGCAGCGGCAGCGGCTTGTCCAGCACCGTGCAGGCGTCGCCGTCCTCCAGGAAGCGACGGGTCACCACCAGCGGATCGGGCTCGGCCGGGAGCAGCACGCGGCCGTTGATCCGCATCTCGGCCTCGTATTCCGGACCGAAATCGCCGCGCATGGTGCGGGTGAAATCCGGCGCCGCGGCGATGCCCACGAAGCCGCGGACCCGGTCCGCAAGGGCGAGGGCCGCCATCAGCCCGATCCAGCCGCCCATCGAGGAGCCGACGAGCAGCAGCGGGCCCGGCGCCAGCGCGTCGATCGCTCGCAGCGCGTCGTCGCGCCACACCGCGACCGAGCCGTCCTCGAAGCGGCCGTCGCTCTCGCCATGTCCGGAATAATCCAGACGAAGGCTGGCGCGGCCGTGCTCGCGGGCGAGCAGGGACAGCGCGGAAGCCTTGTCGCCCATCATGTCGCTGCGCAGCCCCGGCAGGAAGACGGTGGTGGGACCTTCGCCCGGCGCATGGCGGGCCGCGATGCGATGGCCTGCGGGCGAGGTCAGATGGTGCAGTGTTTCGGGATGCATGATCCCAGGCTAGCCCATTCGCCGCCGGCACGAAGCAGGGATGGTGCCTCCGGGGCCGGAAGCCGTCGTCATCGACGGCCCGAGGCTACCAGGCGGGAGGCCCCTGGGGTGGTCGCAGGGCCCGTCGGGATCGGGTGCGACGCTGCCGCGGATATCGGGTCTGGCCGGCACGGAGCGGTGCTCGCCCCGTGCCGGCCCGCCGGAACCGGTCGGGCGATCGTTCAATGCGTCTTGGCGGACAGCGCCTTCACCAGCTCGGCCTTGCGCATGCGCGACCGGCCGGACACGTTCCGCTCGGCGGCGCGCTTCATCAGCTCGTCGCGCGTCAGCCCGTCCAGGTCGCCCTTCCCCGCGTGGCTCCGGCCGGTGTCGCGCTTCGCGGCCGTCTTGCGGGCCACGTCCTTCGGCTGCGCGGAGTGCTGCTTGCCCTTGCGGGTGTCGGCCTGCTTCTTCTCGGTGGTGCGGTCGTACTCCTCCTTGCTCAGCCCGTCCCGGGCCTTCTTCGGCAGGTAGCGCTCGCCCGTCTTGCCCGATTCCTCGCCCGACTTCGTGCCCCACTCCTCCTTGGTCCATTGCTTGAGGTGGTTGCCCTTCTTCGAGCCCTCGTAGCCGCCGCCTTCCTTCTTGTACTCGGTGGTGGCCATCTGCGCCTTTCGCGCCGACCATTGACCGGGCTTGCCGCCCTTGTCGCTCTTGGTGACCTGCTTCTTCACCTTGTCCCAGAGCTTCGGATCGCTCTTCTCGGCCGTGGCGCTCATGTGTTCGCTCCTCGATACGGGTGATCAACGACTGGCGCGGCAACAAAGCGGATCGGGCCGGGTTCGCGGCTCGTCGTGCGCAACTTCCCGTGTGATCGGCGGCGGCCAAGGGCCAGGGGGTGAGGGCCGGGCGGCAGCGTTCCGGAGCCGTCTATGGGCGCGCCGGGCCGCGTGATACAGGAAGAACATGGTTTCGATCGCCTCCCGGAACAACGAGCCGCGCGTGCTCCAGGTGTTGCCGGCGCTGCAGTCGGGCGGGGTGGAGCGCGGAACGATCGAGATGGCCCGCGCCATCGCCGATGCCGGAGGGACGCCGTTCGTCGCCAGTGCCGGCGGGCGGATGGTGCCGCTGCTCGACCGGATCGGCGCCGTGCATCTGCCGCTGCCGCTCGCGAGCAAGGATCCGCTCACCATCTGGCTCAATGGCGGCCGTCTGGCCCGGCTGATCCGGCGCCACGGCATCTCGCTCGTCCATGCCCGGTCGCGGGCGCCAGCCTGGTCGGCGCGGCGCGGCGCGCGCCTCGCCGCGGTGCCCTTCGTCACCACCTGGCACGGCGTCTACAGCGAGAACTTCCCCGGCAAGAAGCACTACAACCGCATCATGGCGGCCGGCGACAGGGTGATCGCCATCAGCGACTACGTGGCTGGCCGCATCGCCACGCAGTACGGCGTCGGCCCGGACCGGCTGCGCATCATCCCCCGGGGCGCCGACGCGTCCAGCTTCGATCCCGCCATGGTGCGGGGCGACCGCGTGCACGCGCTGGCCAGGGCCTGGGAACTGCCGGACGGCGCGGCCGTGGTGATGCTGCCGGGCCGCATCACCGAGTGGAAGGGCCACGAGCTGTTGCTGGACGCGCTGGCACGCCTGCGCGCCCACGATCCCGGCCGGTCCGTGGTGGGGGTGATGGTCGGCCCCGTGCAGAGCGAGACCTACGGCCGCCGCCTGATCGAGCGGGCGGAACGGCTCGGGCTGCGTCCGATGCTGCGCTTCGCCGGCCATTGCAACGACATGCCGGCGGCGCTGGCGCTCGCCGACTTGGTGGTGGTGCCCTCGCTCAAGCCCGAGCCGTTCGGGCGCGCGGTGGTGGAAGCCCAGGCGATGGGGCGGCCGGTGGTGGTCGCGGCGCACGGGGCCGCGCTGGAAACGGTGGAGGACGGGATCACCGGCTTCTGCTTCCCGCCCGGCGACGCGGGCCTGCTGGCGTCGGCGCTGCACCACGTGCTGGCGCTGGATCCCGCGGAGCGGGCGGCGCTGGGCGCGCGGGCGCGGGCGCACGTGCTGGAGCGATACACCGTGGCCGCCATGCAGGCGGCGACGCTCGACGTGTACGACGAACTGCTGCGGACGCCGTTTCCGCCGCGCCACCCTCCGTGCCCGGAGCCGCTCGCCGGGAAGGCCGATCCGGTCGTCGCGTGATGCGCCAGGTGCTGGTGATCAAGCTCGGCGCGCTCGGCGACGTGGTGCAGGCGTTCGCGCCCTTCGCGGCGATCCGCAACGCGCATCCGGATGCGCGGATCACCCTTCTGACCACGCGGGCGTTCGTGGCGCTGTGCGGCGCCTCGCCGTGGTTCGACCGCATCGAGGCGGATGCGCGGCCCAAGCTGTGGAACCTTTCGGGGATGCTCCGGCTGCGCCGGCAGCTGCGGGCGCCGGGCGGAAGCGCGTTCGACCTCGTGTTCGACCTGCAAACGTCCGGACGCTCCAGCCGCTATCACGCCCTGGCCGGCCGGCCGCCCTGGTCGGGCATCGGGCGAGGGGTTTCGCTTCCGCACGACAATCCTTCCCGCGATTTCATGCATACCCGCGACCGTCAGCGCGACCAGCTCGCCCGCGCGGGCATCGCCGACGTGCCGGATCCCGATCTCCGGTGGCTCGCCCACCATCCCGACCGCCCCCGGGGCGCCGACCTTCCGGCCGCGCCCTATGCCGTGCTGGTGCCCGGCGCCGCGCCGCACCGGCCCCTGAAACGCTGGCCCGGGGAGCGGTTCGCCCAGCTCGCGGTGCGCCTGCAGAAAGACGGCCTGCGGCCCGCGGTGGCCGGCGGCCCGGACGACCGGGCGCTCGGGGAGGCGATCCGGGCAGCGTGCCCTTCCACGCTGAACCTGGCCGGCCACACCAGCCTGACGGCGCTCGGCCCGCTGCTGGCGGGTGCCGCGCTGGCGGTCGGCAACGACACCGGGCCGATGCACATGGCGGCGCTGCTCGGCTGCCGCTCGGTGGTGCTGTTCGGACCGGACAGCGACCCGGCGCTGACCGCGCCGCGCGGGCCGGACCCAGAGCTGGTCCGTGTGCTGCGGAGGCCGTCGCTGGACGATCTTGCCGTGGATGAGGTGCACGCCGCATCGCGCTGGCGCTGAATCCGGCGGGATGGCTCAAGGGCCTCCCCCGATGGGCGGCTTCGGCAGGATGGACGGCGTGCTGTCCATGTAGGTGAGCCAGTCGGCCCAAATCTCGTGCATCCGGTCCTGCGTCAGGCGTCGCCGGCAGACCTGAGCCTCGATGCCCCGGATCGATCCGTCGCTCCATTGCTCGTACACCGCGTCACATTCGGCATCGCGGTAGCGGAGCCATGCCTGCCGGAATGCCTCGAAACGGGTCAGGACCGCGTGGTCACCGGGTCTGCCCTCCTTCATGCGCTTCATGGCGGTCCTCTCGTAGCGGGCCAGCGCCACGTCGAGTCCTTGCTGTTCCGTCTGCCGGCAACTCTCGATCTCGTCCGTTCTGCCCCACCGGCAGGGAGATGCGGGCGCGTCGGGAGGCGGGGCCGCCGGGCAGCTCCGGACGTTTCCCAAAGTCACGAGCGCCGCCAGCAGCAGGCGCGCCGAAACAGATCGCCGGGCGGAGGGCATGAATTCGTTTCTCGTTCGATACGGGATCGACGATGGCTACCCTTCGACCGGGTCGGAAAGAACTCTTTCCTGTTCCGTCCCCCGGGGGTGACCCGGGCGGGTCATGCTTTCGTTCGTTCGGTGGCGGGATGGGAGCGGGGCCCCGCCCAAGGGTTGCCGCCTCGCACCGGGACCGCCATACGGGGCGGCTTCCTTTTTCTCCGCGAAAGCCCGCACCATGCCCGCCATCACCCTGCCCGACGGATCCGTTCGCCATTTCGACGGCGCGGTGACGGGCACCGCGGTGGCCGAGAGCATCGGGCCGGGCCTCGCCAAGGCGGCGCTGGCGATGGAGGTGGACGGGCGCCTGGTCGACCTGTCGCTGCCCATCGGGACCGACGCCGCCGTGCGCTTCGTCACCCGCAAGGACGAGGCGGCGCTCGGCCTGATCCGCCACGATGCCGCGCACGTGCTGGCGGAAGCGGTGCAGGAGCTATGGCCCGGCACCCAGGTGACGATCGGCCCGGCGATCGAGAACGGCTTCTACTACGATTTCGCCCGCAACGAGCCGTTCACGCCCGAGGATTTCCCGGCGATCGAGGCGAAGATGCGCGAGATCGTGGCGCGGGGCGCGCGCTTCGAACGCGAGGTGTGGCCGCGCGAGGAGGCGATCCGCTTCTTCGAGGAGCGGGGCGAGCGCTACAAGGCGGAGCTGATCCGCGACCTGCCAGAAAGCGAGCCGATCTCCATCTACCGGCAGGGCGACTGGCTCGACCTCTGCCGGGGGCCGCACATGCGCTCGGTGGCCGACGTGGGGAGCGCCTTCAAGCTGATGAAGGTGGCCGGCGCCTATTGGCGCGGCGACCACCGCAACGCGATGCTCACCCGCATCTACGCCACTGCCTGGCGGGACGGGAAGGAGCTGGACGCCCATCTGCTGCAGCTGGCGGAAGCCGAGCGGCGCGACCATCGCCGCATCGGCAAGGAGATGGACCTGTTCCACATCCAGGAGGAAGCCACCGGCTCCATCTTCTGGCATCCGAAGGGCTGGCGCCTCTACACCGTGCTGCAGGACTACATGCGCCGGGCGCAGCAGGGCGCCGGCTACCAGGAGGTGCGCACGCCGCAGCTGGTCGACCGCACGCTGTGGGAAGCCTCGGGACACTGGGAGAACTACCGCGACCACATGTTCATCGCCACCGTGGAGGAGGAGGACAAGCACCTCGCCCTGAAGCCGATGAACTGTCCCTGCCACGTGCAGATCTTCCGGCACGGGCTGCGCTCCTATCGCGAGCTGCCGCTGCGCATGGCGGAGTTCGGCGCCTGTCACCGCTACGAGCCGTCGGGCGCCCTGCACGGCATCATGCGGGTGCGCGCCTTCACCCAGGACGACGCCCACATCTTCTGCACCGACGACCAGATCGCGCCGGAAACCGCGCGCTTCGTGGCGATGCTGGCCGACGTCTACCGCGACCTCGGGTTCGACAGCTTCCGGGTGAAGTTCGCCGACCGGCCGGACAACCGCGCCGGCTCGGAGGAAAGCTGGGACAAGGCCGAGGCGGCGCTCAAGGAGGCCTGCCGCCTCGCGGGCGTCGAGTACGAGCACAACCCGGGCGAGGGGGCGTTCTACGGCCCGAAGCTCGAGTTCGTGCTGCGCGACGCCATCGGCCGCGACTGGCAGTGCGGCACCCTCCAGGTCGACTACGTGCTGCCGGACCGGCTCGACGCGTCCTTCATCGGCGAGGACAGCGCCCGGCACCGGCCGGTGATGCTGCACCGGGCGATCCTGGGATCGTTCGAGCGCTTCATCGGCATCCTGATCGAACAGTTCGCCGGCCGCTTCCCGATGTGGATGGCGCCGGTGCAGGTGGTGGTGGCGTCCATCGTCACGGATGCGGAGCCCTACGCGCTCGACGTGGCGGACCGGCTGCGCGCCGCCGGGCTGCAGGTCGAGGCCGACACCGCCAACGAGAAGATCAACGCCAAGATCCGCACCCACAGCCTCCAGCGGGTGCCGGTGATCCTGGTGGTGGGACGCAAGGAGGCCGAGGCGGGCACGGTGGCGATGCGCCGGCTGGGCGGGAACACCCAGGAGATGCTGTCGCTCGACGAGGCGGTGGCGCTTCTGGCCGCGGAAGCGACGCCGCCGGACCTGCGCCGGCGCTCCGGGAACGGCGCCGGCGCCCCGGCCGATTCGCCAAGCACCGCGGCGTCCAGCGCTCCCGCATAGCTGCCCCGTTGCGCTTGCGCGACGAGGCGGCTTGATCTTTCTGGGCGTTTCCCCGCAAAAACCGCGGCATGGCCAGGCCCTCACATCTTTCGGGGTGTGAGGGCCGTCCCTACATGAACGTCCAAGAACCACGACAGGAGCAGGACAATAGCCAGACCCCCGATGCCCGCGCCGCCGACACGCGAGGGCCCCCGCGTCAACGAAGAGATCCGTGTTCCCCAGGTCCGCCTGATCGACGAGGAGGGCGAGATGCAAGGCGTCCTGCCCCAGCGCGAGGCGCTGATGCGCGCCTTCTCCGCCGGCCTCGATCTGGTGGAGATCAGCCCGAACGCGGAGCCGCCGGTCTGCAAGATCCTCGATTACGGCAAGTTCAAGTACGAGCAGCAGAAGAAGAAGAACGAGGCTCGGAAGAAGCAGAAGGTCATCGAGATCAAGGAAGTCAAGGTTCGTCCGAACATCGACGAGAATGACTACCAGGTGAAGATGCGCGCCATGAAGTCCTTCATCGAGGAGGGCGACAAGGTGAAGGTGACCCTGCGCTTCCGCGGCCGCGAGATGGCCCACCAGGATCTCGGCGTGAAGGTGCTCGAGCGTATCCGCGGCGACATGGACGAACGCGCCAAGGTCGAGCAGATGCCCCGCATGGAAAACCGCCAGATGATCATGGTGCTGTCGCCCCGCTGAGCGACCGCCTCGACCGTTGGTGCGAAGGCCCGGATCGTTCGCCGATCCGGGCCTTTTTCTTGCCGGGCGCCCGGCGCTGCCGGAGGCTGCTGCCGGGCCGCCCGGACGCCGGTCCTGGATGATGCCCCATGATGATGCCCCATCGCGTCCCGCGCGGGTTTAGGGCTCGCCCCACCGTGCGGAAGGTGTTCTAGCTTGGCCCCGAAACGGGCAGGTCCGGCCGGGGAGCGATTCCGCGCCCGGGGACCGGCCCAGGATGGGGAGCCCATGACGGCGACATCGTTCCGCACCCTTCTGCTGTCCCGCGCCTTCCTGGCGGGCGCTTTCCTGGCCGGCGCCGTCCCGGCATCCCGGGCCGCGGTCGCCCGCAGCCTGGACGACATCGCCATCGCCCATTTCCAGGGCGACTGGGCGGCGGGGCCGGTGGCGGCCTCGCAGCTCGGCGTCCATGGCGGCGACGGCAAGCTCGACGACACCTCGCTGGCCGCCATCCAGGCCGACGCCAGGCGCCTCCATGCCGAGCGGGACGAGCTGGCGGCGCTCGACGTGTCCCGCCTCAAGCCGCGCGACCGCGACGACCGCGACGTGCTGGTGGCGGCGATCGACAAGGAGCTGCTGCTGGAGGAACGCATCCAGCCCTTTCGGCACGATCCGGACGCCTACGTGTCGCTCGCCACCAACGGCGTCTATGTCCTGATCGACCGGGACTACGCGCCGCTCCCCGATCGCATGCGCGCCGCCATCAGCCGCGAGGAGCAGATCCCCGGCATGCTGGCGCTGGCGCAGGTGCAGCTCACCCACGTGCCCTCCGTGTTCCGCGACATCGCGCGCGAGGATCTGCAGGGGGCGGTCGGCTTCCTGTCGCACGACGTGCCGCAGGCCTTCGCCGCGGTGTCCGACAAGGCGCTGCAGGACCGGCTCGCCACCTCCACCCGCACCGCCGTGGCCTCGCTGCAGCGCTTCAACCGCTGGCTGGACGCGATCACGCCCGACGGATCGTTCGTGCTGGGCGCCGACGGCATGCGCGCCTTTCTCGCCGCCGACATGGTGGACGTGCCGCTCGACAAGGTGATCGCCGCCGGACGCGCCCAGCTGGCGAAGGACAAGGCGGCCTATCTCGAGGTGGAGAAGCAGGTCGATCCGGCGAAGCCCGGTGCGGCCATGGCGCAGGTGCAGACCGACCATCCCCCCGCCGACAAGCTGGTCAGCACCGCGCAGGGCCAGCTCAAGGGCCTGCAGCAGTTCATCCTGTCGCACAAGCTGGTGGATCTTCCCTCGCGCGACCTGCCCGAGGTCCGCGACACGCCCCCGTTCCAGCGTGCGCTGATCACGGCCGCGATGGACTGGCCCGGCGCGCTGGAAACCAAGGCGCTCAAGTCGTTCTACTACGTGACGCCGCCGCCGACGGGTGCCGATGCCGCCAAGACCGAGCAGTATCTCCAGGACTTCAACCTGCCGCTGCTGCAGAACATCACCGTCCACGAGGCGATGCCCGGCCATTTCGTGCAGGGTCTCTATCTGCGCGCCCATCCGGAATGGTCGCTGATCCGCAAGACCGCCGCGTCTTACGCCACCACCGAAGGCTGGGCGCACTACGTCGAGCAGATGACCCTCGACCAGGGGCTGAACGCGAACGACCCCAAATACCGTCTCGCCCAGCTTCAGGACGCGCTGCTGCGGGATTGCCGCTTCGTGGACGCGTTCGCGATGCACACGCAGAACATGAGCCTGGCGGACGCTACCCGGCTGATGCAAACCGAGTGCTTCCAGTCGCCGATGTCGGCGTTCAAGGAGGCTCGCCGCGGCACGGAGGATCCCGGCTATTTCTCCTACACGCTCGGCAAGCTGATGATCCTGCATCTGCGCGACGACATGCAGGCGAAGCACGGCAAGCGGTTCTCGCTGGAGAAGTTCCACGACGCGCTGCTGGGAGCGGGGCTGGTGCCGATGAAGATCATCCGCCGCGAGATGAGCGGCTCGGACGGACCGCTGCTCTAGCCGCTGCGGCCTCCCCCGCCGAACCGTCCGGCGTCGGGGAGTGATCCCCGCCCCGGCATCGGCCACCTCCCGGGGCCGATGCCGCGAGCGAGATCGCCGGACATGGCCGATGGCCCTTCCGTTCTGGGGTAAGCCGCCGGGCGTTCGCCACCGGAGCCCGCAATGCGGGCGGTGGTTCCGGCCCCGGCGGCCCCATCGCGGATCCTGCGTTCGCCTTCGAGGCCCAGCCGCGGGGGCGACGGCTCCGGTCGTTCGCTGCCCCCGTCGCGCATCCGCCGGAAGGGGCGGCGGCCATGCGGCACGCGCCGGCCCCGATGATCGGCCGTCATGCGTGCTCGCCCTGGGCGCCGTGGCGGCGCGTGCTCCGCTCTCGTCGCGCAGGCTTCAACAGCTTTCCATGTCCGTGGGGAAGCAAACGCTCCGCCGCGACGTTGCGGCGTCGCGGACGATGGGTCCGCTTGCGGGCGGGGCTCCCGGTCCAGCCCGATCCGGAGCCGGCATGACGCAGGCGTTTCTCAACGCGATCGGGACGGCGACGCCGCCCCACGACGTTCATCGGCTGTTCGAGCGGTTCGCCCTGTCTTTGCTGCCGGACGACCGGGCCCGTGCCCTGTTCGGCCGCATGGCCGCGCGCAGCGGCATGGCGCACCGCTTCAGCGTTCTGGCGCCGGGGGACGATCCCGCCGGTCCGGTGCTGGACAGGGACGGCTTCTATCGCCGCGGCGGCTTTCCCGGCACCCGGCAGCGCCTGCAACGCTACGAGCGCGAGGCGCTGCCGCTGGCGCTGGCCGCCGTGCGCGAGCTCGGGGACCGGCTGCGTCCCCGAACGATCACCCACCTCATCGTCACCTCGTGCACGGGGTTCTACGCGCCGGGTCTCGACATCGAGCTGGTGCAGGCGCTGGACCTTCCGGACGGCGTGGAACGGACGCTGATCGGCTTCATGGGGTGCCACGCCGCGTTCAACGCCCTGCGCCAGGCGAGGCACATCGTCCGGTCCGAGCCCCACGCGCGCGTGCTGGTGCTGAGCCTGGAGCTTTGCACGCTGCATCTCCAGGAAACCGCGTCCACCGAGCAGATCCTGGCGTTCCTGTTGTTCGCAGACGGGTGCGGCGCCGCCCTCGTCAGCGCGGAGCTGGACGGATTGCGGCTCGACGGGTCGCATTCCGCGCGCCTGCCGGACACGGAGCCGTTGATCGGCTGGCGCATCGGCGACGACGGGTTCGACATGGTGCTGTCCGGGCGGGTGCCCGGCGCCATCGCCGACGCGCTGCGCGGGAATGCCGGCCAGGTCCTCGGTCTGCGCGAGGGCGACCGTCCGGCGCTCTGGGCCGTGCATCCGGGCGGACGGTCGGTGCTGGACGGGGTGGCCGGCGGGCTCGATCTGCCGCCGGACGCGCTCGACGGCTCGCGCGCGGTGCTACATGAGCAGGGCAACATGTCGAGCGCCAGCATCCTGTTCGTGCTTCGGCGGCTGATGGCGGCGGCGCAGCCGGGGGAGAACGGGATCGCGCTCGGTTTCGGGCCTGGGCTGACGGCGGAATCGCTCCGCTTCACCGTGTCCTGAGCCTTCGCCGTGGCTCGCTTCCCGCACCGCCTGCTGCAGCCGGAGATGATGGACGATCCGGACTGCTCGCCCGACGAGTTCCGCCGGGGTCTGCGCGACCTCGAGAAGGTCAACCGGCTGACCCTGGCCTATCGCCCGACGCTCGAGTTCCTGGCGCTGGCGGTGCGGCGCATGCCGGCCGGCATCGGCCGCCCGAACCGGCCGCTCCGTCTGCTCGATGTCGGCGGCGGCTTCGGCGACATGCTCAGGGTGGCGGACCGGTGGGCGGCGCGGCGGGGCATCGTGCTGGAGATGACGAGCCTCGACCGGTCGCCGGCCGCACGGCTGGCGGGTGTCGCCGGCGCGCCCACGCGGCAGCCCATCCATTGGATCACCGCCGACCTGTTCACCTTCCGGCCGGAGCGGCCGCCCGATCTCGTGATCTCCTCCCTGTTCGCGCATCATCTCGACGACGAGGCGGTGATGCGGTTCCTGTTCTGGATGGAGCGCCACGCCGCCTATGGCTGGTTCATCAACGACCTGCACCGGCACGCGCTGCCGTTCCACGTGTTCCGGTGGTGGTCGCGCCTCGCCGGGTGGCACCGCTTCGTCCAGCATGACGGGCCCGTGTCCATCGGCCGCGGCTTCACCCGCGCCGACTGGGAAGGGTTGCTGAGGCAGTGCGAGCTGTCCGGAGTGGCGCGGATCGAGTGGTGGATGCCGTTCCGCTGGGGCGTCCGCCGCCTGCGGGTGCCGTCGCGGTGACCCTCCGTTCGCGACGATGCGGACGATGCCCGCCCGCCACCGGCGTGCGGTATCGCCCGTCGTCGCTCCGCCCGACCGGCGCGCCTTGTCCGGCGACGAGGATCGGTGCTGAACCTCGCGGCCGTGCCGCCTCGCGCCGTCGCGGACGATCCCCCGTGCCCCGCGCACGCTCCGCGCGGGCAGGATCGGCGTGACTCCGATCGGCACGCATGCGGGGCACTCATGGCCGAGGTGTCGGCATGCTTTTCCGGGTTGGCGGGACCCCGGCGCGGACCGGCTGTCCGTCCCCATTACGCCCGCGGCGCCCCCGCCGACCGGCTGCCGGCGCTTCGAGAACGCCAGCCCGGCCGGCGTGGCGCCCATCGGGGAGCGGCGGCCCGTCGCCCGATCCGGCGACCCTGTGTCTGCGGGACGCCCGGACGCCGCGCATGGCTGAGCCGGACCTGCTGGTGGTCGGCGGGGGGCTGGCGGGAAGCGCGCTGGCGATCCGGATGGCGTCGGCCGGGGAGCGGGTGTTGCTGCTGGAACGCGAACGGGGACCGCACGACAAGGTGTGCGGCGAGTTCCTGTCGCGGGAAGCGCTGCTGCATCTGCGCGAGCTCGGGCTCGATCCTCGCCATCTGGGCGGCGTGCCGATCGACCGCGTGTCGCTCGTGTCCGGGCGGAGGCGGGCCGAGGCGGCACTGCCCTTCCGCGGCGTGGGATTGTCGCGCCGGGTGCTGGATGCGGCGATGCTGGACCGGGCGCGTGCGGCCGGGGCCCACGTCCGGCAGGGTGCCAGGGTGGCGGCGCTGGTGGAAGCGCCGGACGGCGTGATCGCCCGGCTGTCGGACGGCGATACCGTGCGGGCCGAACGGGCGGCCTTGGCCACCGGCAAGCACGATCTGCGCGGGCATCGCCGTCCGGCCGGGTGGCAGAACGACCTGGTGGGCTTCAAGCTGCATCTCCGGCTGGCGCCGGACGCAAGCCGGCGGCTGCGCGGCACGGTGGCATTGGTGCTGTTTCCGGGCGGCTATGTCGGGCTGCAGCCGGTGGAGGACGGGCTGGCCACGCTCTGCCTGGTGATGCGGCGCCGGCGTCTCGGCCGCCGCGGCACGCCCGTCGCCGCGATCCGGACGCTGTGCGGCGAGCAGCCCTTCCTGGCCGACATGCTGGATGGGGCGACGGCGCTGCGCGAGGCCCCGCTGTCGGTAGCCAACATCCCCTATGGCCTGGTGCCGTCGGCGGGGGAGCAGGGCGCCCGCATCTGGCGCCTGGGCGATCAGGCGGCGGTGATACCCTCCTTCACCGGCGACGGCATGTCGATCGCCCTGCACAGCGCGGCCCTGGCGGCGGCGATGATGGGAGCGGCTGACACGCCCGCGACCTTCACGGGCGCGCTCCGCCGCGACGTGGCGGCGAGGGTGCGGGGGGCCACCTTGTTGTCGCTGCTGGCCGTGCGGGGGCCGCTGCAATCGCCGATCGTTGCCGCCGCGGCCGCGGTGCCCGCACTGATCGGCCCGATCGCCAGGGCGACCCGGATACCGGACCGGGCGCTCCGGCGGGTGCTGCCGCTCCATCCGGCCGGCTGACGCCGGAACGGTCGGGAGGAATTATCGCGACCGCCGCGCCGTGATGCCGATGGGCCGCCCGCATATCGCCGTGGCGCATGGTCGCGATCGCTCGCCGCCATCATGTCGGGAGGAGCGGTCCTGTCACGGGACGGAGGCGAGGTGGGGAGGGGTGTTGCCGAGCGAGACCCGCCGAGCCCGCGGGTGCCGCCTCGGCGGCGGGGGCCGTCCGTCGCGGCAGGATGTGCCGTCCCGCGTGTCCCGCGTCAGGCCGGCACCGGACCGGCGGCCCCATGACGCCCGAATGGCGCCGCCGCCCGGGGGGCGTCCCGCTCAACCCCCGCCGCTGCTCCCGATCCGTGGTCGGCGGCGGCGGCCGTGTTGCAAGGCCGGCCCGGTGATCGGGACCGGGCCGGATGCGGGCCGTGGTCCGGCAGGACATCGCGAGCCACAGCCGTCACTGACTTCGGCACCGCCGGACGCAGCGCCCGGGTCGGACGGGGGCTGGCGCCCGCTGCCACATGCCGCGAGACGCATCGGACGCGCTCGGTCGGCTCCGTCCTTCGTCTCCCCCGCCGGAAAGACACGACGCCGTGCCGGGCGAGGAGTGCTTTTCCGGGATCTCAGCCCTCGATCAGGCTGAGGTCGGCGACACGGGACACCAGTGCGCGCACGGCGGCGAGCAGGCGCAGCCGGTTTCGCCGCAACTCCGGCGCCGGCGCGTTCACCGTCACGGCGGCGAAGAAGCCGTCCAGCGGGTCGCGCAGGGACGCCATGGCTTCCATCGCCGGAGCGAACCGCTCGGCGGCCATGTCTTCTCCCGTGCGGCGGCCGGCCTGCTCGATCGCGTCCGCCAGCGCCCGTTCCTCGGGCTGCGCGAACAGCGCCGGGTCGGGTCGCCCGTCATGCGGTCCATCCTTCTTCTCCTCGATGCGCAGGATGTTGGCGGCCCGGCGCGCGGCGGCCAGCAGGTCGGCGCCTTCCGTCGTCCGCAACAGCGCCGACACCGCGTCGCTGCGGTCGAGCAGGCGGCACAGATCGGGCTCCGGCCCGGTGGCGGCCACCGCCGCCAGCACGTCGTGGCGGGCGCCCTCCGCGCGGAGCTGCACCCGGAGCCGTTCGTTGATGAAGCCGGGAAGGGCGTCGAGTTCGGGCGATGCGCGCAGGGGAGCGGGCAGCAGCGCCGCCGCATCCCGGAACAGCGCCGGAAGATCGAGCCGCAGCCGGTTCTCGCGGATGATGCGGATCACGCCCAGCGCGGCGCGGCGCAGCGCGAACGGGTCGCCCGATCCGCCCGGCTTCTCCCCAGCGGCGAAGAACGCGGCCAGGGTGTCGAGCTTGTCGGCCAGCGCCACCGCGATCGACACCGGCGCGTCCGGCACCGCGTCGCCGGGGCCGCGGGGTGCGTAGTGGGTGCGGATCGCAGCGGCCACCGCCGCATCCTCGCCGTCGTTGAGCGCATAGTAGCCGCCCATCACGCCCTGGAGCTCGGGGAACTCGCCCACCATGCCGGTGGTGAGGTCGGCCTTGGCCAGCCGCCCGGCGCGTGCGGCCAGGCCCGGATCGGCACCGACGGCCGCGGCCACCATGGCGGCCAGCTGCTCCAGCCGCCGCACCCGCTCGCCCTGCGAGCCGATCGCCGCGTGGAACACCACGCCGTCCAGCGCGGGCAGACGAGATTCGAGCGGCGTTTGTCGGTCGAGATCCCAGAAATGCCGGGCATCGGAGAAGCGGGCGCGCAGCACGCGCTCGTTGCCGGCGATGATGGCGTCGCCCCCGTCGACCGGCACCACGTTGGCCACGAAGGCGAAGCGCGGCGCGGCATTCCCCGCAGCATCGCGCAGGGCGAAATAGCGCTGGTTCACGCGCATGGAGACCTGCATCACCTCCGGCGGCAGGTCCATGAAGTTCTGGTCGATGCGGCCCAGCAGCGGCACCGGCCATTCCACCAGCCCGGTCACCTCGTCCACCAGGCCGGCATCCGGCACCACGGCGAGCTCCTCGGCGGCGGCGGCGGCGATCACGCCGTTCTCCACCAGCGCCCGGCGTTCCGCCACGTCGGCGATCACGTGGCGGTCCCGCAGCGCCGACAGCCATTGCTCGGCGCCCGAAACCTCGAAGGCGCCCGGCGACAGGAAGCGGTGACCCTCGGACTCCCGCCCGCTCCGGAGCCCGTGGCCATCGTCGTCGCCCTCGTGCAGCGCGAACGGCACCACCGCGCCGTCCAGCAGGCAGGTGATCCGCCGCAGCGGCCGCACCCAGGTGAAGGCGCTGCCGCGGCCCCATCGCATCGATTTCGGCCAGGGGAACCGGCGCAGCAGGACCGGCACCGCTTCCGACACGATCGCGGCGGCCTCGCGGGCTTCGGTGCGCTTCTCGAGCACCCAGAAGCCGTTCTCGAGCGAAAGCTGCTCGCGCGTAGCACCGTGCTTGCGGAGGAAACCGGCCAGTGCCTGTTCCGGCGCTCCTTCCCGGGGGCCGCGCTCGCTGGTGCTGGCGCCGGCGATGCCGTTCTCCACCGTCAGCGCGATCGCGATGCGGCGGGGACCGGAGAACAACCGGGCGTCGCGCGGTGCCAGCGCCGACAGCGCCTCGCACAACAGCCGCTGGAGATCGGCGGCCGCACGCTCCTGCATGCGCGCCGGGATTTCCTCGGAGAACAGTTCGAGAAACAGGGCGGCCATGGGGATTATCCTTCGCCCCGCAGCCATTCCTCGGCACAGGCGCGCGCGAGCGTGCGGACGCGGCCGATGAAGGACGCGCGCTCGCTGACGCTGATGACGCCCCTGGCATCGAGCAGGTTGAACAGGTGGGACGCCTTGAGACACTGGTCGTAGGCCGGCTGTGCCACGCCGTGCTTCGCCAGGGCGAGGCTTTCCCGCTCGGCGTCGGCGAAATGCCGCATCAGCATGTCGGTGTCGGCCAGCTCGAAATTGTGCCGGGAGTAGTCGCGCTCGGCGCGCAGGAACACGTCGCCGTAGCTCAGGCCGCCATCGTCCGCGGGGCGCCCGTTGAAGTCGAGGTCGTACACGTTCTCGACGCCCTGCACGTACATCGCCAGCCGCTCCAGGCCGTAGGTCAGCTCGGTGGACGGCAACGCCACCGGGATGCCGCCGACCTGCTGGAAATAGGTGAACTGCGTCACCTCCATGCCGTCGCACCACACCTCCCAGCCCAGGCCCCAGGCCCCGATGGTGGGGTTCTCCCAGTCGTCCTCGACGAAGCGGATGTCGTGTTCCAGCGGATCGATGCCGATCGCCCGGTAGCTGTCCAGCAGCAGCGCCTGGCTGTCGGCCGGCGTCGGCTTCAGGAGCACCTGGTACTGGTAGTAGTGCCCCAGCCGGTTCGGATTCTCGCCGTAGCGGCCATCGGACGGGCGACGGCTCGGCTGCACGTAGGCGGCGCGCCACGGGCGCGATCCCAGCGCGCGCAGGCTGGTCGCCGGATGCAGGGTGCCGGCCCCCATCTCCACGTCGTAGGGCTGCAGGATCGCGCAGCCCTGGTCGGCCCAGAACCGGTGCAGCCGCAGGATCAGGTCCTGGAACGACGGCGCGTCCGGGTTGCGGCGGGAACGGCCGCCCGTTCCGGATGTTTGTGATCCCGAAGCGACCTGGAGCCGATCGGGTGCGGTCGCCGGAACCATGGGCGTGCGGAACTCCGTCAGGATGGAAAGCGGCCAGTCTCCGGCGGCGTGGCGGCCGCCGGCATCGCGAGGCCGGGAAGGGGCGGCACCTTACGGGCCGGTCCGTCGCCGCACAAGAAACCGGCCGCGCGGACACCGCCGGGGAATGGTCGGGCAAGGAAGGAACGGATGAGCAGCGAGCACGGGCTTTCGGGGCGGAGCGATCCGGTCGACGGTCTCGACGACGCCGAGATCGCGGCGCTGCTGCGCCGCACGCGGCGGATCGCGGTGGTGGGCGCGTCGGGCAAGCCGGAACGCGCGTCGTTCGGCGTCATGCGTTTTCTGTTGGGGCACGGCTTCGAGGTGGTGCCGGTGAACCCCGGCCTGGCTGGGCAGCGCATCCATGGCCAGCCGGTGGTGGCATCCCTGGAGGAAGCGGTCCGCACGACGGGCGGGCTCGACATGGTGGACGTGTTCCGCCGGTCGGAAGAGGCCGGCGCCGTGATCGACGAAGCGGTCCGGCTCGGCGCCAAGGCTGTCTGGCTCCAGCTCGGCGTGGTGGCACCCGAAGCCGCCGAGCGGGCCCGGGCCGCCGGCGTGACGGTGGTGATGGACCGCTGCCCCGCGATCGAGATTCCTCGGCTCGGCATCGAACAGGTGGAGCCCGGATGACGAAGCGTATAGCCGCGGCGGTTCGTTGCGCGAGCGCCTTGACCGCTCGAACGGCCGCCGCCAACTCTCCCATACCAACAGGGTGGATCTTCCAGCCATGAACAACGACGAACGCGAGCTGATCGAGCGCTTCATCGCGCGGGTCGGCGGCCAGCCCCAGCAGGGCGGCGGCTTCGGCAGCGTGCCTCAGACCCAGACGCAGCAGCAGCTTCCGGCGATCGACCCGGAGGCCGACCGGTTCATCGGCGACAATTTCAACCGGTATCCGGAAGCGCGCTATCGCATCACCCAGATGGCGGTGGTGCAGGAAGCGGCGCTGGCCGAAGCCCAGAACCGCATCAAGCGGCTGGAATGGGAACTCCAGCAGGCCCAGGCCCAGGCGCAACAGGCCGGTCAACAGGGCGGGCCAGGCGCGCAGCGGCAGGGCGGCGGCTTCTTCTCCAACCTGTTCGGCGGCGGCCAGAACCAGAACCAGGCACCTCCGCCGCGCTGGGGCGGCCAGCCGGGCTACGGCAACCAGGGCTATAACGGGCCGCCCCCGCCGCAGCCGAGCTATCCGCCGGGCTACCAGCCGGGCATGTTCCAGCGGCAAGGCTCCGGCTTCCTCGGCTCTGCGCTCACCACCGCGGCCGGCGTCGCCGGCGGCATGGTGGTCGGCAATGCCCTGATGGACATGTTCTCCGAGCACCATGGCGGCGGCTTCGGCGACGCGTCCGGCTTCGGTGGCGGCGGCGAGACCATCATCAACAACAACTATGGCGACGCGGCAGCCGGTGCGGGCGGCGGCGATCCGTTCGGCTCGGCTGGCGGGGATATCGACCCCGACTTCAACAACGGCGGTGGCGATTTCGGCGGCGGCGGCGACTTTGGCGGCGGCGGCGGCTGGGACGACGACAACAGCTTCTGAACCGCGCCGGTGAGCCCCGGTGGTGGCGGTCGGCCGCTGCCGGGGAGCCGGTCTCGCTGGGCCCGAACATGCCCGGTCACGAAGTGGCCCGAAGGAACAGTCCGGAGCCGCTCGTAGAATGCCGAGGCCGGAACCTGGCCCGTGGCGAATCGCCGCCCTGGGTTAACCAGTGCTTCTGACCGGCTTAGCCGGTACGGGCGCTGGCCCGTGCGCGCGCTGGCGCGGTGCAGCCGCCTTTGACGGCAAACGGCCCCCGCGACAGCGCGAACCGCGACAGCTCGCGGTGGCGCCCGATCCGCTGTTGTCGCGAGGTGCGACAGGTCCGGCTTCAGCGCGCCGCGGTCGCGGCCGGCGTCGGATGCAGCACCACCGAGGTGGGGCAGTGGTCGGACAGCGCGTCCTTCATCGCCGCCGGCTCGTGATACACCATCACCCGGAGGCTTCCCGGCACCATCCAGTCCCGGGCCGGGCCGCCCACCACGATCTGGTCGATGAAATCCTCGCCGCCCCAGCACGGGCTTGCGCGCCCCTCGGTGGCGCTGCGGACAGGTGCTGCGTCCTGCAACGCCTGCAGAAACGGGTCGCCGAGCTTGAGGCGGCGGTTGAAGTCGCCCAGCACCGCGAACGGTATCCCTTCCGCGCGCCGCGCCGCGATCCAGCCCGTGAGCACCTTCAGCTGGAACCGCAGGATGCGGCAGGACGGGCGGTTGCCGCCGACGAGCGCCGCGTCCCAGCAGCCGCTCTTGAGATGCACGGCCAACACCCGGAGGGTTTCCCCGCCCGGCAGGGTGAGGGTGGCGTCGAGCCCGCGCCGCAGATGGTGCACCGGGCCCGCCCGCGGGTCGTCGGCGGTGATCGCGTCCGGGGGAACGTCCAGGGCGTCCAGGTCCGGATGGCGCTCCACCCCGATCCCCCTCGCGACCGCCAGCACCACGCGCTGCGGCAGATCGTCGTGCGTCGCCTCCAGGCGGAACCGGTCGGGAGGAAACAGCTTCGCGGCCATGGGGGCGCCGTCCACCTCTTCCAGGGCCGCCACGTCCGGATGCAGCCGCGCCGCGTAGGCCGCGAGACGGGCGATGTCGTCGTTCCGCCGCCCATGCACGTCCGCCGGCAGGGACGGATCGCCGTCCGGCCGCTGGGTGAACCAGTCCAGGTTCCAGGTGGAAAGCTTGATGGTGCCCGAAGCCCGATCTTCCGGGCCGGCCGCCGCGCGGCCGGAAGCGGCGAGGCTCAGGCTTCCCAGCAGAACCGCCGCCGGCAGCAGCACCCGCGCCGCCAGCCCCGTCGCCCTGAGGTGGGTGCGCCGGACGGACCGGCCATCCGCCGCCGGACCCCGGCCGGTCGCACGCCGGACGGTCATGGGCGGTGCGCCGTCGCCGAGGCTCAGGCGCGCAAGGCGGCGATCGCCTGGTCCACCGTCTTGGGGGTGGTGCTGTGCTCGTCGAACACGCTGACCGTGCCGCTGCCGATATCGTAGAGCCAGCCCTGCAGCAGCAGGCTTCCTTCCGCGCAGCCGGCGGCCACCGCAGGGTGGGTGCGCAGATGGGCGAGCTGCAGCAGCACGTTCTGTTCGGCCATGGTGGACACGGCGTCGCAGCCGCCCTCCGGGCCGGCATCGCCGATGGCACGGGTCACGGCGCGCGCCGTCTCGGCGTGGCGCAGCCAGCTCCCCACCGTGGGCATGGTGTGCAGGCCGTAGCGATCCGGGTCCATCAGCGCCTTCATGGCGCCGCAGTCGGAATGGCCGCAGACGATGATGTTGCGGACCTTGAGCGCCATCACGGCGTATTCGATGGCGGCCGAAACGCCCCCCAGCATCTCGCCGTAGGGCGGCACGATGTTGCCGATGTTGCGCAGCACGAACAGCTCGCCCGGTCCCTTCTGGGTGATGGTGCCCGGGCTGATGCGGCTGTCGGCGCAGGTGATGAACAAGCTGTGAGGCGATTGTCCCTGGGCCAGCTCGCTGAACAGCTCCTGCTTCTCCGGAAACACCCGGACGCTGAAATCCTTCACGCCCTGCAACAGGTCGATGATGTCGTCGTGACGGTGCGAAGCGTGGTCGGTCATGGAATCCGGGGCTCCTGTGGCCGGTCGGGGTCAGGCCGGTGCCGATGTTCGCGGAGCGCTGGGTGCTGTATCTTCACACGATGCATCACGCGTCCATCCAGACCCGGACCGGTGGGTCCCCCATCATGGGCCAACATCCCCGGACTGGGGAAGGTCGCGCGGCGGCATGAGCGCGGCCGGCACGGAGGTCGCCCCCGGCGACGGGGCGATCGGCTCGGCCTGCGACCGGGAGCCGGTGCATGCGCCGGGTGCGATCCAGCCGCACGGCATCCTGTTGCTGGTCAGGCCCGATCCGGCCACCGGCGGCTTTGCCGTGGCGGTGGCCAGCGCCAACGCCCCGGGGCTCGGCGACCGGCTGTCGCCCGTGCCGCTCGGGGACGTGCTTGCTCCCGATGGAGCCGCGGTGGTGGCGGCGTCGTTCCGGCTGCTGGCACCCGGCGAAGACCGGCTGCTGGACGCGCCGGTCCGCGACCGGAACGGGCGGGAATGGCTGGGGCTGTTGCACTGCGAGGATGGCGCGGCGCTGCTGGAGCTCGAACCACCCGACCCGGGAGCGGAAGGCGGGGGTGGCGCGTCGCGTTCCGCCGGAACGCCGCCGACCGGAACCTCCTCCGTGCACCGCGCCATGTTCCGGCTCAACGACGCGCTGCTGGAGCTCCAGCGTCAGCCGGATGCGGCCGGAGCGTGCCGGGTGGCGGCGGCGGCGATGCGGGAAACCACCGGCTTCGACCGGGTGATGGCCTACCGGTTCATGCCGGACTGGAGCGGCGAGGTGCTGGCCGAGGCGCTGGTGCCGGATCGGTCGTGCGATTCCTTCCACGGCCTGGTGTTTCCGGCCTCCGACATCCCGGCCCCGGCGAGGGCGCTCTACCAGCATAACCGCATCCGCCTCATCCCGGACGCGGCGGCCGGTTCGGTGGAGCTGATCGCGCTGGATCCGCAGTTCGCCGGCGGGGCGGGCCGCGGGAGCGGCCTCGACCTGACGCGGGCGGTGTTGCGGGCGGTGGCTCCGGTGCATCTGCGCTATCTGGCCAACATGGGGGTCCATGCCTCCATGTCGGTGGCGATCTCGACCCGCCATCAGCCGCTCTGGGGGCTGTTCGCCTGCCACCATCAGCATGGCCCGGTGTTCGTGGACGGCCTGACCCGGCAGGCGGCCGAGATCATCGGCCGCGCGCTGTCGTGGCGGCTGAGCGAGCTGCAGGACGCCGAGACCGCGCGGCGCCTGTCGCGGCTGGACGACGCCAAGCGGCCGTTCCTCGCCGCCGCGCCGGGCGGGGATTCCCGGCGCGCGGGGGCCGAACAGCCTCCCGACGCGACCGCCGGGGCGGCGTTGCTGGCCGCGATCGGCGCCGACGGCATGGCCGTGGTGGGCGCGGCGGCCCAGGAGATGCTGCCCCCGTGGCGGCTCGGGGTTTGTCCCCCCGAGGACGGGCTTTCGGCGCTGGTGGGGTGGCTCGATGAGCGCGTCACGCATGAGCTCCATGGGAACGGCCCGGCCGGACCCGCGCGGCATGAGCCGGAGGGGGGCCACGATCCGGCCACGCCGTTCTGCACCGACCGTCTCGGAGAGCTGGTGCCGGAACGCCTCCGGGCGCTGCTCGGACCGGATGCGCCCTGCGGGCTGCTGGCGGTGCCGCTGGGTGCGGGCGGCTACCGCAGCGGCTGGGTGCTGTGGTTCCGCGGCGAGCTGCGGCGCACCGTGTTCTGGGCCGGCCACAAGCCGGAGGCCACCGACCCGCTGCAGCAGCTGACGCCGCGCGCTTCCTTCGCTGCCTGGCGCGAGGAGGTGGCCGGGCGGTCCGCCTTCTGGCCCGACTGGAGCGCCGATACCGCACGTCGTTTCGGCGCCGACCTGGTGTCGGCGCTGGCGGCGCGCAGCCTGGAGATCGAGCGGCACAACGCCGAGCTGCGGGAGCGCAACGAGGCCATCCGCTTCTTCGCCGATGCGGCCGCGCACGATCTCCGCGAGCCTTTGTGGCAGGTGCAGATCCTGTCCGGGCTGATCCGGGAGTCGCTCGACAGCCTCCTGTCACCCGACAGCGGCATCACCACGGTGGCCGAACTGCTCACCGAGGCGGCGGCGCTGGAGCTGGGCGGGATGGCGACCTCCGTGGTCACCTCGGCCGACCGGATGCGCCGGATGATCGACGATCTGAGCCGCTATGCGGTGGCCGGACGCGACCCCGACCGGGTCGAGACCGTGCTGCTGCGCGAACTGGCGGAGGAATCGCTCGCCGATCTCGGCGAGCCGGTGCGCCGAGCCGCGATCGACGGCAGGCCGCCGGTGATCCGGCTGGATGGTCTCGACGAGGTATCGGCGCGGTGCGACCCGGCCCAACTGCGCCGGGTGTTCCAGAACCTGTTGTCGAACGCCCTGAAATATCGCGACCGGAGCCGGGACCTGAGGGTGGAGATGTCGGCGGTCCCCACCGGCCACGGGGCGGAGATCGAGGTGCGGGACAACGGCTGCGGGTTCGACCCCGCGATGGCCGACCGGATGTTCGAGCCGTTCCAGCGGCTGCGCGGCGCGCACGGCGATGACGTGGAGGGGCTCGGACTCGGGCTCGCGATCTGCCGCCGGATCGTGGAAGCGCATGATGGCCGCATCGTCTCCGAAGGCCGGCCGGGCGAGGGGGCAACATTCCGGTTCCATATCGGGGAGCCGGTCGAGGATCCCGTGCGTTGGCCGGTCGCTGCCGGGTTCGATGGGCACCCGGGGGGCGGAGGCCGTGCCGCATGACCGAGAATGGAGGGAGTGAGTCGCCCGGCATGACGCCCGCGACCACTCTGGAAAGGCAAGCCGGTCCGGCGCCGGACAGGAGCGATGGCGGCCGCCCGGTGATCCTCGTCGCGGAAAACGACCCGCATCACCGCTTCGTGTTGCGCCGCGTGTTCCGGACGCTGCCGTTCGACGGCGAGCTGCGGTTCGTGTTGGACGGGCAGGAACTGATCGACTACCTGATGCGCCAGGGGGATTTCCGGGAGGAGTTGGTGCCTGCCGTGGAAACGCCCTGGCCGCACATGGTGCTGATCGACCTGCACATGCCCCGGCTGAACGGCATGGAAGCGCTGGAGCGCATGCGCCATGAGCCGTCGCTCCGATCTCTGCCGGTGGTCATGTTCTCCTCGTCCGATCAGCCTCACCATGTGGACCAGGCCTACGCGGCCGGGGCGAACGCCTATCTTGTGAAGGTGGGCGACACCAAGCAGCTGGTGAGTCATCTGCGGGGTCTGGCGGCATTCTGGCTGTACGCTGCCAAGCTGCCCCGCCAACCATCCCGCGCGCCGGGGTCAGGGTACGGTGGTTCCTCAGCCGCCCGGCAGGAACCACCCAGGGGCAACGCGTGACCGGCACCGGGAGGGACACCGTCCTGCCACCCGGCGCGAGCGGGGAGGCGGCGGAGCCGATCCGCATGCTGATGGTCGATGACAGCCCCGAAAGCTTCATGACGCTGCGGGCCATGCTGGCGCCGCGCCGAGGCAACGTGCGGTTCTACCGGATCGACCACGTGTCCGACGTCGGCGCCGGCCTGGCCGCCATGCGCGAGGACGCCCACGACTGCTATATCGTGGACTACCAGCTCCGCTCGGGCAGCGGACTCGATCTGGTGCGCGACGCCCGCGCGGCCGGGATCACCCGGCCGATCGTGATGCTGACCGGGTCCGACATGGTGGACCAGGAAGCGGCGGAGGCCGGGGCGACCGACTTCCTGATCAAGGGGGCGTTCGACCGGGCGACCCTGGAACGCACCATCCGCTACGCGATCGGCAACGCCGAAAGCGTGCGCCGCGTGGCGGACGTCAATGCCCGACTCGAATTCCTGGTGGAGGAACGCACCCGCCAGTACGTCGAGGCCAATGCCCGGCTGCTGGACCAGATCGCCGCGCGCGAGGAAGCGGAACGGGCGCTGGTGCAGGCCGAGCGGCTGCAGGCGATCGGCCGCATGACCGGCAGCGTCGCGCACGATTTCAACAACGTCCTGACGGCCTTGTTCGGCAGCCTGGAGCTGTTGAGACGCCGGCTGGGTCCCGCGCTGGATCCGCGCGTGGAAGCGCCGCTCAACAACGCGATGGAAGCCGGGCGGGTGGGCGAGCGCATCGTGGAGTCGCTGCTGTCCTTCGCCCGTTCTCGGCCGGTGGCGCCGAGCCTGCTGTCCGTGGCCGACGTGGTGGAGCAATCCGAGACCCTGCTGCGCCTGACGCTCGGCGCCGACGTCGCGCTGGCGATCGTCGCGGAACCCGGCCTTCCCCCCGTCACCGCCGACCGGCAGGGGCTGGAACGGACATTGCTCAACCTCGCGGCCAATGCCCGCGACGCGATGCGCGGACAGCCGGACCCCCGGCTGGAGATCGCCGTGCTGTCGGCCCGCACCGCCGCGAACACGCCCGCGATCGAGTTGAGGGTCGAGGATAACGGACCGGGGATGCTGCCCGAGGTGCTGGAACACGCGTTCGAGCCGTTCTTCAGCACCAAGGAGGGCGGGGGTACCGGTCTCGGACTCGCCCAGGTCTATGGCTTCGCCAAGCAGTCCGGCGGTACGGCGGTGATCGAAAGGGTCCCCACGCGGGGGGTTCGTATCCGCCTGCTCCTGCCAGCCTCGGAATAGCCTGCCGTGCCGCCGCATCCCGACGCGCAGGACAACCCGGTCCGCGTGGACTTGACGGCCGTGCTCGTGGCGGCTGACGAGGGGAATGCATTCGTGCTGACCCCCGGAAACGGCGCGTCGCTGCCTTCCGGACCGCTGGAGCCGGATCATCGCTCGCTCCAGGCCGGCATGCGGTCCTGGGTGGAGCGTCAAACTCAGCACGCGATCGGGCACGTGGAACAGCTCTACACCTTCGGCGACAAGGATCGTGGCGAGCGGGCCGGGGACCAGCGGAGCCGGAGCGCGGCGGGTCATGAAGCCGCACCCGGGGCACGTCCCTCCGATGGCGATGGCGATGGCGATGGCCCGGGGGCGCGGGCAGGCGAAGCGAGGGAGGCGTCCGGACAGGTCCGGTCCATCTCCATCAGCTACCTCGCGCTGACGCGCCGCGACCCGAACGAGGGCGGCTGGCGTAGCTGGTACGACTTCTTCCCGTGGGAAGATCGCCGGGACGAGGCGGGCCGGCGGGCCGGGAAGCGGGTCGTCGACGATCTCGCGGCCTGGTGCGACGCGGCGGCAGGGTCGGCCCGCGCGGACCGCCGCCGGCGGATGCAGGCGGGCTTCGGCCTCGGGGACCGCTGGAACGACGAGCTGGTGCTGCAACGCTACGAGCTGTTGTACGAGGCCGGTCTGGTGCCCGAAGCCGGGACCGGCGGCACGGTGTCCGCCGGAACCGCGTCGCCGGGGGAAACGACCTCCGGCATGGGGCGCCCGATGTACCGCGACCACCGGCGTATCCTGGCGACCGGTATCGCGAGGCTGCGGGCACGCATCCGCTACAACCCGGTGTTCTTCGAGCTGATGCCCGACAGCTTCACCTTGTTGCAGCTCCAGACCACGGTGGAAGCGCTGGCCGGCGTGGCGCTGCACAAGCAGAACTTCCGGCGCCTGATCGAGCAGCAGGCGCTGGTGGAGGAGACCGGCGCCTCGGCGGACGGCGGCCGGGGGCGTCCGGCCAAGCTGTTCCGCTTCCGCCGGGAGGTGATGCAGGCGCGACAGATGGCGGGATCGCGCTTGCCGCTGGCTCGCACGGGAAGGGGGCCGGTGGGCTGATCGCCCGTTCGACCGCCACCTGGACTTGACAGGCTTTATACTCAGGCCCAGCATATATCCCGAGGCGCCGAGAAGGTGTGGCCGAGGCTGGCCCGCCGGGAACGGCGCCTTTCTCTGGCTCTCGTAATGCTCATGTTGAGCATAAGGAAGCGACATGCAGGACCTCCTAACCCGCACGGCCCCCCTCTATGACAGGGTGCGGCGGGTGATCCCGCCCGCGGAATGGGCCCTGTTCGCGGACGACATCGAGGCGATCCTCGAGCTGAAGCGCTCCCGCAACGCGGTGATCCTGGCGCACAACTACCAGACGCCGGAAATCTTCCACTGCATCTCCGACATCGTGGGCGACAGCCTGGCCCTGGCCCGGGAGGCGCAAACGGTGGAGGCGGACGTCATCGTCATGGCCGGCGTCCACTTCATGGCCGAGACGGCCAAGTTGCTGAACCCCACCAAGACCGTGCTGATGCCGGACATGGACGCGGGCTGCTCGCTCGCGGAATCCATCACCCCCGCGGATGTCCGGCTGCTGCGAGAGCGCTATCCGGGCGTGCCGGTAGTGACCTACGTCAACACGTCTGCCGCGGTGAAGGCCGAGAGCGACGTGTGCTGCACCTCCGGCAACGCCCGGCGCATCGTGGAAGGCCTGGGTTCCGACCGCGTCATCATGATCCCGGACGAGTTCCTGGCGCAGAACATCGCCAAGGAAACCGGCATCCGCATGATCACCTGGGCGGGGCATTGCGAGGTGCATGAGCGCTTCACCCCGGAGGAGATCCGCCGCCTGCGCGCGGAGAACCCGGGCATCGTGGTGCTGGCGCATCCGGAATGCCCGCCCGAGGTGGTGGCGGAGGCCGATTTCGCTGGCTCGACCGCCCATATGTCCGACTTCGTGTCGTCCGGAAAGGCCGCGAAGGTGGTGCTGATCACCGAATGCTCCATGAGCGACAACCTCGCGGTGCAGCACCCGACGGTGGAGTTCGTGCGGCCCTGCAACCTGTGCCCGCACATGAAGCGGATCACGTTGCCTGCGATCCGCCGGTCGCTCGAAACCATGTCCCACGAGGTGACGATCGAGCCCGGTCTCGCCGTGCGGGCACGTCAGGCGGTGGATCGGATGCTGGCCTTCTGAGGGCTGGCGTGCCCGGGGCCTCGGCAGGCGCCGGGGCCATGTTTGCCTGCCGCCGCCCTGTTCCGGCGAAACCGTTTTCCTTCATGTCAGGCGACGGCCGCCGACGGTGCGCCGCTCGCCACGCCGGCAGGCGTGCCGGGATGCCGGCCTCAAATCCTTCTTCCCGAGCCCCGCGGGGCGAGGAGAATGCGTGATGATCCTTCAAGCGCGGGCCGATCGGCCCTTGATCGTGGGTGCCGGGCTCGCCGGGCTGATGACGGCGCTGGAACTGCTTCCCATGCCGTGTCTGCTGGTGAGCCACGCCGCCCTCGGTGCCGAGGCTTCCAGCGGATGGGCCCAGGGCGGACTCGCTGCGGCGGTCGGCGCGGACGACGACCCGGCGCGGCACCTGGCCGACACCCTGGCCGCGGGTGATGGCCTGTGCGATCCGGCGATCGCCCGGAGCATCACCGCCCAGGGTCCGGCGCTGGTGGAGCGGCTTCTGGCGCTCGGCGTGCGCTTCGACCGCCGTTCCGACGGGGCACTGGCGCTCGGGCTGGAGGCGGCGCACGGGCGCCATCGCATCGTCCACGCGCGGGGCGACGCCACCGGCGCCGAGATCGTGCGCGCCCTCGTCGAGGCGGTGCGGGCGGCGCCGGCGATCACGGTGATCGAGGGGTTGTCGTTGCGCTCCATCGGCACGGGCGACGGCCGTGTCGCCGGAGCCTGGTTCGACGACCGCCGGCCGGGGCATGCCGGCGCGGTCTGGTTGCCGGCCACGCGCGTCGTGCTGGCGACCGGGGGGATCGGCGGCCTGTTCCGCGACACCACCAATCCCCCTGGCGCGGTGGGAAGGGGCCTGGCGGCGGCGGCACGGGCGGGCGCCCGGCTGGGCGACATGGAGTTCGTGCAGTTCCACCCGACGGCGCTCGCCGTGGATGCCGCCGCCGCGGGGCCGCTGCCGCTGGTGAGCGAGGCGGTGCGCGGGGAAGGGGCGGTGCTGGTGGACGAGCGCGGCGAGCGCTTCACCGACGAGCTGCAACCGCGCGACGTGGTGTCCCGGGCGGTGTGGCGCCATCTGTCGGAAGGCCACGGCGTGTTCCTGGATGCCCGAGAAGCGCTGGGCGAGCGTTTCGCCGCCCGGTTCCCGGGCATCGACGCCGCCTGCCGGGCGCGCGGTGTGGTGCCGTCGCTTCAGCCGATCCCGGTGCGGCCGGCGGCGCATTATCACATGGGCGGGATCGCGGTGGACGCCGACGGACGATCGACCTTGCCGGGGCTGTGGGCGGCGGGGGAGGTGGCCTGTACCGGGTTGCACGGGGCCAACCGTTTGGCCAGCAATTCGCTGCTGGAGGCGGCGGTGGGCGGCATGGCGGTCGCGCGCGCGATCGGCGGGGAGGACACCCCGGTGACGGCCGCTGGTGCGCCGACGGAAACGGCACCCGGGAGCGCGTCCGGTCGCCAGCAGGACGTCCGGCAGGCGGCGCCAGAGGCGGTGCGCGAGGCCCTGAGCCGCGGGGCCGGGGTGCTGCGCGACGGGGACGGGCTGGAGCGGGCGGTGGCGCTGCTGCGTCCGCTGGCGGCCGCGAACGATGCCGCGCTGGTGGGGCTGATGTTGTGCCTGGGGGCGCTGGAGCGGCGCGAAAGCCGCGGCGGCCATCACCGGACCGATCACCCTGAACGCGATCCGGTTGCCGTGCGCCGCACCCTGTCCGCCACGGAGGCGTTGTCGGACGGCGGGGCGCCACGGGTGGGCGGGCAGGATCGCGGCGATGAACCGGCGCCGTTTCGCGTCCTGATGCCCGTGTCCTGACGGAGCCGTTTCCGCCTTCCCGGGCCGGTGTCGAGCCGGCCCTTCCTGTTCCCGCCGCTCGCCCGGCTTCGCTGCTGGGCGAACGGATCGATCCGGAGCCTGCCGCTGTGTCCGATCCCCTCGCCGTCGTTTCCACGCGCGCCGCGACCGTGCCGCCGCGGATCGAGCCACTGCCGGTTCCGCCGCTGCCGGACCTGATGCTGGAACCGCTGGTGCGCTCGGCGCTGCTGGAGGATCTGGGCCGGGCCGGCGATCTCACCACGGACGCCATCATCCCGTCCGACCTCCGGGCGCGCTGCGTGATGGCGGCACGGCAGCCGGGCGTGGTGGCCGGGCTGTCGCTGGCACGACTCGCCTTCGCGGTCGTCGACCCGGGCCTGCGCTTCGACGCGCATCTCCCCGACGGCACGAGGCTGTCGCCCGGCGACCGGATCGCGACGGTGGAAGGCAGCGCGCGATCGATCCTGATGGGCGAGCGGGTGGCCCTGAACTACCTGTCGCACCTGAGCGGCATCGCCACCTCGACCGACCGGATCGTGCGCTCGATCGCCCATACGGGTGCCCGGCTATGCTGCACCCGCAAGACCATCCCGGGTCTGCGGGCCGTGCAGAAATATGCGGTGCGCTGCGGCGGCGGCCACAATCACCGCTTCGGGCTCGATGACGCGGTGCTGATCAAGGACAACCACATCGCGGTGGCCGGGGGTGTCGGTCTCGCGATCGACCGGGCCCGTGCCTCCATCGGCCACCTAGTGAAGATCGAGGTGGAGGTGGATACGCTGGAGCAGCTCCGTGAAGCGATCGCGCACGGTCCCGACGTGGTGCTGCTGGACAATATGGATCCCCCGACCCTGCGCGAGGCGGTGGCCATGGTGGGCGGCCGGGCGATCACGGAAGCATCGGGCCGGCTGACCCCGGAAACCGCGCCGGCGGTGGCTGAGACCGGGGTGGACCTGATCTCGGTGGGCTGGCTGACCCACAGCGTCTCGGTGCTGGATATCGGGCTCGATTACGAGGGGATGTAGGAGCACGACCCCGGTCCGGCGGCCGGTTTCAATCTTGGGACAAGGACTCGCTCGTGGGGATGATGTCGTCTCGATCGCGTGACGGTATCGTCGCGTCATGCCAGACGCCGCACCCCCGCTCCATTCTCCGGCCCGGGACGGTCTTGAGCGGCGCCGGCCGCTCGCGGCGATCTGCAGCGCGCTGATCAGCGCCGCCTGGATCGGCGTTTGTGCCGCGTCGCCCGAGTTCATCTGGCGCGGGGCCCAGCTCGCCCGGGCGCATCTGGACCTGGCCGAGCTCGGCACCGCGATACCGATCGGCTTCGTACTCGCCTTCTTCGTGGAGCCGCTGCTGGAGAAGCTGCGGGCCGGTCTGCATGGCCATCATCCCGCCGCGACGGGTGCGCCGGGGCGGGGCGGCACGATCTTCGCGGCGGCGAGCGGGCTGCTGTTCGCCCTGTGCGCGCTGTGCGTCCACGACGCGATGAAAGCGCTGGTGAGCGCGCACGGTGCGGTTCGTCCCGGCAGCTATCCCGGCATCCGGGGGGCGGCGCCGGCGGTGGCGCTGACGCTGGGCTGGGCGCTGGCGCCCTTCATGGTGACGCTGACCTGGGCGGCGGCGCACCGGCTGAGCTTGTGCGTGCCGCTGGCGCTGTTCGCCCTCGTGGCGCCGCTGATGTCCGGGATCGCGTTCGGCTGGTCGCGCGCCGACATCCTCACCACCGCCGTTCCGTGCGCGGCGATCCTGCTGCTCGGGGCGTATCGCCTCCGCGGGAATGCCGTGCCCCGCGGCCTGCGGCGGACGGTGATCGAGGTGGCGGTTGTCTGGTTGCTGCTCGCCGGGCTGACGGACCTCACGCTGGATGCGACCGGCTTGAAGCGCTGGTCGCTGTATTCGCCGGCTGCCTTCTGGATGGATGTCCGGTTCTATCTGGGCTGGATCGCCGGGCTGACGCTGGTGCCGGGCGATATCTTCTCCCGCGCCGTGTCCGATCCCCGGACGGTCGTCATCCCGCGTCCTCTGCCCGGGATGTCGGCTTAGCATCCTGGCGGTCGGGCTGACCCGCGATCGGCGGACACAGAAGAGCACGCGTGTTCCCACCGTTCTCACCCGATCCCGGCAGGGCAGGCTACGATGCGGCGGACGCGGTTCAAACCCGCGTACCGCCACCGTCGCCTTCCCGGTCGCTTCTTCTCCGTGTCGTATCGATGGACCGGGATGACAGCGCCGGCTGGAATGAGCGGCGAAACATTGCCCCGCCACGCTCCTTGTCCTGCGCAACCGCTGCTCGCGACCGGGAGCCGGGAGAACGTCCATCCGTATTGCTGAAAGGCCTGCGATGTACCGAACGAGTCGTTCGTCATGCGGTGGACCGAGCCCTGGAAGCTTCCGCTTATCCCGGACGCCCCGACCCATCCCTGCCCGGTCGATCGCGACGATGACGATGCCCCGGACAGCTTTCGATGGGACCGGTCGCGGGTTCCGTGCCGCTCACGTCCGGACGGCTCAGGCCACGCTGATCTGCCGGCGGACCGCCTCGAAGGCGGCATCGGCCTTGTCGGGATCGGGGCCACCGGCCTGGGCGAGATCCCGCCGGCCACCGCCGCCCTTGCCACCGAGCGCCGCGCTGGCATCGCGCACCAGGGCCACGGCATCGATCCGGTCGGTGAGGTCGGCGGACACGCCCACCACCACGCTGGCCTTGCCTTCCGCGGTGGAGATCAGCGCTACCACCCCGGAGCCGAGCTGCTTGCCAATGGTGTCCGCCAGCCCCTTGAGTTCCTTGGGCGCGATATCGCCGAGGTTGCGGGCCGAGAAGGCGATCCCGTTCACCTGTTCCACCGCCGCTTGCGCGCCGGCGCCGGTGGCGAGCCGCTTCTGCAGCTCGGAGATCTGCCGTTCCAGCCCGCGCCGCTCTTCCAGCAGCACGCCGAGGCGGTCGGTGACCTCGGCGGGCGAGACTCGCAGAAGTGCCGCCGCCTGGTTGAGCCGGCTCTGGGCGAGATCGATCGCGGCCTCGGCGGTGCGGCCGGTCACGGCCTCGATGCGCCGCACGCCGGCGGACACGCCACTTTCCGCGGTGATGCGGAACAGGCCGATATCGCCGGTGCGAGACACGTGGGTGCCGCCGCACAGCTCGATGGAATAGGCGGCCTTGCCATTCCCCGACGCCTCGTCGGGCGCGCCCATCGACACCACGCGCACCTCGTCGCCGTATTTCTCGCCGAACAGCGCCATGGCACCCTGGGCCACGGCCTGCTCGGGGGTCATCAGCCGGGTGGTCACCGCGCCGTTCTCGCGGATGCGCTCGTTCACCTCCGCTTCCACCGCCGCCAGCTCCTCGGGCGTGATCGGGCGGGGCTGGCTCACGTCGAAGCGCAGCCGGTCGGGGGCATTGAGGCTGCCCTTCTGCGCGACATGCGTGCCGAGCCGGCGGCGCAGCGCCTCGTGCAGCAGGTGGGTCGCGGAATGATGCGCCCGGATCGCGGAACGGCGCGCGTGGTCGACCGTCGCCGTGACCGGGGCGCCGACGGTAGCGACCCCGGACGCGACGCGGCCTTCGTGGACGAACAGCTCGCCGAGCTTCTTGCTGGTGTCCGCGACCTCAATCAGCAGCCCGTTCGGGCCGGAGATGGTGCCGGCATCGCCGACCTGGCCGCCGCTCTCGGCATAGAACGGCGTCTGGTTCAGCAGCACGGACACGGCAGCGCCCACCGGCGCTTCCCGCACGGCGGCGCCGCCGGACACGATGGCGACGATCTCCGCGTCCGCGTGCTCGGTGGAGTAGCCGAGGAACTCGGTCGGCCCGGCGGCGTCGCGCAGCTCGAACCAGACCCGCTCGTCGGCGGCGTCGCCCGACCCGGCCCAGGCGGCGCGGGCGCGGGTGCGCTGTTCCAGCATGGCGGCATCGAAGCCGGCCACGTCGACGGTGCGGTTCTGCTCGCGCAGCGCGTCCTGCGTCAGGTCGAGCGGGAAGCCGTAGGTGTCGTAGAGCCGGAAGGCGACGTCGCCGGCCAGGGCTTCCCTGTCGCCGAGACGGGCGGTTTCCTCCGCCAGCAGGCCGAGCCCGCGCTCCAGCAGCGCCTTGAAGCGCTCCTCTTCCAGCCGCATGGTCTCGCGGATCAGCGCCTCGCTGGCCACCAGCTCCGGATAGGCGGCGCCCATCTGACGCACCAGCGCCGGCACCAGCCTGTGAAACACCGGTCCGGTGGTGCCCATCATGTGCAGGTGGCGCATGGCCCGGCGCATGATCCGGCGCAGCACGTAGCCCCGGCCGTCCTTGGCCGGCAGCACGCCGTCCGCGATCAGGAACGAGGACGAGCGCAGGTGGTCGGCCACGACGCGGTGCGAGGTGCGGAACGGGCCGTCCGCGTCCTGGCCGGTCGCTTCGGCGGAGGCCATGATCAGGGCGCGGAGCGTGTCGGTGTCGTAGTTGTCGTGCTTGCCCTGCAGGATCGCGGCGAAGCGCTCCAGCCCGAGGCCGGTATCGATCGAGGGGCAGGGCAGCGGGTTGCGCGTGCCGGGCGGGTCCTCGAAATACTGCATGAACACGAGGTTCCAGATCTCGATGAACCGGTCGCCGTCCTCGTCCGGCGAGCCGGGGGGGCCGCCGGGAACGTGGTCGCCGTGGTCGTAGAAAATCTCGGAACACGGGCCGCAGGGGCCGGTGTCGCCCATGCGCCAGAAATTGTCGGCCGTCGGGATGCGGATGATGCGGCTGTCGGGAAGCCCCGCGATGCGCTTCCACAGCGAGGCCGCCTCGTCGTCCTCGGCATACACGGTGGCCAGCAGCTTCTCGGCCGGCAGGCCGAAATCGCGGGTCAGCAGCGTCCAGGCCATCTCGATGGCGAGCGGCTTGAAGTAGTCGCCGAACGAGAAATTGCCCAGCATCTCGAAGAAGGTGTGGTGCCGGGCGGTATAGCCCACATTGTCGAGGTCGTTGTGCTTGCCGCCGGCGCGCACGACCTTCTGGGCGGTGGTGGCGCGCCGGTAGGGGCGGGTTTCCTGGCCGGTGAAGACGTTCTTGAACTGCACCATGCCCGCGTTGGTGAACAGGAGCGTGGGGTCGTTCCGGGGCACCAGCGAGGAGCTCGGCACGACCTGGTGATCCTGCCCGGCGAAATAATCCAGGAAGGCGGCGCGGATGTCGTTGGAAGAGGCCATGGCGGGTCGGAACGGGTCCTGGTGGTGGGCGCGCAGCGGCAGGAAGAACCGTTCACACGCGTTCTGGAGTCTCTCGTTGCGTATCACGTAGCGCACAAGCCCCGCTCGGCGGAAGGCGGGGCGGGGTGGGGCGCCGGCGGCTCAGCCATCCAGCACCGCCAGCGCCTGGCGCAGATCGGCCACGAGGTCGTCCGGATGTTCCACGCCGATGGACAGCCGCACCAGCCCGTCCGTGACCCCGGCGGCCGCGCGCACGGGAACCGGGACGCCGGAATGGGTCGTGGAGGCGGGATGGCTGATGAGCGACTCCGTGCCGCCCAGGCTGACCGCGAGACGGAATATCTTGAGCGCGTTCAGCACCCGGAACGCTTCCGCCTGGCCGCCCTTGATCTCCATGCTGAAGGTGGAACCGGGGCCGCTGCATTGCCGGTCATAGACCGCCGCCGCCGGATCTTCCGGTCGCAGCAGCCCGAGCGCGTAGACCCGGGAGACATGCGGGTGCGACAAAAGGAAATCGCGCACGATCTCGGCGTTGCGTGCCGCCTCGCGCATCCGCAGCGACAGCGTTTCCAGGGAGCGCAGCACCATCCAGCAGGAATGCGGATCGAGCTGGGTGCCGATCGCGCCCCGCAGCAGGCGGATCGGCTGCAGCAGGGCGTTGGAGCCGCAGGCCGCGCCGCCGATCAGGTCGCTATGGCCGCCGACATATTTCGTGAGCGAATACAGCACGATGTCCACGCCATGCTTCAACGGCGACTGGAACACGGGTCCCAGCATGGTGTTGTCGCACATCAAGGGCGGCCGGAAGCCCTGCTGCCCTTCCAGCCGGTCGCGCACCGCCGCCACCAGCGAGAAGTCGGTGAGCGTGTTGAGCGGATTGGACGGCGTTTCCACCAGGATCGCCGCCACCTTGCCGCCTGCCGCCTTCGCCCGCTCGAACGCGCGCTGCGCCGCCGCGTCGATGTCGCCGGCGTCGAGCCCGTTGGCGAAGCCTTCCGCGCCGATGTTCCAGGCGCTGAGGGTCTTGCTCAGCAGGGTTTCGGTGCCGCCGTACAGCGGCTGGCTGTGCAGGATCACGTCGCCCGGGCGCGCCACGGCCAGCAGGGCGGTGGCGATCGCCGACATGCCGGCCGCGAACAGCAGCGCCTGCTCGGCGCCTTCCTGCACCGCCAGCCGGTCCTCGGCCATCTCCGCGTTGGGATGGTTGAAGCGCGAATAAACGAGCCCGGCGCCGCCTGTGGGCGCCGGCTTGCGGCCCGCCACCACGTCGAAATAGTCGCGGCCCTCCTCGGCGGAGCGGAACACGAAGGTCGAGGTGAGGAACACCGGCGGCTTCACCGACCCCTCGCTCAGCGCGGGATCGTAGCCGTAGCTCAGCATCAGCGTCTGCGGGTGCAGCGCGTGATCGCCGATGGTGCGGCGATGGGCATGGTCCTGGTCAGACATGGGGCTGCTCCGCCTTGGAAGGCGCACCATACCCGGATCGGGCCGGCATCGCGAAACCGGCGGGACCCGGGCAGCCCGCTCGCTGCGTCGGGGAAGGACCGTGCTTTCCGCCAAGGGGGGCATCGCGGTGCCAGGGCGAAGCGGAAGCGGAACGAACCGGTCTGCCCGGCGGAAGCAGTTTCCTTGCCGGTGCCGGTCCGGAAACGGAATGCCTCACCGATCGAAGGTCGCGGGCCGGCCTCTCGAGGTGGCAGCGCACCGTCGGCGGCACGAACGGGAACGCCGCACGTTGCGGACGCGGTGCCTGCCCGATGAAGGTGGTGCCCCGGTCCGGAAACGCCGCCGCCCAACGACGCGGCGGGAGCCGCCGGGAGGTGGAGGATCGCGATCATGAAGACCCTGAAGGGGCCGGCGCTGTTTCTGGCGCAGTTCGTGGGGGAGGCGCCCCCGTTCAACGATCTGGCCGGTCTCGCGGGCTGGGCGGCGGGCTGTGGCTTCCTGGGGGTGCAGCTTCCGACCTGGAACCCGGCCGTGTTCGATCTCCGGCTCGCCGCGGAGAGCGACGATTATTGCGACGAAGTGCGGGGGATACTGGCCGGACAGGGCGTGGCGCTCACCGAGCTTTCCACCCATCTGCAAGGCCAGCTGGTCGCGGCGCACCCGGCCTATGACCTGCCGCTGGACGGCTTCGCGCCGCCTTCCCTGCGGGGCGATCCGCCGGCCAGAACCGCCTGGGCGACGGAACAGCTGCATCTGGCGGCGAGGGCCTCGCGCCGCCTGGGGCTCACCGCCCATGCGACCTTCTCCGGCGGCCTCGCTTGGCCGTTCCTGTATCCGTTTCCGCAGCGGCCGGCGGGCCTGGTGGAGGAAGCGTTCGACGAGCTGGCGCGGCGCTGGCGTCCGATCCTCGACAGCTTCGACGCGGCCGGCACCGATCTGTGCTTCGAGCTGCATCCGAGCGAGGACCTGCACGACGGCGTCACGTTCGAGATGCTGCTGCGGCGCGTGGACGACCATCCGCGCTGCAACATCCTGTACGATCCCAGCCACATGGTCCTGCAATGCATGGACTATCTGGGCTTCATCGACATCTATCACTCGCGCATCCGCATGTTCCACGCGAAGGACGCCGAATATGTGCCGAGCCCCCGCCAGGGCGTGTATGGCGGCTACCAGCCCTGGATCGACCGGGCGGGACGCTTCCGGTCGCTGGGCGACGGCCAGATCGATTTCGCGTCGGTGTTCTCCAAGCTCGCCCAGCACGATTTCGACGGCTGGGCGGTGCTGGAATGGGAATGCTGCCTGAAGGACGGCGAAACCGGCGCGCGGGAGGGTGCCGCCTTCATTCGCGACCACATCATCCCCGTCACCGCGCGCGCCTTCGACGATTTCGCCGCCAGCGGAGCCGACCGGCCCACCAACCGCCGCATGCTGGGGCTGGGCTGAGGCTCAGGACCCTGTCGGGATCGGCGGCGGCCCGTCGGCGCGCGCGACGATCGGCGGCGGGGCCAGCAGCGGAGCCAGCAGCGACACGCTCCCGGCAGGCGTCCATTGCGGCAGGAAGGGCGCCCAGACCAGCGTTGCCGCCGTCAGCTCGCGGGTCCGGATGCGTTCCTCCAGCGCGGCCCGGTCGAGCGGGCCGGTATCGACGCCGCCGATCGCCAGATGGAATGGCGGCAGCGGCACCGGCGGCACGCCCGCGACCGCGGGGAGGGGCGGGGGCACGGGCGACGTTTCCGTTCCGGCCAGGACGATCGCCCGAAGCGAGGCGTCGTCGAAGTGGCGGAAATCGATCGCGCGTTTCGGCTGCGCCCGGCGCCCGTCAGCCTCCCCGGGGGCGGGGTCGCGGACGCTGTCGGCTATCTCGGACGTCCAGCCTGCGATCTGTCGTCGCAGGGCGGCCAGGGTGCGATCCAGCGGCTCGGGAAGATACTCGCCCGCGATGCCGTCCAGGAACTCGCTGCGCAGCCGCATGGCCGCCGCGTGCGCCATGCCGTGCCGGTTCTCCTCCTGCCCCCCGCTGAGCCGCACCAGCTCCGGCGGATAGCTTTGCCGCGCCAGATGCTCGAAAAGCGCCGCCGCCGCGACGCGCTGGAGGGGCGACAGCCCGGACTCGAAACGGTCGAGGCCCTTTTCCAGCACGCGGCGCTGCCCGGCGCGGAACCCGCCCAGGAACAGCTGCCGTTCGCGGCCGATGGAATGCCAGTCGGCGGTGTCGGTGGGGCTGGTGTCGAGCTCGTATTCCCCCGTGGCGCGCCGGCGCAGCAACCCGAATCCCACGCCCTTCAGGAACAGCCGCAGCGCGCCGCCGAGAGCTTCCAGCTCGGCCAGCGACATGGCGGTGGGATGCCGGAAGCGGTCGCGGTCGCGGTGGTTGTGCAGCGGCATGCGCTGCTCGCCGGTGGAGCGGGCGTCGTAGGCCGCGCGCCAGTCGTCGTGCATCGGCACCAGCGCGTTGAGCGCGAGCCCGGTGATCTCCGAATAGATCACCATGCGACCGCGCACGGTGGAGCCCACGAACTGGATCGCCTTGTTCTGGTACAAGGGAGGCAGCCGCCGCTGCAGTTCCGCGCCGAACAGCCGCTGCACGTCGCCCGCGTTCTCCACCGACACGAACACGCTGTTCATGCTGCCGTCGAACGCGCCGTGCATCCGGTCCGGATCGATGTTCACCCAGGGCAGCGCCTGCAGCATCGCGGTGCCGAACAAGCCGCCGCGCTCGTTGTCCGGCATCGCTTCCAGCGCTTCCAGCACGGTAGGCAGCAGCGCCTCGCGCTCGCGCATGTGTTCGCGGGCGACGCCGCGCAGGCGGTTGACGATCTGGGCGCGCATCTCCTCGTTGCGCAGGCTGGAGAACAGCACGCGCGAGCCGCCCTGTCCGGACAGCGCCTCGCGGCCCCAGGCGGCGTAGTCGCCGCGCATCGGCTCGTCGAGCGTTCCGCCCTGAATCACGGGCGACATCGGGCCGGCGTCCCGCAGCGCGTCGCCCAGCACGCGCAGCTCCTGTTCCACCGCCGCCAGCGCCAGCGCCACCGCCTGCCGCCCCTGCTCGATTTCGGCGATGATGCCGGACGCGCCCACGCCGCCGACGCCGCCCGGTTGTCCGAGCTGGCGGCGCAGCTCGTCGAGAAGGCGTACCGCCTCCTCGCACGCGGCCGCGCGCAGGCGGTAATGCAGGGTGTAGAACAGCGAGGCTTCCAGCTGCTGGGTGCAGCGGTCGATCGCGTCGTTGTCGACGCCCCCGAACCAGCCCTTGCGCGTCGCCTTGCTCAGGTTCTCGAGCGCGCGGCTGTAGAAGCCGTCGATCAGCGATTTCGCCAGCGCATCGTATTGCGAGGCCGCGCGCTGGAGGCGGGCGATGAAGCCGTCGCCCTCGACGCCGATCTCGTCCTGCACCTGCGCCAGCAGCCGCAGCGTGTAGATCACGCCGCCGAGCTCGGCGTTGTCGATGCGCGCATGCAGCGCCGCGCGCAGACCGTCCGGTTTCAGCCAATCGCGGAGGATGCGCTGCGCCTGCTCGCGGAGCGACACGAGGCGCGGGCCGAACGGGTTGTTCTGGGTGATGTCCCCGGTGATGTCGCGCTCGCGCTTGATCCGCAGCGTCTCGATGGCGGCACGCCAGTCCTCGCGGTTCGGCAGCGCGCCGCGCAGCTGTTCGAAATCGCCGCGCAACTCGGCCCGGAGATCGCTGATCGCGTCCCCGCCGCTCCCGCCCCGCAGCAGCCATCCCACGAGTGGCGCATCCGGAATGGCGGACGGGCGGGGATGCAGGAAGTCTGGGAAGTCCTGGAAGAAGCTGGCCTTGTCGAGCCCGATGGCCGCGCGCAGGAATTCGTCCCGTTCGCCGGTCTGCGGGGTGTTGGCCTTGTCGTCCGCTTCCATGCGGAAGAAGTCGGACAGCATGCGCCGGGCAGCACGCGCGGTTTCCAGCTCGAACTGCGACCGGCCGTCCGTGCTTAGCGTGCATTGCCCGGCCGAGGAATAAACGCGGGAGAAGCTGAGGGACGGCGCGCCCAGGCCGGGCGGCATCGGCGGCCGGAACGGCTCCGTGCGGAAGTTGGTGCGCTGGTTGACCACGTCCTCCCGCTTCCTGCCGCGGAGCTGCGGATCGCGCAGGTCCTCGAACAGGATGTCGGCGATCATGCCGAACAGCTCGTCGCGATTGCCCGTTCCCTGATGCGCGACGTTCCGGTTGTCGAGCAGGAACACGTTGTCGTACGGATGCTCGGCGCGGTTGACGAGCGTGTCGCTCCAATATTCCACGTAGGGCGACCGGTCGCCGCCTTGCATGCAATATTCCAGCTCCATCATCGCGGCGTAGCTGTTGGCCAGCAACCGGTCCTGCTTGAGGTCGGCGAACGCACCGCCGGTCACCGCGTAGAGCGACACCTGTTCGGGCCGCGGGTTGAGCATGGACCGCGCGATATAGCCCATGTCGATGAAGGCGCCCGAGCCGGTGCCGCCGGCGATCGAGCAGACCACGATCACCTGCACCTGCGGCTCGATCTCCACGCCGAGCCGGGCGAGGGCATCGGCGTTGCTCACATTGTTCAGCAGCGCGCGTGCTTTCTGATTCACCGCGGCGTTGAGGTTGGCGATCTCGTCGAAGAACAGCAGCCGCGAGGCAGGACGCACCTGCCCGGCGCCGTCCTCGGCCCGGATGGCACGCAGGTCGCCATCCGGTAGCCATTCCCTGACGTGCGGGAACCGCTCGATCTCCCGTCCGGCCAGATACTTCGCCGCATCGAGCCGCTTCTGGATGCAGTCGGCCGGCGGCAGGTCCACCAGGGAAGCCAGCGGGTCGGGCGCCTCGTCGGCATGACCCAGTCGCCGCGCTTCCTCCGCCCGGCCGCCGAACAGATCGAAATACAGGAACGAGGCGACCTTGAAGGCGTCGAGATCGTCCAGCCGCTGGCCGTTCCACAGCGATTCGAGGATGCGCCGCCGCAGCCGCAGCAGCACCTCCTTGCCCGTGCCGCCGAGCGCCACGTAAAGCGTCGGCCGGACCCGCCGCAGCGCGGTGCCGCGCTCCGCATCCGTGCCGCTCCGGGGGCCGCCTTCCGTGCTTCCAGGCCCGGTCTCGTTCCCGTTTCTAGCCATCGGCCCCGTTGTCTCCCCCCGGCGACGCCGGCGTTTGCAGTGTCCAGCGCCAGCAGCGGTTCTCCCGCGCATCGTAGAGATGCAGATGGTGGCCGAACACGAAGCATGCCACCTGCGAAGGCGCTTCCAGCTCCAGCGGCACGCCGAGATCGAGCAGCGCGTCGTCCTGGCGCATCCGGACCCCGGCGCCGAGCGGGACGCGTTCCACTCCCGGCCCGGCGCTCTCGGCGAACGCGGCCAGGCGATCGCGCCCTTCCACGGCAAGCAGCACCGAACGGTCGGGTCCCAGCGACAGCACCGGCAGCAGGAACGCCGTGTCCCGCCCGGGATATTCCCGGTTGTAGGGGCTGCGCTCGTGCCAGGGCGCGGTGCGCACTTCGTTCAGCCGGCAGCACAACCGCCCGGCCGGCAGCACCGGTCCGTCCAGCAGCCGCGTTTCGCGCTGCCCGGCCGCGGCGGCCATGCGGGCGAAGGCGAATCGCCGGGGGCCCCCGTCCGGGGCGCGTCCGTCCTGGGCACCCCCGTCCTGGGCCCCCCTGTCCTGGGCCCCCCTGTCCTGGGCATCCCTGTGCCGGGCCCTGCCGAAACACCAGGTCGCCTCGCCACGATCCACGAACGGCCGCCAGCCGGGGAGCGGCTCGAAGCCCTCCGGCCACGGATGCCAGACCGGCGCGGCGGCCAGACCCGGTTCGTCCGAGGCCGACAACAGCAGCATGCCGCCCGCTCCGGGCCACCCGATCCCGAGTGCCGTCGCCATCGGCGCTTCCAGCCCCCATGGACCCGTGGGAGCGCCCACTACCGTGTCGAAGCGCCACTCATCGCCGCGCACCGGGCGCCGTCGCGCCAGCCGCAGGGAGCTGCCGTCGCGCACCGGCACCAGCATCTCGCCGTTGAACAGACCGGCTCCCCCGACGCAGCCGCCGCCCGGCAGCGGATTACGTGACAGGCGAGGTTCGGGGCCGAAACGAAGCTCGACCATCCCGATCGCGTCCGGCAGGGGTACGCACACGCCGAGCGCGGTCGCGGCCGCACTCCATCCCGGCACCTCGCCGACCCCGGCGCCCAGCCCAAAGCAGCGGCGCCAGTAGCCCGCCAGCGGATCGAACAGGTGCACGCCCCCGTTGTCGCGATCGATGCACAGCAGCCGTCCGGGCTCTCCCCCCACCGCGAAGGCCAGACGCTGTCCAGGCGGCAGCTGCATCGCTTCCGCGGCGGGCGCGTGCAGCCGGAACGGCCCCGGCTCGAGGCCGGGGGCGGGTGCCGCGTTCGGTGCGCCCTGCGAGGGAGCGTACTGCAGCGCGATGGGCCGCAGGCGAGCGCCGCAATCCGGGCAGAAGCCGAACCCGGCGGGCATCGGTCCGGAGCAACAGTCGCAGCGGTCGCCCCGTTTGGGAAGCAGGGCGGAAAGATCGTCGCGGCCAGGGCGCAGGATGCGGCCGTCGCACTCCACCCGATCGAATGCGGCGCCGGCGCGCGACCAGCGTTCGGACCAGTCCTCGTGGGAAAACAGCCAGCTCTCGGTCATGGCGGGAACGAGGCGGTCAACGGCGCTGGCGCGATGCCCTGGCCGACAGGAGGCTGACCGCGAACAATAGCCCCAGCACCGCCACCAGCACGGCGGCCGGGATCGAGGCCTCCGGCACCAGCCAGTAGTGGCCGGCGCCCAGCAGCAGCATCGCCGCGCCGAACACCAGCAGAAACACGTAGAAGCTGTTAGCCGCGGCGCGCGACCGGCCGAGATCGGCGAACTGGCCGAGCAGGGATTGCGACAAGGACCGCCGGAGCGGCAGCAGCAGCAGCGCCCAGAGAGCGATCAGCGCCAGCACCACCACCAGGGCCACCGGCGACAAGCCTTCCGGCACCCGGTCGGCGGCGGACGCGGTGGCGGGCGCGGCGATGCTCGTGCCCGGGGACGTTTCGGTCGCGGCCGGGGCCGTGGCTTGCGGCGTCGCGCCCGTGCCGGACGGCGGCGGGATGTTGATGTCCGGGCCGCTGGCGGGGGGCGCGGCGCGTGACGCGGTCGTGGGGGCCGAGGCGGGCATCCGGGCTCCGGAACAACGGGAAGAAGGGCCGCCCGAGGATGACGGTCCGTGGCCTTCCCGGCAAACGGCCGGAAACGGCGGCCGTCGGGCAGGAACGAGTTGGGACGAGCTGCCGCCCGTGTCATCGTCGGCCATGCCGATGGACAGCACCGCGGCGGACGCTGGCGGTCGGGGACTGCCAGCAAAGGGTCGTCGAAGGTGCGGCGCAGAACGTTCCGGTGATCGCCGCCTCGGAAGACAGGCTCCGGCCGGGAGTGCTGCGAAACGACCGCTGCGCCGCGTGGCAAACGTTCTTCCCGCCCGTGCGGTGACCTCGACAGGGTGGACTCGATTCGCAGACCGGCCTCGGGGTGCGGATGCGGGGAGGTGCGCGCCACCACCCGGATCGCATTTCTACCGTCCAGCAGACCACGGAGCGTAAGCCCGGATCATCCTGGCGGCCGTTCAGTTCCGCACTCGGCATGTCTCCCGCCGGCGTCGCACGGGGCGGGCGTTCGCGGCCGGCCCGCGCGACCGCGCCATCCGGGACCGACCTCGGGCTCCCGCTCACGCCCAGTCCCCGCATCGGTGGCGGCAGGATCAGTCGAGCGGCGTGACCCGGGGCGCGCCGATCAGGCGACCGACCACCCGCGCGCGTTGCCCGCGGGGGGTGCGCACCAGCTGGGTCCTGAAAGGACGCGCGAGCACCGAGATCACCTCGTCACCGATCCGCACCTGGTGCAGCCGCGACCGGCCCGCGAGCAGGATCAGCGCGGCGATCGTCAGCGCCAGCAGCACGCCCACGGCGATCAGCCCCAGCAGAGGCCAGGGCGAGAAGCGCACCACGATCAGCACGGGCACGAGGGTGGTCGCACCCGATACCGCGCGGTGCTGGAGAAACACGGCGGGAAGGCTGGCCGGAAGCTGCGCGTCCGCGCCGGACAGATGCATGACGCCGCGGCCCACGGCACCGGCATCCGAACCGAACAGGGCGCGCATCTTGTCGACGAAGGCGGGCTGCAGCACCAGCCGCTCGTCTGTGAGCGCGATCCGAAGGGTGCCGGAGATGCGCCTGCCGGACGCGGTCAGGCCCGCGAGGCCGGGCGGACGGCGGATCGGAGGCACCGTCAGCACGAGCCGGACGTCGGGCAGGGCCGCACCGGGGGCCACGTCCGCGATGCGGTCCGGACTCACCGAGACCTGCACGGGAATGTCGCCCTGCCATTCCGCCTGGAGGCGGGCGGAGGCGATCACCTGCGGATAATACGCGCTGCTTAGACTTCCGGGCAGCCGGATCGGGGTGGCACGGCCTGCGGGAACATCCTCCAGCACCAGCACGCCGTTCCGTTCGCGCACGGAAGTCGTGCCCTGACGGTCCGGACGAAGCACCAGCGACAGGGGGTCCCGGGTCAGCGGCTTGAGGCGGACGGGCGGGTCGTTGAACAAGCGGCGCATGGCGGGAGCGTCGGTGGCCTCCGACAAAGCGGCGGCGGCGGGCGCGCCGTAGGCGATGCCGTACAGCACGAGGCCGTTCTCGGCGAACGCCTTGCCCTGGCTGGGCATGCGCACGGGATACGCGACGATCCGGGTGATGAACGGCGAATCGGTCAGCAGCGCGGAGAAGCGGGAGGTGTTGGCGACCACGTTCTGGTCATTGGAACGGGAGTTCTTGTTGTTGGTCACCATCCAGATGATGCCGGGCTGCTGGTGCAGCAGCTGGCCGATGGCCCCGCTCAGGGCGCCGTTGTAGTCCGCGTCGGTGTAGGCGCCGTCGGCGCGGCGGGGCAGATCCAGCCGTGCGAGGGCGTCGTCCAGGGCCGCGGGACCGAGGGCGCCGTGGAACAGGGGAAAGGGCGACGGGCGGTCGCCGAGTTGGCCCTCCTGGTTGAAGGAGGCGATGGTGACCGGCGCGTCCGGACGGTGCGCCGCCTCGATGAATGCCCGCAGCAGCGGCCGGAACGGCGCCGACGGATCGGTGAAGAAGGGTTCCATCCAGCCGCTGTTCTGGATCAGGAACACTTCCGGCACCGGCGGGTCCGCCCAAGCCGGGCGGTGCAGCGCGATCAGCAGCAGCAATGGAACGAGCAGGACGCGGGCGAGGGCGAGCACGCGGTTCTCCGTGAACGGGCGCCGTGGCGGCTGCCGTCGCGGATCATGCGGCGCGAGGGCGCCCGAGGAAACCGTGATCCTGCCCCGTGGCCGGGGACGGAGGATCAGCGGAAGACCAGCCGCCGGGACAGGGCGAAGTTCGCGAACATGCCGGCTGCCGATCCGGCGGCGAGAGCCACGACGGGATGATGGGCGCAGAAGCTCAGCGACCACACCAGCACCAGCACGGTGCCGCGGTTGAGCGCGAAGCCGGGGCCGTTGGCGGTGAGGAAGCGCAGCCACTGCCAGAACAGATGGTGCGAGCAGCCGGCGCCTCGAAACGTCCACAGACGGTTCAGCAACCAGTTCAGTGTTGCGGCCACGAAATAGGCGATGAGGGTCGCGGCGGTCAGGCCGACGAAGGGGCGCAGACCATAGACGGTCGCGGTATCCCATCCGAATCCGAGCGCGCCGACGACGCCGAACTTGGCGAACTGAGTTCCGAGCGCCAGGAGCTTGCGATCGGCGGACCGACGGTCGGACAGGCCTCGCTGCTCGGGCGGGACGTCCGGCAGCACGCGGCCGGCGAGTTCCGCGGGCAGGGCGCCGGCCAGCGCATGGCCGAGGGCGGGCATCAGATCGCTCGTGGCGATGTCGTCCATCACGGGCTGGGTCACGCCCCAGCGGTTAGACCGTCGCGGCATCCTGCCGCAAGCATCGGCTGCGCATGACGGGCAGAAGGGAGCGGAGCGTGTCGTTCCTGCCATTCCGCCTTTCTGCCAACCGGCTTCGGGAGGGCGGACATGAAAAAGGGCGCCCGAAGGCGCCCTTTTCCTGAACCGTGGTCCCTTGCCCCCGGCGATCTCATGCCGGGAGCATGGAAAGATCGGTTCCTGCGGATCAGTGCAGGATGATCTCGACGCGGCGGTTCTGGGGCTCGCGGGTGTTGGGGCCCGTGGCGACGAGCGGGTGGGTTTCGCCGTAGCCATGGATGTCGATGGCGGAAGCGGGAACGCCGTCGCGGATCAGCTCGGCCTTCACGCTCTGGGCGCGACGGACGGAGAGGCCCTGGTTGTAGCGAGCGCCGCGTGCGCCGCCGTGGATGGAGGAGTTGTCGGTGTAGCCGTTGACCTCGATGCGGGTGGTCTGCACGTGGGTCGAGGCCTGCGCCGCCTGGGCGACGATCTCGCGGGCGCGGCCGGTCAAGTCCGAACGATCCCAGTCGAAGAACACCAGGTAGGTGCGCGCCTCGGCCGGCGGAGCAGCCGGAACGGCCGGCGGCGGCGGGGGCGGGGGCGGGGGGGCGGTGTTGAACGCGTACCGAACACCCAGCATGAAGCTGTGGTTGAACTGGTCGTTGAAGTCCGCATTGCCCTTGTGCTCGCCCGTGCGGGTGAACGCGGTGGACTGGTAGGACTCCTGATCCAGCTGACCCATGAAGCGGTATTCGGCGGTCAGCGCCAGGCCGGGAACGGCGGCGATGTTGTAGGCCGCGCCCACGATGCCCTGGTAGGCGAACGAGCCATTGGTGCCGCCCGTGCGGTCCACCGCACCGTTGTTGTACACGGTGGTGAACGGCGACAGGTGGTTCCACATGTAGCCGGCGCCGACACCGACATACGGGGTCACGGGGACGGCGAGGCCGAACTGCGCCAGATCGATGTCGTACAGGACGTTCACGAACGCGCCGTAGCTCTCGGAATGACCGTCGGTCGTGCCGGGATTATACGTGTAACGGCGGTGGTTCACGTTGTTGTAGTAGTAGGCGCCCTGCAGTTCGGCGCGCAGACCGTTGCCGAAGCCCCAGCCAGCGGCGCCCACGCCGTTGAAGCCGTCGCCGAAGCGGAAGGCGGAGCTGGTGCTGCCGGTGTAGTTGCTGCGGCCGTCGGCCTGGGTCGTCGGGCTGTAGTGGGCCTTCTGGTTCTGGCGGAGGTTGTAGCCAGCGCCGAGGCTCACATAGGGGCCGGTGATGGGCTGGGCCACCGCCACGGCCGACGTCGCCGTCAGCAGGCTGGTGGCAAGTAGTGCCGTGCGCAGACGCATTGTCTCGTCCTTTTCGATCATCTCGGTCGCCGTCCACCAACCATCGGCGGCATGGGCTCTGCGGGATGCGTAAGGCTGGTATAGTTCCTCAGGTTGCTGATGGAGAGTGCGCGAGCGACCCCCGCGAGCATTCCGGAGCAGGAGCGTGTCTCGGACGCCACAGTTCGCTACGGTCAGTTAACGATACCGGCGTTAGGCCCATGTTTCTAAATCATAAAAATACGACTCGTCGGCCGCCGAGATCGCCCCAGCACACGTTTCCGTGAGCCAACTGTTGCCGAAAAGTTGCGTTTCGGTAATCAGCCACTTCGGCGGGAACTCTTTCCCTCACGTCGCCCCGGCAGCCTCGAGCACTTCGCGGACGAGCGCGGGCGGGACGTCGTTGCGGGTGAACGCCTGGCCGATCCCGCGCACCAGCACGAAGCTGAGCCGCCCGTCGCGCATCTTCTTGTCGCCCGCCATGTGGCCGATCAGCCTTTCCGCTTCGAGCGGCGGCGATTGCCCGGTCAGTCCGCGCAGACCGTCCGGCATCCCGGTGGCGGTCAGGTGCGCGCGCAGCCGCTCCAGCGCCGCCGGCGGGCAATCGCCGAGCCGGACGGACAGGTCCAGCGCCAGCACCAGACCGATCGACACCGCTTCGCCGTGCAGGAGGCGGCCGTCATAGTTCATCTCGGCTTCCAGGGCGTGCGCGAACGTATGCCCCAGGTTCAGCAGCACTCGGCCGCCGTCGGTCTTTTCTTCCCGCTCGTCGGCACCTACCACGGCGGCCTTGAAGCGGCAGGCGCGCTGCACCGCTTCGGCCAGCAGGGCCGGATCGCCCTGGAGCAGGGCTGATCCATGGCGCTCGCACCAGGCGAACAGTTCCGGCTCGCTGATCAGCCCCGCCTTCACCACCTCGGCGTAGCCGGCCCGCAGCTCCCGGCCCGGCAGGGTGCCCAGCACGTCGGTATCTGCCAGCACCATGATCGGCTGGTGGAAGGCGCCGAGCAGGTTCTTGCCCTGCCGCGTGTTGATGCCCGTCTTGCCGCCGACGCTGGAATCGACCTGGGACAACAGGGTGGTCGGGATCTGCACGAACGGCAGCCCCCGCAAGGTCGCGGACGCCACGAAACCGGCCAGATCGCCGATCACGCCCCCGCCAAACGCCACCACCGTGGTGCGGCGCTCGATGCCGGCGGCCAGCAGCGACTCGGCCAGGCGGCCGAATTCGCCGATGTTCTTGCTGCGCTCGCCGCCCGGCACGGTCACGGTGTGGAACCGGATGCCCGCTTGCTGCAGCCCGTGTTCCAGCGCGGCCAGATGCAGGGACGCCACCTGCTCGTCGGCGATCACCGCGACCCGCTTCTGCGGCAGCACCGGCGCCAGCAGCGCGCCCGCGCGCCGCAAAAGGCCGTGGCCCACCACCACGTCGTAGCGGTGATCGCGCAGCGACACCGGCACCCGCGCCGGAGGCCGCCATTCCTCCAGCGCGCCGGCCACCGCGCGGGTGGTCTGTTCCACCCCTTCCTCGCTGCAATCCACGATCACGTCTGCCTCCGCGTAAACCGGATGGCGGCGCTCCATCAGCGCCGAAAGGATGTCCCGGGGGTTGCCCTGGTTCAGCAGCGGGCGATGGGTGCGCCCGGCCACGCGCCGCAGCAGGGTGTTCAGCGGGCAGCGCAACCAAACGGACACGGCATTCTGGCGGATCGCCCGCCGCGTTTCGTCGTCCATGAAGGCGCCGCCGCCGGTGGCGAGCACCACCGGCGGCCCGGCGAGCAGACGGCGGATCACCTGCCGCTCGCCGCGGCGGAACTCGGCCTCGCCGTAGCGCTCGAAGATGTCCGCGATGCCGATCCCGGCGGCCCGTTCGATCTCGGCGTCGGCGTCCACGAAGGGACGATCGAGCAGCGCCGCCAGCCGGCGACCCACCGTCGTCTTGCCGGCACCCATCAGCCCGACCAGCACCACCGGCCGGCCGCCCGCGATCGGGCGGGAACCGGAACCGCCGCCGATCGGCGGAGCACGACCGGCCAGGCCATCGGGCGCCGCCGTCGCCGCAGCCTTGCCTTCCGGATGCCCGGCCGCGCGCGGAGCCTCGGGCGCCGTCCGTGCCGCATCGGCCGGTGGCGCCGCCTCGGCCGGGGGCGTTTCGGCGGGAAAGCGGGACATGCGGGGAGGCTAGCACACGCATCGCGGGGTGTGGTCAGGGTGGCGGGCGATGATAAGAAGCGCCGCCCGTGCCCGCTCCACCGGACCGGCCGACCTGTCTGCCTGGGAGTTTCCCCGCCATGCGCCGCGCCTTCCTGATCGTTCTGGCCGTCGCGGTCGTGCTGCTGGGCTGCGGGTTCCTCGGGCTCGGGCTGTTTCCCCCGCATCCGCAGGCGCACGAGGTGCAGCAGGTGCTGCCCAACGACCGCTTCGGCACGCACTGACCCGGCCGGCGTGCCAGGCCCGACGGCACCGCCGACGTCGGACGAGGCGCTGTTCGAGCGCTTCCTGGAGATGCTGGCCGCCGAGCGCGGGGCGGCGCCGAACACCCTGAAGGCCTACGCGGCCGATCTCGCCGATTTCGCCGCCTTCGCCCGGACCCGGCGCGTCCGGGCGGCCGAGGCCGTCACCGAGGTGCTGTCGGGGTATCTGTCGTCCTTGTCGGCCCAGGGGTTGTCGGCGCGCACGGCGGCCCGGCGGCTGTCCTGCCTGCGGCAGTTCCACCGCTTCCTGGCGCGTGACGGGTTGCGGCCGGACGACCCGACCTTGCCGATCGATTCGCCCCGGAGCCGGCCCGCCCTGCCGCGCTTCCTGAGCGAGGACGAGGTGTCGGCGCTGCTGGATGCCGCGTCGCCCGGTGGCGGCATGAGTGCCCGGCGGCAGCCCGTGGCGCTCGCCGCCCTCGAGATCCTGTATGCCACCGGCATGCGCGTATCCGAGATGTTGTCCCTGCCGCGGCGGGCGCTCGGCGGCGACGGCATGACGCTGCTGGTGCGCGGCAAGGGCGGCCGGGAGCGGCTGGTGCCGTTGTCGGACGAGGCGCGGGAGGCATCCCTGGCGATGCTGAAGGCGCGGGACGCCGCGCGGCCGCCGGCGGCCGCCGGCCGGCGGGACGATGCCTGGCTGTTCGCGGGCCGCGATGCCGGCCGGGCCCTGACCCGTCAGGGCTTCGATCTGATTCTGGCGGAAGCGGGCCGGGCCGCGGGACTCGATCCGGCGCGCCTGTCGCCGCACGTGATGCGGCATTCCTTCGCGACCCACATGTTGTCGCGCGGCGCGGACCTGCGCTCGCTGCAGATGCTGCTCGGCCACGCCGATATCGGCACCACCCAAATCTACACCCACGTGCTGGCGGAGCGCCTGCAACGGCTGGTGGCGGCCCACCACCCTCTGGCGGCCGCCCGGCCGTCGTCGGCGGAAGGGAAGGGGTAGGAGGCGCGACCCCTCCGGCGGAATGCCCGGGGCGCCCCGTGCGCCGACGCCGGGCGGGGCTTCTCGCGCCGCGCTTTCGTGGTAAAGCCCGCCGGTCATGCGCCAGTTCCTCGATTTCGAAAAACCGATCGCCGAACTCGAAAGCAAGATCGACGAGTTGCGTCGTCTTTCGCGGCCGGCGGCAAGCGATGGCGACCCCGCCAGGGGAACGGATGCGCCTCCCGCCGCCACGGGGGCGGACGCCAGCGGCTATTCCATCGACGAGGAGGTGAGCCGCCTCTCCGAGAAGGCGGAAAAGCAGCTCCGCGCCACCTATGCCAAGCTCACGCCCTGGCAGAAGGTCCAGGTGGCGCGCCATTCCGAGCGGCCGCATGCCCTGGACTATATCCGCCGGCTGGTCACCGACTACATGCCGCTGGCCGGCGACCGGTCCTTCTCGGACGATCAGGCCATCGTCGGCGGGCTGGGACGATTCGAAGGACAGCCGGTGGTGGTGATCGGCACCGAGCGCGGGGCCGATCTCGATACCCGGCTGAAGCATAATTTCGGCATGGCCCGCCCCGAGGGCTACCGCAAGGCGAAGCGGCTGGTGGAGCTGGCCGGACGATTCGGCCTGCCGGTGCTGACCTTCGTGGACACGCCCGGCGCGTTCCCGGGAATCGATGCCGAAGCGCGCGGGCAGGCGGAAGCCATCGCCCGCTCCATCGAGGCCTGTCTCGCGGCGCCGGTGCCGATCCTGGCGACCATCATCGGCGAGGGCGGGTCGGGCGGCGCGGTGGCGCTCGCATCGGGCGACCGGGTTCTGATGCTGGAACACTCGATCTATTCGGTGATCACCCCGGAGGCCTGCTCGTCCATCCTGTGGCGCGACACCTCGCAGGCCTCCACGGCGGCCGAGGCGCTGCGCCTCACCGCCCAGGACCTGAAGGGCTTCGGGCTGATCGACGAGATCGTGGCGGAGCCGGTCGGCGGCGCGCATCGCGATCCGAACGCCACCATCGCCGCCGTCGGCCGCGCCGTGGCCGCCGCGCTGCCCGCGCTGCTGGCGCTCGACCCGGTGGCGCTCCGCCTGCAGCGCCGCGACAAGTATTTCGCGATGGGCCGCCAGGGGCTGGCATAGAAGCGGACGGGTCGCGCGCGGTTCGGAAGGCCCGGGTGGTGCGATCCGTGCGGGCGAGGCTGTGGATGGTCGCTATCGCGGTGTTGGCGTTTCCCTCGATCGAGCGAGCGTCAGCAGCCGGAATCGATTGTTCCCGCACCCAATCCTGGGTCGAACGGAGCATCTGTCGTTCCAACACCCTATCGAGCCTCGACAGCCGTCTGGCGGGGCTGTTCGATGCGGTTGGCCGCGGCACCCCCGCACGACAGGGCGGAGCTGGTGCAGGCCCAGCGGCGCTGGCTGCGGCACCGCGACAAGGATTGCTGATACGCGGCCTGTCTGGCGGACGTCTACGAGACGCGCATCTGGGCCTTGCTGCCGAAGAAACCCGCGGGGGCAGACACTGCCGACATCGAGTTGCCCGGGAGTACGGTCTGCGACGCGGACGCCCGCGCGACAAGCGGCGCATGCACCGTCAGGATGGAGATGAACAAGGCGGAGCACGACCGGGACGCCGCGGAACTGGAAGCCCAGCTGCGCAAGACCGTGATCGGCAGGTCGGTCCGGTGCGGCGCCGTGATCCGGAACTTTTTCGGACGCGGTTTCGCCGCCCTTGCCTCCTCGTGCGAGGTGGTCATGCAGGGTCCCCCGACGCGCTGGCTGGTGTGTCTCAACGATGGTCCCGGTGCGCTCAGCTTCAGGAGCGGCCGATGGGCTGACAGGGTCAGCATGGAGGACATCGCGCGTTTCGATCACGACGAGTGCGAGGGCGGTTGAGGCGGCGATCCGCTCGGCCCATCTCCGCGTTCAACGTGTCCGCGGTGCTTCGTAGTGTCCGGCCAACGCCATCCGCGTCGCGTAGGGTCCGTTCCAGTCGCGGTCGAAGATCGCCGACAACGTTGAAGCCGGACCGGCGCCGTGCAGGAAGGCCGACGCGTCCACCGTGTCGTTGAAGTAGCTCCATTCCCAGTTGCCGGTGCCGACATACACGCTGTCGTCGTCCGCCACCGCGTATTTGCAGTGCTCGACGCGGGCGAACGGGATGAAGCCGCTGGGCGAGGGTGGGACGCTCGAGATCTTCACCGTGATGTTCGGCATCGCGGCCAGGCTCTTGAGGTAGCTCTGCATCGGTTCGTGCATCGCCCAGTCCGCGACCACGATCCGCACCTCGACGCCGCGCGCGGACGCGTCGCGCAGCGCCGAATCGAGCCCGCTCCACCAGCCTTTCGCGCCGTAGCCCTTCAGGGCGCTCAGCGTCATGACCTGGATTCGCAGCACCCGGCGCGCGGCGCCGATCATGTGCAGCAGCGCCGGCTCCTCCGCCGTGACCCAATTCGGATCGGCCATCGGCGGACTCAGCGCCGGGAACCCGATCACCGGTCCGCCGGCCGGGTCGCGCAGCATCACCGGGTCTTCTTCGGTCGCGGGACGGAAATCCGGCGCGGCGTTGGCGGTTTTCATCGCCGCCGGCAGGACCGGATCGTTTGCCAGCCGCCAGTCCAGCTCGAAGCCCCCCAGCAGGGTGCGGGCGAAGCGCTCGTCAGCGATGCGCACCCCGATCTCGTGGATCTGTTCCAGTGCGCGCCAGTCGAAGTTCTGGCTGCCGAGAAACAGCTCCTTGCCGTCCACCACCATGTATTTCGCGTGCAGCACGCCGCCGGCGAGCCTGCTCATCGGCAGCACCGCGATCGACAGGTTCGGCACGCCGCGCAGCCGCTGCACGCTGCTCTCGCTTTCGTGCAGGAACGTGCCGTCCAGCAGCAGCCGGACCTTGATCCCGGCGCGGGCGCGGTCGATCAGCGCGTCCAGCACCGGCGCCAGGGCGTGGCCCGGCTTGTCCGTGACATAGAAGGCGGCGATGTCGATGCTGGCATGCGCGCCGCGGATCATGTCCAGCCAGACCGCCTGCGTCCGGGGCACGCCGTTCTGGCCGAACATTGTGCCTTCCGGCACGCTTTCCACGATCTGCACCGTGCCGGACGGCAGCCCCTCCGCGACGGCCGGGGCGGCCACGAGGAGCATCGCCCCCAGCGGGATCGCCGCCCGCACCGACGTCCCGCGCATCACCGTTCCGCACGGGATCGCCCGGCATGGCGCGATCCCGCCGATGACGGTGCCGTCCGGCATGGTTCCGCGCTGTCCGGTTCCGCGTTGTCCGGTTCCGTGCGGTCCGGTGTCGGGCGGCACGGCCTGTGTCGGCGGGCTCCGGGATGACGCGGCTTCCGGCAGCGCCGTCGCTCCGGCCGCCCTCCGAGCCACCGGCCGCGACGCCCACCCGACACGCGCGGGCCGCCAGAACGGGCGCCCCGGACCGCGCATCAAGGCGCCGGCTCGCCTTGCACGGGTTCGATGCCGTGGTCGCGGATCATGGCCGCGATCCGGTCCCGCGCCGCCGCTACCGCGTCCGCGTCGAGTCCCTTGGCCACCAGGGCGATCCCGCGCCGTCCGTCAGGACGGTCGAACGGATAGGACCCGACATCGAGCATGGGAAAATCCGCCTGGATGGCCTCCAGATCGGCCGCGATCGCTCCTTCGAGCAGCCCTGGTGCCTGCACCGCCGCCGACACGGTCGGACGGCCGCGCGGCAGCGAGGGTTCGAGAGCCGCGAACATCGCCTGCATGATCCGGGGGACGCCGGCCATCACGTGGACGTTGCCGATGGTGAAGCCCGGCGCGACCGACACGCTGTTGGGGATGGGCACGGCTCCGCGCGGCAGGGTCGCCATGCGCTGCCGGGCCGCGTTGAAGCTGCCCGGCGCGAGATGCGCCTCCAGCAGCCGGAAAGAGGGTTCGTGGATCTCCCAGGGCACGCCGAACGCTTCCGCGACGCAGGCGCTGGTGATGTCGTCGTGGGTGGGACCGATGCCGCCGGTGGTGAACAGGTGGTCCACCCGGGCGCGCAGCTCGCAGACGGTGCCGACGATCACCTCGCGCACGTCCGGGATCACCCGCACCTCGCGCAGCGATACCCCGATGGCGCCCAGCCGCCGGGCGATGAACTGCACGTTGATGTCCTGGGTGCGGCCGCTCAGGATCTCGTTGCCGATCACCAGGATGGCGGCGGTGGGATTGGGCGGGCTCGCTGTCATGTGCGAGACTATGCAGAAGCGATGATCGGGTGAACAGGACGGCATGAGCGAGCTGGCGTGCGTGTGGGAGCTGGGGGCGGTGCTCGGCGAGGGGCCGGTCTGGCACGAGCCGGACTCCGCGCTCTATTTCGTGGACATCCTCGGTCGGCGCATCCACCGCTTCCGTCCGTCGGACGGCGACAAGCGGAGCTGGGACGCGCCGGCGCGTCCGACCTTCATCGTGCCGACGGCGCAGGGCGACTTCCTGTGCGGCTTCTCCGACGGGCTCCGCCGCTTCGACCCGTCGGCAGGTGGGTTCGGGACGTTGCGCCCGGTGGAACCGGACCAGCCCGGCAACCGCCTTAATGACGGGCACGTCGGGGCCGACGGCCGGCTCTGGTTCGGCACCATGCACGACGAGGAAACGGAAGGCACGGGCTCGCTGTATTCGCTGGACAGCCACGACGCGCCGTTCGTCCGGCACGACACCGGCTACGTGGTGAGCAACGGCCCGGCGATCGATCCGGAGCGCGGCCGGCTCTATCACAACGACTCGGCGCGGCGGACCATCTACTGCTTCGACCTGGCGGCGGACGGCTCCCTGGGCAACCGGCGCGTGTTCGCCCGCACCGAGCGCGGCTATCCGGACGGCATCGCTCTCGACGAGGAAGGTGCGCTCTGGGTGGCGTTGTTCCGCGGCCACGGCGTGGTGCGCTACGCACCGGACGGGAGCGAGCTGCAGCGGGTCGAATTTCCCTGCGCGAACGTCACCAAGATGGCGTTCATCGGTCCGGACCGGCGCACCGCGCTGGTCACCACCGCCCGCAAGACGCTGTCTGACGCCGAGCTGGCGGAACAGCCGCTGGCCGGCGGCCTGTTCTCCTTCACCGTGCCCGTCGCGGGACAGGCGCCCGGTGTGTTTGGGCTTCGTTCAATATGAAACAAGAAAGTAAGTTATACACTTAAGAATCTGGCTCATTTAATTCTGCTTGCTCTAATTGGCTATCGAGCCACTGTTTTCCTGCTCTAGGGTAAGTTTGCTGTTCTCTATCTTCCCGGGAATTTTTGTCTGTATATCAGGTGATGTCCATTCTGTAGTTTGTGAATTATCCATAGGATTAATTACCTGTTGATTGCCGAATGCCAAGCCCTCCTTCCCCGATAGGCGTTGACGCACACCGTAGATAAAGCCTGTTTGATGAAGTTCACTGCTGCCAGAAAACTCGTAAGTTATACATCCAACTAAATCTATTATCTCTGTCCCACTCGCCAGCGTCATATGCGGCTCGTCAGGCAACCTGAGCAGGTTGTTCATTAAGTATTCTTGTTGATGATGTTTCTGAATGACTTCTAAGCCTGATATCGTAGCAGGATTATTGTTATCCGAAAGATCAACGGTTTCATCCGGAAATACGACCGTGACAGACTTCGAGCTGAATTGCTTCTTCTGTCTGGAGCACAATGATGAAAGAGCCTCGTGCCGTTGATCGTCGGTAAATGGACCTAAAACCGCGTCATAAGATACCTTCGATGACAAGGCTGGAGCATGCCCGTGATTTACAACAATCGATTTCGTTGAAATCATCACCGATCCAGCTTCATCTAGTACTATAAACTCATCCAAGGAGGATTTTACGGCTAACCAAGGTCTGTAATCAGCTACCAGCGCCGATTTTGCTGTTTCACTTTGATTTTTTGCCTCAAGATACGCATCGCGAGCATATATGACGGCGAATACTGCGGCTGCCGGTGTGATAAACGATGCAAAATAGTCAATAAATTCTTTCAAAAGACGGAGAACTATTTTGATGCTCATTCTTGGCTCATTCTATACATATACACATCCTCCGGTGCGGTAGGCCGCTGAAAATCCATCCGGGGTTGATGCCGCTACAGGAAGTCGCGCAGCAGCGGCACCAGGGGCTTGTCGGCGTCGGGCATCGCGTAGTCGGACAGCTTGTCCGGCCTGACCCAGGCCAGCGCCTGTCCTTCCCGCCCCACGGGGACGCCCTTCCACCGGCGGCACAGGAACAGCGGCATCAACAGGTGGAAGCCGGCATAGGCGTGGCTGGCGAAGGTGAACGGTGCGAGACAGGCCTCGGCGACGTCGATGCCGAGCTCCTCGGCCAGCTCGCGCACCAGCGCCGCTTCCGGGGTCTCGCCGGGATGCACCTTGCCGCCGGGAAACTCCCACAGCCCGGCCATCGCCTTGCCCTCCGGACGGCGGGCGAGCAGCACCCGGCCGTCGAGATCCACGAGGGCGCAGGCGCTGACCAGCACGGTGCGGCGGCCGGCGGCTTCGTCCGCCGCCGGTGCATCGCTCCCGATCTGGACCGGTGCCGGGGTGGCTTCAGTCGTCTCGGCAGGCACGGGCGTGGAAAGGTCGGCGCGGGTCGCCTCGAACCTGAGCACGGGATGCTCGCCGCCGCGGGCCAGGAAGGGCTGGCGCCCGCTGCCGGTCTCGCGGAAGCCGATGCGCCTCAGCACGCTGGCCGAGGCGGGATTATCCTCGGCCACCTGCGCGGTGAGGCGGTCGATCTCGAGATTGGCGAGCGCCCAGCGCGCGAAACGCCCCGCCGCCTCCCGCGCGACGCCGGTGTTCCAGTAGCGCCGGCCGACCCAGTAACCGAGATCGCCGGTCCGGGCGCCCGGCTCCAGCCGCAGGCCGAGGCAGCCGAGCAGCTTCGGCGCGTCGCCGGTCTCGTCCATGATCCCCAGATGCCAGGCGCGGCCCTCGCGCATCTGCTCGGCGGTGGACGCGATCCACTCGTCCGTCAGGGTGCGGGGATAAGGGAAGGGCAGGCGGCTGAGCATCCGCACCACCCCCCAATCGTTCACCAGGCGGTGGATGGTTTCCGCGTCCTCCGCCCGGAGCGGACGCAACACGAACCGCTCGGTGCGGAGCAGCAGCGCGTCGGGCGCGGTTGACGCGGCCGGAAGCGCGGTCGGCACGGTCTCGCTCATCGGCCAAGGGCCGGCGGATGGACGGGTCGGATGGGGACGCCAGTGCGCCGGGGCGGCGCCGCCAAGCTTCGAACGGGCGCGCTCACAGCGCCGGCTGCGGCAGCCTCACGCCTTCTTCCGCCAGCAGGCCGCGCAGGGACCGGATCACGGGAAACACTTCCTGGTTGAGATCGCAGCCCTGCGAGTCGTGCGCCGCCTGTTCCAGCTCCACGATGTCGCGGTCCTCCTTGAAGATGCGCTCCGTGAAGGCGACCAGCAGGGGCCACAACAGGTCGATCACGAACGGCACCTTGGGGCGCCGGACCGACAGCAGGCCGAAGGTGCGGTTGGTGCGCTGCTCCTTGTCCTGCGGGGTGTAGCAGATCCACAGATCCATCACCGCGGGCTGCCCGTCGGTGCTGATGCGGAGCGTCTGGTAGGGATACTCGGTGCGCACGGTCATCACGTCGCGCTCGGCCAGCGCCTTGTCCGCACCGCGCCGCTCGCCGAAGATCACCGCCTCGCCCAGCGGCTGCTTGCCGCCGACGCGGGAAAAGGAATAACGCACCTCGATCGAGCCGGCCTCGCGCTTCTGGCCGAGCACGCGGGGCTTCATCTGCCCCATCTGCTTGGAGTGCATGAACTGATGGTTCATGTCCATCAGGTTCTCGTGCATGAAGCTGTAGTGGCAGCGCACGAAGCGGCCGAATTTGCGGGTCTTGTAGGCGGGGTCCTCGAGGGCCGCGAAGCCGGGCAGCGGCGTCACGTCCGCGAGCGCCGGATCGCCGGGGAACACCAGGATCAGGCTGCCCACTTCCCGCACCGGATAGGCGCGGACGCCGTTCGGCAGCCGGTCCTTGCCGAGATACGGCACGTCCGTGCAGCGGCCGTCCGCGTTGTAGGCCCAGCCGTGGTAGCAGCAGCGCACCGCGCACCCGTCCACGGTGCCCTTGCTGAGCGGCACCTGGCGATGGGCGCAGCGATCTTCCAGCGCGAACACGGGGCCGTTCCTGGGCCGCACCAGCACGATCGGCTCGCCCGCGAAGGCGGTGGCGAGGGTGCCGCCGCGCTTGAGCTCGCGCGACCAGGCGACGGGGTACCAGTGGTCGGGATGGGCGCCCACGCGGCGCAGGTCGCAGGTCGGCAGGTCCGGGTCGGGCCGCAGGCTCTGCGGCGGGACGGGCTTGTTCATCGGACCTCGATCATGCGCCACGGCACGCACACGGAATAGCGGGCCGGAGAAACGTTCCGGCCCCCCATTAGGCCCACCGGGACGAGCTGAAGCAAGCCACCTTCGGGTGCGTGATTATCACGGAACGCGAACCGGCGCGGGGCTACCAGCCCGAGCCCGTCCCGCCACCTGCCTGCGACCGGTTCAGCGTCTGCCCCTGTTCTCCGAACGATTCCGGATAGCCGGGGGGCGCGAAGATCAGGCTGTCGGCTTCCCGCAGCCGCATCACGAGGGTGCCGACCATCAGGTCGTGCAGCGCCTGCTTGCGGTGCGTCCAGCCTGCCATCAGGAAGCCGATCCCCAGCGTCAGGGCCGAAAGATACTTCGCGAAATAGCGCAGGAGGGCCCGGGAGGGGGTGATGCGGTTGCCGGACAGGTCGGTGACGCGCAACCGGCAGACGCGCTTGCCGATCGTTCCCTGCCAGGCGGAGGATTCCAGCAGAACGAAGTAGGCCAGACCCAGCAGGGTGGACGCCGCGAAGTAGGCGCCTCCACCCTGGACGTGGATGCCCGGTGCCCAGCCCAGGGCGGGAGCGGACGCGACATAGGCCGCGTTCATCACCGGACCGTCGTGTCCGGTCACGAAACGCGGCGGCGCGAAGATCGCGGCGACCATCCTGTCCGCCACGCCCAGCACCAGCCAGTCCAGCACGAAGGCCAGCACCCGCCACCAGAAGCCGGCATAGAATAGCACGAAGCGCGGGGGTCCGGGAAACAGGGCGCTTTCGGGCGCCGGCCGGGGAGACATGTCGGACACGCTCAACTCCGGTACGACCCGTTGATGTCGATGTAGCCGTGGGTCAGGTCGCAGGTCCAGGCGCGGCCGATGCCGTCGCCGAGGCCGAGATCCACCGCCAGGGCGATCTCCCGGCCCTTCATGTGCGCCACCACCGGAGCCTCGTCGTATTGCGGGACGGCGGCCCCGTTCTCCGCGATCCGGTGGCCGCCGATGGACACGCAGAGCCGGTCGCGGTCCGCGGGCTCCCCGCTCTTGCCGACCGCCATGACGATCCGTCCCCAGTTGGCGTCCTCTCCGGCGATCGCCGTCTTCACGAGGGGGGAATTGGCGATCGCCAGGGCCACCCGACGCGCGCTCGCGTCGGTTTCCGCGCCCGCCACCTCGACGGACACCAGCCGGGACGCGCCCTCGCCGTCGCGCACCACCTGCAAGGCGAGGTCGAGCAGCAGCTCGTTCAGCGCCTCGCGAAACGGCAGCAGCGCGGGATCGTCGTCATGGGTGATGGAAAGGTTGCCGGCCTCGGCGGTGGCGAACAGCAGCACGGCGTCGCTGGTGGAGGTGTCGGAGTCGACGGTGGTGCAGTTGAAGCTTTCCGCGACCCCCGCCGACAGCAGCGCCTGCAGCACCGGGGCCGGCAGCGCCGCATCCGTCGCGACGAAGCACAGCATGGTGGCCATGTCCGGCGCGATCATGCCGCTGCCCTTGGCGATGCCCTGCAGCCGCACCGGCACCCCGTGGATCGCCGCGTGCCGCACCGCGCCCTTGGGAAAGGTATCGGTGGTCATGATGCCCCGCGCGGCCGCTTCCCACCCGTCTCCCGCCAGTGCCGCGCGGAGAGCGGGCAGGGCGGCGACGAGACGGTCATGGGGCAGTCGTTCGCCGATCACGCCGGTGGAGGCGAGAAACACCTCCTCGGCCGCACAGCCCACCAGCGCGGCCGTGGCGTCGGCGCTCGCCCGGGTGGCCTCGTGTCCGGCGCGGCCGGTGAACACGTTGGCGTTGCCGGCATTCACCACCAGCGCCCGCGCCCGTCCGGCGGGCAGCACGGCGCGGCACCAGTCGATCGGGGCGCCCGGACAACGGTTGCGCGTGAACACCCCCGCCACGGCGGTGTGGGGCGCGAACTCCATCAGCACGAGGTCGGTGCGTCCCTTGTAGCGGATGCCCGCCTCGCCGGCCGCGAGCCGGACGCCGGAAAGCGGCGGCATCGGGGGAAACGGTACGGCGAGCGGCGAGATGGGGAGGGCTTTGGCCATGGATGCACCGTGGGGCGTGGACAGCCTCCGCCGCAAGGGGGCGGCCGGAGCGGAGATGGAACCGAGGGCGTTCGGCCCCCGGGCGGACGTCATCGCGACCGGCGCATCCGGCCCGGGGAGGCGCGATCGCGACCCGACATGCGAACGGGAGGAGGCTCGGCGCGGCTGCCACGGGGATGGGCGACGTCGCGGCGGCGGCTGGGCGCGCCGTGTCCTCCCCCGGAGGTTGCCGGAAATCCGGCAGCCGAGGAGCAGTACCCGGCCTTTCCGTCCGATCCCCGGCGGACGGGTCGATCCGGGCGGCGACGGGGCCCGACAGCCGCCCGCTCTGGGGATCAGCCGGTCAGGCGATCATCGGCGCGAGGAGGGCGGGAACGGCGCGAGATCGCCGCCCCCGCCCCGGGATCACTCGCCCGACGGGCTGGTGCCGGGGGTGGCGGGTGCCGCCTGCGCCGGCACGGGCGGGTTGCCGGCGGCGGCGGCACCCGCGCCGGAGCTCGGCGAGCCGGGCTTCTGCTCGCTGCCGTCGGGGTTGTAGTGCACCACCTTCACCTGGGCGACCGCCTTGTCCACCGCGGCGCGCACGCCGTCGCGGATCAGCTTCTGGCGGATCTGGTCCTTCACGCTGTCGAGGCTCGGCGGCGTCGAGGTGCGGGTTTCCAGCACCTGGATCACGTGCCAGCCGTACTTGGTCTTCACCGGCTTGTCCGAGATCTGGCCGTTCTTCATCGCGAAAGCGGCGGCCGAGAACTCCGGCAGCATGTCGCCCTGCTTGAACCAGCCGAGATCGCCGCCGTTGTTGCCGGCCGAGCCCTTGTCGGTGGACACCTGCTTGGCGAGGGTCGCGAAATCGGCGCCCTTCTTCAGCTTGGCGATGACGTCGTCGGCTTCCTTCTCGGAGCCTACCAGGATGTGCCGGGCGTGCACTTCCTTCTCGCCGGCCTTGTTGGCGTATTCCTTGTTGTACTCCGCCTTGATGGCGTCGTCGGTGATGGTCGGGCCCACCGTGCGGCTGAGATAGACGTTCTGCAGCGCCGTGTCGGCCGCCTGCTGCATCGCCTTCTGCGCCTCGGGGGTCTTTTCCACCCCTTCCTTCCTGGCTTCGAGCAGGAGCGCCTTCTGGTCCACGAGCTGGTTCACCAGCATCGGGAACAGCACGCCGGGCGGCATGGAGCGGGCCTCGTCGGGCAGGGTCTGCGCGGCGGCGCGCACGGCATCGAGACGGATGGGATCGCCGTTCACCGACGCCACCACCGGGTTGTCGCTGGCGGGCTTGGCGGCATCCTTGCCGGGCGCCGCCGTTGCGGCAGGAGCGGCGTCCTTCTTGTGGGGCGCGGCCAGGGCGGCGCCGGAGGTGGAAGCAAGAAGAACCGCCGCCGACACGGCGGTGGCCGAGAAGGAAAACCGCATAGGAACGCTGATCCCGGTTTGACGGCCATCCCGGATGAACCCGGAAGCGGCCTGAAGGGCATGGAATGCCGCGGATCATGGCCTAACCCCCTCCCGCGAACAAGGCGACCGCCCGCGGGGCGCGCGGGCGCCTGGCTGGGGACGCCGGACTGCGGACGCCGGAGAGGTCCACGGAGAAACGCATGGTCGTCCTGGCCGCACGCTCCTTTCTGGGGTCTCGGTCGTCGGACGAGCCGGTATGCCGGGTACGGGGCGGCTCCACCGCGGCGCGGTCGACGCCACGGCGGAGAAACAACCCGGGGCCGGCTTCGCCGTGTGGAAAGTGTCGGACGGGGCGGCAACGGGAGCGATACGACCTGCGGCCGGGTCGTGCGTGCCGGCGGCGGGGCGGGCGGCCCGGGAAGCGGCGCCCGGCTCGATCCGCACCTTGAGGCTCGGGCGCCTCCGGTTGACCCGGGGGGGTGCTGGTCCTATCTCGGTCGTCGCGCGAGGCGGCCCGCGTTCCGGTGCCGGTCCCGGTGCAGGTGCCACCGGCCCCGGCTTCCGGCGTGCCGGGGGTTCCGGCGTGCGGGCATCCCGCGCCAGCCCGGAAGTTCCTCATGTTCGCTTCGCTCGCCCGCGCCCTGTTCGGCTCCGCCAACGACCGCTCGCTCAAGGCGCACCAGCGCCGGGTGCCGGAGGTGGCGGCGTGCGAGCCGGCGCTGCGGGCGCTGGACGACGAGGCGCTGCGCTCCAAGACCGCCGAGCTCCGCGGACGGCTGGCCACGGGCGCCACCCTGGACGAACTGCTGCCCGAGGCCTTCGCCGTGGTGCGGGAGGCTTCGCGCCGGGTGCTGGGCATGCGGCATTTCGACGTGCAGCTGATCGGCGGCATGGTGCTGCATTCGGGCCGCATCGCCGAGATGCGCACCGGCGAGGGCAAGACGCTGGTGGGCACCCTGCCGACCTACCTCAACGCCCTGTCCGGCAAGGGCGTCCACGTGGTGACGGTCAACGATTATCTCGCGCGGCGCGACGCGGAGGAGATGTCGCACCTCTACGGCTTCCTCGGGCTGTCCACCGGCGTGATCGTGCCGAACCTGTCCGACGAGCAGCGGCGCGAGGCCTACGCGGCCGACATCACCTACGGCACCAACAACGAGTTCGGCTTCGACTATCTGCGCGACAACATGAAGTACCGGCTGGAGGACATGGTCCAGCGGCCGTTCAACTACGCGATCGTGGACGAGGTCGATTCCATCCTGATCGACGAGGCGCGCACGCCGCTCATCATCTCCGGGCCGGCCGAGGACAGCTCCGATCTCTACCGCCGCGTGGACGCCGTGGTGGCGGAGATCGCCAAGGATCCGGCGCACTACGACAAGGACGAGAAGTTCCGCACGGTGATCCTCACCGAGAACGGCACCGAAGCGGTGGAAGCCGCGTTGATGGAGGCCGGCATCGTCAGCGAGGGCGGCCTGTACGACATCGCCAACGTGTCGGTGGTGCATCACGTGCAGCAGTCTCTGCGGGCCCACACCCTGTTCTCGCGCGACGTGGACTACATCGTTCGCGGCGGCAAGGTGATCATCATCGACGAGTTCACCGGCCGCATGATGGAAGGCCGGCGCTATTCCGACGGGCTGCACCAGGCGCTGGAAGCCAAGGAGCATCAGGAGATCCAGCAGGAGAACCAGACGCTCGCCTCCATCACCTTCCAGAACTACTTCCGCATGTACCCGAAGCTGTCCGGCATGACCGGCACCGCCATGACGGAAGCGGACGAGTTCGCGGAGATCTACAAGCTCGACGTGGTGGAGATTCCCACCAACCTGCCGGTGCAGCGGCGCGACGAGGACGACGAGGTCTATCTCAACGAGGCCGACAAGTTCCTGGCGGTGAAGAAGCTGATCGAGGAGGTGCACGCCACCGGGCAGCCGATCCTGGTCGGCACCACCTCCATCGAGAAGAGCGAGCATCTGTCGGAGTTGCTGAAGGCGGACAACGTGCCGCATTCGGTGCTGAACGCCCGCTTCCACGAGATGGAGGCGACCATCGTGGCCCAGGCCGGCGCACCGGGCGCCATCACCATCGCGACCAACATGGCCGGGCGTGGCACCGACATCAAACTCGGCGGCAACGTCGAGATGCGCGTGCGGCAGGAGCTGGAGGGGCTGGACGGGGAGGCCGCCGCCGCGCGCGAGGCCGAGATCCGCGCGGAGGTGGCCGAATACCATCCGCGGGTGAAGGAAGCGGGCGGCCTGTTCGTGATCGGCACCGAGCGGCACGAGAGCCGCCGCATCGACAACCAGCTTCGCGGCCGGTCCGGCCGCCAGGGCGATCCGGGCGCGTCGCGCTTCTTCCTGAGCCTTCAGGACGACCTGATGCGCATCTTCGGCTCCGACCGCATGTCGGGGATGCTGCAGCGCCTCGGTCTCAAGGAAGGCGAGGCGATCGTCCATCCCTGGATCAACCGCGCGCTGGAGAAGGCGCAGAAGAAGGTCGAGGCGCGCAACTTCGACACCCGCAAGAACCTGCTCAAATACGACGACGTCAACAACGACCAGCGCAAGGAGGTCTACGCCCAGCGCCGGGAGTTCATGTCGTCGGAGGATGTCAGCGACATCGTGCTGTCCATGCGCCACGGGGTGATCGAGCAGGCCGTGCAGGCCCGCATTCCCGAACGGGCCTTCGGCGAGCAATGGCAGTCGGAGGAACTCGCGGAGGATCTGCGCCGCCTGCTGGCGCTCGACCTGCCCGTGCCCGACTGGTCCCGCGAAGACGGCGTCTCCCGGGAGGAGGTGACGGCCCGCGTCATCGAGGCGGCCGATCAGGCGGCGGCGGCGAAGGCCGCCAATTTCGGTCCGTCGGTGATGCGCTACATCGAGAAGCAGTTGCTGCTCTCGACGCTCGACACGGTGTGGAAGGAGCATCTGCTGTCGCTGGACCAGCTGCGCCAGGGCATCGCGCTGCGCGCCTATGGCCAGAAGGATCCTCTCAACGAATACAAGAACGAGGCCTTCGCGCTGTTCAACGCCATGCTCGACGAGCTGCGCGAGCGGGTCACGGCCATGTTGTCGCGGGTCGAGATCATGCCGCCGCCGGGCGAAGCGGAGGCGCTCGGCATAGAGGTGGCCGACGCCGCGCCGCCTTCCGGGGGTTTCGGCACGGCGCCGTTGAGCGCGCCGGTGGGCGAGGTGGCGCATAGCGGCTTCACCCCGGCCTCCGCCAGCATCGAGGAGGTGGCCCGTCCCACCGCGGTGCGTCCGGCCGAGCATCCCGTGCACAGCGCCGATCCATCCACCTGGACCGACACGCCGCGCAACGCACCCTGTCCGTGCGGGTCGGGCAACAAGTACAAGCACTGCCACGGCCGCGTCGCCTGAGGGCGGCGGGGCACGAGAGGCATACACCGCGAGACAGCCATGGCCGGTCATTCCCAGTTCAAGAACATCATGCACCGCAAGGGCGCGCAGGACGCCCGCCGCGCCAAGCAGTTCGCCAAGGTGATCCGCGAGATCACGGTCGCCGCGAAGTCGGGCCTGCCCGATCCGGCCGCCAATCCTCGGCTGCGCGCCGCCGTGTCGGCCGCGCAGAAGGTCAACATGCCGAAGGACACCGTGGAACGCGCCATCAAGAAGGCGACGGGCGCGGGCGGCGGCGACGACTACGTGGAAGTCCGCTACGAGGGCTACGGCCCCGCGGGCGTCGCGGTGATCGTGGAAGCGCTGACGGACAACCGGAACCGCACGGCTTCCGACGTGCGCGCGGCCTTCTCCAAGCATGGCGGGTCGCTCGGCGAAACCAACTCGGTGTCGTTCATGTTCACCCGGCTGGGCGTGATCAGCTATCCGGCGGCGGCGGCGAGCGAGGACGCGATGCTGGAAGCGGCGATCGAGGCCGGTGCCGACAACGCGGAAAGCGGCCCCGACGGCCACGAGGTCACCTGTCCGGTGGAAGCCTTCTTCGAGGTGCGCGACGCCCTGGAAGCCCGGTTCGGCGCGCCGGAAACGGCCAAACTGGACTGGCGCCCCTCCACGGTGGTGACGCTCGACGAGGAAAAGGGGGCTTCCCTGCTCAAGCTGCTCGACGTGCTCGACGAGAGCGACGACGTGCAGAACGTGTACGCCAACTTCGATCTGCCAGACGCGGTGGCGGAAAAGCTCAGCGCCTGAGGCCGCACGACGCATGATCCGCCTGCTCGGCATCGATCCCGGCCTGCGCTTCACCGGCTGGGGACTGATCGAGGCGGACGGCAACCGCTTGCGCCATCTGGCCGACGGAGTGATCGCCACGGACGGCGAGCAGGACGTGCCGCTGCGGCTCAAGGCGCTGCACGACGCGCTCACCGCGCTGTTCGCCGCCTGGTCGCCGGCCGAGGCGGCGGTGGAAGAAACCTATGTCAACCGGTCCGGCTCTTCCACGCTCAAGCTCGGCTATGCGCGGGGCGTCGCGTTGCTGGCACCGGCGCTGTCGGGCATCGCGGTGTCCGAATACGGCGCGATGGAGGTCAAGCGCGCCGTGGTCGGCACCGGGGCCGCCACCAAGGATCAGGTAGGCATGATGGTGCGCCGCCTCCTGCCCGGTGCCACCATCCGCCGCGCCGACGCGGCGGACGCGCTCGCGGTGGCGATCTGTCACGCGCATCACCGCCAGAGCCGGTTGCGTGTGGCGTCCGGCACGCGGATGGCGTGAGGCGGTCGGACGGTCGTGGCAAGCAATCGTGTGCAGGGGGCTGGCGACGGTGCGTGCAACCGCCGAATGCCGGGAGATGAACCGGATCCGGGCCTGCGTCCGGGCCCGCGCGGCGCGCGATCCACACCGGCCACTGGCAGGCGTGATCTGCTGGCCTTGTTTCTGGCCACAGCGATGATGTCTCCCCGCTCCGCCCGCGCCGGGGAGCGGATGCCGTCTTCGCGTCCATCCTGGCAGGAGGGTGGCGGCCGACCATACGCGATCGCGGACACGGAAGTGTGGGATGTCCCCGATCCGCTATCGGGACGGCTCTACCAGCTCTTCATCGGGCTGCCGCCATCGTATTCCGACCAGTCCGGACGTCGGTATCCCGTGCTCTACGTCACGGATGCCGACTACGGCTTTCCGGTGCTCATGAGGATCGGCCATCGCCTCAATGTCGAAGGTCCGGCGGTGGAGGAGTTCCTTCTCGTCGGCCTATCCTACGCGAAGGGCGATACGGGGATGGCCAGCCGGCGGCGCGATTATACCCCGACGTCCGGGGGGTCGCCCGACGCGCCGCCGGGCGCCGTCCATGGCGGCGGGGCCGCATACATGCGCTATCTCCACGAGCAGGTGCTGCCGTGGGTCGCGACGAGATATCGTACCGACGAGGAACGCCGGCTGTTCCTCGGCCACTCCTACGGCGGCCTGCTCGGGATGCAGATACTCTTCTCGCAGCCCGACATGTTCACCGGCTATGTCATCGGCAGTCCGTCCCTTTGGTACGACGATCACGAGATGGTGCGGCGGGAGATCGCCTATGCCGCCGCCCATCGCGACCTTCGGGCGCAGGTGTACATGTATGTCGGCGAGCGCGAGGTTGCCGGCGGCGGGGATCCTCGCCGGCCCAACCGTTACGGCATGGTTGCCGACATGCTCGCGATGCGGCGGGCCCTGGATGGTCGCCGGTATCCCTCCCTGCGGCTTCGCGCAGAGGTCCTGGAAGACGAGGACCACCTGAGCGTGGCCCCGCGGGGGTTCACGCGGGGATTGAAATACCTGCTGCCAGACTGAAATCACCGGCGCCGCACGCACGTTCGAAGGCGTGATCCTACGGAACATGATGGAGTAGAGCCGTGAGCTATCAACCCGACCGCGCCCGCTACGACGACGCCTCCTTCCGGCGCTGCGGCCGGTCCGGCCTCAAGCTGCCGCCGATCTCGCTCGGGCTTTGGCATAATTTCGGCGGTGACGACGTGTTCGAAACCGGGCGTGCGGTGATCCGCCGCGCCTTCGACCGGGGCATCACCCACTTCGACCTGGCGAACAACTACGGACCGCCCTACGGCTCGGCCGAGGAGAATTTCGGCCACGTCCTGCGCAAGGATTTCGGAGGCGGTCTGCGCGACGAGCTGGTGATCTCGTCCAAGGCCGGCTGGGACATGTGGCCGGGCCCGTACGGCATCGGCGGCTCCCGCAAATATCTCCTCGCCTCGCTCGACCAGAGCCTGAAGCGGATGGGGCTCGACTATGTCGACATCTTCTATTCGCACCGTCCCTGGGACGACGTGCCGCTGGAGGAAACGATGGGCGCGCTGGTGCAGATGCACCGGCAGGGCAAGGCGCTCTATGTCGGCATCTCCTCCTATGGGCCGGAGCGGACGCGGGAGGCGGAGCGCATCCTGCGCGCCGAGGGCGTGCCGCTGCTGATCCACCAGCCGTCCTATTCCATGCTCAACCGCTGGATCGAGAAGGAGCTGCTGGGCACGCTGGACGATCTCGGCGTCGGCTGCATCGCCTTCTCGCCGCTGGCCCAGGGGCTGTTGACCAGCAAATATCTGAACGGCGTGCCGGAAGGCGCCCGGGCGGGCAAGGACACGTCCTTCAGCGCCGAACTGCTGTCGGAAAGCAACCTGGACCGGGTGCGGGCACTGAATGCCATCGCCGAACGCCGCGGCCAGACGCTCGCGCAGATGGCGATCGCCTGGACGCTCCGGGATCCGCGCGTCACCTCCGCCCTGATCGGTGCGCGCAACGTGCGGCAGCTGGACGACTCGCTCGACGCGCTGAAGCGGCTCGATTTCTCGGCCGAGGAGCTGTCGGAGATCGACCGTCACGCCACCGAGGGCGGCATCGATCTTTGGCGCGGGGTTTCGCACGAGCCGTAACCCGTCCGGGCCGGTTCCCTCCGCCCGGCCTTCCGGGGCTCCCACCTCGCGGCCCTGTGCCCGGCGGTGGGCATCCGGCGGCATTGGACCCTACCGGTCCGATGCCCCGAATGATTGTCGGATACGAGCGCGGGCGGGGCTGCGTCTGTGCAACCCCGCCGGCGCGCCCGATGATGCCGGCATGACCTCCATTCCCGCCCGGCTCAGGCTGCGTCAGCTCCAGCTGGTTCTGGCCATCGACGAGACGCGCAACCTGCATCGCGCCGCCGAGCGTTTGGCCCTGTCCCAGCCCAACGCGACCCGCCTGCTGCAGGAGATCGAGCACGCGCTCGAAGTGCGGCTGTTCGAGCGCGGCCCGCAGGGCATGGCGCCGACCCCGTTCGGCACGCTCACCGTCCGCCATGCCCGCCTCCTGTTGAGCGACCTCAACCGGCTGCAGCAGGACCTCGAGGGGTTGAAGGGCGGCGTGTCGGGCACTGTGCGGATCGGGTCCATCACCGCCGCCCTGCCGGGCATCGTGGCGCCGGCGGTGGCCGGGGTGATACGCGATCATCCGCAGATCGGCGTGTCGATCGTCACCGACACCAGTGACCTGCTGCTCGTGGCGCTGCAGACCGGGCGGCTCGACTTCATGGTGGGACGCCCGCTGGGCGCGGCGGGGCAGGCGGGGCTGAACGTCGATACCCTGAGCGATGAGGTGCTGCGGATCGTTTGCGGCACCGCGCATCCGCTCGCCGCGCGGCAAGCGCTGACGCTGGGCGATCTGGCCGGCGAACGCTGGGTTCTCCAGGCCGAGCCCAGCCCCATGCGGCGGGCCGTGGAAGCGGCGTTCCTGCGGGCGGGGTTCGCGGTGCCGCCGCATCCGGTGGAGGCATCCTCCGTGCTGGCCACCCTCTCGCTCCTGCGGCACGCGCCGCTTCTCGCCGTGCTGCCCCGCAGCGTCAGCGGCTCCTACGCGGCGGCGGGGATGCTCGCCGAGCTTCCGGTGTCTATGCCGGACATGCTCGGACCTTTCGGCCTGGTGTCGGTGGCCGGACGGGTGATCACTCCGGCGGCGGAACGCGTCCGGGAACGGCTGCTGGCGGCGGCTCGCCTCGATCACGATTCCTGATCGGGTGGTGTGAACTCCGGACTAGGCGCCGGCGCACGGCGGGAGGAAGCTCCGCGGAAGAAGGCGCGGATCACGCGCCCGGGCGTCGTCGGGATTCCGGCGGCCGATGCCGGAGGAAGTCACCGATGCACGTTCTGATCCTGGGCGCCGCCGGCATGGTGGGGCGCAAGTTCGCCGAAAGCCTTGCGGCCGCGCCGCTGGGTGACGGCGCCTTGCGGCTGAGCCTGGTGGACGTGGTGGAGCCCGTCGCCCCAGCAGGGTTCGACGGGGTGGCGGAAACGCTCGCTGTCGATCTGTCGGCGCCCGGGGAAGCCGAGCGGGTGCTGGCTGGCCGGCCCGATCTGGTGGTGCATCTGGCCGCGGTGGTGTCGGGCGAGGCCGAGGCCGATCTGGAGAAAGGCTACCGCGTCAATCTCGACGGGACGCGCGCCCTGTTCGACGCGATCCGCCTGCGGCACGACCGCGACGGCTGGACCCCGCGGGTGATCTTCGCGTCCTCCAACGCGGTGGTGGGCGGCGATTTTCCCGACGTGATCCCCGAGGACTACATCCTCACGCCGCAGACCTCCTATGGCACCCAGAAGGTGATGGGCGAGCTGCTGCTCGCCGACTACAGCCGCAAGGGCTTCTTCGGCGGGATCGGGCTCAGGCTGCCGACCATCTGCGTCCGGCCGGGCAAGCCCAATCGCGCCGCTTCGGGGTTCTTCTCGGGCATCATCCGCGAACCGCTGGTGGGGCAGGAGGCCGTGCTGCCGGTGCCCGACGACACCCGTCACTGGATGACCAGCCCGCGGTCCGCCGTGGGCTTCCTGCGCCATGCCGCCACGCTCGAGTTGTCGCGGCTCGGCACCCGGCCCAACCTGTCCATGCCGGCGCTCAGCGTCACCGTCGCCGAGCAAATCGCGGCGCTGGAAGTCGTGGCGGGGAACAGGGCCACCGCGCTGATCCGCCGCGAGCCCGATCCGGCGATCGCGCGCATCGTCGCCGGCTGGGCGCGCGCGTTCGACGCATCGCGGGCCTTGTCGCTCGGCTTCACCGCCGAAACCTCGTTCGAGCAGATCATCCGCGCCCATATCGAGGACGAGCTGGGCGGAAGGGTGGGATAGGGCCCGGCGGCCGGAAGCGGGCCCGTGAGCGCCATCCTCACGACCGCCGGAAACGAGGGGCCCGGCGCCGACACGGCCGCCCGCGCGGGCGCGGTGGCCGTCGCGACGCGACGGCTGATGCCGTTTCTGATCCTGATGTACATGATCGCCTTCCTGGACCGCTCCAATGTCGGTCTGGCCAAGCAGGGGCTTCAGGCCGATGCCGGGGTCGGGGACGCGATGTTCGCGCTCGGCGCCGGCATCTTCTTCGTCGGCTACGCGATCTTCGAAGTGCCGAGCAACCTCGTGATGCACCGGTTCGGCACCCGCGTGTGGATGGCGCGCATCATGGTGACCTGGGGCATCGTGTCCGCCTGCACCATGTTCGTGACGGGTGGCACGTCGTTCCTGGTGATCCGGCTGCTGCTGGGCTTGGCCGAGGCCGGCTTCTTTCCCGGCATCATCCTGTTCCTGACGCACTGGTTTCCGGCCCGGGAACGAGCGCGGGTGCTTGGGTTGTTCTATTTCGGCTATCCGCTGGCGTTGACGATCGGCAACCCCCTGTCCGGCGCGCTGCTGACGCTGGACGGACTGGGCGGCCTGCGGGGCTGGCAGTGGATGTTCCTCGTGGAAGGGCTGCTGGCGGTGGTGGTCGGCCTGCTGACGTTGCGCATCCTGCCCGAACGCCCGGCCGAGGTCGGCTGGCTGGCACCCGAGCAGAAGCGGGCGCTGGGCGAGGCGCTGGAAGCCGAAGCGGCGGCCAAGGCGGGTGCGGGCCATGTGGGGCTGGGCGCATCCTTCCGTTCGCCCCGCCTCATGCATCTGGTGGCCTTGTATTTCCTGATGCAGATCGGATCGTACGGGGTGGTGTTCTATCTGCCCCAGCAGGTGTCCGACCTGATGGGCGTCAAGATCGGGCTGGCGGTCGGCGTGGTGAGCGCCCTGCCGTGGCTGTGCGCGGTGGCGGTGACCGCGTTCTGGCCGGCGCTGGCGCAACGGCTGCATCGCCCGCGGCTGTTCCTGATCATCTGCCTGCTGGCGACGGCGGCCGGTCTGGCCATCTCCGCCGTCGCCCCCGCGACGGCGGCGGTGGCCGCGCTCTGCCTCGCGGCGTCGGGCATCATCAGCGTGCAGGCGATCTTCTGGAGCTTCCCCACGGCGCGCTTCGGCGGCGTGGCGGCGGCCGGGGCGATCGCGCTGATCAACGCGATCGGCAATCTGGGCGGCTTCGTCGCGCCCAACATCCGTTCCTGGGCCGATCGCAGCTGGCACAGCCCGGCCGCCGGCCTCTACGCGATCTCGCTGGCGACGATCGTCGCCGTCGCGCTCGCCCTTTTCCTGCCCGCGCGCGGCTTCGGCGCCGCGGCCGCACCCGCTTCCGGATCCGAAGGAGCATCCCGTGTCTGACCCCTCCCATTCCACCGCGCCCTGGACGGCGGAGAATTGGCCGATCGCGGCCGCCATGATCCAGCAGAGCAACATCCTGCCCGATGGCAGCTCCGTGCAGGACCAGTCGGCCGAGGGTTGGGCCGAGACCGTGGCCGACGTGGCCGACGTGGGCTTCACCGAGATCGATCCCACCGATTCCTGGATCCGGATCGCCGACCTCGAGCCGTCCCGGCTGGACGAGTTCCTGAGCGTGGTGCGGGACGCCGACCTGACGATCCCCGCCATCTCCACCGCCCGCCGCTCGGTGATCGATGCCGAGCACGGCGACGAGTACCTGGCCTACAGCCACCGGGTGATCGACACCGCGGCGGCGATCGGCGCAAAATCGGTGAGCTTCGGCTTTCTGCAGGCGCTGCTACCCGCGCAGAAGAAGGCGCTGTGGTTCTGGACCGCGCCCGGCCATGTCGATCCAGACGACAAGGCGGTGTGGAACAAGGCGGTGGAGCGCATCCGTGAGCTCGGCCGGCACGCGGCGGACGTCGGCGTCGATATCGGCCTCGAGATGTACGAGGACACCTATCTCGGCACCGCCGACGACGCCGTGCGGTTCTGCACGGATGTCGACCTGCCGTCCGTCGGCATCAACGCCGATCTCGGCAACCTCGTGCGGCTCCACCGGCCGGTGGAGCACTGGCGCTCCATGATGCAGAAGGTGGCGCCGTTCGCGCGCTACTGGCACGCCAAGAACTATTTCCGCACCGAGGACGAGACCAGCGGCCTCGTGGTGACCGCGCCGGCACCGCTCGAATACGGCGTGATCTCGTATCGGGAGGCGATCCGCATGGCCCACAGGCACGGCTTCCGGTCGGCCTTCCTGTGCGAGCATTACGGTGGCGACGGCCTCACGGTGAGCGCCACCAATCGCGAGTACATCCGCCGGATCCTGCGCAGCGTCCTGCGCTGATCCGCCGATCGGTCGTCCGGCCGGGTGTTTTCTCCCCGGCCGGCGACGCCCACCACCGGCCGCAAGGTTGAGCGAACGATGCCACCCGCCCTGCTCCAGATCGGTGCCCTGCATCACGAGCCGCAGGCGCTGCTCGATGCCCGGTACGACGTGCGGCACTGGCCCGGGGACGCGGCTGCGCGTCCCGCCTGGCTCGCGGCCAACGGGGCCGGCATCGAGGGGCTGGTGACCACCGGCGGCCTCGGCGTTCCTCCCGGGCTCGTGGAAGCGCTGCCCGATCTTCGGATCGTGGCGATCAACGGCGTCGGCTTCGACCGCGTTGATCTGGCCGCCATGCGCGCCCGCGACATCCGGGTGTCCAACACGCCGGACGTGCTGACCGACGACGTGGCCGATCTCGCGATCGCGCTGATGCTCAATTGTTTCCGCCGGCTTCCGGCGGCCGAACGGCACGTGCGCGACGGCGTCTGGCCGCGCGGCGAGGTGCCGCTCGCCAGACGCGCGTCCGGTCTGCGCTACGGCATCGTCGGCCTCGGCCGCATCGGACAGGCGATCGCACGCCGCTTGTCGGGCTTCGGCGGATCGATCGCCTATTCCTCACCCACCCGGCGTCCTCACCTGGGTCACGCCTATCACGAAACCCTCGTGTCGCTGGCGCAGGCTTCGGACGTGCTGTTCGTCGCCGCGGCCGCCTCGGCCGCGACGGCGCACATGATCGACCGCGAGGTGATCGAGGCACTCGGGCCGAACGGCGTGCTGGTGAACATCGCGCGCGGCTCGGTGGTGGACGAGGCGGCGCTGGAGGAAGCGCTGCGCGACGGGCGCCTGGGGGGCGCCGGGCTCGACGTGTTCGCCGAGGAGCCGGTCGTGCCCGAAGGGCTGCGCGAGCTTCCGAACGTGGCGCTCGCCCCCCACGTCGGATCGGCGACGCACGAGACGCGCGCTGCGATGGGCGCGCTGGTGGTCGAGAACCTCGACAGCTTCTTCGGTGGGCGGGAACTGTTGACGCCCGTGGTCTGAGGGGTTTCCCGTCGCAGCCAGGACGGCGCCCGGGCGGCGTCGCGACCGGGCAGGGGCCGCGCGAGAACGGTCCCGTTCCGGAAAGAAGAAGGAGTTCGCGTTCATGTCCGCCCACCTGTCCGAGATCTCCCCGCGCACGGCGGCGGCCGAGGATCATCCGGCCCATCGCACCCGCGCCAGCGGCTCGCGGCCGCCGCGCGCCCTGCGCGGCGTGCTCAACCTCGAGGATTTCGAGCGGCACGTGCGGGCGAGGCTTCCGCGGGCGGTGTACGGTTACGTGTCCGGCGGTGCGGAGGACGATCTCAGCTATCGCAACAACCGCGAGGTGTTCCGACGGTGGCACCTGGTGACGCGCATCCTGCGCGACGTGTCCGCGCGCGACCAGGGCGTCACGCTGTTCGGCCGCCGCTACGCGTCGCCGTTCGCCGTGGCGCCCATGGGGGCGTCGGCGGTGGTGGCGTTCGACGCGGACAACCGGATGGCCCGCGCGGCCCGGGCGGCGAACATTCCCTTCGTGCTCAGCGCCAACGCCATCACCCCGATGGAGGAGCTGAGCCGGGCGGCCCCCGGAAGCTGGTTCGCCGCCTATCAGCGCCCGGAAGCCGACAACATCCGCGACATGTGCGCCCGGGTGGCGGCAGCCGGCTACGACGTGTTCATGCTGACGGTGGACGTGCCGGTCGGTTCCAACCGCGAGAACAACCTCCGGTCCGGCTATACCATGCCCCTCAGGGTGAGCCCGCGGCTGACGATCGACGCGCTCCGCCATCCGCGCTGGCTCGGCGGCACCGCGGCACGCACCGTGCTGCGGCGGGGCATTCCGGCCATCAGCAACATCGACCCGGTCGATCACCCCTCCATCTTCTCGCGCAAGCTGACCGCCGTGACCGGCCATGCCAGCTTCTCCTGGGCGCAGGCCGAACTGATCCGCCGGCACTGGAAAGGCGCGTTCGTGCTCAAGGGCTTGTTGTCGGCCGACGATGCGCGGCTCGCCCGCGAGCTCGGCGCCGACGGCATCGTGGTCAGCAACCATGGCGGCCGCCAGCTCGACACGTCCGCCTCGCCGATGGAGGTGCTGCCCGCGATCAAGGCGGAAAGCGGCGGCATGACGGTGCTGGCCGATAGCGGCTTCCGTCGCGGCACCGACGTGTTGAAGGCGCTGGCGCTCGGCGCGGACGCGGTGCTGATCGGGCGGCCGTTCCTGTATGCGTCGGCCCTGGCGGGGGAGGCGGGCGTGGCGCATGCGATCCGCCTGCTGCGCAAGGAGATCGACGTGGACATGGCCTTGCTCGGCCTGCGCGAGCTCGGCGAGGCATCGCCCGGGATGTTGCGGCATCGCGATGCACCGATCGCTCCGGCTTGAACGGGCCGTGTCATGAAATGATTGCGGCGCGGCTACGAGAAATCGCTTCCGGCCGGGCTGCCAGCGTCATACCGTCAACGTGAAGATGCCGAACCGGACAACCAATGACCGGACGGCGAAGGAAACGCCACCATGCTCGACCGTCATCCCGTGCCGCACGCCAACCGTTCCGATTCCAGGACGACCGCTCGCCGTCGCCTGCAGGCAGGACTTTCCGCCGCGGTGCTCGCGACCGGCCTGTTGACGCTGGCGCCGGGCATCGCGCGCGCCCAGGATGCGTCCGATGCACAATGCTTCCGGCCGGGCGGCGGCACCACCGCCACCGTGCAGATCCCGGCGAAGAAGGCGCCCTACCGCATCGCGTTCGCCAACGGCTTCATCGGCAACGCATGGCGGGTGCAGATGCTCCAGACGCTCAAGGCCTATGCCGAACAGCCGGCGGTGAAGCCTTTGATCAAGGAGCTGCGCATCGTCAGCGTCGGCACCGACGTGTCCGCGCAGATCGCGGCCATGGACAACTTCATCAGCGCCGGCTTCGACGCGATCCTGATCGATGCCAACAGCCCCACGGCGTTCAAGCCGGTGATGCGTCGGGCCAAGCAGGCCGGCGTGGTGGTGGTGAGCTTCGACAACACGCTCGACCGCACCGGCAAGGAGGGGCCGCTCGTCCAGGTCAACCAGGACCAGACCGAGATGGGCCGCAAGATGGGCGACTGGTTGTTGTCGACCATGAAAAACAAGAACCACGTTCTGGAAGTGCGCGGCGTGCCGGGCAACAGTGTGGACCGCGATCGCCACGACGGATTCCGGGACGCGCTGAAGGCCGCACCCGGCATCCAGGTCACGGAGGTGGTCGGCAACTGGGACGACGGCACCGGCCAGAAGGCGGTGGCCGACGCGCTGGCGGTGAACGGCTCGTTCGACGGTGTCTACACCCAGGGCGGTTCGGTGGGCGTCACGCGCGCGCTGCTGGACGCGCACAAGCTGGTGCCGATCGGCGGCGAGGGGGAGAACGGCTATCGCAAGCTGATCGCCGCCAACGCCAAGGACGGTCTGCTGGGCGACAGCGCCGGACAATCGCCCGCCCTGTCCGCGGTGGCGCTCAAGGCGGCGCTCGCGGTGCTGCAGGGTCATGCGGTTCCCGAGGAGGTCCGGGTTCCGATCCCCGAGGCGAACTACAAGACGCTGGTCGCCGGGACGAACTATTTCCCCGAGCTGAGCGACACCTTCTTCGCCGCGCACGATTTCCCAGCCTGCGGCATCACCCTGAGCGCGGCGGACATCACCGGCCAGAGCGCCAAATGAGCCGCTGCTGGACGACCGGAAACACGGCGGCCGGCCACCACTCGATGGGCCGCCGCGCGGCGGGCCGGAAGCGCTCTCTCGGACAGCCTGCGCGGTGGCGGTCAGGGACGATGTCGGCGGACCATCGGGACGTGATGCCGCCCGGCGGTCGGACGGCGAATGACTCCGGCTCCGGCGGCGCGACGGCGGCCGATGCGGGAGCGGCGTCGTGAGCGACGCGACGACGGCCGTCGATGCCCGGCCCCTGCTGGAACTCCAGGGCGTGGTGAAGCGGTTCGGCCCGGTGACGGCACTGGCCGACGGCACGCTGTGCTGCCGGCCCGGCTCGATCCATGCGGTGATGGGGGAGAACGGGGCCGGCAAGTCCACCCTGATCAAGATCATGGCGGGGGTCCTGTCGCCCACGGAAGGCATCATGCGGCTCGACGGCCGTGAGATCGCCTTTTCGTCGCCGGCGGAGGCCCAGCGTCACGGCGTCGTCTGCGTGTTCCAGGAATTGTCGCTGATGCCGGACCTGAGCGTCGCCGACAATATCGGCATCACCGCGCCGCCGCGGCGCTGGGGCCTGATCGATCGCGGCGCGCAGCTCGCCGAAGCGCGCCGGTTGCTGCGGCTCGTGGGCTGCGACGACATCGACGGGCGCGAACGGGTGCGCGACCTTCCCTTGTCGCGCCGGCAGATGGTGGAGATCGCCAAGGCGCTCGGCCGCAAGCCGCGTCTGCTGATCCTCGACGAGGCGACCTCCGCACTTACCGCCGACGACGTGGGGCGCGTGGTGGCGCTGCTCAAGCGGCTGCGCGCCGAGGGAATGTGCATCCTCTACATCTCGCACCGCATGCACGAGATCCGTGAGCTGGCGGACGAGTGCTCCGTGTTCGCCAACGGACGTCACGTGGCGAGTTTCCCGTTCGGCAGCCGCACCGAGGACGAGATCGTCCGCATGATGATCGGGCGTCCCTTGTCGCAGATGTATCCGCCCAAGCCGCCCGCGCCGCGGGTGGCGCCCGCACCGCTGCTGGAAGCGCGGCGGCTCGGCTGGGAGAACCGGCTGCGCGACGTGTCGCTCGGCGTGGCGGCGGGCGAGATCGTCGGGCTGGGCGGCCTGGACGGGCAGGGGCAGCGCGAATTCCTTCTGGCATTGTTCGGCTGCCTGTCGGGCGTGACGGGGGAGATCGTCATGGACGGCTCGCCTGTCTCGCCGCGCGGCCCGCGCACCGCCAAGGCCGATCCGATGCGGCTCGCCCTGGTGCCGGAAGACCGCAAGACCGAGGGGTTGATGCTGCCGATGACGGTGGCCGAGAACCTGTCGGCGGCCACCTTGTCGCGATGGCGCCGCGGGCCGTTGATCGACAACCGCCGCGAGCGCCAGGCGATCGAGGAGATGCAGCGCCGCATGCAGATCAAGGCGGTGCTGGACCTGCCGGTGGCGACCCTTTCGGGCGGCAACCAGCAGAAGGTGGCGATCGGCAAGTGGCTGATGCTCGGTCCGCGCGTGTTGTTGTTGTGCGACCCGACGCGCGGCATCGATGTCGGTACCAAGCAGGAGATCTACCGCCTGTTGCGCGAGCTAGCCGATGCCGGCACCGCCGTGCTGCTCTACACCACCGACTATGACGAGCTGATCGGGCTGTGCGACCGCGTCGCGATCTTCCGCGACGGCCACGTGGTGCGCACGCTGGAAGGCGACGGCATCACGGAAGAAGCCATCCTGTCCGGCGCCCTGGCGATGGGCGGCGCCGACCACGGAACGGAGCGGGCGGCATGAGCGCGCATCCGGCGTCCGGGATCGGCCTCGCGGTGCGGCACAAGCTGCTGCCGATCCTGGCCTTCGTCATCTTCGCCCTGATGTTCGGGCTTTATCTGCTGCTGCAGCCGCACGGCATCCAGACCAGCGTGCTGGTCACCGCGTCCAACAAGGGCGCGTTGCTGGCGCTGGTGGCGATGGCGCAGACCCTGCCCGTGCTGACCGGCGGCATCGACCTGTCGGTAGGCGCCATCGTGGTGCTGGCGAACTGTCTCGCGTCCAATCTGGTGAACGGGACGCCCGCGCAGATCGGGCTCGGCGTGCTCGCCGTGCTGGGCACCGGCGTGCTGGCCGGCGCCGTCAATGCGATGGCGGTGGTGGTGGGACGCTTGCAGCCCATCGTCGCCACCTTGGCCACGTCCACCATGTTCTACGGCGTGTCGCTGCTGCTGCGTCCCTCGCCCGGTGGCGAGGTGGACGACGATTTCGCCAGCGCGCTCACCGGCGACGTGTGGGGCGTGCCGGTGAGCCTGCTGCTGCTGATCGCGGTGCTGGGCTTGCTGTGGTGGCCGTTCTCGCGCTCGGTCACCGGGCGCGGGCTGTTCGCGGTCGGGTCGTCCGATGCGTCGGCCTTCATGTCCGGTGTCCCGGTGGGCCGGGCGCGGGCCTCGGCCTATCTCGGCGCCGGGCTGCTGGCCGGCATGGCGGGCCTGCTGCTGACCCTGATCGCGGAGTCCGCCCAGGCCAGCGCGGTCCAGGCCGGCGATTTCACGCTGAACAGCATCGCCGCCGTCGTGATCGGCGGGACCTCGCTGTTCGGCGGCAGCGGCGGCCTCGTGGGCTCCGTGTTCGGAGCGTTCATCCTGCGGACCATCGGCGACCTGCTGTTCGTGTCGGCGGCGTCGCCCTTGTGGCAGCCCTTGTTCCAGGGGCTGATCCTGCTCGGGGCGGTGAGCCTCGGCGCCCTGCCCTTGTTGCGGGTCCGCAACCGGCTGGAACTGTTCCGGTGAGCGGCAGCGCGCCCACATCTTCCGCCGCCGGCCTGCTCGGGCGGCTGCGGGGGGCCGACCTGCCGCTGCTGGTGGCGGGCGGCTGCATCCTCGTGATCCTGTGCGCCGGCGCGACCGTGAACGGGGCGTTCCTGTCGCCGCATTATCTGATCCAGCAGGCGCAGGTCGCGTCCTTCCTCGGCATCGTCGCCACGGGTGCGATGCTGGTGATCCTGCTCGGCCACATCGACCTGTCGGTGCCGTGGACGCTCACGGCCGGGGCGATGCTCGGCACCGGGCTCGCCGGCACCGCGGCCGGGGGCGCGGTGGCGATCCCCGTGGCGCTCGCCGTGGGCGCCCTGGTGGGCCTCGTGAACGGCATCGGCGTGGCGATCCTGCGCATCCCCTCCATGATCTTCACCCTCGGGGTGAATGCGGTGCTGCAGGGCCTCATGGTGCTCTACACCGGAGGGTCGGCGCCGCCGTCCACCGCGGCGCCGCTGGTGCGCTGGCTGGCGGGCGGCCATCTGGTGCCGGGCCTGCCGAACGCGATCCTCGTCTGGGCGGCGGTCGGGCTGCTGTGCAGCCTGATGCTGCGCCGGACCATCGCCGGGCGCACCCTCTACGCCGTCGGCAACCGGGAGCGCGCCGCCTATCTGAACGGCATGCCGGTGCGCCGCGCGGTGTGCGGTGTGTTCGTGCTGGCCGGCATGTGCAGCACCGGGGCCGGCGTGCTGCTGACCGGCTATTCCGGCAAGGCGTTCCAGGGCATGGGCGACAGCTACCTCCTGCCGGCGATCGCGGCGGTGGTGCTGGGCGGCACCTCCATCATGGGCGGGCAGGGCCGCTATGCCGGGACGGTGGTCGGAACGATCCTGATCGTGCTGCTGCAAAGCATGCTGGCCGTGCTGCAGATGCCCGACGCGGGACGGCAGATCATCTACGGGCTGGTGATCTTCTGCATGCTGCTGCTCTACGGCCGGCAGCGCGCGGCCCGGTAGCGATGGCCGACGTCGGGCCGCCGGAGGTGTTCCTGCCGCCCCAACGCTGGCGGATGATCGGCCTGTGCTTCGCGGCCACCACCATCAACTATGTCGACCGGGCGACCGTCGCGGTGGCGGCGCCCTTCATGGTCCACGATCTCGGGATCGGCCCGGGCGTCATGGGGCTGCTGCTCGGCGCCTTCTTCTGGAGCTACGCGCTGATGCAGCTCCCGGCCGGGCTGCTGGTGGATCGCTGGGGTGCCCGCCGGGTCTATGCCGCCTCCGTGGCTTGGTGGTCGGTCTGCACCGCGCTCACCGCCCTGGTGCGCGGCCCGTGGTCGATCTTCGGCCTGAGGCTGGCGCTCGGCGTGGGCGAGGCGGGCGCCTATCCCAGCAACGCCCGCGTCGCCGCATCCTGGTTTCCGACCCGGGAGCGCGGGCTCGCCGCCGGCATCTTCGACAGCGGCTCGCGGGCCGGCTCCGCGCTGGCGCTGCCGGTGGTCGCGGCGCTGGTGTTCGCAGTGGGCTGGCGCGGCGCGTTCGTCGTCGCGGGCTCGCTCGGGCTGGCGTGGACGCTCGTCTGGCTCCATGTTTATCGTGAGCCGGAGCACCATCGCGGCGTGACGCCGGCCGCGCTCGCGCGCCTGCGGGCGGGGCAGCCGGATAGCCAGGCGGCTGCCGCCCCGCCGACGCCGCTGCGCGCGCTGCTCCGGCACCGGACGGTCTGGGGCATGATGCTCGGCTTCTTCTGCCTCAACTTCGTGTTCTATTTCTATTCGACCTGGTTTCCGACCTATCTGGTGCAGGCCCGCGGCTTCTCGTTGAAGGCGCTGGGCGTGCTGGGGATGCTGCCGGGGCTCGTCGCCATCCCCGCGGCCTGGATCGGCGGGTGGACGTCCGATCGCCTGTTCCGCATCGGCTGGAGCCTGACGGCAGCACGCAAAACCTGCCTGGTGGGCGGCCTGCTGCTGTCCTCGGTGATCGCCCTCGCCGCCCTGGTCCCCAGCGATGGCTGGTGCCTCGTGCTGTTCTGCATCGCCTATGCGGGAATCGCCTTCGCCGGCGCCAATATCTGGTCGCTCCCGGCGGACATGGCGCCGGGCGCGCACGACGTCGCGACCCTCAGCGGCATCCAGAACGGCGCCGCCAATCTCGCGGGGCTGGTGACGGCGGGCTTCACCGGGCTGATGGTCGCGTGGTCGGGCGGCTCGTTCGTGGTGCCGCTGCTCGCCGCGGGCGGGTTCTGCCTGCTGGGGGCCGTCACCTATCTGGTGGTGGTGGGACGCGTCGGTCCTCTGCCCGGCCGCTGACGATCGGCTCGGCGGCAACGAAATCCCGGCCGGGATGTTGGTTTCCATGCCCGGGAAAGGACGCCGCGTGAACGAGACCGAGATCACCCGCTGCGACGCGACGGGCGGCGATGCATCGCGCCCCGGGGGTTCGTGCGGCCGGAGTTGAAGACGATGCGTTCGGCGAACGGGGCCGCGGCCTGCCGGCCCCGCGTATCGCCCGACGAAACATCCCCCGGACCGGGCGTTCACGAAGGGGAGCGGGCGCCATCCGGACAGCAAGAGGCGAACTCCCGGCCATCGCGGCGTTCCGGCGTCGCGCTGGACGCGCTCAACTTCCTGCTCGCCGACGTGCAGCAGGGCGTCGGACCCTACCTCGTGGTGTTCCTCCGCGGCGCCCATCACTGGAAGCCGGGCGCGATCGGACTCGCGACCGCGATGTCCTCCGTGGTCTCCGCCGCCTGCCAGGTGCCGGTGGGCTTTCTCATCGACGCGACGCACCGCAAGCGGGCGCTGTTGTTGCTGTCGTGCCTCCTCTTCGCGATCGGCGCGCTGATCATTCCCTTGAGCGGTGGCTTCTGGCCGGTGATGGCGGCGCAGGCCCTGCTCGGCGCCGCCGCCGCGGTCATCCCGCCGGCCGTGGCGTCGATCAGTCTCGGTCTGGTGGGGCGGCGATCCATGGCCCGGCGCACGAGCCGCAACCAGGGGTTCAACCACGGAGGGGCATTCTGCGGCGCCATCCTCGCGGGCGGGCTCGGGCGCTGGGCGGACGAGCGCTGGATCTTCTTCTCCGTGCTGTTGTTCGCGCTGTTCGCCGCGGCGGCCACCATGATGATCCGCGCCGGCGAGATCGATCACCGCGTGGCGCGCGGCGCGGACATCCGCGACGGCGACGACGACCGGCCATCGCCGCTCGGCCGTCTGGTGCGCCGCCGTCCGGTCTGGGTGCTGCTGCTCAGCGTGCTGCTGTTCCAGGGCGGCAGTGCCGGTCTGCTGCCGTTCGCCAGCCAGCGGCTGGTGTCCGATCACCCGCGCACGGCCACCCTGACGCTCAGCGGCTGCATCCTGGTGATGCAGGCGGTGATGGCGCTCGTGGCGCTGGCGGTGGGCGTCACGCAGGAGCGGGGAGCCGGGCGCAAGCCGCTGTTCCTGCTCGCGTTCGCGCTGCTGCCGGTGCGCGCGGGCCTTCTGGCCGTCGTGCATGCCTCCTGGGGCGTGATCGCCATCGAGGCGCTGGACGGCATCAGCGGTGGCATCTTCGCCGTGCTGGCCACCGTGATCGCAGCCGACATCACCCGCGGCACCGGACGCTTCAACGTCATGCAAGGACTGGCGGCGCTGGCCGTCGGCCTCGGCGGCAGCCTCAGCAACATCGGCGGCGGCTACGCCACCGAATGGTTCGGTGCCTCCGCCGGTTTCTGGAGCCTGGCGGTTGTGGCCGCGCTGGGCGGTCTCCTGTTCCTGTGGCTGATGCCGGAGACCTGCGGCGAAGCTCTCGACACGTAGCGGAATGGGCGACCGCGGTCCGGAAGCGGTGGCTGCGCCGCCATCGAGAGCCCGCTCGCGCGGACCGGGCTAGCGGCCGCCGAAGCGGCCGCCACGGGGCACGTTCATCGCCGCGCGCGCGGCGGCGGCAGCGGCACTCGGGTTCGGCTCGTGCAGGCCGACCCGCTGTTCGGGCGCGGCGTTGCGGACGCCGGTTCGCGCGGTGCCGGCAGAACCGGCGCTGGCACGAGCGGCGCTGGTTCGGGCGGCAGCCACCGCGTCCGGCGACGAGCCATGTCCGGCGGCCGCCGCCGGCACGCGCGGAGCTGCCGCCGCGCGCCGCGCCGCCATCTCCGCGCCGACCGCATCGAAGTAGCTCGGCGGTGCTTCTCGTGGCGTGGGATGTGCTGATGCCTGGACAGGCTCCCGCCCCACCGGCGGGGTTTCCGCCCGCGCGGTCGGCGCGCTCGTGGAGATGATGCTGGATGGCGCGGGACTGTGGGTTCCGAATTCCCTGCCTTGCAGGTCCATTCCTTGCTGTGTGGGATCGTGAATGCCGGGGTGAGGAACGATCCGGTTGTCCCTGACCGCGACGTGCAACGGATCGAGCGGGACGGAGCCGTGCTCCCCATAAACAGGTGGTGTCTCCTCGAAGCCGTCGGGATCGACATAATGCTCTCCCGAGCGTACCGGCTCATCGTGCGCCGTGGGTGCTGAGCCCGACTGGAAGGCGGCGGCCTCCTCGCTAAACACCTGCTGGTCGCGCTGGCTGTAGGGATGGGAAGGGCGCGCCTGGCTGAGATCGACCTCCTCCTCGTGAAAGGATGGGGACGACATGGACGAGATGCTTCGGGTGTCGGACATCTGCGGTCAGCCTGTTCCTTCGATGGCGCCGACATCGGTCGCGGCGCATACGGCAGGGTGCGACGGCTCCTTCGACCGGAGCCGCCTCATGGCGTCGCCGGGTCTATGCCGGTCGCGAACCGAGCCTCGAATCTGACGGCTGGGCGTGCAAGTGAATCGTGGTTCATACGTTCTGCATCCGGCACGTCCGGCGCGTCGATCCCCCGACGGTCCCGCGATGGCCGCGAGCGATCCGCTCGCAAAGCACGCGGGAGGGTCGCGGCCGGGGCGCGGCTGCGCTAGAAGGCGTTCACCTCGAACGGACTAGGAACATCCGCGGCGTGAACCGTCTGCTCTCGCGCGAACGATCCCGCCCGTGATCGCCATGCTCACCGGCCTTCTGGCGCAGGTGGAAGCCGATCGCTGCGTGGTGGATGTCGGGGGCGTCGGCTATCTGGTGCAGGCCTCCACCCGCACCTTGGCTGCCCTGCCGCATCCGCCGGAGACGTCCCGCTTGTTCGTCGAGACCGTGGTGCGGGAGGATGCGATCCTGCTCTACGGCTTCGCCGACACGGCGGAACGCGACTGGTTCCGGCTGCTCACCACCGTCCAGGGTGTCGGCGCCAAGGTGGCGCTCGCCATCCTGTCGTCCCTGTCCCCCCGCGACCTCGTGGCCGCCATCGCCGCCGGCGACCGGGGCAGCCTGACCCGCGCTCCAGGCGTGGGCGCGCGCCTGGCCGACCGGGTGCTGAGCGAGCTCAAGGACAAGGCCGGGGCCATGCCGGTCTCCGCGGCGGCCGGCGCGACGCCGACCGCGCCGGCGGGTGGCGGGATCGAGGGCGACGCGCTGGCGGCGCTGGCAGGGCTCGGCTTCCGCCGGGTCGAGGCGCACGCGGCGGTGCGCGCGGTGATGGAACGGCTGGGTGAGAAGGCGCGGCTCGACGCGGTGATCCGCGACAGCCTGAAGGAGCTCGCACGATGAGCGGCAAGCGCGGGCGCGCAGCGCCGAAGGCTCGGCCGGACGAGGGCCGGGACGAGGGCCCGGACGGGGCCGACCAGGATCGCCGGCCCTATCCCGACGGCGAGCGCGCGATCGACGCCCGCCGCACCGACGAGGACGCGGCGGAAGCCACGCTGCGCCCGCAGCTGCTGGACGAGTTCGTCGGCCAGAAGGCCAGCCGGGAGAACCTGTCGGTGTTCATCCAGGCCGCGCGCGGGCGGGGCGAGGCGATGGATCACGTGCTGCTGCACGGGCCGCCGGGCCTGGGCAAGACCACGCTGGCGCAGATCGTGTCGCGCGAGCTGGGTGTCGGGTTTCGCGCCACGTCCGGTCCGGTGATCCAGCGCGCGGGCGATCTCGCCGCGATCCTGACCAACCTGCAGCCGCGCGACGTGCTGTTCATCGACGAGATCCACCGCCTGCAGCCCGCCATCGAGGAGGTGCTGTATCCGGCGATGGAGGATTTCCAGCTCGACCTCATCATCGGCGAGGGCCCGGCGGCGCGCTCGGTGCGCATCGACCTGTCGCCCTTCACCCTGGTCGCGGCCACCACGCGCGCAGGACTGCTGGCGACGCCGCTGCGCGACCGGTTCGGCATCCCGCTCAGGCTGGTGTTCTACACGCCCGAGGAGCTGCGGCTGATCGTGTCGCGCGGCGCCGAGAAGCTGCGCTTCGCCCTGACCTCCGACGGCGCGGAGGAGATCGCGCGTCGCTCGCGGGGCACCCCGCGCGTCGCCGGCCGCCTCCTGCGCCGGGTGCGCGATTTCGCCACCGTCGGCCGTACCGCCACCGGCGCGGTGGACCGGGCGTTGGCCGACGCGGCGTTGAGCCGGCTGGAGGTGGACGCGCTCGGGCTGGATTCGATGGACCGCCGCTATCTCCGCCGCATCGCCGAGCATCATCATGGCGGTCCGGTGGGCGTGGAAACCCTGGCCGCAGCGCTCGCGGAAGCGCGGGACACGCTGGAAGACGTGGTGGAGCCGTTTCTGATCCAGGAAGGGCTGGTGCTCCGCACCTCGCGCGGCCGGGTGCTCGCCGAGCGCGGCTGGCGCCATCTCGGCATGGTGCCGCCCGCCCGAGCGTCGGCGCAGTTCGACCTGCTGAGCGAGGACTAGCCGGTGGCGACGATCCGCACGGCCGCCCCGACCCGCGGCGGGGCCCGGCCCGCGCGACCGGCGCCGGGCGCCGGAGCCGGGGGGTGTCGCACCGGGGTCCGAGGGCGGTGCGGCGGGAGCCCGGTCGCCGTTCCGGGCGGGGCTTGGCCCTGATGCCGGCCCACCGGATCGGCTTTCGGGTCTATTACGAGGATACGGACGCGGGCGGCGTGATGTACCACGCCCAGTATCTCGCGTTCGCCGAGCGGGCGCGGTCGGAAGCGCTGCGGTCGGCCGGTGCCACCGCCGCCTCGCTCGCGGCACGGCACGGCATCGTTTTCGTGGTGCGCCGGGTGGAAGCCGACTACCTCCGGCCGCTCCGGCTGGACGATGACGTGACCGTCTCCACCGCCTTGTTGAAGCGCGGCGGCTCCTCGGCGAGGCTGCGCCAGACCCTGTCGGCCGGCGGCGTGGTCGCCGCGGCGCTGGAAGTGGTGGTGGTCGCCGTGCGGCTTGCCGACATGCGGCCGGTGCGGGTGCCCGAGCCCTGGGCCGGCGCCCTGGACGGCCTGACGCCGGATGACGCGGATGACGCGGAAGGGGCGGGAACGTCGGGGTTCTGATCGTCCGACGCGTCCCGGGGGCGCCGGGGGCAGCCGCGTGACGACGCCGGCGATCCGCTCGCCGCCGCTTCCGGGCATCGGCAGGATGGGCGCACCCGCCCCTTCCATGATCGGCCGGATGGACGGCGCGATGCGGCCGGTTCGCGGGCAGGCGGTCGATCGGGGGATGCCTTCCTCCGTCCGGCGAGTCGCCGCGATCGTCCCGCACCGGCGGCGGCCGGCCGAAGAGAAGCGGCGGCGCCCCGTGGATTAAATCGGCGACACTCGAACGCTTTCGCACCAATCCCTTACGCGCGGACGCTTCTGCTGCGCGTGAGAACCCTCTATGGAAGCCCGTCGGTCGGCCGCGCGCCGCCAGAGGGCCGCTTCGGGTAAGGAGTTCGGGTTTGGATCGTGCGGTGGATGCGGCCACATTGGCCGCCGCGGCGAACGGAGGCGATCTGTCGCTCTGGACGTTGTTCGTCCAGGCCTCCTTCGTGGTCAAGCTGGTGATGATCGGGCTGGTGGCCGCCAGCGTCTGGGTCTGGGCCATCATCTTCGAGAAGACGGTGTCGGTGCGCCGGGTGAACCGGCAGGCCAACGGCTTCGAGGACCAGTTCTGGAGCGGCGGCTCCCTGGACGAGCTCTACGAGGTCGAGGGCGCCAAGCCGTCCCATCCGATGGCCGCCGTGTTCGGCGCCGCGATGGGCGAGTGGCGGCGCTCGGCCCGGGTCGCGGGCGCGGACCTGTCGCGCGGGTCGGTGCGCGAGCGGGTGGACCGGGCCATGGGCATCACCGTGACCCGCGAGATGGAGCGGCTCGAACGCTGGATGATCTTTCTGGCGACCGTCGGCTCCACCGCGCCGTTCGTGGGGTTGTTCGGCACCGTGTGGGGCATCATGCACGCCTTCTCGGCGATCGCGTCCATGCACAACACCAATCTCAGCGTGGTCGCTCCCGGCATCGCGGAAGCCCTGTTCGCCACCGCGATCGGCCTGGTCGCCGCGATTCCGTCCGTGATCGCCTACAACAAGATCAACCAGGATCTGAGCCGTTTCGCCGCTCGCCTCGAAGCGTTCGGCACGGAATTCGGCGCGATCCTGTCGCGGCAATCAGAGGAAAGGGCGTAGCGCGCCATGGCGATGCAGCTCGGCGGAGGTGGCAAGGGCAGGGGGCGCTACCGCCCCATGGCCGACATCAACGTGACGCCGCTGGTGGACGTCATGCTGGTGCTGCTCATCATCTTCATGGTGACGGCGCCGCTGATGACCAGCGGCGTCAACGTCGACCTGCCCAAGACCGACGCCTCGCCGGTGAACGCCGACAACAAGCCGATCACCGTCAGCATCAAGCAGGACGGCTCGCTCTATCTCGGCGACGACGTGGTCACCAACGAGCAGCTGGTGGCCAAGCTGCAGGCCATGAGCAACAACGATCCCAACCACCGCATCTTCGTGCGCGGCGACCAGCACATCGATTATGGCCGGGTGATGCAGGTGATGGGCACCATCACCAGCGGCGGCTTCACGCACGTGGCGCTGCTGGCCGAGGCGCCTCCGGGCGGTTCCGCCGGAGCCGCGCCGGCCCGTTGAGGGATCGCGGCCGGAACTGCTTCCGATGATGGCGCGTGCGAGACGGGACGATGGACACGGGATGCGCCGGGCGGCGCTGGTGTCGGGCGCTGCGCATCTTCTGGTGCTGTTGTCGCTGATCCTGGTGCTGCCCGAGCCGAAGCCGCCCGAACCGCCGGAACAGCCGGCGGTGGAGATGGCGTTCGAGCCCGGCCCGCCGTCGCAGGCCCGCAAGGGCACCCGCGCCGACCAGAAGGCCGAGAAGCCGCCGGCGCCCGTGGAAAAGGAAGCGCCGCCCTCGCCGGAGCCGCCCAAGCCGGCCCCCGTGGAGGAGCCCCCGCCGCCCCCGCCGCCGCCCACCCCGGTGCCGCCGCCCCCGGCCGCCGAGCCGGCTCCGCTGCCGCCGACGCCGATCCCGCCCAAGGTGCAGGCGCCCACCCCGGAGCCGGTGAAGGCGCCCCCGCCCAAGCCGGCACCGCCGACCCCGGCCAAGGCCCCGTCGCCGCCCACGCCCGAGAAGTCGCAGGAGCCGCCGAAGATGATGGTGCCTTCGCACAAGACGCAGCCGAACAAGACCAAGAACGCGACACCGGACACGTCCTCGCTGATGGCGACGCTGGAGAAGTTCCGCGCCGACCAGCCGCAGACCCATCCGCCGAAAGCGCGCGCCAACCCCGACCAGGGCGGCTCTCTGTCGCAGGCGGGCAGCCTCAATGGCGGGCTGTCGGCGGGTCAGGCCAAGGCGATCGGCGATTCGGTGCGGCGCTGCTATTCGGAAGACACGGCGGCCCGGAACTACAGCACCTTCAGCGCCCACCTGACGGTGACGGTGGATGCCACCGGCACCGCGCGGCTCGTCAACTTCAAGCCCGACACCGCGGCGCGCATGGGCGACCCCGCCTACCGTGCGTTCGCCGAGCGGGCGCGCGATGCCGTGCTGAACCCGACCTGCGCGCAACTGCCGATCCCGGCCAGCCTCAAGGGCAGGACCGGGCATTTCGACTTCTTCTTCCGGCCGTGACGCCCGGTGCTTTCCGCCGTTGAACGGTGTGGGAGCCGAAGCGTCTTGCCGCATCATCCGCGGTTTCCTCCGCCGCGCGGCGGAAGGCTCCGTTTCTCTTTCCAGCGTCCGCCCGGGCGCATCCAGGGAGTAGGCGATGTCCCAGTTCATCCATGATGGCGGCCCCCTTTCGCGCCGGGCGGCGCTTGGCGGGATGCTCGGCACGGCGACCCTGGGCACGGCGACCTTGGGCACGGCGACCCTGCTGGGCGCGGGCATCGTGGCCGCGCCCCTGCCGGCGTTGGCCCAGGCCGCTCCGGCGGGTGGGGGCGATGCGTCCAACGGTCCGGAGATCGTGGTGGATCGCGCGCGCACCGCGCCGATCCCGATCGCCATCCCGTCGTTCGGGCCGGGCATCGGCGACCAGATGACGCAGGTGATCTCGGCCGACCTGGAAGGCTGCGGCCTGTTCAAGCCGATGGGTGCCGCCGCCTCCGCCGGCACCGGCGGCGTGCCCAATTTCGACATGTACAAGAGCATGGGCGCGCAGGCCGTGGTGACCGGGGTCGCGTCGGGCAGCGGCAACGCGCGCGTCGAGTTCCGGCTGTGGAACGTGCTCACCGGCCAGCAGCTCCAGGGCACCGCCTACACCACGTCGGGCGGCAACTGGCGGCGCATCGCCCACATCATCGCGGACGCGATCTACGAGCGGATGCTGGGCGAGAAGGGCTACTTCGACACGCGCATCTGCTACGTCGCGCGGTCGGGCCCGCGTTCGCAGCCGGTGACGCGGCTCGCCATCATGGACCAGGACGGCGCCAACAACCGTTATCTGACCGATGGCCGCTGGGAGGTGCTGACGCCGCGCTTCCATCCGACCCGCGACCAGATCGCCTTCATGAGCTACGCCAACAACCGGCCCCGCGTGTACCTGTTCGACCTGGGCTCCGGGCGCCAGCAGGTACTGGGCGAGTTCCAGGGCATCTCGTTCGCGCCGCGCTTCTCGCCCGACGGCTCGAAGGTGATCATGTCCGTCACCCGCGGCGGCGGGTCGGACATCTACGTCATGAGCTCCTATGGCGGCGGCGCGCAGCGCCTCACCAACTCGGGCGCCATCGACACGTCGCCCTGCTACAGCCCGGACGGCTCGCAGATCGTGTTCAACTCCGATCGCGGCGGATCGCCCCAGCTCTACATCATGAGCGCGTCGGGCGGCGGGGCGCGGCGCATCTCCTACGGCTCGGGCCAGTACGGTTCGCCGGTATGGAGCCCGCGCGGCGACCTGATCGCCTTCACCCGCATCGGCGGCAGCGGCTTCTCCATCGGCGTGATGCAGCCCGACGGCACGGGGGAGCGTATCCTCACCCAGGGCTTCACGGTGGAAAGCCCGACATTCTGTCCCAATGGCCGGGTGCTGGCCTATTGCCGCCAGACCGCGGGCGGGGCGGGCGGCGCCGGCTTCTCCTCGTCGCTCGGACAGATCGATGTCGCCGGCTTCAACGAGCGGGTGATCCGCACCCCGGGCGGCGCCTCCGGACCGGCCTGGTCGCCGCTGGCGGGCTGATCGCTCCGGCGGCTCATGGCGCGTCCGGGCGCTCCTGCCGCGCCCGGATGCGGCACGCGCGCATCGGCGGCGAAAAGTTTTCGGTCGCGATGCATCGATTTGTTTCGATGAACGTTCGCTAACTTGACCGGGATCGAAACGAAGCGGTATGCGGCGAGCTGCTAGCCGTTCGCATGCGCGCCGTCCGACCCGGATGAGATCGGGCTGACGATTCCGCGCGCCGGCCCCTTGGTGTGGCGAAGATTCGAACCGTTTCCGCAGGAACGATCCAGATGAAATTGAAGCTTCTTGGCGCGCTTGGCATGGCCGCCCTGCTCGCCGCCTGCTCGGGCAGCGACAACGCGAACACCGGCGCGGCGTCCGGCACCGGCGCTTCGTCCGCGCCGGTGGGCGCCGCCGCTCCGGGCAGCGAGGCCGACCTCGTCGCCAACGTGGGCGACCGCATCTATTACGGCCTGAACGAGAGCTCGCTCAGCAGCGACGCGCAGGCGACGCTCGACCGTCAGGCCGCGTGGCTGCAGCGCTATCCGCAGGTGTCCGTGCAGATCGCCGGCAACTGCGACGACCGCGGCACCGAGGAATACAACATCGCGCTCGGCAACCGCCGCGCCAACGCCGCCCGCGACTATCTTGTCGCCAAGGGCATCTCGGCCGACCGCCTGAGCACGATCTCCTACGGCAAGGACCGTCCGACCGCCACCGGCGACGACGAGCAGGCCTGGTCGCAGAACCGCAACGCGATCACCTCGGTCCGTTGATCCACCAGCCCGCCGCCGGCCTCCGGGCCCGGCGGCGGGCGCGCTTCCCGCGCCTTGGGCCCGCATGACGGCTCCGGGAGCGACGGGTTCGATGGCCAGACCCCCGGGTCTGGCCATTTCCGTTCCGGCATCCTCCGGCGCCGGGCCGATTTCGTTCCCGTCCGCGATGTTCTAGGAGATCATCCTGTTGATCTCCCGCCTCGAGGCCGCCATCCGCATGCGCTCCGTTCTTCTCGCCGCCACGGTCGCCGTTCTGCCGCTGCTCGGGGCCGCCCGGCCGGCATCGGCGCAGATGGACAGCCGGGAGGCCATCTCGCTGCAGAACCAGATCCTCGAGCTCCGCCATGAGATTGACCAGCTCCAGGCGGGCGGCGGCGGCGGAAGCGCGGCACCCGTGGCGCCCCCCATCGGCAGTGGCGGCGGATCGTCCGGCGGCACTGGTGGGGACGCGCTGACGCCCCAGCTGCTGAGCCGCATCCAGGCGCTGGAAGAACAGAACCGCGAGATGCGCGGGCAGCTCGACAGCCTCACCAACCAGGTGCAGCAGCAGAATGCCGCGCTGGGCAAGCAGATCAGCGACCTGAGCTTCGCGATGCAGCAGGGCGGGGGCGCCGCGGCCGGTGCGGCCGCTGGCGCGGCGGCAGGAGCCGGCGCCGCCGCGACGCCCGCCGCCCCGGCCCCCGCGCCGCGCACCCCTGAAAATTCGCTCGCGGCAGGCAATGCGGCACTGGCGCGCAAGGATTACCCGGCCGCGCAGGCCGCCGCTCAGGAAGTATTGTCCGGCCCCAAGGGGCCGCGGCAGGTCGACGCCCAGTTCCTGCTCGGCCAGTCTCTCGCCGGCCAGAGGCACTACCAGCAGGCCGCCGTCGCCTATTACGACGCCTACAACCGTGCGCCCCGCTCCGGCCGTGCCCCGGACGCGCTGCTGGGCGTGAGCGCGTCCCTGCTGGCGCTGGGCGACAAGGGCTCCGCCTGTCAGGCGCTCAACAAGCTGCATACCGAGTTCCCGTCGCCGCTGCCGCGCGTGAAGAGCGCCTATGTCGCCCTCCGGAGCCGTGCCGCCTGCCGCTGATCTGTTTCTGACGGCTCCGGAGCCGCCGCCGGCGCAACCGGTCGGCGTCGCGGAGTTCGCGGCTCTTGCCGACCCGCTCGGGCCCTGGCCGCTCCCGAACGATCCGGTGCCGGTGGCCGTGGCGGTTTCAGGGGGCGCCGACAGCCTCTGCCTCGCGCTGCTGGCGTCCCGGTGGCGGCCGGGCGGAGTGATCGCGCTGGTGGTGGATCACGGCCTGCGCCCGGAATCCGCCGCCGAAGCGGCGCTCACCCTGCGGCGGCTGGCGACCCTCCGTATCCCCGCGCGGCTGCTGTCGATCGCAGGCCTGCCACTCGGTCCCGCCCTGGCGAGCCGGGCACGCGACGCCCGCTACGCCGCCTTGGCGTCGGCCTGCCGGGAAGCGGGCATCGTCGATCTGATGTTGGGCCATCACGAGAACGACCAGCTCGAAACCGTGCTGATGCGCCTCGATGCCGCCAGCGGTCTGGGTGGCCTGGCCGGGATGCCGGCGCTGGCGGAACGGCTCGGCCTCCGGCTCGTGCGTCCTCTGCTCGGCGTGCCGCCCGAAAGGCTGCGGGCGACCCTGCGCCACGAGGGCGTGGCCTGGGTGGAGGACCCCAGCAACCGGGATCCGCGGGCGGAGCGCACCCGGGCGCGGGCGCGGCTGGGCGCCGACCCGGCTCTCCGCCAGCAAATCGCGTCCCGCGCGGCCGAGGCACGGGCATTGCGGTTCCGCGAGAGTATCCGGTCCGCGGAGTTCCTGGCCGGCCATGCCTCGTTACGGCCGGAAGGCTACGCCCTGCTCGCCGCCGGCGCCTGGCCGGCATCGGTGCTGGGAGCGCTGATCGTGACGGTGGCGGGACGACGCTACCCCGTGGCGTCGGGCGCGCTGGAACGGCTGGGGGCGGGGCTTCGGGCCTGCACCCTGGGAGGCGTCCGGCTGTTGCCCGCCGGCCGCGCCGGTCGGGACGCCGGATTGGAGGAAGGCTGGATGATGGTGCGCGAGGCGGGCGCCGTGGCCGGCCCGGTGCCGGCCGGATCGGGGGTGACCGGATCGGGGGTGGCCGGCCCGGGGGTGGCCGGCCCGGGGGTGGTATGGGACCACCGGTTCGAGCTGCGGGCCGCCGGTCCACTGCCCCGGAACGCCATGATCGGTGCCTTCGGAAGCCGGCGGCCGCCGGTGCGCGCCGACCTGCCGTCCGCCGTGCTGGCGGTGCTGCCAGCCTTGTGGCTGGGCGACCGGCTGCTGGCGATGCCGGCGATCGGATGGCGCGACGTGGGCGTCCCGTTTCTGGAATGCCGGTTCACGCCCCGCAGCCCGGCTTCGGCCTCGGGGATGTATCGTTGAGCAAGGTCGCCATCTCCGACGGCCCCTGGGGGTAGAGCCGTGGAAAAACATGCCGGCGCGCCGTGGCACCCTGGTTCCGATGGGCGCGCGCCCCATCTGCAAGAGCGAGGGTTGTGACCCCCGCGCTTCCATGGGCTATGGTCTTTGGCCAGGGCCTGCGGTCGTCGATGCGGGGTGGCGGGCAGCGGCCGGCCATGGCGTCACGGGCCCAGAAGGCGTGGAACTGTAAGGCAAGATGAGCAATTTCGGCCGGAACCTGGCCCTCTGGGTCATCATCGCCCTTCTGCTGGTGCTGCTGTTCAGCGTGTTCCAGCCGGGCGGCGGGCAGCATCCCGCGCAGCAGCTCGCCTATTCCGACTTCATCGGCGACATCAACCAGGGCCGCGTGCGCTCTGTCGTGATCCAGGACCACAACGTGTCCGGCGTGCTGACGGACGGCACCTCGTTCGAGACCTACACCCCGGAAGATCCGACCCTGGTCCAGCGTCTGACGGACAAGAACGTCGAGGTGGTGGCTAAGGCCGAGGACAGCGACGTCAACCCGGTGTTCCGCTACCTGCTGCAATGGCTGCCCGGTCTGCTGATCGTCGGCGCCTGGATCTTCTTCATGCGGCAGATGCAATCGGGCGGCGGCCGCGCCATGGGCTTCGGCAAGAGCCGCGCCCGCATGCTGACCGAGAAGCAGGGCCGCATCACCTTCGACGACGTGGCCGGCATCGACGAGGCCAAGGGCGAGCTGCAGGAGATCGTCGACTTCCTGAAGGACCCGCAGAAGTTCCAGCGCCTCGGTGGCAAGATCCCCAAGGGCGTGCTGCTGGTCGGTCCTCCCGGCACCGGCAAGACGCTGCTCGCCCGGGCGATCGCCGGTGAGGCCAACGTGCCGTTCTTCACCATCTCCGGTTCCGATTTCGTGGAGATGTTCGTGGGCGTCGGCGCGTCCCGCGTCCGCGACATGTTCGAGCAGGGCAAGAAGAGCGCGCCCTGCATCATCTTCATCGACGAGATCGACGCGGTCGGCCGCCATCGCGGCGCCGGCCTGGGCGGCGGCAACGACGAGCGCGAGCAGACCCTCAACCAGATGCTGGTCGAGATGGATGGCTTCGAGGCGAACGAGGGCGTGATCCTGATCGCCGCCACCAACCGCCCGGACGTGCTGGATCCGGCGCTGCTGCGCCCCGGCCGGTTCGACCGGCAGGTGGTGGTGCCCAACCCCGACGTGGTGGGCCGCGAGAAGATCCTGCGCGTGCACATGCGCAAGGTGCCGCTGGCGTCCGACGTCGATCCCAAGACCATCGCCCGCGGTACGCCCGGCTTCTCGGGCGCCGATCTCGCCAATCTCGTGAACGAGGCGGCGCTGCTGGCGGCGAGGCTCGGCAAGCGCACCGTGGCGATGCTCGAGTTCGAGAACGCCAAGGACAAGGTGCTCATGGGCGCCGAGCGCCGCTCGCTGGTGATGAGCGACGCCGAGAAGAAGATGACCGCCTACCACGAGGGCGGCCATGCCCTCTGCGCCATCCACACCGCCGGTTGCGATCCGGTGCACAAGGCGACCATCATCCCGCGTGGCCGCGCGCTCGGCCTGGTCATGAGCCTCCCCGAGGGCGACCGCTATTCCAAGAGCAAGAGCAAGCTGCTGGCCGAGCTGACCATGGCCATGGGTGGCCGCGCCGCGGAGGAGATCATCTTCGGGCCGGACAACGTCAGCAACGGTGCGTCCGGCGACATCAAGATGGCCACCGATCAGGCCCGCCGCATGGTCAGCGAATGGGGCATGAGCGACAAGCTCGGCATGATCGCCTACGGCGACAACGGCCAGGAGGTGTTCCTCGGCCACTCCGTGACCCAGAACAAGAACGTGTCCGAGCAGACGGTCCGGGAGATCGACGCCGAGATCAAGGCGATCATCGACCAGAGCTACGTCAACGCGAAGACGCTGCTGCTCGACCACATCGACGAGCTGCATCTGCTGGCAAACGGTCTGCTGGAATACGAGACACTGAGCGGGGACGAGATCCGCACCGTGCTGCGCGGCGAGCCGGTGGAGCGCGTGGTGGTGGACGAGCCGATGGAAGGCCGTCGCGCCTCGGTGCCGAGCACCACCCGCAAGCCCGAGCCGATCCCGCCCGTGGGCGGTGGCGGTCTCGACCCGGCACCCCAGCCCGGCTGAGGCCCGTCTCCAGGAAGCATGCCGTTCGGAAGGCCCCGCACTCGCGGGGCCTTTCTTTTTTCCGGCGGCCGCTTCCACGTGCCGCCCGGCTTGCGCGACCATCGCTTGCCCGGCCGCGCCCGTCGCGGGAAGAACCACGCATGACTCCCGCCCGCCTGATCGAGCCGCTCGCCCTTCTTACCGGTGCTGCCGCCATCGAGGCCGTGTCTTCCGGACAGGCCTGCCCCCTTGCGGGCGGCCCGGCCGCGTTCGCGTTGTGCGCCCTGATCGAGGACGGCGACCGTGTTCCGGTGCCTGTTTCTGCCGTGCCCCCCGCATGGCATGCCGAACTCACGGCCGTGTCCTCGCCGGTGGCGGATGCCGGCCTGCCGCCCGGTCCGCTGGTGATGGGCATCCTCAACGTCACGCCGGACAGCTTCAGCGACGGTGGCCGCTACCTCGACGCCGACGCGGCGATCCGCGCCGGGCTCGCCATGCGCGAAGCGGGAGCGGATCTGGTCGATGTGGGCGGTGAAAGCACCCGGCCGGGTGCCACGCCCGTTTCCGGTCCCGAGGAGGTCGCGCGGGTCCTGCCGGTGGTTCGCGCCCTGGTCGCGGCGGGCGTGTCGGTCTCGGTGGACACCCGTAATGCCGTCACCATGCGGGCGGTGCTCGACGCGGGTGCTGCGCTCATCAACGACGTGTCGGCACTGACGCATGATCGGGAAGCGGCGGCCGTGGTGGCGGCGAGCGGCAGGCCGGTCGCGCTCATGCATATGCGCGGCACGCCGGCCACCATGAACGACCATGCCCGCTACGCCGACGTGGCGGTGGAGGTGGTGCGCGAGCTGTCGGCCCGGATCGACGATGCGGTGGCGGCCGGGGTGCGACGCGACCGCATCCTCGTGGATCCCGGCATCGGCTTCGCCAAGACCACCGCGCACAATCTGGACGTCCTGCGCCGCCTGGCGGTCATGGCCAATCTCGGGTGCCGCATGCTGCTGGGCGTGTCGCGCAAGCGCTTCGTGGGCGAGATCAGCGGGGCCGCCGCACCGCGCGATCGTGTCGCCGCATCCGTGGCATCCGCGCTGCCCGGGCTGATGCTCCCGGGCACCATCCTACGGGTCCATGATGTGGCCGAAACCCGGCAGGCGGTGCGGATGACACAGGCCATGCTCGGCTGACGTCGGACCATGACCGGGGCGGGGGGCGCCCGATCACCCGCTCGGGCGACCGGTTCCAGCGCCCACGCGGCCCCGGCCGGCGGGTAGGCGCGCTCACGCGGAGAAGGTTCGGCATCCTGGTGCTCGCTCCGGTCCGGAAGCGCCGGCTGGCCCGCTCGATTGGCCTGGGCTAGACGGGGCGCGGAACCGGGAGGAGAACGACCCGCATGGGCGCGACCAGAAAGCTGTTCGGCACCGACGGCATCCGCGGCACCGCCAACAGCGACCCGATGACCGTAGAAGTGGCCCAGCGCCTGGGGCAGGCGGCGGGCGTCCGCTTCCGCCGGGGGAGCCATCGGCACCGCGTGATCCTGGGCAAGGACACGAGGTTGTCCGGCTACATGATCGAGTGCGCGCTGGTGAGCGGCTTCCTGGCCGCCGGCATTGACGTGACCCTGGTGGGACCTCTGCCGACCCCGGCGATCGCCATGCTGACCCGTTCCCTGCGTGCCGACCTGGGCGTGATGATCTCGGCCTCCCACAACCCTTTCGAGGACAACGGCATCAAGCTGTTCGGCCCGGACGGCTTCAAGCTGTCGGACGAGGCGGAGGCCGAGATCGAGGCGCTGATGGCGTCCGACCTGTCCCGGTCGCTCGCGGCCCCTGCGATGATCGGCCGCGCGTCCCGCCTGACCGACGCCGCCGGCCGCTATGTGGAGAGCGCCAAGGCGAGCTTCCCGCGCGGATTGCGGCTCGACGGGATGCGCATCGTGATCGATTGCGCCAACGGTGCCGCCTACCGGGTGGCGCCTACCGCGCTGTGGGAGCTGGGCGCCGAGGTCGTGCGGCTCGGCTGCGCGCCCGACGGTCTCAACATCAACGACAAATGCGGGTCCACTAGCCCGGAGGCGCTGAGCCGCGCGGTGCTGGATCATCGCGCCGATCTCGGCCTGGCGCTCGACGGCGACGCCGACCGGCTGGTGATCTGCGACGAGAAGGGCCGCATCGTCGACGGCGACCAGATCCTGGGGCTGATCGCCCGTGCTTTCGCCCGCACCGGCCGCCTGCGCGGCGAGGGCGTGGCCGCCACCGTGATGAGCAACATGGGGCTGGAGCGCGTGCTGGAAGCCGACGGGCTCCGGCTGGAGCGCACCGGCGTCGGCGACCGCTACGTGGTGGAGCGGATGCGCGAGCTCGGCATGAACGTGGGTGGCGAGCAGAGCGGCCACATGGTGCTGTCGGATTTCGCCACCACCGGCGACGGCCTGGTGGCGGCGCTCCAGGTGCTGGCGGTGATCGTGGAGTCCGGCCGGCGCGCCAGCGAGGTGTGCCGGGTGTTCGAGCCGTTTCCGCAGCTGCTCCGGAGCGTGCGCTATGCCGGCGGCTCGCCGTTGCAGGCCGAGCCGGTGATCGAGGCGCGCCGCTGGGCGGAGAACGAGCTGGGCGCCCAGGGGCGGCTGCTGCTGCGGGCCAGCGGCACCGAGCCGGTGATCCGGGTGATGGCCGAGGCGGAAGACGAGGCGCTGGTGGCGCGCGTGGTGGACGGGGTCTGCGACGCGATCCGCCGGGTGGCCGCCGCAGCGTGACCGCGATGCGCGCGGGTGAGCGGCGCCGGCTGCCGGGCCGGCACCGGAGCCGGGCGATGCGGCGCTGCTCGGATCGCCACGGGCGGCGGTGGGTGGCGGGGCACGCCTGCGGGCCGCTCCCGGCGGCGGAGCTCGACCAGATGGTGGTGTTGATCGAGGTCCCGGTGCCGCCGGCCGGTCGCGTCGCGGTCTCCCGTCCCGCTTGCGGTCAGCCCATCCGGTTCGGCGCGATGTGCGCAAACAACCGCCCCGGCGACCGGTCGCGGCCGGTATGGTCCGTCGCCCGGGGAAGCTGATCCACGGCGTGGTGGAGGCGCGGGACGGCCGCCTGCCACGCTGTCGCGGGTGGCGGGCGGGTTCTGGCGAACGCCATGCGCGCGGTTCAGGTCGGGCGAGGGCGGCGCGCCGGCGAGTAAGGTCGGGGCCGTCGCCGGGATATGGCGTCAGCCGAGGCGTTGTCCGGCGTCGGGAGGGTCGTCATCCGTTCCGTTCCGTTGCCACGTCTCCGGGAGGCCTCATCGCATCTTCTGCCCGCGACCGCGGAAGCCGCGCGATGTCGGCCCGTCATCGTCGGGGAACGGTTAGGGGGCAGGGGCGGCAAGCCCGGCATTCGGGACGTCTGGCGTCGTGGGGGCCGGTTCGATCCTGTCGCGAGGGCCGCTGGGCAGTTGGTTCGACGTCATGGCGGGTCGCACCATTCCGGCCTTCTGCGGGCGGGGTTCTCCAATCCGGCGCCCGGCGAACACCCTCACGCCAGCGCGCCGGATCGTCGGGGTCGGGCGAAGAGGTGCCGGACAATGACGGCTCGTCCGTGGCGGCGGCAGCCGAACGATGCGCATGTTCGTCGTCCGATCAAGGGCCCGGGCATGGCAACGGCGACGGCCGGCAGCGGAGGGAGAAGGTCATGAGGGGACGGGTGCTGGTGATCGCCGGCAGCGATTCGGGCGGTGGGGCCGGCATCCAGGCCGACACCAAGGCGATCACCGCGCTGGGGGCCTTCGCCGCCACCGCGATCTCCGCCCTGACCGCGCAGAACACGGTCGGGGTGCACGGCGTGCTGCCGGTGCCACCCGACTTCCTGCGGCTGCAGATCGAGTGCGTGCTGGACGATCTGGGCGCCGACGCGGTCAAGACCGGGATGCTGGACCGTCCGGAGATCATCGAGGTGGTGGCGTCCTGCCTCGCCGCGCGGGACCCGCTGCCCCTGGTGCTGGACCCGGTGATGATCGCCAAGAACGGGGCGGTGCTGCTGGCGGAAAGCGCGCTCGACACCCTCAAGCGCGCGCTGCTGCCCCTGGCCAGCCTGGTGACCCCCAATCTGCCGGAAGCCGAGATCCTGGCCGCCCGGCCGATCGAAACGGTGGACGACATGCGCCGCGCCGCCGACACGCTGCTGCGGTTCGGCGTGCCGGCCGTGCTGATGAAGGGCGGCCACCTGAGGGGCGACGAGCTGGTGGACCTGCTGGTCACGCGGGACGCCGAGCATCGGTTCGCGTCCCGGCGTCAGCCGACCCGCCATACCCACGGCACGGGCTGCACGCTGGCCAGCGCCATCGCGGCGGGGTTGTCGCAAAACATGGCGCTGCCCGACGCGGTGCGACGCGCGCGCGACTACGTCCAGGCCGCCATTGCCGCCGCTCCCGGCTTTGGCCGCGGCGCCGGCCCGCTAGACCACTCGGTTCCCGATCCGGAGCCCGGCGCCCGCTGATGTGGGGTGGGCCCGCGGGGAACCACGACAACCCGGTCGCCGCCGTCTCCGATGCTCCCGGGTTGTGGGCATGGCCGACCGTGTCGGTCCGCCGGCCACGCCGGGTCTCGCCTCCCGATCGGCTGCGGCGCTGCGGGCGCCACCCATGTTCCCCGCGGCGTGCCCCGTTCGCATCGCACGGGTGCGGCAGCCGGCACCGTCACACGGGCGCCCGAGCTTGACACTGCGGAAGGCTGCTCCTATTCGGCTGCCTCCCGAGGGCGCGGCCGCGCCCCAATGTCGCGTGTCCAGCACCAAGGTCAGACCATGAAGATCCGAAACAGCCTCAAGTCGGCCAAGGTGCGCGACAAGGATTGCCGCGTCGTCCGTCGCCACGGCAAGGTCTACGTGATCAACAAGAAGAACCCGCGCATGAAGGCCCGTCAGGGCTGAGAACGGGACGGCCGGCACGCCCTCCGGGGCGATCGGTCCGGTCATCTCCCGCGATGCGGACGTTTCTGGGGGCCCGGGGCGGAAACGGCGACGGCCGCTCCGCTTCCGGGCTTCTCTCGTTCCGGCTGCCGGTCGTGCTGGCGGTCCTGGCGGGGGCCCCGTCGGCCCCCCAGACGGCCCTGGCGGCCCCGTCCGATCGCCCTCCGCCCGCTACGCCGCAGGCGAGGCCGTCGCCACGGGTGGCCGAGCCCAGGGTCGATTCGAAGATCGACCCCCGGATGGCGCCTCTGGTGCAGGCGCTCGCCGCCGCGCGCACCCGTGAAGACTCCGATCGGATCGCGGCCCGCCTGGAGACCGTCCGGCAGGGTGGCCTGTCGCCCACCGCGACGTTGCTGTTGCGTCGGGCGCAGCGCGAGGTGACCGGCGACAAGGCGCATGACGCGCTCGACGATGCCGACGATGCCGTGGCCCTGCAACCGGAGTCGCCCGTGGTCTGGCGGGAGCGGGCCGGGATCAGGCTGCTCGCCGGGGATCGCGGCGGCGCGGAGGACGATCTGGGCCAGGCGCTGTCGCGCGATCCCAACGACGCGGTGGCCTGGAGCGCGCTCTCCCATGTCGAGGAGACGGGCGGACACGCGGAAGCGGCCTATGCGGCCTGGGAGCACGCGGTGCGCCTCCAGCCAATGATGCCGGACGGAGCCCGCCGCCTCGATTTCCTTCGTCGCCGCATGCTGGGCGATCCAACCTGAGATAGCGCGTCAGCGGCTGGAAGAGGCTTCCTGGCCGGCGGCCCGTTCTTGGCCTCGTCGTCGCTTCCGATCACGGCCGGCGATCACGGCCGGACGGGGCCCTCCCGGTCACTCCTGGGTCAGCGGGCGGGACAGCAGCTGGTCGCGGGCGTCGGCCAGGGTGAGGCGGCCGGCGATCAGGGCGGCCACGGTGCCGGCGATCGGCAGCGACACCCCGAGCTGCCGGCCGAGCTGCTCGAGGACCGGGGCGGTGGCCACCCCTTCCGCCACGGTGGAGCGTTCGGCCAGGATGTCGTCCGGGCGACGGCCACGGCCCAGCTCCAGCCCGAAACCGTAGTTCCGCGATGCCGCGCCGGTGCAGGTCAGCAGCAGGTCGCCCATGCCCGACAACCCCGCCACCGTGTCCGCCCGGCCGCCCAGCGCCTCGGCGAGGCGGGCGATCTCCGCCAGGCCGCGCGTCACCAGCGCCGCGCGGGCATTCTCGCCGAGCCCAGCACCAATGGCGGCTCCGGCGGCGATCGCCACCACGTTTTTGGCCGCTCCCGCGCACTGGACCCCCACCGGGTCGGCGTTGTCGTAGAGCCGGAAGGACGAGGTCGACAGCATTGCCGCGAGGCGGGCGGCCAGGGCCGCCTCGCTCGCCGCCACCACGGCCGCCGCGGGAAGCCCCGCCGCCACCTCGCCCGCGAAGTTGGGACCGGACAGCACCGCCGTCGGGCGATCGGGCGCGACATCCGCCATGATGGCCGCCGGGAGCTTCAGGGTGGTCCGCTCGAAGCCCTTGCAGCAGGCGACGAGCGGCGAGGCCGGTGGAAGTTTCGGCGGCAGCACCCGTGCCAGCACCGGCCGGAGGTGCTGGGTCGGCACCGCCACCAGCAGAAGGACCGCGTCCGCCGGAACCCGTCCGGTGACCGTGACGGCCTCCGGCAGCCTGTGTCCCGGCAGGCGGCGGCAGCTCCCGTCGGCGAGCAGCAGGTCGCCGGGATCGCGGGCCCAGAGCGACACCCGGAACCCCGCCCGTGCCGCCTGGATCGCCAGCGCGGTGCCCCAGGCCCCGGCGCCCACCACCGCGACAGGCCGGTCGCCGGCCGTGCCGGTGGATGCGTCGTCGGCCACGCTCACCGCCGCCCCGTGCGTGGGGCGGGAGCCGCGGCGTGGCGGCGGGACCCGTGCGGATCACGACCACCGCCGGGCGTGGCTGGTTGGGCTGGGGGCGATGCCGGGCCGCTGCCTTTCACCGCCACCGCGGACGGCCTGCCAAGAGGGGCGGAGGGACGGGTGCTGCGGATCGGCATCGATCGGAGCGCCCCTCGCGCCGGCCGTGGGTTCACCGGGCCGCGGGCATCCGCGCACCGCCCGTCCGTCCCCCGTCGAGCCTGTTCGGCACCCAGGTCGGGGCTGCGAACGGCTGCGGCGCAGGCGGGAAGGCCGCGCGGGTGTTTCGGGTTCGGCGCCACCGACGGAGGTGGGTTCGGGCGAGGCGGATGAGAAAGCCGGCCCACGGGGGTGCCACCGGTCCGCGGCCGGATCCGGCTGGGCCTGCGCGCGTTTTGCTGAACCCGGGATCGCCTCATCGGGCCGCTCCCCCCTCCGGCGTCACCCGCCGGACTTCCGCCACCGCTTCACCGTCGCCCAGCGCCGTGGCCAGCGCGGCGAGGATATCGCGCGCGGCCTCCTCGAACCCGAACGGCGGCGCGGCCACCAGCAGCCCGCAGCCGTTCAGGCGCTGCGGATCGAGCGGCGGCCGCAGCAGCAGCTCCGCGGCCACCAGGTCCGGCTCGCCGGCGGCGGCGAGGTTGTCCAGGAACGTCCGCGCTGGCGCGCGGTGCTTGATGGGATACCAGGCCGCCACGATGCCGGTGTTGAAACGCCGTCTGGCGTCCCGCACCGCCTGTTCCAGCCGCTCGAACTCGTTGGCGGTCTCGAAGGGGGGGTCGATCAGCACCAGCCCGCGGCGGATCGGGGCGGCGGGCTGCCCGGGTGCCGCGGCACGGGCGGCGGGGGGCAGCAGGGCACGGATCGCGTCGTAGCCGTCGCGGTGATGGGCGGCGGCACGGCGGTCGCGGTCGAGGGTCGCTTCCAGGGTCGCGTGGTCGGCCGGATGCAGCTCGCAGCATGCCAGCCGGTCCTGCGGGCGCAGCAGGCTCTGGGCCAGCACCGGCGAACCCGGATAGCTCGGCATGTCGCCCGCCATGTAGTTCCGCACGAGCCCGACATAGGCCGAGAGCGGATCGCCCGGATCGGCCGGCCGATCGAGCAGGCGTCCGATCCCCTCCCGCCATTCCCCCGTTCGTTCCGCTTCGGCTCCCCGGAGGTCGTAGCGCCCGATGCCGGCATGGGTGTCGAGCACGAACAGGGGTGCTGGCTTGCGCTGCAGGGCGCGCAGCATCCAGACCAGCAGGGCGTGCTTCATGCAGTCAGCGAAATTGCCGGCGTGGAAGGCGTGCCGGTAGTTCATGCGGTTCGCGCGCCGGAAGCCGGGGCGTGGCGCGCCGCCATTTCTTCCAGCGGCCAGCGCGGGCGGGGCAGCGTGTCGAGGCCGTCGGGGTCGCGGCCCGAGGCGCGGGCCTCGCGCAGGATCTCGATCGCCGCCCAGCCGACCATCACCGCGTTGTCCGTGCACAGGCGCAATGGGGGCGCCGCGAAGCGCAGGCCGCGAGCCGCCGCCAGATCGGTCAGCCGCCGCCGGAGCGCGCCATTGGCCGCGACGCCGCCCGCGGCCACCAGCAGGGTCGCGTCCGGCATCATGTCGAGCGCCCGTCCCACCCGGTCCGCCACGGCGTCGCCCACCGCGGCCTGGAAGGACGCGGCGAGGTCGGCGGCCTCGGACGCGGTGGGCGTTCCACCCTCGCGCACGCCGGGCAGCGAGGCCAGCTTCTGCGCCACCGCCGTCTTCAGCCCGCTGAAGGAGAAGTCGCACCCGGGACGGCCCTTCAACGGGCGCGGCAGGTCGTATCGGCGGCCATCTCCCTGCGATGCCAGCTTTTCCAGCGCCGGACCGCCGGGCCAGCCGAGCCCGAGCATCTTGGCCACCTTGTCGAAGGCCTCGCCCGCCGCGTCGTCGATGGTGCCGCCGAGACGGCGGTAGCGCCCAAGCCCGTCCACCGCGACGCACTGGCAATGCCCGCCCGACACCAGCAGCAGCAGAAACGGGAACGGTGCTCCGCCGTCCACCACCCCGGGCAGGCGCGCGCTGAGCGCATGGGCCTCGATATGGTTCACCGGCACGAAGGGGATGCCGAGCGTCAGGGCGAGCCCCTTGCCGACCGAGCTGCCGACGATCAGGCCGCCGATCAGCCCGGGACCGCAGCTCGCGGCCACCGCGGCGAGGTCGGAGGTCCGGAGCGCCGCCTGGTCGAGCGCCTGCTCCACCAGGGCCGGGAGATGCCACAGATGGGCGCGGGCGGCGATCTCGGGCACGACGCCGCCGAAGGGCAGGTGGTCGAGCTGGCTCAACAGCCGTTCGGCCAGCACCGTCCCATCGGGTGCCAGGATGGCGACGGCCGTCTCGTCGCAGGAAGATTCGATCGCCAGCACTGGGCCTCCGGAGCCGCCCGTCCCGGCGGGGACGCTGCCGGGGGCGCTGCCGGGCACGTTGCTGGGGGCCTGCGGCCGGACGCCGTCGGGTGCGCGCGGCGGTTGTGGTTCCGGCATGATCGGGCCGTGGTCCTGTGCGGTGGTCGTGGCGGGGCGGGCGCGGCGATGGAACCTCTTTTCCACCGGCATCTTTCCTTCCCCGCTGGCGGGTAATAGGACACGCCGATGCCTTCGAGCCAGCCCGGCGACGCTTCTCCCCCCGTCGCTCCCAGCCCCACCGCTTCCAGCCCCGCCGCCCCGCACGACGTTCCGGCCGGGAGCCGCCCGGGCGCCGCGCCGCCCTCCGAGGCGTTGCAGAAGGCGGCTCTCGCGGCGGCGCAGCGCCGGCGCGAACGTCCGAACGCCGTGCAGCCGCATCGCCGGACCCTGCCGCTGCGCGTCGGCACCCGCGGATCGCCGCTGGCCCTGGTGCAGACCCGCGCCTTTCTCACCATGCTCACCCGGTTCTGCCCGGTGCTGCGCGACATGGGCGCGTTCCAGGAACATGCGATCAACACCACCGGCGACCGGGTGCTGGACCGGCGGCTCGCCGAGATCGGCGGCAAGGGGTTGTTCGCCAAGGAGATCCACGAGGCGCTGGCGGACGGCCGGATCGATTTCGCCGTGCACAGCCTCAAGGACCTCGAAACCACCCTGCCGCCGGGCCTGGTGCTGGCCTGTACCCTGAAGCGCGAGGATGCGCGCGACGTGCTGGTGCTGCGGCCGGACGCGCCGGCGCCCGACCCGGAACGGCCCTACGATTGTCTGCCGCGCGGCGCCCTGGTGGGCACGGCGTCGGTGCGGCGGCAGGCGCAGCTGCTGCATGCGCGGCCGGACCTGCGCATGACCACCATCCGCGGCAACGTGCAGACGCGGCTGGACAAGCTGGCGCAGGGCACGTGCGATGCGAGCTTGCTGGCGCTGGCAGGGCTTCGCCGCCTCGGCATGGAGGATCGCGCCGACATCGTGCTCGATCCGGACACCATGGTGCCGTCGGCCGGCCAGGGGATCGTCGGCGTCACCGTGCGCGAGAACGACCACGAGCTGCGCGAGCTGCTGTCCGCGATCGAGAACTACGAGGCCCGTGCCGTGTCGACGGCCGAGCGGGCGCTCCTGGCCGAGCTGGACGGCTCCTGTCGCACCCCGATCGGCGGTCATGCCCGCCTGATCCCGGTTGTGGCCGGGGGTGCCCCGCAGCTGCACCTGACCGGCCTCGTGGCGCGGGAGGATGGTTCGTTCCTGTTGCGGCGCTCGATCAGCGGCGATCCGGCCGACGCCGAGCGCATGGGTCGCGAGCTGGGCCGCGAGCTCCGGCAGGACAGTCCGCCAGATCTTTTCGATTGAGGCCGGGCCGGAAGGCAGACGTCCCCCGGCGAGCTGCCGCCATCGGGCGGCGCGCCGCCGCGGTCATGGGCTCGGCAAGGTGCCGCGCTCGTGTCTTGCATCCGAAACGGCCCGGTCCGCCGGGCGCAGCGGGCGGCGGCGGGGTGCAGGGGCTGGCGATCGAATGACCCGATGACGGACGCGGACCGGCGTATCGTGGTGGTCACCCGGCCCGAACCGGGGCTCGCCGAAACCATGGCCGCGGTGCGGCGGCGAGGCTGGGAGCCGATGGCCGCGCCGATGCTGTCTGTGCGAACGCTGGCGGCGGCCGTGCCGCGCCGGGTGGGGGCGGTGCTGTTCACCAGCGGTCAGGCGATCCCCGGGCTGGCGGCGCACCGCGCAGCGATCGGCGACGTGCCGGTGCTGTGCGTCGGCAACGCCACCGCCCGCCGGGCCGAGGCCGCGGGCTGGAGGCACGTCGCCAGCGCCGCCGGCGACGCGGCGGCGCTGGAAGCGCTGGCGTCGGGGACGCTGCAACGGGACCGGGGGCCGCTGTTGCTGGCGTGCGGCTGCGGGCAGGGGATGGCGCTGGCGGCAGGGCTGCGGGCGCAGGGCTTCAGGGTGGTGCGCCGGTGCGTGTATGCCGCGACGCCGGCGAGGCGGCTGCCGGACGCGCTGTCGGCGGCGCTGGAAGCCGACCAGGTGGCGGCGGTCCTGGTCTTCTCGGCCGACACGGCGCGGGCCATGACGCGATGCCTGCCGGAACGGCTGCATGGCCGGCTGGCCGCCATCCGCTGCGTGGCCATCAGCGGCAGCGCGGCGAGCGTGCTGTCGGCCCTGCCCTGGCGGGAGATCGCGGTGGCGGCCCGGCCCACCGCCGATGCGGTTCTGGATCGGCTGGGCTAGGGCCGAAGGCGACGCCCGCAAGTCGCCCGGTGCCGGCGGCGGAGAAACGACTGTCCGGCCGTTCCTCCGCCAGTGCCGGGATCAGGCGTTGCCGGCGACGGGGGCGTTGGCGGCGCTGGGAGTCGCCTGGGCACGCTTGGCCTGCCACAGCGCGACGAAATCGATCGGCTGCAGCACCACCGGCGGGAAGCCGCCGTCCCGGGTGACTTCGCTGATGATGTTGCGCGCGTAGGGGAAGATCAGCCGCGGCACTTCCACCAGCAGGATCGGCTCGACCATCTGCTCCGGGGCGTTGGTGCCCAGGGTCACCACGGCGGCGTAGGCCAGCTCCACGATGAACACCGTGCGCCCCGAAGCGCCGCCTTCGGTGGCGGGCGGCTCGGCGGCCTCGGCCTTGATCGCCAGCGTCACCTCGAAAACGTTCTGCTCCTGCTGCAGGCGGTTCACCTGCACGTCGATCTGCACGGAGATGGACGGGTTGGACCGCAGGGTCGCGAAGATCTCGGCACCCGACGGCACCTCGAACGACAGGTCCTTCGTGTACTGGAGGTTCATCTGGAGCGGCAGCGCCGGCGGTGCGGTGAGCTGGTCGGCGTTGAGATCGGACATAAAGACGGCTTCCGGGGAGCAGGGGATGGAGCGATCGTCCCGAACCCGTCGCGCGGGCGCGGAGATACGGGAGCGGCGCTACCACGGACGGGCCGGTTCCGCCAGGACGGGGGGAGCTCCGGCTGGCCGGGATGCCGGATGACCCGGGCTACGAGGCCGGAGCGTTGGGGTCGAGCCGGAGCCATTCGCCGTTGCCGACGCTCCGCCCGGTCAGGGCCAGCAGGAACCCCCAGTGCGACACCACCAGGGTCGTGCGCCAGTCGGACCGGGCCATCGCAGCGTCCCGGAACGCCGACGCGCGGGCGGACACAGCATCCTCCTGTTCCTCGTCCTCGGGCCACCAGCGCTCGGGAACCGCCGAAAGATCGAGGTCGGGCCGCCAGCGGCGCAGAACCGAGCCGGCGCTGCCGACATCGCACACGAAGGCGAAGCGTTCGCGGACCTCGGTTGTCACCGCCACCGTCAGTCCGAGCCTTTCCGCCAGCGGCGTCGCGGTCTGGATGGCGCGGCGATAGGGCGAGCACAGGATGCGGGTGATGGGATCGGCTCCGGGCGCCGACAACGCTTCCGCCGCCGCTTCCGCCTGCCGCATCCCGAGCGGCGTCAGCACCGGGTCCACGATCCCCGGGTCCCGCCGCGTCCGGGTGAAGTGGAGGTTGAACTCGCTCTGGCAGTGACGCAGCAGGATCATCCCGTCGGGGCATACGCCCGCGGCGGCGGGCGGACAATCGCGGCATCGCGGCCGTCCATCCGCGGGCGCATCCCGCCGGGCCATCGCGCCAAGGAAACGATGGCTTGTTGTGCCGTGCCCGGCCGCCGCCTATCTGTCCTCCCGTCGCATGGATCGCGACCCCCGGACCCCACCGGCCCGGGACGCTTCGGCATGGCGCGCGGTCCAACCGGGAGGAACGGAACAAGACATGCACTTCAACGCCGGCAACTTCCCGGTCGATATCGTGCTGTTCGGCCTGATCGCCCTGTTCCTGGTGCTGCGGCTGCGCAGCATCCTCGGCAAGCGCACGGGCCTGGAACGGCCCGCCGTCATGCCGGGGCCACGTCCGGTTCCCGTCGGACCGGTGGTGGACACCCGTGCCGAACCGGTTCCGCCGCCGACCGCGCACGAGATCCCCGAGCCGTCCTCCGCGGTGGGCCAGGTGTTGAACCGCATCCGCGACCACGAGCGCGGTTTCGATCCGGCGGAATTCCTGCGCGGCGCCGAGGCCGCGTTCCGGCGCATCGTGACCGCCTACGCCGCCGGAGACCGCGCGACCCTGCGCGACAGCCTGACGCCGGAAGCGTTCTCCGCCTTCGACGGCGCCATCGCCGCCCGGGAGGCCGAGGGCCAGACGCAGCGGAGCGAGATACGCTCCATCAACCAGGCCCAGCTGCTCGATGCGACCCTGGTCGAGGGGGGCGAGCCCGGCGGCCGCTGGCGCGCCAGCATCGACGTGCGCTTCGTGTCGGACCAGATCAGCCTGCTGCTGGGCCGCGACGGCCAGCCCGTGTCCGGCGCCGACGCGGTGACCGAGCTGGCGGATCTGTGGACGTTCGAGCGCCTGCTGGGCGCGCCCAAGGGCACGGAGCCGGGTTGGCGGCTGGCGGCGGCCCGCAGCGCCTGAGCGATCCGGGATGGCTGGCATGACGCACGAACGGGAACGCCGGTCCGGCGGGACCTGGCGCCGCCTGCTCGGCGACCTGTTGAAGCCGGGCGCGTGGTCCGACAGGCCCGAAACGGTCCGGCCAGATCGCGGGCGTTGGTTCGGGCGCCGATCATCCGGGCGTTGGTCCGGGCGCCGGGCGCCGCCCTTGGTGGTGGCGGGCCTGATGGCCGCAGCACTGGCGGGGTGCGCGTCGCCGTCGGGGCCGCCGGAACTCAGCCTGCGCGCCGTGGCCTGGAGCGATCTCGCGGGCTGGCAGACCGACCGAACGGCCGAAGCGCTGCGGGTGCTGCTGGTGGAATGCAACCGCCTCGGCACCCTGCCTGCCGACACGTCCCTCGGCGGGGCGGGCGACGCGGCGACCCAGGCGGGTCGCGCGGGGCTGTTCCGGGGCGCCTGCCGGGCGGCACGCGCGGTGCCGAGTGCCGACGATGGCGCGGCGAGGCGTTATTTCGAGACCTGGTTCCTGCCCTACCGGGTCGGGGACCGGGGCGATGCCTCCGCCAGCTTCACCGCCTATTTCGAGCCCGAGGTGGCCGGCGCGCTCGGGCCTAGCGCCGCGTTTCCGGTGCCGGTCTACGGCCGTCCGGACGATCTGCTGACCGTCAGGGCGGCGGATGGCAGCAAGGTGAGCGGCCGTCGGCAGGGCAACGCGATCGTCCCCTATTGGTCGCGCGCCGATATCGATCGCGGGGCCCTGCGCGGGCGCGGGCTCGAGATCCTCTGGCTGCGGTCGCCCGTGGATTTGTTCTTTCTGCAGCTGCAGGGTTCGGGTCGGGTGCGGCTGCCGAGCGGCCAGGTGGTGCGGCTCGGCTATAACGGCCGCAACGGACAGCCCTACGTGCCGCTGGGCCGGTTGCTGGTGCAGCGGGGCGCGCTGCCGGCCGACGGGGTGAGCATGCAGTCGATCCGGGCCTGGCTGCAGACCCATCCGGCCGATGCCCAGGCCCTGATGGAGCAGAACCCGAACTACGTGTTCTTCAAGCCGCTGGATTCCGTCGGCCCCCTGGACGGTCCGCCGGGAGCGCTCGGGGTCGATCTGGTGCCGTTGCGGTCGGCGGCCGTGGACCGCGCCTTCCTGCCGCTCGGCGTGCCCGTGTTCGTCGACACGGTGCTGCCGTCGGCGGCCCCGTTGCAGCGCCTGTTCCTGGCGCAGGATCTCGGCACGGACATCAAGGGGCCGGCCAGGGCGGACCTGTTTCTCGGTTGGGGATCCCGGGCCGCCGCGGATGCCGGCGCCATGCATGGGGGCGGGACCATCACCGTGCTGCTGCCGCGCCAGCCGGCGGCCGCCCCCGCCGCGCCCGCGCCGGCCGTCGAACGACCCTGGCAGGAGGTACGCTGACGCGGTGATATGCCGCCATGCAGCTAGCTTCCCTCCACATGGACGACGATTCGGCTCCTCGCCCCCGCGTGACGACGCGAAGCAAGGCGCCCCCAATCGTGCCGCCCCGTCGGCAGACGATCGCCGGGCACGTCATGTACCATGGCGACTGCGTGCGCGTGATGTCGCGGATGCCGCGCGAGTCCGTGGACGTCGTGGTGACGTCGCCGCCCTACAATATCGGCCTGCAATACGGGACCTATAAGGACCGCCGCGCCGAGGAGGAGTATCTCGACTGGATGGTCGCGGTGGCCACCGGCATCAAGCGGGTGATGCGGCCAGACGCGTCCTTCTTTCTCAACATCACCGGCTCCAGCGTGATGCCTTGGCTGCCGTTCGAGCTGCTGGTGCGGCTTCGGCCGTTGTTCCGGCTGCAGAACCATATCACCTGGATCAAGTCGATCTCGATCGGCGACGATTCGGTGGGCCATTTCAAGCCGATCCGGTCCGACCGGTTCCTGCACCGCAACCACGAGCACATCTTCCACCTGACCGGCACCGGCAACGTGCCGCTCAAGCGGCTGTCGGTGGGCGTGCCGTTCAAGGACAAGACCAACATCTCCCGCCGCAACCACGCGCAGGACCTGCGTTGCCGTGGCGACAGCTGGTTCATCCCCTACGAGACCGTCCACGACCGGTCCCAGAAGTTCCACCATCCCGGCACCTTCCCGGTGATGCTGCCGCGCATGTGCATCCGCCTGCACGGCGTGCACGCCCCCGTGGTGCTCGATCCGTTCATGGGCACCGGCACCACCCTGCTGGCCGCCGACGCGGAAGGTGGCCGGGGGCTCGGAATCGACCTCGACCCCCGCTACGTCGCCATCGCACGGCAGCGGCTGCAGGGGGCGCGCAAGGCGGCCCGGGCCGCCGCCGGCTGAGCGTCGGCGCACCCACCCCACGGTTGGCGATCCGCGCCACCTTTGGGCGAGCTGAACCAGCGAGGTCTGGTTACCGTTTCGACCCCGTGCGGATTAATAGTGAGAAAACAACGAGCTAGGCGCTGGCGGAAGGGGCCGTGCAACTGGCATGAGACGTGCTGAAACAGAACCGAGCCACCCCGACTGCCGGGTGTCGGGTGGAAACGGACGTCGCATGAACTCTTCTTCCTTGTTCTCGAAACGGGCCGTGGCGGCCGGTCGCGCCGCGAGGCTGGCGGCGGCAGCCGCCGTACTGATGGCCGGCGGCTGCGAGGTCGGCCCGGATTTCCGTCGGCCGCCCAGCATCACGCCCGGCCGCGTCACCACGGACCCGCTGCCGGCGCGCACCGCCGCATCCAAGGTCGCGGAAGGCGCGGCGCAGACCCTCGTGGTGGGCCGCGACATCCCGGGCGACTGGTGGCGGCTGTTCCGCTCTCCCGTATTGGACGGCCTCGTGCGCGACGCGCTGCGCGACAACCCCAGCCTCCAGGCCGCGGAGGAAACCCTGACGCAGGCGCGCGAGCTGCGGCTGGCGCAGGAGGGCACGCTGTTTCCCAACATCAGCGGCCTCGCCTCGCGGTCGCGGCAGGAACAGCCGATCTCCTACGAGGGCGGCGCCGGCCCGGATGGCCGCGCGCAACCGGCCTTCCTGTTCAGCCAGTACACGGCACAGCTCAATCTCAGCTACACGCTCGACGTGTGGGGCGGGCTCCGGCGCGCGGTGGAACAGACCGGCGCCACCGTCGATTATCGCCGCTTCCAGCTCGAGGCCGCACAGCTGGCGCTCACCGCCGGGGTGGTGACGAGCGCCATCCTGCTGGCCTCGCTTCAGGAACAGATCGACGCGCAGCAGCAGCTGATCGGCTTCGAACAAAAGCAGCTCGACACCGTGCGCCAGCAGTTCGAGCTGGGCGGCGCCACCGGCACCGATCTCGCCACCCAGCAGGCCCAGGTGGCGCAGGCCCAGACGGTGCTGGTGCCGTTGCAGACCCAGGCCGCCCAGGCGCGCGACCAGCTCGCCGCCTACACCGGACGGCCGCCCTCGGCGCTGATCCTGGGCCGGATCGATCTGTCGAACTTCACCCTGCCCGAGGAGGTGCCGGTCAGCGTGCCGGCGGCGCTGCTGGACCAGCGACCCGATATTCGCGCCCAGGAAGCGCTGCTGCACCAGCAGAACGCGGCCCTCGGCGTGAGCATTGCCCAGCGCCTGCCCAACTTCACCCTGTCCGCCTCCGTGGGCTCATCCGCCGCCGACGTCCACCAGCTCTTCAGCCCGACCACCGGGCTGTGGTCGGTCGTGAACCAGGTGACGCAACCCTTGTTCGACGCCGGGCAGCTGCTGCACCAGCAGCGTGCCCAGGCCGCGGCCACCCGCGCCGCCGCCGCGAGCTGGCGCGACACGGTGGTGCGCGCATTCCAGAACACCGCCGACGTGCTGGTGGCGTTGACCAACGACGCGCAGACGCTCCGCTACGCGCTGGACGCCCAGCTGGCGGCGCAGCGCGGCCTGTCGCTGGCCAGCCTGCAGTTCAAGCTGGGCGGCGTCAGCTATCTGAGCGTGCTGAACGCCCAGCAGATCTACCAGAACACGGTGATCACCCTGGTACGCGCCCGCGCGGCGCGCCTCGCCGACACCGTCGCGCTGTTCCAGGCGCTGGGCGGCGGCTGGTGGCATCGCGACGACCTGCCGGCCCCGCCGCCCGGCCTGCTGAGCTCGCCGCTGCCATGAGCGCGCCGATCCCGCTCCCCGCCCGCTTCCGAGCCGATCCTGCCCGCCCCGACATCCACGGACAGTCTCCCGCCATGCGAAAGTTGCTGCTTCTCCTGCTGCTGTGCGTCCTGGTCGCGGGAGGTCTGTATGGCTGGCGCCACCTTCCGGGGGGCAGGGGCGGCCCGAACGACGCCCAGGCCCAGCCGCCGCAGACGGTCAGCGATGCCGCCGTCCGGTCGGCGCCCTGGCAGAACCGCATCAAGGCCTTCGGCCAGGTGCGGGCGGTCCAGGGGGCCGACCTGTCGGCCGAGGTGCCGGGCATCGTGGACCAGATCGAGTTCCGGTCGGGCGACGAGGTCCGCAAGGGCACGGTGCTGCTGCGGCTGCGGTTGAACGACGACACCGCCAAGCTTCAGCAGCTCCAGGCCACCGCCGATCTGTGGGCGGCCAACCTCGCCCGCGACCAGAAGCAGTTCGCGGTGCAGGCCATCTCGCGGGCCACGCTCGACCAGGACACCGCCAACCTCAACGCCTTCCGTGCCCAGGTGGCGGCGCAGCAGGCCTTGATGAGCGAGAAGGTGGTGCGCGCGCCCTTCGACGGCCGGCTCGGGCTGCGGCAGGTCGATCTGGGCCAGTACCTGGTGGCGGGCACGCCGATCGTGACGCTGCAGTCGCTCGACCCGATCTATGTCGACTTCACCGTGCCGCAGCAGCAGGCCGCGCAGGTCGCCCCCGGCGAGAAGGTCGACGTCACCGTGGATGCCTTCACGAGCCGCATCTTCCACGCGGTGGTGGAGGCGGTCGACAGCCGGATCGATCCGTCGAGCCGGATGGTGTCGGTGCGGGCCTCGCTCGGCAACGCGGACCATGCGCTGTCGCCCGGCATGTTCGCGGTGGTGAGGCTCGACGAGGGTCATCCGCACGTCGCGCTCAGCGTCCCGACCTCCGCGGTCAGCTTCAATCCCTACGGGAACTTCGTCTACGTGCTCACGCCGAAGCCGAACGAGCCGGGACGGTTCGTGGCGTCCTCGCGGGTGGTGAAGGCGGGGGAAACCCTCGGCAACCGGGCCGAGATCCTGTCCGGCCTCGATGCGGGCGAGCGCGTCGTCACCGCCGGGCAGAACAAGCTGCGCAACGGCAGCATCGTCGTGATCGACAACAGCGTCCAGCCGTCCGATGCGACCGATCCGGTCGTTCGCGAAGAGTGAGGGAGGACTAGCATCATGCGTGCAGCGACCGCGAGCTTCACCGATCTCTTCGTTAACCGCATCGTGCTGTCGTGCGTGGTGTCGATCCTGGTGCTGGTGATCGGCCTGCGTGCCGGCTCGTCGCTCCCCGTGTCGCAGTTCCCGCAGACCGTGAGCGGCCGGATCAGGATCGACACCAACTATTACGGCGCCGATCCGGCCACGATCGCCGGCTTCGTCACCACGCCCCTGGAAGCGCAGATCAGCCACGCCCAGGGCATCGACTACATGACGTCGAGCTCGAGCCTCGGACAGTCGGACATCGTGGTGCAGCTCAAGCTGAACTACGATCCCGCCCGGGCGCTGGCCGAGATCCAGTCCTACGTCACCGCGGCGACCGCGAACTTTCCGCAGGGCGTGCAGGCATCGTCGATCCACCTGAGCGCGTCGGGCAATTCCGTGCTGGACCTCGGCGTGGACAGCGAAGAGCTGGAGCCGGGGCAGGTAGCGGACTACGTGCGCCGCGTGATCGCGCCGAGGCTGCAATCGGTCGCCGGCGTGCAGGAAGTGGAGGTGCACGGCGCGCCGCGCGTGGTGATGCGGGTGTGGCTCGACCCGGACAAGATGGCCGCCGTCGGCATGACCGCGGCGCAGGTGCAGGACGCGCTCGCCAACAACAACTTCGTGTCCGGCGTCGGCCAGACCATGGGTGCGCTCACCTTCACCACGCTCGACATCACCTCCGGCCTGCACACGCCCGACCAGTTCCGGCAACTCGTGCTGCGACAACGCGACGACCGCATCGTGCGGCTGGGCGACGTGGGCGAGGTCGATTTCGGGCAATCTCCCGACTCCTTCGAGGTGATCACCAACGGTCAGCACAGCGTGTTCGTGCAGGTCGATCCCACGCCCACGGCGAATACGCTGCAACTGACGCGCGCCCTCGGGGAGCGCATCAAGGAGATCCGCACCCAGATCCCGCCCGCGATCCACATCGAGGTGCTGGACGACGCCGGCAACTTCATCCGCACCTCGATCCACGAGGTGGTGGTGACGCTCTTCGAGGCGCTGCTGATCGTGTCGCTGGTGGTGTTCCTGTTTCTGGGATCGCCCCGCTCGGTGCTGGTGCCGGTGATCACCATTCCTCTGTCGCTGATCGGCACCTTCGGCATGATGGCGGCGATGGGGTTCTCGGTGAACCTGCTGACGTTGCTGGCGCTGGTGCTGGCGACCGGCCTGGTGGTGGACGACGCCATCATCGTGGTGGAAGCGGTGAACCGGCGGCTGTCGGAAGGACATTCCCCCCTTCAGGCGGCGATCCTGTCCGCCCGCTCGCTGTTCCAGCCGATCCTGGCGATGACCGTGGTGCTGATCGCGGTGTATGTGCCGCTCGGCGTGCAGGGCGGCCTGACCGGAGCCCTGTTCACCGAGTTCGCGTTCACCCTCGCGGGCTCCGTCGCGATGTCGGCGCTGCTGGCGCTCACCCTGTCGCCGATGATGTGCTCCCGCCTGCTCAAGGCGCGTCCGAAGGAAGGCGAGCGGCTGTCGCTTTCCGCGCGTCTGGAACTGATAAGCGAGCACGCGCTGGATGGCGTGCAGCGCGGCTATGCGCGGATGCTGCGTCTGAGCCTGCGGATGCAGCCCGTCGTGCTTGTGTTCGGTCTCGCGGTGCTGGGAAGCATCTGGTTCCTCTATGGCCACGCGAAGGCGGAACTGTCCCCGGCCGAGGACCAGGGCGACGTGCAGGTCTCGGGCCAGGGCGCCCCCAATGCCACCGCCGACGCGCTCGAGGCCTACGACCAGCAGGTTCTCGGCATCTACCGCGCGATTCCCGAGATGAGGCAGTACTGGCACATCGTCGACGCCCCGTCCGTGCAGGGTGGTTTCGAGCTGAGCGATTGGAGCCAGCGCAAGCGCGACGTGTTCACCATCGCGAACGAGGCGCAGGAAAAGCTGTCGAAGATCCCGGGCCTCGAGCTTGCCGTCTATGAACCGCCCTATCTGCCCGGCGCGCAGGGGCTGCCGGTCGGCTTCGTGCTCCAGAGTTCCGGCGACTTCAAGGAGCTCGGGCGCATCTCAGACCAGTTCCTCCAGCGCGTGCGCGCCAGCGGCCTGTTCTCCTACGCCGAGAGCGACCTGCGCATCGACCAGCCGCAATCGACCATCGTGGTGGACCGCGCGAAGCTGAGCGAGATCGGCCTCACCATGAACGATCTCGGCACGTCGCTGAACGCCCTGCTCGGCGGCGGCTATGTCGGCTTCTTCTCCAACGGCGAGCGTTCCTACAAGGTGGAGCCGCTGGTGGCACGGCGGTTCCGGCTGACGGCGGAACAGATCCTCGACTATCCCATCGCCAACGTGAAAGGCACGGCGATCCCGCTGAGGGCGGTGGCGCATATCGAGAACAGCGTCGTGCCCGAGTCGATCTCGCACTTTCAGCAGCTCGACGGCGCCACCATCAGTGCGCTGCCGGCGCCGGGCGTCACCCAGGCGCAGGCCTACCACTACATGCAGCGGCTGGCGGACGAGATGCTACCCCAGGGCTATGGCACCGACACGGTGGGCCCGCTGCGGCAGTTCGTGCAGGAAACCGGCGGCTTTGCCGCCACCTTCGCGCTTGCCGCGATCGTCACCTATCTGGCGCTCGCGGCGCTGTTCGAGAGCTTCGTGGATCCGCTGGTGATCCTGGTGTCGGTGCCGATGTCCATCGCCGGTGCGCTGTTGTTCGTGTGGCTCGGCGTGGGGGGCGCGTCCATCAACCTGTTCACGGAGGTCGGGCTGGTGACGCTGATGGGGCTGATCTCCAAGCACGGCATCCTGATCGTGGAGGTCGCCAACGAGCAGCGCGCGCTCGGCCTCGACCGCCGCGAGGCGATCCTGAACGCCTGCGTGATGCGGCTGCGGCCGATCCTGATGACCACGGCCGCGATGGTGCTGGGCGTGCTGCCTCTGCTGCTCGCGAGCGGGGCGGGGGCGGCGTCGCGCTTCGTGATGGGGCTGGTGATCGCGTCCGGCCTGTCGATCGGCACGCTGTTCACCCTGTTCGTGCTGCCGGCCGTCTACGTGCTGCTCGCTTCCCGGCGGCGGGTGGCGGTCGCGGTGGCCGAGCCGGTTCCCGTCGCCTGAGCGGGCCGGCGGCGGCGCCCCAGCCGCGCCGCCGCCGGCTCGAGCAGCATTGCGCCGGCCAGCGAGAAGGGCAGCACCAGCATCAGGTTGTAGCGCGGCTGGTTCACCGCCACGCCCGCATCCAGCACCAGCATGAACCAGGCCGGTAGCGCGGTCAGGAGGAAGCCTCCCGGGGCGTGGCCGCGAAGCGCCTTCACCGTCCAGACCAGGCACACGGGCATCAGCGCGAAGCCCCAGTAATGCTCGATGAAGGACCCCCGCAGCGCCAGCGGCAGCGTCACCGCCAGATGCCAGGGGATCTGGCGCCAGGGATCGGCCAGCAGGAAGTGCCGCACCAGCCAGGAGAAATGATGCTCCCAGCCCCCGGCGGCAGCCAGGCTCTCCCGCAGCATCCGGCCGAGCCCCTCTATGTAGAAGCTGTCGGGAGCGTCCCACCCGAAGCGGGCGCAGGCGCCGCGGCCGCGCAGCAGGCTGCCCAAGCCGTTGCCGTCCGGAAGCCAGCACACGAAGCTCATGCCCCATTCCCGCCAGCTCATCCGGTCGAACGAGAAGCGCTGCACCAGCGTGTGGGACGCGTAGCCGAAGGTGAGGCCGAAGCGGTGCATCACCGCGACGTTGCGCAGCATCCACGGCAGCATCACGCCGGCCGCCGCGCCCGCGAAGGCCAGGATGCCGGGCACGATGCCTGGACGGCGGAAGCGGGGCGATGCCAGTGCCGCCAGTCCCATCGCGATCCCGAACGGGATCAGGAACTCGAACGCCGGCCGGGTCAGGATCGCCAGGCCCAGCGCCGCACCCGCCCCCGCGAGCCAGGCCGCCCCGACCGCGCCGTTCCGCATGCCGCGCAGCGTCAGGGTAGCGGCCAGCATGCACAAGAACAGGCTGAGCGTCTCCGTCATCAGGTAGTCCACCGACAGCAGCAGCAGGGGCGCAGCACCCAGAGCGAGGATCATCGCCAGCCACGCCACGAGGGGGCCCGCGAGCATCAGGCCGGATAGCCAGACCATCCAGAAGCAGCCCACCAGCAGCCCGAACTGCAGCGCCCGCACCGACCGGCCGCCGCGGCAGCCCGGGTCACGGCCACGACTGGCCGCCAGGCACGTCATGCCGTCCTGGAGGCCGCCGTCGACGCGGCTCATCGTGGCCAGCAGCATCGGGTAGAGCGGCGAGAACCGCATGCCGGCCGGTCTCGCGCCGTCCGGTCCGGGCTCGGCGAACATGAAGCCGTCGGTGAAGCGGCCGTGCCGCACCAGATCGTCGGCGATGCCGAGATAGAAGGGCTGGTCGTAGGCCATGAGAGGCTGCGGCCGGGTGTCGCTCCACATCACCAGCGACACGAGGGCAGCGACCAGCAGGGGAAGCAGGGCGGAGAAAGGGCGCATCCGGGTCAGCTTCCGCGAGAAACGGGAGAAGCGACGCCGGCCGTCGCGTTCCGGGTCGCCAGCCGCTTGTGCCAGTTCCCCGGCGTGGAGGCGATCTCGCAGCGTGTCCTGATCTCCGGCCGTCTCCCGGCGCGGCAGGAAGGCCGGCCGGACCCCACGCCGTTCGCGGGGTGACCCGGCCGCCGCGATCCGACAGGATGGCGAACGCCGCGATGTCTCCGGGGGAACGCTGCGCCGGCGGTGGCGATGGGCAGCGGTGGATGGAAAAGGACGGGGCGGTGGTGCGCCGGTTGAGCGACAGCGAACGGACGTTGTGGGGGGAAACGATGCGGCAGGTGCGCCCGCTGCGCCCGGCCGTGCCCGCGGCGCCGGCGCCGGTCGCATCGCCGGCAAGCCCGGCGGCGGCGCTCGCCGAACCGGCGCCCGTGCCCGGCATCGCCCTCGATCCGGCCTCGCTGTTCAATCCGCGCCGTCCGGTCGGCCCGCCCCGGATCGTCCGCACGGTGGCGCCCCCGCTGCCGGTGGGCGAACGTCAGCCCGGCCTCGACGACACCAGCTGGCGGGCGCTCAGCTCCGGACGGATGCGGCCGCAGCGGCGCCTCGATCTGCACGGCGCCACCGCCCAGGTGGCGTTCGGACGCCTGCAGGCGTTTCTGCAGCAGGCGGCTTCCGAGCGGCTGCGCTGCGTGGAAGTGATCACCGGCGCCGGCACCGGGCTCGAAGGCGGCATCCTCCGGCGCGAGCTGCCGCACTGGTTGAGCCGGCCGGATCTGCGCGGGCTGGTGCTGGCGGCGGTGCACCCGCATCGCGCCAACGTGGGTTCCGTCCGGCTGCTCCTGCGGCGGCGCTGAGGCGATGGCCGGGCGCACGCTCCGGATCGTGCTCGGCGACCAGCTTTCGGACGACCTTTCGGCGCTGGACGGCGCGGTGCCGGACGATCTGGTCGTCATGGCCGAGGTGCGGAGCGAGTGCACCTATGTCCGCCACCACAAGAAGAAGCTGGTGCTGGTGCTGTCGGCGATGCGCCATTTCGCGGCGAGGCTGCGCGAGGCCGGGCTGACGGTGCGCTATGTCGCGCTGGACGACCCGGACAACAGCCACTGCCTGCGCGGCGAGGTGGCGCGGGCGGCGGCCACGTTCCGCCCAGACCGGGTGGTGGCGACCAGTCCCGGCGAATGGCGGGTGCTGGAGGACATGCGCGGCTGGCAGGCGGCGCTGGGCGTGCCGGTGGAGATCCTCGACGACGAGCGTTTCCTGTGCGGGTCGCGCTGGTTCCGGCATTGGGTCGCGACCCGCCAGGAACTGCGAATGGAGTTCTTCTACCGCGAGATGCGCCGCCACCACCGGCTGCTGATGGAACACGACGCGCCGGCGGGTGGCCGGTGGAACTTCGACCGCGACAACCGCAAGCCGATGCCGGCCGGCATCGCGCCCCCGGTGCCTCCCGGCTTCGAGCCGGACGACGACACGCGCGCGGTGATGGCGCTGGTGGATCGGTGGTTTCCCGACCATTGGGGCGACACGGCGGGGTTCGCGTTTCCCGTCACCGCCGAGCAGGCGGCGCTGGCGCTCGATCATTTCGTCGCCGAGCGCCTGCCCTCGTTCGGCGACTGGCAGGACTTCATGCGGGAGGGCGACCCGGTGCTGTTCCACGGGCTGCTGAGCTTCTCGCTCAATCTCGGGCTGCTGGATCCGCTCGCGACCTGCCGGGCGGTCGAGCGTGCCTGGCGGGAAGGGCTGGTGCCGATCAACGCTGCGGAAGGCTTCGTGCGGCAGATCGCCGGGTGGCGGGAATATGTGCGCGGCATCTACTGGCTGCGGATGCCGGAATACGGCGAGGTCAATGCCCTCGGCGCGGACAGGGCGCTGCCATGGTTCTACTGGTCTGGCGAGACCGACATGCGATGCATGGCGCGCACGATCGACGACACCCGCCGCAACGCCTACGCGCACCACATCCAGCGCCTGATGGTGACCGGCAACTTCGCCCTGCTCGCCGGCCTGGATCCGGACGCGGTCGATGACTGGTACATGGTGGTGTTCGCCGACGCCTACCAATGGGTGGAGATGCCCAACGTGCGTGGCATGGCGCTTTGGGCGGATGGCGGCCTGATGGGCTCGAAGCCCTATGCGGCATCCGGCGCCTACATCCATCGCATGAGCGACTATTGCGGCCGCTGCCGCTACGACGTGCGCCGCGCCGTGGGCACGGACGCCTGCCCGTTCAACGCGCTCTACTGGGATTTCCTGGCGCGCAACGCCGAGCGGCTGCGGGCGGTGCCGCGGATGGCGATGCCGCTCGGCACCCTGGACCGGATGCCGCCTCCGCGGCTGGCGGCCCTACGCGCCCGCGCGGCCGAACTGCTGCGCGCGCTCGATGCGGGGGAACGGATCTAGCGCGGTCCGCCATACGGCTTCGGCAACACCCTCCGGCGGCACCACCATCACCCTCGCCACACGCGGCTGACAGCACCGCCACCCTCAGGGACCCGATTTCACAGGAAAGGCTGGCGGGCGCAGGGAGGCGCATCCCCTTTTCGCCCATGCGGCGCGACGCCGCCCGAACGAGCCCGTCACCTCGACGCCCCGCGCAGCACCTCGTCCATCCTGCGGAGGTCGTCGTGATGCAGGAGCATCACGCCGGTGGACCGCGCCAAGGCCAGCGCCGAGCGGGTGTAGCCGGCATTGCTGACCACGGCGGCCAGATCGGCGCGACGATGGCTGCGGGCGGCATGCACCTCCTGCACGGCGCGGTTGCCGACCGGCTGGCCATAAAGCTTGCATTGCAGCACCAGGGTCCGGCGTCGCCGCGTGGCGATCACGTCGGCGCCCTGATCGCCGCTGGCGCCCGTGGCCTCCGCATCCCAGCCGCCCCGGCGCAGCTCGGTGGCGCAGAACCGTTCATACTGGGCCGGGCTCATCGATGCCCGGAAACGGCGGGGCGACAGCCGGACGCTGCGCCAGCGCCACGACGGCCGGGCGAGCCGTTCGATCTCCCGCTCCAGCGTCCGTTGGCCCGGCGCGCGGGATCGGCGCCCGGCGGCCGCTTCGGGCATCGCCGACAACAGATCCGTCGCGATCCGCGCGCGCTCCCGGTGCCAGTCCCGCATGCCGTTCCGGCCGCCGAGCATTTGCCGCCGCCTGCGCCGCCATGCAGGCGCCTCGCGCTTCAGCGCACGCCGGAGCGGGGACGGCAACGAGCCTAGCGGCCGGCGTAGCCACCGTGCCGTTCCCCTCGCGAGCCGCCGGCGAGACGGCAGCAGCGCGGCCAGCAACAACGCCAGCACCAGCAGCCAGGCGAGCCGCGGCATCCTGCCTAAGAGGAACCATCGGTTCCTTGCACCGGCCGGCGCCAGCTTAGCCGCGTGGGGACGACCATTGTGCGACGGCCGCTCCGCGCGACGCCACGGCGCGCGGTGCAGAGCATCGACCGGTCCACCGAGGGGCGCCGGGTGTGGTTCCGCCAGGTCACCCGGACGCTGGGATGGGGAGCGGAGCGCGACCGCCGTTTCGGCCGCGGCGTCCTGCCCGAATCCGGCTCCCGGCCGCGCCACCCCCATCGGAGCGGCTCGTCGGCGCAGCGACATCCTGAAACGGCTTGCGGAGACCGGTTCTTCGGCTCGGATCAGGCGGTTCCGGTCTGGATCCGGGCCGGTGATCTCCCTGGCCACCGGTCCGGGGCGAGGCGGGGGCAGGACAATATTGTCGTTGGACAGTGCGCCATCATCCGGCGGCACGACGGCCGGCGAAAGCGTGGCGGTGCCCACGTCGCTCACCCGCGCGGCCGTGATCGCCACGGCCGGCGGGACCGTCGAGGGAAACAACAGCAGCATGATCGCGGAGGCGACCGAGGCGTCCTTGAGCTCTGCGGATCGCTTCGGCGTCACGGATGTCCCCGATGCGCGCCACCCATCCGACGGGCCGATCCCACCGGACCGGTGTGTCGCGCCCCTCCGGGGTAGCAGGGCATGGACGGCGCCCCGTCCGAAGGCAGAAGGGATGCTTCATCTTCCGGGCAAACGCCCCTGCGTTTGTCGTCCGCCGCCGCCTCGTTGAACTGGTGGGCACGCTGCCGCGCGGGATGGTGACCGGGAGGAGGGACGGACATTCCGATGTCCTGTCGGCGGGAACAACCGGTCAGGCGCAGACCACCAACGCGATCCCGGGTTGCGCAAGACGATCGCGGGCCCCGGCCTGTCCACGGCCCCCTGGGAGCCCTCATCGCCCGGCCCACCGGGGTCGTCGTGCACGGCACGAGGCAGCCCGCTTGCCTAAACCCTTGGCGCCGCGGGCCGACGACCGCGCTGATATGCGCGAGGCTTCCGCGGTGGATGGGCGGTTGATGCTCATGCCGTCCGGCGGCGCGTCGCGCGGCACGACACCCGACCCGGATCGCCTGTGGAGGGCGCGGGACGAGGAATGCGCGCGCCATCCGGCTGCTGCCCGGTGCGGCAGGACGTTCCGTATCTCGCGGCCGCCGGCGGCGGGGCAGCATCACCCCGTCCCGGGTAGGGGTGGCCGTCCGGACTATCGCTTCCGCCCGTCGGCGACCGGAGTGGAACAGGGCCATGCTGGTCAAACGGTGGGGCGGCCGCCCGGATTCATCGTGTTTTGATTTTTCGCGCTGCTCTCCGGAATGGGCGCGCGAGGCTCGTCGGGCCTTGGGGGCGGGAAGCCGGCGGAGCAGGGACCTCGTCGGTTTCCGTCCGGCTCTGGAAGATGGAGAACCTGTTCCTCGCGGACCCTTAGAGCTCCGGTCATCGCGCGCACACGCCTGCCTCAGCGGAACCCGGGCTGCGCATCGTGCCCCGTGGCGGCACGGGTTCCGTCGGCCGCCGGAGAGCTCAGAGATGCCATTCGGCGCGCGCGGCGATCCAACGTCGGAGCGCGAGCTGGACGCCCTGGTCGGCCTTCACCTCGTCGAGCACGCCGACGCAGCCGGGGGCTGGCACGGGCGCGATCTGGGCGTTCTGCGCCGCGTCCACCAGGGACGGCGTGATCAGCGCGGCGCGGCAGGCCTCGCGCCACTGCGCCACCAGCGCGGCTGGTGCCAGCAGCGGCAGCACCAGGGCCACGTCCAGCCTCGCGGCGGCGGCCACGGCGTTCCAGGCGTCGACCAGGCTCCGGTCCATGCCGGCGTTCCGCCGCCGCAGCAGCTCCGACATGGACGGAACGTTGGGAAGCGCCGGATCGCGCGCGCCATCCGCGGCGCCGAGCGAGAAGGCGCACAGGAACCCATCCCCCGTCAGTCGTTCCGCCCGCCCGGGTACGTCGTGTCCGGACAGGAACACGGCGTCCGCCCGCCCGTCGCGCAGGGCCGTTTCCGCGTCCGACGGCTCCGAAAGGCCGAACACCGGCGCGGGGGGAGCGCCCAGCAGCCAGCTGCCGAGCAGGGCCGGCAGTTCGGGACCGGTAGGGGTGGACGCGGCGATCCGCAACCCTGGCCGCAGGATCGGAGCCTCGCTGCTCCGGACCATCAGCACGCCGGAGCCGAGGCTCGCCAGCGCCGGCACCCAGCGCCCGGCATCGAAATGCACGCGGGGATCGCCCGCCAGCCAGGCGAGCGCCGCGCTGCCGGGCACCAGCAGCGCGGTGGATCCGTCCGGCACCGTGAGGGCTTCGAACGCGTTGGCGCCGGTGACGCCGTCGCGGCCGCCGGTGGCGGATAAGGAGATGGTGGGGCTGCCGGGCAGGGCGGCATCCAGCCGGGGCGCCAGCAGCCGAGCCCAGCGTCCGGCCGGGGTATCGGGCGGACCCGCGACCAGCAGGGCCGGGTTGCGCAGCATCCCACCGCCCGCGTCCATCGTCGCTGCCGTCAGATGCACGGGATCGATGGTTTCGGGGGCGAGCGGTCGGGCCAGGGCGCGGCGTCCGGCCAGGCCGGCGGCGGCCAGGGCGACGCCGCTCAGCAGGAGTCGGCGCGAGCAGCGGCGATCAGCGAAGGCTTCGCCCACCGGGGTCGTGTCAGTGCCGATGAATGGATGAAGCGACCGCTCCGGTCTGCGAAACAACGACGCCCTACCTTCCTGTTGATCTTCCATCCTACAGGACATCCGCATCGCGGCTCAATTGGGGCGCCCGCACGGCATCCGGGTGGCGGATGAAGATACCCATCGACGGTCGCGTCACGGCCAGCGCACCTTGGGCGGCATGCTCATCAGGATGGCTTCGGTATGCCCACCGGTGCGCAGCCCGAACAGCGTGCCGCGATCCTGCAGCAGGTTGAATTCCACGTAGCGGCCGCGCCGCACCAGTTGAGCGTGCCGCTGTTCTTCGCTCCAGAACTGCCGCATGCGGCTCCGGACGATCGGGGCGTAGCCACGAAGGAACGCCTCGCCGACATCGCGCACGAACGCGAAATCCGCTTCGGCGTCGCCTGTGTCGTGCCGGTCGAAGAAGATGCCTCCCAGTCCGCGGGGCTCGTTGCGGTGCGGCAGAAAGAAGTACTCGTCGCACCAGGCCTTGAAGCGGGGGTAATATCCCGGATCGTGCCGGTCGCAGGCGTCCTGGAAGCTGGCGTGGAACCGGTCGGCATCCTCCCGCGCCTCGTCGCTTTCAGGGAACATCGGCGTGATGTCGCCGCCGCCGCCGAACCAGCCCTGGGTGGTGATCAGCATGCGCGTGTTGAAGTGCGCCGCCGGCACCAGCGGGCTTTGCAGGTGCGCGACCAGGCTGATGCCCGAAGCCCAGAAGCGCGGATCCTCGGCGGCACCGGGGATGGTCCGGGCGAACTCCGGGCTGAACCGGCCGGACACGGTGGACACGTTGACGCCCACCTTCTCGAACACCCGGCCGCGCATCACGCTCATCACCCCGCCGCCGCCATCTTCCGGATGATCCGGCTCGGCCGGGCGTGCCCAGGACGTTCGCTCGAACCGGCCGGGCGCCCGGTCGGCGAGCGGGCCGTCCTGCTCCCGCTCGATCGCCTCGAACGTGTCGCAGATCCTGTCCCGCAGCGTTTCGAACCAGTCCCGGGCGGTGGCGCGAAGAGCGAGGTGAGGGATCGCGGCGTCAGGCATCATGCGTCCCACCATACGCCCCGCCGCCGGGGGAGGCGACGGCGACACGGTCGGGCACCCGGCCGCCGCCCGTTTCAACCGGCCGCGCCGCCATGCGCCAGGGTGCCGGGCGCGTGGAGGATCTGGATCCTGGTGCCGTCGGACAGCGCGTAGAAGGTGCCGGCAGTCGTCGCCGTCTTCTGGACGTCGCCACCACCGTAGTTCTTCAGGTCGATCTCGAGCCGGGAGTTCGCGGTCTGGAAGAAGTCGAAGCTGCCGCCGGCCTGGTCCTTGACCACCTCGAGGGTCATCAGCCCCGTGCCGCCCCAGGCGGTGGTCTCGCCGCGGCCCAGATGGAACACGCTGTCGCCACTCCCGCCCAGGACGAGGTTGCGTCCGCCGTCGTCCCAGATGGTGGCACCGCCGCTGCCGCCGAACACGGTGTTGCTGCCCACGCCGGTCACCACCGTCACGGTTCCGGCGCCGGCGATCATGGTGGTGGACCCGCTGCCCCCTCCGATGGTGTCCGAGGTTGCACCGGAGAAGATCGTGGCGGTGCCGGCACCACCCCAAAGGGCGTTGCCGCTTCCGCCGCCCATCAGCGTCGTGTTGCCCCCGGCTGCGACCATGACGTTGGCGCCGTCGCTGCCGCCGGCCAGGAGGCCGCCCTGGCTGGTGAAGGCCGTCACGGTTCCCGTGCCGCCCGAAAGGGTGACCGGAGCGCTCGCGTCCAGGAACAGGCTGCCGCTGCCGCCGACCACGGAGGTCGAGTGGCCCCCCGCGTGGACGGTGTCGTTCCCGGCGCCCCCGGACACGGTGCTGTCGTCGCGGTTGGTGGTGATGAGGTCGTCGGAATGCGTGCCGAGCAGCACGTCGTTGCCGCCGACGAACTGGGTGATGCGATGGACGCCGCCTCCGGCCGAGAAGACGGCTTGCTCCGCCTGCACCAGGCCCGCGCCCGATCTCGTCGGGTCCTGCATGACGCGGGCGCTGTCGCGCAGCAGGTTGGCGATGTCGCCCGGCGTCAGCTTCCCGTCCGCCTGCAACATCATCGCGGCGATCCCGGCCACCACCGGCGATGCCGCCGAGGTTCCCTCGAAGACGGAAAGGCCGCCGATGCCGGTTGGATTGGCCTCCGTCGGGTCGATCACGGTGGTGCTGGTGTGCTGCGGGGCGGTGATGTCGGGCTTCGACAGCGCCACGGGGACCGCGAGGGGCGTCCCGTCCGGATTCTCGTAGAGGATACCGGGGCCATAGGAGGAGCCGGGTGCCGCTGCCAAGGGCGTCTTGTCGCTCAGCACGTCGCGGTAATCGATCATCCCGACCGAGATCTCGTTGGGATCGAGCTCGTGAGCCGTGATCACGCCGGACCCGATGTTGGCGTGCGCATCGTCGATGACCGGTGCGGTGACGCCCTTGTCCTGGACGATGTACTTGAAGATCCCGGCGGCATCGGGCCGGTTCGAGGTGAGCGCCAGATAGACGTCCTCGGGACCTTCGCCGGTGGTCCGAAAGCGGTAGGAGGCCTGGCCGTCGGGGTCGGTCACCGTGGTGGCCAGGGGAACATAGGTCCCGTTCGACTTCGTGAAGAAGGACGCGGTCAGCGTGAAGGGCTGGCCGGTCGCGTGCCATTGCAGGTCGATGGTCTGCTCGGCGCCCCCAGCCAGCACGAGATGCTGGTAGAAAACGGGCTCGGCACCATGGCCGAAATCGAAGGCCCAGCTGTCGCCCGGGATGCCCGATATTCGGGTCCGGGTGAGCGCCAGCGTGTTCTCGTAGAATATGTCGGTGCCGCGATTGGTGGCGGCGGTGACGAACACCACGCCCTTGCTGGTGGCGTCGGCGACCACGGCCGCGGTGAGCGGGTTGAGGTGATAGAACGGCCCGGGACCGTCGCCCAGATCGTCCACGATGACGCGGGCGCCCCTGGCGACGAGCGCGCTCATGGCGTTCGCCATCGCCGCGTCGGTGGTGTCACCGTTGTTGGCGGCGGAGAACAATAGCGTGCTGCCGGGCGCGACATCGTGGACGATCTGCGCCATCGCCCGCCCTTCGTCGGTCTGGTGCGACGCGTCGAGGGTTGGGTCGTAGGAGTCGAGCACGCTGCCCGGCAGCGCGCCGGTCAGCACGTCCTGATAAAGGCCCCCCGACGCGTTGAAGCTGTCGGAGATGATGCCGATCGCGATTCCGGCGCCGGTGGTGCCGTAGAGTGCCTCCGCACGGGCGCTTCCGCTGGCCACGGCCGCCGCATCCGTTTGGCCATGGACCAGGACGATCGTGCTCCCGCCGGAACCGTCCCGGCCCACGGAGAACATCCCGCCGAGCCCGGTCGGCAGCGACAGCGTCGCGACAGCGGCGCCGTCGGCCAGGACGCGCAGCCGGCCGGAGACCGGATCATACGAGGCGGTGACCGCCCTGCCCGAAGGGTCGGTCGTGGAGCGGGCGGCGACGTCGCTGATGTCGATCCCGTCGCCGATCCCGAATCCCGACCCGGATAGGTCGAGCCCGTCGAGCACGCTGGCGTTCCCGGCGAGAACGCCGCCCACGGTGAGCGGATCCGGGTCCGGACCGGAGATCTGCGGCGCGGCGAAGCGCAGGGAGGCGATGTCCCATTCGGTCTTGCTCAACAGGACGAGCTTCTGCCCGGCCCGGACCAGCGGCGCATCGCCGCTGCCGGTGCCGTCCGGGGAGGGGATTTCGGAAACCATTCTGCCGCTCAGTCCAGCCCTAGATGCCGCGCCTGCCGCGACCGGAACGACGTTCGTCCCGCGCGCCAGGCCGTTTCGATGTCAGACTAATGCCCTCATGTTATCGGCGGGTTAAGCGCCTGCGCCGCCACCCCGGGGGACCTTGGTGAATCCGGACTCCGTGGGCCCAGGCCCGGAACTGCGGGAGGACGGCGCGCGGTGCCGTGCTCGGTTGCTGCCTCGCAGCATCGTCCCTAGGATCGGCGCATCGTCGTGCGGCGCTTGCGTGCTCATGTCGCCGCCGTTCAACCAGTTCCGGTGCCGGTCGTCCCGGCGGGAGGACCAGCATGGCCGGCCCCCGGCATGATGACGTTTCAGGATCGGACCGGCCGCCGCCTCCGGGCGCGAACGAGCAGTCCGCCGCCGAGGCGCCGGTCGGGCCGCTCTCCTATGGCCGTTTCGGTGGACCGCCCACCTCGGACCTCCCGCCCGGGGCACCTCCGCTCGCGCACTGGATCGATGCGCGCCTGCCGGTGCTATCCTACCTGCGCCGGGAATACGTCGAGTATCCGACACCCCGGAACCTCAACCATCTGTGGAATTTCGGCGCCTTCATCACGGTGACCCTGGTTCTGATGATCCTGACCGGGTTGTTCCTGGCGCTGAACTACGAGCCGTCGGTGGCGGGCGCGTTCGCCAGCGTCGAGGCGATCGACCGGCAGCTTCCGAGCGGGTGGCTGTTGCGGTCGATCCACATGGCGGGCGCCACGCTGTTCTTCGCGGCGCTCTACGTCCATATCTTCCGCTCGCTCTATTACGGCTCCTACAAGCGGCCCCGGGAGCTGCTGTGGCTCACCGGGATGCTGCTGATGTTCATGGTGATGGCCACCGCGTTCTTCGGCTACGTGCTGCCCTGGGGGCAGATGTCGTTCTGGGGCGCGTCGGTGATCGTCTCGGCGGTGTCGGCAGTGCCGCTGCTGGGGCACGCGCTGGCGGCCCTGCTGCAGGGCGGAGCGATCCTGGGCGACGTCGCGATCCACCGCTTCTTCGTGCTGCATTTCCTGCTGGGCTTCGCGATCGCCGGCGTGGTCGGCCTGCATGTTCTGGCGCTGCACGTCACCGGGTCGAACAATCCCGCCGGCATCGAGGCGAGGGGGCCGGGCGACACGCTGCCGTTCCACCCGTACTACACCAGCAAGGACGGGCTCGGGCTCGTGGTGTTCCTGCTGATCTACGCGGCGCTGGTGTTCTTCGCTCCCGGATGGTTGACCGAGGCCGACAACTACCTGCCGGCGGACCCCGCCGTGACGCCGGCCGAAATCCGGCCCGAATGGTATTTCTCGCCCTTCTTCGCGATCCTTCGCGCGGTGCCGTCGCGCTCCGGGGGCGTGCTGCTGGCGGGCCTGTCGGTGCTGCTGCTGTGCCTGATGCCCTGGCTCGACCGGTCGCCGGTCCGCAGCGCCCGCTACCGGCCGGTCTATCGGCCGATGGTGATCGTGCTGGCGATGGCGTTCCTGACCCTGCTGGCGGCCGGACTGCACCCGCCGAACGGGATCTGGCTGTTGTTGAGCCGGATCGCCGCCGGCTGCTGGTTCGGCTTCTTCGTTCTGCTGCCGTTCGTGCACCGGATCGAGACCCCCCGGACCCTGCCGGGACAGCTCGCCGTCGCAGACCCGGCATGACGCTGCCGGACCGACGACGCAAGCGCGCCTGGCGGCGCGGGCTGGTGTTGTTGCCGATCGTGGCGGCCGGCCTCGCGCCCGCCGCCGCGGGGGCGCAGGAGGCTCCGCCCGCCAATCACTGGAGCTTTTCCGGTCCGCTCGGCCGCTTCGACCGGCCGAGCCTGCAGCGCGGCTACGCGGTCTATGCGCACGTCTGTTCGGCGTGCCACTCGATGCGGGCGCTGCGCTACGGCGATCTGCGCGGACTGGGGCTGACGGAGGAACAGGTGCGCCTTCTGGCCGAGGGCAAGCCGGACGCGCCCCTGCCGGCACCGTTCCCCGATGCCGACGCCGCCCGGGCGGCCAACAACGGCGCGCTGCCGCCGGACCTGTCGCGTATCGCGGCGACCCTTCCTGGCGGCGCGGACGCGATCGTGGCGATCCTTACCGGCTACCGTTCCTCGCGGCCGGTGGCGCCTGGCCAGTACGACAATCCCTTCGTGCCCGGTGGCCGCATCGCGATGCCGCCGCCGCTGCATGCCGGACAGGTGTCCTTCACCGACGGCACCAAGGCCGATCCCGATCGGATGGCGCGTGACGTGGCGAGCTTCCTCGCCTGGTCGGCCAGCCCGCACCTGGAACAGCGCCACCGGCTTGGCGTGCGCGTGCTGTTCTACGGGATCGTGCTGCTGGTGCTCACCTTCATGCTGAAACGAAAGGTCTGGCGCGATGTCCGCTGAACCCAACACCGTCATCGAACCCGTGATCGGCCTGATCGGCGGCTCCGGCCTCTACGACATCGAGGGGCTGGAGAACAAGGAATGGCGCACGGTCGAAACGCCCTGGGGGGCACCGTCTGACCAGCTGCTGTTCGGGCGGCTGGACGGGGTCCGGTGCGTGTTCCTGCCGCGCCACGGCAGAGGACATCCGGTGCCGCCGTCGCGGCTGAACTACCGTGCCAACATCGCGGCGCTGAAGATCGCCGGCGTCACTGACGTCGTGTCGCTGTCGGCCGTGGGCAGCCTGAAGGAGGAGCTGCCGCCCGGGCATTTCGTGGTGATCGACCAGTTCATCGACCGCTCCTTCGCGCGCGAGAAGAGCTTTTTCGACACTGGTTGCGTGGCGCACGTGTCCATGGCCGACCCGCTCTGCCCGCGCATCGGCGACGTGCTGGAAGCCGAGGCGCGCGCGCTCGGGTTGCCGGTGACCCGGGGCGGCACCTATCTCGTGATGGAAGGGCCGCAATTCTCCACCCGGGCCGAAAGCCACCTCTACCGGTCCTGGGGCTGCTCGGTGATCGGCATGACCAACATGCCCGAAGCCAAGCTCGCCCGCGAAGCGGAGCTTTGCTACGCCACCGTCGCCATGGTGACCGACTATGATTGCTGGCACGACAGCCACGATCACGTCACGGTGGACGCGGTGGTGAAGGTTCTGCTCGGCAACGCCGACAAGGCGCGCACCCTGGTCCGCGCCGCGATCCCGGCGCTCGGGCGCCCGCGCGGTTTGTGCCCCGCCGGATGCGACCGCGCCCTGGACAATGCGCTGATCACCGCCCCGGGCGCCCGCGATCCGGCCCTGATCGAACGGCTGCGGCCCATCGCGGGCCGCGTCCTGGCCGCCTAGCGTGTCGCCCGCTCCATGAAAGAAGGGCGGCCCCGCAAGGAGCCGCCCCGTTTCATAAATTTGAGCTGCCGAAGATCAGATTCGTCCAAGCACCAGCAGGATGATCACGATCAGGAGGATCAGCCCCAGGCCTCCCGACGGGAAGTAGCCCCAGCTGCCGCTATAGCCCCAGGTCGGCAGCGCGCCGATCACCAGCAGGATAAGGATGATCAGCAGGATCGTACCGAGCATCGACAAAACTCCACCCGTTATAAGCAACGCTTGCTTGCAAAGTGTGAACGACGCGACCCCGGTTCCGGTTCGATATCGCAACGCGATCGTGTGTCGCTGTGGCGGAGCGGTGACGGTGCGTGCCGCTGCGGGGCTTCTTTCCAACCCGGCTCCTGAGCATCGACGGGCCGTCCGCCGCGGCCACTCGGTGCGTCAGGCGCCGGGGCTCGGCCGGAGTCCCGCTTTTTGGAATACCGCGGTATCGCCGCTGGCTCCGCCGCCTTCGTGGGAGCGGGGGCACCTCGTCGCTCGTCGCGGCCTCCTGGCGCACCCGGCAGCTCAGGCCGGGAGACGATCCCCTGCGTGAGGCGGGCAAGTTCGCGGGACGTGCCTCACCCGAAGGATGAAGCACGCCGACGCCGACGCCGACGCCGACGACGGAGACGAGGGAGATGTCGTGGCTCCCCGCGCATTGCTGGTGCCGATCGAAGCCCGCCACACGGCGTTCATGGCCGGCCCGAACGGAACACCGAGCGTCCGTCGCTGACGGCGCCGCCGGATCAAAGATGATGTTGCAGGAGAGCCAGGCTGCGCTGCTGCGCCAGCGCGGTCGCCGCGGCGTCATAGGAGACGCGCTCCGAACAGCCGAAGCCGTGGCCGGCGCCCTCGTACACGAAGATGTCCACCCCCGGTTGGGCCTGCCGGATCAGCTCGACGTCCCGCAGGGGAATGCCGTGATCCTCGGCCCCGAAATGCAACTGCACCGGGCAGCGAGGTGCAGCGTCCCGGCTGTCCACCACCATGGCCCCGTACCAGCCGATGGCGGCGGCGAAGCGGTCGGTGCGGGTGGCGGCGATCCAGGCCAGCGATCCGCCCCAGCAATAGCCGATGACGCCCACCTTCTCCCGTCCCAGCGCGTCGGCCGCCGCCAGCAGGTCCAGCCGCGTTTCTTCCGCCGGGATCGCCGCCCTCAGCGCCTTGCCGCGCTCGGCATCCGGCGGATCGTAGCCGAGCTCGACCCCCCTCTCGGCACGGTCGAACAGGGCGGGAGCGATCACCTGGAAACCCTGGGCCGCGAAACCGTCGCATACCGAACGGATGTGGTGGTTCACCCCGAAGATTTCCTGCAGCACCACGAGGGCGCGCGGCGCATCGTCGAAGCCGGCGCGATAAGCGGACAGGCGATGGCCATCGGCGGCCACCAGACCGGTTTGGTGGGACATGGGGAGCGTTCCGTTCCAGGATGCGGAGGCGGGCCAGCTGCTGCCGGCCGATGGAGAAGGAGAAACGCATGGGGGAGGTGGTCAACCTGCGCCGCGTCCGGCGCCGACGGGATCGCCACGCGGCCGGCCAGGAAGCGGATGCCAACCGGGCGAGGTTCGGACGCACCGCCGACGAGAAGCGGCGGGACGAGCTGGATGCCGGCCGCCGCGACGCGGTGCTGGATGGAGCGCGGATCGAGCGGGAACCCGACGCGGACTAGCCCCGTCCGGGGAGGACGGGGATCGCGCGCGGGCTCGCGGCGCCCGGCGCCTCAGTGCAGGGTGAGCAGGTGCGACACTGTACGGAACCGCCCGGGCGAGACCAGTTCGCGGGCGGCGACGTGGACGGAATGGAGCTTGCCGTCGAGCTCGCGCCGCCAGAAGGCGAGGAAGCGGTGGAGCTCGGGGAAGGCGGGCGCCAGATCGAGCTCCTGCCATACGTAGCTCTGCAGCACTGCCGGGTGGTCGGGGAGATGATACAGAATCTCCGCGGTGGTGAGGCGGTAGTCCTTGAGCTGCAGGGCCAGGGTCATCGGCATCTCCGGATGGGGAAGGGTTCCATCGACTGCGCCGCCGGGGCGGCATGACGTTGCGGTGACAACGAGGTCCAGGCTGGACCTCGCGACAGCGGAAACGCAACGAAAATCGAACGATTACAGTCTGTTGGCACTCAGATGCCTCGAGTGCTGCCAGTTCCTTGACACGTTGGCCGGAGCCACCTACATCGCGCTTGGCACTCCGGAGCCGCGAGTGCCAGCCGCGCGTTGCGGGTGACACGAGCCCGGACGCACAACAACCGGCGGCGTGCCTCGAACAGGGCGCCGTCTCAACGCTTCGAGGAGCGAACCGCCATGGCGAAGTTCCGTCCCCTGCATGACCGCGTCGTCGTCAAGCGCCTGACCGGCGAGGAGAAGACCGCGGGGGGCATCATCATCCCCGATACCGCCAAGGAAAAGCCCATGGAGGGCGAGGTGATCGCTGTCGGCGCCGGCGCGCGCAACGAGCAGGGCGCGATCGTCGCCCTGGACGTGAAGGCGGGCGATCGCGTGCTGTTCGGCAAGTGGTCGGGCACCGAGGTCAAGATCGACGGCGAAGAGCTGCTGATCATGAAGGAGAGCGACATCATGGGCGTGATCGAGAAGGCCGCCTGAGGCGCTTCTCTCCTCCACCGATCGTTCTGCTTCCCATCCAACGAAATTCTAGGAGCTGACTATGGCTGCCAAGGACGTCCGCTTCGGCGGTGAAGCCCGCCAGCGCATGCTGCGCGGCGTGGACATTCTCGCCGACGCCGTGAAGGTGACGCTCGGCCCGAAGGGCCGCAACGTCGTGATCGACAAGAGCTTCGGCGCGCCCCGCATCACCAAGGACGGTGTGTCGGTCGCGAAGGAGATCGAGCTGGCCGACAAGTTCGAGAACATGGGCGCCCAGATGGTGCGCGAAGTGGCCTCGAAGACCAACGACAAGGCCGGTGACGGCACCACCACCGCCACCGTGCTGGCGCAGGCGATCGTCCGCGAGGGCTCCAAGGCCGTCGCCGCGGGCATGAACCCGATGGGCCTGAAGCGTGGCATCGACAAGGCCGTCGCCCAGGTCGTGGCCGAGCTGGCCAAGAACACCAAGAAGATCACCACCCCGGGCGAGACCGCGCAGGTCGGCACCATCTCCGCGAACGGCGAGTCCGAGATCGGCGAGATGATCAGCCAGGCCATGCAGAAGGTTGGCAACGAGGGCGTGATCACGGTCGAGGAAGCCAAAGGCATCCAGACCGAGCTCGATGTCGTCGAGGGCATGCAGTTCGATCGCGGCTACATCTCGCCCTACTTCATCACCAATGCCGAGAAGATGGTCGCGGACCTCGACAGCCCGTACATCCTGATCCACGAGAAGAAGCTTTCCTCGCTGCAGCCGATGCTGCCGCTGCTGGAGGCCGTGGTGCAGTCGGGCCGTCCGCTGCTGATCATCGCCGAGGACGTGGACGGCGAGGCGCTGGCCACCCTGGTGGTCAACAAGCTGCGCGGCGGCCTCAAGATCGCCGCCGTGAAGGCGCCGGGCTTCGGCGACCGCCGCAAGGCGATGCTCGAGGACATCGCGATCCTGACCGGTGGCCAGGTGATCTCCGAGGACCTCGGCATCAAGCTGGAGAGCGTCACGCTCAACATGCTCGGCCGCGCCAAGAAGGTTCTCATCGAGAAGGAGAACACCACGGTCGTCGAGGGTGTCGGCGAGAAGAACGACATCCAGGGCCGCTGCAACCAGATCCGCGCGCAGATTGAGGAGACCACCTCGGACTACGACCGCGAGAAGCTGCAGGAGCGTCTGGCGAAGCTCGCGGGCGGCGTCGCGGTGATCCGCGTCGGCGGCTCCACCGAGGTCGAGGTGAAGGAGCGCAAGGACCGCGTCGACGACGCGCTGCATGCGACCCGCGCCGCGGTCGAGGAAGGCATCGTTCCGGGCGGCGGCACCGCGCTGGCGCGCGCTTCCGTCACGCTGGCGAGCCTTACGCCCGCCAACGAGGACGAGAAGTTCGGCATCGAGATCATCCGCAAGGCCATCCAGGCGCCGCTGCGCCAAATCGCCGAGAACGCGGGTGAGGACGGCGCCGTGATCGCCGGCAAGGTGCTCGAGAACGGCGAGTACGCGTTCGGCTTCGACGCGCAGCTCGGCGAGTACAAGGACCTCGTCGGCGCCGGCATCATCGACCCGACCAAAGTCGTGCGCACGGCGCTGCAGGACGCGGCCTCGGTTGCCGGCCTGCTCGTCACCACCGAGGCGATGATCGCCGAGAAGCCCGAGAAGAAGGCCCCCGCGGGCGGTCCTCCGGGCGGCGGCATGGGCGACATGGACTTCTGATCGATCCCATCCGGGAACGGTTTGGGGAAGGGCGGTCCGAAAGGGCCGCCCTTTTTCGTTGTCCATCGTCCGCCGGGTGGCAAGCCTTCGCCACAACCAAGGATCGCGCACGGGGTTGCACGAGAGCGCACAATCCTGCACACATGCGCACGATCATGCATCTCGATACGGCTTTCTCCGGAGCCTCCGCCGAATGTCGTCCCCGCTGCCCGACGAGCGTCAGCAGGCCATTCTCGACCATCTCGGCCGGAACGGCCGGGTGCTGGCGGCCGAACTGGCCGGGTTGTTCGGCGTATCCGAGGACACCGTCCGGCGCGATCTGCGCGACCTCGCGGAGGCCGGCCTGTGCCGCCGCGTGCATGGGGGCGCCATGCCGCTCTCGCCCCAGCCGAGGGGCATCGCCGAGCGGTCCCGCCTGGCCCCCGAACGGAAGCAACGGCTGGCCCGCCGCGCCGCGGCGCTGGTGCGCGACGCCGTGCTGCCCGGCGGTCTGCTGTTTCTCGATGCCGGCTCCACCAACCTCGCGGTGGCCCGCGCGCTGCCCCCGAACCTCCGGATCGGCATCGTCACCAACATGCCGGCGATCGCCGCGACGCTCGCGGGAACAAGCGGGCTCGAGGTGATCTCGATCGGCGGCAGGGTGGACCCGGAGGTGGGGGGCTGTCTCGGGGCCAGGGCGCTGCGCGAGATGTCCGGCTTCCGCTTCGACATGGCCCTGCTCGGCGCCTGCGCGGTGGATGCCGAGGCCGGGCTGTGCGCCTTCCATCTCGAGGACGGGGAGATGAAGCGCGCGGCCGCGGCCGTCGCCGCGTCCGTGGCCGCGGTGGCCACCAGCGACAAGCTCGGCACCGTCGCGCCGTTCCGCGTGCTCGATCCCGGTCGCCTCGGCGATCTGGTGGTGGAACCCGACGTGCCCCAAGACATCGCCGCCGCCCTGTCGGCCGCCGGCACCCGCCTGCACCGCGCCGATCCCGAAGAGGCCCCGGCGCGACGCGCTTCCGATCCCGACCGGAAACAGGACACCGACCGATGAGCGTCACCGCTCCCACCCCGCTCGGGCTCGGCGCCGGCGCCAGGCCAGCCCGGGTCGCCACCCGCCTGGCCTTCTTCGTGGCCGGCTTCGCCAACAGCGCCTGGGCCCCGCTGGTGCCGTTCGCGAAGCGCCACGCCGGGATCGACGACGCGTCCCTGGGACTGCTGCTGCTGTGCTTGGGGCTCGGCTCCATCGTGTCGATGCCGCTCGCCGGTGCGGCGAGCGCCCGTTTCGGCTGCCGGACGATGATCGTTGGTTCCGGCCTCGTCGCCGCGCTGATGCTGCCGCTGCTGGCGACCCTCGGCGTTCCCTGGGCGCTGGCGCTGGCGCTGGCGTTGTTCGGCGCCGGCATCGGCGGCATCGACGTCGCCATGAACATCCAGGCCATCGTGGTGGAGCGCGCGGCCGGCGTCCCGCTGATGTCGGGCTTTCACGGCCTGTTCAGCGTGGGCGGCATCGCCGGGGCGGGCGGAACCGCCTTGTTGTTGTGGCTCGGGCTGCCGCCGCTGCCGGCGGCCTGCTGCGTGCTGGCAGCGTCCGCGGTGCTGCTGCTGCTGGCCGCACCGGCGTCGCTGCCGACCGGTCGCGCGGGCCAGGGCGGGGGCGCCTCCTTCGCGATCCCGCGCGGCATCGTGCTGCTGATCGGCGCCATGGCCTTCGTGTGCTTCCTGGCGGAAGGCGCGGCGCTGGACTGGAGTGCCGTGTTCCTGTCCACCGTCATCGGGACGGCGCTGTCGCTGGGCGGCGCCGGCTATGCCGCCTTCGCCACCGCCATGACCATGGGGCGCCTCACCGGCGACCGTTTCGTGGCCGCCGTGGGCCACAGGCGGGCGGTGCTGCTGGGCGGCGTCGTGGCGGCGGCAGGCTTCTGCGTGGTGGCCTGGGCCGCTTCCACCGTGGCGGCCTTGCTCGGCTTCGTGCTGGTGGGGGCGGGCTGCGCCAACATCGTGCCGGTGCTGTTCAGCGCCACCGGACGGCAGACGGCGATGGCGGAAAGCGTCGCCGTGCCTGCGGTCACCACCCTCGGCTATGCGGGCATCCTCGTCGGGCCCGCGGCGATCGGCTTCCTGGCCCACGCGGCGACCCTGCGGGTCGCGTTCCTGGTGCTGGCGGCGCTGCTGCTGGTGGTGGGCGCCGCTCGTCGGCGTCTGCCGGCCTGAACATCGGTTCGATCCGCCCCGAGAATATTGACATCCCGGAACGTTTCTGTCGCGATGACCCGGCTGGCCGACGTGGGCGTGGTCCTTCCGTTGCGCGGTAGAACCAGAAGTGAGGGGTTAGGCTATGGCGACCGGTTCTGTGAAGTGGTTCAACGCCACGAAGGGCTTCGGCTTCATCATGCCGGATGATGGCGGCAAGGACGTTTTCGTCCACATCACCGCGGTGCAGGCGGCCGGTCTGCGGGGACTGAACGAGGGTCAGAAGCTCAGCTACGACATCGCCATGGAGCGCGGCAAGGCGGCGGCGACCAACCTCAAGACTGATTGAGAACACCCTCCCGCGCCGGGCCCAGCTGGCCCGGCCGGGACCGTTGTTGGCGACGCACACGGCTCGGGGGAGGGTGACGTCTCCAGCCGCGGGGGCGGACCAGGTTCCCTGGGTGAGCGGGGCGATCGCGATACGCGTTGGACAGATGCCGCTTAGTGCGGCGGATGGCGCGGAAGCGGCCCGTGCGGGTCAGCCCGGGATGCGCCGGAGCGGCTGGTAGCGCGCCCGGGTGCCGCGCTCGATGGCCGCCGCCACCAGCGGATCCAGCTCCAGCTCCAGCATCACCAGTTCCAGCATCCGCAGGGTGGACTCCCCGTGCTCGCGCGACGCGGCCACCACCTCGCAGGCAAGCCCGTAGGCCGTTTCCCGCAGCCGCGGCTCCAGCGCCGTGCGGACCAGCTCGCCCATCACCGCGAGGCCTTCCTCGTCGCGCAGCAGCTTGATCGCGGTGTCGGTAGCGACATCCAGCCGCTCGCTCTCGAAGCCCTGGAAGATCGGCAGCGTCTGCACCAGCGCCGACATCACCCCGATCTCCCGGTCGCTGATGCCGTGGCCGTCGGCGGCCGCCATCATCACCATGGTGCACACCAGGGCTTCCTGCGGATCGAGCTCCTCGATGTCGTCGCGGCGGGGCTTGGGTGTTCTGGTCAGCATGGCTCCTGTTCTCCGGCGCGAGGGACGATGTGGGCGAGATGCCAAAAGGGGACGCGGCGGGGCGGTCCCGTCGGGGTGGACCCTGCGCCGGCCCGTGCCGCGAATCAATCTCCGCCTTCGCGCGGCTCCGCCAGGAAGCGCCGGCACTCCGCCGCGGCCTCCGCCAGACCCACCCGGCGCGGATCGGCACCGGGCGGAAACGCCGACAGGAGCCGGCTCGGCATCCGGCGGTCCAGCAGCACGAACACGCCCCGGTCGTTCGCCGACCGGATCAGCCGGCCGAACGCCTGTCTCAACCGCAGCCGCGCCACCCGGTCGTCATAGGCGCCGGGAGCCCCGTCCGACAGATGGATGCGCCGTTCCCGATGCAGGATGTCGGGCCGTGGCCACGGCACGCGCTCGAACACCACCAGCCGAAGCGCCGCGCCGGGCACGTCCACCCCGTCGCGCATGGCGTCGGTTCCCAGCAGGCAGCTGTCGCGCTCGGTGCGGAAGACGTCCACCAGGGTGGCGTTGTCCATCGCGTCCACGTGCTGGGAGAACAGCGGGATGCCCGCTTCCTCCAGCGGCACCGCGAGCCGCTGGTGCACTGCCCGCAGCCGGCTGATCGCGGTGAACAGGCCGAGCCCGCCGCCGCCGGCCGCGATGAACAGGGTGCGAAACGCCGCCGCCAGCGCGTCGATGCCCCCCGCGCCCTCGGGAGCGACGTCGGTCACCACGAAGCAGCGCGTCTGCCGCCCGTAATCGAACGGGCTGGCCAGGGCGGCGCGAAGTGCTGGCGAGGGCAGGTGGCTCGCGCCGACCCGCGCTTCGGCCGCGTGCCACGCCGCGTCCGGATCGGCTTTCGGATCGTCGGAACGGTCGCGCAGGGTGGCCGAGGTGATCAACAGCCCGTGCGCCGGCGTCGCCAGCGTCGCGGCGAAGGGCACCGTCGGATCGAGCCAGTGCCGGTGCAGCCCCACGTCGCGGTCCGCCACCGCCGGACCGGCCTGCCGGTCCCGCCCCCGGCCGCGCAGCAGCCGGCCGAACGTCACGTAGGTCGGGCGCACGCCCGGCTCCGGCGGTTCGGGCAACGCGTCCAGCATCGCCACCCAGCTTTCCAGCCGCGACAGCGCGCGCCGGCGGATCACGCGGCACATGGCCTCGATCCGCGCCCGCTCGGTGGCGTCCAGCGCGTCCGCCTCGGCATCGAGGCGTTCTTCCAGGCGCGACACCAGGGTGCGCAGCGGCTCGGCGACGCGGTTCAGCGCGCGTGCGAGCCCCGCCGCCGCGTCCGCCAGCTCAGGGGGCACCGGCTGCAGGTCGCATTCCAGGTTGCCGGTCGGATCGGCGTCGCGCCCGGATGTTCTGGCCAGCACCTGCCGGCGCAGCAGCCGCAACAGGCTCTCGGTCGGGTTGCCCGGCGCGGGTCCTTCGAACCCCGTTGCCGGAGAGGGCAGGGCCGGGACGGCGGCCGCCTCGCCGCCATCCGGAGAGGATGGCGCACGTGCGCCTTCGCCGGCGACATCCGCTGCACCGGCTGTCGCCGACGGCCGGGCGGGATCGCGGCCGCCGGATCCGAGGTCCGGGGCGCTGCTCCGGGCACGCTCCCCCGAAGCACCGCCGGGGGGATGTCCGTCCCCCAGTCCCGGCAGAGGCCCCGTGCCGTCCGGTCCGCGCAGTGCCATAGGCCAGGCCGGGGGCGCTTCCACCTCCGCCAGCCTGGTCGCCCAGCCCGGTGCCGGCAGCGCGCGCGCGGCCAGCAACGCCGCGTCGAGCGGGGTTTCCAGCGCGGGCTGTCCGACCACCAGCTCGTCCAGCCGCCGGCGCAGGCCCCGCGCGCGGGAACGGCCGCCTTCGGCGCCCACCAGCCAGCGACGCAACTCCGCCGCCTCGCCGCCGCTGAGCTCGGCCGAGAACGCGCCGTCGGCCGCGTCGAACAGATGGTGCCCTTCGTCGAACACGTAGCGCGTCGGCACCCCGTCCTCGTCCGACGCCTCGCCGAAGCGGTTCTGATACGCGGCCTGCGCCATCACCAGCGCGTGGTTCGCCACCACCAGGTCGGCATCCCGCGCGCGGCGGATGCCGTGCTCGATGAAGCAGCGGGTGTAGTGCGTGCAGGCGCCGTGGATGCATTCGCCCCGGCGGTCCGCCAGGCCGCTGACATAGGCGTGCCCCCACAGCTCGGCGAACCAGCCCGGCAGATCGCCGCCCAGCACGTCGCCGTCCGTGGTGGCGCCCGTCCAGCGCACCAGCAGCGACAGCGGCACGATCGCCGACGGATGGCCGCTGTTGACCGCTTCTTCCAGGTTCAGCAGGCAGAGATAGTTCTCGCGGCCCTTGCGGATCACCACGCGCCGGCGACGTGCCGCGGCGTCCGGATGCAGCCGCGACAGCTCGTTCTCGATCTGGCGCTGGAGGTGCCGGGTATAGGTGCTGATCCATACCGCCCCGCCGTTGCGCTCCGCCCAGAGGCTGGCCGGCGCGACGTAGCCGAGGGTCTTGCCGGTGCCGGTGCCGGCTTCGGCCAGCACCAGCCGCGGATCGCCCCGCACCGCGCGGGGCGCGAAGGCGGCGGCGGCGGCATCGGCATAGTCCGCCTGTCCCACCCGTTGCTCGGCGTCCGGCCCCAGGATACGGCCCAAACGCTGCCGGGCCTCCGCGGCCGACACCGGCAGGCTGCCGGGCGGCGGCCGAGGCGGCGCTTCCTCCCATTTCGGCAGCCGGCGCCAGATCCGCAGCGCCTCGTTGCTGTTTCCCGGATCGGCGTCGCGCAGCGCCCAGCCGAGTGCCGGCGCCCAGCTCCATCCGGCGGCGGCCATGCGCGGCAGCGATGCCCGCATCTCGGCCCCGGCGGCGGTGCGCGTCAGCGAGGCGGCGCGATCGAGCAGCCGGGCCGCCAGATCGGGCAGCAGGGCGGCGCCGGCGTCGCCGATGCGCTCCTCCGGCAGCCCGAGCGCGATCGCGAGCCCGCGCGGGGTCGGGGCGGCGAGGCGGGCCGGCATCACGAAACAGAACAGTTCCAGCAGATCCAGCGCCGGCAGCGAGGGGACCCCGAGACGACGGGCCGTGGCCGGCGCGTGCACCACCAGCGGCGGCGGCAGCGTGCGCAGGAGCCGCAGCGCGTCCCCGGGCGCAGGCTCGATCAGTTCCCCATCGGGCGTCAGCAGCGACACGCGGCCGTGGCCGGCCACCAGGGCCGACACCTCGTCGTCGGCGGCGGCCCTGTCGGGCGGGACCGGACCGGCGACCGGGTCCGGAGGAAGGTTTCCATCCATCGCCCTGCATATAGCACCGAGGAAGCCACCCTTCAGGTGGCCGTGCGCGATCGCCGCGTCGCTCGTCCGGCGACGAGCGCGCGAAATCGGACCCGTCGCCGGATGGGTGCCGCTGCCGCGCCGGTTCCTTCGAAACCCGTTTTGTTCTAGCGTCCCGCGCCATGTCGACCCTCGATGCCACCGCGACCGCTGCCCCGCCGGCCGGCGCCAGAACCGCTTCCGATCGTCCGGCGGCGGCGCTGCCGAAATTGTGGCCGTTCGAGGAAGCCGAGAAACTGCGCGACCATCTGGACCGCAAGGCGACCGCCGGGACGGTGCCCGCGCTGCTGGAAACCGGCTACGGCCCGTCGGGGCTGCCGCATATCGGCACGTTCGGGGAGGTGGCCCGCACCACCTGGGTGCGTCGCGCCTTCGAGGCGATGACCGGCCGCCCCACCCGGCTGCTCGCCTTCAGCGACGACATGGACGGCCTGCGCAAGGTGCCGGACAACGTGCCGAACCGCGACAAGCTGGCCGCCTTCCTGGGGCGTCCGCTGACCGAGGTGCCCGACCCGTTCGGGACCCATCCGAGCTTCGGCGCGCACAACAACGCCAGGCTGTGCGCCTTCCTGGACGGCTTCGGCTTCGAATACGAGTTCGCCTCGTCCACCGAGTACTACCGTTCCGGCCGGTTCGACGCCGCCTTGCGCCGGGTGCTGGAGGTGCACGAGGAGATCGTGCAGGTGATCCTGCCGACCCTCGGCGCCGAGCGTCGCGCCACCTATTCGCCCGTGCTGCCGATCCATCCCGAGACCGGCGTGGTGATGCAGGTCCGGATCGACGAGGTCGATCCGGCGGCGGGCACCGTGCGCTGGCAGGACGAGACGGGGAAGCGGTTCGAGACGCCGGTCACCGGCGGCGCCGCCAAGCTGCAATGGAAGGCCGACTGGGCGATGCGCTGGTACGCGCTCGGCGTCGATTACGAGATGTCGGGCAAGGACCTGATCGACAGCGTGCGCCTGTCGGGCAAGATCTGCCGCATCCTGGGCGCGGAGCCGCCGGCGGGCCTGACCTACGAGCTGTTCCTGGACGAGCACGCCCAGAAGATCAGCAAGAGCAAGGGCAACGGCCTGTCCGTCGAGGAATGGCTGCGCTACGCGCCGCCCGAAAGCCTCGCGCAGTACATGTTCAACCAGCCCACGCGCGCCAAGCGATTGTTCTTCGACGTGATCCCGCGCGCCGCCGACGAGTATCTGGCCCACGCCGCGAAGCTGCCCGAGCAGGACGACGATCAGCGCCGGTCCAACCCGGCCTGGTTCATCGGCACCGGCCGCGATGGCCGGGCGGGCAGCCCGGTGACGTTCGGGATGCTGCTGAACCTGGCCTCGGTCGCCAATGCCGAGACGCCGGACGTGCTGTGGGCGTTTCTGCGGCGCTATTCCCCCGGCGCGTCTCCCGAAAGCGAGCCGTACCTCGCTCGTCTCGTCGAGCACGCGGTGGCGTACTACGCCGATTTCGTGCGTCCGGCGAAGAGCTTCCGCGCGCCGGAGGCGTTCGAACGCGCGGCGCTGGCCGATCTCGCCGAGACGCTCAAGGGTATTGGCGGCGAAGGTATCGCCGCGGACGCAGAGGCGCTGCAGAACCTGGTGTTCGAGGTCGGCAAGCGTCATCCGTTTCCGTCCCTCCGGCACTGGTTCGGCTGCCTCTACGAGGTGCTGCTCGGACAGAAGGAGGGGCCGCGCTTCGGCATCTTCGTGGCGCTCTACGGGGTCGGGGAAACCGTGGCGCTGATCGAGGGTGCCCTGGCCCGGAGCCAGGACGCCTAGGAGCAGGGGCGTGGGTGCGGCGCGATGAGCGGGTTCCCACCGGTCTCGGGGCCTGGAACGGGCGGGGCGTCCCGCTGGCGCCGATGGTTGCGTCACGCGCCGGCCCTGCTCGGGATCGGGCTGATGGCGGCCGCGATCTATGGCGTGCAGAAGGAGTTCCGGCACCTCAGCCTCGACCAGATCCGCGACGCCCTGTTCGGCATCCCCGCCGCGAGCCTGCTGCTGGCGGCCGGCTGCACCTTGTTCTCCTATTTCGTGCTGAGCTTCTACGACCGGCTAGCGACCATCGACGCCGGCCATCGCATCGGCTTCGGGCGCGCGGCCTTCGCGGCGTTCTGTTCCTACGTGCTGTCGCACAATCTCGGCTTCTCGGCGATCTCCGGTGCCGCGGTGCGGTTCCGGCTCTACGGCAACTGGGGCCTGAAGCCGCTCGAGATCACCCGCATCATCGCCTTCTGTTCCGTGACCTACCTGCTGGGCGCCTGTTCCCTGATCGGGGCGGTGTTGTTGTTCGAGCCCGGCTCGTTGCCGATGCTCTCGCAGCACGTGCCGCGGGCCGTGCTGATGGCGGCCGGAGCCGCCGCCTGGGCCACGGTCGGTGCCTATCTGCTGTTGTCGCTCCGCTTCCGCGAGATCAGGGTCAGGGGGCGCGACATCTCCCTGCCGCGGCTGCCGATGGCGCTGGGGCAGGTGGGCGTGGCCTCGCTGGAAGTGGCGGCGACCGCCGCGATCGCGTTCGCGCTGCTGCCGTCGGACGCCGCGATCGGCTTTCCGGCGTTTCTCGCCATCTACATCGCGTCCTACAGCGCGGGGCTGTTCGCCAGCGTGCCGGGCGGCCTCGGCGTGTTCGATGGCGCGATGATGCTCGGGCTGTCGCCCTTCATGCCGGTGCCCCAGGTCATCGGCGTGATCCTGGTGTTCCGGCTGTTCTATTACGTGATCCCGCTGTTCCTGGCCGGGCTGCTGTTCGCGGGGCACGAGCTGTTTCTGCGCGGCGACCTCCTGCTGGCCCGTCGCCGCGGCGCGGAAGCGGCGCCGCGGCCGCGTCCGTCCGGGGTGGTGCGGCAGAGCGAGGCCGATTTCGCCGCCTCCGTGGGTGCCGGCGCCGCGTCGCTGTGCGGTGCGATGCTGCTGGCGCTCGGCGTGTTTCCGTCCGTCCCCGATCTCAGCTTCGCCCTGCCGTCGGACAGCCTGTTCGGTGCCGATCCGGCGACGGCTCCGAGCGGGCTGATGCTGTATCTCGGCGTCGCCGGCGACTACGTGCCCTCGCTGATCGGCGCGGCGCTGATGGGTCTGGCGATCGGCCTGTCGCAGCGCGTGACGCTCGCGTGGGGCGCCACCATGGTGCTGCTGCTCCTGGCCGCCGCGCTGACGGCCCTGCGGGGGACGCCGCTGCCGGTGCCCGCCGTGCTGGTGCTGACGGCGTTGCTGCTGGCACCGTTCCGCTCCTCCTACTACCGTCATGCCCGGGTGCTGACCGAGCCGCTGTCGCCGGCCACTGTATTGCCGCTGCTGCTGCTGCTGGGCTGCGTGCTGGTGCTGGCGCGCACCGAACCGCATGTCCGCGCGCTGGCGGACAACGACTGGTGGACGCTGGTGATGCGTCCCGGCGCTTCCGCGCTGACGCGCCTGACCGTCGGGCTCGCGGTGCTGATGGGTCTGCTGGCGCTGGTGCGTCTGGTGTGTGCCGGGCGGGTCGCCACCATTCCGTGGGATCCGGATAACCGTCAGCGGTTCGGCGACCCGGGCTCCGCCGAAGCCGGGCGTCCGCCGCCGTCCTGGCGCGCCGACGGCATGGTCACCGGCGAGGCGGGGCGGGCGGCGATCCCGTTCCGCAGGCTTCCCCGTCTGCTGGCCGGGCTTGGCGATCCGGAAGGCGCGCCGGCCGACCAGATATCGGCCATCTGGCGTCTGCGCGACCTGGCGCTGCAGGAAGGGCGGACGGCGGTGTTCTGGCGCGTCGGACCGGCGCTGCTGGACGTCTATGGCGATCTGGGGCTGGAAGCCTGGCCGCTCGACAGCCGCGAGAACGATCCGCGCTATCTCTGCTGCCCCGCGCAGCAGGGACCGGCGCTGCTGGTGCTGCTGGGGCGGGAAGCGGATGCGCGCGACGCGGAGGTCGCGGCCTGAGGAGCGAGGCGGCGGTTCCTCGCGCAACGGTCGGGCCCGCGCTCACCCGGCAACTCGCTCAACGGTCCAGGAGCGGTCCGGGGGCCGGGTCCAGCAAGATCTCGCAGCAATCGTCCCCGGGGTGCGAAACACGCTCGTTGCGCGACTGCCATTTCGCCTCGTCGATGTAGAAAATTGTCCAGTCCGGTAGTTCGGCCTTCAGGGCGGGGCGATCGCCAGACCGGCCCGAGAAAAACCGTCCAGATCGAACGGTGCTCGTCGATGCTTCGGGAGATGGTCATCGAACTGCGAAGCCCAGTCCTCCCACCGGTTCAGCCTGGTCCGGAGCTCGGCCGAGATGCGAACATCGTCCGGATGAACGGGCTGGCCCCGGCTGTCCAACAGGCAGGAGGTGAGGTCGCCTCCCATGGTGAGCGTCCTGTTCTCCAGATCATCCATCGGAGCTGGCTTTCGTCCTGAAAAGCCGTATGTGACGTCGACCTGATCATCCGCTCCCAGGCGTCGTCCTGACAGGTTGCCGCCCGCGCCAGACATGCACCACCATCCGGATCGCGTCCTCGGGGGAGTGCGTCATGCCGTCGAGGCCGCACGCCATCATCAGGTTGTCAGCCAGAGGTCGGGCGAAGCGCTCCACCGCCATGCCGTCCCCGTCACGCAGCACCCCGCCGGCGTCGCGCACCGGAAACGCCGCCGAGATCCGGCTCTCATAGGAGCGGGCATCGGTCGTGTAGCCGACGACGATCTTCCCCAGGGCCGCGGCGGCGCCCATCTCGTAGGCGGTGCCGGGATCCATGGACACGCCGCGGAACGGCGTCATGTTCGCCACCAGCACGTCGGCGCGGCGGATCATCGCCATGTTGGCCTCGCGGATTCGCTCCGGCAGGTCCGGTCCGTCCGGCAGCAGGTTGTCCAGCGGAAACAGCCCCTCGGCGCCGTGTTCCATGCACCACGCCTTGAGGCGGGCGGCACGGGCTTCCACGTCGGGCGCGAACACGTCCGGACCCGCCAGGTAGATCCACGGACGGCCACTCATGCCAGCGCCCGTCGGACCTCGGCCCGCAGCGCCGGGATCACCTCGGCCTGGAACCAGGGATGGCGGCTTTCCCAGATGCCGGTGCGCCAGGAGGGATGCGGCAACGGCATGAACTCCGGCAGAAAGCGGCGGAACTCCCGCACCCTGTCGGTCATGGCGCCGCGTCCGAGCACGTGGTTCTGGCTGTAGGAGCCGACCAGCAGGGTCAGCCTGATCTCGGGCATGCCGGCCAGCACCCTGTCGCGCCACAGGGGCGCGCATTCCGGGCGCGGCGGCAGGTCGCCGCCCTGGGCGTAGCGGCCGGGATAACAGAACCCCATCGGCACGATGGCCACCCGGCCGCTGTCGTAGAAGATGTCCTTGTCCAGTCCGAGCCAGCCGCGCAGCCGGTCGCCGGACGCGTCCCAGAAGCTCAGGCCCTTCTCGTGCACCTTGGTGCCGGGCGCCTGGCTGGCGATCAGCAGCCGAGCGGTGGGCGAGGCATGCAGGATCGGGCGCGGGCCGAGCGGAAGCTTGTCGGCGCAGAAGCGGCAGGCCCGGACCTCGGCCAGCAGCCGGTCGAACGGCTCGTTGCCGGATGGCCGCCGGTCGGGGGCGACGAAGCCGTTTTCTTCCGGAGGCGCATCGCGCGGCATCGCGCTCACCGCCCATCCAGAAGGTCGCTCACGAAGCGCGGCACCAGCACGGTGGCGGGACCGGCCTGCTGCTCGTCGAACGCGGTCCGGCCCGGGGTGGGCTCGAGGTTGAGCTCCACCGTACGGGCATGGCGCCCGGCGAACTCGCAGAAGCCGGCGGCGGGATACACCGTGCCGGAGGTGCCGATCGACACGAACAGGTCGCAGCGTCCGAGCGCCTCGCCGATCCGGTCCATGTGCATGGGCACCTCGCCGAACCACACCACGTCGGGGCGCAGGGTCGTCCGGCCGCAGGCGGGGCACGGGGTGCGCCCGTCCGCCGGACCGTCCCAGGCCGGCGTTGCGCCGCACGAGTTGCAGCGAACGCGGCGCAGTTCGCCATGCATATGCAGCAGCGACCGGGTGCCGGCGCGCTCGTGCAGGTCGTCGATGTTCTGGGTCACGACCAGCAAGGAGGCGTCGGCTCCCAGCCGCCCGTCCGTCACCGCCGCTTCCAGCGCAGCGAGCGCGCGGTGCGCGTCGTTCGGCGCCACATCGGCGAGTTGCGCCCGCCGCGCATTGTAGAAGGCGTGCACCCCCGCCGGATCGCGCTCGAAGGCCTCGGGCGTGCACACATCCTCGAGCCGCACCTGCGCCCAGATGCCGTCCAGGTCGCGGAAGGTATGCAGACCGGACTCCCGGCTGATGCCGGCGCCGGTCAGCACGACGATGTGTCGGAAGGAGGACGTCATGGTCCCGCAGATGGGCGCGGGCGGCTCAGGGTTCGAGGGTCTGGTCCGCGCTCGTGCCCATCTCGAACACCACCACGCGCTGCCCGGCATGGGCGAAGAACAGCGAGCACGGCACCAGCGCCCCGTCCGTCACCGGAACGCGCGCGCCGGCCAGGGCGATCTGCGCGGTGACGGGCGTGGCCGGCCTGCCGCGGAGCGCGGCCGGGATGTCGAGCCCGTTCTGGCGGGTGTGGTCCGGGTTGGCGGCTTCCTCCTGCCGTGCCGCCGCCTGCTGGTCGAGCGTCGGCGACATGGTGCGGTCGTGCAGGCTGCCGTTGAGCAGGGTGACGCTGTCGGCGTTCGGGCATGACAGGTTGATCAGCCGGTCCGGGAGGCCGCCGAAATTCGTGATCAGGGTGCTCATGCGGGCGGAATGCCGGTTCTCGTCGCCGGTAGCGGCGCTGGGGCCGACCTGCACCGGTCCCGCCACCTGGGACAGCGCCCGCGCGGCCATCGGCGCGGCGAGCAGCCCGGTCCCGGCCAGCATCCCGGCCAGCATCGCGGACATCAGGCCGGCGCGGGTCCGGCGGCGTTCAGGCAAGCTCATAATCGACCTCCGCTGTGTAGACTGGCTGCTCCTTGCCGAGCTGCGAACTGAACAAGGTGAAGCTGGTCACCGGAACGGCGTCGCTGCGCAGGAGGTTGTGCCCCTGCACCCAACGCGCTAGGGCCGCCTCGGATACGCCGTCCACCCGCGCCAGCGAGATATGGGGCTGGAAGCGCCGCTTCTCGCCAGGAAGCCCGATCCGGCGCAGCGCGGTCTCGATCTTGTTCTGCAGGTGGTCCAGCTGTTCCGACCGGGCGACGCCGGCCCACAGCGCGCTGGGCCGGCCGTTGCGGTCGAACACGCCCACCCCGCTCAGCGCCAGGGTGAAGGGCCGCACCTTCACCGCCGCCAGGGCCGCGTCGACCTCGTCGGCGACGTAGGGCGGTACCTCGCCCACGAACCGGAGCGTCAGATGGTGGTTCTCGGGCGGAACCCAGCGCGCGCCGCTCAGGCTGTTCAGCAGCCCGCCGAGCGTCTCGCGCAGCGGCCAGGGCAGGTCGAGCGCCACGAACAGCCTCATCGAGACCGGCTCCCCCCGGCCGTTGCCGGGGCCGTGGTCGCACCGCCAGCGGGCGTGCCGCCCGTGCCTTCCGGGAGCCGGCGGGCGAGGGCGGCCAGCCGCAGCACCAGCGGCGTGATCCGCGCCACCACCGCCCGGACGCCGGCGGCGTTGGGATGGATGTGGTCGTTCTGCGCCAGTTCCGGCCGCCCGACCAACCCTTCCAGGAAGAACGGATCGTAGATCAGCAGCGGGTCGTTCGCGTGCGCCCGCGCGATGTGGCTGAACACCGCCTTGAAGCTGTCGCCGTAGCTCTGCCCCATGTTGGGCGGCGCGATCATTCCGCTCAGCAGCACCGGGATCCGGTCCCGCTCGAAGCGGTCGATGATCGCCGACAGGTTGGCCTCGGTCACCCCGGGATCGGTGCCGCGCAGGGCGTCGTTGCCGCCCAGCTCCACGATCGCCGCGTCCGGCTTGTCCGCCAGCGCCCAGTCCAGCCGGGCCCTGGCCCCCGTGGTGGTGTCGCCGGACACGCCGCCATCGAGCAGCGTCACCCCGGCATGCCGCTCGTCCAGCGCCCCCTGGAGACGGGCCACGAAACCGTCGGCGTGCGGCAGCCCGAAGCCGGCCGTCAGGGAGTCCCCGAACGCCAGGATGCGGATCGGCCGATCGCCGGCGGCCGCGCCCGAACGGGGAAACAGCAGCACCACCGCGGCCAGGATCGCCAGCATGGTGCCGATCCTGGTCGGTCGCCGCGGGGCTGCCCGGTGGGTGCCGTGCACGGCGGCCCGGTGGCCGACCACCGGATGGGGCATGGCGCCGGAGGGGAGGCCGGCGAGGCCGCCGGCTCCCGCTGGCGCGCGGCGCGCCCACCTCGCGGCCAGCCATCCGGGGCGCCGATCTCGCCGCGGCGGCCTTGCCCATCCCGCGGTCCGGGCCGTCAGGACGAAGCGGGACATGTCGTCCGGCTGGCCGATCCCGCCCGGGGAGGACGTCAAGCTCGCCGACCCGAACAGCCGGTGCCGGGCCGGGCGCGACAGCTCCGGGCACTGGTCGCGGGCGGAGCCGTGGCGGTCCGGCGTGCCGGCACCGCTCGCGGAGCCTTCTTCCACGTTCCGGCGGAACCACCGGAGGGCGCCGGACGGGAGAGGCGATATCGATGCGACCGACGCCGTTGCCCGCCGTTGCAGGCGACGCCACATCACGAGCGCGGCACGGCGCGGGGGGATCGAAGGGGCGCTCATGGATGGATCCACACCTCAACCGACCGGGCCCGAAGCACCCCGGGACCCCCCCGTCGACTCGGCCGGGGCTCCGCTGGTGGACGCGACAGGGTTGTGGCTGACGGTGCCCGCCCGGCCTGTGCGGGTCAACCGCGACCGGTGGTGGCCGCGCAGGCGGCTCGCCCCGAGCGAGCCCGCCAGCCGGCCGATCGACATCCTGCGAGGCGTCGATCTGCGGATCGGGGCAGGGCGCTCGGTGGGCGTGGTGGGGCCGTCGGGCTCCGGCAAGACCAGCCTGCTGATGCTGCTGGCCGGGCTGGAACAGCCGTCGCGGGGCCGGGTGCGGATCGCTGGGCAGGATCTCGCTTCGCTGGACGAGGACCGGCGCGCCCAGTTCCGCGGGCGGACGGTCGGCATCGTGTTCCAGTCCTTCCACCTGATCGGCACCATGACGGCGCTCGAGAACGTGGCGGTGCCGCTGGAGCTCGCCGGCCGGCCGGATGCGCAGGACGTGGCGGCCGCATCCCTGCGCTCGGTGGGGCTCGGTCACCGCATGGGCCACCGGCCGGCGGAACTGTCCGGCGGCGAGCAGCAGCGGGTGGCGCTGGCCCGCGCCTTCGCGCCCGAGCCCCGCCTGCTGCTGGCCGACGAGCCCACCGGCAACCTCGATGCCGCCACCGGCGCGCGGGTCGCCGAACTGATGATGGCGATGCAGCGCGAGCGCGGCACGACCCTGGTGCTCATCACCCACGACCCCGCCCTGGCGTCCCGTTGCGAGCGCACGGTGAGCATGGCCGACGGGATGCTGTCGGACGCCGGAACATGAGCTCCTCCTCGCGCGACGGCGCCGCGAGGTCAGCCGCCGGGACCGGCTTTCCCTTGCTGCTGCGCCTGGCCTTCCGCGACCTGCGGGGTGGCCGGATCGGGCTCGGGCTGGTGGTGCTGTGCCTCCTGGTGGGGGTGGCGGCCATCGCCGGGGTGGGCGGCCTGCGGAACGCCCTGCGCGACGGCATCGCGGGGCAGCGCCGCGCGATCCTGGGCGGCGACCTGTCGGTGGACAGCACGGACCCCTTGCCGCCCGAAATCGGTCAGGCGCTGCGCGACCGGGGCTTTCGCACCACCGAGCTCGTGCGGCTGCGCTCCATGCTGTTCGCGCCCGACGGCGGCCGGATGCTGGTGGAGGTGAAGGCGGTCGATCCGGCCTATCCGCTGGTCGGCGCGTTGTCGCTGCTGCCGGCGATGCCCTTGTCGCGCGCGCTGGAACCGCGATCGGCCACGCCCGGACCCGCTTCCCTGGCGCCCCAGGGTGGCAGCAGGGATCCGGCCGACGGACTCGGATCATCCGGCGGCCGATCGCCGTCGGCCGCCACCCCGCCGGCCGGGAGCGATGCCACGGACGACGCGCGAAAGACGGTCGGCGCCCTCGGACCCAAAGTGGAACAAGGGGAACAGCTCCCCTGCCTGGTCGCGGAGCCCCTGATCCTGGACCGGCTGCATCTCCGGGTGGGCGACGTGGTGCGGATCGGCGAGCAGCGCTTCCGGCTGTCGGCGGCCCTGGCGGCGCAACCGGACGGGGTGGGGGTCGCTGCCCTCGCGCCGGCGGTGGTGTTGTCGCGCGCGGTGCTGGAAGGAACGCGGCTGCTCGCCCCCGGGGCGCTGGCGACCTTCGCGGTGCGGGGCGCGCTGCCCGATGGCGCCGGGATGGACGACCTCCGCCGCGAGCGGGAAGCGCGAGCCGCGGCCGGGATGCTGCAGAACCGGTTTCCCGGGCAGGGACTGCGCCTTCGCGACGTGAGGGACGCGGACCCCGGGCTCGAACGCACCATCGACCAGCTCGGCTCTTTCATGACCCTGATCGGGTTGAGCGCGCTGCTGCTCGGCGGCGTCGGGGTCGGGGCCGGGGTGTCGTCCTGGCTGGAATCACGCCGCCGCACGGTGGCGGTGCTGCGCTGCCTGGGCGCGCCGGGCCGGATCGCGGTCGGCGTGCCGATGCTGCAGGTGGTGGGGCTTTGCGGGATCGGCATCTGCCTCGGCGGCGTGCTGGGCGCTTCGCTGCCGCCGCTGCTGTTGCGGTGGTTCGGCTCGCTCCTGCCGCTGCCCCCTGCGGCGCCGGCGGGATGGGTGCTGGTTCGGCCGGTGCTGCTGGCCATGCTGTTCGGGGCGCTCGCCGCAGCCTGCTTCATCCTGCCGCCCCTGATGCGGGCGAGCCGCCGCTCACCGCTGCTGTTGTTCCGCGACCAGCCGGCAACACGGACGAGGGGGGAGGCGCTGGCGGACGGTCTGGCCGGGCTGGTGCCGGCATCGCTGCTGGTGGCGCTCGCGGTGGCCACCTCGCCGGAGCCCCGGTTCGCCGCCGGGTTCTGCGTCGCCGTGCTGCTGGTGCTGGGCACCTTCCGCGCGGCCGGGGGCCTGTTGTCGGTGGCGGCCGGCTGGGTGTCGCCGCGAGCCGGCCCGGTCTGGCTGCGGCTGGGGCTGGCGGCGCTGCATCGTCCGGGCTCGGTTTCGGGCCGGCTGCTGCTGAGCTTCGGCGCGGGGCTCACCGTGCTCGCCACCCTGGCGCTGGTGGAGCGGAGCATCCGGGCCGAATTGCTGGACCAGCTCCCGCGCGGCGCGCCGTCCTTCTATTTCATCGATCTGCAGCCGGACGAGCTCGACCGGTTCGATGCCATCGTCCGCGCGACGCCGGGCACGGGCGAGCTGCGCCAGATGCCGAGCCTCAGGGCGCGGGTGGTGTCAGTGGACGGCGTGCCGGCCGCCTCGGTGAAGGCGACCCCCGACACCGCCTGGGCGCTGCGCGGCGACCGGGGTCTCACCATCGCTCCGGAAGCGCCGGCCGGCACGCATCTGGTCGCCGGCGGCTGGTGGCCGCGCGGTTACGACGGGCCGCCGCTGCTGTCGGTCGACGCGCATATCGCCGCCGGATGGGGGGTGCATGTCGGCTCCCACATCGCGCTGAGCGTGCTGGGGCGCGAGATCGGCTTTCGCGTCGAAAGCCTGCGCGACGTGCAATGGCGCTCGCTGCAGATGAACTTCGCGTTCGTGGCGTCGCCCGGGCTGCTGTCGGCCGCGCCGCACGGCATGATCGCGACGGTGGCGACCAGCAAGGCGCCCCAGACGGACGCGGCGCTGCTGCAGGCGGTGACCGACGCGCTTCCCAACGTGACCGGGATCCGGGTCGCCGACGTGCTCGACGAGCTGTCGCGGCTCGTGCACCGGATGGCGCTCGCCTTGTCGGTGATGGGGGGCGTGGCGCTGCTGTCCGGCGCGCTCGTGCTGGCGACGGTGCTCGCCGCCGACCAGCGCCGCCGGGTGCGGGAAGCGGCGATCCTGCGCTGCCTCGGCGCCACCGGGCCGCAACTGCGCCGGGTGTGGCTGGCGGAGTTCGCGCTGCTGGGCTGCTGCTGCGGCCTGATCGCGGCCGCGGCTGGCGCCGCGCTGTGCTTCGTGGTGATGCGCGTCGCCCTGCAGACGCCGTGGCGACTCGAAGGGGTGGCGCTGGCGGCGACCATCTGCGGCGCGGTGGCGATCATGTTGTTGTCGGGGCTTCTGGCGCTGCGGCCGGCCCTCAGGGCCCGTCCCGCGTCGCTGCTCCGGCGGGCATGACGGCGCTCGGCCCGGATGACCGCCCGATTGCTTTCATGTCAGGCTGTTGCTGGGCGACCGGCCATTCTTGACCTGTCCGCGGGAACCTCCAACATACATGGCACGGCAGCGGGAGTTCGTTCCCGCTTCCCATGAGCAACGGGATCACCATGGCGTTCAGCCCCGACTACCGCACAACCGCTCGCGCCGGCGTCGGCGCCCAGGCCGGGATCGTGGATGCCGGACTGCGCGCCTACATGCTGCGCGTCTACAACTGGATGACCTCCGGCCTGGTGCTGACCGGGATCGTGGCCTACGGCATCGCCCACAGCTCGCTGCGCGACCTGTTCTGGCATTTCGCCGCCACGCCCTACGGCACCATGACGCTGCGCCCGACCGGGCTCGGCATCCTCGCCATCTTCGCGCCGCTCGCCTTCGTGCTGGTGCTGAGCTTCGGCGTGAACCGGCTGTCGCGACAGGCGGCGCAGGGCCTGTTCTGGGCCTTCTGCGTCGCGATGGGCGCCAGCCTGACCAACATCTTCTTCGTCTACACCGACCTGTCGATCGTGCGGGTGTTCTTCATCACCGCGGCGACGTTCGCGGCGATGAGCCTCTACGGCTACACCACGAAGGCGGACCTGACGCGCTTCGGCTCGTTCCTGATCATGGGCGTGGTCGGCATCCTGATCGCCGGCCTCGTGAACATGTTCCTGCACAGCCCGGGGCTCTACCTCGCGATCAGCGTGCTCGGCGTGCTGATCTTCACCGGCCTGACGGCGTTCGACACCCAGCGCATCAAGTGGAACTACGGTCAGCTCGCCTATTACGGCAGCCAGGACGATGCCGCGAAGCGCAGCGTCTACGATGCCCTGACCCTGTACCTGAATTTCGTGAACCTGTTCCAGTTCCTGCTGTCGCTCACCGGCACCCGCAGCAGCAACCAGTAGCTCCGGGCTCTCGGTTCGGGCGGGACGCGTCCAGTAGGGCAGCGTCTCGCCTGGGTCGACCGGGACCCGTTTCGGCAAATGAGAAAGGGGGCGGCCACATGGCCGCCCCCTTTTTCCGTGGAGCCGGGTGGGCCCGCTCTCAGGTGATGGTCTTGAGGTAGTCCGCGAGCTTCACCGCGGCGGCGTTCTTGTCGATCCGTTCCAGCGCGCCGAGTTCGGCCGCGAGCCGGTCCATCGCGGCCTCGTAGATCTGCCGTTCGGAGAAGCTCTGGTCCGGCTGCCCGGCATTGCGGTGCAGGTCGCGCACCACCTCCGCGATGGCGAGCGGATCGCCGGAATTGATCTTGGCCTCGTATTCCTGGGCCCGGCGCGACCACATGGTGCGCTTGATCCGGGCACGCCCCTTCAGGATCGCCAGCGCCTCGTCGAACAGCTTGCGCGTCGCGAGCTTGCGCAATCCGGCGCTCTTCGCCTTCGCCACCGGGACCCGGAGCGTCATCCGGTTCTCCTCGAAGGTGATGTGGATCAGCTCGAGCTTGTGCCCGGCGATCTCCTCGGTGGCGATGCGCACCACCTTGCCGACGCCATGGGTCGGATAAACGACGTGGTCGCCCTCGGTGAAGCCATCGTCGTCCCGGGTCTTGCGCGCCGGGGTCTTCTTCTTTTCCACGGCTTCGGCGTCCGCCGCCTGGGGGCCGTCCTTCGAAGTCGCGACCGCCATGCCTTCCGCCTCGGCGTTGGGCTGCTTGCTGTTCAGCATGTGCTTGCGGACTCCTTGGGGACGGCCGAGGATCGCCGGAGGCAGGGCCACGCTCCGATGCCCAGTCCGGCGATCCGTGCCGGAGCCGTGCACGCGGCGAACCGTCGGGCCCGGACCGGCGAGGACGCCGACATCGGTGGAACACGGCCGCGCCGTTCGTCGATACCGGTCGTGTGGACGATCGATTGGTGTGGTCGCGCGACCTCTAGCACGAATCCGTGGGTGGCGGAACCCGGAGCAGCCGGCGCAGCATCCCGAACGGCAGCAGCCGGCATGCGAGCACCCCGGACAGCAGCGGAAGCACCGTGGCGAACAGCTCCCGTTGCCACCTCGGCATCGCCCAGCCCAGCGCGTGCATGAGCCATCCGCTCCCGGCGCCCAGCCGCAGGATCACCAGCTCACCCCCCACTGCCAGGAAGGCGGCCAGCATCGCCCCGGCGCGGGACGAAGGCCATCTCACCGCCGCCGCACCCACCAGCAATGCGCCCGGCAACAGCAGGCGCCCCAGGGCCAGCAGGCCGAACCCGGCGAGCAACGGCAGCAACAGCACCCGGAGCGTCAGCAGCGACAGCATCTGCCATGCCGCCAGGATCTCCAGCCCGACCAGCAGGATGGAAGCGCAGGGCACGAACAGGAGGGCGACGAAAAGCGCTCCCGCGACACGGCGGAGCGGCGATGCCCGGTGTCGCTGCCGTCGCTGGGGGAGTCCCGCGGGGCGGAGTTCCCCCGAAGCCGGACCGGTCGCCGGGACGCGCGGCGCGGGAGCGACCGGCAGCCCGGTGTCCGGTCGGCTCCGACGCTCCGTCAGCCGGCGTGCGGCTCCGACGAGAACAGCTTCGCCTTGTCGGGCTTGTCCTTCCATTCCTCGGCATCGGCCGGCGGCTGACCCTTGCGGGTCATGTTCGGCCATTGCTTGGAATAGGTCGTGTTGGTCTCGGCCCAGGCGGCGGCGCGGTCGTCGCTATCGGGGAAGATCGCCTCGGCCGGGCATTCCGGCTCGCACACCCCGCAATCGATGCATTCGTCCGGGTTGATCACCAGCATGTTCTCGCCCGCATAGAAGCAGTCGACCGGACAAACCTCGACGCAATCCATGAATTTGCAGCGGATGCAGTTCTCGGTGACCACGTAGGTCATCGTCATCTCCAGTCGTTCGGCGAGCACGCGCGCGCCGGTGGGCTTCCGCCCATGTGGGCACGGACCCGGGCGCGGGAAGGGGCGACATATGCGGAGCTTTGTTTCCGGGCGCAAGCGCACCGGCGCAACGCTCTCTCCACATGAAGCAGCGCCGGGCGCCGTCCGAACGAGACGCCCCCGCGATCCTCGGTGGGAGGATGGCGGGGGTTGGTCCCTGATACGGCGCGTCGTGGGCCGGGGCTCCGGAGGCGTATGGCCCGGAGGCGGTCACGGCGGGGCGGGGTGGACGTTGCCGCCGCGGCGCGAGCGGTCAGGGCACCTCCTCATACAATCCACGCGCCTCGGGCGCCGGACCGCGCCGGGTCGCCAGAGACAGCACCCGGATCACCCGCACGCCGGGCACCCCGCGATGCGCGCCGAACGGCAGGGTCAGCACGTCGCCCGGCCGCAGCCTGGCATGGGCCTTGTCCGTCGGCTGTCGGTTGATGCGGATCAGGCCGTCCTGGATCAGCCGCACGCAGTCGGAACGCGCCTTGAGGAAACGGGCGCACCAGAGCCACTTGTCCAGACGCTGCCAGTCCCGGTCCTCGGCCTCGTTCCCGGCCGGCATCACCCCGACGGTCCCGCGAGGGGACGATGCGATGACCCGGCATTCCCCTCGGCGCGCCGTGTCATCCGATGGCCCCGCATCCCGGCTGGGGCTGGCCGTTGCGCCGAAGGCATCGTCCCGGCCTGGACCGGGCGACCATACCGGCGCGTGGTCGCAAAACGGGCGACGTTGCCGTTCCGATGTCCGTTTTCCGGTTGCCGCGGGGCCGGAGGAGCGCACTCCGTCCTGTCGGCGGAATGAGAAGCGGCCGATGACCGTGCCGCTCGAACCACATCGGGCAGCATCGACGTCCGCTCCCGCGCAAGCCGCCGCCGCGGGCCAAGGCCGCAGGAACCGGTTCCATCGCTCGCCGGATGCTGCCGCCCATTTATGGCTCGCCGGTTGTGGCTCACCGCTTGAAGGTGAGGGTCGCCAGCACCGCGAACGGGCTGTCCGGGTTGATCTGCGGCCTGGCCGGTGGACGCGGTGGTCCGGGCCGGTGCGCGGCTGGCCTCGGCGGCCTGGGAGCGGCATCGGGCGTCCCCGGAGGGAGGTCGCCACCGTGCCGGCGTCGCGGCCTGTGGGGCCGCCGGCCGGGCGCCGCATCGTGTTGCTGCTGGGCCGCGCCGGGATCACCGGCAGCCGGTGCTGGCGCGACGGCTTCCGCGGTGGCCGGTTGCCGCCGTGCCGGGGCGGCCCGCTTGTGCCGATGCGTCGCGCGGTTGCTGAGGAGCGGCGGGGTCGGCGGTCCGAAAGCGCCCTCGGCCATCGGGCGCGGCGGCAACAGCCGCAGTCCCATCGCGGCCAGCACCGCGGGCAAGGCGTCCAAGCGCAAGGACAGGCGGGATGCCAGGTCCGAGGGAGGCACCGCCGGACCGTGACGGGTTCGCCAGTTCAGCTCACCGGCCAGCCTCTCGGCCACGTCCAGCCTGACCAGCACCGGGCCACAAGCCACCCAGCCGAGCGCCTGCATCATCGACCGGCTCGGACTGGCCGGCATCCGTGCGCCGCCTGGCGCCTGAGCCGGGGGTCCGGCCGCCGGTTCGGCGGCGTGTGCTTCCGGTTCCGGGCCTGGCGCCGTTTCGCGCTCCCCGCCGCGACCGCTACGGCGCCGCCGGCGTCGCCGCCGCCGATGCTCGCCCTCCACCGCCTCTGCGGCGGCGGGCGGCTCCTCCGCCGCGATGTCGGAAGGACGCGACCCTTCCCGGGCGGCATCGGCGAGAGCCGGCTGGTCCGCTTCGGCAGCGTCCCCGATCTCGCCGGATCCGGTGGTGGTGGAGGGATTCGAGGGCCTTGCGTGATCCGGAATGCTGGACGTGGGGTTCGGCGAGGCCGCTTCCTCCTCCCCGTCTGCGCTCGCCGTTCCGCCCGCACCGGCCGGGATGAGCGAGCCCGCCGGATGGTCGTCGGCGGTTCGCATGGAACCAGCGTCCGCCGATCCGAGGCCCGGCGCTGAGAGATCGACCGGTTCGTCGGCGCGATCCGACGAGGGCGCGTTCGTCGGCGTTTGTGCTCCGTGCGCGTCCGGAACAAGGGAGGCCGTCCCCCCGGTCTCGCCCGAGGCCGGCGCGTCTGCATGCGGCGGCGCGGCGTCCAGGCTTCCCGTCGGCTTCGAATCGCTCGCGATGCCCGCCGTAGCGCTGCCCGCGTCGACCTGTTCTTCGCTCGCGATAGCCCGGTGGCTCATGTCCGGGATGTCGGGAAGGCCGATGACGCGTGCCCACCGGCTGCCGGACAGGTCCCGTTCGGGGGAGACCGTGTCAGCCGACACGTCGTCGCGCGCCGCTGCGTCGTCCCCCACTGCAGCCGGAACGACGGCCTCGCCGACCGGGGGCGCGGGCGGAACATTCTCGTCCGCCGCCGCGCCGGTATCGGCTTCACGAACGCTCAGCGTTTCGGCGTCCGCCGGCCCACGATGCTCCGGAAATGTTCCCTGCGCCGTTCGTGCGCGCCCCCGGCCGGACGGCGGGGCATCCGACGCCACGCCACCGGGTGAGCGATCCGCATCCTGACGGGGAGGGGGCGGCACGTAGTCGCGGGACACAGACACGAGACCCGGCGGCGGCAGGGCGGGAACCGGCACCCGGTCGCGCACCGCGAGCAGGATCGCGCGCAGGGCGGCGGGTTTCGGCTTCAGCAACGCCGGCATGAACAAGGCGAATCGGCCGCCGCGGACGCCCAGACCCTTCAGCTTGCCGCGCTGGTCCGCGTCCAGCTCGCATGGACCCGGCACCAGGCCGGCATGTTCCCACAGGCGGTGCAGGACGCCGCGCAACGCGGGATCCTCCGCCGCGCCGTCGCGGGCCTTCACCAGCGGCGCCAGCTCGGTGGCGATCAGGGCGTCCAGCGCGGCCTGCAGCCGCTCGCGCACCTGTTCGCGCTGCGCGCTGTCGAGGAACTCCGTGTCCAGCACCTCCACCATGGGACGCATCAGCCCGGATCCGGGCCGCAGCCGCCCCACCGGGGCATCGTTCCACAACATGCGGCGACCATCCGGCGCGATGCGGAACGCCTCCGCCGGAGCGGATGCCAGCGACGCGACCCGGCGCGGTATTTCCTCGCGCAGCGCCCTGCGTGCGGCCCGCAGCACCAGCTGCTTCTCGGGGCCGTCGGCGGCCTCCGGATCGGGCATCAGGGAGAAGCCGGAAACCTGGCCCACGGGATGACCTTCCACCACCACCTCGCCGCGCGGCGTCACCGCCGACAACATCTCGCCGCCTTCGCCGCGGCCGGCCTCGTCCAGCCGCCGGATCAGCAGGGCGGCACGCTTGTCCACGAAGCGCGCGGTGAGGCGCTCATGCAGCGCGTCGCTCAGCAGGTCCTCGGTGGCGCGCGCCCGGTCTGCCCAGCCGCCCGCCGGATCGAGCCAGTCCCGTCGTGCCGCGAGATAGGCCGCGACCCGGACGCCGCTGAGACGCTGCATCAGCGTGTCGATGTCGCCGTCCGCGCGGTTGAGGTTGTTGAGCAGCCCTTCGAACCACGACACGTCGAGCCGGTCGCCGCGCATCACGTCGTTGAACACCCGCAGGCAGAGCCGGGTGTGGCTGTCGTCGCCGATCTTGCGGAAGTCCGGGATCTGGCAGGCATCCCACAGGAGGCGGGTCGCTCGCCGCCCCTGTGCCGCCTTGCGCACCTCGGGATCGGCCGCCAGCGCCTGGAGGGTTTGCAGGTCGGATGCCTCGTTGCCGCTGGCCAGCCCCTTGCGCGGCGGGGGCAGCAGCAGGCTGTGCAGCAGCGCGTCCGGGCCGCTGAAGTCGAGGGCCGCGTTGCGCCAGGAGATCTGCCCGATCGGGTCGAAGCGATGATTCTCCACCGCCGACACCAGATCCTCCGCCATCGGAGGACAGGTGCCGGTGGTGCCGAAGCTGCCGTCGCGCATGCCGCGTCCGGCGCGCCCGGCGATCTGCGCGACCTCGGACGCGTGCAGCCGCCGGGGCCGGGCGCCGTCGAACTTGCTCAGGCCGGCGAAGCCCACATGGTTCACGTCCATGTTGAGCCCCATCCCGATCGCGTCCGTCGCGACCAGATAGTCGACCTCCTTTTCCTGGTAGAGCGCCACCTGGGCGTTGCGGGTGCGCGGGCTCAGGCGCCCCATCACCACGGCGCAGCCGCCGCGACGGCGGCGGATCAGCTCGGCGATGGCATAGAGCTCGGCCGCGGAGAACGCGACCACGGCGGAACGCGGGGGCAGCTTGGTGAGCTTGGCGGCCCCGGTGAACAGGAGCTGGGACAGCCGCGGCCTGGTCTCGATCTCGGCCTGCGGCACCAGCCGCTGCAGCAGCGGACGGATGGTCTCGGCGCCGAGGAACATGGTTTCCACCGTGCCGCGGGCGTTCAACAGGCGGTCGGTGAAGATGTGGCCGCGATCCGGATCGGCGCAGAGCTGGATCTCGTCCACCGCCACGAATTCCGGTGGCGCCATGCCCCGGCCAGCCCCGTGGCCCGCGCCCTGGCCGCTGCCGTCGTCGCCCAGCGGCATCGCTTCCACCGTACAGGCGAACCAGCGCGCGTCGGGGGGAACGATCTTCTCCTCGCCGGTGATCAGCCCGACGCGGCCGGCGCCCTTCTGCGCCACCATCCGCTCGTAGTTCTCGCGGGCGAGCAGCCGCAGCGGGAAGCCGATGATGCCCGACCCGTGGGCCAGCAGCCGTTCCATCGCGAGATGGGTCTTGCCGGTGTTGGTCGGGCCGAGCACCGCCTTCACGCGCGGTCCGAACGGGTCCGGCCGCCGCGTCCCGTCGGGGCTCCGGCGGCCATCGGGTCCCGGCCCGCCGGCCGTGGAGGCGCCGGAAGCGGGGGAAGGGGACGAGGCCGAGCCGGGACCGTCTGGGCCCTGGGCTCGGAAGGAAGCGCCGGCCATGACACAGATGGTCGGGCGGTCCGGCGTGTTTTGCAAGGCTGCGTGCGGGGGCACCCCGCGATCGGCCGCCGAAGCCGGCCGGTCCGGCGTCGCGCCGGTGCTTCGGCCAGCGCGGAAACGCGGGCCGTTCAGCGTCCGGCGCGTCCGGGTCTGCCGCGTTAGCGCCTCGGAAAGGGCAGGAAGAAACAAGCGCGCGGGCGTCTCGAGGAGCGATCCGTGCCATCGGCGCCTGGCTTCCGGGTCCAGGGGCAATGTTCATCGCCGGCCTTGAAACGCCGGGTCGAAGCGTAAACCGGGTCCTCCTCGTTCAGGGGCCGCTACGGTGCGTTCCGCGTGGTTGCCGGAGCCCCAACCTTCCGGAACGTTGCCTCATGGACTGGTCGCGACCCGGCGGGAGCGGCATGGTCCGGCTCCCCCTGGAGCGGAAGCCGCCATCATGTCCGAATTCCTGTTCGACCGCGCCGTGGACTGCCTGGTCGACGGCACGCCACCGGATGCGAGGGTCGTGCATTGCGTGCGTCCCGACGGATTGGAGCCGCTGCTGGACGCCCTGGACGGTGGCCGGGATGGGGTGGCCGGGCGGTGGCTGCGGAGCCAGGAGTTCAAGGCTACCGGCGGGAGTCTCATGCTTCTGCCTGGTCCCGACGGGGTGGCGGCGGCGGTGCTGGGACTGGGGGAGGCCACGCCGGGTACCAGCGATCCGACGCCGTTCGGTGCGCTCGCCTTCGCGTTGCCGGAAGGGGCATGGACGCTGCAGCTGCCGGAGGACGTCGATCCGGACGACGCCACGCTCGGCTTCTGCCTCGGTGCCTACCGTTTCACGCCCTTCAAGAAGCCCAGGCGGCCGCCGGCGCGACTGGTGGTTCCGCCCGGCGCAGGGGGCGCCGGCCTTGCCCTGGCACGCGCGGCATGGCTGGCGCGTGACCTGATCAACATGCCCGCCGACCGCCTCGGCCCCCGCGAGTTGGCGGAAGCGGGTCGCGCGGTCGCCGCGTCGTTCGGCGCCGAATGTCAGGTCTGGACCGGGGAGGAGCTCGACGCACGCTATCCCACGGTCGCCGCGGTGGGTCGCGGATCGGCGCGCGCACCGCACGTGCTTGTGGCGTCCTGGCGGGGGTCGGAAGCGGGCGAGGATGCGCCACTGATATCGCTGGTGGGCAAGGGAGTGTGCTTCGACACGGGCGGCTACGACCTGAAGCCGTCCAGCGGCATGCTCCGGATGAAGAAGGACATGGGGGGCGCCGCGACAATCCTGGCCCTGGCGCGGGTGGTGATGGAGCGCGACCTCCCGGTGCGGCTGGAGATGCGGCTCGGCTGCGCGGAGAACAGCGTGTCGGGCACCGCGATGCGGCCGGGCGACGTGTTGCGCACCCGAAAGGGCTTGTTCGTGGAGGTGGGCAACACCGATGCCGAAGGGCGGCTGGTGCTGTGCGACCTGCTGGACGAGGCGGCGGAGGCCGGGCCGGCGCTGCTGGTGGACGTGGCGACGTTGACCGGCGCGGCGCGGGTGGCGCTCGGACCCGACCTGCCGGCCCTGTTCAGCAACGACGACTCGGCGGCGGAACGGGTGCTCGATGCCGGCCGCCGCACCGGCGATCCGCTCTGGCGGCTCCCGCTGTGGGGCGGCTACGACGACTGGATGTCGAGCCCCGTGGCGGACCTGAACAATGCGTCATCCCGGCCGATGGCGGGGGCGGTGACGGCGGCGCTGTTTCTGCAGCGCTTCGTGCCGCCCGGGACGCGCTGGCTCCACGTGGACAGCTATGCGTGGAACGATTCGAACCAGCCCGGCCGGCCGGAAGGGGGCGAGGCGCTGGCGCTGCGGGCTTTGTACGGGGCTTTGTTGCCGATTGTTAATGTGGCGTGAGAACGCTTTCGGGGTGGTAACGGTCTGCGCAGCGTTCCATGTGATGACAACTGATTAAGTTGCGGAGTTCGCACGTTCGGTTCGAAAACGATGCGGAACCGTGAGTTTCCCGGCGCCTTATGGGGGCGGACGCGCTTTTCGCGCGAGATCACCGGATGCCCCGGACGCCGTTGCGATCCGACAAGGAAAGGATGTTCCATGGCGCAGGCCTCTTCGACCGACCAACTCGTCGGCACCCTGCGGGACACCATCGTGTCGATGGTGCGCCGCGATGGGCCCGACCTGTCCGCCCGGCAACTCGGAGTGTTCCTCACCTGCTACCTGCAGGAAGGGGCGCACACCGTCCGCGGCCTCGCGGCGGACCTCAACGTCAGCAAGCCGGCCATCACCCGCGCGCTGGACCGGCTGGGTGAGCTCGATCTCGCGCGCCGAAAGGTGGACCCGATGGACCGCCGCTCGATCCTGGTGCAGCGCACCCTCAAGGGTGCCGCCTATCTTCGCGAGCTGCGTTCGATCATGACGGAAGCGGCGAGCACCGGTCGCAAGGCGGAGGAGCGGACGCCCGAGCGCGCTGGCCGTCGCGCTGCCGGCTGACGCGACCCCGGCGGCCGCGATCCCCGCGCCGGCTGCCGGGCTGCTCCGGGCGCATCGCAACGCAACCGCATCGTCCTTCGAACGCTAGAACGCTGATACCGGTCGCTTTTCCGGCGACCGATCGGTTCAGTACGATCGAAAGGACACCGCAATGCGGTTCGCAGCCCTCGCGACCTCTGCTTCCCTGCTGGCGGCGAGCTTCGCCATGCCGGCACTGGCCGCCCAGGATCCCGGCGTCGACAGCAAGCCGGTCGGCACCATCACCATCGAGGCCAAGGCCGCCGACGTGGGCGTCGGCTACACCTGGGGCGACGGCGTGCTGCATTATGCCGGCCACACCTACCATTTCTCCGTGAAGGGCGTGGACGTCGCGGCCGTCGGCTTCTCGCACATCACGGGCCATGGCCGGGTCTACAACCTGAAGCACCTCCACGATTTCGATGGCACCTACGCGGCCGCGAACGGCGAGGCGACCGTGGACAAGGGTCTCGGCGGCCAGACCCTCACCAACGGCTCCGGCGTGACCATCCGCATCGACGACATCACCCGCGGCGCCCGTCTGGCCGGTGCGGCGCAGGGCATCCAGCTCACGCTGAAGTGAGGCTCTTCTAGGACCAGTGGCGGAGGCCGGTGCGCCCGGCCTTCGCCCATACGAACAAGGTCCAGGCGATCTGCGGCACCAGCAGCGCGGCCGCGATCGCCGCGTTGGCGGTTCCGCCGGCCAGCAACCGCCAGCCGACCGCCCCCCAGATCGCGAACATCCAGTGGATCGCCGCCACCGCCGGGCGGGGCACGCCGCAGCGTGACGCCACCTGATACAGATGACCCCGGTGCGCTTCGGTCACCCGCTCCCCGGCGACCAGACGGCGGCAGAGCGTGAACCCCACGTCCCACAGGATGCCCGCCAGCATCATCGGCACCAGCAAGGCGTCGAACGGATGCGCCGCGCCCGCGTATCGCCCCATCAACGGTGCCAGTGCCGCCAGCAGCAGGCCGCCGCTCTGGCTGCCGACATCGCCCATGAAGATTCGCGCCCGCGGGTAGTTGAAGGGCAGGAACCCGGCGAAACCAGCCGCGAGACCGAGCGACAGCGTCGCGACCAGTCCGTCGTGCCTCGTCAGCGCCAGAAACAGCGCGCCGAGGGCCGCGACGAGTCCCGTGCCCGACGCGAGGCCGTTCAGCCCGTCGATGAAGTTCATCGCGTTGGTGACGAACACCATCCAGAACAGCGCGGCGAGCACCGCCATGGCGGCCGCCACGGGCGCCGGCACGATCGCCGACAGCGGGTCGGGTACGAACCAGGCGCCCGCGACCACCGCCATCAGCGCGGCGCCCCCCTGGGCCGCCAGCTTGGGCGCGAAGCGGAACTGCCACAGATCGTCGGCCCAGGAGACCGCCCCCAGCAGCAGGGCCGCCACCACCAGCAGAAGCAGCGACAGGATCGGCCATTCCCGTTCCGCGCCCGGCCATGCCGGCAGCAGAACGGCACAAAGCACCATGGCGGCCAGCACGCCCACGCCGCCGCCTTTCGGCACCGGGCGCTCGTGCGACGACCGGTGCCCCGGAATGTCGAGCACCCCGACCCGGATCATCCGCCACACGGAGAGGGCCGACACCATCGCGGCGAGGAGCCCGACGATCGCGATCGCGGCCGGCGCCGTCATCACCGCGTGGTCCGGACAGGTTCGCCCGGCGCGGCGGGTCGCGTCGTCGTCGCGGTGACGCTGGCCGCGGGTCGGGACCACGTCCTGAGACCTGACATGGTGCCGCGGGCGGTCAGGGCTTCGGCCGCCCGTGCGGACGCACCTCGTTCGGGGGGTCGAATGTGCGGCACCGCGAGGGCCTCGACCCGGTCCGTCCCGAAGCCGGAGAACCGGATCGACTCCGCGTCTCGGCCACCCCGCGTGGCGGATGATCGTTCCCCGGCCGCCCGGTTCGGCCGACGGACCGCCCCGCTGAACCGGCGCCTGTTCCGTACGACTCCCGAACCCCTGCGCGTGGGACCCGGGGAGTAAGGCGTTACTCCGGGTGGCGGGAGATCTTCCGGCGATCGACCACGCTCGTCACCCAGGAAACGCCGGACCCCCACGCGCTCGCGCAAGGACGCGACGGCGGGAAGAACGGCAACCGGTCCGGGGGTGGTGGGAGGAAGCAACGGAACGGACTCCGGCGGTCCCGGCCGGCGGGGCGCTTCTAGCGGGGGATGGGCTGGGCTATAGGGGCGCGGAGATGGCCCCGCAACGCTTCTCCGACCATGCATCCGCGCCGAGGACGGTCCCCCCCGTGCAGGTCGTGGAACCCGCGTCCCCGGCGGTGGCAGAAGCGGCCGCGCAGCCGGGCGGCATCGTGCCGGCGGGGAGCGGGAAGGTCGCTGGCAACCGGTCCGACCGGATGCGGTCGGTCAACCGTATCCTGGTGAACATGCTGCTGGACGGCGCCCTGGCCGCCGTCGCCGCGCCGATCGCGCGCTGGCTCGCCGATCCGCATGGGGGCCTGATCCATCCGCTCTGGTTCCTGGCCGGCGGGGCGATCACGCTGCTGGTGGGCGGCATCCCGTTCCGCATGCCGCAGCAATATTGGCGCTTCTCCGGCATCGCGGACCTGCTGGGCATCGCCGGCGGCTCGGTGATCAGTGCCGCCCTGTTCGCGGCCGGGCTCGTGCTGACGGGCTACATGCTGCCGAGCATCACCTTCCCGATCATCCACGCGCTGACATTGCTGGTGCTGCTGGGCGGGTTGCGCATCGTCTACCGCTTGTCGCAACGCCGTCCGTCCGCCGGCCTCGGCGTGGTCCGCGACAGCGTGCTGCTGATCGGGGCGGACGAGGCGGCCGACCTGTTTCTGCGGGCGGTGAAGCGCGACGCCGAGTCGCGCATGCGGGTGTCCGGCCTGATCGGCCATGCCAGCCATCAGCCGGGACGGCGCATCCAGGGCGTCCCGATCCTGGGAACGGTGCGCGAGCTCGGCGCGGTGCTCGACCGCCTGGTGGCCCGCGGCAAGCGGCCGGACGGGCTCGTGGTGACCGATCCCGACCTGCGCGGCGAGGCGCTGGCGGCGGTGATGGAGGCGGCGGACCGGGTCGGCGTGCCGGTGCGGCGCGTGCCGAACCCCACCGCCCTGTCGCCGGCCGCCCGGGTCGAACTTCGTCCGGTGGCGATCGAGGATCTGCTGAACCGGCCGCAGGTGCCGCTCGACCGCGAGGCGATGGCGGCCTTCGTGCGCGGCCGCCGCGTGCTGGTGACGGGCGCGGGCGGCTCGATCGGCTCGGAGATGGCGCGGCAGGTGGCGGCACTTGATCCCGCGGAGCTGGTGCTGCTCGACAACGGCGAATACGCGCTGTGGCAGATCGAGCAGGAGCTGGATCATCTGGTGCCGTCGCTGCTCAGGCGCACGGTGATCGCGGACGTGCGCGACGCCGAGCGCATCGCCGCCCTGTTCGGGGCGCTGCGGCCCGAGCTGGTGTTCCACGCGGCCGCGCTCAAGCACGTGCCGATGGTGGAAGCCAATCCGGGCGAGGGGATGCTGACCAACGCGGTGGGCACGCTCAACGTGGCGGATGCGGCGCGTGCGGCCGGCGCCGCGGCCATGGTGCTGATCTCCACGGACAAGGCGGTGAATCCCAGCAGCCTGATGGGGGCTTCCAAGCGCGCGGCCGAGATGTACTGCCAGGCGATGGACATCGTCGCCCGCCGCGCGGGGCGGGGCCTGCGCTGCGTCACCGTGCGCTTCGGCAACGTGCTGGGGTCCACCGGCTCCGTGGTGCCCTTGTTCCGCCGCCAGCTCGAACGCGGCGGCCCGCTCACCGTCACCCACGCCGACATGCAGCGCTACTTCATGACGGTGCCCGAGGCGGTCGGGCTGGTGCTGGAGGCGAGCGCGCTCGCGACCGGCCACGAGGCCGCGGGGCGCGACGCGCTCGGCGAGGAAGGCGGCATCTTCGTGCTGGACATGGGCCGTCCGGTGAAGATCGTCGATCTCGCCCGGCAGATGATCCGGCTGGCCGGGTTGCGGCCCGAGATCGACGTGCCGATCCGCTTCACCGGCCTGCGCCCGGGCGAGAAGCTGTTCGAGGAACTGTTCCACGGCCGCGAGCCGCCCGTGCCGACGCCTCATGCCGGGCTGCTGATCGCCAGGCCGCGCGTCGCCGATCTCGACGAGGTGCGGGGCGTGATCGCCGGGATCGGCGCCGCCTGCCGGGCGAACCGCCCGGCGGAGGCGATCGCGCTGCTGCGGCACCTGGTGCCGGAGTTCAACCACAACATCTCCGGCGTGCCCGGCGAAGGCGCGCCCAGCGAAGGCACACCCCACGAAGGCGGGCCCGGCGAAGGCACGGGGCGGGCGGGCGGCCAGGCGGCCGTCATCGACGCCCCGCCGCTGGCGTCCTGAAGGATCGTTCCATGGCCGACCACGAGGGCGCTGCGACGCCGATCCCGTTTCTCGACCTGAAGGCGCAGCAGCGCCGCATCGGCCCCGCGATCCGCGAGCGGGTTGCCGCGGTGCTGGATCATTGCCAGTTCATCCTGGGTCCCGAGGTCGCGGAGCTGGAGCGCCGGCTCGCAGACTTCGCCGGCGCCGGCCATTGCGTGGCGCTTTCCTCGGGCACGGACGCGCTGCAGATCGCGATGATGGCCGAGGGCATCGGCCGTGGCGACGCGGTGTTCCTGCCGGCCTTCACCTACACCGCGACGGCCGAGGTGCCGCTGGTGCTGGGTGCCACGCCGGTGTTCGTCGACGTGGACCCCGACACCTTCCAGATCGACGTGGCACACCTCCGGTTTCGGGTCGAACAGGTCCGCGCCGAGGGGCGCCTGCGTCCCGCCGCGATCGTGGGCGTCGATCTGTTCGGCCAGCCGGCACCCTGGGCCGCGCTACGGGAGGTGGCGGCGGAGCACGCCATGTTCACGCTCGACGACTGTGCGCAGAGCTTCGGCGCGACGCTCGGCGGCCAGCCGCTCGGACGCGAGGCCGATGCCACCGCGATCTCGTTCTTTCCGTCGAAGCCGCTGGGCGGCTACGGCGACGGCGGCGCGCTGCTGACGGACGATCCGGCGCGGGCGAAGCTTTATCGCTCGCTGCGCTCGCACGGCGAGGGCGACACCCGCTACGAGGTGCTGCGCACCGGCATGAACGGCCGTCTCGACACGCTGCAGGCGGCGGTGCTGCTGGCAAAGCTGGACGCGTTCGGCTGGGAACTGGAACGCCGCCGCGCCATCGCGGATGCCTATGATGCCAGCTTCGCGGCGCTGCCCGGCCTGCGGACGCCACGGCGCGTCGCCGACAGCGAGAGCGCCTGGGCGGTGTATGCCGTGCTGCTCGCGGACGAGGCGGCCCGCGAAGCGGCGCAGGCGGCGCTGCGGGCGAGGGGCATTAGCAGCGCCGTTTATTATCCGCGCCCGCTGCACCGCCAGCCCGCCTACGAGCCGCATCACGACGGCGCCCCGCTGCCGGTGTCCGAAATGCTGGCGAGCCGGATCATGGCGTTGCCGATGCACCCGGAGCTGAGCGACCGCGACGTGACGCGGATCTGCGCGGCGGTGGCGGAAGCGGTTTCGGGGATCGCCGGCGCTCCCTCGCCCGCCATTTCCTGACGTGAAATGGGGTCATGCCTGCGGTAACGGCGCGTGGGCGGAGTTGGCTGAGGGCGGTGCCATCCTGAACCGGCGGTGAGCCGTTCCCGCTCGGCACGGGCGGTCACGTGCCGTTCGAGCGGGCCGCGCGGCATCGTGCCGACCGTCCTGTCGGAAGCAGCGCGTGTGCCCCGCTCGGGATTGGGGCGTGCCGGGCGGGTCTACGTGGCGCCCACGCCGTCGGTGGACCTGATCGATCCCCGCCGCGGCGGGGCGGCTCGGGGTCTCACTGGCGGTTGATCACCGGGTGGCGGTTCCAGAAGCGCGGCTTGCGGATCTGCTCGCGGCGGAAGGTGAACAGGCCGGCGCCGATGATCACGGCGGAGCCCAGGATCATCGGACCGTCGACGCCGATCCCGAACAGCAGGTCGTCCAGCGCGATCGCCCACAGCATCTGGCTGTATTGCGGCGGGGCCACTGCGGACGCCGGAGCGCGGGCGGAGGCCAGCATCAGCATCACGTTTCCCCCCGCCGCCAGCAGGCCGTAGCCGGCCACCCAAACCCATTGCAGGCCGTGCGGCATCACCATGTGGGGCAGGGCGAAGAGGAAGCTCACGACGATCGGACCCATCAGGCCGGCCCCGTAGAGCGAGATGCGCTTCTCCGTGGCCCCCTGGGCTCGCAGCATCACCACGGTGACGGCGGTCGCCAGCGCCCCCAGGATCGCGGCGAGGTGACCGAAGCCGAGCGCGCGGAAGCCCGGCCGCAGCACGATCATCACGCCCAGGAAGCCCACCACCACCGCCGACCAGCGCCGCCAGCCGATCGGCTCCTTCAAGAAGATCATGGACAGGATGGTGACGAAGGCCGGCATCAGGAACAGCAGCGACATGGCCTCGGCCATGCTCAGCAGCGTGAAGCAGATCACGGAGAACACAGCGCCGCAGATCGCCATGGCCGCGCGCAGCGTCCACATCTTCCAGGAGCGGAACCGGAACGCGTCGCCCAGTGTCTCGCCCGGCTTTCGCACCAGCGGCAGGGCCAGCAGGCCCAGCATGGCGCCGATGAACACCACCTCGAACGGGGGCAGCGCGCCGTGCAGCAGCTTCACGCTCGCGTCGCTGAGCGAATACGAAACATAAGCGGCCAGCGCGATCAGCACGCCCCGCTTGGCATCGCCGGCGGACGCGTTGGCGGGGGCGGTGTCGTCGCCTGGACCCATGGCGCTGGCTTTCGGGAGATAGGTGGGGGAAATGGCGCGGTCGCGAGCGACGCCGGCGGCGATCGCTCGCCGCCACCGACAGGCGCGTTCGAGGGAGGGGGCGTCCCCGCCACGGCCGCAGATGCCGCGGAAGGATGGCGCGGCGATGGCGGCCCGGTCGCCGGAGAACGACGACCGGTTCCGCCGCTGCCGTCAGGTGGTCAGGGTTTCCACGAAGAGCTGTCCCATGGCTCCCCAGGAGGCCGCGTCGGCCTCGGGGTTGTAGCGGATCGCTTCGGGCATGTTCCGCCGCGCGGCATGGGGATTGGTGAAGCCGTGCACGGTGTTGCCGTAGAGATGGAGCGCCCATGACGCTGCCGCATCGCGCATCTCCTTCTCGAAGGTCGCGCGCTGATCGGGGTCGATCCACGGATCGTCGGCGCCGATGCAGGCCAGCACGCGCGCCTTCACCGCACCCTTGGCCGCCGGCATGCGGCTGGCGAGCCCGCCATGGAACGCGACGGCCGCCCGGATGTCGGCGCCCTCGCGCGCCAGCTCCAGCGCCATGGTGCCGCCGAAGCAGAAGCCGATCGCGGCCACCCGCGACGCGTCCACTTCCGGCCGGCCGCGCAGCAGCTCGAGCGCCGCCCCCGCCCGGGCGCGGATCCGGGTCGGATCGGCATAGAGCGGATCGAGCAGCCCAACTGCCTCGCCCACGTCGTCGATGTAGCGGCCCTCGCCGTGCAGGTCGCAGCTGAGCGCCACGAAGCCCATCTGTGCCAGCCGTTCCGCGCGGCCGAGCGAATGCTCGCCGGGACCGAACGCTTCGGGGAAGACCAGCACACCGGGACGGGGCGAGGATGCGGGCTCGTACACCAGCGTCCCCCGCATCTGGAGACCGTCCGCCTGGTAGGATACGGGATCCTGGGTCATCGTCGCTTCCTTGAAGTCCGTGCCTGCGCTGAGGCGGGCGCTGAGGCGGGGCATCCTGCCACGGGTGGCTCCGGCGCGTCAGGGGCGCGGACGTGCCGCGCGGGGCTATTTGCCGGATAGCTTTCAGCCACCGGCCCCAGCGCATGTTGCGGCGGCCCGGGCATCGTTCCAGAACTGCCGCCGGGTTCGGGGGATCGAGGTGCATGGCCGACAGGAAGGATGCCGGGCACCGGCGCGTGTCCGGCACGGCGGCGATGGTCGGGCCGGCGATGATGGCGGTGTCGATGCTCGCCTCGTCGATGATGACCGTTCGCCCCGCCGCCGCGAGCCGGACGGCGGCGATCGACGCTTCGCTCGCGCTCGCAGGCGCCCCTGGTTCCGGGCATGGGCACACCGGGCGGATGAGGGTCGCGGCCCCGGCGTCGCGTTCCGGCCATGGCGGCGGCCAGGTGCGAGGGCCGGTTCCGCATCCGCCGGCCGCCGGACGTGCCGTGCTCCTGCGCGTATCCGCGACCGCCGCGCCCGCTTCGGCTGAGGATTCCGCTGCCGCGGTGCGGGCCAGCTGGGCCGCGCGATCGGCGGCGCATGGCTCCCCGACCCACGCGGTGGCCAGGGGTGGGGCGGCGCCGCGACGATCGGCCGCCGACGGCACGGCCATGCCGGTGCCAGGGCCGGCGCGGGTGCCTGGCACCGCCCAGAAGGCTGTCTCGTCGCCGGGGTCCCAGACAGGTGGCGGCCAGGCGGCGGCCGTGCGGGCCGCCTGGGCGGCGCGATCGGCGGCGGGGACGTCCGCGCTCCCCGCGGCTGGCGGACGCCGCGCGATCTCCGGAGGCGGCGTTTCGGGTGCCCCCGTCGCCGGGCCGAGGGCTGCGCGCGGAGGAGCAGCCGGCGCGGCAGCGGGGCGTGTTCCGCCGGCCAATCCTCCGGTGCGGGCCCCGGAAGCGGCGGCAGCGGTGCGGGATGCCTGGGCCGCGCGGACCACGGCCGGCGTTGCGTCCGGCGGCTCCCGCCCTGCGGGTGCGGTCCCCGGCGGAACCGCGCTGACCGCGGCCGGGCCGGCTGCGACTGCCCGAGGGCTGGTGGCCGGAGGTGGCACGCTGCCGGTTCAGGGGACGGCACAGCATCCGGCCTCTTCCGGCGACCGGCCCGGCGGTCATGGGGTGGCGGTCCAGGACGGAGAAGCCCCGACCGCGCCTTCCGCCGCGCCGCTTCCGCGCGAAGGCCCGGACCCTGGCGCCGGGATCGTCTCGCGAAACGGATGGGCACCCCGGAAGGCCGATGGCGCGACCGATGGTTCTTCGGCCATGTCCAGGGGCCCCGTAGCGGACCGCCCGGCGTCTGTGCAGGATGGACCGCGTGGTGCGGCGACCGGCGGCGCGATGCCCACCCCGGCGGCGCCGGCCGGAGCAGCGACGACGGCAACGACGACGGCGGGACTGATCCCCGGGCAAGCGAACGTACCGGGCAGTGCGATCGCCGGCTCAGCGGCCGCCTCTGCCGGGCGGGCGGGGGCTGGCACCGGTCCTTCATCGGCCGCCGCCGCTCCCGGGAACGGCGGCGGCTCCGACCAGGCCACCGCCCCGCCCGCGTCGCCGGCCACGCCCGACGAACAGGAACATCTCACCGTGCGCGGGCGCCATTTCCAGGAGGCGCCGACCCCGGGGGACAGCATGGGCGACCCGCCGGAGAAGTTTCCGGTGCCGCATGTGGGCCGGTTCCGCATCACGGGCGATCAGGAACGCCATGAAGGTCGCGACGCGCAGACCAACGCCTATATCGCGCCTTTCGGCTCGGCCTATCCCGACGCGAGCCCGGTCGGCGACGGTCTGGCGCGCCGGGTCGGCCATTAAGGCCGGGCGACGCGGCCACGGGGCGGGATCGCGCGCTCGGCGGGAACGACGGCACCGCCTTGTTGCGGCGCGGCGCGATCTGCTATGACGCCCGCGATCCTGCAACAACCGCGCGCGGCCGCGCGCGACGGACCCGGATGCGATCGCGCCGGACCGCCGCCGGGATGATCGGCCGTCCGGCATCATGCCCATAGGGGAAGAACCATCTTCAAGGGAAGCAAACACAGCGATCGCGCCGAAACCTCCGCCGAGGCCAAGCGCGCCATGCTCGCCAAGTTCCAGACCCGGCCGGCCGCCGACGATCCGGAGGTGAAGGCCCGTGCGGAAGAGCGCCGCCGCGTGGCCGAGGCGCGCGACGCCCGCATCGCCGAGCGCCGCGCCGCGAAAGCCGCCGAGGCCGCGCGCCTCGCCGCGGAAAAGGAAGCGGCGCGTCTCGCCGCCGAGGTCCGACGTCGTGAAGAAGAGGCCGCCGCGGCCGAGCTCGCGCGTCAGGAAACGATCAAGAAGCTGAAGCTGAAGTTCGACACCGAGAACTCGCGCTACCCCGCCCGCAAGGCCAAGCGTTGAGCGATCCGGCCGGCCCGGGCGACCCACCAGGCGTCCCACCGGGCGGCCGCCGTCGGAAAGCGAAGGGCGAGCCCGCCGCGGACGGCACGCGGAAGCCTCCCAGCCGCCGGCTCCGCAAGCCGCGCGACGCCGCTTCAGCCGGCAATGACGACGACACCGCCGTTTCTCCGCCGGCGGAACTGGGCGGCGACGCGGCTTCGTCGGTCGTCGAGCCGTCGGGCGAGACCGAGGCCCCCGATCCCGACGAGGCGCCGCGCGATCCTGGCGCGGGGATCGCCGGAGTGGGCGATACCGGACCGTCCGGCCATGCATATGCAGCGGATGTCACCGAGCCGGTACCGGCGGGTGAACCCGCGGCGCGGCCGGAGGCCGGCGGGCGCGACGCGGCGTCCGGCGACGACACCAGGGTCGCGGTGATCACCGGGGCGCCGCGCGATCCTGGCGGGAAGATCGCCGGGGTGGGCGGTACCGGACCGTCCGGCCATGCAGATGCAGCGGATGTCGCCGAGCCGGCGCCTCCGGGTCAGCCCACGGCGCCGCCGGAGACCGACGGGCGCGATGCGGCGTCCGGCGACGACACCAGGGTCGCGGTGATCACCGGGGCGACCGGTGGGCTGGGGCGCTGGGTGGCGCTGGGGCTGGCCGAGGCGGGCATGCGCACCGTGCTGGTGGCGCGCGATCCGGACCGCGCCCGCGACACGATGGACTGGATCCGGCGCCGGGTGCCGGATGCGAGGCTCGAGCTGGTGATGGCCGACATGGCCGACCTGGGCGCGGTGGCGTCCGCCGCCGCGGCGATCCTCGAGCGCTTCCCGGCCGTGGACCTGCTGGTGAACAATGCCGGGCTGGTGTCGGAGCGGCGCGCGGTGACGGTGGACGGCTTCGAGCGCACCGTCGCGGTGAACCTGCTGGCGCCGATGCTGCTGAGCCGGCTGCTGATGCCGGCGCTGGAGCGGACGGCCGCGGCCAGGGGCGAGGCGCGGGTCGTGAATGTCGGATCGTCCAGCTCCGACCGCGCCAGCATCGACCCGGCGCGGCCGCTGTCGGACGGTCGCCGCTGGAGCCTGATCGGCAGCTACAGCCGCTCCAAGCTCGCCCTGCTGATGGCCTCCTTCGCCCAGGCACGGCGGGTCGCGGATGCCGGCGTTTCGGTCAATGTCGTGCATCCCGGCGTGGTCGCGACGGGGCTGATCCGCACCGGGGGCGCCAAGGAATGGGGCTGGCGGCTGTTGTCGCGCTTCAGCCTCACCGAAGCGCAGGGCGCCGACACGCCGTTGTTCGCGGCGCTGGATCCGTCCCTGGTTGGGTTGAGCGGCGCCTATCTCAAGCGCCGGCGCCCCGTTTCCCCCAATCGGCTGGCCATGGACCCGGACAAGTGCGACGCCGTGCTGTCGGCGGTCGAGGCGGCGCTGGAGCCGTGGCCGGTTCGCTAGCGGACCGGCATCTCCACCAAGGGCCCGCCGCGCTGGCGTCGTTCCGGGGTTCGGCGGCCCGCCGGATGACGGGGATGGTTCCGTGCCCGTCCGTCCCGGTCGCGGGCATCGCTCAGGCCTGGCGGTGCCATCGCTCGGTGAGCCAGGTGTGCAGGCTGCGGCGGCGGGCCCGCTTGTTGAACGGGCCGTGGGTGCTGAAGCGCGTGGCGCGGGCCTCGAACAGTTCCGGCTCCACCTGCCGCTCGATGCCCGGATCCGACGGCAACGGACGGCCGAACCCGCCCAGCGACACCAGGAAGGCGGCCAGCCCGGGCGAGATCCGGGTGATCAGGGCATAGGCCCACACGGTGCCGGTCAGCACCGCTTCGCCCCCCCGGCCGGCCGCGCACAGCCGGATGCCGCGCGCCACCACCTCCGGCTGATAGACCGGGGGCACCGGCTGGCCCGGAAACCCCATGTAGGAGGGTGCCCGGTCGAAGAACGGCGTGTTCACCGCGGGGGGAAACACCGTGCCGATCCGGACCTTGCTGCCGCCCAGACGCAGCTCCATGCGCAGGGATTGCGCGAACGCCCGCACCGCCGCCTTGGCGCCCGAATAGGAGGTCATCAGCGGCACGCCATGGAACACCACCGCCGAGCACACATTGACGATGGTGCCGCGGTCGCGCGGCAGCATCCGCCGCAGCGCCACCCGGGTGCCGTTCACCGTGCCGTGGTAGGTGACCTCGGTGACCCGGCGGAACTCGGCGTCCGGCACCTCCGAGAAGCGGCCATAGACGCCGTTGCCGGCGACGTTGACCCACAGCTCGATCGGCCCCAGCGCCGCCTCGATCGCCGCGGCCGCCCGTTCCAGCGCCGCTTCGTCCGTCACGTCCGCCACCGCTTCCAGATGGCGCACGCCCGTCTCGGCGATCTCCCGCCCCGTATCGGCCAACCCCAGCGGGTTGCGGCCCACCAGCCCGACCCTCCAGCCCTCGGCCGCGAACAGCAGCGCGGTGCAGCGTCCGATGCCGGACGAGGCGCCCGCGATCACCACCACGCCCCCGGCGTTCCGCTGCCGTCGCGCGAGGCGTCGCACGTTCCGCGCGGCGGTGGCCGCGTTTCCCGGCCTCGCGGCGTCGCCGGCGACGCGCCCGAGCGGCGGGGCGGCGGTCGGGAGAGCCGGGCCGGGTGTCAGACCGGCGGGCCGATCGTCGGTGCAAGACATGGAGCGCTTCCTACCACGCGGGGGCGCGGTCCGGCAGGGATCGACGCGGTGCGGATCGTGACGGGATCGGACTTTTCGTAACCCCGGCGCGGCGCTGGTGCCGCGCGGTCGGTAGTCCGCCTTGGTCACCCGACAAGGACGCCGTCGTGGAGCGAGCGGCACTCGGACATGATCGGCGGTCGGGTCGGTTCACCTGCTCGGGCCCGGGCCGGGCGCGCGTGGCGGCTCCCGCGGCCGTGTGGTGCACTGCCGGGCCGCCCGTCTGCCGGCGGCCACAGCTGTTCTCCCTGCGGTGCGGCCCGGCATGAGCTCGGGATGCCGTCGCGTTGTTCATGCCGGGCATGGACGGCGGGACGGCGCATCCGGCGTTCCCGTGCTATCGGCGCCCGGCCGCCCCGTCTCCATCTGGCTCCCAGGCTCCCAGGCTCCCCGGCTTGCGGCGGTGGAGCGCCGGTCGTTGCGCGCTGCGCCGGACGGGTCCTGACGGCCCGACCGGCGCCGGACGGGTCAGAGGTGGCCACGCTCCAGTTCGCCCGCGAGCGACTGGTTCCGGTAGACCACCTTCAGCGCTTCCACGATCGCCGCCGTGTCCACCGCGACCGCGCGGTTGGTCGCGCCGTCATAGGTGAAGTCGCCGCCCAGCGAATGGATGTTGCCGTCGAAGATCAGCCCCACCGCGTGCGCGTTCTTGTCGATCACCGGGCTGCCCGAGTTGCCGCCGATGATGTCGTTGGTCGATGCGAAATCGAACGGCGTGTTCAGGTTCAGCCTGTTCTTCGCGTCCAGCCACTGCCTGGTCAGCTTGAACGGATCGGACCCCGTCGCGCGCCGATAAAGCCCCTCGAACGTGGTGAAGGCCGGGATCTGCCGGCCGTTCTCGTTCCAGCCCTTCACCACGCCGAACGAAAGACGCTGGGTGAAGGTCGCGTCCGGATAGGAGCCCGTCCCGTCACGCGCGAAGCGGGCGCGGGCGATCGCTTCCGACGCCCGCTGCTCCGCCGCGTCCACCTCGTTGTCCCAGCGCGTGCGCAGCGCCATCGCGTCCGGCTCCACCTTGCGCGCCAGCACGATCATCGGGTCGGTGGAGGCGGCGATCGCGGCGGCGCCCCCCTTCCACAGCCGCAGCCGTTCCGCCGGATCGCCCAGCTTCGTGCCACCCACCACGCGCGCCGCCAGCGCGTCCGGGCTTTCGGTGCCCAGCACCTTCTGCACGAACGCGTCGTCCGCGGTCAGCGTCTGCCGCAGCCGGGTCAGCGAGAACGCCAGCAGCGTCTCGTCCAGCGCCGGATGCACCGGGGCCGGAGAACCCAGCGCCGCTTCCACCGCCGGCAGGTTGGCGTCGCGATAGGCCGCCAGACGCTGCGCGTCCGGCTTGGCCCGCTCGGCCGCACCTCGCACCAGGGCGCGCGCATAGCCGTAGAGCTGGCCCGCGAATCCGGCCGGACGGCGGTTGCCTTCGATCATGCTGTAGCGCGCATAGAGCGAGCGCTCGGCCGCCACCGCCGGCGCCAGGATCGCCCACGGATCGCCGAACTGCTTCTGTCGCGCCGGATCGGCGTCGATCCACTGCTTCAGCTCGGTCTCGTTCTGGCGCTTCTTTTCCAGCGTTTCGGGCTGGGCCAGCGTTTGCAGCCAGCCGGTGAACACCTTGAGGCTGTTCTCCACGCCGAACAGCACGTTCTGCGCTTCCTGGTGCTGCGCGGCACCCTGCCGGCCGTACTGCCACAGCACGCCGTCCTCGGTGCTGAGATAGCCGTAGGTCGCGGGCAGCTCCACGTCGCGCAGCAGCTCGAGCTGCGCCACCGGCTCCTCGCGCGAGGTCGAGCCCGGATTGCCGGAGGTGAACACCAGCTCGCCGTCGCTCGGACCCTTCACGTCGAACGGAAAGAACTGCGTCTTGGCCGGCTTGCCGTTCTCGTAGGCGCGCAGGAAGGTCAGGTCGAGGTCGTAGCGGGGAAAGTTGAAATTGTCCGGATCGCCGCCGAAGAAGGCGATGTTCTGGTCCGGCGCGAACACCAGCCGCACGTCCTGGTAGCGCTTGTAGCGATACAGCGCGGTGCGGCCGCCATGGTAGAGCGTCACCACGTCGCAGCGCCAATCGGTCGGGTCGCCCGCCACGCATTCCTGCTGCACCGCGGACTCGGCCGCCTTCTGCGCGCTGGTGTAGGCCGCACCCTGCTTGCCATCCAGCGCCTGCGCCATGCGGTCGGTCACGTCGGTGATGCGGTCGAGCCGGTCCAGCTCCATCGCCGGGCATTTCGGCTCGTGCGGCTGCCCGCCTGCCGAGAACCCGTCCTGGAACCAGTTCTGTCCCTTGGGCGACAGCTCATCGAGGCAGGCGTTGGCGCAATGGTGGTTGGTCATCACCAGCCCGTCCGCCGACACGAACGAGGCCGAGCACCCCGCCGCCAGCCGCGCCGAGGCCTGCGTCACCCGCGCGATCCATTCCGCCGAGGGCTTGAAGCCGTAGCGCTGTTCGAGCTGCTTGGTGGGCAGGTTGTCCATGGTCCACATGCCCTCGTCGGCGACGGCTGGGGACAGGGACAACACCGAGATGCAGGCGAGCGCCGATGTTGAGAAAGCGGATCGAGGGGCCGGACGAAGACGCAGAATGAGCCGAAACATGTGCGGGCGGAACTCCACAGATTGCCGGCAGCCAGATGCCAGAGTGTTACATTGTATCATGGTGATAGCAGAAGGACAGGGGTTGCGATCCTCAACACAACCTCTGATCAGGCCTTTTGGAAATCTTCTAACAGGCCCACCAGTTACAAAAACTTCTTATCAATTTGACCATGGCTGACGAGCGAGGTTGACCCTCTGCGTCAACAGCATGTCTAATATCGCCATCAACCAAATCCGCAAATTGGCATATGCTGGACACAACCATACATCCCAAAAGTCTGGAACGTCAGCTACGTCGATCTGACTTCGCGAGACGAACACCGCAGGAGGATATCCTTTTCAAAGAAGCTATTCTGGCGGAGGCGATGCAAATTGCTGCTGATGGATTCGACATAGCCCATCTTCAGGTAAGTCAAATCCATGGCAAACCTGTATATCAGCATGCAAAACTCAGCCAAGCCTTGTTGATTCGCCATGCATCCCAAAATATTCGAAAACTCACGGGCGTTAAACAGTCGGATCGCCAGTCAATTATCAAATCCTTGATCAGTCTTCTTCGGGAGGGTGTCGCGTTTACCGTGATGAAGATAGACATAAAGTCTTTCTATGAGTCGATCAGTACGGCGCACGTTCTGGACAGTTTGAGGAACGACCCAGCCTTTTCAAGGCAATCGGTATTCGTGCTCGACAGCTTTTTTGATGCCCTGCGACGTCGAGGTATCCAAGGCCTCCCGCGTGGGATCGGCCTCAGCGCGACCCTCGCTGAATTCGCCATGAGAAACTTCGATCAAAATATTTCCAACGTCGCGGGCGTGCGCTTCTATAGCCGATATGTAGATGATGCTATTTTGGTGATTACTGATAACGCTAATCCGGCTGAGATACGAGCTTTAATGAAGCGTTATCTTCCTCCAAATCTGGATTTCAATCAGAAAAAAACAAAGAACTTTGATTTCGAAAGATTCAATAGAACCGATACCGATCGTGTTGAGCATGTAGTAGAGTTTCTTGGTTACGCGATTTCTGTTGGTAAGATCACCCGGAAAAATCAGATTTTTTCTAGGACAGTTGAGGTTGACATTTCCGGTAAGAAAGTCGCGAAGATCAAGCGCAGGTTGGCGAAAGCGCTCATAGAATTCAATGATGGAGGATCATTTGATGATCTACTTGATCGTGTAAAAATCCTCACAAGCAACTATGAGTTTACGGATAATGATTCAGGGCAGAAACGTTACTCTGGGCTACGATACAGTTATCCTCATATAAATGCCGAAGCATCTCGTTCGCTAACCACTCTGGACAAATTCTTTGTGCATGCGATTGTTTCAAAGAAAACTAGTAACAGACTTCGCCCCAATCTATCAGAAGATCAGTTGAAGAAGCTTCTTGGCTTTCGATTTATGCGCGGCTATAACCACAACGTATTCTTTTCCTTCAATATTAAACGGTTCGAGAAGCTCGTGGGATGTTGGTCTCATGCGTAGACGGATTATCGCAAAGGGCAACGTTCGCCGAAGCGACTTCATGCGTGTCATAGTAACTGATACAACCCCGGAAGAGGTCCCAATTATATTTTCAAACGATGGGTTCTACCGAAACCGCACGAAATATCCCGTTGACAATAAACACGCACAGGAATTCTTTACTGCAATCCTTAAGCCGGAGCACTCATACACAAAGCCGTATCGATACAATATTTTGAAAGATCCGCGTTCTGCTCGTAGTCTGAGTTTGATCCACCCTTCTGCGCAAGAGAGTGTAGCCCGCTTCTATCATGAATACGATAGTCTCATATGCCATTTTGCAAGCAAGTCGTTAGCCTCACTGAGAGCGCCGCAGAAGGTCGGGACTACGTTCTTCGTGCAAGGCTCCCGCAGTAGCAAAAATAAGTTCCGTGGTTCTGGTGTCGATACCGTAACTTTGGAGACAACGCTCTCGAATCCATCATCCTACTTCTCCTATAATAAAATTCGACGAGCTCACGAGTTTTTTGAGTCTAACGACTATGTACATCTGGAGAAGAAGTTCCAACTGTTCAGAATGCTAGATGTAAGTAAATGTTTTAGTAGTATTTATACGCATTCTCTTTACTGGGCAGTTGCTGACATAAAGACCGCAAAAAACAACATAAGCTCTGCGGGCTTTGCTAATGAATTCGACCGACTGATGCAGTCCATGAACTATAACGAGACTAATGGAATCTGTATCGGACCGGAAGTTAGTCGTATATTTGCGGAATTAATATTCGCCGATATTGACGCAAAAATAGTAAAATCAATGTTTGATAGAAGCTTAAAGTTCAAGGTAGACTATGAATTCCGTAGATATGTAGATGATTACTATCTTTTTGCGGCCGATGCTGGCGTCCTAGACGTCTTATCTGGAGCGACGCAGGTTTGTCTAGGTAAGTTCAAACTCCATGTAAATCATGAAAAAACCTCTACCCTGCACCGTCCGTTCGTGACTCAGAAATCCCAGATAGTTGCTGATGCAGATGGAACACTTAGCGATTTTTTCGAAAAGTTTCTCACTGTAAGCCCAGATAAAAACTCTCTGTTGACGCCAAAATTCATCAAACGTTCGGACGCACTTATGCGGTCGATCATCAAAAAGGTCAAAGCTACGTGTATGCTCCATGATGTCGGTTACGAGGCGGTTTCTGATTATATTATATCTGCACTCACTAGACGTATTTGCAATCTATCAGACGGAGTCGCTGAGGACCGCATTCTAGGAGATGACGAAAAAGATCGCTATGTTTCGGCTTATGTTCTCTTGGTTGAAGTGCTGTACTTCTTTTATACAGTAAACCCAACTGTGCGTTCCTCGCTGAATGTAGCAAAATCCATTGTTGTAGCGTGCCGTTTTTTCAAACAAAAAATTCCCGAACGCCTTCCGATACTCTCCGAAAACATCGTTCGTTGGACGATAGATCTCTCAAGAGCCATAGCTAGGGCTGACCGGCATAAAGATCTTACAGCCGTTCCACTCGAAGTATTAAATGTGTTAGTTCCTATGCGGGAAATAGTAAGCGATGAACCGCTTGTCGATGACTTGATAGAGGCTGAGGCGCGTTCCTACGATAGCTTCGATTACTTTGAGGTAGTATCTTTCCTGTTTATGTCGGGGGGGCGTGTTCGACATCGTGATATGATAGCTAAGTTGTTCGCCCGCGCTAAATCTGTCGTCGATGAGAGTCTCGGACCGCGTACCGATTCGGATGCGGCGCACTTATGCCTCGATCTTTTAGCATGTCCGTTCTTGTCGTTGGAGAAGCGTGCGTCCTGGTTTAATTCTCTCCGCTCCAAATGCGGCATATCGCAAATCTCACGCTTGGAGGCACAACTCGCGGTGGCGGCTATGCAGAACCACCCCTGGTTTGTGAGATGGGATCAGGTGGATCTTCTCCGGCTACTGAAAAAAAAGGAGTTGAGTCCGATTTACTAATTCTCCATAATGGTGGGCAGGCGTCGCTCTACCACTTGAGAACGAGAGACCGTTCTTTTCTCCCGTCCGAAGATCAGGTCGTTGCTAAACTTGGTCAGGCGATGATGATGAGCCAATGTGCACACACTAAATGTGGGGAGCGGCGCCGCCTAAAGCGCTAACAAATGGCTTCGACACCTGCCGATAAGTTCAATCATGCAGCTGATCAGAAGAATTATTATCCAAAGTTACTGACGCCGAAAGCCACAGTTCTTCAAAAGTCTCCTGCTGCTGCGCGATTGTGGCCAATCGTGTATGCAGCGAAACAATCTCCTCCGACCTGTTGGCCGAATAGAGTTGTGGGTCGGCCAGTTCCGCTTCCAGCATAGCTCGCTCTGCCGCTAGCCGCTCCAGACGCGCTTCCGCGTCCTTTATCTGCTTCCGGATCGGCGCCATCGCCTTGCGCGCATCGGCGCGCTCCCGCCGATCCTCGACGCGACTGACGGCGGCCGGCGCGCCCTGTTCGCGCGGCGTCTCCCGGGCGGCCGCACGCGCCCGTTCCGCGAGCCACGCGCGATACTCGGCCATGTCGCCCTCGAACGGCGCCACGGTGCCGTCGCCGACCAGCCAGAGACGGTCGGCGACCAGTTCCACCAGATGCGGATCGTGCGAGATCAGCAGCACGGCGCCGGAAAACTCAGCGAGTGCCCGGATCAGCGCCTCGCGGGCGTCGATATCGAGATGGTTGGTGGGCTCGTCGAGGATCAGCAGTTGCGGCGCATCCCGCGTGGCGAGCGACAGGAGCAGCCGGGCCTTCTCGCCGCCGCTCAGGTCGCTGGTGGGGGTGTCGGCGCGGTTGGCGTCGAGGCCGAACCGGGCGAGCTGGGACCGGAGCTCGGTGGGCGTGGCCTTCGGCAGGGCGCGGGCCATGTGCTGCACGGGGGTTTCCGCCGGCACGAGTTCCTCGGCCTGGTGCTGGGCGAAGAAGCCGACGCGCAGGCGGGGATTGGCGTTGACGCTGCCGCGCGAGGGGGCGAGGCGGCCGGCGATCAGCTTGGCGAAGGTGGACTTGCCGTTGCCGTTGGCGCCGAGCAGGGCGATGCGGTCCTCCATATCGAGGCGCAGGGACAGGTTGCGCAGGACCGTGCGGTCGCCATAGGCGGCGTCGGCGCGCTCCAGCGTCAGCATCGGCGGCGGCACGGGGGCGGGCTCGGGGAAGTTGAAGCGGGTGGGGGCGTCCTCCACCACGCTCTCGATCACGGGGAGCTTTTCCAGCGCCTTGAGCCGGGCCTGGGCCTGGCGGGCCTTGGTGGCCTTGGCGCGGAACCGGTCCACGAAGCTCTGCATGTGGGCGCGCTGGGCGTTGATCCGCTCGGCGGCGCGAGCCTGCTGCATGGCCTGCTCGGTGCGGATGCGGACGAACTCGTCGTAGCCGCCGGGGGTGAGCGAGAGCTTGCCGCGATCGAGATGGGCGATGGCTTCCACCGCGCGGTCGAGCAGGCCGCGATCGTGGCTGACGATCAGGGCGGCGCCCGCGAAGCGCTGCAGCCAACCTTCGAGCCAGAGTGTCGCTTCGAGGTCGAGATGGTTGGTGGGCTCGTCGAGCAGCAGCAGGTCGGGGTTGAGGAACAGCGCGGTCGCGAGCGAGACCCGCATGCGCCAGCCGCCGGAGAAGTCGCTGACCGGGCGCGCCTGGGCGGCGGCGTCGAAGCCGAGGCCGCTGAGGATGGTGGCGGCGCGGGAGGGCGCTGCTTCGGCGCCGATGGCGAGCAGGCGCTCGTGGATGTCGGCGAGGCGCATGGGATCGGCGCCGGACTCGGCTTCGGCGAGCAGGGCGGTGCGCTCGGTGTCGCCGGCGAGCACGGTGTCGAGCAGGTTGGCCTCGCCCGCGGGGGCTTCCTGCTTGATGCGGGCCATGCGGGCGCGCGACGACAGGCGGATGGTGCCGCCGTCGGGGTCGATGTCGCCGGCGATGGCGGCGAGCAGGGTGGACTTGCCGGCGCCGTTGCGGCCCACGAGCCCGATGCGCCGCCCAGGCTCCACGGACAGCGACGCGCCATCGAGCAGGGTGCGGCCGGCGATCCGCAGGGTGAGGTCGTTGATCACCAGCAGGCTCACGAGACCGAAACTCCGAGAAGCGAGGGGGTGGGCGCCAAGAGCCACGGAAGTGCGGGCGGCGTCGAGAGGAAAGGCGCGGGAAGCGGCAGGCCCGGGGCGGGCCCGGGAAGACCGTGGCGGCGGTCCGCTTCCTGTGGGTGGATGGCGACGACGAAAGGAGGCGGTGACGGATGGTGGGCCGGCGGCGCCCTTCCCCGTTCCGCCGCCCCGGATGGCCTCGGGGCGGAATCTGGTCTAGGAGCGGCGCGAGTTTTCAACCGAGGGACCGATCCCATGGCCACCGAGCGCACGCTTTCCATCATCAAGCCGGACGCGACCCGTCGCAACCTGACGGGCAAGATCAACGCCCTGTTCGAGGATGCGGGCCTGCGCATCGTGGCGCAGAAGCGCATCCAGCTGAGCGAGGCCCAGGCGGGCAAGTTCTACGAGGTTCACAAGGAGCGTCCGTTCTACGGCAGCCTGGTGTCCTCCATGACCGCGGCGCCGGTGGTGGTGCAGGTGCTGGAAGGCGAGGGCGCGGTGCTGAAGAACCGCGACGTGATGGGCGCCACGGACCCGAAGAAGGCCGAGCCGCACACGGTGCGCGCGCAGTTCGCGGAAAGCATCGAGGCGAACTCGGTGCATGGCTCGGACAGCCCGGAGAACGCGGCGATCGAGATCGCCTTCTTCTTCGCGGGCACCGAGATCCTGCCCTGATCCGACGGGCGACCGGCCGGAGAGGCCGGTTCTTGACGTGACGAGTCCGCACGATCCCGCTCCAGGTTTCCCCGGGGCGGGATCGTTCGCGTTTGGGGCGGCCTGTACGCGACGGGCGGGATGCTTGGATAGTGAGGGCGAGGGCGAACGTGCCGCCCGGCAGACACGCGCGTCCGCCGTCGCTGTGCCGGATCGGAACGAGCGGCCGGCCAGGCGAAAAAGGCCGCGCGGCCCGGCCATGGCGCCACGTCGTGGCGGCGGTGCTCCATCGGGCCGTGCCGGCGGGGCGTCGTTCCCGCGGAATATTCTTCCTGCCGCTTGCGAGGGTGCTGCGGGTGCCATCGGGGCACCGCTGCCGCCACGGCTCCGCCATCGCCATCGCCATCGCCATCGCCATGGCAGGGCGGGCGGCGACATGGTTCGCCAGCCGTTCATCGCGCGCAGGAGGATCCCGGCGCCATCGCGCGAGGGCGGGTTACCTTCATCTCTTCCGTGGCAGCCATGGTGCCATCGCCGGCATGACCCCGGGGACGATCGCGGCGAGAGACGGGCGAGCGGCCGGCAATGCGATATGCGGCGCCGCCGCGTCACGGCGGCGACCGGCACCGAGGACGCCGCGCCGGAACGGCTGCGGTCCAGCGAGTGGCAGTGTCCGGAGCGCCCTTGTCGCGAGCGCCCGTGATGGCCCGGGCGCCGCGAACCGGAAGCCCGCTGCCGGTCGGGAGGGGCGACACTGGCGCGGTGCGGCCCGGCGATTGCTAGAACGGGAGGATGCCGAGCCCGCTCCGATCCCCGACCTTTCTTCCCTGCGGCGGCCGGGAGCCTGTCGCCGCGGCCGGGGTCCAGCCGCCGGGCCGCCGCCGGGGGCGGGTCGCGCAGGGAACCGGCGCTTGAGCGGCATCGCGGCCGCGGCGAGCGGCGACCGTGCCGCGGGCGCCGGAAACCGGCCGAGGGTCTTCGCCGCGGTGTGCGGCAACATGCTGGAGGTGTTCGACTTCATCGCCTACGGCACCTACGCGGTGGCGATCGGGCACGCTTTCTTTCCGGCGAAATCCGATTTCCTCAGCCTTCTGCTGTCGGTGTCCACCTTCGGCATCGGCTTCGTCACCCGGCCGCTGGGCGCGCTGCTGATCGGCCTGCTGGCCGACCGCCGGGGGAGGCGGGCGGGCATGAGCGTGTCGCTGGGACTGATGGGTCTCGGCAGCCTGATGATCGCCGTGCTGCCGCCCTACGCGGTGCTCGGCCCGGCGGCGCCGCTGCTTCTGGTGCTGGCGCGGCTGATCCAGGGCATCGCCTGGGGCGGGGAAGCGGGGCCGGTCACCGCCTATCTGCTGGAATCCGCCCCGCCCGGCCGGCGCGGGGCGTTCGGCGCCTGGCAGGCCACCAGCCAGTCGCTGGCCGTGCTGCTGAGCGGTGCCATCGGGCTGGTGTTGACCGCGCTGGTGGGCGCGGGCGCGATGGCGGGATGGGGCTGGCGGGTGCCGTTCGCGCTGGGCGTGCTGCTGGTGCCGCTGGGGCTCTGGCTGCGCTCGCGGATGGAGGAGCCGGGCGAGGCGGCCGCAACCGCGTTGCCGGGGGAGCGGGCCTCGTCGGCGGCGGCGGAGGCCTGGCGCGCCCGGTGGCTGTTGTTCTGCGGTTTCCTCACCCTGGTGGCCGGGACGGTGAGCCAGTACTTCCTGAACTATGCGACGAGCTTCGCCCTGACCGTGCTGCACCTGCCGCAGGCCGAGGCGCTGTGGCCGACGGTGGCGGCGGGCGTGGCGGGAGCGGCGGGCGCCTGGTGGTTCGGGCGGTTGTCGGATCGGTTCGGCAGCGTTCCGGCGATGGCGGTGCCGCGCGCCCTGCTGGCGGTGCTGATCGTGCCGCTGCTGCTGCTCGCGATGCGGCGGCCGGACCCGCTGCTGTTCACCGTGATCGTCGCGCTGGTGGCGCTGCTGCAGGTGGGCGGCTTCGCGGCGTCCGTGGTGGCGCTGGCCGACGCGCTGCCGGCGCGGATGCGGTCCACGGGCTTCGGGCTGATCTACGCGGTGGCCATCTCCTTGTTCGGGGGCACGGCGCAGACGGTGTTCGCCCTTCTGCAGCATGCCGCCGTGGGTCCGGTGGCGATCGGCTGGTACCTGGCGCTGGTCAACGCGGTCGCGGTGCCGGCCGCCATCGGGCTGGGGCGCCGCCGCGCAGGCTGAGCAGGAGCAGTACGACGCCCAGGCACGCCGCGCCGTAGCACCATCCGATTTGGGGCGGCGCGTAGCGGAAGCGGATCTCGCTGCGCCCCGGCGGCAGCGAGATGGACTGGAAGGTGGCGTCGTCGGCCGGCTCGATCGCCGCCGCGCGGCCGTTCACCGTGGCTCGCCAGCCCGGATAGAACAGCTCGCGCCGCAGCAGCCGTCCGCCCGACGGACACGCCGCATCCATGCGGTCCCGGTCGGCGATCCGCAGGACGCAGCTTCCGTCCGCCTCGGCATAGGGCCGGGGATGGGGCAGGCGGAGCACGGTGCTGGTGTCGTCGTCGAACACCGGGCGGAGGAACGCGCCGCTGCTGCGATAGCGGAAGGCGAAGAAGGCCGCCGGATCGCCGCCCGCCGCCATCGGCACTTCCCACAGGGCGAGCGCCCCGGCGGTGAGATGCACGGAGATCCGGTAGCGCAGCCGGTCGCCCGGATGCACCGGCAGCTCGAACCACGGGTCGAACCAGAGCGGCCGGTTGTCCACCACCCCGGACAGGCTCGCCGTCGCGGTCTCGCAACGTCCGGCCACGCAGAAGCTCAGGCGCATCGAGCCGGCCGGGTGGGTGAGGTACGTGCCCAGTACCAGCCCGAGCTGGCGCAGCGAGGCGTCGCCCGTCGGCAGGGCGATCTCCCCGGAAAGCACGGTGCCGTCCGCCAGCGCCCGGGGCTGGAGATGGCCGGCGCCGCCGAGGGGGCCGATGACGTCCTGCATCGGATCGGCGCCATGCCCCACCAGCAGATGGCTGACGCCGAGCGCTTCCAGCCGCTCGAGCGTCTGCGCGGTGGTGGCTTGCGGCCGGAACGGGTTGGGCGTGGGAGAGCCGAAACCTTGGAGCCGGTCGCCGAACAGGTTGGTGGCGTCCATGTCCGGGTCGAGGTCGCGGCGCATCCGCTCGGCCAGGGTTCTGGGCACCGGGACGTAGTTGTAGTTCAGGGTGGGCACGCCGAAGAACGCGCCGTAGTTGGGCACCAGCCGCGACAGGCTGAAGGCGCGCCCGGTGCCGATATCGGCGCGCAACGCGTCGATCGGCGCCCGGTCCACCCGCGCCCCGATCGGCCCCGACAGGATCGGCAGGGCGAACAAGGCGGCTGCGTTCACCAGCAGCACGCCGTATGCCGCCCGGGGACGCGACAGCAGCCCCAGGAACAGCCCCGTGCCGATCACCGCCCAGGCCAGGGAGCCGAACAGGAACCACCGGTAGCCGTACGTCCCCGCGATCAGCAATCGTTCCGCCGCCGGGGACGCGCCGCCGAGCGCCGCCAGCCCCAGCAGCATCAGCCCGCAGAACAGCGCGCCCCGCGTTGCCGCAGGCGGGACCGCTCCCCGATGCAGATCGTCCAGCAGCAGGCCGGCCAGCAGGATCAACACGAATTCCCAGCCGGGCACCGCGTACACGTAGAACATGGTCTGGCGGATGAACGGCACCGCGTCGAACAGCGAGGCGAGCCAGGGCACGCCCGCCGCCTTGCCGAGGCTCAGCACCACCCAGCAGGCGAGGAGAACACGCAGGCCTCGATGCGGCACCCGCCTCGGCAGCAGGGCGGCGAGACCGGCCGCCAGCAGCACGAGGTCGCAATAGCCGCCCGCATGCCACCAGATGGCCGCCTGCTGGTTGATCGTGGCCGGCCCGAACACCAGCGACCCCAGCAGGTAGGGAAACAGCAGCAGGCCGTAGGACTCCCTCAGCAGGTGCATGCCGGAGAAATCCGCGTTCTGCCCCACGAGCGAGATCGGCAGCGATTCGGCGAACGGCACCACCACCGGCGCCGACAACAAGAGCCCGACGGCGAGCCCGGCCGCGAGGCGCCCGGTGGCGGCGGCGGCGAACTTGGCTCCGGGCCGCCCGGCCTGCACGATCCGCAGCACGGCGATCGCGGCGCCGAGCAGCCCGTCCAGGAAGGCGGTCTCGGGAAAGCCGGCGTACAGCGAGGCGGCCACGGCGAGCGCGATCAACGCCCAGCCCCCCGGGCGGTGCTCGCGCACCAGGCGGCAGCATCGCTCGATGCCGAGCACCAGCAGCGGCAGAAACGGCACCGGCATGATCGGGCCGTGGGAGAACCAGGCGAAGATGCCTGCGAACTCGAACAGGAGGGCGGCGGCCAGCGACGCCGCGCGCCTGGTGCCGAGCTCGCGCATCAGGAACAGCATGCAGACGCCCGCCGTCATCTGCATCGCGATCTTCAGCAGCAGCACGCCCTGGCCGAAATGCAGCAGCAGCACGAAGGGCAGAAACAGGGCCGAGTTCTGCATCTCGGCCGCCAGCGGCATGCCGAGCCCTGAGAAATGGTTCCACCACGGCACCCGCCCGTGCAGCCATTGCTCGGCCGCCAGATGCCCAAGCGCCTGCGTGGTGGCGCCGCTGTTGCCGTCGATCCAGCCCGGGAAGCCCGGAAGCAGCTGGCGCGGATGACCGGGCGGCATGGCCGCGACCTGGAAGATCGGATCGGCCGACAGCCAGCCGCCCAAGGCCGGAAGCTGCATCAGGATCGGCGCCAGCAGGAGCGCAACCAGGTCCGTCACGAAGGGAAGCCGGAGAACCCTCAACAGGTGGAGGCCGGAGCGGCGACGGAGCGACATGCGGCCGATGTAGCCTCTGCGCCCGGACCCGGGAACCTCGGTCGGCGCCTTGGCCCGGGGGTGCGTGAGGCGCTGGCGCTTCGAGCGCTCCTGGCTGCCGAGCCGGCCGAAGGACGCCGCCGCTTTGCGGGAGCGGTGCTGATGGCCGTCGCGCGATATGGCGTCGTCGGCCGCCCGCCGACGTGAGGAGGGGCCTCGGGAGCCCGGTCGGGATGTGCCCCCGCAGCGCTGCCGGCGGGCGGGACGGGGAGCGCCATCCTGTTCCAGATCGGCGTTCGCGTCGTCGCCGGGACCTATCGCCCCGCGGTCCGACTGGCGGCGGGAGCGGGAAGCGCGCAGGCCGACCCGCTCGATGCCGGCGCTTGCGCCGTCGCCCCGGGGCGCGTCGCGGGCGAGGGTGGAAGCCCGGGCGCCCGACACCCCTGGGACGACGGCCGCGCGATCCGGGACCGCGCAGCCCGCGATCGGGTCCCGGACCCACGGTGCTGGCGCCCCGGCAGGGCACCCCCACGCGCCGGCTCAGGACGATCCACCCGGCACGATCCGTGGCAGGTGACCGGAAGTCTCCCGTCATGGCCGGCGAGAGCCGTCCGGTGCATGGGCCGGAAGCGCCACGGCTGTTATGGGACCTCCGGGAGGGCCGGCGGATGGTGCCTGGCCGGTTGGGGGTGTGCTCGTTGCGGTTGTTCGAGGGAAAGCGTGCCGGGACCGACGGAACCCTTCCGGCGCAGGCGCGGTTCGCGGCGATGTTCCTGGCGTTGTTCCTGCCGCTGGGCTTGTTCCTGTCCGGATCGCTGCCCCTGGGACAGGTGCCGGACGAACCCGCGCACGTGCTGAGGGCGGAGTCGCTGCTGCACGGCGAGTGGATCGGCGAGCGGCGCACCCGGCCGGACGAGACCGGCCGGGTGCGCGCGCAGGAAGGGGTGATGGCCGATCCCGCGATGCTCGATGCGCTGTCGACCTATCCGCATCCGAACGACCATCATCCCGTGCACGTGTCCGGCGGCGATCTCGCCCGCGGCGAGGCGGCGCGGTTCCATGACCACACCAGCTTCATGGAGCTGGGAACGATCGCGAGCTATTCGCCGATCTTCTATGTGCCCTCCGCGCTGGCCATCGGGGCCACCCGCGCGACCAGGGGCACGCCGCACACGGCGTTCCTGGCGGCCCGGCTGTGCAACCTCGTGCTGTTCGGTGTCATGGGCGGCATGGCGTTGCTGCTGGCGCGGCGGGGGCGGGCCCTGCTGCTGGCGACGCTGCTGCTGCCGACCAGCGTGTCGCTCGCTGGATCGCTCAGCCAGGACGGGTTGATCATCGCGGCGACCGTGCTGGCGGCCGCCTGCATGTCCCGGGTGGGTGCTGAGGCCGAGCCGTGGCGCTCGCCTTCCTTTCTGGCGGCCGGGGTCCTGGTGGCTGCCATCGTGCTGGCCAAGCCGCCCTACCTGCCGGTGGCCTCGCTGTTGCTGCTGCCGCTGCGGCTCGGAGCGGGGCGCCGGTGGCCGCCATTCGCCGGGCAGCGCCTGGGCGCGATCCTTCTGGTGATGCTGCTGGCTTCGTGCTGGACCTGGCTCACGGTTCGCTATTGCTCGTCGCCGATCGTGCGGGCGCCGGAGGAAGCGGGACCGCTTTGGCCCGGATCGCGCCCGGCGGTGTTCGACGCCACCGACATGGGCGCGCAGCTGCGGGTGCTGCTGGCCCGTCCCTGGCTGTTCGTGACGCTGCCGTTCCACACCATCCGCCGCTTCCCCGACGTGTTCACCCAGCTGCTGGGCGTGCTGGGATGGATCAACCTCGTGCTGCCGAAACGATTGCTCGCGTTGTGGGCGGCGGCATTGCTCGCGGCCCTGCTGGCCGACGGGGGCGCCGTGGGCGGCCGGACGCTGCGCGAGGGCTCGTCCTGGCAGGAAGCGCTGCTGCTCGGTGGCGCGGCGTTCGCGACCCTGCTGCTGATCTATCTGTCGCAATATCTGAGCTTCACGCCGGTGGGATACGACTGGATCAGCGGCGTGCAGGGACGCTACCTGGTGCCGTTGCTGCCCCTGCTGGCGCTGGCGGTGCCGGTTGTTCCGGCCTGGTCCCGGTCGCGCCTGCCGGGCTGGTTGCTGGTTGTGCCGGCGGTGGCCGGGCTCGCGAGCCTGTATGCCGTTCCCCGCGCGGTGATCGCGTTCTACTACGCCGGGCCATGACCATCGCCGCCGCCGTCATTCCCGATCGCCTGCGTGCCCTGCCGAGGCCGCCGCTTGCGCTGGTGTTTCTGCTGGCCGCCTTGCTGGTGGTGTCGCGCCGGCCCGGGGTGCTGCTGCATGCCACGTTCTGGGCCGAGGATGGCTGGCGCTGGTATCCGGAAGCCTACACGATGGGCTGGAGCTCGCTGTTCAAGCCCTGGACCGGCTACCTGCAGACGATCTCGCGTCTGGTGGCGCTGGCCGCGCAGCCGTTTCCCTTGAGTTGGGCGCCGACGCTGTTCGCCGGTGCGGCGATCCTGGTGCAGGCCGGGGTGGCGACCTTCATGCTGTCGGACCGCCTGGCCGAGCTGTGCCCGCGCTGGACGGTGCGAGCGGCCTTCGCGCTGCTCTACGTGCTGCTGCCCAACAGCTTCGAGGTCTATGCCAACCTCACCAACGTGCAGTGGCATCTGGCGCTGCTGGCCTTCCTGGTGTGCGTCGGCCGTCCGCCCGCCGGCGCCGTGGGACGGGGTTTCGATCTGCTGGTGCTGGTGCTGTCCGGGCTCAGCGGGCCTTGCTGCGTGTTCGTCCTGCCGGTGGCGCTGTGGCGCGCCTTCATGCGGGGCGACCGGGCGGACCTCGTGCGGTTCGCGATCCTGTTGTTGTGCGTGGTGGTGCAGCTCTGGTGCCTGTTCGGCGGCGGGGGCGGCCGCGCCGCACCCCCGCTCGGCGCCGGTCCCCGCCGCCTGACGCTGATCCTGTCGCTGCAGGTGATCCTGCCGCTGCTGATCGGACGGCATTCCGATCCCGTCTATACCGAGCTGCCGTGGTGGACGAACGGGGTGATGCCGGCGGCGGTGTTCGCCCTGGCGGCGGCGCTGACCGCGCGGACGCTGGTGGTGGGGCCGGCCGCCGTGCGGTTCGGCTGCGTGTTCGCGGGCGGCATCATGCTGGCGGCGCTGGTGCGGCCGGCGATCGGGTCGAGCGACCCGGCCTGGTTCGCGATGTCCCACCCCGACGTGGGCGACCGCTACTACGTCATGCCGATGCTGTGCTGGGGGGCGGTGCTGTTCGCGGCCGCGGCGGACCGCTGGGTCGCGGTGCGCTATACGGCGCGGGCGCTGTTGCTGCTGGCAGCCGTGATGCTGCCCGGGGACTGGCATCTGCCGTCCGGATTCACCTTCGGCGGCCGCACGGATTTCGTGCAGCGTGCCCGCAGCTTCGCGGACGCGCCGTCCGGCACGGTGATGAGCTTCCCGGTGAACCCCGTCGGCGTCGAGCCGATGGTGCTGCGCAAGCGCTGAGCGGCGCCGCCGCTCAGAAGCAGCGCAGCGCCGCCGCGCCGTCGCTGCCGGCCTGTTCCGCGTCCGGCCGCAGATGGCGCGCCAGCACGGCAGGATAAAGCCGATGCTCCTGCGCCAGGACGCGCGCGCCCAGCGTCGCGGCATCGTCGCCCGCCAGCACCGGCACCGCCGCCTGGCCCAGGATCGGGCCCTCGTCCACGCCTTCCGTCACCAGATGCACTGTGCAGCCATGGATCCGCACGCCGGCTGCCAGCGCCCGTTCATGGGTGTGCAACCCCGGGAAGCTCGGCAGCAGGCTCGGGTGGATGTTGAGCATCCGTCCGCTCCAGGCGCCGACCAGGAAGGGCGTCAGCCGGCGCATGTAGCCGGCGAGGCACACGGCCTGCGCCCCGGCCTCTCGCAGCAGCGCGTCGATCTCCCGTTCGTGCGCCTCGCGGTCGCGTCCGAAGGGCCGGTGATCGAGGCTGGCGGTGCGCAGCCCGGCCGAGGCGGCTGTTGCGAGTCCCGCCGCCGCGGGCTCGTTGCTCAGCACCAGGGCGATGCGGGCCGGAAAGCTTTCCTCCCGGCAGGCCTCGATCAGCGCGGTCATGTTGGAACCGCGGCCGCTGATCAGCACCGCGACCGGGATGCGCCCGTCCACCGGACCGTTCTCAGCCGGCAGGGGCATCGAAGGCGCTGCGCGGCGCGAGGCGCAGGGACGGCTCCGCATCGGGGGTGGTTGCCGCCTCGATGCGGCCGATCAGGAAGGCTTCCTCGCCCATCTCGCTGAGCAGGGCGGTGGCGCTGCTGAGGTTGCTCACCACGACGGCCATGCCGACGCCGCAGTTGAACACGCGCAGCATCTCGTCCGCGTCGACGGTGCCGGCCTCCCGGAGCCAGTCGAACACCGGCGGCACCGGCCAGCTTCCCTGGTCGAGCGACGCCACGGTGCCGCGCGGCAGCACGCGGGGAAGATTGCCCGGCAGGCCGCCGCCGGTGATGTGAGCGGCCGCCTTCACCAGCCCGGCCCGGTGCAGGGCCAGCAGCTGACGCACATAGAGGCGCGTCGGCGTCATCAGCGCCTCGCCCAGCGTCAGGCCGGGCGCGTAGGGGCAGGGATCGTTCCAGCCGAGGCCCGCGCGCTGCACGATGGCGCGCACCAGCGAGAAGCCGTTGGAATGCACGCCCGAGGACGACAGGCCGATGATGGCGTCGCCCGGCTGCACGTTGCGGGGCAGCAGGTCGCCCCGCTCGGCGGCGCCGACGGAGAAGCCGGCGAGGTCGTAATGGCCGGCGGCGTACATACCCGGCATCTCGGCGGTCTCGCCCCCCACCAGGGCGCAGCCGGACAGGCGGCAGCCTTCGGCGATCCCCGACACCACCTTAGCGGCGTCGGGCACCGCGAGCCTGCCGGTGGCGAAATAGTCCAGAAAGAACAGCGGCTCGGCGCCCTGCACCACCAGGTCGTTGACGCACATCGCCACCAGGTCGATGCCCACCGTTTCGTGCTGCCCGGTCTCGATCGCCAGCATCAGCTTGGTGCCGACGCCGTCGGTGGAGGACACCAGCACCGGATCGCGGAAGCCCGCCGCCTTTAGGTCGAACAGGGCGCCGAATCCGCCGAGTCCGCCCATGGTGCCGGGGCGGTCGGTCTTCTTCGCCGCGGGCTTGATCGCGTCGACCAGCGCGTCGCCGGCGGCGATGTCCACCCCGGCCTGTGCATAAGTGGCACCGGACTCGGGTCGGCCGGAGGAAGGAAGCGGGGAACTCATCCGGCGGGCCTCGCGCGGCTGTGGAAACGGGGGATCGATCGGCTCGCGGCACGTCGCGGCTGATGAAGGCCGGTGCCGGTTCGGGCTAGGGCTTGCGCGACCATTTACGGCAGGCGGGGCGGCGCGCAAAGCGGTGCGGAACGGATGCGGGGAGCGGTGGAGCGCGTTTCGGGCTCCCGCCGGGGCCGGGCGGCCCGGGCAGGGGACGGAGGACGGGCCGCTCGCGGCGCCGGCCGCCGCGTCGGCGGCGGCGCCGGGCGGCGGGCCGGGGCGGCAGCTGGCGTTGCCGTTTCCACACCAGCCGAGGTTCGAGCGCGGCAACTTCGTGGCGGCGCCGTCCAATCGCGAAGCGCTGGCCTGGCTCGGGATGCCCGCCGCCGGCTGGCCCGAGCGACGGCTGGCGCTGTGGGGCGAGGCGGGGATCGGCAAGACCCATCTGCTCCATGTCTGGGCGGCCGAGCATGGCGCGGTGCTGCTGCCGGGCACGGCGCTGCGCCGGCCGGAGGACGGGGTGGCGTTCGAGGGCGCGACGGCGGTCGCGGTGGACGACGCGGACGAGGCGCCGGACGAGCATGCGCTGCTGCACCTGCTGAACCGCGCCAGGCTGGGCCGGACCGCGCTGCTGCTGAGCGGGCGCGCGCCGCCCTCGCGGTGGGCGGCGCGCTTGCCGGATCTGGCGAGCCGCTTGCGGGCGGTGTCCGCCGTGCGGCTGCATCCGCCGGAAGACGCGCTGCTGCGGACCCTGCTGGCGCGGCTGCTGGCCGAACGCCAGCTTCCGGTGCCGCCACGGGCTCTGGGCTGGATGCTGCACCGGCTGCCGCGCACGACGGACGCGGTGCGGGATGCCGCCCGCCGGCTGGACGAGCTGGCCCTGGCCGGGGGCACCGGCGTGACGCGGCGGGTGTTGCTGGAAGCGCTGGAAGCCGTGACGCTGGCCGGCGGCGGGGAGAAGGACCTGCCGCCCGATCTTCCGGAGATGCCGGAGGAAGGTGCTCAGGTCGTTCAGCCGCCATTGCCCGCCCTGCTACGGAACTGAGAGCGGCGAGGCCGTCGTGCCGCCGTGCTGTCGGTGCGATGTGGCCTCGAGGGCGTGTCGCGTCGGGACGGGCAGGTCGCCGCTCGAAGCATCGCGACGTCGTCGTTGCCCGACGGCCTGCCGATGATCGGCTTCCGGGAGATGACCGCGGTGCCGCCGGAAACCGGCATGGCTCTGACGCGGCGACCGGGGATGGTGGATCGAGCGCGGATGATCGCCGGCCGCGCGCACGGGCTGGGCGCCGTCACCGGAATGCCCGGAAACGATGCCCGACCTTTCCGTCAACTGGGTGGGCGGCGCGGATCGCCGTGATCGTGCCCATGGGGGGCTTCGCGAGGCGGACCTTCGTGCGGCGGCGCGCCCGGCCGGGGTTGTGCGCCCGCATGGGGCGGTGGCTCCGACCGGAACTGCGGCCGGGGTCCTTCGGGGCCGAACCGCTCGGGTCGAGGCTCGCCCGGCGGCGGATGACCGCCGGTCATCGGATACGGGGCAGCACGCTCGGGCCTTGCGGCGTCCATCCCGCGGCCCGGCGGTCCCTCCTCCCGGCCGTGGGGCGGGGGATTGGCGCGCTCGGGCTCGCCGATAGCGTGGATCGGGCCGCCGACCGGGTGATGTCCGGCCTGGAACTGGTTCGCCCGGTCGTCGTGCGGCGCGGGTTGGATCGGGGCGCCATGGTCGCGATCGCCGGGTCCCGGCATCCCTCCCGGGTGCGCGTCGCCGTGCGGGCCGGGATGCTGTGCCGCATCCGGCACCGCCGGGGGGCCCGGACGCCGTTCGGTGCCCCCCGGCGCGCCGGGACCTCCGGGGCCGCCGGGGGCCCGGGATGGGTCCGCGCGCCCGTCGCCCGGGCGAGGACCAGGCCCGGGCTCGGGGCGGAAATCGGGGCGAGGGCCGGGCGGCCGGGCCTCGGGCAGGTGTTCCGCCTGATCATGCACCGACCTCAGCAGCACAGGCATGGACGGACGACCGTTATTGACCGCGTCGAACGCGGCGGGGGTCATGGCCGCGGCCCGAACGTGGCGCAGCTGGCCTTCGGTCGGCACCACCCGCGGCTCCCGCAGCAGGGCGAGCTGGGCCTCGTCGGGGCGCAGGGCGATGCCGTTTGGACCGCCATTGAAGCTGATCCTGGGCCCGCGCTGGTCGATCGCCACCGGGTGCTCGTAGATCTGGGTGATGTGGGTGTCGGTGATGTTGGTGACCGAGCGGTTGTAGAAGAACTGGTTGTTGGTCCAGCGGCCGCCGTCATAGCCGCGGCCGTCATAGCCGTTGCCGTAGGGAATCCCGCCATAGAAGCCGACGCGCGGCCCCCAATAGCCTTGCGAGAAGCGATACACGCCGGCGGCGAAGACCCAGAAACCCGGTGTCCACAACAGCCCGGGGCGCGGGGGAGCCACCCAGGCGCCGGGCACGTAATAGTAATCGACGTTGTTCCAGTACCAGTAGCCGGGGGTCCACAGATAGCCGGGAGCGGGCAGGGGCGGCTGTTCCTCTTCCGGCAGCGGGGGCGGCGGTTCGGGCGCCACCACCACCGGCACGCCGGGCTCGGCGGCGGGCACGCCCGCGACCGCCGGCGGACAGCCGCAGCTCTGCGCGTAGGCGAGCGGCGAGGCGAGGGTGCCGCCACCGGCCAGCAGGAACAGGGACAGGAAGGTGAGGCGATTGGTCATCGGACGCTTCTCGAACGTGGCGGCGCGAGCTTCTGCGCCGATGCTTCCTCTGAATCATGACGCGGGCGGGGCCGTTTTGTAACAGCGCTGAAGCAATCGCCGCCTGACGGGAGCGAGGCGCCTTCCCCGGGTCGCGAACGACTGGCCGCCCTGTCGGCGCCGCTGGCCTGCGCCCGCGAACCCGCCGCACCGCGACTGCGTGGTCTTGACCCCGCCTTTATGCCCGGCACGGGCGTTGGCCATCGCTTCTTTAGGCCGCTCGGACGGACCATGCCGTTGCCCGCCGCTTTCGCGGGCATCGTCCGGACGGAGCGCCTTCATGCCGACCACGCCACGATCCATCGCTCCGGCGGCGAGCCCGCTCCCGGTTGTTCCGTTCGCATGGCCGCCGGCCGCCCCGATCGCCGGCACCGGTCATCGCGACCTGTCGCCCTTCGCAGCGGCGCAGGTCTGGCAGCTGCTCGACGAGGCGCTGGTGGGAATCGCCCTCGGGGGGCGGCGGGACATCACCATCCTGCAACTGGGTTGCGGGGAGGGCGGGTGGCTGCGCCGGCTGGCGATGCGCGCGGACGCGCTCGGCTTCAACCGCATCCGCGTGCGCGGCGTCGAACCCTGCAACGCGCTGATCGGCCGGGCAGCCGCGATGGCGGCGGAGGCCACCCGTTCCCTCCCCGTCGGACGGCTGTGCCTGTCGGTGGAACATGGCGAGCCGGAAACGCGCCTGCGCGATCCGGATGCGAGCATCGACCTCGTGTTGTGCTTCGAGATGTCCGGCGCTCCCGCCAGGGTCGCCCGCCTCGCCGGGGAACTGGCGCGGGTCACGGCGAACCGGCTGTGCGTGGTGATGCCAGGCCGGGAGGCGGCGCCCACGGCCGCCAGCGGCACGGTCGCCGCCATCCTGCGGGAGCGCCTGGACCGCGTCCGTGTCCGGGGGCTGGATCTGTTCCACGAACGGTTCGGCATCGCGTCCGGGGACGGTGATCCCGTGTTCCTGTCGAGGCTGGACGAGCTGGAACGGTTCCATGCCGAGGACCCCGCCTTCATCGACCACGCGGCGCACATCCTGCTGACGGCCGAACGGCGCCGCCACTGAGCCTCCCGGCGCGGCCACGCGCGCCCCACGCCGCGCCGTTGGGCTGGCGGATGCCGGCCATTCCTTTTTCTCGTGACAACCGACAGAGCTCCATGACCCGAACGTTTTTGCTGCCCGTCGCCACCGGCTGCACGGTGCTGGCCGCGTTTTCGCTTCCTTCCCCCTCCCGTGCGCAGTCTGTTGGTTCGCGGCCTGTTGTGGTGGCGCAGTCCGGGTCCGGCTCTGGTGCCCTGCCTGGGGCTTCGGTTCCCGCCGGCGGTGGTGGTGCCGGTGGTTCTGGGTCCGGGCCGGGAGTGGGGCCGTCCGCAGGACCGTCCGCGGGGGCGGCTGGCAGCAACGCGCCGGCGGCGGCGGCACCGTCGGCCGCGCCCGCGGCACCCGCCGCCGGCGGCTGGTGGAGCAAGGTCGCCTATGGGCTGCAGATCGAGGGCGGCGTCACCGGCAACTTCGACCGCCCC